>NZ_VFNI01000001.1 GCF_006715495.1 Herbaspirillum sp. SJZ106
GCCGCGTTGGGGGAGCGTTTTAGCGTTTAGCCCTTCTGGCTCTGGGCTTCGCTTCGGCTTGGAAGCTTGGGCTGCCTCTGCGAGCGTACCTCCATCACCCGCTTCACCCTTCCGGTTCAGTCTCTCTTCATCTTTCAGCTGGCACCCAGACTCTGCCAGCTCCTGAACCACATCCCTGACAGATCCATTCGTATTCCGCATACGTCGCATGCCGTGCGATAAACCCTTTTAAATTACCTTGTAAGCATTCACTCGAAATTATCTTGATGCCTCCTCCAATAGGGCGCATCAGTTCTTCAGTTTGCGGAGACGGGCATTTGAAGAATAAGGGCCCTATCCCGGGATGGAGGCGTCTTCTGTCTTTGCTCACACACAATCAGGTGCCGTCAATTGCCGCCGAAATCGTTCATAGATGAACTCGCGCACTTGCCTTGCCAGAGTCGGTTGAATGGATTAAGGCGCACAAAAAAAGCCGGCAAAGCCGGCTTTTTAGCACTGCGAATTTTCGCTGTGGATCTTAGAACTTGTACGCCACACGCGCCACGGCGAAGTTCACGCCGCCGTTCGGCTGCTTGATGCCGCCGTTCGAGAAATGCTGCAAGCGGATGCCAAGATCCAGGCCATTGCTGAACACATAGCCGGCGCCGATATGGTCGCCGAACTGGAATGCAGTCGACAGGACCTTGTCGTTGTTGCGATACAGCTTGGAGAACAGGTGGACGCCGATGCCGGCTTCGCCATAGAAGCCCTTGCCGTCGTCACGCTGGAAGCGCAGCACCGGAGTCAGGCCGAGGTCGACCAGGTTGCCGCTGTCATTCGTGTTGTTATAGTGGTTCATGCGCCAGTTGGCCAGCGACAGATCCCAGTAGCCGCCGATATGCGTGCCGTTCGACTGCCAGAAATTCCAGTTCGGGCCCCAGTTCCATTGGGCGCCGAGGCGAACCAGCTGGGTGTTGTTGCCGGTGCCGTATTCCAGCGACATGCCGTCGATGGCGTAGCTCGGTGCTTGGACAGCGATGGAAGCGATGCCGACGAATGCAAGTTTGGCGACCAGGCTCTTCAATTTAGTCATAAATATTCTTTCGACGCGTAAATAGTATTGATGGATGTCGGTGTCAGACGAAATCTGGTGCGGATACTGTACCCGCGATAATGCAGTATTTTCTCACAATCATCGAAAATGCATACTCGCGTGTCTGATTTTGGCCTCGTGCGCATGCGAATACCTCATCGGGCAAAGGCAAAAGAGCGTTGCCATCGGGCGCGCGACGCATTTCAGTCCTGCATCCATCCTTGCGAGCATCCCACCGCCTTATGCCAACGCATCAGGAGTTCATCGCGCAATCCGGCCGCCATTGCCGGTTCAAACAGGCGGTCGACCTGCCACATGGCGGAAATTTCTTCCTGGGAATGCCAGAACCCGGTGGCCAGACCGGCCAAGTAAGCGGCGCCCAGCGCAGTCGTTTCCGTGACCTGCGGTCGCACCACCGGCACCCCCAGCATGTCCGCCTGGAACTGCATCAGCAGGTCATTGCGCGCGGCTCCGCCGTCCACTCGCAGTTCCGTGAGCGGGATGGCGGCATCCTTCTGCATCGCCTCCAATACATCGGCGGTCTGGTAAGCGATGCTTTCCAGCGCGGCGCGGGCCAGATGGGCCTTGGTGGAGCCGCGCGTGAGGCCGCTGATGCTGCCGCGCGCGTAAGGATCCCAATACGGCGTGCCGAGTCCGGTAAAGGCCGGTACGAAATACACGCCGCCGTTGTCCGGCGCCTGCGCCGCCAGCGCCTCGATATCGGATGATTTTTCGATCACGCCCAGGCCATCGCGCAGCCACTGCACTACCGCACCGGCGACAAAGATGCTGCCCTCAAGCATGTACGAGGTCCGGGGCGGGGCGCCATCTTTTGCAGCCAGGGTCCAGCCGATGGTCGTGAGCAGCTTGTTTTTCGACACGGCGGCTTGCGCGCCGGTCTGCATCAGCATGAAACAGCCGGTGCCGTAGGTATTCTTGACCATGCCTTCACGCAGGCAGGCCTGCCCGAACGTGGCGGCCTGTTGGTCGCCGGCGATGCCGGCAATCGGCAGGGCGCTCCCGAACCATTCGGCGTTGGCCTGCGCGGCCACGCCGCTGCTGGCCACCACGCGCGGCAACATGGCGCGCGGCACTTGCAGCACCGCCATGAGTTCATCGTCCCACTCGCAGCGATGGATGTCGAACAGCAGGCTGCGCGAGGCATTGCTGCTGTCGGTGACATGTTCCCCGCTGAGCTTGTAGACCAGCCAGGAATCGACGGTGCCGAACGCCAGCTCGCCGCGCTCGGCGCGCGCGCGGGCACCGGGCACGTTCTCCAGGATCCAGTTCAGCTTGGTGCCGGCGAAATACGCGTCCAGCACCAGGCCGGTCTTGCGGGCGAACAGTTCTTCCTTGCCTTCGCTGCGTAACCGGTCGCACAGGCCGGCGGTGCGACGATCCTGCCACACGATGGCAGGGCAGACCGGTTCGCCGCTCTTGCGGTCCCACACCACGGTGGTCTCGCGCTGGTTGGTGATGCCGATGGCGTCAATCTCGCCGGCTGTCACGTGGTTGTTCTTCAGCACTGCCTGGGCGACGTCGAGCTGGGAGCGCCAGATGTCGTTGGCGTCATGCTCTACCCAGCCGGATTGCGGGTAATGCTGTGCAAATTCTTTCTGCTCGATGGCGGCGATGCGGCCCTGGCGGTCAAACAGAATGGCGCGCGAACTGGTGGTGCCCTGGTCGAGGGCGAGCAGATAACGGCTCATGGGGCTCCTGGGGCTCATGGCATAGTCTTCCGATGCTGGTCTTCTTGTCATCCGGCGTGCCGGAAAATCAGGGCCGGTAGCTGTATTCCAGGCGCCCCGGCACATCCACGCGCACCGACAGCACGCATCCCGACAGCGGATATTGCTGCAATTCGCTATCGCTGCGGCCATTGCGCCCGGTCGTGATGTACAGCGTGCGCAGGTCGGCGCCGCCGAAAGCCACCATGGTCGGGCAGCGTGCCGGCAAGCGGATCTCCCGCAGGATCTCGCCCTGCGGCGACAGCCGCAGCACGCGTCCGCCTTCGAACATGGCGCACCAGTAAGCGCCTTCGCTGTCCACCGCGGCGCCGTCGGGGCGGCCGCCATAATCGGGCGAGCTCTTGTCGGCATCGAACTGGCGCAGCAGGCGGCAGTTGCCGGCCGTGCCCGTGGCCAGGTCATAGTCGTAGACATTGATGCGATGCGCCGGCGTGTTCGAGTGGTACAGCAGGCGCTGGTCGGGGCTGAACGCCACGCCGTTGGAGGTGGTCACCGGATGGTGGGCATCGCGCAGGCTGTTGCGTTCGAAACAGTACAACGTGCCGGCTTCGCGATCGCGCGGTTCGTAGATGGTGCCGCACCAGAAACGGCCCGCGGCATCGCAGCGGCCATCGTTGAAGCGGATGCGGGCGGTATCGTAAGGCGCCGCCAGCAGCGGCGACAACGCGCCGGTCTGCGTATTGAGGTGCGCCATGCCGGAACGCAGCGCCACCACCAGGCCTTCCCGGGCATGCTTGGCGATGGCGCCGGGTTCTTGCGGCATCGGCCAGGATTTGTGCTGCCGGCTTTCGATATGCAGGCGATGCACCGCCTTGCCGGGAATGTCGATCCAGTACAGCGCCGCCTCTTCGGCATGCCACAACGGCGATTCGCCCAGCAGCATCGGTTGGTCAAAGGCCGCCGTGATCTGTTCGGATGGCGGGGATGTGTCGGTCATGGAAAGGCAAAGGATGACGGAAAAACACATTATGCGCCGCAGCCGCCGATTCACAAACCTGTACAGCAAGGCGCGGCGGCAATGAAAAACGGCATGTGTCGAAACACATGCCGTTTTCTTTTTGGGCGGACATTCAGGCGGTCAGGCCCGGTCCTGCGATGCCGATGCCCAGATCGATGCTCAGGTCAGTTCGACCAGCCGCCGTCGATCATGTGGATCGAGCCGGTGGTGAAGTTCGACTCGTCCGAGGCCAGGTACAGCGCCAGCGCGGCGACTTCTTCAGCCTTGCCGATGCGGCCCATCGGCTGGCGGCCGACGAAGGCGGCGCGCACCTCGGCTTCGCTCTTGCCGGTTTCCTTGGCCTGGGTGGCGATGCGTTGTTCCAGCGACGGCGACTCGATGGTGCCGGGGCAGATCGCGTTGCAGCGTACGCCCTGCGCCACGAAGTCGGCTGCGACCGACTTGGTCAGGCCGACCACCGCCGCCTTGGAGGCGCCGTAGGCGAAGCGGTTGGCCACGCCCTTGACGCTGGAAGCGGCCGAGGCGATGTTGACGATCGAGCCGGCCTTCTTGGCCAGCATGCCCGGCAGCACCGCACGGATGGTGTGGAACATCGCCTTGGCGTTCAGGTTGAAGGAAAAGTCCCAGGCCTTGTCGTCGCATTCCAGGATGTTGCCGGCGGCGACGTAGCCCGCGCAGTTGAACAGCACGTCGATGGTGCCGATGTCGGCCACCAGCTGCTTGATGGCGGCATCGTCGGTCACGTCCAGCAGGCGGGTTTCGACGCCGGCGATTCCGGCCAGCGCGTCGAGGTGGGGCTTGCTGATGTCGGTGGCGATCACGCGCGCGCCTTCCTTGGCGAACAGTTCGGTCGAGGCGCGGCCGATGCCTTGGGCGGCGGCAGTGATCAGAACGGTCTTGCCGGCGAGGCGTCCAGTGGATGAGGCCATGTTGATTCCTTTAGATGAGTTGTCGTTTTGCCAGATTCTTGAGCAGCGCGGTCAGGCCGAAAGTCCAGGGCGCCGTCTTGTCGCTGAAGTTCACGGTGTTGACCAGCGCGCCCAGCCTGGGCGTGGCGATCGTCACGATGTCGGCGACCTGGTGCGTGAAGCCCTGGCCCGGACCGAAACGGTCCTGGGTCGGCGCGAACATGGTGCCCAGGAACAGTACCAAGCCATCCGGATATTGGTGGTTGGGGCCGATCGCGTGTTCCACCAGCTGCAGCGGATCGCGGCTGATCATCGACATCGAGCTGCTGCCCTTGAGCGTGAAGCCTTCCGTACCGTCGACCCGCATTGTAAGTTCGGCGCGACGCACGTCGTCAATTGAAAAGTTTGCGTCGAACAGACGAATAAAAGGCCCGACCGAGCAAGAGGCGTTGTTGTCCTTGGCCTTGCCCAGCAGCAGTGCGCTGCGGCCCTCGAAGTCGCGCAGGTTGACGTCGTTGCCCAGCGTGGCGCCGACCACACGGCCAGCGCTGTTGATGGCCAGCACGATCTCAGGTTCCGGATTGTTCCAGGCCGATTTCGGGTGGATGCCGACTTCGTCGCCCAGGCCGACCGACGACAGCGGCTGGGCCTTGGTGAAGATCTCGGCGTCGGGGCCGATGCCCACCTCCAGGTATTGCGACCACACGCCCTGTTCCAGCAGCACTTCTTTCAGCTTGGCCGCTTCCGGCGAACCGGGCACCACGCTGGAGAGGTTGTCGCCGATCACGGCGGTGATCGCCTTGCGTACCGACTCCGCACGGCCGGCATCGCCGCGCGCCTGTTCCTCGATCACGCGTTCCAGCATGCTGGCCACGAAGGTCACGCCGCTGGCTTTGACCGCTTGCAGGTCGATCGGCGCCAGCAGCCAGGGCTTGGCCGTGTCGCGCTTGGCAATGTCGGCGTTATCCAGCAGTTCCTGCAGCGAAGCCAGGCGCGGCAGGCCGGTCGCGGCCTTCACCGCTGCGGCCGGATCGTCCAGTTCCAGCAACTGGCTGGAGGTGGCGGCAAGCTTGCTCAGGTCGTACACGCCATCGGCGTCGACCTTGACCAGCACCGGGCCGACGTCCGGCTGCCAGACGCGCCCGATCAGCGTCGCTTGCGCGTGGTCTTCAGGCAGGTGTGCCTGGATAGTGAATGCATGTGCCATATTCTTGACTCCTAGGTTGTTGAGGCCGCATGAAGCTGGCCAGACTTGGCTTGTTGGCGTCACCGCTGGCAAAACACCCTGATGCATGAAAGCCAGGGGGATGCTTTGCCGGCGGCGCCGCATCTGACGAAGAACGCTGGAGGGCGCAAACAACACTGCCGTTGGCGGCGACGCCAACGGCAGCAGGGGATGCAGCTCAGGTGTACACGCCGATATGCCAGGGGACGAACTCATCCTGTCCGTATCCGTGCAATTCGCTCTTGGTCTTCTTGCCGGATGCGGTATCGAGGATCATCTGGAAGAAGCGCGCGCCGATCTCCTGCGGCGTCGCGGTACCGTCCGCGATCTCGCCGCAGTTGATGTCCATGTCTTCTTCCTGGCGTTGCCACAGCGCCGTGTTGGTCGCCAGTTTCAGCGACGGCGAAGGTGCGCAGCCATAGGCCGAACCGCGGCCGGTGGTGAAGCAGATCATGTTGGCGCCGCCGGCGACCTGGCCGGTGGCCGAGATCGGGTCGTAACCCGGCGTGTCCATGAACACGAAGCCCTTGGCAGTGACGGTCTCGGCGTACTTGTAGACATCCACCAGGTTGGTGGTGCCGCCCTTGGCCACCGCGCCCAGCGACTTTTCCAGGATGGTGGTCAGCCCGCCCGCCTTGTTCCCGGCCGAAGGGTTGTTGTTCATCTCGGCATCGTTCTTGCGGCAGTATTCTTCCCACCAGTCGATGCGCGCCAGCAGCTTCTGGCCCACTTCCGGCGACACCGCGCGGCGCGTCAGCAAGTGTTCGGCGCCATAGATTTCAGGCGTTTCCGACAGGATCGCGGTACCGCCGTTTTGCACCAGCAGGTCGACCGCCACGCCCAGCGCCGGGTTGGCGGTGATGCCCGAGTAGCCGTCCGAGCCGCCGCATTGCAGGCCCAGCGTCAGGTGCTTGGCCGGCACCGGTTCGCGCTTGATGTCGTTGGCCTTGGGCAGCATCTTCTTGATCTTCTCGATGCCCAGCGCCACCGTCTTGGCGGTGCCGCCGGTGCTCTGGATCGTGAAGGTATGGAAGTATTCGCCTTCCTTCAGGTCATGGCTTTCCATCAGGCCCGAGATCTGGTTGGTCTCGCAGCCCAGGCCCACCACCAGCACGGCAGCGAAGTTGGGATGCTTGGCGTAGCCGGCCAGGGTGCGGCGCAGGATCTGCAGCGGTTCGCCCAGCGAATCCACCGCGCAGCCCAGGCCGTGGGTCAGCGCCACCACGCCGTCGACATTGGGGAAATCGGCCAGCGCTTCCGGATGGATGTCGCGGCGGAAATGGTCGGCGATGGCGCGCGCGGCCGTGGCCGAGCAGTTCACCGAAGTCAGCACGCCGATGTAGTTGCGCGTGGCCACGCGGCCGTCCGGGCGCACGATGCCCATGAAGGTCGCCGGCTGCGCGGCGAAGTCGACCGGCTTGACGTCGGCGCCGAAGTGGTGCTCGCGGGAGAATTCCGCCATCGCCAGATTGTGCGTGTGCACGTGCTGGCCTGGCTCGATGGCTTGGCTGGCGGTGCCGATGATCTGGCCGTAGCGCTTGACCGGCTCGCCGGCCGCGATGGCGCGGGTCGCCATCTTGTGGCCGGCGGGGATCAGGCCGACGACCTTGAGGCCGCCTTCCTCTTCCAGCACGGTGCCGGAAATGAGCTGGCGGCGCGCAATGACGACATCATCGACCGGATTCAATCGAATGATGGGAGAAATAGGTTTCATGGTGATCTCGGTGAGAGCGTTTCAAACAATCCGCGTCCGGCAGAATCGCCGGCGCGGATTTCAGGATTACTTCGCGGCGAACTGCGACAGGTCAGGCATCGGGCTGCCCACCCATTGCTGGTAGATGCCGGCCAGCTTGCCGTTCTTCAGGTTCGCGCCGATCCAGTCGTTGAGCCACTTTTCCAGCGCCGGCTCGTTCTTGCGGATGCCGATGGCGTAAGGGATGTCCTTGATCACGAACTTGGTTTCGATGTTCTTCGAAGGGTTCTGCTTGGACACGGCCGAGGCCAGCGAGTTGGGCGTGCAGAAAGCATCCACCTGGCCCGAGACGATGGCGGCGGTCACCGTGGCGTCGTCATCGAAGCGCACGATGGTCGCGCCCTTGGGAGCGATCGGGGTCAGCAGCGAATCCTGCATATTGCCGCGCACCACGGCCACGCGCTTGCCGACCAGGTCATTCAGGCCCTTGATGTTTTCGCCCTTGGGCGCGGCCACCACGAATTGCGAGGCGCCGTACGGTTGCGAGAACGACACCACCTTCTGGCGTTCCGGCGTGATCGAGAACGAGGCGATCACCATGTCGGCCTTGCCGGTCATCAGGAAGGGGATGCGGTTGGGGCCGGTGACCTGCACGATTTCCAGTTCCACGCCCAGGTCCTTGGCCAGGGCGCGCGCGGTTTCCACGTCCGAACCCTGCGGCTCCAGCTTGGCGCTGGTCATGCCGAACGGCGGCGCGCCCAGGTCGATGGCGACCAGCACTTTCTTGCGGGCCTTGATATCGGCCAGCGCATCGGCGTGCGCGACCTGTGCGAAGCAGGCGATGCCCAGCACCACGGCGGCGGCTTTTTTGGTGAAGTTCAAAAGGTTTTTCATTGATGTCTCCTGAGATGAAAGGTACTGCTTGGGTACGTCGTCTTGATGATGCGGCTGATACGGCTAATGCGATCGGGATGCTGCGCGATTACAGGTCGCTGGCTACGAACTTCTGCAGCTCGGCGGTCTTGGGATTGGAAAACAGCTCATCCGGCGGACCCACTTCCCATACCTTGCCCTGGTGCATGAACACCAGCACATCGGCCAGCTTGCGGGCGAAGGCCATTTCGTGCGTGACCAGCACCATGGTCATGCCCTGCTTGGCCAGGTCTTCCATGACCTTGAGCACTTCCGAGGTCAGCTCCGGGTCCAGCGCCGAGGTCACTTCATCGAACAGCATCAGTTCCGGCGCCATCGCCAGCGAACGGGCGATCGCCACGCGCTGCTGCTGGCCGCCCGAGAGCTGCTCGGGATAGGCTTCCTTCTTGTTTTCCAGGCCGACCAGTTGCAATACGTTCTGCGCGATCTTCCTGGCTTCGTCGGAAGACATCTTCTTGATGGTGGTGAGCGCCAGCGTGATGTTGCGCTCCACCGTCAGGTGCGGGAACAGGTTGTAGCTCTGGAACACGATGCCGACCTGCTTGCGCAGTTCGCGCAGGTTGAGCTTGTCCGGATGGTGGATGTCGTGGCCGCAGACGTTGATGTCGCCGGCATCGACCTTCTCCAGGCCGTTGAGGCAGCGCAGCAGGGTGCTCTTGCCCGAGCCGCTGCGGCCGATGATGGCCACCATCTGGCCCTTCTGCACATCCAGCGAGACGCCGTTCAACACCTTGTTGGTGCCGAAGCTCTTGTGCAGGTCCTTGATCTTAACGATTGCTGACATTCAATTTCCTTTCAAAATGCTTGGACAACGCCGATAGCGGGTAGCACAGGCAAAAATAGATCAGCGCCACACAACCGAACACGGTGAAGGGCTGGAAGGTCGAGTTGTTGATGATCTGGCCGGCGCGCGCGAGGTCGACGAAACCGATCACCGAGGCCAGCGAGGTGTTCTTCACGATCTGCACCATGAAGCCCACCGTCGGCGGGGTGGCGATCTTCATCGCCTGCGGCAGGATCACCTTGGTCAACTGCTCGAAGCGGTTGAAGCCCAGGCATTCCGACGCTTCCCACTGGGTCTTGGGCACCGCCTGGATGCAGCCGCGCCAGATCTCGCCGAGGAAGGCCGCGCAGTAGATCGCAAACGAAATGCCGGCCGCCACCAGCGGCGTGAGCTTGAAGCCGGCGATGGCCAGGCCGAAGTAGGCCACGAACAGGATCACCAGCAGCGGGATGCCCTGCACGATCTGGATGTACCAGCTGGCGATGGTGCGCAGCGCCTTGTTGGGCGAGACGCGCCACAGCGCGATCACGATGCCGGCAATGCCGCCGAACACGAAGGCCACCAGCGACAGCACCACGGTCCAGACGGCCGCCTGCAGCAGGTATTCAACGTGCAAAAAACTGAATGAGTTCACGTTGTCTCCTTGAGCGTGTTATGAATTATTTCAGCCCCCACGCAGCCCCGGCAATGGGCTGAATGCAAGGCACGACGACGCGCCGTGGTGGTGCCACGGCAAGGAGGAGTAACGCAGCAGGCGGCCCATTGCCGGGGCTGCCCGAAGGGTTCGGGTGAGAAGGGCGCATTGCGGCGTTGCGGCGCTTGCACAGGGGGCCACCCTGTGCCGCGCGCCGCGCCTTGCACTGCATCCCTTCTCATCCGAACGTGGGAGTTGAAATAGTTCATAACACGCTCACAGGTTGGTGCCGAGCTTGCGCTTGCGGACGAACGCGACCTGGCTGATCAGCCAGAATGCCGCACGGAACAGGAAGGACAGCGCCAGGTAAGCCACTGCGATCACCACATACACTTCGAAGCTGCGGAAGGTTTCCGACTGCACCAGGTTGGCGGTGGCGGTCAGTTCTTCGGCCGAGATCTGCGAGGTAATCGACGATGCCAGCATCAGCAGGATGAACTGGCTGGTCAGCGACGGGTAGACGCGCTCCACCGCCGGCAGCAGCACCACATGCCAGTAGACATGCAGCTTGGACATGCCCAGGCATTCGGCCGCCTCGATCTGGCCGGGATGGATGGAGTTGATGCCGGCGCGCATGATCTCGGTGGTGTAGGCGCCGACGTTGAGCGTGAGCGCGATCACGGCGGCGGTTTCGGCGGTCAGCTTCCAGCCGATGCTGGCCAGGCCGAAGAACACCAGGAACACCTGCACCAGCAGCGGCGTATTGCGGATGATCTCCACGTAGGCCTTCACCAGGCCATGCAGCAGCGGGTTCTTGCTCCGGTAGGCGATCGCGCACAATGTGCCGACCACGAAGCCGAGCACAATGGACAGGGCGGAGAGTTGGATCGTCAGCCAGGCGCCGTACAGCAGGCGGTCCCAGTTGGCGAACACACTCATGAAATCAAATGTGTAATTCATTGATACTCCGGTGGAACGGGGCGGGTGGCAGGATTACGTGTGGCGGCAGATATGCGCCGTTCCCGGCCGGGAGTGATGTGTTGTTGACATGAAGTGTTCTCCTTTCTGTTACCTGAGGTCTGACGCCTGGCGTGCAGCCGGTTGCACAGAAGGATCCGGCTACCGGTGGGCAGGCTCTTGTCGGCCTGTGCGCCAGGGGGGCTTGTTGCTGCTATTACTGCTTGCTGCTACGCCTTGCGGCGATCTTTCACTGGCGGTTTGCGCTGGGCTTACAAGGCCTTGGCGCCGCCGATGCCGAATTTCGTTTCGGCTTTTTCAATGCCATTGACCAGCGGCGCGCCGAAGTCGGGAATGCTGATCTCAAAGCTGTCGCCAGTCTGCGTGCGCACGCCGGAGGCGAATGAGAGGTTGGCCGCGCCCAGGTAATGCACATGGACGTCGCCGGGACGCAGGAACTGGTTGTACTTGAAGTGGTGGTACTCCAGGTTCTCGATGTCGTGGCACATGTTGTCCTGGCCGGCCAGGAATTCCTGTTCCCAGATCACGCGGCCATTGCGGCGGATGCGGGTCATCCCGACCAGGTGCGAAGGCGGCATGCCTACCAGCAGTTCCGGCCCGAAGGAGCAATGGCGCAGTTTCGAATGCGCCTGGTACAGGTAATTCCTGCGCTCCATCACGTGGTCTGAAAATTCATTGCCGATGGCAAATCCCAGGCGCCGCGGGCAGCCTTCGTCGTCGATCACGTACAGGCCGACCAGTTCCGGCTCTTCGCCGGCATCCAGCGCAAAGTCGGGACTGGGGAATGGCTGGCCAGGGGCGACCACGATGCCGCCGTCGCCCTTGTAAAACCACTCCGACTGCACGCCGACCTTGCCCTTGCCCGGGCGGCCGCCTTCCAGTCCCCATTCGAACATGCGCATGATGTCGGTCTTGGCCATGTCTTCGCCATCGATCGTGCGGTGCATCTTGTCGCGCGTGGAGGCGCTGCTCAAGTGGGTAACGCCGGCGCCGGAGACCAGGCAATGCGCCGGATCCTCATGGTCCAGCGGCGCCAGGATGCGTTGTTCCTTCAGGATGGCGGCGTAGTCTTCCTGCTGGTTGCCATTGAGCAGTTGGGCCTGGCGCTCCAGGCCATTGCCGCTGCGCACGGCCAGCAGCGCCAGCTCGCGCATGGTGGCGACCTGCGACAGCGCCTGGATATGCGTCCCGTTGACGATGCCGACGCGGCGCGCACCCTCACGATCCGAAAATTGAATCAGCCTCACCTTGTCTCCGATGGTCATTCTTGTTGCTTGAACGGCGCGATTCCCATGTCGTATCGGCTGTTGCGGGATCGGACTGGCGCGGCACCCGTTCCCGTTACGCTGCAGTGCACGATAGGCGCCAGGGCAAGCGGATGCCAGTGATTCGCAGTCGGCGGGAATGCGCACGCCGCCAGGTCGATTTCGCAAAAGTCTCCTGCTTTTTTCACGCATCGCTTTGGCTGGACGATAGATGCGCTAGCATTGTGGTTTTTCGCAGCACCGAATATAAGAGGCTTACAAAACGATGTCTAATGAGCTTAATTCATCGGGTGATAACCAACTCAGGATGGCCGGGGGGGAATTGCCCTCGGTCGGTTCCATTGTCAGCCGCCTGCGTTTCCGGCAAGTCGCCCTGCTGACGGCGCTCGATGAGCAGGGTTCGCTGCACAAGGCGGCCGAAGTGATGCACATGACGCAGCCGGCCGCCACCAAGGCCCTGCATGAAATGGAAGATGCCCTGGGCGTCACCCTGTTCGACCGCTCGCCGCGCGGCATCGAAGCTACCGAGCTGGGGCGTTGCGTGATCCGCTATGCGCGCCTGATCCAAAGCGACGTCGCCAACCTGCGCGACGAACTGCAGAACATGATCAGCGGCCGCGGCGGACGCCTGTCCATCGGCACCATCATGGGCGCGGCGCCCTTCGTCACGCGCGCGCTGTCGCGCCTGCGCGAGATCCAGCCGGACGTTTCCATCGAAATTACCGAAGACACCAGCGCGCGCCAGTTGCTGCTGCTCGACCAGGGACGCATCGACCTGATGATCGGGCGCTCCTCGGTCAGTTCCCAACCCAACCTGTACAACTATGAGATGCTGCGCGGCGAACCCATGTGCATCGTCAGCGGCATCGACCATCCGCTGGCCACCGCGCAGAAGGTGCGGCTGCAGGAGCTGTCGGACGCCTCCTGGATTTTGTATTCGAGCAATATGCCCATGCGCATCTGGATCGAACACGAGTTCAAGCTGGATGGCCTGAAAGTACCGGGCAATGTGATCGAGACGGCATCGCCTTTCGTCACGGTGACCTTGCTGGCGCAGTCCAACATGGTGGCCGTCATGCCGCTGGACATCGCCCATTTCTTCGCCGCCAAGCAGATGCTGTGCATCCTGCCGGTCGGGTTGAAAACCCGGATCGAACATTACGGCATCGTCACGCGTAAAAATACGACCTTGTCTTCGTTATCGAAGATGTTCATCCAGATCTTGCGCCAGCAGAATTGAGGATGCTGTCGGGCCGGCCACGGCTTGGCGTATGATGTGGGGCGATTTTCCCCTGCCTGTTCACCGCGCTCGTACGACGATGGCGGTGGTTTCACGCAGTTTCCGTTATTGCGGCCGACTAGGCCGGCTCCTCTGGTTGTTTCCATGACATTGCGTTGCTTGCGGTTCTGGCTTGTCCCTGCTGTTGGATTGCTCCTTCCGGGCTTGCGTCCTTTTCCCCGTTTTCGCCAGCCGTTGCGGGTGGCGGCATTGGCCATCGCCGCATTGGCGCTGGCAGGCTGCGCCGGGCAAAAGCAGGCGCCGTTGTCGCCTGAGGCGGCGGCCAGGCAGGCGCGGCTGGACCGGGCCCTGGCGTTGTTCTCCGCCAATGCGCCGGGAGGACTGCCGGCAGAATGGGAGCCGCTGGCGTTGGCGCGCAAGAAGAAGAGCACCGACTACCTGCTGGTCGAGAAGGCCGGCCGCACGGTGCTGCGCGCGTATGCGAACAAGGCATCGTCCGGCCTGCGCCACCAGGTCAATATCGACATCAACAAGAAACCCTGGCTGTCATGGAGCTGGAAGACCTCGGCCCTGATTCCCAGCGCCGACAATACCCAGCGCGAGACCGAGGATTCGCCGGTGCGCATCGTGCTGGCGTTCGACGGCGACCATGACAAGCTGTCGTTGATGGACACCATCCTGTTCGACACGGCCAAGCTGCTGACCGGCCACGAGCTGCCTTATGCCACGCTGATGTACATCTGGGAAAACAAGGCGCCGGCAGGCAGCGTGATCGCCAATTCCCGCACCGGGCGCATCCAGATGCTGGTGGCCGAAAGCGGCCCGGCCAATGTCGGGCAATGGGTGGAATACAGGCGCAATGTGGTGGAGGATTACGAAAAGGCGTTCGGCGAAAAGCCGGGACGGCTGATCGGCGTGGGCGTGCTCACCGATACCGATAACACCGGGCAAAAGGTGGAAGCCTGGTATGGCGACATCAGGCTGATGCGCGAGGTTGACGCCGGCGCGTGAACAGGCGCCAGACAAACAAGGCCTGCCGGACGTGCGCCGGCAGGCCTTGTTGGCGTTGATTGCATTAATCCATCACACGCCGCGCCACCATGCGGCGACATGGCCCCAGAATCCCTTCGGCCCTTCCGTGAATAGCCAGGGCTTCTGCGCCCTCAGGCGCTCGATCATCTCCTGCTCCGCCTTTTCCGACACATTGCCGTAGGCGCGTCCCAGCCGCAGCAGGCTGCGCAGCGCCCCCAGCTTTTCGCGGGCCACCGCGCCGGAGGCATGCTCGATGGCGATGTGCGTTTCGCGCAGTTCCTGCACCAATGCGTGCGCCAGTTGCGAAGCCGGGGTTTTCAGTTTTTCCTGCACCACGGTGATGTTGGTCACCGAATTCTTGATCTGCGCGGCCAGGATATCGATCTGCGACTCGTCGCCCTTGGCTTGCTTGACGATGGAGGCGGCCCAGGCCTTGGAAGCGGCCAGCAGGTCGTCCGTGCTCCAGTCATGGCGCACCGCGATGTAAAAGCCGTAGTTGGAGGCCTGCGAGATCAGGATCTCCACCACATCCGGAAAATCCTTGTCCAGCGCGCGCTTGGCCCAGGCGTACTGGCCCGAGAGCATCAGGTGCTGGACGCCGTCCTCGGTCAGGAAGTGAGGGTTTTCCGAGACCTTGGCCAGCAAGAAACCGTCGAATGTCGGGGAGACGAAGCCTGAATCGATTTTCGTCGACAGGCGAACAAAGTTCTTGTAATCGCGTTGCAGCGATTCGTATACCTCGTCCTTGAGGTTGAGTTTGATTTGTTTCATTGCCCTTCCCCGAGCGTGTTTGAGGTGGTCGCGCCGGCATCGCAGGCGCAGCCGGAGGTTGTCATTTCTTCACGTTTTTGTGAGAAAGCAAGCTTGAATAGTGATTATCGGCCAGATCGGCCGAAAACTTTATCCGGGGAAATTCCGGCCGCCGCTGCCGCAGGGCGCGCAGGTCATCGTGCGGCCAGCAAGGCGAGCAAGGCTAGCAGGGCCGGCAGGGCCTGGACATAAAGGATGGAGCGTTTCGCGGTGAGCCCGCCGTAGATGCCGGCGACCAGTACGCAGGCGACGAAGAACAACTGCACCGGACGTTCGCCCGCGGCGACTCCCCACAACAGTCCTGCGGCCAGGAAGCCGTTGTACAGGCCCTGGTTGGCGGCCAGCACCCGCGAAGCCTCGGCGGCTTGTTTCGACTGGCCGAACGTCTTCAGGCCGATGGGTTTGGTCCACAGGAACATCTCCAGCACCAGGATCCAGACATGTTCGATGGCGATCAGGATGAGCAGGGCAGTGGCGAGCGTTTGCAAGGGGTTCTCCTTTTTTCGTTATGGGGCGCGTCCCAGGCAGGGCTGGGCGCTTTTGCGATCATGCCCGAAAGCGCCAGCCCCGCCAATGTTGACGCTGTACCGGCACGGCTGTCGCATCGCCGCCACCGCCGGCTTGGCAGACCTGCTCCGCTGCGGATAGAATGCGGCCACGGGCGCGGCAGGGCGCCCAGTCCCGCGAAAGCCGATGCACCTGCCGTCTGCGGAAGTACCTTTCTTGGAACCTGCCCAGGTTCTTGAACACAGACGTTGAACCTTGATAGTCGTGGCGGGAGACGACGCTTGAAAGGAACAAACGTAATGTGGTCTACCCAATTCCCCCACGCCATCCATATCGTCGAACCCGGCTTCGGCCGCAGCCTCGCCAACAGCGATTTCCTGCGCCGCTATGCCAAGCGGCTGCTGCGCGCCGCGCATTCCGAGCGCAGCAGCGAGGCATTGCCCGTTCTGCGGCGCATTGTCGCCATGCAGGTGACGCCGGAAATTTCCGTGGCCGAACTCCACCCCTTGCGCCGCAGCCTGCAACTCAAGCATGTGCTGCATACGCTGGCGCGCGAAGTCGGTTTTGCCAGTTGGGAGCTGTGCGTGCGCCAGGTCGATGCACGCCCGTCTGCGCTGCTGGACCGCTATCGCATGGAACTGGGCATGTTCCGCGATTTCGAGACCAACTGGTTCCCCGACATGGCGGCCGCGCAAGGCTGGCAGCGCGAACATGGCGGTTACCTGATCGCCTACGGCACACAGGCGGTGGCGATCCTGGCGCATTGAGATTGTCCGTCATGCCGCAATGAAAAACGGCGCCGGTGGATACCGGCGCCATTGCCATTGCCATTGCGATGCGGCGGTTCCAGCCTGCGCAATTTTGTTCAATACAGGCTGGCGCGGTTTGCCTAGCATGCGTTGCTCCATCATTGCCATGAGCCGCGTGCACCCATGTTGACTTCCGAATTCTTCCTGCTGGCCTCGGCCCATTTCCTGGCGCTGGCCAGCCCCGGCCCGGACTTCCTGTTGCTGGTGCGCAATTGCTTGCGCCACGGGCGGCGCAACGGTATCGGCGCCAGCCTGGGCATTGCTCTGGCCAATGGCCTGTACATCGCGCTGGCGCTGGCAGGGTTCAGCCTGTTGCAGCAGAGCCCGGCATGGCTGACTATCATGAAATGGGCGGCCAGCGTCTATCTTGCATGGCTGGGATGGCTGTTCATGCAATCCAGCCTGAAGCCGCAGGCATTGGCCGGTGTCGGTCCGGCAGGGGCACGCCGCCATGCGGGGTTTGCTGCAGGCATGGGGGCGGGCTTTTTGTCGGCGATATTGAATCCGAAGAACGGCATTTTCTATTTCGGCCTGTTCACGCTGATCGTGGGGGCGCAGACCGGCTTCGGGCTCAAGCTTGTCTACGGCGTGTGGATGTTCGTCGCGGTGTTCGCATGGGATGCGGCGCTGGTGTGCGCGCTATCGCAGCGCCGGGCGATGGCATGGCTGGCGCGCAGTTTGCCGATGGTCGAGCGCGGGGCCGGGTTGTTGCTGATGGCGGCGGCCGCGGCGCTGGCCTTATCCCGGAGCTGACAGCTTGTTGGCGGTCCGGCGCTTTTGATACTGCGCCGGCGTGGCCGCCACGCGCGACTTGAACGCGCGGTGGAAGTGGCTCTGGTCGGAGAAACCGGTGTCGTAGGCGGCGTCGGCGGCACTGGCGCCTTGCCTGAGCAGGGCGCGCGCCTGGTTGATTTTCATGTCCAGCTGCAGCGCATGCGGGGTCAGGCCGTAGCGTCGGCGAAACAGCCGGATCAGTTGGTAGCGGCCGGTGCCGGCCACTTGCGCCAGGGTGTCGATGTCAACCCGTTCGCGGCAATGCGCCAACAGGTAATCGTGAGCCTGCTGCAGGCCATCGGGATTGTCGCTTTCTTCCACGGGCGGCATGCTGCCGGCTTCGGCGCACAGCAGCATCAGCTCGTGCAGGCAGGTGATGACTTCCGCTTCCTTGGCCGTACCGTCGTTGCCGTCGAGCGCCGCGGTCATGCGGTCGAGCAGCAGCGCCGCTTGCGGCGAGCGGATCACCTGCGACTCCATCGCGGCCAGCAGGCGGCATGTGTCCGGCGATTCCGCCAGCAAGTCGTGCAGCCAGGCCGGGTCGATGTGGAACATGCGGTAGCTCCAGCGTTGCAGGTCTTCCGGGTTGCAGCTATGCACGTCGTCCGCGCGCACCAGCACCACGTCGCCGGGGACGATGGGCATGCTGCGTTGGGTCAGCGCGAAGGTGCTGCGGCCGGCGTCGACGATGCCGATCGAGAAGGTCGGGTGCGTATGCGGCGCATAGCACGACAGGCTGCCGGTGGCGCGTCGCCCTTCCAGGAAGGGCAGGGCGGGGTCGCGCCAGAAATGGAGGGTAGGTTGCATGGTTGCGTGTGCTGGAGGCTCGGGTTGGTGCATTTTAAGATAAAGTATCCGCTTTGCTATGGACCGGTGATGGTTCATCCTGTCTTTACGTTTCCTGCCGATCTGCCATGTCCACCACGATAGTCCGGGCCGCCTGCCCGCATGATTGCCCCGATACCTGCGCCTTGCTGGTGACCGTGAAAGACGGCGTCGCCACCGAAGTGCGCGGCGACCCCGCGCATCCGCCGACTGCCGGTGTGCTGTGCACCAAGGTCTCGCGCTACACCGAGCGCACCTACCACAAGGACCGCCTGCTGTATCCGCTGCGCCGCGTGGGCCGCAAGGGCGAAGGCAGATTCGAGCGCATCAGTTGGGACGAGGCGATTTCGACCATCGCCGATCGCCTGGGCGCCATCGCGCTGCGCGATCCGCAGGCGATCTTGCCCTACAGCTATGCCGGCACCATGGGTCTGGTGCAGGGCGAGTCGATGGCGGGGCGCTTCTTCAACCGCCTGGGCGCTTCGCAACTGGAGCGCACCATTTGCGCCTCCGCTGGCGGCACCGGCTATCGCTATACCGTCGGCGCGCGCATCGGCACCGACCTGGAACAGGTCGACCATGCCAAGCTCATCCTGATCTGGGGCGGCAACCCGATCGCCTCCAACCTGCATTTCTGGACCCGGGTGCAGGCCGCCAAGCGCAACGGCGCGCGCATCATCGCCATCGATCCCTATCGTTCGCTGACGGCCGAGAAATGCCACTGGCACATTGCCTTGCTGCCGGGCACCGATGCCGCGCTGGCGCTGGGCATGATGCATGTGCTGGCCGCCGAAGGCCTGCTGGACCACGACTATATCGCACGCCACACGCTGGGCTTCGAACAGTTGAAGGAACGCGTCGCCGAATGGACGCCGCAGCGCACCGCCGAGGTGTGCGGCATCCGCGTTGAGGAAGTGCAGGAACTGGCGCGCGAATACGGCCGCGTGGCGCTGGCCGGCGAAGGCGCGATGATCCGCGCCAACTATGGCTTGCAGCGCGTGCGCGGCGGCGGCATGGCGGCGCGCAATATTGCCTGCCTGCCGGCGCTGGTGGGCGCATGGCGCCATCCGGCCGGCGGCATCCAGATGTCGACCTCGGATTCCTTCCCCAGGGACCATGCCGCGCTGTCGCGCCCCGATCTGGCGGCCCGCCACGGCGCGCCGGCCCGCGTGATCAACATGAGCACCATCGGCGACGAACTGCTGAAACCGGCCTCGCCCGCGTTCGGCCCGCAGATCGAAGCCATGGTCGTCTATAACGCCAACCCGGTCGCGGTGGCGCCGGAGTCGGCCAAGGTGGCCGCAGGTTTCGCGCGGGAGGATTTGTTTACCGTGGTGCTGGAGCATTTCCAGACCGATACCGCCGACTATGCCGACATCGTGCTGCCGGCCACCACCCAGCTGGAACACGTGGATGTGCACAGCGCCTACGGCCACGTCTACATGATGGCCAACAATGCCGCCATCGCGCCGCTGGGCGAGGCCAAGCCGAACACCGAGATCTTCCGCCTGCTGGCCGCGGCCATGGGTTTTGAGGAGGATTGCTTCAAGGATAGCGACGATGCCATCGCCGCCTCCGCCTTCCGCCGCGACCATCCGCGCAGCGCCGGCTACGACTGGAACGAATTGAAGGAGAAGGGCTGGCAGCGCCTGGCCATGCCCATTGCGCCATTCGCCGAAGGCGGTTTCGCCACGCCCTCGGGCAAGTGCGAGTTCTATTCGGAGCAGATGAAGGCGGCCGGACTCGATCCGCTGCCGGCCTACACCCCGCCTTACGAATCGGTGGCCAGCAATCCGCAATTGGGCGCGAAATACCCGCTGGCGATGATTTCGCCGCCGGCGCGCAATTTCCTCAATTCGTCCTTCGTCAACGTGCAAAGCCTGCGCGACACCGAAGGCGAACCGCACCTCGACATGCATCCGGCCGACGCCGCCGCGCGCGGCATCGCCGACGGCGACATGGTGCGCATCTTCAACGACCGCGGCAGCATGCAGGCGCGTGTGCGCGTGACCGACAAGGCGCGCCTGGGCCTGGTGGTCGGCTTGTCGATCTGGTGGAAGAAGTTCGCCGCCGACGGCAAGAACGCCAACGAAGTCACCAGCCAGCGCCTGACCGATATGGGCAACGCGCCGACTTTCTACGATGTGCTGGTGCAGGTTGAAAGGATGGCCGGGGATGCGGCCGCCGCAGCCTGATCCCTTGCGCATGAAATGGCGTGCGCTGCGGGCGCCGACGCTGGCGGCGCTGGCTGCGGTAGTCGTATCGGCGGCCGGCTGCACCTCGGTCTCCTATTACGCGCAGGCGGCCCACGGCCAGTTCTCCTTGCTGGCCCAGGCCAAGCCGTTCGACGACTGGATCGCCGACCCGCATGCCAAACCGGGCCTGAAGGCCAAATTGCAGACCATCCGTGAAATCCGGCGTTTCGCCGTCGATCAACTGGGTTTGCCTGACAACGGCAGCTACAAGACCTATGCCCAGTTGGACCGCCCTTTCGTGCTGTGGAACGTGGTGGCGGCGCCCGAGTTGTCGCTCAAGGCGCATCAGTGGTGCTTCCCCGTTGCCGGTTGCGTCGATTATCGGGGCTATTACAGCCAGCAGGCGGCGCAGGCGTATGGCGCGCAGTTGCAACGGCGGGGCTATGACGTGCAGGTGGTGGGCGTGCCGGCGTACTCGACGCTGGGCTGGTTCAACGATCCGGTGATTTCCACCTTCATCAATTACCCAGACGGCGAGCTGGCGCGCCTGATCTTCCATGAACTGGCGCACCAGACCGTCTACGCGCGCGACGATACGCCGTTCAACGAAGGCTTCGCCGTGGCGGTCGAGGAAATCGGCGTCGAGCGCTGGCTGGCATCCCGGCATGACGCCACGCTGATCGAGGCGTACCGCCGCTTCGATGCGCGCAAGCAGGATTTCCTGGCCTTGCTGGACAAATACCGCGACAAGCTCGAAGCCAACTACGACAGCGATGCGCCGGACGATGCCAAGCGCGAACGCAAGCAGCAGATCTTCGGCCAACTGCGCGCGGAGTATGCGCAGATGAAGGCGCAGCGCTGGGACGGCTATGCCGGTTACGATCGCTGGTTCGCCATGCCGCTGTCCAATGCGCACCTGGCGCTGGTCGGCGCGTACCACGACCTGGTGCCGGCATTCAAGGCGCTGTTCGCGCGCAGCAGCGGGTTCCCGGACTTCTATGCCAAGGTGAAGCAACTGGCGCAGATGGACAAGGCCGCGCGCCACATCGCCCTGGGCGATCCGTTGCCGGCGGGGGAGCCGGGCCGGCAGCGGGACCGCAAGACCGAGCGCGCGCCGCTGTGACCTTGGAAGGTGCGTTTCCGCAAGGCGTGCCAGGACGCACGGGCATGGCGCCCAAGGGTATGATGCAAAAGCCCGAGGATTTGTCCGGGAAGCAAGACAGGCCGGATACGGGCCATGCGAGAAGGGCGCGGGGACGGTTTTACGCAAAAAACCTCTTAAACTACTTGCCCAAGCGGCCAATGCTGGATAGCATCTGCACTAAATAAAAAACACTCGTGCTTTTTTTTGCTGTGCGCGCCAAGGCAATGATGTCCTATCAACGCTCAGCCCAGCGCAAGTTCTGACCGGAGACAGAGGTAACAACATGGAAAAATTCTGGCTTGCTTCCTACCCCGCGGGCGTGCCTGCGGAGATCGACCCCGGCCGCTATGGCTCGCTGGTGCAGATGATCGACGAGGCCTTCGCCAAGTATGCCGATCGCAACGCCTACGTGTGCATGGGCAAGTACCTGAGCTATGCCGAACTGGATCGCCTGTCGCGCCTGCTGGGCGCATGGCTGCAGGGCCTGGGCCTGGAAAAGGGCGCGCGCGTGGCGATCATGATGCCCAACGTGCTGCAATACCCGATCGCGATCGCCGCCATCCTGCGCGCCGGCTATACCGTGGTCAACGTCAATCCGCTCTACACCGCGCGCGAACTGGAGCACCAGTTGAAGGACTCGGGCGCCGAAGCCATCTTCGTGCTGGAAAACTTTGCCTGCACCTTGCAGAAGGTGCTGGAGAAAACCCGGGTCAAGCATATCGTGGTCGCCAGCATGGGCGAGTTGCTGGGCACCCTGAAGGGCGCCATCGTGAACCTGGTGGTGCGCCATGTGAAGAAGATGGTGCCGGCCTGGTCCCTGCCGCACGCCATCACCTTCAGCCAGGCGCTGCAACAGGCCGCCGGCAAGCAGTTGCGGCCGGTGGCGCTGGGGCATGAGGATATCGCCTTCCTGCAATATACCGGCGGCACCACCGGCGTGGCCAAGGGCGCCGTGCTGACCCACCGCAACCTTGTGGCCAACGTGCTGCAGGCCGAAGAGTGGCTGAACCCGGCGCTCAAGTCGGGCAAGCCGATCGACCAGCTGGTGTTCGTCTGCGCGCTGCCGCTGTACCACATCTTCGCGCTGACGGTCTGCAACATGCTGGGCACGCGCGAAGGCGCGCTGAACCTGCTGATCCCCAATCCGCGCGACATCCCCGGTTTCGTCAAGGAGCTGGCCAAGTACAAGGTCAACACCTTCCCGGCGGTCAATACGCTGTACAACGCGCTGTTGAACAACGCCGAATTCGCCAAGCTGGATTTTTCGGGCTACCGCTGTTGCGTGGGCGGCGGCATGGCGGTGCAAAAGAGCGTGGCCGACAAGTGGAAGAAACTGACCGGCTGCCCCATCATCGAAGGCTACGGCCTGTCGGAAACCTCGCCCATCGCCAGCGCCAATCCCTGCACCATCGACGAATACACCGGCACCATCGGCCTGCCGCTGCCGGCGACCGACATCGCCATCCTGGATGACAACGGCAAGCCGGTGGCGCTGGGCCAGCCGGGCGAGATCGCCATTCGCGGCCCGCAGGTGATGGCCGGCTACTGGCAGCGCCCGGACGAGACCGCCAAGGTCATGACCGACGACGGTTTCTTCAAGACCGGCGATATCGGCGTGATGGACGAGCGCGGTTACACCAGGATTGTCGACCGCAAGAAGGACATGATCCTGGTGTCCGGTTTCAATGTTTATCCGAACGAGATCGAAGGCGTGGTGGCGCTGCATCCGGGCGTGCTGGAATGCGCCTGCGTGGGGGTGCCGGACGAGCACACCGGCGAGGCGGTCAAGTTGTTCGTGGTGCGCAAGGACAAGTCGCTCACCGCCGAGCAACTGATGGCGTATTGCAAGGAGCAGTTCACCGGCTACAAGAAGCCCAAGTACATCGAGTTCCGCGACGAGCTGCCCAAGACCAATGTCGGCAAGATCCTGCGCCGCGAGCTGCGCGACGAGCAAAAGAAAGCGCAGGAAGAAAAGAAGGCCGCCTGATATCGTATCCAGGTGTCAGGCAAAAAGCGCCGCTGTGAAGAAATTCGCAGCGGCGCTTTTGTTTTGCCGCCATCCCGGTCCGGCGTGAACGGCGGGATGGCCGATGAGGGGGTCAGGCCGGTTCGCAGGCGCGCAATGCGTCGATGAACGCCTTGGCATTGGTCCCGACTTCTTGCGCGCTCATGCCGGGTTTGTACAGTGCGGATCCCAAACCGAAGGCAGTGGCGCCGGCCTGCATGAAGGCTTGCAGGCTGTCCGGCGTGATTCCGCCCACCGGCGCCAGCACCACGCTGGCAGGCACCACCGCGCGCCAGGCCTTGACCACGGCGGGGCCCAGTTGCTCGGCCGGGAACATCTTGAGGATGTCGGCGCCGGCGGCCAGCGCGGCGAAGGCTTCGGTGACCGTGGCCACGCCCGGCGCGCTGGCCAGGCCGGCGTCGGTGGCGGCACGGATCACGGCCGGGTCGCTGTGCGGCATCACGATCAACTGGCCGCCGGCATCCGCCACCTGCTGCACCTGGGCCGGCGACATCACGGTGCCGGCGCCGACCACGCAGTCGGCCGCCAGCGCGCTGCGCAGGATGCGGATGCTTTCCAGCGGCTCAGGCGAGTTCAGGGGGACTTCGATGATGCGGAACCCGGCATCGTAGATGGCGCGACCGACCGCCTCCACCTCGTCGGGGCGTACCCCGCGCAGGATGGCGATGAGCCGGCATTTCTTCATGGCTTCTTTGAACATGGTGTCTCTCGCATGGTGTCTTGGATTTTCGTCCACGTTGAGGTGGATGGGATAAATATGGCCGGCGCGCTCAGTCCTGGCGCACCAGTCCCGCTTGCGCGGCGATTTTCCACAGGCCGCGCTCGGTCGCCTGCGCCGACGCGCCGACATTGGTGTAGCCGCAAATCGCCAGCGCCCGATGGTAGCGTTCGCACAGCTTGCCATCGCCGATCAGGACGATGCGCGGGTCGCCTGCCAGCCTGGCCGCCGCCCGGCTGTCGCGCAACGCCGCGATCTCGTGCCCGATCAGCAAGCCCGAGAGGTAGTCGGCCTGGGCCGCGCCATCCAGCGCGCCGGTCAGGCCCAGCGTGCGCGTGCTGAAGATGGTCGACAGCACGCCGTTGATGCCGGCCCGGTCGGTGGCGACCCGCACGCCACGTTCGAAGGCCGGCAGGTTGAAATCCGCGCCGCGCTGCATGGTGCGGCCCAGGATGGTGTGCATGGAAAGGGCGGCATATGCCTCGCCGGTCATGAAGGTATCGAAGTGCATGAAGCGTTCGCCGGCGATGCGCACCCACTTGGAATGCGTGCCGGGCAGGCCGATCAGCAGTTCCTCGTCGGCGCCGTCTTCCAGCGCCCCGACCACCTGCGTTTCTTCGCCGCGCATCACATTGGGCAACGCGCCGCGCTCGATCAGGCCGGGCACGATGTGCAGCACCGCGCCGCCGCGGGTGGGGACCGCGGTCAGGCCGGCGCCGATGTCGGCGACTTGCAGCGGCACGTCGAGATAGGCCGCTTCGCGCCAGCCCTGGGCGCTGCCGACCATGCCCGCGGCCAGCACGGGAGTGGCGGGCGCATCGCGCAGCCAGTCGCCGCAGGCTTCGTTGAAGGCTTGTTCGAAACCGGCCTTGGCGCCGACGCCCGATGCCTCGACCACCGGCAGGTTCATGATGCCCCAGGGCAGCGCGCGCTTGTCCAGCACCACGCCGCCGCGGCCCAGCCGATAGGCGCGCAGCGAGGAGGTGCCCCAGTCGAGCGCAATCAGTTTGGAGGAGTCAGCCATCGTCGTTTTCAGTTCGGCACCGGCGTGAGCACAGGCTTGCCGGCGAAATGCGCTTGCAGGTTATGGAAGGCAAGGTCGGCCATGGCGGTACGCGTGACCAGCGTGCCGCTGGCCATGTGCGGGGTCAGCACCACGTTCTCCAGCGCCGCCAGTTCGGCCGGGATATTGGGTTCGTTTTCGAACACGTCGAGGCCGGCGCCGGCGATCTTGCCGTCCTTGAGCGCCTGGGTCAGCGCCGCCTCGTCCACTACCGAGCCGCGTGCGACGTTGATCAGGAAACCTTTGGGGCCCAGCGCCTCGAGCACCTCGGCATTGACCAGGGCGCGCGTGCCGGCGCCGCCAGGGGTGATCATTACCAGGAAGTCGACTGCCGCGGCCAGCGACTTGATGTCGCCGTAGTAGGTGTAAGGCACATCCTTTTGCGAGCGGTTGTGATACGAAATATCCATGTCGAAGCCGGCCGCGCGCCGGGCGATCGCTTCGCCGATACGGCCCAGGCCGACAATGCCCAGCCTGGCGCCGCTGACCTTGGTGGTGAAGGGGAACGGCCCGTTTTTCCATTCGCCGCTGCGGGCGAAGCGGTCGGCGCGCACCACGTTGCGGGCCACGGCCAGCATCAGAGCGATGGCCATGTCGGCGACATCGTCGGTGAGCACGTCGGGCGTGTGCGTGACGTGGATGCCGCGTTCGCGCGCGGCCGGCACGTCGACGCCGTCATAGCCGACGCCGAACACCGAGACGATTTCCAGCGCCGGCAAGCGCGCCATCAATTCGCGCGGCACCTTGGCCTCACCGTTGGCGGCGATGGCGCGGATGGTCGGGGCGATCTGGCCGAGCTTCTCTTCGCTCAGGCCATCGAGCAGGTTGTGGCAGTTGAAATTGTCGTGCAGCAGTTGCATCAGGTGTTGCGGCAGGCGTGCGACGATCAGGATATCTGGACGGGAAGGCATGGATGGGGGCATGGTGAAGATCCGGGGACGGAGTAACGATGATGAAGGATCGTAACGATACAAACTAAGCGCGGCCCGCGTGCTGAATTCTTTTCAACATGGCGGCCGCGCGGGATGTGTTGGCAGCCTCAACTGGCAATGTCAAATGGCGTGCCAGCCGCCGCCCAGGTCCTGCATGGCGTTGAGCTCGCCGATATTGTCGTCCGGCCCCAGCGGCGGCAGTGCGCGCGGCTTGCGGCTTTCATCGGTGGCGACATAGGTGAGCGTGGCTTCGGTGACCTTGACGACCTCGGTCTGCAGGCGGTTGCGCTCGGCGTATACCTCGACATTGACGGTGATGGAAGTATTGCCGACCTTGACGATGTCGGCGTAGAAGGAGAGCAGGTCGCCCACGAACACCGGATTCTTGAACAGGAAGGAATTGACGGCGACGGTGGCCACGCGGCCATTGGCGCGGCGCGTGGCGGGCAGCGAGCCGGCCACGTCGACCTGGGCCATGATCCAGCCGCCGAAGACGTCGCCGTACACGTTGGCGTCGGCCGGCATGGGCATGACGCGTAGTTGCGGGGATTTCCCGGCAGGCAGCCGGGTGCTGAGCGGTGTGGTCATTGCTTTTTCCTTGAAAGCGTAAAGTCCGGCGAGATTCCGAATAGGTTCTTATAATTCCAGCTTCGCTCGCCTGGATGACGGCGAGGCGCGCTGCAGGCGTCCTCACTTGTCAAACCGGCACGTAAAGCACAACTAAAGCACAGATGAATCGTTTATGGATCATTGTCGCGCCAATGGCGCGCGAGAGCCATAGTTTATCGGATGTTGCCCCGCCGCAGCGGGCCTTGCCGCCAGCCATTTTCCAGCCACCACATGCGCCGTTATCCGAATAGCTCCTCCCCGCAAGCCAATGCCGCGCCGCGCCAACGCAGCGACTGGGCCATCGTCAGGACGCTGTTGCCGTATCTGTGGACCTACAAGTGGCGCGTCATGCTGGCGCTGGCCTTCCTGGTGGGGGCCAAGGTGGCCAACGTGGGCGTGCCGCTGATCCTGAAGAAACTGGTCGACCAGATGAGCGCCGCAGTTGCGCATCCGCAAGCCTTGCTGGTGCTGCCGCTGGGTTTGCTGGCCGCTTACGGCGCGCTGCGGCTGGCGACTTCGGTCTTTACCGAGTTGCGCGAACTGATGTTTGCGCGCGTGACCCAGCGCGCGGTGCGCACGATTGCCTTGCAGGTGTTCCAGCACCTGCACGCGCTGTCGCTGCGCTTTCACCTGAATCGCCAGACCGGCGGCATGACGCGCGATATCGAACGCGGCACGCGCGGCGTTTCCACCCTGGTGTCGTACACGCTGTTTTCGATCCTGCCCACCATCATCGAGATCCTGCTGGTGCTGGCCTACCTGGTGCTGCATTACGACATCTGGTTTTCCGTCATCACGGCCGGCGCGTTGGCGCTGTACATCTTTTTCACCATCACCGTGACCGAATGGCGCACGCATTTCCGCCGTACGATGAACGACCTGGATTCGCGCGCCAACACTCGCGCCATCGATTCGCTGCTCAACTACGAGACGGTCAAGTATTTCGGCAATGAGAGTTTTGAGGCGCGCCGCTACGACGAAGGCCTGCAGCGTTACGAGCGCGCCGCGGTCAAGTCCCAGAGCTCGCTGTCGCTGTTGAATACCGGCCAGTCGGCCATCATCGCCATCGCGGTCACGCTGATCCTGTGGCGCGCCACGGCGGGCGTGATCGACGGCACGATGACGCTGGGCGACATGGTGCTGGTCAATGCCTTCATGATCCAGCTCTACATCCCGCTCAATTTCCTGGGCGTGCTGTATCGCGAGATCAAGCAGAGCCTGGCGGACATGGAACGCCTGTTCTCGCTGCTGGAAGAAAACCGCGAAGTGGCCGACGGCGACGCTGCCGTGCCGCTCAGGACGCACGGCGCGGCATTGCGTTTCGAGCATGTCGATTTCAGCTACGAGAGCAAGCGCCAGATCCTGTTCGATGTCGATTTCACCGTGCCGGCCGGCACCACGACCGCGGTGGTCGGCCACAGCGGTTCGGGCAAGTCGACGCTGTCGCGGCTGCTGTACCGCTTCTACGACGTCGACCGCGGCGCCATCCGCATCGACGGCCAGGACCTGCGCGAGGTGACCCAGGCTTCGCTGCGCCAGGCCATCGGCATCGTGCCGCAGGATACGGTGCTGTTCAACGACACCATCGAATACAACATCGCCTACGGCAAGCCGGGCGCCAGCCGCGAGCAGATTGTGGCGGCGGCCAGGGCGGCGTATATCCATGAGTTCATCGAATCGCTGCCCGACGGTTACGCCACCATGGTGGGCGAGCGCGGACTGAAACTGTCGGGCGGCGAAAAGCAGCGGGTGGCGATCGCGCGCACGCTGCTCAAGGACCCGGCCATCCTGATCTTCGACGAAGCGACATCGGCGCTGGATTCGCGCGCCGAGCAGGCGATCCAGCAGCAACTGGCGGAGATCGCGCGCGAGCGCACCACGCTGGTCATCGCGCACCGCCTGTCGACCATCGTGGATGCCCACCAGATCCTGGTGCTGGATCACGGCCGCATCGTCGAGCGCGGCACGCACGCCGGGCTGTTGCTGGCCAATGGCCTGTACGCCCAGATGTGGCTGCGCCAGCAGGCCGGCGCCGATGACGAGGGCGCATCGCCGGCGCCCGGGGCGGATGCCGGCGACGAGCCGACGGTGCTGATGCCCACGGCCAGCAGGTGAGAGGCGGTTCCCGCTTCCCCGGCTAAGGGTTATCCGCTACAGCGTTCGCTTGCGCGGCGACTGGCGCGGCGGCACAATTCGTCGATTCGCATGAATTCTTAAAAGAACGAGAAGTGGGCGGGCAATGGAAAGCAAATGGCTTGAAGATTTCGTCTCCCTGGCTGAAACCCGCAGTTTCAGCCGTTCCGCCGATTTGCGGCATGTCACGCAGCCGGCTTTCTCGCGCCGTATCCAGTCGCTGGAGGCCTGGCTGGGCGCCGACCTGATCGATCGGACTTCCTACCCGACCAGGCTGACCGCGGCCGGCGAGGTGTTCTATGAGCAGGCGGTAGAGATGCTGGGGCAGATCAACAATACCCGTGCCCTGCTGCGCGGCAAGCGCCCGACGGCCCAGACCACCATCGATTTTGCGGTGCCGCATACGCTTTCGCTGACCTACATGCCCAAGTGGCTCAGTTCGCTGGAGTCGGGCTTCGGCTCTATCAACACGCGCCTGATCGCGCTGAACGTGCATGATGCGGTGATGACCATCGTCGAGGGCGGTTGCGACTTGCTGCTGTGCTATCACCATCCGCGCCAGCCGGTGCAGCTCGACGCCAGCCGTTACGACATGCTGACCATGGGCACCGAGACGCTGCGCCCGTATTCGCGCTGCGACCGTAACGGCACGCCCGATTACCTGTTTCCCGGCACCTCCAAGGCGCCGGTGCCGTTCCTGTCCTACACCAGCAATGCCTACCTGGGCCGGATGGTGGAGCTGATGATGTCGGATGTGAAACGTCCGCTGCACCTGCTCAAGCACTACGAGACCGATATGTCGGAAAGCCTCAAGATGATGGCGCTGGAGGGCCATGGCGTGGCCTTCCTGCCAGAGTCTTCGGTGGTGCGCGAGGTGCGCAACCGCCAGTTGGCGCGCACCGATGGGCCGGCCGGCGAGTGGGAGGTGGAGATGGAGATTCGCCTGTACCGCGAACGGCCTACCGCGCAGCGCGTCGGCAAGGCGCTGGTGGCGCGCCTGTGGGAATACCTGGTGGAGCAGGATGCGGCGCGGGCCGAACGCCAGAAGGGGGGCGCGGCCGGTTCCGGCAGGGCGGCGTCGAAGGCGGCCCGCCATGCCGAAAAGCGCGAATCCTGAGCCTGGGGAAGGCCCGCCCGAAGTGGCCGCGCGAGGGCCGCGAAAACCGCCCGGCGAGGGTGTCAATCTTCCGCAATCCCGCCATCACAGGGGATGTTCGCTGGTTATGCATCCTGTGCATAGTTGCATGCTCACAAAGCATTAGCCTTGAATTGTCCGGCTGGCTACGATTGCGTCGCTGATTCGGACGGAGAAGATTTCAGGCGCTTGCGCACTGCGAGAGCGGCCGGCCAGGATGCCCGCGCCATCGGCTTGCAATGCCGGGTAGCGCGGCGCACCTTGATCGTTGGCCGGGGCGGAGTACTATGCTCGGCAGGTCTCGATTTCTTTGCAGCGTCTTGAACAGCACGGCAAACAAAAGGAGCGATTGCATCATGTCGAACGTACCTAACCACGAAGTGCCTTCCTACCTTGTCCCGCACGGCATCGGTCCGTGGGGCGTCTACCTTGAGCAGATCGACCGCGTGACGCCCTACCTGGGCTCGCTGGCGCGCTGGGTGGAAACCCTCAAGCGCCCCAAGCGCATACTGGTGGTCGACGTCCCCATCGAGCGCGACGACGGCACCATCGCCCACTTCGAGGGGTATCGCGTCCAGCACAACACTTCGCGCGGCCCGGGCAAGGGCGGCGTGCGTTTCCACCAGGATGTGACGCTGTCGGAAGTGATGGCGCTGTCGGCCTGGATGACCGTCAAGAACGCGGCGGTGAACGTTCCCTACGGCGGCGCCAAGGGCGGCATCCGCGTCGATCCGAGGACGCTCTCGCGCGGCGAGCTGCAGCGCGTCACGCGCCGCTACACCAGCGAAATCGGCATCATCATCGGCCCCAACAAGGACATTCCGGCGCCGGACGTCAACACCGATTCGCAGATCATGGCATGGATGATGGACACCTATTCCATGAACCAGGGCAGCACCTCTTCGGGCGTGGTCACCGGCAAGCCGATCTCGCTGGGCGGCAGCCTGGGACGGCATGAGGCGACCGGTCGCGGCGTGTTCGTGGTGGGCTGCGAAGCGGCCGCCAAGCGCGGCCTCGACATCAAGGACGCCAAGGTCGCCGTGCAAGGTTTCGGCAACGTCGGCGGCATCGCCGCGCGCCTGTTCGCCGAAGCCGGCGCCAAGGTGGTGGCGGTTCAGGATCATGTGACGACGGTGTTCAATGCCGGCGGCCTGGATGTCGCCGCACTGCAGACCTATGTCGCGCAAAACGGCAGCGTCAAGGGTTTCTCCGGCGCCGACGAGATTGCCGACCGCGCCCAATTCTGGTCGGTGGATTGCGACATTCTGGTGCCTGCCGCACTGGAACAGCAAATCACCGAAGCCAATGCCAACAACATCAAGGCCAAGATCATCCTGGAAGGCGCCAACGGCCCGACCACGCCGGCGGCCGACGATATCCTGCGCGACAAGGGTGTGCTGATCGTGCCCGACGTGATCGCCAACGCCGGCGGCGTGACGGTGAGCTACTTCGAATGGGTGCAGGATTTCTCCAGCTTCTTCTGGACCGAGGACGAGATCAATCTGCGCCTGACCCGCATCATGCGCGAAGCCTTTGCCGCAGTCTGGCAACTGGCGGACGAGAAGAAGGTGTCACTGCGTACCGCAGCGTTCATCGTGGCATGCACACGCGTGCTGCAGGCGCGTGAAATGCGGGGTTTGTACCCGTAATAGGGCTTTATTTACAGTATGGGCGGCCAAGGCGACAGCATAAGATCGTCGGCTGCGTAAAAGCGGTATGGGAGGAGACGTGGTTCGTGTGCGCGTGCGCGCCGGCGGCGCTGATGCCGTGCGGTGCGTGAAACTGGCAATGGCGGTGCTGGCATGCTTGTGCCTGGCGCCGTTGCTTGCGCACGCCGAAACTACGCTGGACAAGATCCGGCGCACCAATACGATGGTGATCGCCTTCCCGGCCAACCATTTCCCGTTCGCCGAGGCCGGCAGCGATGGCGGGCCGGTGGGCTACTCCATCGAGATTTGCCGGAAGATCGCAGATGCCGTCCGGCGCGAGGCCCGGCTGCCACAGCTGCAGCTCAGGTTCCAGCAGGTCGATATCGATGGCCGTTTCGAGGCTATCGCCAGCGGCGCCGCCGACATCGAGTGCGGCACAACCACCAGCAACGCTTCGCGCAGAAGCCGTTTCGATTTCACCGTTCCCCACTTTTATACGACCACGCGCATGATGGTGCGCAAGGACTCGGGCATCCACTCGTGGCTCGACATGCGCGGCAAGCGCGTGGTGACGCTGCGCGGCAGTTCCATCCTGCCCTATGTGAAGGCGCGCGACGCCGCGGGCGTGCTCGATATGCGCTGGATCGAGGCGACCACGGACGAGGAAGCCGTGGCGTTGGTGCTGGAGGGGCGCGCCGACGCCTATGCCGACGACGACGTGTTGCTGTATGCATACCGCGCCGAAATCAAGACGCCGGAAGCCTTGGATATCGTCGGCGAGGCATTGTCGGTCGATCCCTATGCAATGATGATGCGCAAGGGCGATGCCGCCTTCAAGGCGCTGGTCGACCGCGAGATGGCGCGCATGATTTTCGATGGCGAGATCCAGGACATGTATCAGCGCTGGTTCATGCGGCCGGCGGGAGCGCGCAAGCAGGCGCTGGGGCTGCCGATGGGGTATGTGCTGCGCGATTCGTTCCGCTTCCCCTCGGATAAGATCGCAAAATAGTTGTTCTGGCATGGATATTGCTGACCATAAGGGGTTATCGTGGCGGTCTGGGCGGGCAATCGGAGGCGATGCCGCGAAAGCATAACCGGCCAGGCGGGATGCTCATGTAAGATGTGTCGGCTATCCGAGGGGGAATCGGCCGCTGCAGCGCCGCAGATGACGGATGCTTCATCGGAAATGGAATATTGGGAATATTGGCGCATGCGGGCGATTGGCGTTGGGGATCTGTCGTAAAATGCCGCCGCCGCATGCCTCGCTCTGGATCACTGCTATGGGTTGCGTGCCGCCATCGATTGGCGGCAGCGGCCGCAAGCGGATGAAAAAAGCCTGCGAAGATATGGCTTAACAATAAAAAAGAGGCATGGCAACAGGACCGCTAAGCCTTGCTCCATGGACTGCTCAGGCTGTTTTTGGAAGAGGGCTTTTGGTACACTACGTAAAAATTTTTCCAGGAGGTCACACAATGAAGTTATTGAAGCTAGCAGGGGTGTTGGTCGGCGCAAGCGTTCTGATGGGTTCGGTCCATGCGGAAGAATTCACCGGCCGGATGAAGAAGATCAAGGATACCGGCACCCTGACACTGGGCGTGCGCGATTCCTCGATCCCGTTCTCCTATCTCGATGACAAGCAGTCCTACCAGGGCTACTTGATCGACCTGTGCCTGAAGGCCGCTACCGCGATCCAGAAGAAGCTGGGCCTGACGTCGCTCAACATCAAGATGGTTCCGGTGACTTCGGCGACCCGTATTCCGCTGATCGCCAACGGCACCACCGACATCTCGTGCGACTCCGCGACCAACAACATGGAGCGCCAGAAGCAGGTGTCCTTCTCGGTGACCGAATTCGTGACCGCCAACAAGTTCCTGTCGAAGAAGGCAGCCAACCTGAAGACCCTGGACGACCTGAAGGGCAAGACCGTCGTGTCGACCTCGGGTACTTCGAACCTGAAGCAGATCACTTCCCTGAACGCAGAGCGTAACCTGGGCATGAACATCCTGGCCGCCAAGGACCACGCCGAAGCCTTCCTGATGGTGGAAACCGGCCGCGCCGCAGCGTTCGTGATGGACGACATCCTGTTGTCCTCGCTGGCTGCCAACTCCAAGGCGCCGGGCGACTACCAGGTTTCTTCGGAAGCCCTGTCGGTCGAGCCCTATGGCCTGATCCTGCCGAAGGATGACGTCGCCTTCAAGAAGGTGGTCGACGATGCCCTGACCGTGGTCTACAAGGGTGACGAGATCAAGAAGATCTATGCCAAGTGGTTCCAGTCGCCGATTCCGCCCAAGGGCGTGAACCTGAACGTGCCGATGAGCCCGCAGCTGCAAGCTGTGCTGGCCAAGCCGACCGATTCGGGCGACCCGGCTGCTTATGCGGCCGTTCCGGAAGCACAGAAGCAATCTTCTTCCAAGAAGAAGTAATCGGCTGATTGCCTTTGGCAATGAGTGATAAAACGGGGCGACCCGTTTTATCCCAAGACGAATCAATCCGTCTTGACGAAACGGGGGCGTTGTCCCCCGTTTTGTTTAACCGGCCGGCAAAGGCGGTTGCCGCGGTGCAATTGCTTTTATCCACAGCGGCCGGTGACTGACCGGAATATCCATGGCGCGGCATTTGCCTGGTGATCGCGCCTGACAGACTGACTCGAAACAGAGACGAGGCCACTTATGCATTACAACTGGAACTGGGGAATCTTCTGGGAGATGTCTCCCGACGGCATCCCCTATATCGATACGCTGATGGCGGGCCTGAAATGGACCCTCGCGACAGCGATATCCGCCTGGATCATGGCGCTGATCCTCGGCACCATCGCCGGCACCATCCGTACAACAACAAAACCATGGGCGGTTCGCCTCGCCAACGGCTACGTGGAACTGTTCCGCAACATTCCCTTGCTGGTACAGATGTTCCTCTGGTATTTCGTGATGCCGGAACTGATGCCCGGCTCGATCGGCGACTGGCTCAAGGGCCTGCCCGACGCATCCTTCGTCACCGCCACCCTGGCGCTGGGTTTCTTTACCTCGGCCCGTGTCGCGGTGCAGGTCACGACCGGCATCCAGGCGCTGCCGCGCGGCCAGCGCATGGCGGGCCAGGCGCTCGGCCTGACGCCGGCGCAGACTTATCGTTACGTGCTGCTGCCGATGGCGTTTCGCATCATCATCCCGGCGCTGACCAACGAATTCGCCGCGATCATCAAGAACAGCTCGGTGGCGTTGACCATCGGCCTGATCGAACTGACCGCCGCCACTTACTCGATGCGCGAATTCACCTTCCAGACCTTCGAGGCGCTGACCGGCGCAACCATCATCTACATCCTCATTTCCGCCATTGCGCTGCTGTTGGCGCGCCTGTTGGAAAAGGTAACGGCTGTCCCTGGCTATATCTCCAGCGGTAGCACCAGTGCGGGAGGGCATTGATCCATGTTCAGCAATTTCGACTTCGACGTCATCGAGCGTTCCTGGGTCTACCTGTTCACCACCGGCCTGAAATTCACGCTTGTCCTGACCTTCTCGGCCATGCTGGGCGGCATCATCATCGGCACGCTGCTGGCGATGATGCGCCTGTCCAGCAACAAGCCGCTGTCGTTCATCGCCACCACCTACGTCAACCTGATCCGCTCGATCCCGCTGGTGCTGGTGATCTTCTGGTTCTACTTCCTGGTGCCGTTCATCGGGGCGTGGATCATCGGCGCGTCCGAACCCATCCGGGTCGGCGCATTCCAGTCGGCGCTGATCACCTTCATCCTGTTCGAGGCGGCCTATTACTGCGAAATCATGCGCTCGGGCATCCAGTCGATTCCGCGCGGCCAGGTGTTTGCCGGCTACGCGATCGGCATGAACTACTGGCAGATGATGGGCAACGTGGTGCTGCCGCAGGCGTTCCGCAACATGACGCCGATCCTGCTGACCCAGACCATCGTCCTGTTCCAGGACGTGTCGCTGGTGTATGTGCTGGGCTCGGTGCCGGACTTCGTCACCAGCGCTTCCAAGATCGCGCAGCGCGACGGACGCCTGGTGGAAATGTACCTGTTCGTGGCAGTGGTGTACTTCATCCTGAGCTTTGGCCTGTCGCAACTGGTCAAACGCTTCCAGAAGAAGATCGCCATCATCCGTTAAGCCCAATGACGGCGGCGCGGCGCGGATGACCCGCCGGCCGCCCAACGAATCCAGAAATCCAGGAGAAACAAATGATTGAACTCAACAACGTCAGCAAGTGGTATGGCAGCTTCCAGGTCCTCACCGATTGCACGACTTCGGTGAAAAAGGGCGACGTGGTGGTGGTGTGCGGCCCCTCCGGTTCGGGCAAGTCGACGCTGATCAAGACCGTCAACGGCCTGGAGCCGTTCCAGAAGGGCGACATCACCGTGGACGGCATCTCGGTGGGCGACCCCAAGACCAACCTGTCCAAGCTGCGCGCGCGCATCGGCATGGTGTTCCAGAACTTTGAACTGTTTCCGCACCTGTCCATCCGCGAGAACCTGACCATCGGCCAGATCAAGGTGCTGGGCCGCAGCAAGGAAGAGGCGACCGAGAAGGGCCTGAAGTATCTCGACCGCGTGGGCCTGTTGGCGCACAAGGACAAATTCCCCGGCCAGCTGTCCGGCGGCCAGCAGCAGCGCGTGGCGATTGCCCGCGCGCTGTCGATGGACCCGATCGCCATGCTGTTCGACGAGCCGACCTCGGCGCTCGACCCGGAAATGATCAATGAAGTGCTGGATGTCATGGTCGGCCTGGCCCAGGAAGGCATGACCATGATGGTCGTGACCCACGAAATGGGGTTTGCCCGCAAGGTCGCCAACCGCGTCGTGTTCATGGACAAGGGCCTGGTGGTGGAAGATTGCGCCAAGGACGAGTTCTTCGCCTCGCCGCGTTCGGAACGCGCGCGCGATTTCCTGGCCAAGATCATCACCCACTGATCCGGTTCCGGTAGCGCCCCTTGGGCGCATCCGAAGGAGAGAAGGCTGCATCGGCGACGATGCAGCCTTTTTTGTTTGTCCGGCATCAAACCGGCGCGCGCCGGGCCGGCTGGGGGCTTGACGGCTACGGTAGAATATCGCTCTTGATGGTGAAGCCCCGGCCCGCACGGCCGGGCGCGGCCATGGGATGCCCGCCATCCGCCAATTCCAGACCAGAAAGAACATCCAATGAGCAATGAACTGACCATCACCCGCCCGGACGACTGGCACCTGCACCTGCGCGACGGCGCCACCCTGAAGGATGTGTTGCCGCACACCGCGCGCCAGTTCGCGCGCGCCATCGTCATGCCCAACCTGAAGCCGCCGGTCACCACCACCGAGCAGGCCGCGGCCTACCGCGAGCGCATCCTGGCGGCGCTGCCGGACGGCATGCAGTTCGAGCCGCTGATGGTGCTCTACCTGACCGACAATACCCCGCCTGATGAGATCCGTCGCGCCAAGGACAGCGGCTTCGTCAAGGCCGTCAAGCTGTATCCGGCGGGCGCCACCACCAATTCCGACGCCGGCGTGACCGACCTCGGCAAGTGCTACAAGACGCTGGAAGTGCTGCAGGAACTGGACATGCCGTTCCTGGTCCACGGCGAAGTCACCGATCCGGCGATCGACCTGTTCGACCGCGAAGCGGTGTTCATCGAGCGCATCATGAAGCCCTTGCGCCAGGCCATGCCTGAGCTGAAAGTGGTGTTCGAGCACATCACTACCAAGGAAGCCGCCGACTACGTGCTGGCCGGCGAGGGCCCGACCGCCGCAACCATCACCGCGCACCACCTGCTGTTCAACCGCAACGAGATCTTCAAGGGCGGCATCCGCCCGCATTACTACTGCCTGCCGGTATTGAAGCGCGAGACCCACCGCCAGGCGCTGGTGGCCGCGGCCACTTCCGGCAACGACAAGTTCTTCCTCGGCACCGACTCGGCGCCGCACGCCAAGGGGTTGAAGGAGCATGCCTGCGGCTGTGCCGGCTGCTACACCGCGCTGCACGCGCTGGAACTGTACGCGCAAGCCTTCGACCAGGCCGGCGCGCTGGACAAGTTCGAAGCCTTTGCCAGCTTCAACGGCCCGGCCTTCTACGGCTTGCCGCGCAACCAGGGCACCGTCACCCTCAAGCGCGACAGCTGGACCATCCCGGCCGAATTGCCGATGGGCGATACCACCGTGGTGCCGCTGTCGGCCGGCGAGCAGATCAACTGGAAGATGGCCTGAGCCAGCATTTGAAAGGTTACGCATGCAATTCGTCGACCGACTGATTACCGATCTCGATAAAGCGCTGCGCGTGGTCAGCGGCGTGGTCTCCGAAAGCCGGCCCAATCCCGGGCGCGGCCTGGCCGATGGCGTGATGGATGAGGCCGAGAAGCGGCATGCGGCCGGCCTGATGCGGGTCAACCATGTCGGCGAGGTATGCGCCCAGGCGCTGTACGACGCGCAGGGGCGATTCGCCCAGAAGCGCGAGATCCGGCAGGCCTTCGAACATGCCGGCATCGAAGAGGAGGATCACCTGGCCTGGACCGCCGAGCGCTTGCGCGAGCTGGGTTCGCGCACCAGCCTGTTGAATCCGCTCTGGTATGCCGGTTCCTACGTGCTGGGCACCATCGCGTCCCGGGTGGGCGATGCGCGCAACCTCGGCTTTGTGGCCGAGACCGAGCGCCAGGTTGAATTGCACCTGTTGAGCCACCTGGAAAAGCTGCCGGCGCAGGACAACAAGTCGCGCGCCATCGTCGAGCAGATGCGCATCGATGAGGTCGAGCACGGCCAGGCGGCGAAGGCGCTGGGCGCGGCCGAGATGCCGGCGCCCGTCAAGGGATTGATGAAGGCGATGTCGAAAGTGATGACGGGCGTGGCTTACTACGTCTGAGCTGCCCCGAATGTAAAAAAACGCCGCACCGGCGCAAGCCGTGCGGCGTTTTTTTGTCGTGCTCCTTGTTTACTGCTGCTGGCCCAGCGCCGGCGCGGCCTCGGCGAGGTCGTCGACGATCTCGAAGGAGTGAGTCAGCTCCGCGGTCTTTTCCAGCATGATCGAGGCCGAGCAGTATTTTTCGTGGGACAGCTTGATGGCGCGTTCGACCACGTTGGGCTTGAGATTGCGGCCGCGCACGGTGAAGTGGAAGTGGATCTTGGTGAACACTTTCGGGTCGGTCTCGGCGCGCTCGGACTTGAGCGTGACGTCGCAGCCGCGCACATCCTGGCCGCTCTTGCGCAGGATCACCACCACGTCATAGGCGGTGCAGCCGCCGGTGCCGGCCAGCACCACTTCCATCGGGCGCGGGGCCAGGTTGCGGCCGCCGCCGTCGGGCGCGCCGTCCATGGTGACCAGATGTCCCGAACCTGTTTCCGCCGTAAAGGTCATGCCGGACAATCCGGTCCAGCGCACTGTGCATTCCATCGTGTAGTCCAAATTGGTTGAAAGAGCTGCGTATTGTAGCTTTTGGCGGGCAGGGCCGCTGCCGTGGCGATGCACGGGCGCGCAGTTGCGCCCGGATATGTCATTTTGCGATGCGGGAAAATTGCCTGTTTGTTATTCTATTCCAAGCCTGGTCGAGTCGCATAACCCCAACAATGGCGTGCCTTTTAAAGGTTTTTGAAAAAATATCCGGACGCATATTGCAATGCACAATTCGCTTTGCTATATTGGTTTCAACGGATGTATTTGCAGCACGTAACGATGTCTCCTCCACCCTCCTCATTGGTGTGGATTGAACCCGGAACCACTGTTTCCGGGTTTTTTTTGTCCGTTTTTCCGCGATCCCGGCCGGGACTGCCGGAAAACTTGCCTGTTTGCCATCGTAAAAGGCGCGTGCGCGGCCCGTCCCATGCCCCGGCGCCACGGAATGCGACAAAAGCCGTCAAACCTTTTGACGCTAAGTCTTTGAAAAGGCTATAATTCTCGGCTTTCCCATGCGCTCGGGAAGATAAAAGGATGAGTCCGCCAGGCGTGAAGGCCCGTCTAGATACATCTAGGCACGGCCGGCACGGACGAACGGAACCGCCACTTTGAGCGTTATTTTTTCATTTAGGAAGTCAAACATGAAGACCTTTTCCGCTAAAGCCCATGAGGTTCAGCGCGAGTGGTTCGTGATTGACGCGACGGACTTGGTCCTCGGACGTGTTGCCAGCGAAGTGGCACTCCGACTGCGCGGCAAGCACAAACCGGAATTTACCCCCCACGTCGACACCGGCGATTTCATCGTCGTGATCAACGCTGGCAAGTTGCGCGTCACCGGCACCAAGGCTACTGAAAAGACGTATTTCCGTCACAGCGGCTATCCGGGCGGCATCTACGAAACCAACTTCCTGAAGATGCAACAGCGTTTCCCCGGCCGCGCGCTGGAGAAGGCTGTCAAGGGCATGCTGCCCAAGGGCCCGCTGGGCTATGCCATGATCAAGAAGCTGAAGGTGTATGCAGATGGCAACCATCCGCACTCCGCCCAGCAACCGAAACCCCTCGCGCTCTAAGGAACAGACATGATCGGTAACTACAATTACGGAACCGGCCGTCGCAAGAGTGCTGTGGCTCGTGTTTTCATCAAGGCAGGCTCTGGCAACATCGTCGTCAACGGCAAGCCCGCCGCTGAATACTTCTCCCGCGAAACCGGCCTGATGGTGATCCGTCAGCCGCTGGAACTGACCGGCAACGTCGAGCGTTTTGACATCATGGTCAACGTGCACGGCGGCGGCGAGTCCGGCCAGGCCGGCGCAGTGCGCCACGGCATCACCCGCGCCCTGATCGACTACGACGCAGGCCTGAAGCCAGCCCTGTCGAACGCAGGCTACGTCACCCGTGACGCGCGTGAAGTCGAACGTAAGAAGGTTGGTCTGCGCAAGGCACGTCGCGCAAAGCAATTCTCGAAGCGTTAATCGTTTCTCGCATCACAGAAAGCCGCCGGCATTTGCTGGCGGCTTTTTGCTTTTTGCGCGGTTTGGCATGCTGTCGGGCCGCGCGCGAGTGCGGTTTGCCGGGCGTCGCCGCGGTTCCCGCATGGCGGGATTTTTGAGGATTGCCGGTGAAATAACTTCCCCAACAGAAATCAGCGGGAAATATTCTCCTGCTAGAATGAAAAAGTTTGGGAAACTTTGCTTCCGCGAAGCTTTCTGTTCGCCTTTTTTCGCAAGGACAAGACATGATCAAGGTAGGTATCGTCGGCGGAACCGGTTACACCGGCGTCGAATTGCTGCGTATTTTCGCAAGCCATCCGCAAGCCCGCGTGCAGGCCGTGACCTCGCGCAAGGAAGACGGCATGCCGGTGGCGGAAATGTATCCGTCCCTGCGCGGCCGCGTCGACGTGGCGTTTTCTTCGCCGGACAAGGCCCGCCTGACCGATTGCGACGTGGTCTTCTTCGCCACCCCGCACGGCGTGGCCATGGCCCAGGCGCCTGAGCTGGTGGCTGCGGGCGTGAAGGTGATCGACCTCGCCGCCGATTTCCGCCTGCAGGATGTGGCCGCCTTTGAAAAATGGTACAAGCTGCCGCACAGCTGCACCGAGCTGTTGAAGGAAGCCGCCTACGGCCTGCCGGAGCTCAACCGCGAACAGATCCGCAGCGCGCGCGTGGTGGGCAATCCGGGCTGCTATCCGACCACCATGCAATTGGGTTTCGCGCCGCTGTTGAAGGCCGGCGTGATCGATGCCTCGCACCTGATCGCCGACTGCAAGTCCGGCGTGTCCGGCGCGGGACGCAAGGCCGAGCTGTCGCTGCTGTTCTCGGAAGCCTCCGACAATTTCAAGGCCTACGGCGTATCCGGCCATCGCCATTCGCCGGAAACCATCGAGCGTCTCTCTAAATTGACCAGCGAAAAGGTCGGCCTGCTGTTCACGCCGCACCTGGTACCGATGATCCGCGGCATGCATTCCACGCTGTATGCGCGCCTGACCAAGGATATCGACAATGCCGCGCTGCAGGCCCTGTTCGAAGACGCATACAAGAACGAGCCGTTCGTCGACGTGATGCCGTTCGGTTCGCATCCGGAAACCCGCACCACGCGCGCTTCCAACATGCTGCGCCTGGCCGTGCATCGTCCGGACAATGGCGACACCGTGGTGGTGCTGGTGGTGCAGGATAACCTGGTCAAGGGCGCCTCCGGCCAGGCGGTGCAGTGCATGAACCTGATGTTCGGCCTGGAAGAAACCACCGGTCTGTTGCAAGTGCCCGTCCTGCCGTGAAGTACAGGTTATGGCAACGGCGCCTGACGATTTCCGCGCCGAAGATGACCATCAAGCGCCATCTGCCGTGGCCGCTGCAGGCCCTGTTGTGGGCGGTTGTGCTGGGGGGCGGGGTAGCGTTGGCAGTATGGACTTATGAACTTGGGCGCAACAACCTGCCCGGGATCCAGAGCGATGCCGGCGAGCAGTTGGCGGAGCTGTCGGTGCAGGTCAAAAAACTGTCGGCGGAAAACGAGCGGCTGCAGACCGCCTCGAACGCCTCGCAGAACGAGCTGAAGATCGCCCAGGCCGCCCAGGCGCAACTGGCGAACCAGGTGAAGAACCTGGAAGCGGAAAACAACCGCCAGAAAGAGGATCTTGCCTTTTTCGACAGCCTGTTGCCGACCAACCTCGGCGCGCCGGGGATCACCATCCAGCGCTTCAAGGCCGAACTGGCCGGCCCCAGTCAGTTGCGCTACCGGGTCCTGGTCATGCAAGGCGGGGGCGGTACCCAGCAATTTGCCGGGAATTTACAGCTCAGTATCACGATTTGGCAGGCGGGCAAGAGTGCTATTATCAATTTTCCGGAATCCAATTCGACCGACCTGGCGCGTTACAGGCTCGCATTCAAGTACTACCAGCGGGTTGAAGGCGTGTTGAATGTGCCGGAGGGAGCGACCATTAAAGCGGTTGCAGTTCGTGTTCTCGACCGCGGCCAGGTGCGCGCCCAGCAGTCGGTAGACCTGTGAGGTGATTTCATGTTCGGACGCAAGACCAAAAGCACGATTGACAGCCTGATCGGCATGTCGACCAGCATCAAGGGCGAGGTCGGCTTCAAGGGCGGCCTGCGCATCGACGGCCATATCAATGGCAACATCAGCGGCGAGAGCGGCCAATCCAGCGTGCTGGTCATTTCCGAGCATGCCAAGGTGGTCGGCGAGGTGCGCGCCGCGCACCTGATCGTCAATGGCGAGATCGTCGGCGACGTTTATTCGACCGAACTGCTTGAATTGCAGCCCAAAGCCCGCATTACTGGGAATGTCTATTACAAGGCGCTGGAAATGCATGGCGGCGCGCTGGTTTCCGGCAAGCTCAGCCATGACCAGGCGGAAGAAACGCCGCTGCTGAAGCTGGCCGCGTCGTCCGAAGCATGAAAATCCGCAAGCGCTTATAATGAGTCATTGTCCGCCCAAGCCAAGCAGGAGCCCAACATGAATGCCGTAGCCGAACTGCAACAAACCGATATCCCGACCCCGATCAACTTCAGCGACAGCGCCGCCGCCAAGGTGGCCCAGCTGATCGAAGAAGAGGGCAACCCCGACCTGAAACTGCGCGTATTCGTGCAGGGTGGCGGCTGCTCGGGTTTCCAGTATGGTTTCACCTTCGATGAAATCGTCAACGAAGATGACACCACCATGTCCAAGAACGGCGTGCAGCTGTTGATCGACTCGATGAGCTACCAATACCTGGTCGGCGCCGAGATCGACTACAAGGACGACCTGGAAGGCGCGCAGTTCGTGATCAAGAACCCGAATGCCACGACCACTTGCGGTTGCGGCTCGTCGTTCTCGGCCTGATCCGGGGAAAAGTTTTACCGGACACAAGGTTTTACCGAATAAAAAAGGACGCCTCGGCGTCCTTTTTTATTGTCGGAAAGAAAAGGCTGCGGCATGCGCCAGCAGCCTTTGCGTTTCAGCCCAGTTCGGCAAACGCCTTGGACGCGGCCGCGATGGTGGCGTCGATCACCGCATCGTCGTGCTGCGCGGAGACGAAGCCTGCTTCGAATGCCGAGGGCGCGAAGTAGACCCCGGCGTCCAGCATCTTGTGGAAGAAGCGGTTGAAGCTTTCCTTGTCGCCCTTCATCACTGCGGCATAGCTGTCCGGCACCGATGCCGCGAAATACAGGCCGAACATGCCGCCGATGGCGTCGGCGGCGAAGGTCACGCCGGCATTGCCGGCCGCCGCTGCCAGGCCGTCGGCCAGCTTCCTGGTCTGCTGGCCCAGCCGGGCGTAGAAGCCCGGTTGCTGGATGATCTTCAGCGTGGCCATGCCGGCCGCCACGGTCACCGGGTTGCCCGAGAGCGTGCCGGCCTGGTAGACGCCGCCCAGCGGCGCCAGGTGCTTCATGATATCGGCGCGGCCGCCGAAGGCCGCCACCGGCAGGCCGCCGCCGATCACCTTGCCCAGCGCGGTCAGGTCGGGGGTGATGCCGTTGAGTTCCTGCGCCCCACCCAGCGCCACGCGAAAGCCTGACATCACTTCATCGAAAATCAGGATGGCGCCGTACTCGGTGCACAGGCGGCGCATCGCCTGCAGGAATTCGTCGCTGGCGCGCACCAGGTTCATGTTGCCGGCCACCGGTTCCACGATCACGCAGGCGATCTCGTTGCCGGCGGTCTTGAAGGCCTCTTCCAGTTGCGCGGTGTTGTTGTAGTCCAGCACCAGCGTGTGCTTGGCGAAATCTTCCGGCACGCCCGCCGAGGTCGGGTTGCCGAAGGTCAGCAAGCCGCTGCCGGCCTTGACCAGCAGCGAGTCGCCGTGGCCGTGGTAGCAGCCTTCGAACTTCACGATCTTGTCGCGGCCGGTGGCGCCGCGCGCCAGGCGCAGCGCGCTCATGGTGGCCTCGGTGCCGCTGGAAACCAGACGGATCTGCTCGATCGACGGCACCAGCTTGATGATCTCTTCGGCCATCTCGATTTCGGCCTCGGTCGGCGCGCCGAAGGACAGGCCGCGCGCGGCCGCATCGGTCACCGCCTTGATCACATCGGGATGGGCATGGCCGACGATGGCCGGGCCCCAGGAGCCGATGTAGTCGATGTAGCGGCGGCCTTCGGCATCCCAGAAATAGGGGCCGTCGGCGCGTTCGATGAAGCGCGGCGTGCCGCCCACCGAACGGAAGGCGCGCACCGGGGAATTGACGCCGCCCGGCGTGGTTTTCTGGGCGCGGGCGAACAGGGATTCATTGCTGGACTTGGACATATTCCTTACCGATTCAAATACTTAAATTCTCAACTGCAAATACGTTAGCCGGGGTGGCCGGGATCTTCCGCTTCGCGTGCCCAGAAGTAACGGTCCGGCACCAGCTTGCCCATGCCGAAGCGTTGCGCGTTGGCCAGCGCGGCCAGGGTGAACTCCTGGGCTTCGGTGACCGCCTCGGGGATTTCCAGGCCATTGGCCAGCATCGCCGCAATCGCGGCCGACAACGTGGAGCCGGCGCCGGTGAAGGAGCCCGGCAGGCGCTGCCAGGCATCCTGGCGCACCAGGCCGGACTCGTCGAAGAGGGTATTGCCGATCTCTTGCAGATCGGTTTGCGTGTTGGTGACGAACAGGTATTCGCACCCCATTTCGATGATGCGCATGGCATCGAGCATCAGCGCTTCGCCGGGCACGGGTTCGCGCCAGGTCTCGGCCAGCCGCGCCAGTTCGGCAGCGGAGGCCAGCATCAGCGTGGTCTGCGGCACCAGCAGTTCGCGAATGGCGATGAGGCGCTCTTCTTCCTCCTCCAGGTTGGACAGGGAAGAGATGAAGGGATCGAGGATCAGCGGCACGTCGGGATAGTCCGAGACGATCTCGGCAATAGCCGAGATGTTCTCGATGCTGCCCACGGCGCCGACCTTGAAGGCGGCCACCGGCATGTCTTCGAGGATGACGCGCGCCTGGTCCGCCACCCAGTCGACTTCGATGATCTGCGCGTCTTCCACGCGGGCGGTATCCCCGATAAGCAGAGCGGTCACGACCGACAGGCCATGGCAGCCCATGGCTGCGAATGTGGCGAGATCGGCCTGGATGCCTGTGGCGCCGACCGGATCGGCGGCGCCGAAGGTCAGGATGAGAGGGGAGGTTTGGTTTTGCACGTCGAGTAGATTAAGATAGCGTGTTTGGAACTCGTTTCATCAAGCTTTCGCAGAGCGGCTGTTTGACTTTTCATGGCTGCCGTTTCGCGGCTTGCCGGGGTTTCCCGATGAAGCGGGTTTCAAGCATTTTACTTGAATTGATTTGAGGGATAGTCAGCCGTGACAGATAGCCAAAGCAGCCAAAGCAGCCAAACCGAATTCAAAACCTGGATGTGCCTGATCTGTGGTTGGATCTACGACGAGGAGGCAGGCCTGCCGGAAGAGGGAATCGCTCCTGGCACCCGCTGGGAAGACGTCCCCATCAATTGGACCTGTCCCGAGTGCGGCGCGCGCAAGGAAGATTTCGAAATGGTCGAGATCTGAACATTTTCCCTCCTCCATGCGGCGGCCTGTTTGTCTACGCCTGCCGCCGCAGGCATTTCCCTATTCCCTTCTTTTCGCGCGTTTGACCAGGATCAGGCGCAGGCGCAATTTTCTGTTGGAAGCGCTCCCGGCGGACTTGTCGCGGCGCATTTGCCGGCGCTGCCGCCAGCCATTTCCCTGCCGGCAATCGCTGTCGGTTCCGGGGGCCGCCATTTTCCGCATCAAACTTGTTTTTATGGAAACTGAATTTGCTGGTAGGCATCATTCCAGTGTTTTCAATAAAGCAGCGAAGTTGCTGCTGTTTCGGTGCTAGATGGGGCTGGCATTTGCTAAAGTGGCCCGATAAGCTCCAACGATGTGGAAGAAAGACATGGCGTCCCGGCCCCAGCCCGCGAAGAAAATCCTGCTTGCCGACGATAGTCCGGCCGTGCGCGACACCGCCGGACAAGTGCTGGCCGCCGCCGGCTACCAGGTATTGCCGGCCGTCGACGGCATCGAGGCGCTGGCCCTGCTGGAGCGGGAGGCGCCCGATATGCTCATGTGCGGCGTGGCCCTGGCGCGCCTGGATGGCCTGAGCGCCTGCATGCTGGTTCGCCGCAATGAGCGGCATGCCGGTTTGCCCATCGTCATGCTGTCCGATGCGGCCGGGCTGTTCGACCAGGCGCGCTGCGCCATGGCCGGTGCCGACGGTTATCTGGCCAAGCCGTTTTCCGAAGAGGGATTGCTGCAAGTCGTCAGGGCGCATGTCGATGGCGTTGACGGCGCCTGAGCTGGGTTGTCATTTCGGAGCAAGGGGGAAGCATGAGAATAAAAAAGGTACTCGTGGTCGATGATTCGCCGACTGACCGATACGTGTTGGCCAACATTCTCGAAAAGAACGGCTTTTCCGTTGCCATGGCCGACAGCGGCGAAGATGCCCTGCAAAAGATCCGCGAAGACAAGCCGCAACTGGTGTTGCTCGACGTTGTCATGCCCGGGAAGAACGGCTACCAGGTCACGCGCCAGATTGCGCGCGACCCCAGCCTGAAGGATCTGCCGATCGTGATGTGCAGCGTCAAGGCCCAGGAAACCGACCGCATCTGGGCGCTGTGCCAGGGGGCTTGCGACTACATCGTCAAACCGGTCGACCCGGACGAGCTATTGGCGAAGATCGGCGCCATCGAATGACAGCGGGGCAAGACAATACCCATCCCGATGCAGCGGGCGCGCGCCAGCCGCCGGCCGCTGCCGGCGACGCCCCGCCGGTACGGAGCCTGACCGACGCCGGCAGGAAGGAGGGCGGGCTGCAGGCCTTCCAGGCCTCGCTGCTGGCCCGCATGGAAGCGGCCAGCAGCGAGGAGTTGCAGGCCCGTCGCCTGGCCGTGACGATCGGAACGGCCCATTGCCTCATCCGCCTGGCCGATGCCGGAGAAATCCTGCCGTTGTCCAGCCTGCCCGCGCCGGTGCGGGTGCCCTTGACGCAGCCCTGGTATCTCGGCCTGGTCAATCTCCGCGGCAATCTGGTCGGCATTGTCGATCTTGCCGTGTTGAGCGGGTACGAAGCCCAGGCGCGCGAGCGCGATAGCCGCGTGCTGGTGTTTTCTCCTGCGCTGGCGCCCAACTGCGGTTTGCTGTTGTCCTCCGTGCTGGGCTTGCGGCATATCTCCGAAATGACACAAATATCGAATAATTACGACGATGAAAACGAATTAATTGGAGTTATTGGGCGTTATAAAGACAAGGCCGGGACCGAGTGGCGTGAAATCGGCCTGGCCGCGCTGCTGAAAGAGGCCGCTTTCTTGCATATCGGCCGGTAGTACGGCGAGGGGCCGGCGGCGCAATGGCCGCGGCAAGGGGTATGCCGATCTGACATTACAAAGGAGCACCAGTCATGGCACTGAGTTTGCCGCGTCTGCCAAAAAAGCAAAGACATGCAGCCGAGAAAGGGCAGGGGAGTCCCGCCGCGTCAGCATCGCGCCTGACCCGGCTGCCCTTCATCAACCGTTTCTCGCTGCGCAAGCAGACCCGCATCCTGCTGGGCATTCTCGCCTTGTCGCTGGCCAGCACCTTCTTTTTCCTGTGGCAAGGCTCGCGCAACTATATCCATGCCACCTTGCAGACGCACATCGCCTCCGACCTGGTCATGCATTCGCAGCGCATCGGCAAGGCCGTGCCGAATGCCATCCAGGGCAACAAGGAAGCGTTTGCCCAGCTTGCCGAAAGCCGTAACGAATTCAACCGTGACCTGGGCCTGCTGACGGCCGGCGGCACTTATCAGGGCTACCGGATCAGCCTTCCCGATGCCGCGATGAAGCCGGTGCTGGGCGATGTGCAAAAGATCTGGGAGCACACCAACCGCGCGTCGGAAACCATTCTCAGGCTGGAAAAGGAGCTCACCGGATTCGGCGTCACCCTCAAGCGCCTCAACCTCCTGCTGCCGACCATGCTCGACCTGAGCGAGCAGATTTCCATGCTGTACTCGCAAGGCTCGGCCAGCCCGCGCGAGATGAACGCGGCCGGGCAACTGGTGCTGCTGACGCTGCGCCTGGGGCGCAGCGCCAACGAATTCCTGACCTCGGAAGGCGTCAACCCCGAAACCGCCTTCCTGCTCGGCAAGGACGTCAATACCTTCCACGACATCATCGACGGCTTCCTGAACGGCAGCGAACTGTTGCGGCTCAAGCCGGTGTCGGACACGGAAACGCGCGACAAGCTGGTCGAACTGGAACGGGTCTTCGGCGAATACCAGCCGCAGGTGGCCGGCATCCTGGGCAACCTGCAGAATTTCATCGCCGCCAAGCAATCCGAGCAACTGGTTTTTCTTGAGAACGAGCTGCTGAAAAATCACCTGACCGTATTGCAGACCGACTATCGCATCGTCCAGGAGTCGCGCGGCTGGACCTTCTGGGCCATGCTGGCGGCGATGGTCTGCGCACTGATCAGCGCCATCGGCATCGCGCTGGTGCAACTGCAAAACAGCCGCAACAATGCCGCCGACGCCGAAGCGCGGCGCCAGGAAGCCGAGGCGCAACGCCTGCTGGCGCAGCAGCAGGAAGAAAAGGCCATGCGCACCAATGTCGCCAACCAGGCGGCCATCCTGCGCCTGATGAATGAATTGCAGAAAGTCGCCGACGGCGACCTGACGGTGCATACCACCGTATCGGAAGACATCACCGGCGCCATCGCCGACTCCGTCAACTACACCGTGGAGGCGCTGCGCGGCCTGGTGGGGCAGGTCACGCAGATGGCATCGAAGGTGGCGGCATCCTCCGACCATGTGCGCAGCACCACCACCGAACTGGCCAACGCGGCCCGCATGCAGGCGCGGCGCATCCAGGAGACCGGGCAATCCATGCTGGAGATGTCGATGCAGATCACCGACGTCTCGGTTTCCGCCAGCGAATCGGCCGATGTGGCCCGCCATTCGGTGGTGGTGGCCGAGCGCGGGGCCAAGGCGGTGGAGGATGCGGTCAAGGCGATGAACGAGATCCGCGAACAGATCCAGGAAACCTCCAAGCGCATCAAGCGACTGGGCGAGTCTTCGCAGGTCATCGGCGAGATCACCGAACTGATTTCCGACATTACCGAACAGACCAACGTGCTGGCGCTCAATGCCGCCATCCAGGCCGCATCGGCCGGCGAGGCCGGGCGCGGTTTCTCGGTGGTGGCCGAAGAGGTGCAGCGCCTGGCCGAGCGCTCCAGCGCCGCCACGCGCGAAATCGGCGCCCTGGTGCGCATGATCCAGACCGATACCCACGACGCCGTGGCGGCGATGGAGAAATCCACCGCCGGCGTGGTGGAGGGGGCGGTGCTCTCCGATGCCGCCGGCGCCGCGCTGTCGGATATCCGCAGCGTGTCCAACCAGCTGGCCGAACTGATCCAGGGCATGTCGCTGTCGACCGAACAGCAGGCGATCTCGGCCAATGGCGTGGCGCAGAATATCCAGAGCATCCTCACCGAAAACGAAATCATCGAGCAGAGCCGCGAGCAGGTGACCACCTTGTATCACGAGCTGTGGGATGCGGCCCGGGAGCTGGAAAGCTCGGTGTCGCGCTTCCGCGTGACCGTGTCCTGACCTTTTGCCTGCCGCAATGTCATCGATGGAGGCCGCCATGGCCATCTCCGCTACCCCGGCTGCAAGGCTGCAGCCGCGCGCGCAGATCTCGGACAACCTGAGGATGCTGGCGGCGGCGCTGCATGAGGCGCTCGACCAGCTCATCGCCAATCTGGATGGCGCCCCCAGCCAGGCGCCGCCGGCACAGCAGGCAGCGCTTGCGGCCGCCGGCCTGTCCGAACTGATGCACGTGCTCGCCCTGGCCGGGGCCGATGCCGCGGCGCGGCTGATGGCCACGGCCCATGCGCGCCTGCTGCGCTGTGCCGGACAAGACCCATCCGCCTGGCCCCCCGCAGGCAGTACCCCGATCGTGCAGGCGCTGTGGAGCATGCACGATTATCTCGATGCCTTGTACGACAAGGGCGGCAGCAGCGATATCTGCGACTGGCCGTTGCTGACGGCCAGCCTGCGGCTGCAGCCTGCGCATGACGATGCGGCCGCAGACGCAGACGCAGACGCAGACGCAGACGCAGACGCAGACGTTGCCAAGCCCGCGCCTCCCGGCAGCGACAGGGAACGCAGCGCGGCTTTTGCGCATGCCTTGGCTGAACTCGAAGCCGACCGCGGTGTCGACGCCGCCTTGGCTGCCGTGCGGGCGATGGCGGCCGCCTTGTCCGGCCTGCCCGAACTGGCGCCGGCGCAGGCATTCGTCGGCCGTATCGCCGCCGGCATCCAGCCGCTGGATGCGCACGCGCTGTCGGTGCTGTCATCGCTGGCCGCTTTGCTGGCGGCAACGACCGTCGATCCCTCCAGCCTTGCCGCGCGCACCGCCTTTGTCTCGCGCCGCATCGCCTTCCTGCAGGCCATGGCGGATGAACAGGCGCTCTATAAGCCGCGGCCGGGCGACGAGTCGCAACAGATGCTCAGGCTGATGCTGCTGGCAGCCGACTTGCTGGTCGCGTGGGACCGTTGCGTCGGCATTGGCGCCGCCGCCGGACGTATCGACGCCGCCTGGGAATGGTGCGAAATCGTATTGCGCGCAGGCGCGGTCAGCCGCAGGATCTGGCCGCGCCTGCGCGCGCCGGGCATGTCGGGTTTCCTGGACGCGTTGGGCCGCCTGGCACTGGACCTGGCGATGTCGCAGCGGGCCGATGGCCGCGACCGCGAGGTGAGCAGTTGCCTGATCTTCTTCGACGAATGCCTGCGCCGCCGTCTCTACAGCGAAGAGGACTTCAGCAGGCAGGTCGATTGCATCGTCGACCATCTTGCCATGCTTGCCCATGGGGATGTCGAGCCCGAACCCTTTCCCTGGTTCTCGCGCGAATTGCGCGCAGACATGGCGCGCCGCATGGACGGTGTGGTGGAGCGGAAAATACAAGGCAAGCTCGCCGGCATCGAGCAGGCGCTGGAGGCGTTGTGGTCGCCGGCCGGGCCGGGCCGGGCGCCGGTACTGTCGGCGGCGGACATCGACATCGCTTTTGCCAAGATCGAGGGGCTGGCGGCACAACTGCGGTCGGCCGAGATACGCGAACTGGCCAGGACCTTGCGCGTCCAGGCCGCCGCCCGCTTGCCCGGTACCTTGCGCCTGCCTGCCGCCGGCGCGGACTTGCAGGCGCAGCGACGCGGCGATGCATGGCGCGCGGCGCTGGTGCGCGACATCGCCCGCCTGGGGCAATTGCTTGAGCAGGCTTGCCGATCTCCTTTCAACCGCTGGGACAAACGCCAGGGCCGGGCGTTGGCGGCGCCGGCCGATCCGGCGCTGCTGGCCGACATCCGGCGCGCGCTCGACCAGGACGGCGACGCGCCTGTGCCGGCCGATGCGACGGCAGCGCCAGCCTCGGGCCATTTCGCGCAGGACGCCCTTGGCCAGTGGCAGCCGCAGGAGCGCGACCCGGAGATGATGGACGTATTCCTGACCGAGGCGCACCAGATGCTCGGCAGTTTGCGCGAGGAGCTGCCCAGGCTTGCAGATGGGCTCGCCGATCCGGAATTGCTGGCCAGCGTGCGCCGTTGCTTTCATACCTTCAAGGGCAGCGGGCGCATGGTCGGGCTGGCGGCGCTTGCCGATGCCGCGCATGCGGTGGAGAAACTGCTCAATGCCTGCCTCGCCCAAGCGCGCACGGCCGGGCGCGCCGTGCTGGCGCCGCCGGTACTGACGTTCCTGGAAAACAGCCGGCTGTTGCTGGAGGAATGGATCGGGGACCTCGCCACGCAAGGCGGCTCGTGCCGCACCGCGCCGTCGCTGGTGGCCGCGGCCCTGGCCTTGCGCAATGGCGTGGCGGCAGCGCAGCCGCCGGAGCGCGAAAACCCGGTTGTCCCCGCCTTGCGGCAAACGCCGGCCGATACGGCGGCCGATAACCCGCCGGCAGCCGCTCCCGCCGTTGCCCGATCATCCGATGCAGTCAATGCCGCCACTGTCGATCCCCAGTTGCGCGACATCTATCTGAACGAGGCCCGCCAGTTGTTCAAGACCCTGCGCCAGCATGGCAGCAGTTGGCGCGCCAAGGCAAACAGCGGCCTGATTGCGCCGGCGCCGCCCTTGTTCATGCGCGCCGTCCATACCTTGCGCGGCTGCAGCGCCACGGCCGGGTTTGCCGGCATGCAGCAGTTGGCCGCCTTGCTGGATGACTTGCTGGAGCAGGTCAAGGCGGCGGCCGGCGGGCTCGACGGCGACCAGCTGGCGACCGTGGAGCGTGCGGTCGATGCCATGGAGGCCATGCAGGAGCAGTACCGGCAGGGCGACCTGCCGCCGGCGCCGGCGCGGGAGAGCGAAGCCTTGTCGGCACTGTTGCAGCATGTGCGCCAGCCGCGCGCCAATGCCGCGCCGGCAGCCGGCCCTTCCCCCGGTGCGGCGGCGGCCCCGCTCCCGCTTGCCGACGCGGCCGGCGAGTTGCGCGACGAAATCGACCACGACCTGCTGCCGGTCTTCCTGGAAGAGGGGCAGGATCTGCTGGCGGCGGTGGGCGAGGGATTGCAGCGCTTCCAGCGCGACGCTTCCGATCGCGCGGCCATTTCCGAATTGCAGCGGCCGCTGCATACCGTCAAGGGCAGCGCGCGCATGGCCGGCGCCTTGCGCCTGGGGCAACTGATGCATGAGCTGGAAAGCGGCGTGCAGCGCATGCTGCGCCAGCAAGACGGGCCGGATGCCGTGGCCGGCTTGCTGGTGCTGTACGACCAGGCGCTCAAGCAGTTCGAAGCCCTGGAGCAACTGGGCGCGCTGGGCGCCGTCGATGGCGCATCCGCGCCGCTGCAACGCTTGTCCGAAAGCGAACGCAAGCTGGCTTCGCCGCTGGTGCGCATCAAGGTCAGCGTGCTCGACAAGTTGCTCAACCAGGTCGGTGAAGTGTCCATCGCGCGCTCGCAGCTGGAAAACGAAGTCGATGCCTTGCATAAGGGCGCACGCGAACTGGCGGAGAATATCGCCAAGTTGTCGGCCCAGTTGCGCGATGTGGAAATCCAGGCGGAGATCCAGATCGAGGCTTCCCATCATGCCGGCGGCGAGAGCGTGCGTTTCGACCCGCTGGAGCTGGATCGCTTCACCTACTTGCAGGAACTCACGCGCATGATGGCCGAGAGCGTCAACGATGCGGCGTCACTGCAAAAACAGCTGATCGATTCGGCCGGCAAGACGCAGGAAGGCTTGCGGCGGCAAGGGCGCCTCACGCGCGAGTTGCAGCAGGAGCTGATGTACACCCGCATGGTCAAGTTCAGGAGCCTGGAGCAGCGCTTGCAGCATCTGGTGCGGCAGTTGGGCAATGAAACCGGCAAGGCGCTGGCGCTGGACATCGGCGGCGGCGACGTCGAACTGGACCGCGGCATCCTGGAGCGGATGATCGGACCCTTCGAGCACTTGCTGCGCAATGCCGCCGTGCATGGCATCGAGGCCGGCGCCGAGCGCGCCGCGGCAGGCAAGCAGGCGGCCGGCCGGCTCAGCGTGCAGGCCGCGCAGGAGGGCAGCGAAGCCATCATCCGCATCGCCGACGACGGCCGCGGCCTCGACCTGGCCGCCATCCGCCGCAAGGGCGCCGCGCAGGGGCTGATCGGCGCCGATGCCGCGCTGGACGACGCGCGGGTGAGCGAACTGATCTTCGAACCCGGTTTCACCACCGCATCGGCAGTGTCGTCCCTGGCCGGGCGTGGCGTGGGCATGGATGTCGTGCGCTCCGAAGTGACGGCGTTGGGCGGGCGCATCTCGGTGCAGTCGCAGGCCGGCGCGGGCACGCATTTCACGATCCATTTGCCGTTGTCGCTGGCCGTCAAGCAGGTCTGCCTGTTGCGGCAGGGCGAGCAGACCTATGCGATTCCATCGATGCTGGTCGACAAGGTGGTGCAGTTGCGCGGCAAGGAGATGCAGCAGGCGCTGGACACGGGGGCCCTGGCCGAAGGCGGGCGCATGGTGGCGCTGCATCCGCTGGAGCGGTTGCTCGACGAGCCGCGTGCCGACGGCCGCTTGCCGCAGGCGTCGAGCTATGCCTTGTTCGTCAAGGGCGGCAACGACCTGGTGGCGATTCTGGTGGACCAGGTCTTGGGCAACCGGGAAGTGGTCGCCAAGCCGCTTGGGCCGCAACTCGACACCCTGGTCGGCGTGGTCGGCGCCACCGTGCTGGGCAACGGCGAGATCGCCCTGATCATCAATCCACTGCTGCTGGCGCGCCGCACCGCAATCCGCCGGTCGCCAAGCCGCCAGGCCGAAGCCGCGCCGCGCCCCGAACAGAAACTGGTGATGGTGGTCGACGACTCGCTCACGGTGCGCAAGGTGATGCAGCGCCTGCTGGCGCGCGAAGGCTATGCGGTGGCGACGGCCACCGACGGCTATGACGCCATCGCCCAGTTGCACGACCTGACGCCGGACATTTTCCTGGTCGATATCGAGATGCCGCGCATGGACGGCTATACTCTGGTGCGCCACCTGCGCGACAACGAGTCCACGCGCCACAAGCCCATCATCATGATCACTTCCCGCACCGGCGCCAAGCACCGCGAGCGCGCGATGGAGGTGGGGGTCAACCATTACATGGGCAAGCCTTACCGGGATGACAAGCTGCTGGAACTGATCCGGCACTTCACCGGCGATGCCGGCGTGCGGGGCGAAGACGACTTTCGCGACGTCTTGTATTGAGCGCGCGTTGGTGCGCTTCAGTGCGCTTCAGTGCGCTTTAGCGCGGATTGCCGTTACGCTTGCTTCCGCGCCGCATCGTCCAGCGGATGCCGATGCTGAAAACGAGGCCGAGCAGGCCGAGGAACAACAACAGGTCGTCAAGCACAATGGGTCCTTGGGAAAAGGGCCCGCATGGCGCGGGCGTTGTGGATGGCTTCACTGTATGCGTGCGCCGCCCGCCGCGCCAATATCAAATGGGGCGGGGCGCCATCTCAAAACGATATGGAGACTCTGGGAGGAGACATGATTTCATTTCGGCAGCTCAGGTACTTCGTCGAAATCGTCGAAGCCGGCGGCTATACGCGCGCGGCGGAACGCCTGTTCATCGCCCAGTCGGCACTGAGCCGGCAGATCAAGGAATTGGAGGGGGATCTCGACGTGGTGCTGCTGCGGCGCGACGCCAAGCAGTTCGAGCTCACCGATGCCGGGCAGGATTTCTACGAGCGCAGCCGCAAGATCCTGCTCGATATCGACCGTGCCGTGGCCCAGGCGCGCACCATCGGCAAGGGCGAGCATGGCGCGTTGCGCCTGCTGCATTCCAGTTCGGTGCCGCTGTCGGCGCCGCTGGGGCCGACCCTGAACGCTGCGCTCAAGGCCTTTCCCGGCATTTCGCTGGAGATTTCGCAGGCGCCGTCCGAATACCAGGCGCGCGAAATCGACGAGGGCAGCGCCGACATCGGCCTGGCGCGCCTGCCCATCCTGCGCAAGCATCCCAACCTGGAGAGCACGGTGCTGTATCGCGAGCGATTGGTGGCGGCGGTGCCGGCCACGCACCGGCTGGCGCAGCGCGACGAGGTGGAGATATCGGAGTTGCGCGAAGAGCAGTTTGTTTCGGTGCCGCACCGCGACCGCGGCGGGTTGAGTTACCTGGTGGCCGAGCGCTGCATCGCGCACGGCTTCTATCCGCGCGTGGCGCGCGCCACTTCGCGCAAGAACTCGCTCCTGAGCCTGGTCAACGCCGGCTTCGGCATCGCCGTGGTGCCGCAGAGCATGGCCAGTATTTCGCTGGCAGCGGGCGTGAGCTTTCCGGCGGTCAAGGACGCCGATTTCTATTCGGAGGTCGCGCTGCTGCGGCGGCGCGATGCGCCGGCCATGGTGATGCAGTTCGTGCAGGCCTTCATCGGGGGCTTGAGGGCGGCGGGCTTGCAGGCGCCGCACGGGAACTGATGCGGCCGGCGCGGCGAGTCGGGAAGCGGTTCAGGCGCCGGTCGCGACCGGGCGCCTGGGGTCCGAACTCCATTCGCTCCAGGAGCCCGGATACAGGCGGGCGCCGCCCAGTCCGGCCACTTCCAGCGCCAGCAGGTTGTGGCAGGCCGTCACGCCCGAGCCGCACTGCATCACCGCGGCATGCGGATCGCCGATCACCGACAGCCATTCCTCGCGCAACCGGGCGGCATCCTTGAAGCTGCCATCGGCCTGCAGGTTGTCCTTGAAGAAACGGTTCCGGGCGCCCGGGATGTGGCCGCCGACCGCATCCATGGTTTCGTTCTCGCCGCGGAAGCGGTCCGGCGCGCGCGCATCCACGACCTGCAGCGTTTGCGATTTCAGATTCTCCACCAGCGCATGCGCATCGACCGTCTTGACGATCGAGGTCAGGTCCTGGACGTTGCCATGGGCGGCCGGCGGCGGCACTTCCGCGGTCAACTGTTCACCGATGGCCTGCCAGGCGGACAGGCCGCCATCCAGCACCGCCACGTCGCTGTGCCCGATCCAGCGCAAGAGCCACCACAGCCGCGCGGCGAACATGCCGCCGTGGGCGTCGTAGGCCACCACCTGGGTATCGTTGTTGATGCCCAGCGTGCGCATCGCCTCGACGAACCGCTGGCGGTCGGGCAGCGGATGGCGGCCGTGGAAGCGGCCTTCGGCATCGGTCTTGGGGCCGGACAGGATGTCGTCCAGATGGGCGAAGCGCGCCTGGGCGATGTGGCCGGCGGCATAGGCGTCGCGCCCGGCGTTCGGGTTGGCCAGGTCGTGGCGGCAATCGACGATGACCAGGTTCAGGTATTGCGCACGCGATTTCAGTTCGGCGGCGCTGATCAGGGTGTTGTAGGTCATGCGGTCTCTCCTGGTTGTCGGATTCGGATAATCGGGGTTCACACTTCTGTCGCGATGGGGTCGACCTTGGGCACGTTCTTGGCGGTGGTCTGGCTGCTGCGCTGGTTGCGGTAAGTGGCGAAGATGCCGCTGGCCAGGATGATGGCCATGCCGCTCCAGCCGACCCAGCCCGGCGCGTCGTTCCAGATGACTACCCCGAACAGGCTGGAAAACACGATGCCCGTATATTGCAGGTTGGCCGTCAGGAGCGTGTTGCCCAGACGATAGGCGCGCGTCATGGCGATTTGCGCCAGCGTCGCCGTCAGGCCGATGGCCAACACCAGCAGCGCGCCGGTGGCCGAATGCGTGTGCAGCAACGGGATCTTGCCGGTAAACAGGCTGCCCGCCAACCCGGCCACCAAGCCGGTCAACGAGAAGTAGAACACCACGCGGTATTCGGGTTCCCCCAGCAGGCCCAGCTTGCGCACCTGCAGGTAGACCAGCGCCGAGAGCACGCCCGATACCAGCGCCACCATGCCGCCCAGCAACTGGTTGGCGTCGAGCGATGGGCGCATCAGCAGCGCCACGCCAATGAAACTCATCAGCACGGTGCCGGCCAGGCCCCATTCGAATTTCTTGGCGCCTTTCCACCAGTTGGCGGCGAACAGCATGGCCGCGATCCAGATCGAGGACATGTAGTTGAGCGTGGTGGCGGTGGCGATCGGCAGCAGGCTGAACGAATAGAACCACATCCACAGCGAGACTACGCCGACGCCGCCGCGGATCAGGTGATCCCTGGGAAAGGGCGTGCGGAAGGTGCCGCCGCGCACGAACACGATGCCGCAGATCACGGCCACGCCCACCAGCCCGCGGCACAGGACGATCTCAGCGGTGGTGTAGTAGTCGCCAGCCAGCTTGACGCACACCCCCATGATGGAAAACAGGAAAGAAGCGACGAGCATCCAGAGCGATTGCATGGCGGTGATGGTTGGTTGTGGATGGGGCGGTTTTTACGTTATCGGTGCGCGGCGCGGGGCGGCCGGTTGAAGGACTGCCGTCCCGCGCCCGCAAAAACAAAATCGGCAGCGCCGGACGAGTCCGATGCTGCCGATCCGATACTGCAACTGCAATCGAGGTTGGCGTTTTGGCAACCATGGCGGGGCAACTGCGACAGTAAGGTTCGGTCTTGCCTGATCCCTGCCGCTGCGCCTGCATGTGCCGCCTCCCCTGGAGAGCCCGCGTCATGCGCGGGCATGTCTGTCTATTTATCTATTCTTGCGCGCCTGCCGGCACCTCGAGCTGGGTGCGGTACCACTCGTGGAAGTGCTGCATGCCGTCTTCCATCGGCGACTGGTAGGGGCCGACTTCGCTGGTGCCGCGCTCCATCAGTATACGACGGCCTGCATCCATGCGCAGGGCGATCTCGTCGTCCTCGATGCAGGTCTCCATGTAGGCGGCGCGTTCGGCCTCCACCATCTCGCGTTCGAACAGGGCGATCTCTTCCGGATAGTAGAACTCGACCACGTTGGTGGTCTTCTGCGGGCCGTTGGGCCACAGCGTCGACACCACCAGCACATGCGGATACCACTCGACCATGATGTTGGGATAGAGCGTGAGCCAGATCGCGCCGTACTTGGGCGGCGTGCCGTTGCCGAACTTGAGCAGCTTTTCCTGCCACTTGGCGTAGGTCGGCGAGCCGGACCTGGCCAGGCCGTGGTTCACCCCCACGGTCTGGACGCTGTAGTCGCGGCCGAATTCCCATGTCAGGTCGTCGCAGCTGACGAAGTTGCCCAGGCCCGGATGGAAGGGCTCGACGTGGTAATCCTCAAGGTAGACCTCGATGAAGGTCTTCCAGTTGTAATCGCACTGGTGGACTTCGGTGTGGTCGTACAGGTAGCCCGAGAAATCCAGGTCGCGAGCCACGCCGAGGTGCTTCAACTGCTGCGCCACATTGGCACCGTTGGCCTCGAACAGCAGGCCGTTCCAGTTCTGCAGCGGCGTCTTGGACAGGTTCAGGCAGGGCGTTTCGCCAAAATGCGGGGCCCCGATCAGCTCGCCCTTGAGGTCATAGGTCCAGCGGTGCAGCGGGCACACGATATTGCGCGCATTGCCGCGGCCGTCCAGCATCTTGGCCTGGCGGTGGCGGCATACGTTGGACACCAGCTCGATGCCGTGCGCGTTGCGCACCAGCATGCGGCCTTCGTTTTCCCAAGGCAACGTGGCGTAGTCGCCGGTTTCCGGCACCATCAGCTCATGGCCGACGTAGCGTGGTCCTTGCTGGAATAAGGTGTGGAGTTCCCGCTGGTAAAGCGGCTCGTCGAAGTAGACGTTGACCGGAAGTTGCGCGTTTGAGCGCGCCAATTTGGCAAAAGTAGCAAGATCGGACATTTCCGCCCCCAAATTAATTTGCACCAACCTAAGGAAGAAAATCCGCAAAAACCTGTGTTCAAATAATATGAAGAGGAAATTTTGGACAGAACCGGGGATTATACCTCAAAACCCCCATAAGGTTCCCGGTTTTGAGGTCATTTAGACAGCATTTCGGCTGAGTTCGCGCTGTTGAACCTGCCGTGCCGCTGCAATTCCTATGTTGAATTGATTTTGGAACCGGCGGTTTGTTCTAAAATAGCAGGTTAGATTTTCAAATGGGTCGATATGCCAAGAACCTCAGCCACTGCCGCCGCCAATGCGCCCGCGTCCTTTGAGCAAGCCATGCAAGAGCTGGAGCAGCTCGTGGCGCAGATGGAAGCCGGTGAACTGCCGCTGGAAGCTTCGGTGGCCGCCTACAAGCGCGGCTCGGAGCTGGTGAAGTTCTGCGCGGCCCAACTGGACAAGGTCGACAGCCAGGTCAAGGTGCTCGAAGGCGAGATGCTCAAGCCCTTCAGCGCCGAGCCCAACACCGGCGAGGAGGATTGATGACAGCGCGCCTGGGAGCCTCCTTGTCTTTCCTCGATTGGATGCAGCAAGTGCAGGCCGGCATGGAAACCGTGCTCGACCGCTTCCTGCCGCCGCTGTCGGTGGTGCCGGCGCGCCTGCATGAGGCCATGCGCTATACCGCGCTGGACGGCGGCAAGCGCGTGCGCCCGCTGCTGGTATACGCCGCCGGCGACGTGTTCGATACGCCGCTGCCGCTGCTGGAGCGCGCCGCCGCCGCGGTCGAGATGATCCACGTCTATTCGCTGGTGCATGACGACATGCCGTGCATGGACGACGACGCCCTGCGCCGCGGCAAGCCCACCGTCCACATCCAGTACGATGAGGCCACCGCGCTGCTGGTGGGCGATGCCTTGCAGGCGCAAGCCTTCGACACGCTGTCGGCGCCGCTGGAGGCCGAGCTGGGCGTCGCCGACGCCGGCATGCCGGCGCGCCAGCTGCGCATGTTGAACCTGCTGGCGCAGGCCGCCGGTTCGGTCGGCATGTGCGGCGGCCAGGCGATCGACCTGGCCAGCGTCGGCATGACGCTGTCGCTGTCCGAGCTGGAACAGATGCATCGCCTCAAGACCGGGGCCCTGCTGCGCGCGGCGGTGCTGCTGGGCGCGCTGGGCGGCAAGGCGCTGACGGCCGGGGAGAGCGCGGCGCTGGACGACTACGCGCGCGCCATCGGCCTGGCGTTCCAGGTGGTCGACGACATCCTCGACGCCACCGCCGACTCGGCCACGCTGGGCAAGACCGCCGGCAAGGACGCGGCCGACAACAAGCCGACTTATGTCTCGATCCTCGGCCTGGGCGAATCGCAGGCGCTGGCCGAAAAGCTGCGCGGCAACGCGCACCAGGCGCTGGCGCCGTTCGGCGACAAGGCGCGCCGCCTGCGCGAACTGGCCGACCTGATCGTGCAACGTAAGGCATGAGGCCGACCGCGCAGCCATCGCATTCGTGCATGGGCGCACGGTCTTCAGACCCAATCAAACGGTAACAACGGTAACAACACAGTATGCTGCTCAATACCATCAACGACCCGGCCGACCTGCGCCGCCTGTCCCGCCCCCAACTCAAGCCGCTGGCCGAGGAGTTGCGCGGTTTCGTGCTGGACTCGGTGTCCAAGACCGGCGGCCACCTGTCGTCCAACCTCGGTACGGTGGAGCTGACCATCGCGCTGCATTACGTGTTCAACACGCCGCAAGACCGCATCGTGTGGGATGTCGGCCACCAGACCTATCCGCACAAGATCCTCACCGGCCGCCGCGACCGCATGTCGACGCTGCGCCAGCAGGACGGCATCTCCGGTTTCCCGCGCCGCGCGGAAAGCGACTACGACACCTTCGGCACCGCGCATTCGTCGACCTCGATCTCGGCGGCGCTGGGCATGGCCCTGGCCGCCAGGACGCAGGGTTCGGACCGCCATTCCATCGCCGTCATCGGCGATGGCGCGATGACCGCCGGCATGGCCTTCGAGGCGCTCAACAATGCCGGCGTCCATGACGACATCAACCTGCTGGTGATCCTCAACGACAACGACATGTCGATCTCGCCGCCGGTGGGCGCGCTCAACCGCTACCTGGCGCGCCTGATGTCGGGCAAGTTCTACGCCCGTGCGCGCGACATGGGCAAGTCGGTGCTGCCGGCGCCGATGCTGGAACTGGCCAAGCGCCTGGAAGAGCATGCCAAGGGCATGATCGTGCCGGCCACCATGTTCGAGGAATTCGGCTTCAACTACATCGGCCCCATCGACGGCCACGACCTCGACTCGCTGATCCCCACGCTGCAGAACCTGAAGAACCTCAAGGGGCCGCAGTTCCTGCACGTGGTCACCAAGAAAGGCCAGGGCTACAAGCTGGCCGAGGCCGACCCGGTGCTGTACCACGGCCCCGGCAAGTTCAATCCCAGCGAAGGCATCAAGCCCAGCGCCGGCGGCAAGCTGACCTATACGCAAGTGTTCGGCGACTGGCTGTGCGACATGGCCGCGGCCGACGACAAGCTGGTCGGCATCACGCCGGCCATGCGCGAAGGCTCGGGCATGGTGGGCTTCGAAAAGAAATTCCCCGAACGCTACTACGACGTCGGCATCGCCGAGCAGCACGCGGTGACCTTCGCCGCCGGCATGGCCTGCGAGGGCATGAAGCCGGTGGTGGCGATCTATTCGACCTTCCTGCAGCGCGCCTACGACCAGTTGATCCATGACGTGGCGCTGCAGAACCTGGACGTGACCTTCGCGCTGGACCGCGCCGGCCTGGTCGGCGCCGACGGCGCCACGCACGCCGGCAACTACGACCTGGCCTTCCTGCGCTGTATCCCGAACATGGCGGTGCTGGCCGCGTCCGACGAGGACGAATGCCGCAAGATGCTGTCCACCGCCTACCAGCACAACGGCCCGGCCGCGGTGCGTTACCCGCGCGGCGCAGGCATTGGCGCCGCCGTGGAAAAGACATTGGATGTGCTGCCCTGGGGCAAGGGCGAAGTCCGCCGCGAGGGCAAGGGCATCGCCATCCTGGCTTTCGGCACCATGGTCGCGCCGGCCCTGGGCGCGGGCGACAAGCTCAACGCCACGGTCGCCAACATGCGCTTCATCAAGCCGCTGGACGTGGAGCTGGTCAAGCAACTGGCCGCCACCCACGAAGCGCTGGTGACAGTGGAAGAAGGCTGCATCATGGGCGGGGCCGGCGCCGCCGTGTCGGAAGCGCTGGCCGCCGCCGGCATCTCCAGGCCGGTGCTGCACCTGGGCCTGCCCGACCGTTTCATCGACCACGGCGATGCGGGCCAATTGCTGGCGCAATGCGGGCTGGACGCCGCCGGCATCGCCCAGTCCATCGTGCAGCGTTTCGGCAAGGACCAGCCGCGGCTGGTGGTCAGCAACGGCTGATTGAGATCTATCCGTTGCAAACAAAACGCCCCGCGAATGCGGGGCGTTTTGTTTGGCGCATACCGATCGGCGATCAGCGCGCCCGATCCTTTTCCCACAGCACGTCCTGCCCGCCCGCGGCGCGGTTCAGTATGCGCGCGAGCACAAAGCATAGGTCGGACAGGCGGTTCAGGTATTGCCGCGCCGGGGCGTTGACGGTGCCGGCTTCGGCCTTGTCCAGCAGCACCACGCTGCGCTCGGCGCGGCGGCAGACGGTGCGGCAGACGTGCGCCAATGCCGCCCCGCGCGAGCCGCCGGGCAGGATGAATTCCTTGAGCGGCGGCAAGGCGCCGTTGTACTGTTCCAGCAGCGCATCCAGTCGCGCCAGGTGGGCGTCGGCCAGCACCGTATAGCCCGGGATGCACAGTTCGCCGCCGAGGTCGAACAGGTCGTGCTGGATCGAAAGCAGCGCCTGTCGCACATCGTCCGGCAAGTCCTCGCACAGCAGCAGTCCCAACTGCGAATTGAGTTCGTCCACATCGCCCAGCGCCTGGATGCGCAGGCTGTCCTTGCCGACGCGGCTGCCGTCGCCCAGGCCGGTGCTGCCGTCATCGCCGGTGCGGGTGGCGATCTTTGAGAGGCGGTTGCCCATGTGATTTCTCCCTGTGTGAAGTTGCGCGAGCTTAAGCTGCGCGCAGCGCTTGTGCAAGGCCGGCACGGCATCTTGCCTGGCCTGGCCGGCAAGCAAAAAACGATAAAGAATTCACTTGATTTGGCGGGCGAGCCGAAAAGGCATCGGAGATTTGCCGAATCACTTTGCCGCAAGAGAGTAAAATTCATCAGTTGAATCAGTGGTAAGGCCAATTCGCCGGCAGGGGATGCCGGTCATGGCGCCGTAGTTGCAAATCTAATAAAAGAGACGACAGAGACACCCGAGAGAGACCCATGAATCACATCGTTGACGCCCAGAAACTCAAGAAACCGGTTCCCCAGGCTTTGCTGGATGAACTGCAGACCCTCTTCGGCAGCCGCCTGTCGACCTCCATGGCCATGCGCGAACACCATGGCCGCGATGAATCCTCGTACGACCCGATGCTGCCCGACGCGGTGGTGTTCGCGCACACAACCGAGGAAGTCGCCGCCTTCGTCAAGCTGTGCAGCCGCTACGAAACCCCGATCATTCCCTATGGCGCCGGCACCTCGCTGGAAGGCCACATTCTGGCGCTGCAAGGCGGCATCACCATCGACCTGTCGCAGATGAACCGCGTGCTGGCGATCAATCCGGAAGACCTGACCGCCACCGTGCAGGCCGGCGTGACCCGCAAGCAACTGAACCAGGAAATCAAGGACACCGGCCTGTTCTTCCCGATCGACCCGGGCGCCGACGCCTCGCTGGGCGGCATGGCCTCGACCCGCGCCTCCGGCACCAATGCCGTGCGCTACGGCACGATGAAGGAAAACACGCTGACCCTGACGGTGGTCACCGCCGACGGCAACATCATCAAGACCGGCACCCGTGCCAAGAAGTCCTCGGCCGGCTACGACCTGACCCGCATGTATGTGGGCAGCGAAGGCACGCTGGGCATCATCACCGAAGTCACGGTGCGCCTGTACCCGCAGCCGGAAGCGATTTCGGCCGCGATCTGCTCCTTTCCCAGCGTGGCCGACGCCGTCAACACCGTGATCCAGACCATCCAGGTCGGCGTGCCGCTGGCGCGCGTGGAGCTGCTCGACGAGAACGGCGTCAAGGCCATCAACGCCCATGACAAGCTGAGCCTGCCGGTCAATCCGCTGCTGCTGTTCGAATTCCACGGCAGCGAAAACGGCGTCAAGGAACAGGCCGAGGTGGTGCAGGACATCGCCAACGACAACAACGCCACCGGCTTCGAATGGGCCACCCGTCCCGAGGACCGCACCCGCCTGTGGACTGCGCGCCATAACGCCTACTTTGCGCTGCTGCAGCTGCGCCCGGGCGCGCGCGCCATCTCCACCGACTGCTGTGTGCCGATCTCGCGCCTGGCCGAATGCGTGCTGGAAACCAAGGCCGACTGCGAGGCGCAAGGCCTGATCCACGCCATCATCGGCCACGTCGGCGACGGCAATTTCCACGTACAGATGATGGTCGACCCCAACGACCCGGCCGATGTCGCCCGTGCCGAAGGCGTCAACGAACGCATGGTGGCGCGCGCCATTGCCATGGACGGCACCTGCACCGGCGAGCACGGCGTGGGTTTGCACAAGATGGACTTCCTGGTGCAAGAGCATGGCAACGGCGCCATTGACGTGATGCGCGCGATCAAGCATGCGCTGGATCCCAAGAACATCATGAACCCCGGCAAGATCCTGCGCTGGGAGCAGTAAGCGGCGCGATGCCGGCGGCCTGCCGCCGGCATCTGTCAGGTTTGTCTTCACCCGTCGGCAGCAGTCCGTTTTTCCGCATCACCAGTACGAAAGATTCCATGGCCACCCGCCTTCCACCCGTCCACGCCCTGTCCGCATTCGAAGCGGCAGCCCGGCATAACTCCTTCGCCATCGCCGCGGAAGAGCTCTGCATCACTCCTTCGGCGCTGTCGCACCGCATCCGCCTGCTGGAAGAGTTTGTCGGCGAACGCCTGTTCTACCGCGACGGCCGCTCCATCGGCCTGTCCGAGTTCGGCCGCCGTTACCTGGACGTGGTGCGTTCGGCGCTGCGCACGCTGACCGACTTCCCGATGCCGCACCGCAACGCCGCGGTGCAGCCCAAGATCAAGGTGATGCTGCCGCCGACCTTCGCGCGCCACCTGCTGATGCCGCGCATCGTCGACTTCACCCAGCGCCATCCGGAGATCGTGGTCGAGCTTTACCTGTCGGTGCCGCTGTACGACCTGTCGCTGTCGGAAAGCGACGTCGAGATCCGCTTCGGCGCCGGCAACTATCCCAACATCGTCACCGAAAAGCTGTTCGAAGAGCCGGCCTTCGCGGTCGCCAGCCCGAACTACCTCAAGACCCTGCCGCCGATGAAGACGCCGGCCGACCTGCAGCACGCCAACCTGCTGCGCTCGGCGCTGGAGCCCTGGCAGCCGTGGTTCGAAGCGGCCGGCCTGAAGGACTGGACCGAGCCGTCTGCCGGCCTGCGCGTGGACGACCTGGGCCTGTTGCTGGAAGCGGTGCGCCACGGCTACGGCATCGGCCTGACCCGCCAGCACTTCGCCGAAGAACTGCTGGCGCGCGGCGAGATCGTCGAACTGTTCGACGTGCGCCTGCGCACGCCGCCGCATGCCTACTACGTGGTCTACGAGCGCTCGGTGCGCGAACGGCCCGAGGTCGACGCCTTCATCAACTGGATGCAGAACGCGTTCAAGAATATCTGACGCGCGGTTCCTCCTTTTTTCGTTGCGCCATTGCTGCCATCGTCCCGGCAGCATGGCTGCCTGCCGGCGCGGGTTGTCCCGCTGAAAATAATTCATTCCCGCCAAAAATTCTTTTCAGTGCGCGCCCCAGCAACAATCCGGCTGGGCGCCAGCGAAATTCGTTACACTTGGAACCTTGATAAAGGCCCGCGTCGCCGGCTGGAAAACGGCATCGGCGCGGCCAAGAACAAGCGAGACAGCAGGCGTGGTGCAGCCGGCAGGCGGACCGCCGTCGCACTCCGGCAGCCTCCGGGCCGTCGCCGTTGGACGATCTCAACGATGCCAACGATGCCAGCGATGCCAACGATGTCCTGCGGTCCCCCTAGCCCAACGCCGAGGTCCAGCATGAATGCTCCCGCCCATCCATCCTTCGCGCCCGCCCGCCAGCGCGAAGTCGTCGACGCCCTGCGCCGCGCCGTGCCCGCGCATTGCGTGCTGGCCGACGAGGAAGACACCCGCCCCTACGAATGCGACGGCCTGGCCGCCTACCGGCAATTGCCGATGGTGGTCGTGCTGCCCGAGAACGAGGCGCAGGTGGTGGCCGTCATGCGGGTCTGCCATGACCTGCGGGTGCAGATCGTGCCGCGCGGCGCCGGCACCGGCCTGTCCGGCGGCGCCATGCCGATCGCCGACGGCGTGGTGCTGTCGACCGCCAAGTTGAACAAGATCCTGAAGATGGACAAGTATTCGCGCACCGCCGTGGTCCAGCCCGGCGTGCGCAACCTGGCCATTTCCGAAGCGGCCGCGCCGCACGGGCTGTACTACGCGCCCGACCCATCCTCGCAGATCGCCTGCACCATCGGCGGCAACGTTGCCGAGAACTCCGGCGGCGTGCACTGCCTGAAGTACGGACTGACCGTGCACAACGTGCTGCGCGTGCGCATGGTGACCATCGAGGGCGACGTGGTTGAATTGGGCAGTGGAGCGCTGGATGCGCCGGGCCTGGACCTGCTGGCGGTGTTCATCGGTTCCGAGGGCATGCTGGGCGTGGTCACCGAAGTGACCGTCAAGCTGGTGCCCAAGCCGCAGGCCGCGCGCGTGATCATGGCGTCCTTCGACGATGTGGTGAAGGGCGGCAATGCGGTCGCCAACGTGATTGCCGCCGGCATCATCCCGGCCGGCCTGGAGATGATGGACAAGACCAGCTCGCGCATGGTCGAGCCCTTTGTCAAGGCCGGCTACGACGTCGATGCCGAAGCCATCCTGCTGTGCGAGTCCGACGGCACGATGGAAGAAGTGGAAGAAGAGATCGGCCGCATGACCGAGGTACTCAACGCCAGCGGGGCGACTGCCATCGCCTGTTCGCAGTCGGAGGCCGAGCGCCTGCGCTTCTGGTCCGGCCGCAAGAATGCCTTCCCCGCCGCCGGCCGCATCTCGCCCGACTACTACTGCATGGACGGCACCATCCCGCGCAAGAAGCTGGCACAGGTGCTGCTGGGCATCGCCGAGATGGAAAAGAAATACGGCCTGCGCTGCGCCAACGTGTTCCACGCCGGCGACGGCAACCTGCATCCGCTGATCCTGTTCGATGCCAACATTGCCGACGAATTCCACCGCGCCGAACTGTTCGGCGCCGAGATCCTGGAACTGTGCGTGGAAGTGGGCGGCACCATCACCGGCGAGCATGGCGTGGGCATCGAGAAGATCAACTCCATGTGCGTGCAGTTCGCGCCGGCCGAGCGCGAGGCCTTCTTCAAGGTCAAGCGCGCCTTCGATACCGCCTTCCTGCTCAACCCCGACAAGGCCATCCCGACCCTGCACCGCTGCGCCGAGTACGGCAAGATGCACGTGCAGCGCGGCCAGCTGAGCCACCCCGATTTGCCGAGATTCTGAGATGAGCGAGCAACAACATATGAATGCGGTGCTGGACACCTTCCGCCAGCGCATCGCGCAGGGCAAGCCGCTGCAGATCCGCGGCGGCGGCACCAAGGACTGGTACGGCCAGGCGCCGCAAGGCGAGGTGCTCGATACGCGCGCCTACAGCGGCATCATCGACTACGAGCCGACCGAACTGGTGATCACCGCGCGTTGCGGCACGCCGCTGGCCGAGATCGACGCCGCGCTGGCGCAGAACAACCAGATGCTGGCCTTCGAGCCGCCGCGCTTCGGCGGCGCGGCCACTGTGGGCGGCATGGTGGCCGCCGGCCTGTCCGGCCCGGCGCGCGGTTCGGCCGGCGCCGTGCGCGACTTCGTGCTGGGCGCGGTGCTGATGGATGCGCAGGGCGAGCAGCTGCACTTCGGCGGCCAGGTGATGAAGAACGTCGCCGGTTATGACGTCTCGCGCCTGCTGGCCGGTTCGCTCGGCATCCTGGGCCTGATCCTGCAGGTCTCGCTCAAGGTGTTGCCCAAGCCTTTCGCCAGCAGCACGCGCGTGTTCGAGATCAACCAGGAGGGCGCGCTGCGCTTGCTGAACCAGTGGGGCGGCCAACCGCTGCCGCTGGCCGCCAGCGCCTGGAGCAACAACGTGCTGACCATTCGCCTGGCCGGCGCGCAGGCCGCGGTCGATGCGGCCGTCAAAAAACTGGGCGGCAGCGAGCTCTCCAACGGCGACGACTTCTGGCGCGACCTGCGCGAGCAGACGCATGCCTACTTCGCCGACCCGGATGCGCCGCTGTGGCGCCTGTCGCTGCCCTCGGTGGCGCCGCCGGTCGATCTGCCCGGCGCGCAACTGGTGGAGTGGGGCGGCGCCCAGCGCTGGCTACGTCCGCAAGGCCCGCTTGACGCGGTGACCATCCGTGCCGCGGCGTTGGCAGCGGGCGGCAGCGCCAGCCTGCATCGCGGCGGCGACAAGGCGATCGGCGTGTTCCATCCGCTGCAGCCTGCGGTGGAAAAGATCCACCGCAATCTCAAGACCCAGTTCGATCCGGCCGGCATCTTCAATCCCGGTCGCATGTACGCCGGCCTGTAAGCCGAAAGCCAACAGACAATCATGCAAACCAACTTAGCCGATTTCATCCGCCACACTCCCGAAGGCCAGGAAGCCGACAGCATCCTGCGCAGCTGCGTGCATTGCGGCTTCTGTACCGCCACCTGCCCGACCTACCAGTTGCTGGGCGACGAGCTGGACGGCCCGCGCGGGCGCATCTACCTGATCAAGCAGGTGCTCGAAGGCAAGCCGGCCACGGCGGCCACGCAATCGCACCTGGACCGCTGCCTGACCTGCCGCAACTGCGAATCGACCTGCCCGTCCGGCGTGCAGTACGGCCGCCTGGTCGATATCGGCCGCAAGGTGGTGGAGCAGCAGGTGCCGCGTCCGTTGTCGCAGCGCGTGATGCGCACCGCCCTGAAGGAGCTGGTGCCGCGCAAATGGATCTTCCGTCCGGCGATGAAAGCCGGGCAAATGGTGCGCCCGCTGTTGCCCAAGGCCTTGCAGGACAAGGTGCCGGCGCCGCAGGATGCCGGCGTGTGGCCCGCGCGTTCGCATGCGCGCCAGATGCTGCTGCTGGACGGTTGCGTGCAGCCGTCGATGTCGCCCAACATCAACAGCGCCACCGCGCGCGTACTCGATGCGCTCGGCGTGCAATTGTTGGTGCCGCCCAAGACCGGCTGCTGCGGCGCCATCCGTTTCCACATGAACGACCAGGACGGCGGGCTGGACGACATGCGCCGCAACATCGACGCCTGGTGGCCGTATGTGGAAGGAAAGGACGGCATCAAGGCCGAGGCCATCGTGATGAACGCCTCCGGCTGCGGCGTCACCGTCAAGGAATACGGCCACCTGCTGCAGCATGACCATGCCTATGCCGAAAAGGCGCGCCGCATCTCGCACATGACGCGCGACATCAGCGAAATCCTGCCCGACTTCGAAGCGCAGCTGCAGGAGAAGCTCAAGGATTACGCCGGCCGCCGCGTGGCCTACCATCCGCCTTGCACGCTGCAGCACGGCCAGAAGATCCGCGGCAAGGTCGAATCGATCCTGCGCGCGGCCGGCGTGGACGTGCAGCTATGCGCCGACAGCCATTTGTGCTGCGGTTCGGCCGGCACCTATTCGCTGCTGCAACCGGAGCTGTCGTACCAGCTGCGCGACAACAAGCTCAAGAACCTGGCCGCCACCGATCCGGACATGATCGTCACCGGCAACATCGGTTGCGTCACGCACTTGCAGTCCGGCACGCAAACACCGGTGAAGCACTGGATCGAGCTGCTCGACGCCGCCTTGCGGGAGCGCGCCTGAGCGGGCGATTCCGGCTTCACTTTCCCCAAGCCCCGCGATTCGGGGCTTTTTTATGGTCAAAATGCTCACACTCTGCGCATTTTGGCGGCATTCGGGCTATCCCGGCTTGACGGACGGCCCCATAAATCAATAAGCTTCGTGCTTTTTATCGCTCGCCGGGAAAAAGCCTTGGGTATTTCTCATCGGAAACCGACGCGATCCACGACAATCCGATGCGCATCCGCCTGACAGCGGGCGGCGCAACGACCAGCAGCAGCAAGCAACAAAAGCCCCCGTCGCTGACGGCGCCAGACTGTTTGGCCCGCCTGCGCGTTGGGGCTGGAGACCATCTTGAAAAAACGCATCCCACCCGCCGTCTACATCTTCGTCGCCATGCTCCTTGGCATCCTGGTCGGCTACCTGATCTTCACCCATTACGGCAAGGCCGAAGCCAAGGAATTGGCCGGCTACATCTCGATCGCCTCCGACATGTTCCTGCGCCTGATCAAGATGGTGATCGCGCCGCTGGTGTTTTCCACGCTGGTGGTCGGCATCGCCCACATGGGCGACGCCAAGTCGGTGGGCCGCATCTTCGGCAAATCGCTGGCCTGGTTCATGCTGGCCTCGCTGGTGTCGCTGGCGCTGGGCATGATCATGGCCAACCTGCTGCAGCCGGGCGCCGGCGTATCGTTGCCGCCGCCCGACGCGGCCGGCGCCGGCCTGGCGACCGGGCAGTTCACCGTCAAGGAATTCTTCAACCACCTGGTGCCCAAGTCGGTGGCCGAAGCCATGGCGCAAAACGAGATCCTGCAGATCGTGGTGTTCTCGATGTTCTTCGGCGTGGCGCTGGCGGCGCTGGGCGAGCGCGGCAAGAACCTGCTGGCGGTGGTGGACGACCTGTCGCACGCCATGCTCAAGATCACCGGCTATGTGATGAAAATGGCGCCGGTCGCGGTGTTCGCGGCCATGGCCGCCACTGTCGCGGTCAATGGCCTGGACATCCTGGTCAGTTTCGCGGTCTTCATGCGCGACTTCTATTTCTCGCTGGTGCTGCTGTGGGCATTGCTGATCGCCGCCGGCTTCGTGTTCCTGAAAAAACGCATCTTCCACCTGCTGGCGCTGATCAAGGAAGCCTTCCTGCTGGCCTTCGCCACGGCCAGTTCGGAAGCGGCCTATCCCAAGCTGCTGGATGCGCTGGACCGCTTCGGCGTCAAGCGCAAGATTTCCAGTTTCGTGATGCCGATGGGGTACTCGTTCAACCTCGACGGCTCGATGATCTACTGCACCTTCGCCACGCTGTTCATCGCCCAGGCCTACGGCATCCACATGCCGCTGTCGACCCAGATCACCATGATGCTGGTGCTGATGCTGACCTCCAAGGGCATCGCCGGCGTGCCGCGCGCCTCGCTGGTGGTGATCGCCGCCACGCTGCACCAGTTCAACATCCCGGAAGCGGGCCTGCTGGTGATCCTGGGGATCGACACCTTCCTCGACATGGGGCGTTCGGCCACCAACGCGGTGGGCAACTCGATCGCATCGGCAGTGGTCGCCAAGTGGGAAGGCGGCTTGCTGAGCGAAGAAGAAGCGCGCGCCGCCGAGCAGGATATCGAGCGGGAAGCCGAACTCAAGCTGCACGGTTGAACCGCTTGCCGCCATCTGCGCGGCAGGCAAGCAAAAAAGGAGCACGCCGGATAAAACCGGCCTGCTCCTTTTTTTTGAAACAGATTCTTTGGAAAAGGGAGGGCGTTCAGGCCGGCACGGCTTCGCGCACCTTGGCCGGAATCCATTCCTGCAGCGTGATCTCGATGGTGATGAACGAGAGGTTGGCGCCGCGCAGGAAACGGCCGGCGAAGATCTTGCCGTCGGTGTCGGCCACCACGCCTTGCAGCGGATTGGGGTTGGACTTGCCGTCCGAGAAACCGATCTCGCCGAAGACGTTGAGGATCTCGACGCCGGGGCCGTTGATTTCCATCACGCGCAGGCCGCCGGCGGTGGCGTATTGCAACTGGGCGTCAACCAGGCTGCCGATGGCGCCGCGCACGATGGCGGTTTTCATGCCGTGCTGGCGGCACAGCGCTTCCACGCTCTCGGTCAGGTCCTGGTTGGGTTTGAGGCGGGCCATCACCAGCTTGCCCAAGGTTCCTTCTTCTACCTGGATGTTGTCGTCTGTCTCGGTTGTCGTTGTGTTTAGGTTCGTCATCATGATTCCATGGGTGTCGGATGCAATAGACTGAAGTGCGTCTCTTCATCGCTGTTGACGACAAAGGCGCCTTGGGAAAACAAGCACATGCGGATGATGAGCGGATCGTCGCCCACTTCCACAGTATCAAGCAAAAGATGGCCGCCATGAATGACGCCATCGCCATCGATGAAGCCCGAATGGCAGTGCAATAATACCTTTCCTTCCTGGTTCTGGCCCACCGTGATGGCGCCGGTCACGAAGGTGATCGCGCCTTCCAGTACATGCGGCGGGCCGTAGTCATACGGGCGGTTCTGGTCCCGGGTGTTCTCGATGCGGTGGTAGTGCAGGCTGCGCGCGGTGCCGCCGCACATGCGGCCGACGCCGCCGCGCTGGCCGTAGCGCGCCAATACCTTGCGCAACGCCTCGCCGACCCTGGTGCCTGGCGCCAGCGTGATGCGCAGTTCCTCGGCCGGGTTGGCCTCCAGGTCCAGCGTGCGCGGATAGCTCTGCTGGCCTGCGTGCAGGAACTTGCGGACCTCGACAAATCCCGGATGGCCGTCAGCGGGTTTGTTGGAGAGTTTCATAAGCGATAGTCACCTTTCTCCTCAAGCAATGCCTTGATCTGTTTCTTGACGATCTTTCCATAGCCCGACTTCGGCATGGTCTCCCAGAACACGAAGCGCCGCGGCCACTTGTACTTGCCGATGCGCTCTTCCAGATGCGCCAGCAGCGCCTCTGGCCCCACTTGCTGCCCGGCCTTGGGCACGATCACGGCCAGGCCGCTCTCGCCCCACTTGGGATCGGGCACGCCCAGCACCGCCACCTCGGACACCGCCGGATGGGTCAGCAGCGCCTCCTCGATCTCGCGCGGATAGACGTTGGAGCCGCCCGAGATGTACATGTCGGACGAACGGCCGGTGATGTAGAGGAAGCCGTCCTGGTCCACATGGCCGAGGTCGCCGGTGTGGAACCAGTCGTGCTTGAAGGCCTTGGCGTTGGCGTCCGGATTGTTGTGGTAGCCCATGAACACGGCCGGGCCGCGCACACAGATCTCGCCGGTCTCGAAAGGCTTGAGCTTGTTGCCGTCGTCGTCCAGGATGGCGATTTCCATGCCGGTGCGCGGCATGCCGCAGGTGCCTACGCGCGCCTGCGGATGGGCATCGTCCTCGTGGTGCATGTAGGGCGGCAGGAAGGTGATGTTGCCGGTCACTTCGCCCAGGCCGTAGTACTGCACCAGCACCTTGCCCAGTTTCTTGAGCGCATACACCTGGTCGGCGCGGTACATCGGCGCGCCGGCGTAGATCACGTGCCTGAGCGAGGAGTGGTCGTAGCGGTCGACCGATTCGTCTTCCACCAGGATCTTGACGATGGTGGGCACGGTGAACAGATTGTCCACCTTGTATTTCTCGACCAGTTGCCAGGCTTCCTCGACCACCAGCCGTTCCGACGACAGCAGGATGCTGGCCGCGCCGCGCGCGGTATTGATCACGGCATGGATGCCGGCGCCGTGCGACAGGGGCGCGACCACCAGCGAGCGCGATTCATGGTTCAGGCCCGGCATCAGGTCGGCCAGGTGGTTGGTGACCACGAAGGCCATCTGCCCGTGCGCCAGCATACCGGCCTTGGGGTGGCCGGTGGTGCCGGAGGTGTAGAAGAACCACAGCGGATCTTCGTAATCGACCTCGACTTCATCGAAGGCCTGTCGGCCGGCGTCGGCCACCAGCGTCTCGAAATCCAGCTCGCCCGGGCGCGGGTCGGCCAGCGCGATCACGTGTTCCAGCACCGGCGAGGCCGCCTTGACCGCATCCACGTAGTTGGCGAAGCCCTGGTCGTAGAGCATCACCGAGGCGCCGCTGGACTGGCCGAGATAGGCCGCTTCGGAAGGCGTGATGCGAAAGTTGGTCGGCACCCAGACCACGCCCAGCTTGAAAGCGGCCCAGGCGCTTTCGAAGATCTGCTGGTTGTTGCGCGAATGGACCAGCATCTTGTCGCCCTTCTTCACGCCGCGCTTGGCCAGCGCATGCGCCAGGGCATCGACGCGGTCGTTGATCTGCTTCCAGGTGATGATTCTGTCTTCGCCATTGACGCCGCCGCGGCTCAGGATCAGGCCCGGTTGGTCGGGGAAGCGGCGCGCCACGTCCGATAGCAGGCGGCCCAGGTTCATGACTTTCTTTAACATCGTCTCACTCGTTCTAATTGAAATTGGCGTTGCTTTTTTAGTTCGTTGCTGCGCTCATGCGGATGCTGCCTGCCGCCCGCGGATGCCAGCGGGCGGCAGGGAAGTACATAACACGTTCCAGGGAAACAGATCAGTGGACGCGTTCCAGGATGCTGACGTAGTTGGCCACCGCCGCGCCGCCCATGTTGAACACGCCGGCGTATCTGGCGTTGGCGATCTGCATGTCGCCGGCGCCGTGCGAGGCCTGCATGGCTGCCATCACGTGCATCGACACGCCGGTGGCGCCGACCGGGTGGCCCTTGGATTTCAGGCCGCCGGAAGGGTTGACCGGCAGCTTGCCGTCTTTGGCGGTGACGCCGTCGAGGATCACGCGCGCGCCCTGGCCGTGCGGCGCCAGGCCCATCGCTTCGTATTCCAGCAGTTCGGCCACGGTGAAGCAGTCATGCGTTTCCACCAGCGACAGGTCGCCCAGCGACAGGCGCGCATTGCCCAGCGCCTGCTTCCAGGCCAGCTCGGCCGCTTCGAAGCGGGTGGGGTCGCGGCGCGACAGCGGCAGGTAATCGTTGACGTGCACCGCGGCGCGGAACTGCACCGCGCGCGGCATCGACTTGGCGACATCGGCGGCGCTGATCACCATGGCGGCGGCGCCGTCGGAGATGAGCGAGCAGTCGGTGCGCTTCAACGGGCCGGCCACGAACGGGTTCTTCTCCGACACGTTGCGGCAGAAGTCGAAACCGAAGTCCTTGCGCATGTGGGCGTAAGGGTTGGACATGCCGTTCTTGTGGTTCTTGGCGGCGATCGCGGCCAGCGCGTCGGACTGGTCGCCGAAGCGGTCGAAGTAGCTCTGCGCGATCTTGCCGAATACGCCCGCGAAACCGCCGGGGATGCCTGCCTCTTCCTTGGCGTAGCAAGCCTTGAGCAGCACCTCGCCCACCTGCGGCGTGGCCAGTTCGGTCATCTTCTCGAAGCCGATCACCAGCACGTGCTTGGATTCGCCGGCCTTGATCGATTGCAGGCCCGAGTGGATCGCCGCCGAGCCGGTGGCGCAGGCGTTCTCCAGCCGCACGGCCGGCTTGAAGCGCAGTTGCGGCAGGCTGTTGAAGACCAGCGAAGCGGGGAAGTCCTGGTACAGGAAGCCGGCATTGAAGGTGCCGACGTGGATGGAATCGATATCTTCCGGCTGCAGGCCGGCATGCTCGATGGCGGCCTTGGCGACCTGGCCGATCAGCACTTCGGGATCGATGCCGTCGAGCTTGCCGAATTGGGAGTGGTGCCAGCCGGTAATGCAGGGTGCGGATGCAGAAGAAGTCATTTTAATTTGTCCTTGTAAGACGTGGTCGGTACGGTTGATGTGGACGCAATATGCAAAATCGGTGCCACGCATCCGAACTGTCTTCAGAGGCCTTGTGGGCTTCGTTGCGGATGGGCGGGGTGGCCTGCGCCGGGGCCGGTGGAACCAAGATAGCACGACTGCGCAGCGGGTGAATTTGCTGCGATGCGCAAGACCAATGTAGTGGAAATTGGATGGAACAACTGTCCGCGCTGCGACAGTTGTCAGCTGAAAATGCGACAGGTGTCGCATCAATTTCCATCAAATAAATTGCTGCCGGGGGCCTGTCCGCCCTTGTCCTTTGGCGCCGTTATCGCAGAGAATACAGGCGCAATGCCGATGACAGGGAAGGGACGCACGCGCCGCCGGGGGAGGATTGGCGGCTTGGCATCCAAATTGCTCTGTTGACGCTAAGCAGTGCCGACAACAAGGGAACCGTTTGCATTCCGGCATCCGGGTTCCGGTTCATATAAAACTACAAACAGGAGATAAACAGATGGGAAATCCCACTGGCAAGATCACGCGCCGTTCTTTTCTGAAGACCGCCTCGGTTGCCTCGGCTGCCGCCGCGACCGGCCTGTACGGTACGTCCGCGCATGCCGCCGAGTTCACCTTCAAGTACGCCAACAACCTCCCGGTGTCGCACCCGATGAACACGCGCGCCAAGGAAATGGCCGCCAAGATCGCGGAGCAATCCAAGGGCCGCATCGATTTGCAGATCTATCCCAACAACCAGTTGGGTACCGACACCGACATGCTGTCGCAGGTGCGCGCCGGCGCGATCGATTTCTTCACGCTGTCGCCGCTGATCCTGGGCACCCTGGTGCCGGCCGCGCAGATTTCCGGCATCGGCTTCGCCTTCAAGGACTACAACCAGGTGTGGGCCGCCATGGACGGCGAACTGGGCGCGCACGTGCGCAAGCAGATCGAAGCCAAGTCGACCCTGTTCGCCTTTGAAAAGATCTGGGACAACGGTTACCGCCAGATCACCAACAGCACCCGCCCGATCAAGAGCGCCGACGACCTCAAGGGCATGAAGCTGCGCGTGCCGCCGAGCCCGCTGTGGACCTCGATGTTCCGCGCCGTGGAATCCGCGCCGACTTCCATCAACTTCGCCGAAGTGTATTCGGCGCTGCAGACCAAGATCGTCGAAGGCCAGGAAAACCCGCTGGCGATCATCTCCACCGCCAAGCTGTACGAAGTGCAGAAGTACTGTTCCATCACCAACCACATGTGGGACGGTTTCTGGTTCCTGGGCAACAAGAAGTCCTTCGAGCGCCTGCCCAAGGACCTGCAGGAAATCATGGCCCGCAACATCAACGAAGCCGGCATGAACCAGCGCGCCGACGTCAAGAAGCTCAACGACTCGCTGGTCGGCGAGATGAAGGGCAAGGGCCTGGCCTTCAACGATACCGACAACGACTCGTTCCGCGCCAAGCTGCGCAGCGCTGGCTTCTACGCCGAATGGCACAAGAAGTTCGGCGATGAGCCCTGGGCATTGCTGGAAAAGTACACCGGCAAGCTGGCCTGAACTGAATCCGCTGGATCTGCTGGAGGTTGATGATGGAAGCTGCAATGACTTACCGCGAGCCGGTAAATATGAACCCGGCCGCGCGCGCCCTGGTGGCGCTCAACCGCATGGTGATGCATGTGGTGGGCGCCGCCGCGGCGGCGCTGGTGGTGGCCGAGACGGTGGTGCTGTTGACCGGCGTCATCTATCGCTATGCGCTGCACGATCCGCTGGTATGGTCGGATGAACTGGCCTCGATCCTGTTCATCTGGCTGTCGATGCTGGGCGCCGTCCTGGCGCTGAACCGGGGCGAGCACATGCGGCTGACCGCCGTCATCAACAAGTGTTCGGAAAAGGGCCGCGTCTGGCTGGAGACGGTCGCGGCCCTGGTGGTCTGCATCTTCGTGCTGATGGTGATCCACCCGGCGGTGGATCACGCGGTCGAACAGATGGCGATCACCACGCCGGCGCTGGAAATTCCCGATGGCCTGCGCGCCGCGGCCTTGCCGGTGGGGGCGATCCTGATGCTGCTGGCGGCGATCTCGCGCATGGCGGCGATGACCACCTTCCGGCTGTTGCTGTCCGCGCTGGCGGTGGTGGCGGTGATCGCCGTCGCATTGTTCCTGGCCAAGCCGCTCCTGCTGGGCATGGGCAACTACAACCTGATCGTCTTCTTCGTGCTGCTGATCGGCGTCTGCGTCATCGGCGGCATTCCCATCGCCTTCGCCTTCGGCACCGCCACTATGGCTTACCTGGCGCTGGCCACCACCGCGCCGCTGATGATCGTGGTCAGCCGCATGGACGAGGGCATGTCCAGCCTGATCCTGCTGTCGGTGCCGCTGTTCGTGCTGCTCGGCTCGCTCCTGGAAATGTCGGGGCTGGCCAAGACGCTCATCGATTTCATGGCTTCGCTGCTGGGCCACGTGCGCGGCGGCTTGCAATACGTGCTGCTGGGGGCGATGTTCCTGGTCTCGGGCATCTCCGGCTCGAAGGCGGCCGATATGGCGGCCATTGCGCCGGCATTGTTCCCCGAGATGAAAAAGCGCGGCTCCAAGCCGGAAGAGCTGGTGGCCTTGCTGTCGTCGTCCGGCGCGATGACCGAGACCATTCCTCCCAGCCTGGTGCTCATTACGATCGGCGCGGTCTGCAGCGTGTCGATCACGGCGCTGTTCATCGGCGGCCTGATGCCGGCGGCCATCGCCACCATCGCCATTGCCGTGGTGTGCTGGATGCGCGCGCGCCGCGAACCGATGCCGGACGTCAAGCGCGCGCCGATGTCGCTGATCATGAAGACCATGATCGCCGCGATTCCCGCCCTGGCGCTGCCGATGCTCATCCGCGTTGCGGTGATCGAAGGCGTGGCCACCGCCACCGAAGTGGCGACGATCGGCGTGGCCTACACCATCGTGGTCGGCCTGATCATGCATATGTTCAAGGGGCACCTGGACTTCAAGCGCCTCTATCCGATCCTGATCGAGTCGGCGGCCTTGTCCGGCGCCATCCTGCTGATCATCGGCATGGCCACCTCGATGGCCTGGGCGCTGACCCAGTCCGGCTTCTCGGCCAAGCTGGTGGCGCTGATGCAAGGCGTGCCGGGCGGCGGCGCGGGTTTCCTGCTGATCACCATCGTCATCTTCATCGTGCTGGGCAGCCTGCTGGAAGGCATTCCCGCCATCGTGCTGTTCGGCCCGCTGCTGTTCCCGGTGGCGCGTTCGCTGGGCGTGCATGACGTGCACTACGCCATGGTGGTGATCCTGGCCATGGGCATCGGCCTGTTCGCGCCGCCCTTCGGCGTCGGCTTCTATGCCGCCTGCGCGATCGGCAAGGTTTCGCCGGACGGCGTGTTCAACCGCGTGTGGGGCTACCTGGCCGCACTGGTGGTGGCGCTGCTGGTGGTGGCCTTCGTGCCGTGGATTTCCATCGGCTTCCTCTGATTCCCTGCCAAGTCACACGAGACCGATCACCGACAAGGTAACGACTTAAAAACGGCGGCCCCACCTCTTCCCCGGGGCCGCCTCAATTCACGGAGACAACATGAACCAAAGCGATAGCGGCGCCCGCGTGGCGCTCGTGACGGGCGGAGCCATGGGCATCGGCGCCGCGATTTGCCAGCAACTGGCGGCCAAGGGCTATACCGTCCTGGTATCGGACATCAACCTGGAGGCTGCCGGCAAGACCGCCGCCGCCCTGGTCGGGGCGGGCCACAAGGCGGCGCCGCTGCAGATGGACATGGGCAGCCCGGAGTCGATCGCCAAGGCCTTCGCCGCCGTCGAGAAGGATTACGGCCGCTGCGACGTGCTGGTCAACAACGCCGGCATCGCCAAGACCTATCCCTTCCTCGACTTCCCCATCGACAACTGGGTGCAGACCATGAACATCAACGTCACCGGCGTGCTGGTGGCGGGACAACTGGCGGCGCGCCTGATGCTGAAGAACAAGTGGGGCCGCATCGTCAACATTTCGTCGATCTCAGGCATCCGCGCCGGCGCCGGACGCACCGCCTACGGCACCTCGAAGTCGGCGGTGATCGGCCTGACGCGCCAGATGGCCATCGAGCTGGCCCAGCATGGCATCACCGTCAACAGCGTGGCGCCGGGCCCGGTCGATACTCCCATGACGCAGGCCATCCACTCGGAAGAGACGCGCCAGAGCTACTACCGGCTGGTGCCGATGCGCCGCTACGGCAGCACCGACGAGATCGCCGCCGCCGTGACCTTCCTGGCCGGCGACGAGTCGTCCTACATCACCGGCCATGTGATCCCGGTCGACGGCGGCTTTGTCGCCGGCGGCGTGCTGGATATCTGAACGAGGAGACTGACATGCAAAAACAGATGGAAGACAAGGTCATCATCGTCACCGGCGCCGGTTCGGTGGGCGAGGGTTGGGGCAACGGCAAGGCCGCCGCGGCGCTGTATGCGCGCGAAGGCGGCAAGGTGCTGGCGGTGGACCGCAGCATCGAGGCCGCCAGGCAGACCCAGGAGATCATCCGCAGCGAAGGCGGCGTATGCGAGGTGATCGCTGCCGACGTTTCGAAGTCGGCGGACGTGAAGGCGATTGCCGATGCGGCCATGGACTACTTCGGCCGGGTCGACGTGCTGCATAACAATGTCGGCATCGCCGAGACCGGCGGCCCGGTGGAAACCAGCGAAGAGAGCTGGAACCGCCTGGTGGCGGTCAACCAGACCAGCCTGTTCCTGACCCACAAGTTCGTGCTGCCGATCATGGAGAAGCAGAAGAAGGGCGCCATCGTCAACATTTCGTCGCTGGCGGCGTTGCGCTGGATCGGCTTTCCTTATCTGGGTTATACCGCGACCAAGGCGGCGATCCTGGCGTTCACCAAGAACGTGGCGATGCAGTATGCGCCGGTGGGGATTCGCGCCAATTGCGTGCTGCCGGGGCTGATGGATACGCCGATGATCCGCGAGCCGCTGAAGGCTTCCTATGGCGGTGACATCGAGGCGATGCGGGCCAAGCGGCATGCGCAGTGTCCGATGGGGTTCATGGGGGATGCCTGGGATGTGGCGCATGCTTCCTTGTTTTTGGCTTCTGATAATGCGCGCTATATCACGGGGTTGGATTTGATTGTGGATGGTGGGTTGTCGTTGAAGTGCACTTGATTTTATTGGCTGTTGTTTTGGTATTGGCGGTGGGCTGGGTAGTCTGGTCTTGCTGCTGGTCGATGTACTGGCTCTATGTTTTTCTTTCTCCGGTCGGAGCGGAGCGCCGGGGGCGGCCCGGCAGCCGCTCACTTTCTTTGGCCCGCCAAAGAAAGTAAGCAAAGAAAGGCGGCCCCTAAGTGCCAGCCCCTTCGGGGTGCCCGCCGGAGCGCGGTAAAAAATGGGCAAGGCAGAGTCGCTGCGCTCCGACTGCCTCGCTGATCCATTTTTTACCGTGCTCCGGCGGCTGGCCCACAAGGGGAAATCGTTACCGGCTCGCCTTCGGCATTGCCTTGTCTCATGCTCGCCTTCGGCCTCGCGGTGCTTGCTTCTCGCCTGCGGCTTCGGTGTTTTTGATCGCTATCGTAGCGACGCTGGGTCCTGACGAAAATCAGGACCCAGCGTCGTTCAGCATTCCACATCAGCTTCAACTCCCCACCGGCCGCAACTTCCTCCATACCTCCACCGCCGTATCCGCGAATGTCCGGATACAGGGATTCGAATTCTCCTTGTTCCAGATCACGGCCACTTCCACCATCGGCGCATTGCGCAGCGGTTTGAATACGGTGGTTTCCAGGTGCATCGCCTGCATCGAGGTCGGTACCAGCGCTACGCCCAGGCCTTCGCCGACCAGGTTGACGATGGTTTGCTGCAGGTTGGCTTCGAGCACGATGCGCGGGCGGAAGCCGTTGGACTGGCAGTGGTTGACGATGATGTCGAACACCACCGGGGCGATGCTGCGGGGGATGCTGATGAAGGAGTCCTCGGCCAGTTCGGCTACCGAAATCTCTGGCTTGTCCGCCAGCCGGTGCTCGCGCGGCAGTACCGCCAGCAGCGGTTCGGCGTAGATCGTGTGACTGACCAGGCGGCTGCAGTCTTCGGGGCGGTACATGATGCCGACGTCGACCCGCTCGTCTTCGATGTCGGTGGCCAGCAGGTTGGGGACGTATTCGGTCAGGCGCATGTCGACTTCGGGGAAGGCGGCCGAGTAATGGCGCGTGACCGAGGGCAGGATGTTATAGGCCGAGGACATCATGAAGCCGACCTTCAGCGAGCCGCTCTTGCCGGTGCTGGATGACGATACGTTACGTTTCGCCCGTTCCAGTGCCTTGAAAATTTCTGTTGTGTCGCGATAAAAATATTTGCCGGCCGGGGTCAGCTGGATGGCGCGTTTGCTGCGGTCGAACAATTGCGCGCCCAGCTCCTTCTCCAGGGCCGCAATCTGCCGTGTGAGCGGGGGTTGCGAGATATGCAACAGCGCTGCGGCGCGTCCGAAATGGAGCGTTTCTGCTACGGTGCGGAAATAGGTCAGGTGTCTCAGTTCTATCATTTGATACCTTGAAGGTATTGATTGTGTCTGTACATTGTATTGGAAGTCATCGGATTGTCTCGTTATTCTTCGACGCAGAGGTGACACATTGCGATCGCCTCAGTGCGATCGTCAGGCGTCACAAGCGCCGTCGCCGTAGATAAGAAGAAAAAGCAGTTCAAGACAGGAGACAATCATGCCGACACAAACGGTAGCGTTACCTTTGGCAAAAAACGACGTCAGAACAGCTCGTTCGAATTCCCCCCGTTATCGTTCAATCGACCAGCTCACCGGCGGCGATCCGGCCATGCTCGACCTGGTCGAGCGCGGCAAGCGCCTGATCGATCGCGGCATTCCCGTTCTTATCCTCGGCGAGACCGGCACCGGCAAGGAATACCTGTCGCGCGCCCTGCATGAATACAGCGAGCGCCGCCGGGCCGCCTGGGTGGCGGTCAATTGCGCGTCCATTCCCGAGAGCCTGGCCGAGAGCGAACTGTTCGGTTATTGCAAGGGCGCCTTTTCCGGCGCGCTGCCGGGCGGCATGAAAGGCCGGGTGCAGCAGGCCGACGGCGGCACGCTGTTCCTGGACGAGATCGGCGACATGCCGTTTGCGTTGCAGACGCGCCTGTTGCGCGTGCTCTCCGAGCGCGAAGTGATCCCGCTGGGCGCGCCGCATCCGGTGCCGGTGGATGTGCAACTGATCTGCGCCACGCACCAGGACCTGAAGACGCTGATCGCCGAAGGGCGTTTCCGCGAAGACCTTTACTACCGCATCGCCGGCGGTGTGCTGCGCCTGCCGGCGCTGCGCGAGCGCGCCGACCGCCGCCGCCTGATCATGCAGATGATCGCCGACGAGCTGGGCGGCGGGGCCGGCGAACACGTGATCGCGCCGGCCGCCTTGCAGCGCATGCTGGCTTATCCGTGGCCGGGCAACCTGCGCCAGATGCATGCGGTGATCCGCTACAGCTGCGCGGTGATGAATGACGGGCGCATCGAAGTGCGCGATTTGCCCGAAGAACTGATGCAATTCACGGCGGCGAATTTGACCCAGATCGTGGGCCATACCGGCCTCGCCGCCAATGTCCGTCCCATCGTGCCACAAGCCGATGCGGCGGCGTTTCCCTCCCGCCAATCAGGCGACCCGCTCCGGGATGAGCGCACGCGCGTTATCGATGCGCTGGTCGGCAGCCGCTGGAACATCTCCGCCGCCTCGCGGCAACTGGGGATGTGCCGCGCCTCGCTGTATCGCAAGTTGCGCCAATTGGATATTCCGCATGTGCGCGACCAGGCGATGCCGGCGTATGCCGTCGCCTGAACCGGCATGGCGCGCGCAAGCCGGGGAGCTTGCGCACGCTGCCGGATACGTTTGAATCAAGAGGGAACTTCGCCGCATCCGCCGGCGCGGCAGACCACCGTAACCAATAAAGTCCGGGCAGGCGCCCGGCTTATCCATTTCGCTTAGGAAGACCATGAAAGTTTTTTACGACAAAGACGCAGACCTGTCCCTGATCAAGAACAAGAACGTGACCATCATCGGTTACGGTTCGCAAGGCCACGCGCACGCGCTGAACCTGAAGGATTCGGGCTGCAAGGTCACCGTCGGCCTGCGCAAGGGCGGCGCCTCGTGGAGCAAGGCCGAGAAGGCCGGCCTGAAGGTGGCGGAAGTCAACGACGCGGTCAAGGAAGCCGACGTCATCATGATCCTGCTGCCGGACGAGAACATCGGCCAGGTCTATGCCGAAAACGTCGCGCCGTACGCCAAGCAGGGCGCCACCGTGGCGTTCGCGCACGGGTTCAACATCCACTACGGCCAGGTTGTGCCGCGCGCCGACCTGGACGTGATCATGATCGCCCCCAAGGCCCCCGGCCACACCGTGCGTTCGACCTACAGCCAGGGCGGCGGCGTGCCGCACCTGATCGCGGTGTACCAGGACAAGTCGGGCACCGCGCGTGACGTGGCCCTGTCGTATGCCACCGCCAACGGCGGCGGCCGCGCCGGCATCATCGAAACCAACTTCCGCGAAGAGACCGAAACCGACCTGTTCGGCGAACAGGCCGTGCTGTGCGGCGGCACCGTGGAACTGATCAAGGCCGGTTTCGAAACACTGGTGGAAGCCGGCTACGCGCCGGAAATGGCCTACTTCGAATGCCTGCACGAACTGAAGCTGATCGTCGACCTGATCTACGAAGGCGGCATCGCCAACATGAACTACTCGATCTCGAACAATGCAGAGTACGGCGAATACGTGACCGGCCCGCGCATCATCAACGAAGAGAGCAAGAAGGTCATGAAGCAAGTGCTGACCGACATCCAGACCGGCGAATACGCCAAGAGCTTCATCCTGGAAAACAAGGCGGGCGCGCCGACCCTGCTGTCGCGTCGTCGTATCAATGCCGAGCACCAGATTGAAGTTGTGGGCGAGAAGTTGCGCGCCATGATGCCCTGGATCAAGGCTAACAAACTGGTTGACCAGACCAAGAACTAATACCGGCTCTAGTCGCGACCAGTAGCATCATGGCAGGACGCGCTTGCAAGCGCGCCCTGGACAGGCCGGCGCGAAGCGGTGCTTCGCGAAACCCCGGCCAGCCTGCATTGGATCAAGGCCAACAAGCTGGTTTAGTCGCAAAAAAAAAGTAAAGGACGCTTCTGCGTTAATGCCGTTCAGTTAAGCGCTGAACGGCATTTTTGTTTGTGGAGTCCAGATTCCGTTCGCCCTGAGTAGCTGCGCAGCAGCGTATCGAAGGGCAGGCAAGAGCGCCAACGCTTGTACGCTGGCTTCGATACGGCCCTGGCGGGCCTACTCAGCCCGAACGGGGGCCGTGAAACTGGTCGGCCAGACCAAGAACTGATCAAGGGCTTTAATCACGACCGATAGCATCATGGCCGTACACAGTGCCCGTCTCGCACAAGTTGTGCTTGTATGCAGTAACATCGCCACTCCGGTTTTGTTTCCCATTTTTGGAGTGTCCCATGCAACTGATAGGCATGCTCGATTCGCCCTTCGTGCGTCGCGTCGCGATTTCCCTGCAACTGCTTGGCTTGCCGTTCGAGCACCAGTCGGTATCGGTTTTCCGTACCTTCGACCAGTTCCGCGACATCAACCCGGTGGTCAAGGCGCCGACGCTGATTTGCGACGATGGCGTGGTGCTGATGGACTCCACCCTGATCCTGGAATACGCCGAGGCGTTGTCGGCTTCGGTTTCCGGGCACAGCCTGGTGCCGTCCGATATCGCCGGCCTGCAGCGCTCGCTGCGCGTGACCGGCCTGGCCTTGGCGGCCAGCGAGAAAAGCGTACAAATCATTTACGAACATAACCTGCGTCCGGCGGAGAAGCTGCACCAGCCCTGGCTGGCGCGCGTGTCGGGCCAGTTGCTGGCCGCCTATGACGCGCTGGAAGCGGTCTTTGAAAAGCAGCAGGTCGCCGTCGCCAGCGCGACCATCGACCAGGCGGCGCTGACGACGGCGGTGGCCTGGCAATTCACGCAGAAGATGGTGCCCGATGTCGTGCCGGCGGAACGCTATCCGGCGTTGGCGGCGCTGTCGGCGGCGGCCGAGCAGTTGCCCGAATTCGCGGCCGCGCCGCATGGCGCAGGGACTTACCGCCAGCCCGCCTGAGGCGCGCTGGCGCGCTTGTTGTGCTTATTGATTGCGCTTATTCGGCCAGCAGCTTCTCGATGTCGGACACCATTTCCTCGGGGCGGGTCTGCGGCGCGTAGCGCTTGTAGACGCTGCCGTCCTTGCGCACCAGGAACTTGGTGAAGTTCCATTTGATCGCCTTGCTGCCCAGCAGGCCGGGCGCTTCCTTCTTGAGGAACTTGAACAGCGGCGCGGCATTGTCGCCATTGACGTCGATCTTGGCGAACAGCGGAAAGCTCACGCCGTAGTTTTTCTCGCAGAAGGCGCCGATCTCCTCGGCGTTGCCCGGTTCCTGCGCACCGAACTGGTTGCAGGGAAAGGCCATCACCGCCAGGCCGCGTTCCTTGAACTGGCGGTGGATGTGTTCCAGCCCGTTATATTGGGGGGTGAAGCCGCACTTGCTGGCTGTATTGGCGATCAGCATTACCTTCCCGCGCAGCTGTTCCAGCGGGAATTCGGTATCGTCAGCCAGTTTCGGCTGGAATTCGTAGACGGTTGTCATGGCAGCCCCTGAGTCTTTGCTGGGCGTATTTTAGCGTGAACCCCTTTCTCACAAGGGGAAATAATCGGGCGAGCGGGCGTGGCTGCGGGCCGTTTCCAGCGAGATGCGATCGCGGTGCACCAGTTCTCCCATGCTGCCTTCCAGGGTTTGCATGCCCATGCCGGTGGCGGTCTGGATGGCCGAATACATTTGCGCGGTCTTGCCTTCGCGGATCAGGTTGCGGATCGCCGGGGTGCACAGCATGATCTCGTGCGCCGCCACCCGGCCGTTGCCGTCGAGCGTCTTGAGCAGCGTTTGCGAAATCACCGCCTGCAGCGATTCGGCCAGCATGGCGCGCGCGCTTTCCTTTTCGCCGGCGGGGAAGGCGTCGACGATACGGTCCACGGTCTTGGCGGCCGAGGCGGTGTGCAGCGTGCCGAACACCAGATGGCCGGTTTCGGCGGCGGTCAGCGCCAGGCGGATGGTTTCGGCGTCGCGCAGTTCGCCTACCAGCAATACATCGGGATCCTCGCGCAGCGCCGCCCGCAGCGCATTGGCGAAGGAACGCGTATGCACGCCGACCTCGCGCTGGCTGACCAGCGAGCGGCGCGGTTCGTGGACGAACTCGATCGGATCCTCGATGGTGAGGATATGGGCCGCGCGATGCTCGTTGATGTGGTTGACCATGGCGGCGAGCGTGGTGCTCTTGCCCGAACCGGTCGGGCCGGTTACCAGCACCAGCCCGCGTGGGCGCGCTGCCAGGTCGGCGCAGATGGCCGGTGCGCCGGCACTGTCCAGGGTCGGGATCTGTTGCGGGATGTGCCGTATGGCGATGGCCGCGCCGCGCTGTTGCCGGAAGGCATTGATGCGGAACCGCCCCAGGGACTGATGCTGGAACGAGAAATCGCATTCCAGCCGTTCGGCGTAGGCGCGCCGCTGTTCCTCGTTCATCAGCGACAGCAGCATCCCCTGCAGCAGTTCGTCTGACAGGGGGCTGAGATTGATGCGGCGAATGTCGCCATGCACGCGCAGCATGGGCGGCAAACCGGCCGACAGATGCAGGTCGGAAGCCTGGTTTCTGACGCCAAATGCCAGTAGTCCGGCAATGTCCATTTATAATCCTTGCAAGGAAAGCACTCAGCAATCTATTTATATTCCCCGCAGCCGAGCCCCTCCCGGCACCGGATTATGTCGCCAATCGCCAAAAACTTGCAACACGTGCAATGCCAGATCGCAGTCTCCGCGGAACGCGCGCATCGCACACCGTCATCGATACAATTGCTGGCCGTCTCCAAGACCTTCGGCGCCGATGCGGTGATGGCGGCGGTGCAGGCGGGGCAACTGGCCTTCGGGGAGAATTACCTGCAGGAAGCGCTGGAGAAGATCGCCGCGATGAAAGCGCTGGCGCCGGCGGCGCAGCTGCAGTGGCATTTCATCGGCCCGATCCAGAGCAACAAGACCCGGTCGATAGCCGAGAGCTTCGACTGGGTGCATTCGGTGGACCGCGAAAAGATTGCCCGCCGGCTGTCGGAACAGCGCCCGCCGGAACTGGGAGCGCTCAACATCTGTCTGCAGGTCAACATCAGCGGCGAGCCGAGCAAGAGCGGCCTGGCGCCGGAAGAACTGCCCGCGGTCGCGGCGCAGGTGGCGGCATTGCCCAACCTGGCGCTGCGCGGGCTGATGGCGATCCCCGCGCCCAGCGGCGACGTCGCGCGCCAGCGCGCGGCCTTCGCCGCGGTGCGCGGCCTGTATGAGTCGCTGCGCGCCGATGGCTTGCCGCTGGACACGCTGTCGATGGGCATGTCGGCGGACCTGGAAGCGGCGGTGGCCGAAGGGGCCACCATCGTGCGTATCGGCAGCGCCATCTTCGGTGCGCGCAATTACGTGTAAGCGGCGTTGCGGGGCATCTGCATTTTTTATTGGAACAGCGCTTTACGGCGAAGACACAAGGAGTGGAAGTGAAGATAGCGTTTATTGGTGGCGGCAACATGGCGACCGCCTTGATCGGCGGATTGGTCGGCAAGGTGGCAGAGCCGCAGAATATCCACGTGGTGGACCTCAATGCCGATTCGCTGCAGGCGCTGCAGGGCAAGTTCGGCGTCACTACCGCCACCGCCATCGATGGCGCGGTGGCCTCCTGCGACGTGGTGGTGCTGGCAGTCAAGCCGCAGCAGATCCATGACGTGGTGGCTACCCTGAAACCCTTCATCGGCGCGCAACTGGTGCTGAGCATTGCCGCCGGCATCCGCATTGCCGACATGTCGCGCTGGCTGGATGGTCACCAGGCCATTGTGCGCGCCATGCCCAACACGCCGGCGCTGATCGGCGGCGGCATCACCGGCGTGGCGGCCAGGCAGGAAGTGTCGACGTTGCAGCGCGCCCAGGCCGACTCGATTCTCAAGGCGGTCGGCGAAACACTGTGGGTGTCGTCCGAAGAGCAGCTCGACGCGGTCACCGCGATTTCCGGCAGCGGCCCGGCCTACGTCTTCTACTTTCTCGAGGCGATGGAAAAGGCGGCTGCCGAACTGGGCCTGTCGCCGGCCGATGGCATGCAACTGGCCAAGGCCACGTTCGAAGGCGCGACCGAGCTGGCGCGCCGCTCCGACGAACCGGTGGCCACCTTGCGCGAACGCGTAACCTCCAAGGGCGGTACCACTTACGCCGCGCTGGTGTCGATGGAGCAGGCCGGCGTCAAGGATTCCATCGTCACCGCGCTCAAGGCTGCCGCCGCCCGCAGCAAGGAACTCGGCGACGAATTCGGCAAGGCCTGATGAAGAGAATTGCAAGCATTATTGCGGCGCTGCCGCTGGCGGGCGCGCTGCTGCTGGCAGGTTGCGCCTCGACCGCCGACAGCGACGGCTATTACACCGTGCGCCGCGGCGACACCCTCTACAGCATCGGCCGCGACTTCGACCAGAACCCGTCCAACCTGGCCGCCTGGAACCGCCTGCGCAATCCCAACGACCTGGAAGTCGGCCAGCGCATCCTGGTGAAGCCGCCGACCGGGATTGTGGCGCGTACCGGCGCCGGCCAGACCAGCCGCGGCGCATCGCCTGCCCCGGCGCGCAAGGCCACGCCGGCCGCCAGGCCCGCGGCCAAAGCGGCGGCCAAGGGCAGCGACGACGATGCGCCGGCGCCAGCCGATGCCAAGCTTGACTGGATCTGGCCCACGCAGGGCAAGTCGGCGCCCAGCAGCGACAGCTACAAGAAGGGCATCGACATCGCCGGTAACGATGGCCAGGCCGTGGTGGCCGCCGCCGCCGGCAAGGTGACCTACGCCGGCCACGGCATCCGCGGCTATGGCAACATGGTGATCATCAAGCACACGCCTGCGTTGCTGTCGGTCTACGCGCACAACAAGAGCATCGCGGTCAAGGAAGGCCAGATGGTTGCGCGCGGCCAGCAGATCGCCGCGATGGGCAACAGCGACACCAGCAAGGTCAAGCTGTATTTCGAAATCCGCCGCAACGGCAAGCCGGTCAATGTGATGGCCTTGCTGCCGCCGCGCTGAACCGTTCAGGAATTGTCATGGCCAAGCTTGAAGAGATCGTCAGGAAGCAGAAGGCGGGAGCGACCTTTGTCATCAGCGCACAGATGCTGCAGTTGAATCCGCGCGAGTTCGATGCGCTGGCGCAGGTGTGGGACGATGATGGCGGGCCCGGTTTCAATGTTGCCGGGACGCCGTTTCGGGTGGTGGTGGATGGGGAGTTTCTGATCAGTCGGGTGACTGTGGTTCGGACTACTGCTGAAGTGTGATGCTTTAATTTACTGCGTCGTATTAGATGTCTGAAGGTACTTAGGGGGTAGTCTGGTCTTGCTGCTGGTTGGTGCTCTGGCTTTAGTCTTTTCTTTCTTCGGTCGGAGGGGAGCGCCGGGGGCGGCCCGGCAGCCGCTTACTTTCTTTGGCCCGCCAAAGAAAGTAAGCAAAGAAAGGTGGCCCCTAAGTGCCAGCCCCTTCGGGGTTCCCGCCGGAGCGCGGTAAAAAATGGGCGAGGCAGAGTCGCTGCGCTCCGACTGCCTCGCTGATCCATTTTTTACCGCGCTCCGGCGGCTGGCCCACAAGGGGACAGCGTAACTGCCTCGCCTGCGGCATCGGGATTGGTACGGATGTTGTGCGGTCGTCGTTTCGCCGCGCTGTACTCAGTCCTTGCGCTGCAAGCGGTACACCACCGTATCCAGTTTTTTCAATCCGCGTTCGATGAACTTGGGCTCCTTCTCCAGGATGTCGCGGCGGTCGATTGCCTGCGCTTCCGTATGAGAGGCGTAAATCTCCAGGACTTCCTTTTCCGGCACCGAGAACGGCGGCCCATCCATTTGTTCCTGGGCGTATTCCAGCGTGATCAGGATGCTGCGCGCGCCGGTCGGGAGGCGGCCGTAGACTTGTTCGGCGTAACGCGCGCGCATTTCCGGCGGCAGGGCGATCAGCGCTGCGCGGTCGTAGGCGCCGGCGCAGTTGGCCAGGGTGGCGTCATCGAGCCTGAAGATGTCGCCGCAGATGATTTCGATGGCGCCGGCCGAGTAATGGGTTCCTTGCGCGGATTCGCGTACTTGCGGCGATAGTTGGTTTTCGGCGAAGAATTGTTCGACCGCCAGCTGCGACAGTTCCACGCCCAGCACCTTGTGGCCCTGTTCGGCCAGCCACAGCATGTCCAGCGACTTGCCGCATAGCGGCGCCAGCACCGTGCTGCCGGCCGGCAGCGCCAGCGTCGGCCAGTATTTCTGCAGCAGCGGCGTCACGCGCGACTGGTGAAAATGGGTGCGTCCTTCGCGCCAGCGTTCCAGCCAGAATTCTGCTTCCATCGTGTCTCCTCGTTATCGTCAATCCGTTTGCGTTGTCGTTTGCGTTGTCAGCGCAGCAGGTAATCCAGCGCCACGCCGGCGAAGATCGCCGCGCCCAGCCAGTTGTTGTTGTTGAAGGCGGCGAAGCAGCGCATGCGGTCGCGCTCGCGGATCAGCGTGTAGTGATAGATGGCGAAGCCGCAGGCGGCCAGCATGCCGGCCGAGAACCACAGGCCCAGGCCGTATTGCAGGCCTACCGCCCAGATCAGGGCCAGGGCGACGGCGTAGCACAGCATCACCGCCAGCACGTCATGGCGGCCGAAGGTGATGGCGGAGGTCTTGATGCCGATCTTGAGGTCGTCGTCGCGGTCGACCATGGCGTATTCGGTGTCGTAGGCCACCGCCCAGAACACATTGGCGACCAGCAGCACCCAGGCCGCCGGCGGCACGTCGCCGGTCACCGAAGCGAAGCCCATGGGAATGCCGAAGCCGAAGGCGATGCCCAGGTAAGCCTGCGGGATCGCGAAGAAGCGCTTGAAGTAGGGGTAGGTGGCGGCGATGATGAGCGCGGCGACCGACAACTGCTTGGTCAGCGCGTTGAGCGGCAGGATCAGCAGGAACGACACCAACGCCAGCACGCCGGCCACCATCAGCGCTTCCCATGACTTGATCTTGCCGGCGGTCAGCGGGCGTTGCTCGGTGCGTTTCACAAAGCGGTCGAAGTCGCGGTCGGCGTAGTCGTTGATGGCGCAGCCGGCCGAGCGCATCAGTGCGGTGCCGACCACGTAGATGGCCAGCACGCCCAGCGCAGGAACGCCGCCCGATGCCAGCCACAAGGCGATCAGCGTGGGCCACAGCAGCAGCAGGATACCGATGGGTTTGTGTGCGCGCACCAGCAGCGCGTAAAGCTTGAGCCTGTTCATGCCTGGTCCGGAAAAGGAAAGCCGCATTATAAATCGCTGCCGTGGCGACTGCTTCCGGGCTGAGGGGCTGACGTGCGGCTGACAACGGATTCCCGCCGGGCAGAAAATGGTTGGGAAAAATATCTTATTGATCATTTTCTGCTGCATAGCGACATCGGTTTTCTTTGCGCAGCGCCTTGGCTGCCGTTAATGTAACGCGGCTGTCATGGAGCATTGTTAGCATCAAAACCCCTTTTCTGGAGGTCTCTGATGAAATTCAAAACACTGGTCGCGGCCGGCTTGCTGGCGACGATCGCCTCTTCCGCCTCTACCGCCTATGCCGCAACCGAAATCTCCTGGTGGCATTCGATGACCGGCGCCCTGGGCGAACGCGTCAATGCCCTGGCCGACGACTTCAACAAGAGCCAGTCCGACTACAAGGTGGTTCCGGTCTACAAGGGTACCTACGATGAGTCGATGGCTGCCGCCATCGCCGCCTACCGGGCCGGCAATGCGCCCGACATCCTGCAGGTATTCGAGGTCGGCACCGCCACCATGATCTACGCCCGCGGCGCGGTCAAGCCGGTGTATGAAGTCATGCACCAGGCCGGCGAGAAGTTCGACCAGAATGCCTACGTGCCGGCGGTGGCGGGTTACTACTCCACGCCCAAGGGCATGATGTCCTTCCCGTTCAATAGCTCCACCACCATCATGTTCTACAACAAGGACATGTTCGCCAAGGCCGGCCTCGATCCCGAGAAGCCGCCCGTGACCTGGCAGGAGTTCGTCGGCATGGCCGCCAAGATCAAGGCCAGCGGCGCATCGTGCGCATACACCACGACCTGGCAATCCTGGGTGCATTTGGAATCGTTTTCAACCTGGCACAACGTCGAGCTGGCATCGAAGAACAATGGCTTCGGCGGCCTCGATGCGCGCCTGAAGATGAATAGCCCGCTGCACGTGCGCCATATCGAAAACCTGGCGAACTGGGCCAAGCAAGGCTACTTCACCTATGCCGGCCGCAAGGACGAGGCCAACGCCAAGTTCAATGCCGGCGAGTGCGCGATGATCACCGGCTCCTCCTCCGCGTATGCCGATATTCGCAAGAACGCCAAGTTCAAGTTCGGCGTGGCTGCGCTGCCGTACTACAACGACGTGCCGGGCGCGCCGCAGAACACCGTCATCGGCGGCGCCTCGCTGTGGGTGATGGGCGGCAAGAAGGCGGATGAGTACAAGGGCGTGGCCAAGTTCTTCACCTACCTCTCCAAGCCGGAAGTGGCTGCCAAGTGGCACCAGGACACCGGTTACCTGCCGGTCACCAAGGCCGCCTACGAGCTGACCAAGCAGGCCGGTTTCTATGAACGCAACCCCGGCACCGATGTCGCGGCCAGGCAGATGATCGTCAAAACCACCGAGAAGTCGCGCGGCCTGCGCCTGGGCAATTACGCGCAGATCCGCACCGTGTTCGACGAGGAACTGGAAAACGTCTGGAGCGGCAAGAAGACCCCGAAGGACGCGCTGGACTCGGCCGTCAAGCGCGGCGACGAATTGCTGACGCGCTTCGAGCGGGCCAACAAGGGCAACCAGTAATACCGGCGTTGATTGCGCCGCCGGCCGCGCTGCCCATCGCGCACGCGCGGCCGGCGGCATCGCCCGTTCCGATGGGAGGGCGCGGCGCCGCCGGTTTGCGCTTTCCTGAACCTTTTTTCCTGGCCTGAACCAACGTGGAAAAACGCGCGCGATTCAAATCCAAGTGGCTGCCGTATCTGCTGGTCGCACCGCAGATCCTGGTCACCTTGCTGTTCTTCTTCTGGCCGGCGCTGCAGGCGCTGTACCAGTCCGTTCTCTTGCAGGACGCCTTCGGCGGCTATTCCGAATTCGTCTGGCTGGACAACTTCGCCGCCCTGTTCGGCGACCCGACCTATCTCGAATCCTTCCGCACCACGGCGGTATTTTCCCTGCTGGTGGCGTTTTTCGGCATGACGCTGTCGCTGTTGCTGGCGGTCTTCGCCGACCGCGTCACCCGCGGCGCGTCGATCTATAAAACCTTCCTGATCTGGCCCTATGCGGTGTCGCCGGTGGTGGTGGGGGTGCTGTGGATGTTCCTGCTGAGTCCTTCGCTGGGCGTGTTGTCGCACCTGCTGGGGCGGCTCGGCATCGGCTGGGACTATATGATCAACGGCCGCCACGCGATGATCCTGATCGTGATCGCCGCCGTGTGGAAGCAGATCAGCTACAACTTCCTGTTCTTCCTGGCCGGCCTCCAGTCGATCCCCAAGTCGCTCATCGAAGCGGCCGCTATCGATGGCGCCGGCCCGGTCAAGCGCTTCTTCACCATCGTGTTCCCGCTGATCTCGCCGACCACGTTCTTCCTGCTGGTGGTCAATGTGGTTTACGCCTTTTTCGACACCTTCGCCATCGTCGAAGCCACCACCCGCGGCGGCCCCGGCAAGGACACCGAGATCCTGGTCTACAAGGTGTTCTCGGACGGCTTCAAGGGCGGCGACCTGGGCAGCGCGGCGGCGCAGTCGGTGGTGCTCATGGCGGTGGTGATCCTGCTGACCGTGGTGCAGTTCAAATACGTTGAAAAGAAGGTCCAATACACATGATCGAGAGACGGCCAATCCTGGACGCGGTGAGCCACCTGGTGCTGATCCTGGGCGTGCTGGCGGTGGTGTTTCCGCTCTATGTCGCCTTCGTCGCCAGCACCCAGACCGCCGAGCAGTCGGCCATGTCGCCGATTTCGCTGGTGCCCGGCGGCGAGCTGCTCAACAACTACGGCACCGTGCTGTTCAAGGGCGCCTCCGGCCAGGTCATCGCGCCGCCGGTGATCAACATGCTGTGGGTCAGCCTGGTGACGGCGCTGGTGATCGCCGTGGGCAAGATCGCCATCTCCATGCTGTCGGCGTTCGCCATCGTGTATTTCCGTTTCCCCGGGCGCAACCTGTTCTTCTGGATGATTTTCGTCACGTTGATGCTGCCGGTGGAAGTGCGCATCACGCCGACCTACCAGGTGGTGTCCGACTTCGGCATGTTGAACAGCTACGCCGGCCTGACGGTGCCGCTGATCGCCTCGGCCACCGCCACTTTCCTGTTCCGCCAGTTCTTCCTGACCGTGCCCGACGAGCTGGCCGAGGCCGCCCGCATCGACGGCGCCGGGCCGCTGCGCTTCCTCAAGGACGTGTTGTGGCCGCTGTCGCGCACCAACGTGATCGCGCTGTTCGTGATCATGTTCATCTACGGCTGGAACCAGTACCTGTGGCCGCTGATGATCGCCACGCAACAGGACATGTACCCGATCGGCATCGGCATCAAGACCCTGATCTCCGGCGGCGATTCGGCCGTCGAGTGGAACATGGTGATGGCCACCATGATGCTGGCCATGCTGCCGCCCGGGCTGATCGTGGTGGTGATGCAGAAATGGTTCGTCAAGGGCCTGGTCGATTCCGAGAAATAATCCTACGCAGGGCGAATATGGCAGCGATCCATCTCAAGCAAGTCCGCAAGACCTATGGCCGCGGCGCCAAGGCGGTCGACGTCATCCACGGCATCGATGCCGAGATTGCCGACGGCGAATTCATCGTCATGGTCGGCCCCTCCGGCTGCGGCAAGTCCACGCTGCTGCGCATGGTGGCCGGCCTGGAAGAAGTCAGCGGCGGCCAGATCGTCATCGGCGATCGCGTGGTCAACGAACTGGAACCCAAGGAGCGCGACATCGCCATGGTGTTCCAGAACTACGCACTGTATCCGCACATGAGCGTGTATGAAAACATGGCCTACGGCCTGAAGATCGCCGGCCTGCCCAAGGCCGAGATCGATGATCGCGTGCAGCGCGCGGCGGCCATTCTCGAACTGGGCGCCTTGCTGGAGCGCACGCCGCGCCAGCTCTCAGGCGGCCAGCGCCAGCGCGTGGCGATGGGCCGCGCCATCGTGCGCAAGCCCGCGGTATTCCTGTTCGACGAGCCGCTGTCCAACCTCGACGCCAAGCTGCGCGTGCAGATGCGGCTGGAGATCCAGAAACTGCATGCCTCGCTGCGCACCACCAGCCTGTACGTGACGCACGACCAGGTCGAGGCGATGACGCTGGGCCAGCGCATGATCGTCATGAACAAGGGGCGCGCCGAGCAGATCGGCACCCCGGCCGAAGTCTATGCGCGCCCGGCCACCACCTTCGTGGCGGGGTTCATCGGCTCGCCGCCGATGAACCTGTTGCGCGGCAAGCTGGCGGCCGACGGCGCGGCGTTCGAAGCCGAACAAGGCGGCGAGCGCGGTACGATCCGACTGCCGCAGCCGGCGGCCGCGGCGGGGCATGAGCGCATCTGGGGCGTGCGTCCCGAACACCTGTTGCCGGTGTTCGACGGTTCGCCCGCGCAGTTGGCGCTGGATGTGGAACTGGTCGAGGCGTTGGGCGCCGAGCTGCTGGTGCACGGGCGTTGCGGCGGGCAGCCGCTGGTGCTGCGCTGCCCGGCCCATCTCCGGGTCGCCGCCGGCCAGCGCATCGGCGCCGCGTTCGGCCCGGCCGATGTGCACTGGTTCGATGCGCAGACTACGCATCGCTTGTAAGCGCGCCGCGGGAGACGAAAAGCAAGCATGCCGTCCGTTCTGTTGAGAACTGGACGGTAGTTTTCCCTGCAGGCGGCAATCGGGCGCGAAAAAGGAATCCGGTCGGACCGTGTGGCTGGCCCAGGCCGAAGCGGCGGTGGGGGGAGTATCAGCCCGCGGCCAACTCCGTCTCGTGCAGCATATCCACGCCGCCGAGGTTGCAGGCGAACACCGCCTTTTGCACGGCGTCGATCGCCGCCTGGCGGGTGAAGCTCTTGCGCCAGGCGATCACCACGCGGCGCGACGGCGCCGGCGCGATGAAGGGCACGTAGCGCACCATGCCGTCGCGCGCGTTGAGGTCGGAAATAGAGGCCTTGGGCAACACGGTGATGCCGATGCCCGACGACACCATGTGGCGGATGGTTTCCAGCGAAGAACCCTCGAAGGTGCGGGCGATGCCGTCGCCGCTGGTCGAGAAGCGCGACATCTCGGGGCAGACTTCCAGCACCTGGTCGCGGAAGCAATGGCCGTTGCCCAGCAACAGCATGGTTTCGCTCTTGAGGTCGCGGGCGTCGATGGCCTTGCGGTCGGCCCATTTGTGGTGGCGCGGCAGGGCCACCACGAATTCCTCGTCGTACAGCGGCAGCACGTTCAGGCCGTGGTCGGGGAAGGGCAGGGCCATGATGGCCGCATCCAGTTCGCCCTGGCGCAGCAGCTCGATCAGGCGGGTGGTGAAATTCTCCTGCAGGATCAGCGGCATCTGCGGCACGGTCTCGATCATGGTCTTGACCAGCGAGGGCAGCAGGTAGGGGCCGATGGTATAGATGATGCCCAGGCGCAGCGGGCCCGACAGCGGGTCCTTGTTCTGGTTGGCGATTTCCTTGATGGCCGCGGTCTGTTCCAGCACCCGCTCGGCCTGCGCCACGATCTGCGCGCCCAGCGGCGTGACCGATACCTCGGTGCCGCCGCGTTCGAAGATCACCACGCCCAGTTCGTCTTCCAGCTTCTTGATGGCGACCGACAGCGTGGGCTGGGCCACGAAACAGGCTTCCGCCGCATGGCCGAAGTGCTTTTCGCGGGCGACCGCCACGATGTATTTGAGTTCTGTGAGTGTCATGCTGATAGGCTAAATCCGATTTCAAGGACTATAGCGTATTTTTGAACCGGAGGTTCCGCGCCGCATCAGGCGACGTGCAGGCGGCGCCTGCGGGCGCTGTCACGGCTTGGTCATAATCGGCAGGTATGTTGTCACGCACTTTACGGCGGACGGAAACGTCCGCCGATCATCGTTAATCTTGCTCAAAGGGAAACAATGGACAACGAAGAACTGGTCAAGCGCATTCACCGCGAACTGGCCGACAGCTATGACGAAGAGATGGAGCTGGAAATCGAAGACCGCACCGTCGACCCGGTAACCGGCGAGATTTCCAGCGCGCATGGCGACATCGAGAAGGATTATCGCCGCCGCTACTTCCGCGAACTGTTCCGCCTGCAGGGCGAGCTGGTCAAGCTGCAGGACTGGGTGGTGAAGACCGGGCACAAGGTGGTGATCGTGTTCGAAGGCCGCGACGCGGCCGGCAAGGGCGGCGTGATCAAGCGCATCACCCAGCGCCTCAACCCGCGGGTGGCGCGGGTGGCGGCGCTGCCCGCGCCCAACGACCGCGAGCGCACGCAATGGTATTTCCAGCGCTATGTATCGCACCTGCCGGCCGCCGGCGAGATCGTGCTGTTCGACCGCAGCTGGTACAACCGCGCCGGCGTCGAGCGCGTCATGGGCTTTTGCAACGACGAGCAGTACGAGGAATTCTTCCGTTCGGTGCCGGAGTTCGAGCGCATGCTCACGCGCGCCGGCATCCAGGTGATCAAGTACTGGTTTTCCATTACCGACGAGGAACAGCACCTGCGCTTCCTCTCCCGCATCCACGACCCATTGAAGCAATGGAAGCTCAGCCCGATGGACCTGGAGTCGCGCCGCCGCTGGGAGGAATACACCAAGGCCAAGGAAGTGATGCTGGAACGCACCCACATCCCCGAGGCGCCGTGGTGGGTGGTGCAGGCGGTGGACAAGAAGAAGGCGCGCCTGAACTGTATCCAGCACCTGCTGCAGCAGATGCCTTACCAGGAAGTGCCGCATGTCCCGGTGGTCCTGCCGGAGCGCGAGCGCCATGAAGACTACGAACGCCATCCGGTGCCGGACAACATGATCGTGCCCGAGTATTACTGAGCACTGCCTGGCGGGCATTGTCGACCGCGGCAGAAATGAAAATGGCCGGTGCATCGCACCGGTCATTTGTGTCTGTGAGGTAGTGAGGCTGAAGGAAAACGGATCAGCCGAAATGCTTTTCGATGATTTCCCCGAACGCCTGTTCGGCGGACATGCCCTTCAACATCAGCGCACTGATGTCGTCCGAATACTGGTTGATGCCTTCCGGCAGCATCTCGCGGTTGGCCTTGAAGTAGGCGTACTTCTCGCCGTCGATGGCTTCGCGCGCGCGTGCGGCCGCGGTCATCGGGCGGGCGCCGCCGGCGCTGCGGGCCGAGGCCGCGCGCGCCGAACGCGGCGTGCTGCTGCGCACGCCGCTGCCGCCGGTGGCGATGATGCGCTTGATCTGCTCCAGCGTGAAGATGGGCGTGACGTTGCCGGCGCCGAATTCGTCGTCTTCCGCGCGATGCAGATGATGGTTGCCGTCGAAGGCCATCTTCTTGTCGAAGCTGTTGATGACTTCGTAGTGCGGCTTTTGCACCGAACCGAACATGGAAAAATGCACGCGGTCGCCGTAGGCGGCCATCTGCCCGATGACGCCGTTGAGGAATTCAGGCTTGATGGCCTCGACGTTGCCATGCCAGCGCTTGGTTTTGCTTGAACTCAAAATAAATCTTCCAATGAGGCATGCGCGTCCTTGTATCGATGGGATCGATGCGGCGATGGCCGCCAAGGTCGCGCAAAATAAAAAAGCGGGGATCGAGACAATATTATCCTCCTCTGTTCGTCATCTTGCATGCCCGAGGCCGAATTTTTCTGCGCCGCCGGTCGGGGGAATCGGCGGCAATGCCATGCCGGGCAAGGGTTTGCAGGGGATTTGTGCGGTTTGTGGTTGAAATCTTGCCATCAGGACGCCATATCATCCTTTCGATGCAAGTATTTAATCGCGTTTTCCCGGCCACGCCGTCCCGGTGCTGAGCTTCAGCGCCTTTCCCCAACAACAAGAAAGCCCTCATGCGCCGTACCTACATTGGAGTCTTCGTGTTTCTCGGCATCCTCGCCGCCCTGCATGCATGGATAGGCTGGCAACTATTGCCCGCGCTGACCGGAGACGCCGGCTGGATCGCGGCCGGCGCCGTCGTGCTGGCCATGTCGTTCTTGCTGATGCCCGCCGCCCTGTTCGCGCCCATCCTGAAACGGCGCGGCATGGCCGAAGGCGCGGCCGACCGCCTGGCGTGGGCCGGCATGCTGGCCATGGGCGCTTTCTCCTCGGCGCTGCTGCTGACCGTGCTGCGCGCCATCGCACTGGCGCTGGCGCCGCTGCTGGAGCTGTCGGCCATCCACCTGCGCCAGCTCGACGTCGCTACCGCCTGGCTGGTGCTGGCGCTGGCCGCCGCCGCCACCGTGGTGGGCTTTCTCAACGCGCGCCGCACCGCGGCCGTGGTCAACGTCAGCGTGCCCATCGCCAACCTGCCGCCGCAGCTTGAGGGCTTCACCATCGTGCAGATCAGCGACATCCACGTCGGCCCCACCATCAAGCGCCCCTACCTGCAAGCCATCGTCGACAAGGTCAATGCGCTGCAGCCCGATGTGGTGGCCATCACCGGCGACCTGGTCGACGGCAGCGTGCGCCAGCTGGCATCGCATACCGAACCGTTGGCGCAGATCAGGGCGCGCCATGGCGCCTATTTCGTCACCGGCAACCATGAGTACTACTCGAACGCGCATGAATGGATAGAAGAAGTGCGCCGCCTCGGCCTGACCGTGCTGATGAACGAGCATGTGGTGCTCAGCCATGAAGGCGCCGGCCTGGTGCTGGCCGGCGTGACCGATTTCACCGCCCACCAGTTCGACCCGGCCCAGCGCAGCGACCCGCAGGCCGCCATTGAAAACGCTCCCGCCGGCAGTCCGCGCATCCTGCTGGCGCACCAGCCGCGCTCGGCGGCGGCCGCGGCCGAGGCCGGCTTCGACCTGCAACTGTCGGGCCACACCCACGGCGGCCAGTTCTTTCCCTGGAATTTTTTCGTGCCGCTGCAGCAACCCTATGTGGCCGGCCTGAACCGCCTGCACAAGCTGTGGATTTACGTTAGCCGCGGAACCGGCTACTGGGGGCCGCCCAAGCGGCTGCTGGCGCCTTCCGAAATCACGCGGGTGAGGCTGACGGCGGGTTGATCCCGCGCATCATCGACATCAACGCTTCAGGCCGCCGTTTCCAGGCGGCCTTGTTCTTCATGCCCTCGCGCCAGCCGGCGCAGCGTTTGCGGCGGCTGCCCGAACAGGCGCATGCAAGCGCGCCGCATGCGTTCGGCGTCGCCAAAGCCGGTGGCGCGGGCGATCTGCTCCAGCGAGTCGGATGACTCTTCGATACGGATGCGGGCTGCCTCGGCGCGCATCTGCTCGATCGCCTTGGCCGGCGTCTGGCCGGTTTCGGCAGCGAAGGCGCGGTCGAACTGGCGGCGCGAGAGGCATGCCACTTCGGCCAGCGCATCCACCGTCAATTCTTGCTGCAAATGCTCGCGCGCGAAGCTGAGCGCGCGGCGGATGCGGTCGCTGCCGCCATCCATTTCCTGCAGCGCCGAGAATTGCGATTGCCCGCCCGGACGGCGGTGGTAGACCACCAGTTCGCGCGCCACCGCGCGCGCCAGGTCGGCGCCATGGTCGTCTTCGATCAGGGCCAGCGCCAGGTCGATGCCGGCGGAGATGCCGGCCGAGGTCCACACCGAGCCGTCGCGCGAATAAATGCGGTCGCTGTCGACCAGCACCTTGGGATGCATCTTCTGCAGCTTGGCCGCCATGCGCCAGTGCGTGGTGGCGCGCTTGCCATCCAGCACACCGGCCGCCGCCAGCACGAAGGCGCCGGTGCACACGCCGGCGATGCGGCGCGAGCGTTTGGCCGCGCGCACGATGTAGCTGCGCAATTGTTCCGATACCAGTCCTTCGCGCGGCGCGCCGCCGCCGGCCACCACCAGGGTGTCGAAACTGGCCGCGCCGATGCGTTCGGTCTGGATGCAGGCGCCGGCCGAACTGCGGATCATGCCGCCCGGCTCCGACAGCAGCGACAGGCGGTACAGCTGCTTGCCCGCGACCCGGTTGGCGGCGTCGAAAGCCGAGAGCGGCCCGGTGAAGTCGAGCATGCTGCAATCGGAGAAGATCAGGAAGGCGGTATCGCGCATGGGCATCTGGACAGGCGTCGGGATGGCTTGAAATGCGTGAATTATGGCATTTTAGACATAAGCGTGCAGCGCACACTGCGCAGGTCGATATCACCGGAGCCTGCCATGGACCGAACCGCCGCCGTCGCCGAAGCGCGCGACGCCACTTCCTCCACTCCCGCCAACCCTGCTGCCCCTGCCGCCGCGCGCCACCGCTGGAAAGTCCTGGCCGCAGGAGTGGCCGCCAACGCCAGTTTCTCGGCCATCTTTTCCGGCATTCCCGTGACCTCGGTGGTCTTGCGCGCGGACTACCAGCTCAGCAATGCCCAGCTTGGGCTGGCGCTGGGCCTGCTGAGCCTGGGCGTGGCCCTGGGCGAACTGCCGTGGGGCATATTGACCGACCGCCTGGGCGACCGCAAGGTGCTGCTGACCGGCTTGCTGGGCACCGTTGCCGCGCTGTGGCTGCTGGTGCTGTTCGCGCTGCCGGGGCAGGGCGCCACCACGTTCCGATGGTTGTGCGCGGGGCTGATGCTGGCCGGCTTGCTGGGCGGCAGCGTCAATGGCTCAAGCGGCCGGGCGGTGATGGGATGGTTTCACGATGGCGAGCGCGGCCTGGCGATGAGCATACGCCAGACCGCGGTGCCGCTGGGCGGCGGCATCGGCGCGCTGTTGCTGCCGTCGCTGGCGGCCCATGCCGGCTTCGGCGCGGTCTATGGCGCGCTGATCGCCGGTTGCCTGGCCAGCGTCTGGCTGACCTTGCTGTGGCTGCGCGAGCCGCCGCCATCGGCGCCGCCGCAGCAGACGATCCGCCAGGAACGTGCCGCAACCCCGGCTTTGCGCAACGCTACGGTCTGGCGCCTGGCGCTGGGCACCGGTTTGCTGTGCGCGCCGCAGGTGGCGTTGATCAGTTTCGGCGGCATCTTCCTGCACGACTTTAGCCATGCCGGCCTGGTGCTGATCAGCGCGGTGATGACGGTGGTGCAAGTCGGCGCCGCCGTTTCGCGCATCGCCAGCGGGCGCTGGACCGATCGTCGCGGCAATCGCCGCGGTTTCCTGCGCGGTTGCGCCTTATTGAGCGCCGGGCTGTTCGCGCTGCTGGGCGGATTGGCGTTCTCCGGCGCAACGCTGGTCCCGCTGGCCTTGTCGCTTGCCGTCGCCGGCATCGCGGTGTCGGCCTGGCACGGCGTGGCCTATACCGAACTGGCGGTGCAGGCCGGGCCGGCGCAGATCGGCACCGCGCTGGGGTTGGGCAACAGCTGCGTATTCACGGTGTTCTTCCTGACCGCGCAGGCGGTGCCGCCGCTGCTGCAATGGCGGGGCTGGGCCGCCGTCTGGCTGGCGATGGCGCTGGTGGCGCTGGCGGTATGGCCGTTATTTCCACCGCCGGAGAAGCCTTGATGGGGGAGCTGGGGCTTGAAAAAGTAGAACCTGTTCGGGGTCTCGTCGGGAGTTGGACCAACGTCATTTCAGGATGAGATGCAAGGCGCAAAACGCAGCCGGGCTGGTGGCCCGGCGAGGCTTTGCAACGCCGCAGACCGCCTGAAAGGGCATTGGGACACTCCTGGAGAGGCCCCGAACAGGTTCTTTAGACGACCGGTCTAATTTTTGGTTAGAATGTCGCCATGCGAGAAAACTACGGCGAAAACAAACGCAACATCCTCATGGCCGGGCGCGCGATCATCGCGCAAAAAGGCTTCTCCGGCGTCGGGCTGTCCGAAATCCTGGCGGCGGCGGAAATTCCCAAGGGGTCGTTCTACCACTACTTCGGCTCCAAGGAGCAGTATGGGCGCGAGCTCATCGAACACTATGTCGAGGGCTACCTTGATCTGCTGGGCAAGGTGCTCGGCGCGGATGCCTATGGCGCCAGCGCGCGCGAGCGGCTGCTGACCTATTGGGGCTATTGGCTGGAAAGCCAGTGCTGCCAGGAGTTCGAGCAGCGCTGCCTGGTGGTCAAGCTCAGCGCCGAAGTGGCCGACCTGTCCGACGACATGCGCGAGGCCTTGCATCAAGGCACCGGGCGCTTTATCGCCTGCATTGCCGGCTGCATCGAGGACGGCGTTGCCGACGGCTCGCTGCATACCGTGCTGGAGCCGCTGGCCACCGCCACCATGCTGTACCAGCTATGGCTGGGCGCCAGCCTGCTGTCCAAGCTCAGTCGCGACCGCGTGCCGATGGAAAGCGCAATGCACGTCACCCGCCGCGTGCTGGTTCCGCCGCAATAGGCCGGCCATTCCTCTTCATTGCGCATTCAAATTTCCCAATTAAATTCCCCCATTTCCAAAGGACTTCCCATGAGCGCCAAGCACGCCGTCAACCGCAGGATCGTCCTCGCCTCGCGCCCTACCGGCGCGCCTGAGGCCGCCAATTTCCGTCTGGAGCAAGCCGCCGTGCCGGCGCCTGGAGAAGGGCAGGTGCTGCTGCGCGCCGAGTGGCTTTCGCTCGATCCCTATATGCGCGGGCGCATGAGCGACGCGCCGTCTTACGCGCCCTCGGTCGATATCGGCGCGGTGATGACCGGCGGCACCGTCTCGCGCGTGGTGGCTTCGCGCCATGCCGATTTCCATGAAGGCGACCTGGTGATGGCCTACACCGGCTGGCAGGAATACGCCCTCTCCGACGGCAGCGGCGCCACCAGGTTGCCGGCCGGCTTCGACCATCCTTCGCATGCGCTGGGCGCGCTCGGCATGCCCGGCTATACCGCCTATGCCGGCCTGATCGACATCGGCCAGCCGCGCGCCGGCGAAACCGTGGTGGTGGCCGCCGCCACCGGCGCGGTCGGTTCGCTGGTGGGGCAGATCGCCAAGATCAAGGGCTGCCGCGTGGTCGGCGTGGCCGGCGGCGCGCAGAAGTGCGAATACGCGGTCAAGGAACTGGGATTCGACGCCTGTATCGACCACCGCTCGGCGGATTTTGCCGCGCAACTGAAAGCGGCCTGCCCCCAGGGCATCGACGTCTATTTCGAGAATGTCGGCGGCGCCGTGTTCGATGCCGTGGCGCCGTTGCTCAACGTGCACGCCCGCATCCCGGTATGCGGCCTGATCTCGCATTACAACGGCGGCCGTGTCGAGTCCGACGTCAGCGCGCTGCTGCGCCGCGTGCTGACGCAACGCATCCAGATACGCGGCTTCATCATCTTCGACTACTACGTTAACCGCCCCGACCTGCTGGCGGCGTTCCAGCACGATGTCTCGGGCTGGCTCAAGCAAGGCCGGCTGCGTTACCGCGAAGACGTGGTGCAAGGGCTGGAGAACGCTCCCCAAGCCTTCATCGGCATGCTCGAAGGCAAGAACTTCGGCAAGCTGGTAGTCAAGCTGGATTAAGCATCGATCCGGGCGAACACCCCGGCAACCCGGCGTGGCGACTGAAATAGTTGATCACGCGCTCTAAGGATCTCATTCATGATTCCGTTTTCCGTCCTCGACCTGTCCCCGATCAACAAGGGCAGCACCGCCGCCCAGGCCTTCAACAACACCAAGGAGCTGGCGCAGCTGGCCGAGAAGCTCGGCTACCGGCGCTACTGGCTGGCCGAGCACCACAACATGGCCGGCATCGCCAGCGCCGCCACCTCGCTGGTGATCTCGCACGTGGCGGCCAATACCAGGAGCATCCGCGTCGGTTCCGGAGGCATCATGCTGCCCAACCATTCGCCGCTGGTGATCGCCGAGCAGTTCGGCACGCTGGAGTCGCTCTACCCCGGCCGCATCGACCTCGGCCTGGGGCGCGCGCCGGGTTCCGACCAGCGCACCGCGCGGGCCCTGCGCCGCAACATGGGTGGCGACACCGCCGAGAATTTCCCGCAGGATGTGCAGGAGCTGCAGGACTATTTCGCCGAGCCGTCGGACTACCAGTCGCTGCGCGCGGTGCCCGGCGCCGGCCTGAACGTGCCGATCTGGCTGCTCGGCTCCAGCATGTTCAGCGCCCAGCTGGCGGCCGAACTCGGCTTGCCGTTCGCCTTCGCCTCGCACTTCGCGCCGGGCTTCATGAAGTCGGCGGTGGAGATCTACCGCGCTCGCTTCAAGCCCTCGGCTGCGTGGCCAAAACCGTATGTGATGCTGGGCCTGAACGTGTTCGCCGCCGATACCGGGCGCGAAGCGGTGCGCCTGTTCAGTTCGCTGCAGCAGCAGTTCATCAACCTGATCCGCGGTACGCCGGGCCAGCTCAACCCGCCGGTGGACGACATCGCCGACTACTGGCAGCCGGGCGAGCAGGCGCACGTGGAACGCTCGCTGGCATGCGCCGTGGTGGGCGACCGCGAGAGCGTGCGCGAGGGCCTGCAGAATTTCATCGACGACACCGCGCCGGACGAGCTGATGATCACCGCCCAGATCTACGACCATGCGGCGCGCCTGCATTCCTTTGAAATCGTGGCCGAGGTGCGCCAGGAGCTGGAGGGCCGGGTGGCGATCTGAGTTCGCTGTTCAGGCTCCGATAAAAGAAAAACGACAAGGAACACGACAAGAAAAACGGCATTGCCCGCAACAGGCAATGCCGTTTTTTCTTTGAGGAAGAGAAATCCCTATTCCATCCCCAGCATGCGCGCCAGGTTGTTCCCGCTCTTGCCGCTGACCAGGTGGATGTGTTCCTCCAGCGTCACCAGGTGCGACTCCATCGCCGTCACCGCGCCTTCGGTGTCGCCGCGCTCGATCAGGTCGACGATGCGGGTGTGTTCCTCATGCTCGCAGGAGGCGTAGCCGGCCGGTTCGTGCAGCGCCACGATCAGCGAGCAGCGCGACACCAGTTCGCCCAGGTAGCGCTGCAGCGTGGCGTTGCGCGCCAGTTCGGCCACCTGCATGTGGAAGGATGAGGCCAGCCGCGCCCAGCGCGTCTGCGCGTAGCTGTGCATCGCCTGGTGTTCTTCCTTGAGTTGGCGGCGCAGCCGGGCCAGGTCGGCGCGCGTGGCGTTGCGTACCGCCAGCCGCATGATGGCGGCTTCCAGCGAACGCCGCGCCTCGAAGATCTCGCGCGTTTCTTCCGGCGTCGGCATGGCCACCACCGCGCCGCGATTCGGGCGCAGCTCGACGATGTGTTCGTGCGCCAGCTTTTGCAGCGCCTTCTGCACCACCGTGCGGCCCACGCCGAACAATTCGCACAGGGCCGCCTCGGGCAGCTTGGTGCCGGGCGCCAGGCGCTGGCTCATCACGCTGTCGAACACGGTGGCATAGATGCGGCCGATGATGTCGTCGCCGGCCTCGGCGTCGGGCTGCAGGGCCGGCGCATCGGCCAGCGTGTCGTGGCGCACGCGCGGGCGGCCGGCGCGTTGTTGGCGAGCTGGGGCCGGGGCGTCGTCGGCAGGGTGCGCGGCCGCGCCCCTGGTGCTCTTGGTGCTTTTGGCGCTCTTGGCCGCGGACTTGGCGGCCGTGCCGGCGGTGCGCTTGCCCGCGTTGCGGGGAGAGGTTTCGCTCATCGTCTTGTACTTGGTGTTCATCGCGCCGCGCTTCCTTTGGCGCGGAAGGCGCGGCGCCCGGTTGGGCATGCGCCGCGGGTCAGTGCGGCGCGCCCTGCTGCAGCATGCGCCATACCTCGGCGGCCAGCCTGATCAGGGACAGGTCGCTGCCCGCGGGCCCCAGCAATGATACGCCGATCGGCAGCCCGGCGGGCGTGGCCAGCGGGATGCTGACCTGCGGCAAACCGCACAGGCCGGCGATGCAGGTGATGCGGAAGGTGCGTGCGCGCACCAGGTCGACCTCGCCGGGGGCGGCGTCCAGTGGCGGCGCCACGCTGGCCGCGGACGGGATCACCGCCACCGCGTCATCGCCCAGCAGCGCATGCACCTGGCGGCGCACCACCTGCTGGCGCTCGCGCGCCTGGCGTTCGGCCTGGATGTCGATGGCGCGCGCGATGTCCCAGCGGCCCTGCACGGCGGGGCCGAAGCGCGGCGTTTCGCGCTCGATCCAGTCGCGGTGGGTTTGCCAGGCTTCGTGCGCCGAGGCCACGACGTAGGCGCGGCGCCATCGTTCCAGTGCATCCGGGCCGTCGCCGGACAGGCGGCAGTGCCGGCCCTGCATGCGCGCGCACAGCGCCTGGTAGACGCGCTGCACGGCCGGCTGGAACACCGGGTCGGCCTGTTCCAGCGCATCCAGGGGCAGCAGGACGCGCCGCAAGTCGCGGCCGGCGGTCTGCGGCAGCAGCACCTCGCCCACGCGGGCGAAGGCGCCGGCCTCGTGCGCGAGCCAGGTGGCGGTATCGAAACTGGGGGAGAGCGGCGCCATGGCCTCGCAGGACAGCAGGCCGTGCGTGGTGCGCAGGCCCCAGATGCCGCAGTAGCTGGCCGGCACCCGGGTCGAGCCGCCGGTGTCGGTGCCCAGCGCGAAGTCGCACAGGCGCGCCGCCACCGCCGCCGCCGAACCGCTGGAGGAGCCGCCCGGCACGCGGCCCGGCGCGGCCGGGTTGATGGGGGTGCCGTAGTGGTGGTTGTCGCCGTGGATGCTGTAGGCGATCTCGTCGGTCAGGGTCTTGCCCACCAGGGTGGCGCCGGCGTTGAGCAGGGCCGTCACCAGCGGGCTGGTGGCGGTGGCCGGGGCATGCGTGCGCAGCCAGTCCGGATTGCCGGCGCCGGTGACGTGGCCGGCCACGTCGAACAGGTCCTTGGCGCCGAAGGCGAGGCCGGCCAGCGGGCCGGCGGCCGCGCCGGCGATGCGAAAGCGCCCGTGCGGCACGAAGGCGCCGATACCGTCCGGGACGGGAGCGAAGCGGGGATGGTTCAAGCGGTTCTCCAATGATCAGGGCAGCAGCGCAGGAGGCTGCTGCAATTCTTCCAGCGCATCCACGTGCGCGCAGATGGCGCCCGGCGTGGTGAACCAGACCTGGCCGCGGTCGCGCGCCGCGGCCAGGTGTTGCAGCGCGCGGCGCAAGTGGCGCAGGCGATAGGGCTGGCCCACCAGGTAAGGATGCAGGGCGATACCCATCACCAGCGGCTGCCGCGTCGATTGCTCCAGCATCTCGTCGAAGTTGTCGACGATCATCTGCGCGAAATCCTTCCCGTCCATCTGGCGCGCCACGATCATCGGGATGTCGTTGAGTTCTTGCGGATAGGGGATCGACCACAGGCTGCCGCCGTCGCGCGTGCGCATGCGCACCGGCTGGTCGTCGTGCGCCCAGTTCAGGTTGTAGCGGTAACCCGACTCGCGCAGCAGGTCGGGGGTGAGCAGGCTTTCCGAGATCCACGGCGAAAGCCAGCCGGCCGGCGCCGCTCCGCTTTCGGCGGCGATGCGGTCGCGGCAGTGGCGCAGCAGCGCCAGTTCGGCGCTTTCCGGCAGCGTGCCCTGCTGTTGCGAATTGCTGTGGCCGTGGCCGATGATCTCGTCGCCGCGCGCGGCGAAGGCGGCCACCAGTTCCGGGCAATGGTCGTACAGCGCGGTGTTGACCAGCACGCCGGCCGGCAGCGCCAGCTGTTCGAACAGTTCCAGGCAGCGCCAGGCGCCGACGCGGTTGCCGTATTCGCGCCAGGCATAGTTGAGCACGTCGGGCTCGGGGCAGGCCGGGCCCAGGCGCGCGCCCAGGCCCGAACCGAAGGCGAAGTGCTCGATGTTGAAGCCGAGGTAGACCGCCAGCCGCGCGCCGTTGGGCCAGCGATAGCCGGGGCGGCGGTGGATGGCCGAATAGCCGAAACGGCCGTGGCCGGGCAGCGGGCCGAAGGGGCGGGCGATGCCTTCGACGGCAGGGACGGTGGGCGGGAGGGTGGGCTGGTTCATGCCGGTTCCCTCACGATGCGGCCAGGCCGGCGCCCTGGATCGTGGTTGATGATGGTGCGGCGTGCATCATTTTCTCCATCTTCTGCACAAGAGTCGTGCGTTATTGGCTGCAAACTTGATTGGTTATCAGCGGCAATAAATGAAGATATTTGCTGCCTATATAAGGTAAATATTGTCGGCAAAAATTATCTTCGCATGCGGCGCTTGGCATAGCCCTTGCATAAGTCATGCCGGGAACAATGCCAACCGTCTCTTAGCCAACCTGGAGGGAAGCCACCATGATCCATTTCACCCGCCGTACCCTGATTGCCGCCGCAGCCGCCACCGTCGCCGCTGCTACCTTTGCCTCGCCGGCCCTGGCCGCCGACCCCATCAAGATCGGCCTGGTCACCGCGCTGTCGGGCCAGTCGGCGCAAGCCGGCGAGGCGCTGACCCGCGGCATGTCCATCGCCATCGACGAGATCAACGCCAAGGGCGGCCTGTTGGGCGGGCGCAAGCTGGAGCTGGTGCGCCGCGACGACGAAGGCAATCCGGCCAAGGGCGTGGTGGCCGCGCGCGAACTGATCTTCAAGGAAAAGGTGGCGGTGCTGTTCGGCGGCCTGGACACCCCGGTGTCGATGGCCATCGTGCCCATCGTCAACCAGGAGAAGGTGCCCTTCGTCGGCCCGTGGGCGGCCGGCACCGGAGTGACCAAGAACGGCGCCAACCCGAACTACGTGTTCCGCGTGTCGGCGGTGGATGAACTGGTCGACAAGGCCATGCTGAACTACGCGCAGAAGACCTTCAAGAGCAGCAAGGCCGGCCTGATCCTGGTCAACAATCCCTGGGGCGAATCCAACGAGAAGGGCATCGTCGCCGCGCTGGCAGAGAAGGGCTTGAAGCCGGCCGGGGTGGAGAAGTTCGAAGGCAGCGACGTCGACATTGTGCCGCAGCTCACGCGCCTGAAGGCCGCCGGCGCCGACACCTTGTACCTGGTCGGCAACGTCGGCCCCTCGGCGCAGGTGGTCAAGTCGCTCGACCGCATGGGCTGGAAGGTGCCGGTGGTGTCGCACTGGGGCCCGGCCGGCGGCCGCTTCACCGAACTGGCCGGCCCCAACGCCAGGAACGTGCACTTCATCCAGACCTTCAGCTTCTTCGGCAAGCTCTCGCCGGTGGGCGAGAAGGTAGTGAGCGAGCTCAAGGCCAAGTACCCCGCGATCAAGGGGCCGGACGACATCACCCCGGCCGTCGGCGTGGCCAACGCCTATGACGGCATGCAGCTGGCCGCGCTGGCCATCGCCAAGGCAGGTTCCACCAACGGCGACGCGGTGCGTGAGGGCTTCTACAAGATCGACCGCTACGAAGGCCTGATCAAGACCTACGTCAAGCCGTTCAGCCCGGCCGTGCACGATGCGCTGCAGGCCGACGACTACGTCTGGGCGCAGTTCATCGACAACCGCATCCTGCCGGTAGGCCTGGCGCAATAAGGCCGCCCCGGCAGCGCCGCGCCGGCCGGGAGCAGCGGTTTGCGCGGCGGCCAATCCATGCGCAATGCGGGCAACGCATCAGCGCAATACCAACGATCAACAGCCGCCGCCGGCAACGCGGCGGGGCAGGGAGAACACGATGTTGCTGCTGTCGGCACTCATCAGCGGATTCGGACTGGGCAGCATGTACGGTCTGATGGCGCTCGGTTTCTACATGACGTATGCCGTCTCCGGTACCGTCAATTTCGCGCAGGGCAGCTCCATGATGCTGGGCGCCGTGCTGTGCTTCACCTTCGCCCAGACGCTGGGCTGGCCGATGTGGCTGGCCGTCGTGCTGGCGCTGGCCTTGTGCGCCGCCTATGGCGTGCTGGTCGAAGTGCTGGCGGTGCGCCCCTTCGCCCGGCAGGGTTCGAACGCTTGGCTGATGTCCACCGTGGCGCTGGGCATCGTGCTGGACAACCTGGTCATGCACACCTTCGGCAAGGAACCGCGCAGCCTGCCGTCGCCGCTGGCGCTGTCGTCCATCGAAGTGGGCGGCATCGGCCTGGGCGTGTATCCGCTGCACCTGCTGATCCCCGCCGTCGGCCTGGCGCTGGCGGCGCTGCTGCATACCGTCTCGCGCCGCACCCGCTGGGGCACGGCCTTGCTGGCGGTGGTGCAGAACCGCGACGCCGCGCGCCTGATGGGCATCCCCATCACCCGCGCCATCGCCGCCGCCTTCGCGCTGTCGACCCTGCTGGCCGGCGTGGCCGGCGTGCTGATCGCGCCGCTGTTCAACGTCAACGCCGACATGGGCACGCTGTTCGGCCTGAAGGCCTTCGCCGTGGCCATCCTGGGCGGCATCACCAGCGCCTGGGGCGTGATGATCGCCGGCCTGCTGTTCGGCATCGCCGAGGCGCTGATCACCGCCACCCTCGGTTCCGGCTATACCCAGATCATCACCTTCGCGCTGGTGATCGCGGTATTGGCGATTCGTCCCAACGGCCTGTTCGGCCGCGCACAGGTGAAAAAGGTATGAACAATCTTCCGCATTCCGTGACCGCGGCGCTGCGCCGCGCGGCCCAACCCGCGCCGCCGGCCGCCGCCCCGCGCGCCCAGGTGCGCCTGGGGCTGGGCACGCCGGCCGCGCTGGCCTGGTGCGTGCTCGGCTTCATCGCCGCCGCCACGCTGGCGCTGTCGGTCAACAGCTATTACGTCTTCGTGCTGGCCGGCATCGCGCTGGTGGCCATCGTCGGCATCGGCCTGAACGTGCTGATCGGCCTGACCGGGCAGGTCTCGTTCGGCCATATCGGCTTCTACGCCATCGGCGCCTATACGGTCGCCATCCTGACCACCAAGGCCGGCTTCTCGTTCTGGCTGGCGTGGCCGCTGGCGGCGCTGGCCGCGGGGGCGCTGGGCGTGCTGCTGGCCTTGCCGGCGCTGCGCGTGAAGGGTCCCTACCTGGCCATGATCACCATCGCCTTCAGCTTCATCGTGCAGCACGCCATCATCGAGATGCGGGATGTGACCGGCGGCCAGAACGGCATCATGGGCCTGGCCGCTCCCGCCTTCCTCGGGCTGCAGGGCGAGCGCGCCATCGCCATCCTGGGGCTGGCGTCGGTGGCGGTGGTGCTGGCCGGCTACTGCTGGCTCTCGCGCGGCAGCTGGGGCGCTGCCATGCGCGCGGTGCGCGACAGCGAGACCGCGTCCGAATCGATCGGCCTGAACCCGCTGGTGGTCAAGGCTGCCGCCTTCGCCATCTCGGCCGCCCTGGCCGGCCTGGCCGGCGGATTGTTCGCGCCGTTGTCGACCTTCGTCACGCCGGACACATTCAGTTTCATGCAATCCATCCTGTTCGTGCTGGTGGTGGTGATCGGCGGCGCCGGTTCCATCATGGGGCCGGTGGTCGGCGCGGTGATCGTCGGCGCGCTGCCCGAACTGCTATCCAGCATGGAGGACTATCGCCTGCTGTTCTTCGGCGCGCTCCTGCTGCTGGTGCTGTGGATCGCGCCGGACGGCGTGACCGGCCTGTTGCGCAAGCTGGTGGCCGCATTGCGCCAGCCAGCCGCGGCCATTCCTCCGCTGGCGCCGGCAGGCGATGAGGCGGCGCTGCCAATGCGCACCCGCCGCACCCTCTCGGCCGACGGCCTGACCATGGTGTTCGGCGGCGTGCGCGTGGTCGGCAACCTGGGATTCGAAGTGCCGGCAGCGGCCGTCACCAGCCTGATCGGCCCCAACGGCGCCGGCAAGACCACGGCGCTGAACATGCTTTCCGGCTTCTACCGCCCGACCTCCGGCAGCTTCGCGCTGGGCGGGGTGGCGCTGGCGGGCTTGCCGGCCTTTCGCATCGCCCGCCACGGGGTGGCGCGCACCTACCAGACCTCGCAACTGTTCGGCAGCCTCAGCGTGGCCGACAACGTCGCGCTGGCCTGCGGCCGCGGCCGCCTGGGCGGGCTGCTGTCGGCGCGCGGTTTCGGCGATGCCGCGGTGCGTGCGCGCTGCGCCAGCCTGCTGGCGTATTGCGGTTACCGCGGCGCCATCGATATCGCCGCGGCCGACCTGGCGCACGTCGACCGCCGCCTGGTGGAAATCGCGCGCGCCCTGGCCGCCGATCCGGATGTGCTGTTGCTGGACGAGCCGGCCGCCGGCCTGTCGCGCGAGGACAAGTCGATGCTGGCGCGCCTGCTGCAAAAGATCGCCGCCGCGGGCATCAGCGTGGTGGTGGTCGAGCACGACATGGAGCTGGTGATGCAGATCTCCAGCCGCATCGTGGTGCTGGACGCCGGCCAGCGCCTGGCCATCGGCACTCCGCAAGAGGTGCAGAACGACCCGGCGGTGCGCCAGGCCTATCTTGGCGAGGAGGCGCAGCAACCGGCGGCCACTGCGGCGCGCGTGGCGACGCCGGGCGCGGCTGAATTGCTGGGCGTGGGCGAGCTGGTCGCCGGCTATGGCGCCGAGCCGGTGCTGCACGGCATCAACCTGCAGGTGAAGCAGGGCGAGATGGTGGCTTTGCTGGGCGCCAACGGCGCCGGCAAGTCGACGCTCATGCGCGCGCTGGCCGGCTTGCACCGGCCGGTGCAGGGCGGCATCCATGCCGGCGGCGTCAACCTGATGGACCTGCGCGCCGAAGAGATCGTGCGCCATGGCGTGGTGCTGGTGCCGGAGGGACGGCAGGTCTTCCCGGAACTGAGCGTGCTGGACAACATCCGCCTTGGCGCTTTCCTTTATCCGCAGGATGTGGAGGCGCGCGTGGAGGAAATGCTGGGGCGTTTCCCGCGTTTGCGCGAGCGCCTGCACCAGCGCGCCGGCCTGCTCTCCGGCGGCGAGCAGCAGATGCTGGCGATCGCGCGCGGTTTGATGTCGCGCCCGCGCGTGCTGTTGCTGGACGAGCCGTCGCTGGGCCTGGCGCCGAAGGTGATTGCCGAACTGTTCGCGGCGCTGGATCGGCTGCGCAACGAGAACATGACCATCGTGCTGGTCGACCAGATGGCGGCGCTGGCCTTGTCGCTGGCCGACCGCGCCTATGTGATCGAAGGCGGGCGGGTGGTGGCGCAGGGCAGTGCGGCCGAGATCGCGGCCAATGATGCGCTGGCCAAGGCTTATCTTGGCGGGCATTGAGGAGATTCGTAGTGGAACCGACGTTGCCGTTCGAGGTGAACATCCCGGAAGTGCTGGCTGAAGTGACGGCCGCTTTCGGGCGTTATGAGGTGGCGCTGACCACCAACCAGGTCGAGGTGCTGGATGAGCTGTTTCTGGACTCGGCCCATACCGTGCGTTATGGCGCTACCGAGAATCTTGTCGGCTTTGACGAGATACGCTCATTTCGTCTTGGACGTTCGCCCAGGAACCTGATGCGGGATTTGCGGCGGACTGTCATTACCACCTATGGGCGCGACTATGCGGTGGCCAATACCGAGTTTACCCGTGATGGGGATGCCCGGATTGGGCGGCAGAGTCATGCCTGGTTGCGGTTGCCGCAGGGGTGGAGGATTGTGGCGGCGCATGTTTCCTGGATGGAGATGAAGTAGTTTGTTTTTTTGGGGGGGGAGTCTGGTCTTGTTGCGTGCAGATGTTTAGGTTGCTCTGGGTAGTCTGCTTTTGCTTCGTGCAGATGTACTGGCTCTATGCTTTTCTTTCTTCGGTCGGAGGTGAGCGCCGGGGGCGGCCCGGCAGCCGCTCACTTTCTTTGCTCCGCCAAAGAAAGTAAGCAAAGAAAGGCGGCCCCTAAGTGCCAGCCCCTTCGGGGTGCCCGTTGGAGTGTCATGAAAAATGGGCGAGGCAGAGTCGCTGCGCTCCGACTGCCTCGCTGATCCATTTTTCATGACACTCCAACGGCTGGCCCACAAGGGGAGGCAAACCTGACCGCCTCGCCTGCGGCATCGGGCTTGGGAGGGGAGTTGCGCGTTGGCTCCATTTTCTGAACCAAGTCAGTCGCAAGCTTGGCGATGCCGAAGGCGAGCCGGACAAGACGTCGCATCTAACCAGCCGGCGGAACGGGCAAAAAAATGGATCAGAAAAGCAGTCGGAGCGCAGCGACTCTGCTTTTCCCATTTTTTTGCCCGTTCCGTCGGGAACCCCGAAGGGGCTGGGTAGTTGCGTCGCCTTCTTTTGCTTACTTTTCTTGGCGAGACAAGAAAAGTGAGCGGCTGCCGGGCCGCACCCGGCGCTCCGCTGCGACCGGAGAAAGAAAAGCATAGAGCCAGTACATCGACCAGCAGCAAGACCAGACTACCCAAAAGACTCCCAAGACCTAAACTACTCAGCACCCAAACCACCCAACACATCCACAGGTATCATCCTCACCTTACCCCAATAAAGAAAAACATCAGGAGCCCAAATGTTGTACAGCAAGACCTGCATAGGCGGCATGGTCACCGCCCCCCATCATCTCGCCGCGCAAGCCGGCGCCAACATCCTGCGCGAAGGCGGCAATGCGGTGGAGGCGATGGTTGCCGCGGCGGCGGCCATCGCGGTGGTGTATCCGCACATGAACGGCATCGGCGGCGATGGTTTCTGGGTCATCAGCGAGCCGGGCCGCGAGCCGGTGGCGATCCAGGCTTGCGGCCCGGCGGCGGCATTGGCGAGCAAGGATTTTTACGCATCGCATGCCGATAAAACCATTCCTACCCGCGGCCCGCGTGCCGCGCTGACCGTCGCCGGCGCAGTCGGCGGCTGGGCTGCCGCGCTGGATTATGCGCAGCGCTTCGGCCGCCCGCTGCCGTTGGCGGCCTTGCTGTCCGACGCCATCCGACATGCCCAGTCCGGCGTGCCGGTCACGCGTTCGCAGCACGAGCTCACGCGCGACAAATGGAATGAACTGAAGGACCAGCCGGGCTTTGCCGCCACCTATGCGCAGAACGGCATTCCGGCGCAAGGCGCGGTGCTGAAGCAAGCGGCGCTGGCGACCACGTTCACGCGCCTGGCCGAGGCCGGCCTCGACGATTTCTATCGCGGCGACCTGGCCGCGACCATCGCCGCCGGGCTGGAAGCAGCCGGCAGCCCGTTGCGCGCCGGAGACCTGGCGGCCTATCGGGCGCAGGTGCTGCAGCCGCTGATGGTGCAGCTCAAGTCCGGCCGCGTGTACAACCTGCCGCCGCCGACGCAGGGCGTCTCGGCGCTGATGATCATCGGCCTGTTCGACCGCCTGGGCGTGACCGAGGCCGACGGCTTCGCGCATATCCATGGCCTGGTGGAAGCGACCAAGCGCGCCTTCATCTTGCGCAACCGGCATGTCACCGATCCGGCCCACATGAGCGTGGATGCGGCCGACTGGCTGCTGGCCGAGGCGCTGGAGCGGGAGGTCGCGCATATCCATCCGCAACGCGCGGCGCCCTGGCCGCATCCGGCCAAGCCGGGCGACACCATCTGGATGGGCGCGGCCGATGCGCAGGGGCGCGTGGTCAGCTACATCCAGAGCATCTTCTGGGAGTTCGGCAGCGGCGTGGTGGTGCCGGACACCGGCATCGTGTGGCAGAACCGCGGCGCCAGCTTCACGCTGGACGACGGCGCCAACCAGCTGCAGCCCGGCAAGCTGCCGTTCCATACCCTCAACCCGTCGCTGGCGCGCCTCAACGATGGCCGCACGCTGGCCTACGGCACCATGGGCGGAGAAGGGCAGCCGCAGACGCAGGCGGCGGTGTTTACCCGCCATGTGCTGTTCGGCCAGAACCTGCAGGCGGCGGTCAGCGCGCCGCGTTGGCTGCTGGGGCGCACCTGGGGCGACGTGTCCACCAACCTGAAGCTGGAAGGGCGGGTGCCGGAGGCGACCGTGGACGCCTTGCGGCGCGCCGGCCACGATGTGCAGGTGGTGGCCGACTACACCGACATGATGGGACATGCCGGCGCCGTGTGCGTGCATCCGGATGGCGTGATCGAAGGCGCTGCCGATCCGCGTGCCGATGGCATTTGCGCCGGCCTTTGAGAGCCTGCCGGGGACGCTTACTTCAATCAAGCATCATGGCTGGCGTCGCGCCGGCCTTTTTCGAACGGACGGAGGAAGATCTTGCGCGATCATCCTGCCGTCCGTTGTCTTTTTGCACGGCCTGGGGCAGTGACAGGCGCTTCCTGCGGCGTGGGATTGCATGTCTTGCCGGCCGGCATGCTGCGCGCCGCCTGATTTCCTTGCGGCCGGTGTTCTGGCGCGCGATGCCTCCCATTCATCGTCGTTTCCTTTTGGCAATGATTTCTTGCACTTTTTTTCCAAAGCCGGTGAAAAAAAGTGAACGATCTGGCAAGATGCCATGTATACAAACGCGGTTCGCAGGGGGAGCCGTCATGCATTTGCCAGTATTTCCGCAATTTGTCCCAATTGAATAAGAAAAAAGCCCCATCTCCTCCGAATCTATCGTCGCTGATCACGATGGGGGTGGTTATCACCGTATTGATCACGATTGTGTCGGTGCTGATCCTGGTGGATCAGTTCACCCGGGGCTATGCGCGCTCGGAGGCGGAGATGCGCCTCAAGCAACTGGCCTGGCAGATGCAGGATGCGCTCGAACGCGGCATGGCCGAACGCCAGATCGATCTGCGCATCCTGGTGACGCGGCCCTCCATCCGCGCCGCCAAGGACTTGCCGCACATGCGCGAGATCCTCAACGAGCTGCAGGCCAGCGTCCCCAATTACGCCTGGATCGGCATGGCCGCCCCCGACGGCACGGTTTTGGTGGCCACCAACGGTTTGCTCGAAGGCCAGAGCGTGGCCGAGCGCCCCTGGTTCAAGGAAGGCCTGGAAAACCTCTATTCCACCGATTACCATCCGGCTCTGCTGCTGGAGCAGAAACTGCCGCCGCAACCGGAGCCCTGGCGTTTCGTCGACATTTCCTCGCCGGTCAAGGACAAGGAGGGACATGTCGTGGGCGTGGTGGGCATGCATCTCTCCTGGGTCTGGGCGCGCGATATCGCGGCCAGGCTGATCGACCCGGCGGCGGCCCGCTATGGCGTCGAAGTCATGATCGTGCGCTCCGACGGCACCGTGATGCTCGGCCCCAAGGAACTGGAAGAAAAGAAGATCGACACCGACAGCTTCCGCGCCTCGCAAAAAGCGCAGGGCGGCGGCGCCGTGCTGGAGCGCTGGCCCGATGGCCGCCACTACATCACCGGTTTCTCGCGCACCGGCCAGGACGCGCGCATGCCGCTCAAGTGGAGCGTGATGGTGCGCCAGCCCGAGTATGTCGCACTGGAAGCCTTTCACAACCTGCAGCAGCGGGTGATTCTGGTGGGCGCGCTGATCGGTGTGGTGCTGGTGATCCTGGCCTACGTGCTCACGCGCCGCCTGGTGGGGCCGGTCAACGACCTGAGCGCGGCGCTGGAGCTGCGCACCGCGGGCGCGCAGGACGTGCAGATTCCGCTGGTCAACAGCTACCGCGAAGTGCAGTTGCTGTCGTCGAGCCTGGTCAACATGGTCGAGCGCGAAGAAACCTACCTGCGCGAAATGCGCTCGCTCAACGAAAGCCTTGAACAGCGCGTGGCCGAACGCACCAGCCGCCTGCACGAAACCGCCATCGCGCTGCAGCAGTCGCTGGACCTGCAGCACGCCAACCAGATCAAGCTGGCCGAAAGCGCGGACGAGCTGCGCGCGATCCTGGAAAACGCCCAGGACGCCTTCATCGCCGCCGACGAGAACGGCGTGATCGTCGAATGGAACCGCCAGGCCGAGCTGTTGCTGGGCTGGATGCGCACCGAGGCGGTAGGCCGCCAGATGGCCGAGCTGATCATCCCGCAGGACATGCGCGAGGCCCATCATCGCGGCATGAAGGGCTTCCTCGAAAACGGCACCAGCGTCGTCATCAACAACCGTATCGAACTGCAGGCCCTGCATCATGATGGCCACGAACTGCCGGTCGAGATCACGGTCGGCCACGTCAAGCGCCACAACGGCCACCTGTTCATCGCCTTCCTGCACGACATCACCGAGCGCCTGGCCTTCCGCGACCAGATGCGCGAGCTGGCGCTGACCGACATGCTGACCAACCTGCCCAACCGCCGCGCCTTTTCCGACCGCCTGCCCGAAGCCATGATGCGCGCGCGCCGCGCGCACCAGCTGATGGCGCTGTTCTTCATGGACATCGACGGCTTCAAGGGCGTCAACGACCGCTACGGCCACGAGGCCGGCGACGAGCTGCTGGTCCAGTTCGCCCAGCGCCTGCAGAGTTCGGTGCGCGACGTCGATACCGTGGCGCGCCTGGCCGGCGACGAGTTCGTGGTGATCCTGGAAAAGCTGCAGACCCAGCAGGATGCGCTCAACGTGGCCGACAAGATCCTCAACGCCATGCGCGTGCCGTTCGAGCTGACGCACTCGCGCATCAACGTCTCCAGCAGCATCGGCGTGGCGATCTACTTCCCCGACGAGGACGGCGAGACCGGGCCGGAGGAGCTGCTGGCCATGGCCGACAAGGCCATGTATGCCGCCAAGCGCCTGGGCAAGAACCGGGTTGAGGTAGGCAAGATCGCCAATGCCTGAGGCGGCGCCGGCAGCGGCGCCGCTCTTGGTTTCTTCTGCTTTCCCGTCGGCGCCGGGAAGAAAAAATTCACCCTCGTCTCTCATGCCGTTCAGTGAAGACTGGCCCTGAGCCAAGCATCAGACCGTTCGGGCTGAGTAGGCCCGTCGGGGCCGTATCGAAGCCAGCGTCACCGGCCTTGCCTGCCCTTCGATACGCTGCTGCGCAGCTACTCAGCTACTCAGGGCGAACGGGGGCGCATTTCACAAACATCAATTTCACAAAAACCAATAAACATGTCGTTCAGCGCTTAACGGCATTGCCCCTCGCCCCGCACTGTTGTTCCCGTACTTCTGTTTACGCGTTGTTTACGCCCCCTCCCCATAGTTTTACCCGGATTTAACGCCCATCGTCCTATCGTTCGACTGTCTCCGATTCCGTCAGGAACGGATTGAACAACGTGAACAAATGGAGTGGGAAATGTGGCAAACCGATTTTCTCTATGTGGGCATGCTGCTGTTGTGCGGCGCCTCGATGTGGGGCTTCGTCGCCCTGTGCGGCCGCCTGGAGCGGCAAGAGGGAGGCAAGAAATGAACGCCATGACTTTGCTCGGATTGGCCGTGTCGGTCGCCTTGCTGGTGTATCTGGTCTACGCCCTGATCAAGCCGGAGGACTTCTGACATGGACAGCAACGCCTATCTCCAGCTAGCCCTCTACCTGGCCGTCCTGCTGGTCTTGTCGGTGCCGCTGGGCTGGTACATCGCCCGCGTGATGGAAGGGAAGTCGAAGATCAACCGCGTCTTCGGCGGTGCCGAGCGCGTGTTCTACCGCCTGTGCGGCATCAGCCGCGATACCGAGATGGACTGGAAGCAGTACGCCATCGCGGCGATCCTGTTCAACTTCCTCGGCCTGGTCTTCGTCTACGCGCTGCAGCGCGTGCAGCAATGGTTGCCGCTGAACCCGCAAGGCCTGGGCAGCGTCGGCGCCGACTCTTCGTTCAACACCGCCATCAGCTTCGTCGCCAACACCAACTGGCAAGGCTACGCGGGCGAGACCACCATGAGCTACCTGACGCAGATGGCGGCCCTGGCGGTGCAGAACTTCGTCTCGGCCGCCACCGGCATCGCCATCGCCTTCGCGCTGATCCGCGGCTTTTCGCGCCACAGCAGCAAGAGCATCGGCAATTTCTGGGTCGACATGACGCGTTCCTCGCTGTACGTCCTGCTGCCGCTGTCGGTGATCCTGGCGCTGGCATTGGTGCAGCAGGGCAGCATCCAGAACTTCAAGCCGTATCAGGAAGTCAAGACGCTGGAAACCACCCATTACACGACGCCCAGGCTGGACGCCGCCGGCCAGCCGCTGAAAGATGCCAAGGGCGAGCCGCTGGTCGAGGCGCAGAGCACCGACCGGCAGACCTTGCCGATGGGCCCGGTGGCCTCGCAGGAAGCGATCAAGATGCTGGGCACCAACGGCGGCGGTTTCTTCAACGCCAATTCGGCGCACCCTTACGAGAACCCGACCCCGCTGTCGAACTTCCTGGAGATGCTGGCGATCCTGATCATCCCGGCCGCGCTGTGCACCAGCTTTGGCGTCCTGGTCGGCGACCGCCGCCAGGGCTGGGCCATCCTGGCATCGATGACGCTGCTGTTCGTGGCGATGACGCTGACCATCCTGTATTTCGAATCGCAGCCGAACCCGATGCTGGCCTCGCTGCACGCATCCGGCCCCGGCATGATGGAAGGCAAGGAAACCCGCTTCGGCATCACCGCCTCGGCCCTGTTCGCCGCCGTCACCACGGCGGCCTCCTGCGGCGCAGTCAACGCCATGCACGATTCGCTCTCGCCGCTGGGCGGGCTGGTGCCGATGCTGCAGATGCAACTGGGCGAGGTGATCTACGGCGGCGTCGGCTCGGGCCTGTACGGCATGCTGATCTTCGCGGTGCTGGCGGTGTTCATCGCCGGCCTGATGATCGGCCGCACGCCGGAATACCTCGGCAAGAAGATCGGCGTGTTCGACATGAAGATGATGTCGATCGCCATCCTCATGACGCCGGCGCTGGTGCTGGTCTTCACTGCCGTCTCGGTGATGGTGGAAAGCGGCCTGGCCGGTATCGCCAACCCCGGTGCGCACGGCTTCTCCGAGATCCTGTATGCCTTCAGTTCGGCCGCCAACAACAACGGCAGCGCCTTTGCCGGGCTCTCGGCCAATACGCCGTATTACAACATCACCACCGGCATCGCCATGTGGCTGGGCCGCTTCGGGATCATCGTCCCGGTGCTGGCGATGGCCGGTTCGCTGGCCGCCAAGAAGCGCCTCGCTGCGACTTCGGGCACTTTGCCCACGCACGGGCCGCTGTTCGTGGCGCTCCTGATCGGCGCCGTGATCCTGGTCGGTGCGCTGACCTATGTGCCGGCGCTGGCGCTGGGTCCGGTGGTCGAGCATCTCCAAATGATGGCCATGTAAGCAAGCTGATCAAGCTGATCAAGCTGATGGAAACCGCTGCGGCCCAAGCGCCGCGGCGGAGCAACCAGAAACGGATACCGATATGACTACCCCTTCTTCTCCTACCCAGTCCGGTGCCGCAGCAGCCGCGGCCGACGCGATACCGTCGGCCGCGCAGACAGTGCGCTGGATGTTCGATCCAAAAATCGTCAAGCCGGCGTTGCGCGACTCGGTGCGCAAGCTGTCGCCGCGCGTGCAGTGGCGCAACCCGGTGATGTTCGTGGTCTACCTCGGCAGCATCCTGACCACGCTGCTGTTCATCCAGGCGCTGGTCGGCAAGGGCGAAGCCCCGGCCGGCTTCATCTTTGCCGTGGCCGCCTGGCTGTGGTTCACGGTGCTGTTCGCCAACTTCGCCGAAGCGCTGGCCGAGGGCCGCAGCAAGGCCCAGGCCGCCGCCTTGCGCGGCGTCAAAAAGAGCGTGCTGGCCAAGAAGCTGCGCCGCGCCGAACTGGCGCGCGGCACCGGCGTCGGCGCCGACCAGTGTGAAGTGGTGGAAGGCGGGACGCTGCGCAAAGGCGACCTGGTGCTGATCGAAGCTGGCGACACCGTGCCGGCCGATGGCGACGTCATCGAAGGCGTGGCCACCGTGGACGAGAGCGCCATCACCGGCGAATCGGCCCCGGTGATCCGCGAATCCGGCGGCGACTTTTCGGCGGTGACCGGCGGCACCCGCGTGCTGTCGGACTGGATCATCGTGCGCGTCTCGGTCAACCCGGGCGAAGCCTTCCTCGACCGCATGATTGCCATGGTCGAAGGCGCGCGCCGCCAGAAGACGCCCAATGAACTCGCGCTCACGCTGCTGCTGGTGGCGCTGACCATCGTGTTCCTGCTGGTGACGGTGACGCTGCTGCCGTTCTCGCTGTTCTCGGTCAGCGCCGCGGGCGCCGGTGCGCCGGTGTCGGTGACGGCCCTGATCGCGCTCCTGGTGTGCCTGATCCCGACCACCATCGGCGGCCTGTTGTCGGCCATCGGCGTGGCCGGCATGAGCCGCATGATGCAGGCCAACGTGATTGCCACTTCCGGCCGCGCGGTGGAAGCCGCCGGCGATGTCGACGTGCTGCTGCTGGACAAGACCGGCACCATCACGCTGGGCAACCGCCAGGCCGCCGCCTTCCTGCCGGCGCCGGGCGTGTCCGAGCGTGAGCTGGCCGATGTCGCGCAATTGGCCTCGCTGGCCGACGAGACGCCGGAAGGCCGCAGCATCGTGGTGCTGGCCAAGAACCGCTTCAACCTGCGCGAACGCGAGATGGCCGGGCTGGGCGCGCAGTTCATCCCGTTTTCGGCACAGACCCGCGTCTCCGGCATCGACCTCGGCACGCGCCGCATCCGCAAGGGCGCGGCCGATGCCATCCGCAAGCTGGCGCGGCAAGCCGACCAGCGCCTGCCCAGCCAGGTCGAGACGGATATCGAATCCATCGCCCGCCGCGGCGGCACGCCGCTGGTGGTGGTCGAGTGGAACAATGAAGCCGATGTCGTCAACAACGGCGCGCCGATTCGCATCCTCGGCACGGTCGAGCTCAAGGACATCGTCAAGGGCGGCATCAAGGAGCGCTTCGGCGAACTGCGCCGCATGGGCATCAAGACCGTGATGATCACCGGCGACAACCGCCTGACCGCCGCCGCCATCGCCGCCGAGGCCGGGGTCGACGACTTCCTGGCCGAAGCCACGCCGGAGCAGAAGCTGGCGCTGATCCGCCAGCACCAGGCCGAAGGCAAGCTGGTGGCGATGACCGGCGACGGCACCAACGACGCCCCGGCGCTGGCCCAGGCCGATGTGGCGGTGGCCATGAACAGCGGCACCCAGGCGGCGAAAGAGGCCGGCAACATGGTCGACCTCGACTCCAACCCGACCAAGCTGATCGAGATCGTCGAGATCGGCAAGCAGATGCTGATGACGCGCGGCAGCCTGACCACCTTTTCCATCGCCAACGACGTGGCCAAGTATTTCGCCATCATTCCCGCCATGTTCGCCGCCAGCTATCCGCAACTGGGGGCGTTGAACGTGATGCACCTGGCCAGCCCCGGCTCGGCCATCATGTCGGCGGTGATCTTCAATGCGCTGGTGATCGTGGCGCTGATTCCGCTGGCGCTGCGCGGCGTGCGCTACCGCGCGCTGGGCGCGGCGGTGCTGCTGCGCCGCAACCTGCTGATCTATGGCGTGGGCGGGTTGCTGGTGCCGTTCGTCGGCATCAAGCTGATCGACATGTTGCTGGCCGCTTTCGGCCTGGTCTGACCCCGCATCGACTTCACAAGGAAACATCATGAAATTACCTGTCTTCAAGAGCACGCTGCGTCCGGCGCTGACGTTGTTCATCCTGCTGGGCGTGTTGCTGGGCGGCGTCTATCCGGCCATCGTCACGGGCCTGGCGCAAGCCTTCTTTCCGCGCCAGGCCAATGGCAGCATTATCGAGCGCGGCGGCGTGGCGGTCGGCTCGGAGCTGATCGGCCAGAACTTCTCCGGCCCCGGCTATTTCTGGGGACGGCCGTCGGCCGCCGGCAATTTTCCCAACAACGGCATGGCCTCCGGCGGCAGCAACCTGGGGCCGACCAACCCGGCCCTCAAGCAAGCCGCCGAGGAGCGCGCCAAGGCCTTGAGCGAAGCCAGCGACGGCAGCCGGCGGGCCGTCCCCATCGACTTGCTGACGGCATCCGGCAGCGGCCTTGATCCGCACATCAGCCCGGCAGCGGCCGATTACCAGGCGATGAGGGTGGCGCAGGCGCGGGGAGTGGGGATTGACCGGATTAGGGGTTTGATCCGGGAGAATAGCGAGGCGCCGCAATGGGGCTTGTTTGGAGAGCCTCGGGTTAATGTGCTGAAGTTGAATTTGGCGTTGGATGCGGTGGCGCCTTTGGGGAATAAATAGCGTTTGTTTTTTTGTTTGTTTGGGTAGTCTGGTCTTGCTGCTGGTCGATGTACTGGCTTGATGCTTTTCTTTCTCCGGTCGGAGGTGAGCGCCGGGGGCGGCCCGGCAGCCGCTTACTTTCTTTGCTTCGCCAAAGAAAGTAAGCAAAGAAAGGCGACCCCTAAGTGCCAGCACCTTCGGGGTGCCCGTTGGAGTGTCATGAAAAATGGGCGAGGCAGAGTCGCTGCGCTCCGACTGCCTCGCTGATCCATTTTTTACCGCCCTCCAACGGCTGGCCCACAAGGGGAGGCAAACCTGACCGCCTCGCCTGCGGCATCGGGCTTGGGAGGGGAGTTGCGCGTTGGCTCCATTTTCTGAACCAAGTCAGTCGCAAGCTTGGCGATGCCGAAGGCGAGCCGGACAAGACGTCGCATCTAACCAGCCGGCGGAACGGGCAAAAAAATGGATCAGAAAAGCAGTCGGAGCGCAGCGACTCTGCTTTTCCCATTTTTTTGCCCGTTCCGTCGGGAACCCCGAAGGGGCTGGGTAGTTGCGTCGCCTTCTTTTGCTTACTTTTCTTGGCGAGACAAGAAAAGTGAGCGGCTGCCGGGCCGCCCCCGGCGCTCCGCTGCGACCGGAGAAAGAAAAGCATAAAGCCAGTACATCTGCATGAAGCAAGAGCAGACTACCCAGAGCAACCCAAAAAAACCCAAAGAACCAACTACAATGCTCCAAAACACCCATCAAAAATGACCACCCGCCCCAATCCAGACGACCTGCTCGAACGCGTAATGCGCGAAGAAGACCGCCAGGCCCGCGGTCGTCTGAAGGTGTTTTTCGGCTTTTCGGCCGGCGTGGGCAAGACCTTCGCCATGCTGGAGGCGGCCCAGGTGCTGCGCGCGCAAAGCATCGACGTGGTCGCCGGGGTAGTCGAGACCCACGGCCGCGCCGAGACTGAGGCGCAGCTGGCGGGGATCGAGCGCTTGCCGATAAAGATGGTGGCTTACCGCGACCGCCAGTTGCCCGAATTCGATCTCGACGCCGCCCTGCAACGCAAGCCGCAGGTCATGCTGGTGGACGAGCTGGCGCATTCCAACGTGCCCGGCTCGCGCCATGCCAAACGCTGGCAGGACATCGATGAACTGCTGCGCGCCGGCATCGATGTCTATACCACCTTGAACGTCCAGCACATCGAAAGTCTCAACGACGTGGTCGGCCAGATCACCGGCATCCGCGTGTTCGAGACCGTGCCCGATCACGTGTTCGACCAGGCCGATGACGTCATGCTGGTCGATATCCCGCCCGATGAGCTGCTGGCGCGTCTGAAGCAAGGCAAGGTCTACCTGCCGCAGCAGGCCGAGAAGGCCGGGCGCAATTTTTTCCGCAAGGGCAACCTGATCGCGCTGCGCGAGATCGCCCTGCGCCGCACCGCCGACCGCGTCGACGCCGACATGCGCGAGTACCGCGCCGACCGTTCCATCGCCCAGCTATGGCAGGCGCGCGAACGCATCGTGGTGGCCATCGGCAGCGGCGCCGGCGAGGAACGCCTGATCCGCGAGGCGGCGCGCCTGGCGACCAAGCTGCAGGCTGAATGGCTGGCGGTGCATGTCGACCTGGCCAACAGCCGCCGGCCAATGGCCGGGCGCGAACGCGTGGTCGCTTATCTCAAGCTGGCGCAATCGCTGGGGGCGGAAACCGCCAGCATCAGCGGCGACGACCTGGCCGCGGCGCTGCTGCAGTTCGCCCGCGCGCGCAATGCCGGCAAGCTGGTGGTGGGGCAGCAACGCGGCGGCTGGCGCCGGCTGCTGCGCCGCCCCGGCGGTTCGCTGTCGCAGCGTATCGCCGCCATGGGCGAAGAACTCGACATCTATGCCGTGGCGCGTCCGCGCGCCCGGCATGATGTCCGCGGCGAGGATGCCGGCCGCGATGACAGCGCCGCCAGCGTCGCCGAATCCTTGCTCACGCGCCGCCGCCGCACGCGCGGTTATGCCTGGGCGGCGGTCAGCTGCGCCGTCACCACGGCGCTGGCTTTCGTGCTCAACGACTTTTTGCATCCGGCCAACGTCATCATGCTGTATCTGGTCGGCGTGATGCTGGTGGCGATGCGCTATGGGCGATCGGCCTCGGCGCTGGTGTCGGTGCTGTCGGTGCTGTCCTTCGATTTCTTCTTTGTCGCGCCGCGCTTCTCGATTTCGGTATCGGACGCGCAATACCTGCTGACGCTGGTCGTGATGCTGGCGGTATCGCTGTTCATCAGTTCGCTTACCGCGCGCCTGCGGCGCCAGGCGCGCGTGGCCATGCAGCGCGAGGCGCGCGCCTCCAACCTCTACATGCTGGGCAAGGAATTGTCGGCGCTGCTGACGCTGGACCAGATCCTGGAGATCGGCCGCCGCCATCTGGCCGCGGTGTTCGGGGCGCGGATTGCCTTTTTCTTGCCCGACAGCGCCAACCAGCTGCGCCCGGCCGAGCCGGCGCAGGAAGCGGGCGGCGTCCATGTGCTCAGGAGCGTGGACGCCGGCGTGGCGCAATGGGTCTACGACAATGGCCAGCCGGCCGGCAAGGGTACCGCCACGCTGCCTTCGGCCGCCGCGCTGTACCTGCCGCTGACGGCCACCATGCGCACGCGCGGCGTGCTGGCCTTTGCCATCGAGGGGGCGAACGAAGAAGAGCGCCAGCTTGCCGCCGCCCAGCTGGCATTGCCTGAAAACCGCCAGATGCTGGAGATCTTCTGTTCGCAGATTGCCATGGCGATCGAACGCCTGCACTATGCCGAAGTGGCGCAGGACGCGCTGGTGAGCATGGAGTCCGAGCGCCTGCGCAACTCGCTGCTGTCGGCCATCTCGCACGACCTGCGCACGCCGCTGACCTCATTGGTCGGCAGCGCCGACGTGCTGGCCGCCACTCCCCGGCTGGACGAGGACGCCCGCGCCATGGCGCGCACCATCGGCGAACAGTCGCAGAAGATGGTCGGGCTGATGAACAACCTGCTCGACATGGCGCGCCTGCAGGCGGGCGTGGTGACGCTGAACCGCCAGTGGAACGCGCTGGAGGAAGTGGCCGGTTCGGCGCTGCGCTTGCTGTCCAAGGCGCTCGAAGGCCGCACGGTGGAAACGCGCCTGCCGGCCGACCTGCCGCTGCTGCGGGTGGATGCGGTGCTGCTGGAGCGGGTATTCGCCAACCTGGTGGAGAATGCCATCAAGTACTCGCCGCCGGGCAGCGGCATTGCCATCGCCGCCCATGTCGAGGCGACGGAAAGCGGCGAACAGGTCAAGGTGAGCGTATCCGACCATGGCCGGGGATTTCCGCCGGCCATGGCGCAACACGCTTTCGAGAAGTTCACGCGCGGCGACAACGAGTCGAGTACGCCCGGCGTCGGCCTGGGCCTGGCGATTTGCCGCGCCATCGTCGAAGCCCACCAGGGCCGGATATGGATCGCGCCGCAGGAGGCCGGGCCGGGCGCCACGGTCTGCTTTACCCTGCCAGTGGAAGTGCAGCCGGCACTCCCCGAGGAATGAGGACAAGAACATGCAGGAACACGCAGGCAACATCGTATTCATCGAAGACGACCCGCATATCCGCAAGCTGGTCAAAAGCGCGCTGGAGCAGGAAGGCTTCATCGTCCACGAGGCCAGGACCGCGCGCGAAGGCGTGACCGAAGCCGGCACCCGCAAGCCGGACCTGGTCATCCTCGACCTCGGCCTGCCCGACCTTGACGGCAAGCAGGTCATCACCGAGATCCGCGGCTGGAGCGGCGTGCCCATCGTCATCCTGTCGGCCCGCACGCAGGAGTCGGAAAAGGTCGACGCGCTCGACGCCGGCGCCGACGACTACCTGGTCAAGCCCTTCGGCATGCCCGAGCTGCTGGCCCGCATGCGCGCCCAATTGCGCCGCCACGCGCGCGCCGCCGGTGAAGGAAAGGCCAGCGGCCGCTACCGCATGGGCGATGTGCTGGTCGACTTGCCGGCGCGCAGCGTCACCCGCAACGGCGAGGCGCTGCACCTGACGCAGATCGAATACCGCCTGCTCGCCACCCTGCTGCGCGACGCCGGCCGCGTGATCACGCACCGGCAATTGCTGGTGGCCGGTTGGGGGCCGTCGCATGCGGAAGACCATCATTACTTGCGCATCTACATGCAGCGCCTGCGCCAGAAGCTGGAGCGGGATGCGGCGCAGCCGGTGCATATCCTGACCGAGATCGGGGTGGGCTACCGGGTGGCCGAAGTGGTGGGCGAGTGAGCCTGTTCCCGCCGCAGCTTGTTACGGCCAGTCGATCAGGGGCAGGCTCAGCAGCGCCATGACGATGCAGCCGGCGCAGAGCAGCAATTGATGGCGTTTCAAGCCGAAAGAGACGATCCAGGCGCCCAGCAGGAACAGCACGAAGTTGACCGCATACTGCCTGGCCGCCGCTGAGACCGGTAGCGCTTCACCGGCGTCTTGCGCGCCGCTTTGCGCCGCCAGGAATTTCCATGAACATGCCAATGCGGCCAGCACGGCGCAGTTGAAGTAGGTGTTGAGATTGGGGAACAGGTCGCCGGCATGCTGGCGCGTTTCGATCCCGGTGCATTTGCCGTCGCGATAGATGGCTTCCAGGACATGGCGCTCGCCCTGCCAGACATAGGTGCCCTGGCCTTGATCGGGCGCGCCCTGGCTGGCTGGCGCGCCGAGCTGGCGAACCAAGGCATCGGGCGCGGCGCCGATCCATTGGCCGGCGGAAGCCGCCTTGATCTGCTGGTCCAGCTGCCGGCCTTTGCGGCGCTTCATCAACTGCCTGAAGGCCAGGTGGATCAAGGCCAGGGAGTTGACACTGGAGAATGGCGCTGTAGTCGGTTTGCATGCGGGTCGGCCCGGGTTGGAAACGATGCCGCATCTTGCCGCCAGTTCCCCGTTTTGTCTACCCGCCGGCTTGTTGCTGTCTCATTGCTGCTGTCTCATCGGGCGTACCCTAAAGATCCCCCCATATATCGATCTGCCTGCGTATCTCCCCGGTCCGCGCATCGCAGATGAACATCACCTCGCGCAGGTTCTGACGCACCACGTAGCGGAAATATTCGCGGCCGGCGCGGGCGACGAAATCCTCGCTTTCTATCTTTCCATCCAGCGCTTGCCGCACTTGGCGGCGGCAGTCGCCGCGGTGCTGTTGCGCCTGCGGCGAGGGGCCGTAGTCGTCGGGAGAACGATAGGGGACGACCGCCTGGGCCAGCGGCAACAGGCCGGCGCAGGCGATGAAGAACAGCAGCGCGGCCAGTGCGCAGCGATAGTAGCGACGGTGACCGGTACGCAGGAAGAGGTGGCGCGGGGAGAGCCGGTGCAGTCTCGGGGGACTTGGGGTACGCATGATGGAAATCCTTGTGCCGGCTTCTCAAATTCAAAACGCCTTGTTCAGCGACAGCACCACCTGGCTGTTGCCGATGTTCTTGCCGCGGATGGTGTAGCCGGCGTCGGCGGCGTTGGTATCGGTATAGGCCAGGCCCAATACGTAGCCGGAGAAGTCGCGCGTGACGCCGAGTTTCCAGTCGGTATAGGACAGCGCCGCGGAATTCGGGCCGGTATAGCGTTGGCGGCCGATATGGGCGATGCCGATGATGCCGGCGAACAGTTCATGGTTCACCGACAGGTCGGCATAGCTGCTGCCGCTGGTATCGGCATTGCCGAAGGTGTTGCCGGTGCTGTACGAATACTTGAAGGCGATCCATCTGGCATCCAGTCCGGCGTAGATCTCGGTGGTGTCGGGCTTGGTCATGCCGCCCGGATAGCTGCCAGGATAGGCGTAGTGCAGCACGCCGATGTCGGCGTTGAGCCAGTCGCTGATTGCCGGCTTCCAGCCGGCGTAGAGGTCGGCCTCCAGGCTGGCCGAGGCGGCCGGGTTGGCGTCGGAGATCCAGCTGACGTTGGACATCCAGATGCCGGCGTACAGGCCGTTGTCGTGCGTGAGGTCGAAGCCGCCTTGCAGGGCCGGTTTTTTGTTGGTCTGGGTGGTGCCGCGGAAGACGTACTGGCTGACCACGCCGAGGTTGCCGCTCAGGTGCAGCGGCGAGGCATTGGCGATTTCTGCGGATTCTGCGGCCGACGTGCCCTCGGCGGCCTGCGCCGGCGCGATCACGGCAATGGCCAGCAGCGCGCCGGCGGCGGCCAGCGTCGCCAGGCCGGCCAGGTGCGCGTTGCGCAGGCGGCGACGGCCCAGCGGCGGGTGTTGCGGGAAGCGGGTTTGCTGTTCTTGTTGTGTCTTGCGGTTCATGCTGGAAGCTCCACGGGTTGAGGAGCATTCAGCTTAGGCAAGGCGGCGTTTAATCCGGGTAAAACTTTGCGTGCGCAGCGTTAACAGGCCATAAAAAAACAGTGCGCCGTTTACGCCGGTGGCCCCCATTTGGGCGCGCGTTTTTCGAGGAAGGCATCGATGCCTTCCATCGCATCGTCTTCCATGATGTTGCGCGCCATGACATCGGCCGCATAGTCGTAGGCGTCGGACAGCGCCATCTGCTTCTGGCGATAGACCATGGCCTTGCCGTAGCGGACCGACACCGGGCTCTTGGCGACGATCTGTGCCGCCAGCGCGGCGACTGCCGCATCCAGTTCCTCCGGTTCCACCGCCTGGTTGATCAGGCCCCAGTCGGATGCGGTTTGCGCCTCGATGAACTTGCCGGTGACCAGCATCTCGAAGGCGCGCTTGATCGGCACGTTACGCGTCAAGGCCACCGAGGGGGTGGCGCAGAACAGGCCGACGTTGATGCCGGACACCGCGAAGCGCGCAGCGTGCGAGGCGACTGCCAGGTCGCAGCTGCCGACCAGCTGGCAGCCTGCCGCGGTGGCGATGCCGTGCACGCGTGCGATCACCGGCGCCGGCAGCGCCTGGATGGCTTGCATCACGCGGCTGCAGCGGCGGAACAAATCCTGGTAGTAGCCGATCTGCGGCGTGGCGCGCATCTCCCGCAGGTCGTGGCCGGCGCAGAATGCCTTGCCGTTGGCGGCCAGCACCACGCAACGCACGCTGTCGTCGTCGGCCAGTTGCTCGAGCTGCGTTTGCAGCGCATCGAGCATGGCTTCGGAAAGGGCATTGAATTGCTGCGGACGGTTCAGCGTCAGGGTCGTGATGCCTTGCCTGTCTTCCCGTAGCAGGATGGGTTGGGATGGATGATCTTGTGCGCTCATCGCCGGTCTCCTGGATGTTGTTGTCTGCGCCTGATGGTAACGCGGCGGCGGGCGCGCGTGCTTGCAATTATTTCACGCGGGTCCAGCGCTGGCGGTTATCGTCCAGCCATTGTGCGGCGACGGCGCGGTTGCCGTCGTGGTCAGGATGGAAGCCGGGGCGCAGGTAATGCAGCAGCGGCATGGTGCAGCGACGCAACTGGCCATTGCGGCCGAACCAGAAGCCCAGGGCCGAGATCCAGGTGCGGGGCCGCAGCAGGCTGCCGTCGCGCTTCAGGTTGAGCAGCGTCTGCACAGTGCTTTCCAGCGAGAAGATGCCAAACACGTAGAGGTACCAGGCCACGCGGCGCAGGTTGCCGCCGCCCATGGCGCGGTAGAGGTCGAAGGCCACCGCCTTGTGTTCGGTCTCTTCCGATGCATGCCAGTGCCACAGTATCTGCATCTGCTCGTCGGCGCCGTCCATCCAGCCGTGGCGCAGCAGGGCATCGGCGAAGACGGCGGTGAGGTGTTCGTAGGCGGCGGTGACCGCCACCAGGTTGAGCGGCGAGAGACCGCAGGCGACGCTCCAGTCGACGCGGCGCTGGGCCCAGCCTTGCCAGCGGTTGCGCAGGTTTTGCCGCTCCAGGTGGCGGTTGTACAAGCCGTGCAGGTGGCGGTGGGTCGCCTCCTGGCCGATGAACTGTGCGACCAGCTTGTGCAACGGTGCGTGGGCGTCGTCGTCGGGCAGGGTGGCGGCGCCGCTGCGCACCGCATCGATGAAGAATTGTTCGCCTACCGGAAAGCTCATCGACAGGGCGTTGAAATGCATGCTGCGGTAGGCGTCGCCGCCATGCCAGTGGCGCGCGAAGCCGGATGCGAGGTCGACGGCGAGTTTGCGCACGGGAAGGTCGATGGCGGGGAGGGGCATGATATCGGCTTGCTGCGGTGGACGAATATGAGCATTATTCAGTTTTAGCCGTTTATGCTCAACTCGTTTCGGGCTCAGTTTTCCATCATGGCACTTTCCCGCAAGAAAAAACCGCCGGAAGCCGCACAGGTCATGCGCAAGCAGCCGGTGCAGGACCGCGCGCAGCGCACTATCGAGACCATTTTCGATGCCACCGCTCAGATCGTCGATGAACAAGGCGAGGCGCAACTGACCACCAACAAGATCGCCGAGCGGGCCGGTTTTTCCATTGGCACCCTGTACCAGTACTTTCCCACCAAGGAGGCGATCCTGCTGGCGATGATCCATCGCGGGCGGCGCAAGGTGATGGATGAGATGCAGCAGATGCTGGTCAGGTCGCTGGCGGAGGGCGCCGATCCCGAGCGCATCATCCGCGAACGCATCCGGGTGCTGGTCGCAGCCTTCGGCGCCGGCGGGCCGTTCAAGCGGTCGTTGATACGACTGGCGTGGCGCATGGATCATCATGAGAACATCATGCAGGCCATGCGCGAAGGGGCCGAGCATATCGCGGTGGCGTTGGCGCAGGTGGAGTCGCCGGGGATGCGGGTGCCGAATGCGGCGGGGATTTTTGTGCTTACCCGGGCGGTGATGGGGGCGATACGCAGCGCTTCGCTGGAGGAGTCGCCGTTGTTGGGGACGCGGCAGTTTGAGGATGAGTTGGTGCGGTTGGCTTGGGGGATGTTGAGGGCTTAGTGGGTAGTCTGGTCTTGCTTCGTGCAGATGTACCGGCTTAATTCCTATCTTTCTCCGGTCGGAAGGGAGCGCCGGGGGCGGCCCGGCAGCCGCTCACTTTCTTTGCTTCGCCAAAGAAAGTAAGCAAAGAAAGGCGACCCCTAAGTGCCAGCCCCTTCGGGGTTCCCGCCGGAGCGCGGTAAAAAATGGGCGAGGCAGAGTCGCTGCGCTCCGACTGCCTCGCTGATCCATTTTTTACCGCGCTCCGGCGGCTGGCCCACAAGGGGAAATCGTTACCGGCTCGCCTTCGGCATTGCGCTGCTTGCTGCTCGCCTGCGGCTTCGGTGTTGTGGGGCGCTATTGTTCTTGCTGTTTTTTTCTTTTTTTTGTTTTTGTTTTTTTGTCTTTGCCTTCTTGTTGTTCTTAAACCATTCCCAGCATTTCCTCGAGATCTTCGTCTTCGCTTGGCGGTGCCGACATGTCCAGCACTTGCTCGATGTGGTGCAGGTGCTCGATCATGGCGGCCACGGCATCTTCGGCGCGGCCGGCGGCGATCGCGTCGATGATCTGGCCGTGTTCGTCGTGGGTGCAGGCCGGTACCGTGGGCGAGTCGTACAGCACGATGATCAGGCAGGTGAGCGAGGCTAGTTCGCGCATCATCTTGCTCATTACCGGGTTTTCGACCATGTCGGCGATGCGGATATGGAATTCGCCGGAGAGGCGGATGATGGCGCGGCGGTCGTTGTTTTCGCGGGCCCTGGCTTCTTGCGCCACATGCTCGCGCAGTTGCGCGATGTGCGTGGGTTGGGTGTGTTCGCACAGGTGGCGCAGCAGGGCCGGTTCCAGCAGGCGGCGCGCGGCGAAGATGGCGCGTGCTTCGTCGGGGGTGGGGCTGGCGACGAAGGCGCCGCGGTTGGGGATGGTGGTGATCAGGCCTTCGTGCGACAGGCGCGCCAGCACTTCGCGCACGCGCGTGCGGTTGACGCCGAAGATGCTGGCCAGCTTCTCTTCCACCAGCTTGGTGCCGGGCGTGAGGCGGTGTTCCATGATCGCGCCCAGGATGCGCTCGTAGATCGCATCGCCGGCCATCGGGCGGGCGCTGATGGCCTGGCCGGGCAAGGGGCTGTTGTCGGGTTTGGCGATGCTTTTCTTGCGGCTGGATGGGGCCGCGCTGGTATTGGCACTGGTGCTCATGCTCGTGTCGTCTCGGCGTAAATGCGCCCGCAGTATGTGCGTGGCGTTATCGGTGTCATGCTTGGCGCCATCATAGCCGAAAATTGTGGGATTTATTTGTCACAAAATTATAAAAATATTCGTACAGATAAAAATCATTTTGGCGCACTTATATGGGGAGGTTTCTGTCCTTTGCATCGCATTCCGGCTGCAAGTTGGTGCGAATCCTTGGCCTTTCCGCCCCGCAATCTTTGTTCCCGCGAAGCTGTCTTCTCTATGTAGAGCAAGCCTTCCTGGCGATTTTGGAAGACATTCGCCATCATTTTTCCTGGCTGGCACACCTATTGCATAAATCGTGGCAATGAAAAATTAAATTGTCACAATTTATCTGTGGTTTGTTCATTTCAGGGAGAAAAACGATGCAAAAGCAAGTTCGCAAGTCCCCGTTCGGCCTGTCCCTCAAGGGTGTGGCCCTGGCTGCCATGCTGGCCTGTGGCGTGATGGCGGCGGGGGCGGCCTCCGCCCAGTCCAAGCCGAAGATCAAGCTGGCGTATGCCAAGTGCGCGCACTGCATGTCGATGGCCATGGTGCCGGCGCTGGCCCAGAACGTGGAGATCGAAGGCATCAACTTCACCGCCGGCAGCGATGCGCTGACCGCGCTGGTGTCCAAGAGCGTGGACATTGCCCAGGTCACCTACCTTGCGTATGTGAGCGGCCTGGACAAGGGTTTCGATCTGGTGGCGGTGTCGGGCCAGGTCAACGGCGGTTCTGAAATGCTGGTGGGCAAGGACAGCAAGCTGGCTTCGGATGACTGGGCCGGCCTGAAGAAGCTGATTGCGGAATACAAGGCACAGGGCAAGCCCTTCCGCATCGCCGCCTCGCGCGGCAACGCGCAAGACCTGCACATGCGCGGCGAACTGGCCGGCCACGGCATCGATCCGTCCAAGGACGTGCAGTTCGTCAATATCCCCAATCCGTCCGATCACGCGGCGGCGCTCTCGCGCGGCGAGGTCGAACTGATCTGCTCGGTCGAACCGTTCGCCTCCCAGATCCGCATGACCGGCGTGGGCAAGCACTTCGCCTATCCGTACGACCAGGCCGCCGGGCGCCTGACCAACCTGATCGTGACCCGTTCGGACGTGATCAAGGAGCATCCGGCCGAAGTGAAGGAGACGGTGGCCGCCGTGGTCAAGCTGGTGGACGGACTGCAGAAGGACAAGCAGGGCTGGATCAACAGCATCGTCAAGGGCACCGGCCTGGATCCCAAGATCGCTACCGAGGCGCTTAACAACGCCTACCCCGACTACCGCATGTACCGCGCCCAGACCAAGGCCATCGCCGGCATGATGAAGGACCTGAAGTACGTCTCCGGCGATGTCTCGGCACTGGCGGAAAAGAACCTGGACTATAGCTTCCTGATGAGCGTCACGGGCAAGCCGAAGTCCGAGCTCGGTTATTGATGAGGACGGAAGGAATCGCCATGAATGGATTGATGCGTTCCCTGTCGGAGGCGAAGTGGCGCTTCGCGGTTCCGGTGCTGCTGGTGCTGTTCTGGGAGGCATTCTCCCGTTCCGGCGTGATTCCGCCGGCGCTGCTGCCGGCGCCGTCGCGCGTGTTCGCCACCTGGATGGACTGGATCTTCGGCATCAACGACGCCGCCCAGGACAGCAGCGGCAAGTGGATCTACGACGCCATGGCAAGCTGCATGCGGGTGACCGCCGGCTACCTGATCGCCGCCGTGTCAGGCATCGCGCTGGGCGTGGCGATCGGCTGGTGGCGCTGGGTCGAGCGCGCCATCGAACCGACCGTGCAGATGCTGCGGCCGATTCCGCCGGTGTCGTGGATTCCGCTGGCCATCATCTGGTTCGGCATCGCCAACAAGCCGGCGATCTTCCTGGTGTTCCTCGGCGCCTTTTTCCCGATCCTGATGAACACCGTGCACGGCGTGAAGACTTCCGACCGCAACCTGTTGCGCGCGGCCGCCATGGCCGGCGCCAGACAGGGCCAGTTGCTGCGTTTCGTGATCCTGCCGGCGGCCATGCCGAGCATCTTCGCCGGCCTGCGCATCGGCATCGGCAGCGCCTGGATGCTGACGGTCACGGCCGAGATGGTGGCGGTCAAGAGCGGCCTGGGTTACGCGCTGTGGGATTCGTATTACTTCCTGCGCTACGACCTGGTGATCGCGGCGATGATCAGCATCGGCCTGCTGGGATTCCTGGCTGACTGGCTGCTCAAGCAGATCATGAATTCGGTGCTGCGCTGGCAGCATGTCTCCACCGTGCAGGGCAAGGCGTGAAAGGAAAATGAGCATGGCATTCATCGAACTGAACGACATCGTCAAGGTGTTCAAGGATCGCAAGCGTGGTACCGATATGCTGGCGATCGACAACGTCAGCCTCAAGCTGGAGAAGAAGGAATTCCTGTGCCTGCTCGGCCCCTCGGGCTGCGGCAAGTCGACGCTGTTGAACATGATCGCCGGCTTCGAATTCCCGACCGCCGGCGAGGTGAAGGTGGACGGCAAGAACATCGCCGGCCCCGGCGCCGACCGCGGTATGGTGTTCCAGCAGGCCAACCTGATGCCCTGGCTGCCGGTGTGGGACAACGTCGCCTTCTCGCTCAAGCTGCAAGGCAAGAGCGCGGCTGAGCGGCGCGCGGCGGCCCAGCCCTTCATCGAGACCGTGAAGCTCAAGGGTTTCGAGAACCACTATCCCAGCGAACTTTCCGGCGGCATGGCGCAGCGCGTGGGCATCGCCCGCGCCTTGCTGCAGAACCCGTCGGTGATCCTGATGGACGAGCCTTTCGCCGCCCTGGATGCGCAGACCAAGCTGGAGATGCAGGAAGAGCTGGTGGCGCTGTGGCAGCGCTATGAAGGTACCATCGTGTTCGTGACCCATAGCGTGGACGAGGCGCTGATCCTGGCCACCAAGGTGGCGGTGATGACGCACCGGCCGGGCCGCATGCGCGAGCTGATCGACATCGACCTGGCGCGCCCGCGCGACACTACCACGCAGGAATTCAACCAATACAAGCGCCATGTGCTGAGCCTGATCCGCGAGGAATCGGCGCTGGCGCATGCCGATGCCGCCAAGCTGGCGGCGTGAAAGGAATATCAATGACGCAACGCACTTTGCTCGGCATGCTGACGCCGTCCTCCAACACCACGTTGGAGCCGGTGACCACCGCGATGATCGCCGATATCCCCGAGGCCAGCGCCCACTTCGGGCGCTTCCGCGTCACCGAGATCGCCTTGTCCAACCAGGCGCTGGCCCAGTTCGACGACAGCGAGATCCTGCGCGCGGCCGAGCTGCTGTCGCACGCCAAGGTCGGCAGCATCGGCTGGAACGGCACCTCTTCCGGCTGGCTCGGCTTCGAGGCCGACGAACGCCTGTGCCGCCGCATCACCGAGGCCACCGGCATCCCGGCCTGCACCTCGGTGCTGGCCCTGAATGAAATCTTCGACATCACCGGCGTCAAGCGTTTCGGCCTGGTGACGCCCTATCTGGACGACGTGCAGGCCGCCATCATCAGGAACTACGGCAGCGCCGGCTATGAGTGCGTGTCCGAACGCCACCTGCGCAAGCAGGACAATTTCTCCTTCTCCGAAGTGGGCGCCGACGAACTGCGCGCCATGGTGCGCGAAGTGGCGAAAGACAAGCCGCAGGCCATCACCATCTTCTGCACCAACCTGCGCGGCGCGCCGCTGGTGCAAGAGCTGGAGCAGGAAACCGGCATCCCGATCTACGACACCATCGCCACCGTGGTGTGGAAGTCGCTCAGGCAGGCCGGCGCCGACCCGTCGCGTATCCGCGGCTGGGGCAGCCTGTTCCGCGACGTCAGGTAAGCCGATCCCGATTCCCTTTGCACACTCCGCCGCCTTGCTTTGCAGGCGGCGGGCGAGGGCGGATTTCGCCCCGCGTTTGCAGATACCGACCAGGAAACCATCATGGAACATTTTGACGTAGTGATCCGCAACGGCACCGTGGCCACCGCCGCCGACATCATGCAGTGCGATGTCGGCATCAAGGATGGCAAGGTCGCCATGCTGGGCCGCGGCCTGCCGCCCGGGAAGAGGGAGATCGACGCCGCCGGCAAGCTGGTGCTGCCCGGCGGGGTGGATGCGCACTGCCACCTCGACCAGCCGATGGAAGCGGGACTGAAGATGGCCGACGATTTCAGGAGCGGCACCATCTCGGCCGCCTGCGGCGGCACCACCACCGTGATCCCGTTCGCGGCCCAGGCCAAGGGCCAGTCGCTGCGCGCCGCGGTCGAGGACTACCATCGCCGCGCCGCTGGAAAAGCCGTGATCGATTATGCCTTCCACATGATCGTCAGCGATCCCAGCGAGAAAGTGCTGAAGGACGAATTGCCGCAACTGGTGCGGGAAGGCTATACCTCGTTCAAGATCTACATGACCTATGACGACTTGAAGCTCAACGACCGCCAGATCCTGGAACTGCTGGCCCTGGCGCGGCGCGAGGGGGCGATGGTCATGGTGCACGCGGAGAACGCCGACTGCATCGGCTGGCTGACCGAACAGCTGGAGGAGGCCGGGCTGACCGCGCCGAAATACCACGCCGCATCGCGCCCGATGCTGGTCGAGCGCGAAGCCACGCACCGCGCCATCGCCTTGTCGGAACTGGTGGACGTGCCGATCCTGATCGTGCACGTCTCCGGCCAGGAGGCCATCGAGCAGATCCGCTGGGCGCACGGCCACGGCTTGCGCATCTATGCCGAGACCTGTCCGCAATACCTGGTGCTGACGGCCGACCATCTGGACGACGGCTACCACGGCGCCAAGTGCGTATGCAGCCCGCCGCCGCGCGACAAGGCCAATCAGCAATACGTGTGGGACGGCCTGGCCAGCGGCCTGTTTTCGGTATTCTCGTCCGACCATGCGCCGTTCCGTTACGAAGACCCGCAAGGCAAGAAACCGGGCGGCCAGGAAGTGCCGTTCCGCTACATCCCCAACGGCACGCCGGGGCTGGAGACGCGCATGCCGATCCTGTTTTCGGAAGGGGTGGGCAAGGGACGCATCGACCTCAACCGCTTCGTCGCGCTGACCGCCACCGATCCGGCCAAGATGTACGGCCTGTATCCGCGCAAGGGCACCATCGCCATCGGCAGCGACGCCGACATCGCAATCTGGGACCCGCACAAGCAAGTCACCATCCGCAACGAGATGTTGCACCATGATGTCGATTACACGCCGTATGAAGGCATGCAGGTCACCGGCTGGCCCGAGACCACGCTCTCGCGCGGGGAAGTGGTGTGGGATGGCGGTTTGGCTTGCGGCGCTGTTGGCCGGGGGCAATTTCTCCAGTGCGGCTTGCCCGACCCGGCCCGTCCCAAAAAAGTGGTTCCTGCCTGACGGGAAAAAGATTTGTCGTTTTTGTGCTTTGGAGCCCTTTAGCGGCGCACCGTCAGCGCCGTAAAGGAATCAGGGGAAGCTCAAAGATCATGCCGGCTTGGCAAGTCCGGAGTACGCCGGGAACTGCCTTGGGCAGGTTCCGGCGTTTCGTGCTGCTGGCCAGGCGGCCGTCGATGGCGCCCCGGAACCCATTCCAACAACACGCCGACATCGACGATGAACAATCTCTCGCTCAAGAAAAAACTCTGGTTGCCCCTGATCTTCTCCTTGGTTGCCTTGTTGTTCCTCTCGGTCTGGCATGCCTACCAGACCCGCGACCTGCAGATTTCCGAACGCCAGCGGGCGCTGGAAGATGTCGCCGAGATGGCGCACAGCCTGATCGCCGGCTACGCCAGGCTGGAAGCCGAGGGCAAGATGTCGCATGAAGACGCGCAAAAGGGCGCCATCGCCCGCGTCAAGGACCAGCGCTATACCGGTGACGGCTATGTGACTATCGTCGGCGCCGATTCGACGGTCGTGATGCATCCGATCAATACCAAGCTCGATGGCAAGAACCTGATCGACTTCAAGGACGCCAAGGGCAACGAGTTGTACAAGATGATCGCCGCCACCGGCGCATCGTCTTCCGGCAAGGGCTTCCTCGAATACTGGTGGCCGCGCCCGGGGGCCGACAAGCCCAGCCCCAAGATGGGCTTCGTCAAGCGCTTCAAGCCGTGGAACTGGGACCTGATCTGCAGCGTGTATTCGGACGACATCGAAGCCGACTTCCGCAAGGCCTTGATCCAGGCAGTGGCGGTGCTGGTGGTGCTGGGTGTGCTGTTGTCGGTCATTGCCGGCATGGTCTCGCGCAATATCTTCCGCTCCATCGGCGGCGAACCGGCCGAAGCCGCCGATATGGCGCGCAAGATCGCCGCCGGCGACCTGACCGGCGCCATCCGCACCAGCGGCGACAACCGCAGTCTGGTGGCGGCGGTGGCCTATACGCGCGACCGCCTGGTCGATACCGTGCACGGTATCCAGAGCGCCACCGAGTCGATCAAGACATCGGTGGACGAGATTGCCACCGGCAACATGGACCTGTCGAACCGCACCGAGCAGCAGGCCGGCTCGCTGGAAGAGACGGCATCGGCGATGGAGGAACTGACCTCCACCGTCAGGCAGAATGCCGCCAATGCCCAGCACGCCAATCAGCTGGCGGCGAGCGCGTCCAAGGTGGCCATCGAAGGCGGCGACGTGGTCGGCCAGGTTGTGCAGACGATGACCTCCATCAACGACTCGTCGCGCAAGATCGTCGACATCATCAGCGTGATCGACGGCATCGCCTTCCAGACCAACATCCTGGCCCTGAATGCGGCGGTGGAAGCGGCGCGCGCCGGCGAGCAGGGACGCGGCTTCGCCGTGGTGGCGTCGGAGGTACGTTCACTGGCGCAGCGTTCGGCGGCAGCGGCCAAGGAGATCAAGCAACTGATCGACGATTCGGTGGGCAAGGTCGACGCCGGCACGCAACTGGTGCAGCAGGCCGGCCAGACCATGCAGCAGGTGGTCTCCAGCATCCAGGGCGTGTCTACCGTGGTCAACGAGATCGCTACCGCCAGCCATGAGCAGAGCGCCGGCATCGAGCAGGTGGGCCATGCCATCACGCAGATGGACGAGACCACGCAGCAGAACGCCGCGCTGGTGGAGCAGGCTGCTGCCGCAGCGCAGTCGCTGCAGGAACAGGCGCAGAAGCTGGTGGCGCTGGTTGGCGTGTTTACGCTGGAGCGCAGCCAGCGCACTGCGCCCATATCGGCGCAACAGGCGACAGAGCAGGCGCCGTTGCTGCGCTGATCTGCCGGCGGTGTGGTGAAGAACGGCGCTCCCGGTGGGCGCCGTTATCGTTTCCGGCCATCGCTTGTGCATCACGGCAGGGTAGTGCCGGGTCATGCACCAAGAAGTGGAAGATGCTGCTCCAAAAAGGTTTGAAAAAATAATAAATCTATAAAAAATATTTTTGCAGCAGGAAATGCCGAAAAAGCCAGTTTCATTTCTGTAATACGGCAGCACTATTTGCCGCCTCTTGTCTACCATGGAGCCGTTTTGGATGCATTGCAGCATGCGTCGGAACGGCCGGACCCGGGCCGTTTTTCGCGCGCTTGGCATGCTCCTTTTGTCTTCCACGGAGTCCAGCATGTCGATCGAAAACGCGGCCGCCCGCGTCATCCCCCAGTCCGCCCCCAGGCACAAGCCGATGAGCGGATGGTTTCTGGCCTGCGTGGTGGCGGCCATTTGCATCTGGGGCGGCAACTGGCCGGTGATGAAGTTCGGCAGCCATTACATTCCGCCGCTGTGGTTCGCCGCCAGCCGTTTCCTTTCCGCCGCGGCATTGAGTTTTGCGATTGCCTTCGCGCTCGGCAAGCTGCGCCTGCCGACCCGCGCCGAATGGCCGGTCGTGGCTGGCGTGGGCATCCTGCAGATGGGATTGTTTACCGCGCTGGTGACGGGCGCGCTGCATTTCGTCATGCCCGGCCGCGCTTCGCTGATCGCCTATGCCACTTCGATCTGGGTGGTGCCGGGGGCGGCGCTGGTGTTGAAGCAAAAGCTCAATGCGCAGCAGTCGCTGGCCGCCGTGTGCAGCTACGCCGGGATCGCGGTGATCGTGCTGCCCGCGCTGCTGCATGCCGACCTGCACAGCATGATCGGCTACTTGATGCTGGGCGCCGCTTCGTTGTCGTGGGCCGCGAATATCCTGCAGATCAAGCTGACCCCGGGCGTGAAGCTGGATTTCAGCCTGCTGCCCTGGCAGACGCTGGTGGCCGCGTTGCCGCTGTGCGTGCTGGCGCTGCTTTTCGAAGGGGGGCCGGTTTTCCTGCTCGACCATCGTTCCTGGTATGTCATCGCCTACACCGGCCCGCTGGCGACCGCGTTGACTTTCCTGATCGTGCTGCAGATGACCCAGCGCCTGTCGCCGGTGACGGTGTCGGTGTGCATGCTGGGCGTGCCGGTGGTGGGGCTGACGCTGTCGTCGCTGATCTTCGGCGAGACGCTTTCGCCCGACCTGCTGCTGGGCATGGGGTTGCTGTGCCTGGGCCTGCTGCTGCCGGCCTTGCCCGGCTTGGGCGGGCGTCGCGTGGCGTTCAAGGCCTGAGAGCCCGTTGCATGGTGAAACGGATTGCGAGCCTGCGGCGTCAGCGCGCCGCCATGTAGCGCGCAATGCGCTCGACCAGCAGTTCGCGCAGTGCCGTTACCGTCGGCGACACCATCGTGCGGTGCGTGCAGACCAGGTTGAGCGGCGAGCTTTCCCCCTCGTAGTCGTCCAGCACGGTCTCCAGCCGGCCGCTGCGCAGGTCGGCCAGCACATCCAGGTGCGATTTGTAGGCGATGCCGTAACCGTTGGCCGCCCAGCGGTGCACCATTTCCCCATCGTCGCAGACGCGGTCGCCGTTGACCGTCACGTGCGTCAACACCCCCTCCTTGATGAAGCTCCAGCGCGTGTGCAACGTGTCTGAGAGCAGGTAGCGCAGGCAATTGTGCTGGCGCAGGTCGGCCGGCGTGCGCGGGCGGCCGTGGCGCGCGAGGTAGTCGGGCGAGGCGCAGGCCACGCGGCGGTTGCCCGGCGCCAGCGGCAGCGCCACCAGGCTGGAGTCTTCCGGGGCGCTGTAGCGGATCGCCACATCCACCGGCTGGCGGAACATGTCGGCCACGCGATCGCTGATGCGCACTTGCAGCGTCACCGCCGGATGCAGCGACTGGAACTCGTCGAGCCACTGGCACATCAGGTTGCGCCCCATGTCCGACGGCACCGACAGCGACAGGTTGCCGCCCACGATGCGGCGACCGTGCGCCACCGCGTCGCGCCCGGCATTGACTTCGGCCAGCGTGTTGCGCGCGTATTGCAGGTAGCGTTCGCCGTCGGGCGTCAGGCGCAGGCTGCGGGTGGAGCGCGTCAACAGGCGCGCGCCCAGTTCGCTTTCCAGCCGCTTCATGGCGGCGCTGGCCACGGCGGGCGTGATGTCGTGCTGGCGCGCGGCGGCCGAGAGGCTGCCGTTGTCGGCGGCGCTGACGAAGATGAGCAGGTCTTCCAGTCGGATCATGGCGCGGCAAGGAAGGAGGAAATGACTGGCATTTTACTTTCAAAATATTTTTGAAAATGTTTCTGCTGCCATCTCCTTTTTTGATATTGGCGGATCGCCGATGATGGCGGCCGGGGAACGCTGCAACACGCTTGCATCCCGATTCGACCAATATGTCATCCGCCATCCGCCATCATCAAGGAGAACCCCTCATGAGCATCGTCCAATTCGCCAAGAAACGCCATTCCGCCAAGGCTTTCGATCCGGCCCGCAAGATCCCGGCAGGCGTGATCGCCGAGCTGCGCGAACTGCTGCGCTTTGCGCCGTCCTCGGTCAATTCGCAGCCCTGGCACTTCGTGCTGGCGTCCACCGATGCCGGCAAGGCGCGCGTGGCCAAGGCCGCCGAGGCAGGCTTCCCTTACAACGTGTCCAAGATCGTCGATGCCTCGCACGTGCTGGTGCTGTGCACCCGCACCGCGATCACCGAAGCGCACCTGGAAGCGCTGCTGGCGCAGGAAGAGCGCGACGGCCGCTTCATCAACGCCGAGGCCAAGGCCGGCCAGCGCGGCTCGCGCCTGTCGTACAGCGACCTGCACCGTTACGACCTGAAGGATGCGCAGCACTGGATGGACAAGCAGGTCTACCTGGCATTGGGCACGCTGCTGCTGGGCGCGGCCACCTTCGAGATCGATGCGGTGCCGATGGAAGGGTTCAACGCCAAGGTGCTGGACGAGGAGCTGGGATTGCGCGCCAAGGGTTTGACCAGCACCGTGCTGGTGGGCCTGGGCTATAGCGGCGCCGGCGATTTCAATGCCGCGTTGCCGAAGTCGCGGCTGGCCGATGCGGCGGTGTTTACCGATATCTGAAGCCTGAACGCCGGCCCCGCCTCAGACCTCGACGATCAGGTCGGGGTTGTAGCGTTCGTTTTCCGGCGTGCCGTCGCGCCGCAGGTAGCCGCAGGGATTGCAGATGACGCGGCAGTTGCCGATGCGGTAGTCGAATGAGTCGTGGGTATGCCCATGTACCCACAGGTCGGCGCGTTCCACCAGGGCGTCGAGGTTGGATGAGAACGCCGCCGATACCAGGTCCTGCGCGTAACGCGTCGCCACCGAACGCAGCGATGGCGCCATGTGGGTGACCACCACGGTGCGGCCGTCGAACGGCGTTTCCAGTTTTTCCGCCAGCCAGGCGCGGTCGGCGCGGTGCAGCCGCACCGTGTCGTCCGGCGTCATCGGATGCAGGCCGCCGTCTTCCACCTGGATGCGGCGGTAGTCCAGCATCACCGGCTCGGCCGCTGCCATCGCGGCTTGCCGTTTCTCTTCCCCGAACAATGCGTAGTCGGTCCATAGCGTGGCGCCAAGAAAGCGCACGCCGCCGATCACGGTTTCGCTCCGGTTCAGCAGGCGCACGTTGGAAGGCGCCGCTCCCGGCCGCGCCAGGTTGCGCAGCGCCCCTTCCCAACTATCTCCATACGCTTCGTGGTTGCCGCTGACATAGATCACCGGCAGGCCGGCGAATGTGCGCTCGGCCCAGGCCAGCGCGCGCGCCGGCTTGTCGATGTCGCCAGCCAGGATGACGACGTCGGGCCGGCTCGATGCGGGACGGATGGCGGGGGCGTTTTCACGCCAGACTTCAAGATGGAGGTCGGACAGGATCAATAGGCGCATGAAATGGACAGGCCTGTGGCCGGCAGGTGGTGACATGGAATTGACACCTTAGCAGGTAATGGCGGTGAAGGCAGCGCGGGGAGCGTCCGGAGCCTTGCGGATGTCCGCGGCGGCAATGGCGATCCGGTGAAAACGTTTGCAGGTTGCTTGCGAGTTTTTATGAGTTTATTCGAAGATATTTTCTGTATAACGTTGTAAATATGGAAAGTATTGCGGGGCTCGCGGGGTGGGTCCGGAGGCGCGTCCGGCAAGGGCGACGGCAGTGCTTTCGTCAGTCCTGAGAATCTGTTTCGTCCGGAACGCTAGATTAAATGAAAGTATTCATCGTTGGAGGCGAGGCCGACTGGTGCAACAGGCTTGCTGCACATGTCGGAGGGTTAGGCTATGAGACCGGCAGTTGCCCGGCCCTGGCGCGAGCGCTGGATATCCTGGGAAACCGGCAGCCCGATATCCTGATCGCCGATGCCGGCCTGCTGGAACTTGCCTCGATCCGGCAGCATTTCCCATCGATGGGCATCATCGTCCTCACCGCCAGCACCCGTCTGGAAGAACGGGTGCGCGGCATGAGCGAAGGCGCCGATTATTACCTGGTCAAGCCGGTCCGGCTGGAAGAGATATCGGCGACGCTGACGGCCTTGTCGCGCCGGATGAAGACCGCGCCGCACCAGCGCCCGCCGGAATCGGAGCGATGGACCTTCAACCGCAAATCGGGCCGCCTGGCCAATGGCGATGCGGTGTCGCTGCAGTTCACCGAGAAGGAAAGCATCGCCTTGGCGGCGCTGCTGCAAAGTCCCAATTATCCGGTCTCGCACGCACAGCTGTTCGACCTGCTCAGGTCCGGCGCCGAGGAATACGATTCCCATCGCATCGATGCGCTGATCTACCGCGTGCGCCAGAAACTGCGTGCGCACGCGGATGCGCCGATGCAGATCCGCAACATCTATGGCGAAGGTTTCCTGATACTGCACCGGAGCGCGGCGGTGGACATCGTGCTCGACGCCTGAAAGGCATGGCTCGTAAAAAGCGGAGGCCTTGGTTCGCATATGGCATTGGCATCGCCGGTGTGCAAAGGAAGGGAGCAGGCATAGAGGAAGAGCATGCTCATGAAACCGTTCAGGCAGGGCTCGCGTTCACTTTTTGTTGCGATGCGGATGAGGGAGGCTGGATTCTCTCGCCGCGACAGTCATGCGTTGGATGCTGTGGCGCGGTTGGAAAACAGCAAGAAATGCTGCGATGCGAAAGTTTCGCCGCTTTCAGGTATCATGTTCCCAGTTTCGCCGCTAAATCGTAGGTCTTCGCTTTACGTTTTCCGCTGAATCTGTCCTTCGCAGACACGCCGTCTGCGATCCACCCGTTTAATGCTTGAACGATACCGAACCGGTTCTCCGGCCCGGTGTGCCGGCCGCATTTGCATTGGGCAAATGCCGGGCGCACGGACCGGGGATGCCGTTTTGCCGATTGTGCTGAAAAACCATGTCCACTTCCGCTGAATATACCGGGGCCATCCACGAGTCCCGGCATCGCCCCCTCACTTCCTCCGACTACAAGACGCTCGGCCTGTCGGCCCTGGGCGGCACGCTGGAATTCTACGATTTCGTCATCTACGTGTTCTTCGCGGCGGTGGTCGGCAAGCTGTTCTTCCCGGCCGACATGCCCGAGTGGCTGCGCATGCTGCAGACCTTCGGCATCTTCGCCGCCGGCTACCTGGCGCGCCCGGTGGGCGGCATCGTCATCGCCCACTACGGCGATGTGATCGGCCGCAAGCGCATGTTCACGCTGTCGATCTTCCTGATGGCCGTGCCCACGCTGGTGATCGGCCTGTTGCCGACCTACGCCAGCATCGGCGTGGCCGCGCCCATCCTGCTGCTGTTGATGCGCACCCTGCAGGGCGCCGCCATCGGCGGCGAGATGCCGGGCGCCTGGGTGTTCGTGGCCGAACACGTGCCGGCCAACCGCTACGCCTTCGGCGTCGGTTCGCTGACCGCCGGCATCACCGGCGGCATCCTGCTGGGTTCGCTGATGGGCATCTTCATCAACAGCGTGTTCGAACCCGGCGAGGTGACGGGTTACGCCTGGCGCATTCCCTTCATCCTGGGCGGCGTGTTCGGCCTGGTGTCGGTCTACCTGCGGCGCTACCTCGAAGAGACGCCGGTGTTCCGGGAACTGGCGGCGCGCCGCGCCCAGTCCAGGGAACTGCCGCTCAAGACGGTGCTGCGCGAGCACCGCGCCGCCAGCTTCCTGACCGCCGGCATGACCTGGTGCCTGTCCGGCGCCATCGTGGTGGTGATCCTGATGACGCCGTCTTACCTGCAGACCGTGCACCACCTGCCGGCCAAGCTGGTGATGCAGGCCAACTGCGCCGGCACGCTGATGCTGACCATCGGTTGCCTGGTCATTGGCTGGCTGTGCGACCGCATCGGCACGCGCGCTTGCATGATCATCGGCTGGGGCGGCCTGGCGCTGTCGACCGTATGGTTCTATGGGCAATTGCCGGGTTCTCCCGAATCGCTGGTCTGGGGCTATGGCCTGGTCGGCCTGTTCGTGGGCAGCATCGCGCTCACCCCGATCGTCGCTACCCGCGCCTTCCCGCCGCCGGTGCGTTTCTCCGGCCTGTCCTTCGCCTACAACATGGCCTATGCGGTGTTCGGCGGGCTGACCCCGATCCTGATCTCGTTGTGGATCAAGCAAGACGTGCAGGGCCCGGCGCACTATGTGCTGGCGCTGTCCATCCTCGGCGTGCTGCTGGCGTTCGTGCCGATGAGCAGCAAGGGCTACCAGGCTGCAGGTCGGGACTGAGCCGTTCCCTCTTGAACCAGGCCCGGAGTCCGCAACGCGGCTCCGGGTTTTGTTTTTTGCGCGGCAGGAATCGGCGCGTGGTGGGGAAGATGGGCATGCTGCATGTTATCTGGATAGCCATCGCTTTTATTTCCCCCCGCACTATACTGAAGAGGTTCCCCTTCCTGGGCATGCCATGCAGTCCCTGATCCACACCTGCCATTACCGCGATCATGAGATCAGCGTCGTCGGCTTCGAAATGCTCGACGGCTGGCACTTGGCCGTGCAGATCAAGCCGGAGTGGAAACCGGCCTGGCCGCCCTGGCGCGACAAGGAAAGACTGTATGAGGACTTCGATGAAGTGAAAGCGGCCGGCATGGCCTGGGCCGTCACAGCGATCGACCAGCGCCTGCCCGCCTTGCAGGCCTAGAACCTGTGCCTCACACCTGCGCCTCACCTCTGCCGGTGCGTGAAGAAGCCGCCCTTGGCGAAACGCACCGGATCCGCATCCATGGCCGCGATCAACTGGTCCATCCCGCCGGCCGCGTTGCCGGCGCCTGACCCTGCACCTTCCACCGCCGTTGTCGAACGGCACAGCATGTCGTCCGGCGACCACTCGCCGCCGGCATTGCGCGCGCGCAGCCAGCCGTCGCGGTCGGCCAGCAGTTGCGTGCCGGGCAATTTGTCTTCGGGGGTGCCGGTGATGATGGCGATGGCGCGCAGCGTATCGCGCTGGTTGTTGGCGCAAGCGATGGCGCCGACGCTATCGGCTGATGCGGCCGCGCCGTCGAGCAGCACGCTTTGCAGGCGGGGATCCTCGGTTGGCGGCGCCTTCCCGGATTCGGCCACTACCAGCCTGACGCGTTGTCCATGCCATTGGCTCAGGCGCGTCGTGTCCGGCGTGCCCGGCGCGCCCGGCGTGCGGCATGCCAGCGCTATGTCGGGCAGTGCCACCGGCCGCGGCCAGGCGCCGGTGGCGGCGATGCCCACGCCGGCGGCATTGGCCTTCATGTAGTCGATCAGGGCCCAGCTGTCGGCGACGCTGATGCGCGTGGCGAAAGCCGGCATGCCGCCCTTGCCGTGCTGCAGGCTCCAGAAGATATCGCCGTCGCTGCGCCGCCATAGCAGGCCGCTCGACAGGTTGGGCGGCGCGACCGGCAACGACAGCCCCAGCGGCGTGTTGCCACGGCCGTCGGCGCCGTGGCAGGCGATGCATTGTTGCGTATAGAGTCGTTCGCCGCGCACGATGGCGCTGGCGGAAAACCCGGTGGGGGAAACATGGAAACTGGTCGGCGCCGCGGGGGCGGTGAACAGGGCCGCATCCGGCCAGGGAGTGAACAGCAGCAAGGCACCGCCGGCCAGCAGCAGCGGAATGCGCGCCCGTTTCCAGGCGCAGGCCAGCGCCGCCAGCAGCAAGGCGGCCGCGCTATAGGCCAATGCCGCCAGCAGCGCGCGCGCCACGCTGCGGTCGATCAGCATGACTTCGCCGCTCAGGCGCAGCGCAAAAGGCCAGGCCGGCTGGCCATCGATATCCCGCGTGGCGTCCAGCGCGGCGAGCACATGCAACAGGCCCTGCTGCAGCGACTGCATCGCCTGCAGCAGCAGGCCGATGCAGGCATCCCAGTCGATGCCGGCGTCAGGGATCACCAACTTCCATCCAGCCCCAGGTGACGCATCGCCTCATGCCGCAACTGCGCCAGCCTGGCGTCGCCGCGATGGCGCGGATAGGGCAGGTCGACCTTGATTTCGGCATGGATGCTGGCCGGGCGCGGGCCGAACACGATCACCCGCTGCGCCAGGAACAGCGCCTCTTCGATGTCGTGCGTGACCAGCAGGGCGGAGAATTGTTGCCGCTGCCATAACGAGACCAGTTCGCTTTGCATGGTCAGGCGCGTGAGCGAATCGAGCTTGCCCAGCGGTTCGTCCAGCACCAGCAACTGGGGATCGTTGACCAGCGCGCGCGCCAGCGCCACGCGCTGCGCCATGCCGCCGGAGAGCTGGTGCGGGAAGGCGTTGGCGAACTCTTCCAGGCCCACCAGCGCCAGCGCATCGTCCACCCGCTGGCGGTGCTGCTGCAACAGGCCGCGCGCCTGCAGGCCCAGCGCCACGTTGTCCCATACCTTGCGCCACGGGTACAGGGTCGGATCCTGGAACACCACGATGCGCGAAGGATCGGGGCGGTCGATCGGCTTGCCGTCCTGCAGGATATCGCCGGCGGTGGCCGGCTCCAGCCCCGCCACCAGCCGCAGCAAGGTCGACTTGCCGCAGCCGCTGGGGCCGAGCAGGGCGACGAATTCGCCGGGTTCGACCGACAGCGAAATATCGTCGAGCACCTGCAGTACGCCTTGCTTCTTGCCCTGCAACGCGAACCAGTGGCTGACCTGACGCACGTCGATGCGCGCGCCTTCGGAAGATGCCGGCGGGGTTGCCGGTCGCGCGTCTTGTTGCGGATTCTGCTGCGTTGCCGTCACCATTTCACGGTTCCTTTCTGCCACGACAATGCGCGGTCGCGCACCTTGAACAGCAGCGTGATCAATCCCGAGCACAGCGCCGCCATCACGATCAGCGCGGCGTACATGTTGCTGTAGGCGGCCCAGCCCTGCGACCATTGCAAATACCAGCCCAGGCCGGCCTTGACGCCCATCATCTCGGCGGTGACCAGCACCGAGAACGCCGCGCCCAGGCCCATGAACAGGCCGACGAAAACCTGCGGCAGCGCGGCCGGTATCGCCACCCGCAATACCAGGAAGGATGCCGACGCGCCCAGCGTGCGCGCCACGTCGTAGTAGCTCTTGTTGACCGAGGCCACGCCGGACCAGGTCAGCACCGCCACCGGGAACCCGGTGGCCAGCGCGATCAGGAACACCGCGGCGGCATAGCTGGACGGCGCGAAGAAGAACGCCAGCGGCAGCAGCGCCGAGGCCGGCACCGGCCCCAGGAAGCGCAGCACCGGATGCACCCAGTAACCGGCAATGCGCGACCAGCCGATCCATACGCCCACCAGGAAGCCGACCGCCGCGCCGCTGGCGAAACCATGCACCAGCAGGCGCAGCGAATGCGCGGTGGACAGGCCCAGGCGCGGCCAGTCTTCGGCATAGACTTCGATCAGGCTTTGCGGCGGAGCGAAGAAAGGCGAGGGCAGCACGCCCAGCTTGGCGGTCAGCACTTCCCACACGCCCAGCAACACGGGCAGGGCGACCAGCCATTGGCCGGCCGGGCGCAGCAGGCGCACCGCACGGGCGGCCGCCTTGCTGGCCGCGCCCAGCGACAGCGCGGCCAGCAGCAGCGCGACCGCCGTCGCCGCGTAGCCGAACTCGGCGGTGAACGCCCAGTCGCTGAAGCCGACTTCCTTGTTGGGCCACGCCAGCGTCAGCAGGCCCAGCGCCAGCCAGGCAAAAGCCGCCAGCAAGCCGGCGCGCCACGGCGCCGCCTGGCGCTGCGGCGGAGCAAGCGCAGGCGCAGTCACGGTCGCATTTGCATTCGGGATCACGCTGGTGGTCGTCATGTCAGGCTCCTTTCATGGTTGCGGCGTGCGGCCATGTCAGGCCAGCACGTCCACCGTCACGTGGCTGGCGAAGCGCGCCGGGTCGGTGCCCTTCTTGAGCACGCCGGCCGTGTGGAAGTCGCGCGCGAAGTACTCGACCTCCGAGCGCAGGGCGTTGCCGGTGGGGTGGTTGTGGTAAGTGAGGTCGGTGAGCAGCGCGCGCAGGTCTGCCACCGGCACCTTGGGCGAATACTTGGCGTACAGCTTGGCCGCCTCGTTCGGGTTCTCCGCCACGTATTCCGAGGCCTGGATGATGGAGCGCACCACGGCCGCCGCGGCCGGCCGGTTGTTGCGCACGAAATCGCCGCGCGCGCCGGTGATGCAGCAGATCTTGTCCTTGTACTCGCCGGTGCCGCTGTTGCCGATCTCGGTGAACACGCCCTGGTTGCGTTTTTCGATCAGGTACACGTTCGGGTCGCCATCGGCGATCGCCTGGATCTCGCCCTTCTTCACCGCCACATCGAGCAGGTCGGCCGGGTAGACGCGCCATTGCACATCCTTGTCGATATCCACGCCGCGCTTGGCCAGGTGGATGGCGAAGAAATTCTTGGCCGGGCTGTTCAGGTCGGACACGCCGATGGTCTTGCCCTTGAGCTGTTTCCAGTTGCTCACGCCGGCGTCCTTGACGCCCACCATGCGCAGGCAGCCGCCGTGCGCGGCGCCGATCACCTTGACGTCGAAACCCGATTCCAGCGGCTTGAGCCAGCGGTGGATCAGGCCCACGCCGACGTCGGCCTTGCCGGTGGCCAGCGCTTCGAGCAACTGGTCGGTCGAGCCGCCCCAGTTGAGCAGTTCGACCTGCAGGCCGTTCTTTTCGAAGATGCCTTTTTCCTGCGCCACCACCACCGGCGAGAGGCAGAAAGCCACCGCGCTCCAGGCGAAGGTCAGCTTGTGCGGCGCGCCGGCCGACCAGGCGCTGCCGGCGGCCAGGGATCCCCCGATCCCGGCCAGTGCGGCGGCGCCCCCGGCGCGCAGGATGTCGCGGCGCGACCAGGAGGCGGATGTGTCTTGTTCAAGCGAAGGGAGGTCTTTTTTCATTTGGTCATGGCTCCACTGAGGTCGAAGGAAATGCAGGAAAGCGGCAGGCGTGGCGGCCGCAAGATGTGAAATATGAACCGGCCGCGAACGCAAGCAAACGAACAAGAGCGAGCAAGCATATGTGCCGGGCATGGCATATCCATATGCGGATTGCTTCGTTGCGACGGCGCCGCGCGCGGCGGGAAACTGTCGCGGCCAGCCGCCAACGGGCAATCGCCAACAAGCAATCGCCAACAAGCAATCGCAAACAAGCAATCGCAGACAAGACCGCAGACAACGAGGACGCCATGACATCACTGAACCACTACCTGAGCGAAAAACGCAGCGCCGTGCTGGCGCGCGAAGCGCTGATCGAAGCCGGCAACGCCGGCCCCAATGCCCTGCAGGCGCGCGTGTCGGCCGAAGGGCGCAGCGGCGTGCGGCGCATCCGCATCCGAGACCACCAGGTCATCAGCGACAGCCCGCCGGATTTCGCCGGCTACAATCTGGGGCCCAGTTCGCCCGAGCTGCAACTGGGCGTGCTGGGCTCCTGCGTCACGCATATCTTCCTGATCCAGGCGGCGCAGCGCCAGGTGCCGATCGATTCGCTGGAAGTGGAGGTGAGCGGCAAGATCGATCCGCGCGGCGGCCGTCCCGGCCATGAGCACATCCCCATCTGGCCGCACGACATCGCTTATGTGGTGCACCTGGATTCGCCGGCACCGGATGAGGACGTCAAGGCGCTGTTCGAGGCGGTGGAGGCCAGTTGCCCCATCCTCAACCTGCTGAAGAACCCGCAGGAGATCCGCGCCGAGATCCGCCACCACCGCACGCAGGCGCAGGAATCGCGCTCCGGGGTGGAAGACGCCATCGTCTAGGAACTGGTTCAGGCCCAAGCGGCACGCCGGCAGCTTCACGGTCGCCGGCGTGCCGTTTTGCTTGCGCGCCGGCAGGAATGGAAAAACTTGCTTATAGTCTGCGTTGGAGTTGGCGCAGACTAGGGCCTGTTAACAATTAATTTGCGAGTGCGAGTGTCCAGCAAGCGTTGTCTGCCTAGGCGTGGCGACGCGTCGTAGCGGTGCTACGGCAAGGAGCCGCAACAACGGCAGGCAACGCATCTCGCAAATTAAATGTTAACAGGCCCTAACAATCTTGATCGAGGAGCGGGACATGGCAGCACCCCATATTTCAACAGCGGCGCCCGTGCAGGAATCAGTGAATGAGCCAGCACATGAGCCAGCGCAGGAAGCCCGCCAGCTCTGGCGCCTGCGTGCTTTCGTGACGCAGTTCGCGCAGTTGCTGTCGGGCGCGCCGCCGGAGCCGGTCATCCTCGATGCCGGCAGCGGCTTGCTGCGCGAACTGGTGTCGCATGACGATTGGTTGCCCGAGGCATTCGCCCAGCCCGATGCGCAGCGTTACCGGCAATACCTGCTGCACGCCGATTCGGCGCAGCGCTTTTCCGTCGTCAGTTTTGTCTGGGGGCCGGGGCAGCGTACCCCCATCCACGACCATACCGTATGGGGACTGATCGGCATGCTGCGCGGCGCCGAGCATGCGCAATCCTATGCGCCGGCGGCCGGCGGCTTGCAGAAGATCGGCCAGCCGGTGCGGCTGGCGCCGGGGATGGTGGACGCCGTCTCGCCCAACGGCGCAGGGCTGCATGACGTGCACCAGGTCAGCAACGCCTATGACGACCGGGTCTCCATCAGCATCCATGTGTATGGCGCCAACATCGGCGCGGTGCGGCGCTCCACCTACCAGCCGGACGGGCAGCGCAAGCCGTTCATCTCGGGCTATTCCAACAGCACGCTTCCCAACATCTGGGACCTCTCATCCGAACAATCACCAAGCCATCATCCATGACCACAGGCATCTCCTCCGCTTCCCTTTCCATTCCCGCCATCTCGACGGCCCAGGTGCGCGCCGCGCTGCTGGCCCGGGAAGAAATCGCCCTGCTGGACGTGCGCGAAGAAGCGCCGCATGCGCAATCGCATCCGCTGTTCGCCGCCAATTTCCCGTTCTCCCACCTGGAGCTCAATGCCTGGACCCGCATCCCGCGCCGCGACACCCGCATCGTCACGCTGGACGATGGCGAAGGCCTGGCCGTGCGCGCGGCACAGCGCCTGCGCGCGTTGGGCTACACGGATGTGCATGTGCTGCAAGGCGGCGTGAGCGGCTGGCGCGAGGCCGGCGGCGAGCTGTTCCAGGATGTGAACGTGCCCAGCAAGGCCTTTGGCGAGCTGGTGGAGTCGCAGCACCATACGCCTTCCTTGTCGGCGCAAGAGGTCAAGGCCTTGCTGGATGCGCAGGAAGATGTGGTGGTGGTGGATGCGCGCCGCTTCGACGAATACCAGAACATGAACATCCCCGGCTCGATCAGCGTGCCCGGCGCCGAGCTGGTGCTGCGCGTGCGCGCATTGGCGCCGGACCCGGCCACGCGCGTGATCGTCAATTGCGCCGGCCGCACGCGCAGCATCATCGGGACGCAGTCGCTGGTCAACGCCGGCATCGCCAATCCGGTGCATGCGCTGCGCAACGGCACCATCGGCTGGACGCTGGCGGGGCAGGCGCTGGAGCACGGCCAGCAGCGGCGCTTTCCCGAGGCCGTGGATGAGGCCCTGGTGCGCCAGGCCCGGGAGCAGGCGCGCGCAGTGGCCGACCGCGCCGGCGTCGGGCGCATCGATGCGGGCCGCCTGGCCGAGCTGGAGACGCCGGGGCGCACCGTCTACCGTTTCGATGTGCGTACGCCCGAGCAATACCGCGCCGGCCACCTGCCGGGTTTTTTGTCCGCGCCCGGCGGCCAACTGGTGCAGGAGACCGAGATGAATGCGCCGGTGCGCGGCGCGCGCATCGTGCTGGCCGACGACGACGGCGTGCGCGCCAACATGACCGCCTCCTGGCTGGCACAGATGGCGTGGGAAGTGTATGTCGCCGATGGCTTTGCGGCCGCCGACTTTGCCGTTGCCGGCGAGGCGCCGCGTCCGGTGCCCGAGTCCGGGGTGTCGCCGCAACAGCGCATTGCGCCGGCCCAACTCAAGGCCTGGCTGGAGCAGGATCGGGATACGGTGCTGCTGGATGTCTCGCTGAGCGCGCGTTATGTGGCGCGCCATATCCCGGGAGCGTGGTTCGTGCTGCGCTCGCAGATTGAAGCTGTGGCCCGCAACTTTCCATCGGCTTCGCGCTATGTGCTGACCTGCGGCACGTCCTTGCTGGCGCAGTTCGCGGTGGCCGATTTACAGGCGCTGGTAGCGCAGCCGGTGTACCTGCTGGAAGGCGGCAATGCGGCCTGGGAGCGTGCCGGCTTCGGTTTCGCCGCCGGCGAGGAGACCTTGCTGTCGGCCCGCATCGACCGCTATCGCCGGCCGTATGAGGGCACCGACAATGCGGCCAGCGCCATGCAGGCTTATCTCGACTGGGAGTTCGGCCTGGTCGAGCAACTGGGGCGCGACGGCACGCACGGATTCTTCGTGATCTGATCCGCCGCGCCTGCCGCCGGCGCTTCAGACCGACCTGGTCAAGCCGCCATCCACGCGGATGTTCTGTCCCGTGATATAGGCCGCCCCTTCGGAAGCGAGGAAGGCAACGGTCGCCGCGATTTCCTCGCTTTTCCCGTAGCGCTGCATGGGCACGCTGGCGCGGCGTTCCTCGCGCGCGGGCAGGCTGTCGATCCAGCCCGGCAGGACATTGTTGATGCGGATATTGTCCCTGGCGTAGGTGTCGGCGAAGATTTTGGTGAACGCCGCCAGGCCCGAGCGGAACACCGCCGAGGTCGGGAACATGTCGCTGGGCTCGAACGCCCAGGCGGTGGAAATGTTGATGATGGCGCCGCCTTGTTGCCGTTGCATGAACGGCGTCACCAGCCTGGCCGGGCGGATCACGTTCAGGAGATAGGTCTCCATGCCGCGGTGCCAGTCGTCGTCGCTGATCTCCAGGATCGGCGCGCGCGGGCCGTGTCCAGCGCTGTTGACCAGCACATCGATGCGGCCCCATTGCGCCGCCGCGCGGTCGACCAGCGTCTTGAGGTCGTCGGTCGACTGGTTCGATCCGGTCACGCCGATGCCGCCCAGCTCCCTGGCGAGCGCCTCGCCTTTGCCGGAGGAGGAGAGAATGGCGATCTTGTAGCCGTCGGCCGCCAGTTTCTTGGCGGCGGCGGCGCCCATGCCGCTGCCGCCGGCGGTGATCAGGGCAACCTTGTCTGTCATGGAAAAATCCTTTGTGTCGGTGGGATGAATTGGATTGGATTAGATTGGGTGGCGGGATTCTAGCCTGCTTATCTGCTTATCCGAAGCGCGCTTCGCTGGGCGGATGGCCGATGATGCGCTTGAAGGCGCGGCTGAACGAGGCCTCCGAATCGTAGCCGAGCCGGTTGGCGACCACCGCCACGCGCATGCCTTCGCGCGCGATCCAGTGGCGCGCCTGGAACATCTTGACGCGAGCCACGTACTTGGCCGGCGTCTCGCCGACGGTGCTGGAGAATTTCTCGATGAAGCTGGAGCGCGACGTTCCCATCACATCGGCCAGCTCCGCCACCGACCATTCGCGTTCGGGTTGGCGATGCACCGCCGCCAGCACCCGTCCGACCTGCGGGCAGCGCACCGCGGCGATCCAGCCGGTGGCGTCGCTGCAGGCGCATTCGACCCAGGCGCGGATGATGCTAGCCGCCAGCACATCAGCCAGGCGCGCCAGGATGCCGCAGGCGCCGATGCGGTTCAAGGTCACCTCGCGTTCCATCGCCTCCAGCATCGACAGCACCGCCGGGTCGCTTTGCTGCAGGTCGCGGGCGCGCATGACGTCGGGCATCATCGCCAGCAGCGGGTGCAAGGGGTCGAGGTTGAAGCGCATCGTGCCGGTGAACAATATGTGCGACGGTTCCGCCTCAAGGGCGGCGCTCTCCACGGCCGCCGCGGCCCGGGCATCACGCGCGCAGGAGCTGGAATGGCCCACGTCATTGACCAGGTAGAGATTCTCCGACAGCACCTTGCGCGCCAGCGTATCGATATCCACGGACGGCACTTCCGGCGAACTGGCCATGACATGGAAGGTGCTGCGCGGCAACAGCAAGGCGTCGCCGGCATGCAGGGGCATCCAGTCGGTGGTTTGCGTGCGCATCCAGCAATTGCCCTGGGCGATGAAATGGAAAGTGGCCTCGGGCCTGGGCGGAAACGCCACCGCCCAAGGCTCGTGCGTCACGCAGCGGCCATATTCCACCCCGTCCAGGCGCAGGCCCAGGAGGATGTCGGTCAGGGTATCGGGGATGTCTTTGTCGGCCATGTGGGCGCCTCTTGCTCAGGTTTGTCGGTCTTGGACGAATAGTCATGAGAATAGACGTTAATGGCATGGAAAGTCCAGTCCATCCCCCATAAACTGCGGTTTCCATACTCTGTTGAGATCCGTTATGCCTGAATCCATCTGCATCGAATGCCCCGACTCGCAATATGCGGGCACCCCGGCCACTCCGGCCGGGGGGCCTGACGCCGACGCCGGCGCGGCCGGCCGCGCCAACTGGCTCGGCATCGCCAGCCTGGCGCTGGGCGTGTTCGGCCTGGTGACCGCCGAATTCCTGCCGGCCAGCCTGTTGACGGCCATGTCCACCGACCTTGGCGTGTCCGATGGCGCCGCCGGCCAGGCCGTGACCGCCACCGCAATCGTGGGCGCCATTGCCGCGCCGACGATCCCGGTGCTGACGCGCAACTTCGACCGCAAGCGGGTGGTGCTGGTCTTGACCATGCTGCTGGTGCTGTCCAACGTGCTGGCCGCGACCGCCAGCAACCTTCCGGTGCGGCTGGTCTCCCGCGTGATGCTGGGCGTGGCGCTGGGCGGTTTCTGGTCGATGGCCGCCGCGCTGGCGATGCGCCTGGTGCCGGAAAACGTGTTCGCCCGCGCGATGTCCCTGATCCTCACCGGCGTGTCCGTGGCGACCGTTTGCGCCGCCCCCATCGGCGCCTATATGGGCAACCTGTGGGGCTGGCGCAGCGCCTTCGTCGCCGCCGGCATCGTGAGCGTGGCGACCCTGGCCGTGCAGATCTTCGCCATCCCCAAGCTGCCGCCCAAGGACAACCCTAACCTGAAGGTGCTGTTCGAGCTGCTGGGCCGTTCCCATGTGCGGGTCGCCTTGCTGGCCGTGCTGCTGGTGATTTCGGGCCACTTCGCCGGGTTCACCTATATCCGTCCGCTGATGGAACACATCACGCACCTGTCGGTGGCCACTATTTCGGCGGTGCTGCTGGGTTATGGCATCGGCGGTTTCTTCGGCAACTTCGCCGGCGCCTTCATCGCCGAACGCAGCGAGCGCCATGCCATCGTGTTCGGCGGCGCGCTGATTACCGTGCTGGCCGTCGCGCTGTGGGTGGCCGGCGCCTCGTCCACGGTGGCGGCGGTGTCGATCGCGCTGTGGGGCTTTGCCTTCGGCGCCTTCCCGGTCGGTTTCCAGACCTGGATCGTGCGTGCCGCGCCGGACCATGCGGAAGGCGCGGGCGGGTTGCTGGTGGCGGCCTTCCAGATAGCCATCGCCAGCGGCGCCATCGGCGGCGGCATCCTGGTCGACCAGGTCGGCGCGCTGGGCGGCCCGATCTTCGCGGCCATCGCAATCATGCTCGGCACCTTGCTGACATTGCGCTACGGCCCGCGCCCGGCGCGTATCGAGAACGCCTGAAACGCCTGGAAGCGCATGAGGCCGGCATCGAGCGCCACATTTCTTTCACCGACGACTGACACGCATATCATGCCAACCGATCTTTCCGTCAACCGCCGCATCGTCCTGGCGGCCCGTCCACGCGGCGTGCCTGTGCCAGCCGATTTCCGCCTGGAGCAAGCCCCGCTTCCGGCGCCGCAGGAAGGGCAAGTGCTGTTGCGCACGCTATGGCTCTCGCTCGATCCCTACATGCGCAACCTGATGGAAGAAGTCGGGCCGGGCTATGCCGACCCCATGCCCCTGGGCGCGACCATGGTCGGCGGCACGGTCAGCCGGGTCGTCCAATCGCGCCATCCGCGTTTCAAGGCTGGCGAGCTGGTGGTCGGCAACGCCGGGTGGCAGGACTACGCGATCTCCGACGGCAGCGACCTGATGCCCGTGGGCGATCTTGGGCAGCCTTCGCTGGCGCTGGGCGGACTCGGCATGCCGGGGTTCACGGCCTATGTCGGCTTGCTCGATATCGGCGAACCCAAGCCGGGCGAAACGGTGGTGATCGGCGCCGCCACCGGCGCCGTCGGGGCGGTGGCGGGCCAGATCGCCAAACTCAAGGGGGCGCGCGTGGTCGGCATCGCCGGCGGCCCTGACAAATGCCGTTATGCGGTGGAAGAACTCGGTTTCGACGTTTGCCTCGACCATCGCGATCCGCAGTTTGCGCAGCAGCTTACGGCCGCCTGCGCGGACGGCATCGATGTGTATTTCGAAAGCATCGGCGGCGCGGTGTTCGATGCCGTGCATCCGTTGCTCAACCTGAATGCGCGCGTGCCGGTCTGCGGTTTCATCGCGCACTACAACGAAAAGACGGTGGTCGGCCCAGACCGCTTGCCGGGATGGATGGCGACCCTGCTGGCCAGGCGCATCCGCATGCAGGGCTTCATCATCCTCGACCACTACGCCACGCGCTTCGATGCCTTCCGCCGGGACATGCTGGCATGGCATGCCGCCGGCAAGGTGAAGCTGCGAGAGGATATCGTCGATGGTCTGGAGAACGCGCCCGCCGCGTTCATCGGTTTGCAGCGGGGGCGCAATTTCGGCAAGCTGGTGGTGCGTGTGGCCGGGGAGTGAAACAGATTCCTGGCCGATCCTGGGCGGGACCTTATTGGCGCGCCGCCAGCAGCAATGCGCCGGCGCCGATGAAGAAGCCGCCAGTGGCCTTGTTCAGGCGCGCCACGCCGCGCGAGGTGCGGATGAAATGGCGAATCTGCCTGCCGCAAGCGGCATAGACGGTGCTGGAAACGAATTCGGCGCCCAGGTAGATCGATCCCAGCACCAGGAACTGGTGCGCCGCCGGCCGGGACTGGTTGATGAATTGCGGGAAGATCGCCGCGAACAGCATGATGGCCTTGGGATTGGTGATACCGAGCAGGAATTCCTGCATGGCCAGCGCGCGCACGCCTTTATGCGCCTGGCCGGCTTTTCCCGCAGCGGTCGATGAGGCCATGCCGTCGGCCAGTTCCAGCCCCTGGAATTCGCGGCTGCGCCAGGCGCGCCAGCCGAGATAGAACAGGTAGACGGCGCCCACCCACTTGACCGCCGTAAACGCCGTCTCCGAGGCCAGCAGCATGGCGCCCAGGCCGACGGCGGAAACCGTCAGGAAAATGGCGAATGCGGCCACCCGGCCGAATGTCGCCAGCAAGGCCGCCCCGATACCGTGCCGGATGCCGTTGTTCAACGCGCAAAAGTTGTTCGGACCGGGAACCAGCGCCAGCATGATGGCGACGGGAATAAAGAATAGGGCGTCCATTTGGCTCGTCTTCAGGGCTGGCAGGGGAGGGAGTGGAGATTCTATCAGCAGTGCGCAAACTCCATCGCAAGCCCCATGCTGCCGCCCGGGATCGCGCGGCGGCGCTATGGCAGGCTGGCCAGGCGATCGATGCCGGCGGCCGCGGCCGTCATGCTGTGGCGCGGATCGCTGTCGAGCTGCCTGATCCATCGGAACAGGAATTCTTGCGCCGCCTTGCGCAGGGGCGGCCCATAGCGCTCGCTGTCGCTGCGGAAGCGCGCGATGTCGAAACCCGGCATGCGCGCAATCTCAGGGCCGCCGGCGATCAGCCAGCGTTCGATCTTGGCGGCATCCAGTTCCGGGTGGAATTGCAGGGCAAGGCAATTGCGGCCCCAGGCAAAGGCCTGGTCGGGGTTGTGGGCGGAAGCGGCCAGATGGCGCGCATTGGGCGGCAGGCCGAAACGGTCCGCATGCCATTGCATGACGCGGATGCCCGGCTCCAGCAAGGGCCGCAGGTAGCCGGCACAGGCATCGGCGCCCGCGGCCAGCGTGGTCCAGCCGATATCCCCGGCGCCGGGCTGGATGCCGGCGCCCAGGGCGATGGCGATCAGGTGGGCGCCCAGCGCGATGCCCAGCGTCGGCATGTCGTCGATGAGCCTGGCGCGCAGCCAGGCGATCTCTTCGCCCAGGTACGGGTAGCGCGGGATGTCCCGCGCCGATACCGGGCCGCCCAGGACGACCGCGATATCGGCATCCAGCGGCGACTCGGCGCACAGCGGCTGGACGCCGACGTCCAGGTAGCGGACGGCGAATCCCATTTTCCTGAATTGCGGCTCGAAGACTCCCAGGTCTTCGAAGGGCGTATGGCGTAGCGCCAGGACGGTTTTCATGACGGTTCCACCTTGCGCAATAAAGAGAAGGGCGGCGCGGCGCGCCATACCTTATTCGAGGGAAGTTTTCCAACGACTGCGCGCAGCAGTATCCCATCGGCGAAGCGGGCTGGATAATGAAAAATACCTCGGTTTATTATCAAAAAAATGTTTTTGAAAAGCAGGATGGGTGAAATTGGAAAAAATATTTTGAAGTAGCGTTGCTTGAAGGTTGGAGCTTGGTCGGCGCGGGCATCATATGGTTGCCATGGCCTTGCAGGTATTCCTGCTGCCGGGCCAGCACAACGCCGGCGCCCGCTGTCGCGATGGGGCAAAAATGCCCATTCATTGCGGTGTGTCTTGATGCATACTGGCGCATGTCCTTTGCCATGAATCGTACGCCGAATGCCGCTGTCTCCTGAACTTGTCGCCTTCCTGGAAAAGTCGCGCTGGCCGTCCACCTTGACCGCCGGCCAGATGGATCGCCTGCGTCAGGATATTTACGAACGGGCCTATCCTAGCGGAGCCATCATCTTCCCCCGCGGGAGCCTGGCAGACCACTGGTTTGGACTCATCGAGGGAATGATCAAGGTGGATACGGTTTCGCCCGATGGCAGATCCACCACCTTCGCCGGCGTCCCGGGCGGCGCCTGGTTTGGCGAAGGCGCGGTGCTCAAGAATGAACCGCGCCCTTACTCGATAGTGGCCATCCGGGACAGCAAGCTGGCCTTTGTGCCGCGAACGACATTCGAATGGCTGCTGGCGGAGAGCACTTCTTTCAGCCGCTTCGTGATCGACCAGCTGAACTGGCGCTGCGGCTATTACGTGGCCCTGATCGAGAACCGGCGGTTGCGTGAGGCGCCCGCACGCGTTGCATTTTGCCTTTCGGAACTGTTCAATCCCCAGCTGTATCCATCGACCGAGCCGACGCTGCGGTTATCCCAAGAGGAGATCGGGCGCCTTTCCGGCCTGTCTCGCCAAAACACCAACCGGGCTTTGCGTGAACTGGCGGACGCAAAGATGCTGGCCGTGGAATACGGCTCCGTCGTCATCCTCGACCTTCCCCGGCTGCGGGAGTTTGCGCGCCAGGACGAGTGATGCGGGAGCGCATCGCCTCCATGAAAAATGAAACGGCGCCTGTGGGCGCCGTTCGTCATCAGGCCTTGGCCAATTCGGTGATTGCCGCCTTGCTGCCGGCTTGTTCCCGTAGCTTGAACTTCTGGATCTTGCCGGTTCCGGTCTTGGGCAGCGGACAGAACACTACGCGTTTCGGACATTTGAAGCGGGCCAGGCGCGCTCGGCAGAATTCGATGATTTCTTCTTCTGCCGGCTTTTGGACGCCCTCCTTGAGTTCGATAAAGGCGCACGGCGTTTCGCCCCATTTGGCGTCTGGCTGGGATACGACCGCGGCGATCAGGACTGCCGGGTGGCGGTGCAGAATGTCCTCCACTTCGACCGAGGAGATATTTTCTCCGCCCGAGATGATCACATCTTTCGCGCGATCGGTGATCTGGACATAGCCGTCCGGATGAACCACGGCGACATCGCCAGTGTGGAACCAGCCTCCCGCAAAGGCGTTCCTCGTCGCTTCCTCGTTCTTCAGGTAGCCCTTCATGACGATGTTGCCCTTGAGGAGCAGTTCGCCTTGCGTACGGCCATCGAACGGTACCGGTTCGAGCGTCTCCGGATTGGCCACTATCAAGGCCTCCAGCGCTGCCGACCGATTGCCTTGCCGCGCCATCAGGCGGGATTGCTCATCCTTGTCCAGCGCCGACCATTCGGGATGGATGTAGCAGCTCACAGGGGTGCCGGAAGCCTCGGTGATCCCATATACGTGCTCCACTTCAAAGCCCAGCGCCAGCACCGCCTTCAGTACCGCCGCCGGCGGCGGCGAACCCGCCGTCCGAATGCGGACGGTGCGCGGCAGCGGCCGTTTTTCCGATTCGGGCGCGCTGGCGATGGAGGCCAGCACGATAGGCGCCGCGCAGAAATGATCGACGCCATGGTCGGCAATGGCGTCGAAGATATTCTTCGCGGTCACCTTGCGCATGCACACATGGGTTCCGGCCGCGGCGGTGACCGCCCAGGTAAAGCACCAGCCGTTGGCGTGGAACATGGGAAGCGTCCACAGGTAGGTCGGATTGCGCGGCATGCCCCAGTCGGTCAGCTGCAACATGCTCATCACATAGGCGCCGCGGTGGCTGGGAACGACGCCCTTCGGATCGGATGTCGTCCCGGAGGTGTAATTCAGGGCGATGGCATCCCATTCGTCCGCCGGCCACACCCCGGGGAAATCCGGATCTCCTTCCGCCAATAAGGCCTCGTAGTCCAGTTCCCCGATCGCATTGCCGGGAGGCGCCTCCAGGTCGTTAATGTCGACGATCAGCGGCTTGCCGGGAAGGGATGCTACAGCCTGCGAAACCAGATCCGAGAACTCGCGATCGACCAGGAGAATTTTGCATTCGCCATGCTCAAGGATGAATCGGACGCCGTCCGGATCCAGCCTGCAGTTAATGCTGTTCAAAACCGCTCCGCTAAGCGGTATGCCGAAGTGGGCCTCCAGCATGGCCGGCGTATTGGGCGCCAGGATCGAGACGGTATCGCCGGCCTGTATGCCGCGCTTGACCAGTGCGCTGGCCAGGCGGCGGCAGCGCAGGCGCGTTTCGCGCCAGGTTTGCTCAAAGCTGCCGTGCACTACGGCAATCCGGTCGGGATACTGTTCGGCGCTGCGGTCGAGGAAATGTAATGGCGTCAATGGCAAATGATTGGCCGGCGTACGGGAAAGCCCCTTCCCATAGATGGAGTTTTGCATCTGGTGTCTCCTGAATTATTTAGATTTATTGGATGCGGCGATTTCTGCACTTTTTCCAAACGCAGAAGCGCCTCTGTCTCAGGGGCTACTGTAGGTGCGGACGACGGCGCAAGACTGTCCTGAACGAGACATTGCGCCTCATTTGCCGCTTCTCTGCCTTGACTGTCTTGAACAGGACAATGTCTTGAACAGGACAGCGCGCATCCATCATCGCCTCTAATCTCCGTCACTGCGCCGAACGGTCATCGGCGAATTAAAAACACACAGGAGATGAAGATGGACCGAGAAGGACCTCCCCCGATGAACGAGGAATCGTTGCGCGCGGCCGTCGAATGGGCGATCGCAACGCGGCGCAGCATTCGCGCATTTCTGCCTGCCGCGGTGCCAAGAGAGACGATTGAAGAAATATTGGACGTGGCCCGGTTTGCCGCGACCGGCGTGAATCTCCAGCCCTGGCACGTGTACGTGGTGACAGGCGCCGCCAAGGAAAGGTTGTGCGCCGCCATCCGCGAAGTGGACGACAACCCCGTGTTGGCCGCCCAGCATAAGGACGAATGGGAGTACTACCCGACGGATTGGATATCTCCTTATATCGACAGAAGGCGTGAAGTCGGATGGAACCTGTATGGCCTGCTCGATATCCGGAAGGGCGACAAGGAGCGCATGCACCTTCAGCACGGCCGGAACTATTCGTTCTTCGATGCCCCGGTCGGCCTGTTTTTCACCGTCAATCGCGTCATGCAACAGGGAAGCCTGCTGGACGTCGGCATGTTCATGCAGAACGTCATGGTGGCGGCCCGCGCCCATGGACTGGATACCTGTCCCCAGGCCGCGTTCATGAAGTACCACAAGATCATTGGCGCGGAACTGGATATCCCGTCGACGGAGATGTTCATTGTGGGCATGAGCCTCGGTTACGCAGACAAAGAAAAAATTGAAAACACGTTGGTCACGAAACGGGAAGGAGTCGCTTCATTCACGAAGTTCTATAGCAAGTAGCACCTCAAGTAGCGCCTACAAAAAATAAGGAGGATGACATGCAGCAAATCGATGTAATCAAGGTGGCCAATGGCGCCAAATTCAACAGGTTTCACAAGCTCATCCTGTTCTGGGGCGTGTTGATTCTTGTCCTCGACGGCTATGATCTCGCTGTCGTTGGCGCGGCCCTGCCGTCAATCATGAAGGAGATGGGCGTCGACGCCTCCAAGGCCGGCTTCATGGCCAGTTCCGCGCTTTTCGGCATGATGTTCGGCGCGATGTTCTTCGGCACGCTCGCGGACAAGATCGGGCGGCCATTGATGCTGGCCGTCGGGGTCGCGACCTTCAGCGTCTTCACGGCGGCGGCAGGGCTCGCGCATGACCCCATTACCTTCAGCGTGCTTCGCTTCCTCGCGGGTTTGGGGATCGGCGGGGTTCTGCCGGTGGTCACCGCGCAGATGGGCGAATTCTCGCCGGTGAAAGTCCGTGCGCGTCTCGTGACCATCGTTTTCGCCGGGTATTCGGTCGGCGGCGTGCTGGTCGCCCTCACCGGAAAACAGCTGATCGAGGCGTACGGTTGGCAGTCGGTGTTCCTGGTGGCAGGTCTGCCTGTCCTGCTGATTCCCTTCATTCTGAAGACCATGCCTGAATCGATGGCCACGCTGCATCGCAAGGGGCGCCAAGACAAGCTGGCGGAAATCGTTCGCAAGATCGATCCCGGCCTCGGATTGTCCGGCAACGAGGAATTTGTGCTGCCCGTCGCTGAGCGGGTGGCAAATGCGCCGGTGAAGATGCTGTTTGCCAACGGCCGCGGCTTCAGCACCCTGATGATCTGGCTCGCTTATTTCACCGGCCTCTTCATGGTCTACTCGCTGAGTTCCTGGTTGACCAAGCTCATGGCCATGGCCGGCTATAGCCTGGGCTCCGCGCTTAACTTCGTCCTGGTCTTCAATTTCGGGGCAATGGTGGGCGCGGTGGGCGGCGGCTGGCTTGGCGACAAGTTCAACATCAAACATGTCCTGGTGGCGTTCTACGTGGTGGGCGCCGTGTCGCTCACGCTGATGGGCTATGCCAAGGAAACCTGGCTGTTGTTCGCGGTTGTCTTCGTCGTCGGCGCATCCACGCTTGGCACCCAACTGCTGGCGTACGCCTATGCCGGCGAGTTCTATCCGGTGGCCATCCGCTCCACCGGCGTCGGCTTCGCATCCGGGGTCGGGCGGCTCGGGGCCATCATTGCACCTGTGCTGATCGGTTTCCTCGTCTCCCTGCAGCTTCCCCTGGAGCAGAACTTCTTCGGCATTGCCGTGGCCGGCCTGGTCGGCGCCGTCGCAGTCATGCTCATTAACCACGATCTTGCCGGCGACCGCTCTGTGGCGAAGCCATCGCCGAACGCGCAAACCGTTTCATAAGAAAGCACCAAAGGAGCAACAATGGGAATCAAGGCAGGCGTGTATGTCGTGACCGGGGGCGCATCCGGATTGGGGGCGGCTACGGCGAGGGCGCTGGTTGCCGCTGGCGGCCAGGTGGTTTTGGCCGATGTCAATCCGGTCGCCGGCCAAAAGGCGGAATCAGCGCTGGGCGGTCATGCCAGGTTCGTTCAAACCGACGTGCGGGACGAAACTAGCGCAGCGCAAGCGTTTGCGGTCGCACGTTCGATGGGGGAAGTGGCGGGCCTCATCAACTGCGCCGGCATCGCGCCGGCCGAAAAGCTGTTGGGCAAGTCAGGGCCGCACCGCCTGGACAGCTTTGTACGCGCCCTGGACATCAATCTGGTCGGCACGTTCAATATGGCGCGCTTTGCGGCCCAGGCAATGCGTGAAAACGACCCTGGTGAATCCGGTGAGCGCGGGGTCATTGTCAATACCGCGTCGGTGGCCGCCTTCGATGGCCAGATGGGGCAAGCCGCCTATGCGGCGTCAAAAGGCGGTGTCGTTGCCATGACCTTGCCGCTGGCGCGCGACCTGGCCAAATACGGTATCCGCGTGGTGGCGATCGCGCCGGGCATCTTTGAGACGCCGATGATGCTGGAGATGCCGGACGAAGTCCTCGAATCGCTCGGGAAGACCGTTCCTTTCCCGCCGCGCCTGGGCAAGCCGGCCGAATTTTCTTCGCTGGTGATGCACGTCCTGGAAAACCGCTATCTGAACGGCGAAGTCATCCGCGTGGATGGCGCGCTGCGAATGGCCGCCAGGTAATGTCCCGATGGCCCGTCTTTGTTTCACTTTTCCCCCACCCTCTGCCCATTGCCAGGAGCAAGCAATGTCACACGATCCGATCGTCATCGTTTCCGCCGCCCGGACTCCCATGGGGAGCTTCCAGGGGGCTTTCGCCGACCTGTCCGGCCCGCAGCTCGGCGGCCATGCCATCGAAGCGGCCCTGGCCCGATCGCGCATCGATCCGGGGCTGGTCGAACAGGCCCTGATGGGGTGCGTCCTGCAAGCAGGCCTGGGACAGGCGCCGGCGCGCCAGGCCGTGTTGCGGGCGGGGCTGCCTGCCAGCGTCGCCTGCGCCACCATCCATAAGGTCTGCGGTTCGGCCATGCTGTCCGTCATGCTCGGCCACGACAGCATTTTGGCCGGCACCTCATCCATCGTCGTGGCGGGCGGTATGGAGTCGATGAGCAACGCGCCCTACCTGTTGCCGAAAGCGCGCCGCGGCTATCGGCTGGGGCACGACAGGCTGCTCGATCACATGTTCCTGGATGGACTGGAGGATGCCTACTCGGATGAGAACCGGGGCCGCCTGATGGGATGCTTTGCCGAGGAGTGTGCGGAAAGTTACCGCTTCTCGCGGGAGGACCAGGACGCCTATAGCATCCGTTCCACCGTCCGTGCAAAGAACGCCAGCCTGGATGGGAGTTTCGACTGGGAAATCGCGCCCATCAAGGTCGACGGAAAGAAAGGCGCCGTCGTCGTGGAAAAGGACGAGGGGCCTTTCGCCGTGAACCTGGAGCGTGTGCCGTCCCTCAAGCCTGCCTTCAAGCCTGGCGGCACCGTCACTGCGGCCAATTCGTCGTCGATTTCCGACGGGGCCGCGGCGCTGGTGCTGGCGCGCGCGTCTGTGGCGGAAAGGCTCGGGCTGGAACCTGTCGCCCGGATCATCGGCCATGCCGCTTACGCCGGCACTCCGGCAAAATTCCCGTCGGCGCCGGTGGGCGCCATGAGAAAACTGTTCCAGAAGACCGGCCTTGGCGTCGACGAGATCGATCTGTTCGAGATCAACGAGGCGTTTGCGGTGGTGCCGATGGCGGCCGCGTTCGATCTTGGCCTTGATCTTGAACGGGTGAATGTCCACGGCGGGGCTTGCGCCCTGGGACATCCGATCGGCGCATCCGGCGCCCGCATCCTGGTCACCCTGCTCGGCGCGCTGAGAAAGTCCGGCGGCAAGAAGGGGATCGCCAGCCTGTGCATCGGCGGCGGCGAAGCCACGGCCATGGCGCTGGAGATGCTGTGAGCGCCAGCGCGATATCGGCCTGCACCGACGCTGAGGCGCAAGGGAAAGCCGGCCTCATCGTCCCGGCTTGGCCCGCACGGCGCAACGCGCCGGACGAGGATCGGCTTAACCAGCGGGCTGCTTGCGCCGGAGTTGCGACTTACGGCTGGACTATTGGCGCGTGCAAATGATAGTTTGTCGGGATTGCCCCTGATCTTTCGCACCCATGATCTCAGAACTCCCCGTTGCACTTGTGACAGGCTCAGCTTCCGGCATCGGTCTGGCGATAGCGCGCAGACTTTCCCGGGAGGGATATGCCGTCGTCGTTCATTCACGCTCCTCGGTCGATGCCGGCCGGCAGATCGCCGGAGAGCTTCGCGATGCCGTCTATTTCCAGGCGGATCTTTCGATTGAGGCGGATCGCCGCCATCTGGTCGAGCAGGCGCTTGAACGCTATGGCCGACTGGATGTCCTGGTCAATAATGCCGGGATTAGCCGGATAATTGCGCACAGCGATCTTCTGGCGGCTACCTCCGATGTGTGGCGCGAGCTGAACGAAGTCAATCTGGTCGCTCCCTATCACCTGGTTGCGCTGGCCGAGCAAGCCTTGCGCGCGTCGGCAAGGACGGGGCATGCGGGATGCGTCGTCAATATCAGTTCTCACGCCGGGGTGCGCCCCAAGGGCGCTTCCATCCCTTATGCGGCGACTAAGGCAGCCCTGAATCATGTCACCAGGCTGCTGGCGCTTTCGCTGGCGCCCGATATCCGTGTCAATGCAATTGCGCCCGGGTTGGTGGACACGCCGCTAACGGCCGGGTGGCAGCATGCACAAGAGCTCTGGCGCACCAGGTCGCCGATGAAAAGGGCGGCAACCCCGGATGACATTGCCGATCTGGTTGCGGCACTGGTCAATAACCAGTATCTCACCGGGGAGATACTGGTAGCGGACGGGGGACTGAACCTTACTTAGCCGGAATGCAAATACCCCGCGGCCCGCGAAACCAAATTGCCGGTCTTGCGCCGGCCTCATAGAAAAAGCGCAATCGCAGCGATGTGCCGGGCCAACGCCGGCGCCTGGGCCGGTCCCGCAGGGCTGGCCGCAAAGCGCGCCGGCGGTCAGGTCGGTTAGTCAGGCAAGCTTGCCTGTGGTCGCTTCGAGCAAGGACCATGCTTCATCGCCCATGCGGCGTTTCCACTCGGTATAGAAGCCGGACTGGCGCAATTTTTCCTGGAACGGTGCGCGGTCGACCTGGGTGAACTGGACTCCTTTCTGCGCCAGCTGCGTGACCAGCGCCCCATTGAGTTTCTCGACATCGGCCCTCTCCTTGACCGCCGCATCGTTGATTTCCCTGACAACGATCTCCCGCGCCGATGCCGGCAGCGATTCCAATGACTTCCTGTTGGCAACCGTCCAGAACCCATCCCACATGTGATTGGTGTAAGAGACGTGCTTGGAGATCTCATACATCTTGGAGAAGTAGATGGTCGCCAGCGCGTTCTCAATGCCGTCCGCCATCCGGGTTTGCAGCGCGGAGTAGGTCTCCGCCCACGGAATGGACACCGGCGCCGCGCCCAGAGACTTGAAAAGCGATGTCCAGAGCGGGCTGGGAGGCACCCGGATCTTGAACGCCTTCAGGTCGTCCGGAGTGCGGATGGGCTTTCCGGTAGACAGTGCCTGCCGGAAGCCGTTGTCCCACATCTTGTCGAACGCGATCAGGTTCGACTTCAGGAAGGCGGCCCGGATGTGATTGCCCAAGGGGCCGTCCATTGCCTGCCACACCTTGGAGTAGTCGGAAAATGCGAAACCGATGCCGTTGATCGCCGCCACCGGCACCAGCGAACCCAGGATGAGCCCGGACTGGACGAAGATATCGATCGCGCCCGCCCGTACCTGGGACAACATGTCCGCGTCCGTGCCCAACTGGCTGAACGGGAAGACGGCGATGTCGACCTGGCCGTTGGTCTGCTCCTTGATCCTGGCGCTGGCCTCGGTCAGGCGCACATTGAGCGGATGGTCGGCCGGCATGATGTTGGCGCATTTCATCTTGAACTGCGCCTGTTCCCAGGCCAGGGACGGCAATGCGATGCAGGCGCCGGCCGCGCTGGCGGCGGTGATCATCAGTTTGCGTCGGTTGGTATTCATGGTTGTCTCCTCGATTTTCTTTTTTGCTTACTTCTCGCCGAAGAACTTCAGGAGTTCCCTGGCGATAAATTCGGGCTGCTCTTCCGTTACCCAATGTCCGGAGTCGGGAACCAGCCCGCCCCGGACATCCTCGGCGACTCTCTGGAGGGATTCCATGGTCTCCATTGCCCGGCCGAATCCCTTGGCGCCTCCCAGCGCGAGCACCGGCATTTTCAGTTTTCCATCCCTTTGCAGCATTAGCCGGTTGTCGGCGGCGTCCTGCGGCAGCGCGCGGTAGAAGGAATACATCGCCCGCATGGCCCCGGGCTTGGCGTAGGTGCGCATGTATTCCTTGCGATCCTCATCGCCGATGCAGTTCGGCCGGTGGCCGTAGTTATCGAAGAACCAATCGATGATCAGGCGCTCCCTGTCCTGGAACAGGGCCTCCGGCAGGTCCGGGGTGCGGAAGAGGGCGTGGTGCCAGCGCCGCCCACCTTGCGAAAAATCGGCGCCGTCTCCCGGGATGGCGACGTCGAGAATGGCGAGCTTCTTGACGGCGTCGCGATGCTGGGCGGCCAGTGAGAAGGCCGTCGGCCCGCCCCAGTCATGCCCGACCAGATGGAAACTGTCGATGCCAAGCGACTCAAGCAGGCGCCATACGTCGTTCGATACCGTTTTCTTGTCGTAACCCGAAGCAGGCCTGGACGAATCGCCCAGGCCCCGCAGATCGGGGGCAATGACCCGGTAATCTTTGGCCAGATGGGGGATGACGTACCGCCACTCGTAGGAGGTCTGGGGGATGCCATGCAGCAAGACCACGGGGAAGCCGCTTCCTGCAGTGAGGTAGTGGAGACTGACGTCATCCAGGTCGGCAAAGTGATGTGTAACTGTTGTCACGGGGGCTCCGTAAAAGAGGGATAAGGAATACGGCCATCGGCCGGCCGCCCTGTCCGTCGGGGCGGCAGCCGCCCGCGCCATCGTGCTGGATGCGCGTTGGCGTTGAATCGGGCTGCAGCGATGGAGGACGAGTGGCGCCTCGTCCGCGGGAAATGGTTTACGGCGAATGGCAGATGGCCGCATGGCCGTGGCTGGTGCTCAATGTCGTCTCCTGATGAAAATCATGGATGCAGCTTTCGGTGCGAATCCGCTTGCTGCTTTTTCCTGAAAAGTGATAATCATCTTAGTTTGCAAATTTGGCATTTGCTACAGACGAAAATGAAACTGGGTTATGCAAATATGAATAGCCGAGGGAGGCTGCAATGAGCAACTTCGATTGGGACAATTTCAGGATATTCCTTGCCGCAGCACGTACCCAGTCGGGAGTGGAGGCGGCCCATCTGCTGAAGATGAGCCAGTCGACGATCTCGCGCCGCATCAGGCAGCTCGAAAAGGACGTCGGTTCAAAACTCTTCGACCGCAGCGCCCAGGGGCTGCGTTTGACGACGGCCGGCCATCATCTCTTCGAGCATGCGGAAAAGCTTGAAAGCACCTTCTCGGTCATGGAGTCCCAGGCGGCCGGGGGCGACCGGATGGAACTCAGCGGCGAGATCCGGATTGGCGCCACGGAAGCTTTCGGGACTTTCTTTCTGATGCCCCATCTTTCGAATTTCTGCCAGCGTCATCCGGGCATCGCCATGGATGTGCTGCCGCTTCCCAGGTCACTGAATATTTCGAAAAGGGAGGTCGATACGTCAGTGGCGCTCGACCGGCCAAGAGCCAACAGTTTTGTGACCAGGAAGCTGGGGGAATACAGATTGCTTCCCTATGCGACTCCCGAGTACCTGGCGCGTCATCCCCGGATCAGGCGCACGGAGGATTTTCAGGATCACCTGTGGATCGACTTCGTCGACGACCTGCTTTTTTCGCCGCAGCAATTCCATCTGCATAAATGGGGGGCATCGCTCAAGCGATGCCTGCGGAGTACGAGCGTCGTGGCGCAGGCGCAGGCCGTGAAAGCCGGTCTTGGGCTTGCCATCCTCCCATGCTTCCTGGCCAACGTGACCGACAATCTCGTCCCCGTGTTGCCGCATAAGGTGGACATCACGCGTTCGCTGTGGCTGGTCGCTCCGCCGGAGCGGCGTGAGCTGGCGCGCATCCGGGCGTTGTGGGACTACACCCGGGAAGTCGCCGAGGCAAACGCAGGCTATCTCGATGGCAAGACGGCACAGATGACCTGGCTGAAATGACCGGGAGATAGGGAGCGAGGGACAATGCCGCCGGCGTTCTGTCGTCATCGCTGACGTCATGCGCGACGACAAGCCCGGCGAAACCGATCGCCCGGCTTGTCTTCATTCCCTTTTCTCTTCCCTGCGCTCTTCTTTTTGGGCCGGATGCGGATGTTCCTGCGGATGCTGCTGGGCATGCTCTTGCGGGTGGGGCTGCGGCATATGTGGTTGTGGATGTGGCTGCGGATGTGGCTGGTCATGCGGCTGAACATGCGGCTGGGTTTGCGGCCTTGGTGGCTCTGCCAGTTGGGCATGCATTTGCGGGGCTTGCGCGTGAGGCGGCTGCGCCTGTGGCCGTGGCGGTGCGGAGGGGTTCTGGTGTGCCGGCATATTCTCTCTGGCCGCATGTTCCTGGCGTGCTGCGTCCGGCGGCGGAGCGGACAGAAGCGTGTCGGGCCGATGCGGCCGTTCGGCGTTCTGCTGGCGGTTCTCCATGGCGCCCTGATGTTGCGCCGGGACGGCATTCGGTTTCTGCGCAGCGGCGTGCGGCGTCATTTCAGGCTCGTGTCCATTGGCGTGAGGCTGCATGGGCGCGTTGCCGGCTCCGTGCTGCGCTTGCGGGACGTTGGCCGGACGCGCGCCGGGGCGCGCATCGCCGGCGCTGAAATGCGGCACCGTCATGGGACCGGCCGGCGCGGCTTGCATGTGCGCATTGGCGTTCGGCGTGGCCGCGTTGAAGCTCGGGCGATTGGTATTGTTGCTGATGCTGGTGTTGTTGATGGTGCCGTTGTTGTTATTGGTCGTACCGTAGTTGTTGACCGTGCGCGAGTTGTTGTTGTGGTTGTCGATATGGTTGATGACGGTGGTCGACTTCGAGACATACGTCGTGTTGTTGTAGACCACCGCGGGACGATGCCAGCCGCCGCCGGGGCCTCCGCCATAATTGGGGCCGCCGCCTGAGCCGGGGCCGCCCCAGTTCATGCCCCATGAATGCCAGCCCCAGTCGTGATTGCTGATGACCGCGCCGACCAGAATGCCGACGCCGAATGACAGCACGCCGGTGGCCACCACGTCGCCCGTGCTGTAGACCGGCGGGTGATAGACATAGCCGGGATAGGCCGGAACCGCGCCGCCGTAGACCACGGCCGGGTTATAGCTGGGCACATATACGACATCTGGCTGTGCCGGTTCGATCACGATCGTTTGCGGCGGCGGCGGTATCACTGCCGGTCCGGCATAGACCGGCGGCTCGCCGGGCGCGCTGGCATAGTCAGGCGGCGCCGCGCGCGCGACCGAGGTGATTTTCAGGTGCTGCGAGGTCTTCAGGTTGCCGGACTGCTGCGCGCGCAAACGCATCGCCTGGATGGCGTTCATCACATCGCCGGGGTCGTTCACATAGGCTTCGCCGAGCGCGGTGGTCCATTGGATGTTGCCGGCCATCTGGTTCAGCACCGAGGGAAATGCGGTCAGCGATTTGACGCTGACATCCCACGGCTGCCGGTTTGCCGCATCCTGCAAGGCGGCGCCTTTGAGCGAGGGATTTTGGGCCAGCCACTGGTTGGCGGAGGCGATCTGGTCGGGGTACGTCGCGCCGGCCAGCACCTGCGCGACCAGCTTGTCGGGGAACAGCGCGATCGGCGCCACCATCTGCGACAACTGGTCGGCGGTCGGTGGCGTGTAGGGGAGTGTGGCCGGAGCCGCTGCGGCTGCGTTGGAGGGCGGGGCGGCCGGGGTGTCGGCTCTGTTGCAACCTGCAAGCGCGAGCAGGCTGATGATGAGCGAGGAGGACACCAGGGTGGTGAACCGGTTTTTATCAGCTGTCATGTCGTGTCCTTGTCGGCGGTAATAAGGGCGGATCCGGCGGTGCGGATCTTGCCCGGTTTTTCCCCAACGGCGGTCACGGATGCCGAGTTGACGCTGCGCCTGTTACAGGCGTTACAGGCTGTAACGGGCAGCTGACAATAGCCTGAATAGCCCGAATAGGCTCAATAGGGTTACCGGTGCCGTGCCTTGGTCGCGGCGCCGGCAACGGTGAAAAGGGGGCGCGCGGCAATGCGGTGGTTGAGTCCGGGCAGCTCCTTGCCGCTGGCGATGGTTTTCAGGCCTTGGCGCACATGGTTCATGGTGCCGTTGTCGCGCTGCGTGGCATACACGACATAGGCCGAGTGCGAAAATTCCGGCGTGCCGGGAACCCGGTGCAGGCGGCCTTCATCGATGAACGGCTGGGCGGTTCCGGCGCGGAAATAGCCGGCGCCGCCGACGCTGAGCAGGTAAGTCAGCGCCAGCGGCCCCAGGGAAATCGTCAGCGAGGGATTGCTCAGTTCGGGGTGGGCGGCCTGGTGGTTGATGGCAAAGTGCGGCCCCCAGTCGACATAGACATAGCGCTCGGGATCGACGACGCCGTTCTTTTCGGTGCTGACCATGATCAGCTTTTCTTCCAGCAGCAATTCGGACACCAGGCCTTCGCGCGGCGGCGGGCCGTACATCACCGCCAGATCCAGCGAGCCGTCTTGCACGCGATCGAGCAGCCGGGCAGGCATATCGACCTCGGAGCGGATGGCGATGTCGGGAGCGCAGTGCTTCATCCAGATCAGCCAGTCGGCGAGGAAGGGATGCCACAGGCTGAGCTCCCCGCCCAGGCTGATGCCGTCCTTGCGTCCCGGCGGCAGCGCGATCTGCTGGCGCGCACGTTCCCAGACCTGCACCAGCGTCGTCGCATGGCGCATGAAGCGTTCGCCGGCCGCGGTCAGCCTGGCGCCGGCCTTGTTGCGGATGAAAAGCTGCCGGCCAAGTTGTTCCTCCAGCGTGCGGATACGCGCGCTGACGGCCGTTTGCGTCAGGTGCATCCGTTCAGCGGCCAGAATGAAGCTGCCGCTGGCGGCGACTTCCAGGAAGGTGCGGGCGAGATTGATATCCATGGGGAAATGGGGAATGTCGTCGGCCCGGTTACGATGTCTTGTGCGGCCGATATGTACGGGGAGGCATTTCGCATGAATATATCACCATGTGATGGTATTGGCTGCCGCCGGCAGGGCCGGGGAGCGTCCGGCCGGCAAGACGCGCGAAAATGGCTTACGCTGCACCCTGTTCCCATCACCAGCCCGGTTTCCATGAACGATTCACTGCCAGCGGCAACGCCCGCCGACATCGACAGCGACACCGACATCGCCAGCGAGGCAGAACTGGAGGCGCTGGCGCGCCTGCTGCTGGCCAGCAGCAACGTGCTGGTGCTGACCGGCGCCGGCATCAGCACCGCTTCCGGCATTCCCGATTATCGCGACGAAGACGGCGTGCGCCGCGGTCGCCTGCCGATCCAGGGCGCCGAATTTCGCGCTTTCGAAGTGGCGCGCAAGCGCTATTGGGCGCGCAGCATGCTGGGTTGGCCGCGCCTGGCGCAAGCCCGGCCCAACGCCGCGCACCGCGCCATCGCGCAACTGGAGGCGGCGGGGCGAGTGGCTGCCGTGCTGACGCAAAACGTCGACGGCTTGCACCAGCAGGCCGGCAGTCGCCGGGTGATGGAACTGCATGGCAGCATCCACGCGGTGCGCTGCCTGTCTTGCGGCGCCCTGTATGAGCGAGCCCGGATACAGGACGAACTGGAGCGGCTCAACCCCGCGCTGGCCGACGCCGAAGCCGCCGTCTTGCCGGACGGCGACGCCCAATTGGAACCGGACGCCGATGCCGATTTCCATGTGCCGTCGTGCGATCTGTGCGGCGGCATGTTGCAGCCGGATGTGGTGTTCTTCGGTGACGGCGTTCCCGCCGCGCGCGCCGCCGAAGCGGAGCAGGCGGCGCATGCTTGCGATGCCATGCTGGTGGTGGGATCGTCGCTGATGGTGCTGTCGGGATTTCGTTTTGTCCGCATGGCGGCGCAAGCGGGCAAGCCGGTGGCGGCCATCAATCGCGGCCTCACGCGCGCCGACCCGCTGCTGACGTTCAAGATCGCGGCGTCTGCCGAATCGGTGCTGCCGCGGTTGATGTCGCTGGTGCTGGAAGGGCGGCGCGCCTGACCGACCAGGCCACGATGCCGGCCGCGCATAGCGCCAGCAGCGCCGCCGCCGTGAACACATGCGAGAAACCCAGCCCGTAGGCCTGCCGCGCGATGGCGACGGCGGCCTCGCGCTGCTGCGGATAGAGCTGCGCCGCGCCGCCGAAGTCGCCCGCCATGGCGCGTGAGATAAATTCACTGGCATGTGTGCCGTTTGCGCCGTTGTTGCCGTTTGTGCCGTTTGTGCCGTTTGTGCCGAGCGCCGCCAGCGCGCGTGCCATGGCCTGCCGCGTGCCTTCCGCCAGGACTGCTCCCAACCCCGTGAATCCGGCCAGTACGCCAGTAAAGCGCGACGTGGTGCTGATGCCCGAGGCCATGCCGGCACGTTCGCGCGGCACGTTGCCCATGATGGCCTTTTGCGTTTCGCCATTGAGCAGTCCGCCGCCGCTGCCCAGCACTGCCATGCCGATCATGGTGAGCGCGCCGCTGCCCGCATGCGCGGCCAGCGCCATGAAAAGGTTGCCCAAGGCCACGGTGCAGAGCCCCAGCATCAGGATGCGCGCCGCAGGCCAGGTGCGCGCCAGGCGCCGTCCGACTTGCGGCAACAGCAGCATGGCCAGCGCGAACGGCAGCATGGCCAAGCCCGCCGCGCCGGCCTGCATGTCGCGCGCATTCTGCAGGAACAGCGGCAGCAACGAGGCCATCACCTGCGCCGATGCCGCATAGGCGAACATCGCCGCCACCGCGCCGATGAATCCGGCCGAACGGAACAGCGACAAGTCCAGCATGGGATGTGCTCCCTTGCGCTGGAGGGCGATGAACGATGCGAATAAAAAAACGCCGCCCGCAGCGCGGACGGCGAAAGCAACGCTGCCCCAGCCGTACTCGGGCCCGGTGATCAGGGCCCAGGTCAGCATGAAGATAGCGCTGGAGAAAGACAGGATGCCCGGCAGGTCCAGCGGGCGCACGGACGGATTGCGCGACTCCGGGATATGGCGCAGCACCGCCACGCCCAGCAACAGGCAGATCGGGATATTGATGGCGAAGGCCCAGCGCCAGCCCAAGAGCGCATTGATGGCGCCGCCGGCCAGCGGCGAGAGCACCATGGCCAGTCCCATGATGCCGCCCCACACGGCCCAGGCATGGGTGCGTTCCGCTTCATCGTGGAAGGCATGGCCGATGATGGCCAGCGCCGGCGCCAGCAGCAACGCCGCGCTGATGCCTTGCGCCGCGCGCGCCACATACAGCGCCTGCGCCGAAGGCGCCAGCGCGCAGGCCAGCGAGGCCAGGGCGAACGCCGCGATGCCGCACAGGAAGATGCGCTTGCGGCCATAACGGTCGGCCACCGAGCCGGCCGGCAGCAGCAGGGCGGCGAAGCACAGCACGTAGGCGCTCACCACCCATTCGATGTCGGCGAAGGAGGCGCCCAGTTCGCGTGCGATGGTCGGCAGGATGATGCCCACCACGTTGGTGTCCAGCACCGTCATGGCGCAGCCCAGCGAGCCGCTGAGCAATATCCGTCCGGCGGCGCTTGAAAACAGGGTGCGCATGGTGTCTCCTCCTGGCTCCTTGTCGATGGCCATTGGCGCCCGTTGGGGCTCTTACTTCAGTGCAGCTGCGCCGGCCCTGGCAATTTCCTCATCGTGCTGCGGCGTGTCGGCCGATACGCCGATGGCGCCGACGATCTGGCCGTCCGCCACCAGCGGCAAGCCGCCGCGCATCAGCACGAAGCCGCGCGCGGTCGCCACGGCCGGCCGGTTGCCGTTGATCGCATCTTCCAGCGCGCCGCTGGGACGGCGAAACAGCGCCGCCGTGCGCGCCTTGCCCGGTGCGATCTCGACGCCGGCCGGCACCGCCGCGTTGTCCATGCGCACCAGCGCCAGCGGCAGCCCGGCGGCATCGACCACCGAAATCACGCACGGCCAGTTCTCGGCCTGTGCCTTGGCTTGCGCGGCTGATATCACTTGCTGCGCCGCGGCCAGCGTCAGCACCGGCTGCACCGGCAGGCTGGCGGCGCCGGCCAGTTGTGCGGCGACCAGCGCGGCGGCGCCGATGGCGAGGGAAAGCGTGTTCTTGAACATGTGTTGCTCCTTGATAAAGGATGGAAGTGAGCTATCCATTCAATCAGTGCCTATAATTCAGTTCAATACATGAGTTTTTTAAATTAATTAGTTAATACCTAATTCAATGAAAGAGGTGTGCCATGGAGCTGCGCCATCTGCGTTACTTCCTGACCGTAGCGGAGCAGCTGCATTTCGCCCGTGCGGCGGAAATGCTCGGCATTGCCCCGCCCACCCTGAGCGTGCAGATCCAGGAAATGGAACGCAAGCTGCAGGTGCAGCTGTTCGTGCGCACCAAGCGTTCGGTGGCGCTCACTTCCGCCGGCGAGGCCTTTGCCGAGGAAGCGCGCGGCGTGCTGGCGCAATTCGAGCAAGCCTTGCATGTCGGTCGCCGCGCCGGGCGCGGCGAGCTGGGCCGGGTGGAGATCGGCTATGTCGGTTCGGCGGTGTTCGGCGGCATCCTGCAGCAACAGATCAGCGCCTTTCGCCGCCAGTGGCCCGATGCCGAGGTGCAGGCGCGGGAGTGGCCGATGCACCGTTTGTCCGAGGTGCTGGAAGAAGGGCGCGTCGACGTCGCTTTCGTGCGCATGCCGCTGGCGCTGGCGCCGTCGTTGCAAACGCATGTGCTGCTGCGCGACCGCTTTTGCCTGGCGCTGCCGGCCGACCACGCGCTGGCCCAGCCGGCAGCGGCGGGGCAGGCGGTCAAGGCCAGGTCGCTGGCGGACGAAGCCTTTATCCTGCCCGAGCAGGAACTGGGCACGCATGAAGTCTGCCGCCGCGGCGGCTTTACACCGCGCAGCGAGAGTCGGCCCGGCAGCCTGCTGGCGGTGCTGGCCGAAGTCTCGGTGGGCGCCGGCGTGGCGGTGGTGCCGGGCGTGCTGACCCAGGTGGTGGACTTGCCCAATGTGGTTTACCGGCCTTTGGCGGGCGCGGCCATCGGTTCCGAAGTGGCCGCGGTGTTTCGTCGCTTCGAACGTTCGCCGGCGGTAAAGAACATGATCGCGGCCATTCGCAAGAGCGTGCCGCTGGTGGTGCCGGCGGTGGCCGCAGGCTGACTCGCGGCCGCATATCGATATCCGTTTTTCTTCCTTCAGCAGGATGGGGCGGCTGCCAGATAATCCTCGGGATCTATCATCCGAGGACATCATGAGCACATCCGCCAACGCATCCGCTCACGCGCTGCATCAACGCTTTTCCGACCTGTTTGCGCTGATCGCGCAAGACAGCATCACCCGCGAGACCGAGCGCCGCCTGCCTTTCGAGGAAGTGCGCCAGTTGAAGGAAGCGGGATTTTCCGCACTGCGCGTACCGGTCGCGCACGGCGGGGCCGGCGTGAGCCTGGAGGATTACTTTTACCTGCTGATCCGCCTGGGCGAGGCCGAATCCAACCTGCCGCAGATCCTGCGCGTGAACGCCGGCTTCACCGAGCTGCTGCTGGAACGCAAGGACGACGCCGACACGCGCCGCTGGCTGGATGTGATCGGCAGCGGCAAGACCTTCGGCGCGGCCACGTCCGAGCGCAATGCCGCCACCGGCAATTCCGTGCTGCTGGAAAAGGACGGCAACGGCCACCGGCGCCTCAACGGCGAGAAGTACTATTCCACCGGCACCCTGTATGCCGACTGGGTGCTGGTGCGCGCGCACGACCATGAATCCGATTTCAATGTGCTGGTGCCCGCCGACGCGCCGGGCGTCGAACGCGTCGACGACTGGGATGGCTTCGGGCAGCGCCTGACCGGCAGCGGCACCACGCGTTTCCACAACGTGCTGATCGACGACGCCCAGGTGCTGGATCGCTACCATGCATCGCAGCCGCGCCGCAACACCATCATCACCTCCTTCTACCAGACGTTCCACCTGGCCGCGCTGTCGGGCATCGCGCGCGCCGCGCTGCGCGATGCGGTGGCATTCACCCAGCCGCGCACCCGCACCTTCGGCGTGCCGGGCAACTCCAGCCCGCGCGAGAATCCGCTGGTGCATCGTGTGGTCGGCCGCCTGGCCAGCCTGGCGTGGTCGGCCGAGCAACTGACGCTGGCCGTGGCGCGCGAACAGGATGCGCTGCATGCCGCGCGCCGCGCCGGCACGGTCGCCACCGAGGATTACAACGCGCTCGACATCAAGACCTTCGAAGCGCAGCAGATCGTCATCGGCCAGGTGCTGGAAGCCACCACCTTGCTGTTCGAAGTGGGCGGCGCCTCGGCCACCAGCGAAACCCGTCGGCTGGACCGCCACTGGCGCAACGCGCGCACGCTGGCTTCGCACAATCCGGCGATCCAGCGCGAGGCGGCCATCGGCAACTACCACCTCAACGGCCGGCCGCATGACGAGCGTTTCGGCAACGGCTACGCCTGATCCCTCCAGGCAGCAAATATCCTCATGCGTATTCGTTCGTTCAACTGAGGCGGCACGGTCAATACACTTTCGGCAGCGTTTTTTGATTTTTCCACCACTCTGCCGGAAGCGATATCGACCATGCTGAAACGAATTTTCTCCTTGCTGCTGTTGCCCGCCATTGCCATCAGCCTTGCCCATGCCGCGCCACAGGAACGCGAACTGAAGATCGGCTTCGTGCCCGGCCCTTACATCGACGAATTCAAGCTGGGCGTGCAGCCGGAGCTGGAGAAAAAGGGTTACAAGATCCGCTTCTACGAATTCACCACCGGCCTGGAAGCCAACAGCGCCGTCTTCAAGGGCGACATCGACGCCAACGTGATGCAGCACACGGTCTTTCTCGATTCCTACAACGAGCGCAACAAGACCGACCTGGTCGGCATCGTCCAGGTGCCCACGCCGCCGATGGGCCTGTATTCCAGGAAGCACAAGGATCTCAACAACCTCAGGAAGGGCTTTACGGTGGCCGTGCCCAACGACCCTGTCAACCTGCAGCGGGCCTTGTGGATCTTGCAGCGGCTGGGCTGGATCCGCATCCGCGAGAACAAGCCGGTCGATGTGACCGAACTCGATGTGGTGGAAAACAAGGTGGGGTTGAAATTGGTGCCGCTGGAGAATGCCCAGGGGCCGCGGGCGCTGGACGATGCCGATTTCGCCGCGGTCCAGGGCAACTTCGCCATCTTCGCCAAGCTGAAGCTGTCGGATGCGTTCGCGCTGGAAGACATGAAGCCGCCGTATATCAACGTGGTGGCGGTGAAGAAGACGCGCCAGTCCGATGCCTATGCGCGGGACCTGGCGGAGGCGTACCGCTCGGAGAATTTCCAGAAGGCGATCCGGGGCGATCGGTTTTACGATGGATTTACCTTGCCGGATTACTTCGCCGCTACCGGCAAGCGCAACTGATCACCCTGTCGGATCCGGCGCGCGGTGCATGACGCCGCAGCGCCATAGCGCCATAGCGTCTCAGGCAACCCGCGCGCGCTGGCCGGCGTCGGCGCCGGCCCCGGGGAGCGCCAGCCCGAAATGCTCCCGCAAGGTGCGCCCCGCATATTCCCTGCGGAACAATCCGCGCTGTTGCAGGATCGGCACCACGCCATCGGTGAAATCCTGCAGGCCGCCTGGCAAGGCGTCCGGCATCAGGTTGAAGCCGTCGGCCGCGCCGGCCTTGAACCACGCTTCGATCTCATCGGCAATCTGTTCCGGCGTGCCCACCAGCACGCGATGTCCGCCGCCGCCGCAGAGGGCGCGGATCAGGTCGCGCACGGTGTGCTGCCGGCCCTGCGCCAGCGACAGCGTGGCGTGGAAGAAGGTGTGGTTGCCATTGCCGCCCGCCGGCAAGGCCAGGTCGGCGGGCAGCGGCTGGTCGAGCTGCAGGCGTTCGGCCGGGATGCCAAGGGTGCCCGCCAGGCGCTTGAGGCTGTAGCGCCAGGGGATCATGTCGACCAGCTCGTCGCGCCGGCGCAGGGCCTCGGCTTCGGTGGCGCCGATGATGGTGGCCAGGCCGGGCAGGATCTTGACCGCGTGCGGGCCGCGCCCCAGCGCGGCGGCGCGTTCGTTGATGGCGCGGCTGTAGGCCAGCGACTCTTCCAGGGTATGCGCGGCCGAGAACACGGCTTCGGCGTGGCGTGCGGCCAGCTCGCGGCCGTCGCCGGAACCGCCGGCTTGCACCAGCACCGGCTGGCCCTGCGGCGCGCGCGGAAGGTTGAGCGGGCCTTGCACGCTGAAATGCGGGCCACGGTGGGCGATCGGCTTGACCCTGGCCTCATCGATGAAGCGGCCGCTTTGCTTGTCGCCGATGACGGCGCCGTCGTCCCAGCTGTTCCACAGCGCCTTGACCACTTCGGTGAATTCGTCGGCGCGCGCGTAGCGGCCGGCATGGTCGGGCGTGGCGTCGAGGCCGAAGTTGCGCGCCGAACCGGCATCGGCGGTGGTGACGATATTCCAGCCGGCGCGGCCGCCGCTGACATGGTCCAGCGTGGCGAAGCGGCGCGCGATGTTATAGGGCTCGTTGTAGCTGGTGGAGGCGGTGCCGATGACGCCGATGCGGGTGGTGGCGGCGGCCACGGTGGCCAGCAATACCGTGGGCTCCAGCGCGGTGATCGGGCGGAAGTCGATCTGTTCGATGATGGCGGCATTGTCGGCCAGGAACACCGCATCGAACTTGGCGGCTTCGGCGATCTGCGCCACCTTCACGTAGTGGGCGGCGTCGATGAAGGCCAGCGGGTCGGCATCGGGCAGGCGCCATGCCGAAGGGATGAACCCGGAATGCAGGATGTTGACGTTCAGGTGCAACTGGCGAGGGGGCGCGCTCATCGGGGAACCTGGTGCCGCCTCAATGCACGCGCGGGAAGCCGTGGCGCTGCGCCAGCAGCTCGAGGATGCGGCGCGTATCGGTGACGAAGCGCTTGCCGTCGAGGCGTTGCGCATCGTCCGGCGGCGGCAGCCGGTCGCCCAGGATCAGCACCGGCAGGCTTTGGTGTTGCGCATCCAGCGCCGCCACCACTTCGGCGCGCGGCCGCGCGAACGGCAGGCGCTTGATGTCCAGCTGCGCCGCGCGTTCCGGGTCGCCGGCCAGCAAGCCTTCGATGGGAGCGCCGTCGGGGCAGATGAAACGTTCGCCCGGATGAGCGGGATCGGTGAAACCGTATTCAAGCAATAGCAACAGGTCGCGGCTCATGGCATTTCCTCGGGATGGCAATCGGAAGATTCTGTGCTGCGGCCCCGGCGCCGGCCACGAATAAATCTGCATAAACATATACGTATGCGGCAGCTACAATGCCGTTTGGCGCAGGGGGAACTGACCTCCCGCTTTTTTCCATTTCTTTGTGAATGCGATTTCCTGATGGCGTTCCTGACTTCCTTCCTGTGGCTGCGCTGGCCCTTGTTGCTGCTGGCGGTTTGCGTGCTGGCCGGCCTGGCCGCATGGGGCGCGTGCGCGTTGTGGTTCCAGCTGCCGGCGCCGCCGTGGGCGCGCGGCGCGGCGATTGCCGCGTGGTCGTTGCTGGCGCTGGCGGCATTGGCCGCCCTGGCCGGTGTGGCCGGCGCCGGTTGGCGCTGGTGCCTGGCGGCGTTCCTGCTGTGCACGGTGGCGCTGTTGGCATGGTGGCATGGCATCCGGCCGTCGCATGAGCGGATCTGGGCCGACGATGTCGCGCGCATGCTGGAGCCGCAGGTGCAGGGCGATCAGGTGACGCTGGCCAATGTGCGCAACTTCCGCTGGCGTAGCGAAACCGATTACGACATGCATTGGGAGACCCGCCGTTACGACCTGGCGCACCTGGTTTCGGCCGATCTGCTCCTGTCTTACTGGATGGGGCCGGCGATCGCGCACACGCTGGTGTCGTTCGGTTTCGACGACGGCCGGCGCCTGGTGTTCTCGCTGGAGATCCGCAAGGAGCGGGGCGAGAGCTTTTCCGCCATCGGCGGCTTCTTCCGCCGGTTTGAAACAGTGATCGTGGCGGCCGACGAGAGCGACATCATCCGCACCCGCACCAATGCGCGCGGCGAAGACGTCTACCTGTACCGGCTGCGGCTGGCGCCGGAGCAGTTGCGCAAGGTCTTCCTCGGTTACCTGGAGCGGGCTGCCCAGTTGCGGCAAGAGCCCCGTTTCTACAATACGCTCACCAGCAATTGCACCACCATCGTGTTCGAACTGGCGCGCCGGTTGTCGCCCTCGCTGCCGCTGGATTACCGTCTGCTGCTGTCGGGATATTTCGCGCAATATGCCTACGACCACGGCGGCCTGGCGCCGGGCCGCTCCTTCGATGAACTGAAGGCCGCAGGCCGCATCACGCAGCGTGCGCTGGCGGCAGCGCCGGATGCGGATTATTCGAAGGCCATCCGGCAGGGCGTGCCGGGCGTGGCGGAGTCAGAATTGCGTTGATGCGCTGATGCGTGGGGGCCGTCGCTGTCCACGGACGAGTCGGTTCGCCGTCCGTATGGCTTATCCGGGTGGGCGCATGCGGCGCCGGGCTGGTGTAGAGCCTGCTGCGCCTGTTGCACCGATTGCGCGATGCGTCGCGCACTCACGCCTATTGATGAAATGAGTTCCAGATATGTTAGATCGAAATAATTATTTAAATAATTCATGAGATTTGTTTAGGATTTTCCACATCGCGGCACTTCGCCGCCAGCCAATGTGGAGGATGCACCCATGCCAGAAGTGGTCAATCGCCTGTCGTTGCCCAAGGCGGCAGCGGCCGGGCCGCCGCCGTCGACAAGCGCGGCGCGCCCATCGCGGCTGGCCGATCCCCATGCGCTGCTGGCCATTTCATGGCTGGCGCCGGTGGTCGCGCTGGTGGCGTGGGAAATTTTCGCCCGCCTCGGTTTTTTGTCGCCCCAGGTATTGCCTGCGCCCAGCAAGGTTGCCGTCACTGCCTGGAACCTGGTCGGCCAGGGCCGTCTGCTGAGCGATCTCGCCGCCAGCCTGCTGCGGGCCGTCTCCGGCTTTGTCATCGGCGGCGGCATCGGTTTCGCCCTGGGCACCCTGGTCGGTTTTTCGCGCCTGGCCGAAGCGCTGTTCGACCGCAGCGTGCAGATGGTGCGCGCCGTCCCTTTCCTGGCGGCGTTGCCGCTGGTGATCGTGTGGTTCGGGGTGGATGAGGGCGGCAAGGTGTTCCTGGTGTCGCTGGGCGTGCTGTTCCCGATCTATATCAATACCGTGCTCGGCATCCGCCAGGTCGACCCCAAGCTGGTCGAGCTGGGCCGCGTCATGGGTTTGTCGGACTGGGCGCTGATTCGCCGCATCATCCTGCCCGGCGCCTTGCCGTCGATCCTGGCCGGCGTGCGCTATGCGCTGGCGGTAGCCTGGCTGGCGCTGGTGATCGCCGAAACCATCGCCACCAATGTCGGCATCGGTTCCCTGGCCATGGATGCGCGCGAGTTCCTGCAGACCGATGTGATCGTGCTGACCATCGTCATCTATGCCGGCATCGGCGTCGTCTCGGACGGCATCGCGCGGGCGCTGGAGCGCCGGCTGCTGGCCTGGCATCCCAACTACGCCAAGGGCGGCCGATGATGATGCTCCCCACCCATACCATGCATCCGGCGGGTTTCGAGGAAACCGCCGTCACCGTCAGCGGCCTGCAGCGCCGTTATGGCGAGCGTAGCGTGATCAAGGGGCTGAACCTGCGCATCGCGCGCGGCGAGTTCGTCGCCCTGCTCGGCGAAAGCGGTTGCGGCAAGACCACGCTGCTGCGTGCGCTGGCCGGGCTGGATGCCACCGACGGCGGGCGCATCGACGGCCCGGCGCAACCGGCGGTGGTGTTCCAGGAACCGCGCCTGGTGCCGTGGGATCCGCTGTGGCGCAATGTCGCGCTGGGGCTGGACGACCAGGCCGGCAAGCCGCTGGCCAAGGCGGCGCTGGAAGAAGTGGGCCTGGGCGCGCGCATCGACGACTGGCCGCGCAACCTGTCCGGAGGCCAGGCGCAACGCGTGGCGCTGGCCCGCGCGCTGGTGCGCGAACCGCGCCTGCTGTTGCTGGATGAACCCTTCGCCGCGCTCGACGCGCTGACGCGCATCCGCATGCATGCGCTGGTGCGCCAATTGCTGGCGCGCCACCGGCCCGGCGTGCTGCTGGTCACGCACGATGTCGACGAAGCCATCGTGCTGGCCGATCGCATCCTGGTCATGCGCGACGGCGCCATCGCCAGCGACTACACGGTCGCGCCGCAGGCCGCGCACAATCGTTCGCATCCGGCCGCCGAGGCCCTGCGCGCGCAGTTGCTGGCCGAGCTGGGCGTGGCGGCCGAAGCCTGAACGCATTTCCCGGCCGGGTGTTTTCGTGCCGCCGCTCAAGCGGCGGCATGGGCCTTCTTTTTCCTTTCATTTCTCAACCAAGCATTCATCATGAGCGAACACGACAAGCCTGCCAATTCCCAACGACGCCACCTGATCCAGGCCGCCTTCGCCGGCGCCGCGCTTGGCGCCGCCGGCCTTGCCGGCACGGCGCTGGCTGCAGCGGGCAAGTCGCGCAATACCGACACCGTGCGCCTGGCATGGGGCAAGGGCGGCTTGCCCGGCATTGCCCGCACCCGCGGCGAATTTGAAAAGACCCTGGCCAGGGACGGCATCAAGGTGCAATGGATCGGCCCGTTCCCCAACCATGCGCCGTCGCTGCAGGCGGTCACCGGCGGCAGCGCCGATTTCGGTTTCGGCGGCAGCACCACGCCGGCGCTGGCGGCGATGATCGCCGGATCGCCGCTGGTATTTACGCAGTTCGCCGTGGTCGAACCGCGCAGCACCGCCATCATCGCGCGCGACGGTTCCGGCATCGACAAGGTCGCCGACCTGGTGGGCAAGAGCGTGGCGGTGAACCGTTCCGGCCTGGGAGAGTTCCTGCTGGTGGCGGCGCTGGAGAAGCATGGCATCGACCGCAGCAAGGTGAAGTTCGTCTATCTCAACCCGCCCGATGCCGGCCCGGCATTCTCGCAGGGCAAGGTCGACGCCTGGTCGATGTGGAGCCCGGGCGTGGACATCGCGCGCGTGGAATACAAGGCGCATGACGTGTTCTTCGAAGGGCGCGACCTCGATTTCCTGATCGACTTCAATTCCTACGTCACGCACCGCAAGTTCGCCGAAGAGAACGGCGACATCGTGCGCGCCGTCAACGCCGCCTACCGTGCCGAAGGGGAATGGATCACAAAGAACACCAAGGAGGCGGAAATACTGGTGCAGAAGGACGCGGGCTATTCCGACGCCGTGCGCGATTCGCTGATCCGGCTGCAGCGCCGCTGGGAGTTCCACGGCGCCGGCGACGCCAGATTCATCGCCACCTTCCAGGGCGCGGCGGACTGGCTCTCGGAGCGCAAGATCCTGCCGCAAAAAGTGAAAGTCACCGACTACATCGTCAATGTCTGAGAACCCGCATCATCTACGGAAAGGCACATCATGAGCGTCAATTTCATCGGCATGATCACCAGCCACAAGAACTCGGAAATCCATCCTTCGACCGGTCCCGCCATCGACCACGACTACCTGCTGCGCTTTGCCAGGGCGCATGAGGACGCCGGTTTCGACCGCGTGCTGGTGCCCTACCATTCGACCGGGCCGGACGCCATCCTGACCATCGCCCAGGCGGCCGCCGCCACCAGCCGCATCAAGCTGATGCTGGCGCACCGTCCCGGCTTCGTCGCGCCCACGCTGGCCGCGCGCCAGCTTGCCACGCTCGACCAGTTCAGCGGCGGGCGGCTGGGCGTGCACATCATCTCCGGCGGTTCGGATGCCGAGCAGCGGCGCGACGGCGACTACCTCGACCATGACCAGCGCTATGCGCGCACCGACGAGTACCTGGCGATCCTGCGCCGGGTATGGACCGAAGAGAAGCCATTTGACCATCAGGGTGCGCACTACCGTTTCGAGCAGGCATTCTCGGAAGTCAAGCCGGTACAAAAGCCGCACATCCCGATCTTCTTCGGCGGCGCCTCGGATGCGGCCATTCCCGTGGCTGGCCGGCATGCCGACATCTACGCGCTGTGGGGCGAATCGCTCGACCAGGTGCGCGACCTGACCGGCCGCGTGCGCGCCGAGGCGGCGCGCCACGGACGCGAGATCGCCTTCTCGGTGTCGTTCCGCCCGATCCTGGCCGATACAGAAGAAAAGGCCTGGGCGCGCGCCGAAAGCATCCTCGCAGAAACCCGCCGCCTGCGCGCCGGCAACGCCAAGCTGCACCCAGCCTATACCGGCCCGCAACAAAGCGAAGGCGCGCGCCGCCTATTGGCCGCGGCCGACAAGGGCGCCCGCGTGGACAAGCGCCTCTGGACCGCGATCGCCAAGGAAACCGGCGCCCGCTACAACTCCACCGCGCTGGTCGGCACGCCGGAACAGGTGGCCGAAGCGCTGCTGGATTACTACGACCTGGGCGTGACCAATTTCCTCATCCGCGGCTTCGACCCGCTGGAAGATGCGATCGATTACGGGCGCGAGCTGATCCCCCGTACGCGGGAGCTGGTGGCGCAGCGGATTGGGAAGAAAAAGGCGGCCTGACTGCCTGGGCTGAAGGGATGCGGCCGGCGTGCGCCTTTGGCGCTGCGCCGGCCGTCTTGTTTCAGGCCGATTCCAGCGCCTGCTGGAGGTCGGCCCGCCGGTCGTCGATGTGTTCGATGCCGACCGACAGACGAAAAACGGCCGGGGGAACCCGGCCGTCGTGTGCTGCTTGGATAACGGTTTTATTTACTTGGCGCTGAGCATGCGCTCGACATAGCGCGCAATCAGGTCGATCTCCAGGTTCACCTTGCTGCCCGCCTTCAGGTGTTTCAAGGTGGTGACTTCCACCGTGTGCGGGATCAGGTTGATCGAGAAGCGGCAGGCGTCGGCCAGGTCTTCGACGCGGTTGACCGTCAGCGAGACGCCATTGACCACGATCGAGCCCTTGTAGGCCAGGTATTTGCCCAGCGCTTTCGGCGCGTCGACGATCAGTTCGCGCGATTCGCCGACCGGTTCGAAGGAGTGGACCCGGCCCAGGCCGTCGACGTGGCCGGAGACCAGGTGGCCGCCCAGGCGCTCGGCCAGGGTCAGGGCTTTTTCCAGGTTGACTTCGCCGGGGGCATCGAGGCCGGCGGTGAGGTTCAGGCTTTCGCGCGAGACGTCGACGGTGAAGCCGCTGGCGCTTTTTTCCACCACGGTCATGCAGGCGCCGTTCAAGGCGATCGAGTCGCCCAGGCCGACGTCGTCCATCGGCAGGGCGCCGGCATCGACGGTCAGGCGCACGCCGGCGTCGGGGCCGGCGGCGAGCGGTTGGACGGAGGTGATTTTGCCGATGGCGGCGACGATACCTGTAAACATGTTGCAGCCTCTGTAAGAACGCCGGGCTGGGCCGGGCAATTAATTGAACCGTGCAAGGATACGCAAATCCGGCCCGATCTGCTTGACCTCGTAGAAGTTCAGGTCGATCTTGCCGGACAGGTCTTGCAGCGGCGGCAGGTCGAACATGTTGCGGCCTTCACCCAGGAGGCTGGGCGCGAGGTAGAGCAGCAGTTCGTCGACGCAGCCTGCGCGGATCAGCGCAGCGTTGAGCTTGGAACCGGCTTCCACATGCAGTTCATTGATCTGGCGCCGGCCGAGTTCGCGCACCAGCGCCGGCAGGTCTACCTTGCCCTCGGCGTTGGGCAGCACGATGACTTCGGCGCCCTGGCTTTCCAGCATGGCGGTTTTCTCTTTGTCGTCGGCGGCGGTGAAGACCCAGGTGCCGCCGCCCTGGATTACGCGCGCCTGCGGCGAGACGGCGAGCTTGCTGTCGACCACGATACGGCGCGGCTGGCGCGGCGTGTCGATGGCGCGCACGGTGAGCTGGGCGTCGTCCTTGGCGATGGTGCCGATGCCGGCCATGATGGCGCAGGCGCGGGCGCGCCAGACGTGGCCGTCGTCGCGCGCGGCCTGGCTGGTGATCCACTGGCTCAGGCCATTGTGCAGGGCGGTCTTGCCATCCAGGCTGGCGGCGCTTTTCATGCGCACCCAGGGTTTGCTGGTGCGCATGCGCGCCAGGAAGCCGATGTTGATTTCCCGCGCTTCTTCTTCCAGGAGTCCGCAGGTGACGTCGATGCCAGCGGCCTGCAATCTGGCCAGGCCCTGGCCGGCCACCAGCGGATTGGGGTCGGCGATGGCGGCCACCACGCGGGCCACGCCGGCGCGCACCAGCGCATCGGCGCAAGGCGGGGTGCGGCCGAAATGGCTGCAGGGTTCCAGCGTGACGTAGACGGTGGCGCCGCGCACATCCTGGCCGCGCGCGGCGGCGTCGGCCAGGGCCTGGATCTCGGCGTGGTTGCCGCCGGGCGGCTGGGTGAAGCCGGCGCCGATGACGCGGCGCTGCTTGACGATCACGCAGCCCACGCGCGGGTTGGGGGTGGTGTTGAGCATGCCGAAGCCGGCCTGGATCAGCGCCAGCGCCATGGCTTGTTGGTCGTTGCCGATGTCGAATTGGTAGAGCGGGTCTTCTGTCAGGGTCATGGTGTCGCCGTGTGGGGATGGGCGCGGCCGGGCGCGCGCCGGATGCCCGTCAATATACACGGCTTTGCAGCCGCTTTCTGCTCTCCTGCGGGCTTGGCGCCCCAGGCGCGGCCCGGCGCCAACGCATGGCTCGGCCTAGCAGCTATTGTCCCGGGCGGGGTTGCAGACGCGCACGCGGCCGAGGAAGTTGATGACCACCACCCGCCGCATGCCGGCGGCGCTGAAATGCCAGCTGCCTTTGGTGACCGGTTGGCCGTTCGGCCGGAACGCCACCGTTTCGCCGTCTCGGGTGTAGGTCACGGCGATGCCGGGCGGCAGTGCGGAGTGGGTCGTCACCTCGCGTTTGCCGACTTCGATGCGCCAGCCGCTTGCCCAGTCGCGACCGTCGGCCGGCGTCATGTCGGCGCGGCGGCCGTGGCGCAGGGCTTCGGTGCGGGCCAGGCTGGCGCCGTGAAAGAAGGCATTGGCGGCGCCGATCAGCTGCTGCCCGGCAATGAAATTCCGCAGCGCCGGCACGCCCGCTGCCAGCAGCACGCTGGCGATCAGCAGCACCGCCATCAGTTCGACCAGGGTGAAGCCGCGGATGACGTTGTTCGGGCGCATGGCCTCACCAGCAGTCGTTGCCGTCGGCGCCGCGCCGGCCGCGGCTGTCGGCGTAGAGCGCGCCGCATCGTTCATCGCGATAGGCGGAGTCGACCAGTGCGCCGCCGGGCGTGGCCGTCACGCGCACGCAGCTATGCAGGTCCTCGCCGTCGCAGGCTTGGGCGGAGATGCTGTAGGCGCTGGTTTCCGGCCGTTCGCCCGAATGCCATTTGAATTCCGTTTCCTGCGCGCCGGGGACGAAGGCGCGGTAACTGTGGCGGTAGGAGAATTGCCGTTCCTGCTGCAGCAATACCTGCAGTACCGCGGCACGCCCTTCGGCGCGCCGGGTCTTGAGGAGATGCTGGCTGTAACCGCTCCAGGCCAGCGTGGCGAGGATGCCGACAATGGCGATCGCCATCGTCAGCTCGATCAGGGTGAAGCCGTGTTGTGTGCGGGATGTCGTCATCGTGTGTTCCTGTCATGCGGGGGGAAGGGCGCGCCATCCGAGCGGCATGCATTGCGCCTTGCCGGCGGCATCGGTGCGGCGCTGGACGACGCCTTGCAGCAGCGCCTGCGCGCCGTCGCGGCCGAAGCCGATGGCGCTGAGCCGGTAGGTGAGGGGGGAGGGCGAGGGAGCGATGGTGTCGTCCGCGCCGGCGACCAGTTCGATCAGGTAGCGCGGCGCCGGCAATCCATCGCCCAGGTTGGGCGGCAGGTTCCCGGTGAATTGGCCGTAGCTTGCCGAGCCCGCTGCGGCGCCGGTCAGTTGTGCGGATTGCCATCCGGCGACGTGCGCGCTGCCCAGGCATAGTCCCAGCCTTTCGCGGTCGGTATGGCAGCCGTGTTCGGCGGGGAAGGCATGCGCCGCGTCAATGCGTATGCCGCGCCGGATTTCTTCGCAAGCATCGTCCAGCGCCGCCTGCGCCGCGATCCGCGCCTGTTCATGGGCGCGGTGGTTGCGCGCCGCGCGTTCGTCCAGCATCAGCAGCGATGCCGAGGCGATGCCCAGCAGCAGGATCACGGCCAGCATGATCAGTGCAATCATCAGCGTGGCGCCGTGCTGGCGCGATGGCGGGAAGTTCATGGCGGAGATGGTGGAAGCGGTGGAATCGAGGCGGCGTTGCGCAGCAACACCGTGGTTTGAAAGACCGCGCGCAGGCGCCGGTCGCCTTCCTTTTCCACGAAGCGGTAGCCGGCATCGCCGGAATCGGTCAGGAACAGATCGTAGCTGCGCGCCGGCGCGCCGGGCGTGGAGGGACGCCGCTGGTTGCCGCGCACCAGCAGGGCGATGCGCACCAGCACCACGCGCTGCCATAGCGTGGCGTCGATGGCGGAAGCGTCGAGCCAGCGGTCGGGGCGGCCGTCGCCGTCGCTGTCCACGGCATAGCGCAACTGCATCGCTTCCACGCCGCGCGCGAGCGCATCCGAGGTCCAGGCGCCAGACTTGCCCCGATAGCGGCAGCGCAGTTCGGGCTCGTTACCGGTTCCCGGCGCGATGTAGTAGATGACCCAACTGCGCGCGCGTTCTTCCAGCGGGCCGGCTGGTACGCTCGCGCCGCTGCAGTTGACGATGCTGCCGGCGGCATGGGTTGGTGCACCGAAAAATCCCAGCAGCAGGATGTCGCTTCGGTTGAAGCCGTTGCCGGCGCCGGCGCTGAAATTGCCTTGCGCGGGATCGAGCCGGTTGGCCTGGCGACTGTTGTCGATGCCGCGCAGGCCCGGCGCCAGTGTCGGCGGTTTTTCCATGGCCAGTGCCGTTTCCCATGGCAGGTGATTGGCCTGGCGCACGGCGTCGGCCAGGTGCGCCAGCGCCATGCGCCCGGTTTCCTGCACGCGGCCGGCGTCGTCGATGTCCTGGTACGCGGCGCGCGCATTGTGCAGCAGTGCCGTAGCGGCCAATATCACCAGCAGGCCGACCGCCAGCGCCGCCATCATTTCGACCAGCGTCAGGCCATGTTGGCGATGGTGTTGGGGCGGCTTCATGGCGGTGTGTCAGCGGCCGATGAAAAGTTGCATCAGCGGCGCGGCATCGGGCGTGTTGCCGGCTGCCGGATCGGCACGGCGCCAGCCCAGCTTGAGCATCACCGGCGACGCCGGGTTGCCGTCGCAGCGCCAGTCGGGTGGTGTGCCGGCGCCGCTGTCGCGGCAGACCGTGGCGCGGGCGGCGGGAAAATCGCGCGCCAGCCTTGCGCGCCAGTCGGCGCTGGCGGCGTGGGCGAAGCTGGCGGCGTCGCACGGTGAGGACGCGCAATCGGCGCGGGTGGAAGGAGGGTTTTTCGCGGCATCGAACGCGAACAGGTAGGGATCATCGCTGTCGGCCGCCACTGCGTGGTACGCCGCCCGCAGTTCGGCCAGTTCGGCGACCATGATCGCGGCCCGGGCCTGCAGGCCGTTGTCGCGGCTGCTGCGCAAGGCATGCAATTGCAGCATGAGCATGGCCAGCGCGCCGGTGCCGATGACCAGCAGGGCGACCAGCACTTCTATCATCGTGAAGCCGGAGGAGCGGTTGGGCATGGCCGGATTGCGGAAGGACAGGGCAAGCGGCGAGTGTAGGGAAAGAAAAAGCGCCTTCGCATGGAAGGCGCTTATTTTTGCGGCGCTATCGAACTACTTCATTGGCCGGGTCGAATTTCAGAACGAGGAACCGGGCTGTTGCAGGAAGGCGCTTTCCTCGGCGCTGGAGGCGCGCCCGAGCAGCTTGTTCCGGTGCGGGAAGCGGCCGAAGCGTTCGATCACCTGATGGTGCCGCTTCGCATAGTCGGCGAAGCCGTCGAAGGTTTCCCGGTCGGCGGCGCCGGCCTGCCTGGCCAGCGCGCGAAACAGCTCCAGCGCGTATTGCTGGTCGTCGATGTCTTCCGAATGTTCCAGCGGCAGGTAGACGAACACCCGGGCGATGGCCGGCAATTGCTGGTCCAGTCCCATCGCCAGCGCCAGGTGGCTGTACTGGCGCGCCAGTTCATCGAAGGCGAATGCCTGCGCGGTATCGCGGTAGATATTGCGGGGAAACTGGTCCAGCAGCACGATCAGCGCCAGCATCGAGCGCGGCGCGTCGGCCCAGTCGGCCAGCCGGTTGGCGGCAGCCTCCTGGAGCAACGGTTCGAAGCGGTTGCGGCAGTCGGCGTCGATGTCGGGATTCTTGCTCCACCAGAGCGCTTTCTGGCGTGCGGCTACTTCGGCGGCGGGGGCCTGCGCGAAACCGGGGCCGAACCAGAAGTCGAGGACGGCTTCGGCCTGCTGCTGCGATGCCGCGGCCATGCTCATGCTTCGACCACGCTGATCTGGACGTCGCCCAGCGCCACTTTCTGGCCGGCGGTGATCTTGCAGGTCTTGCGCGACTCGGGTTTGCCGTTGACCTTGACGCGGCCATCGGCCACCAGTTGCTTGCCGGCGCCGCCGCTGTCGCACAGGCCGCACAGTTTCAGCAGCTGGTTCAGTTCCACATGGGGATGGCCTTGCAGCGGGAAGGTGATTTTTTGCATGGTGATTCTTTCAGCGGCACGCGGCATCAGGCCGGCGCCAACGTATGGGTAGCTTTATCAAGCCAGGTGTTGAGGCTGTCGATCAGGTCGTGCTGGCTGAACGAGCAGCTTTCTTCGGTAAACAGGCTGCCGGCTTCGAGGCGGCCGAGCAGGTCTTCGGCGACTTGTTCGTAGCGCGGCGGCAGGGCCGCCAGCACGGCGCCCTGGGCGCGCCAGGCGGCGCACAGGGCGGCGATGCCGATCTCGCCGTCCTGCAATTGGCGCAGCGCGGCGCGCATGGCATCGAGGCTCTGGTTGAGGTGGTTGGACATGGGTTGTTTGCCTGTTTTTTTAAAGCTGCTTCGCGGCGAAGGTGTTGCAGGCGCTGACCTGGCCTTCGGTGATGCCGCGCTTGAACCATGCCACGCGCTGGGCCGAGGTGCCGTGGGTGAAGGAGTCCGGCACGACTTCGCCGCGCGCCTGGCGCTGCAGGGCATCGTCGCCGATGGCCGAGGCGGCGTTGAGGGCTTCCTCGATGTCGCCGTCTTCGATGATGTGGCGCGCCTGGTTGGCGTGGTAGGCCCAGACGCCGGCGAAGCAGTCGGCCTGCAGTTCCAGCCGCACCGACATGGCGTTGGCCTGCTTTTCAGTCGCATTGCGGCGGGCGGCGTCGACCTTGTCGGAAATGCCCAGCAGGTGCTGTACGTGGTGGCCGACCTCGTGCGCGATGACATAGGCCTGGGCGAAGTTGCCCGAGACCTTGAAGCGCTGCTTCATCAGCTCATAGAAGGACAGGTCGATGTAGACCTTCTGGTCGCCCGGACAGTAGAAGGGGCCGGTGGCGGTCTGGCCGGTGCCGCAGGCGGTCGCTGTACGGCCGGAGAACAGCACCAGCTTGGGACGGACGTATTGCTTGCCGCTGGCGGCGAACAACGGCCCCCAGGTGTCTTCGGTATCGGCCAGCACGGTCGAGACGAAGCGCGCCATCTGGTCTTCCGGCGGCGGTTTGTGGGCTGGCGCCTGCTGCTGTTGTTGCAGCGGCGCCTGGCCGCCGCCCCCGGAGAGCATATCCAGCATCGTCAGCGGGTTGATGCCGAGGAAATAGGATGCCACCAGCGCCACCGCCACCGTGCCCAGCCCGATCGAGCGGCCGCCGAAAGGCAGGCCGCCTCCGCCCCCGCCGCCATCGCCGCCATCGCCGCGGCGGTCTTCAACGTTGTCGCTTTCGCGGTTGCCTTCCCATTTCATGATGTTTCCTTTTTCGATCTTGTTTGTTCCTGTGCCGCGTTTGCATGCAATGCAGGGATTGTAATGGACGGCGCGGCCGCGCGGCTGAACTTGGCGGGATGCGTTGCGATCCCGCGCCGCCTTGTCGGTTTTGTCTGACGGCGCGGTGGCGATGATGTCCGATTGCCCAGGCCCGATGCGGCGCGGTATGTTGCAGGGTAAAAACGGAAAATCTTTCCAGCAAGGCAATTTGGTGGGACTATAAAGCAGCGTGCAATCGGCGATGGGTATGTGATAGGTATGCGATTGGTATGGTGTTGCAGCCGTGCTGCCGCCTTTCGAACAATAAACAGAACTGGAGGCTTGACATGATCTTATGGCTCATCATTTTGCTGGCCGGCTGCCTGGTATTGATGATGGCGCGCGCCAATGCATGGATGTGGCTGCTGGCCGAGGCTGTCTGGATCTGGCTGGGCGGTTCCCTGGCCGGCGTCGAACTGCCGGTGATGGTGTTGCTGGCGATCCTGCTGTTCACGCCGACCGTGCTGGTGGCGATGGTCTCGGTGCGCCAGGCGCTGATCAGTCGTCCGGCATTGGATGCCTTCCGCAAGATCATGCCCGGCATGTCGTCCACCGAGCGCGATGCCATCGAAGCCGGCACGGTCTGGTGGGATGCCGAGCTGTTTTCCGGCAAGCCGGACTGGCGCCGCCTGTTCGAAATCCCGCCGCCGCGCTTGACGGCCGAAGAGCAGGCCTTCATGGACGATGAGGTCGAGCGCCTGTGCGCCATGGTGAGCGACTGGGACAGTACCGTGAAGCACCAGGACATCCCGCCCGAGGCCTGGCAATTCATCAAGGACAAGGGCTTTCTCGGGATGATCATCCCCAGGCAATACGGCGGCAAGCAGTTCTCCGCCTACATGCATTCGCAGGTGGTGATGAAGCTGGCTTCGCGCAGTTCGGCGGCGGCGATCTCGGTGATGGTGCCCAATTCGCTGGGGCCGGCCGAACTATTGCTGCATTACGGTACCGAGGCGCAAAAGAACCATTACCTGCCGCGCCTGGCGACCGGCCAGGAAATCCCGTGTTTCGCGCTGACCAGCCCGTATGCGGGATCGGACGCCGCCGCCATTCCCGATATCGGCATCGTTTGCAAGGGCATGCACGAGGGCCGCGAGACGCTTGGCTTCAGGGTGAGCTGGAGCAAGCGCTACATTACGCTGGCGCCGGTGGCGACCGTGCTGGGGCTGGCCTTTCGCGCGCGCGATCCGGACGGCCTGCTGGGCGACAATCCCGAACCGGGCATCACTTGCGCGCTGATTCCCACCAGCCATCCGGGCGTGGTGATCGGCCGCCGCCATTGGCCGTTGAATGCGGTATTCCAGAACGGTCCGACGCAAGGCAGCGATGTGTTCATTCCCATGGAATGGGTGATCGGCGGCATCGTCCAGGTCGGCCGCGGTTGGCGCATGCTGATGGAATGCCTGGCGGCGGGCCGGGCCATCTCGCTGCCATCTTCCAGCGTCGGCTTTTCCAAGCTGGCGGTGCGCGGCACCAGCGCCTATGCCGCGATGCGCCGCCAGTTCAGGATCGAGATCGGCAAGTTCGAGGGCGTGCAGGAGGCATTGGCGCGCATGGGCGGCCACTTGTACATGATCGACGCCACGCGCCGGCTCTCGGCCTCGGCGGTGGATGCGGGGGAGAAGCCGTCGGTGATTTCGGCCATCTCCAAATACCATGTGACCGAGCGCGGCCGCATCATCGTCAACGACGGCATGGACGTGATCGGCGGCAAGGGCATCTGCATGGGGCCGGGCAACTTCCTGGCGCGCGTGTACCAGCAGATCCCCATCGCTATCACGGTCGAAGGCGCCAACATCCTGACGCGCTGCCTGATCATTTTCGGCCAGGGGGCGATCCGTTGCCATCCCTATGTGCTCAAGGAGATGGCGGTGGCGGCGGACGACAACCACGAACGGGCCGTGCAGGAGTTCGACAAGCTGCTGTTCTCGCACCTGTCTTTCGTCGCCGCCAACAAGGCGCGCGCTTTCGTCGGCGGCATCAGCTGCGGCTGGCTGTTGCCGTCGACCGGGTACGCGGCGCGCCAGACCCGGCGTTATTACCGCTCCGTGGTCCATCTGTCGTCGGCGTTCGCCTTGCTGGCCGATGCCGGCATGGCGGTGCTGGGCGGGTCGCTCAAGTTCCGCGAGCGCATTTCGGGGCGACTGGGGGATGTGCTGTCGCAGCTCTATCTTGTCTCGGCCACGCTCAAGCGCTATGAGGATGAGGGGCGGCAGGAAGACGACCTGCCCTATGTCGAATGGTCGGTGCAGGATGCCTTGCATCGGGCGCAGGAGGCGATCGTCGACGTGCTGCATAACTTTCCCAATCCGTGGGTGGCTTTCGGCTTGCGGCTGGCGATCTTTCCGATCGGGCTGATTTACCGCAAGCCGTCGGATGCCTTGGGGACGCTGGTGGCCAAGGCCATGCAGAAGCCGGGGGCGAGCCGGGACCGGCTGGTTTCGGATGCGTATCTGCCGCGGGGCGACGATCCGCTGGCTTGCGGGGAGAGGGCGTTTGCGCTGACGCCGGTGGTGCAGCAGCTTGAGCAGCGCTTGAAGCAGGTGGTCAAGGATGGGGAGTTGCCTGCCATGCCGCAGAGCTTGATTGAGATGATGGGATGGAATGCGGTTGCGCTTGAGCGCGGGTTCATCAGCGAGCAGGAGAAGGCGGTGTTGGATGAATTTGCGCGTGAGGGTGATTTGAGTGTGCAGGTGGATGATTTTTCTGCGGATTTGGATCGTAATGAGATATTGGGGCGGTTGCCTTGATGAGGGTGTTTGTTTGTTTGTTTGTTTGTTTGTTTGTTGGTTGGCTGGGTAGTCTGGTTTTGCTTCGTGCAGATGTACTGGCTCTATGCTTATCTTTCTCCGGTCGGAGGGGAGCGCCGGGGGGCTGAAGCACTGCTTCAGCCGGCAGCCGCTCACTTTTCTTGTCTCGCCAAGAAAAGTAAGCAAAAGAAGGCGACCGCTACCGCCCAGCCCCTTCGGGGTTCCCGCTGGAGTCGCCGAAAAAATGGGCAAGGCAGAGTCGCTGCGCTCCGACTGCCTTGCTGATCCATTTTTTCGGCGACTCCAGCGGCTGGTCAGAAGCGGACTTCTTGTCCGGCTCGCCTTCGGCTTTGCCTTGTTTCATACTCGCCTTCGGCCTCGCGGTGCTTGCTGCTCGCCTGCGGCTTCGGTGCGGTGTATCGCTATCGCTGCCGTCTTGGCCAAAGTCTGGCTCCTGTGTCATTCAGCGGCGTACATGATTCCATTCGGAATTTCGCGTATTCTCCATCGCTCTTCTCTTAATCGTTCTATGGATTCTGCATGACCCATCCTCGCATCTACATGGCCGGCCCCGACGTCTTCCAGCGCGACTATGCGCAGCACAAGGAGCGTATCCGGCAGTGGTGCGCCGAACTCGGTTTGGCGGCGTTGTGTCCGGGGGATGATGAAGTCACGGGGCAGAGCAAGGCGGAGGTGTCGCGCGCTATCTTCGATCTCAACATGGCGTTGATCGATTCGGCGGATTATGTGGTGGCGAACGTGTCCAACTTCCGTGGCCATGAGCCGGATTCGGGGACGGTGTTCGAGGTCGGTTATGCCGTCGGCCGCGGCAAGAAGGTGTGGTGCTATAACACGCCGCAGGCCGATCTGTTGAGCCAGATACCGCATGCCGAGCCCGGTTATTGCCGCGACGGCATGCAGATCGAGGACTTTGGTTTGCCGCGCAACCTGATGCTGGCGCATGCCTGCGAGCTGGTGCATGGCGATTTGCGCGAGTGCCTGGCGCTGGTGGCGCGCTGGCATGGCGGCGTGCGCTGACAGGTGCTTATTGCACCGGCACCCGTCCCAGCAGGTAGAACTCGTCGTTGGGCCGCATGCTGGTGACGTTGGCCAGGCGGTTGGACATGCCGAAGAAGGCGGCGATGGCGGCGATGTCCCAAGCCTCTTCTTCTCCGAAGCCGTGCCGTTTGAGTTCGGCGAAATCCTCGTCGTTGACGGCCCAGGCGCTGGCTGAGACCTTCATGGCGAAGTCCAGCATGGCTTTTTGCTTGTCCGTGATGTCGGCCTTGCGGTAGTTGATGGCGACCTGGTCGGCCAGCAGCGGGTCTTTGGCGCGGATGCGCAGGATCGCGCCGTGGGCGACGACGCAATATTGGCATTGGTTGGCGTTGCTGGTGGCGACCACGATCATCTCGCGCTCGGCCTTGGTCAGTTTGCCCGGTTTGTCCATCAACGCATCGTGGTAGGCGAAGAAGGCGCGGAATTCGTCGGGACGGTGCGCCAGCACCAGGAAGACGTTGGGGATGAAGCCGGACTTTTCCTGAACGGCCAGGATGCGCGCACGGATATCTTCGGGCAGGTCTTTCAGTTCGGGAACGGGAAAGCGGCCAATTGGCGGTTGGGGCATGGTGATCTCCTTGTCGATGTCTTTTTTGCCGGGTGCGTGTGCGCCCGATACGCGCCAACTTACCACTTTTGGCAGGGAGCAAGTGTCGCCGGGCTGACGATGGGCATTCCCTGCTTCGATATTTCCTTTTCGATAATAAAAAATATTATTAAGATATATCTTGATTTTGCTATTTCTAAGATATATCTTATGTTCATCGATCGATGAAGGGCTTCCCGCAAGCCCGTACCCGGGCGCCATTCAGGCGCAACACCAGATGAACACTACAGATGAAAAGGAAGCACCATGTTCAGACATTTGATGGCGCGTGCAGGCCACGGCCCCAAGCATCACCGTTTTGACCGTCCGCATCATGGCGCAGGCGGCATGTTCGATGAGGGCGGCCCGCGCGGCCGCGAAGGCGGCCGCGGCGCGCGCATGTTCGAGCAGGGCGCATTGCGCATCGTGATGCTGCACCTGCTGCAGGAGAAACCGCGCCACGGCTATGAAATCATCAAGGCCATCGAGCAGTTGGTCGGCGGCGGCTACAGCCCGAGCCCGGGCGTGGTCTATCCCACGCTGACGCTGCTGGAAGAAATGGGTTACGCCACGGTGGCGGCGGAAGAGGGCGGCAAGAAACTGTATCGCATCAGTGCCGAAGGCGAGGCCGACCTCAAGGCAAATGAAGCCTTGCTGCAGCAGGTGTTGCACAAGTTCGAGATGCGCCGGCAGGAACGCCCTGATGCCGACTCGCCCGAACTGCGCCGCGCGGTGCAGAACTTTCGCATGGCGCTGCATACGCGCCTGGCCAAGGGGGCGTTGAGCAAGGAAGAACTGCACGCGGTGGTCGATATCATCGACCAGGCCGCGGTGGCGGTGGAGCGGGTTTGATCGGATCGGCCGCGCTGAGCGGCCGGTTCGTCTCTTAGCCGTTGGCGGGGGCGATCATCTCCGCATAGTCGTACAGCGCGCCGAGGATATCCTGGGCGCGTTCGTCGTCGGCCTGCTCTTGCAGCGTGTCGATCTGTTCGAACAGCTGGGCGATGGTGCGGGCTCCGCCTTTGCCTTCGAACAGGCGCGCCGCGCGGTGTTCTTCCCAGTGCTGGGTTTCTTCGGCGCTGAGCGTCTCGGGGAAATTGCGCGCGCGGTAGCGGAACAGGATTTCGTCCAGGCGAGCGTCGTCGAAGGAGAGGCTGGCGCGCGCCAGTTCCTGCGGCGGCATTGCGCGCAACTGCGCCAGTTGGCGACGGTCGCCATTGCCGATGAAGCCGCCGTAGAGGTCTTCGTCGACATCGGGCGCGCTATCGCTTTCGCGGTGGAAGACGTCCTGCCACAATGCCGCCAGATCGGGAAGCGCGGCGGCGATATCGGCATTGCGCAAGGCGCCGTCGATGTCGATGCCCAGCTCGGCCGCGCGGGCCGCGGAAAGCGTCTTGAGGCTGCCGACCACCATCGGCGACTTGTTCAGGTGGATGCTCTTGATCGGCAGGCGCGTGACGCCTTCGGGCAAGGCGTCGGCCTTGCTGAACATGCGTTCGCGCACGGTGGCCGCGTCCAGCCTGGCCAGTTCGGCCGGGTCGCTGGCCAGGTCCCAGGCGATCACTTCATTCTTGTTGGTCGGATGCATGCCGAGCGGCCACATCAGCGCCAGGCAGCCGCGCGTCGCCGGGAACATGCCCGACACGTGCAGGAAGGGCTTGTTCTGCGGCAGGCCGATCTCGGCCGCGGCCTTGTCCTTCTTGTGCAGCGCCAGCGCGAAGTCGAACAGGCGCGGATTCTTCTCGCGGATCAGGCGCGCCAGCGCGATGGTGGCGCGCACGTCGGACAGCGCGTCGTGCGCCGCTTCGTGCAGCAGGCCGTTGGCCTTGGAGAGATGTTCCAGCTTGAAGCTGACGCTGCCGTCTTCCCTGGTCGGCCAGACGATGCCGTCCGGGCGCAGCGCGTAGCACAGGCGCACCACGTCCAGCAGGTCCCAGCGGCCGCAGCCGTTTTGCCATTCGCGCGCATAGGGATCGATCAGGTTGCGCCAGAACATGAAGCGCGTGACCTCGTCATCGAAACGGATGGTGTTGTAGCCCACGCCGATGGTGCCGGGTTCGGCCAGTGCGCGTTCAATCTGCGCGGCGAACTCGTGCTCGGGCAGGCCGCGCTCCAGGCAGGTCTGCGGCGTGATGCCGGTGATCAGGCAGGAGACCGGATCGGGTAAATAGTCCGGCGCCGGTTTGCAGTAGACCATGATCGGTTCGCCGATCTCGTTGAGTTCGGCGTCGGTGCGCACGGCGGCGAACTGCGCCGGGCGGTCGCGGCGCGGGACTACGCCGAAGGTTTCATAGTCGTGCCAGAGGAAGGTATGGTTGGACATCGCGGCGTTGGAACTCATTTCATCAATAGGCGTGAGTGCGGAATTACCCCGTTTGGGATGAAGTGCAAGGCGCGACATTGGATCAAGACCGGGCGTCTTGATCCAATGTCGATCGCGCGATTATAGAGCGTGTTGGTGGCCGGACGCGCCGCAGTGGCGCGTCAGCCGGAAGATTGGAGACTTTTCGAGTGATTGCGGCAGAGTTATTGCAGCGGCGCCGCGTCGCGCTTGAGCAGTTTGAGCAGCGTGTCTTGCAGGTTGCCGTTGCGCATGGGCGCCTGGCCGCCGGCGTATTGGATGTTGTCGATGATCCAGCCGCGCGCGTCGCGCGTGAGCAGGACCTTGTCGACCCACTTGGCCGGAGCCTTGAGCTTGGCGTCGCTGTAGATCAGTTCGACCGAGCATTCGCTTTCGCGCTTTTGCATGTCGCACTGGACGACGCGGAACGTGGAGGCGCCACCGGGATTGGCGGTGAAGATGTCGCCCTCGAGCAGCGGCGGCAATGGGGCGGCGGCAGACTGCGCGGCGCGCGCCTCTTCGGCGACCGAGACATCTTTGAGCAGGTTGAATAGCGGCACCGACAGGAAATGGCGGAAGGTGATCAGTTCGTTGAGGGTAAGCGCGCCGGAGGGGCGGGCCGACTGGTGCATCCGGTAGAAATCCGATACCAGTTCCTTGGCCTTGCTTTCTTCATTGCTGGTGCATGCGGCAAGCAACAGGCTGGCTGCGACGATAAATATTTTCCCGATCCGCTTCACGTTCCAATTCTCCCCTGGGCCGCCCGTCTACGGTTCCGTTCTTGCGTGGCTGCAGTGATCCGGTAGCAAGGTGACAAGTATTCTTGCGGGCAAGTGTATGCCTTTTCCGAACCGCGGGAGGCCGAGAACACATCGTCAAAACGCCGCCAATTCCCGGCCATCGGGCGGCCGGGGTTTCTTTTCGGACAAGGCCGGAATTTGCCGGCGCCTGGCCATTTATCGGCACTTATTCTGCTTCCTTGATGGCGTCGGCCAGGGTGTCGCTCAGATATTCGCGTTGCGAGGACTGGTCGTTGCCGATGAATTCGATATCGTCGATGCGCCAGCGGTTGTCTTCGCGCACCAGCAGGATCTTGTCGTTCCATGCTTCTGCGGCGCCGTCTTTCTTGTATTCGAACGCGACCTGGCAGGAGGAGCGCTGGTCGTCGCTATCGCAGGACTTGACCGAGAACGAGGTGGCGCCTTCATACAACGAGGTGAACAGGTCGCCCTCGACGATGGGCGGCGCCTGGTTGCCGACCATCGTGTGGTAACGGACGTCGGCCGCTTCGGCCTGGGTGAGCAGGGTGTACAGCGCCCGGCTCACCAGTGGCTGGTATTGCCGCAGCTCATCGGCCGGGGGCAGGCCGGGCGCGTTGGTCTTGAGGTGGAGGGTGTAGAAAGCGCTGATGACGTCGGCTTGCCGCTGTTCTTCGCCGCTGAAGTTGTTGCAGCCGCCCAGCGCCAGCGCCGCGGCCAGGGTGGAGGCGCCTGCGAGCAGGCGGGATCGGCGGCGGGTGTGGACGGAAGGGAAATGCAAACGGGGTAATCTGGTCATCCGGCTGTTCCTGGCGTGCGGCAAGTTGCGCGCCGGTCTTGTCATGGCAGTGTGTGGGCAGGCGGCGCCTTGCTGGTTGTGCTTGCCGCGCCGGCCTGCTCGCGGTTTTTAGTCAGGTTTTGCACGCAATTGTTCCGCAAACCGCCGGCAAATGGCCAGCGGCGGGAGCCGGCGGCTTATGCCGATGCGTTGAGCAGCGAGAAGTGCTCGACTTGCGGCGGGCCGGCGAAGAACGGGCCGACGATGCCGCGCCATTCGGTGAAGGCGGGCGATTCGCGGAAGTCCACGGTATGGTTTTCCAGCGTGGCCCACTGCACCATCAGGAGGTAGCGCTCGGGCGACTCGATGCCCTTTTGCACCTGGTGGCCGAGATAACCCTTGGCCTTGGCGATGGTCTGCGCCACGCCGCGCGTGATGGCTTCGTCGAATTCGGCTTGCTTGCCGGGTTGGATGCGGATGTCCGCCAGTTCCAGGATCATGTGGGTCTCCATAGTCGATCAAGTGACGCCGGCGCCGGCCGTGGCAGCCTGGCGCAGCGCTTAGAACCCGTTTCATTGTGAAACGGGTTCTAAAGGATTATCACATTTTCCGACGGCGGGCGCGGTCAACAAAATTTGCGCAGCCGGTGAATTCGCTTCACGCGACGGGTTTCTCATCGGCGATGGCGGCGCGCCGCGCGGCGGCCTGGCGCAGCTTCTGCTCCATGTCTTCCAGGCCGATCTCGATGGCGCGCGTGCTGATCATGATTTCCCACAACGATACCAGCAGCGACAACACCAGCAAGAACAGGCTGATGCCGAAGAAGGCTTCGGCCAGGTGGCCGTGCTCGACAAAGATCAGGAACATCGAGACGGCGCACATGATGAAGCTGGACACGCCCAGCGCCTGCATGTAGCGGGTCAGCACGATGCGCTTGCGCAGGTTGAGGATCTGGCGGATCACCAGGTCGCGGCCGTCGTCCTTGTGCTGGGTCTGCAGGTTCCGGATCAGTTGCGCCAGCACCAGGAAGCGGTTGGTATAGGCCAGCAGCAGCAGCGAGGTGGCCGGAAACAGCAGGGCGGGCGTGGTCAGGTTCATCATCGGCATCGACATCGGGAGTAGGGCAGGCGGCGCCCGCGGGAGCGCGACGCTATCGTTACTTGTTTCGCAAGAAACATGCCCATGTGCAGGCGGCGGCCAGCCGCGTCGGCATTCCCGCGCCAAGGCGTGGCGCCCTCGCCGTTTTGGGGCGGCGGGTGCACCACCGCCGTTTTCCTGCACCGCCGTGCGGCAGCATCTTCCGTCGCGCAAATCTTTTTGCATTTTTTATCGTGCCCGGCCTGCTGCCTAATTGTTATTTGAAGCGGCCATCAATACACTAGCCCACGATCCAATAAACCATAACGAAAGGATATCCATGTCGGGCTCTTATTTTCCCCAATGGCGGCTGCGCAGCGGCACCCATGACGGCCAGGGGGCTGTCATCGCCGCCGATGAACGCTTGCCCGCGCCGCAGACCGTGGCCATGGGCGTGCAGCACGTGGTGGCGATGTTCGGCTCCACGGTATTGGCGCCGCTGTTGATGGGGTTCGATCCCAACCTGGCGATCCTGATGTCGGGCGTGGGCACCTTGCTGTTTTTCCTGCTGGTGGGCGGCCGCGTGCCGAGCTACCTGGGTTCCAGCTTTTCTTTTATTGGCCTGGTGATCGCGGTGACCGGCTACGCCGGTTCCGGCCCCAATCCCAACCTCGGCGTGGCGCTGGGCGGCATCATCGCCTGCGGCGCGCTGTACACCGTGATCGGCCTGGTGGTGGGCTGGGTCGGCACGCGCTGGATCGAGAACCTGATGCCGCCGGTGGTGACCGGTTCGGTGGTGGCGGTGATCGGCCTGAACCTGGCGCCGATCGCGGTCAAGGGCGTATCGGGCAACAGCTTCGATTCCTGGATGGCGCTGGTGACGGTGCTGTGCGTGGGTTTCGTGGCGGTATTTACGCGCGGCATGCTGCAGCGCCTGCTGATCCTGGTCGGTTTGCTGCTGGCCTATGTCATCTACGCCATCCTGACCAATGGCGCCGGGTTGGGCAAGCCGATCGACTTTTCCACCGTGGCCAACGCCGCCTGGTTCGGCGTGCCGCACTTCGCCACCCCGGTATTCCAGGCCGGCGCGATGGCGCTGCTGGCGCCGGTGGCGATCATCCTGGTGGCCGAGAACTTGGGCCATATCAAGGCGGTGTCGGCCATGACCGGCCAGAACCTGGATCGCTACATGGGCCGCGCCTTCGTCGGCGACGGCCTGGCGACCATGCTCTCGGGCAGCGTCGGCGGCACCGGCGTGACCACCTATGCCGAGAACATCGGCGTGATGGCGGTCACCAAGATCTATTCGACGCTGGTGTTCGTGGTGGCGGCGGTGATCGCCATCCTGCTGGGTTTCTCGCCCAAGTTCGGCGCGGTCATCCTGACCATTCCCGGCGCGGTGCTGGGCGGCGTGTCGATCGTGGTGTTCGGCCTGATCACGGTGTCCGGCGCACGCATCTGGGTGGAGAACAAGGTCGACTTTTCCAACAACACCAACCTGATCGTGGCCGCCGTGACGCTGGTGCTGGGCGCGGGCGACTTCACGTTGAAGCTGGGCGGTTTCGCATTGGGCGGCATCGGTACCGCCACCTTCGGCGCCATCATCCTTTACGCATTGCTCAAGCGTCGCGGATGAGTTGAACCAGGCGCGTGGCGAAGGCCGCGCTTGCCGGAAATGAAACGGGCCGGTCATGGCGACCGGCCCGTTTTTTTGTGTCTCTTTCAAGTTTCATGGCGCGTTTGCCAACGATCCGGGGGATTTCTGGAGCGGACGTCGCGCGACATCAAATCGGCAAAAGATTTCCATTGAGCAATTCAACTTTGCTGACTATACTTTGCGGCGTCGCAGCGCGATACGACCAGAATACCGGCTCCCGTGGGAGGGCGCCGGACGCGGGCGACACCGGAGACGATCCGGGCAAGGCGTCCACGCAGGGGCGAACGGTTTCATCAGATCCTGCGTTTTACAAGGGGAATTCCAATGAGCACCACCATCCGTTTGTCCGCACTGCTGTGCGTCATGCTGCCTTTGCTGTGCGCATGCGATGCTTTCGCCGGCAAGAAGGACTACACCTATTTCCGCCAGCATCTGGACGAAGCCAAGTCGGTCGCCGACCAGTGCTCGCTCAACGGCACCTCGGGCATGGACGCGGCCCAGATCAAAGTGTGCAACATCGCGCGCGAAGCCTACGCCAATCGCAACCTCAATTACTGAATGACTGGTTGAGGGCGGCGCTACCGCCGGCTGGCCATTTCCAGCGGCCGGATGCGCGGCGCCTTGGGACGGGCGACGGGGCTGGCCCGGCTGCGGCGATACGCGGCCGCATGCGCAAGCCCAAGTGTGCGTCGACAGTAGTCACCGGCCTGTCACAAATTTGTCAAAGTCGGCTTGTAGAATGCCTCGACTTTCATGCCGCCCAGTCCATCCATGCACAATCCGCCGGAAACGCCGCAAGCCTTGCATCTGCTCTATGAGCCAGCCGGATTCATCTGCGCCTTCCGCTTCGAAGACAGCCGCGCGCGCCAGATGAAATGGAACGAGGTGATCGACCATCGTCCCGCGGGGCCGGAGTTTACCTGGCTGCATGTCAAGACCGCCGATGTGAAGATCCGGCAATGGATGGAGCACCACAGCGGCGTGCCTGAGCACATCACCGAGTTCCTTCTCAGCAGCGATACCCATCCCGGTCTGCACATGACGGCCGACAGCGTCTACGGCACGCTCACCGACATGAAGATGGAGATCGGCGACACCGGCACCGAGAAGGGCGCGCTGCATTTCTACCTCGACCGCACACGCCTGCTGACGCTGCGCACGCAGCCGCTGTGTTCGACCAACCTGCTGCGCCAGAAGGTGCTCGACGGCGCCGGCTTCGACAACACGATGGACTTGTTCGCGGAGCTGTTGCGTTGCCTGGCCGACGGTTTCAATGCGCGGCTCGACAGCCTCAACGACAAGGTGGACGATATCGAATTTTCGGTGCTCTCAGACCGCCGCTCGGAAGACCGCGCCGAACTGGGCAGCATACGGCGCCAGTTGGCCGAACTGCGCCGTTTCATCGCGCCGGAGCGCCGCATCCTGAGCCAGTTCAACCGCCTGCGGCCATCTTGGGTGGCCCCCGAGGCGCTGGAGGACCTGACCCACGCGCTGGACGAACTCAATGAATTGCATTCGACCGTGGAAGCGGTGTACGAGCGCGCCAAGCTGCTGCAGGAGGAAATCGCTTCGCAGATGTCGGAGCAGATGAACCGCAACCTGATGGCGCTGTCGATCCTGACCGCGCTGCTGATGCCGGCCACGTTGGTATCGGGGATTTTCGGGATGAACGTGGCGGGGTTGCCGGGCCTGCATGACGAGGCTTCGTTCTGGATGGTGATGGCGGTGATGCTCGGCCTCGGCGTGGCTACCGTGGCCTTTCTCAAGTGGCTCAAGATCTGGTGAGCCGGTTGCCGGAGCGGCCGTCAGCCCATCAGTCGCGTTCGGCCATGGCTTCTTCGTTCTCGCGGATCAGGCGGTCGATGTCGAGGTTGTCGACTGGTTCCACGCGCAGCGCCAGCGGGCGCCACAGCGAATAAAGCCACAGCCCGATGGTGCACAGCGTGCCCAGGAACAGGGTGATGAAGCCCGACAGGAACAGGCCGATGAAGGGCGAGGCGACCAGGCCGTCATAACCGATCAGGTGCTTGCCGTCCCAGGTGATGGTCTGCGCGCCGAACAGCGAGAGCACCCCCATCAGTACCGAAAACGGCACCAGCGAAAACGTGGTGCCGATAGCCAGCAGCTTGTAGATGGTGCCCATCGACATGCGCTGGATCTTGATCTGCTCGAACATGAGCTTGTTCCCCTCTTGCTTGCCCGGCCCGTGCGGTCGCCGGTATGCCTGTGATGCCGCGCCGCGCGTCCCCGGAATCGATTGCGCGGCCAGCGTGCGGCGGGTGCTTGTTCACCCGCCTTCCTTGCTTGCTTACTTGCCCCAGCTGTCCTTGAGCGTCACGGCGCGGTTGAACACCGGCTTGCCTTCGGCCGAATCGATCCGGTCGGCCACGAAATAACCGTGGCGTTCGAACTGGTAGATGTCGCCCGGTAGGGCGGCCTTGAGCGTCGGCTCCAGGTAGGCGGTGATCACTTCCTTGGAGTTCGGGTTCAGCGCGGTGAGGAAATCCTTGCCGCCGGCGTCCGGGTGCGGGTCGCTGAACAGGCGGTCGTACAGGCGCACTTCGGTGGCCAGCGCGTGTTCGGCGCTGACCCAGTGCAGGTTGCCCTTGACCTTGTAGTTGGAGCTGCCTTCGGTGCCGCTCTTGCTGTCTTCGAAGTAGTTGCAGTGCACGGCGACGACGTTGCCGTTCTCGTCCTTGTCGCAGCCGGTGCATTCGACCACGTAGCCGTAGCGCAGGCGCACCTTGTTGCCGGGGAACAGGCGGAAGTAGCCCTTGGTCGGCTCTTCCATGAAGTCCTCGCGCTCGATCCACAATTCACGGGTGATCGGGAAATGGCGCTGTTCGGTGTCGTGCTGCGGATGGGCCGGCGGGTAGACCGGCGCGCTGCAGTCGATGCTCTGGCCTTGGGGGAAATTGTCGATGATCAGTTTCAACGGGCGCAGCACGGCCACGGCGCGCGGCGCCTTGGGGTCGAGGTCGTCGCGCAGCGCGCCTTCCAGGATGCTGTAGTCGATCCAGCTGTTGTTCTTGGAGGCGCCGGTGCGTTCGGACATCAGGCGGATCGCCTCGGGCGTATAGCCGCGGCGGCGCAGGCCGACGATGGTGGGCATGCGCGGGTCGTCCCAGCCGGAGACGATCTTCTCGTCCACCAGCTGGCGCAGCTTGCGCTTGCTGGTGATGATGTAGGTCAGGTTCAGGCGCGCGAATTCGTACTGGTGCGGCAGCGGGCGCTTGAATAAGCCTTCCTCGGCCAGGCGGTCCAGCAGCCAGTCGTAGAACGGGCGCTGGTCTTCGAATTCCAGCGTGCAGATCGAGTGCGAGATGTTTTCCAGCGCATCCTCGATCGGGTGCGCGAAGGTGTACATCGGGTACACGCGCCACTTGTCGCCGGTGTTGTGGTGGGTGGCGTGGCGGATGCGGTAGATGGCCGGATCGCGCAGGTTCATGTTGGGGCTGGCCATGTCGATCTTGGCGCGCAGGATCATGGAGCCGTCCGGGTGCTTGCCGTCGCGCATTTCCTCGAACAGGCGCAGCGATTCCTCGGGCGTGCGGTCGCGCCACGGCGAGTTCTTGCCGGGTTCGGTCAGGGTGCCGCGGTTCTCGCGCATCTGCTCGGCGTTCTGTTCGTCGACATAGGCCAGGCCGCGGCGGATCAGTGCCTGCGCGGCGGCGTACATGGTGTCGAAGTAGTTGCTGGCGTAGTACAGGTGTTGCTTGCCCTCATGCTCCCACGAGAAACCCAGCCACTTGACCGAGTCGAGGATGGTGTCGACGTATTCCTGTTCTTCCTTCTCCGGGTTGGTGTCGTCGAAGCGCATGTGGCAGCGGCCGGCGTAATCGTGCGCCAGGCCGAAGTTCAGGCAGATCGACTTGGCGTGCCCGATGTGCAGGTAGCCGTTCGGTTCGGGCGGAAAACGGGTGATCACCTGGGGCAGTGCCTCGCCTTGCTTGCCGCTGCGGCCGGCGTAGGCGCCGGAAACCAGGTCGGATTCGATGATGCCGCGCAGGAAATTGGTCGAGGGGGCCGGTGAATGTCCGTTTTTCAGTTCGTTGCTCATGGGATGAATCGGGAGAATGCCTATTTATGCGGATCAAGCATTCTACCGCAGCGCGCCTGCTTGCATTGGGCTTTGCGCTGGAGCCGCGGCGAAAATTTGCCGGCCTCGGGTGAATCGGCCGCGGCTTTCTTGTTACAGATGATACGGCTGCGAATTACCTGTGACAGGGCTCGGGTGGCAATCTGCCGGCATGGCCCGCGCCGTTGCCGGGCCCGTCACAGGATAAAGGAGAGGGCATCATGAAACGACTCATCAAATTGCTGGTGGCCGCCGGCGTGGCGGCGGTGACCTTGTCGGCCTGCGTGGTGGTGCCGGCCGGTCCGCCGCATCCGCATTACTACCGGCCGTATTATGGGCCGGGGTATTACTACGGCCGTTAAGACGCCCGATAGCGTCCCGATCGGGATGGGGATATCCGCAAGGCAATATCGGGCGGATGCCAAGGCGGATTCGCACTAACCCATCTTGGCGGGCTTTGATGGCGCTTTTCATGGCGGCAACCGGCATTCCGGTCGCCGCCATTTGTTTTTCACCGCCCGTTTGCGGCGCCTCGTCGCATGGCGCTGGCGCGGCGCCGGCTGTCGTGCGACATTGGCGCATCTGTCTCCATTTCGATCAAAGTGAGCCCGCCATGTCGCTGACAACCTTGAAGGCCATCCATCTGCTGGGGGCCGTGCTTTTCCTCGGAAATATCATCGTCACCGCCTTCTGGAAAACGCTGGCCGACCGCAGCGGCGAGCTGGCCGTGATCCGCTTCGCGGTGAAGGCGACCAACTGGGCGGATGTGGTTTTCACGCTGGGCGGCATCGTCTTGCTGGCGGCGGCGGGCCATATGATGGCGCCGGCGTTCGGCGGCGTCGCGGGCAGCTTCTGGCTCAAAACCGCTTACACGCTGTTCGTCGCCACCGGCGTGCTGTGGTTGACGGTGCTCATTCCCGTGCAATGGAAACAGGCGCGCCTGCTCAATGCCTTGCCGGCGGGGGCTGCGGTTCCGGCCGCCTATCGCGGGCTGGCGCGGGTATGGGCGGTGGCCGGATCGGCGGCGACCTTGATGCCGCTGGCGGCGGCCTGGCTGATGGTGGCCAAGCCGGGCTGATAAGCGGCTTACATCTGCTTGAACAGGTGGGCGAACAGTCGGCTGACCGCCAGTTTTTCGGGGCGGTTGCGCAGCAGCAGCGATAACTTGCCGGCCTCGTCGCGCACCGCGGCCTGCACATGGCGCACCTGCACCACCGTGCCCCGGTGGATCTGCCAGAACTGCTGCGCATCGAGCCGGGGGATCAGTTCGCGCAGGCTGGTGCGGATCAGCGCTTCGCCTTCGGCGGTGACGACATTGACGTATTTGTCGGTGGCTTCGAAATACAGCACATCGTTGACCGGGATCATGCGCACCTGGTTGCCGACCGCGGCGCGGATGATGTCCAGGCGCGGCGCCGGCGACGGCTCTTCCGCGTCGTGCGCGGCCAGGCGCCGCAATTGCGCCAGTGCGCGCTGCAGGTGCTCATCGGCGCTGCCGGCGGCGCGCTGCTGCAGCAAGGATTTCAGGCGCTGCACCGTGGCCGCCAGGCGCGCATCGTTGACCGGTTTCAGGAGGTAATCCACCGCGGCCTGTTCGAAGGCTTGCACCGCATAGTTGTCGTAGGCGGTGACGAACACGATCAGCGGAAACGGCCGCGCCGGCGGCCAGGCGTCGGCCAGCTCGCGCGCCACCTCCAGCCCGCTGCGGCCAGGCATGCGGATGTCCAGGAACAGCACATCCGGCAGCAGGGCCAGCGCCTGCTCCAGCGCGGCGATGCCATTGGCGGCGACCGGTGCCGTGCCCAGTTCCGGCCAGGCGCGCGCCAGCGCCTGTTGCAGCGCCGCGGCCAGCAGCGGTTCGTCTTCGGCGATGAGGGCGGAGATGGATGGCATGGCGTTCGTCTTCAATGGCCGGCGGCGCGCATGCCCCTGGCAGGGCGGTGCACCGCCTTGAGCGCCTTGAGCGGGATCGTGATCTGCGCCATGGTGCCGGCCGGCACGTTGTGGGTGAGGATCAGTTCGGCCAGCGGGCCGTAGAGCGTGGACAGGCGTTCGCGGATGTTGTCCAGGCCGAAGTGCATGCCGATCTCCGGTTCTTTCCTGCCGGTCAGCGCCGCCAGTTCAGATTTGGGAGAAGGGCTGTTGAAGCTGATGCCGGTGGCCAGCCCGACGCCGGTGTCCAACACGCTCAGCACCAGCATGTCCTGGTGCAGGGCGGCGCGCACCGTGCAGTTGCCGCCTTCGACCTTGGGCTCCAGGCCATGCTTGATGGCGTTTTCCACCAGCGGCTGCAGCAGCATCGGCGCCAGGCGCAGGCGCCCCAGTTCTTCCGGCAGCTGCAGCGTATAGGACAGGCGCATGCCCATGCGCAGCGACATCAGCCCGAGGTAGGCCTTGATCAGGTCGAATTCCTTCTTCAGCGAAGTGCTGTCGGCGCGCGATGCCGACAGCGTGGTGCGCAGGTAATGGATCAACTGGTCCAGCATCTGCTGCGCGCGCAATGGCTCGGAGCCGATCAGGGTTTGCAGCGTGGCCAGGGTATTGAACAGCATGTGCGGTTCGATCTGCGCCTGCAGCATCTGCAATTGCGCCTGCACCGCCTGCTTTTCGACCTGGCTGGCATGGGCTTGCAGCGCGGTCATCTTCTCGCGGTTCCAGAAGAAAAGGGCCGCGCCGAAGCAGGCCAGGAAGGTCAGCACGATCACGCCGATGATGTTGTCGCTGCGCTCGGGCAGGAGGGATAGGATCGGTTGCCCCATCAGGTGGCTGGCCAGCAGGCGTCCCAGCAGCACCGACAGCGGCGCCAGCACGAGCAGCGAGAGGGCGAAGCCGAGCTTGTGCGGTTCGCCGTCGCCCCAGATCGCCAGTCGCGTGCCGTTGATCAGCACCATCGCCAGGATGCCGATGCACATCGCCACCTGCAGGTTTTCGTAGAAACTGCCGCCGATGCGCATGAGATAGGTCACGGCCAGCGCGCACATCAGGTTGATGACGAGCGTGGGCACCAGCGATTTCACCAGTTCGCGCAACAGCAGGACAAGGCGGGGCGGGACGGAAGTGTCTTGTTGATTCATTCGTTCAGGCAGTTCGGGTAAGGCCGGTAAAGCGCGACGCACTTGGCGTTGCATCATCGCCGCTTCCTGCGGGCGGGGAAAGGGGCGAAAACGCCCGGGCGTGAAATAGTACCCCGATTCCCCGGCCGGGTAGCACTTCGCGGCGCGACAATCCGTGGCGGCAGGTGCCCAGGTTGCGTATGATCCTGGTCGCAGGCGCCAAGATGCGCCAGCGGCCGGCGACGAAATGCCGGAGCGATGGCGCAAAGCGCGGCAAGCGTGGCGCGATCTGCGCCATGCGCCGTATCGATAATGGAGAACGATCATGTGGCCCTATCCCAAGGTACTCGCCCATCGCGGCGGCGGCACGCTGGCGCCGGAAAACACGTTGGCCGGTTTTCGCACCGGCCTGCGCTTCGGCTATCGTGCTGCGGAGTTCGATGTCATGCTGACCCGCGATGAAGTGCCGATCCTGATGCACGATCCCCAGCGCGGCCGCACGCTGCCGGGCGCCGGGCAGATCGCCGAGACCGACTGGGCGCAACTGTGCGAGCTCGATGCCGGCGCCTGGCATGGCCCCGCATTTGCCGGCGAGCGCATCTGCACGCTGGAGCAGGGGCTGGATTTCTGCATCGGGCATGGCATCTGGATGAACGTCGAGATCAAGCCCGCCGCCCCGGCGCAGGCGGCGCGTACCGGCGAGCTGACCGCGCTGGCGGTGGGGCGGCGCTTCAGCGCGGCACTGGAAGCCTGGCGCGGCGATCCGGCGTCGGCCCAGGCGGCCGCGTTGCCGGTGCTGTCGTCGTTTTCTTTCGACGCGTTGATGGCGGCCCGGGAGGCCGCGCCCGACCTGCCGCGCGGTTTTCTGATGGACACGCTTGCCGACGACTGGCAAGCGCACCTGCAGCAACTGCAGGCCGTCGCCCTGCACACCAACCATCGCCACCTCACGCCGGAACTGGCGCGCCGGGTCAAGGAGGCCGGCTATGCCTTGTTCTGCTACACCGTCAATGATGCGGCGCGGGCGGCGCAGATCATGGACTGGGGCGTGGATGCCTTCTGCACGGACCGTATCGACCTGATCCGCGCCGATGCTTATTAGGCCTGCGGCGAAATGGGCGGCAAATCCTGTTCTTACCGGAGGACCGGATGCGGGACGGGCTGGTTATGATCATTGTGCCGTTCGCATCGGGACGGCCGGGACGCAGCACTGGCATTGTCAACGTCCCGCAATGAAAGTGCGTTAAGGAGACACAAGGCCGGCTTAAGAGCGCGCCGGTGGACTTGTGAAGAACATAACACTGAGATGAGGAAAACGATGAAGATCAATAAACTGCTGGCCGCCGTACTCGTTGCCGCCTTTGCACTGCCGGTCATGGCACAGCCCGCCCCGGCTCCAACCCCGGCGGCCGAAGCGCCGGCAGCCAAACCGGCGCCCAAGCACAAGAAGCACGCTAAAAAGCACAAAAAGCATAAAAAGCACGCCAAGCAGGCCATGCCCGTCAACAAGGGCGCCTGATTGGGGTTTGATGCGGCTTGATCGCATTGATGCCGCACGGCCGGTATGCCGGCGGCAAGAATTGAAGGGAAGGGGAAGGCTGGCTGTTAAGGATCCGGATGGCGCAATGCAGCGCACCGTCCGGAGGAGCCGAACCTGTGACCCGTCGGAGTTTTCCGGCGGGTTTTTTTTCGCCGGCGTGTTGTCTCGCCGCTTGTCCGGCAGCCCGGGATGACCCGGATCCGCCGGCCGGGCAGTGTCCGGCCGGCAACGCCCTTGACGGAGGCGGCGCGCTTGCTTGTCGCGTGCGGTATCGCGCGCAGTATCACGTATAATCGCCGATTCGCAATCACTTTTTGCACCGTTTTTTACCAGCCTTCGAACCATGAACTCAGCCGAAATTCGCGACAAGTTTCTGAAATTCTTTGAATCCCAAGGACACACCATCGTCCGCTCGTCCAGCCTGGTTCCGGGCAACGACCCGACCCTGCTGTTCACCAATTCCGGCATGGTTCAGTTCAAGGACGTGTTCCTCGGCACCGACAAGCGCAACTACGTGCGCGCCGCTTCGGTGCAGCGCTGCCTGCGCGCCGGCGGCAAGCACAACGACTTGGAAAACGTCGGCTATACCGCGCGCCACCATACTTTCTTCGAGATGCTGGGCAACTGGTCTTTCGGCGACTACTTCAAGCGCGAATCGCTGAAGTGGGCCTGGGAGCTGCTGACCAAGGTCTACGGCCTGCCGGCCGAGAAGCTGTGGGCCACCGTCTACGAGACCGACGACGAAGCCTACGACATCTGGACCAAGGAAATCGGCGTGCCGTCCGAGCGCGTGGTGCGCATCGGCGACAACAAGGGCGCGCCGTATGCCTCCGACAATTTCTGGCAGATGGCCGAGACCGGTCCCTGCGGCCCCTGCTCGGAAATCTTCTACGACCACGGCCCGGACGTCTGGGGCGGCCCCCCGGGCAGCCCGGACGCCGATGGCGACCGCTACATCGAGATCTGGAACAACGTGTTCATGCAGTTCGACCGCCAGATCGATCCCAAGACCGGCGAATACGTGCTGACCCCGCTGCCGGCGCCTTGCGTCGACACCGGCATGGGCCTGGAGCGCCTGGCCGCGATCCTGCAGCACGTGCACAGCAACTATGAGATCGACCTGTTCCAGGCGCTGATCAAGGCCGCCGCGCGCGAGACCAATACCACCGACCTGGCCAACAATTCGCTCAAGGTGATCGCCGACCACATCCGCGCGACTTCCTTCCTGATCGTCGACGGCGTCATCCCCGGCAACGAAGGCCGCGGCTACGTCCTGCGCCGCATCATCCGCCGCGCGCTGCGCCACGGCCACAAGCTGGGCCAGACCAAGCCGTTCTTCTACAAACTGGTCAAGGACCTGGTGGCACAGATGGGCGCGGCCTATCCGGAATTGCCGGAAGCCGCCGCGCGCGTCGAACAGGTCTTGCAGCAGGAGGAAGAGCGTTTCGGCGAAACGCTGGAACACGGCATGAAGATCCTGGAAGCCGCGTTGGCCGCCAACACCGGCAAGCTGGATGGCGAAACCGCCTTCACCCTGTACGACACCTACGGCTTCCCGCTGGACCTGACCGCCGACATCTGCCGCGAGCGCAATGTCGAGCTGGACGAGGCCGGCTTCGCCGCCGCCATGGAGCGCCAGAAGAGCACCGCGCGCGCGGCCGGCAAGTTCAAGATGGCCGCCGCCATCGAATACGCCGGCGACAAGACCAAATTCGTCGGCTATGAGTCGCTGGCGCAGCAGGCCAAGGTGCTCGCGCTGTACGTGGCCGGCAGCCCGGTGCAGAAGATCGATGCCGGCCAGGACGCCATCGTGGTGCTTGATGCCACGCCGTTCTATGCCGAGTCCGGCGGCCAGAGCGGCGACGCCGGCGTGCTGGAAGCGCCGGCCGGCGCCCTGTTCGCCGTGGCCGATACGCAAAAGATCCAGGCCGACGTGTTCGGTCACCACGGCCAATTGATCAAGGGCAGCCTGGCCGTGGGCGACACTGTCGCCGCCAGGGTCGACGCCGACCAGCGCGCGCGCACCATGCGCAACCACTCGGCTACTCACCTGATGCACAAGGCCTTGCGCGAAGTGCTGGGCAGCCATGTGTCGCAGAAGGGTTCGCTGGTCGATGCCGACAAGACCCGTTTCGACTTCAGCCACAACGCGCCGATGACGGCCGAGGAAATCCGCCGCGTCGAAGAGATCGTCAACCGCGAAGTGCTGGCCAACGCCGCCACTAGCGCCAGGCTGATGGGCTATGACGACGCCATCGCCGCGGGCGCCATGGCGCTGTTCGGCGAGAAGTACGGCGACGAAGTGCGCGTGCTCTCGATCGGCACCTCCACCGAACTGTGCGGCGGCACCCACGTGGCGCGCACCGGTGACATCGGCCTGTTCAAGATCGTCTCCGAAGGCGGCGTCGCCGCCGGCATCCGCCGGGTCGAAGCCGTCACCGGCGAAGGCGCGCTGGCGCTGGTGCAGTCGCTGTCGAACCGCGTGGCCGAAGCCGCCGCAGCCTTGAAGACCCAGCCGGAAGAACTGCTGCCGCGCATCGGCCAGGTGCAGGACCAGGTCAAGGCGCTGGAAAAGGAACTGGCCGCGTTGAAATCCAAGCTGGCCTCCAGCCAGGGCGACGAACTGGTGAGCCAGGCCGTCGACATCAAGGGCATCAAGGTGCTGGCCGCGACGCTGGAAGGCGCCGATGTCGCCACCCTGCGCGAGGCGATGGACAAGTTGAAGGACAAGCTCAAGAGCGCTGCCATCGTGCTGGCTTCGGTCAAGGACGGCAAGGTCAGCCTGATCGCCGGCGTCACCGCCGACGCCACCGCCAAGGTCAAGGCCGGCGAACTGGTCAACTTTGTCGCCCAGCAGGTCGGCGGCAAGGGCGGCGGCCGTCCCGACATGGCGCAAGCCGGCGGCACCGATCCTTCCGGCCTGCCCGGCGCGCTCAAGGGCGTGGCCGACTGGGTCGGCGCCAAGTTCTGACCGATGACGGGGTTTGCATGAGCGATTTCAAGTTCTGTCCGGTCTGCGCCACCGACCTGGTGCTGCGCGCCGATGAGGGCGAAGCGGGCAAGGTGAGGTTGGGTTGCCCGCAGGGGCACTGGACCCATTGGGACAATCCCCTGCCGGTGCTGGCCGGGCTGGTTGAAATCGACGGCAAGATGCTCACCGCCCGCAATGCGGCCTGGGCCGAAGGCCGCTTCGCGCTGATCACCGGTTTCATGGAGCGCGGCGAGACGCCGGAGGAGGGCATCGCGCGCGAGATCAAGGAAGAGACCGATCTCGACGCCCGGGAAATCAGCCTGATCGGCGTCTATGAATTCATTCGCAAGAATGAGTTGATCATCGCCTACTACGTCAAGGCGACCGGCGCCATCAAGCTGTCGCCGGAGCTGGTCGAATATCGCTTGTCGGATCCGGCCGACTTGCGGCCCTGGCCGGCCGGCACCGGGCATGCCGTGGCGGACTGGATGCGAGCGCGCAAGCTGCCGGTGCAGTATGTGGAATTCGCCGGTTCGACGACACCGATCCCTACGCCGGAAGTCTCGCACTGACGCGGTTTAGTTGCTTCTGCACAAGCTTAGTGCGGCGAATACAACAGTTCTTGTGCGATGCATCAACTCGGCGCATCTTTGCAGTAAAATCGTTTCCGTTGTGTTCCATATTGAGTCGCTGTAATGACCATAGAATTTCACCGGGAATTGGATGCGCGCGGTTTGAACTGTCCGCTGCCGATACTCAAGACCAAGAAGGCGCTGGCCGACATGTGCAGCGGCCAGGTATTGAGGGTCACCGCCACCGATACCGGTTCGGTGCGTGATTTCCAGGCCTTTGCCAAGCAAACGGGCAATGACCTGCTGTCGCAAGTCCAAAATGAAGACCACGAGTTCATCTTCTTCATGAAGCGCAAGTGAGCAGGCGGGCAATCGCCTGCATGCCCGCTGGTGAATTGAAAAATGCCGTTCGATATATGCGAACGGCATTTTTGTTTTCCGCTTCGCCTGTCGCTCCGCTTTCGCGAAGCGGGCGCGGGCCTGTGCCGCCGGCGCTTCAGAATTCCGGGTGGAAGCTCTCCGCCCTGGCGATCGGCCAGTATTTCTCATACACCTGATACCGATAGTTGCCATCCAGCAGATCGTTGGGTTGCAAGTACTTCAGCACGTTCGACATCAGCTGGACTTCGTGGTCGTTGATGCGCCGTACGATATGGTGTGGCCGTAGCGCCGAGGTATGCGGCAGCCCGGCGGCCTGCACCAGTTCCTGCAGCGCATGCAAGGTGCTTTGGTGGAAACGGTAGACGCGTTCGGCCTTGTCCGGCACCACCAGGGCGCGGGCGCGCGTGGCGTTTTGCGTGGCCACGCCGGTCGGGCAGCGGTCGGTGTGGCAGCTTTGCGACTGGATGCAGCCCAGCGCGAACATGAAGCCGCGCGCCGAATTGCACCAGTCGGCCCCCAGCGCCAGCGTGCGCGCCAGGTCGAAGGCGGTGATGATCTTGCCGGATGCGCCGATCTTCACCTGGTCGCGCAGGCCGATGCCCACCAGCGTGTTGTGCACCATCAGCAGGCCTTCCTGCAGCGGCATGCCGACGTGGTCGACGAACTCCAGTGGCGCGGCGCCGGTGCCGCCTTCGGAGCCGTCGACGGTGATGAAGTCGGGGACGATGCCGGTCTTGACCATGGCCTTGGCGATGCCGAAGAACTCCCATGGATGGCCGATGCACAACTTGATGCCGACCGGCTTGCCGCCGCTGCGCTGGCGCAGCTTTTCGATGAATTGCAGCAGGCCGATGGGCGTTGAAAACGATGAATGGGTGGCCGGCGAGATGCAATCGACTCCCATCGGAATGCCGCGGGTGGCGGAGATTTCCGGGGTGATCTTGGCGGCCGGCAAGACGCCGCCATGGCCGGGCTTGGCGCCCTGGGAGAGTTTCACCTCGATCATCTTGATCTGCGGCGCCTGTGCCTGTGCCGCGAATTTCTCTTCATCGAAGCTGCCGTCGGCGTTGCGGCAGCCGAAGTAGCCGGAGGCGATCTGCCACACCAGGTCGCCGCCGAACTCGCGGTGGTAGGCCGAGACCGAGCCTTCGCCGGTGTCGTGCGCGAAGTTGCCTTTCCTGGCGCCGTGGTTGAGCGCGCGGATGGCATTGGCCGAGAGCGAGCCGAAACTCATGGCGGAAACGTTGAACACCGACATCGAATACGGTTGCGCGCGTCCTGCTCCGACCGTCACGCGGAAGTCGTGGCTGGCGATCTGCGTGGGCGACAGCGAATGGCCGATCCACTCGTGGCCGCCTTGCTGCATGTCGATCTCGGTCCCAAAGGGGCGGCTGTCGACATCCGCCTTGGCGCGCTGGTAGACGATGCTGCGTTTCTTGCGCGAGAACGGCCGGCCATCCATTTCACCTTCAAAGAAGTATTGGCGAATCTCCGGCCGGATCGATTCGAATATGAAGCGGAAATGCCCGATCAGCGGGTAGTTGCGCAAGACCGCGTGCTTGCGCTGGAGCAGGTCGCGGATGCCGATCCCGGAAAAAACCAGGGGGAGCAGCGCCCAGCCCCAGCTGATGTACTGGCCTGCGGCCAGCAGCGCCAGGGCGGTAGTCAGGAGAATGACGAGCCAGAATACGAAATAACGATTTGCCCACATGATGAAAGTCCGCTCGTAGTTGTTGTTGAGCCGATGCCGCCGGCGATGTTTGCAGGATTCTAACGCCGCGGCAGAGCTCGCGCTTGCGTCGAATTGAGGGGTCTTTCCAAGCGATTTTCCCAGACGGTGGGGTTGAATGCCGCTGCCGCCCGGTGTTCGGGTCAATGGCATCTTTATTGCTTGAGTGAATCAGTACAACGAAGCCGCCTGGGGAAGGGGGGCAATTGATAACTTTTACTTGCGCGGCGGGATGAGACACGCAATGTTTTTATGAAAACAGCAGCTTCACCGGTCATTTCCGACCACGACAACACGCCTGCCCAATCGATTCCACGCTCGCCGCGCCTGTTGGAGACCTTGCTCGCCAATCTGGACGGCGTGGTTTACCGTTGCCGCGACGATGCCCAATGGACCATGGAATTCGTCAGCGAAGGCAGCCTGCAATTGACGGGGTATTTGCCTGAAGAGCTGCTGCTGAACCAGCGCGTTTCCTTCCTTGAGCTGGTTCACCCGGATGACCGCCAGATGGTGCGCGCGCATGTCGACGATTGCGTGCGCTTGCGCCGCCGCTTCGATGTCGAGTACCGCATCGTGCATGCCGGGGGCGCGATCCGCTGGGTATGGGGGCGCGGCGTGGGCATCTGCAATGCCGCCGGCGAGGTCGAGGCCCTGGAGGGCTTCATGCAGGACGTGACCGAGCGCAAGGAGGCGGCGCAGGCGTTGCAGGAGGCGGAGCGGCGTTATCGCAGCATCTTCGAAAACGCCATCGAGGGCGTTTTCCAGACCACGCCCGACGGCACCTATATCGCCGTCAATCCGGCACTGGCGCGCATTTACGGTTACCGGTCGCCGGAGGATCTGATCGTCAGCCTGCGCGATATACGCCACCAGCTCTATGTCGAGCCCGATCGCCGCAGCGAGTTCATGCGCTTGATGGAAGAGCATGGTTCGGTCTCCAATTTCGAGTCGCGCGTCTACCGGCGCGACGGCGACATCATCTGGATTTCCGAAAACGCCCGGGCCGTCTATGACGACGCCGGCGCCCTGGTGTTCTACGAAGGCACGGTGGAAGCCATCACCGAGCGCAAGTTGTACGAGGCGGAGATGCGCCACCAGGCCACGCACGATGCGCTGACCGGGTTGCCTAATCGCAATATGCTGCACGAGCACCTGCAGCGCGCCATCCACAGCGCGCGCCAGAAGGGCGGCCTGACCGCGGTGGCGTTCGTCGACCTCGACCAGTTCAAGTACATCAACGACAGCCTCGGGCACCAGGTCGGCGACGAACTGCTCAAGACAGTGGCGCAGCGCCTGCTGTCATGCCTGCGCGACAGCGATATGGTGGCGCGCCAGGGCGGCGATGAGTTTGTGCTGGTCTTGCAGAACCAGACCGAGGGCGATGTCGGCATTGCCGAGGTCATGCAGCGCATCCTGGCGGCGGTGTCGCGTCCCTGGCAGGCGGGGGAGCGCGAGTTCCACATCACCTCCAGCATCGGCGTGAGCCGCTACCCGACGGATGGCAAGGATGTCGAAACCCTGCTCAAGAAGGCGGATTCGGCCATGTACAAGGCCAAGGAGCAGGGCCGCAACAACTTCCAGTTCTTTGCGCCATGGATGGATACCCAGGTCAGCAATCGCCTGGAAATGCTGATCAGCCTGCGCCGCGCGCTGGACCAGCAGGAATTCAAGCTGTTCTACCAGCCCAAGTTGAGCCTCAAGGATGGCCGCATCATCGGCGCCGAGGCGCTGATCCGCTGGGAGTCGCCCGAGCAGGGCATGGTTGCGCCCGACCGCTTTATCCCGTTCGCCGAAGAGGCCGGGCTGATCGTGCCGATCGGGGAGTGGGTGCTGCGCACGGCTTGCCGCCAGAACAAGGCCTGGCAGGATGCCGGCCTGCCGCCGATTCCGGTGGCGGTGAACCTGTCGCCGCGCCAGATGAACCAGGCTTTGCCCGAGTTCGTGGCCAACGTGCTGGCCGAGAGCGGCCTGTCGGCCTCCTGGCTGGAGCTGGAAATCACGGAAAACGTGGTCATGAAGGACGCCGAGAAGACCGTGGCGACCTTGAACACGCTCAAGCGCCTGGGTTTGCAGATATCGGTGGACGATTTCGGCACCGGCTATTCCAGCTTGAGTTACCTGCGCCGTTTCCCGGTCGACGCCTTGAAGATCGACAAGTCCTTCGTGCGCGACATCGCCCGCGATGCCGACAGCGCGGCCATCGTCAAGGCGGTGATCTCGCTGGCGCATATCCTCAACCTGAGGGTGATCGCCGAAGGGGTGGAGGATGAGGAACAGCATGCATTCCTGCGCGAGAACGGGTGCGACGAAGTGCAGGGTTATTACTTTGGCAAGCCGATGGCAGTGGCCGACTTCACCGAGCGCCTGCGCCAGGAAGCGTCGCGCCCGGGGTGATGCCGGCGGCCCTGACGGCGGCTGCAAATAATTGTGTAGGCGCCGCAACAAGCGCCATGCCCGGAAATGTTTGTGCTACACTCCACGCAGTACTTTTTCAACTTTGCGCCAGACCGCCGCAACCTGTGCGGCCAATAATGGCTCCATGATGCAAAGTCGATAGTTGAAATGGTGCAGATCGGTCGTCAGCAACCCGCGACGTGACGGTTTGGCAAGAGCATGATGCCACCGCGATGCCGATTTGCCCGGGTCTTAATTTCCAGCTCATTCAATCTCCTATAAGTCGGGCGCCGGAAAGCAGCACCAACAGCATCAAGCACAGCGCAGCAGGTTTGCGAGTGACGGTTCCTTGGGCGGCGCCGCGGATCGGCGCAACCATGCCGCCGGGCCCGGTGCAAGCCAAACTTTTGTTTAACAAGACGCACAAGAGTCGTACATGAATATTGCAGAGGCGAAGAAAGTCCTCGAAACAGCATTGCTTTGCACGCATGAGCCTTTATCGATCAATGACCTGAAAAAGCTGTACGCCGACCCGGAAAGCGACCAAGCCAGCGAGATCACCGCTGATGTCATCCGGCAGTTGCTCGAAGAACTGCGTGCGGACTGGGCCGACAAAGGGGTGGAAGTGGCCGGCCTGTCGACCGGCTGGCGCTTCCAGAGCCGTCCGGAGATGAAGGTCTATCTGGAACGGCTGAATCCGGAAAAGCCGCCGAAATATACGCGCGCCACGCTGGAAACGCTGGCCATCATCGCCTACCGCCAGCCGGTGACGCGCGGTGACATTGAAGAAATCCGCGGGGTGGCTGTCAATTCGCAAACCATCAAGATGCTGGAAGACCGCGGCTGGATCGAATCGATCGGCCATCGCGACGTGCCGGGACGCCCGGCCCTGTTTGCCACGACCCGCAAGTTCCTGGACGACCTGGGGCTGACTTCGCTGGAAGAGCTGCCGCCGTTGCAGTCGGTCGGCGGCGAAGCGGCAGTCCAAGGGGCGCTGCTGGAATTGCAGGCCTTGGAAGGCAGCGGGGCGGCCGCGCTGGAAGGCGGAGAAGAGGGCGGCGCGGATGAGGCGTCGCACAGCGGCCAGCTGGAGCTGGGCGAGCCGCTTCCCGGCGAGGACGCCGCCAGCGTCGCCGTCGCGCAGGCCGAAGCAAATAGCGATGCCGCCGCGCCCCAGGACGGGGAAGTGGCAGACCAGGCGCAGCATACCGAACAAACGCAAGAACCTTTTGAACAAGACGTTGCCGTAACAGGCACAAACGCCCTCGAGACCGCCGATGAAGCGGCCGGCGTGCACATCGACACCACTGACCAGGCCGCTGAGCGGGAAGATAAAGCCGAGCCGGGTCTGCACAATCAAGATTCGAAGAATGAAACCAATTAGTTCCAAAGACGAGCAAAGCGCTGAGCTTGCTGCGGCTGATGCCGCCGCGACCGAAAAGCCGGTGAAAAAACGCACCCGCAAGGCCGCAGTGGCGGCGCCTGCAGAATCTGGCGCGCCTGTGGCGATTGCGGCCGATGCCGAGGCGCCGGCGCCCAAGAAGCGCGCGCCGCGGGCCAAGAAGGCCGTGAGCGAAGAGGCGGCCGCGCCAGCTGAGGCCGTTGCGGCGCCTGCCGACACGGCGGCGCCGGAGAAAAAGCCGCGCGCCGCCAAGCCGCGCGTGAAGAAAGCCGACAAGCCCGAAGAGCCGGCGACGGCCAAGCCTGTCAAGCCTGCCAAGCAACTGAGCCTGGCAATCGATGCGCCGGCCCAGGAGCCGCCCAAGGTCATCGTCACCGTCGGTGAAGAGATCGTGGCGCCGCCGGTGTTGCTGGACGCGCCGGCCGATCCGAACCGGGCCAAGCCGGCCCGCCGCGGCGTGCGCGGCCCCCGCGCCCTGCGCAACAACCGTGCGGCCCAGCGTGCCGAAGCCAGCGCCCAGCAAAAAGGCGGCGCGCCCGAGGCAGGCGCTGTCCAGGAGCCGCGCGGCCAGTTCAAGGCACAGAACCCGAACCACGGGCAGCAAGGCAAGAAGGTTTTCGACAAGGGACACAAGAAGCCCAAGGCGCCGCAGCTGGGCCTGCGCGCGGCCGAACCGTCGGACGACATTTTTTCCTTCGTTACCTCCGAAGCCTATGACCGGGAAGACGGCGGCAAGAGCCAGAACCGTCATCCGCACCAGTTGCGCGGCAAGAACGGCCGCCGCGACCTGACCGCCGAGGACGATGCGCCCAAGCTGCACAAGGTGCTGGCTGACGCCGGCCTCGGTTCCCGCCGCGACATGGAAGAACTGATCGTCGCCGGCCGCGTGTCGGTCAATGGCGAACCGGCCCATATCGGACAGCGCATCCTGCCGACCGACCAGGTCCGCATCAATGGCAAGCTGCTGCAGCGCAAGGTTTCCAAGCGTCCGCCGCGCGTGCTGGTCTATCACAAGCCGGCCGGCGAAATCGTCAGCCATTCCGATCCGGAAGGCCGCAATTCGGTCTTCGACCGCCTGCCCACGATGAAGGCGGGCAAGTGGCTGGCCGTGGGGCGTCTCGACTTCAATACCGAAGGCCTGCTGCTGTTTACGACCTCGGGCGATCTGGCCAACCGGCTGATGCATCCGCGCTACAACATCGAGCGCGAATACGCGGTGCGTACGCTGGGCGAGCTGGAAGAGGGCATGCGCCAGAAGCTGCTGCACGGCGTTGAGCTCGACGATGGCCTGGCGCAGTTCTCGCGTATCGCCGACGGCGGCGGCGAAGGCGTCAACAAGTGGTATCGCGTGACCATCGGCGAAGGCCGCAACCGCGAGGTGCGCCGCATGTTCGAAGCGGTCGGCCTGACTGTATCGCGCCTGATCCGCACCCGTTATGGGGCGATGACGTTGCCGCAGACCTTGAAGCGCGGTCGCTGGGAAGAGCTGGAAGAAAACGCCGTGCGCAATCTGCTGGCCGCCTGCGGCCTGGAAAAGCCGGGCGGCGGCGAGCAGCGCACGGGCGGCAACCCCAAGAACGCCGGCCCGCGCGGCAACCAGATGCAGGGCAATAAGGGCGGTCCGCAACAGCGTGGCCGCGGCAATGGCGGCAATAACGGCAATGGCAACGGCGGCGGCAACAAGGGCGGGCAGCAGAAGAGCCGCCAGCCCGATCCGTTGCAAACCGCATTGGGTTTCCCGGACATCGGCAGCCAGCGTCGCAACAACCGCCCGCAGCGTGGCGGCGCCGGCAGCTTTGCATTGTCCGGCCTGCCTGGCATGACGCGCCGCCGTACGCGCTGACGCTCCCGTTCCGGGCGTTTGGTTGCCGCAAGGCAATTGAGGCGCCCGGCGGGTTTGCGAGGCGCTTTTTCCGGGCGTTGCTGTCGCGCCCGGCGCATTTCGCCCCAATCTTGAATTGCTGCGCATACCGTAATCGAGTATAATGCGCAAGTTAAACGCAACCGCCGCGAATCGCATATGTGCTAATTCATTGAAAGATCCGCCAGCGCCATGAGTTAGATGGATGAAGGGCGGTTCGCGTGATGTGATCTCGGTGTTGCGCAAGAGATAACAAAAGATGGGCGGATGCCCATTTTTTTTTTGCTGAACAGATTCGACATCGGCGTCCCTGGCGGGGCGTGCCGATGCCATTACGGAGAAATAGTCTTGCAATTGCTGGAGTTGATTGAATCCACCCTGTCGGGAATGGGCTACGAGCTGGTCGAGTTCGAGAAGGCGGCGCGCGGTCTTGTGCGCGTCTATATCGATTTCCCGTTCGACCCGGCTGCCGAGGAGGCGCGTTCGATCACCGTCGAGGATTGCGAGAAGGTGACGCATCAGCTGGTGCACGTCTTCACTGTGGAGAACGTGGCCTATGAGCGTCTGGAGGTTTCCTCGCCAGGGCTGGACCGGCCCCTGAAGAAGCAGGCGGACTTTGTCCGCTTTGTCGATTGCGAAGCGATCGTCAAGTTGCGCGTGCCCATGCCGGGCACGGCCAACCGCAAGAGCTACCAGGGCATGCTGCGCGAGCCCGAGGGCGAGAACCTGATGCTGGAATTTGAAGCAAACGATGGGTCGGCAGCCGTATTGAGTTTTACGCTGGCTGATGTGGATAAGGCACACCTGGTGCCACAGGTCGATTTTAGGAGTCGCAAAGGATGAGTCGCGAAATTTTGTTGTTGGTCGATGCACTGGCACGCGAAAAGAACGTCGATAAGGAAGTGGTCTTCGGAGCGCTGGAACACGCGCTGGCCCAGGCCACCAAGAAGCGCTATGAGGGCGAAGTCGACATCCGCGTATCGATCGACCGCGAAAGCGGTGAGTTCGAGTCGTTCCGCCGCTGGCACGTAGTGCCCGACGAGGCCGGCCTGCAGCTGCCCGACCAGGAAGTGCTGCTGTTCGAAGCCAAGGAACAGTTCCCGGATATCGAAGTCGATGAATACATCGAAGAGCCGATCGAGTCGGTCGAGTTCGGCCGCCGCTTCGCGCAGGATACCAAGCAGGTGGTCCTGCAGCGCATCCGCGACGCCGAGCGCGAGCAGATCCTGGCCGATTTCCTGGCCCGCGGCGATGCCCTGGTGACCGGCACCATCAAGCGCATGGAGCGCGGCGACGCCATCATCGAGTCGGGCAAGATCGAGGCGCGCCTGCCGCGCGACCAGATGATCCCGAAGGAAAACCTGCGTATCGGCGACCGTGTGCGCGCCTTCATCCTGCGCATCGACCGCAGCGCCCGCGGCCCGCAGGTGATCCTGTCGCGCACCGCGCCTGAATTCATCATGAAGCTGTTCGAGCTGGAAGTGCCGGAAATCGAACAAGGCTCGCTGGAAATCAAGTCGGCCGCGCGCGATCCGGGCGTGCGCGCCAAGATCGCGGTATTTACCGCCGACAAGCGCATCGACCCGATCGGCACCTGCGTGGGCATGCGCGGTTCGCGCGTGCAGGCCGTCACCGGCGAGCTGGGCGGCGAGCGCGTGGACATCGTGCTGTGGTCGGAAGATCCGGCGCAATTCGTCATCGGCGCACTGGCCCCGGCCAACGTCACCTCGATCGTGGTGGATGAGGAAAAGCACGCCATGGACGTGGTGGTTGACGAGGAAAACCTGGCCATCGCCATCGGCCGCGGCGGCCAGAACGTGCGCCTGGCAGCGGAGCTGACCGGCTGGCAGATCAACATCATGACCGCCGAGGAATCGGCCGACAAGTCGGCGCTGGAAACCGCGGCGATCCGCACGCTGTTCATGGAAAAGCTGGACGTCGACCAGGAAGTGGCCGACATCCTGGTCGAGGAAGGCTTCTCGACCCTGGAAGAAATCGCCTACGTGCCGATCAACGAGATGCTCGAGATCGAATCGTTCGACGAAGAGACCGTCAACGAGCTGCGCAACCGCGCCCGCGATGCCCTGGTAACCGAAGCGATCGCTTCCGAAGAAGGCCTGGAAGGCATGGACGAGGAACTGATCAATTTCGACGGCCTGGACCGTGTGCTGGCCGGCAAGCTGGGCCAGGCCGGCGTGAAGACGCTGGCGGCCTTCGCCGGCCTGGCGTATGACGAGTTCGGCGCGATCCTGGCCCTGCCGTCCGAGCGCGCGCGCCAACTGATTGAAAATGCATTTGAAGATGTGACCGACGATGAAATGAAGCTCATCGATGCCAAATACGATGAGCGCGCCAAGGCGTTGCAGGCCAAGGCATGGAGTGCGACCGAAGCCCGTTGAGGCTTTGCATCACTTCACATCATCTGCCGAGCCACATAGAAAAGAGGACTGAATGGCGAGTACCAACGTTGCCCAATTTGCCACCGAGCTGAAAATGCCCGCCGACCTGCTGTTGACCCAGCTGCGTTCGGCCGGCGTCGAAAAGAGCTCCGCATCCGATTCCCTGTCGAAGGAAGACAAGGACCGCCTGCTTGAACACCTGCGCCGTTCGCGTGGCGCCTCGCCGGAAGGCGAGAAGAAAAAGATCACGTTGACCCGCAAGGAAACCACCGAGATCAAGCAGGCCGATGCGACCGGCAAATCGCGCACGATCCAGGTGGAAGTGCGCAAGAAGCGCACTTTCATCAAACGCGACGAACCGACGCCGGAGGAAACTTCGGCGCGCGCCGCGGCGGTTCCGCACGAGCAGGCCGAAACCCCGGACCAGGTGCAGGCGCGTCAGGAAGAGGAAGCTCGCCGCCAGGCAGAACTGAAGGCGCAGGAAGAGCGTCTGGCGCAACTGGAGGCCGAACGTGCCGCCCAGGCCCAGGCTGCCGAACTGGAGCAGCAGCGCGCCCGTGAGGCCGCCGAGGCGGAAGCCGCCCGTGCGGCCGCCGAGGCCGCCATTGAAGCCGAGAAGGCCAAGGCTGGCGCGCAGGCCGCGCAGGCCGCGCCGAATCCGGCTGAGGAAGAGAAGAAGCGCGCTGCGGCCGAAGAAGCCAAGAAGAAGGCGGCCGAGGCCGCCAAGGTAGCCGCCGAACGCGCTGCCGCCGCCGAGCGCGCGCGCAAGGCGGTGGAAGACGAAGTGGCGCAGATCAAGGCCATGATGAATGCGCCGCGCCGGGTCGTGAAGGCGCCGGAACCGGCGCCGGCCGCCGCGGCCAAGACATCGGAAGGCACGTTGCACAAGCCGGCCGACAAGAAGCCGGGCGACAAGCCGGCGGACAAGAAACCGGCAGTCGCGGCGGACAAGAAGTCGATCAAGTCGGCCAATGTCTCCTCGACCTGGCAGGACGACGCCAAGAAGCGCGGCACCGGCATGAAGGCCCGCGGCGCGACTGGCGCCGGCGGTGGCCGCGACGGCTGGCGCTCGGGCCCCAAGGGCCGCCGCCATTCGCATAGCGACGACCAGCGCGAAAGCAATTTCCAAGTGCCGACCGAAGCCGTGGTGCACGACGTGTACGTGCCGGAAACCATCACCGTGGCCGAAGTGGCGCACAAGATGGCGGTCAAGGCTTCCGAGGTCATCAAGCACTTGATGAAGCTGGGCCAGATGGTCACCATCAACCAGGTGCTGGACCAGGAAACCGCGATGATCGTGGTCGAGGAAATGGGCCACCGCGCGCATGCCGCCAAGCTGGACGATCCGGAAGCATTGCTGGTCGAAGGCGAAGAGCATACCGACGCGGAAGCGCTGCCGCGCGCTCCGGTGGTGACCGTGATGGGCCACGTCGACCACGGCAAGACCTCGCTGCTGGACTACATCCGCCGCACCAAGGTGGCGTCGGGCGAAGCCGGCGGCATTACCCAGCACATCGGCGCATACCACGTGGAAACCCCGCGCGGCATGATCACCTTCCTGGATACCCCGGGCCACGAAGCGTTTACCGCGATGCGTGCCCGCGGCGCCAAGGCGACCGACATCGTCATCCTGGTGGTGGCGGCCGACGACGGCGTGATGCCGCAGACCAAGGAAGCGATTGCCCACGCCAAGGCTGGCGGCGTGCCGCTGGTGGTGGCAATCAACAAGATCGACAAGCCGGGCGCCAATCCCGACCGCGTCAAGCAGGAACTGATCGCGGAAGAAGTGGTGCCGGAAGAATACGGCGGCGACGCTCCGTTCATCGCGGTATCGGCCAAGACCGGCGAAGGCATCGACTCGCTGCTGGAAAACGTGCTGCTGCAAGCCGAAGTGCTGGAACTGACCGCGCCGGTCGACGTGCCGGCCCGCGGCCTGGTGATCGAAGCCAAGCTGGACAAGGGCCGCGGCCCGGTGGCGACGATCCTGGTGCAGTCCGGTACCTTGAAGCGCGGCGATGTCGTGCTGGCCGGTTCCGCCTATGGCCGCGTGCGCGCCATGCTGGACGAGAACGGCAAGAACATCAGCGAAGCCGGCCCGTCGATCCCGGTCGAAATCCAGGGCCTGACGGAAGTGCCGTCGGCCGGTGAAGAAGTGCTGGTCATGACCGACGAGCGCAAGGCGCGCGAAATCGGCCTGTTCCGCCAGGGCAAGTTCCGCGACGTCAAGCTGGCCAAGCAGCAGGCCGCCAAGCTGGAGAACATGTTCGAACAGATGAGCGAAGGCGAGGTCAAGAACCTGCCGATGATCATCAAGACCGACGTGCAAGGTTCGCAGGAAGCGCTGGTGCAGTCGCTGCAGAAACTGTCGAACGCCGAAGTGCGCGTCCAGGTGGTGCATGCGGCAGTCGGCGGCATCACCGAAAACGACGTCAACCTCGCGGTGGCATCGAAGGCGGTCATCATCGGCTTCAACACCCGTGCCGACGCCTCCGCGCGCAAGCTGGCCGAAGCCAACGGCGTCGACATCCGCTACTACAACATCATTTACGATGCGGTGGACGAGGTGAAGGCGGCGATGTCGGGCATGCTGGCGCCGGAAAAGCGCGAACAGGCGCTGGGCCTGGTGGAAATCCGCCAGGTGTTCGTGGTCAGCAAGGTCGGCTCGATCGCCGGCTGCTACGTGCTCGAAGGCCTGGTCAAGCGCGGTTCCCAAGTCCGCCTGCTGCGCAACAACGTGGTGGTGTGGACCGGCGAACTGGATTCGCTCAAGCGCTTCAAGGACGACGTCAAGGAAGTCAAGTCGGGCTTCGAGTGCGGTCTCTCGCTCAAGGGCTACAACGACATCGAAGTGGGCGACCAGCTCGAGATCTTCGAAGTGCAGGAAGTGGCGCGTACGCTGTAATTCCGGGGCCGCCCGGCGGGATCGTCCCGTCGGCGGCCGCGCTGGCAACGCGCTTCCACAAGCAACAGCAACATCCGTCGCAGCAATGCGGGAGAGTTTCCCGCGCAGCCACCGGCGGATTGTTTTTTTGAACAATGGCAAAACACAGCAAATCCATCCCCGGGCGCGGCTTGCGCGTCGCCGACCAGATCCAGCGCGATCTGGCGGAATTGATCGCCTTCGAATTGAAGGATCCGCGCGTAGGGATGATCACCATTACCGAAGTGCAGGTCACGCCTGACTACGCGCACGCCAAGATTTTCTTCACCACGCTGGTGGACAATCCTGAGGCGGTGAAGAACACGCTGGCCGGCCTGCGCAAGGCGGCAGGGTTCCTGCGGACCCAATTGGGCCGCAGGCTGACTATCCATACCTTGCCGGAACTGCATTTCGTGCACGACAACTCGACCGCGCGCGGCATTGAAATGTCGCGCCTGATCGACGAAGCCAATGCCACGCGCGCCAAGGACGCGGACGACGAAGCCTGAGGCTTGGCGTCCTATGCCGCGCGCGGTCAAGGACCGCGGCATTCATTGACATATCAATCGGCCGGCCCGGCCGCGCATGCCCGGCATCGCCTGGCGCTCGACGCAGCTCACAGGCCGTCCGTCCATCACATGGCAGACAACATACCGGCGCACGGATCGTCCTCCCCCCAGGCAACGCAAGAGCAGGATGGCGAGCGCAAGCAACGCCCGGCTCCGGCGGCGCGCGTGCCGCGCCCACCGCGTATGCCGGTGCACGGCGTGCTGCTGCTGGACAAGCCGGCGGGCCTCTCCAGCAACGACGCCCTGATCCGCGCCAAGCGCATGCTCAATGCGCCCAAGGCCGGGCATACCGGCACCCTTGATCCGTTCGCCACCGGCCTGTTGCCGCTGTGCTTCGGGGAGGCCACCAAGTTCTCGCAAGATTTGCTGGAGGCCGACAAGACCTACGAGGCCGTCGTCCACCTTGGCATCAAGACCGATACCGGCGATACCGAAGGGCAGGTCATCGGCGAGCATGCCGTCGAGGTCGGGGCCGCACAGATTGAAGCGGCGCTGGCGCGGTATCGCGGCGACATCCTCCAGGTGCCGCCCATGCATTCCGCCCTGAAACGCGACGGCAAGCCTTTGTACGAATACGCGCGCGCCGGCATTACGCTGGAGCGGGAGGCGCGCGCGGTCACCATCCATCATCTGGAAATGCTGGCCTACCAGGCGCCGATGCTGACCATTCGCGTCACCTGCAGCAAAGGGACGTATATTCGCGTGCTGGGCGAGGACATCGGCCAGGCGCTGGGTTGCGGCGCGCACCTGAACGCATTGCGCCGCACCGGTGTCGGCCCGCTGACGCTGGCAGGCGCGGTGACGCTGGAGCAACTCGACGCGGCCGGCGAGCTGGCGCAGCGCAAGGACATGTTGTTGCCGGTGGACGGCTTGCTGCAGAGTTTTGCCGCCGTACAGCTGCCGGATGAACTGGCGCGTCGTTTTTTGCACGGACAGCGACTGGCCCTGGGCAAGGAAAGCGTGGCAGTGCCGGAGCAAGCCGGCCGGGTGCGGGTGTACCGCGTTTCCGACGGTTGCCTGTTGGGCACCGGCTTGTTGCAGGAATACGCCATCCTGGCGCCGGAACGATTGGTGTCCACCGCCTGAGCAGGTGCGCAGGCCGGGGATGCAAATGGGCAGTAAAGCGGTTTTTGCCGCTCCTTCGCGGTTGTCGCGAAGGGGCGGCAAGCCGTTGAAAATACAGGTCTTTTTAAATTTCATGCGACGCAGCATGCTATAATGCGCGCCTTCCAAGAATCGGCATCAACCTACATTCACCATGTCAAACAATATCCGCGCAATTCGCAACATCGCCATCATTGCCCACGTTGACCACGGCAAAACCACCCTGGTCGACCAACTGCTGCGCCAGTCCGGCACCTTCCGCGACAACCAGCAGGTCGATAACCGCGTGATGGATTCGAACGACATCGAAAAGGAACGCGGCATCACCATCCTGTCGAAGAACTGCGCGGTGGAGTACAAGGGCACCCACATCAACATCGTCGATACCCCGGGCCACGCCGACTTCGGCGGCGAGGTCGAGCGCGTGCTGTCGATGGTCGACAGCGTGCTGCTGCTGGTGGATGCCCAGGAAGGCCCGATGCCGCAGACCCGTTTCGTCACTCGCAAGGCGCTGGCGCTGGGCCTGAAGCCCATCGTGGTCCTCAACAAGATCGACCGTCCGGGCGCGCGCGCCGAGTGGGCCATCAACGCCACCTTCGAACTGTTCGACAAGCTGGGCGCGACCGAAGAGCAGCTGGACTTCCCGGTGATCTACGCTTCGGGCCTGAACGGTTACGCCAGCCTGGATCCGGAAGCGCGCAGCGGCAGCATGGAACCGCTGTTCGATGCCATCCTGAAGTACGTGCCGGCGCGCAAGGACGATCCGGACGCGCCGCTGCAACTGCAGATCACTTCGCTGGAATACTCGTCCTACGTCGGCAAGATCGGCGTCGGCCGTATCCTCGCCGGCCGCGTCAAGGGCGGCCAGGACGTGGTCTGGATGAACGGTCCGACAGACAAGCCGACCAAGGCCCGTATCAACCAGGTGCTGACCTTCAAGGGCCTGGAACGCGTGCTGGTCGATGAAGCGCTGGCCGGCGACATCGTGCTGATCAACGGTATCGAGGAAATCGGCATCGGCTCCACCATCTGTGCGCCGGACGCGCCCAACGGCCTGCCGATGCTGAAGGTCGACGAACCGACCCTGACCATGAACTTCATGGTCAACACCTCGCCGTTGGCCGGCCGCGAAGGCAAGTTCGTCACCACCCGCCAGATCCGCGACCGCCTGGAGAAGGAACTGAAGTCCAACATGGCGCTGCGCGTGGTGCAGGCCGAGAACGACGACTCGACCTACGAAGTGTCGGGCCGCGGCGAACTGCACCTGACCATCCTGATCGAGAACATGCGCCGCGAAGGCTTCGAACTGGCCGTGTCGCGTCCGCGCGTGGTGTTCCGCATGGTTGACGGCGTGCGCGAAGAACCGTACGAGAACCTGACCGTGGACGTCGAAGAAACCCACCAGGGCGGCGTGATGGAAGAACTGGGCCGCCGCCGCGGCGACCTGCAGAACATGGAACCGGACGGCAAGGGCCGTGTGCGCCTGGAATACCACATCCCGGCGCGTGGCCTGATCGGCTTCCAGGGCGAATTCATGACCCTGACCCGCGGCACCGGCCTGATGAGCCACGTGTTCGACGACTACAAGCCGGTCGATACCACCAAGGGTGAACTGGCCGGCCGCCGCAACGGCGTGCTGATCTCGCAGGACGACGGCGCCGCCGTGGCCTACGCATTGTGGAAGCTGCAGGATCGCGGCCGCATGTTCGTCAGCCACAACGACCCGGTCTACGAAGGCATGATCATCGGCATCCACTCGCGCGACAACGACCTGGTGGTGAACCCGATCAAGGGCAAGCAGCTGACCAACGTGCGTGCTTCCGGCACCGACGAAGCAGTGCGCCTGGTGCCGCCGATCGAGCTGAACCTGGAATACGCCGTCGAATTCATCGAGGATGACGAGCTAGTTGAAGTCACGCCGAAGAGCATTCGCCTGCGCAAGCGTCACCTGAAGGAACACGAGCGCAAGAAGGCGTCGCGCGAAGAATCGATTTGATGCGGGGAAATGGCAGCTGCGTGCGGTTGCCGTTGGAGCGGGGCAGGTCTGGGCTGATATCTTTTTTGTGAATACCAGATATCAGCACAATAAAGCAGACAGCTATGATGCGCTGCCATATAGTTACACCTGTCTCCTCCAATTTCCTCCTAAAGAATTGGATTCAAGCCCGCAACTTCGGTTGTGGGCTTTTTTTTTGCCGCGTTTGCCTTGTTTCCCCGTGCACGTGCCCAGCGCATAGGGTCTTGTGGTTGGAGTGGCAACGATTGATATCAAGCTGCCTGGTTACCGCGGGAAGGCCATTTCCGCAGGCGGCATGGCTGGTTTTATTTCCATGGCACTATTTTTGTGCATTGCGAAATGACGGCTGTCGGTTTGTGGTGCAGAATCGTGTCCGCAGTATAAAAATCCTATCTCACAGAGGATAGAGGGGACACCAGCCCGCAACGCGAAAGCCTTGCGGGCTTTCTATTTGCCCGCCGATTTGCCCTGTGCATGGCCGGCGATTGACCGCCGGCGGCGCCTGCTTGCAGCCCGTCATGCCATCGCAGACACTGGAGATGCGGCGCGCCGGATCGCCCATCGGCAGCCGAAACGATTTACGGATTACGATCCTTTAGCACATGAAGAAACACTTGCCCCCACGCACTGTCAGCGTGGCCCCGATGATGGATTGGACCGACCGGCACTGCCGCGTCTTCCATCGCCAGATCACGCGCCACACCTGGTTGTACACCGAGATGGTGACCACCGGCGCGCTGCTGCATGGCGACGTGCCGCGCCATCTCGATTTCAACGAGGAAGAGCACCCGGTCGCCTTGCAACTGGGCGGCAGCGAGCCGGCCGACCTGGCGCATAGCGCGAAGCTGGGCGAGCAATGGGGCTATGACGAGATCAATCTGAACTGCGGTTGCCCGTCCGAGCGCGTACAAAAGGGAGCGTTCGGCGCTTGCCTGATGGGCGAGCCGGCGCTGGTGGCCGATTGTGTCAAGGCCATGCGCGACGCGGTGTCGATCGACGTCACCGTGAAGCACCGTATCGGCATCGACGACGTGCAATCGTATGATTTCGTGCGCGATTTCGTCGGCGCCATCGCCGAAGCGGGTTGCAAGACATTCATCGTGCACGCGCGCAACGCCATCCTGAAGGGCCTGAGCCCGAAGGAAAACCGCGAGATTCCGCCCTTGAAGTACGACTATGCCTACCAGTTGAAGAAAGATTTCCCGGAACTGGAAATCCTGATCAATGGCGGCATCAAGACCGTGGCCGAGATCGACGAGCATTTGCAGCACGTGGACGGCGTCATGCTGGGCCGCGAGGCTTACCATAACCCTTACCTGATGGCCGGTTTCGACGCGCGCTATTACCCGACCCTGGACGGCGGCCGCCAGCCGAGCCGCGAACAGGTGATCGCCGCCATGCTGCCATACATGCAACGCCAGCTGGCATTGCACGGTGACAATGGCCGCGGCCTGCGCCTCAACAGCATGACCCGCCATATGCTGGGCCTGCTGGCCGGCGTGCCCGGCGCGCGCGCCTTCCGCCAGACGTTGTCGGACTCGAAGAGGCTGGCGCTGGGCGATCCGGCCCTGTTACAGGAAGCGTTGGCGCGCACGCAGGCCATCCAGGATCAATAAATCGCGGCAAAGCACGCTACAGGCAGGGTGAGGACGCCCGCAATCCTTTAAAATAGCGGGTTCCAGATGGGAAAAGAAAATCATATGCCACTCGCTACAACAGAAGAAATCGTCGCCGAACTCCGTGCCGGACGCATGGTGATCCTGGTCGACGAAGAAGATCGCGAAAACGAAGGCGATCTGATCCTGGCGACCGATTTCGTCACGCCGGAAGCCATCAATTTCATGGTTACGCATGCGCGCGGCCTGGTATGCCTGACGCTCACCGAAGAACATTGCGACCAGCTCGACCTGCCGATGATGGCCAGCCGCAACGGTACGCAGTTCGGCACCAACTTCACCGTCTCGATCGAGGCGGCCGAGGGCGTGACCACCGGTATTTCCGCCGCCGACCGCGCGCGCACCATCCAGGTAGCCGCGGCCAAGCACGCCAAGCCGTCGGACCTGGTGAACCCGGGCCATATCTTTCCACTGCGCGCGCAAAAGGGCGGTGTGCTGATGCGCGCCGGCCACACCGAAGCCGGGTGCGACCTGACCGCCCTGGCCGGGCTGACGCCGGCCGCCGTGATCTGCGAGATCCTGAAGGACGACGGCACCATGGCGCGCCTGCCGGACCTGATGGAGTTCGCCGAGAAGCACAGCCTGAAGATCGGCACGATTGCCGACCTGATCCATTACCGCAGCCGCAACGAGAGCATCATCGAGCGCGTGGCCGAACGCGACATGCAGACCGTGCACGGCAACTTCAAGGCCATCGCCTATCGCGACACGCCATCCGGCGGCGCGCATCTGGCGCTGGTGCATGGCGAGATCCAGCCTGGCCAGGAAACCCTGGTGCGGGTACACCAGCCGGTGTCCATCCTCGATTTGCTGGAGTCCGAAGTCACCACCCACTCGTGGAACCTGGCAGCCGCCATGAAGGCGGTGCAGGCCGCGCCGGGCGGCGTGGTGGTGCTGCTCAATTGCGAAGAATCGGCCCAGCAGATGTTCGACCAGTTCGGTGCGCTCAACCAGGTTGGCGGCGCCAATGCCGCCAAGCCGCTGCGCGCCGACCGCCTGGATTTGCGCACCTATGGCATCGGCGCCCAGATCCTGAAGGATTTGGGCGTGTGCAAGATGAAGCTCCTGGCCAGTCCGCGCAAGATGCCGTCGATGGCAGGCTTCAAGCTGGAAGTCACCGGTTACCAGGCGCGCGATGGCGTATAAGTAGTACGGAACGACCAAGATCAGCAATCACGCAAGTCAACAACCTAATAAGGAAAAGCCATGACCATTGGAACTTTTGAAGCGGATTTGAATGGCGAAAGCTTGCGCATCGGCATCGTGCAGGCGCGCTTCAATGAAGACGTCTGCCATGGCCTGCTGGCGGCCTGCCTGGCCGAATTGAAGCATCTGGGGGTAGCCGACGAGGACATCCTGCACGTCACCGTGCCGGGCGCCCTGGAAATCCCGCTGGCCCTGCAGAAGATGGCGGAGACCGAGCAGTTCGACGCGCTCATCGCGCTGGGCGCGGTGATTCGCGGCGAAACCTACCACTTCGAGCTGGTTTCCAACGAATCGGGCGCCGGCATCAGCCGCATCGCGCTGGATTTCGGCGTGCCCATCGCCAACGCCGTGCTGACCACCGAGAACGACGAGCAGGCTGAAGTGCGCATGGCCGAGAAGGGCGCCGACGCGGCCCGCGTTGCGGTCGAAATGGCGAACCTGTCGATCGTCCTGGAAGAGCTGGGCCAGGCGACCGACGAAGAGGAATAAGCCGTTGCCGCGCCGCTGCACAGGCAGCAGCGCGGCGGTTTTTTCCGGCAGTTTCAAGTATTCATTCAAGTAAAGCATTCACGGCTTCGCGCCGCATTCATCATGTCGAACAAATCTCAACACGCCAATTCGAACAAGAATCGCACACCGCGCCACCGGGCGCGCGAGTTCGCGTTGCAGGGCTTGTACCAGTGGCTGCTCAACCATGAGGACAGCGGCGCAATCGAAGCACACATCCGCGAAGCGCACGGTTTCGACAAAGCTGACGCCGAACACTTCGACACGCTGCTCAACGGCGCCATCCGCGATGCCCAGGCATTGCGCGCCGGCCTGGCGCCGCTGATCGACCGCTCCATCAAGGAACTGTCGCCGGTAGAGCATGCCGCGTTGCTGATCGGCGCCTACGAACTGCAGCACCACATCGAGATTCCCTACAAAGTGGTGATCAACGAGGCCGTGGAATTGACCAAGTCTTTCGGCGGCATCGACGGCCACAAGTATGTCAACGGCGTGCTCGATCGCTTTGCGGCGCAAGTGCGTGCCACCGAAGTCGGCGCCGGCCGCCGCTAAGCACTTGTTCGCGGCGCGGCGCCTCGGGCGGCCGGCGTCAAGCCGGGTGGCCGCCCGGCCGCACCATCTCTGTTGCATGCGCTGCCGCCCAGGCGCGCCACCCGCTTTCCGGATTTCCCATGAGCCTGAACGAACTCGCCTCCCGCCTCAATAACATCGCCCCCTTCCACGTCATGGAGCTGGCCAAGAAGGCCGCCGTGCTGGAGCAGCAGGGGCGCCATATCATCCACATGGGCATCGGCGAACCCGACTTCACCGCGCCGCCGGCGGTGGTGGAAGCCGCCACGCGCGCCATGGCCGACGGCAAGATGCAGTACACCTCGGCGACCGGCTTGCCGCAATTGCGGCAGGCGATTTCCGACCATTACCGCAGCGTCTACGGACTGGAGATCGCGCCCGAGCGCATCGTGGTCACGGCCGGCGCCTCGGCGGCCTTGTTGCTGGCCTGTGCCACGCTGGTGGAGAAGGACGCGCAAGTGTTGATGCCCGACCCCAGCTATCCTTGCAACCGTCATTTCGTCGCGGCTTTCGAAGGCCAGGCCAAGCTGATCGCCAGCGGCCCGGAACACCGCTTCCAGCTTTCCGCGCAGATGGTGCGCGAGCACTGGAGCCAGGCCACCCGTGGCGTGCTGCTGGCTTCGCCGTCCAATCCGACCGGCACTTCCATCCTGCCCGGGGAATTGCGCGACATTGTGGCCGAAGTGCGCGAGCGCGGCGGCTTCACCATCGTCGATGAGATCTACCAGGGCCTGTCGTATGAGGGAACGCCGTTCTCGGCGCTGTCGCTGGGCGAGGACGTGGTGGTGATCAACAGCTTCTCCAAGTACTTCAACATGACCGGATGGCGCCTGGGCTGGCTGGTGCTGCCGCCGGCCTTGGTGCCGCAGATCGAGAAGCTGGCGCAGAACTTGTTCATCTGCGCCTCATCGATTGCCCAGCATGCCGGTGTGGCTTGCTTCTCTGCCCAGTCGATCGCCATCTATGAAGAGCGCAAGGCGGAGTTCAAGCGCCGCCGCGACTATATCGTGCCGGCGCTGGAAAGCCTGGGCTTCAAGGTGCCGGTGGTGCCGGACGGCGCTTTCTATGTCTACGCCGATTGCAGTGCGCTGTCCGACGATGCCGACCGGCTGACGCTCGACATGCTCAATGAAGCCGGCGTGGTACTGGTGCCGGGCCTGGATTTCGGCCCCTTTACTGCGCGCCGCTATATCCGCTTGTCGTATGCGACGTCGATGGAAAACCTGCAGGAGGCGGTGGCGCGCCTGAAAACCTTCTTCGCCAGCCGCAAGGCGGCGGCCTGAGGATATCGAGGGCGTCAGCTGCCGAGGCGTTGGCAGCCGGAAAAGAAAAAGGAGCCCGAAGGCTCCTTTTTTGCGTTTTGAATACCGGTAATATTCAAGCGCAACACGCTCATAAGGCAGCGAGTTGTTCTTCCGTCCGCGGCTTGGCGGCAGATGCCGAGGCAACGTTGTTTGCGGCTGCCGGCTTGGGCTCGGCGCTGGCGGAGACCGCCGGGGCTGCCGGCGGCAGCTTCACGGTCGCGGTGGTGTAGATCGACACGTTCTTCCCCATCGCCACTTGCTTCAGGTTCTGGTATTCGGACAGCACCTTCACGCCGTAGCCGCCGTCGTTGGCCATGTCAGCCGCGCCGACGTAGGACTTCAGGCCGGCTTCGATGGAGCCGCCGCGGGTCACGTATTCTTTCAGGATCTGCGAGCCGACACGGATGTTGGCAACCGGATTCAGGGCTGCCTTGATGCCGCCCAGGTCCTGGAACTTGTCATGGTGCACCTTGGACATCACCTGCATCAGGCCCTGCGCGCCCATCGGGCTTTCGGCGAAGGGATTGAAGCGGGACTCGATGGCGATCACCGACAGGATCAGCAGCGGGTCGAGCTTGATGTCGCGTGCCGTCAGGTAAGTGGCCGATACCAGCATGTCGGCGGCATCGTTGGCCACGCGGTAACGCTTGGCCAGCCAGCTGGTCACCAGCTTCTGCTGGCGAGGCGTGCCCAGCAGCTGGCGGTCTTCTGCCGACATTGCCGGGCCGGTTGCCGACGCCGTTGCGGCAGCCCCAGCGATCACCGGAATGGTGGGAACCGGCGCCGCCGGCGACATCAGTTCGGCCAGCGGCGGCACAGCCACTGCGTCGGCTGTTTGCACGTCGTCGGCCGAATCCGAGAAGGGCGACATGCTGATCAGCTTGTCGGCCAGGTCCGGATTGAAGAACATCAGCCCGAGTACGAACAGGGCGGCGATGCCGAGTACCGTGATTGCACGGTGGGCAACGCTGAAAAATTGACCAATGCGCGCGTTCAGGGATGCATTCCAGAGCGCGGCACGCTGAACCATCTGCGGGGCGCCTGCTAAAGGCGCCTCGGTAGCTTGGTTAGACATTGAACCTCCTGCGTTATTGCGGCAAATACAGGGCTCGCCGGCCAAGAAGTGGAGACCGGATAGCTGGACTGGCGTTGCTGCAATCTATTACGTTACCGTCGCAAGGCGTTACGGCAAGTAGTCATCCGCGAGGCCTGCTGGCCGTGCCGTCGGATGACGATGTTTCGGGGAGTAAGGCTGACGCCTTGGATGACACTTCTTTGTGTTGCTGGGACCCCGGTCCCTGGATACCTTGCAAGCTTGTTGTGATTGTTTCAAGCCTGTTGAGCTTCTTGGCTCACGCCCTTTCGTTTAGGGTGGGCGCATTGTAGAAGTCACTTTATATCGAGTCAATACTATAAAAACTGTTTTTCATAACTTTTGTGTCTCATTTTCAGCGTGGCCTTTCTTCAAAAATCAATAGAATCAAGCGTTTGCCGGGGATACCTGAGCCGGCTGTCATGCAAAAAGAAATTTGTTAAAAAGTATGAAATACACGGATCTGCGCGATTTTATTTCCAAATTGCAACAAAAAGGCGAATTAAAGCGCATATCCCTGCCTGTTTCCTCCCATCTGGAGATGACCGAGATCTGCGATCGCACGCTCCGGGCGGAAGGTCCGGCGCTCCTTTTTGAGCGTGTGGATGAGAAAAATATCCCGGTCTTAGCGAATCTTTTCGGTACTCCGCACCGGGTCGCATTGGGCATGGGCGCTGAAGATATCGGGGAATTGCGCCGTATCGGCCACTTGCTGGCGCGCCTGAAAGAGCCGGAGCCGCCCAAGGGTTTCAAGGATGTGCTGGGCCTGGGGACGCTGGTCAAGTCGCTATGGGACATGGCGCCCAAGGAGCGCAGTTCGGCGCCTTGCCAGGATGTGGTGTGGGAAGGCCGGGATGTCGACCTCTCGCGTCTGCCCATCCAGCATTGCTGGCCGGGCGACGTGGCGCCGCTGATTACCTGGGGCCTGGTGATTACCAAGGGGCCGCACAAGAAACGCCAGAATCTGGGGATCTATCGCCAGCAGGTGCTGGGCCCGAACAAGGTGATCATGCGCTGGCTGGCGCATCGCGGCGGCGCGCTCGATTTCCGCGAGCATTGCATCGCCAACCCCGGCCAGCCTTATCCGGTGGCGGTCGCCCTGGGCGCCGATCCCGCCACTATATTAGGAGCGGTGACGCCGGTGCCGGACAGCCTGTCCGAATACCAGTTCGCCGGCCTGCTGCGCGGCAGCCGCACCGAGCTGGTCAAGGCCATGGGCAGCGAGTTGCGCGTGCCGGCCTCAGCCGAAATCGTGCTGGAAGGGCATATCTATCCGGATGCAGACCATCCTTCGGGCTATGAGCACGCGCTCGAAGGCCCCTATGGCGACCACACCGGCTATTACAACGAGCAGGACTGGTTCCCGGTCTTCACCATCGACCGCATCACCATGCGCAGCGACGCCATCTACCATTCGACCTATACCGGCAAGCCGCCCGACGAACCGGCGGTGCTGGGCGTGGCCTTGAACGAGGTGTTCGTGCCGCTGCTGCAGAAGCAGTTCTCCGAAATTACCGATTTCTACTTGCCGCCCGAAGGCTGCAGCTACCGCATGGCGGTGGTGCAGATGAAGAAGTCGTATGCCGGCCATGCCAAGCGCGTGATGTTCGGCGTGTGGAGTTTCCTGCGCCAGTTCATGTACACCAAGTTCATCGTGGTGGTGGACGAGGACGTCGATATCCGCGACTGGAAGGAAGTGATCTGGGCCATCACCACGCGGGTCGATCCGGTACGCGATACGGTGATGGTGGATAACACGCCGATCGACTATCTCGACTTCGCCTCGCCCATCAGCGGTTTGGGCAGCAAGATGGGCATCGATGCCACCAACAAATGGCCGGGCGAAACCAGCCGCGAGTGGGGCACGCCCATCGCCATGAGCGACGAGGTCAAGCGCCGCGTGGACGATATCTGGCAGCAGTTGGGGATCTGATCGGCCGCATGGCCATCGACTGAAAAAGCCGCGCAATTGTATAAACAATTTGCGCGGCTTTTCATTGTGGCGCAGGCGGGATGCCGAATTCGCTGGCCGGGGCAGTGTGAAATGGAGTACAATTCGCCCCGGCGGGCCCCTGCGCATTGTGGCATGGTCAACCTGGTCAGGTCGGGAACGAAGCAGCCACAGCCATTTCCCGCAAGTGCCGCAGACAAGGCTCGCCTCTTCTCTTTCTTCTCTCCCGTCGTCTACATCGCCTGCCAAACGCCTTGAACCTCAGGCAACGTTGGTGTGCCGCGCATTCGGCCCGCTAGCTTCGGTTATGCAGCGCGCTTGTCGCCCAGCTTGTCTCCGAGGATGGCGGACACCCCGATGAAGGCCGGATAGTCGGCGGTAATCACGAAGGTCGGGATCTTTCTTGTCAGCGCCGACATGCGCCCCTTGTTCTCGAAACGCGGGCGGAACGGCGAACGCGCGAAGTAATCGCCCAGATGCGGCACCACGCCGCCGCCGATGTAGATGCCGCCCAGCGCGCCCAGCGTGAGCGCCAGGTTGGCCGCCACGGTGCCGAGCATGCTGCAGAAAATATCGACGGTTTCCTTGCAGTGCGGATCGCCTTGCCGCAGGCCGCGTTCCACGATCTGTTCCGCCTTGAGCGCTTCGCTTGGCAGCCCTTCGATGTCGCGCAGCGCCTGGTGGATCAGTTCCAGCCCCGGCCCCGATACCAGCCGCTCGGCCGACAAATGCTCGTAAGTACGCCAGCCATAGGCAAGAATTGCGGCCTCACGCGGATTGGCCGGCGAGAAGGACACATGCCCGCCTTCGCTGGCCAGCGGCAGCCAGCGCTCCCCGCCATATACCAGGCCGCCCACGCCCAGGCCGGTGCCCGCGCCGACCAGGCCGATGGGGCTGCCGGCTACGGCCTGGCCTGCGCCCACTTGCTGCAGTTCGGATGCGGCCAAGCGCGGCACCGCCATCGACAGCGCGGTGAAATCGTTGACCAGCAGCAGCGTGTCCAGGCGCAGCAATTGGCGCGCCGCTTCGATCGAGAACGCCCAGTCATGGTTGGTCATCTTGATCTGGTCGCCTTGCACCGGATTGGCGATGGCCACTACCGCATGCCGTACCGGCGGCTGGCCGGCTTGTTGCAGGTAGGCCTGTACGGCATCGGTGAATTCCTGGTAATCGGCAGCCGACAGGGTCTTGATGGCTTCGATGCGGCCCCGCCCGGGTTCCAGGGCGAAGCGCGCGTTGGTGCCGCCGATATCGGCTAGCAGGCGCGGGCCGTCGGCATGCTCGCCGTGGCCGGCATGGGTGGTGGCGTTGCTGCTCGGTTGGCCAGTCTGCATTCCCGTGGTCCTTGTCGTTGCGGGATGGCGGTGGGTGGCGCCGCCATCCATGTTGTGTCAAAGGTATCAAGAGATACGAAAGGGTACGAAGAGGATAACCAATTTCCTGCCTGTCCTGCCTGTTATGAGGCCGCATGCCGGCACAGGTTCCGGGCGCACGTCTGGTCGATGGGTAGTCCGCTGGCGCGAGGCGTGAAAAAGCCGGATTGCCTGCAGGAAGCAACCCGGCGACTGATCCGGCGCGATGGCGTTTGCGGGCTTATTCGCCGGCAAGGTGCAGCGTCAGCGCTTCCTGCATTTGCGCTACGACGCCGCTCCAATCTCCTTGGGTATCCTGGCGGAAGATGGTGAAATTCTGGTACCAGGGCGAATCCGTACGGTCGACCTGCCAGCGCCAGCAGCCGTTGAAGCGATCCAGCAGCCAGACCGGCTTGCCCAGCGCGCCGGCGAGATGGCACACCGATGTGTCGACGCTGATGACCAGGTCGAGATTGGCAACCAGTGCGGCGGTTTCGGAAAAGTCGGTCAACTGGGCGGAGAAGTCGTGCACACGGTCGCGCAGCGGATGCGCTTGCAACTGCGCGACGGCAGCCTCGCCCACCTGGAGCGAGACGAACTCGACGCCGCCCCGGCTGCGCGCCAGTTCCACGATGGGGGCCAGCTCGGCAAACGCAACCGAACGCATGGCATCGATGGCCACCGCGCTGGGATCGGTCGACTGCGAGCTGCCGGACCAGGCCAGCCCCACGCGCAAGGCGCGGTTTTGCGGCAGGCGCCGGTGCCAAGCGGCCCATTGGCCGGGGTCGGTGCTCAGGTAAGGCGCACGCGGGATGGCGTCTTCGGAAAAGGTTTGGCAGGCCAGCGGCAAGCTCATCAGCGGGCAGTGGAAATCGAAAGCGCGATGCAACGCGCCGCCGCGGGCGACTACCTCGCTCACGCCGGGTACAGTGCGCATCAGTCGTTCCAGCGCCGGCTGTACCTCAAGGATGACCTTGGCGCCTTTTGCCGCGACTACCGACACGTAGCGCGCAAATTGCAAGGTGTCGCCGAAACCTTGTTCGGCATGCAGCAGGATGGTTTTTCCTTGCAGGGATTCTTGGCCAAGCCACAGGGGCTGCTGGAAGCTGCGCCGCTGGTCTTGCATCTGCCGGGTTTCCCAGCGGGCTTCGTACTGCTGCCAGCCGTTGCGGAAGTCGCCTTGGCGCAATTGCATCAAGGCCTCGTTCCAGCGCGCCGAGTTCGTGGCCGGATCGAGCATCTGGGCCCGGCGATAGCTTTCCTTGGCTTCGTCGAAGCGGCGCAGCTCTTCCAGCGTCGCCGCGCGGTTGAACCACAGGTCATGGGAGCTGTCGTCCAGCGCCAGGGCGCGATCATAGGCTTCCAGCGCCTCATGGGGGCGGTGCAGGCGGAACAGTACGTAACCCCTGTTGATATGCGCCTGGGTGAAGTCGGGGGCGGCGGCAAGCGCGCGGTCATAGGCCTCGAGCGCATCGCCGAAACGATAAAAGTCCTTGTGGGCATTGCCCAGGTTGAACAGCGCTTCGATGAAATCCGGCCGCAGCGCCACCGCACGCTTGTAGCTTTCCTGGGATTCGCGGAAGTTGAACTGGTCGTACTGGCAGTTGCCGCGCTGGAACCAGGCCTCGGCGTTGTCCGGCGCGATCGCCACGGCCTTGTCGCAGTCCGCGAGGGCGTCGCGGCTGCGCCCAAGCCGCCGCAGCACCTGCGCGCGTTTGATGAAGGCATCGGCGAAATCGGGCTTGAGTTCGATGACGCGGTCGTAGCTCTGGACGGCATCCTGGTCACGGCCGAGGTGTTCCAGCGCGCCGGCATGGTCGAAATAGGTATCCACGTGCCGCGGATTGAGTTTGATCGCTTTTCCCAACTGCATTTCGGCAGCGTCCCAATCCTCCTGGTGCAGCTTGAGCATGCCGTACAGGTAGTTGGCTTCGAAGTGGCCGGGCGCTTTGGCCAGCGCTTTTTTGTAGAGTGCTTCGGCGGGCGCCATCTGGCCCTTCTGATGCAGCGCCAGCGCCTGTTGCAACAGGATGGTGGCGGCATTTGCTTGTTGACGCATAGGAATATGGAGGCTTGGTCTGCTGCAATGAAAAAAGCGGAGTGGCCGGCAATACCCGGCGCCGCGCGTTGTGCTGCCGCAAGTGTCCCAAATTCGCCGTTTTTTATCCAGCGGATTACAGCCGGAATTGCCGCCTATATCTTGGAACCTGTTTCCGCGCGAGATCGGGAACAGGTTCCTGGCCGGCGGCATTGGCGGCAGGGCCGTGAGGGCAGTGCCAAGCAGCCCTGCGCCTTTTCTTTTACACTGGGCACCGGCAAGGCGACGCCAGTGCGCCGCGCCGTCATAGATTGAGAAATGCAGAAATGGCCGCTCGACCGGCCACCATCCACTACGGAGTCTTCCCGATGAGTTTCGCCATCCCCGCGCCTGTCCAGCCCACTATTCCCGTGGTTGGCGGCAATCCTTTCCCGGTGCGCCGCATCTATTGCGTCGGCCGCAACTACGCCGCCCACGCCCGCGAGATGGGCCATGACCCGGACCGCGAACCGCCATTCTTCTTCATGAAGCCGGCCGACGCCATCGTGCCGACCGATTCGGTGGTGCCTTATCCGGCGGCCACCAGCGACTATCACCACGAGATCGAGATGGTGGTGGCATTGGGCCGGGGCGGGCGCGACGTGCCGGTGGAAAAGGCGCTGGAACTGGTGTTCGGCTATGCCGTCGGGCTCGACATGACCCGTCGCGATATCCAGGCCGCCGCCAAGAAGCTGGGCCGTCCCTGGGACATGGCCAAGGGCTTCGACCAGTCGGCGCCGTGCGCGCCGCTGCTGCCGGTATCCAAGGTCGGCCATCCCGACAAGGGCGCGGTCTGGCTCAAGGTCAATGGCGAAGTGCGCCAGCAGGGCGATTTGTCCGACCTGATCTGGAGCGTGGCGGAAACCATTTCCTACCTGTCCGGCCTGGTCGAGCTGTTCCCGGGCGACCTGATCTACACCGGCACGCCGGAAGGCGTGGGCGCGGTGGTCAAGGGCGACCGGCTGGAAGGCCATGTCGACGGTCTGCTCGATATCAACGTCACCATCGGCTGATCCGGGCGGGTTGGCTTCCCGGCCCAATGAAGCAGGCGCCGCGGCCTTGACGGGGCGGCGCCGGTTTTTTTGGATGTCTATATCGATGTCAAAATGGCAATGTTTTTGCCGATTTGCCTCGCCTTCGCAGGGGCGGACACCAAACTGTCATGAAGCCTGTTGCGATGCGGCGTATAATAGCGATCTTCCGGGCAATACCATCGGCGCGCCTTCTGCGCGTTGGCACGCACAGATTCGGTGTGAACAGGTACTGGCCCGGTCAGCAGATGCATCATCCGAAGCGAGCCGCCGCGTTGATTTGGCCCGGCCTCGCGTAATACTCTTCAACACTGAAAGCAATTGAACCCGTGCGCATGCACCCCATGCATCGGAGCCGTTGTACAGGCTGCCGCGGCGCTGTCGCACCGTTCGCAATAAACCATGTCCGACACCACGTCCGCGTCCGCAGCATCGACTGCACCCGCCGTCCGCTTTGAAGATTTCGGCCTTTCGCCGGATATCCTGAAGGCCTTGGCCGAGCAAGGCTATGTCCATCCCACCCCGATCCAGGCACAGGCGATCCCCGTCGTGCTGCAGGGACGCGATGTCATGGGCGCGGCGCAGACCGGCACCGGCAAGACCGCCGGGTTCTCGCTGCCGATCATCCAGCGCTTGCTGGCCTATGCCAGCACCAGCGTATCGCCGGCGCGCCATCCGGTGCGCGCGCTGATCCTGACGCCGACCCGCGAGCTGGCCGACCAGGTGGCCGAGAACGTCAAGGCCTATTCGCGCTTCACGCCGCTGCGCTCGACCGTGGTGTTCGGCGGTATCGACATGGCGCCGCAGACGGCCGCATTGCGCGCCGGCGTGGAGATCGTGATCGCCACCCCGGGCCGGCTGCTCGACCACGTGCAGCAAAAGACGGTGAACCTGTCGCAGACCCAGATCCTGGTGATGGACGAGGCCGATCGCATGCTTGACATGGGCTTTTTGCCCGACCTGCAGCGCATCATCAACCTGCTGCCCAAGCAGCGCCAGAACCTGATGTTCTCGGCGACCTTCTCGCCTGAAATCAAGAAGCTGGCCGCCAGCTTCCAGAACAACCCTGTCACCATCGAAGTCGCGCGCAGCAACGCCACCGCCGAGACCGTCACGCAAACCATCTACAAGGTGGATGAGAGTGCCAAGCTCGAGGCCGTCACCCACATCATCCGCGAGCGCGGCTTGAAGCAGGTGATCGTATTCTCCAATACCAAGATCGGCGCCTCGCGCCTGTCGCGCCAGCTGGAAAGCGATGGCATCAAGGCCTCGGCCATTCACGGCGACAAGAGCCAGTCCGAGCGCATGGCCGCGCTGGAAGCCTTCAAGCAAGGCCAGATCGAAGTGCTGGTGGCGACCGACGTGGCCGCCCGTGGTCTCGATATCGCCGAACTGCCATGCGTGATCAACTACGACCTGCCTTACAACGCCGAGGATTACGTCCACCGCATCGGCCGTACCGGTCGCGCCGGCGCATCGGGCGATGCCATCTCGCTGTTTTGCGATAAGGACGAGCGCCTGCTGGTCGATATCGAAAAGCTGATCAAGAAGAAATTCGAACGCGCGGAACTGGCCGGCTTCGTCCCGCGCACGCGCGAGCGCCATGAGCGTGCGGAGCGCGGCGAACGCAGCGTTCGCGGTGAGCGCAGTGAACGCGCCGGCCGTCCCGAGCGGAGCGAGCGCAGCCGCGACGGCGGCGCCCCGGTGTCGCGTCGCGAAAAGGTGGATCCATGGTTCCTCAAGCCTTACGAGCCGACCGGTGCCGCAGAGGTATCCACCAAGCCGGAAATCCTGCCCAAGTCGAATCGTCCCAAGCCTAAGGTAGCGGCGCTGCTGGGTGGCATGCCCAAGCGCTGAGCCGCTCCGGTTCAAGATCCAAGTCCGTAAAGTCCGCAAAAAAGTCCGCATTATGCGGACTTTTTTTGTGGCATCGCGATGGCGGCCGGGTGGCGTTAGGTCGCGTCATCCGGCGCCGAAGCGCACATCCCAGGCCGCCAGCGCCAGGCGCCAGAAGCCCTCCCTGTCATGCGCTGCGGCCGTATCCAATCCCAGGAACGTCGCGGCCCGTTGCAACTCATCCAGCGGCCGGTGGAGATCGATCGCCTGCGCGCCGTTCTGCTTGGAAAATTTTTCGCCCACGTCATTCATCAGCAGCGGCACATGCAGGTAGCGCGGCGTCGGATAGCCCAGCAGGCCTTGCAGGTAGATCTGGCGTGCGGTCGAATCCAGCAGGTCGGCGCCGCGCACGATATCGGTCACGCCCTGCTCGGCATCGTCCACCACTACCGCCAGTTGGTACGCCCAAAAACCATCGGCGCGCAGCAGGATAAAGTCGCCCACTTCACTGGCCAGATGCTGTTGCTGCGGCCCCAGCCAGCGATCGTCGAAGCGCACCAGCTCGCCCGGCATGCCGGCGTCGGGGACGCGCAGGCGCAGCGTGCGCGCCGCCTTGCCGGGCGCCAGCCCGTGGCGGCAGGTGCCGGGATAGATGGCCGCGCCATCGCTGGCGATGCCCACGCGCGAGTCGGCGATTTCCTTGCGGCTGCAGCCGCAAGGGTAGGCAAGCCCACCCAGTCGTTCGCGTGCCGCCAGGTAGCGGGCCTTGCGCTGGCTTTGCACCAGCACCGGGCCGTCCGAATGCATGCCCAGCGCCGCCAGCGTCGCTATGATGCCGTCGGCGGCGCCGGGCACGGTGCGGGTTTCGTCGATGTCTTCAATGCGCACCAGCCAGCGTCCGCCGTGGATGCGCGCATCCAGGAAGCTGGCCAGTGCCGCCACCAGCGATCCGGCATGCAGCGGACCGGAGGGCGAGGGGGCGAAGCGGCCGACGTAAGCGTTGCCGCTCATGCGTTCCTTCCGGGCGCGACCGGGCCCAGCAGCGAGCGTTGCACCTCCGGCTGCGACAGATGCTGGATGAACCACTTCAGCGATTTGCCCTGTTCCGCCTTGGGCCAGGCGATCATGAAATTGTCGTTGGGTTTGGCCGCCAGCGTCTGCTTTTCGACCAGCGCGCCGCTGGCCAGGTAAGGCGCGGCCCAGATGCGCGGCAGGTGGCCGCAACCCAGGCCGGCCAATTGCGCTTCCAGCTTGTCGGCCACCGTGGCCACCGTCAGCGTCTCCTGGCCGGACAGCAGCCCCATGGTCAATGTCGGCAGCGACTGGCTGTTGTCGCCCACGGCCACGGCACGGTGGCTGCGTACCAGTTCGGCCGGCAGCGGCTCCGCGGCATGGGCCAGCGGATGGTGGGGCGCGACGGCAAAGACCCAATCCACCATACCCAGTTCATGCATCTGAAAGCGCCCGCTGGTGCGCACGATTTCCGGCCCGTCCAGCGTCACCCCGATGACCAGGTTGGCGCGGCCTTCGATCAGCTTCTCCCAGGCGCCGGTCAGCACGCCCGGAGTGAAGCGCAGCCGGGTGCCGGACTGTTCGCGGTCGAAGGCCTCGATGATCGGCCGCATCTTGCCGAACGGAATCAGGCTGTTGAGGACGATGTGCAGCTCGGTTTCGCGTCCGGTAGCGGTGCGCTTGACGCGCTGCTCGAGATCGTTGGCGGCCAGCAGCAGGTGGCGGCCTTCCTGCAACAACTGCTGGCCGGCCGGGGTCAACTGGGCGCGGTGGCCGCGGCGGTCGAACAGCAAGACATCCAGGTCGTCTTCCAGCTTGCGCACGCTGTAGGTGAGTGCCGAGGGCACGCGATCCAGGGCCAGCGCGGCGGCGGCGAAGCTGCCTTTGCGGTCGATCATGTCGAGGATCAGCAGGGATTCCAGGGTCAGGTTCAAGAGGGCGCCTCGGTGGGATCTGTCTTGTTTAAATTATTTGAATGAGCCGTATGAATTTTAGGCCTTATGCCAGAAAAAGATAGTGTCTATAGTGGCTACATCGACAAACAATTTGTATGAATCAATCCGAGACATACAGAATTCACTGAAAGGGGTGTTGTCATGATGCAACTGCGCAAAGCAAACGATCGTGGACACGCCAACCACGGTTGGCTGGATTCGTATCACAGCTTTTCCTTCGCCGACTATTACGATCCGCAACACATGGGCTTCGGCCCGCTGCGGGTGATCAACGAAGACCGCGTGGCCGCCGGCCAGGGTTTTGGCACCCACGGCCATCGCGACATGGAGATCATCTCCTACGTGCTGGAAGGCGAACTGGCCCACAAGGACAGCATGGGCAACGGCAGCGTGATCCGCCCGGGGGACGTGCAGCGCATGAGCGCCGGCACCGGCGTGCGCCATTCCGAGTACAACCACTCGCAGGTTGGCGGCGCGCACTTCCTGCAGATCTGGATCATGCCGGATCGGGACGGCGCCGAGCCCGGTTATCAGGAAGCGCATTTCTCGGCCGCCGACAAGGACGGCAAGCTGCGCCTGGTGGCCTCCAAGGACGGGCGCGACGGTTCGGTCAGCATGAACCAGGATGCGCTGCTGTACGCCGGCCTGTTCGACGGCGACCAGCACGCCAGCTACACGCTGCCGCAAGGGCGCCTCGGCTATGTGCACGTGGCGCGCGGCAAGGTGAGCGTCAACGGCCAGGCGCTGGAAGCCGGCGACGCGCTCAAGCTGGCCGAAGTCGACAAGCTGGAGATCAACGGCGGCGACAAGGCCGAAGTGCTACTGTTCGACCTGCCGCGTTAAACCTTGTTGTTGCAGTACCCGCCGGAGCCGATCACCCGGCGGTTTTTTTGAAGTACCCAAACTCCCACTCGAGAAGGAAACATCATGACTAAAGTCGCCATCGTCTACCATTCCGGCTACGGCCATACCAAGAAGCAGGCCGAAGCAGTCCATGCCGGCGCCGCGGCGGTTGCCGGCGCCAGCGTCGAGCTGATCGCCATCAATGCCGAAGGCAATATCACCGACGCCGACTGGGCGACGCTGGATGCGGCCGACGCCATCATCTTCGGTTCGCCGACCTACATGGGCAGCGTTTCGTGGCAGTTCAAGAAATTCGCCGACGCCTCGTCCAAGCCCTGGTTCAGCCAGAAGTGGAAAGACAAGGTCGGCGCCGCCTTCACCAACTCGGCCACCATGAACGGCGACAAGCTGTCGACCCTGCACTACCTGTTCACGCTGGGCATGCAACACAGCATGATCTGGGTCGGCACCGGCCTGATGCCGGCCAACAGCAAGGCTGCGCAGCGCAACGACATCAATTTCGTCGGTTCCTTCTCGGGCCTGATGGCGCAAAGCCCGTCGGATTCCTCGCCGGAAGAAGGCCCGCTGCCGGGCGACCTGGAAACCGCCAAGCTGTTCGGCGCGCGCGTGGTTGAGACTGCCGCCAAGTTCAAGAAGTAACCGGGCTTTCGCCCAGCAAAAAGCCCACCTCTTGCGAGGTGGGCTTTTTCATTGGAGCGGAGCGCGGACGATCAGGCTTGCACGGCGGCCGCTGGGGCGGCGTCGGCCGTCGCGCGTTGCTTGGGCGCGCAATGCGGGCATGACTTGCCCGGCACGTAGTCCGGCGACAACTGCTCGCGCGGCGTGACCACGGCGCGGCAGGCGAAGCATTGCGCGGTCTGGCTTTCCTTCAGGTCGGGGCTCAGCGCGGTACGGTAGTCGAACACGAAGCAGTCGCCTTGGTAATGGGCGCCGCCGACTTCCTCGAAGTAGCGCAGGATGCCGCCTTCGAGCTGGTAGACGCTGTCATAGCCGATGTTCTGCATGTGGATCGCGGCCTTTTCGCAGCGGATGCCGCCGGTGCAGAAGGTGACCACCGTCTTGCCGTCGAAATCGGGTTTGTGCTCGGCGATGACTTGCGGAAATTCGGTGAACTTGGCGATGCGGTAGTCGACCGTGTGCTCGAAGGTGCCCACATCGACCTCGAAGGCGTTGCGGGTATCGACCATCACCACGGGTTTGCCGTTGTCGTCATGGCCCTGATCCAGCCAGCGCTTCAGGTCCTGCGGCTCCACCGACGGGGCGCGGCCTTGTTCCGGCTTGATCAGCGGGTGTTTCATCGTGATGATCTCGGCCTTGAGCTTGACCAGCATGCGGGTGAAGGGTTGCTTTTCGGAAAAGCTCTCCTTGACCACGATGTCGGCGAAGCGCGCATCGGCGCGCAGCCAGGCCAGGAAGGCGTCGATCTCGTGGCGCAGGCCGGCCAGGAACAGGTTGATGCCTTCCGGGGTCAGCAGTATGGTGCCGCGCAGGTTGTGCTTCTGGCAAAACTCAAGGAATTGCGGACGCTTTTCGGCCGTGTCGTCGAAGGTGATGAATTTGTAGGCGGCGATGTTGACGTAGGGGGTATCCGGGGACTGCATGGTTGTTTGCTCTAAGTCTTTGAATTGTCAGCATTATATACGCGCGAGCCCCGTTTTCGCAGCTATTTGGCGCTTCGCTGATGCAGATCAAGCACGCATCGCAGCCGCGCTCGGCAGGCTTGCGCGCGGCCTTGTCAAGCAGGGTTTGCGTACGCAAAAACCGGCGAATTCGGAGCAGAGGAGCTCCCAACCTCCGGTAAAATGTGGCCCCATGACTACACCGCAATTCGTTCACCTCCGACTGCATTCGGAGTACTCCATCGTCGACGGCCTGGTGCGCATCGATGACGTCGTCCAGGCTGCCGCCAAGGATGGCCAGGCGGCGATGGCCGTCACCGATCTGGCCAACCTGTTCGGCATGGTCAAGTTCTACAAGGCCGCGCGCGGCAAGGGCATCAAGCCGATCGCCGGTTGCGACATCTGGATCACCAACGACGCCGACCGCGAAAAACCTGCGCGCCTGCTGCTGCTGGTCAAAAACCACCACGGCTACCTGCAGCTGTGCGAATTGCTGTCGCGCGCCTGGCTGGAAAATATTTACAAGGGCCGTGCCGAAGTGCGCATGGAATGGCTGGACGCATTGCGCCGCCAGGAAGGCGGCAACGGCCTGATCGCCTTGTCCGGCGCCCAGGGGGGCGACGTCGGCATCGCGATCGACAACAGCAACCTGGCGCTGGCCGAAGAATGCGCCAGGCGCTGGGCGGAGATTTTCCCGGGCGCCTACTACCTCGAGATCCAGCGCGCGGGCCATCCCAACATGGATATCCAGGTGCGCCAGACCGTCGCGCTGGGCGCCAGGCTGGGATTGCCGACAGTGGCCACGCACCCGATCCAGTTCCAGTCCACCGAAGAATTCATCGCCCACGAGGCGCGCACCTGCATCGCCGAAGGCGAGATCCTGGCCAATGCGCGCCGGGTACGCCGTTTCAACGACCAGCAATACTTCAAGTCGCAGGCCGAGATGGCCGAGCTGTTCGCCGACCTGCCGGGCGCCATCGCCAATACCATCGAGATCGCCAAGCGCTGCAACCTGGTGCTGCAGCTGGGCAAGCCGCAACTGCCGGACTTCCCCACGCCGGACGGCATGACCATCGACGACTTCCTGGTGGCGCAGACCAAGGCCGGCCTGGAACAACGCTTGAAGCACCTGTATCCGGACGAGGCCCAGCGCGAGAAGGAGCGCCCGCGCTACGAGGCGCGCCTGGAGTTCGAGAACAACACCATCATCAAGATGAAGTTCCCGGGCTACTTCCTGATCGTGGCCGACTTCATCCAGTGGGCCAAGAACAACGGCGTGCCGGTCGGCCCCGGCCGGGGTTCTGGCGCCGGTTCGCTGGTGGCCTATTGCCTCTTGATCACCGACCTCGATCCGCTGCGCTACAACCTGCTGTTCGAACGCTTCCTGAACCCGGAACGGGTCTCGATGCCCGACTTCGACATCGACTTCTGCCAGGAAGGCCGCGACCGCGTCATCCAATACGTGAAGGACCGCTACGGCAAGGAGGCGGTCTCGCAGATCGCTACCTTCGGCACCATGGCCGCCAAGGGCGCGGTGCGCGATGTGGGCCGCGTGCTCGACCTCGGCTACAACTTCTGCGACGGCATCTCCAAGCTGATCCCGTTCAAGCCGGGCAAGCTGGTGACGCTGGCCGACGCCATCGAGGAAGAGCCGCTGCTCAAGGAACGCCTGGAAAACGAAGAAGAGGTCAAGCAGTTGCTGGGCCTGGCCCAGCAGGTCGAAGGCATCGCCCGCAACATCGGCATGCACGCCGGCGGCGTGCTGATCGCTCCCGGCAAGCTGACCGACTTCTGCCCGCTCTACACGCAGGGCGGCGACGCCGGCGTGGTCTCGCAGTACGACAAGGACGACGTGGAAGCCGTCGGCCTGGTGAAGTTCGACTTTTTGGGCCTGACCACGCTGACCATCCTCGACCGCGCCGAACGCTACATCCGCATGCTCGACCCGGCCATGGCCGACTTCGACCTGGCCAAGCTGCCGTTGAACGACCGCGCTTCCTACGAGCTGCTGACCAAGGCCAAGACGGTCGCCGTGTTCCAGCTTGAAAGCCGCGGCATGCAAGGCATGCTGAAGGACGCGCGCCCCGACCGTTTCGAGGACATCATCGCGCTGGTGGCGTTGTACCGCCCGGGCCCGATGGACCTGATCCCCGACTTCTGCAAGCGCAAGCACGGCGAAGCCTTCGACTACCCGGACCCGCGCACCGAGGGCATCCTCTCCGAGACCTACGGCATCATGGTCTACCAGGAGCAGGTGATGCAGATGGCGCAGGTGATCGGCGGCTACTCGCTGGGCGGCGCCGACCTGCTGCGCCGCGCGATGGGCAAGAAGAAGGCCGAGGAAATGGCCAAGCACCGCGAGCTGTTCCGCGAGGGCGCCGCCAAGAACGGCCTGTCGACCGAGAAGGCCGACGAGATCTTCGACTTGATGGAAAAGTTCGCCGGCTACGGCTTCAACAAGTCGCACGCCGCCGCCTACGCGCTGCTGTCGTATTACACCGCCTACCTCAAGGCGCACCATCCGGCCGCGTTCATGGCAGCCAACTTGTCGCTGGCGATGGAAGACACCGACAAGGTCAAGATCCTGATCGAAGACGCGATCGACGTCTGCAAGCTGGCCATCCTGCCGCCCGACATCAACCTCTCGGACTACCGTTTCATGCCGGTGGGCGAACCGGGCAAGAAGGCCACGCAGATCCGTTACGGGCTGGGCGCCGTCAAGGGCGCCGGCCAGAACGCCATCGAATCCATTTTGGAGGCGCGCAAGGACGGCGGGCCGTTCAAGGATCTGTTCGACTTCGCCAAGCGCGTCGACAAGAAGCAGATCAACCGCCGCACCATCGACTCGCTGATCCGCGCCGGCGCTTTCGACTGCTTCAAGGTCGACCGCGCCATCCTGCAAGCCTCGGTCAACCTGGCCTGGGAAAGCGCGGAGCAGGCCGAGAAATCGGCCAACCAGGTCAGCCTGTTCGGCGGCGACGACAGCGACCTCGAAGCGCCGCTGGAATACGTGCAAGTCACGCCGTGGAGCGACAAGCAGCGCCTGACCGAAGAGAAGGGCGCGCTGGGCTTCTACCTGTCGGGTCACCTGTTCTCGGCTTACGAAAAGGAAGTGCGCCGTTTCGTGCGCACCAAGATCTCGAGCCTTGAGCCTTCGCGCGAGCCGCGCAGCATGGCCGGCATCATCACCGCCGTGCGGGTGCAGATGACCCAGCGCGGCAAGCTGGTGATCTGCACGCTGGACGACGGCACCGGCGTGATCGAAGCCACCATCTATAACGAAGTGTTCGAACCGTTCAAGCACCTGATCAAGGAAGACGAACTGCTGGTGGTGCAGGGCCGTGTTTCCGAAGACCGCTTCAACGGCGGATTGCGGGTCTCGGCCGAAAAGGTCATGGACCTGGGCGCGGCGCGCATCCAGTATGGCGTGCGCATGGTGGTGCAGATCAACAAAGCGGTCGATACCGCCTTGCTGCGCGACACGCTGTCAGCCCACCGCCAGGAGCAAGGCCTGCCGTTCGTAATGCGCTACCTGCAGCCGGACGCCGGCTGCGAGGTGGTGCTGGGAGATGCCTGGCGGATCAATCCCAGCGATAGCTTGCAGAGTTCGTTGGTGGCTTCGTTTGGGAAGGAAGCGGTGGTGGTGGAGTATTGAGAAAGATTGTCTTAGGAGAATGTGTTCTCTCGTAGATTTCATCGGGATGGTGGGTGCTGGCGATAAAAAAGATAGATGGGGGTAGAAAATGACATTTCACAAGATTTCCATAGTTGTTATTTCTCTGGTGGAGAGCCGGGACAGACGGAGATACATTGCAGAGCAATTTTCCAAAATTGGAAGGGAATTTCGGTTCTTCGATGCGGAGCGATTCAAGGAGTATCCCTCAGCGTATGACATGGTGACGCGCTGGAAGGTACATGGAAATCATTTGAACTTATCTGAGATCGGTTGCCATGACAGTCACTATCGAATTTGGGAGCAATTGGTTCAATCCAGTGATGAAACGTGGTGCATTCTTGAAGACGACGTTGAGCTGGGCGAGGATTTCTTGGCTACGCTGGATGCCATTGAACAGGTACCTTTCCCGTTTGGCATCATGCGTTTGTGCGACGTCGGCGGAGAAGACTCCTGGGTGGTCGCAACACTGTCGAATGGGAGCGTGGTAAAGGACCATCGCAAGCAACCTTTTGGTACCCAAGGCTATGTCATTCATCGGGATGCCGCTCGTATTCTATTGAATCATGCTCGCCGGATCGTCTACGCGATTGATGATCTGCTCAACCGAACCTGGGAGCATCGGGTCAGGACGTTGTCGATAACGCCATCTGTACTTGTGCATCGTAACGACCTGATGGGGACGACCATCGGCAGAGAGAAGGCCAAGCGCACTTTGTTCCAGAAACTCAAACGGGAGTTTTACATGGGGCGTGACAGTATGAATCGTCGAATACACGCATGGTACCGCCGACGAAAGGGGCGGCCAAATGGCGGCCAAAATCCGTCTTCCCAAAGAAATTCTGGATAAAGCCGTGTTTATAGTCGTCTTTCGCGGCGAGAACCCAGGTGTGACGATGGCTTTGGGTTGGGCTTCGGCAAAAGATATTTCACTTTTTGGGTTTTGTTTCGCATGAAGGTTTCACCCTACATCAAACGGTTGATCGAATATCACCGTCCGTACAAGAATCGTCTGATCCTGGCGTTCCTCGGTATGCTGGTGACGGCGACGACGGAACCGATCGTCGCGTATATCTTCAAGATCCTGCTGGACCACGGATTTGTCGAAAAACCTACATTCCCGTTGTGGCTGGTGCCGGTAGCGGTGATTGGCGCATTTGTTGCGCGCGGAGCATCGACTTTCCTGACTACTTACATGATGAGTTGGGTGTCTACGCGCATCCTCAATGAACTGCGGCAGACGATGTTCGACCGTATCTTGCATGTGGGCATTGATTTTCAGTCAGTGAAGTCGACTGGCAGCACGATCAACTCGATCATGTTCGAAGTCCAGCAGATCATCGACATGGTGACCAAGATCTTCATCTCAATGATCCGTTGCACACTGACGATTGCGGGGCTGCTGGCGTACATGCTTTACATTAGTTGGACCCTGACGCTGATTGCTTTGGTGCTAATGCCGCTGATGACTTTCCTGGTGCGCTTGACCGGCAAGCGCCTTAAGCGTCTGAACAAGGATTCGCTGACGGTGAATGCCGAACTGACCCAGGTAATCGAGGAAACTACCCGCGCCCAACAGGTGGTGAAGATATTCGGTGGTCAAGCCTACGAGCAGCGCCGGTTCCACGAAAAGGCTGAGAAGCTGCGCCGCTACAGCATGCGGATGGTAAGCGTGTTTGCGGCCACAGTGCCGTTGACGCAGATCATGACGGCCTGCGCCATGTCGGTGATGATCATGCTGGCGCTGATTCAGGCCAGCCATAACGAAATCACCGTAGGTGGTTTTATTTCTTTCTTTACCGCGATGATCGCGTTGCTGGCTCCCTTGAAGCAGTTGGCGGAGGTGAACGGCCCGCTGCAACGTGGCATGGCGGCGGCCGAAGCAGTGTTTGCGCTGATCGACAGTCCGCTTGAACGTACTAACGGCCGCGATCTGGAAGCGCGTGCCGAGGGGAACTTGCGGTTCGTCGGTGTAAGTTTTCATTATCGTGAACAGGGGCGAGAGGCGCTGTCGAATATCGATCTCGATATTCGCGCTGGCCAGACCGTGGCGTTCGTGGGCATGTCAGGCGGCGGCAAGACTACTCTGGTAAACCTGATCCCGGGTTTCTATTCGGCGACTTCCGGCCGCATCCTGCTGGATGGTGTCTGTCTGGAAGACATTTCCCTGCGCAGCTTGCGTAACCAGATTGCCATGGTTAGCCAGCATGTGGTGCTGTTCGACGACACCGTCGCCGCCAACATCGCTTATGGCGACGATGCTCCCGATATGGACAAGGTGCTGGCAGCGATCAGTGCGGCGCATCTTGACGATGTCGTTGCTGGACTGCCGCAAGGGTTGGACACATCGGTCGGCGACAACGGTAGCCGTCTCTCAGGCGGCCAGCGTCAGCGGCTGGCGATTGCGCGTGCGATTTACAAGAATGCGCCTATCCTGATTCTGGATGAAGCCACCTCGGCCCTGGATACTGAATCTGAGCGCGCGGTACAGGCCGCGTTGGATCAGTTGATGAAGAACCGCACCACGCTGGTGATTGCACACAGGCTTTCCACCATCGAGCGTGCCGATCGTATCGTGGTGCTGTCGGAAGGCCGGATTGTGGAGTCTGGCACTCATGCAGAATTGCTGAGTAAGCAAGGCGCTTACGCCAGTCTGTATCGCATGCAGTTTTCCGACGAAGGCAAATGATAAGGCTGGCGATGTTGAGGCAGTATGCGGGGGCATACGGGATCGCACAGGATGCTCGGCATCCCGATGACAACTACGGTTCCGCAGAGGACACGATATGCAATTGATTTCTCATGATCGGCTGGCAAAAGCCGACAAGATTCTCTTCATCGCCCACCTGGCGATTGGGGACTTCACTTATTTGCAGAATTGTTTCAAGGCTTTCGCCGAAGCGTATCCGCATATTGGGATCCATTTGTGGATAGATGAGGTGCGGCGTACTGACGATCAGACCAAATGGGGTTATCTCAAAAACTACGCCTTGTATGATTGGGCCGAAAATTGTCCGTTCTTCGCGAAAGTCTATCGGCGCACTTACAGTCCTGCATTGCTGGAGGAGTCTATTGACGAAGCATGTGCTGAGCGTTATCCGCTGGTAGTATCGTTGGCTACGTTGCGTCCGCAGCAATATGCGCGCTTGGCGCGTCGTTGCGGCCCGGATGCTTGGGTTGTCGGGATGCGCCGCAAGATCCGCTGGTTCGCGCCTTCGGACATATTCGCTTATCGCCGGCTGGACGCCTGCTTTGTACCATTTCAGGCTTTCCCTGGATATCACATCACAAATGAATATGCCGATTGGTTCAGTCAACTGGCCGGTGTGACGATGAGCATGCAGCAGCGTTTTCCCTTCATTGACATCCCGCAGCAGTGGCAGGATGATGCGCGCCGGCAGTTGGCTAACTGGGGTTTCACTGGAGAGCGGAATGGTGCTGCGCCGCTGATATTCATTAATCCTTTTGCCAAGACGAAGAAGCGCTGCTGGCCGGTGACCAGGGTGGTGGAACTGATCACTGCACTGCAGGCAGAGGGCCGCTGGCGTAATGCGCATTTCATCATTAACGCTACACCGCAAGAAATTGAACAGGCGCGCCAGGAAATTGCTGATCGCCTGCCCGCCCGTACGGTGTGGTTTAGCGCCGATTGCAATTTCTACCAGTTGCCGGCGGTGCTCCAATGCTGTGACCTAGTGGTTTCCGTGGAAACCGCAGTGATGCACCTGGCCAATGCTGTCCATGTTCCGGTGGTAGCGCTGATGCGCCGCAAGAACCCGGAATGGGCGCCGTTCGACAAGGCGCAGAGCAAAGTAGTAATGGCCGCGCGTCGCGCCGACTGGATCGATGCAGTGTCGGTATCTCAGGTGATGGACGTTATGGAGGCCTTGTGATGCAATCCTTGTCCAATATCTCAGTCGATCCGGGCCGCGTGCAGGCCGACGATTCCTTCCACGTGGTGTTTTGCGTCGATGACCGCTATTTTCGCTGCATGGGTGCAACGATCGCGTCTATCCTTGAACACAATCCACAGCGCCATTTTACATTCCATGTGATGGCGACCAAGGTGTCGGCGTTCAACAGCCAGCGTTTCGAAAGCTTATCCTCCCGCCTTGGCATACGCACATGCATCCACCTACTGGATCCGTCGATGTTCGAGCGTTTCGAACCATACACTCGTTCGTCCTATTATTCGTCTGCCATTTTCACCCGCTTGGTGATTCCGGACGTGCTGAAGTCCTATACGGATCGTGTGCTCTACCTGGATGCCGACATCCTATGTATGGGCAGCATTGATGCGTTGGCCGGCCTGGATCTGGGAGATGACATTGTGGCCGTGGTACCAGACGCCAAAGTGACCACCGAGCGTCGCGTGGCGGCCCTGCAGCTCAAATATCCGCGCTACTTTAATTCGGGTATGCTGTACATCAACATTTCACGCTGGCTCGACGCGGGAATCAGCCAGCAGACTATCGATGCTTTTCTCAAGAACGGCGAACGCTTCCGCTTTCCCGATCAGGATGCCCTCAATGTGGTGCTGGACGGGCGCGCACGGTTCATTGATATCCGCTGGAATTATCTATACGGCCTGGTTGGCGACCTCGAAGGCAACCGGCCTGCGCTTGGAATTGATCCGGGCGCGGCTACCTTCATCCACTTTGCAGGATCGGTCAAGCCATGGGGGGCATGGTGCGGCCACGATTCGGTCAAACTGTTCGAACACTACCACGCCCAATCGGCCTGGTCTGACCTGCCGCTGGACATGCAGCCGCAAAACTACAAGGAAGCCCGGATGCATTCACGCTTCCTGTGGGCGCGCGGCAAGCGGCTGGAGAGTTTGCGATGGTATGCGCACTATCTCAGGATGCGACGTCACCGGTGAGCGAATCCAGTGCCTGTAGTGGCGCGCTACCAACGCGACAGCGTTGCGCCGCGACGCCAATTGTTTGAACTGCACTTTTCCGAACTCCCGAAAATACCTTATGTCTCAACAATTGATTTCTCCCGAGTTGCTGCAAAAATCCGACAAGATCCTGTTTGTGGCCCACCTTGCCCTGGGCGATTTCACCTATATGCAGAACTGCTTCCGCGCTTTCGCGCGTGTCTATCCACATATCCGTATGCACTTGTGGATCGATGAAGTACGTCGCACGTCGGATCAATCGAAGTGGTTGCACTTGAAAAAATACGCGCTGTACGACTGGGTACGTACTACCGGCATGTTTGAGCGTATCTATGACCAGACCTACAGTCCGCATCTCTATAAGGAGTCGATCCTCCAGGCGCAGGCCGAGAATTATCCCATCGTGGTTTCCTTCGCCGTGCTGGTTCGACACCTTTATGCGGAACTGGTGCGCAAGTTGAGCCCGCAGGGCTTTGTGGTAGCGCAGAAGAAGCGCGTGCGCTTGTTGGATATCCGCAAGCATCTCGCTTATCGCAAGCTGGATGCCTTCATTCCTGCTTACAAATCATCCGAGCTGCGCGGTGAACATATCAGTGCGCTGTATGCTTCCTGGTTCGAACAACTGTTCGGTATTGTCACCACGGCGCAGGAGCGTTTCCCCTATGTCGAAGTTCCCGCCCTCTGGCGGCAGCGCGCGCAAGCCGATCTCGCAGCCCAAGGTGTTCCGGGCAGCGCCCGCTTGGTGTTCCTTAATGCGTTTTCGAAATCGGATGAGCGTAGTTGGCCGCTGGAACGTATGTTCGAACTGTCGCAGCGCATGCGCCAGATGCCTGCGTGGCGCGATGCTAGGTTCATCGTCAATGTGGTGCCGGAAAAGATGGATCAGGCGCGCCGCATGTTGGACAAATCCAAGGTGGAGAATGTAACGTTGTTCAGTGCCGAGGAAAACTTCTTCCAGCTCCCTGCGGTATTGGGCCTGTGCAGCCTGATTATCTCGGTCGAGACGGCGGTGATGCACCTGGCCAATGCGGTGCATGTACCGGTCATCGCACTGATGCGCCAGACCAGTCCGGAGTGGGTGCCCATCGATGCTGCAAACAGCACGATCATTAGCGCCAAAAGGCGTAAGGGCTGGATCACGGAAATCGAGGTTGACGAGGTACTGGCTTGCGTGGCCGAGCGCCAAGAGTCGGGTGCCTAGCGTACGTTCAGAGCACCCGGGACGTCAAGCGCCCGTGATGAATCATGTTGTAGATTTTCAGCCATAGGGGATGAAGAGGCATGTTCAAACCCTTGTGGCCATGATGGCCGAAAGCGTCGAACAGTTTGCCTTCGCAACTGAAGCGGGCCGCCAGTTCCACCGGAGGAAAATGGATGCCAGACTCTTCCAGATAGGGACGCTGGTATTGGCAGATCACCACATCTTCATTATCTGTGGCCTGGATATTGGCGTCTTCAGCCAGTAATTTTTGCAGGCGCTTGCTGCGCAGGGAAAATCCCCCGTTGCCTACGCGATGCATGCGGTGCCGTTCGCCTTTGGTGAGATGTTCGGGCCAGGGAGCGCCGATATAGTCGTACGCCAGGAACTCCTGGTTCCACAGTGTGTGCTTCCAAACGAATCCATCCCATTGGGCAACCAGAACATAATCGGTATCGAAATAACGGTCGAGATCCTTCATCACGAATTTCGAGTAGGATTCGATCGAACGCAACGGCTCGATCTTGACCACGCCCGGATCACTGGACTCAAAATGTGTCAGCAGCTTTGCGTCGCCGAACTCACAGTAGAACAGGCAATGATTGAAAGCACGCCTGGCGCGCGCATAGTTGACACAATCGATGACGACCAGCGTTACATCCGGTAATGGGATCCGCTCGACTTTACCGAACAGGGGGAAACCGAATTTGAATATCTTGTTGCGGAGTTTTTGTTGTAGCCAGGATTGCATGTCGAGTGCCGTCGTTCAAAGAGGAAGAGAAGACTGGTTTAACCGATAGTCCTCGGTGTCAGTCTGTGCACAAGGCAAGCTCCTGTTTCCTGCGATATATGTGTGAAAATAGTATGGCCGTGAATATAGCGTAAAAATTGTCGCTGGCGCCCCACATGAAAGTGACGTCGGTCAATCCGAAGACGATGAAACCCACGCACATCATGAGCCCCATCGCGCCGACAGCCTGCAGCTCATGGTCGGTGCTCCTTAGTTTTCTGGCGAAGTAGATGCCAGGCACCAGATACAACGCCAGCAGACCGGCCAGCCCGAAGCTGCCGAGGGTTGCCATGTTATAGAAAACCTCATTATGCGAATGAATCTGGCGCGCGATGACCGGGGATATCTTGCCTTCACGGCCAAGACCTTGCAGGGTCGACTGGAAATTTTCGCGACCGATGCCGATCAGCGGATGATCAAGGAAGAGTGCGAAGGATGTCTTCCACAGGCCGAAACGGGTTCCTACCGAGGTGTCGGAAGTATTGTCCTTGGAATAGGTGGCGATGTCCTGTTGGGCTGCGTGGATGCGCTGCTGCACCTGTGGACTAAGGCAGAATAGGATGATCAGCACAGCGACGATGCACAGGGTGAACAAGGCCTTTTTCCACAGTTCGAAGCGGTTGAACATGATCGTGGCTGCGATGGCGGCAAGGAATGGAATCGCTAGCCAGGTGCCGCGTGTACCGGAGACGTAGGCTGCATAAAGCGAACCGATGAAAGCCAGTATTTTCAGTAGATTACTGACGCAGCGAACACCGTAACTGCCCGATGTGTACTTGATTGACACCAGCGAAAAGAAACCCATCAGCAGCGTCATATCGGCGAATTCAATAATAGGCATAAAGTCGACGTATTCCCCGCGGGTAGTGCCGCCGTCGGTAATAATATACATCTTGACAGTGCACATCAGGGCGGCTGCCACGTAGCTCCATTGGAACCAACGGTACATCTGTGGTGTGCAATGCAGGCAGGCCCAGGCGATCAGCACGAACAGGCCCATGCGCGACGGATAGTCTAAGGAGCGGGCGACGAAATCTTGTGAGATCAACTGATTCAAGAGAACGGCGAGCATCATGCCAGCCATGGCCAAATGTAGTAGCCAGAATTTGCTGATGAACTGCTTGAATCCCATTCCATCATGTCGAGTGCGTAAGGCCAGCGATATGAACGCCATTAGCAGCAATCCGTAGAATCCGAGGTTGCCTGCTTTGCGGCCAATCAGGAGCAGACTGGAAGAAGTGACAAGGATAATGAAAACGATCCAGCGGAATGACAAGATTTGGTTCTTCATGTTAAACGGCGTGTGTTCTTATCTTGATGATGATCGTCGTACGAGGGTACGTAATACTACTTGTTGCTACTCATGGTGGCGATCAGGCCATTTTATGTTTGTGGTGACACTAGATACTATATGTGCGGCGCGATGCAAATATCTAACATTCATGTAATGGTACGTTCATTCATATTTTTATCTTGCAACATTAAAATTCTGAACCGAGCCGTTTTTATATCTTGGTCACATCTTCCGCCATCCTGCCGCAAACGTTGAAACATTCTTCAATTGTCTGATTTACATCAGAATAATGTCGTACTGCTCCTGCTGATAATCACTCTGCACTTGCAACGAAATCGGCTTGCCGATGAAATCCCCCAGCATCGCCAGGTGCTGCGACTCCTCTTCCAGGAACATGTCCACCACCACTTGCGAGGCCAGGATGCGGAATTCGCGTGGGTTGAATTGCTTGGCTTCGCGCATCACCTCGCGCAGGATCTCGTAGCATACCGTGCGCGAGGTTTTGACCTGGCCGCGGCCCTTGCAGGCGGGGCAGGTTTCGCACAGGATGTGGGCCAGCGATTCGCGGGTGCGCTTGCGGGTCATTTCCACCAGGCCCAGCGTCGAGAATCCGGATACCGAGATCTTGGTGCGGTCGCGCTGCAAGGCGCGGCCCAGTTCGGCCAGCACCGCGGCGCGGTGCTCGGTGCTTTCCATGTCGATGAAATCGAGGATGATGATGCCGCCCAGGTTGCGCAGGCGCAACTGGCGCGCGATGGCGTGCGCCGCTTCCAGGTTGGTCTTGAAAATGGTGTCGTCGAAGTTGCGGCCGTTGACGAAGCTGCCGGTGTTGACGTCGATGGTGGTCATGGCCTCGGTCTGGTCGACGATCAGGTAACCGCCCGATTTGAGATCCACGCGCCTGCCCAGCGCGCGTTCGATCTCTTCTTCCACGCCGTACAGGTCGAATAACGGACGTTCGCCGCGGTAGTGCGCGAGCTTGGTCAGTACCGATGGCGTGTAGAGCGTGCCGAACTCCTGCAGCATGCGGAAGTTCTCGCGCGAGTCGACCTGGATGGTCGCGGTGTCGTCGTTGACGAAGTCGCGCAGCACGCGCTGGGCCAGGGAGAGATCCTGGTGCAGCAGCGTGGGCGCCGGATTGGTTTTGCTTTGGCTGACGATGGTGGCCCAGGTCTTGCGCAGGTACTCGACGTCCATTTGCAGGTCGGAGTCCGAGGCGTCCTCGGCCATGGTGCGGATGATGAAGCCGCCTTTCTCTTCCGGCGGCAGCAGCGCCTGCACCTTGCTGCGCAACAGTTCGCGTTCGGCTTCGTTCTCGATGCGCTGGGAGATGCCGATGTGCTTGTCCTGCGGCAGGTAGACCAGCATGCGGCCGGCGATCGATATCTGCGTGGACAGGCGTGCGCCCTTGGTGCCGATCGGATCCTTGATGACTTGCACGGTCACGGTCTGGCCGTCGTGCAGCAGCTTCTCGATGGCGATGGCCGGGGCGTTCTGGCCATCGTGCGGCCGCGCTTCCCAGATGTCGGCCACGTGCAGGAAGGCCGCGCGTTCCAGGCCGATGTCGATGAAGGCCGACTGCATGCCAGGCAGCACGCGCACGACTTTGCCCAGGTAAATATTGCCCGCCAGGCCGCGCGAGAGCGTACGCTCGATGTGCAGCTCCTGCACCGCGCCCTGCAGGATCAGCGCCACGCGCGTCTCCTGCGGGGTGATGTTGATCAGAATATCTTCGCTCATAGGATTCGAACGCCCGCTTTTTGTAATAGTTGCGCCGTCTCGAACAGCGGCAAGCCCATGATACCGGAATGGCTGCCGACGATATTGGAGACGAACATCGAAGCCAGTCCCTGGATGCCGTAGGCGCCGGCCTTGTCGTAGGGCTCAAGCGTGTTGCAGTAGGCGGCGATGGCGTCGGCGCCGAGTTCGGCGAAGCTGACGTCGGATTGCTGGGTGATTTGCCAGACCTCGGTTTCCACGCCGATGGTCAGTCCCACGGCGATGCTGGTCAGCACCTGGTGGGTGCGGCCGGACAGGCGGGTGATCATCCGTACTGCTTCGTCATGGTCGGCCGGCTTGCCCAGGATCAGTTGGTCGATCACCACCGTGGTGTCGGCCGCGAGGATGGGGCGATGCGGCAGTTGGCGCAGGATCATGGTCTGCTGCGCGCTGTTGAGTTTGTCGCGCGTGACGCGGGCGACATAATCCAGCGGGCTCTCGTCGGGCAGCACGCTTTCATCGACTTCCTTCTCCGACAGCAGCAGCTCGAAATCGATGCCGATCTGGCGCAGCAGCTCGCGTCGGCGCGGGCTCTTGGAGGCCAGGTAGATTTTTTGGTCCGCTGGTTTCATTCAGCCATAGGCAATGGTTATAGACATCAGGCGCGGTGATACGGGTGATTCTGGGTAATCGACCACGCCCGGTACAGTTGTTCTGCCAGCATTACCCGCACCATCCCATGCGGCAGGGTCATGCTGGAAATGCGTATCAACGTGTCGGCGCCGGCCTTGAAGCCGGGATCGAGCCCGTCGGCGCCGCCGATGACGAAAGCGACGTCGCGTCCGTCCTGCTGCCATTGCACCAGCTGTTGCGATAATTGGACGGAGGTCCAGTCGCGGCCGCGCTCGTCGAGGGCGATCACGCGCGCGCCCTTGGGCAGCGCCGCCTCGATCTTCTCGCGCTCCTGCGCCATCACGGTTTCGGCCGTGCGGCTGCCGGAACGTTCGACGGGTTTGATTTCCTTGAGCAGGATGCGGCATTCAGGCGGCATGCGCTTGGCATATTCCTGAAAGCCGGTTTCGATCCAGGCCGGCATCTTGTGGCCGACCGCCGCGATGATCAGTTGCATCGATCGCGGAGCGGTTTAGGCTTTGGCGCGCTTGGCAGCCGGTTTCTTGGCGGTTGCGCTCTTGGCTGCCGCCACGCGCACGGTCTTGCCGGCCGGCGTCTTGGGCGCGGCGGTCTTGCTGCCGGCCTTGGCGGTGCTGCTGCGGGTCGTGGTGGTCTTGGTCTTGGGCGCGGTGGCCTTGGTGCCGGTGGTAGTGCGTGTGGTGCGCGTGGTCGCGGCAGTGCCTGCGGTACGCCTGGACGCCGTGGCGGCAGTACCGGTGGCGGTGGTGGTGCGCGGCTTGCGGGCCGGCTTTTTCGGCGCGTCGTCGTCATCGTCCAGCGCCTGGCTGGCTTCGACGGCCTCGGCCTGTGCCCTGGTGCGGCGGATCTTGGGGGCCGCGGTCTCGCCAGCCTGATCGGCGACGCGCTTGGCAGCGGCCGAAGTGCCGGTGCGCTTGGCGGCGCCCAGCTTGACTTCCTTGTCGCCCCAGATCTCTTCCAGGCGGTAATAGGTACGGATCGCAGGCTGCATGATGTGGACGATCATGTCGCCCAGGTCGACCAGCACCCATTCGCCGGTGTCTTCGCCTTCGATGCTGATGACATTGCCGCCCTTGGCCTTGACCTTGTCGCGCACCGACGAGGCGAGCGCCTTGGTCTGGCGGTTCGAGGTGCCGGAGGCGATCGCCACGCGGTCAAACAGGCTGGTCAGGTGGGTGGTGTCGAAGATGCGGATTTCTTGCGCTTTGACGTCTTCCAGCGCGTCCACGACCAGGGTTTGCAGTTTTTTGATGTCCATTATTGAGTTCGGTACAGATGTTGTTGTTCGATATAGTCTAGCACCCTGCCCGGAATCAGCGAATCGGGTCGGATGCCGCGTTGCAGCTGGGCACGGATTTCAGTCGACGAGATATCGACCGCCAGCCCGAGGGCCAGGTAGCCGTATCCGTGCGTGGTGCTGCGGATCTCTTGCGGCGCAGCGCTGCGCCGCTTGAATTCTTCTCTCACGGCCGGCGGCACGTGAGCGTCGGCCAGCTCGAAGCCGGGCCGGGAGGCCGCGCACAGGTGCGCATACTCAAACAGTTCCTGCCAGTGCTGCCAGGTATCCAGGTGCTGCAACTGGTCGGCGCCCATCAGGAACACGATGGATACCTCCGGCCCCAGCTCGGCACGCAGTGCGCGCAGGGTATCGATGGTATAGGTCGCGCTGGTGCGGCGGATTTCCTGCTCATCGATGACCACCGGTACCTGCTGGCGATCGAAGGCGCGCCTGACCATCTCCACGCGATCGCTCGGCGCGGCCTGCAAGCCGTGCTTCTGCCACGGGTTGCCGGTAGGAATGATACGCAGCTCGTCAGGCTGGAGCAGTTGCACGAAATGCTCGGCCAAGAAAACATGGCCATTGTGCACCGGATCGAAGCTGCCGCCGAGCACGGCAATGCAGCGCTGTGCCACCTCCGCAGGCGGCGCCATTACAGCCATTCCTTGTGCACCAGGAAGTCCGAGTACAGCTGCGCTTCGGCGCTGCCGGGCTCGGGTTGCCAGTTGTAGCGCCATTTCACCAGGGGCGGCATCGACATCAGGATCGATTCCGTGCGTCCGCCCGACTGCAGGCCGAACAGCGTGCCGCGGTCGAACACCAGGTTGAATTCGACATAACGGCCGCGGCGGTAGGCCTGGAAGTCGCGTTCGCGCTCGCCATAGGGCATGTCGCGGCGCGCCTGCAGGATCGGCAGGTAGGCGTCCAGGAAAGCGTCGCCCACGCTGCGCTGCATGGCGAAGGCCTCCTCGAATGGCAGCGCGTTGAAATCGTCGAAGAAGATGCCGCCTACGCCGCGCGGCTCCTGGCGGTGCTTCAGGTAGAAATATTCGTCGCACCATTGCTTGAAGCGCGCATAGAGATCGTCGCCATAGGGCGCCAGCGCGTCGCGGCAGGTGCGGTGGAAATGTCGCGCGTCTTGAGCGAAGCCGTAATAGGGCGTCAGGTCCATGCCGCCGCCGAACCACCATACCGGCTCTTCCCCCTGCGCATGGGTGGTGAAGAAACGCACGTTCATGTGCACCGTCGGGATGTACGGGTTGCGCGGATGCAGCACCAGCGACACACCCATCGCCTCCCACTCGCGTCCGGCGATATGCGGGCGGTTGGCCGCGGCCGAAGGCGGCAGGTTCTTGCCCATCACATGTGAAAAGCCCACGCCGCCGCGCTCCAGCACATTGCCTTCTTCCAGCAGCCGCGAGGTGCCGCCGCCGCCTTCGGGGCGCACCCACGAATCGGACAGGAAGGACTTGCCGTCGGCCTGCTCAAGGGCGGCGACGATGCGCTGTTGCAAATCCTGCAGGTAGGCCTTGACGGAGGAGGTGGTGCTTTGTGCGTTGGGGGAGGTGGTCACGGCGTGTCGCTCTGGGGCACGTAATGAGTTCTAAACCCCGAGATTGTACCTTGCCAGGCCTTTGCCGGGGCGGGCAAACGAAAAGCCCGGCGGGCGCCGGGCTGGTTTGTGGCAATTTCCGCTCAGGCCTGAGGCGGCTGCGCCGCAGGCACCGACACCTGGTAGGTCGCCGGCGCCGGCCAGCCTTGCTTGATGCAGACCTCGGCGATGGCATTCTGGACATCGTTGGAGACCTGGCCGAAATTGGCCGTAGAGGCATGGATACGCAGCGCCAGCAGCGTGCCGATGGCATTGAACTCAAGGATAACGACCGACGGCGCCGGGGTTTCCAGCACATTGGGAATGGCCATGATGCGCTCCATCAGGCGCGCGATGGCCTCCTGGGGATTGACGTTATAGGCAATCTGGCAACGCAGGTCGGTGCGGCGGGTGGCGTTGACGTTGTAGTTGACGATGTTTTCCGAGAACAGCTTGTTGTTGCCGATGACCACGCGCAGGTTGTTGTCGGTAGTAAGGATGGTGGTCACCAGGCCGATGTCGGCGACGGTGCCGGTCTGGCCGGCGGCGGTGATGTAGTCGCCGACCTTGAACGGGCGCAGCACCACTAGGAAGATGCCTGCCGCGAAGTTGGCCAGCAGGCCCGACCAGGCCACGCCCAGCGCCACGCCGACCGCGCCGATCATGGCGGCAAACGAGGTGGTGGGGATGCCGCACACTTCCAGGATGCCCATCACCAGCAGGATGCGCAGCACCACATGGGTAACGGAAATCGCGTAGTTGATCAGCGTGGCTTCGAACTGGCGGGCGGTGAGCACGCGCCGCACCACCTTGGCCAGGGTATTGATGAGGATCCCGCCGACGATCCAGATGGCGATGGCGGCAATCACCTTCAGGCCGAAAGGCACCAGGTAGAGGTTGATCAGCGTGTCAAGGTTGAGGAGAGGCTGTTGCATGCGGGGTTCCTTTTCTGCTTTTGTGTTTTTCGTCCGGGAATACGAGCAGGCCGTCTGAAGCTGACCAGGATGACAACATCCTGAGCGGGCCTGCGCAAGCTGATTAGTTCGCCGTGGCGCACATTTGTTGCAATACAACAGCCATTTTATGCGATGAGGCCGTCCAAAAAGAGCGCTCCCCCGCAAAACGGCATGCTTTGCGGGGGAGCGGTCATGGTCTTCCTCTGGCCGGCATGTCAACAGCGCCGGCCGGCGAGTTCAGGATTTTCAGCGCTTGAGCGCGCGCCAGCCGATGTCGCGGCGCATTTGCGAGCCTTCGAAGTGGATCAGGTCGGCGGCGGCATAGGCATGCTTCTGGGCAACCTTGACGCTGTCGCCCAGGCCCACCACGCACAGCACGCGGCCGCCCGAGGTGGTCAGGCGGTCGCCGGTCAGGGTGGTGCCGGCGTGGAAGGTCACGCAATCGGGCGTCTCGGCCGGGATGTCGGTGATCAGGTCGCCCTGGCGCGGCGTGTCGGGATAGTTGTAGGCCGCCATCACCACGCCCAGCGCGGTGCGGCGGTCCCATTCCAGTTCCACCTTGTCCAGCGTGCCGGACACCGCGTGCTCGAACACCGTCAGCAGGTCGGTCTTCAGGCGCGCCATGATCGGCTGGGTTTCCGGGTCGCCCATGCGGCAGTTGAATTCCAGCGTCTTCGGATTGCCTTCGTCGTCGATCATCAGGCCGGCATACAGGAAGCCGGAGAACGGGATGCCGTCCTTGGCCATGCCCTGCACGGTCGGCACGATGATTTCGCGCATCACGCGCGCATGCAGCGCCGGGGTGACGATGGGAGCGGGCGAATAGGCGCCCATGCCGCCGGTGTTGGGGCCCTGGTCGTTGTCCTGCAGGCGCTTGTGGTCCTGGCTGGTGGCCAGCGGCAGGATGTTCTTGCCGTCCACCATGACGATGAAGGACGCTTCCTCGCCGGCCAGGAACTCCTCGATCACCACGCGCGCGCCGGCATCGCCCAGCTTGTTGTCCGATAGCATCATGTCGATCGCCGAATGCGCTTCTTCCAGCGTCATGGCGACCACCACGCCCTTGCCGGCGGCCAGGCCGTCGGCCTTGATCACGATCGGCGCGCCCTTTTGCGCGATGTAGTCGTGCGCCGCCTTCACATCGGAAAAGGTCTGGTATTCGGCGGTCGGGATCGCATGGCGCTTCATGAAGGCTTTGGCGAAGTCCTTGGAGCTTTCCAGCTGGGCCGCTTCCCGGGTTGGGCCGAAGATTTTCAGGCCGCGCGCGCGGAACACGTTGACGATGCCGGCCGCCAGCGGCGCTTCCGGGCCGACCACGGTCAGCGCCACATGCTCCTTCTCGGCGAAGTCGGCCAGCGCGGCCGGGTCGGTGATGGCGATGTTTTGCAGGCGTTCGTCCAGTGCGGTGCCGCCATTGCCGGGCGCGACATAGACAGTCTGGATGCGCGGCGACTTGGCAATGGACCAGGCCAGGGCATGTTCACGGCCACCGGAGCCGACAACTAGGATTTTCATGTGGATTCGCTTAAAAAATGAACTGGGGCGCGGAGCTAGGAAACAGAGCTAAGAAACGGAGCAGGAGTGGCGGATTATTCTTCAATGACGGCGTTGGTGTAGAGCTCCTGGGTATCGTCCAGGTTTTCCAGCGCGTCCAGCAGTTTTTGCATCCTGACGCCATCTTCGCCGGAGAACACGGTCTCGGTCGAGGGCTTCATGGTGATTTCGGCCACTTCGGCCTTGAAGCCGGCGGCTTCCATCGCGGCCTTGACGGCGGAGAAGTCGTTGGGGCCGGTCAGCACCTCGATGCCGCCTTCCTCGTCGGTGACCACATCTTCGGCGCCGGCTTCCAGCGCGGCTTCGATCACGGCGTTCTCGTCGGTGCCGGGCGCGTACATCAGTTGGCCGCAGTGCTTGAACAGGAAGGCCACCGAGCCTTCGGTGCCCATGTTGCCGCCGAACTTGGAAAAGGCGTGGCGCACTTCGGCCACGGTGCGCACGCGGTTGTCGGTCATGCAATCGACGATGATGGCCGCGCCGTTGATGCCGTAGCCTTCATAGCGCACTTCCTCGTAGTTCACGCCGTCCAGGGCGCCGGTGCCGCGCTGGATGGCGCGGGTCACGTTGTCCTTGGGCATGTTGGCATCCGAGGCGCGATCCACTGCCAGGCGCAGGCGCGGGTTGGCGTCCGGGTCGCCGCCGCCCATGCGGGCGGCCACGGTGATTTCCTTGATCAGGCGGGTCCAGATACGACCGCGCCTTTCGTCCTGACGGCCCTTACGGTGTTGGATATTGGCCCATTTGCTGTGTCCAGCCATGTTGGATCTTTCTTGCGAGATAAGTAATATCAGAACGCATCAGCGCACACATCGGTAACATCAGGAACATTTCCGGGGCGGGTTCTGACTATAATCGGGCCAGAATTTTACCATATCGCCATCCCCCGATTTTTTGCCCTGAGAGCCCCCAGACCATGACCAATCCGCTTCCCATTGCACAAAACGCCGCGCAGCAACTGAGCCTGTTGCCGCAGTTGGCCAACCGCCACGGCTGCATCACCGGCGCCACCGGCACCGGCAAGACGGTGACGCTGCAGGTGCTGGCCCAGGCGCTGTCGGATATCGGCGTGCCGGTGTTCATGGCCGACGTCAAGGGCGACCTGTCCGGCCTGGGCAAGGCTGGCAGCGCCTCGCCCAAGCTCAAGCAGCGCCTGGCCCAGCTGGCCCTGCCCGAACCGGCCTGGGCCGCCGCCCCGGTGGCATTCTGGGATGTCTACGGCGAAAAGGGCCATCCGGTGCGCGCCACGGTCTCCGACATGGGGCCGCTGATGCTATCGCGCATGCTGAACCTGAACGATACCCAGCAAGGCGTGCTGCAGCTCGTGTTCAAGATCGCCGATGACAACGGCCTGCTGCTGCTCGATACCAAGGACCTGCGCGCCATGCTGCAGCACGTGGGCGATCACGCGGCCGAGTTCAAGACCGAATATGGCAACATCTCGGTGGCCAGCATCGGCGCCATCCAGCGCGGGCTGATCGCCATCGACGAGCAGGGCGGCGACAAATTCTTCGGCGAGCCCATGCTCAACATCGAGGACTGGATGCAGACCGACGCCGCGGGCAAGGGCATCATCAACATCCTGGCGGCCGACAAGCTGCTCAATGCGCCGCGCCTGTATTCCACCTTCTTGCTGTGGATGCTGTCCGAACTGTTCGAGCACCTGCCGGAAGTGGGCGACCTCGACAAGCCCAAGATGGCCTTCTTCTTCGACGAAGCCCACCTGCTGTTCGACGAGGCGCCCAAGCCGCTCTTGCAAAAGATCGAGCAGGTGGTGCGCCTGATCCGCTCCAAGGGCGTGGGCGTGTATTTCGTCACGCAGAACCCGCTGGACATCCCCGACACCGTGCTGGGCCAGCTCGGCAACCGCGTGCAGCACGCGCTGCGCGCCTACACCCCGCGCGACCAGAAGGCGGTGCAGGCCGCCGCCGAGACTTTCCGCGCCAACCCCCAGTTGAATACCGCGCAAGCCATCACCGAACTGGCAGTGGGCGAGGCGCTGGTGTCGTTCCTGGACGAGAAAGGCCGGCCCAACGTGGTCGAGCGCGGTTACGTGCTGACCCCGGCCTCGCAGATCGGCCCGGTGACCGACGACGAGCGGCGCGCGCTGATGGCCGCTTCGCTGGTGGCCGGCATCTACGAACAGGCGATCGACCGCGAATCCGCCTATGAACGCTTGAAGGGCCGCACAGTCCAGCAGCAGCCAGCGCCGCAGTCCGCCCCGGCCGATCCCAATGCCTGGGGCGCTTCGGCCGGGCGTCCGGCGCAACAATCGCAACAGCCGCAATCATCACAACAACCGCAGCAGCAAGACGAGGGCGGCGGCCTGGGCGACTTGCTCAAGGATGCCGCCGGCGGCATGTTCGGCGGCGGCGCAAGCAGCCGCCGCAGCGATTCGCCGCTGCAGGCGATGGTCAAGTCGGCCGCGCGCAGCCTCGGCTCGCAGGTCGGGCGCGAAATCATCCGCGGCGTGCTGGGTTCGCTGATGAAGAAACGTTGAACCGCTTGCCAGCGGCAGGCGGGGCCGGATAAACCCCTGTCCGGCGGCCATTCGCCGGACGGTTTACAATCGCGACCACGAGAACTCATTTCATCAGTAGGCGTGAAATGCGTTCTGAACAGAACCCGTAGGGAGCGGCTCATTTGGGCGGATTGCCGCGTTACGAACTTGCATCAAGACGCCCAGTCTTGGCCCAAGTTCGTGCCTTGCACTCCATCCCAGACGGGATACGCTCGCACTCACGCCTACTGATGAAATGAGTTCTACCATCGCCCATAATTCTTCCCACCGCCAGGCCTTCCTCGGCGGTTTGCTGCTGGCTATCGTTGGCGCCGTCTTCTTTTCCGCCAAGGCCATCGTCGCCAAGCTGATGTACCGCTACCAGGTCGATGCCGTGATGGTGCTCACCTTGCGCATGATCTTCGCCTTCCCGATGTTCCTCGCGGTGGCGATCTGGAAGGCCCGCAGCGAACCGCCGCTGGCGCGCGCCGATTACCTGCGCATCACGGTGCTGGGCCTGATGGGGTATTACCTGTCCAGCTTCCTCGACTTCCTCGGCCTGCAATACATTTCCGCCGGGCTGGAGCGGCTGATCCTGTTCCTGACGCCGTCCTTCGTGATGCTGATCGCCTTTGCTTTCTTCAAGCGCCGGGTCGGCTGGATCGAATGGGCGGCGCTGGCCGTGTCTTACTTCGGTACCGTGCTGGTGCTGCTGCACGACCTCAATACCGGCGGCAGCAATGTCATCCTCGGCAGCGCGCTGGTGCTGGGTTCGGCCTTCACCTATTCGATCTACCTGATTTCTTCCGGCGAGCTGGTGCGCCGCGTCGGCGCGATCCGGCTGGTGGCGTATGCGATGTGCGTGTCCACCGTCGCCTGCGTGATCCAGTTCTTCATCTTGCGCACGCCGTCCGCATTGTTCGTCCAGGCCGCCGGCGTCTACCAGCTGTCGCTGTTCAACGCCGTGTTCTGCACGGTGTTGCCGGTGTTCCTGACCATGGTCGCGGTGGCGCGCATCGGCGCTCCGACCGCCGCCCAGGCCGGACTGGTGGGGCCGGTGTCGACGCTGTTCATGGGCGCGGCGCTGCTGGACGAACCCATTACCGGCGTCCAGTTGGTCGGCACGGCGTTGGTGCTGTCAGGCATCTGGCTGCTGTCGCGCAAGAAGATTTGAACCGGCTGTCCCGAGACGGCCAATCCGATATTTCGATCGATCCAGAGAAAAAGGAGACTGACATGGCAAAAGCAATCCGCATGAGCAAGACCGGTGGCCCCGAGGTGATGGAATACGTCGATGTCGAGGTGGGCGAACCCGGGCCGGGCGAGGTGCGCATCCGCCACGCGGCGGTCGGCCTGAACTTCATCGATGTGTATTTCCGTTCCGGGCTGTACCCGCAGCCACTGCCTGCCGGCCTGGGGCAAGAAGCGGCCGGCACCATCGAGGCGGTCGGCCCCGGCGTGGCCAGCTTCCAGGTGGGCGACCGCGTCGCCTATGCCGGCCGCCCCAACGGCGCCTATGCCGAAGAGCGTGTGATGCCGGCCGACATCCTGGTCAAGCTGCCCGATGCGATCGGCTTCGATACCGCCGCGGCCATGATGCTGCAAGGGATGACCGTGCAATACCTGCTGCGCCAGACCTATCCGGTCAAGGCCGGCGAGACCATCCTGTTCCACGCCGCCGCCGGCGGGATCGGCCTGATTGCCTGCCAATGGGCGCGCGCGCTGGGCGTGAACGTGATCGGCACCGTCAGCAGCGACGAAAAGGCGGCGCTGGCGCTCAAGCACGGCTGCACCCATGTCATCAATTACAAGACCGAGAACTTCGTCGAGCGCGTCAAGGAAATCACCGGCGGAAAAGGCGTGCCGGTGGTCTACGATTCGATCGGCAAGGATACTTTCATCGGTTCGCTGGATTGCTTGCGCCCGCGCGGCATGATGGTCAGCTTCGGCAGCGCTTCCGGCCCGGTCGCGCCGTTCGGCGTGTCGGAACTGGTATCGCGCGGTTCGCTGTTCCTGACCCGGCCATCGCTGGGCAACTACACCGCCACCCGCGCCGACCTCGACGCCACCGCCGCCGACCTGTTCGCCATGGTCGAAAGCAAGCAGATCAGCATCGAGATCAACCAGCGCTATGCGCTCAAGGATGCGGGGCAGGCGCATGCCGACCTGGAAGCGCGCAAGACCACCGGCTCGACTATCCTGATTCCCTGACCATTGCCGCGAGGCCTGGAGGCCAATGCCATGAGTGACTTGCAGAACGATCCCGGGCGCAGCAACCCGATGGGGCATCCGCCGGAGCAGCCGGCCGGGGATGACGGCTCGCCCAGGTTCGGGCGCTTGCTGGCGGTGCTGATTTGCGCCGTGTTGCTGATCGTGGCCATTACCTTTGGCAGCGAAGCCTATTTCTCGTAACCGCCACGGTTGGGCCTGGCATTCAGGCGCGGGTCATGGCGCGGGTTTGCCGTCTTTTTCGACCTGGATCTTGATGTGCCGGGTCACGCCGCTGGGACCGGGGAATTCGGAGAAGGCCGCGCGCACCATGTAGGGCATGGCCGCCGCCAGGCCGCCGCGGTTGCCGTCGCTGTCGACCACCACGTCATACAGCGGCTTGCCGTCGCCGGCGTTGGCGATGGCGATCTGCAGGCGGCGCAGGAATACCGGATAGCTGGTGGTCTGCATCGGCCCGCCGTACCAGAACGGATCGTAGAACGGCCCATAGGGGCCATAGAAGCCGTAAGGATGGGGGCCGAAACGGCCCCAGCCGGGCGCCGGGCCATAGAAAAAGGGATCGTAGGCCGGGCGGGTTACCACCACCTGCTCGGTGTTGATGCCATAGCGGAAACTGACGCTGAGTTGCGCCGACTTCTTGTCGGCCGCCTCGCGAAAGCCCAGGGCTTGCAACTGCTGGCCGATCAGGCGGGCATAGTTGCCGTATTCGAGATTGTTCTCCTGCTCCTTGGCAGGGGCGAACACGTAGGATTTGCCATTGGCCTCGGCCGGCCATGCGTGGAAGGCGGTCACATCGCTTTCGACCACGGAAGCGCAGCCCGACAGCAGCAGGCTGGCGGCCGCGATGAATAAAAAGAGCCGGCGTTTCATGGCATATCTCCAATCAAGATAAAACTGCCCGCGGCGTGGCCGGGTCGGGCGATGAAGCTTCGACCGGCACAGGCGTGTTTCGATCCCGGGCGAGCATGGCGTCTATTGTAGTGCGGTAGTGCGGCAGTAGTGCGGCAGGCGAAAGCGGTTGCCGTCGCAGCACAGGCGGCAACCCCTGCTTTTCCGGAAAGGCAAGAACGTTCCGCGCCAGCGCAGGTCTGTGCCAGAAGCAGGATGGATTTCGCCGCCGCGATTGCCGTCTTTCTGCCCGCGAGGCGCGGGTTGATTGGTAAAATCCGGCTTTGGCCCGTTTTTTCTTCATTTCCTTTCCCGGACAGGCTCCATGCGCACCGATACGCCACAGACGATCCACCGTAAAGACTACGCCGCTCCCAACTATCTGGTCGATACCGTTGAAATGGGATTCGACCTGGAACCCGCCGCCACCCGCGTGGCGACCCGCATCGCCATGCGCCGCAACCCGGCCGCGGCCGGCCGCGACATCGTGCTGTTCGGCGAAGAGCTGGAACTGGTCGCCCTGCGCGTCAACGGCAAGACGCTGGCCAAGGGCGACTACCGCCTGGCCGGCCACGTGCTGACCATTCCGGCGGCGCCGGCCAAGGCCGTGCTGGAGATCGAGACGCTCACCCATCCCGACCGCAATACCTCGCTGATGGGCTTGTACGTCTCCAACGGCAATTTCTTCACCCAGTGCGAAGCCGAGGGCTTCCGCAAGATCACCTTCTTCCCGGATCGTCCGGACGTGATGGCGAAGTACACGGTCATGTTGCGCGCCGACAAGAAGAAATACCCGGTGCTGCTGTCCAACGGCAACCTGGTCGAGCAGGGCGACCTGCCCGGCGGCCGCCACTACGCCAAATGGGAAGACCCGTTCAAGAAGCCGTCTTATTTGTTCGCGCTGGTGGCCGGCGACCTGGTCTGCCAGGAAGAGACCTACAAGCTCGAGTCCGGCCGCGAAGTGCTGCTGCAGGTGTGGGTGGAAGAGGGCAACCTCGACAAGACCCAGCATGCGATGGATTCGCTCAAGAACAGCATCGCCTGGGACGTCGAGCGCTTCGGCCTGGAGCTGGACCTGGACCGCTTCATGATCGTCGCCGTCGGCGACTTCAACATGGGCGCGATGGAAAACAAGGGCTTGAACATCTTCAACACCAAGTACGTGCTGGCCAACCCGCGCATCGCCACCGATGTCGACTTCGCCAACATCGAAGCGGTGGTCGGGCACGAATATTTCCACAACTGGACCGGCAACCGCGTGACTTGCCGCGACTGGTTCCAGCTGTCGCTGAAGGAAGGCCTCACCGTCTTCCGCGACCAGGAATTCTCGGCCGACATGATCGGCACCGACAGCGGCCGCGCCGTCAAGCGCATCGACGACGTGCGCGTGCTGCGCCAGGCGCAGTTCCCGGAAGACGCCGGCCCGATGGCGCACCCGGTGCGGCCCGACTCCTACGTCGAGATCAACAACTTCTACACCGTCACCATCTACGAAAAAGGCGCCGAAGTGGTGCGCATGTACCAGACCTTGCTGGGCCGCAAGGGCTTTCGCAAGGGCATGGACCTGTACTTCAAGCGGCACGACGGCCAGGCCGTGACCTGCGACGACTTCCGTACCGCCATGGCCGACGCCAACCAGCGCGACCTGAGCCAGTTCGAACGCTGGTATAGCCAGTCCGGCACCCCCCAGGTCGATGCCAGCGTGCGTTACGACGCCAGGGGCAAGACCCTGGAACTGACGCTGGAGCAAAGCTGCCCGGCCACGCCCGGCCAGAAGAAGAAATTGCCTTTCCATATCCCCGTCGCCGTCGGACTGCTGGACGCCAAGGGACGCGACATCCCCCTCAGGCTCGAAGGCGAGGGCGCCGGGGCAGCAGCCGGCACCCGCGTGCTGGAACTGACCAAGGCCAGGCAGACGTTCCGTTTCACCGGCATCGATGCGGCCCCGGTGCCGTCGATCCTGCGCGGCTTCTCGGCGCCGGTGGTGCTGAAATACGAATACAGCGATGCCGAGCTGGCCTTCCTGATGGCGCACGACAGCGATCCGTTCAACCGCTGGGAAGCCGGGCAGCGCCTGGCCATGCGCCGCCTGCTCAACCTCACGGTGGCGGTGCAGGCCGCGCGCCAGTCCGGCCATGTGGTGGCGGTCGATACCGTGCTCAACAACATCGAACACGATGGCGCCCTGGCCGATGCGCTGCGCGCCACGCTCAACGATGAGTCGCTCGATCCGGCATTCCGCGAACTGGCGCTGACGCTGCCGTCCGAAACCATGATCGCCGAGCAGATGGAAGTGATCGATCCGCACGCCATCCACATCGCCCGCCAGTTCCTGCGCCGTTCGCTGGCGCGCGCGCTGCGCGACGATCTGCTGGCGGCCTATCATGCCAACCGGACGCCCGGCGCCTACAGTCCGGATGCCGCCTCGGCCGGCCGCCGCGCACTCAAGAATGTGGCGCTGTCCTACCTGGCCGAGCTGGATGACGCCGAAGCGCTGGCACTGGCGCAGCGCCAGGACGCCGAGGCCAACAACATGACCGACCGCCTGGCCGCGCTGGCGGCGCTGGTCAACAGTACCGCCAGCGGCAAGAGCGAGGCGCTGCAAGGTTTCTACGACGAGTTCGACAGCGAGGCGCTGGTGATCGACAAGTGGTTCACGCTGCAAGCCACGGCCCGCGATGCCGACGTCAACACCGTGCGCTCGCTGGCCGCGCACCCCGCATTCACGCTCAAGAACCCCAATCGCGCGCGCAGCCTGATCTTCAGCTTCTGCAACGGCAACCCCTCGGCTTTCCACGCGCTGGACGGCAATGGCTACACCTTCTGGGCCGAACAGGTCATCGCACTCAACGGCAGCAATCCGCAAGTCGCCGCGCGCCTGGCGCGCAGCCTGGACCGCTGGCGCAAATACACGCCGGCGCTGCAGGAGAAAATGCGCCTGGCGTTGCAACAGGTGGCGTCGTCGCCCGATTTGTCGCGCGACGTTGCCGAAGTCGTCACCAAGGCGCTGGCGGATTGAGCCCAGGAATTGCGCACAGACATAGCATTCATCATTTTCAAACAGGGAAGAACACCATGAAACGCATCAGCCTCACGCAACACCTGATCGAGCAGCAGCGCCTGCACAACAAGATTCCGTCCGAACTGCGCCTGTTGATCGAAGTCGTCGGCCGCGCCTGCAAGTCGATTTCGCACGCCGTCGGCAAGGGCGCGCTGGGCGAGGTGCTGGGCAGCGCCGGCAGCGAAAACGTGCAGGGCGAAGTGCAGAAGAAACTGGACGTGATCTCCAACGAGATCCTGCTGGAAGCCAACGAATGGGGCGGCCACCTGGCGGCCATGGCATCCGAGGAAATGGAGACCATCCACCGCATCCCCAACCGCTACCCGAAGGGCGAATACCTGCTGATGTTCGACCCGCTGGACGGCTCTTCCAACATCGACGTCAACGTCTCCATCGGCACCATCTTCTCGGTGCTCAAGGCGCCGGACGGCATGGCCGAGCCGAGCGAAAAGGACTTCATGCAGCCCGGCACCAGGCAGGTCGCCGCCGGCTATGCCGTGTACGGCCCGCAAACCGTGCTGGTGCTGACCACCGGCGACGGCGTGCATTGCTTCACGCTGGACCGCGAAATGGGCGCCTGGGTGCTCACCCAAAAGGACATCCAGATCCCGGCCGACACCAAGGAATTCGCCATCAACGCCTCCAACCAGCGTCACTGGTTCCCGCCGGTCAAGCGTTACGTCGATGAAATGCTGGCCGGCGTCACCGGTCCGCGCGGCAAGGACTTCAACATGCGCTGGATCGCCTCGATGGTGGCCGACGTGCACCGCATCCTCAATCGCGGCGGCATCTTCATGTACCCGGCCGACGCCCGCGAACCGGAAAAGCCAGGCAAGCTGCGCCTGATGTATGAAGCCAACCCGATGGCCTTCATCGTCGAGCAGGCCGGCGGCGCCGCCACCGATGGCAAGCAGCGCATCCTCGACATCCAGCCGGAAAAGCTGCACCAGCGCGTGGCCGTGTTCCTGGGATCGAAGAACGAAGTGGAGCGCGTGACTTCCTATCACAAGGAATAAGCGGGCATAAAAGCAGGAATAAACGCGGGAATAAAGCAGCAGGCCGTCGCAGGACGGCTTGCACAGCATCGAAAACGGCGCCGGCATGCAGCATGCCGGCGCCGTTTTTCATGCCGCGTTTTTTACGGCTCAAACGGTATCGGGCATTTGCCTGGCTTGCCGCATCTGGTTGCGTCCGCCGCGCTTGGCTTCGTACAGCGCGGCATCGGCTTTTCCGAGCAGTTCTTCCATCGGCGGGATGTGCTGCCGGTCGGGCAGGATGCTATTGACGCCGGCGCTCACGGTGACCACGGCGGCCGGGCTGGCGCTGTGGGCAATGCCCAGCGCCTGGATGCCCGCCCGGATGGTTTCAGCGATTTGCGCCGCGCCGGCTTCATCGGTATTGGGCAGCAGCAACAGCATCTCTTCGCCGCCGTAGCGCACGGCCAGATCGGAAGACCTGCGCTCCTGGTTCTTGAGCACTTTGCCGATCTGGCGCAGGCATTCATCGCCGGCCTGGTGGCCATAGATGTCGTTGTATTGCTTGAAGAAATCGACGTCGATGAGCACCAGCGACAATGGGCCGCCGCCCCGGCAGGCGCGTCGGTACTCTTTTTCCAGCACATGGTCGAAATGGCGGCGGTTGGCCAGTCCGGTCAGGCCATCCTGGTGCGCCAGCGTTTCCAGGGTACGGTTCAACTCCTGCAGTTCGTCTTTGGCTTTGAGAGCCTTGAGCTCGGCTTGCAGGCGCAATTCGATCTGGCCGATCAGGTGCCAGCCGAAGGTCGCGATCAGCAGCAGCAGGAGCAGGACCCCTATGCTGTAGACCGCCGTTTCCTGATACCAGTCTGCCAGGACATCGTCTTCGGACAAGGCGACCGTAACCACCAGCGGATACTTTCTGATCGCCTGGTAGCTGAACAGCCTGCGCACGCCGTCGATGCGCGAATTGTTGGCGATGGCGCCGGTCTGGGCCGCCGGCAGCAACTGGCGGAACAGCCGGCTGTCGCTGAAGTCCCGGTTGACCAGTTTTTCATCGAAAGGCTGGCGCGTGAGCAGCGTCCCGTCGCGTAGCAGCAATCCGATGGATCCCCGGGCGCCGACATCGAACGTGCGGTAAAACTCGGTGAAGTAGGCCAGGTCGATCGTCGCCAGCGCGACGCCGGCAAAACTGCCGTCCTGGTGATTGATGCGCCGGGAGACCGGGATGACCCAGCGGCCCGTGCTGCGGCTGCGCAGTACCGTGCCGATCAGCGGAGTGCGGTCGTCGTGACCGCGATGGAAAATGAAGTAGGGGCGGTCGCTGCTGTTGCCGTCCTGATGCGGCTCGCCGGAGGAGTTGACGACCCAGTTGCCCAGCTCGTCGCAGATCAGCAAGCCGTCCAGTTCAGGCATTTCAACGGAAAGGCGATGCAGCAACGGCGCCATCTCCGCCACCAGGGGGTTGCCCATGCCCTGGGCGGCGACGCGGTCGGCCACGTTGAGCAACAGCCCGTCGATGGATTGGAAGGCATCGTTGGCATGTTGCGCCAGCGCCCTGGCCATGTTGCCGGAAACGATCCGGGCGTTGTCCAGATCGCTGTTGCGCGCCCCCCAGCTTTGCCATCCATGCAGTACCGTAATGGCCACGCAGGCCAGGACGACAAACAGCTTGGCGCGTTTTGATACGGGGTGCATCTTTTCCTGGCGTTCCCCTGGCCGTATCGCTTGCATGCGAATACCCCTTGAAATCGGTCGCCTGTTTTTGTCCCCCAGCTGGCAGCCGTAAGGATCAGTATAGGGAGAAGGTTAAGCCCGCAGCCGGAAAATTGAAAGGGAAAACATGCTTAATTCGGCGGCCGGCGCATGAGTCGCACGCTATGGACGGCAGTGAGTCCCACCGATATCCAGATCGGCACATAAGTGCCCAACTGGGCCGCGCCGAGCGACTCGCCCAGCACCGCCATGGCGACCAGCACCAGCAGCACCGGCTCGACATAGCCGAGGATGCCGAACAATCCCATCGGCAGCAATTTGCCGGCGCGCAGATAGCAGGTCAGCGCCACCATGCTGAGTATGCCCAGCCCGGGCAGCAACAGGTACATTGCCGGTTCCCGCACCGTAAGAGAGAACGAACCGTTCAGCGCCAACGCCAGGGCGGCGACCGGCACCAGCAGCAACAGTTCGACCGTGAAGACCAGCAGCGAATCCAGCCTGATGCGGCGACGCAAGATAAAGTAGGGCGGATAACCCAGCGCCACCAGCAGCGTGGGCCATGAAAACGCGCGCGTCATCCAGAGTTCGTGCGCCACGCCGGCCAGTGCGCAGAGTACCGCCATGCGCTGCAGCAAATTGAGCCGCTCGCCGTAATGGAAACGTCCCACCAGCACCATCGTGAGCGGCAGCAGGAAATATCCCAGCGACACCTCCAGCGCGCGGCCGTTGACCGGGGCCCACAAGAACAGCCATTGCTGCACGCCCAGCATGGCGGCCATGGCCAGCAGCGAGAGGCACTTGCCGGGATCGCGGGCGATCTCGCCACAGGCCGTTTTCAGTTGCGCGCCGTGGCGGCGCCAGGCGATCAGGGCCAGTACCGCGACCGTGGTCCAGAGGATGCGCCAGGCGAAGATGTCCAGGCCGTCGAGCGGCGCCAGCAGGCGGGTATAGCCGGAGAGGAGGGCGAACAGCGTGGACGCCAGCACCGACAGGCCGATGCCGCGGACGGTTTCATGGTGGTTCATACGATGCCAATCGGGTTGGCCGCTGCGCCTCGGTCGGGCAGCGGCAAAGACGCGATTCTACGGCATGCGGATGCCGGCGTCAGAGGCCGGACACAAGATGCCGCCTTGACGCGCTACACTGCGTGGACAACTAGAACTCATTCCTATTTATGGAATGAGTTCTAAAACGATGGATGAGACCGGTTCCGATGGATATCCGATATGTGCAAAGCTTCGTCGCCGTGGTGGAAAGCGGTTCGCTCGCGGAGGCCGCCCGCCGGCTCGACCTGACCGCTGCTGCGGTGGCCGCGCGCGTGCGTTCGCTGGAACAAAGCCTGGCCGCACCGCTGATCCAGCGTTCGGGACGTTCCGTGCGTCCCACCGCGCAAGGGCTGAAAGTGCTGGAAAGCGCGCATGCCTTGCTGCGCTCGGCGCGCGACATGCAGGCCCTGGCGCGCGATGGCGCAGGCGAGGTCGGCGAACTGCGCCTTGGCGTGTTCGTTTCGGCCATGACCGGCGTATTGCCGTCGCTGCTGCAGCGTTTCTATCGCTGTTATCCCAACGTCAGCATTTACGTGGAACCGGGCGCCTCGGTGGAGTTGTGCCGCAAGGTCGCGGCCGGCGAACTCGATGCCGCCGTGGTGGTGGAACCGCAGTTCGCCGTGCCCAAGACCTGCGAATGGCTGCCGCTGATGGAGGAGCCGCTGGTGGTGATCGCGCCGGCCGGCAGCGCAGGGACAGACGCCCACGCGTTGCTGCGGCATGAGCCCTTTATCCGCTACAACCGCAACGTGCTGGGCGGCCAGCTGGCCGACCGCTATCTGCGCGACCATGGCATCGTGCCGCACCAGCGACTGGAGATCGACAGCCTGCTGGCGATTGCGGCGATGGTCGGCAAAGGCCTGGGCGTATCGCTGTTGCCCGACTGGTCGGCGTTGTGGGACGGCGGCCAGGCACTGGTGAAGATCGAGCTGCCAGGCCGTGCGCCGGTACGCCGCGTCGGCCTGATCACCGCGCGCCATTCGCCGCATGTGGCGCTGGCGCGCGTGTTCGCCGACGAGGCGGTGAGGGCATTGGCCGGGGCGCGGACGAGCGTGCGCTAAGAGGTTGTTGCGACATTGTTGTTGGGTTGTATCCGTCCGTTCGGACTGAGTAGCGGCGAAGCCGCGTATCGAAGGCTCACGGACGATACGCCTTCGATACGCCTTCGATACGGCCCCGAAGGATCTGCTCAGTTCGAACGGTGATCAGGTCATTTCGCAACAGCTTCTAAGTATCCTTGCGCTGCAGGTTTTCCGCGCGCAGGAATGCGAAGTCGACGCCCTGGTCGGCTTGCGTCACGTTTTCCAGGAACAGTTTGCGGTAACCGCGCCCGGCGACGGGCTTGACGACCGGATGCTCTTGCGCGCGCCGGGCCAGTTCCTGTTCGCACACCAGCAGGGAAAGTTCACGCCGGGACACCGACAGGCGGATGCGGTCGCCCGTGCGCACATAGGCCAGCGGCCCGCCAATGGCTGCCTCGGGCGTGACGTGCAGCACGATGGAACCGAACGCGGTGCCGCTCATGCGGCCATCCGAAATGCGCACCATGTCCTTGACGCCCTGGCGCGCCAGCTTGCGCGGGATCGGGATGTAGCCTGCCTCCGGCATGCCGGGCGCGCCCAGCGGGCCGATGTTCTTGAGCACCAGCATGTCGTCGGCATGGACGTCGAGCGATTCGTCGTCGATGCGTTCGGCCAGGTCCTGCAGGTTATCGAACACCACCGCGCGGCCCTCATGTTCCATCAGTTGCGGATCGGCCGCCGATTGCTTGATGATGGCGCCGCCGGGCGCCAGGTTGCCGCGCAATACTGCCAATCCGCCTTGCGGGTAAATCGGATCGGCGAAGCTGCGCACCACGTCCTGCGCGAAGCCGGGGCCTTGCGCTGCCAGCTGTTCGCCCAGCGTGATGCCGTTGACCGTCATCGCATCCAGGTGTAGCAGCGGCTTGAGTTCGCGCAGCAAGGTGGCGACGCCGCCAGCCTTGTGCAAATCCTCCATGTAGTGCGAACCGCTGGGTTTGAGATCGAGCAGCACCGGCGTCTCGCGGCCCATGCGGTCGAGCCTGGCCAGATCGATTTCCAGGCCCACGCGTCCGGCGATGGCGGCCAGGTGCACGATGGCGTTGGTCGAGCCGCCGATGGCCAGCAGCACCCGCAGGGCGTTGTCGAAAGCCTTTTCGGTCAGGATCCGGTCGATCGTCAGGCCGCTGTGGGCCAGTTGCACGGCGCGCGCGCCGGTCTGTTCGGCCACGCGGATGCGGTCGGCGGTCACCGCCGGCGGCGAGGCGCCGCCGGCCACCGTCATGCCGATGGCCTCGGCGATGCAGGCCATGGTGCTGGCCGTGCCCATCACCGAACAGGTGCCGACGCTGGCGACCAGCTGGTTGTTGACGTCGGCAATTTCCTCGTCGTCGATTTCGTCGGCGCGGTACCTGGCCCAGTAGCGGCGGCAATCGGTACAGGCGCCCACGCGTTCGGAGCGGTGCGATCCGGTCAGCATCGAACCGGTAATGAGCTGGATCGCAGGGAGCTTGGCCGAGGCGGCGCCCATCAACTGCGCCGGCACCGTCTTGTCGCAGCCGCCGATCAATACCACGGCATCCATTGGCTGGGCGCGGATCATTTCTTCCGTATCCATCGACATCAGGTTGCGCAGATACATCGAGGTGGGCGCGGCGAAACTCTCATGGATGGAGATGGTGGGAAAGTCCATCGGCAAGCCGCCGGCCAGCATGATGCCGCGCTTGACCGCCTCGATGAGCTGCGGCATGTTGCCATGGCAGGGGTTGTAGGCGCTGCCGGTGTTGACGATGCCGATCACCGGGCGGGCCAGCGCATCGTCGGTATAGCCGGCGCCCTTGATGAACGCCTTGCGCAGGAACAGCGAAAAGCCCTGGTCGCCGTAGGAAGTCAATCCGCGGCGCATGCCGGTGGCGGGCTGTGCCTTGTCATCGGCGGGTGGTTTCTTGCGCATGGCTGATTTCCCTGGAAGCGTTCTTGGAGGAGGGCGTTCAAACGGAGAGGGCGGCGGCCCGCGATCATCCTTTCAACTGCGACAAGTATTTCAAAGGGATGGAGAGCCAAACAGCGCGTGTCTTGATCTTCATACCAAAAAATTTTTTAGGTTTGGCCGGCGGGATTGCGGTTGCGCTGTCGCGAGTTGCTGTTATGCTGGTTTCATCGCACCAAGAAAAAAACAAGGGATGCGGGAGGCGCGCCCGGCGCTGCCCGGCACAGAGGAGATGCCATGAAGGGATTCATGCCTGCCGGCCTGCTGATGGCCGCGGCCATCGCCACGGCGGCGCAAGGGGCCGAATGCACGAAAGTCGTCATTTCCGCCGATTCCGACTATGCGCCCTTGCACTGGTACAACGGCAAGCGCCTGACCGGCGCCAGCATCGAAATCGCCTCGCACGCGCTGGCCGCGCTGGAGATCCCGTTCGAGGTACGCTATGTGGGGCCGTTCCATCGCGTACTGAAGGATGCGGAAAGCGGTGAAGTGGCCATGGTGGCTTCCCTGAAGAACACGCCCGAGCGCCAGCAATACCTGGCCTTCACTGCGGTTCCGCTTTTCTCCAATCCGATTGCGGTATTTGTCGCGCGCGACCGCAGTTTCAGCTATTCAGGCTGGAAGGACCTGGCCGGCAAGCGCGGCGCCATCACCATGGGCAACCAGTTCGGCGGCGGTTTCGACGAGTTCCTGCGCGATAACCTCAAGGTGGAACAGGCGCAGAAGGCCTATATGAACTTCAGCAAGCTCGATGCCGGCAGCATCGACTATCTCATCACCGGCTATTACAGCGGCATGGTCTATCTGAGCCAGACCCGGCAGACCGACCGCTTCATGGCGCTCAAGCCGTATGTGACCGCAACGGATAATTTCATCGCCCTGAGCAAGGCCAATCCCTGCGTCAAGTATCTGCCCAGGATCAACACCCAATTGGAGTCGATGCAAAAACGCGGCGAGTTGCAGGCGATCCTGGATCGTTATACCTCGGCACTCAAGATCGATGCGCCCGCCAAGGGGAAAACGTCAGCACCGGTCATCGCGCCGGCAAAATAACCGGGCGCCTCAGGGCGACGCTGGCTTGCGACGTATGTCGCCGGGCAGCTTGGTCCAGGGCAGCGTCGACGGGTCGAGCGCAAAGGCGCCCGGCGAGGCGCACAGCAGCACGGCGCGCGCCAGCGGCTCGAAGTCGGCGCGGAAATGCACCACGCTCTTGACGGCGATGATGTCCAGCCTCTCCGGCGCCAGGCCGACGAAACGCAGCAGCGCCAGATCCAGCAGCTGGACCGGCCGGGAAACGACGATCACCTGCACGCCGCCGATCTGCAACAGGGCCGATGGACCCAGCGTGAGCCGGTAACCCTTGAAGACGCTGCCGGTGGCATCGACATCGCCGCCGTGCAGGCGCATGACGCGAAACGTCGCCTCGAAAGGCGCATCGCCGGCGATCCCGGATTTGCCGCCGAGCGCCAGGCGCACCTCGGCCCCTGCGCCAGCCGCATGCGCTTGCGTCGCAGCCTGCGCATCGACCAGCAGGCCGATGACGGCGTTGCGCGCGTCGGCCGCGACCAGGGCGCGCAACAGGCCGGTCGTGTCGGCGCTGCCGCCGGCGCCGGGATTGTCCTGGCCGTCGGCGATGATGACCGGGCCGGTCGCGCCTGGCGAACGCAGCAGCGCCTGGGCGCGGGCGACGGCGTCGCGGGCGTCAAGGATGTCGCCCGCGAAACCGGATTCGGCGGCCTCGACGGCTGCGGCCAGCCGGTCGGTTGCGGCGCGCGCGGCGTCGGCGCTGGCCGCATAGGCCCATGCTGCCGGGCCGCATTTGTCAGCATCGGTCGCGGGAAAACCCATGGCCAGTCCGGCGGCCAGCGTGTCGCTGTCGAGCGCTTCCTGCAGTCGCCGCAGCGAACGCGCCGGTTCGGCGCCGGTGTATTGCCAGCAGATCGGAATGAGGAAGGGGATGCGGCGCCATGCCGCCCGCGGGCGCGGCATACCCTGCAGCCGGCGCGCCAGCCAGGCATAGGCGCGTGCGCCGGTGGCGGCCATGTCCACATGCGGATAGGTGCGGTAGACCAGCAGCAGGTCGGCGCTGTCGACCATCAGCGGCGAGACATTGGCATGCAGGTCCAGGCTGGCCACCAGCGGGATATCGTCGCCAATGGCCAGGCGCACGCGGCGCAGGATCTCGCCGTCGGCGTCGTCGATGTGGGCGGCGGCCATGGCGCCGTGCAAGTCGAGATAGACGGCGTCGGCCCGGGCCAGGGCGATCCCCTCCAGCAGCAGCGCCACGATGCGCTCGAAGGCGTCCTCGGTCACGCGGCCGGAGGGACCGGCGGCGCACCAGGACAGGGGAAGCAGCGTATGCGCACCCTCATCCCGCGCCGCGCCGATGAAGCCGGCAATCGGGATATTGCGCGCCTGGGCGCCGCCGGCCGGCGTCATCTCCGCCAGCAGCGCCGGGCCTTGCAACAGGCCAGGCCAGGTGTCGGCGGCGAGAAAATCCTGCCAGCCGGCAGGCGTGGGGGAGAACGTATTGGTTTCGTGCTGGAAGCCGCCAATGGCGATGCGCATGCGAGATCCTGACAATCGATCAAGTCAATCGGGTAAAAGCGAACAAGGGCGAGGCCGATAAGTTACCGCGAAAACATGCCGGGAAGCATCGGTGGCCAGACTCGATCATAATGGTGCTGGCAGCATGAGAGTCCTTCGACTACAGTCGAATATCGCATAAGTTAATTCCGAAAATTCATTTCTCCTGGTCATGGCCAGATCCTAAAATTTCGCACTTTGCTTCGAATTCCCAAGGATCAGCTTGCTTCCCGGCTGATGGGAAACGGGGCAATTTTCTGGAGCCTCTGCATTGAATTCCGTCCATTCGACGGGCGCGCGCATCGGCATCGACGTCGGCGGCACCTTTACCGACTTTGTCCTCTACGATGCGGCACGCCAACAGCTCGCCTATCACAAAGAACCCAGCACGCCCGCCGATCCGGCATTGGCGGTGCGCAACGGCCTGGTTGCGCTGATCGGCAAGCATGGCCTCAAGCCTGACGATATCGGCGTGCTGCTGCATGGCACCACCATCGGCCTGAACGCCATCATCCAGCGGCGCGGCGCGCGGGTGGGGCTGATCGTGACCGAGGGGTTTCGCGACGTGCTGGAAATCGGTCGCGCGCGCATGCCATCGTCCTTCGACTTCCATGCCACCCGGGAAGAGCCGTTCCTGCCGCGCGAGCGCGTGGTGGAAATCGGCGCCCGTTTCAACCGCGATGGCGATGCCACGCGCTGGCCGCAGGCCGACGCCATCCGCCGGGCCGCCGAAGACGTCCGCGCCCTGGAAGTCGATACCGCGGTGATCATGCTGATCAACGGGTTCCTCCAGCCTGAGCAGGAGGCGGCGCTGGCGCGGGACATCGAGGCGCATACGCCCGGCACCAAGATCATCTCGGCGGCCCAGGTCTGGCCGGAAATCCGTGAATACGAACGCACCGTGGCCGCTGCGCTCAACGCCTATATCCAACCCTTGATGCAGCGTTATTTCGAACGCTTGTCCGAACTGGTTGATGAGCTGGGGGTAGCGGCGCCGATCCTGGTGACGGCCTCCAATGGCGGTTCGCTGTCGCTCAATGCGGCGCTGGCGCGCCCGATCGATACCGTGCTGTCGGGGCCGGCCTCGGGCGTGGTGGCGGCCGCGCGCCTGGCCACGGCGGCCGGCGTGCCGCGCATCGTCACCTTCGACATGGGCGGCACGAGCAGCGACATAGCCGTGTCCCAGCATGGCCTGGCTGAGATGGTCACGCGTACCGACATTGGCGGCTTGCCGCTGGTATTGCCGGTCATTGGCGTGTCTGCCATCGGCGCCGGCGGCGGTTCCAAGATCCGGGTGGACGAACATGGCGTATTGAAAGTCGGCCCGGAAAGCGCCGGCGCCGATCCCGGCCCGGCCGCCTATGGTCGGGGCGGCGTCGATGCGACCGTCACCGACTGCTACCTGGCCACCGGCGTGCTGGATGCCGCCGCGTTTGTCGGCGGCGCCATGTCGCTCTATCCGGAACGCGCGCAAGCCGCGCTGGAGAAGGTCGCCGGCGCGCTGAAACTGGATGGCGCCGATGGCGTCGAGCGCGCGGCCTCCGGCGCGCTGGCGGTGGCGTCGGCGCAGATGGCTTCCGAACTGCGCAAGAACCTGGCCCAGCGCGGCCTCGATCCTGCCGAGTTCGCGCTGGTGCCTTTCGGCGGCGCCGGCCCCACCCACGCCAACTGGCTGGCCGAGGAGGCCGGCCTGGCGCATGTATTGGTGCCCCTGAAACCGGGCACCTTCTGTGCCTTGGGCGCCGCCACCGCCGACCTGCGCCGCGACTTCGTGCGCAGCCTGCGCGTGACGCTCGACGACACCGCGGCCGGCGCGGTGGGCCGCATCTGGCAGGAACTGGAAACGCAGGCCGCAGGCTGGCTCAAGGCGCAGGGCGTGGCCAGCACCGGCGCGCCGTCGTTCTGGCCGGCGCTGGACATGCGCTATGCCGGACAAGCCTACGAATTGAACGTAGCCTTGCCGCATCCGCTGCCGTCGCCGCTGGATGCGGCCACGCTGGCCGAATACTTTCACCGCGAGCATGAACGCCTCTATGGATTCCGCGATGCGCAGGCGCCGGTCGATGTGTCGACCGTGCGGCTGGCCATTGTCGGCCACATGGTGGCGGCGGCCAACGTGCCGCGTTTCGCCGGCCAGGGCAAGCCCGCGCCGCGCGCCACGCGCAAGGTGTTCCTGCGCGACGCCTGGCAGGACGCCGCCATCTATGCCCGCGACAGCCTGGGCGCCGGCGACGCGTTCGACGGCCCGGCGGTTGTCGAGCAGGACGACACCACCGTCCTGGTATTGCCCGGCTGGCAGGCGCGCACGGATGCGCTGGGCAACCTGCATCTCACCCCCGCGCAAGGGCGAGGGCCGGCGCAACTGCAACCGCAACCGTCGGAACAAGGAGGCGCAGCATGAAGCTCGATCCCGTCAGCATCGAAATCCTCGGCAACAAGCTCACCTCCATTGCCGAAGAAATGTGCCTCACGCTGCAGCGCACCGGCCGCACCCTTTACGTCAAGGAAACGGCCGACTTCTGCTGCGCGCTGGTGGGCCTGGACGGCAAGTTCTTCGCCTATCCGCGCGCGCTGGGCGTCTCCGGCTTCGTCGGCCTGGACTGCACGACCACGATCGAGGCGGTCGGCCCGCTGCAACAGGGCGACGTGATCCTGACCAATGATCCGTACCGTTCCAAGGGCCTGGCGACGCACTTGCCGGACTTGCAGGTGGTGCAGCCCTATTTCCATGAAGGCCGCATCGTGGCGTATGGCTGGGGCTTCCTGCACGCGTCGGACGTCGGCGGCAAGGTGCCGAGCAGCATTTCGCCGAGCAACCATGAAATCTTCCAGGAAGGCTTGCAGATCCCGCCGGTGAAGATCATGCGCGGCGGCCAGATCAATGACGACGTGGTATTGCTGTTCACCGCCAACAGCCGCACGCCGGACGCCAACATGGGCGACCTGAAGGCCATGCTCGGCGCGCTGGCGACCGGCCGGGACCGCGTGGCGCAGACCGTGGCGCAACACGGCGTGGCCTCCTTCCTCGATGCCCAGACCGACCTGGTCGACTATGCCGCGCGGCGCGCGCGGGCGGTGCTGTCGAAAGTGCCGGCCGGCACCTACCGTTTTGTCGATTACCTGGATGATGAAGCCGGCGCCGGCTTGCCCGTGCGTATCGCGCTGGCGGTCACCCTGGCCGGCGGCAACATCACGCTCGACTTCACCGGCAGCGATCCGCAAGTGGCCGCCGCCATCAACATCCCCAGCCACGGCTTGCCGCACGCCTGGCTGACGCTGCGCATCCTGGCGCTCATCGCCACGCTCGACAAGGGCGTGCCGATCAATGCCGGCCTGCTGGCGCCGGTATCGGTGATTGCACCGGCCGGCACCATCGTCAATCCCTTGCCGGGCGCCGCCGTCGGTGTGCGCCATGCGGCGGCCGTGCGCGTCAACGATGCGCTCAACGGCGTGCTCGGCCAGGCTTTGCCTGAACACATGCCGGCGGCCAGCGGCGGCACCATCATTCCGGTGGTGGTGGCCGAACCCGCGCGCCATGGCCACGGCCAGAACGTGCAAGTGGTCGAGCCGATGGTCGGCGGCACCGGCGGTCGCCGCGGTTACGATGGCGCAGACGGGCGCGACAGCAGCATTTCCAACCTGTCCAACAATCCGGTGGAAACGGTCGAGGCCGAGACCGGCATCGAGATCCTGCGCTATGGCTTGCGCCCCGGCTCGGCCGGAGCCGGCCAGTGGCGCGGCGGCAATGGCCAGGAGATCCGCTTCCGTATCCTGCAGGACGATACCTTCGTGCTGGCGCGCGGCATGGAGCGCCTGCGTTTCCGCCCGTGGGGCGCCCACGGCGGCCAGGCCGGCGCAGCGGCCGGCCTGGTCCTGCATCGCCAGGGCGAGGCGCCGCGCGAACTGGGCAAGATCGACTTGCTGCCGGTGCTGGCGGGCGATGAAATCGAAATCCGTACGCCCGGCGGCGGCGGCTGGGGCGATCCGTTCCGGCGCGATGCCGCGGCGGTCCTGGCCGATGTGCAGCGCGGCTTGTTGTCGCCGCAGGCGGCGCGCAGCGAATACGGCGTCGTCATCGGCGGGCAAGGCCGCCTGGCGGTCGATGCGGCGGCGACAGAACAGGCGCGCGCGCAAGGCAGCAAGGGCATCGGCCGCTTCGGCCCGGAGCGCGATGCGTGGGAACGCGTGTTCAGGCCCGAACACCTGGATCGCCTCAACGCCGCCCTGTTTGCCTTGCCTGCGGCCGCGCGCAGCCGCCGCCGCAAGCAGATCTTCGCCGCGGCGCTTGGCGGGCTGCCGCCGGAGTTCCCGCGCGAAACGGCCGCCGATGCCGCACTGGCCGACGCGGCCTCACGCTTTGAGGCCGCGGTGGCGGAACTGGTTTCCGCCGTATCGGCAATGCATAACTAACCATCCACCCAACCTGACTGGAGCAAGCAAGTGAAATCCATCCGCATTATTCCGACGTTGGCCATGACCGTCTTGGCAGTGGCCGTCCTGGCCGGCTGCGGCGAGAAGAAAACCGATGCCCCGCAGGCAGCTGCCGCGCCGGCGGCGACCGACAAGGTCGTCATCGGCGTCTATGGCGGCGATTGGGAAAAGAACATCCGCGCCGCCGGCCTTGAGCAATACGCCAAGGACAACAACATCAATGTCGAGATCGTACCGGGCGCCGATGCGGAATGGCTGGCCAAGCTGCGCGCAGCCAACGGCAACAACCCGGCATTCGACGTGGTGGTCTTCCAGCCGGACTCGGTGCAGCGCGCCGCCGCCGCCAATCTGCTGGAGCCATTGGAAGCCAGGAACATCCCGAACCTGGACAAGCTCTACGGCACCGTGCAGGAAAAATTCGTGCGCGACGGCAAGACCTACGCCGCCGCCTTCAGCCTGGGCCAACTGGGCCTGGCCTATCGCACGGACCTGGTCAAGACGCCGCCGACCAGCTGGCTGGATCTGTGGAAGCCTGAATACAAGGGCCACGTTGCCGTATCGTCCCCGGCCTATGCCGCCGGCCTGCAATTCTTCGCCGGCCTGACCCACGCGCTGGGCGGCGAACTCAAGGACGATGCCGCCGTCGAGAAGACCTTTGCCAAGCTGGCCGAACTCAAGCAGAACGCGGTTGCCTTCCCGGACAGCCCGGGCGCCATCCAGACCTTGCTGGAACGCGGCGACGCATGGGTCGTGCCTTACTGGGACGGCCGCGTGTTCGCGCTGCAAAAGAGCGGACTGAAGGTCGGCTTCGCCTACCCGACCGATGGCCCTGTGGTGGGCGCGGCCAACTGGGTCATCGCCAGGGGCGCGCCTAACCTGGCCAATGCCTACAAGCTGGTGGACTTCCTCTCCGGCGCGCAGGTGCAGAAGGCGTTCTCCGACAAGTCGCTGTACGGCATGACCAATCGCGACGTGCAGTACGACGAAGAACTCAAGACCAAGGTGCAGGTCGGCGAAGAGGCGTACAAGAAGCTGATCTGGATCGACTATGAAACGGCCACGCCGAAGGTGGCCGACTGGACCAACCGCTGGGCGCAGGCGCTGGGCGGCGGTAAATGAGCGCAATTGAAATCCATGCCGTTGCGCGGCAGTTCGGCGAGCTCAAGGCGCTGGACGGCGTAGACCTGGCGATCGGGCAGGGCGAGTTCTTCTCGCTGCTCGGTCCCAGCGGCTGCGGCAAGACCACGCTGCTCAACATCATTGCCGGATTCCTGGCGCCCAGCGCCGGGCGGGTGGCCATCGGCGGACGCGACATCACGGCGCTGCCGCCGCACCAGCGCGACATCGGCATGGTGTTCCAGAACTACGCCCTGTTTCCGCACTTGAATGTGTTCGACAACGTGGCCTATGGCTTGCGCGTGCGCAAGTCGGGCGGCGATGCGATCCGCAAGCGGGTGGGGGACATGCTGGACCTGGTGCGGCTGTCCGAACTGGGACATCGCATGCCGCACCAGCTCTCCGGCGGCCAGCAGCAGCGCGTGGCGATCGCCCGCGCGCTGGCCATCAGCCCGCAGGTGCTGCTGCTGGATGAACCGCTGTCCAATCTCGATGCCAAGCTGCGCAAGGAAATGCAGGCCGAATTGCGCCGCATGCAGCGCGACGTGGGCATCACGACCGTGATGGTCACGCACGACCAGGAAGAGGCGCTCGGCTTGTCCGACCGCATCGGTATCCTGGGCCGCGGGCGCCTGCAGCAGGTCGGCACGCCGCTGCAACTGTACCGCCAGCCGGCCAACCGCTTTGTCGCCGAATTCGTCGGCCAGGCCAACCTGATCGCGGCGCGCCGCGAGGCCAACGGCGGCTATGCCGCCCTGCATCACGCAGGGGCGTCCCAGGCGCCGTTGCATTTGCTGCCGGCGCACGGCAGCGCCGACGAGGCCCTGTTCCTGCTGCGTCCGGAACGCATCCGCCTGGCGCCCGGCGGCGCTGCCGCGCCGGCCATCAACGCTGCCAGCGGTATCGTGCGCGACGCCGGCTACACTGGCGCGGGCATCCATATCACCGTGGCGCTGGCTGGCCACGGCGAGCTGGCGGTCGATGCCCCCGAATCGGCATTCGCGGCCATTCCCGCGCCGGGGTCGCCGGTGCAATTGTCATGGTCGGCGCAAGACCTCGTGCCGCTGCCGCCCGAAGCAGGCGCGGCCGGGAGCGCCGCATGAGCCTGGCCGACAAGAAAGGGCCGGGCGGCACGCTGTTTCCCTGGCTGCTGCTGACGCCGTCGATGTTGTTCCTGGCGGCATTCCTGGCAGTGCCGGGCATCCTGCTGGCGGCGCTGAGCCTGCGCAACGTGGACAGCATGCTGATGCTGCTGCCGACCTATGGCCTGGCGCAATATGCGCAGGTGTTCACATCGCCGCATTACCTGTCGGCGCTGGGCACCACCTTGTGGGTGGCGGCGCTGACGGCGGCACTGTGCGTGCTGCTGGCCTATCCGGCGGCATGGCTGCTGGTGGCCACGCGCAGCCGCGGCTGGCGCACGCTGCTGTATGTGATCCTGATCTCGCCCCTGCTCACCAGCGTGGTGATCCGCACGTTCGCGTGGATCGTGCTGCTGGCGCAAAACGGCCTGATCAACGACATCCTGCGCCACACCGGCCTGATCGATTCGCCGCTGGCGCTGCTGTGGAACATGAAGGCCGTCATCGTCGCCTACGTGCAGGTGATGCTGCCCTTCGCCGTGCTGCCGCTGGCGACGTCGCTGGGCGACATTCCCGAAGCCTTGCCGCGCGCCTCGCAAAGCCTGGGCGCCGGGCCGTTCCATACGTTCACCCGCGTGATCCTGCCGCTGACGATTCCCGGCATGATGAGCGGTGCGATCATCGTCTTCGCGCTGGCGGCGGGCAGTTATGTCACGCCATTGCTGATCGGCGGGCGACTGCAGCCGCTGCTGCCCATCGGCATCTACCAGCAGGCGCTCCAGATTGCCAACCTGCCATTGGCGGCCGCCTTGTCGCTGACCTTGCTGGCGGTGACGGCCGGCATCGCGGGCGTGATGACTTACTTGCAAAAACGTTGGGAGCGTCGTGTCTATGGCCACTGATCAGCCTGCTGTCCATGTCACTGCGGCTACCGCGGCCGCCGCGCAAAGCACGGCGTCGGCCAAGGCCTGGCGGCTGGCCGGGATCGGCGCCGGGGCGCTGGTGTATGTGTTCCTGAGCCTGCCGGTGCTGGTGATCTTCCTGTCGGCATTCAGCCCGGAGGCGTATCCGCAGTTCCCGCCGCAGCAATTCTCGCTGCGCTGGTTCCGCGCCTTCATCGACAATCCGGGCTGGCTGCGGGCGCTCGAAGTCAGCGCCTGGCTGCTGCTCATCGCCACGCCGGTGACGACGCTGCTGGGGACGACGGCGGCTTATGCGCTGGCCAGGCTGGAGTTCCCGGGACGTTCCGTGATCCAGGCATTCGTGCTCTCGCCGCTGATCATTCCGCAAGTGGTGCTGGGCATCGCCTTGCTGTATGTGCTGACCGGCGCCGGGATGGCCGGCTCTCTGCTCGGGCTGGCGGCGGGCCATATCGTGGTGGCCTTGCCGTATGCCGTGCGGACCGTCAGCGTCAGCCTGGCATCGATGGACCGCCGTCTCGAAACGGCCTCGATGAACCTGGGCGCCACGCCGGCCTACACGTTCCGCCATGTGACGCTGCCGCTGATCAAGCCGGGCATTGTGGCCGGCGCCGTGTTTGCGGCGGTAACTTCATTTGGCGAAGTCTCGGTCAGCCTGTTCCTGACGGTGCCGGGCACGGTATCGATGCCGGTGCGGATCTTCACCTACATCGACCAGACCTTCGATCCGGTGGTCAATGCCGTGTCCGCCATTTTCATCGTGCTGGCGGTGCTGGCGCTGGTGCTGATCGAACGCACGATCGGGTTGACCAAGGCGATGTAGCGCGCAAGCGGCAGGCGTATGTCCCCAGCAGGATCAGAAGAACGGCCGCGCCATGTCGCGGCCGTTCTTTTTGGCGGTTGGCATGTTCAATGAGAACTATTTTTATAAATACTGTAAATAGTAATGATTGTCATTACAATACGGGGATAAACGCATGTCGAAAAAGCGTAAAGGGGGAGAAAACTCCTTGTTGTTCGATTGATCATTTTAGGTGTGACGGCCGCCAGCAGCGGATCGCCGCCTGGAAGGCAGGTAAATCATGTCCAATGCAGGGGTGCATCAACAAATCGGGGTTCTCTACAGCGAGCACCACAACTGGCTGGCCGGCTGGCTCAGCCAGAAACTGAAATGCCGCTATCTGGGCGCAGACCTCGCCCAAGACACGTTCGTGCGCCTGTTTTCCGGGCGGCTGCCGGGCAACCTGGACAACCCCAAGGCCTACCTGACGACGGTGGCCAAAGGGGTCGTCAATACCTATCTGCGCCGCAAGAATCTTGAGCAAGCCTATCTGGAAGCGCTCGCCGCCGCGCCGGAGCCGGTGCAGCCCTCGCCTGAGGAACGCTTGTTGGTCCTGGAGGTATTGACCGACATAGACAGGATCCTCGACGGTCTGCCGGCCAAGGTAAAACAGGTCTTTCTGCTGGCCCAGCTGGACGGCCTTCCCTATGCCGACATCTGCGATTTGCTGGGCGTGTCGCTGGCGACGGTAAAGCGCTACATGGTCAAGGCCTATAGTCATTGCCTGCGCGTGGTTTAGGGCGGGCCGAATGATGATGGAGCAAGCCCCACGCCAGCCACTATCCGAGGAAATTCTCCAGGAGGCCGCCACCTGGCTGATGGAGATGCACGATGGCCCGTTGACGCCCAAGGAGCGTGCTCGCTTCAACCAATGGCGCCAGCGCAGCGCCGAGCACGAGATGGCTTGGCAAAAGGCCTCGGTGCTGCTCGACAAGTTGAAAGGCGTGCCGGCGCCGGGGGCGGTGGCGCTCAAGGCGGCATCGGCGCCCTCACGCCGCGCGGCCGTCAAAACGCTGGCGCTAGTGCTGGCCGCAGGTCCAGCCGCATGGGCGGCGTACCGCTTGTCGCCCTGGCCCGGCCGGGGCGACGCGGTGGTGACGGAGCGCGGCGGGCAGCGTGACCTGCTGCTGGAGGACGGCACAAAAATCACCTTGAACACGTCGACCCGGATCCAGGTCCGCTACAGCGATGAGATGCGCCGCGTGCGCTTGCTGCAGGGGGAGATCTTGGTCGCCACCGCAACGGATAACCGCAGCCCGGCCCGGCCGTTCATCGTGGAAACGGCCGAGGGCCGACTGCAGCCGCTCGGTACGCGCTTTACCGCCAGGCAACTGGATGGGCGCTCGCATGTTGCGGTGTATGAGGGCGCGGTGGAACTCGTTCCTGCGGACGCGCCCGCCGAAAAACGGCTTGTCCCGGCAGGGTACCAGGCCGCCTTCTCCGCGCATGCCGTGGAACCCGCAACGCAGTGCAGCGAGCTGGGCCTGGCCTGGACCACTGGCATGCTGGTGGTCGACCAGATGCCGCTTGCGGCCTTTGCGGGAGAGCTGGGGCGCTACCGCGCGGGGCTGCTGCAGGTCGATTCCGGTGTCGGGAAACTGCCCGTCTCCGGCGTATTCCCATTGGCAGACACGACGGCCAGCCTGACGCTGCTTGAGCAGACCATGCCGGTGCGCATCCACTATTTCACCCGTTACTGGGCGCGCATTGTGTCCAAATAGCCATTTCGCCGCCACGGTCGACGTCACGGAAATTTTTTTCGGAAAAGCTGAGCCATTTTCAACGTTCGTTGGGCATACCAGTGAAGACGCTCAATTCGGACATTGAAAGGTTCAGTATGAATTACCCAGAAAACCCCGGGAAAGCAGTGTGTAAACGGCCGGATGAAAGGCCGGCTGACGCGGCATTGATGCGCAAATCGGCGATGGCGGTAGCCGTTCATTGGGCTGCCGCGGCGATGGCGATGTCGTCGCTGGCCTGGATGGCCCCGGCGGCCGCCGCGGAAACCGCCAGCGCCGCGCAAAGCTTCAGCATCGCCCCAGGTCCGCTGGCACAGGCGTTGCCGGCATTCGCCGCGCACGCTGGCGTGCCTTTGTCATTTGATGGCCGGCTGCTGGAAGGCAAAACCAGTCCCGGGCTGACGGGCACTTACTCCGTCGATGAGGGTTTTTCCCGCCTGTTGCAGGGAACCGGTCTCCAGGCGCAGCGCCTGCCCGGCGGCGGCTATACCGTCAAGACGCCCACGCTTGCGCCGGGCGCCTCCATCGGCGAGCTGCAACCGATTGAAATCAGCGCGCAACGCACCAGCAGCACCATCATCCGGCCGACGCGCCAGAGCAATGTCATTGAGCGCGAAGAGCTCAATGAGCTGCGCCAGTCGTCCGATAGCCTGGCAACCGTGCTTGGCAAGATTGTTCCCGGCATGGCCGATTCCAGCCACACGATCACGGACTACGGGCAAACGCTGCGCGGCCGGAACACATTGGTCCTGGTTGACGGCATTCCGCTCAATACCAACCGCGATTCATCCCGCAACATGGCCACGCTGAACCTGGCCAGCATCGACAAGGTCGAGGTGCTGCGCGGGAGCAGCGCCATTTATGGCGCTGGCGCCGCCGGCGGCATGATCGCCGTGACCACCCGTCCCGCCGGCGGCGAACCGTATGCCGAGACTACCTTCACGCTGAAATCCGCGCTGTCCCGCCTTGGGAGCGACGGCCTCGGCGGCGAGGTGAACCACTATATGTCCGGCTCCAGCGGTGCGGTGGACTATGCGTTCAACGTCGGCTACCAGCATGTGGGCGGCTCCTTCGATGGCAAAGGCAAGCGCATTGCGCCCGAACCCAGCCAGGGCGACCTGTTCGATAGCGACAACTACACCCTGGGCGGGAAACTGGGCTTTCGCATCGACAAGAACCAGCGCTTGCAGTTGTCTGTCAGCCGCTACGTCGCGGAACAGGACAGCGCCTACGGCTCGGATCCGGCGGTAGCGAAACTGCCGGCAGGCGCCGCCGTCGCGCGTCCCCTGGATGGCTTGCAGCTGGCGGAGCAGAACCAGATCAAGAATACCCTGGTGAGCATGGATTACCAGAACCAGGATGTCTTGGGCAGCACACTGTCGGCCCAGCTGTACTACCGCGACTACTTCACCCGTTTTACCCCTTTCGATGCGCGCGCGGTTTCCACGCGCGGCAACAATGTCGACCAGGTGATGCAGAACTCCCACGTACTTGGCGGCCGCGCTACCTTGAATACGCCGCTGGGTGACAAGACCAAGCTGCTCTGGGGCCTGGACTTCAACCAGGAGCGCAGCGACATGCCGGATGACATCTTCAACGCCGCAGCGTACGACGCAAGCGGCGGCAGCGTCTTCCAACGCACCGGAACCCTGATCTATATGCCGTTGCTGACCACCCGCTCCATTGGCAGCTTTGCCCAGCTCCAACACAAAATCAATGAGCAATGGTCGATTGAGGCAGGCTTGCGCTATGAGCGCGCCTACGCCAGCTACGACGATTTCATCCCGTTGTCGCAGAGCAAAGCAGCCTCTCCGCAAAAGGTTCGCGGCGGTTCGGTTTCCTTCAGTTCCTGGATGAGCAATGCCGGCATCGTATTCAAGCCTGTCGCCGGACACGAAGTCTATGCCTCGTTCAGCCAGGGCTTCCAGCTTCCCGACATCGGCGTGCAGATCCGCAATGCCACCCCGGCCTTTAATATTTCGTCCTCCTCCCTTGAGCCGGTGAAGACCAACAGCTACGAGCTGGGATGGCGCGGCGCGTTCGGCAACGTCCTCGGCAACCTGGCGATATTTCACACCACCTCCAAGCTGGGCGATATCCAGAGCTTCAACAATGGCCTGATCCTGACCCGCACCGCGGAAAAGATTTCCGGCATCGAAGCCGGCGCCGACTATCTGCCGGACGACTCGGCATGGGGCGGCGGCGCGACGTACGCAATGATGTGGGGGCGCGAGACTGCGCAGGGCAGCGCCAGCGACCAGGTGATGAGCGGTTACCGCATCCCGCCGATGAAGCTCACGGCCTATTTGCAATACAAGCCGAATAGCAAATGGAGCAATCGCCTGCAGGCGAGCTATTTCGCTTCACGCGATTACCGCCTCAACGGACAAACGGCGTTTGGCCGCCGGGAGGTCGGCAGCTATACCACCGTCGACCTGGTGAGCCGGTATCAGCTCACGCCCAAGGACACGGTTTCCCTGGGGATAGAGAACCTGCTTAACCGGTACTACATCCCGGCCTACAGCCAGCTCATGCGCAACAGCAATAACACCAGCCGCCTGCCAGGCTCCGGGGCGGTGATGAGCGTGAGCTACAGCCATCGCTGGTGATACTCCCGAAAGAAAAGCTGCCTGCATCGTTGCGGGCAGCTTTTATTCTGGCGTGATTTACCAGTCTTGCCTGCCCTTCGATATGCTGCTGCGCAGCTACTCAGGGCGAACGGAGTCTGGACTCCACAAACCTCCACAAACGAAAATGCCGTTCAGCGCTTAACTGAACGGCATGACGATGTCGGCTGGAACTTTGTCCTTGCGCATGATTACTCACCACTGAATCTTCCACGAGACCGAGAGGGCAGCGTGCGGTCTGTACACATGAAAGAGAGCAAGGCATGGTACATCCCTATATCGGCAACTTCACGCCAGCCTATCCGGCCAACGATCAGATGGCAGGCATCAATCAGCCGCACGCCAATGCCGGCACGCGCCAGCCGCCGCAGCCTGTCGTGCGTAAGCCCGTACCCGTACCTGTACCCGGATCCGGACTGAGCCAGGCCATGGGGCATCGCGCGCGAGGCAATTTCATCGAACAGGTCCGTCGCGACCAGACCCGGGAAGGACAACAGCGCAGCCATGGCCTGAGTGACCGGGGAACTCCCCGCGTGACCTACGGGGTCGCCAGCGCGCCATCCGGCGATCGCGATGAGCTGCATTTCTGGTCGCCTCTGCCGGCTGCCGCGCGCTCGGCCTCGCCGGTGGACGATTCCACGCCCGAGGGAATCGCAGCTGCAATCGAGACATTGCTGCGCGCCAGGAAATCCGGCATCCCCGTACTGGATGCTCCCAGGCCGCAGTTCGTGACGGGAACGCACCACCTGACCCCCGCGTCGCAACAACGCCTGGCCGAGCAGTTTGCTGAAATCAAGACATTGCGCAAGAAGATTTCAGGCTATTTGGATAAGCTGGACATGGATAGCCAGCTGGTGCAGGCGATGCAAACGCGAGGTCTTTCGGTAGCCGATTCGGAACGGCAGATCGAAGACCTGGTCGCCAGATGCAATGAGCGGTCCGACGCGATCGCCGCCCTGCGGGCGCATGACATGGTGCAGGTATCTTCTCATCCTGCGGCGAACTGGCTGGCGCAACAGCTGATGGGTTCGCAAGAGACCCGCGATACGCTCAATATCTACCTTAGCGACACCGAGCCGCTGGAATTGCAGGTGAATCGCAATCGCCAGATGCAGCTTCGCCGCGAACTCAGCGGGATGAGCGTGGAGCGGGAGCGCAACGGAATGGCGCAGCAGGCCCTGGAACGAAAAATCGAGGGGCTTCGTGGGACGGTTGCGGCCCTGGAGCGCGCGGTTGCGTTGCCTCCCGGTAGCCAGGCCCGGCCGCAACCCGAGCTGTGGGCGCAGTTGATGTCCGGGCGCGCGGAACTGGCGCAGGCGCAGCACCAGCTGCATCAGCTCGTCGAGCAGGGGAAGCAGCAATGGCAGGCGCACGAGCAGCTCAAGGAACGGGTGGATACATTGGCAAGACGGATCACGGAATTGGAACGCCGCGTACCGCCTGTTCGTATCCCCGCCGATGAAGCCGCGTCAGAAATGACTACCGAGGCGGTGGCACGCTACCTCAGTCGGCAGTATGAACCGCTAAGACCTCACCTGCATGCATTGCGCGAGGAACTTGAGCGGCTGTTGCCGGAAGATGGCGCCGCTACTCCCGAGCGGCGGCAACTGGTCATATTGCGCAAGCAGATCGGGCAAACGCTGGAGGCGGCCGGAAAGGCTGAATACGGGTATGTCACACATATGCTGGAACAAGCGCATGCCAACGGTCTTGCACCTGGGATCGTCTATTCGCCGCAAGCAGCGAAGAGTCTGAGTACCCGCATGGTGCATTACGAAGACCATAGCGCCATACGGCGCGAACCCATTGAACTGACCAAGGCCCGCAGCCATTACGTTGAACAACAGGAAAGGCATCGCCAGGCCTACGTGAGCCTGCGGCAGGCGAAGAGGAATGCTATTGAAAGCGGGAGACCTGTCGAGGCACGGCTTGTCAGCGACACCCAGGATCTGGAGCGGCAGATGGCGATGGCCAAGGCAAACTATGTTGCGCTGCAAGCCGTGGAAGATGCGGAAATGCCTGCCTTGCAGGCAATGGCCCAGCGCAATCGCGAGCTGAGGCAATTAAGCGAACATACCCTGTATTCCATGCTCGACGATAAGCTGACGTCCTTGCGGCAACAAGGATATGCGTCATTGGCGGCGGTGCCTCCGCCCAAGCCCGCCATCGATGACATGGACTATCTGGCCCAACGCTATCACGTCCGCCTGAGCCAACTGGAACAGGCGCCCGAAGAGAATCGCCAGCATATCGCCGCACTGAAGGAAAAGCTGGCGTTTCTCGCGCCGGTGAGGACGTGACGAGCGCGGCTGACCGGCTGTTTTTGGCATGAACGATCCTGATCTGCAAGGACCAACCACATTCGCAAAGCGGGGAGTTCATGATACTTGTGCTTGCCTCGACCGATAGTGGGCGATAGTGGAAGGGCAGGTCGCGGCGCCAGTTCTCCGGTGAACAGAGATTCGAGTGGTCAGCAGGCGCGTCGAAACGAGAACTGCGAATAATGTTTCGCCAGCAGTTGCAGCATCTCGGGTTCGGTCAAGGGCGGGCCGTCGACCTTGATGCGGGCCGGGAAGAACGTACAGCGTTGGGGTTCGATCTTGCCCGCCAGGATGGGGCTGGCGGAAATCGCCGCCGTCACCGCGTAGGGAAAGATCGCATCGGTGTGCGCCAGGTCCGATTTCATCACCAGCCCGGCGCGGATCTGGGTGACGGCCGAATTGTCGGCGATACAGACCACATAGACGTTATCAATGTTGCCATAGTCCCTGGGATCGACCTGGTATATGCAGTGCGTGGCAGATTGGTCGGCGTCGAACAGGCAGTCCATCAAAGGCATGGCAAACGCCGCCGAAAATACTTTTCCCATCGTCATTCTCCTTTTCAAGTCGTCACGGCCGCGCGTCGATCAAGGCGGCGCCCGCGTTCAGAATGTTTCCGTGATGCCCTGCGGTAGCCGGATACCGCCACTGACGATGCGCAGGAACAGTTCTCCGCTGTGGGCCGGGTCGCTACCTTGCGGCAGCAGGGCCACCGGCGCGTTATAGGATTCGGTGCGGGAGCCCCGCTCGCTGGCGATCGCGGCGCTGGCGCTCACGGGAGCGACACTCACGGGAGCGGCGCGCAGCGTGAGCCTGCCATCCACGTAACGCATCACATAGTTGTTCGAACTCAGGCCCGACACCCCGATGCGGTATTGTCCCGCCTGGATTGCGCCTTGCGCATTGCCGCCATATACCAGGGCGCCGGTCAGCGAAGCTGCGTTGTCGCCGCCGACGAAGCCGCTGTAGCCCACGCCGTTGCCGCCGGCCCACGGCGTGCCGGCAGTGGCGGCTGCATCATTGGCGGTGACGATCAGGGTGGCGGGGGAAATGCGCAGGCCGGCGCCGGCGATGGCGATGTCGTAGCCCTCCTGGCCGGAATACAGGCCCCCCAGGCTGAGCGTCCCGGCGCCGGTGCTGTAGTAGCCCGCGTCGCGCGCGGCGCTGGTATAGGTCAATGCGCCCGACAGGACTGCGCCATTGCTGGCGGTATAGCTCAGGGTGCCGCCGGCGGTGCCGTCATAGTCGCGCACGCCGTCAACGGGGGTGACGGTGGTCGGGCGCAGGAAGCTGCGCAACAGCGGCAGCGTATTGCCGTCATAGATCCGCCACTGGCTGCTGCCGGTGCTGTTGCCGATGTCCCAGCCGGCCGCAGCGTAGGTCGAGGCCAGGCTGGCCTGGCCCGCCGTCAGGCCGCGTGTGAGGGCATCGATGGCGCCGTCGTTGCCGCCGTATCCGGGGCCATTGGCATCCAGCCAGAACGATGACCGGATGCTTGAAACCGCTCCGTTGTAGCCCACCAGCGCGCCCTGGTAAGCGACTGCGGCATGGACTGCTCCGCTGGCGTAGCTGGTGGAGATGGTGGCGCCCGCTACGTTGTAGCCTGCCAGCCCGCCCACGTATTCATCGCCGCTGACGTTGCCCGAGGCGTAGCTGTTGACCACCGTGCCGCTGTTGGAACCCACCAGCCCGCCGGCGAAGCGCCCGCCGCCGACGGCACCGCCGCCCACCGAATCGACGATCCAGCCGGAGCTGGCGCCGGCTACTCCGCCTACGTTGGTCACGCCGTAGACGGTCGCCGTGTTGATGATGTGTTCGCTGCGGGTATAGTTTTGCCCGGCCACGCCGCCGACGTTGTTGCCGCCCGAGACATTGCCGCTCACGCGCACGTTATAGATCTCGCCGAAGCTGCTGCCGACGGCGCCGCCGACGTTTTCGTTGCCGCTGATGTTGACGTTGGCCAGGTTCAGGTTGCGCACCATGCTGCCGCCGCTGGTGTAGCCGATGAAGCCTACCGCGTTGCTGGATGGCCGCTGTATCGTCAGGCCCGACACCGTATGTCCCAGGCCATCGAAGACGCCGCGAAACTCCGCGCCCCAGGCGCCCAGCGGGACGAAGCCCAGCCCGCCGTTCCAGCTGGCCGTGGCGCTCGCATCGATATTGCTGCCCAGCGCAAAGTAGCGGGTGGTGACATTGTCCAGGCTGGCGTTGACGGCTTGCAGCGTGGCCAGGTCATTGATCACGGTGTAGCTGTTGCCGGCGATGGACAAGGTCGGATTGCTGCCCGACAGCGTGACAGCGGCGTCGCTGACGGTGAAGCGACCGGAGCCACTGGCGGCGCTGCCGCCGTTGGCGGTGTTGGGATTGATGACCAGTCCGGCATGGTTGCCGGTGGCCGTGACATCGGCCAGCACCTTGACATCGTTGGCCGCCGTCAGTGTCAGCGTGGTGTCGGCGCTCCAGCTGACGCGGTCGGTCACCAACAGGTCGCCGCGTCCGGCGCTGCTGCCGCTGCTGCTCTGCAAGACCACATTGCTGGCGTTGAGGCTGGCGCCCAAGGCGGCGCCGCTGATGTCGCCGCCGCTGGCGGCCACCTTGAAATCCACCGGGTCGATCAGCCAGGTGCCGGTGGCGCCGGCGGCGGCGCGAGTGTCGATTCGCACGTCGTCGGCCACCTGCACGCGGGCGGCGCTGGTCTCGATGAAGCCGCCATCGCCATTGCCATTGGTGGAGGATGCATCGAGTGTGCCGCCTACCTTGACCAGGCCGTTCTGCATGTCGCCCATCAGGACGATCTCGCCGTGGCGCCGCTCGACGCTGCGCGCCTGGATCACGCCGGTGTTGTTGACCACCGCCTGCGTCAGCGCGTCAGCCGCTTGCGCACTCAATAGCACGGTGCCGCCATCGGCTACGATCAGCTGGCGGTTCTGCGCCAGCGCCTGCGCGGTGCCCCGGTCGATGCGCACCTGCAGCAGGCCATCGCCATTGAAATCGAGCGTCATGGCGCTGCCGGCGGCCAGCGTCACATTGCCCAGCCGCGCCGTGAGCGTGCCGTCGTTGCTGACCTGGCCGCCCAGCAGGGCGATGAAACCGCCATCGGCGGCCGTGATCCGGCCGCGATTGGTGACGTTGCCGGCATTGCCGCTCAAGCGCAGTTTGCCATTCATGAAATCCTGGTCCGACAGACCGAAGGTGGAGGCCACCAGGCCGCCGACGTTGACGCTGGCGCCGGCGCCGAACAGGATGCCGTTGGGGTTGATCAGGAACACCCTGCCGTTGGCGTTGAGATTGCCGAATATCTCGCTGGCGCCGCTGCCCAGTACCCGGTTCAGTGCGATCGCCTCGCGCGAGGGCTGCACGAAGTTGACGCTTTCCCCGGCGGCGATGTTGAAGCTGTTCCAGTTGATGGCCAGCTTGTCGCTGCCCTGGGTGATGGTGGTGACGGCGCCATTGCTGGCGATATTGCCGCTGCCTGCGCTGATCGCCCCGCCGGTGGGGGCGGCGTTGGCGGCGGCGGCCAGCAGTAGCAGGGGAAACAGGGCGGGGTAGCCGTAGGCACGGCCGGCGTCACAAGGGAGTCGAGGCATGATGTGTTCCTGTGAGGGGCGATCGGAGGGGAGTCAGAAGCTCTTTGCCAGTTGCAGCCAGAAGCGCGGCAACTTGTCGGGTTCGGAAGTGGCCGGCGGGCCGGTGCGCCAGGCCAGCGTCGCTTGCAAGCGGTATCCTTGCGGGTGGCTCCAGCGCGTTCCCAGTCCGATACCGGAAAGATTGCGCAGGTTGGCGCCATCGCTGGCCAGCGGGCTGTGGTTCAGGCGCCCGCGTGCGGCATCGGCAAAGGCAAACGCCTGCCATTGGAGGGCCAGCGCGCGGCGCAGCTCGACGTTGAGCATGACGGCGTCGTCGGCCGGGGCTTCGCCGGAGGGGTAGGCACGCACGGCGTAGGGGCCGCCCATCGAGAATTTCTGTGCCGAATCCAGATTGCCCGCGGCATATTGGGCGCTCAGTTGAAGCAAGCCCTCCCATTGCGATCCCAACGCCTGCAGCCGGGTGGCCTGCAGGCTGCCATAGGAAAAACGGCCTTCGGTACGGTGCCCGACCCGGTCGTCGGCGATATCCGCAGCGGGCAGTTGCAGACGGCCCAGCGTCACGCCCAGCAGTGCCCGACTTTGCCCGCCGCCCAGCCAGCCGTCAGCGCTGTCTGCCGTCACTGCGGTAGTGGCGGTATCGATGCGTTTGTTACGACGCGAATCGATGAGGCCGATGCGATCATTGAAGCGCTTGGTTTCCAGGCGCAACTGCAATCCCACATTGAGGCGGCGGCTGCGTACCAGTGGATAGGCCAGGACTGCAGATCCCAGCCGCGCGCTACCGGATGCATCGAGCCGTGAAAAGTCGGCGCCCACCCGATACGCCATGACCGCATACGAAACATTGACGGTGGCGCCGGCCGCGCCCAGAGGCAACTGGTAAGCCAGGCGGCCGTAGTTGAATCCGCTGCCGGCGCTGATGGCGTTGAACTGCAACTGGTCGCCGATGCCCAGCGGATTGTTGAGTGCCAATGCCGCATTGGCATGCACGGCGCCCGTGTAGCGATTGCCGTGGTTGTCCAGGCTGACTTCGCCTTCGGCATTGCGCTCATCGGCCACCTGCACTTCGAGGTCGGTGCTGCCCACCGAGCTGCCCGGGGTCAAGGCCGAGCGCAGCGCCACGCCCGGCAGGTCGTTGATCAGCAGCAGTTCCCGTTCCAGCCGGGTGCCGACCAGCGGCAAGCCCAGGCCGATCCGGTCCAGTCGTTGCCGCAGCGCGGCGTTGTCCATCCGTGATGCGTTATGCAGTCGGATTTCGCCCAGACGTCCTTCCAGCACCAGCAGACGCACCAGGCCCTGGTCCAGTTGCTGGGCAGGCAGATAGGCGCGCGCCAGCAGGTAGCCATGTTCGCGGTAAAAGCGGGTGATGCGAACGGTGGCTTCATCGAGCGTGGCCAGGCTGCGCTCCGGGCCGACCAGGTCTTGCAACAGCCGGGCCAGGAGGTCTGGTGAAAATGCCATGGCGCCTTCGATACGAAAACCGCTCACGGAAAATCTTTCCCGACCGATGTCTGCCGGCAACGGTGCGGCGCCGAGCGGCGCTTCGGCCGGCAGGCTCTGGTTGCCCGGCGCGACCAATGGCTGCGCCGGGCGCAGGTCGCGTAGCAGTTCGCCGGCGCCCGGCAGGCTCTGTCCGTGGGCCGCCGAGGCGGCCAGGCTCAGCATCGGGCCGATGGCCCATAACGTGCGTCGGAACCTTTTGCGATCATCCGCACGCAAGCCGGCGGACCACTCCCCTGTTGTGTTGATTGAGGCAACCACGTCGCTTCCCCTTTTTATCGCCGGGCGAGAAAGCCTGGCTGTCGACACTGCCGGTTTTGTTGCGCCTGTTTATTCAGGGCCGGCGCGTCGAGGCGCTGGCGTGAAAATACTGTAGGACAATTCGCCAATCGAATGTCTCAACATTCCTCACGCCGGGGAACCGATGTAAAAGTGCTATCGCACGGCACTGGAGGGCGCCGGACGCGGCTGGTCGCATTCCTCGAACACCAGGTCGACATTGGGATGGGATGGCGTGCCTCCCGGCAGCCAGCGCAGGCTTTTGACCGCCATCCAGAGATGCAGGGAGGCAATCCACTCGCTTTCGCTATAGGCATGACGCGAGATTTCTCCGGTGCGATGGGCAACCTTGCAGCGCACCTTGATATGGACGTTGTAATTGCCGCGCAGCGTCCAATAGCTCACGTTGGGGTTATCGCTGCAACTCATTGGCGTCGGTTGCCTGAAGACGACTCCCGGGACGTAACCAGCCCGAAAGAGTTCTTCTTCGCTCAACCGCGCTGCTCGCAGCAGGGTGATGAAACCGTCAGCATCGGGATACATCGTGGAACTGCTGGTGCGAAGGTTGGCAAGTCCCGAAACGAACGTCTTGAAGTAAGGCGCGAAAGTGTCGATGACCTCAAGGTTTTGCTCACGCAACGCCTGGTTCAATTCATTGGAGCTGACGGTATAGGTGCGCACCGCAATCATGTCGCGCAGGTCGCCGTCGATGCCGTCGTTCCGCATCGCCTCCTCGACTTCTTTTGCATATTGCTCATACAGTTTTCGGCATTCTGCGGGTGGGGTGTAGACCATCTTGTGGCGCAGGATGCGACCGCTTTCGAACAAAGCGCGAAAGTCCTCGCGGTCCTGTTCGCTGGCACGGTAGCCGGGTGAGATGCCAAGATGGGCGAAGACATCGAACACAGGCCCATCGCCCCCGGCTGCGCGCCGTGCAAACTCCCGCACGATGCGCTGGCGCTGCGGCTCGAAAAGGATACTGCGGGTCTGCTCGTGGCGTTGCTCCAGTTCGGTATGATCGTCCGCCGGGGCCTGCATATGACGATCGTTGATCAGGTCGAGATAGCGGCTTAGTGCCACATGCAATTGCGGCGTCAAATCCTGGCGTAGACCGATGTCGCATCGCTGGTACTGGATGAGCGTGGCTTCCAGGTGCGACAGCAACAGTTGCGGTGCTTGTGGCGAGTCGTTATCGACCGTCAGGCTCTGTTCGGCATGGGCAAACAGCGGTTTGGCGAAATCGGTGCCGTCCAGTCTGTCGGATTCGATCAGTTCTTCCTTGATAGCATCCATTGCCCGACGCAGCTCGACAAGCGCATCGAAGTTGGGCGAGCGCCCGCATTGCAGATAGGCATGTATGGCCAGTTCCATCTCTTGCTGCTGCAGCGGCGGCAGCGTCTCGAACAGCGCACGGATAGCCTGCGGCCGCGGCGCCGGCGCCGGCGCCGACTGGACGACGGCCAAGGACACGTCGGCAGATCCGACCGGAGGGGTATTGCGGATAGGTATGGAGCGGAACATGTTCGAGCCTCCAATAAAAAACGGCGCCCGCGGGCGCCGTCATCAAGTTCAGTACATGCTGAAATAATGTTATGGATAGACGCCGAACAGGTCGTCGACGTCGTATTTCCGGTGGGCGCCGGCAGCAGGGGCCGGGTTGCCTGGCTGCGCTTGCGCTGCAGCCGTGTAGTGTTGATCTTCCTCACGCGAAGCGTCAGGCAAGACCGGCGATGTCGTCTGCGGTTTCACTTTGCTCCTTTGATCGGTGAGTCTGGCTTGTCTGGTCCGGCCGTTGCGTTCCCCCAAGCCTTGCGAACAAGGGGCCGGTCTCTTGCATGTTTCGGCCAATGCCGGGGAACAGGCCGCGGCGATATTCTGCCGCGGCCGGATGCGCTATTAGGGTCAGGCGCCTGACCAGGTGGCGCGGCCTTCTTCTACTTGCCGCCGAACGGAGCGCCAGGTGAACGTGGCTGTTCGGCGGGAAGCGCGGTCATCGGTCCGGAATCGAAACGGGGGGATTTCTTTTTCGGAGACGCCGTTCGACAACAGGTTGAAGAGTGTCGCGCTTGCCATGTTCATGAATGTCGCCAATGAAGAAAAGGTTCCGTTCAATCCAAGGCCAAATCTGGCGCCAGCGGTGGAAGATTATTCAGAAGATGGCGCTGGCGCAGCACGACCTTCAGTTTCTCCCGATACCATTCCTTTTCCATCGTGGCCAGTGCCGTCATGGCTTCGCGCACGGTTTCCTGTGTGCCAGGAGGCGCGTCGGCATCGAACAACGCGTCATCTGCCTGATCCTGCAGTTGTTCCCGTTCGGATCGCATATTGCGGAAATCATCCTGGAACCGGCGTCGAAGGATCGTCTCTACCGCAGTGTTTCCTTCGAATTCCTGGAGGAAGTCATCGCTGCCGTCGCGAACATGGCGCCGGATCTCCTTGAGGGCATACTCCTTCTCCAACGGATCGATCGAATACATGGCCCCATAAGTGCTGCGTCGCGCCGATTCCACCAGATGGATGCCTTCGCCGATCAGTACCGGCGCCAGCGCTGCATACATTTCGAGGCTTTCCGAGGCCGAATTGTCTATCGTGATGTCGTTGTTGGTTGTTGAAGTGCCGAAGATCATGCTTCGAACTGAACTGAACAATGTCGTCCTGGCACTGCCTCTGGTGCGCGTGAAGTTGGCCTCGGCCGCCTGTTCCAGCTGTGCGGAAAAACTCTCGGGAGTAAAATTGGCCCGCGTTGCAGGTATGTTGCCGCGTGCCTTGCGCGCATTGGCCAGATAGGCCGCCATGTTTTCTACGCGTGGCTGCAGGAAAACGCTTTCTATGCTCTCGAACAGCTTGCGCGGAGGCATTTCGCCGTGTTCGATCTTGCGTTGCAGGATGGTCTGTTCGACTCGTGTCAGGCCGTAGGCCACACGATCACCGCAATGCGTGACACCTTCGGCCGCAGCAGAGTCGCAATTGCGCAGCAGATCGGGATCATCGGTGCTGGTCAGGTAGGAGGTGAGCGCTTTGACTCGCTCTCGATGGCCCGGCGCCGTGTCTGCATGGCGGTTGTCCTCGGCATAAGCCAGGCCGGCCAACAGCAGACGCAAGTTGGGATGATCATCCGCTGTCGCCATTTTCTGCGTCAGCGCCAACGGCACTGTATCGCGATAAAAATCTTCGCCGCTGGTGCGTGTCACATGGGGGGTATGACGGGATGACCACCGCGTATGGGCATGCTCAAGCGCCGTCAGCTGGGTACCGTCCAGCTGTGCATTATTTCGGGGATAGGCGACAACCGGGTTCTCCATAGGCCCGGGTGATGCAGAGCGCGGGAGGACACTCCCGGAGTCCGCCAGCCACGGGTCCTGATTGATTTGTTCGGTCGAGAGACGGGAGAAGATCTGCGCCAGTTCTTCGTCGTGTCCGCCGTGCGTCTGTTGGGCGCCGGGGTGTTGACCTGTGCCGGTGGCAGGCGTGTTGTCCGCACCGGAGGTCTGTTCGGCCATGGTCAGGATTTCTTCGAACGCCATGCCGCCTGCCAACAGGTTGCCGCCATAGGCCAGTACATAGGTCCTCACGGTGGCGCTGCAGCGGGCAAGACGGTCGAGCGCTTCCGGCGCCAGCCCGATGGCCAGGAACCCTTCACGTTCAGCCGACGTGAGCGAATTGGCCGAAGGCGTCGTGCGCCTGCGTGGCTGCTCCTCCAGCTGCACGTGCCCGCGACGGGGAGAACTACCGTCCACGGCCGGCGCGACGAGGCGTTGTCTGAGCGCCATTTCCGAGGTGCTGACTCGCCGCGGCGGCGGCAACGTCGGCTGGATGGGGGCGCCGATGATGGCGGCGGGACGAGCTGTCCGATGCGGGGCATAAGCCGTGCCCTGTTGCGCCCTCGACGATACCGCGTGTGCCTGGCGCGGAGTCAGGTCGGGGCGCAGTTCCGGACGAATCGCCTGCTGCCGGATCTGCACCGAATTGTAGCCGCGCTCGCGCAACTCTACGCCGTACACCACGACATAACGGCGCTCATCGTTGGGGCGGTTGGCCAGCAGCATCATTTGCAGGGGCGAAAATCCGGTGGCGCGCAGTCGCATGCCATGGCTGAGGATGAACTCCCGCTTGCTATCCGACATGATCGCCAGGTCGTTCATGTCGATGGGCGTAAAGCCCATATTCCGCAGAGAGCGGGCCTTTTGCGCCACGAAATGGCGTTGGGCGGGCGCCAGGCGTGCCGTTCCAAGCATGTCGCTGGGCGTGAACCGATGTTCGGCGAGCCATGTTGCATGACGCATCACAAACCGGAACTGGGCGTCGGGGCAGTTGCCCAGGCGCTGCCGGTCTGCATGACGGAATCCGGCAGAGCGTAAAAGAGTTATCTCGTCCGTGGTGTACTCGAACTGCAATGGGTCCGGGGCGGCAGAGCGAACGAAGAAAGGGTTGTGGAGCAGCGTTGGAGGGGCCTGCAGATAGTGGCTTGGCGGCGGTAACGGCGCCAGCGGCGTGAAAGGATTTTGCTGTTCAGACCTGGCAGACGAAGGCGTAAACCTGGCCGAAAGCCGCTGGTATTGACTACTGCCGTAAAACGTCGCATCCGGAGGCGTCACGCGCCTGTGCACCGGGCGCGCGACCGGTCCTGCATAGTCCTGAACCGAGGGGTTGGCATAGGGAGCCGGGACAACTGGATAGGCTGGGGCTGGACTGTTCGGGTAGTTCGTGTGGTAGCCCGGGATATGCCCATTTGGATACGGGAAATTGTTTCTTTGCATGATATGGATTCCTGCTGTATGGCTTCGCGCAGTCGCGCGGTGAACCGGAGAAAGTGGCCATCGGGAACCGAACGGGTCAATGGCGCGATATATTCGTTCGATGAAAAGACGCACGATGCAATATCGACCGGTGCGTCGCTACACGCGGCGCATGGCGCCATACGTGTAGTAGCCATCTGTCTCCGGGAGCGGTGCGCTGGTTCCAGCGAACACTATGAAGCGCTTCCGGCCGCAGAGCCGGATTCGATGGAAGGCGGAAAATCGATTTAATGCAGCGCGCGCTGGCGCGGCCCGTGCAAGGTCGAAAAATGCCAGGCGCCGGTATCCGGCGAAAATACAGCGCACTCGTCGCCGCCGCCGGTTTCCTTCCACATCGCGTGATAGCGCCGCACACTTTCCATGGCCGCGCACGCCAGCGCATTGCGCGCGCTTTGCGCCAGTTGCAGATCGCTCCAGCAGGCGGCTATCCGCACCTGGCCGCTGTAGTGCTCGCCGCCCACGCGATCCCACCACTGTTCGACGAAGTCCAGCACCTCACGCTCGATGTGCAGCTGCGATAGGCCATGCAGCGTATGTGCCAGGCGCACCGGCACCGGCAACAACGGTGTGATCAGCATCTGCTGATCGTCGAGCAGAAGGTCGTTGGTATCCGATGCGAAGAACCCCAGCGCCAGCATCAACTTGCGTTGCTGTTGCGGTTGGCCGGACATGATGCGGTCCAGGTCGATGTTCTCCAGCGGAGCCCGTTGCCAGCCCGGCAGGCCAAGCCCCAGCAATTGCTGGCGATAGATCTCGGCGTCCAATGCCGAGGCAAAGGCCAGCACTCCGGCCTGGTCGCCGTTGCGGATATAGAACGTCTTGTGGCTCTCTTCGCCGGGCAGGCAGCCGTCGGCGGCTTTTACCAGTCCCCACAGGCGGGGTTCGGCGCGATGGTCGGAATAGGTCGGATCTAACATGATGGACGCTCCCCGCTTGCGGTTGATGTATGGCGGCCATACCGTGCGGCCGGTATACATGAGTAGCGCAGCGGCAACGTCGGGTTCCTGGCTACATCACTCCGGCCGCGCGCGCGGTGGCGTCAACCGCCACGGCCAGTTTGTCGACCATCCATTCCAGCTGGGCGCGGGTGGCGATCAGGGCCGGCGCCATGATCACGCGCGCGGCCGACGCACGGATGATCAGGCCTTGCTCCAGCGCCTGCTGGGCACAATAAAAGCCGACTTCGGCTTCGTTGACGAAACGGGCCTTGTCGCCGGGGTTGGGCGAGAGCTGCAACGCCGCGATCATGCCGCTGCCCTGGATTTCGCCCACCAACGGGTGGCCGTCGAATTGCTCGCGCAGGCAGTGCTGAAAATAAAGGCCGGTTTCGTGTTCGACCTGGCGCACCAGCCCGCCTTCATCGAGCAGGCGCAGGTTGGCCAGCGCCACCGCTGCGGCAACCGGATGACCCTGGTAGGTGAAGCCGTGGGCCAGGACCCCGCCGTGATCTGCCATGGCTTCGGCCATGCGCCGTGACAGCACCAGGGCACCCATCGGAACGTAGCCCGAGGTCAAGCCCTTGGCCAGCGAGATGGTGTCGGGTTCGAAGCGGAAGTGCTCGTGCGCAAACCATTTTCCGGTGCGACCGAAGCCGCCGACGACTTCATCGGCACATAACAGCACGTCGTACTGGTCGCAGATACGCTGGATTTCGGGCCAGTAGCTGTAAGGCGGATAGATCATGCCGCCGGCGCCCTGGAACGGCTCGGCGACGAAGGCGGCAACGTTCTCGGCCCCCAGTTCGAGGATGCGTATCTCGAGTTCGTGCGCCGCGGCCTGGCCGAATTCGTATTCGGTGAGATAGCCGTCATAGCCGTACCAGTAGGGCTGGGCGATATGGCTGAATCCTGGCAGCAACGCGCCATCCATGGCATGCATGGATGGCATGCCGCCAAGCGAGGAGCCGGCCAGCGTCGAGCCGTGATAGCCGTTCTCGCGGCCGATGAAGATGCGCTTGGATGGCCGCCCGGCGACCTGCCAGTAGCGCCGCACCACGCGCATCATCGTCTCGTTGACCTCGGAGCCCGAGTTGGCGTACATCACCCGGCTATAGGTGCCCGGCAACAGGTCGAACAGCTTCGCCGACAGCTCCGCCACGGCGGGATGGGTGGTATTGAAAAACTGGCCGCAATAGGAAAGATCCTTGATCTGGGTCGAGGCCGCCTGCGCCAGTTCGCGGTTGCCATAACCGACGGCGGTGCACCACATGCCCGACATGCCATCGAGGAACCGGTTACCCCGATCGTCCCACAGATACAGACCCCGGCCGCGCACCATCACGCGCGTTTGCGCGGGGTCGATGTGAGCATGGTCTTCGTACGGCAGCAGATGGCGGGTGGTATGGATCTCACGGTAATCTTTTTGGGCCAATGCGTGCCCGATGAAATGATTCATGATTGTCCTGTCGGCGAGAGCTGATACATGGGCGATGCGCGGCGCGCGGCGCCGCACTGACAGCAGATAGGTGGAACGTCGGCAGGGCCGGGTTCCCGAACATGGCAACGTTGGAACAGGAGCGGCATTGAAGGCAATCATCACCGGTCACAGTCGTGGCCTTGGCCAGGCGCTGGCGCATGAACTGCTGGCACGCGGCGTGGATGTGCTGGGATTGGCGCGCGGCGCCGCCGCGTCGGCGCAATGCGGGGCCAGGCTGCGCCAGATCAGCGTCGACCTGAGCGATACCGGCGCGCTTGCGGCCGTATTGCAAACGCCGTTGCTGGCCGAATTCGCCGACGCCGCGCAGCCCGTGTTGCTGATCAACAATGCCGCCTGCGCCGGGCCGTTGGGTTATGCGGGAACGCTCGGCGCGCGCCAGGTGGCACAGGCGCTGGCGCTCAACGTCCAGGCGCCGCTGATGCTGGCCGAACGGGTGCTCGCGCTGGCCGCGCACGAGCGCCGGATCATGCACATCTCCAGTGGCGTGGGCACCGATGCATATGCCGCCCTGAGCGTGTATTGCGCCTCGAAGGCGGCGCTCGACCAGCATGCGCGCGCGTTGTGGCAGGAGAGCCGAGGGCCTCGCCCCGGATTGCGCGTGGCCAGTGTCAGCCCCGGCGTGATCGATACCGACATGCAAAGCCAGCTGCGCCATGCCGACGGCGCTGCCTTTCCGCTGCGCGGCGAATTCGACCAATTGCATCGATCCGGACAGTTGCAATCGCCCCGGGCATGCGCGCGACGGCTGGTCGAGCTGATGCTGGATCAGCACTATGGCCGGCAGCCGGTCATGGCGCTGCCGCCGCTGATGGAACCGGATCGCCCCGGCTGACGACAGAAAGGCGTTCCCAGCATTTCGTTGCGGTCTCCACCCATTTCAAAGGAAGTCATCGTGGCAATTGTCAATCCAATGACCGTCAGGGCTGCCGGCAGTGCGATATCGAGCGCGCTGGCGCCACTGGCCAAGAGTGTTTCCAGCCAAATCTCGCGGCATTCGTCGGTGTTTCGCAATGTCAATCCTGCCAGCGCGGCGAAGGCGCTTTCCGGTAATCCCAGGATGAGCGCTGCCATGCAGAACGTGATGCCGAGGGTCCGGAGAATGATGGATTTGATGCGGAATAACCCATCTTTCAAGAAATTGTGCGAGCAGGCGGAAAATTATGTGAGAGAGCACGGTCTGTCGCATATCAACAGCGCACGCGACGAACAGAAAAAGGAATTTCGCAAGACGTTGTTCCCGCCTGGCGTGCACTCGCTGTCGCGCGAGATCTTCAGTGGCAATACCAGTAGCATCAGCGCCATGGTGGGGCAGCAACGGTGGCACGCGATTCAGGTGGCGGGTGAGAGCCACAGGGTCACGCAGACCGAATGGTCCGGCCCCGACAAACGTGGCTTCCAGCGGTGCAAGACATGGGAGCCCGCCCAGCAGAAGACCTGGGATTGGATCAGGAATTCCAATGGCCATATGCTCGCCATGGATGCCGGAAAGCCGCTTGAGGGCGGGATTAGGCAACACCAGGCATTTCTTTATCCGGCCGCAGGCGGCCAACCGGTGCCCAGGACTTTGTATACCGATGCCGACGGCAATATCATGCCGACGCCGGGGCGAGCCGGGACCAACGGACAACACGGTGAAAGCGCCGTCATCAAGAGACAGGAAGCGAGGCCCGCCGTGATCGAGGAGATCGATGACGATGTGCCCGCACAGCAGACAAAACCCAAGCAGATCGAGCCCCCGCCATCGTTCTCACAGGAGCTGGTACGCCGGCCGCCTGCGGCCGGAGGGCGCGCTTCCTGAGGCCAACCATGCGTTGCGGTCGTATCGGCGCAGTGGCGTCTCAGGCCGCGATGCGCACACGATAAGGTAAATCATGCAAGATAATGACGTGTCCGGTGAGCTACCGGACAACATGGCTGCGATGCTGGAGGAGCTGTTTTCTTCCATGAAGCGCCCCCTCCTGGAGGCCGGGGAGGATGAGGCGGGCGACCTGGCCGCGGTGCCCGCGGCGCCGTTGGCGGCGCTGCCTGAACCCGGGCCGGACGAGGCGCTGATGCGACCGGAGGTATTGGCCGGAATGATCGGCGATCCTCGCTTCGCTGACGATTTCGAGCGTCTGCGCAGCGAGGCAGAACAGGGTTTCACGGCCCTGCTCAACGACGCGCAGCAGTGGGTGCCGGTCGGCGTTTCCAGCGCCGTGTCCGGTAACCTGAGAATGGGCGCCGCGATGGAGGTACGAGACCTGATGGCGGCTTCGCGGCGCAATCTCGCCGGCTCCGGCAGCAATCATGACGAACGCCGCCTGATGGCGCAGTATCTCGCCGTGGCGGGCATCCATAACTTCAATGAAATTGGCTGGGATCCGGCAAATCCGGTGTCCTACGCCGAAGAGGGCGGCAACCTGCTATCCGTACTGCTGTCATCCCCTTCCGTTTGAGCGGCATGCCATCCCCTGATCGGGGGTGGCATTGCCCGGTATCGCATCGTTTCCCTTACCGCCACGTCTGCGCCGCGTCACGTCGCATCCCCGGTACTGTCTCTCGTCCGCTTCACCTTCGATGCCATCCTGTGAGCGCCAGTCGCATGTCCGGCCACGTCCGGGCCGGGTCTTCGCGTCGACGCCATGGTGGATGCCGCCGGCCATTCCTGTCGACGTCGACCGAACGAGCGTCGGCCCCTGTAAAGGCCCGATAAAGCCCCACAGTGGCTCCACCAGGCGCGCACAGTGTCGGCCTGCTGCGATCTGCCGGCGCCGCCGCGCGCATGCCCAGAGGCCATGTCCGCCGCCTGCGTGGGCAGACACGAAGGGCAATTGGCGGGCGCCCGATTGCATCATCGATCATCGGCGTTTGCGGAACTAACATTCATTGCGTTACGACAGATAGGTCCCAATCACCCTTTTAGGAGAATCATTATGTTGCCTGCTCTGCCTTTGCTGAAGATGCTTCCTGGCGTGGACCTCGCTATGAAAGCTGGTGAGGCTGTCTTAGGTGGTGGTGAAAAAAAGAAGGAAAACACCGATATCCAATGATGTCGTGAGGTATTCCCGTCTCGGTGCGCGCCGGGGCGGGATTTTTTTTGCGCAGGCTGAATGCGCAACGCGCGCCTGGCGCCCATTGCGGCGCTCCTTATGCCAGATCAATAAGAAGAAAGAAGGGGTATGTCGATAGAACGCTATCGGGCCTTGGTAGAGCGGCTGTATGTCACGCTCGGTATCGATGCCGCACCAGGGATGACACAGGCCGCGCATCTGAGCATCGACGGCATCGAATTCCACCTGTTCCACGGCGGTCTGCTGGCGCCGGACAGCGTCATCATGCATTGCGTCTTCGGCGTATTGCCGGTGGCCTCGCGCGAGTCGATATTGCTGCGCCTGCTGCACACCCAGAGCCGCCTGTTCGGCGTATGCGCGCCAGTGTTTTCACATGACGCGTCGAACGATCGCATCACCTTGATGTGCCGGTTTCCGCTGCAGGACGACGAGCAGGCGCGGTCTACCCTGGAACTGCTGCAATTCTTTTCCGCCATGGCCAAGCGCTGGGGCGCGGATCACTTCATCGAACGCTAGCTGCCATGTCGCGCCGCACCTGGTCAGGTGTGCGCTTTTTCTTGCCGTTTTTCTGCCGTTTTTCTGCCGTTTTTCTGCCGTTTTTCCGGCCTCAAATGCACATGCCCCGCGCCAGGCGGGGCATGTCATCGCGCATGCAGCGGGCGCCGCCTGCCAGCGGCTGGCCCGATCCACGATATCAACCGCCGCTGATGTCGGCGTCCTGTTGGCCAACGCTTTGGCCTTGCAATGCACCCTGGATGGCCTTCAGGTCTTCCGGCTTCATGCCCATCAGGCCGGCCAGTTTCTTGAGCTCTTCGTCGGAGATGGTGCCATCCATCAGTTTCTTGAGCAGTTTTTCCCGTTCGTCGCCGGCTTCCGGACCGGCGCCCGACGCTTCGTCCGACTTGGCGCCCTTGTTGAGCATCTCCTGCAGGATGGCGTCTTTCTGCCATTGGGGAGTCTTCGGATCCAGCAGGCCTTTCATCAGGTCTTCGTTCGACTTGCCTTCCAAGCCCTTTTTGAAACCGTCGATCTGACTTTGCGAAGGCGTGTCGTTATTGGTCGGAACGCCGGATGGACCGCCATTGAAACTGATATTCATGCTCATGCTAAATCCTTACGAGAAAAATGTTAGGGGAAAGCCGGGGACTGCCATCGTGGGTGACAGTGGCCGGACACAAAGTTCCGCCATCCGGCAATTCGAAACTGCAATCCGGAAAATCCCCATACGGCGGGACTGCAAGAAAAGCCGCCGCATTTGTTGAAAACAGGGTGGAACTGTCATTCGGGTCGGTTCCACATAAGGTGGACCGCCCTGGTGAAGGTGCAGCGCGGTATTTGTTAATTTTCTTATCTTATTGGAGGTTTCTATGAGTATGCAGACCGCAGCTTCTGGCGCCGGTGCGTTGAAGGCGACTGGCGACGTTTTGGCGACTAATGAAATGAGTGGCATGGTCGATGCGGCCAATGCTTATGCGAAGTTTGATAAGAAGGGTCGCGACTACGCGTTGCAGCTCATCTAAAGAGTTGCTTTTTGAGGGCGGCGCAGACGGATTGCAGTTGATCCGCTTTCGCTAGCCTCGCCAGAGGCCGCCCTCGTTTATTTTTTCTTGCAGGAGATTTCTGGTCATGGCCACATTTCAAAGTCAGATGAACGGCGCCCAAACATCGGGCAATCCCACGCTGCGTCAAGGCGCGGTCAATTCGTCGGTGCAAAGTGCCCAGGCGGGCTCGGAGCAGGCCATGGAATTCCAGCTGTGGGTATCCCAGCAAGCGACTTCGTTGGCCAAGCTCAAGGTGTTCAGCACCATGGCGAAGAACATCAACGATCAGCAATAAGGCACTGGATGCGGCGCATCCCATGTGTCTGGTTTTGTTCATGAGGACATCATGCAGAATTCATTCGACTCATCCGTGAACACACGCGGCCAGATCCGCCGTGCCGCATCGGACGCAGCCAGCACGGTGCGCGCCACCAACGAAGCCGCGACCGACGTGGACAACGTCAACGTCTTTGCCAAATTCATGAAGAAGGCTGAAGAGACGGCGCAGGCCGCGATCTGAGGTGCGATGCCCATGCCGCGCCCGGCTTTCCCCACTGGGGAACGCCGGGCGCTTGTCATGGCTGCATACCGATCGCCAAGGGAGCCGGATGCCGGCTCGCCGGCGACATCGGGCGCGCCGGTACGCGCGCCGTAGGTAGGCCGGAACTAACGAACTCGCCCTGTCACTCAAGAAACGAGTCCGCTATCCCTGGTTTTTCGCACGTCGTCGACAGGCAACGGCGAGGTCCGCAGGTAACGCGCGGTAGCGCGGCGCCATTGTAGTTCGAGCCCTCAATTTTTGGAGATCAGTATGTCGACAACAGTCACCATTACCACCACCCAGACCTACGTGACCGATGGCCCTACCGGCAACCCCGGTAACTACAGGCCAAGTAATGGAAACTCGCAGGAGTATTGCGATATCCACCTCTTCAGCAATTCGTCGCAACAGCAGGATAGTGCTTTCCTGGACAACCTGAACATCCCGGATGTCCTCAAGAACATCCTGCGCGAACTGATGGGGCAGGCACGCGCGAATGGAAATGGTAGTAGTGGGCTGCCGTCGGAATCGGGCGCCGCCAAGACCATCAACCAGTTCCAGAAAGATAACAACATCGACCTGCTGTCGTCGAAACAGGTCCAGCAAATGGCCGAGACCGGCTATTTCACCGATAAGGACGGCAACACCAAGCAGGTTCCGCCCGAGGTGCAACTGGCCGCCGTGAAGATGATGGACAACGGCGGCGAATTGTTCAAGAAGCTGGAGTCGGCCCACAACGGCAAGCACGATGGCCTGCTGAGCCAGGTCGACTACAGCGACGCGCTCCAGGATGGCAGCCTGTCCAATGTTCCCGGCCAGGGCTCGGGCCAGTATCAGCCGGGCCTGCCGATGGATTTCATCCTGCAGGCGCTGATGAACGGCCACGTCACCAAGGACCAGCCGGACGACTACGACGCGGCCAAGACCATCAACCAGTTCCAGAAAGATAACAACATCGACCTGCTGTCGTCGGAGCAGATGCAGCAGATGGCGCAGACCGGTTATTTCACCGACAAGGACGGCAATACCAAGCAAGTGCCGCCCGAAGTGCAGGCGGCGGCCCAGGCGTTCATGGATAACGGCGGCGAGTTGTTCAAGAAACTGGAGTCGGCGCTCAACGGCAAGCACGATGGCAAGCTGAGCCAGGTCGACTTCACCGAAGCGGTCAAGGACGGCACCATCGCCGAAGGCTACGGCAATGGGTATGGCAACGGCCAGGGCAACGGTTACGGCAACGGTTACGGCAATGGTTCGCCCTTCCAGTTCGGCCAGGGCAACAGTTTCAATTTCGATCCGTCGCAGTTTGGCCAGGGTAACAACCTGCCATCCGATTCCAGCGCCGTCGATACCATCCAGAAGTACCAGAAGGACAACAACATCGGCCTGCTGTCGGTCGAGCAGATGCAGCAGATGGCGCAGACCGGCTATATCACCGACAAGGATGGCAACACCAAGCAGGTGCCGCCTGAAGTGCAGGCCGCTGCACAGGCCTACATGGCCAATGGCGGCGAGCTGTTCAAGAAGATCGAAGCAGCCACCGACGGCAAGCATGATGGCCAACTGGGCCAGGGCGATCCGGACGAGGCGCGCAAGGATGGCACGCTGGGCACCGGTAATGGCAATGGTTACGGCAACGGCCAGGGCAACGGTTACGGCAATGGTTACGGCAATGGTTACGGCAATGGTTACGGCAATGGCCAGGGCAACGGTTATGGCTTCGGTAATGGCAATGGACAAGGCAATAACCTGCCAACCGATTCCAGTGCGGTGAACACGATCGAGCAGTACCAGAAGGACAACAAGATCGATCTGCTGTCGTCGCAGCAGATGCTGCAGATGGCCCAGACCGGCTACTTCACCGACAAGGACGGCAACACCAAGCAGGTCACGCCTGAAGTCCAGGCAGCCGCCCAGGCCTACATGGCCAACGATGCCGAGCTGTTCAAGAAGATCGAAGCGGCCCATACCGGCAAGCATGACGGCCAGTTGAGCACGACCGACGCCCAAGATGCCGTCGAGGACGGCACCGTGTCTGCCTGACGGCGGCACGGCTAGAGTAGCGCGGCCCGGTGAGCCGGGTCGCGCAGCATGAGAGAAGCACAATGATCAGCGCAATCCGACCCACGTTGGCAACGGTGACGTACGCATCAAACGCCCGGTCCAACGCCAATTTTTTCAAACAATACGGCGCCTATATGGACGCCCGGTATTCGCCTGCCAATACAGATGCGCCAGCCGAATCACCGGTCAACGATCAGCCCCGAAAGCCATCGACGCTCGTGGTGTTGAATCCGAGATACATAGGCACGATCGGTAACAAGCTTTACAAGTCGCTGCAGTCGTCCGGAAGCAGGAGCGCCCGCAGCCACGCAGACATGTTGCGCGCGCCCCCGATGGCTGCCGCCGAAGTGCCGCCACTGCAATCGATGACGCATGGCGACAATGCCATCGATGCCATCCATCAAGAGGTGTCAGCGGACAATCCGATACAAGCACAGCTTGCGCACCGGACCAGGATTCCCGGTGCCGCGACGACACCGGCGCAAAAGCAGGCCCAATCCGTATCGAGCGCCCCGGCGGCGACGATGGGCAGCGACACCAAGCGCGCTTTGCGCGACAAGGAACGGGTGATGGTGACCCTGCTGAAGGGCTTTTCCCCGGCATACCACCAATTCATGGGGCCGTATGCGGCATAAAGAGGCATACATGCAACGGGTCCAGGCAATCGGCAATTTTTGACAAAAGGATGAATGCGATGAAAGACGATCTCCCATTTGGCAATGACTTTTCCCTTAGCGATCCTTTCGGCGTCGACTCGCCGTTGCGACGTGCGCTGACGGCCAGCGAAACCGGGACTGACCTGGACGAACACTTTCACTGGCACCGCATCCGGCGCATGCCGCGCAAGTGACCCTGGCCTGCGGCGAGGCCGTTGGCGGCGCCTTTTGACGAATACAACCGGAGAACAAAATGGAGTGGAGTAACGGTTACGTGCACGGCATCGATTATCCGGTGGGTTTCTTCCCCGAACAAAGCCCGGTGCATCTGAGTTTTGCCTGCCTGGCGCAAGGCATCGAGCCGGTGCCGCTGGACGGCGAGTTCACTTACATGGAACTGGGATGCGGACAGGGCCTGACCTCCAACGTGTTGGCCGCGGCCAATCCGCAGGGCCGCTTCTATGCGGTCGACTTCCTGCCGACCCAGGTACGCACCGCCCAGGACATGGCGGCGGCGGCCGGGCTGGATAACCTGAAGGTCCTGGAGTGCAGCTTCGAAGAGATGGCCAAGGGCGAGATCGCGCTGCCCCAATTCGACTTCGTCACGATGTATGGCGTCTACAGCTGGGTAGACCGCAAGAACCGCGGCTTCATCGTCGAGTTCCTGCGCCGCTACCTGAAACCGGGCGGCATCGTCTACCTGAACTACAACGCCTTGCCTGGATGGAGTTCGGCACTGTCGCTACAGCGCATGCTGCGCGAATTCGGCCGCAACGACATCTACGGCCGCCAGGCCCAGCTGAGCCAGGGCAATGCGCTCGTGCACTCGCTGGTCGATGGCGGCGCCGCGGCATTTGCCAATGGCAAGTTCAATGGCCTGCAACGCCGATTGCAGGCGCTGGACACCGACGATCCGGGCTACCTGGCGCACGAATACCTGAACCAGGGCTGGGATGCGCTGTTTTCCATCGATGTGATCCAGGATATGGCGCAGGCCAAGATGGACTACGTCGGTTCGGCCGAACTGGCCTATGGTTTTCCGTCGCTCTACCTGACGCGCGCGCAGCAGGACCTGCTGGCCCAGCAGCCCAATGCCGGTCTGCGCGAACTGGTGTGGGACCAGATCTGCAACAGCAGCTTCCGCGAAGACATCTTCGTGCGTGGCGCCCGCCGGCTGACGCCGCGTGAGCGTGACGGCTGGCTGGAACGTTGCGGCATCGCGCTGACCGAAGCATCCTCGCGCATCACACTGGAGCTGCCCCTGGCCATCGGCAACATCCATGCCGATCAGGACACCTACATGCCGATGATCGAAGCGCTGCGCAAACGCCCGCATTCATTTGCCGAGCTGGCAGCGCTGCCGGCGCTGCGCCAGCATGGACGTGGCTTGCGCGAAGTGGCGGCGATGGCGATGCTGTTGTCGGCATCGCGCCAGGCAGCGCCGTTCTTCTTGTCGGCTGCCGGACAGCCGCGCGGCGCTGCCGAACGGCTGAACCGCCTGATCGCCTCGCATTCCGGCGAATCCGACCGTTACCAGGCGCTGGCGTCGCCGCTGCTGGGCAATGGCGTGCCGTCGGGCCTGCTGCAGCGGGTAGCCTTCGACCAGTTATCGCAATCGATGCCGCAGCCGGAACAGTGGGTGGCGCCGATGGCGCTGGCCATTCACCGTCAAGGCACGCACATTCATCGCGGCGGCGTACCGCTGTCGGCGCGCGAAGAAATCCACACCGAATTGCTGGCGCTGGCGCAAGCGATCAGCGAGCAGCGATTGCACGTATGGAAAAACCTGAATATGGCGCCGCATGTGGCGTCTCAACCGGAGTGAAACCGTGGCAAGCAGCCTGATATACACCGCCCACCGGGAAGACGGCCTGAAAGGGCCGTTTTCGTTGTTAGAATGGCCCCATCACGCAGGTGCGCCGCATCGGCAGACAAGTCATTCGGATAGGGTAACGATCTTGCAAGAACAACAAGACGATATTTCTGGGCAGGAAGTCAGGCAACTGCTGCTCGACCTGATGCAGTACTGCGGGCAGGAGCGGGCTGCGCGCCCGGTGCTGGAACTGGAGATCGGCGAGATCCTCACGCGCACCTCGGTGGAGCCTGCCGGGATCGACCTTTACCTGTCGGTCACGGCCACCTTGCCGCCGTGCGACGCGCCGGTCATCGCTTCGATGTCGGCGCCGGCGGCGTTGAGCCAGACCGCGCCAGGGACCTGCGACTTCCTGTGGCATGCCGACGAGGGCCGGTACGTCCTGGTGCGCAAGATTGCGTTGCATACGCTCACCGACGAGCGCGCAGTCATGGACGAAATACTGGTGACTGCCGATCTCGCCGCGCAATGTCTGGACGAGATCCGGCCTCAGCCGCCGCGCCGCCCCTAGGCCGCGCGATCGGCATCATCAGCGGCGTTGCGAATTCTGGGTACTGCGGGTGCTTGTGCGGGCGGGGCTCTGTTCGGCCGTCGCCGTATTGCCATATTCGTTGCGTACTGCTGCGCGCACTCGCGACACGCGTGAACGTACGGTGCCGATGGGGATATTCAGCTGCTGCGCGGCTTCTTCGTAGGTGGCGTCGCCATCCAGCACGGCTTCGAAGGTATTGCGGATATGCGGCGGCAATTCACCTAGCAGGTCATCGACCTTCTGCGCGATCTGGCGCAGTTCGTACAGTTTGGCGGGATCGGCGCTGGCGTCGATCAGTTGCTCCATGAAGTTTTCATCGACCATTTCATAACGATCGGTGCTGTTGCGGCGGACCTGGTTGCGCGCCAGGTTCAGCGCAATGCCAAATAACCAGGTCGATGGCTTGGACAGGCCTGAGAATCGATGCGCGCACTTGACCGCTTCGATGAACGTGTTCTGCACGACATCCTCTGCATCTTCGAAGTTGCCGACATAGCGCTGCACGAATCGCAGCAGGTGGGTGCGGTGTTTGGTATAGAGCGCCAGGATATCGATCTGCACCACCGGCGCCGCGTCGTCGGCGCCTTCCTGCTGCTCCTGGCCGGCATCGGCCTGAACATGCTGCGTCGTCGCCTGCCGGTCTTGCGGTGTGGCCTGGGGCTCGTCTTCATTGCTGCCTTCACGCGATTCCTGCGCGGCAGCCCCGAGGGCGAAACGATGTACGTCGAGCTCCATCGCTTCGAATTCAACTGTTGCTTGCATAGCGTTCTCCTTGAACGAAATACGGTGTCTGGTGGGGTGAGCGCCGCGCTTTTTTCGCATCGCTCGTCTGGCATGGGACGGAAGATAGCAGCGCGCCGGACGGGCACATGCAATCTTTGAACATTCGTGAGACTTTGAAGAATGTTGAGGAATTACGTGATTGCGCATGGAACCGGATCGGTGCCCAAAACCGGCCAACTGCCTCGATGGAACCGCTCACCGCGACGGCACCACCCAAGGGCATCATGGCGACATTCAAATCCTTCAATCCCTCGATATCGCAGCCGCAACCGCAGCCGCAGACTGGCCAGCCCGGCCAGACGGGACTGACGCCGTCGCGCATACCGACCCAGAAGCAGCATCAGCTACGACAGGCGCCGGGCACGCTGGGCAATACCGAAGTCGTGCCGATGGAGTCGGTCGACTCGTCTGCAGGCTGGCGCAACCTGAGCTTCAGCAAGAAGACGCTGAGACACTTCGTGGTTCCGGCGAACCCGCGCCAACAGCAACGCGAACAGCAATCCGCGCGGCGCGGAAGCAAGGATAAAAGCGAAAAGAAAGAGGGCGAGGAAGAGTGGTCGCTGCTGGATTCGCCGGTCGAGACGGTGGCCCGTCATGCCCCGGCCATGTTCAACCCGACCGCGCTGCTCGAGCGCCAGTTGGGGCAGTCGCGCGAAAAAGATCGCGAAGCGCGGGAAGAAGTCGAGAGGCGGATGGCGGCGCAGCCCAGCGTGCTGGACGCGGTTGGCACCATGCTGCGCGCCAGGATCGAGCTCGAAGCGAAGCAGCAGAAACCGGATCTGCAAGCTGCCGATCGATTCAAGGCCGGCAAGGTCAAGAACTCGGTATCGCAGATCCTGAGTTCGTTGGTGCGCAGCCGCATGGGCGAGATCAGGAGCGAATTCAAGAAAGTGATGGAGGTGGCCGAGACCGGCGACCCCAGCCTCGAACCTCCGCGAGCCTTGCGGCGCGAGATGCGGATCATCGTCGGCGCCCCGCGCGACAGCGAAATCGAAACCGAGCTGTCGGTGGCGGTCATGGCGCGCGCGCTGCAACGCAACGCGCCCGATTGCTTCATCGAGATGGCCGACGTGATTTGCAGCCAGATGGTCGGCTCCACGCTGAACCAGGAAAACCTGCGAAAGAATCCGGTACGCAACCGGGGCGCCTATGCGCTGGCTATCTCGGACAGTAAATGTTTCATGCAATTGCGCTCGACCTGGGGCGTGGCCAGGCGGCTGCTGGTGAATCTCTCGGAGCTGAAGCACTGACACAGGGACGATGCGCGCCGCCGCACGCCTTTGGGCGGTCTTCTTCTGAAAAGGTGAGAAATGCAAATCAAGGTGGATGCCGTGGGCCTGACCGTGATCCTGCTGACGGCGGCGGAGGCAGGCTGGGGGAAGGGCAAGGTGCCGCAACTGATGGCGCAGATCGTCGATATCTCCGGCATCGACAAGAATACGCGGGCGCGCGCCTACCGGCTGGTGCGCGACGCGATTGCCGAGTTGCCGTTGACGATCTGGGCGCAGGACAAGCTCAACGCCCGGCGTGAGCTGCTCGATGAATTGAGCCGGCAGATCACGGTGCTGCAGGCCGGGATGTCCAATTTTCCGACCCAGGAAGAGTTGCGCGAGGACGCGTGGCGCGTCGAGCTCGATGCCCAGTATCGCAGCGAGAACAACAATGCGGCACGGGCACGGAGCAAATCGATGGCGCGGCCGGGTTGACGGGGCGGGCGGCGATGACACGGGGTGTGAAATCAGAAAAGGCGGGTAATGATGAAAGAACTGGTCATGAAATTGATCGGCGAGGCGCGCATCCAGCGTGCCGTCGCCATGAGCCATCTCGACAACGGGATCCACGTGTTCGCCTATCCGCTCGATGCCAGCATGCTGATTGCGATGGGCGTCAGCGCCGAGGCGCCGATGCGGCCGGAAGACCTGTTGCGCCGGCGCGGCGCCGAGCTGGAAACATTCGGCGGCTGGTTGCCGGCGCTGTTCAATGATGGCGGCATGTATGTGATCAGGCGCCTGAGCTCGGAAGAAGAAGACGGCGGCGACGAACTCGACCGCCAGCTTGAAGCGGCGCTGGAGCTGCTCAATTGAACGCGCGCATCAACTCCTCCGGGGTCGGCAGCCCGCAGCCGATCGACCCCGGCGAACTGGCCGAGATACATAGCGCCAGCGGGCTTACGCCGCTGCTCAAGGCGCGCCCGCTGCTGTCGCAGGAGGAAGAAGCGGTTTCGCTGCCGGCGCTGGAGTTGCCTGTCGATCCGCTGCAGCAGATGCTCAAGGAATTTCTGGGGCCGGCGCTGACCTCTGACAATCCGGTCTGGCGCGGCGACCCGGTGCCGTCCATGCGCGGCCTGCAACGGATGATGGTCGAACATGCGCTGAGCCTGGCCGAGGGCGAGCCGCGGCGACCGATGATGGCGGCGCTGCGCCAGGTCGAGAAGGCAGTCCAGATGCGACTGCGCTGGTTGCAGATGAAGCGCAGCGAAGCAGAATCGACGATCGTCGAAGGGGAGGGGCAGGATGCGCCGGAAAAGACCCGCTGACGGCATGCAGCCGGAGCTGCTGACCGCGCTCGGACTGGTGTGGGGACACCTCAATGCCTATCAGTACGAAGAGGCCTTCGAACTGGCCGCCGGCTGCCTGCAGCTGTGGCCGGAACATGAAAAGCTGCGCCTGATGCACGACCTCGCGGCGGCCGAAGTGCTGGAGCCGGTCGATCAGCGACGCCTGCGCGCCATGCGCACTCCCGACAACGCGGCCTGGGTCGACCTGGTGCTGCGCCGGCTGCAATATCAACAACACAATCGCATCCAGGGCGACCTGGCAGGGGGACTGCAATGAAAGCCATGAGCGTCGTCATGCTGCTCAACAAGATCGCCATCCAGCTCGGCAAGCGCGCCGAGCTGATGGCGGCAGGCCTGGTGATCGGCATCGTCTTCATGCTGGTGCTGCCGATGCCGATCTGGCTGCTCGATATCCTGATCGCGTTCAGCCTGTGTGCTTCGGGCCTGATCGTGGTGGTGGCCATGTACATGCCCGGCCCGACGGCCTTCTCCACGTTTCCGGCCGTGCTGTTGCTGACCACGCTGTTTCGCCTGGCCATTTCGGTATCGACCACCCGCCTGATCCTGCTTGAAGCCGATGCCGGTCACATCGTCGAGACTTTCGGCAATTTCGTGGTGGGCGGCAACCTGGTGGTGGGCCTGGTGATCTTCCTGATCCTGACAGTGGTGCAATTCATCGTGATCACCAAAGGGTCGGAGCGCGTGTCTGAAGTATCGGCGCGATTTTCGCTGGACGCGATGCCCGGCAAGCAGATGTCGATCGACAGCGACCTGCGCGCCGGCATCCTCACGCCAGAGGAAGCCAAGGCCAAGCGTGCCCACCTGGGCCAGGAAAGCCAGCTGCATGGCGCCATGGATGGCGCCATGAAGTTCGTCAAGGGCGACGCCATCGCCGGCATCTGCATCGTTGCCATCAACCTGATCGGCGGCATTTCGATCGGTATCATCCAGCGCGGTATGGATGCCGGCCAGGCGATGCAGGTCTATTCGATCCTGTCGATCGGCGACGCGCTGATCGCGCAGATCCCCGCGCTGCTGATCTCGCTGGGCGCCGGTATCATCACCACCCGGGTCGGCGACGACAATCAGGAGGGGGAAACCAACATCGGCAGCGACATCGCCGGTGAATTGTTCGGCGAACCCAAGGCGCTGCTGACGGCGGCAGGCATCATGCTGCTGTTCGGCCTGATCCCCGGCATGCCCACGGCGATCTTCGTGTCGCTGGCGGTCGGACTTTGCGTGGCCGGCGTGGTCGGCATTCTCAAACCGATCGCCGATGCCGAGATGGCGCGCGAATCGGAAGAATCCGAGCGCAAGAACGCCGGTATCGTCGACCTGACCAGCTTCGCCGCCGTGACGCCGTTCATCTTGCGCATGCACGAGTCGATGCGCACCCGGGCCGAGGCCGAGGTGATCCGCACGGCGGTGCGGCTGATGCGCAATGCCATGCTGGAACGGCGCGGGATCCCCGACCTGAAGCCTATCGATTTCGAATTCACCGCCGCGGTGCCGGAAGGACGCGTGTTTTTCATGATGTCCGAAGTGCCGCTGGTGGATGCCGAGATCATGCTTGGCTGGAGCGCCACCCGCGAATCGCTGGAACGGGTCCAGGAGCTTGGCTTCCAGGCGTTCGAGCGCAACATTCCCGGTTCCCGCCGGCGCCGCGTGTGGGTCAAGGCGGACAGTCCCGAACAGCTGGCCGAGTCCGGCCTGCTGGCCGAACCCTGGGAAAAGGTGTTCGCCTCCGACATCGAGGTCGAGATGTTGCGCAACTGCCAGATGTTCGTCGGCGTGAACGAAGTGATCCGCTTTACCCGCTGGGCCGAAAGGCGTTATCCGGAACTGGGCAAGGAAGTGGTCAAGACCGTGACCTTGCCGCGCCTGACCGAGGTGGTGCAGCGCCTGACGCGGGAAGGCGTGTCGCTGCGCAATGCACGGCTGTTGCTGGAGACCACGCTCGACTGGGCGCCCAAGGAGCGCGATCCCGACGTCATCGCCGACTATGTGCGGCTGGCCTTCAAGCGCCAGTTGTGCTTCGAGGCCTCGCGCGACGGCCTGATCGAAGTGATCCTGTTGTCGCCCGAGCTGGAAGACCAGCTGCGCAACGCCATGCGCCAGACCAGCCAGGGCAGCTACCTCGACATCGATTCCGAACTGGAGCAGATGATCCTGGACCGACTGAACGACCTGTCGACCAATGTCAGCACGCCGATCGTGCCGCCGGTGCTGGTGACGGCGGCCGATATCCGCCGTTCGGTGCGCAAGCTGATCGAGGAAGAGTTCTTCCCGGTGCCGGTGTTCGCGTTCTCGGAGCTGACCCAGCATGCCAAGGTCAAGCCGGTGGGGATGATTGAGGTGTGAGACCAATATTTCCGGTTGTCGCGGAACCGGCGCACAGGTCCCGAACATACATAAGAGAAACCAGGTGACGAACGTTCGCCTGCTTCGGTCCCAAGCCGAAGACCTTATCACCAACCCGATTGATATGCGCGCGGGGCGCGCCTGGCGCATGCGCCGGCACCGACGCGCAAAAGGAACGACATGCCATTTCCAAACGGATTTTCACTAGGTGGAAATAACAGAATCAATACGAATATCGATCCGACGGGCGCACCGACGCCACCCAACGGCCACCATGCCGGTACACAGCGGCGGCCGCCCTCCTGGGAGCGCGCGGGGCAAGGCCTGCGAAACGAAACGTCGGGGGTCAATCCGATGCGCCTGGCTGCAGGCCTGGCCAGGAGTGTGTTCAGTATTGGTCCCAGCTACAACAACTTTTTTAGGGCGGTCGAGAGTGTGTACGGCGCACCGCAGCGGCAAGACCCGGCGCATGTCCCGCCGCACGCAACGCATGGGCATCAGCGCGTGGGGGCGAGGTTCTCCGGCGAGAATATCGGTACGCAGATGGAACCGATGCTGCACATGTTCCAGCACGGAATCATGTCGGGCCTGCAACGCATCTTCGACCGGATGGACAGCGACCACATCCACCAGGAACTCAGAACGTACCAGCTGGACCAGCAAGAGTATCTGCGTAACAACATGAACGGCCCCCCGCCGGTCGTGCCTAGTTCGATTCCGTCGCATCTCAGGGACTACGTTGCCATGCTCGATCCTTCCGACGAAAACTTCGGTCACCAGATCTATGAACTGGTGATGAACGACAGTCAGTTCCAGCAAAGGACGCGTGACCAGATAAACAATAACATCGGCACGGCACCCAGGCCAAACTTGCGCCATGAACACGGCCATGGCGGCAACGCCTACGAACCGGAATTGGCGCCCAATGGCGAACCGCTGTTCGAGGAGTCGGCTGGGTTCGAGCCCTCGATGCAATATGAGAACCGGCGCAACAGCACGCCGTCGCCCACGGCGGAGAACCGACCGAATCGGCAAGCGACAGTGCAAGATGAAACTGAAGAGCAGAGGCGTGCGGGAACGTCCGGTTCGTCGCCGACTACGCGTCGTTCCTGATCGCCGCAGCGCGGCATGAATCCGACCAGATCCCGGTCACATATCGCTTTACTGGCGCGGATCTAAGTACTCAATCGTGGTGAAAACGGAGCTAACACATGAGCCTGGCTGCTAAACAATCGCACGTTCAAGAGCCCATCGCACCGATGTCGCATGAAGATGCGATGGCGATCATCGAACGCGCCGCCCGCGACAAGCATCTCGCGCGCGATCTCGACCTACTGCGCGACAAATGCTTCTCGTTTGTCAATGCGATGATGGACGAGGTCACGCAGACGCTGGCCGAAAAGGAAAAACGCACCCCGGCGCTGCTCAAGAGCCGTCCCGAACAGGAAGTGACGGCGATCTCGTTGCGGGCTGCGGGTCAGCAACGCGAGGAGGCCGCGCGCAAGCGCCGCGAGCTGGCCGAAGCGATGGTGATGGGCGCGTTGGCCAATATGGACAATCCCGACTGGGATCCACGTAACCCGGCCACACGTCACACCACCGACAATTTCTTCATGGCCTTGCTCAAGAGCGCCTTCAAGTAAGCGGTGGAACCGTCGCCCAGCCGCCGGGCACTCAGATAGCAGAGCGTGGCCGGCGGTCGCCGCCCACGCGGTTGAACGTCTGATGGAGCAAGATCATGCAAGAACTGCGTATTCTCAATGGCTATCACCGGGGCGCCACGCTGCCCCTGCTGGATGGCAGCGCCCGCCTGCTGGGCGCGGATGAAGACGCCGATGTGGTGCTGGCCGACCCCGGCATCGTCGGCCGTCATGCCAGCCTGGCGCTGGCCGATGGCGGCTGGACGCTGTCGGCGCTGGATGGCCGCATTCGTCGCGCCGAGTCGAACCGGCCCACCGAGGTGGTGCAACTGGCGTTGGGCGCACTGGCTCGCGTCGATCATATCTGGATCACCGTGGTCGAGGAGAACGTGCCCTGGAGCGACCCGCCGCCGGAGCCCACCGATAGCGAGGAAGCGGTTTCCGACGAGGCGCCGGACGAGCCTGCGGAGGCTGCCGACGGTGCCGCTGCTGCCGCTGCTGGTGCTAACGGCCATCCCGAGCACCCGGACTTTGCCGCAGAGGGCGAGCGTGTCGAACCGGCGCCGCAAGACACCGCGCCCCAGCCGCTGGCACAGGCCATGCCGGCGCATGGCAGCGAGCCGGCTAGTCGCCGCTCGCGCGGCTACAAGATGGTGCTGCTGCCGTTTTTCATTGCCACTGCGCTGACCGGCGCGGCCGCCTACGGCCTGACCAGCCATCCCAAGGAACTGACCGCCGAGGCGCGCGCCAACGAAGCCGAGATCAAGCGCCTGGCGTCGTTGCCGCGCAAGTTGCCGCAAGACGAACTGGAGGCGGCGCTGCGCAAGCGGCTGGCAGAGGTCGATCTGCTCCATCGCGTCATGCTCGAGGTCGATCGCCGCGAATGGACCATTCGCGGCGCCCTCAGTGAAGACGACGCCGACCGCCTGCAACGCATGCTGACGACATTCTCGAAGACCTATGTGATCGATTTCCCGATCAACGTCAAGATCGGCTCGCCGGAATCGATGCTGCCGTTTCGCATCATCCAGGTGATTACCGGCAACGACCCCAGCATCGTCACCGACGACGGGCGGCGCCTCTACGTGGGCGACGAATACCGCGGCATGCGGCTCGCCGCCGTGGCCGGCAACCAGCTCAAGTTCACCGGCAAGCATGCCTTGAACGTGTCATGGTGATGGATCCTCGCGTGTTCCAGGAGGACGTGCGCGCACGGCTCGACGACGTGCGCGCGCGGATCCCCGAATGGCAGTCGGGGCTGCCCCGGCGCCCGGGATTTTCCAGCCAGGGCCGGGTGGCCCAAGTGTTGGGCACCCTGATCGAAGCGCATATGCCGCCGGTGCAGATCGGCGAGCTGTGCAACCTGTTCAATCCCGAGCAGCCCGAGAAGACCATGCTGGCCGAGGTAGTCGGCTTTACCGACAAGGCCTCCATCCTGTCGGCCTTGAGCCCGCTGGAAGGGGTGTCGACCCGTACCGTGATCGAACCGCTGCGGCGTTCGCATTCGATCGAGGTGGGCGACCATCTGTTCGGTTGCGTGCTGGACGGCTTTGGCCGCTGGATGTTCCAGGCGCCGGCGGCGCGCGACAACGTATCGACCTGGCGTGCGATGTCGCCGGTGATCCGCGACGCTCCCGCGGCGACCAGCCGGCCCCGTATTTCGACCCCGCTGGCCACTGGCGTGCGCGCCATCGACGGCTTGTTGACCATGGGCACCGGACAGCGCATCGGCGTGTTTGCCGGCCCCGGTTGCGGCAAGACCACATTGATGGCGGCCATTGCGCGCGGTTGCCAGGCCGAGGCCATCGTGTTCGGCCTGATCGGCGAGCGCGGCCGGGAGCTCAACGAATTCCTGGACCACGAGCTCGATGAAGAGCTGATTCGCAAGACGGTGGTGGTCTGCGCCACCTCCGACCGCACCTCGATGGAACGTTCGCGTGCCGCCTTCACCGCCACCGCCATTGCCGAGGGTTTCCGCGATCGCGGCATGAAGGTGCTGCTGCTGGTCGACTCGCTGACCCGGTTTGCCCGGGCACAGCGCGAGATCGGGCTGGCGGCAGGCGAACCGCCGGCGCGCGGCGGCTTTACGCCATCGGTCTACACGATGCTGCCGCGGCTCATCGAACGCGCCGGCAGCACGCCGCAGGGCTCGATTACGGCCATGTACACGGTGCTGGTCGACGGCGAGTCGGCATCGGACCCGATCGGCGACGAAGCAAAGTCGCTGCTGGACGGGCATATCCTGCTGACGCGCAAGTTGGCCGAGCAGGGCCATTATCCGGCCATCGACGTGCTGGCCAGCATCAGCCGGGTGATGAGCAATGTCACCTCGCGCGAGCATCGCAAGGCCGCTTCGCAATTTCGTGAGTTGATGGCGCGCTACCAGGAGATGGAACTCTTGATCCGCCTCGGCGAGTACAAGTCCGGCGCTGATCCGGTGGCCGACCGCGCGATGGAATTGCGCCCCGAACAACTGAGCTTCCTGCGCCAGGACACCAGCGGCAGCTCCGACTTCCAGGAAACCCTCGATACCCTGATGGAGATGGCCCGATGAGAATCGGCGCCGGCTTCGGCGCGCGGGCTGGCAAGCGCGAGGTGATCGATGTGGCCGAAATGAAGAAGCCGGATCGGCGGCTGGACCAGTTGCTGCATGTGCGCAAGCAGCGCCTGTCGCGCCTGGAGCGGGAACGCAACGAAGCGCGCCAGGCGTGGCGCGAGATACGCCAGCAATTGTCCGGCAAGAAGCAGGATTGGCGCCAGTTGCAGTCGCGCGCCCAGTCCGAGTGGATGAGCGCGCGTGCTGCCTTCTTCAGCATGGGCCTCACCAATGCCGACTTCAAGCGGGCCAAGTCGGTGTATGAGCGGATGAAGCTGGAAGCCGGCGAAATGCGGCTGGCATGCCTGGCGCTGGCGCGCACTTGCCGCCAGGCCGGCACTGCCTTCTTCGCCGCGCGCGACCGGGTCCAGGGGGCCAATAAACAGCAAGAGAAACTGACCGTGCTGCGCGATGAAATGAAGGCGCTGGCATTGGCCCAGAACGCGGAGGCCTGACATGTCCATCTTCCCGGTGTCGCAACTGCTGGGCGAGAAGCCGGGCGAGGCGCCGCCGCCCAAGCCGCGCCAACTGAAGCTGCCGCCCCGGCTGCCCTTGACGCGCAACGATGCCAATGAGGCGCGTCCGGCGCCGCGCACGCCACAGCCCCAGCCCCAGCCGCAGCCAAGACGCCAGCAGCAAGTCGCCGCAGCCAATGCGCGCACGGTCACGCGCCAGCAGGCCGAGCGCGATGCGCGCCAGGCCAGCGCCGAACGCGCACAGGAACAGGCCGATCAGGCCACCGTTCTCCCTTACGAAGGGCAAGGCGGGCAGGGCGGCGGTGGCGGTAATGGCAGCGGCGACAGCGGTGGACAACGGCAACCCGGTCGCGGCGGCGATGATGAACTGGCTGGCGCTGGCGGGGCCGGCATGGCCGAGCTGGCCGCCGACGAACTCGATTGCCATCTGCTGGCCGGCTTGCTGCCCACCGGCGCCGACGACGGTATCTTCGAGGTCCTGCTGCCGGGCGGCGCCAGGCTCGGCGTGGCCGTCGACCTCGGCCAGCGTACTACCTCGTTCCTGCTGATGCCGTCCACCGAGCGGCTGCGCGGTCAAATAAAAAAGAAAAAAATGGAACTGGAAAATGCCCTGGAACGACGTATGGAGACACAAGTCAGGCTTACGGTGCTGTAGAGGGGCAGGCTACCGTCGCGGGGGTATCGCGACTTCGGCCTGACTGTTCATCCGGGGCCTGGCGCGACCATCCAGCGACCCCAACAGGCTTTCATGTCCGATCTCTCGACCGCATCCACTTCATCCCGTGCCGGACATTACGACCTGCTCGAACTCGCGCCAAGCATCGACGCCGGGCAAGCAGACCTGAGCCGTCAGTTGGGCCGCGGGCGTCGCATTGCGCTGCCCGACCCCGCCTTGGAACTGCTGGTGCTGCCGGCGCCCCCGGATGCCGGGCTGCAACCGGGCCTGCGCCTGGTGCTGGCGCAGGGCCCCTTGCTGCTGTGCCAAGGCGAGCGGCTGCTGGCCGGCCTGACCGGCATCGATCCGGCATCTGCGCGCGATGCCGACGGCAAGTGGCCGCACTGGCTGGCCGGGGCGCTGGCCGGGCGCTTGCAGCACACGCCGCTGGCGGCGCTGCAGGCAATCGACCGGCCGACGGCTGGCCAGTCCGACGCGCCCGGCATGGTGCCGCTCCAGTTGCGCCTGCGCGATGGCGAGCATGCGATCGAAACCACCGCCTGGGCCAGCACAGCGCTTTGGCAGACCCTGCTGGCCGACGCCGAACCGTTGCGCATGCCGGCCGCGCGCTGGTTGCCGCTGGCGTTTTCCAGCGTGGTGCCGCTGGCCAGCCACCGCCTTGCGCGGTCGGCCTTCGACGCGCTGCGCATGGGCGATCTGATCCTGCCGGACAACCCGCTATTCGATATCGAAGGAAACGGGCGTCTGCTGTTGGCCGCGCGTCATTGGCGCGTGCGCTACACGGACCATCAACGCCTGCAACTATTATCAGAGGAGAACGCCTTGAACTATGAAGCAGATCCGGATACGGCCATCGATGGCATCGACCCGGATGAATACGAGGCCGACGCGCCAGCCCCGGCCCGGGAGCCCGAAGACGTCGCCTACGGCAACGGGCATGAAGACCCGGTGGCAGGCGACGAGCGCCTGGCCGCGGACGGTGAAACCGTAGCGCCGGGCGAGATCTGCCTGACGCTGCGCTTCGAACTGGGCCGCCTCAAGCTGTCGCTGGACCAGTTGCGCGCGCTCGGCGAGCAGACCGTGCTGACGCTGCACGATGCGTCGGCGCAGTCGATCGCCATCACCAGTTCGGGCGCCGAGGTCGGCCGCGGCGAAGTGGTGTCGGTAGATGGTCGGCTGGGCGTGCGCATCACCCGCTGGGGCCCGGCGTGCTGAGCGGGCAGTTCGATGTCGTTTCGTTCTCGGTGCTGCTGGCGCTCATGGCGCTGGTGCCGTTGATGGTGGTAACGACGACATCCTTCCTCAAGATTTCGCTGGTGCTGCTGGTGCTGCGCAATGCCATCGGCGTGCAGCAGGTGCCGCCGACGCTGGCGATCTACGGAATTTCGCTGGCACTGTCGGTGTTCATCATGGCGCCCACGGTGCAGGAAGTCGGCAAGCGCGCCATGCTCATCGACACCACCAACCCGGCCGCCTCGCGCACTACCCCGATCCTGCAGCGCGCCCAGGATTCGTTCGAGCCGTTGCGCAAGTTCATGCTCAAGATGAGCCACGCCGAGCAGCGCGAGATGTTCCTGGCGTCGGCCAAGAAGTTGTGGCCCAAGGAAGCCGCGCGCGATGCCCAGCCCACCGATGCGTTGATCCTGATTCCGGCCTTCGTGGTGTCCGAACTGCAGACCGGTTACGAGATCGGGTTCCTGATCTACATTCCGTTCGTGGTGATCGACCTGCTCATTTCCAATTTACTGATGGCGCTGGGCATGCAGCAGGTGAGCCCGCAGACCATCACGATTCCACTCAAGCTGCTGTTGTTTACGCTGGTGGGCGGCTGGGCCAAGTTGCTTAACGCGCTGGCGATGTCCTACGTCTGACCTGCCTGCGCCGCAATGGGCGCACTTTGATCCAGTCCAAACCGAGGAGACGGCCATGGCCGATACCATCAATTATTTCCAGCAGGGCCTGTGGATATGCATCATGATGTCCGCGCCGCCGTTGCTCATCGCCACGCTGTGCGGGCTGGGCGTGTCGCTGATCCAGGCCGTCACCCAGATCCAGGACCAGACCCTGCCGTATGTGGTCAAGCTGGTCGCGGTGGCTGTCACGCTGGCCGGCATGGGGCGCTGGATTGGCGTCGAATTGCTGCGCCTGGCCGACCTGGCCTTCACGATGGTGCCGGACATCGGGCGCTGATCCGATGCCTGCGTCGCTATTACTCGATATCCAGGCGGTGCTGGTGACGATGGCGCTGATCACGCCGCGGGTGCTGGTGTGCCTGGTGATCCTGCCCGGTTTCGGCCTGAACGTGCTGACCGGCATGGCCAAGAACACCGCCGCCATGGCCATTGCGCTGCCGGCAGCGCTGCCGACCTTTTATTTCGTGCAGGCCAATGCGCCCGACATGCTGACCTCCGGCGTGATCATCTTCAAGGAAGCCATCATCGGGCTGATGTTCGGCGTCATCATGGCGATCCCGCTATGGGTGGTGCAGTCGATCGGCTCCATTTTCGACAGCCAGCGCTCGCCGATCCAGATCCAGGCCAATAATGCCTCGGTCGACCGTGACGCCAGCGCCATCGGCGCCATGCTGCTGCAGGCGGTGGTGCTGGTGATGGTGCAGGCGGGGATGTTCGTGGCGATGGCCCGCATACTCATCGAGAGCTATGCGATCTGGCCGGCCTTTTCGCTGCTGCCGCCGTTCGAGCCGGGCCACTTCGACATTCTCATCAAGCGCTTCGGCGAATTGCTCTGGTATATCGTGGTCTACGGCGCGCCGGTGCTGATCCCGCTGGTGCTGATCGAGTTCGGTTTTGCCATCGTCGGCGTATTCGCTTCGAACCTGCAGGTGTCGTTCGCATCGGCGCCGGTCAAGAGCCTGGCCGGCTTGCTGATCATGTTGCTGTACTGGTCCACCTTCTCGCATTACGTCGCGGGCGACTTTACCCATGTGCTCGACCTGTTGAAGAGCATGATGGAAGTGCCGGCGGCGCGCTGAGGCTTCAGGAGCGGTCATGAGCGACGAAAAAAACGAAGAACCCACCGACAAGAAGATAGAAGACGCCAAGAAGAAGGGCCAGATCGCGGTCAGTCGCGACCTGGCCCGGCTGGTCACGCTGGTGGTGGTGATGGAGGTCGTTCTCGCCACCGAATCGCTATGGCGCGGGGCCATCTTGAACCTGATGGAAGGCGGGATCGCGGGCGTGGGCCAGGATTTTTCGACCGCCATGAACAACCAGCTGATGTCGGCCGTGATCTTCCTGGCGATCGTGTTCTTCGCCGCCTTCATCATTTGCCCGGTGACGGCGGTGATCGGGCATTGGGGCCAGTTCGGCATCCTGGTGGCGACCGAGGCGCTCGAGCCGAAGCTCGACAAGCTCAATCCGGTCAACGGCATCAAGCAGATATTTTCCAAGAAGAAGTTGTTCGAGCTGCTGATCACGGTGGGCAAGGCAGCGCTGATCGCCTTCATGATGTATGGCGCCATCCACGGCCAGCTGGGCACCATCCTGACGCTGGCGGGAGGCGAGCCGAAGGACGTCTACGACGCCTTCATGACCCTGTTGCGCAATATCTTCCACGGGATCATCGTGGTTTGCCTGATCCTGGGCGTGATCGACTTTGCGATACAGAAGTATTTCCACAAGAAGGATCTCATGATGGATCACGAAGAGATCAAGCGCGAGTTCAAGGAATCCGAGGGCGATCCGATGGTCAAGGGCCAGCGCAAGCAGTTGGCGCGCCAGTGGGCCAACGAAGCTCCGGCCGCCAAGACAGAGAAAGCCAATGCGGTGGTGGTTAACCCGACCCACTTCGCGGTGGCCATGTTCTACGACGCGGTCGATACGCAGGTGCCGGTGGTGCTGGCCAAGGGACGCGACGAGGTGGCGCAGGCGATGATCCAGCGCGCCCACGAATGCGGCATCCCGGTAGTGCGGCATGTATGGCTGGCGCGCACCCTGTATGCCACCTGCCGCGACGACATGGTGGTGCCTCGTTCCAGCTACCAGGCCGTGGCCCAGGTCTATGCGGTGGTGCATGAGCTGGTCGCCAGTGGCGACGTGCAGCGGGAAGTCGAGCTGGAGTCTTTCGGCGAACCGCCGCAACCCGAACCATTGGAGGGGCCGGGCCATGGCGAAAAACCGTGAGATCGTCGAACTGAACGGCGCGTCTCCCAACTGCCCGGCGCCAGTGCCGTCCCCGGCGCTGGACAACCGGCAGCGGCGCTTGCGCCAGGATTGCGAAGTGCGCAGCGTGGCCTTACGCGCGCAGGTGCTGCAATCCAGGCCGGAGTGCGAATTGCCGCTGGGCGACGTGACGGCGCCGCCGGTGGCCGAGCCGGTGATCGAATCGGCGGGCAGCCAGCCGCAGGTGGTGATCGGCCAGGCCGGCACCGGCACCGCCGACAGGGAGGCGCCGTCGCTGTTGCAGCGGTTCATGGCGGTGCTGGCCATCGGCGAGCAAGACAGCGAACAGCGCGCTGCCGACGACGAACGCATCATCGGCAGCGGCGACCGCGCCCATCACCTGGCGTTGATCGCAGGCACGTCGGCGCCGGCGCCGCAGCCGCTGCGCCCCGCGCGCGAACCGTTGATCGCGCGAGCGGCGCCGAAGTCGCGCGCCGATTGCCGGCGCCGTTGCGGCAGGAACGGCTTTTGCGATCCGTCTTCGGACCTTGGCTGCGGCGGCGTCCATTGCGGCAACCCGATCATGCGCGAGGCGCTCTGAGCGCGTGGAGGGGGAACCGCCTGCCATCGAACCCCCACCTATGCCTGTTCAGTCCAGATATTCGAGGGAGCCGAAACATGCAACAGGCATCATTGCAGCAAAGTATCACCCTGAACGACCCCGCCGGCGGCAATGCGACCGGACCGGGACTGCACATGGACATCCGCTCCGGCAATGCAGACGGCGAGCACTTCAAGGCCATGTTCGAGCAATACATGAACAAGGACGCGATGCGCCACAAGCCCAATACCAATTCGCTGGGCAGCGTGCTGGCGCAGCGTACCTCGTCGCTGGCCTCGGAGGTCAAGCAGGACCAGCTGTATGTGTCCAAGCTGCTGGAGCAGGCCAGCCGCACCGGCGACTCGATGCAATTGATGAAGGCGATGATGGCGCTGAGCGACTATCAGATCCGCGTCCAGACCATCTCGAAATGCGTGGCCAAGGCTTCCACCTCGGTCGACTCCCTGACCAAACTCCAGTGATCAAGGCATCGTGATGCCAATACTCTTCAATCCGCCGCTGCGCGGCCCGGCGCCGCGCGCAGGCAGGCCATGGCATCTGTTGCGGGTGACCTGCGTGTTCCTGCTGCTGGCAATGCTGGCCGCCTGCTCCAAGATGGTCATCCTGCAGGCCGCGCTCAACGATGCCGACGCCAACGAGATCATCCTGGTGCTCAATCGCAAGGGCATCGAGGTCGACAAGCAGAAAGGCAAGGAGGGCGTGACCCTGCTGGTCAAGGATGTCGAACTCTCGCGCGCCACCGAGACCATGAATGCCGCCGGGCTGCCGCGACGCAGCCTGTCCAACCTGGGCGAAGTGTTCAAGAAGCAGGGCATGATCTCCTCGCCCATGGAGGAGCGCATTCGCTACATCCATGGCCTGTCCGAGGAACTCGAGTCGACGATGCTGCAGTTCGACAATGTGGTGTCGGCCCGCGTGCACGTGGTGCTGCCCGAACGCATCGCCCCGGGCGAGCCGATCCAGCCCTCGTCGGCGGCCGTGTTCGTCAAGTATCGCCCGCCGCTGGACGAGGACGCGGTGATGCCGCGCATCCGCCGGCTGGTGGCGTCCAGCATTCCCGGGCTATCCGGAGACGACGGCCGCAACAAGGTGTCGGTGGTGATGATGCCGGGTGAGCCGCCCACTCCCGGCATCGAATGGACCATGTTCGGGCCGTTCACGGTGGCGGCGGCCTCTGCCACCGGCCTGGCGCTGACGATGGGCAGCTTGTTCCTGATTGCGCTGTCGAGCCTCGGCTATATCGGCCTGCAGCGTGTGCTGCGCCATCCCAAGGTCGCACATATGCTGGCCAACTTCGCCGCCCGGCGGATCAAGAAGGCGCAGGAAAAAGCGCAGGAGAAGGCCAAGGCCGCAGCCCAGGCGCAAGTCGCCGGTGGGCAGGGCACATGATGGACTTGCCGCCCAGCGCCGATTTCCTGGACTGGTGGTTTGCGCCCTGGTCGTATGCCCGCCGGCATGCCGCGCCGCCATGTGCCGGTACGCTGGGCGCGCGCGATGCCTACCGCGACTGGTGCCGGCAGGCGGCCGTCGATCCGGTCTTGCCGGTCGCCGGCGACCTGCGCTGGCAGATGACGGTGCGCGATGGCGACGAGTTCGGCCGCGCTGCCGAGCTGTTCGGCGGCCTGTTCGCGGCCCGCGCCCGCAACCACGACGAACTGGCCGCGCTATCGCCGGCGCGCCGCCGATGGTGCCTCAGCGTGGCGCTGACGCAGCCGTTGCTGGCCTGGACCGGCGAATTGCCGCAGGCGTTGGCCACCGCCCGCGCGCGCGGCCTGCTGGAAGCGGCGATGCGCCTGGAGCATGCGTTGCCCGGCATGTGGTCGCGTCTGCGCCTGCTGTTGCCGGACGACGAGGCCGGCCAGTTGGGCCGGCGCCTGGCGCTGGGCACGCCCGAGTCGGCCCGCCTGCGCGAGCGTGAACGCAATTGCTGGCAGTTGTGCCTGGCGCAGGCGCGCGGGGCAGGCGCATGATCCCATTGGCCGAAGCGAGCAATAACGTGGAGCAATCGATGAACTCATTTTGCGTGGCGGCGCTGCACATGCCGCCGGGATTGCGCGCCCGCCAGGGAGTAGTGCGCAGCGATGCCTTCTTCATTACCGACGACGCAGGCCTGGCGGCGCAGCACCTGCTGGCCACGGCGCGCGCGCAAGCCGACGGCATCCTGGCGCATGCGCGCGCCGAGGCCGACAGCGCCGTGCGGCGCGAACAGGAACGGGTAGCCGAAGAGGCCGGCCGCATGCTGGCGTTGTTGCAGCAGATGCAGGACGGCGTGCTCGATGAGGCGGCGGGCCTGGCCATTGAACTGGCGCGCCGGATCTTCGACCGGCTGGTGCTCGACACCACGCCGCAGGAGCGGCTGGAAGCGGCCTGCCGGCGGGTGCTGGAAGAGGCCCCGCCGAAGCTCAACGCTGCGGTGGCCTGGATGCACCCGGACGACGCCGCCGGTATCGACGGTACGGCCGGCCTGCCCTGGGAAATCAAGGGTGACAAGCGCCTGCAGCCAGGCACCTGCCGGCTGGAGGCGTCAAACGGCGAATGGCGCGCCGAATTCGGATTGGCCAGCGAGGCCCTGCGGGCGTCGTTGGCGCAATTCATCCCGGCCGCGCCGGCGCCCGATGCCAACGACCTTGTTGCCGTTGGCGAGGACTTCGGGCAGGCCGGGGCGTTGGAAGCGGATACCGATGCCATCGATGGAGATGAAAGTTGAGACTTTTCCGCGGGCATTGAGCGAACCGGGCGGCAGCCGGGGTCACATATCGAAGTGATTCCCATCAGTCAATCCGGAGCCGGGTGCATACGGCCCGGACCGTTCATGCCAAAGGAGCAAGATCATGTCGGACAATCAGAATCCTTACCTGCAGAACCTGCGTCAACTCAATAACCGCTTCGAATCCACCGCTGAGCAGATCAGCGACTTCAACCGTCGCCAGGCCGATGGCGAACATCCGGATCCCTCCGAATTCATGGACCTGCTGAGCAAGCAATCGGTCACGCGCACTGCCATGAGCGCGCAGTTCGGATTGATGCAAAAGCCGCTCAAGACCGTCCTGAATGAAACGCGTTGACGCGATGTTGTCCGAAGACCTCGAACAATGGCTGCAAGGCCTGCCGCTGGGCGAACCCTTTGATATTGGCGGCGAGAGCGTCTACCTGCAGGTCGGCGACGGCGGCGCCGAACTGGGCGTGATCCTGGTGCGCGAGCCGACCGACGCCCAGATCACCGAGTCGATGCGATGCGGGTTCCAATGTGCGCTCGAATTCGAGGCCGGGTTGGCGATTCCCGACGATGGCGATGCGCTGGTGCTCAACCGCTGGTTGCCGGACGCCGAAACCTGGGCCGACGCGGCCGATGCGCTGGAAAACATTTTGAATCAGGCCGGCTTGTGGCGAGCCGCGATGAAACCGTCCAATGGCCGTCAGGCCGAAGACAGCAGTCGGGCCGAGCAGCGTCTGCGCACGGCCCTCAACGGGGGAGCAGCATGAATGTACGTGAAACCATCCAGTCATGGGGCCTTGGCATGCTCCTGGTAATGTTGCTGTTGTGGAGCAGCACCTTGCAGGCCGCCGTGCCTTCGGCATGGAAGGAAGGCGGTTTCTCGATCAACGCCAACGGCATGACCGTGCGCGGCGTGCTCGACGAATTCAGCCGCACCTATGGAGTGCGGCTGCAATTGAGCGCCGAGGGCGGCCAGATCGTCAAGGGCCGGCTCAAGGCCGAGAACGGCGTCGAATTCCTCAACCGGCTGACCAGCGCCAACAAGATGCGCTGGTTCGTCTACAACGATACGCTGTACGTGGTCTCGGCCACCGACAATACCTCGCAACGCATGCAGGTGGGCGAGGACGCCGTGATGGACGCCAAGACCGCGCTGGTGGGTCTGGGCCTGTTCGACGAGCGTTTCGGCTGGGGCGAGCTGCCCGATGAGGGGGTGGTCATCGTCAGCGGCCCGCGCGCCTATGTGGACCTGGCGCGCGAGGTGCTGATGCCGGCCGGCGCCAAGAAGGAAAAACTGCGCGGCCGCCAGGTCATGCTGTTTCGTCTCAAGTATGCCAGCGCCAACGATCGGGTGATCAATACCCGCGGCAAGCCCGAGACCATCCCCGGCATCAAGACCATCCTGACCAATCTGCTGATGGGCGGGCATGGTAGCGGCGGCGAGAAGGTCACCGGCAACAACCGGTTCGATGTCGACAGCCGCAAGCGCTCGCGCAGCGGCAAGATCAACCGCGCCGAACCGGGCGACGGCCAGGAGTCCGGCGAGCGTTTTTCGCCGCTGTTTTCCGCGCCCGGCGCCAACGGACGCAACAACCTGATGGCGCCGGGCGCCGGCCAGGCGGCGTCGCCGGGCGGCTACGACAATACCAGCGGCGCCGGTGGCGCGCAGGACGGCGAAGGCAAGCAGCAGGGGCCGCGCATCGAGGCCGATTCCACCCTCAACGCAATCATGATCTATGACGATATCGCCAAGAAGAGCGTCTACGAGTCGCTGATTGCCCAGCTCGACATCAAGCCGCAGCAGATCGAGATCGAAGCCCTGATCGTCGACATCGACCGCAGCCGGCTGGCCGAGATGGGCGTGGAGTGGGGCGCTCGCGCCGGTGTGGTCAATACCACCGTCAACGGCACCACCACCCAGTCCAGCGGTACCGACCTGCCGTTGCCGGGCGCAACCCTGCTCATCAGCGATGCGGCACGCTTCTATGCCCGCCTGAAGGCCATGGAGTCGAATGGCGAGGCGCGCGTGCTGGCCACGCCGACCGTGCTGACGCTGGACAACGTGGCGGCAGTGCTAGACCTGAGCCAGAGCGCCTATGTGTCGCTGGTGGGGGAGCGGGTGGCCGACATGTCCGACATCACCGCCGGCACCATGCTGCGCGTGATCCCGCGCATCATCAACGATGCCGGTGAGACCCGGGTTCGGCTGGAGGTGGATATCGAGGACGGTTCGCTCAACAATACCGAGTCCGATTCATCGCGCTCGACCAATAACAACGGCAGCGGCACCATCGCCGCCAACGTGACGCGCTCGACCATCAATACCCAGGCCATCATCGATGCGCAGCAGACGCTGATGATCGGCGGCTATCGCGCCGAATCGTTGATCCGCAACAAGCAGAAAGTGCCGGTGTTGGGCGACCTGCCGGTCGTGGGCGGATTGTTTCGCAGCGAATCGCGCTCCAACAGCACCCGTGAACGCTTGTTCCTGATCACGCCGCGCATCACCGGGTTCGACGGCACCCGGCTGGCGCTCAACAAGGCGCGCGGCAATGCAACGCCAGCAGCGCCGGCGCCGAGCCAGCCAGGCATGCCGGCGCCAGGCATGCCCAGCGTGCCGGTGCCAGGGCCCATGCCTAATTCCCAGGTATTGCCGGCGCCGGCCGACGCGGCCACCTCGTCGGGAACGCCGCCGGCCCTGCTGCCGCTACCGGCCAATGCCCCTGGCGCTACACCCAGGCCACCGTCGTCCGACCCGCAGCAGGCCAGCAACATGCCGCACGAAGGATCGCTGATGGGAGTGCATTTGCCGCTGCGCAAGACCAAGAACCGATGCCTGCGGCCGGGAGCGGTGGGGATAATGTAGGGCACTGTCGAGGTCGTCTCCGAAAGGCGGCGGGCAGTCGGAAGGAGCACCGGGGGTGCTCCTTTTTTCGTTGGCCGGGTAGCGTTTTTTTGCGCCTTTGTGGAACCGGAGCGCAAGCCTTTTTCACTCATCATCAGTACCACGGGATCGCACCGGGCCGTAAGGCGCGGCGCAATGGCCGGGGAGGAAATATCAGCCATGCAAGATCGCCAGGATTGTCGTTTCGTCCAGTTTCGCGGTGGTCATATTTGTTGAGAATTTCCCTGTCAGCTTTTCGTTACTATCTATTCCAATCTTGAACGGAAACGCCGCGAAAGGCGCTCCGTTATTGGGTTGTCACTCACCGCTAGGCGCGCAGCGCCGGGGTCGCCGCACACTGCAATGGTGTGCGAGGCGGTGAGAAAAAATGAAAATGGTTCACGCAGCATCCGCAGTTCGGTAACAGATTAGTCAGGTGATTCCAGGTGAGGCCGGGTGCTTTGGGCAACCGTGCGTTTCACAGCGATGCGCCTCTCGTTGCGGGAGGCGCAAGGGGACGGTGTTCGCCTTTTTATTGACGATGTTCACGATGGGAAGCATTTATGTATCGCTCACACCTTGAAGTCAAGCGCCCCTTGCGGCAGATCCGGATGCTCACCGGCCTGGTTGTGCTATGCCTGGGACAGGGGGGCTTGCAGGCGGCTGCCGCTGCCGAGCCGGCGGCGGTGATGAAGTATGCCCCGACGCCGACCTTCGCCGCCGCCGAGGACCAGCGGTTCCAGTTGCTGGCCGGCGAAATCGAGCTGGGCGACGATTGCAACCCGCTGCCGCTGGCCGCTTCCGCGCGCTCCGCCGACACCATCGTGCTGGCCAAGGCGGATGACGAAAAGAAGCCCCGCAACGGCAAGCGCGCCCGGAAGGAAGTCGAACAGCCGGCCACCCTGATCGATGCCGTGCCGATGGCCGCCGCCGCGCCCGCTGCGCCGGCCGCGCTGGGATTGGCCGCCGATGGCAGCCGCGAATGGGAAATTATCGTCTCCGACAAGACCCTCAACGCCACCATGGCGCGCTGGGCGGCATCGGCCGGCTGGCAACTGTTGTGGGAACTGCCGGTGGACTACGCCGTGGAAGCACGTACCCGCGTGCGCGGCACGTTCGAAGAAGCGGTGTCGATCGTCGCCAGCAGCATGGAAAGCGCGGAGATCCCGATGAAGGCGGTCTTCTATCAAGGCAACAAGGTGTTGCGCATCATGGCCAAGGGGAGTGAATGATGAAGGCGTATTCCAGCAAATTACCGCTGCTGCTGCCACTGGCGATCCTGATCGCCGGCTGCAGCGGACTGGCCAACAAGCTCGAAGGCCAGGTCGACCAGGAAGGCGAACGCGCCAGCCGCCTGAGCCGTGACGTCGGCCGCACCGCACCCGGCAGCGTCATGCCGTCGACACCGCTGGTCAAGCACGAATCCGGCATCTGGCTGGGCAAGACGGCGATCAAGCTGGGCCAGCCTTCGCTGCCGCCGATCTTCTATGAACCGACAACCTTCGATCGCACCATCAATTCGCTGACCGAACTGGCCGAACGGATCACCCTGCGCTCCGGCATACCGAGCAAGGTCAGCCCGGACGCGCTGGAAGTGTCCGCAGGCGCATTCCGTTCACGCGGCGCCCCCGGCCTGCCTATCCCGGCGTTGCGGGCAGCCCCGGGCATGATGGCGCAAGCCAATGGTCCGATGTTGCCGTTGCCCGCAGGCACGCCCGGCGAAGGCCAGAGCAGCCCGGTGCAGCCCGGCCGCGGCCCGGCCGCCAATACCGGCCAGGCGCAGCCGACCTTCACCGACCTGCCCAATGGCGTGCGCATTGCCTATAACAGCGGTTCGCTCAAGGGCTTGCTCGATACCGCCGCCGCCCGTTTCGGGGTGTCATGGAAGTTCAGCGATGGCGTGATCCAGTTCTTCCACACCGAATCGCGCAATTTCCAGATCAGCGCCATTCCGGGGGATTCGACCTTCTCGGCCACCGTCACCAGTGGCGCAACCTCCACTGGCGGCACCGGCGGCGGCAACGGCGGCGGTGGTGGCGGTTCCAATGGCGGTGGCGGCGGTAGCTCGTCCTCGGGCGTCAACGCCAACAATACCCAGAATACCCAGGTCGCCTCCAAGCTGTCGGTCTATACCGGACTGGAGTCGGCAATCAAGGTCATGCTGTCGCCGTATGGCAAGGTGCTGGCTTCGCCTGCTACCGGTTCCATCACGGTGGTGGATACGCCCGATTCATTGGAACGCATCGCGTCCTACATCGATGGCGAGAACAAGTCGCTGTCGCGCCAGATCGCCATCAACGTGACCGTGCTGTCGGTCACCCTGAGCGATTCGGACCAGTACGGCATCAACTGGAACGCCGTCTACCGCAGTCTCAACAGCAACTTCGGCATCTCCAATTCCTATGCAGGCGCCGCGACCACCGGCCTGGTGTCGTTCACCGCCGGCGTTCCGGCCACCGGGACCTCCAAGTTCGCGGGTAGCCAGGCGGTGATGCAGGCGCTGTCCGAGCAGGGCCGGGTGCGACGCCAGACCACCGCCTCGGTGGTGACGCTGAACAACCAGCCGGTGCCGGTGCAGGTGGCGCGCCAGACCACCTACCTGCAATCGCTGCAAACCTCGCTGGTGGCGCAGGTCGGCTCGACCACCTCGCTCACGCCTGGCGTGGTGACGGCCGGCTTCAACATGAGCATCCTGCCGCATATGCTGACCAATGGCACCGTGATGCTGCAGTTCTCCACCGACATCTCGACGCTGCGGCGCATCCGCACCATCGTCGGCACCAGCGACTCCGACGGCAGGGTCACCTCGCAGATCGAGTCGCCCGAGCTGGATACCCGCAACTTCCTGCAGCGCGTGGCGATGAAGTCCAACGAAACCCTGATCATCAGCGGCTTCGAGCAGACCGACGACGACCTGGGCCGCTCGGGTGTCGGCGAGGCCAGGAACATGGTGCTGGGCGGCGGTTTCTCGGCATCCACCAACAAGGAGGTGATCGTGGTGCTGATTACCCCGGTGACCATGGGTTCAGCGTCCTGAGGAAGATGACATGGCCGGCTATATCACCACACTAGAGAAGCACAAGTTCGTCTGCGGCCTGTTCTGGCAATCGCTGTCCAAGCCGCGCGAACTCAACCGTGAAGCCGCCGAGCTGGGACGCCGGATTGATTCCGACCTGATGGTGGTCCGGATGGATCACACCACGGCCCAGGCCGGTTTTGCCCAGACCAGGGACGGCGTCAAGCGCGGCATGTATTCGCTGGCCGCGGTGGTGTCGAAGACGCTGGCCATCGAAGGCGCGTTCTACGACGGCGAGCAGCAACCGGTGCACAACTGGCTGGGCGCTTTCAAGCTGCCTGACGACCACTGGGTCTACTTCGCGGTGCGCGACGCCAACTTCTTGCCCAATGGCGACTTCGCCGGCACCAAGGAAGAGGTGCTCGACCGCCTGCACAACGATTACGCGCTGGGCGGCTGGAACGTGGTGCTGGGCGAGGATGAGTTGCGCTCGTTCGGTTTCCACAACTTCCAGCCGCGCGACATCAAGAGCTTCATCCCGCAACGGCAGGACGGCAGCATCCGCATCCACAAGTGGTGGGGCATGCGCCAGATCGGCGGCCGTCCCAGCTGGGTGCCGATGGCCGCTGCGGCTGCCGTGATTGGCGCCGTGGCGCTGGGCGGCGCCTACGGGTGGAAGATCTACCAGCAGAAGAAGGAAGAGCGTGAACGCGAGATCGCCATGCAGCAGGTGCGCGAAAGATTGGCGCGCGAAGCCTCGGTGGCTGCGCGCCCCTGGGCCAAGAAGGCTTCGCCGGTGAGCCTGATGCAGAGCTGCCAGAAACAGTTCACCCATCCCACGGCAGGCGGCTGGGTGCTGGAGTCCTATACCTGCACCCAGGAGGCGCAGACCTATGCCTGGGGCCGAGGCATGTCGACCGTGGCCATGCTGCGCGAGCAGATGCCGGATGCCACCGTGGAAGCGACGGGAGAGCGTGCCAGCTACGTGCGTCCGCTGAAATTGCAGGCGCCGCAGAACGAAGAATTGCAGGACAGCCGCAAGACGCTCGAGCCGCTGTTGTCGCGGCTGCAGATGATGGGGGTGCCGATCAAGGTCACGACCGCGCCGCCGCCGCAATTGAATGCGGGCGACCAGCAGTGGCAGCCCAATTGGCGCAGTTACCTTTTCAAACTCGTCGCCGGCGGCATGGAGCCGCTGGAGATCGCCGAGATTCTCAACCGGCCGGGTGTGCGGGTCGACAAGGTGGTTTATCAAGGATCCCAGTGGATCATGGAGGGAACGATATATGCAAAATAAGACCGTTATTGCACGCAGGACCGCTACCGCAATGCTGGCCGTGGCCGCTTGGACGGCGTCTCCCGCCCACGCCGAGAGCACCTCCGAGAGCCTGACCCGGATCGAAGCCGAGACCATGGTCTTGAAGGCGCGCGAAAAGCAGCTCGAAGTGCAGGCCAGCATCGTCACCAAGCAAAACGAGATCGCCGCCCGGCAAAGCGTGACGGCGGCGCTGAACCAGCCCGAGGTGGTGGGCGATCCGGTGGTGCGCGCCATCGAAGGCATCGGCAGCCGCATGTACGCCACCTTGCAATTGAGCGATGGCAGCCTGGTCGATGTGCAGCAGGGCGACACGCTGCCCGGCGGCATGAAGATCGTCGCGGTGCATCCGCGCGAGGTACTGGCATCCAGCAAGGGACGCCAGTTCCGCCTGGGCACCTATGCGCCGGCGCTGACCGGATTCAATCCGAATTTCCCCGGCCCGGGCGTATCCCCGGTTGCCCGAGGAGCAGCAAGATGAAACTGCGCCTGCCACGACGCCGCGAGCAGCCGCAAGGCACGCCCGTCGGCGCCCATGACGACGTGCCGCGTTTCGACGGCCTGCAGGTGCTGAGCCACAGCGGTCTGTTCGAGGCCAGCCAGGAAGAGCGCAAGCTGCTGTGCCTGTTGGGTGACGGCCGTCTGCTGGTCGTGGCCGGGCAAGAGCTCAATCCCCATGTCATGTCCTACCAGGGACGGCTGGAGCGGCTGGGGCAGCCGTATCAGGTGGAGTCGAGCGGGGTCGAGGTGATCTACCGCATCAACCGCATCGGCGGCGTATTGCCCGAAGAGCGCCACCAGGAACACACCATGATGCAGGTCACCGCCAAGGACCTGCTCAACAAGGCTTGCCGTTCGCGCGCCTCGGATATCCATCTCCGGGTACGCAAGAACTGCACCGAAATCTACTTTCGCATCCACAACGACCTGGTGCCGGTCGGCGGCCAGACCCGCGAATACGGCGAGCGCCTGCTGGCGACCCTGTATGGCGCCATGACCTCGGTCTCGGACAGCTCCTACAAGCCCACCGAGCGCCAGGATGCCGCCATCGCGGACCGCGACAAGCTGCCGCCGGCGCTGTACGGCGTGCGCATTGCCACCGTACCCACCAGCGAAGGATCGGTGATGGTGATGCGCCTGCTCTATAACGATGCCGGCGACAACATCGATTTGCGTCCGCTGGGCTTTTCCGAAGCCCATGCCGCCGCGCTGCAAAAGCTGAAGGAGCAACCGGTCGGCCTGAACATCATCAGCGGCCCTACCGGCTCGGGCAAGTCGACCACGCTGCAGCGGGTGCTGACCGGCGAGATCATCGAAGCCGAAGGCAAGCTGCACGTGCTGACCATCGAGGATCCGGTCGAATACCCGATCGAAGGCGCGGTGCAGACGGCCGTGACCAATGCCGGCAGCGAAGAAGAGCGATCGCGCGCCTTTGCCGCCGCCATTTCCAACGCCATGCGGCTGGATCCCGACACCATCATGATCGGCGAAGTGCGCGACCGGGCTACCGCACAGAATGCGCTGCGCGCTTCGATGACCGGCCACCAGGTGTGGACCACGGTGCATGCCAACAGCGCCCTGGCCATCGTCGACCGCCTGCTGGACCTGGGTTTGCCGGCCAGCCTGGTGGCCGACCACCACGTGGTCACCGGCCTGATCAGCCAGCGCCTGGTCAAGAAGCTGTGCCAGTGCTGCCGGCAGCCGCTGGCGAAGCATCCCGAAGCGTTGCCGCCGGCCATGCTGGCGCGGGTGCGCCAGGCGGTGTCGGCCAACCTGGAAGGCGTTTGCGTGACCGGTCCTGGTTGCGACGAATGCAAGGGGCAGGGAACGGTGGGGCGTTCGGTGGTGGCCGAGATCATCATCCCGGACGACCATTTCTTCCGGCTGGTGCGCCAGGGAGAGAAGACCGAGGCGCTGAAGTACTGGGTCAACGAACTGGGCGGCAGGACCATGCTGGAGCACGCCATCGAGAAAGTGGCGCGGGGCGAGCTCGATCCGCGCATGGCCGAGCGGGTAGTGGGCCACCTGGTCTATGAGCACGCACCGGTGTTGCCCTTTCTGACTGTGGTGGAGGGGCGCAGTGCTACCTGATATCAACCGCCTGTGGGCCAAGACGCAATTCACCGATACGGCGCGGCTGCGGCTGTATCGCAAGATGTCCAAGATGCTCAGCAACGGCTTGCCGCTGTTGAAGGTGCTGGAAGAACTGCGCGACCGCGAATCGCATCACGGCAAGAAACCCAAGGAGCCGCTGGCGATCATCCTCGACGATTGCCGCCGCAGCGTGCAGAACGGCCGGCTGCTGTCGGAAGCGCTGGACGGCTGGGTGCCGAAGTCGGAACAGATGATCCTGATGGCCGGCGAGCAGTCCGGCAAGCTGGAGCCGACCCTGATCTCGGTGGTCAACGTGGTCCAGGCGCGCAAGAAGATCAACGCGGTGATCGTGGGCGGCATGGCTTATCCGCTGGCGATCCTGGGCCTGGTGCTGTCGTACATCTACCTGTTCGGGGCCAAGGTCATCCCGCAATTCACGACCATGATGGATCCCAACAAGTGGCAAGGGGCGGCGCGCTCGTTGTACCTGATGTCGCTGTGGGTACAGAACTGGATGGGATGGACGCTGTTGGGCATCGCCGTGGCGCTGGTGATCCTGTTCGCGTCGCTGCCCCGCTGGCGCGGCAGCCTGCGCATCTGGGCCGACCGTGCGCCGCCTTATTCGATCTATCGCCTGATGGTGGGCAGCGGTTTCCTGATGGCGTTCTCGGCCCTGCAAGGCGCCGGCGTGACAGTGGAAAAGGCGCTGATGCGCTTGTCCAGCGGCGCCCAGCCCTGGTTGCGCGAACGCCTGGACGGCGCTTTGCTGGGGGTGCGTTCGGGCCTGAACTGTGGCGAGGCGTTGCGCAATACGGGGTATCAGTTTCCGTCGAAGGAGGTCATCGACGATCTTTGCGTCTATGCGGAATACAAGGGGTTCGCCGATGCCTTGCAGCTGTTGGCGGATGAATGGATGGAGCAGGGGGTAGAAATCATTTCCCTGCGCATGAAGCTGGTCAACGGACTGGCGGTGGTCACCATGGCGGTAGTCATCGGTTGGCTGGTGATCGGGTTCTTCGGGATTCAGCAGGAAATTGCGGCACTTGCCCGCGCTCATTGATGGTCTTAACGCAGTTCTTTCTCACAACAGGGGTCAATCATGCACGTCGAAAAAATGAGTGGTTCACACGCCAGGGAAATTCGCTCCAACAGCAAGGTCGCCCGCCAGCAAGGCGCATCGCTGCTGGAAGGCATCGCCTATCTGGGCATCGCCGCCATCGTGGTGATGGGCGCGATCTCTCTGCTGACCGGCGCCTTCAGCAGCGCCAAGTCGAACCAGGCCAATGAAGAAGTGATCGGTCTGCGTACCGCGGTGCGTAAGCTGTATATGGGACAGACGTATCCAACCACCGGCATCCCGGGCCTGCTGCAAACCGCCAAGGCCGCGCCCGGCACGCTGGCCTCCGACGGCACCACGCTCAAGAACAGCTGGGGCGGCACGGTAGACATCGCCGGATCCGGAACCGGCTTCCAGATCACCTATCCGTCGGTGCCGAAAGACGTTTGCGTGAGCATGTTGTCGGGCGCCAATGGCTGGACCTCGGTGCAGACCAACGGCGGAACCACCGTGACCACCTTCCCGGTCACGGCCCAAATTGCCACGACCCAGTGTTCGGCGGCCGACAACTCCATCGTCTATACATCGAGCTGATTGCCGACGCGGTGACGAATGCGCTGGCGGGCGCAATTGCGCTCGCCAGCCCGACCTAACGGAGGGCTCCTCATGTGGAACGCTGCAGTAGTGGCCATCCTGATCGCGGTGGCCGGAGTATATGCGACCAGAAACGCCCGGACGCTCGACGGCGTTCAGGCTGGCCTGGCCGCCAGCACGGCGGCCGAGATGGGTATCTATCGCAACGCCGTCATCAACTATTTCACCGCGCACGATACGAGCCCAGGCGTGGTCACCACGGCCGCCCTCAAGAGCGGCGGCTACCTGCCGTCGTGGAGCCGCCTGTACCAGCAGAGCACGCCGCTGGCATGGAGCAATTACCGCGATGCCGCCGGCATCATCTACATCTACGCTACGGCGCTGCCGGACCGCAACCTGGTGGCCGAACTGGCCAGCCTGGCGCAGAACTCGGTCCTGTTCGGCGTCTATGACGGCACTACCAACAAATTGCAGTCGCCGGTCGCCGGCAATACCAATATCCCGACCTCCGCCATTTCCGCCATGTCGATTCCCAACGGTGCGCCGGTGTGGATCGCAATGATCAAATGAACATGATGCCGATCCATCCTCCTTCTGCCATGCGTCGCCAGAGCGGTGTCGCGATGCTCGAAATCCTCGGCGCGCTCGCCATCGGCGCCATCCTCGTGATGAGTTTGGCCAGCATGATGGATACCTCGCTGGAAGACACCAAGGGCCAGCAGGCGGCCTATTACCAGTCGCAGATCGCGGCGGCCGGGCAAAAATACATCGCCGCGAATGCCGCCACGCTGACGACTTCGCTGCCGGCAGCGGGATCGTTGGTGGCAATAGGCGTGGCGCAACTGAAGACCGGGAAATTCCTGTCCGCCGGGACGGCTGCCAAGAATATCTATGGCCAGACCGCGTGCGTGCTGATTCGCCAGCCTGATCCCAGCGGCAATCCGGGCAAGTTCGATGCGCTGGTGGTCACCAGCGGTGGCGACCAGATTCCCGAGAAAGTGCTGCCGGTGATTGCCGCCAATGCCGGTCCCAATGGGGGGTATATCAGCACCTCCGACTTCAACAATGCCAAGGGAAGCAACTGGAGCAGCAGCACCGCCTCTTATCGCTCGACCACTTGCAGCGGGGGAACCAACCTGAGCGGCAGCGCCAGCGACGGCGGCCACCTGGCATCCAATCTCTTTTTTGATGGGCCGGGGCAGTCTTCCGCCGATTATCTCTATCGCAATGCGGTTCCAGGGCGTCCCGAGCTGAATCGTATGAACACACCGATCCGCATGGCGGACATTGCTCTGGTGAGCTCCGGGGCCAGTTGCCTTGACTCGGATGGCGTCAACCGGGCCGCCGTGGCCATCGATTCCGCCACGCGCGGCTTGCTGGTATGCGGCACGAACAACGTATGGAGTTCGCCCTCGCAGTGGAAAGAGCCGGTACAGAACTACGCCGACCTTCCCGGCGCCGGCAATACGGCGGGCGACGTGCGCATGGTCAGGGGCCTGTCGCGCGCCTTCACCTATAACGGCGCGAACTGGGTCGCACTGGCGGTGGACCAGAACGGCAACATGGGCGTTCCAGGCACCCTGACCGCCGGCAACGTCAGTACCGGCAACGTCAACGCCTCGGGAAATATGGTGGCTGGTGGAACTATCCATGCCACTGGAGACATTAGTACTAGTAACTCCGTTTCGGCAGATCTGGATGTCAACGCCGCCCGTGCGGTCAATGCAAAGGACGTCTATGTCGCCCACAACGTGGTTACCGAGGGGTTGCAGGTCAACCGCTGGACATCGTCTCCGGCCTTTTCGGTCGGTATCAATTACTTTGTCGCCGGCGCGGCTTGCCACTATTCGGAATATGACCCCTGGGAAAACACGACCCATATCACGTTCCCCGTGGGAACGATCGTCATGGACAGTAATTACCGACCGCTGATTTGCGGCGCAGACAAGACAATGAGATACGCAAATGGAACCTATTCCCCGTGAACCCAATCGCTGGCTGGCGTGCCTGCTGCTGCAGACCGCCGCCCTGATCCTGGCCTGCCTGGCGTGCGCGCCGGCGCTGGCTTGCTGGAATGAGGTGGCTTCGTGGTACGGCGTCAACGTGCACCTGCTGTACGCGATCGCCAAGACCGAGTCCAACCTGAACCCCAAGGCCATGAACAAGAACAAGAATGGCAGTTACGACATCGGCATGATGCAGATCAACAGCAGCTGGCTGCCAACACTGCGCAAGTACGGTGTTACCGAAGAACAATTGAAGGATCCCTGCGTGAATCTGCAGGTAGGGGCCTGGATCCTGGCCCAGAACATGGCGCGCATGGGCTTGACCTGGGAGGCGGTAGGCGCTTACAACGCGCGTAATCCGCAACTGCGTATCAAATATGCCCAGAAGGTATACAAAAACATACCCCAGGAGATACTGGTGCAGGCGTCCAGATAACGATAATGGGATCCGGCCCCGAGCTTGAATGCAATGTGAAAATGATTTAAACGTGAAAGGGAGAGGGCATGCATCCTTCGATTGAATTTTCGCTCGGCCTACGATATTTCGCTCAATTGGCAAGTTGAGACTCCGCAGGTGGAATACCGTTGTGTGTGCATAAAATATTAGTTTTTGCGAACAATTGCGACGGCGCGAGCAGGTATAGTAGACTCCCCTCTCATCATGTCAGTTGTCGGACCGATCATGGAAAGCATCTTTGGTGGGCGGTCAAATCCTTGCACAGCCCGGGTTCGCGGCGGTCAAACATGTCGGGGAAAGCAGCAGGCAGCAGTCCGTCGCTCTTCCATCAAGACTAAAAAGCGCTTTACAAAAATCAGGTGGCCGAATGTCAAATGACCATTTCCACGCACGCGATCTCCAACGGGAATTGCTCGCGCTTGTCAACTCTACGCAGACTTTCTCGGACATTCATATCGAGCAAGACCAACCGCTGATGCTCAAGACGCCACGCGGCTGGCAGCAGGTGCACGATATGCCTGTATCGATCCAAAACCTGGCGCCGTTGCTGGCGGCCATTGACGAAGACTGGGAAGACAAGATCATCGATGGCGCGCTGGACTGCCCGTTCGTGCTGGGGGAATGGCGCTTGCGCTGCAATATCTACCGCATGGGCCGCGGCAGCAAGGTCGCCGTCTCGATCCGGCGTTTTCCGCTTGAGCCGCTGGCGCTGGAGCGCACCGGTTTGCCAAGTTACGTAAAGACGGTGCTCGAAGCGACCAAGGGCATCATCCTGGTGACCGGGCCCACGGGGGCCGGCAAGACGACCACCATCGCGTCGATGCTCGATTACATTAATTCGACCCGGCATGGCCACATCATCACCATCGAAGAGCCGATCGAATACGAGCTGCAACGCAAGCAGTCGATGATTTCGCAAAAAGAGGTCCCGACCGACACTGAAAGCTTTTCGTCAGGTTTGCGCGAGGCGTTGCGGCAAAAGCCGGACGTGCTGATGGTCGGCGAGATCCGTGATTTCGATACCGCCGACACCGTATTGCACGCCGGGGAATCGGGCCACCTGGTGCTGGCTACGCTGCATACCAGCAGCGCCGTGCGCGCCATTACCAAGCTGCTGGGATTCTTCCCGCAAGACCAGCGCGCCCAGCGGGCTGCCACGCTGGCCGAGAGCCTGGTAGGAGTGATCTTCCAGAGCCTGTTGCCGTCCGAAGACGGTGAACATCATGTGATGGCCAGTGAAATGGTGTTCAACAATAACCAGCAGATTGCCGCCTACATCAATGACCCGGCCAAGCTGCACATGATCAATGACTTCATGAAGCGCAAGGAAGACAACATGTCGCGCAGCCTCAATGAAGTGCTGTTGCAACTGGTGCACAAGAAGAGCGTATCGGCGCGCGATGCGCTGCGGGTAGCCTACAACCGCCTGGAACTGCACGAAATGCTCAACAGCGCCAAGCGCTAGCCAGCGTACACGGCGTCATGCCCGGAAGCGACCTTCGAATGAAGGTCGCTTTTTTTTTATGCCTTTCGCATATCGAGGGGCTAACCGGGACAGGATGGGCGCACGGCCACCTGTTCCTGTGTCCTGGAGAAAGAATTTTCTTTCAATGATCCTCAATGTCAGGAACCACACTTGTCGCACCGGGCACCCATGGGTGAAACCACAACAAGAGGAACCCATGTCCAGAAGCCGCTTTATTGAATTGACCAATGACTTCTGCGCGATCGCCAATATCGATCAGCCAGAACTGATGGTGCAAGGTAACGCCATCGAAGTCGATGGCATCGATTTTTTCGTCCAGTACGATGAGGAATTCGCTCCCGATCATCTCATCGTCTATTGCGATTTTGGCATGCCTCCCCAGGAGCGCCTGCTGGACGCCTACCAGGCCCTGCTCGAAACCAACATGCTGATCTACGCGGCCAATTCGCCCGCCTTCATGCTGGGTCCGGACCAGCGCGTGACCTTCGGCTACCAGTGCCGCCTCAACGAACTGCGCGCTCCGGAACTGATGACCATCCTGCTCAACCTGGCCGAACAGGCCAGGGATTGGCGCACCGACCATTTCCTGGACGCCTGAGCATATCGTCGGCGCCCCCAAGACAACCGTATTCAACCAGGAGCCATCATGGGTCCCATCGACAACAAGCCAGTCAATTCACCGGGCTACTTTCATCGCAGTGACGACGCCAGCAAGACCACCACTGCGCTGCGCTCGACTTTTAATCCAAGTCCCAACAACAAGATCACCAACATGCTGGCGCGCCACCACATGCCGCGTGCGGCCGGCATGGTCAACGCGGTGCGCGACCTGGACCTATCGATCCGCAAGTCCTGGAACCAGCGACGGCTCGACAGCGCCCGGAGCAAGCTTGGAAAAATGACCGGAGCGGAAGAAAAGCCTGGCGCCTTTGACTTGCAACGCCAGCGCGCCGCGGAACAGCAGGTGGAACAGCGCGAGCACAACATTCGTCGCCTGAACGGAAAGCAGCTCATCGGCCAGGATGCCAAGGCCGGCCGCCTGGACCATCAAACTGTCAGTGAGCTCAATGAGGCCCAGCAATCGCATCTGAAAGGGAAAGACTATGTTCCCTTGTCGGGCTTGAGCGATGCCAAGCCCGAGAGCGTTCGGAGCCGGTATCTGAACGAGATTAACGACAACCATCGCATCAAGGTGCATTCCGATGGCCCCCCCCAGTTGGCCAGCTATGTCGCCAATCGGGTTAGCGCCGCTTATGATCGCGGCGCAAGCGGCGTCGCCAGCCGCACTCTCAGCACGCTGCAGCATGCGCTGGTAGGGATCCAGGGGGCGGCCTTGTCCGTCAAAGGGGCGGTGGCGGGCAGCCTGGCCGAGAGCAAGTACCTGGACGCCGGTGGGCGGGCGCGCATGGATGTGCGGGCGGCGCGTAGCGAGCAGAAGCGCACCATGTTGCAGGCTTCCCTGAAGGGAAATGAAGTGCTCAAGCAGGCCTATCGTGATGTAGTGGAGGAGCAGGCCAGGTCGGCCCGTGCCAGGTTCGCGCCCAGCGACAACCCGGATCAACCCCGTTATGTGGTTCGCGCGTCTGCGGAGGATGGCAAGGCGCCTCCGCAGACGCGCTCCTGGGAGCGCCGTATCAATCAGCTCCGCCAGCAGCCTGATGCCGAACAGGGGGTGCCACGCAAGCCTGGACGCCTGGCGCGTTTTGCCCTGGCCACAAGCAATCTTCGCAACAAGCGCGCCGTGCACAAGGCCGGCGGGGATATGTTATTGGCTGCGGTCAAGCTCAATGGGATCAACAGCGATGAACAGAATGCCGCTTCCATGCGAAAGATGGAGCAGAGTGCCACTGCCTATGACAAAGCTGGCCACAAGTATGTGGCGCGCCGTTCCTTGCTGCAGGGAACGTTGATCGAGACCCTGGCAAAACCAGAGATGAGAGAAATGTTGGACAGATCGTTCCCGACCCAGGATAGGGTGCATGATGACCTGCCGTGGCAGTCGCGGCCCACGCCGCGCGATGACGAAGAAGCTTGAGGACCATCATGCTTGACCTGAGCCAATCGCAACCGCCATCGTGGATGGCCTTTGAACACACCCGCCACGTGCGGTGGCACGAGATCGAGGCCATGGTGCAGCGGCACCAGGCCGAGATCGCGGCGCGCTATGACCTGCTGGTGGCGATCTTGCGCGCCGGCAGCCCGGTCGCAGCCCTGATTTCCCGCAGTACCGGTTTGCCCATCGACTATCTGGTCTGCAGCCGGCGCAATCCCCAGCCGCAGTTCCTGGATGGTCCGGCGCGGGCGCCGCACGGGCGTCGGATCCTGCTGGTGGACGATGTCTGCGGCAGTGGCTGGACCTTTGAACGCTGCCGGCGCTACTGCGAAAGGCTGGGCAACCAGGTCGGCACTTTCAGTGTGTTTCGCTGCGACGCGCCCGGCATGTTCGCGCCCGATTTCAGCATGGATGCAGATCCTCGCCATTACCTGCGTTGGCCCTGGGAGTACCAGGTCGAAAGCGAGATGCCCGGACAGGACGGGGCGCTCGCGGAGCACTGATTATTGTCATCCAGATCACTGATTGTACTGATGCACATGGGCGCCTTTGGGCGCCTATGTGCTTTTTGTCTTGTCGTGATTGCGCGTGGGGTCGTTTTTGGTGGAACTGTGATGCCGGTCGTCGTTACCTATGCTCAGACAGGCAGCTTGAAAATCGCAAATCCGGTTTCGCGGCCCTGTCCCCGAACAATTTTTCGCATCGTCGGCACCCATGCCTGATGCGACCATCGGCGCCACACTGCGCCTTTATCAACGCATACGAAAGAATTCAACATCATGGCTCATTTCAATACCAACCCGACCCTGCATAGCGCCGCGTCGCTGCAATCACTGCAGTCCTACGACAGCAACTCTTCTTCGGCCGCCGCTTCCAGTTCCGCTGCCTCCGAAGGTTCCAGGAAGCTGCACGTCACGCTGGACGAATTTGTCGCCCATCAGCCCAGTTCACGGGTCAACCACCGCATCATCGTCGGCGCCGGCCCACGCGGCACGGCCCAGGTCACCGAAGACCTGCTGTTCATGCTGGAACACAAGGAAGACTTCGACAAACTGGGCCAGAAGCCTGGCTACCGCATGGAAACCACGCTGATCGAACGCAAGGGCAAGGACTGGGTCGCACGCGGTAACGGCTGGGGCCCAGACCAGGGCGTGGGTACCGTCAACACATCGCCGGAAAAGGCCCAGTTCCACAAGGAACGCATCAGCGAATTGCTCAAGAAGAATCGCGACATCCTCGGCGCCAAGTACGCCGAGCAGAACCCGATCGCCCACGCCGCACTGCAGACCGCCTTTCAGGCCCCAGAAGGCACTGATGAAAATCCCACCACCGGCCGCGCCTCGCTGACACGCACAGACCAGGGCAAGGAAGAGCAGGAATATTTCACGGCACTGTGCGAACTGGCACACCAGACCTTCCCGTTCCTGAAGATCAACGTGATCACCGAAACCTCGGTGGACAAGATCGACGTCTCGGATCCGGAAAACCCGAGGGTCCTGGTACGTGCCAACGGCAAGAGCTCGCCGCTGGTCGCGCTGGCCGCCCGTGGTGTGGTTCTCAATACCGGCACCACGGTCAAGAATCCGATTTCGGATCCTGAAGTGCAGAAGCATACCTTCGCCGAACCGATGAACCAGGAGCGTCTGGCCAGCTTCCTTGATGCCAAGGGCCTGCTCGATGCCAACGGTGAACTCAAGCAGGGCGCCAAGCTGCTGGTCGGCGGTACCGGCTTGTCGCTGTACGATCAACTGATCGCACTGCATGGCTCGATGAAGCTGATGGAAGTCGACGAAACGGCGCCGTTCGGCTACAAGCTGACCGAGGCCGCCAAGGAGAAATACCAGGGCGCACTGACCGTGGTCAGCTTCACCCCCGGCAAGTGGATCTCGCCACGCCATACCAACAGCGCCGAATGGACCCAGGAGAAAAAACCGCTGGGCACCGCCGAAGAGCTGCACTCGATGTTCCTGCACGAAGATGGCCAGGAAGTGTATAAGACCTTTGCCGACCTGGCGATCGCGTCGGTGGCGGCCACACTGGGCTTGACACCGGAGCAGGTGCACCAGAACGGCCTGACCACCGAGGCCTTGCTCAAGGAGCAGGGCGATTCGACCCTGAAGCACATGGAAAAGTTGGCACAAGCCACCACGCTGACCGGCCCGGCCCGCGAACAGGCATTGAAGGAAGCTACCTGGACGCTGGAAGGCGCCCGTCGTCAGGCTTACCTGCCGATGATCCTGGGTTACGGCGCCACCGAGAATCCCGAGGCCACCATCGCCCGCATGAATGAACTGGCGCCGCTGACCTTCAAGGGGCGTGCCGGCTACCTGATGGAGCGTGCCCAGCCTGCAGGTGTCACCACGGCCGAGGTGGCCACAGGCCGAGGCAACCGGGAAGAGATGAATGTGCTGACCACATTGACCAACGACATCACCGCTTCGCCGTTCCGTGTGCATTACTTCGCGGTAATGCTGCAGCAGGCAGGTATCGTCAAGTACGAACCAGGCAGCTATAACGACTTCAAGGCCAAGCCCGGCGACAACCAGCTTGAATTCAAGGGCCGTGAAATGGATGCGCCGGCCAAGTTCGATGCGTTCGTCGTGTCGCCTACCTTTGATCGCAAGGCTGAACCTGCATTGACATCGCTGGCAGGCCAGGTCAAGTCTGTCCATAAGGACGTGGCTGACCTGCCTGAATTGACCGGCAACCGCCTGATGTTGCGCCCGGATTCGGTCAACAGCCAGGAAGGCCGCCTGCCGATCCAGGACTTTGGCTACAACGGTGCGGGTGCAATGCTGGGCCGCAACAAGGTCGGGCTGGTGTCGTACGACGTCAACAACCGTGATTCGGCCTACGATGTGAGTCCAGGCCTGACACTGCGCCGGATGGCCCAGGAACATCTGTTCGCTGCCGGCTTGACCGGAGCGTTCAATGTGGTCGAAGGCATGTATGACGAGGAGGCTGAAATCGACGCCGATGCATTCCGCGCCGAAGTCAGCAAGTTCGCCGACGCGTTCGAGTCGGGCCAGAAAAAGACCGCGTTCGTCAAGTCGGTGGAAAAAGCGGTGAAGGAGGATCCGGCAGCATTGAAGAAGGGCGATACCTTCGCCGGGCTGGCCCACCTGTTTGCCACCAGCAAGCTGGGTGTCGACGCCGCCGCCGTAGTGGCCAAGCACATGGCTGCCGACCCCGACAAGTTCGGTGTGGCGGACGACGAGCGCATGCGTGCTTTCGTTGCCGCCGGGGTTGAATACGATGGCAAGAAGGGCTCTCTGCCGAAATTCAATCCGGCCAGCCAGGAAAAGCTGTTCGCCCGTTTCGTGGATTATCCGCTGCACATCCATCAAGCGGTCTACGCTAGGGCCAAGGCGTTCGCCGAAGAGACTCCGGCAAAGACCCTGCGCCACACCACCCCGCGTCGGTAGCATTAGCCGCACGGAGAGGCAGGCTGGCAGCAATCCGGCGCCCTGAACCGGTTAAACAGTGAAAATGGCGTGAAGATAAGATCTTCACGCCATTTTCCGTTTTCCGTTTGGGTTCGTTGGGGCTGTTTGGGGCAGTGCCGGTCGATGACGCCAGCAGGGTGTCTCAGTCCGCTTCCTGCATCCAGCCGTCGAGTACGATGCGATGCACGGACAGCAGCGGTCGTTCAGCCGGCAGCGCGCGGGCGCGCAGTGACGGGCCGGCGCGCAGGCGGGCGCCCACGCGCACCGCGTCGGCGGTCATGTCGGCCGCGCCGGGCGCCACCGCAATGGCGCGAATGAGCTTGCTGGATGCTTGCTGTGCCTGGGCATCGCCCAGCAGCAGTGAAGCGATCAGGGCCGTAATATGTTTATCGAGCGCTTCAGGCGCAACGACTTCATGGACCAGGCCGAGTTCGGCCGCCCGCGCCGCGGTAAGTTGTTCGTTGGTTTGAAAATAGCGCTGGCACTGGCGGGCACCAATGGCGCGCACCAGGTGCGGCGTGATGACAGCAGGCGCCATGCCTAGATTGTCGTCGACCATCGTGAAGCGCACATGGTCGGCAGCGATACATATATCGCAGGCCGCAATCATCCCTGCGCCGATGCCGACGGCGTTGCCCTGTACGCGGGCGATGGTCGGTTTTTCGCATTCGGCCAGGACCTGCAACAGCTGCGCCAGCTTGCGGGCATCATCCAGCGCATCGTTCATCGACGCGCTGGCCTGCGCGTGCAGCCATCCCGATTCGATGCCGCATGAGAAGCTTTCGCCGCGCGCGGCCAACACGATCACGCGCACTTCCGGATTCTTGTTGAGCGATGCGACAGCACGGATGATCTCCTGCACCATACTGCGATCAATGGCGTTGCCATCGATGGGACGATTGATCCAGATCCAGCCGACCCGCGACAGGCCGTGGTTTTTCATTTCGATATCGATGCAGGGAGAATTGACACGTGCAGTCATCGTGATTTCCATCGGTTGGCAAAGAATTGCATCTGCTGGGTGCGCGGGAGCCTGCTTGCCATTGCAGCCCGATCCGGCGCCATGGAGTGCTTGTCCAATGCGCGAAACAGGACTGCGGCATGCGAGCCGCGATGGCAACCGGCGGGCAGTGGCCATGATTGGTTATGCGAGGCAAAGCCCTAACAAGGAAGGCGGACAGATCAGCGCATCGGTGGTGCCGGTAAAAAAATCCCGCAGCTTGCGCCTGCCTTCACGGTCACTATAGATGGAGCCTGTTTTTTGTGTCAATAAATTTCGACAATTAAAAACATTTTGTTGCAATGTAATTCGTAACAAGCTTTGATTGGCTTATTTATGCCATTTTTTCGGAGTTTTATTTGTCGGAAATAAATGACGAATTGCTTACGCTTCGCGATAGGAGGGGGATGGAATCGTCTGGTCCTGCCCGGTATCGACCGGATCCAGGCGGTAACCCTGGCTGTAGGCGGTGCGGATGACGACGATATTGCGGTTGTCGATCTGTAACTTCTTGCGCAGCTTGTAGACGTGTTGTTCGATGGTGCGGCCGGCTATTTCGCTATCGGTACTCCAGATGACCGAACCCAGCGTTTCGCGTGAGATATAGACGCCAGGCGAAGAAAAGAACAGCCAGGCCATGCTGAATTCGCGCGGGGTAAGCGAAATGGGGGATCCCAGGTAACTGAGTTTGGCAGCATCGCGTTGTAGCTGAAAACCTGCGTACTCGATGACGCGACGATTATTCTTGGGGGCACAGCGGCGCATTACCGCATTGATGCGAGCAACCAGCTCGACCGCTTCGAAGGGACGCTGCAAGAAGTCGTCGGCGCCATTGTCGAGTGCCTGCGCGACCATGTCGGCAGACCGGCCCGAAGACAGAATCAGGGTCGGAATCGGGTCGCCGCTGCGCAAGCTCAGCCACGAAAAGATGCTGTCTTCGCTTTCGGCGCTGGACAGGTCGATGATGACGAACTCGAAGGTCTTGCGTTTGAGGGTGCGCAGCAGGGTGGTTTCGGAATCGAATTGGGTCGGCAGATAGCCGACCCTGACCAAGGCATTCTTGACCTGGTCATATATGTTGGAATTGCGGATATAACATGCGATGTTCATTTGCTGACAATCGGTCGTTGTTATGGCCACTTTGCCGCTGCGCCGGTGATGGTGCGTTGGGCTTGAAAGGCGATTGCAAGCTACGTACGCCGCCCGAATTTCGGGAACGGATATAGTAGACTAAATCGCTTGCTTATACTCATCAAATTCGCCAAGCCATTTTAATTTGACGCAAAACGAATAACATTATGGCCGCCCGCGTCGCCGGCGGGCGATTCCGTCGGTTCGCGCAGCCGTACACCCGGATTGCCAGGATGCGTCATTGGTACTTATGGGGTGGCGAGTTAGTTGGCATAATACGAGTCCTTACATTTTTGTTGTCACCAATGTCATGTCCAAGATCGAATCGCAGTTGGAAGAATTGGGCCTGGACCAGAAAGAGATGCGTTTCTACCTGGCAGTACTGCAATGCGGCTCGGCTCCGGTAACGGTGATCGCGGAGCGGGCCGGCGTCTCACGCACTAACGGTTATGCCTTGCTGGCCAAGCTGGAGAGCCGGGGGCTGGTCTCGCAACTGGCCAAGGATAACGGGGTCATGCATGTGGTCGCCGAGGATCCGGAGGTGTTGATCGCCCAATGGCAGCGCAGTCGCGCTTTGCTCGACGATGTGGTGCCGCAGCTGAAGTCGATGTTCAATGCATCCGAGCTCAAGCCTCGCATTCATTTCTACGAGGGCAGGGAAGGGATCGTCAAGGCGCTGCAAGGCACCCTCGAATGCCATTCCGGGCCGTTGCTGGGCATCCTGTCGATGCACGAACTGAACGAAGTCCCAGGGCGTGACGCCATGGCCGCGATCATCGATGAACGGGTACGCCGTGGCATCGTATTGCGGGTCTTGCGCTCGCAGTCGCGCGACGTCGAGACGGTCTGGCCGAGTTCGCCAGAAGATATGCGCGAACTGCGTTACGCGCCGCCGTCGATCGACCTGGGCATGACCATGTACATCCATGATGACAAGGTGACGTACCTGTCCTCGAAACGTGAAAATTATGGATTGGTGATTGAAAGCCAGGAGCTGTCTGCGTTGAATCGGGCCATGTTCGAGGGATTGTGGGCCATCTCGGAGATGACCCCAACCCGAAAAAAGTAAGGCGCTGGCGCAGGGGATCGGCGAGTTGCGCTCGCCGATCCCCTGCTTTTTTCAGAAGCCGTGCTGGATGCCCAGTTCCACCGTATTGGTAGCCGATAGCGTGCGCGCCTTGGCGCGACTCAGGTTGGCAAACAATGCAGTGCGCTTGGACAGGTCATGCTGGTAACCCAACGAGACCTTCGACAGTGCAGCGCGCTCCCCGGCTACGCAGGCACAGTCGTTGAGCCGGCCATAGGCAGCCTTGAGGGTGCCCTGGACGCCGACCGGTGCGGTGGCGGCCAGCGAGTAGGCGCGATAGCTGACATTGTTGACCTTGGATGTGGTGTAGGTCGCCATCGGCTTGATGAAACCGAAGTCGTAGGCGGCCACCACGTCGGCCATGTGGTCCTTGGTGGGGCTATTGTTCATGCCGTGGCTCTGGTCATAGCCGATACCCAGCGACAGCGCGCCGTTCTTGTAGTCGAGCGCTGCGCCATCGTCGTTGGAGACCACGTTCTCGCCGGTGGAGTGCGCCAGCGAAAGCGTGAAGCCATGCAGTTCGGGCGAGACGTAACCCACCGTATTGTTAGTCCGCAGATAAGAGGTGCTCTTGTAGTTCGCGGTCTGTATCTGCCACCCGACCTGGGCCGAACTGGCGTTCCATCCCCATGGATCGTAGAACAGGATCTGGAAATTGGCCGGAGTCAGCGAGCGGCCCATATAGACTTCACCGAAGCGGCCGCCCAGGCGCAATACCGAACGCGAGCTGAAGAAGCTGTCGTTCTGGAACAGTGCGCCATTGTCGACCTGGAAGAACGACACCAGCTGGAAACCTGCCCACATGCCATCGCCCAGATCTTCCTTGCCGGACAACGCGAAGTTGGACAACAAGTCATTCATGGCGAACTTGCCATTGGCGCTGGTGCCGTCAAGCTGGGTCTGTCCGTTGTTGCCGCGTGCGATACCGACGTTGAGCAAGCCGGAAATGGTAACCGAGCTTTGTGCGTGGACTGCGCCGGCGGTCGCGGCCAGTACTGCGAGTGCTGCAAGATGCTTGAACTGCTGTTTCATTACCCTCTCCCTGTTGTGAATCAATGATGGACCTCAAAGATCGCCGTGCACCGGAATGCACAAAGCGACCGTTCTCTGGCGGCTTTCGCCGTGCTGCAACAGCCTTCTTCTTGTCAGGGGCTTTTTTTGAGCAAAAAAAGTCCCCCGGGGGTCTGTCCCGTTTTGATGGCTGCTTGTCGGATGGACGCTGCGCCAGGATGGCGTGCGCGGATTACTGAAAAGGCGGCGTCTGGTTAATGTTCAGGCAATACCCTCCCTTGCGGACGCGCGAGGCGTCCGCTCAAATGGTGACGTGGATGGTGTCGGACGATGCCGCGCGGGTTTGCGCGCAGATCGACTTATGAAAACGCGTGCGTGTTCTTCAGGAAGTCACTGGTGCTGCTTTCATTGGTCAGCACGCCTTTTTGCATCGTCATGACCCGATCGGCCAGGCTGCCGATGAAGGCCTGGTTCTGTTCGACCAGCAGCAGGGTGAGTCCGGTTTCCTTGCGAATCTGGTGCAGCGTGTCGACCATCTCGGAGATGATTGACGGCTGGATACCTTCGGTCGGTTCATCCAGCAGCATCAGCTTGGGACGTGCGCAGAGGCACCGCGCCAGCGTCAGCAATTGCTGCTCGCCGCCCGACAGCAAGCCTCCGGCGCGGTCCAGGTAATTGTTGAGCCGCGGGAAGTGCTTCAACACCGACATGACGATCTGTTCACGTTCGCCGCCGGTAGCAACGGCCCCCATGCGCAGGTTGTCCATCACCGACAGGTGCGGAAAGATCGCGCGGCCCTGCGGCACCAGGCCGATGCCCAGGCGCGCACGGCGATGGATGGGCAGGCCGGTGATGTCCTTGCCCTCAAAACTGATACTGCCCGACTTTGCCTGCAGGTAGCCCAGGATGGTGCGCATGAGAGTCGACTTGCCCATGCCGTTATGTCCCCACAGGCCTACGAATTCGCCCTGGCGCAGTTGCAGGTTGATTCCCCGCAGTACGCGGATGTCGCCGTAGCCGGATTGCACGTCCTTGATCTGCAACATCGCTTATCCCCTCATTTCCAGTTCTTTGCCCAGGTAAACATCCCTGACCCGCTGATCCGCCAGGACGTTGTCCAGCGAGTCTTCCATCAGCACGCTGCCGCGGTTGAAGACGGTAACTGTCTTGGCAATCATGCGGATGAACTCCATGTCATGCTCCACCACGATCAGTGCGCTGCGCTGGTTGGCAGCCTTGATCAGCTCGGCCGTACGCACCACTTCTTCGTCGCTCATGCCGGCGGCTGGTTCATCCAGCAGGATCAGATCAGGACGGGCGGCGCTGACCACTCCCAGCTCCACCCACTGCCGCTGGCCGTGCGAGAGGGTGCCGACCTGCTTGCCGGCGATCGATGACAGGCGCACCATGTCCATGGTTTCGTTGACGGCCGTGCGGGCCTCGCGGGCGCTGTGCACGCGGCGTGCCGAGAGCCAGATGTTTTCTTCCACCGACAGTCCATCGAACACGCTTGGCACCTGGGTCTTGATGCCCAGTCCGAGCCGGGCGATCTGGTAGGACTGCATGCCCGCGATAGATTGCCCCTTGATGGAGACGCTGCCGCGCGTGGGTTTGTACTGGCCGCACAGCAGGCGAAAGAAACTGCTCTTGCCGGCGCCGTTGGGGCCGATCAGGCAGCGCAGTTCGCCTGGCTGCAAGGTGAAGTCGACGCTGTTGACGGCATGTACGCCGCCGAAACTGACGCCCAGTCCCTGGGCCTGAACCAATGCGCTCATGGCTTGCCTCCTTGGCTGGCCGGGCGGACCTCGGCTGGCGCGGCGCGGCGGCCGCCGTTGAATAATTTACCCAGGTCGCCGAACAGTGACACGATGCCCTTGGGCAGCAGCAGCACGAATCCGATCAGTACCGCTCCCAGCATCAGGTTGGGGTTGATGAACCCCAGGCCGCCGATATAGCTGGTCAGCCATTGCACGAAGAAGCAACCGATGATGGGCCCCAGCAAGGTACCGACGCCACCCACCAGCACCCAGATGATGACCAGCGCCGATTGCGTCAGGCTGAACACGGTCGGGCTGGTGAAGGCGCCCCAGTTGGCGAACAGGCAGCCGGCTACACCCGCCAGCGCGCCGCTGATGGCAAATGCGGCCAGCTTGTATTTGCGCGAGTCGTAGCCCAGCAGGTCGACGCGGAGTTCGTTCTCGCGCAGCGCCACCACGACCCGGCCAAAGTGGCTGGCCAACAGCAGGCGCAAGCCGATGTAGGAGGCCATCAGGAACGCCACGCATACCATGAAGAAGACTTCCGGCGACAGTACCTGGTCAGGCTGGAACGGGATGTTCAGGGTCGGAATGGATGGAATGCCGTTGAAGCCGCCGATAGCCGCCTGGCCGATCTTGTACTGTTCGCCCGAGGTCGAGTTGACCAGGTTGAACAGGATCAGGGTCGCGGTCAACGTGATCACGCCCAGGTAGACGTCGCTGATGCGGCCGAAGAAGATGAAGTAACCCAGCGCCAGGGCGAACAGCGTCGGCACTGCGATGGCGACCAGGAAGGCGCCGGTCGACTCGCCGAAATTGATCGCTGCGATGGCATAGGCATAGGCGCCAAGCCCGAAGAATGCAGCCTGGCCAAAGCACAGGATGCCGCCATAGCCCCACACGAAACCGAGCGACAGTGCCAGGATCGACATGATCACGTAGACCGACAGTTCCATGAGGGTGAATGTTTCCAGCAGCAAGGGCAGGGCAGCGATGGCTGCTACGCCCAGCAGCAGGCAGGCAATGATGGGAATACGGTTATTCATGTCAGATACGTCCTCGGAAGAAGCGGCCGGTAATGCCCTGCGGAAGCAACCTGACCAGAACGATGGCTACCAGCAGCAGGCCGACCTCGCCGATGACAGGCGTGGTGGCGAAGGTAGTGAGCTGGTTGACCGCGCCGAACAGGCCCGATGCCGCCAGGGTGCCGGTAATGATGGAGGCGCCGCCGCCGATCACGGTGATGAACGACTTTGCCACATAGGCCACGCCGATGGTGGGAACCACGCCGGTGATCGGCGCCAGCACGCCGCCGGCCAGGCCGGCCAGCGCCGCGCCCAGCGAGAATGTGGCTGAATACACATGGGCCGGGTTGACCCCGAGTGCGGCAGCCATGCCGGGATTCTGCATGACCCCGCGTGCGACCAGTCCGAAGCTGGTGCGGGTCAGCAGCAGGAACAGGCCAATCATGACAGCCGCCGCCACTGCCAGGATGAACAATGTGTACAGACTGACCTGGTAGGCGCCGACGGTCATCGAACCCAGAGGAGAAGACAAGCCTATCGTGGTATTGCCGTAGATGGAGGTCACCAGGCCGATGAACAATAGCGAGAGCCCCCAGGTGGCCAGCATGGTATCGACCATGCGGCCATACAGGTGGCGCATGACGATGCGCTCGACCACCAACCCGATCAGGCCCACCACCAAGGGCGCCACCACCAGCGTGGCGATCCAGATATTGATGCCAAGACCGGACGCGGTAATGGCGGCGTACCCGCCCATCATGATGAACTCGCCATGCGCGAGATTGATGACCTTCATCATGCCGAACACGATCGCCAGGCCGACACTGGCCAGTAGCAGCGCGGCAATCGCATTCAACACCTCAAGACTTACAACGGCTATGTAATCCACGAACTCCTCCTCTGGGGCGATGATCTGCGCTTAAACCTTGATCACGAATTGCTTGTTTTCGTTAGGGTGTTTGATCAGGTCGCATACCGCGGCAGTATCGACTGGTTTCTGTTGCTTGAAGCTTTCCAGGATCTTCCATTTCTTGTTCTGGCATTCGGCGATCTGGATGTCGAGCGTACAATGATGGGTGGCCGGGTCGATGGTGACCTTGCCGCTGGGACCATCGAACGAGATCCCGGTTTCGAGTGCCTGGATGGTCTTGAGGCGATCCACCGAGCCGGCTTTCTTCACTCCCAGCGCCCACAGGTGCACGCCCTGATAGGTGGCGGCTGCCAGTTCGCCGATATAGGGATAGTTGGCGCCGAACTTCTTGTGCCAACGTTCCACGAAAGCCTTGTTGGTCGGCGTGTCGATCGACTCGAAGTAGCTGAAAGCGGTGACGATGCCGTCGGCCTCGGCCGGCGACAGCACAATATGCTCGTTGCCGTTGTTGAAGGTAGTCGACGCCATCGGGATCTTCTTGTTCATGCCGGCGGCGGCCCACTGGCGATAGAAGGCCATGTGCGCGCCGCCCACCAGCACCGAGATCACCATGTCCGGCTGGGCCGCCTGGATTTTCTGGATGGTGGGGCCGAACTGGTTGACGTCGAGCGGGAAGAAGTCGCTGGCGACCACGGTTGCGCCCGACTGCGCGGCATATTTCTTGATCCAGTCATTGGTGATCTGGCCATAGTTGTAGTCGGCCGCGACCACATAGATCTTCTTGCCCCAGCGTTTGGTGACGTAAGGGATCAGCTTGTCGACGTTCTGTGCCGGGGTTTGTCCGGTACAGAAGGTATTGCGGTCGCACACGCCACCCTCGTACTGGGTGTTGTAGAAGTACAGGGTATTGAAGCGCTTCATCACCGGACGGATCACTTCGCGCGAAGCCGATGTGATCCCGCCGAACAGCGCCGTGACCTTGTCTTTCAAGGCCATCTGCTGGGCATACTGGGCATACAGTTGCATGTTCGACTGTGGGTCCATGGTCGCGATACTGACCTTCTTGCCCAACAGGCCGCCGGCGTCGTTGATTTCCTGCACGGCCAGCAGCATGGCGTCCTGCATGGGTTTTCCCAGGATGTCGAGTCCGCCGGAGAGGTCGTGCAGGCTGCCGATGACGATGTCATCTGATTTGGCCAGCGAGGTCAGCGGGGCGGCGGCAAGGGCGGCAGCGCCGGCCAGGGTTTTCAGCGCGTTTCTGCGGGTGAAGCTCACGTTGGATCTCCTGAAAGATGAGTGGTGGGACTGCGACGATTTATTGTTGATCTTACTGCGGTGCTGCGATCAGGCCCGGCGCCAGTCGGCTTCCCGTTCGAATGCCGCGGCCAGTTGGTACAAACGACTCTCTTCGAAATGCGCGCCGATCAACATCATGCCGATCGGCAGGCCATCGACCGATGCGCAGGGCACTTGCAGGGCCGGATGCCCGGTGATGTCAAACGGCGACGTGTTGGCCATCATTTCCCAGGCGCGCTGGAATACCAGCGGCAATGGCGCATCTTCAGGCGGAAGCGGCGTCGCCTTCATCGGCAGCGTCGGCATCAGCAGCACATCGTAATCAGCCAGCACCTGGTCGTAGGCTGCACGCAATGGGCGCACCAGATTCTGGGCCTTGGCGTAGTAGGTGCCGCCACCGGCGCGGGTCATGAATTCGCCCGCCACCATCGAGAACTTGAGCGTCTCGGAAAGATCATCGGCGCGCTCGCGCCATCGGGCATGCGCCTGCATCATCGACGGCAGGTATAGCCCCTTCCAGTTGAAACCGAAGCCGTTGCCTTTCATCATCTGCTGGGTCGAGCCTTCGGTGATCAGTGCGGCCCAGATATGGGTGCCTACTCTGTGCATCGGGATCGAGACTTCATCCACGGTGGCGCCGAGGCGACGCAAAGTCGTCGCTGCTTCACGCACCTTGTTGTCGACCTCCGGTTCGGAGTTGTCCCAGCCGAAGCCTTCGGTGATGACTGCCACGCGCATGCCGCGGGCGCCGCGACCGAGCGCTTCGGTATAGGACTTGGCCTGTGCCAGGGCGCTCTGGCGGGGATCGAGACCGTCCGGGCCGGCGATGACTTCCAGCACCAGCGCATTGTCGGCGACGGTACGGGTCATCGGTCCGACGTGATCCACGCTCGACTCGATGGGCATGATGCCGGTGTAGGGTACAAGGCCCCAGGTTGGCTTGAGTCCGACCAGGCCGCAGAAGGAAGAGGGAGTGCGAATCGAACCGCCCTGGTCGGCGCCCAGCGCAAAATCAACTTCACCAGCCGCTACCAGTGCGGCCGAGCCGGACGACGATCCGCCGGCCGAGTATCCATGCTTGAGCGGGTTGTGTACCGCGCCCTTGGCGCCGGTATGAGAGCCGCCCGACAGGCAGTAGTATTCACAGTGCGCCTTGCCGGCAACGGTGGCGCCGGCATCGAGCAGGCGCGTGATGACGGTGGCGTCGACTTCAGGGACATAACCTTCCAGTACCGCGGAGCCGTTCATCATCGGTACGTCGGCCACGGCGATGTTGTCCTTGACGGCGAAGCGCTTGCCCTTGAGTTTGCCGCCGGCGGCGCCCTTGATATCGGTCTTGACGTACCAGGCATTGAAGGGATTTTCTTCGGCGCTCGGAAAGGTCCATGCGCTGCGCGCATATTTGACCGGCGGCAGCTCGACCTGCAACTGGTCCAGTACCTCGTAGGTATGCGCGACGGATTCAAATTGCTGCCGGTAGGCTTGCAGTTGCGATTCGGACAGTGTGATGCCGAACTCGCTGGCGATCTGGACGATCTGCTCCTGGTTCGGTGTTGGTACTGGCATGGCTACTCTCCTGAAGAAGAAATGTCAGTGGCCCGGCGGCCTGCGGAACGACGCGTGCTGGTCGTCAAACTTAACGTCGAAAATAATCGACAATTATGCTTGTCTTGCTGCAACTCCGGGGCGGTAATCTTTTGTTTTTGTATTGCGGCAGATCGGTTGGGGTGCTTATTTTCGGTCTGTTCGTCTGCGTAATGAGCGCATCATAAATTCGGCCATTTATATTGTCAATAAAGATCGACAATATAAATCAATAAATTATATATATTGGTTTAAATTATTGATATTTAAGAATATTTTTTGATATATTTATGTCTGTTGTTATGGACTGATTTATTTTTTCTGGTTTTTATTTTGTCTGATAATTCCAGTGTTTCGCTGTATTTGCGGCGGTGCAGGAAATGCAGGCTTGAGCGTTTATGGTGCGATTTTCATGGTGCTGACGGGGTGTTTTCATTTTCGTCGAGCCATTTCGACACATGATGGTGCAATTTTATTGTGCGGTGCATTGTTTTGGGTATTTGGCGGGTCGGCCGGGGTGTGTTGCATGCGATCGGTGATCGGTCTTTGATAAGAGAGGAGAGTTCATGTTTGAAGTGTCGTATCCGCGATCGGTGCCCGAGCGCCGGCCTGAGGGGCATCAGCCTGCGGCGCCCCGTTTCTCATTGCGCTGGCCAACGCCGCACCTGACATTGGTCAGTGTGTATTTCGGCATGCAGCAGGGCGTATTGTCGCGAGCGGACAAGCTGGCGTTCTTTGCGCAGATCAGGGGCTTTCTGGCGCAGGCCGATGGGCCTCAGGCTGACGAGGTGATGCAGTGCATCGATGAGGCTGGTCTTGATAATGCCATCGTGGTTGCTTATTGGACTGATCCCACCCTCTATGCGCGGTGGCTGGCAACGTCCGGGTTCCGTTCCTGGTTCGAGGCGCATGCGGCTGCGAATGGGGCGCCGGGCTATTGGCTGGAGCCGGTAGTGGTGCCTTACGATCGTCACGAAACCATTTATTCGGCACCCAACTACAGGGTGGGTTTTGCGCGCACGGTTGGCGCCGAGATCGTGTCTATTACCACCAATGGTTTCTTTGGTGCGGCCCGTGATCGGCTGCCGCTATCGGCGGTGGATGTGCTGGACAGTCCCGTGCATGGTGTCCTGCCTCCGGCGGCCACGCGTGCCTCGGCGCGCGGTCATTGGATTGCGGAGCTGCCGCACAACGCCACCCTGCTGCGCTCGGGGCAGTATTGGGAGGGGGCGGGGCAGGAGCAGCTCGAGGATTACCTTGAGCGCCTGCAGCCCAAGCTGATGCGCGGCATGCAGCACCTGATGTCCACCCGTAGTGAAACCGGGTGCCTGTCGCTGCGTATCATGACTAATGTAAATGAGGACGGCAGTCCGCGCTCCGAGACTTCGGTGTATGCCGGTTTCATGTCAATGGCGCAGCTCGAGACTTGGGCGGCATCGCACGAGACGCACCTTGATATCTATCGGCACGCCATTGCCATGAATCGCCTGCACAAGGAAAAGCGCGAAGTGGTGACCTGGCATGAGCTGTTCGTGCCGCAGTTGGGCAACGTCTTCGAATATATCAATTGCCATCCGATGACGGGCATCCTGCCTTACGCGCGTGCGTTACGCGTGCAGGCGGGTGAATGACTCTGGTTTGGAGGGGCTTGATTTTCCGGGCCTCTCCTTTTTTGTTCCGGGTTCTGGCGCCAAGGACTTTATTTATGTCGTTTGGATAGCTTCCATAGCGACTGGAACAGGCTTTTCTGCAAGGAGGCCAGTTCGCGACTTTCGATGGTCAGTGCGTAGTTTTCATTCTTCGATGAAATGTAGACCACCGTGTCGTCGCTGATATAGGCGGTCATGCCCAGGTCCAGTTCCGTGGGCGCCAGGCGCAGTTCGCGCAACTCGCTGCGGGCGGCTGGCCAGATCGGTTCGGTCTCGCGCGAGTACGAGCGCACCACATCAAGCTGAATGCCGCGCTGGATGCGTTCGGCGATATAGCTATCCATCCAGGCCGGGCCTGGGATTTCAAGCAGTTCATGCATCGACAGGATGCCGTACAGGTGTTTCGACTGGCAATCCAGTGTGCTCCATAGCGCGCGCTGTATACCTTCCTCTCCCTCATGAAACCGGATGCGCGGCTTGCGCGGCGTGCTGTTGAACATCGAGCGTAGTTCCGGCACCAGGTCGTCGAGCATGCTGCGCGTTTGCTCCCATTCCTTGATCAGGACATTGGGATCGGTCGGTATCACCTGGCGGATGCCTTCCTCGCCGTGTACTTGTGCCAGCAGCCCGCGGCGCTCGAGGCGGTTCAGCAGGTCGTAACCGTTGGTGCGCGTCACCCCCGCCCGCATCGCTACAACCGTCACCGGTGCGCTGCCCAGTTGCAGGGCCGCCAGGTAGAAGCGCTGTTCCTTTTCGTCCAGCCCGACTGCGGCAAGTTTTTCGTGCATCCCACTCTCCATGTCGATAATGTTCGACAGAAATATATCGCGTGGTATCTGCCTTTGTAAATAATGATTGCGGTATTTTTTAAATTTTATTGATATTTATGTCGAAATTCTTTGACATAAATTTTTACTGGTTCTATATTTTCATCGCCGACTAAATTTTGGGGATGATCATGAAGACTTTGTTCGCCGTACCCGCCATCGCAATGGCCGTGTCTGTCGCATTTTTCACTAACGTCAACGCCGAAGTGCTGAAGATCGGCGCCGTATTTCCGCTCTCGGGCGCCAACGCGCAGTTCGGCGCGAATGCGCGCAACGGCATGGAGCTGGCGCTGGAAGACATCAACAAGAATCGGGCAGCGGCTGACAAGGTGCAACTGGTGTTTGCCGACGTCCCGGCTCCCAACGGCGCCGCAGCTGCGGTGCAGCGGCTGGTCAGCCAGGATGGCGTGGTCGGCATCATAGGGTCGTTCGTCAGCTCGATCACGCTGGCCGCCTCCGAGGCGACCGAGCGACTCGGTATCCCGATGATTACCCACTCGTTTGCGGACCAGATCACTGGCCGCGGTTATAAATATATTTTCCAGGTGGCGCCCAAGGCTTCCACCTTCGGTGAGAAACAGTTCGGCTATGCGGTTGACCTGGCCAAGCAAGCCGGCACCAAGATCGAGCGCATTGCCATCTTCTATGAAGATACGGCCTATGGCACTGCACAGGCAGACGGAATCCGCAAGGCTGCGCAAAAGGCTGGAGTGGAGGTAGTGATCGACGACGCCTATCCGCTGGGCATTACCGACGTCGCGCCGCTGATTAACAAATTGCGTCGCTCCAAGGCACAGGTGGTTTTTCCGGTGTCGTATTTCAATGACGGCATCCTGATCATCCGCACCATGAAGCAGCAGAAGGTGGATTTGCCCATCGTCGGCGGCGCTGCCGGCTACATCATCCCCGACTTCCAGAAGGCGCTCGGCCCCTATGCCGAAGACGTGTTCTCGATCGCGCCGGCCAACTACGACAACGTGCCAGAACTGGCGGCACGCTACAAGGCCAAGTACGGCATGTTCATGGCGCACGAATCGATCATGTACGGCGCCGCTTTGCAGCACATGGTGGCAGCCGCCGACCGAGCCAAGTCGCGTGACCCGGCCAAGATACGTGATGCCATCGCCCAGGTACGTAACTGCGAGGGGCTGGCCACGGGTATCCCGGGCGGCTGTACCGCGTTCGATGCCAACGGCCTGACGTCCAGCGCCTATCCGATCTTCGTGCAATGGCGCGGAGCTGACCTGGTCACGGTGTTTCCCGCCTCGGCCGCACGCCAGGCGCCGCGCTGGCTTGGCCATGAAGTCAAATAAGCCGATATCGGGGAAGACATGAATGCCTTGCTCCAATCATTGATAGATGGCCTGCTGATCGGCGGCGTCTACGGTGTCATCTCGGTTGGTCTGTCGCTGGTGTTCGGCGTGCTGCGCATCGTCAACTTCGCCCAGGCCGAGTTCCTCATGCTGGGCATGTATGCGGCATGGTTCGCCTCGCACTACCTGGGTATCGATCCCATCGTCGGCGCCTTCATTGCGCTGGTGGTCGGTTTTGCCATCGGTTTCGTCTGCCAGTGGCTGCTGATCCGGCGCGTCATCAATGCCTCTCCGGTGGCGCAGATATTCCTGACGGTAGGTTTGCTGGCGGTGCTCGAGAATGGCGCCTTGATGTTGTTCGGTTCTACCTTTCGTAGTGTCACCACGCCTTATCAGACTGCCGCCATTGAAGTGGCCGACCTGTTCATCTCGGTGCCGTACCTGATCGCCTTTGCACTAGGGGCCGCGGTGTGTGTGCTGTTGTGGCTGTTTCTGAGCTATACCTGGACCGGAAGAGCGATTCGGGCGACTTCGCAGAACGCCATGGCGGCACGTCTGTTCGGCATCGATACCAATCTGATCTACGGCGTCGCATTTGGCCTGGGCACCGGGCTGACCGCCTTCGGCGGCGGCATCATCCTGTCGTATTCGTCGGTCAATCCGACCTCGGGCTCGCAGTTCGTCACCCTCATGTTCACGGTGGTGGTACTGGGCGGGTTGGGCAGCGTGATGGGGGCGTTGGCAGGAGGGTTGGTGGTGGGGGTGGTGCAGGCGTTCTCGGCGCTGTTCATGCCGATCCAGATGCAGAACCTTACGTTGTTCGTGTTTTTCATCGCGCTGCTGGCGTTCAAGCCGGAAGGGCTGCTCGGAGGAGCGAAAAAATGAAGAAATCCCTGTTGCTTATCGTCCTGTGCGGCGTGGCCTGTGTCGCCGCAGGCGCGCTGCTGCAGCCAACTGGCTATGCCGTGCGGGTGCTGTGCCTGGTGCTGATGGCGGCCTCCCTGGGCCAGTGCTGGAATATCGTCGGCGGCCTGGCCAACCAGGTTTCGCTAGGCCATGCGGCATTCTTCGGTATTGGCGCCTATGCTTCCACGCTGTTGCAGATCCGTTGGGGCATCAGCCCTTGGTTCGGGATGCCGGTGGGCATGTTGCTGGCCAGTGTCGCGGCCTGGGTGATTGCGCTGCCCACGATGCGCTTGAAGGGGCCGTATTTTGCGCTGGCTACCCTGGCCTTCGGTGAAGCCTGCCATATCGTGGCCGTATCGTTTCCGCAATTGACGGGCGGTCCGCAAGGAGTATCGATTCCCTTCATCGGCAATTCATGGAGCATGTTGCAGTTCCGTGGAGCCGGGGGTTATGTGCCAGTGCTGGCGGCATTCTTCGTATTGGTATGTGCGGTCTACCAGTTCATGGCCAGCGGACGCATGGGGTATTACCTGCGCGCCATCCGGGAAAACGAGGATGCCGCCGAGATGTCCGGCGTCAATACCTTGCGAGTCAAGCTGATCGGTGGTGTGGTGTCGGCATCGCTGACCGCACTGGCAGGATCGCTGTTTGCCCAGTTCACAGCCTTTTTCGATCCCGACAGCGTCTTCAGCGTGGCCGGCATCTCGATTCGGGCGGCGCTCATTGCCATCGTCGGCGGTGTCGGCAGCCTGTGGGGGCCGGTCATCGGCGCGGTGTTCGTGGTACTGGTGGAGGAACTGCTCAATGCCGGATTCTCCAACCAGGCTGCGGGTGTGGCGCCGTTCATCTTCGGCGTGGTGCTGATCGTGGTGGTGTTGGTGCGCCCACAAGGTCTGGCCTCGCTGTCGTTGTGGCCGTCACGCACAGCAGGAGCGGCCAAATGAGCGAATTACTCAAGGCGCAGGGCCTGATGGTGCGCTTCGGCGGCCTCACTGCGGTGTCGGATGTGAGTTTTTCATTGCGCCGGGGCGAGATCGTCGGTCTGATCGGCCCCAACGGCGCCGGCAAGACCACGCTGTTCAGTTCGCTGGTGGGCCTGCAGCGACTGAGCGCGGGAGAAATCCATCTCGAAGGAAAGCCATTGCATGGTCGACGCCCGCATGTCGTGGCGCGGGCCGGCGTGACCAAGACCTTCCAGAACACGGCGTTGTTCCCGGGAATGACCCTGCTCGACAACGTGATGACGGCGGCCTTGCTCAACAATACCGTCGCTTCAGCCCAGGAGCTGGCACACGATTGCCTGGAGCGGGTCGGCATGGCCCAGGCCGCACAACTGATGGTGGACGACCTGACCTTTCCGCAGAAGGCGCTGGGCGAGGTGGCGCGGGCCCTGGCCACGCGTCCGCGCATCCTGTTGCTCGACGAGGTGATGGCGGCACTGACGCCGCTGGAGATGGATCGCGTCATGGATACCTTGCGCGAGCTGCGCGACCGCACCGGCCTGACCATGGTCGTGGTGGAGCATCACATGCGCGCCATCATGAACCTTTCCGAACGCATCCTGGTGCTCAATTTCGGCAAGCTCATCGCCGACGGTTCGCCGCAACAGGTTTCGCGCAACGAAAAAGTGATCCAAGCCTATCTGGGGAGTGAACATGCTCAGCCTGCATAACGTGACGGGCGGCTACGGCCGACGCACTGTGCTCGACGATATCTCGCTGCAGGTGCGCGCCGGCGAGACAGTCGCCATCCTGGGCGCCAACACCGCCGGCAAGACCTCGCTGATGCGCGCCATCCTGGGGTTGTTGCCGCGTTGTAGCGGGCGCATCGAATTCGGTAGCAAGGATATTTCTTCGGTACCGGCCCACCGACGGGTCGAGCACGGGTTGGCCTGCGTGCCCGAGGGCCGCCATGTGTTTGCCGACATGACGGTGCAGGACAACCTGCTGCTGGGGGGGTATCACCGCCGCCGCCAGATCGAACAGCGCGATATCGAGGATTGCTTTCGGCTGTTCCCGCGCCTGCAGGAGCGCCAGTTGCAGAAGGCCGGCACCTTGTCGGGCGGCGAGCAGCAGATGGTGGCCATTGGCCGCGCGCTGATGTCGCGCCCCGCGATGCTGCTGTTGGATGAGCCCAGCCATGGCCTGGCGCCGCTGATGGTGGCCGAGGTGCACGCAGCGATCTCGGAGGTGAACCAGCGCGGCATCAGCGTGTTGCTGGTCGAGCAGAACGTGGCGGCCGCGCTGAAGATCGTCAGTCGCGGCTACGTATTGGAAGCAGGGCGCATCGCGGTGGCCGGCACCACGGCCGAGTTGGCCAGCAATGACGATATACGCAGGACTTATCTTGGAATCTGACGGAGAACAGCAATGACAAAAATGACAGCATGTGTAGTGCAGGCTTCGCCAGTGGCGGGGGACACCATCGCCACCATCGCCAAGGCCGCGGGCCTGATTGCCGAGTGCGCCAGGAAGGGGGCGCAACTGGCGGTGTTCCCGGAGGCCTTCATCGGCGGTTATCCCAAGGGCGCCAGTTTCGACATTCGCATCGGCATGCGTACGCCCGAGGGACGTGAAGAGTTTGCCCAGTACTACAAGTGTGCGGTCGATGTCCCCGGCCCGGCGACCAAGGCGTTGGGCGAGGCGGTACGCGAAGCCGGGATCTTCCTGACCATCGGCGTCATCGAGCGCGCCGGCGGCACCCTGTATTGCACGGTGCTGTTCTTCGGTCCCGATGGCCGTTTGCTGGGCAAGCACCGCAAGCTCATGCCGACTGCTGCCGAGCGCTTGTGTTGGGGCTTTGGGGACGGTTCCACGCTGACCGCAATCGACACCCCCTGGGGCAAGATGGGCGCCGTCATCTGCTGGGAAAACTACATGCCGCTGCTGCGCATGGCGATGTACGACAAGGGAGTATCGCTGTATTGCGCCCCGACCGCCGACGATCGAGACAGCTGGGCGGCCAGCATGCGCCATGTGGCGCTGGAGGGCCGCTGTTTCGTGCTATCGGCCTGCCAATACCTGACCCGTGCCGATTTTCCGTCGAACATGCGTAACCTGATCAGCGACGACAATGGCCAGGTGCTGATGCGCGGCGGCAGCGTGATCATCAATCCGCTGGGCCAGATCCTGGCCGGCCCCGACTTCACCGGCGAGACCATCCTGTGCGCCGAGCTGGATATGGACGATGTGGTGCGCGGCAAGTTCGACTTCGATGTCGCCGGTCACTATGCGCGGCCCGATGTGTTCAAGCTGGTGGTCGAGGAGCGGCCGCAACTGGCCGTTACCCGCGCCGCCGATTGATTCGGCCACTTCGGCCTGGAGTCCCCGCCGTGCGCGCATTCGATCTCCGTACCCGTCTGGTGGTCAGCCAGGCTGTCCTGTTGTGCCTGATGGGGGTAATGGCTGGCTTGCTGGCCTGGCAGGCCCCGGGCGCAGATATCCAGGCTGGCGCTGCGGCGCTGATGCTGCTGTTTGGCCTGGTTATTGCTTGGTGGAACCTGCGGGCCCTGGCGCGGCCTTTCGATGCGATCACGGCGCATACCGCGCGCCTGGCGACAGGTGACGTCAGCCAGCGCCTGGTGATCCAGGCACGAGGTGACATGGGCCAGTTGGCGCGGCACCTCGACACGATCAACCAGATGCTGTTCAAGGTCGTGGCCGACGTGCGCCTGGGCACCATGACGTTGGCGGCGACCTCCGACATGATCGTCGCCGACAGCACCGCGCTGTCCGGGCGCACCGAGGCGCAGGCCAGCTCGCTGCAGCAGACCGCGGCGTCACTGGAGCAATTGAGCGCCAATGTGCGCCATAACGCCGACAATACGAGCCAGGCCAATCGCCTGGCCATGGAAGCCGACCGCCTTGCCACGCAGGGCCAGGGCGTATCCGGCGACCTGGTGCGCATCATGGGTGAGATCCGGGACAGCTCGGAGCAGATCAAGGAGATCGTGGGCGTGATCGATGACATTGCCTTCCAGACCAATATCCTCGCACTCAATGCGGCGGTCGAAGCCGCGCGGGCCGGCGAGCAGGGCCGTGGTTTCGCCGTGGTGGCGGCCGAGGTGCGGGAGCTGGCGCGCCATTCCGGGGCGGCGGCGCGCCAGATCAAGGCGCTCATTGCCGATTCGGTGGACAAGGTCGAGCGTGGTAACGTGCTGGTGGGCGGCAACGGCCACGCCATGCAAGAGATCGCACTGGGAGTGCGCCAGGTAGCCCAATTGATCGGCCAGATCGCCACCGCCGGCGGCCAGCAAAGCATCGGCATCGCCGAAGTCAGTGCGGCCCTGACGCAGCTGGATGATGCTACCCAGCGCAACGCCGCGATGGTGCTGGAGACCACGCGCGTGGCAGACAGCCTCAAGGACCAGGCATTGTCGCTGTCGCATGCGGTTCAGGCGTTCGTGCTGGGTGAACGCGAACTCGGCAACGCCGACGAGGCCCGTGCGATGGTGCGGCGGGCCATTGATTTTGCCCGGAAGCAGGGCGTGGCTGCGGCCGTGGATGAGGTGCGCAAGCTGGCCAAGGGCAGTTTCATCGACCGCGACCTGTACCTCATCGTGTATTCGTTCGACGGCGAGATCGTCGCCCACGGCGCCAATCGTCGTCTCTGGGGGGCGGACTGGACTCGTATCGCCGACGCCGATGGCAAGTTCTTCAACAAAGAGATGACGCAGAAGCTGCAAGTGGCCAACTCGGGCTGGACCGATTACAAATGGGTCCATCCGTTGACGCGCAAGGTGCAGCTCAAGTCGGCTTACTTCGAAAAGTTGGACAAGCTGTTTTTTGTCTGCGGATATTACAAACGGCAGGATTGACCTGCACCGGGAGCGCGACCATGAAGGGATCGACCGAAGGCGAGTTGCTGTTGCGTTGCGCCGACGCAGTCCAGGACTGTCAAAAAGACCGCAAGCCGCACCGGCGGGGGGCGTCGGGCGGCTTGCTGGGCGTGCTACTGGATCGAATCAGGCGCCGCTGGCGGCGCCGGCAGTAAGGCTTTATTGCTGCGGCAACTGTGCCAGCTGCGCCAGTTGCGCCGCTTCATGTCTGCGCAGGGGCAGGCTCTCCCATACGGCCGACAGCACCGCGCCGGCCTTCTTGTCGAGCAACGGGCCCACCGCGATGGCAGCGGTCCACAAGAAGGTGATCGGGACTAAGGCCGCGGCAAACATCATCTGCTGCCTGATGAATTTGTCGGTATCGGACAGATTGGGATTTTTGTTCAACTCGGCCGTCACCACGCTGTAGAGCGACAAGCCTCCGGTCCATACTGCGCCCTGCGCCAGTGTCGACAGGTTGGGCAGGGTCAGGACCGCCTGCTTCAATCCTTCGCCTACCAGGCCCAGGGTATCCTTGTTGAATACATGATTCAGGCCATTGGCCGCGGCGTCCTTGAAGGTGGCGCGCTTGAGCTCGTCGAGCGAGCCTTCCCAGTCATCCTCGGACAGGATATGGCCGCTGTCGATGCGGTTGTAATAGCGGTCCACCGCGTGGCCGGCGGCGCTGACGACGCTGCTGCCGACGACGGCGGTGGCGGGGCCGATACCGTACGTCGCGTTGACCGCGGTGGGTAGGTCGGCGAGGGCAATGCCCGAGGCCAGGCCGCCGGTGGCGGCAAATGATACCGGGAACAGCTGGAAGGTGGAGCCGATCTTCTTGAACACGTCGACGGCCGTGAGCGGTCCACGCGGGTCTTGCTCGGGCAGGATATCTTCCAGCGACTTGGTGGTATTGCCCCAGCGCGGCACGTTAGAGGCGCCCTGGTTGATGGCGTTGGAGCCGGCGTGCACCAGCAGGATGGTGATCGCACCCGACAGCGCACCGCTGTTGGCCGGCGTCAAGGCCGGCAGGAATTTGGCGATCAGGTTGGCGAAGGCGAACGGCGCACCCAGCAGGGCGCCCTGGACGGCGTCAGCCGGCAGGTCGATGCCGAAATTGGAGAAGGTGAACAGGGCTTCCAGCTGGCGCGGGTTTTCGCCGCGTTCCAGCAAGCGTTGCGCGCGCTGTTGCACGCGTACCTCGAATTGTTCGGCGTCTTCGTGGCGCCCGACCAGCATGTGCTTGCGCGCCACCGTGACCAGGTCATTGAAGCGTTCCAGGCGTGCTTCGGGCGTTTCGTTGGCCAGCGCGCCGGCGCCGGCGGTGCGGCCATGTTCAGAGCGCAAGCTCAGTTCCATGATGTTGCCGCTGCGTACGGCCTGCTCTGAAATTCCCTCTGAAGGCGGCGGCAGCGTAGGCTTGTTGCGCGCAGGTGCGGGGGTGATGGCGTCGGGATGAGCGCCATCGACGGGGACGGTAGTGTTGTTCGATGAGACTTGCATGATGTGTTCCAAGACAATGAGGTTACCGCGGCCCGGCGTCACGAAATACGCCCGGCGCGGATCGGGTGGCGCCAGGCGCCGTTTAATCCGCTATTGAGCTTGGGTGTCGCGCAGCCTATTGCCGGTTCCATCGGCGCGTTCATCAGACACACTTGAATAGCACCTTGACCTCATAGTCATCGTTGGCATCGAGCGCCGGAAAGCGGGGGGAATTGACGTAGGCGGCCAGTTCGGCGGCTGTCTCCTGCGGCTCGGTCCGGCGCAGCGGCAGGCCCCGGTATCGCGTGTCGGCATTGACGATGGCATGGCGCAGGTTGCGCTCGCGGCAGGTGGTTTCAGCCAGCTTGAGTGAACTTCCCAGGGCCTGCTGCTCGCTTTCCGAGTAGGCCAGGCTGCGGTAACTGCCATCTTCCAATGGCATCAGGCTGGCCACGGGGGCGTTGGCGCAGGCGGTCACTAACAGCAGCGGCGAAACGATGGCGATGAACTTGTTGATCATGGCGAACTCCGGTGAGGTGATGTCGGAATGCCTGGCGAGATAAGCTCGATGGCCGGTTTGAGTGGCGGCGCACGGCGTCATGGTTCCACCGTGCGCCGAGCTTGCTTAAGCATGCGCAGTTGCCGGCCTCATTTTCCGGTGCCGCCGTGCAGTTCTGTATAAATCTCGCCCAACCATTTATCCACAGGGTCATAGTCGCTCTTGGCAAAGTTCTTCAGCCGCTTGAGCATGTCCGTGGCTGAATTGGCCACATGGTCGCTCTGGCCCGGCAGCAGGCGGCGCAAGCCACGCGGCGTGGCGGTGGCGCTCTTGATCTCGTTGCCCTTGACCGTGTAGCGGCTGCGGTTGGGATTGGGATAGGCCTGCGCCAGGAATGCATGCATCAGGTTGCCCGCGCGCAGGCCGGGGCCGGCGATGTTGACCGGCACCGCCCGGTACTGGCCCTGGTGCAGCGCCACCAGATAGTAGCCATTGGGCCCGACGCCCAGCATCGGTGCGCGCTGGCTATCGTAGGTCAGGTCGAAATGATCGTGCGTCTTGAGGAAGTGACGATGCACCAGCGGCACCTCCTCCGTGCGCGCGCGGTTGTTATGGTCGATGCGCGAGCGTTGCTGCATGACCAGCTCGCCGCTGGCGTCGACCTCCATGATCATCATGGCCCGGTGCAGCGCCGAGCTCAACACCCGTGCCATCAGTTCGCCTGGAAACGGCTGCCCCGGGACGAATGCGCGCCCGGACGCGGGCAGCGTGAACAGGGTTTGCGGCGTCCAGGCCTGGATCTCCTGGATAGGACGCTTTGCCGCCTGTTTCATGGCAGACCGGCGCGCGTCGTCGGCCAGTTTGTATTGATAGTTGGGGCTGGCCGGATCATAGTAGCCGCCCAGCCGCCGATAGATCTCGTGGGACACGTTGCGCACCATATCGTTGAGATAGGGGACGACGGGGTGGCCGATCAGGATCGCCCCCTGGATGCCGATGCGAATCTGCGCCGGGCTCAGCGGCGAGGTGTAGGGCTCGCGCCAGCGTGCCTGCTCGTGCTCCTTCGGTTCTTGCGGACCGCCATGGAAGTAATTCAGCGTCCCCCCGGTGAAGACCATCTTCCGCTGTGCACTGTCATACCGGTACAGTTGCGAAGTCTCGGGATGGCAGCACAGTGCGCCATCTTCGATATCCGGCTCAAGCGATTTGCCGCTGGCTTGCGCCTGCAGGTACTGCATGTATCGCACCTCAGCCAGGAAGGTATCGACCACGCTGGTATAGAGCACCTGCCCCAGATTGAATTCCTGGCTCTCTGCGGAGTTCATCAATTCGCCAGTCTTGCGTTTTTGCTTGATGTCGCGGTTGCTCTGCGGTGGCGGGTTATGGTCGATGCGATCGATGGTGGCCACCGTACCAGGCATCAACAGGCTTTCGACCTGTATATGCTCGGTCTGGCGCGGCACCGGCAAGGCGGTTTCCTGGCGGATCACCATATGCTGGCTGCGATCGATCGGCGCGGCGCCGTGGCCCAGCCCCTGCAGGAAGGTGGCCGTCATCTGGGTCGAGCTGGTGACCGACATGATCTCGCTCATGGCGACCACCGCGCCCTCGCCGATGAACACGGCATCATCGCCATAGCGTTCGCGCGCCTCTTCCTGGCGCGACTGCTCGATGTAATGGGCGTCGGTTACGACGCCTCGGTGCACCACGTGCGCCGCCGGCTTGCCATGCAAGGCCATCAGGTTGACCATCAGCACCGAGATGGCGGTGACGAACTTGTCGCGTTCCCCGGTGACGTTGCCGCGATGGTTCATCGCCGCGATCTTGAACCATACCCCCGACGCCAGTCGCAGGTACTTTTCCTGGCCCGTCTGCGCCCAGCGCAACAGATAGTGGAACAGTTGCGATTCGAGTGAGTAGGAGTGCACCGAATGGTCGCCTTCGTCGAGCATGCGGTTGCTCAGTTGCAGGTACAGCGCATTGCTGTCTTCCACCCGGCGCGGCATGCCCGGCGCTTCGGCCAGGGCGCGCTGGATCTCCTTGACATAGGGCACCTGCGCGTCGGTGAACGTGGTATGGTCGCGCGGCATGCGTTCGGTCTTGGCGAATGGGGCGCCGGGCTTGGCGGTGTGGGGCAGGGTGGCGGCGATGAAGTCTGGCGCCACCGCGGTGGGATAGATGATTTCACGGTTTTCGGCATAGGCCTGTGGAAAGCTCTTCATCAACAACTCGACCTGCTCGCGGATGCGCTGGGGCAGGTTGGCGCTGCTGTTGGACACCGCCAGGCTCAGGTCCGGCGGGGCGGCTTCGGAGCCCTGCGCTTCATCCGGCACGGCAGATGAGGCGGGGAGATTGCGCTCGGCGAACACGTCGGAAGCCGCGATCATGCCTTGATAGCGGCTGGCCACTGCATCCAGGTGTGCCGCCTGTTGCGGCGCGGTCATGTCATGGAAGCGTGCCGCGTCGCGCACCTGGGCCAGCTCGCCGGCATGGGTCTGGGGTTCATCCAGGTTGAGATGGTTGATGGCGCGCCGCATATGCTCCACGCCGCGCTTGAGCAGCACGGCTGTACGACGCAGTCCTTCGACGTCTTCCAGCTTGTCGCGACCGGTCTCGATGAGCCGCTCGCCATCGACCGAAAGCACGTTGATTGCGTCGCGTATTCGCGCCACCAGGTTGTTGGGCGCATTTTCGCGCGCCAATTGGTCTTCGCCGGCGCGCGCATTGGCGCCGGCCAGTCCGGCTGCCGAGAATACCAGCCCGACCACGGGCAGCAGCCACTTGTCAGGACCGCGCGCCCCCATGCGCGTGACGAACGCTTCCAGCAAGTTCTTGCCAAGATCGGTATGGACATGTTCCCCGCTCCCAGTGTCGAGCGCCGGAACGTCCGCGCCAAACACCGCGCCGATGGTGCGAAACACCAGGTCGGCGGCGAAGAAATCCATGGTCTTGTACGTCGCACTGAGGAGCAAATGGTTGTCCGGGTCGCCCGAGCGGCCACGCAGGAAATTCACCGCCGTCAACAAGGTCGCCACGCCGACCAGGCTGGCAATGTCCTTTTCGTTGCCGCGCGGCAGTCCCATTTCCTTCTGGATGCCGTAGTTGACCAACAGGCGTCCCAACTCACCCAGGAAAGGCAGCATCGCCTCGTTGAAGACCTGTCCACTGAATTTCTCACGGCCCTTGGCGGTGTCCTTGACGAAATTCTTATAGGCGAAACGATACGCCATGCTGACCACGTCCTGCGCCAGCACCGTGACGGCGATGGCGCCGGCCAGTGTCTTGGCGTCCACCAGGCCCGCGCCGGAACCGCTGAATGGTTGCGCGCCTTCGAACAGCGCATGGGTCTTCTCGTCGCGGAAGGTGTTGATCAGCGAGGTCATGCCGTACACGGTGGCGGCCGTGACCGCGGCGCGCATGGCGGTGTTCAGGGCGGAGTTGGCAGTGGTGCCCTTGATGGCCGGATTCATGTCGTTGAGGATGACGTCGACCAGCGCATGCGAGGCCGCCGTGGCAATCCCCTTCAAGCTGTGGCGATCCTTCAGGAATGGCCCGGCCGGAATCGCCTCGCCGGTCGAGACCACGATCATCGAGTTGGCGTAGCCGGGCAGGCTGCCGAAAGGACCGGTATTGGCGCCGCGCCAGCCGTAGGCCGAAACGTCGGAGCCGGGCAGCGGCGCGAGCGCCTTGACCGGTTCGCCATGTTGGTCCAGCAGCGTCATCTGCAGTCCCTGCGGCGTGTAGACGAACTGGTGCCGGTACTGGTCTTCGGTGCGCACGATCAAGGTCCGGTCGCGCGGTTTGTCGCGCATGAACTTGTCGACGACCTCGCGCATGGTCGCCAGCTTGACGCCGGCCACCTTGCCCGCCGGCCCCATGATCTCCACCCCGTGCTCGTCGAAGCCGGTGACCTCGGCGATGGCGCCGCCCCCCACATTGAGGCTGGCCGGATAATCGCCGTATGCGCGATGTTGCATCGGCCGCGCGCGGTCATGGTATTTCTGCTCGGTGATAAAGATGATGTTGCGGTTCTCGGGGCCGTTGAGGTCGCTGTAGCCAAGCCTGAAATCGCTTTTCTCGCGGCCGTCGCCACGGTTGACGGCGGGGCGCGGGCCGAAGCCTTCGGCCATGTAGTTTTCTGCCGCGGCCCACGCGAACTGTCGTGGAAACGGCGTCGCATTGAGCGGCACCGGCATGATGATGGTGTTGCTCTCATCAAGGCTGCGGCGGGCGGACAGCGAGGATTTCTTCGATAGTTCGAGCAGGTAGGTGCAGATGTAGGTTTCCATCATCGTGGGTTGATCGTGCGCATCGGCCTTTTGCTTGCCTTTTCCCTTGTCCTTTCCTTTGCGGGCGACGCTGGCCTGGTCCTGTTCGGCCTGTACCAGTTCGGCGCGGCGCTGATCGAATGCCAACAGGTCGCGTGCGCCCACGACACGATCCGCATATCCCTTCAGGAAATACAAATCGGTCTTGCCGTGTTCGTCGTCCACGCTGTCCTTGACGACCAGCAGGTGGGTGGTGACGGTGGAGGTGCGGAACTTGAAGGGAAAGCTGACGATGGCGACGTGGTCGTTGGGCGAAGCCAGCAATACGCCGGCCGAGGCCGAGGCCACTTCGCGTCCACCCAGGGTCTTGATGATGGCAGTGAGCTCGGCGCGCTCCACGCCGATCTCGCGCATGTCCTGGTGCAACTGGCGCAGCGCCGGCGAACGGCCAGCATGCGGCGAACTCAACTCGGCCATCATAGTCTGGCTGGGGGCGATTTCCATGTGCGGGTCTGCGGGGGCGTCGTGGTGCAGATGCGTCAACGCCAGCGACGGCTCGTGGGCAGGCTCGGCTTGCAGGTTCGGCGGACGCCTGTCGCGCACGCGCGCGGCCGGCGTGCCGCCGGGCGGGGGCGCGGGGAGGTCGCGCAGCTCGTGCGTTTCGGCGGGTTCTTGGGCGGCGATGCCGAGTGCGGCCATATCGCGAATGGGCGGGGAGGAGGTATTGATGTGGGCCATGATGAAATATCGATAGGGTGTAGGAGGGCACGCGCCGCCACGGGAAGTGGCGCCGCAAAAGAAAAATTCTCCCGTGGGTAACCGTGCGCGCGTCGATGTTCCGATGTCATCAAAATGTCATTCTCCGGTAATAAAAAAAGGAAAAATAATCCAGATATTGGAACGTACCAATATGGTGAAAAGAATAGTTGCATTACCGATATGAAAGGTAGTTCTATTCGCAAATAGCGAATTTTTATGACAAGCGTATTAAATTCATAAACTTAAAAAATATAAAAATCTGGTACGTACCAGTTGTTGACACGCGTTTTGTGCGATCGCATAATCCACTCCAATTTCACCGCCGGAAAAACCGGATCGCAGGCCGGTGCGGGTGAGCTGATCAATGGAGGGGTGGCGATGAGAAGTTGGGGCGAAACCGAAAAACGCAGGGCGCGTATCGAGATCATTCCGATGATCGACGTGATGATGTTCCTGCTGGTGTTCTTCGTGCTGTTGAGCCTGAACGTGATTCCGGCGATGGGGGTGAAGACGTCGCTGCCATCGTCTTCCAGCACCAGCGACCTGCAGACGTTGCACATCGCCCGCATCACGCTGGGCCTGGATGGCGAATTGCAACTGGAGGGGCGAGACATCGCCGCAGGCGCACTGGTGCCGGGCTTGCAGCAGTTGCAGGCCGGCGAACCTGGCAAGAAGCTCACGCTGATCGTCAATGCCGACCAGAAGGTCGAATTCCAGCGCGTGATCGACCTGATGGATACGCTCAAGGGCAATGGCTTCGATGCCATCTCTTTCGTGTCCAGGCGCAAGTGACGACGATGCAGATCCTCTACAGCCAGCGGGACTGGATCGCCATGTTGCCGGCGGCGGGGCTGGTGCTGTTTCTGGCCACGGCCGGCCTGCGCGAGCTCAAGCCGTTGACCCCCAAGGAAGAAACGCCGGTCAAGCTGGAGATCATCGACATGGCCCAGCTGGAGCCGCCCAAGCCGGCGCCGCCGTCTCCTCCTGAACCCGTGCCGCCCAAGCCGCAGGTGCAGCCGGCTCGCCCGCCGGCGCCACCCAAGCCGGCGCCGGCGCCAGAGCCAGCCACATCCACCCCGGCGCCCACGCAGCCGGCAAGCAAGCCGATGCCGGTCGCCCCGACGCCGGCGGCCCCGGTGTCGACCGCACCGACGCCAGCACCAACGCCAGTAACGACGCCAGCACCGGCCGCCCCCAAGGTTGATGTCGATGCCGAATTCATCGGCCGCGTGCGGGCTTACCTCAATTCGGTCAAGCGCTATCCGACCGGACGCGAAGCCAGCCTGCAGCGGCCGCAGGGCACGGTAAAGGTGTGGTTCGTCCTCAGGCGCGATGGATCGGTGGTGGAGATGGGGATCGAAGAGTCATCCAATTCGATGCTGCTGGACCAGGCCGCGCGCAAGAGCATGGGCATGGGAAGTTTTCCGGCCTTTCCAGAGCAGTTCCGGCCGGGGCAGTCGCAACACCGTTTTGTCGTCGATTTGCAGTTCACACCTGCCGGAATCTAGAGCCGCTAAAAAACGCTGCTGGCAAGGCGCGCCGACGCAGGCAGTACGAAGGTGCGGCAAGGAGGCGCAACGCGGCCAGCGGCGTTTTGTTGGTGGTTCTTAGGCATCCGGATCCACACGTCCGCGTATCCGGCGCGGTTACCAAGAACAAACCTATCGGGGAGTAACAACATGAAATTGAAAGTCAAGAAGCTCGCGCTACTGGTGTCGAGCCTGTTTCTGGCGGATGCCACATTGGCCATCGCCCAGGAAACCAGCGATCTCGGCCAGATCACCGTGCAGGGGCAGAACCAGGCGCCTGGCGCCGGCCTGATCCAGCAGGACGACGCGCCCAAGGCGCGCAGCTCGGTCACCCGCGAAGCGATCGAGAAGATGGGATCGACCTCGACCGCGTTCCAGATGATCCAGAACCTGCCAGGGGTGTCGACCTTCGACCAGGATGGCACAGGGCTGTTCGGCGGCACGCTGCGGGTGCGCGGTTATAACGCCAACCAGATGGGGCTGACGCTGGATGGCGCGCCGCTCAACGACTCGCTCAACTACTCGATCAGCATCCAGGAGTTCGCCGATCCCGAGAACACCTGCGATGTGTTCCTGACCCAGGGCAGTGGCGACATGGAAGCGCCGCACGTAGGCGCCAGCGGCGGCAATCTGGGCATCAACACCTGTGATCCGCGCGATACGCTGGGCGGCAAGTTCAATTTCGCTGTGGGCGCCAACAACTACAACAAGCAGTTCGTGCGTATCGATACGGGCAAGTTCGCCGATGGGCGCGCCAAGTTCTTTATCTCGATGTCCAAGGCGTCCGCCGACAAGTTCAAGGGAAGCGGCAGCGCCAGGCGCGAACACGTCGATTCCAAGCTGGTGTTCGACTTCGGCGGCGGCAGCTATTCGAAGCTGGCTTTCTTGTGGAACAGGATGGACAACGCCAACTACCGCGCCGCCAGCAAGGCCGACCTGGCGCGTTTTGGCTATAACTACGAATACGGCACCACGCCGCCCAGGCATCTGACGCCGGTGGCCGGCACGGCACAGAATGAAGCCACTGCCAACGCTGCCATTCTCAACAACTTCCAGGGTTTCAATAACAACCCGTTCGAGAATTACCAGGTGTCGATGGTCAACCACTGGCAACTGTCGCCCAAGGCCAGTCTTGATTTCAATCCCTATTACATCTACGGCTACGGCACCGGCGGCAACCAGTTGATAAGCGTGTCGGAAGCGCGCGGCGCGGGCCTGCTGCATGGCGGCATTGGCGACATCAACGGCGACGGCGACACGCTCGACACTATCCTCGGCTATGGCAGCAACATCAGCCAGACCGATCGCTGGGGCGTCACCACCAAGGTCAACTATCAGTTGGCCAATCACAACCTGTCTGCCGGCCTGTGGTTCGATAGCGGCACCTCCAAGCAATATAGTCCGTTCGTGTCCATCGACAGCAACGGAAACAGTTCCGATTACTGGCTGCGCAATACCAGCGGCTACCTGAAGTATGCAGACGGCACACCCTACAACGCGGCACGAAACTGGAAGACCAAGGTCGACGCGCATACCATTTTCCTGCAGGACAGCTTCACCATGATGAACGATCGCCTCAACGTGCAACTGGGCGTCAAGCGCCAGGAGGTCAAGCGCAATTTCAATAACATCGCCAGCGGACTGACGGCGAATGGCAATGGCGCTGACTATACGGTCGACCAGACCTTTACCAATACGCTGGGCAACCTCGGCTTGCGGCTGCAATTGACCGAAACCCAGTCGGCCTTCTTCAACGCCGGCCAGAATGCCCGCGCGCCGGAAAACAATGCCAATACCGGCCTGGCCCAGACCGCCGCTTCGTCCAATTACACGACATCGATTGTCAATGGCGTGCTGGTGGCCCGCAATGCGGCAGGCGCCGTGATTCCGGTGCGGATCGGCTCGCCTCGCGTGGGCGCCGAGAAGTCCAACAACTTCGATCTGGGATACCGCTACGCGGGTAGCCAGCTGACGTTCTCCGGTTCGCTGTTCTATGTCGATTTCCGCGACCGCATCGCCAGTCAATACGATCCGGCGTCCAACCTGACCACCCAGTTCAACGTCGGCAAGTCCCGCACCTTTGGCCTCGAACTGGAAGCCGGCTACAAGATGAACGGCAACTGGAACCTGTATGGCTCGCTGACCCGTACCGATTCGAGCATGCTTGACGACAAGGTGGCGGTGCGTGCCGCCAACGGTACGGCCACTACCTTGTCGACTTCCGGCAAGAAGATGCCCGATACGCCCGACTGGCTTGGTTCGCTGGCGCTGCAGTACAACAGCGGCCCGTTCTATGCCACCGCGCAGGGACGCTATGTCGGCCGGCGTTACACCACATTGGTCAACGACGATGCCGTGGGCGGCTACACCCTGTTCGATCTCGGGGCAGGCTACCGTTTCAACAAGGCGATGTTCATGCAGAACCCGACCATCCGCTTCCAGCTGTTCAACCTGTTCAGCCGCAAGTACCTGAGCATGAACGGCCCTAGCGGATCGAGCTTCACTACCAATGCCAACGCCACCACCGGCACCAACGGCGCTGCCATTGCTGCGGCGTCGGCGCCAGTGTTCTATACCGGGGCGCCGCGCACCTTCCAGGTTTCGTTCAGCAGCGATTTCTGAGCCGGGCCTGATTTGTCCGATGCGCCGCGCGGTCAGCGGCGCATCCTTTACAAGGAATTCACATGAACGCCATCCAGCTGTTTCACGACCTGACCTTTTATGCGATGTATGCGGCCGCCGCGCTGGCGGTGTTTCTGATCGTCGAACGACAGTTGTTTTTCTGGTTCGGTTCGCGCGATGCCGGAAAACTGCTGCATTCGATGAGCGCGCATACCAATTTCAAGCCGCAACTCGATCCGGCCATGCTGGAACGCAAGACGGTGCCCGTGCAACTGGTGCGCGAAGCGCTGGAGGCGCATGCGGCAGTGTCGGACCAGACCCGGCTGCAAGACTTGGGCGAGGCCATCTACATCGCCGGCAAGTCGCGCGTCAATGCACGCCTGTGGGTGCTCGACACCATCGTCACGGCCGCGCCGCTGCTGGGCCTGGTGGGCACCATCCTGGGCATCATCGATACCTTTTCGGTGTTGGCGTCATCCGGCATCTCGGATCCGTCGGGCGTGTCCAAAGGGATCGGCACGGCGCTCTATGCGACGGCGCTGGGCATTTCCATTGCGCTGTTCGGCCTGCTGTTCTATAACTACCTGCGGGAGTGCGCCGATCGCCTCAACGACCAGCTCAAGGAACTGCTGCTGCGCGCCGCCGGCGTGGTGCATGGCGAAGAACGGGAGAGCCAGACCGGGCGCCCGGAACGGCATCCGATGCAGGCTGTGGGTTGAGATCCTGTCGGGAAGGTCGCGATTTACAATTGGTACGTACCAATGTAATATCCGCGTCATGAAAAAATCTATGGACACCACCGAAGCAGTGCAGCCGCGTTATCGCTGGCTGGCCGATATCATCCGCGACACCATTGACCGCGGCGTGCTCACCGACAACCAGGCCTTGCCGCCCGAGCGCGAACTGGCCGAGCGTTATGAAGTCAGTCGCGACACCGTACGCAAGGCGGTGCGCTTCATGGAAGAGCGCGGCATCATCTACAGCGATCATGGTCGAGGCACGTTCGTGTCGCCGGCGATCGTGCGCGGTACTACCCGTTTCATCGACAGCTTTTCGCAAGATACGGGCAACCGCGGCGGCGTACCCGGCCAGCGTATCCTGGCCATCGAAACTGTCGGCGCCAGCATGGCCATCGCCAACCTGCTCAACCTGGAGCCGGGCACGCCGCTGGTGCGGGTGCGCCGTATCCGCCTGATCGACGATGCGCCGGTGGGCCTGCATGATGCCTACCTGGTGTTGCCGCGCGGCGCCAGGATCAGTCGCAGCCAGATCGAAAAGGCCGGTTCGCTCTACAAGTTGCTGACGGCAGAGTTTGCCTTTGAGCCGGCCGAAGCGGTCGAGAACCTGTGCGCGGGCGCCGCCGATGCCGAGGACGCGCAGTTGCTCGGCATCGGTGCGGGCGACCCGTTGCTGGTGTGCGAGCGCATCACCTTGTCGGATCGCCGCCAGCCGATCGAATACTGCCTGATGAAATACGTCTCCACGTATCGTTACCGTACCCGCATCGCCAAGCATAGCGGCGGCATGAGCTGAAGCGGCCACTCCCGCCATCGATGACACAGACACTGAATATCCTGTTGAAACGCATGGCGTGGGGCATTGCCGCCGTGATCGCGCTGTCGCTGCTGGGGCGCCTGGCCGACCGCGTCGATGCGGGCGCGGGCGGCAGCCGGTTGCGGGCTGTGTTGTTCGTCAACGGTACGCTGGGCGACAAATCGTTCTTCGATTCGGCGGCGGCCGGCATGCGTCAGGCACGCCAGACGTTGCCGGTGACGACCAGGATCGTCGAGGGCGGCGCCGATCCGACCCGTTGGGAATCGGCCCTGGCCGATCTGGCCGATAGCGGCGAGTATGACCTGATCGTCGCGGGCACCTTCACCATGGTGCCTTATGTGCAAAAGCTGGCGGCGCAGTTTCCACGCATGCGCTTCATCGTCTTCGATGCCGCCGTCGATTATGCGCACTGCGCATGCGCCAATGTTCACTCCATCCTGTTTCGCCAGAACGAAGGCGCCTATCTGGCCGGCTATCTGGCTGCAATGCTGCTGCGCGAGCGGGTACTGCCGGGCGCGGCCGCCAATGGCAGCCTGGGCGTTGTCGGCGGCATGCAGTTTCCCGTGATCGAGGACTACATGATCGGTTTTCGGGCCGGCGCCCGCGCCTTCGACCCCGCCATCGTGGTGGCCAGCCAGTATGCCAACGGTTTTTCCGATCCTGCGGCCGGCAAGGACATCGCCAATGCCCAGATGGCCGCGGGCGCGGCCCTGATCTTCCACGCCGCCGGCGCCACCGGGCAGGGCGTCAACGAAGCGGTCAGCCAGGCGCACCGCTATGCCATCGGCGTTGATCTTGACCAGTACGCATTGGCCTACCGCAGCAATCCCCAGCGCGCCGGCGCCATCGTGACATCGGTGATGAAGAACATCGACGTGGCCATCGTCGGCGCGCTGGGCCAGCACTTGCAAGGGCAGCTGCCATGGGGACGCGCCCGCTCGCTGGGGCTGGCAGAAGGCGGGGTCGGTCTGGCGCCGCACTCGCAAGTGATGGACAGTGCGCCTGCCGCCATTGGCGCGCGGCTCGACGCGGTGCGCGCCGATATCGTGGCGGGCAGGCTGCAGATACCCAGCGCCCTGGCGCGAGCGGGGAGTCCCGGGTGAACCACAGTCAGCGCGTCCCTTTGCTTGAGCTGCGGCATGTCTCCAAGGTCTATCCCAACGGTACCCTGGCCAGCGACGATGTCTGCCTGGCGATCCATGCCGGCGAGATCCACGCCATCGTCGGCGAAAACGGCGCCGGCAAGTCAACCGTGATGAAGATGCTCTATGGCCTGGAACAGCCCGGCAGCGGCCAGTTGCGGATGCAGGGCCAGGAACTGCACCTGCCCAATCCGGCGGCGGCCATTGCTGCCGGCATCGGGCTGGTGCCGCAACACCTGCAACTGCTGCCGTCATTCAGCGTGGCCGACAATATCGTGCTGGGCGCGGAGCCCGTGCGTGGCGTTTGCCTCGACCGGCGCGCAGCGGTAGAGCGGGTACGCGCGCTGTCGCGCCATTTCGGGTTGCAAGTCGATCCGCTTGCCAAGGCCGGCAGCCTGGCCATCGGGGTGCAGCAACGGGTCGAGATTCTCAAGGCGCTGTACCGCGGCGCGCGCATCCTGCTGCTGGATGAACCCACGGCGGTATTGGCGGCGCAGGAGGTGCATACCTTGTTCGATTCCTTGCGCAACATGGTGGCCCAAGGGCTGACGGTGGTGCTGATCTCGCACAAGACCGCCGACATCTGCGCCATCGCCGACCGCTTCACGGTATTGCGCCGGGGACGTGTGAGCGGCGCCGGGTCGCTGTGGGATACCACGCCGGCGCAACTGGACCACATGATCGTCGGCACGGCGCCGGCGCCGCTGCCATTGCGCGATCCGGGCGCACGCGCCAGCGTGCCGCTGGTGTCGGTGCGCGCATTGCAGGCGCATGCCCACGGCGGGCATGCAATGGGTCCGCTGTCGTTCGATATCGCGGCCGGTGAAATCCTCGGCATCGCCGGCATCGAAGGCAATGGCCAGGACCTGTTGGCCAGGGTTTTGCTGGGGCAGCATGCAGCGCAGGGCGGGCAGGCCAGTGTCGACGGACGGCGCATTACCGGCCTGGATGTGCGGGCGGTACGCGATTGCGGCGTGGCGGCCATCGCCGAAGACCGTCTGCACGACGGCGTGGCGCCCAACATGAGCATTGCCGACAACGTCATCGCCACGCAATATCACCGGCGTCCGCTGTCGCTGCGCGGCTGGCTGGACCCGGCCGCCATCGGTGCGGCGGCCCGGCAGGTGGTTGAACGCTGCGGTGTGAAAGCGGCATCGCCCGCGGACCTGATCGGAACGCTGTCCGGCGGCAACATGCAAAAGGTGGTGCTGGGGCGCGAGACCGCCAGCGCGCCGCGCCTGCTGATCGCCAGCCAGCCCACCCGCGGCGTCGATATCGGCGCCGCGCGCAGCCTGCAGTCGCAGTTGGCGGCGCTGTGCGAGGCGGGTAGCGCGGTGTTGCTGATCTCGGCCGACCTGGACGAATTGCTGTCGCTGTCGGACCGGGTGGCGGTCATGGCCGGCGGCGAGCTGGTAGCGCACTTTGCCAGCCGCGGCCTGGCGGCCGAAACCCTTGGGCCCTACATGACCGGAACACGCCGGCAAGCCGATGCGGCGGCGACCCTGGATGCGCCCTTTACACCGTCAGGCGTTGCGCCATGACCCCGGCCAATCCGCTCTTGCAGCAGCAGTTGCAACGGCAGGCGCTGGCGCAGCGCTGGCGCCTGCCGTTGGCCTTGCTGGCGTCGCTGGCCGTCGGTTTTATCATCACGCTGGCGGTGAGCGACCAACCGCTGCGGGCGTTCCTGATGCTGTTGACCGGTCCGATGCCGCGCCTGGACTGGAGCGCGGCGGACGGCTGGCAACTGACCCGCATGGTGCGCTTCGGGGCCGTGATCGAAGACGCCATCACGCTGTGCCTGCTTGGCCTAGCGGTGAGCTTGCCGTTTCGGGCGCGCCAGTTCTCGCTGGGCGCGGATGGCCAGCTGTTTCTCGGGGCGCTGGCAGCCACCGCCGCCAGCCTGTGGTGGCCCGGGCCGTGGTATGCGGCGCTGCCGCTGGCGTTTGCCGCCGCCTGCATCACCGGCTTTGCCTGGGGGGCGGTGCCGGGCCTGCTCAAGGTGCGCTTCGACATCAATGAAATCGTCAGCACGCTGATGCTCAATATCATCGCCGTGCAATTCTATCGCTGGGTCGTCACCGACATCCTGCGCGATCCGGCGGCCGGTTTCATCGTCACGCCCATGCTGGCGCCGGGTTTGCAATTGCCGGTGTTGCTGGCCCATACCAACGTCACCGTGATGCTGCTGGCGCTGCCGGCAATGGTATGGCTGGCCTGGGTGCTGTTGATGCGCACCACGCTGGGCTACGAGATCCGCGTGGTGGGCGAGGCGCCGGCCTTTGCCCGCCAGGCCGGGCTGCCGGTACAACGCACCATCTGGCTGTCGATGGCGCTGGGCGGCGCGTTCGCCGCGCTGGCTGGCGTTCATGTCAGCCATGGCTTGCTCAAGCGGCTGCCAGTGGACTTGCCCACCGGGCTTGGCTACGAAGGGCTGCTGGTGGCGCTGCTGGCGCGCAACAATCCGCGTGTGGTGCCGCTGGCGGCGCTGCTGTATGCCTGGTTGCGCACCGGCGCGCTGGCTATGGAACGCAGCACCGACGTCTCGCGCGAGATGGTGCTGGTGATCCAGGCGCTGATGATCCTGTTCGTTGTGTCCGAGCGCATGGGGCCGGCGCTGGCCGGCTTGTGGCTGGACTGGCGCGCCCGACGGGGAGGGCGCCATGGCGCATGAGGCCTGGATGCTGCTGGCGGCCGGACTGTTTCCGGCCATCCTGCGCGCTACTGCGCCCATCTTGCTGGCGGCGCTGGGCGGGCTGGTGTCGGACCTCGCCGGTTGCATTAATGTCGCCCTTGAAGGCTTGATGCTGGTGGCGGCGTTCTTTGCCGTGTTGGTGTCGGTACAGGCGGCACACTGGTTTCCCGGTCTCGCCCCTGTTTTTTATCCCTGGATCGGGTGCGGCGGCGGCTTGCTGGCGGCGCTGCTGATGGCGGGCCTGTTGGCGGTTTTTCATCTGGAGTGGGGCGCCGACCTGATTGTCGCAGGCATCGCCATCAACATCCTCGCGGCTGGCCTGACGGTGTTGCTGATGGCGTCCGTGACCGGCGACAAGGGTTCCACCGCCAGCCTCGACAGCCCGGTGTTGCCCGCTGTGCATGTCCCGGGGCTGCAAGGCTGGCCGGTGCTCGACCTGTTGCTCAATGGCGAGCAGCGGACCGGCCATCACGTGTTGTTGTATGCGGCGCTGCTGGCGATACCTGCGTTGTGGTGGTTCTTGCGCAGGATGCGCTGGGGAGTCTGGCTGCGCGCTGTCGGCGAGAACCCGCTGGCGGCAGCCGCGGCCGGGATCCCGGTCAAGCGCATGCGCTATCTGGCGCTGTTGCTGTCGGGCGTGCTGGCCGGACTGGGCGGCGTCTACCTGAGCCTGGGCTACCTCAGCCTGTTCCAGGCCGACATGACGGCCGGGCGCGGCTTCCTGGCGTTGGCGGCGGTGTTTGTCGGCGCCCGCGCCATGCGCGGCGCGGTGGTCGCTTCGGTGCTGTTCGGCGCCAGTGCGGTGCTGGCCACGCAACTGGGGGCGTCGCGCATCCCGCCGCAATTGATTTACTTGCTGCCGCCACTGGTGACCTTGCTGGCGCTGGCGGTGGCCGGGGTTCGCCGCCGCCGGACAGGCATGTAATGGCAAGCGCAACACATAACTGGAGACGCATGTGAGCAGTATTACCTTGAGGGACCGGATCTTCGCCTCGCTGGCGCTGGCCGGAATGGGAGACGCCCTGGGCGCGCAGACCGAACAATGGAGCATCGAAGAGATCGCCGCTCGCCACGGCGGCCTGGTGACCCGTTTCGGCACGCCGCCCGATGACACCTTTGCCGGCGCCAATGCCGGGCTGCGCGGCGAGGTCACCGACGATGCCAGCCAGATGTACTACCTGGCGCGCGCACTGATCGCGGCCGGCGGCGAGCTCGACTACGATGGATGGGTAGCGTGCCTGCTGGACTGGGCCGCGACCAGCCCCAAGGCCGGATTCATGGGCCCCAGCACGGCCTTGATGGTCAAGGCGTTGCAGGAGGGGGGCGACGTCAACGATGTCGGCATCATCGGCCGCTCGCGGCGCAAGATGACCACCATCGGCATCACCAATGGCGCCGCCATGCGGGTGGCGCCGGCGGGGCTGGTGCACCCGGGCGATATCGAGGGCGCCTGCGCCCAGGCATTGGTCACTTGCCTGCCTTCGCACGATACCGATGTGGCGATCTCGGCCGCCTGTTCGATTGCCGCGGCTGTCGCCCAGGCGCTGGTGGCAGGTGATTTGGCCGAGGTCATCGCGGCGGCGGTGCAGGGCGGGCGCATCGGCGAGCAACTGGCGCGCCAGCAGGCGCGCAGCGTGGCCGGCCCCAATTACCTGGCGCGCCTGGACATGGCCTTGCGCATCGCCGACGAGGCGCATGACGATTACGCGTTCCTGGTCGACATGGAAAAGATGGTCGGCAATTCGGTACTGGCGGCCGAATCGGTGCCGGCCGCGCTGGGTGTGCTGCGCTATGCCCAGGGCGACCCGCTGCGCACCATCGCCCTGTGTTCGTCGATCGGCAACGATACCGATTCCATCGCCACCATGGCCGGGGCAGTGGCCGGCGCCCTGCGCGGTTCGGCGGCATTGCCGGCCGATCTGCTGGACGAATTTCTGCAGGTCAATCGGGCCGACTTCGACCTGGAGCAAATGGCCGATGGCTTGCATCGCATTGCCGTTGCCAATCTCGGGGCATTGCGATGATGGCGGCGTCGCGTCCCTACGACCTGCTGGCCTTTGGCGACCCGGTGGCCGATATCATGCTGCGAGCCGATGCGCTGCCGCCGGCGGGCGGCAAGGCGCTTGGGCAGTCGCTGGGCATCTGGCCCGGCGGCACCACCGCTAACGTCGCCTGCGCCGCCGCGCGCCTGGGACTGCGTTCGGCCCTGTTCGGCCGCACCGGCGATGATGCCTATGCCGCGCTGCTGCGGGGTTCGTTGAGCGATCATGCGGTGGCAACGCAATGGTTGTCGACCGCCGCGCACACGCCTTCGGCCTCGGCCATTGCGGTGCTGGCGCCGTCGGGCGAGAAGTCGATCATCTACCTGCCCATGCCGGTCGCGCCGCTGCGGGACGAGCGCCTGGCGCAGGCCATGGCGCAGGTCCGATGGATGTATGCCATGCCCTATGACTACGACGAGTTCGCGCGCTTGTGCCATCACGCCCGCCAGGCCGGGGTGCGCATCGCCATCGATCTCGAAGCGGCGGTCGCGCCCGACGCCGGGCAGATGCAGCGCCGCGCGGCGCTGGCCGATATCGTCTTCTTCAACGAGGCCGGCTTTTTTGCCGGCACCGGCCAGGCGCCCACGCCGGAGGCGATGCGCCAGGTCCTGGCGCTGGGGCCCAGTGAAGTCGTGGTGACGCTCGGCGCTGACGGCGCCGTGGCGATGGACCATGGCGCGCATGCGCGCCATGCCGCTTTTCCGGCAACGGTGCTGGACACCACGGGCGCCGGCGACAGCTTCAATGCCGCTTACCTGTGCGCCCGGCTGGAGGGGCAGGCGCTGCCCGCGTCGCTGCGCTTTGCTTGCGCCGCGGCCAGCTGTACGGTGGCCGCGCTGGGCGCCCGCGCCGGGCTGCCCGACCGGGACCGGGTGGCGTTGGTGCTGCAACATGGCATGTTGCCAGAGGAGCCTGCGTGAAACCAACCATCATCGACTGCGATCCGGGGATAGACGACGCCCTGGCGCTGCTGCTGGCCGCCGGCAGCCCCGAACTCGGTTTGCTGGCCGTCACCACGGTGGCCGGCAATCGTCCGGCGCCGATCACGGCCCGCAATGCCCGCAAGATCCTCGACCTGGCCGGGCGCGTGGCGGTGCCGGTCCATGCCGGCGCCGAACGACCCTTGATGGGTGGGGATGCGCGTTGCAACCTGGTGCATGGCGAGGATGGGCTCGGTGGCGTGCCGCTGGACGAGCCCGGCGCGATTGCCGCCGGCCATGCCGCCGTCGCGCTGGTGGACATACTGCGGCAACATTCGCCCGCTAGTATCGACCTGGTGGCCATGGGGCCGTTGACCAACCTGGCGCTGGCTGAGTTGCTCTCGCCCGGAATCTTGCGGCGGGCCGGCCGTCTGGCGATCATGGGCGGCGCCTTGCGGGTGCCGGGCAATATCACGCCGGCGGCGGAATTCAACTTCTATGCCGATCCGCTGGCGGCCGACATCGTCATGCGCAGTGGCGCGCCGATTACGCTGTTCGCGCTGGATGTGACGCACCAGGCCATCATGAGCGGGCCATGGATCGCCTCGTTTTCGGATCTGGATAGCCGCAGCGGCAGGGCCGCCGCCGCCATGCTGCAGGCCTACGCCGCGATGGACCCGTTGCTGCACGATGTCTGCCCGGTGGCTTACCTGTTGCGCGAGCAGTTGTTCAGCCTGGAAGCCTGCCGGGTGGAGGTGGATTTTCGTGCCGGGCCCGACGAGGGGAAGGCGCTGGCCCATTTCGGCGTCGCCGCCGGCCCGGGTCCGGTGCTGCAAGCCGCCACGGGTGTCGATAATCCGGCATTGCTGGCGCTGGTATTGGAGCGCATTGCCACTTTGCCCTGATGGTGTTTGTCTTCTGGTGTTTGTCTTCTTTTGACGAGTTTTTTATGAAACGCTCTTACTGGTGCATGCGCTTGTTGCTCATGGCGTCCTGCCTTTGGTTGGCGGCCTGCGCGCAGATGGCGCCACACGAGACGCAAGCTGCCCATCGTGTCGGCAGCTTGCGCTTTCTGGGTGAGCAGCGCATTGCGCTGAACCAGCCATTTCGCGGCACCGTCATCGGTGGCCTGTCGGGTATCGACTACGATGCCGCCACCGATACCTGGGTGGCGCAAAGCGATGATCGCTCCGAGATCAGCCCGGCCCGCTTCTACGTGCTGCGCTTGCAATACGACCTGGCCGGTTTTCATCGCCTGGCGGTGGAAGACGTGAGGTTCTTCAGGCAGCCCGATGGCTCGCTCTATCCTGGCAAGGCCGACTGGCCCGGGCGGGCAGGGGATATCCCCGATCTCGAATCGATCCGTATCGATCCCCGCGACGCCAGCATCTGGTACGCCAGCGAGGGTAGCCGGCCGCACGGCATGTCGCCATTCGTGCGGCGGGCCGACCGCAACGGCAATTTCCTTGCGCACTTTCCGGTAGGCAGCATGTTCGACGTTCATCCCGGGCAGCGACTGGGTTCGCGCAACAACCTGTCGTTCGAGGGAATCAGCTTTTCATCCGATGGCCGCGACCTGTGGCTGGGCATGGAGGGTCCCTTGTACCAGGATGGCGCGCCGGCCAGTCGGGAGCAGGGAGCGCCGGTGCGCATCAGTCGTTACGGCCGCGATGGCGTCCTGCTGGCGCAGTACGCCTATATGCTCGACGCTATCCGTTTCGCCCCGGGCGGGCGCTATGCCGACAACGGCTTGTCCGAAATCCTGGCGGTGGACGACCGGCGGCTGCTGGCGCTGGAACGCTCTGGCGTGCAGGGCAGCGACGGGGTGTTCAAGTTTCATATCCGGCTCTACGAGATGGACGTCAGCCAGGCCAGCGATATTGGCCGGATACCATCATTGGAGACGGCCACCGATGTGACCCCCGCGGCCAAGCGCCTGGTGCTGGACTTCGACACGCTGGGCATCGACAAGGTAGACAACCTGGAAGGCGTGGCATGGGGGCCGAAGCTGGCCAACGGTCACGATAGCCTGGTGTTTATTTCGGATAACAATTTCCAGCCTTCGCAAGTCACCCAGGTCCTGGTGTTCGAGGTGTTGCCGCCCTGAGTTTCAAGGCCCTGCGAAGGCGGGCCGGGAGCTTTAACGTGCCCCCAGTCTACAGGTGGCGCCCTCTACGGTTGCCGACTATGGAGACTTCCGAAGCCCCCGCTTGCGCTCGACATTTCTCTCGCTGCTAACGACAGAGTAGGTCCGGCCTTTCTGTTCACAAGCCTTCTTTCGAAGGGGCCGGAAACTCGGCTAACGGGTCTTAGGAGTAAGTACCGTAGGCAAGGAATTGCGAGTCATTTGCAATTGTGGTTGTGCGCAATTAACGTCGGTCGCCTGACGTGATGTATCTCGGGTTACTGGCTACCCTGTCGAAACCAGGTCACCCCCACCGAATGGCACCGGCCCGTCAGGCCAGCCAAGGCATCGCGATGCCATCGGGTGGAGGTGGGGGGAATCGAACCCCCGTCCAGGACACTGTTGGCCCTCGAGTGCGCGACGCATGTCGCCTACACCAATATCGATGAGTGGAGCGGCATGCGCGCCGGTTCCATCCTTGGCTTCGATTCAAGACGATTCAACGCGATTGGTTGGGATCTTAGGCTGCCATTGCCGAGTGTCGGCTAGTGGGTCAGGTCTGCTCGCTTATTCGCAACCTATACTGGAAATTGACGGAGAAAACCGTTACCTAAAGCCCGTTGCTACTCAACATGGGGAGACGTCGGGGTTACATGCACGCGGAAAATAAAAAGCCAATTCCGAAGAATCGGCTTAAGTGCTTGATTTCATTGGTGCGATGGGCAGAATCGAATTTAATCCTTAAATTCTTGCTGTAAATGGGTTTTTGTATCTGGGGTTGCGGAGAAAAAAAAAGCGGCCTGCATCGCTGCAAGCCGCTTCTGTTTTGGTGCTGATGGGCGGAATCGAACCGTCGACCTACTGATTACGAATCAGTTGCTCTACCGACTGAGCTACATCAGCGGAAAGTCCGCGATTATAGCCCTTTCTTGCCTCCTCTTCTAGTGCTAACGACTCCAGCATCTCTTCGGCACTGATTCCAGCAGCTTGCGCGAGGGCTTTTGCTGCCTTGAAGCTTGGCAAACGCTCACCCCGTGCGTACTTGTCCAGCGTTTGCTGCGGGATGCCCCATTGTTTCGCAAGCGAATTCACCGACTTGCCGTCCAAGGCCAATTTCAAAATTTCTGTATAGCTCATCGATTTTCCTCTTGCAAATATACCTCGAACGGAGTAATCTTGGATTACCCTGTGTGGAGTAGCATGTTTTGGCGTTACTCCGAATGGATAAACATTATCTATACAAACTCTATACAAGTAAACATTTTCAGAACGGCAACTAAACGCTTCATTAACATCGAAAGGAACTGCTATGTCCGCAATCGTGAACTCTCATCTGATTGATATCGTCGCCGTCGCTCATGCTTCTGGCATCAGCCGTAAAACCGGGCAGCCCTGGGATATGTACCGCGCGCAGTGCGTCGTGACCGGCCCCGATAAGGGCGTGCGCATCGGTCAACTTCTGTTGCCGAATACGCTGAAAGAAACTCGTCCGGGCAAGTATTTGGCTGAAATTGGCCTTGATGTGAACTGGGAATGCGAAGTGGTGCCGGTCGTCATTGGGCTGCATCCCTATGGGGCAAAGCCCACTGGGAAAGAAGCAGCAGGAGAGGCGGCAAAGGCGTAATCAACCGCAGCGGGTCGTTTTGCCCACTGCTCCTTTTAGGAGGCTTAGGTGCTCAACATTGATAGGAAACATCTGATTCAAATTTTGGAGGTCCGTAGCGTCGTTGCTACCAATTCCAAAACTGGATTGCCGTTCGATTCGCTACGTGCGGAGTGCGTGGTGAGTGGTTTTGAGGATGGCGAAAGACGTGGAGAGATGATTCTGGCTGCTGGTCTGAAAACGGCCCAGTCAGGATTCTACTTTGCCCATATTGAGCTGGAAGTTACTCATGATCGGATCGTGGTGCCGCGCATCCTCTCTCTTATTCCAGCCGGCAAGATCGAGACGGACGAGGAATGAAGCAACCGGCGGGTAAGTTCACGATGGACATGTTCGGAGCGAAGCGTCATGGGCGTCCACCAACTCTGGCTCCTAAATCCAATGTGCAAACTCAGCGCGAGTTCCGGCAACGGCCAGTCCAATTGCTTCAATACCGGGGTGCAGAACGGAAAATCGAATGCAGGGAAGTGACGTGAAAATCGCCGTGAGGGTGGCGTGCGTCTTTTCCCTGTTCATCGGTTACATCAGCAGTCTGCTCGTCAAATTAGCACTGGCCGCTCTCGGTATAAACCTGGTGTCGGCGATACCGCCTGACCTATTCAGAAAGTTCGTCGTTCTCACTTGGCCCACGGGAACGATGTTTGATGGGGCCGTAACCTAGAGGAGATTAGATGAAGAGTTGGATCAACAAAGCGGCGGTAGCCGCAGGTGCCGCAGGCGTGTCAACGGTAGCGTTTGCGGCGGGTGACGCAGCGCCGACAGTGGATGTGACGAGTGCTGTTACATCGCTCACTGGCGTAGGCGTGTCCCTCGTGACCATTGGCGCGGCGGTGCTCAGTGTCGTGGTGGTGGCGTGGGGCTATCGCACGGTCAAGGGTTTTATTGGCCGTTAATCGGTGGTGTGAGAAGGAGCAAGGCGTCTGGGTAACTAGACGCCTTTTTTCTGAGTGGGGGTGTGGATGGCGATGTCGGGAATCGTATGCGGGCCGGGTGGCGTGGATGGCGTGACGTATGCCTACGTCAATGCGCAGCAGGTGAGCTGCGGCAACGATTCGAACGGCAACACGCTGTACGTGCAAGTTTCGACGCTGGCCGGCGATCAACCGGTGCCGGGTGGCGAGTTGGTTGGTTTGCAAATCGGCGGGGCGATGCTCGGGGTGCTGGCGGTGGCGTGGGGCGTCAGGGTGATCCGCGATTTTCTGAATTCGACAGGAGAGACGTAATGACATGGTTTTACGAATGTGTGGCGATTGTGGTTGCGACGTGCTGGCTTGTCGGTTTCATCCTGTTTGGTTGAGCGCCATGTGTAAAAAAATCGTAATGGCATTTGCCTTAGTAGCGATGCTGGTGCAACAGCAGGCCGCACAAGCGCAGGTAGCGCAGTGGGTCGAACCCGTCTTTGGTGGGGCGATGAATCGACTTGTGGCGCGGGCGGTCAGGTCAAATCTTGCGCGTCGCGCAGTGGACGTTGCTGCGAATGATGCCAAGTTTCTTCGCACGGCGAATTTTATCGGTGACGCAGCTAACGATGCGAGTTTCATAGCGGGTACGGCGGCAACGTTGTTCGGTGCGCCCGTATGGGCGAGTGCGCTGATTGGTTTAGGTGCGCTTGCCGTGGTGGGCGGAGTAGGCTGGGGGATTTATACGCTGACGCAAACCGGAACACCACAAAAACCGCAATTCAAGTTGACACCGAAAGAACCGACCGAGCCGATTGACCCCGGATCGTGGACCAATTTTGAAGAGCGCGCTGTTCCTGCGCAGTTCAAGTATTACACACGGCATTGGCGCAATTCCTATGGGGTAGCCGGGTGCGTGGATGAATCAGATTGTGCCGCTCAGTATGCGAGGCAGTGGCTTGCCGATCCTGATTTTTTCCCAAAAGACGAATATCGCAAGATGACTTACCAGGTGAGTGTGTATTCGACTGGTACGTATCAAATCGACGTTTCAGGAGAAACATTGGCGATTGATTCGGATGGAGAGCAATTGGGGTGGTATCCCTATGAGAAAACGGGCTTTGCTAGCATCCGGCGCAATTTCGCTTACATCGGCGAACAGGAAGGCGATCTCAAGGATTTGCGGCTGGCGCCGGGGATGTTGCGGGAACCGGTTCCGCCAGGGTTGTTAGCGACGGTAGTCGATAAGCTTTGGGAACGAGCGGCCGCACAACCGGATTATGACGGGCTGCCCTATGAAGCTGCCAATCCGGTGTCGGAGGCGGATATCGCATCTGCGGCGCCGATGTTGTCTTGGAATGACGTAGTCCAAGAGCGTATTTCGCCGGAGGGTTCGAAAATCATTCCGATTGGTATCAATGTGAATCGCAATTCCTGGCCCGATCCTGATCCTAGACCTGATCCAACTCCAACGCCCAGTCCCGGATTGTGCAAGTTGTTCCCCTTCATTTCGGCATGCGCGCCGCTGGGCGATCCGCCGCCCGATACGCCTGCGCTTCCGTCGAGCTCAACCGAGGTGTCGATGACGCCTTGGAAGATCGGGCCTGCCAATGGCGCATGTCCCGCTCCAAAGGTCGTCACAATCCTCGACAAGGACTATTCATTTTCCTTCGATCCGCTCTGCTCGGTCGTGCGTGACCTGCGGCCATTGGTGCTGGCACTGTGCGCGCTAGGCGCCGTGCTGATCGTTGCCCTGGGAGTGGCGGCATGACCTGGGCATCATGGCTGTTGAGTCTGGTCGGCCCGTTGATCGTTCGGGCCTTGATCGCGCTGGGCGTCGGTGTACTGACCGTAGGCGGCATCGATCTGGCCGTGAATCAGGCCATGGGCTGGCTCACCGCATCGGTGGGTGGCTTACCGGTCGATCTGGCCAACGTGCTGGCGCTGGGCGGCATCTTTCAGGGGTTGGGCTACATCGGCGGCGGCATCAGTGCACGTGTCGCGTTGGCAGGTGCGTCTGGCTTCAAGAAATTCTTTATCAAATAATGGCAATCACACTCGTTACCGGAGTGCCGGGAAGCGGCAAGACCTTGTGGGCGGTCTCGTCGTTACAGAAAGAAGTCAAGGCCGGGCGGCGGGTCATTGTCAACGGCATCCGCGATCTGGTGATCGATCACGAACCCGTCGATGACGATTGGATTCGGGAATGGCATCGGCATTGCCAACCGAACGATCTGATCGTGATCGATGAAGTGCAGCGTATCTGGCCCAATGTTTCCTCCTCAGTAAAGCCGACCGAGGCCATCGAGCAACTGCACGTACATCGCCACTTTGGCGTGGACATGATCGTCATTACGCAGCATCCGAACCGGATGAATAAGACCATCCGCGATTTGGTCGGGCATCACGTGCACGTGCGGCGCTTGTTCGGTGGGAATCGGGCGATGCTGTACCAATGGGATCACGCACATAACCCCAATAGCGGCTTGCGCGATGCGGTCAAGACGCCATGGCGCTACCCCAAGAACGTGTTCGATCTGTACACCAGCGCCGAGCTGCACACCAAGCCCAAGGCGGTGATCCCGAAAGCGCTGTTCATCATCCCGATTGCATTGGTCGTGGCCGTGACGATGGCGTGGCAGGGATTTAATAGCGTCTCGACGGGCTTCGGCGTCGTGGGTGGTGCTGGATCGCTGGAGGCTGTTTCTGGGGCTTCTGGTGGCACAGGAACCGGGCAGGCCGGGACGGACAAGAGCAAGGCATCCGGTACATGGCGGGTAGCGGGCCAGTACGCCATCGATGGGCGCGGGTATGTGCTGCTGACGGATTCACAAGGGCGCTTGCGGCGCGAATCTGCACAAGGTTTCCGGGGTGAGACGCTGGGCGTCACGGGTGTGGTTGACGGTGAGCGGGTGACCACTTGGACCGGGGCGGGCAAGAACGCAATGGAGGTAGGTAAATGAAACGGTTGATCGGGGTAGTGTGCGGAGTTTGGGTGGCGTGTTCGGTCATGGCAGCGGACGTGCCGCCGTTACCTCAGGGATCAAATACAGCGGTTCCGGCCCTGCCGGTGCTGACGCCCACCGCAATCGAGGCTGCGCCCATGTCCCCATTGAAGCCGCTGCACCGCATGAAGAGCGGCGCGTTCGATCTGCGTTATGTCAGCGTCGGCCAACTAGTGGATTTGCTATACGGCGACGCGATGCGCACGCCTCACGTGATCGACTCAGACGTTTTACAAGACACGCGGCTGGTGTCGTTCAACTATGACGCCACCGCGGGCGATTTACGTGCGTTCGTGAAGGTGTTCCTTGATTCGCAAGGGTTCAAGGTCGAAACACGCGACGGCGTAGATTTCGTGTCAAAGAAACCCGCTAATGAAGGCGAACCAGTGGATCGGGAAACCTTCGTGTATCGGCCTCGCTACCGCACGACTGCGTACTTGGCCAAGGCGCTACAGCCGTTGTTTGCTGGGCGTTTTAATGCGTCGGATACAGTAGTCGGAATGCTGCCCGCCTCGGATGCGGTGCCGCCTTCAGCAGAAACACCTGACGCAGCGGCCTCGGCTGATTTACTCCGCCTCCCTCAAGACAAACTGTCGCAGGCCGATGAGCTGGTGTTCACCGGTAAAGCTTCGGAAGTGCGTGACCTGGTCAAGCTGCTACCCGAACTGGATCAAAAGCCGGGAGAAGTAATGGTGCGTGGCTGGGTGTTCGAGGTCAGCAACACGGCCGACAAGAACTCGGCGTTTTCTCTGGTGGCGAAGCTATTTAACGGCGTGGGCGGTTCGTTGTCGGCCACGAACGGGCCAACGGATACCGATCCGACTGCGCTGCGGTTCTCGTCCAGTTCTCTGAATTTTGTGATTTCGGCGCTCAACGCTGATACGCGATTCACGCAAATCAGCGATCCGCATGTCCGGGTACTGTCGGGCGACCGCGTGCGGCTCAATGTCGGCTCGCAGGTGCCGACGCTCGGCAGTATCAGCTATCAGGGGCAGGGCGGGACGCCGGTGCAATCGGTGCAGTATCAGGATGCAGGATTAATCTTCGATGTGCGGCCAACCGTCATGGCCGATGCGATTCAGGTCGAGTTGCAAGAACAAATGTCGAGTTTCGTGGCGACGACAACGGGCGTGAATAATTCGCCGACGAAGAACACGCGGCAGATGCAAACGACGGTGAGTATGAAAGACGGCGAAGTCATCGTGTTGGGTGGTCTGGTGCAGGACACGGATGCAGCGACCAGGAATAGCCCCGGCTGGCTGCCACGCTTCCTCGACGGGCATAGCGCATCGAAGGGGCGTACGGAAGTGCTATTGGTGTTGCAGGTGCTGAGGCTTTAACGTGACAACGTGCCTCAACACGTCAATACAAAACACAAGATTTGAGCGAAATATGAAAGCTGGTAGGCATCTTATTTTATAGGATGGGGGGGATGCCCCCTCTGTTACTCAAAGATGGATGGGGAAATTTTGATCAATAAAAAACAAGCTGTGTAGTGAGCACGGCGTCAGGAGCGAGTGTGTATTTTTCCGCCATTCCAATTCCCCAATTTCCAAGCCCAACATACGCGCCCAATCATGGAACGTTGCCGACAGTGGCGGGAGCTTCCTCTTCGCACATGTCTCTTGCGCAGAACGTACGCGATGTGAACTCCGTCCCGCTGGGCATTGAACCGTTGTATTTCCAGCCAGGGTCACAACAACGTGGGGAAGATCTTTTTGCGCAGTGGATGTCTCAGCAATCTGAGATGTCAGCGCAACGCCCGTCACCGCCAGAAACACCTCCAGTCATTAAAGCCGCCCTCCAAGGAGTGCCACCTCCCGAGATGAGAAAGCAGAGTGCAGACAATACGGAGAATGCGCCACTCATTCTTCCGCCTGTAAAAATTCCCAAAAGGAATACTGTTATCAGCATTGACCTGTTACGGAAAGTGCAGGCCAACCCAGGGCTAATTAAAAAAGCAGGTGGCTTCGATGAGTTTGCTGCGCAGGAGCGCGTTATGCCTGAAAAATTGGCCTCTTATTTAACTCCAGATGGCGACCTGACGGAGAAAGCCAAGAATCGAATCCACCTGGCGGATGGCTTCGCTTTTGTTCACGTCAGTACTGCACTACTACAGAAAGTGCGGGACAACCCAGGGCTGATTCAAAAAGCAGGTGGCCTCGCTGAATTTGCTGCGCAGGAGCGCGTTATGTATGCAACATTGGTTACTTATTTGGATTCAAATGGCAACCTGATGCAGCCAGGCCTAGATCTGCTCAACAGTGCAAACAGGGCTGGTACTTCGAAAGGCTCACTCGCTGCGCATTCCGCCCCGTTTCGACTGAAGAGCGTGGCGCCATTGCCAGAAACGCGGGAAATGTTGCGTGATGTTTTACCGGAGTGCCAGTCTCCTGAACTCTCGACGTTAGCACAACGGCCGGCACGGACAGAAACGCCTCAGGTCATTAAAGATGCCCTGAAAGGAGTGCCACCTCCCGAGATGAGCAAGCGGAGCGCAGACAATACGAAGAATGCGCGACTCATGCTTCCGCCTGTAAAAATTTCCAAAAGGAATGCTGCTATCAACATTGATCTAATGCGGAAAGTGGAGGCCAATCCAGGGCTAATTCAAAAAGCAGGTGGCTTGAATAACTTTGCTGCGCGACTGGAGAACGTGGCGCCATTGCCAGAAACACGGAAAATGTTGCGTGATGTTTTACCGGAATGCCAGTCTCCTGAACTCTCGGCGTTAGCACAACGACCGGCACGGACAGAAACGCCTCAGGTCATTAAAGATGCCCTGAAAGGAGTGCCACCGCCCAAGATGAGAAAGCGGAGCGCAGACAATACGGAGAATGCGCAACTCATGCTTTCGCCTGTAAAAATTTCCAAAAGGTATGCTGCTATCAACATTGATCTAATACGGAAAGTGGAGGCCAATCCAGGACTAATTCAAGACGCAGGTGGCTTGAAGAACTTTGCTGCGCAAGAGGGCGTCAGATATAAATCATTGTGCAATTATTTCAGTGCCGATGGCACTTTGAGGCCGCCAGCCAAGGATCGACTCAAAAAGGCGAACGGATCGCATTTTCTCCCTATCACTATCGACCTGCTACGGAAAGTGGAGGCCAACCCAGGACTAATTCAAGACGCAGGTGGCTTGGCGAACTTTGCTGTACAAGAGCGCGTCAATTATAAAACATTGACCACTTATTTCAATGCTGATGGCCGTCTGAGGCCGCTAGCCAGGAGTCGACTCAAAAAGGCGAACGGATCGCATTTTCCTCCTGTCACTATCGACCTGCTACGGAAAGTGGAGGCCAATCCAGGGCTAATTAAAAAGGCAGGTGGCTTGGATAACTTTGCTGCGCAGGAGAACGTCTCGTATATTGCATTGACCGCTTATTTCACTGCAGATGGCAGTCTGAAGCCGCACGCTAGGAATCGACTCGACACGGCGAACGGATCGCATTTTCTCCCTATCACTATCGACCTGCTACGGAAAGTGGAGGCCAATCCAGGGCTAATTAAAAAGGCAGGTGGCTTGGCGAACTTTGCTGCGCAAGAGCGCGTCACGTATAAATCATTGGGCAATTATTTGACGACCAATGGAAAAATGAGGCCGCGAGCCAAGAATCGGATCGAGCGGGCGAGCTAGGGGTACGTATATCGTTCTCGCTCCCCGTTTGGGGGCATCGTCGTGATTGGTAGGCTTACCGAGAACCGAGAGAGTGACGGGCATGCCGACTTCTTGTTCCTGCAGGATTGGATACGCTCAACCACCAGAGGGGAAGGGGAAAACGAGGTTCTTCTCATTTTGCAAGTATCCCTACTTCAAACCGTCTTAATGAGCCTGCCATTCCCTTTAAAAATGCTATGCAAGATGTGACCATCATAGTCCATTATGCGCGCCACCAATTGGCGCATGGTCTTGCAGAAGAATTGCCGGCCATCGGCACGTGTCCAGATGAAGGCCGCGCCCTTGCGCACAAGATTGCGCACGTACAGCGTCAAGCGAAGCTGCTTCCAGGGCACGACAAAGTTCGATGGCGCCAGCGGCTTGTGGGTGCGCTTGAAGTGCGCGAGGTAAGGCTGGTAAGGGAAGTGAAGCAATGGCAATTCAATCTGTTCCATGGTGTTCGCCTTTCAAGCTGACCGGGTTCCTAGATTCGGAGCCCCGCGTTGGGGTTGGTTAGAGCGGTCATGTTTGCGCTATGCCGCCGCCGTTTTCCCGAGTTCTTCGCCCGGTCATCGAATAGGCGGCGCAATAGGCTTTTGCTGCAAGGGGGAAGGTTTGTAAAAGCGCGGGGGTATGCGCTTTTACGAATACCCCCTTGCAGCAAAAGACGCGCCGCCTATCGTTGACCGATAAGGCGAGGAACTCAGGAAAACGGCGGTGCTTGTTCGAAGAGAGGACCGGGCTAACCGGATCGGCACTTGTGCCGACTGATTAGGGTGTACGGGGTTGTCGTTGATGTTGCGGTGAGTGCTTGCATGTGCTCGAACGCTCGCGCCGACCGCAGCTTGCGCGGACGGCGCGAGCGAAGCGAGCGCCTAGACTTGTACCTAGAACACTTAAGGAAAAAGAGAGAAAACACCGCTTTTGCGGGGAGTTGGGAAGTGACTTTGTAGGGACGTAAAAATACCCGGATCAGCGCGCCAACGCTGCCGGGCTCACACAACCAAGCATTTAGGAGGGATTGTGCTTACCGCGAGTATAGACAAGGCAGCAGCGAATGCAACTCTGAAAGCGTCTTTGGGTTCCTATTTTTCCGGAGTTGACGAACGCAGCTGGAAAACGCTCACAGTAACGGAATTTCCAAAGGGTATCGAGGTGTTTCTTGATGAGGGCTACCAGACATACAGCGATGGCCAGATATTTGACCACTCAACGGAAGCCGGGGAATTGCCCAAGCGCGGTGAGGGTGATCATGAGAAAGCTAAGGCCGTGGCGGCACGCCGCGCAAAGACAAAAGTGCGTAGGCTGGCGAAGATGTTGGAGGCTGATTGCCTGCTCACGTTGACCTATCGGGAGTGCATGACGGATTACGCACGGGTAGAGGCAGACTTTAAGGCATTCCGGGAGCGTCTGCGTACGCTGGGCGAGTTCCACTATGTCGCCACGTTGGAAGTGCAGCAGAGAGGTGCTTTGCATGTCCATATCGCATGCCAGCAGTTCCCCGCATGGTTGAAGAACGAACACGGTGTCCGGGTGCGGAGTTGGAACCTGATTCGTTCGATGTGGCGTCGTGTCGTCGGAAAGGACAATGGCAATGTTGATTTCACACGACCGCGTGGCCGTAACTCGGCGCATCGCATCGCCAGCTATATCAGCAAGTACGTCTCCAAGAATCTGGAAGAGGCGCGTTTCAACAAGAAAAGCTACTGGTCTTCAAGGGGCATCCCCAAGCCGAGGCAGTACAAGATTTACTTCAAGCCTGATACGGATACGTTCGACATCGTGGTGCTGGTGGCGCAGGAGTTCGCCATGCGTGGTTTCGGCGATTACACGCAATACTACGACCGGCTTAATTCGTTCTATTGGTTTGCTGCTGGAACGATCTAGACTTGGAGTGAATCCCGCCACATCTATGGTTTGCCTTCAGCGCCATGAATAGACTGCAGACAGAAAAGGAGAGTTCTCGATTTCAACGTCAGGGGCCATATCACACATGCACATGGTTTTCCGGCTCGACCGACAAGCGCATTCCCACTGTCTTGAGAACTGCCAGCAGTGTTTTCAGCGTCGGATTACCTTTCGGCGAAAGGGTACGGTATAGCGATTCACGGCTTATGCCAGCCTCAGCCGCCACCGCGGCCAGACCACCGTAAGCTTCCGCCACCGTGCGCAACGCCAGTAAACCAGCAGCACGATCATCCGGATTGTCGAGCGATTCCATTGCCGCCTTTAGATATTCCACGGCCAGTTCACGATCGGCACGCAATTCGGCCACCTCGCGGTCATGATGAGAGGTAGCTGCTTTCACTTTGTTCATGTTTGCCTCCGTTTCCATTCAACCCAATATTCCTTGGCCAGCTTGATATCCGTTTGCTGCGATTTCTTATCGCCACCGCATAGCAAAATAACAACTGCTTTTCCGTGCCGACCGCAATAAACACGATATCCAGCTCCAACATGCACGCGTAGCTCCATCACGCCATCCCCGACCGGTTCGCAGTCGCCGAAATTGCCGGCCTGTATCTGGCGCAAACGTATTCGGATACGGGCTTGGGCAATCTTGTCGCGCAACTTATCTAGCCAATCGGAGAGTGGTTCGTGGCCATCGGCACGCTGGTATCGGAACAATTCAATCATGCCCGCATTGTAACTTAAAAGCTACAGAATTTCTATGCTCAACTCGGGACGCCGTTAACGGTCACCTCCATTTCTCGGAATTTGAAAACATTGCTTTGTTCTCATGTCTTATGTTCCATTATGGAAATACTCTTTGGGGCTGTTTGGATGGAGATTGAAAAGTGATGGGCAGTAAAACATGGGACGATGCTGTCAATAAGTGGCTAGAGGATAAGGCTGACAAGCGGTCGTTGAAGTCCGACCAGTCGAATATTCGTTGGCTGAACAGGTTCCTTAGTGGGATTCCCCTGCGGGATATTGACCGCGAAGTTGTGGCTTCTTTACGTACGAAAAAAATCGCTAGTGGCGCATCAAACGCAACTGTCAATCGTATGCTGGCTCTGCTGCGAGCGATTTTGCGCATGGCTGTGATTGAGTGGGAGTGGATGCCGGCGGCTCCTCACGTGCGATTGCTTCGTGAGCCTGTTCGTCGGGTTCGCTTCTTGTCTCCTAAACAGGCTGTTCGGCTGCTTGCTGAACTTCCTCCCCATTTAGCTGCTATGGCTGCATTTTCACTTGCGACTGGTCTACGACGCGCCAACGTTACAGGCTTGAGGTGGGAGCAGGTCGATATGAAAAGACGGATAGCGTGGTTCGACGGGGAAGATATGAAGAACGGCAATCCGCAAACCGTCCCCTTGAATGACGATGCGATGCGCGTGCTGATAGCCCGGCATAGGACGCATCCAGTCTATGTGTTCACCTACAAGGGAAACAAGATCGTCCAAGCAAGTACAGCGGCTTGGTATAAGGCGTTGGAGCGTGCTGGGATTCAGGATTTTCGATGGCATGATTTACGCCACACTTGGGCGAGCTGGCATGTGCAAAGTGGTACTCCGCTTCTGGCGTTGCAAGAATTAGGGGGATGGGAGTCGGCTGAAATGGTACGTAGATACGCCCATTTTTCTCAACTTAATCTTTCTACTTTTGCAGCGAATCTTCCCACGATGATGCGGCCCTCTTGCGTTGAAATGAGCGAAATTTGAAATTCATCCAGCGACTTTTAGGTGAACATGCAATGCCCGCGTACGCGAACCCCAAGGGGGTTCTCCAAGCTCGCTCGATGACTTCACCGCCAGGCTCTCCGCTTGACTCAGTGCGGAAGCGGTCAACTCTCGGAAGCAAAGAAGAACCCTGAAACAGATGTTCCTGGACTTGAGAGAACTGGGAGATGAAGGGCCGTATGACCGGGTGGCTGCCCTCAGCAGGCAATGGGGGGGCAAATGGGGTGGGGGGCAAATCTGCGAGCAAATTAACAGTCCGCTCACCGATTGCTCGATCCATGGCATCTTGCAATGTCATGGCGTCCTTCTATTAAAAACGGAATTTGCGCGAAATGTGAAAGATGGCGGCCATCTTATTTTATAGAGTAGCGGCCTACCTTCCTCTATTACCCAGTGTGCGGAGGATATTTTGATCAATGAAAAAAGGCGCGTGTGGCAACACGACGCCAGGAGAAAATATGCGTCTCCCCCCCTTTTCGACCCTCCGATATCCAGGTCTGGCACGTACGCCTGATCAGGCAACGCCGCCGCTAGAGGAAGCTTCCTCTCCGCAGAGGCCCCTTGCGCAGAATGTACAGGCTGCGCACTCCGTCCCGGTCATCACGTTTGATATGGAGAGCGTGGAGCCAGGGCCATTCCAGCCAGAAACGTGGCGAAATCTGAGTGATGTTTCCGCTGGGGAGCAGCCTGCTGGGCCCTCGACGTCAGTGCGCCGTCCGCTACCGCAGGAAATGCCGCCAAGCGTTAGAGATGTCCTGCTAGGAGCGCGACCCTTGATGTCAGCGCAATGTCCATCGTCGTCAGAAACGCGACCAATCATTAGAGATCCCCACCAAGGCGAGCAGTCTCTTGAAATGAGGGGGCTGAGCGCGGGCAATGCGACGGATGCGATGTTCATGTCTCCTCCGGTAAAAAGAACCAACGGAAAGCCAGTCATCAGTATTGATTTGCTACGGAGAGTGAGGGACAACCCAGGGTTAATTCAAGGCGGCTTTGGTCCCAATACTCCACTGAGCGTGCTAGCCAGTTCATCAAGTACGCCACCCCATCCACTCGCAAGAGTTAAAAAACTGATACTTGAATATGCGGGGCGGCGAGGCACTTCTCATCATGAGTTACGCTGCACCCGCTTACTGGCAGCCATAGCCTGGACCCGCCATCAGTTCACTCAACCGTACGTTCCTGATATTGGGGAAGTGCGTCGGGACCTCAAGCAGAATTTGATGCGTGCATGCAGAGAAGGCATGGACGTCGAGGCTTTGACCGAAAATCTCCTGGAGCTTTGGCAGGATAATGCGAACGGTGGTAAATCGCCCGAGTTTTCGCAGGCTCACGTGCAACTCACCAGTGAAGTGCTCGCTATGCTAGGTACTCGAGTGAAGACGAAGAAGTTTCTGGACTCTCTGGTCGAGAGTTCAACGGCACCGCATGAACAAATTGGCAGTGGCTGCGATGAGTTTTATCGTTATGCCCTATACGCATGGGAGAAAGTCGCGCGGCAGGGCGAAGCAGGTATCCGTGAGCAAATAAGGGGTCAAATTCTAAGTATGAGGGACGGGGAACTGTATTTTTCAAAAATGGAGTTGCGTAGCCTGCCACTCCTGCCCGATCACTGCACCAAGCTCTACGTGGTAGGCTGCAGGTTGGGGCCGTTGCCGCCCTTTTCTGAGCGACTCACCAGATTTGCCCTAGTGGGCAACCAACTGTCTGAAATACCTACCTTGCCTGCGAGCCTCAAAGAATGTACCTTAAATGGCAACCAATTGGCTGTGTTGCCGGATTTGCCCGCGAGCACGAGGATGCTTGGCATGATGCTAGCAATCTCCCGTGAGTTTAATTATCTGGTCAGCGAATTCATAGCGTTTCCGGCCTTGCCTCCGAACCTCGAGCACCTTGAGATACATTGCACCCCGCTAACTGGGTTGCCGCTCTTGCCCGCAAGTCTCCGTAAGCTTTTTATAAATATAAAGGGTGATGAGTTGACGGCGTTGACGACGTTGCCCGCAAACCTCGAGGTCCTTACGATACATGGTGAGCAGCTAACGTTACCGACATTGCCCGAGAGCATTGGGTTCCTTGAGATAAATTGCGAGCGGCTAACTGGGTTGTCGCTCTTGCCCGCGAGTCTCAGTAAGCTTGATATACGGGGTGGCGAATTGACGACGTTGCCGCCGTTGCCCGTGAGCCTTGAGGTCCTTAAGATACATTTCAACCCGCTAACTGAGTTGCCGCCCTTGCCCGTGAGTCTCCGTAAGCTTGATATACAGAATGGCGAGTTGACGACGTTGCCGCCCTTGCCTGCTGGCCTCCACACGCTTCGTCTACGGGACTGTAGGTTGACGACGTTGCCGCCCTTGCCTGCGGGCCTCTACACGCTTTGTGTAGACGACTGCGACTTGACAGCGTTGCCGCTCTTGCCTGCGGGCCTCTACGAGCTTAATGTACGGGACTGCGAGTTGACGACGTTGCCGCCCTTGCCTGCTGGCCTCCACACGCTTCGTCTACGGGACTGTAGGTTGACGACGTTGCCGCCCTTGCCTGCGGGCCTCTACACGCTTTGTGTAGACGACTGCGACTTGACAGCGTTGCCGCTCTTGCCTGCGGGCCTCTACGAGCTTAATGTACGGGACTGCGAGTTGATGTTGTTGCCGCCCTTGTTGCCTGGGAGCCTCCGATTTATTTCCCTTCAAAACAACCGACTAACTTCCTTGCCGGAAAGTGTTTTCTCTCTGCCGCCAGAGTGCTCGGTGAATATTGAAGGCAATTCAATATCGGAGACGGTTCTGCAGCGGATGATGGAGATTACATCCGCACCAGGGTACAACGGCCCTCAAATCAGGTTTTCCATGGACTTGGACTCGGACAATGACTTGTCTATGGACTCCGGCGATGAGGGTTTTCAGGCGCGGGCTCTTCACGAGGCGGTTGCGGACTGGTTCAATAGCAGTGACCAGGTTCAGGAAGAAGAATGGCGAAAGCTCGGCACTGAACCTGGGGCAGAGGCGTTTTCACGGTTTTTGGATCGACTAGGACAATCCGTTAACTTCAAGGACAATCCTGAGGGCAAGGCTGCAGTTGCCAAGCGGCTATCCAAAGTCGCAGGAGATAGTAAGCTTCGAGCGCTTACCTTTGAGATTACCAAGGGATCGACCGCATCTTGTGAAGACCGGGTTGCGCTGGTTTATAACAGCCTAACGAATCTCTTTGATGCGCACGATGTCAGTGGCGGTGCGTATGACGGCAGGCTTGATGCGCTCGCCAAACTTGGACGTAGCGCATTTCGCGTGGATGCACTGGAGAAGATCTCTCGAAGGAAGGCTCAATCGTTGCGGTTGGTGGACGAAATTGAAGTCTACTTGGCTTATCGGGTCCAATTGCGTGAGCGGTTGGGCTTGCACACCGGTCTTGCAAAAATGAAATTCTTCCGTGTGTCGGGTGTTGGACAGAAGGACCTGGATGATGCTGTTACTGAGGTTCAAATGCGAGAGCAGGCCGAGTTCCCCCAGTACTTCCTCGTCGAATGGGCGCCTTGGGAGGCAATGCTGACCCGGCTCGACGCCAATTGGCGTGAGCGAGAGAATGCGATGTTGACGGATATGCTGCCGAACTTCGAGCAAGAAGTGAATATGAAATTGGCGGAGAGCGGTTTTTCCGAGGAGGATAACGATGCACGGATTCAACTAGGGGCCGCGGTGATGAAGGAGCATCAACTAAAGGCCCGCGTCCAAATCTCAAGAGGGGTGTTGGGCGCACGCGGAGAGGAGGCGTTCCTTGACGGGATTATAGGAACGAGTCGTTCAAGTGATGTGAGTAATGCTGATGGCCCCGGATGATTTGCCCCAGATGTGAAAAAGCCCGCTTGCGCGGGCTTTTTTATTGAAATTTAGTTTTCCGTAATTGTCTGAGACGTTGCCGGACTTTGCTGAAGCGCGAAACTTGATTACGAATCAGTTGCTCTACCAACTGAGCTACATCAGCGCAAGGGCGGTATTCTATCAAAAACTTCGGTTTCGCCAATACTTCCTCTGCATCTATCGCCAATTCGGTGGCGCAAATCCATGGAATGGCCTCGCATGCGCGTCAAAACCGGGGAATTCCGGCGATACGGGCGGGGGGATTGGCCATGTAGTCCTGCGCCTGCAAGGCGCGTCCCCATTTCTGACAGCAGGATCAGCGGCCGGAGGATGGCCCGGGCATCGCTTGCTTTCTATGATGAAGCATCGGAGTGCAGATTAGGGAGATTGTCATGCCGCAGACCACATGGAGCAATAAACGTGAACGCCAGTATCAGCACATCAAGTCCAGCGTATTGAAGCGCGAGGGCAATGAAGAGCGGGCGGAAGAGATTGCGGCGCGCACCGTCAATAAGGAGCGTGCGCAACATGGTGAGGCCAGGCAAGCCAGCAGGACGTCGACGCAAGACCTGGCGCCATCCCGGCGAGGCGGATTGCGCTCGCACAAGGGGGCTGGCGGCCGCACTTACCGCCAACTTTATGCCGAGGCAGCCCGCGCCAATATCAAGGGGCGTTCGGCGATGAACAAGGCGGAACTGGAGAGGGCGCTGAGGCGCTGATGGCGACCGCGGCATGAAAACGGATGGAGGATGCCCGGTTTGGGCGGTGTCGCCCCTGTTGACTGAAACCATGCCGATGCAAAAAAACGCCCCCGGCAATATACCGGGGGCGTTCTCATTGTTGCTGTGCGCCTTGCAATCAGGCCGGCTTGCCCGGTTCCCCGAAAGGTTGCGGGCAAGGTATGGCGATTACTTGGTCACCGCCAGCAAGGTGCGTTGGCCGCCCTTGTAGGTGTACAGGGTCAGCGAACCGTCCTTGATGTCGCCCTTGGCGTCGAAGGCGATGGTGCCGGTCACGCCCTTGTGGTTGGCCTTGGCCAGTTCCGGCAGGTATTTCTTGGGATCGGCCGAGCCGGCCTTGGCCATGGCGTCAGCCACGGTCATGGTGGCGTCGTAGGCGTAGGCGGCGTTGTAGACCACGTCGATGCCGAACTTCTTCTTGTAGGCAGCGCGGAAGTCGTCCATGCCCTTCTTGCCGGCCTCGTCGACGCCGCCGGCTTCAGCGCAGACCACCTGGTCGTCGCCCAGGCCGTCACCGGCCAGGCCCGGCAGGGAGCCGGTACAGATGCCGTCGCCGCCCATGAACTTGGCGGTGATGCCCAGTTGCTTCATCTGGCGCAGCATCGGGCCGCCGACCGCGTCCATGCCGCCGAAGAACACGACTTCAGGCTTCTTGGACTTGATCGAGGTCAGGATGGCGTTGAAGTCGGTCGCCTTGTCGTTGGTGAACTGCTTGCCGACGATGGTGCCGCCGGCGGCTTGCGCGCCCTTGGCGAATTCTTCAGCCACGCCCTGGCCGTAGGCGGTGCGGTCGTCGATCACGGCGATCTGCTTGGTGCCCAGCTTCTGCACCGCATACTTGCCCAGCGCGGCGCCCAGTTGCGCATCGTTGGCCACCACGCGGAAGGCGGTCTTGAAGCCTTGTTGCGTGTACTTGGGGTTGGTGGCCGAAGGCGAAACCTGCGGGATGCCGGCGTCGCTGTAGATCTTGGAGGCGGGGATGGTGGTGCCCGAGTTCAGGTGGCCGATCACGGCGGCGACCTTCTGGTCGACCAGCTTGGTGGCGACGGCGGTGGCTTGCTTCGGATCGGAGGCGTCATCTTCGCCGATCAGTTCGAACTTGACCTTCTTGCCGCCGATGGTGAAACCCTTGGCGTTCAATTCATCCACGGCCATGCGGGCGCCGTTTTCATTGTCCTTGCCCATGTGGGCGTTGGGGCCGGAGAGCGGACCGACGTGCGCGATCTTGACGACTTCCTGGGAATAGGCTGCACCAGCGAAGGCCAGTCCGATAGCTGCGGTTAATGGAATAATTGCGCTCTTGAGTTTCATAAAATTCCTCTGTAGATTGAATTGACCATTTTTGATGTTTTGTCTCACTACTCAAGCTTTATCCAGATCCTTGTTGCGGGGATTGGGCGGCCCGCTTTTGCTTTCGTCCCCGACTTTCTGAATAATGCAGACGGTACAACATAAGATTCGGCTTCGCCAAGTTTTTTTTAGCGGCTCGCCTAAAAATTTCCATATCATTTGCCCATGCCCGCCAAACACCATACGCTCGACAAGGTTGATCGCAAGCTGCTCAACATGCTGCAGAAAGACAATCAGATCTCGACTCGCGTGTTGGCCGAGAAACTGCATATTTCCCAGCCGACCTGCTTGCGCCGTATCCGGGAGCTGCGGGAGGCGGGGATCATCAGCGCCGAGGTGGCGATGGTCGACCCTTTCGCCCTGGGCTACGGCATGCTGGCCTTCCTGGAGATTTCGCTGAATAACCAGTCCGACCAGCACATGCAGGACTTCGAGCAACGCATGGCCAAGGAGGCCGAGGTCATGCAGTGCTACTTCGTCTCGGGCGAATACGACTATTTCCTGGCGGTGCATGTCATCGATATGGATGCCTATTACCAGTTCGTGCGGCGCGTCATTTCCGGCTCCGGCAATGTGCGCCATTTCCAGTCGCGCTTCCCGATGAAGCGCGCCAAGTTCACGACGCGTATCGCCTTCGATGAAAAGGCGGCCGAAGTACTGGTGCGCGTACCGGGCTGAGCCGCCGTCGTGGCCGGTAGCCCGGCCCAATACGCGCGAACCTTGTTTAGCAGTTTTCATGCCTGCGTGGAGCAGGCCTTTACTGCCTGCTTGCCCGCTGGAGTGATCATCATTTGAGCGGCCATGGCCGTCATGGCCGCCGTATGGCCGAGGATGCGGGCGCCAGAGCGCCGCGCCGGTTGCCCCGGTACGATGCGCCGTTGCGGCCGACAAGCCTCCTGTGTTATTTTCGAGGCATCCGATGGCGTTGCCGGGCGACTGTTCTGCCCGGCATTGTCATTCAGGCCATACGCACCAAGAGCGGACGCAGATCAGCAGAACCAGTCGCCAGCCGCGCCGGCATCAGCCGAACCATCCAGCATCATCCACCTTGTGCGGCGCAACAGCCGTATCCCAAGCCGCGTCAGGAGCCGAGCTCCGGATGCAGAGGGAGTGTTGCCCATGCAGCAAGCGGAAATGCGGGGCGCCGGCGCCTGATGGTGCAGCGCCGCTGCAAAGTGGCGCATGTCCGGACCGCGACAAATTTGGCAACCCTTACCTGAAACCGAAAGGAAACCCCGCACGATGCACGAAGTCGAGCTATTCATCCAGGACATGGCGATCATCATGCTGATCGCCGGCATCGTCACGGTGCTTTTCAACAAACTGAAGCAGCCCGTGGTGCTGGGATATATCGTGGCAGGCGTGATCATCGGCCCGCATACCCCGCCGTACGACCTGATCCAGGATGAGAAGACCGTGCACATCCTCTCCGAGCTCGGGGTGATCTTCCTGCTGTTCTCGCTGGGGCTGGAGTTCAGCCTGAAAAAGCTGGCCAAGGTCGGAGCCACCGCCTTCATCGGCGCTGCCGCCGAGATCCTGCTGATGATCTGGATCGGCTACGAGATCGGCCTGTATTTCGGCTGGAAGCGCATGGACGCCATCTTCCTGGGCGCCATGCTGGCGGTATCGTCCACCACCATCATCGTCAAGGCCTTGAACGAGCTGGGCATGAAGAACGAGAAATTCGCCCAGATCATCTTCGGCATCCTGATCGTGGAAGACATCCTCGCCATCGGCATGATCGCCTTGCTGTCGGGCATCGCCACCAGCGGCTCGGTCAACTCGGGCGATGTCTTCACCACCGTGGGCAAGCTGGTGCTGTTCATGACCGTCTCGCTGGTGGTGGGCATCCTGGCGGTGCCGCGCCTGCTCAACTTCATCTCGCGCTTCAAGAGCAATGAGATGCTGCTGGTGGCGATGCTGGGCATCCTGTTCGGCTTCTGCCTGCTGGTGATGAAGCTGCAGTACAGCGTGGCGCTGGGCGCCTTCCTGGTCGGCGCGGTGATGGCCGAATCGCGCCAGCTGCACCGCATCGAGCGCCTGGTCGAACCGATCCGCGACATGTTCTCCGCCATCTTCTTCGTCGCCATCGGCCTCATGTTCGACCCCAACGTGCTGGTCCAGTACTGGCAGCCGATCACCGTCATCACCCTGGCGGTGGTGTTCGGCAAGCTGTTCAGTTGCGGCATGGGCACCTTCCTGGCCGGCCAGAGCGGGCGCACGCCGATGCGCGTGGGCATGGGGCTGGCGCAGATCGGCGAGTTTTCCTTCATCATCGCCGCGCTGGGGGTGAGCCTGAAGGTCACCAGCGAATTCCTGTACCCGATCGTGGTGGCGGTTTCCGCCGTCACCGCGTTGTTGACGCCGTACCTGATCAAGGCCGCCGATCCCTTGTCGGCGAAGGCGGTCTCGCTGGTGCCGTCCAAGGTCTCCAATTTGCTGGGCATGTATTCGCGCTGGCTGGAAAGCCTGCAGCCGCAGGGCGACCGTGCCGAGCTCTCCAAGATCATCCGCCGCATCCTGATGCAGGTGCTGGTCAATCTGGCGCTGGTGATCGCGCTCTTCCTGGCCGGCGCCTTCTTCGTCGACGGCTTGAGCAAGTACCTGTCGGACTGGACCCCGGATCCCGACGTGCAAAAGGCCATCATCTGGGGCTGCGCGCTGGTGGTGTCGCTGCCGTTCCTGATCGCCACTTACCGCAAGCTGCAGGCGTTGTCCATGCTGCTGGCCGAGGTCGGCGTCAAGCCGGAGTTCGCGGGAGCGTATACTTCGGGGGTGCGGCGCGTCATTTCCGAGATCCTGCCCATCATGTCCATTGTCGGCATCATGTTGCTGATCTTCGTGCTCTCGGCCAGCATCCTGCCGCCGCTGAACCTGCTGGCGTTCGTGCTGGCGGGGGCGGCGGGGCTGTTGTGGCTGCTGTGGAGCAAGCTGGTCAAGCTGCATTCGCGGCTGCAGATCGCCCTCTTCGAGACGTTGGACGAGCAACCCGAGGACGTGCACTGACGCCGCCATACAAAGTATTTATTACCTGACTGAAAAATCATGACGCAAGATGAACTGAAACAAGCGGTCGCCAAGGCCGCGATCGAATATGTGGTCGATAGCGAGATCATCGGCGTGGGCACCGGCTCCACGGCCAATTTCTTCATCGATGAGCTGGGCAAGATCAAAGACCGCATCAAGGGCGCCGTGGCCTCGTCGGAAGCCACGGCCGAACGCCTGCGCTCGCATGGCATCAAGGTGTTCGACCTCAACGACGTCGACACCATGCCGGTCTACATCGACGGCGCCGACGAGATCAACGCCGCTGGCGCCATGATCAAGGGCGGCGGCGCGGCCTTGACGCGCGAGAAGATCGTCGCCTCGGTGGCGCAGAAGTTCGTGTGCATCGCCGACGGTTCCAAGCTGGTGGAGGTGCTGGGCAAGTTCCCGCTGCCGGTGGAGGTGATCCCGATGTCGCAGGCGGTGGTCGCCCGCAAGCTGGGCGCGCTGGGCGGCGAGCCGCGCCTGCGCGTCAAGGACGGCAAGCCGGTGGTGACCGACAACGGTTGCTACATCATCGACGTGGTCGGCTTGTCCATCACCGAACCGGCCGATATCGAAGACAAGATCAACAATATCGTCGGCGTGGTCACCAACGGCCTGTTCGCGCGCCAGGGCGCCAATGTCTGTCTGCTGGGGACGCCGGAAGGCATGAAGAAACTGGAGTTCTGACGTACTTCCTTGTCGCCACCGGAATTGAAAAAGGCCGTGTCCTCAATGGACACGGCCTTTTTCGTTGGGCAGCAGGGGGGGCTTATTGGGACGCCGCCGCCTTGGCTTCGTCGCGCGCCACCACCACGCTCATCTTGGTCGGATCGAAGTACTTGCGCGCCGCCGCGTTGACCTGTTCCAGCGTCAGGCCGGCGATCTTCTCGTCCATCTGCTGCTGCCAGAGGTAGGTACGCCCCAGGTTCAGCAATGAAGTCCAGCCGCTGGCGATGCCGCCATCCTGCGCGCGCTGCTGGTTGCGTTGCTGCAGGATGCCGGACTTGGCGCGCAGCAGCTCGTCTTGGGTAAAGCCCTGTGCGACCGCGCGCGCGATCTCTTCGCGCACCGCCACATCCACCTTGTCCAGGTTCTGCGGCGCGGCGATGGCGCGCACCACGAAATTGCCGGCGTCGCTGACGGCGCCCACGTTCAGGCCGGAACCGATGCCGTAGGACAGGCCGTCCTGCTGCCGCACGCGGTCGGCCAGGCGCGACTTCAGGCTGGCGCCGCCCAGCAGATAGTTGGCCACGACCAGCGCCGGATAGTCCGGATCGCTGTCGAGCAGGCGCAGGTTCTGGCGCGCGTAATACACGCCGTTTTCCTTGTCGGGCGTGTTGACCGCCTGGCGCGTGGCGGCAATGTCAGCCCAGGTCGGCAGCACGCGCGCATAGGGCGCAGCGCTGTGCCAGCCGCCGAAGCCTTCGTCGATGGCCTGGCGCGCCATGGCCGGGTCGAAGTCGCCGACTACCGCCAGCTCGCCGTTGGAGGCGCCATAGAAGTCGCGATGGAAATCCTTGACCTGTTCCAGCGTCACGGCCTGGATGGCGGCGATGCGTTCATCCAGCGTTTGCGCGGCGCGCCAGTCCCCCGCCGGGTAGTGGTTGAAGTGCAGCGCCACTGCCTCGGCCGCGCGCGCTTCGGGTTCATTGCGCGAGGCTTCCAGCGAGACCAGGGTTTCGTTTTTCAACTGGGTGAATTCAGCGGCGTCGAAGCGCGGATGGCGCAACACATCGGCCACCAGCCTGAGGGCCGGCGCCAGGTTGTCGCGCGTGGTCTGGAAGTTGTAGACACTGCCGCTGATTTTCAGGCGGCTGAATTCGTCAGCCAGTTGCTGGCGGTTGAACTGCTGGTTGCCGCGCATGAGCATGGCCGCTGCCAGTTGGGCCACGGCTTTCTTGCCGAACAGGGTCTTTTCGTCGCCGAACTCCAAGTTCAGCCGCACCGAGACCGTGGCCCCGCGCGACTTCTTCGGCAGCAAGGCCAGCTTCAGCGCGGTGTGCGGCGCGCTGCCGGATGTTACCAGCGTGGTGCGCCGTTCGATGTTGCCGGGCGCCGGGTCGAAGGTTTCGCCCGCCGCCACCGGCGGACGCGGCTGGTACTGCGCCAGCAGCGACTCGACCGGGGGCGCGGCCGGCACGTCGGTGCGTTCCGGCTTGTCTTCCGGCAGGTACAGGCCGACGGTGCGGTTGTCGCGACGGAAGTATCTGGCGGCCGCGGCGGCGACATCGGCCGGGCTGACCCGTTGCTCGTTGTCGCGGTCGGCGAACAGCAGCCGCCAGTCGCCCAAGGCGATGGCGCCGGACATGGTCACCGCCAGCTGTTGCGGATTGTTCTGCAGCTTTTCGAACGCATTGGCGCTTTCGCGGCGCAGGCGTTCCATCTCCTCGGCAGTCGGCGGGGTGGCGGCGAAGGACTCGATGGCTGCGATCAGTTCCTGCTTGACCGGCGCGATATCCGCACCGGCCTTGACCATCGCAGCGATGATCTGCAGCCCCGGCGCCACGCCGTTCAACTGCATGTGGTAGACCGCGCTGGCCTTGCCGGTTTCGACCAGCGACTTGTGCAGGCGGCCGTTGGGCGTATCGGCCAGAATGGCGCCGGCGAAGGCCAGGGCGTTGGCGTCCGGATGCAGGCTGGAGGGCATCTTGTAGGCCACCGCCACCAGCTGGATATCGCCCTTGCGGCGGATGGTGAACTGGCGTTCGCCATCCTGCGTCGGCTCCACCGTCCAGAAGGGCGGCAGCGTGCGCTTGGGTTTGGGCATGCGCCCGAAACTCTGGTTGACCCATTGCAGCACCTTGGCCGGCTCGAACTTGCCCGCCACCAGCAGCACGGCGTTGTCGGGCTGGTAATAGGTGCGGTAGAACGCTTGCAGGTTTTCGATCTTCACGTTCTCGATATCGCTGCGGTTGCCGATCGTCGAACGGCCATAGCTGTGCCAGTCGTAGGCCACGCTTTGCATGCGTTTCAACATCACGCTGGTGGGCGAATTCTCGCCGCTTTCGAACTCGTTGCGCACCACCGTCATCTCGGTGTCGAGATCCTTCCGGGCGATGTTCGAATGCAGCATGCGATCGGCTTCCATGGCGATGGCCCAGCGCAGGTTGTCGTCGCTGGCCTGGAAGGTCTCGTAGTAATTGGTGCGGTCCAGCCAGGTGGTGCCGTTGAAGTTCATGCCGCGCTTGCTGAACTCCTGCGGGATTGCCGGGTAATTCGGCGATCCCTTGAACATCAGGTGCTCCAGCAGGTGGGCCATGCCGGTTTCGCCATAGTTTTCGTGGCGCGAGCCGACCAGGTAGGTAATGTTGACCGTAACGGTAGGCTTGGAGTCGTCAGGGAACATCAGCAGCTTGAAGCCGTTGGCGAAGCGGTATTCGGTGATGCCCTCGGCCGATGGGCCCTGTACCACGCCGGGCGGCAACGGCGCCGCCGGCGAGGCGGATACGGCGGCGCCGGCAGCATAAGAAGGCGGGATGGACAGGCCCGACAGCGCAGTAGCGAGGCTGAGGGCGGCAATGAACATGCGTGATGCACGGAAGGGCAAATTCTTCTCCTGCGATGTATGGGGTAAATGGCGACAAAGATGGCGCCAAAGATGGCGGCCAGGCAGCCATTGTAAAAGATCGCACACGGATTCCAGGGAAATCCGCTGGCGATAAAAAACGCCGCAGCAGGCAGACCCGCGACGGCGTTTGTTCGGAAGAAGGCTGCGCTTACTCGCTCGGCGGCACATACCCCTGTGCGGCATCGGCGCCTTCGCCGAAGAAATGCTTTTCCATTTGCACCGCCAGGTACTTGCGTGCGCGGGCATCGGCCAGCATCAGGCGGTTTTCGTTGACCAGCATGGTTTGGTGCTTGAGCCAGGCGGCCCAGGCTTCCTTGGAGACGTTTTCATAGATGCGCTTGCCCAGTTCGCCCGGGTACGGCGGGAAGTCCAGACCTTCGGCTTCCTTGTTCAGTTTGATGCAGTGGACCATGCGTGCCATGTCGATTCCTTGTTCGGTTAGGGTTGTTGCGCCGGAGGCGGCGGCTCTGCGATCTGTTGTGCGTCGAGCCTGCCCGCTCCCGGAAAAATTCAATACAGGTTCTTGATCAGCACCTGCGACTTGCGCTGCCAGTTGTAGATCTGCTGGCGGTCCTGCGGCAGGTCGCTGACGCCGGAAAGCACGAAGCCGCGCTTCAAGAACCAGTGCGAGGTGCGGGTGGTGAGCACGAACAGCTTGGTCAGTCCGGCTTCGCGCGCGCGCGTTTCGATGTGTTTCAGGATACGGTCGCCGTCGCCCTGGCCTTGCACTTCGGGATTGACGGTGAGGCAGGCCATCTCGCCCATCCGTTCCTTGGGGAAAGGGTAGAGCGCGGCGCAGCCGAAGATCACGCTGTCGTGCTCGATCACCGAGAAGTAATGGATTTCGCGCTCGATCAGCTCGCGGCCGCGCTTGACCAGGGTGCCGTCGGCCTCCAGCGGTTCGATCAGCTTCAGGATGCCGCCCACGTCCTCGATGGTAGCCTGGCGCAGGCTTTCCAGGTTCTCGTAGGTGACCATGGTGCCGATGCCGTCGTGGGTGAACAGCTCCAGCAGCACCGAGCCGTCGGTGGCGAAAGGCACGATGTGCGCGCGCGACACGCCGGCGTTGCAGGCCTTGACCACGCTGCCCAGGTAGAAGGCGGCGTCGGCCGGCAGGAAGCCCGCCGACAGCACGGCCTCGGCCTGGTGCGAGGATAGTTCGCGGATATCGGCGTCGCCGGCATCCTTCATCAGCGGTGTTTCAGACAGGAAGATCAGCTTCTCGGCGCGCAGCGCGATGGCGGCCGACACCGCCACGTCTTCCATGGTCAGGTTGAAGGCTTCGCCGGTCGGCGAGAAACCCAGCGGCGAGAGCAGCACGATGCCGCCCGCGTTCATGATCGGCTGGATCACGTCGGCGGCGATTTTGCGCACCACGCCGGTCAGCTGCAGGTCGACGCCGTCGATCACGCCCATCGGGCGCGCGGTCACGAAGTTGCCTGAAATGACGCGGATGGCCGAATGCGCCATCGGCGTATTGGGCAAGCCCTGGCTGAAGGCGGCCTCGATATCCAGGCGCAGCTCGCCGGCGGCTTCCTTGGCGCATTCCAGGGCCGCGCTGTCGGTGACGCGCAAGCCATTGTGGAAGTGCGCCTCGACGTTGCGCAAGGCCAACTGTTCGGCTACCTGCGGGCGCGACCCATGCACCACCACGATGCGGATGCCCAGCGCATGCAACAGCGACAGGTCCTGGGCCAGCACTTGCAGGCCGCCGGCCGTGACCAGTTCGCCCGGAAAGGCGACCACGAAGGTCTTGCCGCGGAAGGCGTGAACATAGGGCGCGACGGAGCGCAGCCAGTTGACGAATTCGGTCTGATTTTCCATGACGCGCATTATAACCAGCGCAGGCGCGGACTGCCGGTTGCGATGTTGCGGCCGGCGCACGTCGTATCGCAGGAAAGTCGGATGGATTCCAGACGTTTGAGAATAAATCCCATTACCCTATTGCCGGCCTGGAACAGAAGTCTCCAAGGGATTTACCAGCGCAGCAGGCGAGGGCCGAATAAAAAGCCCGCCATCGCAGGGATCAGCATGCCGAGGAAATACCACAGTCCCCAGAACGGCACGCCCATTTCCGGACAATGCAGGCAATACACCATGGTGGCAGTGGCGCCGGCCAGCAGTCCGGCGATGGCGCCGGCCAAGCGCAGCCGCGTCGGCGCCATGGCGCGCACCGCCCAGACGATGGCGGCGAACAGCGGCAGCGACAGCAGCGCGATGTTGAAAGGGCAGGTGCGCCAGGTGGATCCCATCAGCAGCGCCATACGTTCGGCCGCCGGGGCGGACAGCAGCACCAGTGCGCCGGCAACCCAGAGAGCTGCGCTCGGTGCGGCGATGCCGCTCCAGCGCAAGCCCACCCGCAGGCCGGGGCGCAGCAGCCGACGCAGCACCAGCAACGAACCTGCCGCCAGCGCGGTGGGAAAGGCCAGCTTGATCCAGAACAGCGGTGTCGACAGCATGGCTGTCAAATCCGGGCGCGGGCCGAACAGCAGGAGCATCAACGCCACGCAGGCTGCCATGCCCAGGGCCAGCGCCTGCGCCATGCGGCGCGCCGGCAAGCCGCGGTCGACCGGGGCGACGCCGGCGGCCATCATCGATATCAGGTCATCGGTTTTCATGATTCACATTTTCTCTCTAATTTTCGCCGCCAGCGCTTTGAGGCCGCGATGGATTCCCACCTTGACCGCTGACTCCGTCATGCCGGTCAATTGCGCGGTTTCCGCCACCGACAAGCCTTCCAGCTTGACGTGTACGATCGGCAAGCGCTGCTTGTCGGGCAACAGATCCAGGAGCGAGCCGACGTCGCGCCGCGCTTGCGCGGGTTCCTCGTCGCAGGCGGCGAACAACTCATGCTCGTCGTCCAGCGGATCATTGAGGGCTTCGCGGCGCGAACGGGCGCGCAGGAAATCCATCAGCTTGTAGCGCGCGATGGCGTGCACCCAGGCCGTGAGCGGTTGGTCGGCGCGGTAGGTGTGGCGCGCGTTGTGCACTGCCAGCAGGGTTTCCTGGACAATGTCCTCGACTTCGTCCTGCATGTGTTGCAGCCGCTTGCGCAGGAAGGCGCGCAGGCGGCCGCTCAGTTCCGACAGGAAGTTGCGGTAGGCGTCCGCGTTGCCCTCCAGCCCGGCCAGGAGCAAGGTCCGGAGACGTTCCTCGGCCGGATAGGCAGGTTCCTTGCCGGCCAGGGGTTTCATGGCGCGGCCGGCCGCGTTGTCCTCGAAGGAGGGCAATTCATGGGCAAAGAACGGTTGGCTTTTTGTCATGGGCATGCCGCAGGTTCACCAGCGCAGGAGTATGGGGCCGGCCAACGCGCCCAGCAGCGTCGGCGCCAGCATTCCCAATACATACCAGACGCCCCAGAATGGCGGCGCCATTTCCACGCAGTAGAGCGAATAGACTAGCACGCCCTGGGCGCCGGCCACCAGGCCGGCGACGGCGCCGGCGGCCGCGAGCCGGGTCGGGGCCAGGCCGCGCATGAACCAGAACATGGCGGCCAGCGTCGGCAGCGACAGCAGGGCGATGTTGAGCGAGCAGACTTCCCAGGTCGAGCCCAGCAGCAATGCCAGGCGTTGCGAGTTCGGCGCCAGCGCCAGCCAGCCGGCGCCAGCCAGCCATAGCACTGCCGGCGGCAGCATCAGGGCGGCGGCAGGGCCAATGCCGATGCGCACGCCGGGACGGGCCAGCCGCGAGGCCGCCGCCTGCGCCGCCAGCAATACCGCCAGCGGGAACGATACCTTGAGCCAGAACAGCGGCTGTAACAGCAGTTCCGGCATGTCGCTGCGCACGCCGTAGATGATGGCCAGCAATAGCGCGGAGCCGCCCAGGCCCGCCGCAAGCGCCACCGCCATGCGGGCGCCCACGCCGCCGGGCAGGCTGTTGCTGCCAGCGGTGCCGGCGGCCAGCATGTTGACCAACTCCATTGTCTTCATCCGATTTCCTTTTCGCCATCGGCGCACTGGGCGCCGCTTTCCTACCTATTCGTTGGCCGGGCCGGTTCGGTTACAGGGCGCGCAAAAAATATTTATCCGGAATTTGCGCCGTACGCTGTAACCGCAGCGCATGGGGCGGCGAAATAACGTACAGATCGGCAGTCACGGCGCGGCAATGATGGCGCCGCCGGTCGTATCCACTTTCAACCCCATAAGGAGTCACACCATGCATACCCGTACCCTCGCTACCGCCGCCTTCACTCTCGCTACCCTGGCCTCCGGCGTCGCCATGGCGCAAAACCAGCCGCCTGCCGCCAAGACCGCAGTCGAAAAATGTTATGGCGTCTCGATGGCCGGCCAGAACGATTGCAAGGCAGGCGAAGGCACCACCTGCGCCGGCACCGCCAAGATGGATTACCAGGGCAACGCCTGGAAGAACGTGCCCGCCGGCACCTGCACCTCGATCAAGACCCCGCACGGCATGGGTTCGTTGAAGCCGTTCTGAACCGGAGCCGTAAAAATGGAAGCGACCTCCGCGCCGGCAGGCGCCGGACTCGGCCTCAAGCCCCAGCATTTCGATGCGGCGCTGTCCTGTACGGCGCCGGGTTTATGGTTCGAGGTCCATCCGGAGAACTACATGATGGATGGCGGCCCGAGGCTGGCCTGGCTGGACGCCGTGCGCGGCCGCCATCCCATCGCGCTGCACGGGGTGTCGCTTTCTCTTGCAGGGCCGGATGCGCCGGACGCCGCTCACCTGCGGCGGCTGGCCAGGCTGATCGCCCGCATCGAGCCGGTGCTGGTGTCCGAGCACCTGGCCTGGTCGCGGGCCGATGGCCGCTATTTCCCCGATCTCCTGCCGGTGCCGCGCACCGGCGCAACGCTGGCGCGCCTGGCGGCCAACATCGCACGCACGCAAGATGTACTCAAGCGCCGCATCGCGCTGGAGAATCCGTCCCACTATTTGCATATGGATTGCCACGAATGGAGCGAGCCGGAGTTCCTGGGCGAGCTGGTGCGCCGCACCGGCTGCGGCCTGCTGGTGGACGTCAACAACGTGCACGTCAGCGCGGCCAACCTGGGCATCGATGCGGCCGCTTACCTGGCGCAATTGCCGGCCGATGCCATCGAAGAAATCCACCTTGCCGGCCACAGCAGCGACAGCAACCTGCCCGGCCTGCTGGTCGATTCGCATGACGCCGCGGTGGCGCCATCCGTGTGGACGTTGTATCGCGCCCTGGTGGCGCGCATCGGTCCGAGGCCGACGCTGATCGAACGCGACGGCAACGTGCCGGCTTTCGATGAACTGCTGGCCGAACGCGACACCGCGCAGGAAATCCTCGCCGCCAGCCGGCAGCTGCAGGAGGCGTGCGCATCGTGAGCCGTCATGATTATTTCAGCCAATTCCTGCATGCCGTATGGCATGGCGAAAGCGGCCATCCGCTGGTGGCTTCGCTGTTGGCGCAGCCTGCCTTCGCGGTTTACCGCAACACGATTTTCAAGGGTTGCGTCGATGCCTTGTCTGCCAATTACCCGGCGGTGCAGCGGCTGGTCGGCGAACAGTGGTTCCAGGGCGCGGCGCTGGCCTATGCGCGCCGGCACATGCCTGACGACGCCTGCCTGATCGCTTATGGCGACGGCTTCCCGGATTTTCTCGACAGTGTCGATGCGGTACGCGAACTGCCTTACTTGCCGGGCGTGGCGAGACTCGACCGCTACTGGAGCGAGTCGCACTTGGCGGCGGACGATGCGCCGCTCGATACCGCCGGCTTGCATGCAGTGCTGGCGTCCGGGCGCGATGTGCAACTGGCGCCGCAGGCAGCGACGCGCTGGCACTGGGAGCCGGCGTATCCGGGCTATTCGATCTGGGATGCCAACCGCAGGCCTGGTGTCGAGCTGCCATCCGAACTCGGATGGCACGGCGAAGGCGCGCTGCTGACCCGGCCGGAAGGCCAGGTGCGGTGGCAGCCGATCGGCCTTGGCGCCTGCCGTTTCCTGGATGCCTGCCGGGCCGGCATGGGCGTGGCCGCAGCGGCAGGATTGGCGCTGGAAGCCGAGCCCGGCCTGGATGTGGCCGCCATGCTGGGCGAGCTGGTGCAGGCCGGCGCCTTCACTTCTTTTCATTGATGGAGAGCGACATGAACAACACTACCTTGACCCGTACCGGCGAGACGGAGCATTGCCGGAATTCCCTCTGGTCGCGCGGCGCAGGCATGGCCGAACGCCTGATCGGCGATTCGCTGCTGGCGCTGGTGGCGCGCGTGGCGATGGCCGCGATCTTCTTCCTGTCCGGCCGCACCAAGGTCAGCGGTTTCCTGACGATCAAGGACGGCACTTACGTGTTGTTCCAGGAAGAATATCGCTTGCCGCTGGTCCCGCCCGACATCGCCGCCCACCTGGCTGCCTATGCCGAACACCTGTTCCCGCTGCTGCTGGTGCTGGGCCTGTTCACGCGCGGCGCCGCACTGGCGCTGCTCGGGATGACGGCCGTGATCGAGATCTTCGTCTACCCGGACGCATGGCCCACGCACCTGTCATGGGCCGGCCTGCTGCTGTTGCTGGCGGCGCGCGGCGGCGGCGCGTGGTCGCTGGATCGCCGTTTTGGTATTCGTTGACTTGGTTTGCGAAGACAAAAGGAAATGGCCCCGGTGGGGCCATTTCCTTTTGCTGATGGTGCGCTGTCACCCGAACACCAGGTGGGACAAAGCGTAGCAACCCAAGCTGGCGGATACAGTAAATGAGTTGATCAAGTTGTTATGCGGGAAATATCTCGTCTTCTGAGAGCACTCATCAAATAGTTTTACCAGATCTAACGTTGGCCCAAGTATCTCTTAGCTTGGAGAACTAGCCGCGTATCCATTGAGAAATATCTTCACGGCATCTTTTGAAATTTTCTCTAGTTCTCTTTTTGTAGGTGGATTAACAGTGCCCCACATCAAATTTTCGATGAGGTCACTCGCACAAATCCCCTTGAAATGCAGGGCGGCCAGTTCCGCATCCCGGACGGCTATTTTCCCGTTTTCCATGCAATGCGCCATCACCTCGGCGAGGGCGGCGACGGTGCGCTTGGGGCCATTTTCGAAGAAGATGCGCGCCAGTTCCGGATAGCGTTTGGCCTCACCGATGATGAGCCGGTCCAGTGCGATCACGTCCGGCCGCGACACCAGGTGCAGCAGCGCTACGCCCAGGCGTTGCAAGATGTCCTGGGCGTTGTCTTCTTCCGCGTACACCTTGGTCAGTTTCTCCACCGCCCCAGCACCGGCCTGCACGACGAAGGCCTCGAACAATTCTTCCTTGCTCGAAAAATAGTTGTACAGCGTGACCTTGGATTTGCCTGCGGTCGCCGCAATAGCCTCCATGGTCACGTCGGCGTAGCCCTGTTGGATGAACAAATGCCCTGCGGCACTGATGAATTCATTGCGCTGTTCCACGGTCTTGACCCGCATCGCTAGGCATCCTTTTCTTATATCTGAACGTATTCGTACATTTTAGCACGGGCTGTGCTACCATATTTTTAAATGAACGAAGTCGTTCATTATTGGGCTGGGCCCGATCGATCCGGGCTGCTCCAGCCATCTGGTTCGCGCACGGCTATGGTCTTGCGCGGACTCTTTCGCCTCATGGGCGCATGACAAGCAAGGAGACCACCTTGAAAGACAACCTGACATTGCCGCACTACCAGAACGGCTTTACCGGCCAATACATAGGCGGGCAGTGGCGCGAAGGCACTGCCGCCAGCCTGCTGCAGGACCATGATCCCTATACCGGGCAATTGCTGACCGAGATCCGCCAGGCTTCCCTGGGCGACCTCGACGCTGCCTATGCCGCTGCTGCCCAGGCGCAGCAGGCCTGGGCGGCGGTCTTGCCGTCGGAGCGAGCGGCACTGTTCCTGCGTGCTGCCGCCATCATGGAGCAACGCCATGGCGAGATCGTCGACTGGCTGATTCGCGAGTCCGGCAGCACCCGCATCAAGGCAGAGATCGAGTGGGCTGCAGTCAAGTCGGGCATGCTGGCGGCGACTGCCATGCCGGCGCGTGTGCATGGCCGCATCTTGCCCATCGATATTGCCGGCCGCGAGAGCCGGGTCTATCGTCAGCCGTTGGGCGTGGTTGGAGTCATCAGTCCGTGGAACTGGCCGATGCATCTGTCGAACCGCTCCATTGCACCGGCGTTGGCCGTTGGCAATGCCGTGGTGGTCAAACCGGCTGACGACACTCCGGTCACGGGTGGCTTGCTGCTGGCCAAGATTTATGAAGAGGCCGGCTTGCCGCAGGGCCTGCTCAACATCGTCATCGGTGCAGTCAGCGAGATCGGCGATGCCTTCACGCTGCACCCGACGCCCAGGTTTATTTCCTTTACCGGCTCTACCCGGGTCGGCCGCCACATCGGTGCGCTGGCCATGACCGGGCCGACGATCAAGCGCGTAGGGTTGGAGCTGGGCGGCAACGCGCCCTGCGTGGTGCTGGACGATGCCGATCTGGAGCGGGCGGTTGATGGCGCGATACTCGGGCGCTTCCTGCACCAGGGGCAGATCTGCATGAGCAGCAATCGCATCATCGTCGATGCCAGCCTCTATCCGCGCTTCGTCGACGCCTTCGTCGAAAAGGCCAAGGCGCTCAAGCATGGCAATCCCAATGATCCCGATACCCTGATCGGTCCGCTGATTAATCAGCGCCAGTTGCAAGCGGCGCTGGGACGCCTGGAGGCCGCGCGACATGCTGGCCAGCGCCAGGTGCTCGGTGGAGAGGCGCAAGGCCTGGTGCTGCCGCCGCAGGTCTTCGTGGATGTGGCCAATGATTCGCCGCTGGCCCAGGCCGAGCAGTTTGCGCCCATCGCGCCGCTCATCAAGGCCGCCGATGAGGCGGAGGCCCTGCGCCTGGCCAACCAAACCGAGTTCGGCCTGTCGAGCTGTGTCTTCACTCGCGATGAGGCGCGCGGCGTGCGCTTCGCACAGGGGATCGAGGCGGGCATGACGCACGTCAATGCCATCTCGCCCTGCGACGATCCCAACAACATGTTCGGCGGCGAAAAGAACAGCGGTATCGGCCGCTTCAACAGTGACTGGATCGTCGCCGAGATGACCACGGAGCACTGGGTCAGTATCCAGTCGCCGCAGTCCCAGCAGCACTGAAGCTCCTCTCCCTCTCCACAAGGAAGCCAGATCATGTCCATGCAATATCCCGCCACCCCTGAATTCCAGGGCATCTATCGTCCCAGCCGAGTCGAGGCCAGCGTGCAGGCGCTGGAAGTCGTCGGCGAACTGCCCGCGCAGCTTCAAGGCAGCTTCTACCAGGTCTCGCCCGATCCGGCCTATCCACCGATGCTGGGCCAGGACATCTTCTTCAACGGCGACGGCATGGTCAGTGCCTTTCGCTTCGGCCAGGGCCAGGTTAGCCTGACCCGCCGCTACGTCCAGACCGAACGGATCAAGGCGCAGCGCCGCGCCGGGCGCTCGCTCAATGGCGTCTATCGCAACAGCTACACCAATGCGCCTGAGGCGGCCCGCGACAACACCACGGCCAATACCACAGTGATCAAGCATGCCGGAATACTGCTGGCGCTGAAGGAAGACGGCCTGCCCTACGCCATGGATCCGGTGACGCTGGAAACGCACGGGGTCTGGGATTTCCACGGCCAGGTCAAGTCGGCGACGTTCACCGCCCATCCCAAGATCTGTCCCGAGACCGGGAGCATGCTCTGCTTCGCCTATGAGGCCAAGGGCGATGGCACGCCCGACATCGCCTATTACGAGATCGATGCGGCCGGCAAGCTCATCCGCGAAACCTGGTTCCAGGCGCCTTACGCTGCCATGATCCATGATTTTGCGGTGACGGAAAATTACGTGATCTTTCCCATCATCCCCCTGACCGTCGACGTGGAAAGGATGAAGCAAGGCGGCCAGCACTTCCAATGGCAACCGGATCTGCCGCAACTGTTCGGCATCTTGCCGCGCGCCGGCAAGGCCAGTGAGGTACGCTGGTTCTACGGTCCGGCCGATGGTTTCCAGGGCCATACCCTCAATGCCTATGAGCAGGGCCGCAAGCTGATCCTGGACATGCCCGTCACCAGCGGCAACGTGTTCTATTTCTTCCCGCAGGCCGATGGTTTCGTGCCTTCCCCGGAGACACTTAAATCCAGCCTGGCGCGCTGGATCTTTGATCTGGATGCGAGCAGCGATCAGGTCCTGCCCGAGCCGCTGACCCAGTTCCCCTGCGAATTCCCGCGCTGCGACGAGCGCTACAGCGGCCGTCCCTACCAGCATGGTTTCATGCTGGCCTTCGATCCGACGCTGCCATTCGATGCCGCCACGCTGGGAGCGCCGCCGTTCCAGTTCTTCAACCAGCTGGCCCACGTCAACGTCAGCACCGGGGAGACCCGCACCTGGTATGCCGGGGATGCGCACTGCTTCCAGGAGCCGGTCTTCGTGCCGCGTAGCTCCGAGGCCCCCGAGGGTGACGGCTTCTTGCTGAGTCTGCTCAATCACCTGCGCAGCGGTGCGGCCGAACTGGTGATTCTGGACACGCGGGATATCTCAGCCGGGCCGGTGGCGCGGGTACAGATTCCCTTGCGCATGCGCATGTCCCTGCATGGCAACTGGTCGTCTGACTGAGTGCCACAGCACAGCGGCGGACGGGCTTGCGCCTGTCCGCCGCTACCGGTCATGCACGTTAGTGCTTCACTCGGTGCACGGCGTCTCGGCACGGCGATTGAAGACGATGGCCAGCCCGGCGATCACGGCCGGGGTGATGCCCATCAGGAAAATGTGCCTCACGTCCATCTGCCATCCCAGCATCAGGCTGCCGGCCAGCGGTCCGCAGATCGATCCGATGCGGCCGATGCCAAGCGCGAATCCGACACCGGTGGCGCGAATGGCGGTCGGATAGATTTCCGTAGCCAGCACATTCAGCCCCGCTTGCGCGCCCTGAATCACCACACCCATCAAGCTGCTGACCGCAATAACGTTCCATTCCGACTGCGGCCAGTTGGCTAGCGCCAGTGCCAGCAAGGCGTACAGCGCCAGTTCCAGCACCAGGGGGCGGCGCACGCCCAGCGCATTCATCAGCCAGCCTTGCAACAGGCTGCCAAGGACACCGCCGGCACTGAAGCAAGAGATGGCGGTAATGCCCACGTTCACCGGATGATGCGCTCCCATGAGCACGGCAGGCATCCAGCTGACGATGAAGTACAACACCACCAGGTTCATGAAGTAAGGGATCCACAGCAATACCGTATCCTTCCAGCGGCCATGGCGAAACAGCTCGGCCACGGGCACGCCCGGCGCCTGCGGCGGCGGTACGGCCAGGTCCTGATCGGCGCCCAGCTCCGGGGCGATGCGGCGCATCAGCGCCTGCAGGCGGGCGCGGTGGTTGCCTCGCACCAGCAGAAAGCGCGCCGATTCGGGCATGAAGATCAGCGCAAACAGCGCCACCGCGACGGGCAGCGCGCCGCCGACGATGAACACCGCTTGCCAGCCATGCGAGGGCAGCAGCAGAGAAGTGACGATGCCACCCAGCACCGCCCCCAGCGGCATGCCGCACATCAGTGTGGCGACAATCACGCGCGCATGGCGGCGCGGAGAATACTCGGAAGCCAGCGCCAGCGCATTGGGCAGCGCGCCTCCCAGGCCGATGCCGGTCAGAAAGCGCAACAGCAGCAAATCATCATGGGTGGCCGCCAGTGCGGTCAGCAGCGACATGCTGCCAAAGGCCAGGGTGGAAGCGATCACCATGGTTTTGCGGCCAAGGCGGTCGGCCAGCGGCCCCAGGATCATGGCGCCCATCAGCATGCCCAGTAGTCCGGCGCTGAAGATGGGGCCGAAGCTGGCCATCGGTATTCCCAGTTCGCGGGCCATGGCCGGCGCCAGCATGCCGATAGTCTGGGTATCGAAGCCGTCCAGCACGGCGATCAGGATGCAGGTACCGATGGCGCTCCATTGCACCATGCCGACAGGGCGCGCGTCGATGACCTCGCTGACCTGGATGGGGGTAGCGGATTGCATGTGTCTCTTCCTCTTCTTGTCGAGTTTGTCTTTGTTGTATTGGCACCCGCTGCGTTGCCAGGGAGGGCAACGCAGCGGCGCAGGCGGCCGATGGCGTGCGACGAAACGGGCGACCATCGCGAGGCAGTCTAGGAGTTTGACTTTTATCAATCAATACGTCCATGCTGATACTTTTAATCAGTGATATTGATAAAGGCCATGGACAATCTCGATCTCCGGCAGTTACGCATCTTTCTCGAAATCTACAAGACCAAGAGTATTTCCCAGGCCGCTGCCAGCCTGGATCTGGGACAGCCGGCGGTCAGCATGGCGCTGGCCAAGCTGCGCGAGCACTACGACGATCCGCTGTTTTCCCGCACCTCCAGCGGCATGCAGCCGACCCCGTTGGCTGAACAGATCGCGGGGCCGATGCGGCTAGCGCTGAGTACCCTGACCTCGACCTTGCAGCACCGCGTCAGCTTCGATCCGGCGCGCTCGGATCGGCTGTTTCGCCTGTGCATCACCGATATCGGCCAGCGCGTCATCATTCCCCGGCTGCTGGCGCATCTGAAGCAATCCGCGCCGGCCATCCGCATGGAGCTCAGCTACGTGTCCGAGCGCACCAGCAAGGACCTCGAATCAGGGCACATCGACCTGGCGCTGGGCTACATCAGCGGTCTGGACGCCGGTTTCTATCAGCAAGCCTTGTTTAGCGAACGCTTCATCTGCATGGTTAGCCGCGATCACCCGCGTATCCGTAGAGGACGCATGTCGCTGCGCGACTTCGAGCGGGAGTGGCATCTGGTCATCTCTACTCAGGGCACGGGCCATCACATGATCGACCGCAAAATCGAGGAAGACCTGGGTATCCAGCGCAAGGTGGGTTTGCGCATTCCCAACTACCTGGGCGTGGTCTCTAGCATCATCGATTCGGATTACCTGGCCCTGGTGCCGGAGCGCTTCGGCCGCATCGTCTCCCAGCACAATCCGGTGCGGCTGGTGGAGTTGCCCTTCAGGCTAGCGCCTTACCGCGTCATGCAGCACTGGCATGGGCGTTACGCCAATGATCCCGGAATCAAATGGTTGCGCCAGGTCATCGCGCAGTTATTCGGGGATGCGCAGGGAGCCCGGAAACTGGGTGGATGATAAAAACATAAATATCTTATTTAGACGTTTTTATATGTATAAACAATAAAAATTATCTTATTTTGATAATTATGTTTACTTCTCCGCGCTGACGGGATTATGATCGGGCCCTCGAACAGCAAAGGAGATGTCATGAAATTCGCGAGTTTTCGCCATCAGGGCAGGGACGGTTTCGGCCTCGTGGCAGGCAAGCAGGTGGTTGATCTGGGCCATGCCGGTGCCGGCAGCCTGAAGCAGTATCTGGCCCAGGGCGGCGCGGCGCGGGCGCAGCAGGATGCCGAACAGGGACGCGCGCTGGCGATTGCCGAAGTGCAATTCCTGCCGGTCATTCCCGATCCTGAAAAGATTCTGTGCGTGGGCATCAACTACCTTTCGCACGTCAAGGAAACCGGGCGTGAACTGCCCAAGCATCCGATGATCTTTGCCCGCTTTGCCGACTCGCAGACCGGCCACCTGCAGCCCATCATCCGTCCGCATGCGTCGGAAAAGCTCGATTTCGAGGGGGAGCTGGCCGTGGTCATCGGACGCAAGGCACGTCATGTCAAGGCCGCCGAGGCTCTGGATTACGTGGCCGGCTATGCCTGCTACAACGATGGCAGCGTGCGCGACTGGCAAAAGCACACCATCCAGTTCATCCCCGGCAAGAACTTCCCCCAGACCGGCGGCTTTGGCCCGTGGTTGGTCACGCCCGATGAAGCAGGCGATCCCTCGCAACTGAGCCTGGTGACCCGGCTCAACGGCACCGTCGTGCAGGAGGCGCGCACCGATGACCTGATCTTCCCTATCCCGGCGCTGATCGAATACTGCAGCACCTTCACCGAGCTGAACCCGGGCGACGTCATCATCACCGGCACCACTGGCGGCGTGGGCGCCTTCCGCGAGCCGCCGCTGTGGATGAAGCCCGGCGATGTGGTCGAGGTCGAGATTTCCGGCCTCGGCAAGCTGGTCAATCCGATCGCCCAGGAAGCTTGAGTAGGAGCCTGCGTTCTGGCCCCACGGCGATGACAGCGCAAAGGGCAGGGCGCCTTGGAAGAGAGAGACACCTATGACAGACCAACAGACGCACAGCGTCGATATTCTCATCGTCGGGGCCGGTCCGACCGGCCTCACGCTGGCCAACGTCCTGGGCCAAGCCGGCATCCGCACCCTCATCATCGACCGCAAGCCATCGACCGTGGCCGAGCCCCGCGCGGTGTCCATCGATGATGAATCCCTGCGCACCATGCAGTTCATCGGGATGGACCAACAGGTCTTGAAGGATGTTGTGCTGGGATACGGTGTGCATTATTTCACCCGCCCCGGCGGCCATTGTTTTGGCAAGGTCGAGCCGACCCGCAGCGAGTACGGTTTCCCGCGTCGCAACGCCTTCCGCCAGCCGCTCTTCGAAGCTACCCTGCGCCAGGGGGGACAGCGTTTCGCTTCGCTGGAGATGCGCTTCGGGCATGAGCTGACATCCTTCCAGCAGGCGGACGGGCAAGTCGAGGCGCTGATCCGGAATGACGCAGGCCAGGCATTGAAGGTCTGCGCGCGCTATCTGGTGGCGTGCGACGGGGGCCGCAGCACGGTCCGCACCATGCTCGATATCCCCATGTCGGGCACTACCTTCAAGTCGCGCTGGATTGTGCTCGATACCGAGAACGATGACGATTCCTTCTGGCAGACCCGCGTCTATTGTGATGCCGAGCGCCCCATCGTGGAAGTGCCGGGGCCGCATCGCACACGGCGTTTCGAGGTGATGATCCATCCGCATGAAGATGCCGATGCGATGCTACAGGATGAGCGCATTAGTGAATTCCTGCGTCCCTTCCGCGGCGATAAGCCCACCACGATCGTGCGTAAGGTGGTCTATACCTTCCATGCGCGCATGGCCGAACGCTGGCGCATCGGCAACGTTTTTCTGGCCGGCGACGCCGCCCACCTGACGCCGCCCTATGCTGGCCAAGGCATGAACAGCGGCATTCGTGATGCCCACAACCTGGGCTGGAAGCTGGCCGAGGTGATCGCCGGGCGCCTGCCCGATGCCGCCCTGGATTCCTATGAATCCGAGCGCCGTCCGCATGCCTGGGCCTTGATCAAGCTGGCCCTGAATCTGGGTGAAGTGATGGCGCCGCGCAGCCGCTGGCACGCCGCCGCCATCAGCGGTTTCTTTCGGCTGGTGGCGTATGTGCCGCCGCTGCGTGACTACTTCCTGCAGATGAAATTCAAACCCAAGCCGCGCTATTACCGGGGTTTGCTGGTCAGGCAGGGCAAACCGGGCGGCCAGCAGCTGGTAGGAACCATGTGTCCGCAGCCAAAACTGCAGGCCGTCGATGGCAGCATCGTACGGCTTGACGATGTGGTCGGCCCCGCCTATGCCTTGCTGGCCTTCGGTACGCAAGCAGCACAGATGCTGGCCGGTTTGCAGGCGCCCTTGTGGGATGCTCTGGGTACTCGCCGCATTGCCATTGTCCCGCGCCAGGCTGCGGTTGCTGCCATTGATAGTCCGGGCGTGGTGCAATGCGTGGACGTTGAGGACCAGGCCCAAGCCTTCTTCAAGTCCTTGGGGGCAGCCATTGTGCTGGTGCGCCCTGACCGCTACGTCGCCGGCAGTTTTACCGTCGCCCAGGAAGCCGTTTTTGCCCAGGCCTGCATGGACAGCTTTAGGCTGCACTCGACACCGGCCGCCGCCACCGCCACCGCCAGCGCAGAGGGCATTGTCGAAGCAAGCGCCCTGGTTCGTCCCACTGCCTTAGCCGAATAAGGAAACCCGATATGAGCATGCAATCGCACAGCCCGGCGCAACTGCATCATCTGCACATCACCAGTCCGAATCCAGATGCGCTGGCGCTCTTCTATAGCCAGCATATGGATCTGCAGGCCAGCCGTGAGCAAGAATGCCACGTGTTGCTCGGCGGCAGCCGTGCCGCCGTGATCTCGGCCGGACCGGCTGGCCTAATGTATCCGGCCTATGCCCTGCGCGATGCCGACGCCCTGGACGCGCTGATCACGCGACTGGCGCGCAATGGCGTGGCCATGCGCGGCGTCGATGATCCCTTGCTGCAAGCCGGGGCCTTCAGCATCGCCGATCCGCAAGGGCGCTTGACCGTCTATGGCCTGGCTCGCGCGCCGCGCCAGGCCGATGCCATGCCGGCCCGCCTGCAGCACGCCGTGTTCCAGACTACCCAGCTCGATGAGGTGGTGCGCTTCTACATTGAACAGGTTGGCTTCACGGTCTCCGACGAGGTCATTGATGAAGAGAGCGGGCAAGTCATGGTGGTCTTCCTGCGCTCGGACGACGAGCATCATTCTCTGGCTTTCTTCCGTGGATCGCGCAATGAATGGGATCATCATTGCTACGAGACCAATGAATGGAATAACATTCGCGACTGGGGCGATCGGTTTGCGCGCTTGAGAATTCCCATCTTCTTCGGGCCGGGCCGTCATGGACCAGGCAACAACCTGTTCTTTATGGTCACCGATCCGGATGGCAACCGCCTGGAAATCTCGGCCGAGATCGATCGCGTCGCCATCGACGCCGTGCCCGGCGTCTGGCCCCACAATGAATACACCCTCAATTCGTGGGGCCGCGCCTGGATTCGGACCTGAGCGCCGACCCGGTAAGATGTACAGGAAAGCCATGGCAACCGACCGATCGTTAAGCGTACTGCGCCTCTTCACGCTGGAGACGCCAGCCTGGACCGTGGAGCAGATTGCCCGCACGCTAGAGGTTTCCATGAGCACCGCCTACCGTTACGTGCTGGCGCTGGAAGAGGTTGGGCTGGTGGCTGCCAGCGGCGGCGGGTACTACATTCTGGGGCCGGCCATCCTGCAACTGGATCGCCAGATCCAGTTGACCGATCCGCTGCTCTTGAGCGCGCGCCCGGTGATGAACCGGCTGGCCGGCTATGCACCGGATGGCTCGGTGGTGCTCCTATGCCGCGCCTTCGCCGATACCGTGCTATGCATCCACCAGGTACATACCAAAGGCCCGCAATCGCTGATCAGCTACGAGCGCGGCAGGCCGATGCCGCTGTTTCTTGGCGCGACTTCGCGCATCATCCTGGCACATGAACCGACGCGCCGCCTCAAGCGGCTCTACGAACGCCACCAGGAGCAATTGCGCAGCAGTGGCATGGCCGACTCCTGGGAGCAGTTCCGCAGCCAGCAGTCGCAGTTGCGCAAGGTCGGTTATGCGGTGTCCTTCGGCGAGATCGATCCGGATCGCATCGGCATCGCCGTGGCGTTGTTGGGAGATACGCGCCAGCCCATCGGCAGTCTCAGTTTCGTCCTGCCGGGTAGTGCCGAAGAGGCCCACATTCCCATCCTGGCCAGCGTGCTGGCCACCGGCAGCCGGGATATTGCCACCGGTATGCAGAGCATTGGCGGCGACGAGGACAGACGCGCAAGCGCCTGACCCGGACCACAAGCAGAAGGCTGCAGGCAACAAGAAGAGTAATGCACACGTGAGTTGCGTCATGAAGCGCAGCGAAGACGCTGGCCAAGGAGATCAGCATGGCAAGACTGGCTGTCGTCGTCACCGACGACATCGCACAAACAGAACGTAGCCAGATCTGGAAAACCTGGCTGAGCACTTATGTGGCGCGTGACCCGGATGATCTGGCTGCCTCGGACATCAGCTTCAGCCCTGGCGATTCGCAAGATTTTCGTGGCTGTATCGAATATGGCGACCTGGGCGACGCCAGTCTATGCCGGGTGCGCAGCGATGCATGCCGTTATCTGCGCCAGCCGGCAAAGATGCCGCAGGATGCTCCGAGCGCTGCCATGATCGTCCTGCAGACGCGCGGCACCAGCGTATTTCGCCAGGGCCAGCGGCAGGATGTCTTGCGTCCAGGGGACTGGAGTCTCTACGACACCTCGCGCGCCTTTTCCATTGCCAGTGAAGGGGAGGGCGAGCATCTGGTGCTGCTGCATCCGCGCTCTGCCGAACCGCCTCTGCAAGCCGCACTGGGCCATCTTGCTGCACGCAGCTTCGGTCGCACCGGAATTGAGCGCATGGTGCGTGAGCAGATCAGCAGCGCCTTCCGCGAATGCCACACCATGCCCTTGCGTTCAGGCAACGTAGTGGCCAACAGCATCCTGCAACTGGTGGCCTCGGCCCTGGAAGCCAGCAACGACCATCCGGCTGGCGTCGCCATCGGTTTGCGCCAGCGGATTGTGCAATTCATCGATGAACACCTGGGTGACGAACATCTTACCGTCGCGCGCATTGCCGAAGCATTCGGTTATTCCAGCCGGCAGATCCACCGCATGTTCGGCGACGAGACTGGCATGACGGTGGCCCAGTATCTCTGGCAGCGTCGGCTGGCACAGAGTCTCAAGGATTTGCAGGATAGCGAGCAGGCCGGCTGCACCATCACCGAAATCGCTTTCCGCTGGGGCTTCAGTAATGCGGCCCACTTCAGCCATGCCTTCAAGCAGGCCTATGGCCTCAGTCCTCGTGAGTGCAGGATGGCTGCGCGCTGCTGAAAGATCCTGCGTCGCTTCGTCTGAACGATTCGGCCCGCTTTGGCGGGCCGTTTTCGTGTCTGCGTGCGTTTTTTTCTTTGTCATGAATCCGCTCGAGCTCCAGCTCTTGACACAGGTCACTTTCAACAAAGAACGCGTCGCTCAGGCAAAAGAGCCGCTCCGGCATTGCTTCTACACTTGCCAGGAACTTGATCAGACCGCTTGACAGCACTGCCCAGACAGGTAGGCAAGGCGGCTTCGGGTTTCACCATAACAAGACAGCGATCCGCAGATCGCCTCATATCGGAGACAACCATGCAAGTGCCATCGGGAAAGCGCCGGGCTTTCCGTCATCTCATTCTCATCACTCTCATCGGTGCCAGCCTGGCACTGGGCGCCGACCATGCGCTGGCGCAGGCCAGCGGCATTGCACCCACGGTATCGCAGCCGCAGGGACTGAACCTGGGCGAAACCAGTTTCATGGATGGTTTTTCGCGCACCGAGCCCGGCTGGGTCTACCTGCCCGCGCTGCGTTACTCCAACGGGAATGCCATCAAGGATGGCAGCGGACGAGATTCGGCCGCCTTCAAGGATCCGCGCATTGACGCCCTGACCCTGGTCAATCACCTTTCCTATACCTCGCCCATTCGTATCGGCAATGCCACGCTTGGCATGAACGCAATCCTGCCAGTGGTTTACCTGGATGGGCGCTTTGGTCAGCCTGGCGCAACGCTGACCGGGGGCGGAACCAGCATCGGCGATCTGACCATTGGTCCATCCCTGCAATTCGCCCCCGTGATGGGCGCGACCGGGCCGCTTTACTCACAGCGTCTGGAGTTATCTTTCCTGCTGCCCACGGGGCACTACAACCGCAACAACGACCTCAACCAGGGGGCCGGCTATTACTCGATCAACCCCTACTGGGCCGCGACGCTGCTGCCCGCACCGCGCTGGGAAATCAGCTGGCGCCTGCACTATCTCTACAACTTCAAGAACACCCAGCCGGCGGGCAGCGCGCCTCTGGCCTACCAGGGGCAAACCGTGCGCGACACCCAGGCCGGACAGGCGGCCTGGATCAATCTGACCACTTCCTATGAGGTGATGCGCGATGTGCGACTGGGCTTGAACAGCTACTACTTCAAGCAACTCACCGACAGCAAGACCAATGGAATGGACATGGCCGATTCGCGCGAACAGGTGCTGGGTGTGGGCCTTGGCGCGATGTTTACCATCCATCGTGGTGACAAGCGCGATGCCTTGTGGATCAACAGCTATACCGAAAGCCACGTGCGCAATCGCACCCGCAACAGCCTGATCGTGCAGGCGCGTTACGCCTACGAGTTCTGATTCAGGCCACCACAGGAGAACATGATGAGCCAGCAACATAAGACAGAGGCAAGCCACAACGTCGACAGCGGCAAGACGCTCGGTCTGTTGGGGTTCCTGATGATGATCGGCGTAGGTACGTTGCAGATGCAACCGGTGCTGGGCGGCGCGTTGGTCGATCATTGGGGGGTGAGCCTGCAGCAGATGGGCATGTTGTTTGGCGCTGAACTGATCGCCATGGCCATCGGCTGCGGTAGTTCCGCGCTGGTGGTCAATCGTTGGGACCGGCGCCGATTGTGTCAGTGCGGCTTGCTGCTGCTGGCTGGAGGGAGTGCGCTGAGCGCCTTGCACGGCGAGTACTGGCTGTTGTGCGCTTCCCGCGCGGTGGCCGGTTTCGGCGGCGGTGTGGCGCAAACGGTGGTGTATGCCACCAGCGCGCAACGCAGCAACAAGGATCGAACCTATGCGGCCACCAACATCATGCTTCTGCTATGGGGGGCGATCTCGATTGGCGCTACGCCGCTGCTGATCTCGGCTGCCGGCGTCGGTGCGGTATTCTTGAGTTTCCCGCTGATGGTGATGCCGGCCTTGGCCATGACGCGTCTGATCCCGCGCCAGGCCCGCTTGCCTGTTCGCAGCGCTGAGCCGTTGGCGGCGCCTCCGCTCACTCTACGGACCACCTTGTTGCTGGTCTTGTTCGGTTTGCTCTTTGCCGGGCATGGCGTGCTGTGGGTTTATCAGGAGCGTATCGGTGTCTCCATCGGCCTGCCCGGTCACGTGATTGGTGCAATTCTCGGTCTGAGCACGCTGGCTGGGGCAGCTGGCGCGGCCAGCGCGGGCATATTGGGGAAACGTCTGGGGCACCTGCCAGCACAGGTGATCGGGTTTGTTGGCTCTATCGTGGCCTCGCTGGCCATCGTGCACGGCCAGACACCGCTGGTCTATGCGGCGGCGGCGGCGCTGGTGATGGCGGTGTGGTTCTTCGGACTGACTTACCTGTTTGCCTTGTCTGCCGAACTGGATCCGACCGGGCGCCTCACGAGTCTGGCCAATGCCGCTGTCTTCATCGGCCAGGGGCTGGGGCCGGTCATGGCAGCGCTGTTCGTGAGCGGCAACCACTTCCGAGCGGTCGGATGGCTTTCTGCCAGCATCTATGCCATCTGCCTGGTCATTGCGTTCTACGTCACTGCCCACGCAGCACCGGCGGCGCCTCGAGGGGCACCGCAACTTTGAACGCGAGTGAATCCGACTATTGTTGTCACCCCATCGGGGGCCATGTCGTGGAGGTGGGAATCTCCCGGGATTGCGCTTGCAAGCGCAATCCGCTCGCCGGGCGCGACGCATGTGTCGCGCAACCCCCGGCTCGCCCCGCGTCCGTGCCGGACGCGGATTCGGTTCCCGGAGCATCAAAAACAAAAGGAAATGGCCCCGATGGGGGCAGGGTGGCGGGAATCTCCCGGGATTGCGCTTGCAAGCGCAATCCGCGCGCCGGGCGCGACGCGTGCGTCGCGCAACTCCCGGCTCGCCCCGCGTCCGTGCCGGACGCGGATTCGGTTCTCGGAGCATCAAAAACAAAAGGAAATGGCCCCGATGGGGCCGGGGTGGCGGGAATCTCCCGGGATTGCGCTTGCAAGCGCAATCCGCTCGCCGGGCGCGACGCGTGCGTCGCGCAACCCCCGGCTCGCCCCGCGTCCGTGCCGGACGCGGATTCGGTTCTCGGAGCATCAAAAACAAAAGGAAATGGCCCCGATGGGGGCGGGGTGGCGGGAATCTCCCGGGATTGCGCTTGCAAGCGCAATCCGCTCGCCGGGCGTGACGCATGCGTCGCGCAACCCCCGGCTCGCCCCGCGTCCGTGCCGGACGCGGATTCGGTTCTCGGAGCATCAAAAACAAAAGGAAATGGCCCCGATGGGGCCATTTCCTTTTGTTGGTGGAGGCGGCGGGAATCGAACCCGCGTCCGCAAGCACTCTACAGACGGTTCTACATACTTAGTGCTGTCATTTGATTTAACCCGGCCGCCGCGGACGCACACGCTGCGGCAAGGCTAGTCACCTTGGATTTAACCCCGGTTCAAGTGACCCGTTCCGAGGCGATTCTCTGTAAATGACTCCACTGCTGTTGCCAGCCCACCCCAGAGACGAGATGGTGTGGAGCTAACCGCGATTAAGCGGCCAGTGCGTACGAGTTATCGTTAGCAGTTATTTACGTTCTGACTGTATTTACGAGGTAATCAGGCCTCGGTATGCCCCGCGCTGCTTTGCAACCCACGTCGAAACCAAGTCGCCCCCGCAGAAACGCAGAAAGGGAATTATAACCTACTGTAGGGGCGCTTTCGGTTTTATCAAGTCTTCCGGTGCTGTTTCCTGCCTTATTGGATGCCGAGGTCGACCCGGGTGGTGGCTTCCTTGTCCGGGATGCCGTCGGCGCTGAGTTTGGGGGCGATCAGGAAAATGCGTTCGGCGGGGATCACGCTTTGTTCCTGCAGGTAATTACGGACCTGGTCGGCGCGGCGCTGGGCCAGGTTGCGCAGGTCGTCTTGCGTGACTTCCGTGTTGTCGGTGATCAACTTTTGCATTTCTTCCGGCGGCAGCGATTTGGCCAGGCCGATCATGTTGCGCGGTTTCTTGAACTTCGCGTCCTTGTAGACCCGTTCGAGATACTTGGGGCGCTCGGCATCGCTGATTTGCACTGCGCCGGCAGGTTGGCCTTCCTTGTCCATCAGATCCTTGCGCTTGAGGGTGCGCATCTGGCGGTTCAGGGCTTCCTGGCGCAGGCCCTGGTCATCGATCTTGGGATCGACGCGGCCGGTGATGTCGAGCTTGATGCCGGGGCGTTCGTTGAGGACGTAACCGAGGGCGTCAAGCTTCTTGCGGATTTCCGGGGTGATCTCGGCCGAGCCGGGAGCGAATTCGATATACCGCAGTTCGCCGATGTCGTCGGAGCCGTTGAACATCGATCCGATCAGCGCGAACGGCGAGGTGACGGCCTTGACGATCAGGTTCACGAACACGCGCAAGATGATGCCGCCGACCGAGAACTGCGGGTCGGAGAGCGAGCCCGAGATCGGCAGGTTGAGGTTGATGTTGCCATTGCGGTCCTTGAGCAGCGAAACCGCCAGCATCACCGGCAGCTTGGTGGCGTCGGGGCTGTCGACGCGTTCGCCGAAGGTGAGTTGTTCGATGCGCACGTCGTTTTCGGCGACCAGTTTGTCGTTCTCGATCTTGTATTGCACATCCATCGACAGCTTGCCCTTGGTGATCGGGTAGCCGGCGTATTTGGCCGAGTAGGGCGTCAGGCGCGGCAACTGCACGCCGTTGGCGCTGGCCTTGATGTCGAGGAACATGGGCTTGAACAGCGGATTGAGCGAGCCGGAAATCTGCAACGGGGCGTCGTTGTCGATCTTGCCGCTGATGTTGACGGGCGCCGGTTGCGGTTTCTCCGACGAGATTTCGCCGATGGTGCCGGCCAGGTCGGTCATGTTGGCGGTGTAGTTCGGCTTGACGAAATTGTCGGTGTAGTTGATGTTGCCGGCGGCCAGCACGACTTGCCCGATGCGCACGATCGGCGCATTCGGATCGGCGGCGGCGGTTACCGGGGCGGCCGAGGTGACGGTCTTGGGCGCGCTGGCGGTGTCCTTGGGTTCTTTGTTGTCCTGCTTGTCGGCATTGGTGATCGAGCCTTGCGATTGCGCGTCGGACACCAGGATGTCCTGCAGGTTCAGACGGCCTTTCTCGGACAGGATGGTGCGCGCGTAGAAGTTGGTCAGCGCGATCTTGTCCAGCGAGATTTGCGTACGGCCGCCCAGCTTGGCGCGGATGCCGCTGAGGTCGAGCGCGCGCCAGCGCAGGAAGTCGGTGGAGGTGATCTTGTCTTGCATGCGCAGGTTGTTGACGGCGGCGCTGCCGTTGTAGCTGAGCGCGAACTTCCGCTGCTCCAGCGGCGGCGTGACGGCCAGCTTGCCCTTGGCGCTGAGCAAGCCGCTGGTCAGCGTGACGTTGAGCGCATTGGCGAAGTAGCCCTGGAAGGGGGCGATAGGCAGGCTTTTCGCATCCAGGTTGAGGTTGATGTCCTTTAACTGCGGCGCGGCCTGGCCGTTGATGTCGAGTTTGCCGCTCTTGTCGAACTGGGCTTGCAGGCTCAACTTGGTGTCGCGGTCGAGCTTGCTGGAAAGGTTCTGCACTTGCAGGTTGATGCCGTGGATCTTCAAGCGGGACTTGGCGCCGGCGGCCGCATCTTCAAAGTTGAGGCTGCTGTCGGCCAGGCTGAAGGTGTTCAGGCGCGCCACCCATGGCGATGGCGGCGTTCCCTTGGCCGGCGCCTTGTTGCCGGATGGCTCGGGTGCGCGCTCCGCGGCGGCGGGGGCAGGGGCTGCCGCCTGCAGCCGTTGCAGGTTGAAGCTGCCGTCGCCTTCGCGCCGGATATCGCCGCTCAGCCCGCTGATGCGGATGGCGTCGGCTTGCGCCAGATGCGCGGCCAGGTCGAGCGAGGCTTGTTGCAAGGCGATCGATTTGACCGTGATGGCGTTGGCATTTTTTACCTTGGGCGCCAGCTTGAGGTTGGCGAGGTCGAGGCTGGTATCGCTCAGCTTGAGTTGCTTATCCTGGAACTGGATCGTTGAAGCGCCGGACAAGGCGCCGGATACATTGGCTGCCAGCGAGCGGTTCAGGTAATTCTGGTAGCCGGCGATGTCGATGCCGTCCAGCGTCAGCTTGCCGTTGAGCTGCGGCTTGAGCGGTGCGATGTCGCCGTCGAACGCCAGCTTGCCGCGGCCGTTCTCGACCAGGGAGATTTTCAGCGCGGCGGGTTTGGCGTCGGCGTCGGTCGAGAGTTGGGACGCGTCGACGCTGAATTGGCTCAGTTGTACGTTTTGCGCGGGCGCTGCGTTGGCTTCGTCGCGCCAGTTGATTTCGCCGTCGCGTACGCTGAGTTGCTGGACGAGGATGGCGGCGTCTTTCTTTTCAGCGGCGCTGGGGGCGGGAGTTTGCGCCGCCGGCGCATCGCTTGCCTGGGCGGGCTTGGCGGGTTTGGCAGTTTGGCCCGAGGCCAGCGCCCGTACCCAGTTGATGTCGCCGCGCGCATTCATCGCTGCCCACACTTGCGGCGCTTCCAGGCTGATTTGCGCGATCTCGCCGCTGGCATTGAGCACATCGAACTGCTTGATGTTGGCGGCCAGTTTCTTGGCCTTGAACAACTGGGCTTGGCTCTTGTCCTGCACCGAGATGTCTTCCAGGGCGAGATCGCCGCTCAGTGCCACCTTGGGTTTGCCGTCGGTGCGGACGAAGCCCAGGTCCAGTTTGGTCGTGAGCTTGGCGCTTTGCAGCTTGACCGGCAGCGCAACGGGGACGAAGGGCAGGTAGCTGACCACATCGAGCTGGTCGATGTCGATGGCGAAGGTCGATTCCTGGGTGCTGGCGAAAGGCTTGCTGCGTCCCTGCAGATGAAAGGGCGTGCCGTTGATGTCGGCCGAGAGCTGGGGCTGCACCGAGCTGTCGATGCTGCCGGGCAGGTTGGAAATGAAGGGCAGGCCGATCTGCAGCGCCTGGACGTTGATGTCTTTGCCGGTGACCTTGTCTTCGAAGCGGATCTTGCCGTCCTGCAGTTGCACGTTGGCCAGCGAGAACTGCGACTTCGAATCGCTCTTGGGCATGGCATCGATGCGCTCGAGGATATCGGAGAAGTTGTAGTGGCCGATGCCCTCGGCGTCCAGGCGTACCACGTGCACGTCGGGCGCGGTCAGCTTGATTTCGTCGAGTACCGGTGCCAGGCGGAAGAGGGAGGCGGAAGAGGCGTTGACCAGCAGGCTCCTGGCCGCGAAGAAGGGCGTTTTCTGGTCCGGTTCGTAGAGCGTGACATCGGAGACGGTCAGCGCCAGCCGGAACGGGTTGAAGTCGATTTTGCCGATGTCGAGCTTGCGGCCTATCTTTTCCTGGGTCTGCTCGATGGCGATCTTTTTGATGAAGGACGGCAGCGCCAGCCAACTGGCGGCGGCCAGCGCGAGCAGGACAACCAGGATCCAGGCGAGCCATTTGAGCGGGCGGCGCAAGCGCTGCTGCGATTTCCAGTTGTTGAGGGTTGCTGCAATGCCTGGATTTGCCATGCTGGATGTTCCTTCTCGATGCAACCGGGCGGCGAAGGCGCTGCGCAGGAGCAGGCGGGCGGCACCGGTGCGTTCAACGATATTTGTTATGTGTGCGAAGAACAGGTGGCGGTATGGTTGGCCACTTGCATCATTCTAATGCGGCATCGGCAAGCGTGGAGCATAGATCTCGAAATAGGGGCAAGCAAGCGTGGTGGCGGAATGCAAATCGGCTGCGCGCGGCAGCCGATTGAACGGGGCGGGGCTTGCCATCGGCCCTGCGCAAATCAGATCGGCGCAGGCCCCAGCAGTTCCAGCAGTTTTTGCGGCTCGTGCAGCAGCGCGTCGGCATCCCAGGAGGCCGGTGCGGAGTGGCCGCAATAGCCCCAGGCCGCCGCCACGGTGGGCATGCCGGCAGCCTTGCCGGCTTGCACATCGCGCAAGTCATCGCCGACGTACCAGCAATCCTCCGGCGCCAGTTGCAAGCGTTTGGCCGCTTCCAGCAGGGGGGCGGGGTGCGGTTTGGGATGCGGCGTGGTGTCGCCCGAGACCACGCAGGCGGCATGCCCCAGGCCGATCTGCGGCACCAGCGCATCGGTAAAGCGGGCGGCCTTGTTGGTGACGATGCCCCAGGCGATGCCGCGCGCTTCCAGCTGGGCCAGCATGTCGGGGATATTGTCGAACAGTTTGCTGTGGGCGGCCATGTTGGCTTCGTAACGGTCCAGGAAGCGTACTTTCAGGGACTCGTACTCGGCGTGGCCGGGGTGGATATCCAGCGCGGCGCCGATCAGTCCGCGCGCGCCGGCCGATGCGACAGGGCGCAGCACTTCGTAAGGCGCCGGTTCAAGGCCGTGTTCGCTGCGCAGGAAATTGGCCGCGGCGGCGAGGTCGGGGGCGGTGTCGGCAAGCGTGCCGTCGAGGTCGAACAGGATGGCGCGCGGTGGGCGTAGCGGCATGGTGCGTCACAGGATGGGGTTGGAGGAAGGGCGCCGCGCATGGGCAGCGGCGCCCGGCAACTGCTGCGGCCGTTCAGGCGAGCGGCCGGGTGCAGGCGACCAGATAGTTGACGTCGGTATCGTTGTTGAGCGAATAGATCTTGGTGATCGGGTTGTAGCTCATGCCTTTGAAGGCATCGATATCCAGGTCCGCCTGGCGGATATATCGCCCCAGTTCGGCCGGGGTGATGAACTTGGCGTAATCGTGGGTCCCTTTGGGCAGCATGCGCAGCAGGTATTCGGCGCCGATGATCGCCAGCAGGTAAGCCTTGGGATTGCGGTTGAGTGTCGAGAAAAATACCTTGCCACCGGGTTTGACCAGGGTGGCGCAGGCGCGCACGATGGAAGACGGATCGGGCACGTGTTCCAGCATTTCCATGCAGGTGACGACATCGAATTGCCCGGGTTCGCGTGCGGCCATGTCTTCCGCGGCGATCTTTTCGTAACGCACCTGCACGCCGGATTCCATGCTGTGCAGGTCGGCAACCTTCAGGGCCTTGTCGGACAGGTCGATGCCGGTGACGTTGGCGCCCTTGGCCGCCATCGATTCGGCCAGGATGCCGCCGCCGCAGCCGATATCGAGCACTTTCTTGCCGGCCAGCGGCGCGCGGGCATTGATCCATTCCAGGCGCAGCGGATTGATCTCGTGCAGGGGGCGGAATTCGGAGCCGGGATCCCACCAGCGGTGGGCCAGCTCACTGAATTTCTGGAGTTCTTGGGGGTCGGCATTGGTCGCATTCATAGGCGCAATGATAGCCGAAACAGGAGCGGGTGTCGGATGGCCGGAAATCAAATAGGCATAAAAAAACCCCGCCGAAGCGGGGTTCATTGAGGCCTTGTAGCGTCAATCGATTACTTGCGGGTACCCACAACTTCGATTTCCACGCGGCGGTTCTTGGCGCGGCCAGCTGCAGTCTTGTTGTCTGCGACCGGTTGCGACTTGCCCTTGCCTTCAGTGTAGACGCGGTTGGCTTCGACACCCTTGGAAACCAGGTATGCCTTGACAGCTTCAGCGCGGCGAACCGACAGCTTCTGGTTGTAGGCAACCGAGCCAACGGAGTCGGTGTGGCCGACAGCGATGATGACTTCCAGGTTGATCGCCTTCAGGTTGCCGACCAGCTCGTCCAGCTTGGCCTTGCCGGCAGGCTTCAGGACTGCCTTGTCGAAGTCGAAGAACGCGTCAGCAGCGTAGGTCACTTTTTCGGATGTCGGAGCAGCAGGAGCGGCAGCAGGAGCAGCAGGAGCGGCAGCAGCAACCGGTGCCGGTGCAGGCGGCTCTTCGCAAGGGCCGTTCACATAGGCGGTTTGCCAGCACAGACCGTAACCGCTGCGGGTAACGACGTCACGGCCATCTTGCAGGTATGCGCTGCCCGGACGGACCTTGATGTCCTTGATTTCCTGAGCGGTGGCAGACAGAGCGATGGCTGCGGACGCAGCAGCGAAGACGAGTTTTGCTAATTTGTTCATGTTTCTCCTCTCGGGTGAGATATCCGCAGATAAACTGCGCTACAAGATTACGACATCAAAAAAATGAATAATATCATGTGTTCAGGTCGTCACAGCCCCTTGTTTCCTAGGTGGCATGCGATGAACTTAGCCGCCATTCTGCCACAGGGATTGCCCTTGAGTGATGCTTGCTATTTGGTCCAGACAACGTTTTTGGGACTGTGTTGTTTCCGCGCAACGCGCTTTTTTAGCGGCATTTTTGTCGCCGAAGAGCTTAAAAAATCACCTTTTCAGCAAGAAAATCCTTATTTTTCATGTAGTTCGCCAATCCTTGCATGACCATGGAAGTTGCCTTTTGCATGCCATATCGATGCGAGTGAAGGTTCAGATCCCTCCCGTTTCAGGGTTCAGGGAATCCGATTTCAAAGAAACCTCCCGGAAGCCTCATTCCCGTCGCGATGTTGTCTTATGGAAAATGTTTTGCCGGCAATCCGGGTCCTCCAGGCTATCTGGCCGCTAATAATATATAGGCCATCGTTCGCAGCGGGCAGGTTGCGGCCGATCCATGGCGCGAGGCGATGACGGGTATGCGGCTGCGGGGTTCCCAAGCAGGTGGTTCAGCCCTGCGGCATGCTAGAATGCACTGTTCAGATTACGTCCAAGGGCATGGCCCGCCCGGTATGGTTTTTTTAAGACCGGGAAACATCTTTCGACTCTCCAATGGATCAATTCGCTAAAGAAACCATCCCCATTTCCCTCGAAGAAGAGATGCGCAAGAGTTACCTCGATTACGCCATGAGCGTGATCGTGGGACGGGCACTGCCGGATGTGCGCGACGGCTTGAAGCCGGTACACCGCCGCGTGCTGTACGCGATGCATGAGATGAACAACGTGTGGAACCGCCCGTTCGTCAAATGCGCCCGCGTGGTCGGCGAAGTCATGGGCAAGTACCACCCGCACGGCGACGCCTCGATCTATGACACGCTGGTGCGCATGGCGCAGGATTTCTCGCTGCGCTACACGCTGGTGGACGGCCAGGGCAACTTCGGCTCGATCGACGGCGACGGCGCCGCGGCGATGCGTTACACCGAGTGCCGCCTGGACAAGATCGCCAACGAACTGCTGGCCGATATCGAAAAGGAAACCGTCGATTTCGTGCCCAACTACGACGGCAAGGAAAAGGAACCCTCGGTCCTGCCGACGCGTATCCCGAACCTGCTGGTCAACGGCTCCTCCGGCATCGCCGTGGGCATGGCCACCAACATCCCGCCGCACAATATCACCGAAGTCATCAACGCCGCGCTGCACCTGCTGGGCAATGCCGACTGCACCATCGATGAACTCATCGAGCTGGTTCCGGCGCCCGACTTCCCGACCGGCGGCATCATCTACGGCGTCTCCGGCGTGCGCGACGGTTATCGCACCGGCCGCGGCCGCGTGATCATGCGCGCCAAGACCCACTTCGAGGAATTCGGGCGCGAAGGCCGTACCGCCATCATCGTCGACGAGCTGCCCTACCAGGTCAACAAGAAGGCGCTGCTGGAACGCATCGCCGAGCTGGTGCGCGACAAGAAGCTGGAAGGCATTTCCGACATGCGCGACGAGTCCGACAAGTCGGGCATGCGCGTGGTCATCGAGTTGAAGCGCGGTGAAGTGCCGGAAGTGGTGCTCAACAACCTGTACAAGCAGACCCAGTTGCAGGACACCTTCGGCATGAACATGGTGGCGCTGGTCGATGGCCAGCCGCGCCTGCTGAACCTGAAGCAACTGCTGGAATGCTTCCTGTCGCACCGCCGCGAGGTGGTCACCCGCCGTACCGTGTTCGAGCTGCGCAAGGCGCGCGAACGCGGCCACGTGCTGGAAGGCCTGGCGGTTGCGCTGGCCAACATCGACGATTTCATCGCCATCATCCGCGCCGCGCCCACGCCGCCGATCGCCAAGACCGAGCTGATGGCGCGCGCCTGGGATTCGTCGACCGTGCGCGAGATGCTGGCGCGCGCAGGCGAAACCAATGAAGGCGGCATCGAGGCCTTCCGTCCGGAAAGCCTGCCGGCCCATTACGGCATCCAGTCCGACGGGCTGTACAAGCTGTCCGACGAGCAGGCCCAGGAAATCCTGCAGATGCGCCTGCAACGCCTGACCGGCCTGGAGCAGGACAAGATCGTCAATGAGTACAAGGACGTGATGGCGCAGATCGCCGATCTGCTCGACATCCTGTCCAAGCCGGCGCGCGTGACCGCGATCATCACCGACGAGCTCAATGCCGGCAAGAACGACTACGGCATCGGCGCCAAGGACGAGCGCCGTTCGACCATCGAACTCAATGCCACCGACCTCGGCACGGAAGACCTGATCACGCCGCAGGACATGGTCGTGACGCTGTCGCACACCGGTTACATGAAGTCGCAGCCGGTCTCCGAATACCGCGCGCAAAAGCGCGGCGGCCGCGGCAAGCAGGCCATGGCGACCAAGGATGACGACTGGATCGACCAGCTCTTCATCGCCAATACGCACGACTACATCCTGTGCTTCTCCAACCGCGGCCGCCTGTACTGGCTGAAGGTGTGGGAAGTGCCGCAGGGTTCGCGCAACTCGCGCGGCAAGCCGATCGTCAACATGTTCCCGCTGCAGGACGGCGAGAAGATCACCGTGGTGCTGCCGTTGTCGGGCGAGAACCGGACCTTCCCGGAAGACCGCTACGTGTTCATGGCGACCAGCCTGGGCACTGTCAAGAAGACCCCGCTGTCGGACTTCAGCAATCCGCGCAAGGCCGGCATCATCGCGGTCGACCTTGACGAGGGCGACTTCCTGATCGGCGCCGCGCTGACCGATGGCGCGCATGACGTGATGCTGTTCTCCGATTCCGGCAAGGCGGTGCGCTTCGACGAGAACGACGTGCGTCCGATGGGCCGCACCGCGCGCGGCGTGCGCGGCATGAACCTGGAAGAAACGCAGCAGGTCATCGCCCTGCTGGTGGCCGAGAACGAGCAGCAGTCGGTGCTGACCGCGACCGAGAACGGTTTCGGCAAGCGTACCCCGATCACCGAGTACACCCGCCACGGCCGCGGCACCAAGGGCATGATCGCGATCCAGACCAGCGAGCGCAACGGCAAGGTCGTGGCCGCTACCCTGGTCGAGCCGACCGACGAGATCATGCTGATCACGACCGGCGGCGTGCTGATCCGCACCCGCGTATCGGAGATCCGCGAAATGGGCCGCGCCACCCAGGGCGTGACCCTGATCGCGGTGGAAGACGGCACCAAGCTGTCGGGCCTGCAGCGCGTGGTCGAATCGGATGTCGAGGACGAGCGCGGCGAAACTGCCGAAGGCGCGGAAGGGACGGAAGCTGCCGGTGGCGAAACACCCGCCGCAGACGCGTAATACGTTGCAACGCAAGGCGGTTCATATCAGGTGAGCCGCCTTTTTTGATTGTGATCGCAGATATGGTTTACAACTTTTCCGCCGGCCCGGCGGTATTGCCCAAGGAAGTGCTGCAGCAGGCAGCCGATGAAATGCTGGACTGGCATGGCAGCGGCATGTCCGTGATGGAGATGAGCCATCGCGGCAAGGAATACATGTCCATCATCGAGGCGGCATTGGCCGATGTGCGCGATCTGCTGGCGGTGCCCTCGAACTACAAGGTGCTGTTCCTGCAGGGCGGGGCGATCGCCGAGAACGCCATCATCCCGATGAACCTGGCGGCGCTGCGTTCTCCTGCCGGCCAGCATGCGCCGGGCGTGGCCGACTACATCAACACCGGTTCGTGGTCGACCAAGTCGATCAAGGAGGCGGCCCGTTACTGCACCGTCAACGTCGCCGCTTCGTCGGCCGACCACAAGTTTTCCAGCATCCCGGCGCGTGCCGACTGGGCATTGTCGAAGGATGCGGCCTACGTCCACATCTGCAGCAATGAGACCATCGACGGCGTCGAATACCAATACACGCCGGATGTGGCCGTCGACACCAACGGCGCGCCGCTGGTGGCCGACATGTCCTCGCACATCCTGTCGCGCGAGGTCGACGTGTCGAAGTACGGCGTCATCTACGGCGGCGCCCAGAAGAACATCGGCCCGGCCGGCGTGACCATCGTCATCGTGCGCGAGGACCTGCTGGGCCACGCGCTGCCGATCTGTCCCTCGGCCTTCGACTGGAAGATCGTGGCCGACAACGACTCCATGTACAACACCCCGCCGACCTACGCGATCTATATCGCCGGCCTGGTGTTCCAGTGGTTGAAGCGCCAGGGCGGCGTGGCGGCGATGGAACAGCGCAACATCGTCAAGGCCGAACTGCTGTACGGCTATCTCGACGGCACCGATTTCTACAGCAACCGTATTGCAAAAGATTGCCGTTCGCGGATGAACGTGCCGTTCTTCTTGCGCGACGAGTCGCTGAATGACGCATTCCTCGCCGGCGCCAAGGAGCGCGGGCTGCTGCAGCTGAAAGGCCACAAGTCGGTCGGCGGCATGCGCGCATCGATCTACAACGCGATGCCGATCGAGGGCGTACAGGCCCTGGTCGATTACCTCAAAGAATTCGAACGCAAGCACGGCTGATTTTTGCCTGCGGGCGGGCCGCTTTCCCGGTGCGGCGATGGCTGCCGCCGGATAGCGGCGCCATGCCGTCACCTGCGCAAGGCAGGGCGGGGCGCAAGCCATTGAACAAGAAAGAGCGAAATGAGTGACGACAAGTTGCTGCCACTGCGCCAGAAAATCGATGCCATCGATGCGCAGATTCTCGACCTGCTGAACCAGCGCGCCCGCGTCGCGCAGGAAGTGGGCCATGTCAAGGCCGAGACCAACGCGCCGGTGTTCCGTCCCGAGCGCGAGGCGCAGGTGCTGCGCCGCGCGGCCGAGCGCAATCCCGGCCCCTTGCAGGGCGCCGATATCCAGACCATTTTCCGTGAAGTGATGTCGGCTTGCCGCGCGCTGGAAAAGCGCGTGGTGGTCGCCTATCTCGGCCCGGCCGGCACGTTCAGCGAACAGGCCGTCTACCAGCAGTTTGGCCACGCGATCGAGGGGCTGCCTTGCGTCTCCATCGATGAAGTGTTCCGCGACGCCGAGGCCGGCACCGCCGATTTTGGCGTGGTGCCGATCGAGAACTCTTCCGAAGGCGTGATCAACCGCACGCTGGACCTGCTGCTGCAGACGACGCTGACCATCAGCGGCGAGGTGGCGATTCCGGTGCACCACAGCCTGATGACCAAGGGCGGCAGCATGGACGGCGTGACCCGCATCTGCGCCCACTCGCAGGCGCTGGCGCAGTGCAACGCCTGGCTCAACCAGAATTACCCGGGTATCGAGCGCCAGGCCGTGGCGTCGAATGCCGAAGCGGCGCGCATGGCAGGCGAAGACCCAGGCGTGGCGGCCATTGCCGGCGAGATCGCCGGGCAGAAATACAGCTTGCAGACCGTCAATGCCCATATCCAGGACGACCCGCACAACCGCACGCGCTTTGCCATCATCGGCCGCCTGCGCACCGCGCCTTCCGGCCGCGACCAGACGTCCATCGTGCTGTCGGTGCCCAACAAGGCCGGCGCGGTGTATAACCTGCTGGCGCCGCTGGCCAGGCACGGCGTGTCGATGACGCGCTTCGAGTCGCGCCCGGCGCGCATGGGGGCGTGGGAGTATTACTTCTACGTCGACCTCGAAGGCCACGAGCAGGACGAGAAGGTCGCGCAGGCGCTGGCCGAGCTGAAGCAGAACGCGGCTTTCTTCAAGCTGCTGGGCTCGTATCCGCTGGGCCTGTAAGCGATACCGACGACGATTGACGAACATCGTGCCGCCCAGGCGGCGCACCCTCATTTTCCGGAAAGACCAGTATGTCCAAACAATTTGCACCCGCTCAGTTAGCACCCGCTCAGTTAGGACCCGATTACGTCCGCGCCATCGCGCCCTACCAGGCCGGCAAGCCGATTGCCGAAGTGGCGCGCGAATTCGGACTGGACGAGGCCGCCATCGTCAAGCTGGCTTCCAACGAAAACCCGCTGGGCATGCCCGAGTCGGCCAAGCTGGCGATGCAGCAGGCAGTGGCCGAACTGGGCCGTTATCCGGACGCCAACGGTTTCGAACTGAAGGCCGCCATCAGCGCCAAGTACGATGTGCCGCAAAGCTGGATCACGCTGGGCAACGGCAGCAACGATATCCTTGAGATCGCCGCGCACGCCTTCGTGCAGCCGGGCCAGTCGGTGGTGTATGCGCAGTACGGTTTCCTGGTCTATGCGCTGGCCACGCAGGCGGTCGGCGCGCGCGCCATCGAAGTGCCGGCCAAGGATTTCGGCCACGATCTGCCAGCAATGGCCAAAGCGATCGCCGCCGACACCCGCTTGGTCTACCTGGCCAACCCCAACAACCCGACCGGCACCTTCGTGTCTGCCGCTGAACTGGAAACGTTCCTGAAGTCGGTGCCGCCCGAGGTGGTGGTGGTGCTGGACGAAGCCTACAACGAATACCTGGCCGCCGAGCACCAGTACGAATCGACGGCATGGGTGCGCCAGTTCCCGAATCTGGTGGTCTCGCGCACCATGTCCAAGGCCTATGGCCTGGCCGGCCTGCGCGTCGGTTTCGCCATCGCGCAGCCGGAGGTGACCGACCTGATGAACCGCATCCGCCAGCCGTTCAACGTCAACTCGCTGGCGCAGGCGGCCGCGGTGGCCGCCCTCAATGACAAGGCCTTCCTGCAGAAGAGCGCCGAAATCAACAGCGCCGGCTACCGCCAGCTTACGGCCGCGTTCGACGAACTGGGCCTGCGCTATGTGCCGTCCTACGGCAACTTCGTGCTGGTCAAGGTCGGCGAGGACGACGGCGCCGGGGCGCGGGTCAACCTGGCCTTGCTGAAAAAGGGCATCATCGTGCGCCCGGTGGGCAACTACGGCTTGCCGCAATGGCTGCGCATCTCGATCGGCCTGCCGCAAGAGAACGCCGCTTTCATCGCCGCCCTGAAAACCGTCCTTGCCTGAGTCCGCCGTGTTCAAAAAGGTTGTCATTTTCGGCGTCGGCCTGATCGGCGGATCCTTCGCGCTGGCGTTGCGCCATGCCGGTAAAGTCGAACAGATCGTCGGCGTCGGCCGCTCGCCGGCGAGCCTGGCGCGCGCCCGGGAGCTGGGCATCATCGATACGGTCGCCACCGATGCGGCGCTCGCCGTCGACGGCGCCGACCTGATCCTGCTGGCCGCTCCGGTTGCGCAGACGGAAGCCATCCTCGCCGCCATCGCGCCGCACCTGCCGGCTGGCGCCATCGTGACCGATGCCGGCAGCACCAAAGGCGACGTGGTCGCCGCCGCGCGCAAGTCGCTGGGCGGCAAGATCGGGCAGTTCGTGCCGGGCCACCCGATCGCCGGACGCGAGATGCACGGCCCGGAAGCGGCATTGGCCGACCTTTATGTAGGCAAGAAGGTGGTGCTCACCGCCTTGCCGGAAAACCGGGCCGACGATGTCGAACGCGTGGCTGCCGCCTGGCGGGCCTGCGGTGCGCTCATCCATCGTCTCTCGCCGCAAGAGCATGACGCGGTATTCGCCTCGGTCAGCCACTTGCCGCACGTGTTGGCTTTCGCGCTGGTCGACGACATCGCCGGCAAGCCGCATGCGGCCACGCTGTTCCAGTATGCCGCCAGCGGCTTTCGCGATTTCACGCGCATCGCCGGCTCGTCGCCGGAAATGTGGCGCGACATCACGCTGGCCAACCGCGACGCCTTGCTGACCGAAGTCGATGCCTATCTGGCCCAGCTCACATCGATGCGGCAGATGATCGCCGACAGCGACGGCGCCGCGCTGGAGAAGATCTACGCCAGCGCCCGGCATGCCCGGCTGCAATGGGCCGCGGCCATCGAAGCTGCCGAGCGCAAGGAATCCTGAGGCCACGCCCGCCGCGGCTACAATGCATCATCCGCCGCACCTGCGGCGCTTGTGACGATAAACCTTCATTCCCGATCCCGATGAAACAGCCTTCCTATCCCCGCCATATCGATCTCGCGCCGGTGCCGCATGTGCAGGGCACGGTCAAGCTGCCGGGCTCCAAGAGCATTTCCAATCGCATCCTGCTGCTGGCGGCGTTGTCCGGCGGCACTACCCGCATTTTCGACCTGCTGGCCTCCGACGACACGCTGGTCATGCTGATGGCCTTGCAGACGCTGGGCGTGAAATGGGAGCAGGTCGAGGGCACCCAGGATTACATCGTGCATGGCGTCAACGGCGTGCTGCCGGTGCACCAGGCCGACCTGTTCATGGGCAATGCCGGCACCGCGATCCGTCCGCTGACGGCGGCGCTGGCGGTGCTGGGCGGCGACTACACGCTGCATGGCGTGCCGCGCATGCACGAGCGGCCGATCGGCGACCTGGTCGATGCGCTCAATGCGGTCGGTATGCGCATCGAATACACCGGCAACCCCGGCTATCCGCCGCTGCATATCCGCCGCGGCACGCTCAATTCGCACCGCATGAAGGTGCGCGGCAACGTCTCCAGCCAGTTCCTGACGGCGCTGCTGATGGCCGCGCCCTTGATGGCGCGCGACGAGCCGATGTCGGTTGAGGTGGTGGGCGAACTCATTTCCAAGCCCTATATCGAGATCACGCTGAACCTGATGCGCCGTTTCGGCGTCGAGGTCGAGCGCCAGGGCTGGCAGCAGTTCACGCTCAAGCCGGGCCAGCATTACCGCAGCCCGGGCAGCATCCATGTCGAGGGCGATGCCTCCTCGGCTTCCTACTTCCTGGCCGCAGGCGCGATTGCCGGCGGCCCGATCCGCGTCGAAGGCGTCGGTCGCGACAGCATCCAGGGCGACGTGCGTTTCGTCGAAGCGTTGCAGCAAATGGGGGCGAACATCAGCATGGGCGAAAACTGGATCGAGGCGTCGGCCAATGGCCCGTTGAAAGCCATCGACGCCGACTTCAATCACATTCCCGACGCCGCCATGACCATCGCGGTGGCCGCGCTGTATGCGGATGGCCCCAGCACCTTGCGCAACATCGGCAGCTGGCGCGTCAAGGAAACCGACCGTCTGGCGGCCATGGCCATCGAGCTGCGCAAGCTGGGCGCCGAGGTGGAGGAGGGCGCGGATTACCTCAAGGTGACGCCGCCGGCCGCTATCGGCACGGCCGCCATCGATACCTATGACGACCATCGCATGGCGATGTGTTTTTCGCTGGCATCGCTGGATGGCGTGTTGCGCCGCGGCAACCATATCCGCATCAATGACCCCAAGTGCGTGGCCAAGACCTTTCCGGACTACTTCGCGGTCTTCCAAAGGATTGCCGAGCAAATCTTGATCTGATAAACCCTTTTCAAGGGTTTGTATCCCGTTATTGACGTAAATTATTTTCACAGACAGGTTTGCATGGAAAAGGCAAAAATTCCGGTTATCGCCATCGATGGCCCGACCGCATCCGGCAAGGGCACCGTGGCCCAGAAAGTGGCCCAGCAACTGGGCTTCCATTATCTGGATTCCGGGGCGCTGTATCGCCTGACGGCGCTATCGGTTCTGCGGCGCGATATCGCGCTCAACGACGAGCACGCGCTGGCCAAGGCGGCCGAGCACCTGCATTGCCATTTCGACGGCGCCCATATTTTTCTTGCCAACGAGGATGTGACCCAGGCCATCCGGGCCGAGGAAGTCGGCAATACGGCATCGAAGATTGCGGCATTGACAACGGTTCGCCAGGCCCTGTACGGCCTGCAACTGGGCTTTCGCCAGCCGCCCGGCTTGGTGGCGGACGGGCGCGACATGGGCACGGTGATCTTTCCGAATGCCCGCCTGAAGGTGTTTTTGACCGCCAGTGTGGCGGCGCGCGCATCCCGGCGTTATAAGCAATTGATTGACAAGGGTTTTTCTGCTAATATCGACGACCTTTCGAGGGATTTGGAGGAGCGGGACGAACGCGACATGAGCCGCGCGTCGGCGCCTTTGAAGCCAGCGGAAGGCGCATATCACCTGGATACCTCGGATATGACCGCTGATGAAGCGGTGCAGCAGGTGCTCGGTTGGTACGCTGCCCTGGGTCATTGAAGCATGTAATAAAGCATGTAATACGGCCCGCATGCGACTGTCGCGCTTGATTTACCGGCATGGCAGGCGCATATGGGGCAGAGGCAAGTTGCAGTACCCGTAGTGCCATTGGTGCCCGGCAGATGCAAAGTCTGGCGGGTGTTGATAAACCTAACCCAATATTTCATGCCATCCCGGCAACGAGGGCGGCAGTGCAAGGCGGTCTGATTGCATCGACGAATATTGGCAAAATCTTTCTTTTTCTCATATGTCTACCACTACCGTTATCGCTGCAGGTGTTGATACCGCCAGCGAATTTGCTGCTCTGTTTGAAGAATCGCTGTCGCGTCAGGACATGCGTTCGGGTGAAGTCATCTCCGCAGAAGTCGTCCGTCTCGACCACAACTTCGTGATCGTCAACGCCGGCCTGAAGTCGGAAGCTTTCATCCCTGTTGAAGAATTCAAGAACGACAACGGCGAAGTCGAAGTCAATGTCGGCGACTTCATCTCCGTTGCGATCGAATCGCTGGAAAACGGCTTCGGCGACACCATCCTGTCGCGCGACAAGGCCAAGCGTCTGGCATCGTGGCTCTCGCTGGAAAAGGCGATGGAGTCCGGCGAGATCGTCACCGGCACCGTCAACGGCAAGGTCAAGGGCGGCCTGACTGTCCTGACCAACGGCATCCGCGCCTTCCTGCCGGGTTCGCTGGTCGACACCCGTCCGGTCAAGGACACCACCCCGTTCGAAGGCAAGACCCTGGAATTCAAGGTCATCAAGCTGGACCGCAAGCGCAACAACGTGGTGCTGTCGCGCCGCGCCGTGATCGAAGCCTCGATGGGCGAAGAGCGCGCCAAGCTGATGGAAACCCTGAAGGAAGGCACAGTCGTCACCGGTATCGTCAAGAACATCACCGACTACGGCGCGTTCGTCGACCTGGGCGGCATCGATGGCCTGCTGCACATCACCGACCTGGCATGGCGTCGTGTGCGTCACCCGTCGGAAGTCCTGTCGGTCGGTCAAGAGATCACCGCCAAGGTCCTCAAGTACGATCAGGAAAAGAACCGCGTCTCGCTGGGCGTCAAGCAACTGGGCGACGATCCGTGGACCGGCCTGTCGCGTCGCTACCCGCAAGGCACCCGCCTGTTCGGCAAGGTCACCAACCTGACCGACTACGGTGCGTTCGTTGAAGTCGAGCAAGGCATCGAAGGCCTGGTGCACGTCTCCGAAATGGACTGGACCAACAAGAACGTGGCGCCGAACAAGGTTGTCCAGCTGGGCGACGAAGTCGAAGTCATGGTCCTGGAAATCGACGAAGAGCGTCGCCGTATCTCCCTGGGCATGAAGCAGTGCAAGCCGAATCCTTGGGACGACTTCGCCGTGAGCCACAAGAAGGGCGACAAGGTCAAGGGTTCGATCAAGTCGATCACCGACTTCGGCGTGTTCATCGGCCTGACCGGCAACATCGACGGCCTGGTGCACCTGTCCGACCTGTCCTGGACCGAAGCCGGCGAAGAAGCCGTGCGCAAGTTCAAGAAGGGCGACGAACTGGAAGCTGTCGTGCTGGCGATCGACGTCGAGCGCGAGCGCGTTTCCCTGGGCGTGAAGCAACTGGAAGGCGACCCGTTCAACAACTTCGCCGCCCTGAACGACAAGGGTGCGATCGTGACCGGTACCGTCAAGTCGGTGGAGCCGAAGGGCGCCGTGATCCAGCTCAACGATGAAGTCGAAGGCTACCTGCGTGCATCCGAAATCTCCCGCGACCGCGTGGAAGATGCCGGTACCCACCTGAAGGTCGGCGACGCCGTCGAAGCCCTGGTCATCAACATCGACCGCAAGGCACGCAGCATCCAGCTGTCGATCAAGGCCAAGGACAACGCCGAGACCCAGGAAGCCATGCAGAAGATGTCGGCCGACTCCAACGCTGCTTCGGGCACCACCAGCCTGGGCGCGCTGCTGAAGGCCAAGCTCGATAACAAGAACTGATTCTTCGGGCCACATGACAAAGTCGGAGCTGATTGCCCGCTTGGCTGAGCGTTATCCGCAACTGGTTGCAAAGGATGCGGATTACGCGGTCAAAACCATACTCGATGCGATGGTCGACGCGCTTGCGACCGGGCAGCGCATTGAGATCCGTGGTTTTGGCAGCTTTGCGCTGAATCGCCGTCCGCCGCGCATCGGCCGCAATCCCAAGTCCGGCGACAAGGTGATGGTCCCTGAAAAACGGGTTCCTCACTTCAAGCCGGGTAAGGAATTGCGCGAGCGCGTGGATGCGATGGTCGGACAGCCTATTCGAGAGGATTGAACCGGCTGTCATTGTCCCGCAGGCAGTACTTGAGCAACATCCGTTGGTCAGCCCGGCCCTGAAACTTCATGAAGGATGGGTGTAAAGGCTTATCAACAAAATGAACGGCATCTTTGGATGCCGTTTTTTTTCACGTACAATTTCGTTACCTCTTTGAACAGGTTCTGACATGCACGCCTGCGACCGCCGCAAGGCGCCCTGATCCGGCGCAAGGCGCATGAACAAGCTTCACCCCATACTATCGACCAGCCCAAAAAAGGATAAGCGCCATGAAAATAATCTCCCGGTTGATTGCGGCCATCCTGTTCGTCTGCTTCTTTTTCTTCGCGCTGCGCAATACCCAGGAAGTCACGCTGCATTTCTTCCTCGGCTATGAGCGTACCGACCCGCTGGTGCTGGTCCTGCTCGCGTTCTTCGTGGTCGGCGCCATTCTCGGCGTGCTGGCCATGACGCCCATCGTGTTCCGCCATCGCCGCGAAGCGGCGCGCTACAAGAAGGCGCTGACCCAGATCCAGAAGCAACAGGAAGAGATCGCTCAGGCCCAGGCGCAGCCGCCGCAGCCCGACAGCGTGATCATGGCGCAGCACATCCTTTAACCTAGATTCAGCAGTTGACCGCTTGCTATCCCTTGGAAAGCCGCATGAACACAAGCATTATCTGTATCAATACCGCTCACCTTGCTGGTGAGAGCGCTATGCCTTCTCCGGCACCGCGCTCGCCGCGCCATGCGGCGTTGCTCCTCCTTGCGCACATTAAGTGCGCCGCGTCGTCGCGCCTTGCCTGGCACGCCGATCACGGCGCCGGCGAAGGCATTCAACTGCTGAATCTAGGTTTAATTTTCCCCTCTCGTCATGGAATTTGAATTCTGGTGGTTGCTCGGTATTCCTGTCTTCTTCGGATTGGGATGGATTGCCGCGCGGGTTGATATCAACCAACTGTTGTCCGAGTCGCGCACATTGCCGCGCGGCTATTTCAAGGGGCTGAATTTCCTGCTCAACGAACAGCCCGACAAGGCCATCGACGCCTTCATCGAAATCGTCAAGCTCGATCCCGAAACGGTGGACCTGCATTTCGCATTGGGCAACCTGTTCCGCCGCCGCGGCGAGACCGAACGCGCCATCCGCGTCCACCAGAACCTGCTGGCGCGCCCGGACCTGCCGGCCGAACACCACGGCCATGCGCTGTATGAACTGGGCCAGGATTACCTCAAGGCCGGCCTGCTGGATCGCGCTGAAGAGAGCTTCAACAAGCTCATCGATACGCAATACAGCGCCCAGGCCGGCCGCGCGCTGCTGGAAATCTACCAGCGCGAAAAGGAATGGACGCGCGCCATTTCCGCCGCCGAGATCCTGCAAGCCACCGGCGCCGGCGGTCGCCAGCGCGAGATCGCCCAGTTCTATTGCGAACTGGCCGCCGATGAACTGGTGCGCACCAATGCCGATGCCGCCATCGCGCTGCTGGACAAGGCCCTGGCCACCGACCGCAAGAGCGTGCGCGCCACCATGCTGATGGGCGATGCGCTGCGCGCCAAGGGCGACATCGCAGGCGCGCTGGAAGCCTGGCGCCGGGTCGAACACCAGAGCGTGCCGCATACGGCGCTGGTGGCGCAGCGCCTGATGGACGGCTATATCGCCATCGGCCGTCCGCAGGAAGGCATCAACCTGCTGCGTGCCTACCTGGCTGAAGCGCCTTCCATCGACCTGCTGGAAGTGGTGTTCAAGGCCGTGCTCGATGCCGAGGGCGTCGAAGCGGCCAACAACCTGGTCAGCGAAGAACTGCGCCGCACCCCCACGCTGCTGGGCCTGGACAAGTTCCTGGAAGCGCGCATGATGACCGCGCCGCTGAGCGTGCGGCCGGAGCTGTCGGTGGTCAAGACCCTGGTGCACGGCTATACCCAGAAGCTGGCCCGCTACCAGTGCAGCCATTGCGGCTTCAAGGCGCGCCAGTTCTACTGGCAGTGCCCCGGCTGCAGCCGCTGGGAAACCTACCCGCCGCGCCGCACTGAAGAGCTCAACGTCATGAACTGAGGCGTGAGAACGCCAACTTTTTGAATCTGGATCCACTATGAAAATCACCATCATCGGCACCGGCTACGTAGGCCTGGTGACCGGCGCTTGCCTGGCCGAGCTGGGTAACGACGTGTTTTGCCTGGATGTCGACCAATCCAAGGTCGATATCCTCAACAACGGCGGCATCCCGATCCATGAGCCGGGCCTGGAAGACGTGGTGGCGCGCAACCGCGCCGCCGGCCGCCTGCAGTTTTCCACCGACATCGCCGCCAGCGTGGCGCATGGCGAGATCCAGTTCATCGCCGTCGGCACGCCGCCCGATGAAGACGGTTCCGCCGACCTGCAATACGTGCTGGCGGCAGCCCGCAACATCGGCCGCTACATGGACGGTTTCAAGGTGGTGGTCGACAAGTCCACCGTGCCGGTCGGCACTGCCGACCGCGTCAAGGCGGCCATTGCGGATGAGCTGGCCAGGCGCGGCCAGTCCGACGCCAGTTTCTCGGTGGTCTCCAATCCCGAATTCCTGAAAGAGGGCGCGGCGGTGGAAGACTTCATGCGCCCCGACCGCATTGTCATCGGCCACGACCAGACGCCCGAAGGGCAGCGCGCCTACGCGCTGATGAAAAAGTTGTACGCCCCCTTCAACCGCAACCACGAGCGCACCTTCTGGATGGACGTGCGCTCGGCCGAATTCACCAAGTACGCGGCCAACGCGATGCTGGCCACCCGCATCTCGTTCATGAACGAGTTGGCCAACCTGGCCGACAAGGTCGGCGCCGACATCGAGGCGGTGCGCCACGGCATCGGTTCCGACCCGCGCATCGGCCACAGTTTCCTGTATGCCGGCTGCGGTTATGGCGGTTCCTGCTTCCCGAAGGACGTGCAGGCGCTGGAACGCACCGCGCGCGACTACGGCCAGGATCTGCTGATCCTGCGCGCGGTCGAGCAGGTCAACGATCTGCAAAAGCATGTGCTGGGCAAGAAGGTGGTCCAGCGTTTCGGCGAGGATCTGTCGGGCAAGCGCTTCGCGATCTGGGGCCTGGCTTTCAAGCCCAATACCGATGACATGCGCGAAGCTTCTTCGCGCGTGCTGGTGGGCGAACTGGTGCGCCGCGGCGCGACCGTATCGGTGTACGACCCGGTGGCGATGAAGGAAGCGCAGCGCGTACTCAAGCTGGACTGCGCCGACGACGCCAAGCTGTTCGAGCGCATCAGCTTCGCGGCCAATCCGATGGCGGCGCTGGAGGGCGCCGATGCGCTGGCCATCGTGACCGAATGGAAGGCCTTCCGCAGCCCAGATTTCGACCGCGTCAAGGTGGCCTTGAAGAACCCCGTGATTTTCGACGGCCGCAACCTGTTCGAACCGCAAGTGATGGCCGACAGCGGCATCGAGTATTACGGCATCGGCCGTTCCATCCTGACCCGTGGACAATAAGATGAGCATGGATATCGCAGCAGCCTGGAATTCCGCCCGCATCCTGATCGTGGGCGACGTGATGCTGGACCGTTACTGGTTCGGCGAAGTCAACCGCATCTCACCGGAAGCGCCGGTGCCGGTGGTGCGCGTGGAGCGCAAGGAAGAGCGCCTGGGCGGCGCCGCCAACGTGGCGCGCAATACCGCCAGCCTGAGTGCGCAGACGGCGCTTTTGGGCGTGACCGGCGACGACGAGCCGGCGCGCGTGGTGGAAGGCATGCTGGGCGAGATGGGCATCAGCAGCCATCTCAACCGCGACGCCACCATCTCCACCATCGTCAAGCTGCGCGTGATCGGCCGCCAGCAACAGCTGGTGCGCATCGACTTCGAGGAAGCGCCCACCGACACCGTGCTGCGCGACAAGCTGACGCAGTTCAATTCGCTGGTCGGCAACTACGACGTCATCGTCTTTTCCGATTACGCCAAGGGCAGCCTGGTCAACGTGGCGGAGATGATCGCCGCCGCGCGCGCGCTGGGCAAGCGCATCCTGGTTGACCCCAAGGGCGACGATTTCAAGCGCTACGCGGGCGCCAGCATCCTGACGCCGAACAAGTCCGAGCTGGTGCGCATCGTCGGCCAGTGGAAAAACGAAGAAGACCTCACCGCGCGCGCCCAGAACCTGCGCGCTTCGCTCAACCTGGAGGCATTGCTGTTGACCCGTTCCGAGGAAGGCATGAGCTTGTACCAGGAGGGCGACGTGCAGCATTTCCCGACCATGGCGCGCGAAGTGTTCGACGTCTCCGGCGCGGGCGACACCGTCATCGCCACGCTGGCGGTCATGCTGGGCGCCGGCGCTTCGCTGGTCGATGCGGTTGCCATGGCCAATCGCGCCGGCGGCATCGTCGTCGGCAAGCTGGGGACGGCGACCGTCACGCGCGATGAGTTGCTGGCAGGCTGAATCGGGCGCTGATTTTTCAACGGTCATTTCTCGTTATATTTCTGTCAACGCAGGTCTTGAGGTCACGTTAGCACAGGCAGTTGCATCCCATGGTGCAACTGCCTTTTGTTTTCAGACCTCAATTTTGAAAGGAACCTGATATGTTGAAGAAATTTCTATTGTTCATCGCTACCGCTTTGATGGCCGCCGGCTTCGCTTTCGCCCAGGTGGACGTCAACAAGGCCGACCAGGCCGCGCTTGACGGCATTCGCGGCATCGGGCCGGCCATGTCCAAGCGTATCCTCGAAGAACGCCAGAAGGGCGGCAGCTTCAAGGATTGGGACGACCTCCAGAACCGCGTCAAGGGCATCAAGGAAAAGAGCGCGGCCAAGTTGTCGGCCAATGGCCTGACCGTCAATGGCAAGTCCAGGCCGGAGGCTTCCGGCCAGCCGGCCAAGGGCGGCAAGGCAGCGCCGGCCGGCGACAAGCCGGCGGAAACCGCCAAGAAGTAACCGCGGGCAACCGGGCAATCCCGTTTTGGCGGGATTGCCGTTTTTGGCGTGCATCTCAGGACGCGACCACGTCAAAGGCGATGCCGGCGGCGAAATAGAATAAAATGCCCACCTGAGCCAAAAAGCCGACCGCCGCCATCGTCATGTCCTATCAAGTTCTCGCCCGCAAGTACCGTCCCCGCAGTTTCGACACCCTGGTAGGCCAGGAGCACGTCGTGCGCGCGCTGACGCATGCGCTGGAGCAACAGCGGCTGCACCACGCCTACCTGTTCACCGGCACCCGCGGCGTGGGCAAGACCACGCTTTCGCGCATCCTGGCCAAGTCGCTCAACTGCGTCGGCACGGACGGCAACGGCGGCATTACCGCCGCGCCCTGCGGCGTGTGCGAGGCTTGCGTGGCCATCGATGCCGGGCGATTTGTCGACTACATCGAAATGGACGCGGCCTCCAACCGCGGCGTCGATGAAATGGCGCAGTTGCTGGAGCAGGCGGTCTATGCGCCGTCCAATGCCCGTTTCAAGGTCTACATGATCGACGAAGTGCACATGCTGACCAACCACGCCTTCAACGCCATGCTGAAGACGCTGGAGGAGCCGCCCGCGCACATCAAGTTCATCCTGGCCACCACCGACCCGCAAAAGATCCCGGTGACCGTGTTGTCGCGCTGCCTGCAATTCAACCTGAAGCAGATGCCGCCGGGCCACATCATCGGCCACCTCGACAACATCCTGAACCAGGAAGGCATCGAATTCGACCCGCCGGCCTTGCGCCTGCTCGCGCAAGGCGCTTCCGGCTCCATGCGCGACGCGTTGTCGCTGACCGACCAGGCGATCGCCTATGCCGCCGGCAAGGTCACGCTGGAAGCGGTGCAGGGCATGCTGGGCGCGCTCGACCAGTCCTACCTGATCCGTATCCTCGACGCCCTGGCGGCGCAAGATGGCGCGGCCCTGCTCGGCGTGGCCGACGACATGGCCGCGCGCAGCCTGTCCTATAACGCCGCCTTGCAGGACCTGGGCACCTTGTTGCACCAGGTTGCGCTGGCGCAGAGCGTGCCGGCGGCACTGGCCGACGATGTGCCCAACCGTGAAGACATCCTGCGCCTGTCGTCCCAGTTCAGTCCCGAGCATGTGCAGCTGTTCTACCAGATCGCCGTGCATGGCCGCAATGAGCTGGGCCTGGCGCCCGACGAATACGCCGGCTTTTCCATGACGCTTTTGCGCATGCTGGCCTTCCGGCCGGTCAGCGCGAACGCCGCGGCGCCGGTACCGGCAGCCGGTGGCGCACCGGGGCCGCGTCCGCCCGCTGCGCGCCAGGCGGCGCCCCTGGTCGCGCCACAAGCGGCGGTGACCAGTGCGCCTGTGGTCCGTGCGCCGGTGGCCCCTGCGCCAGCGGCGCCGGCAGCGCGACCCGCACCCTCCGCGGCCCCCGCCGCCGCGCCGAGTTCGGCCCGCGAAGCTGCATTGATGGCCGCGCGCGCGTCTATCGGCAAGAATGGCAAGGCGCCCTCTGCGCCGCGTCCGGCTGCGCCAGTACCCGCTCCTGCGCCCGCAGCCGCGCCTGTGGCATCTGCCGCGCCGGAGATGCCGCCATCCATGCCGGAACCGCCGCCATTCGATTCCATGCCGCCGTGGGAAGAGGATGCGATGCCGGCCGGCATCGACGCTCAAAAAAAAACTGAATACTCCCGCCCGCCAGACGTAAGCGAAGAGGCTTTTGCCCCCGCACCGCCTGCGGTGCCAGCCGCGCCGCAGCGCCCCGCGGCGACGCCTGCCCAGAAGCAGGAAACCCTGCGTATCGCCGCCGATCTCGGTTGGGACGGCCACTGGCCCAGCCTGGCCGCCAGCCTGCCGCTGCGCGGGGTGGTGCACCAGATGGCGTTCCAGAGCGAGCTGGTGCGCTGCGAAAGCCTGGCCGGCGGCAATGTCTGCTTCCATCTGCGCATCCCGCTGGAGACGCTGCGTTCCTCCGGCAGCGTGGAAAAGCTGATGGCGGCGCTGTCGGAACGCTTCGGCCGCGAAGTGCGCGTGGAAACCGAGATCGGCGCCGTGGCCGACACCGCCAACGCGGTGGCCGAAGCCGACCGCGCCGAGCGCCAGCGCAAGGCCGAACAAAAGATGCAGAACGATCCCTTCGTGCTGTCCATGATGCGCGAGTTCGGCGCCTCGATTGTGCCGGGATCGATACATCCCTTATGATCCGGGGCCGACGGCGAATTCGCCGGGGCCGCGGGCAAACAAGATAGAATTCCGTGAATTGAAAGATGAAGGAGCAATGCGATGATGAAAGGTCAATTGGCAGGTCTGATGAAGCAAGCGCAGGCCATGCAGGACAACATGAAGAAAATGCAGGACCAGCTGGCGCAGATCGAAGTCGAAGGCCAGTCCGGCGCCGGCCTGGTCAAGGTCGTCATGTCCTGTAAGAACGACGTCAAGCGCGTTTCCATCGATCCGTCGCTGCTGGCCGATGACAAGGACATGCTGGAAGACCTGGTCGCCGCCGCGTTCAACGACGCAGTGCGCAAGGCCGAAGCCACCAGCCAGGAAAAGATGGCCAGCGTCACCGCCGGTATGCCGATGCCCCCGGGCTTCAAGATGCCGTTCTGATCGCCTGGCAGCCGGGCAAGTGCGCATGCCGGCGCGCCTTGCCCGATGATGTGCATGCGCCGGCGCAGGGATGTTGTCGCAACGATGTCCGGCAGGATGGCAGGAACCGCATTGTGGAGGGAACATGTTCATTATCTCGATCACGTACACCAAGCCGGCGAGCGAAATCGACAGCCTGTTGACCGCGCACAAGAAATTCCTCAACCAGCAGTATGCGGACGGCGTGTTCCTGATGTCGGGCCGCAAGGTGCCGCGCACCGGCGGCATCATTCTGGCGGATGCATCGGACCGTGCCGAAATGGAGGCGATCATCGAACTCGATCCCTTTTACATCGCCGGCGTGGCCGAGTATGAAATAATCGAATTTGTCCCCTCGATGACGGCGGAGGCGCTGGAGGCCTTCCGCTATTCGGTTGACCGCAATTAAACCTGGTTGACCGCTTGCTATCATTTGGAGAGTCGTATCAAAACAAGCATTGACAGTATCGATAGCGTTTCCCGTGTGGGCGAACGCATTCAACTGCAGGATCCAGGTTGAAAACTCCATCCAGTCTCACCCTGCTGACCGAATCGCTGCGCAAGCTTCCCGGCATCGGCCCCAAGACCGCGCAGCGCATGGCCTATCATCTCTTGCAGCATGACCGCGACGCCGCGCTCGGGCTGAGCAAGTCGCTGGCCCACGCGCTCGACACCATCCGCCATTGCGCGCTGTGCAATACCTTCACCGAGCAAGTCATCTGCGAAACCTGCCAGGATCCGCAGCGCGACCACACGCTCCTGTGCGTGGTCGAGTCGCCGTCCGACCAGATGATGATCGAGCAGACGCTCACCTACAAGGGACTGTATTTCGTGCTCATGGGGCATCTCTCGCCGCTGGACGGCATCGGCCCGCGCGACATCCATCTTGAAAAGCTGATCACCCGCGCCACCGACGGCGTGGTGGCCGAAGTGGTGTTGGCCACCAATTTCACCAATGAAGGCGAAGCCACCGCCCACTACATCAGCGAGACGCTCAAGGCGCGCGGCCTCAAGGCCAGCCGCCTGGCGCGCGGCGTGCCGGTCGGCGGCGAGCTGGAATACGTGGATGCGGGCACCATCGCGCGCGCCATGCTGGACCGGCGCAGCACCTGATCGCGCAACCCAACGGATCTTCTGATGAAAAATTTGCGCCCGTAAAAGATCTTGAAAGGCGCGACAGCGGCTGCCCGCTGCAATAGAATAGGCAGCTTGCCGGCTGGCACGTACGATGTCAGGCAATATGGCGGCGCAACATGCCTGCGTCTGCGCAGACATCGGCGCACAGGCACGGAACGAACGATGGACGCGGGCCGCAGAGCCCGCTCCGGCAATAAGACAAATGAGGAGAACACCGGAACCGCGCCCCATGCGCGAGCGCAGCATCCGGTGCATGAACAATGACGACAACCGCATCCAACCAGGAAAACGCCGCACGTCCCGGCCCGCTGGCAGGCGTCAAGGTGCTCGAACTCGGCACCTTGATTGCCGGCCCTTTCTGCTCGCGCATGCTGGCCGAGTTCGGCGCCGATGTCATCAAGGTCGAGGCGCCCGAGAACGGCGATCCGCTGCGCCAGTGGCGCGTGCTGAAGGACGGCACTTCGCTGTGGTGGTCGGTGCAGGCGCGCAACAAGAAAAGCCTCACCCTCAACATGAAGGACGAACGGGCCCAGGAAATCGCCCGCCAGCTGGCGCTGGAAGCCGATGTCATCATCGAGAACTACCGCCCCGGCGTGCTGGAGAAATGGAACCTCGGCTATGAGGCGCTGAAAAAACTCAACCCCGCCACCATCATGGTGCGCCTGTCCGGCTATGGCCAGACCGGCCCGCTGCGCGATTTGCCCGGTTTCGGCGCGATCGGCGAATCGATGGGCGGCATCCGCTACGTGTCGGGCCATCCGGACCGTCCGCCGGTACGCATCGGTATTTCCATCGGCGACTCCATCGCCGCGCTGCATGGCGTCATCGGCGCCATGATGGCGCTGCGCCACCGCGACGTCACCGGCGGCCGCTGGAACGGAAAATCCGGCGCCGACTGCGTGGCGGGGCAGGGCCAGATGGTGGATGTGGCGCTGTATGAAGCGGTGTTCAACATGATGGAATCGATGGTGCCCGAGTTCGACCACGCCGGCGTGGTGCGCGAGCGCACCGGCGGCGCGTTGCCGGGCATCGTGCCCTCCAATACCTACACTACCGGCGACGGCAAGAACATCGTCATCGCCGGCAACGGCGACGCCATCTTCAAGCGCCTGATGAGCGCCATCGGCCGCGACGACATGGCCAACGATCCCGGCCTGGCGCGCAACGACGGCCGCGTGCCGCGCACCGAGGAAATCGACGCCGTGATCCAGCAATGGTGCGATACGCAAACCATCGAGCAGGCGCTGGCCACGTTGCAGGCGGCCGATGTCCCTGCAGGCAAGATCTATTCGGTCAGGGACATGATGGACGATGCCCAATTCCTGGCGCGCGGCATGTTCGAACAGCACCGTTTCGCCGACGGCACCCCGATCAAGTTACCGGCGATCACCCCCAAGCTGTCCGAAACCCCCGGCCAGACCAAATGGCTGGGTCCGGAGCTGGGCGCGCACAGCGATGAAATCCTGCGTTCGCTGGGGTATGATGATGCCCAAATTAAACGATTGCGCGAGGAGCGCGTGATCTGACAAATCCAGGCCAATAACAAGGGAGGCGCGAGCAGACGCCGCTACGGCGCGGCGCGCGTCCCGCCCAAGCCTGATACGCCGCAAGAACGAAGACGAAGCACCAATCCACGGAGGAGACATAATGAAATTAAGCTGGAAGCAGTTGATAATCGCTGCGGGCCTGTTTTTGGCCGGCTATTTTTCTTTCAATGGCGAGGCCTCGGCCCAGGCCCTGGAAAAGCCCAAGGTCTCGATCGCGGTGGGCGGCAAGAACCTTTTCTATTACCTGCCGCTGACCATTGCCGAACAGCTCGGCTATTTCAAGGATGAAGGCCTGCAGGTCGAGATCTCCGACTTCGCCGGCGGCGCCAAGGCGCTGCAGGCCATGGTGGGCGGCAGCGCCGATGTGGTCTCGGGCGCCTATGAACACACCATCAACATGCAGGTGAAGAACCAGCCCATCGAAGCCTTCGTGCTGCAAGGCCGCGCGCCGCAGATCGTGCTGGCCGCCAGCAACAAGACCATGCCCAACTACAAGAGCGTGGCCGACCTGAAGGGCAAGAAGATCGGCGTCACCGCGCCGGGCTCCTCGACCAGCATCATGGCCAGCTACGTGCTGGCCAAGGCCGGCCTGAAGCCGACCGACGTGTCCTTCATCGGCGTGGGCGCGGCAGCCGGCGCGATCGCGGCGATCCGCTCCGGCCAGATCGACGCCATCGCCAACCTGGACCCGGTCATCTCGATGCTGGAACAGCACAACGAGATCAAGGTCATCGCCGACACCCGCACCCTGAAAGACACCAACGACGTCTTCGGCGGCCCGATGCCGGCCGCCACCCTGTACGCGCCGGCGGCCTTCATCCAGAAGTACCCGAACACCACCCAGGCCCTGACCAACGCCATGGTGCGCGCCTTGAAGTGGATCCAGAAGGCCGGCCCGTCCGACATCATCAAGGCCGTGCCGGAAAGTTACCTGCTGGGCGACCGTTCGCTGTACATCGATGCCTTCATGAAGGTGCGCCAGGCCATCTCGCCGGACGGCTATTTCCCGCCGGGCGGCCCGGACACCGCGCTGCGCACGCTGAAGGCCTTCGAACCTTCGCTGGCCGACAAGCAGGTCGACCTGTCCAAGACCTTCACCAACGCGTTCGTGGCGAAGGCCAACGCCAAGTACAAATGAGGCGCAGGACAGCCTGATTCCCGTACAACGCGAATGGACGACAAATGCCCGGCAACGGGCATTTGTCCATCTGGCGCGGCGTAAAAGGGAAAGCGGCAGCGCAGCAATGCGTCGGCAAGCGCAGCACCAAAGAAGCAGGAACAGCAGTAAAACCAGGCAACACACGATCCATCAACCCGGGTTTGCCACATAGCCCGTACCAGTCATGACCCCAGCACTCTTTTTCGACGACATCACCTGCACCTTCATCTCGAAGGACGACCGATCGCAGCGCTACACCGCGGTCGCCAACACCACCCTGGCGATCGCGCCCGGCGAGTTCGTCTCCGTGGTCGGCCCGACCGGTTGCGGCAAGTCGACCTTGCTCAATGTCGGCGCCGGGCTGCTGCAGCCGTCGTCGGGCAGCGTCAAGATATTCGGCGAACCGCTGACCGGCATCAACAAGCGCGCCGGCTACATGTTCCAGAGCGAGGCGCTGATGCCCTGGCGCAGCGCCTTGCAGAACGTCATCGCGGGCCTGCAATACCGCGGCCACGATGAAAAAGAAGCCGAGCAACTGGGCGAACAATGGCTGGCGCGCGTGGGGCTGCAAGGTTTCGGCGACCGCTATCCGCACCAGCTCTCCGGCGGCATGCGCAAGCGCGTGGCGCTGGCGCAGACGCTGATCCTCGACCCCGACATCATCCTGATGGACGAGCCGTTCTCTGCCCTCGACATCCAGACCCGCCAACTGATGGAAAACGAAGTGCTGGACCTGTGGAACGCCAAGAAGAAGGCGGTGCTGTTCATCACCCACGACCTGGACGAGGCGATCGCCATGTCCGATCGCGTCATCGTGCTGGCAGCCGGTCCCGGCACCCATCCGATCGGCGAATTCAAGATCGACTTGCCGCGCCCGCGCGATGTGGCGGAAATCCGCACGCATCCGCGTTTCGTGGAACTGCACCAGCAGATCTGGAACGTCCTGCGCGATGAAGTGCTCAAGGGCTATCAACAACAAAAGCGCGCAGCGTAAGAAAGTCGCCGATCATGTGGAAATACCTGAAACCGAATCACAAGAACATCCGCTTCTGGCAACTGCTGGTGCTGGTGGTGGTGCTCATCGTCTGGCACGTCGCCACCCGCAATCCGCAGACCGCCTTCTTCTTCGGCGAGCCGATCAAGGTCGCGCAGCGCATCTGGGCGTGGTTCACGGTCGGCAGCGGTTCGCTGGAAGTGGGCTTCGGCGACTATACCTTCTTCACGCTGTCCTTCCCGGCCGAAATCTATTCGCACCTGCTGGTGACCCTGACCGAAACCGTGCTGGCCTTCATCATCGGCACCGTCTCCGGCCTTGGCATCGGCCTGTGGCTGGCGCTGTCGCCGACCGCCTCGGCCATCCTCGATCCCTACGTGAAGGCCGCCAACTCGATGCCGCGCGTGATCCTGGCGCCGATCTTCGCCATGTGGTTCGGCCTGGGCATCTGGTCCAAGGTGGCGCTGGCGGTCACGCTGGTGTTCTTCATCGTCTTCTTCAACGTCTATCAGGGCGTCAAGGAAGTCAGCCCGGTGGTGCTGGCCAATGCCCGCATGCTGGGCGCCAACGCGCGCCAGCTGCTGCGCACGGTATACCTGCCGTCGGCCACCTCGTGGGTGTTCTCCAGCCTGCATACTTCGATCGGCCTGGCCTTCGTCGGCGCCGTGGTGGGCGAGTACCTGGGCTCGGCGCGCGGCGTCGGCTACCTGATCCTGCAAGCCGAGGGCACCTTCGACATCAATACCGTGTTCGCCGGCATCGTCGTGCTGACGGTGTTCGCGCTGGTGCTCGACCTGGCCGTGGGCGTGATCGAGAAGCGCCTGATGAAATGGCAACCCAAGAGCGGCGAGACCGAGAAGCTCTGATGCCATTGCGCTGATTCCATGGCTTGGAGTCCATTGCTTGGAGTCCATTTTTCGTGCAAGTGGATGCAGGTCGCTAACCAGCGTAGCGGGAAAGTGAATGTGTTCAGTATCGATCATGCCAGCGGCATGCCGGCCGATGGGCCGACGCCGGTCGGCATCGTTTTCGTGAAATAAGCCTCAAGCCGTCGCGGCGTGTGCCGCGCGCCGGTAGGCGGCAGGCGTGGTGTCGCGCAGCTTGCGCATGGCATGGGAGAGGGCGCTCTGGTCGGTGTAGCCGCAGCGCAGGGCGATTTCGGACAAGGGCAGGGCGCTCGTGCTCAATAGTTCGCAGACGCGGCGCACGCGGACTTCGGCCAGCCAGGCGCGGGGCGAGGTAGCGATTTCTTGCTGGAACCATTCATGCAGGCGGCTGGGACTGATTGCCGCGGCCGCTGCCATGTCGGCCACCGCCCACGGCAGGCCGGGTTCGGCCTCGATCTTCGCCATCAATGCATGCAGCCGTGAGTGGGGGCGTGGCGTCGCCATCGCCAGGGTGTCCAGCAGCAGCGGCACCCAATGCTGCAATTGCGCCGGCGCCATCTTGTGTTGCTGCCCCATCGCCAGTGCCATGAAATCGACCAGCTTGCCGGCCGCCTGCGACAGCGGCATGAAGGGCCGCGGCGCCAGCCGTTCCATCAGTTCGGCGGTGAGCATCGACGGCGCCAGATCCAGGATGATGACGCTGTTGAGGCCAGCGGCGCTGGTGGCATGCCGGGCGTGCGGTTCCACAAAGGCGGCGTTGGCGGCGTCGGCCATGCCCTGGCGCCCGGCGATGTCGAGCTCGATTCGTCCCGATACCGGCAGCACCACCTGCGGGAAATCATGGCTGTGCGTGAGCGTCTCGGCGCGGTAGCTGCGCAGGTGCAGTTCGGCCGGCAGCTGGGTGGCACGGAGCGGTTCGGATGAAATTGCGGGCATGGCAATCCGGCAATAGCGGGGAGGGGGATGAAGCTGCCATGATAGCCGATAGCGCCTGGCAGGAAAAACGAAGCCGCCCACATGGGGCGGCTTGCCGGTGCCGGTAATGCCGGCGGCTTATTGCATATACCAGCCGTGGCTGACCACGACCGACTGGCCGGTCAGCGCATTGGTCGGGAAGGCGGCCAGGAACACGGCCGTCTGCGCCACATCCTGGGTGGTGGTGAATTCGCCGTCCACGGTGTCTTTCAGCATGATCTTCTTGACCACGTCGTCTTCGCTGATGCCGAATTCCTTGGCCTGTTCGGGAATCTGCTTTTCCACCAGCGGGGTGCGCACGAAGCCGGGGCAGATGACGTTGGAGCGGATCTTGTCCTTGGCGCCTTCCTTGGCCACCACCTTGGCCAGGCCCAGCAGGCCGTGCTTGGCGGTGACATACGGCGCCTTCAGCGGCGAGGCTTCGTGCGAGTGCACCGAACCCATATAGATGATCGAACCGCCGCGGCCTTGCTTGACCATCGCCTTCATCGCCGCGCGGGTGGTCAGGAAAGCGCCGTCCAGGTGGATCGCCAGCATCTTGCGCCAGTTGTCCAGCGAGAGATCGACCACCGGGCTGATGATCTGGATGCCGGCGTTGCTGATCAGCACGTCCAGTCCGCCGAAGGCGGCGACGGCGTCTGCCACGCCCTGGTTGACCTGGGCTTCGTCGGTGACGTTCATGGCGACGGCCATGGCGGTGCCGCCGGCCTTGACGATCTCATCGGCGGCGGCGCGGGCGGCGTCCAGCGCGAGGTCGGCGATCACCACCTTGGCGCCTTGCCTGGCGTATTCCTGGGCGATCTCCTTGCCGATGCCGCTGGCCGAGCCGGTGATCAGCGCGACTTTATCCTTGAGTAGCATATGTTTCCTTTTATGGTTCGAGTTGATGGACATGCGAAACGAAACTGACGCCGGACTGACGGCCGGGCCTGCAGCGGCGCCGGACACGATGCCGGTTCGATGATGCCTGTGCCGCAAAGTTCAGCGGCCGGCAGCCGTATCCCGGCGCTTCCCTGTGTCTCCGAAGCCCGGACGGCGCGCAGGTTCCAGGCATCCAACGCCATTCTCCTCCGCGACTGCCGCACCGTCTTTGTCATGCAATTGTAACGCCGCGCGCGGCGCTGTTGTTGTGCCGCCAAAGTCGGCGCATACGTCATGTGGCTGAAATAATCAATCGTTAGTCTGTGCAGCGTTATCCCATGACCTATAAAGGACGATGCATGAGACTGCTTACCATTCCTGCCGATGCCAACCCGAGTTTTTCCAAGCTGAGCTTGAGCCTCGCGAGCACCCCGGAAGAAGTGCGTGAAGTGCAGCGCTTGCGTTACAAAGTCTTCATCGAAGCCATGAACCTGTCGGCGCTCGCCAACGCCGAAGGCCTCGACAAGGATGATTTCGACAACTACTGCGACCACCTGATCGTGCGCGACTCCAAGACCCTGAGCGTGGTCGGCACCTACCGCGTGCTCAGCCCGCACGGCGCGCGCCGCATGGGCAAGTTCTACTCGGAGCAGGAGTTCGACCTCTCCCGCCTGGACAACATCCGCGGCGCGATCGCCGAAGCCGGCCGCGCATGCATCCACCCCGACTACCGCAGCGGCAGCGTGATCATGATGCTGTGGGCCGGCCTGGCCGCCTACATGCGCCGCGAACGCTGCGAATACCTGATGGGCTGCGCCAGCGTCAGCCTGGCCGATGGCGGGCATAACGCCGCCGCGCTGTACCATGCGTTCGCCGAAAAGAACATGGCGCCGCCCGACTATCGGGTCACGCCGCACCTGCCGTTCCCGATCGAGGAGCGCGAGACGGGCCACGAGCCGCAAGTGCCGCCGCTGTTGAAGGGCTACCTGCGCAGCGGCGCATGGGTATGCGGCGAACCGGCATGGGATCCCGATTTCCACTCGGCCGACTTCTTCCTTCTGTTGCCGCTGTCCAAGCTGGACAACCGCTACGCCCGCCACTACCTGAAGGAAACGAGGACCGCATGAAGCCACGCGAACAGTTCATGGACGATGCCCACGGCCTGTTCGGCGATGCGGCCGATGGCGACGACAAGCGCGATCCGCTGCGCTTTCGCACCATCTGGATTTCCGACATCCACCTCGGCACCACGGGCTGCCAGGCCGAGCGCCTGCTGGAGTTTTTGCGCGCCACCGAATCCGACACGCTCTACCTGGTCGGCGACATCATCGACGGCTGGCAGTTGAAGCGCCGCTGGTACTGGGAACAAAGCCACAACAACGTGGTGCAGACGGTGCTCAAGAAAGCCAAGAAGGGCACCAACGTCATCTTCGTGCCGGGCAACCATGATGAGGTGATCCGCCAGTTCATCGACCTCGATTTCGGCGGCATCAAGATCCGCGACGAACTGGTGCACGTCACCGCCGACGGCCGCCGCATGCTGGTGCTGCACGGCGATCGTTTCGACGGCGTTATCGCCTGCGCCAAGTGGCTGGCCTATGTCGGCGATTCGCTCTACACCATGATCCTCAAGTTCAACCAGTGGTTCAACAGCTGGCGCGCGCGCGCCGGCCTGCCTTACTGGTCGCTCTCGCAATACCTGAAGTCCAAGGTCAAGAACGCGGTCAACTACATCTCCTCGTTCGAAGACGCGCTGGCCGACGAGGCCAGGAAGAAGGGCCTGGACGGCGTCATCTGCGGGCATATCCACAAGCCGGAAATCCGCGACATCGGCGGCGTCACCTACTGCAACGACGGCGACTGGGTGGAAAGCCTGTCGGCGCTGGTCGAAGAACCCAGCGGCGAGCTGCGCCTGGTGTCGTGGCAGGAAATCATGCAGCTCAAGAAAGCCGGAAAATCCAAGGCCGCGGCCAGGGATCTGGTTCTTGCCTGAACAGCACCTCCAGGATCAACGTTCTATGCGCATTGCCATCATCAGCGACGCCGGCGAGCCGCAGGTCAACGGCGTCGTCAACACCCTGCGCTCCACCGTGCGCTGTCTGCGCGCGGCGGGGCACGAAGTGCTGATGCTCACGCCACGCGATTTCCGCACATTCGCCTGCCCCACCTATCCGGAGATCCGCCTGGCCTACCAGCCTTATGCGCGCATCACCGAGGCGCTCGAACGCTTCCAGCCCGATTGCATCCACATCGCCACCGAAGGCCCGATGGGCCTGGCGGCACGGCGCTATTGCGTGCGCCGCAAGCTCAACTTCACCACCGCCTACCACACCCGCTTCCCGGAATACCTGGCGGCCCGCAAGCTGCTGCCCAAGGCCATCACCTACCGCCTGCTGCGCTGGTTCCATGGCCGTTCGCAGGCAGTGATGGCGCCCACGCCGGCGATGAAACTGGCGCTGGAGGAGCAGGGCTTCCGCAATGTCGTGCTATGGGGGCGCGGTGTCGATACCGAGCACTTCCGGCCGTCGGCGGAGGACCATGCCTGCATCGAGCGTCCGCTGTTCCTGTACGTCGGCCGCGTGGCAGTGGAAAAGAATATCGAATCCTTCCTCAAGCTGGACCTGCCCGGCACCAAGTGGGTAGTGGGCGACGGCCCGCAGTACGAAGAGCTGTCGCAGCGCTATCCCAAGGTGCGCTTCCTCGGCGCCAAGGGGCATGACGAACTGCCGGCTTATTACAATTGCGCCGATGCCTTCGTGTTCCCCAGCAAGACCGATACCTTCGGCCTGGTGCTGCTGGAGGCGATGGCCTGCGGCATTCCGGTGGCGGCCTATCCGGTGGAGGGGCCGATCGACGTGGTCGATAACGGCGTCTCCGGGATATTGAAGAACGACCTGCGGCAGGCCTGCCTGCAGGCGCTGCGGCTGGACAAGGACGTGGTACGTTCGCACGCCGAACGCCGTTCATGGGAGTCGGCCACGCAGCAGTTCCTGCAGCACCTGCACCATGTACGCCATGTCCACCTTTCCGAACCGGGCAAGGTAGCCGTCGCCATCGCGCCGGCGCGCGAATCGCGCTGAAGCCTTCGGCTGGCCAGATCATCGGCCGGTCGGGGCGCGGGATGGCCTCTTGGGATGGCTCGATACGAATCGTCTTGCATTCCGTCTTGCGTGCTGTCTTTCGCGCCCCTTGACGGATGACGGCAGCGCGATGTCGCCTTTGTGCAGCATGGCCGGCCGCGGATGCGGCTCTCCTTCTCCATTCCCCTTCCTGGTTTTCCTTCCCCATCAATGTCCGTTACAGGCAAGGCTTTGCGCTTGCCGGCCTTGCCATTGGAACGAAATTTGCTAAAACTGAAACGGTTGCCTGGTCATCCACAGCCCCTCCGATGAAAAAAGGGGGGATGTCCAATCTTCCGCTAAGCGGTCACTTTTCAACATGTTGCTGGGGGGGATGTGATGAAACGTTTGCTTGCCAACCTGATGCTTTGGCAGAAATTTGCTTTGCTGGGCGGGATAGCGCTGGTCTTGTTCGGCGTGCCTACCGCGTTGTTTGTCAGCAGTACCGAGCGGGTGATCGCCTTCAAGAAGATGGAGATCGAAGGCGTCGAACCGATACGCCGCCTGCTGCGCAGCGTACAACTGGTGCAGCAGCACCGCGGTATGTCGGCCGTGCTGCTCAGCGGCGATGCCGCCATGGCGCCGGCCCGCGAAAGCAAGGCGAAGGAGGTCGACCAGGCATTGCAAGCGCTGGCAGACGGCTTGCATCAGGTGATGCGGGACGATGGCCGGGCCGAAAATGCCTTCAAGGCGCAACAGGCCGCCTGGGCCAGGATACGCGATGCCGTGGCGGGGAACAGCATCGCGGCCCCCGACAGTTTCGCCGGCCATAGTGCGATCGTCGCCGGCCTGTTCGAGCTCAACGAGCGGATGCTGGATTATTTCAAATACAGCACCGACCCCGATTTCGACAGTACCCAACTGATCAACGCAGCCTTCATCGCCATGCCCGCCCTGACAGAGGATCTTGGCCGGGCCCGCGCGCGCGGCGCCGGCTTGCTGATCAGGAAAGACATCAAGCGCGAAGACCGCCTGGAACTGGTTGCAATGCTGGAACGCGCGCAGGACCGCCTGAACTCCGCGCAGAAGTCCTTCGCCAAGGCGGTGGAAGCCAATCCTGCGTTGCAAGGAAAACTGGGCGCGACTTTCGACGTCGCCAACCGTGGCGGCAACAGCGTCATCAAGCTGGCCCGCGAGCAGGTGCTGCTGCCGCAGGAAGTGACTTATGCCGCGGATGCCTACTTCAAGGCGTTCACCGCTGCGATCGACGACCAGTTCAAGGCGATCGGGCAGGTGACCGAAGTGCTCGCCGCCCAGCTCGGCGAGCAGAACAAGGTTTTGCGCAGCCGCCAGATGATGATACTGGGTTCGATCCTGCTGCTGGCGCTGGCGGCGACCTGGATCGGCATGCTCATCACGCGTTCGGTCACCGCGCCCATCCAGGAATCGGTGAACATGGCCAGGCGCGTGGCGGCTTGCGACCTCACCGCGCGCAGCGGCGCGCGAGGGCGCGATGAGTCGGCGCAGTTGCTGGGTTCGCTCAACGAGATGACCGGCAGCCTGGGCGGTATCGTCGGCAATGTGCGCTCCAGCATCGACGTCATCCAGATTGCCTCGCGCGAGATCGCCACCGGCAACGCCGACCTCTCGCGCCGCACCGAATCGCAGGCTTCCAGCCTGGAAGAGACCGCCAGCGCCATGGAGCAGTTGACCTCTACCGTGCAGCAGAATGCCGAGAACGCGCGCGAGGCCAACCAGTTGGCCAGTTCCGCCTCGCAACTGGCGGTGCGCGGCGGCGACGTGGTCGGTAGCGTGGTGCAGACCATGGGGGCCATCAAGGACAGTTCCAGCCGCATCGTCGACATCATCAGCGTGATCGACGGCATCGCCTTCCAGACCAATATCCTGGCCTTGAACGCGGCGGTGGAGGCGGCCCGCGCCGGCGAGCAGGGCCGCGGTTTCGCGGTGGTCGCGTCCGAAGTGCGTTCGCTGGCCCAGCGCAGCGCCACGGCGGCCAAGGAAATCAAGGAGCTGATCGGCGATTCGGTGCAAAAGGTGGACACCGGCGGCAAGCTGGTCGATGAGGCCGGCGCCACCATGGGGGAGATCGTGAACTCGGTGCGCCAGGTGGAGCGCATCATGAGCGAAATCACCTCGGCCAGCCAGGAGCAGAGCAGCGGCATCGCCCAGGTCAACGATGCGATCGTGCAGATGGAATCCATCACCCAGCAGAACGCCGCGCTGGTAGAAGAAGCCGCCGCCGCGTCGGAAAGCCTGCAGAAGCAGGCCGAGCTGTTATGGGATACGGTCAGCGTGTTCAAGATGGTCGACACTGAAGCGGCAACCATGGCGGCTCCGCCAGCCCGGCAGCGCAAGGAGGTTCCTCCGGCAGCGGTGGTTGCGCCGCATAAGCCGGCATTGAAAGCGGTTCCGCGGATTGCGCCGCCGGCCAAACCGGCTACGCAACCCGTTGCCAAGGCGACGCCGCAACATACGGACGCGCCAGAAATGACCAGGATGGCCAAGGCGAATGGCGGCGCCAATGATTGGGAGGAGTTCTGATGCACTGGCGAGAAGGCATTGCAGAAGCGGCAATGCGTTGTATGGAGACATGAGGCGCATGCCCTTATTCGGGGCGCGTGCCCCGAATTGAACAAACTATGCAAAAGCCACATAAACGCATGCAGACAAAGCATTTGCTGGCCGCTGATGCGTCTTCTAAGATGCGGCACGTCGGTTCGTCACAAAAATATGCCGCTTGCCAGTTGCAACGGCGCACATTGCCAGCCTGAGCTGGGTTCCGGCCAAATCATTCAGAAAAAACAAGATGTTCGCTGTGCGGCGCGCCGGTTTCGGCGCGCCGCCTGTTGTCGTATGCCTTGGTGCGTGTCGCCTGCGGGATGGTGGGGCGGCAGGCATGAATCATGCAGGTCGGCATGCATGGGGGAAGAAAAGAGGGAACGCCGGTGCGCCGTCACGGGAGCGGCGCCTGCACTACAGTGGTTGTTCTAACAGGGAAGAACACATTCATGATCCAAAATCTCAAGATCGGCACACGCCTTGCATTCGGCTTTTGCCTCATCCTGCTGTGCGCGACCGCGATCCTGCTGATCGGTTTGTGGCGCATGGCCGAACTGGAAACCAGCAGCGAATACGTGATCGACAAGAAGGTGGCCGGCATGACCACCGCGATGAACATGCGCGAGGCCGGCAGCCAGCTGGCGCTGGCGCTGCGCAAGGTGGTCACGCCCACCGACGCCGCCGAAGGCACGGCCGAGAATGAACACCTGACCAAGATCCTGCAAGCGTATGCCGGCTTCGAAGGCCAACTGACCTCGCTGTCGAGCAGCGGGCGCGGCAAGGAGTTGCTGGATGCGGCGGTGGCCGAGCGCAAGAAGCTGTTCCCCATCGTCGAAACCATCCGCGGGCAGGTCGGCAGCGGCAATTATTTCGATGCGGCGCAATTGCTGAAGAGCGACTTCTTGCCTGCCCATGAAAAATGGATGTCCGGCGTGGCTGCGCTGGCGGTCTACCAGCAAGACGACATGAATGCCGCCCATGCCGAGGCCAAGGAAAGCTACCGCAAGGCGCAGATCGGCATGCTGGTGATCGGCGTGCTGACGCTGGGGCTGGGATTCTTCTTTACCTTCGTGATCACCCGTTCCATCGTCAATCCGTTAAAGCGCGCCGGCAATATCGCCGAAACCATTTCCAGCGGCGACCTGACGCAAGACTTCCGTGACCGGGGCCGCGATGAGGCGGCGACGCTGGTCAACGCATTGGGGGCGATGCAGTCCAACCTGGCGGCCACCCTGAACGAAGTGAAGGAAAGCGCGGCCATCATTGCCGTGGCCTCGCATGAGATCGCGCGCGGCAACGTCGACTTGTCCAACCGCACCGAGTCGCAGGCTTCCAGCCTGGAAGAAACCGCAAGCTCGATGGAGCAACTGACCTCGACCGTGCAACAGAATGCCGAGAATGCGCGCCAGGCCAATCAATTGGTGGTGTCGGCCTCGGATTTCGCCACTAAGGGCGGCAGGGTGGTCGGCGACGTGGTGGAGACCATGGGCTCGATCAAGGAAAGCTCGCGCAAGATCGTCGACATCATCGGCGTGATCGACAGCATCGCGTTCCAGACCAACATCCTGGCCTTGAATGCGGCGGTGGAAGCAGCCCGTGCCGGCGAGCAGGGGCGCGGCTTCGCGGTGGTGGCTTCGGAAGTGCGTTCGCTGGCCCAGCGTTCGGCGACCGCGGCCAAGGAAATCAAGGGCTTGATCAGCGATTCGGTGGATAAGGTCGATGCCGGCGGCAAGCTGGTCGATGAAGCCGGCGCGACGATGAGCGAGATCGTAAACTCGGTCAAGCACGTGGCCGACATCATGGGCGAAATCACCGCCGCCAGCCAGGAGCAGAGCGCCGGCATCGCCGAGGTCAATCACGCGATCGCGCAGATCGACGAGATCACCCAGCAGAACGCCGCCCTGGTGGAACAGGCCGCGGCGGCGGCCGAAAGCCTGCAGGAGCAGTCCGATGTGCTGGCCCAGGTGGTTGCCATCTTCAAGCTGAAGATGGGGGAGCCAGCAATCCCTGGCGCCAGTGCGCCGTTGGCCGCCATGCCGATGCGTCCGGTCAATCCGCCTGCCGCCATCGATGTGGTCGCCAAGCCAGCCAAGCCGGTTGCCGGCTTGCCGCCGGCCGCGCCGGCCCGCAAACCGGGGCAGGCGGTGCGCGACGACGAGTTCGAAGAGTTCTGATTCGTTCACATGTCAAAAAGGCAAGCCATGGCGCCCATCGGGCGGCGGCGATGTAAAAAAAGTTAAATCGGAATCAATGGATGTAAAAAGCGCTGCAAGCCTCTGCTTGCGGCGCTTTTTTTCTGGCCGGGACGATGGACGGGAGCTGAAGTTTCCTGAAATGTTGCCGTTAAGATAGAACAGCCAATGGCGCGCTCTTTGCATTGCTGTATCAAGGGGAGCACGTTTAGCCAGAGCCGGTTCGCCTCGAATCCGCAAGCAAGCTTCCGGGAACTGCCGACAGGCGTGGATTGAATGCGAACAGGCCTGCAAGGTTCAAGCATCATGTCCTGAGAGAGCAGGGGTTGTCCTTCGTGCGTTATATGCGCTCTTTGGGCTGTAGCACGGCTTGCCGTGTTTTTTCTCATCCACTGGAACACTGTCTCTTATGTCCTTCAAAAATATTTCCATAAAAGCACGGCTCGCCATTGCCATCTTTATCCTGTCGCTGTTGCTGGTGGCCATCGGCACCTCCGGCTTGCTCGGCATGTCGGCCGCCGTCGGCATCAGCCGCGAACTCACCGAAGAACGCATTCCCAAGACCGTCGCCGCTGACAATGTGCTGATCTGGATCGGCCGCCAGCGCACCTCGCTGGACCAGGCCGCGCTGACCGATGACCCGGCCTGGGCCGAGCGCATGTTCGGCATGGATGCCAACAGCCGCAAGGAAGCGCTGAACTGGTGGGCCCAGTACACCGCGCTGCCGCAGACCGAAGAGGGCAAGGTGCTGGTGAAGAAGGTCTCGGAAGGTATCGAAAAGACCGAGGATGCGCTGGTCAAGTTCGCTGAAGCCATCAAGACCGGCGACCGCAAGGCGATCGGCGACCAGGCGCGCCTGGTCGGCACCATCTACACCGCCATGCAGGGCGATGGGCGGGCCTTGGGCAAATATGAAAGCGAACAGGCCGAACATAGCCTGGCCGCCGCCACCCGCCGCTATGAGGCATCGCGCACCTTCTCCATCGTGGCCATCGCCCTTGGGCTGATCCTGGCGTTGTACAGCTGGCTGTCGCTGCGGCGCGCCATCGCTGAACCGATGCAGCGCGCGCTCCGGCATTTCGACGCCATCGCCGCCGGCGACCTGACCCAGCAAGTGCGCGTGCATTCGAAGGACGAAATGGGCCAGTTGCTGGAAGGCCTGTCGCGGATGCAGGAAAACCTGTCGCGCACCGTGCGCGCGGTGCGCAGCGGCAGCGACGCCATCGCCACCGCCACCCGCGAGATCGCCTCGGGCAACCTCGACCTTTCTTCCCGTACCGAGCAGCAGGCGGCCTCGCTGGAAGAGACCGCCTCCAGCATGGAAGAGCTGACCAGCACCGTCAAGCACAATGCCGACAATGCCCGCCAGGCCTCGACGCTGGCGGTCAACGCCTCGACCATTGCGTCCGACGGCAACGCCGTGGTCGGCCGCGTGGTGCAGACCATGGAAGAGATCCGCGAGAGCTCCACCAAGATTACCGACATCGTCAGCATCATCGACGGCATCGCGTTCCAGACCAACATCCTGGCGCTGAACGCCGCGGTGGAGGCGGCGCGCGCCGGCGAACAGGGCCGCGGCTTTGCGGTAGTGGCCACGGAAGTGCGCGCGCTGGCGCAACGTTCTTCCAGCGCCGCCAAGGAAATCAAGGAGCTGATCATGCTGTCGGTGGACCGGGTGCAGGCCGGTTCGGAACTGGCCGGCCAGGCCGGCACCACCATGAGCGACGTGATCAATGCGGTGCAGCGCGTGACCGACATCATGGGCGAGATTTCGGCCGCCTCCAGCGAACAGAGCGCCGGCATCGGCCAGGTATCGCGCGCGGTATCGCAGATGGATGAAGCCACCCAGCAGAACGCCGCATTGGTGGAGCAGGCCAGTGCCGCCGCCAAGGCGCTGGAGCAGCAGGCGCAGAGCCTGATGCAGGAAGTGTCGATCTTCCGCATCGACGGCGCCGAATCCTCCCGTTCCTATGCGGTGCAAGCGGTGACTGCAGCGCCAGCGCCGGCCAAGGCGCAACCTGCGCAACTTGTGCGTCCTGCCGCAACGCCGCCGGCCAAGCCTGCCCCCAGGCCGGCGCCGAAGGCGGCGGCGCCTGCCGCCAAGCCGGCACGCAGCGCGCCGGCGTCGGACAACGGCGACGAATGGGAGACCTTTTAAGCGCCGACGGCATGATGCCTCTGCATGCGAAACGGCCCGGTCGGATGACCGGGCCGTTTTTTTGCGCTTCAGCGGGGCAATCGGATGGACGCCGGGTCAGATGGACGCCGGGTCAGCGCGGGTGGTGTTTGCCCGAGCTGGCGATCAGTTCCGGCGCGATGACCGCCTTGAGGTAATTGGTGGTGATGTCGCCGCGTTCGCGCTGGGCGATCCACCAGACGTTGGCCTTGCGCAGCGACCATTCCTGCGGCTGGCCGCAGATCAGCTGCGAAGCCACCAGGCCCAGGGTCGGCTGGTGGCCGATGATGAGCACCGGTTCGCGGCTGTCGGGCCAGTTGGCCGCGCGCAGCAGATCCTCGGCCGACTTGTCCGGCGCCAGTTCCGGGTGTACCCGGTACTTGCGCCCCAGCGCCTCGACCGTCTGCAGCGTGCGGGTGGCCGGGCTGACCAGGATGCGGCAGCTTTCCGGCAGGTTGCGATCCAGCCAGTCGGCGATCTTGCCGGCCTGCTTGTGCCCTTTGGGCGTGAGGGCGCGGCCTTCGTCGGGCTCGCCCAGTTCCGCTTCCGCATGCCGCCATAAAATCAAATCCATTTCAGGCTCCGGTCTGTTTAGCGTATGGCCTGTGGGCCTTCATTCTTCCGGCAACGTGGCCGGAATGCCTAAGGTGTTCATCAGATGCTGCTGGGCGCTGAAAGTATGCTGCTTGTTGCGTGGCTTTTTCAAGGTATAGGCGCCATTGGCATCGAGATGCCAGGCATTGGCGTTGTCTTTCAGGTACGGGTTCAGGCCCTCGGTGATCACGCGTTTCTTGAGCGCCTTGTCCAGCACCGGGAAGGCGACTTCGATACGGCGGAACAGGTTGCGGTTCATCCAGTCGGCGCTGGCCAGGTAAACGTCGTGCGCCAGGTCGTTGCGGAAGTAATAGATGCGCGAGTGTTCCAGGTAGCGGCCGATTATGGAACGTACCTTGATGTGTTCCGACAGGCCCGGCACGCCTGGACGCAGCGCGCAGGCGCCGCGCACGATCAGGTCGATCTTCACGCCGTCGCTGGACGCCGCATACAGCGCGCGGATCACCGATTCGTCCAGGAGCGCGTTCATCTTGGCGATGATGCGCGCAGGCCGGCCTTCGCGCGCGATCTGCGCCTCGTTGCGGATGGCGCGGATGATTTCCTTTTGCAGCGAGAACGGCGCCAGCCACAGGTGCGTGAGATGGCGCGGCTTGGTCAGGCTGGTCAGGTGGATGAAGACCTCGTTGACCTCGGAGGTGAGTTCCTGGTTGGAAGTCAGCAGGCCGAAGTCGGTATAGAACTTGGTGGTGGTAGGGTGGTAGTTGCCGGTGCCCAGGTGGGCATAGAAGCGCAGCGCCTGCTCTTCGCGGCGGATCACCAGCGCCAGCTTGGCGTGCGTCTTCAGGCCGACCACCCCGTATACCACCTGGGCGCCGGCCTGTTCGAGCTTGACCGCCCAGTTGATGTTGGCCTCTTCGTCGAAGCGCGCCATCAGTTCCACGATCACCGTCACTTCCTTGCCGTGCTGGGCGGCGTAGATCAGGGCCTCCATCAGGTCCGAGTTCATGCCGGTGCGGTAGATGGTCTGCTTGATTGCCACCACGTCGGGGTCGTGCGCGGCGGTGCGGATGAAGTCGACCACCGGCTGGAAGGACTGGAAGGGGTGATGCAGCAGCACGTCCTTCTTGTCGAGCACCCGGAAGATGTTATCGCTGATCAGCTGGTGCGGCAGGGTGGGCGAGAAGGGCGGGAAGCGCAGCTCTTGCTGGTTGACCAGGTTGGCGATCTCGCCCAGGCGCACCATGTTGACCGGCCCTTCGACCGCGTACAGGCGATTGCGCTCGATGTTGAACTGGTTCAGCAGGAACTGGGCCAGGTGCTCGGGGCAGTTGCTGGCCACTTCCAGCCGCACGGCCACGCCGAATTGCCGACTTTGCAGTTCGGTCTCCAGCGCCTGGCGCAGGTTCTTCACTTCTTCTTCGTCCACCCACAGGTCGCTGTTGCGGGTGACGCGGAATTGCGAATACGCGGTGATCTCGCGCCCCGGGAACAGTTCGGCGATATGCGCGTGGATGACCGAAGAGAGCAGGCAGAACGAGGCCGCGCCCTTGGCCGAGAGGTGGTCGGGCAAGCGGATCACGCGCGGCAGCACGCGCGGCGCCTTGACGATGACGACGCCGGTGCCGCGCCCGAAGGCGTCCTTGCCGGACAGTTCGATGATGAAGTTCAGGCTTTTGTTGACCACCTGCGGGAAAGGGTGGGCCGGATCCAGGCCGATGGGCGTGAGCAGCGGGCGCACGTTCTGGTCGAAGTAGCCCTTGACCCAGGCGCGCTGGGCTTCGTTGCGGTCTTCGTGGCGCAGCAGGTGGATGCCGTTGGCGGCCAGCTGGGGCAGGATCTCGTCGTTGAGCAACTGGTACTGGCGCGCCACAATGCGGTGGCATTCGACGCTGGTGTGTTCCAGCGCGGCGCGCAGTTCGGGCGGATCGATGTTTTCGCCCTCGATGCGGTTGGCCAGCAGGCTGGCGATGCGCACTTCGAAGAATTCGTCGAGGTTGCTGCTGCAGATGCACAGGTAGCGCAGCCGTTCCAGCAGCGGCACGCTGGGATCTTCTGCCTGGGCCAGCACGCGGCGGTTGAACGCCAACTGCGACAGTTCGCGATTGAGGTAAATCGTATGGGGAGGAAGTTCAGGTAGGTCTCTGGTTTCCGGTTTTGCTTTTCTGGTCATTCAATGTTCCCTGTCCATCCTTGTTTTCCGGGCAGTGTATTTAGGATGTGTGACGAGTTTATGACAACTCTCGAAGGCCTTTGTCACAGAATTGCGCTGAGGTGGGGATGATATTTATTGCTTCACAGATATTTTTTCGAAGGAATGTCTTTTTGATATCGCCGGCCGTGTTTTTTCAGCAAGCCGGCACCCCACGCCGGTACGGCGTTTTTCATGACGCCAGGGCAATCGGCGCATCTTTTCCGGTGGCTTTCCGGTTGCCCGGATGGTTGTCGGATTTCGAGATTTTTACAAATTCCCGCTCTGGGCTGCATGACAAGACTCCGTCATAAACTCGTCACATTTGCTGGTTAAAGTTCGCCCTGTCCCAGAAGGGCATCCTTCCAATCGCGATGTCTCAGTGACACTCAATCTCTCAAAAACATAGGAGTATCAGAAATGGGGTTTAACCAACTGATTAAGTCTGTTGCAGTCGCCGTCGCCGGCACCATCGTATTCAGCGGCGCAGTGCATGCAGCAGAAATCACCGGCGCTGGCGCCTCCTTCCCGTATCCGATCTACGCCAAGTGGGCGGAGCTGTACAAGGCGGCTACCGGCAACAGCCTGAACTACCAGTCGATCGGCTCGGGCGGCGGCATCAAGCAGATCAAGGCCAAGACCGTCGACTTCGGCGCATCGGACGCTCCCCTGAAGCAGGAAGAACTGACCGAAGCCGGCCTGACCCAATTCCCGGCAGTCGTCGGCGGCGTGGTGCCGGTTGTCAACCTGGACGGCATCACCCCGGGCCAGATGAAGCTGTCGGGCCACGTGCTGGGCGACATCTACGCCGGCAAGATCACCAAGTGGAACGCCGCTGAAATCGTCTCCCTGAACCCGGGCCTGAAGCTGCCGGCCGATGACATCACCGTGGTCTACCGTTCGGATGCATCGGGTACCTCGTACGTGTTCACCAGCTACCTGTCGAAGGCCAACGAAGACTTCAAGAGCAAGATCGGCGCAGGCACGGCCGTGAAGTGGCCCACCGGCGTGGGCGGCAAGGGTAACGAAGGCGTCGCCGCCAACGTGCAGAAGGTCAAGGGCGCAATCGGCTATGTCGAATACGCTTACGTGAAGAAGAACAAGCTGAACTTCACCCAGCTGAAGAACAAGGACGGCGTGTTCGTGTCGCCTGACGACGAATCCTTCAAGGCCGCTACCGCCGCCGGCGACTGGGCCAAGACCCCGGGCTTCGCCGTCGACTTCACCGATGCAGCCGGCAAGGCTTCGTGGCCGATCTCCAGCGCTACTTTCATCCTGCTGCACAAGGAGCAGGCTGGCGATGGCGCCAAGGGCAAGGAAGTCCTGAAGTTCTTCGACTGGGCTTTCAAGAACGGCGCCAAGTCGGCATCCGAGCTGGACTATGTCCCGCTACCGGCTTCGGTCACCAAGCTGGTGGAAGATTCCTGGAAAGCCAACATCAAGGACAGCAGCGGCAAGGCGATCTGGTAATCGCTTTATCGCCGAACCCTTGACGGGATGCCGCAAGGCATCCTCGCCAGGACGGCTGGCAAGCTGAAAAGAAAGCTTCCTTCAACGAAGCACATGGGCCATCGAAGCGAGAACGAGCAACTCTGGGCAGCAGAGCATTCGCGGCGATGGCCTGTTTTCATGGTGAATTCAAAATGAGCGCAAATTACCCCGCTACGGCTATGTCGAATTCCGAAGTAAAAAAATCCGCGGCAGATGCTCAAAGCGCGCAGGCTGCGCACGGGCAGCTGTTGGCCGTCATGCGCAGGCAGCGCCTGCAAGATTTCCTGTTCCACAAGGTGACGCTCATCTTCGCACTGACCGTGCTGCTGATGCTGGGCGGCATCATCGTTTCCCTTTTCATCGGCGCCTGGCCGGCTTTCCATGCGTTCGGCCCGGGCTTCATCACGCGCGTCGAGTGGGATCCGACCAATGACGAATACGGCGCCATGATCGCCATCGTCGGCACCTTGTCGACGTCGATCATCGCCTTGCTGATCGCTTTCCCGGTGAGCTTCGGCATCGCCCTGTTCCTGACCGAGATCTGCCCCGCCAGACTGCGCCGCCCGCTGGGCACCGCGGTGGAACTGCTGGCCGGCGTGCCCAGCATCATCTACGGCATGTGGGGGCTGTTTGTCTTCGCGCCGCTGTTCTCGGAATACGGCCAGCCTTTCCTGAAGGCGACGCTGGGCCAGATCCCCGGCCTGGGCATGCTGTTCTCCGGCCCGACCATGGGCATCGGCATCCTGACCGCCGGCCTGATCCTGTCGGTGATGATCATCCCGTTCATTTCTTCGGTCATGCGCGACGTGTTCGAAGTGGTGCCGGCGGTGCTCAAGGAGTCGGCCTATGGCCTGGGATGCACCCGCTGGGAAGTGGTGCGCAAGGTGGTGCTGCCGTACACCAAGACCGGTGTGGTCGGCGGCGTCATGCTGGGACTGGGCCGCGCGTTGGGCGAGACCATGGCCGTCACCTTCGTGATCGGCAACTCGCACCGCCTGTCCTGGTCGCTGTTCTCCGCCGGCAACAGTATCGCCTCCACCCTGGCCAATGAAATCGCCGAGGCGTCGAGCAAGCTGCACGTCTCCTCGCTGTTCGCGCTGGGGCTGATCCTGTTCGTCATCACATTCATCGTCCTGTCCGCGGCCAAGATCATGCTGATGGGCATGGCCCGCAAGGAAGGTACCAAATGAGCCAGACCAATCAAGTTTCCGCAACCGGTGGCATGGAAAAGCCGGAGGCGATGAACCCGGTGTACCGCCGCCGCCTGTTCCAGCACCGCATCGGCATGCTGTTCTCCTTCCTGGCGATGGGCCTGGGCCTGTTCGTGCTGGCCTGGATCCTGCTGACGCTGGTGGTCAAGGGCGTGGCCGCGCTCAATTTCGGCCTGCTGACCGAAAATACCCCGGGCCCCGGCGGCGAGGGCGGCGGTTTGCTCAACCCCATCGTCGGCAGCCTGCTGATGGTTGGCCTCAGCACCCTTATCAGCACCCCGATCGGCATCCTGGCCGGCGTCTACCTGGCCGAGTACGGCGAAGAGAGCAAGCTGGCCCAGGTAACCCGCTTCGTGACCGACATCATGCTGTCGGCGCCGTCCATCGTCATCGGCCTGTTCATCTACGCGATCTACGTCGCCAATGTCGGCCACTTCTCGGGCTGGGCCGGCACCTTCGCCATTTCGCTGATCGCCATTCCGGTGATCGTGCGCACCACCGACAACATGCTCAAGCTGGTTCCCAGCGGCCTGCGCGAGGCAGCTTTCGCGCTCGGCGCTCCGCGCTGGAAGGTGGCCGTGATCGTGCGCCTGCGCGCCGTCAAGGCCGGCGTGGTGACCGGTGTGCTGCTGGCGGTGGCCCGCATTTCGGGCGAGACCGCGCCGCTCCTGTTCACCGCGCTCAACAACCAGTTCTTCAGCACCAACATGAACCGTCCGATCGCCAACTTGCCGGTGGTGATCAACCAGTTCGCGATGAGCCCGTACGACAACTGGGTCTCGCTGGCCTGGGGCGGGGCGCTGCTGATCACCTTCAGCGTGCTGCTGCTCAACGTGTTGTCCCGTACCCTGTTCAAGCAACAAATCCCCGGCTAATTTTTCAAGTGACCGACATGACTACTGCTCAAATGGCAAACTCTGCTCCGACCGCATCCGCCAACGCCGCTGCGGCCAAGAAGTCCACGATCGAGATCTCGCAGCTGAACTTTTACTACGGCGGATTCCAGGGCCTGAAGAACATCAACCTCGACATCTACGAAGGCAAGGTCACCGCCTTCATCGGCCCCTCGGGCTGTGGCAAGTCGACCCTGCTGCGCACCTTCAACCGCATGTACGACCTGTACCCCGGCCAGCGCGCCGAGGGCAAGATCGTGTACGCCGGCCGCAACATCCTCGACGCCGGGCAGGACCTGAACATGCTGCGCGCCAAGGTCGGCATGGTGTTCCAGAAGCCGACCCCGTTCCCGATGTCGGTCTACGACAACATCGCCTTCGGCATCCGCCTGTACGAGAACCTGCCCAAGGGCGAGATGGACGAGCGCGTCGAATGGGCGCTGAACAAGGCCGCGCTGTGGGGCGAAGTGAAAGACAAGCTGCACAAGAGCGGACTGTCGCTCTCCGGCGGCCAGCAACAGCGTCTGTGCATCGCGCGCGGCGTGGCGGTCAAGCCGGAAGTGCTGCTGCTGGACGAGCCGACCTCGGCGCTGGACCCGATCTCCACGGCCAAGGTCGAGGAATTGATCGGCGAGCTCAAGAACGACTACACCATCGCCATCGTCACCCACAACATGCAGCAGGCCGCGCGTTGCTCGGACTACACCGCCTACATGTACCTGGGCGAGCTGGTGGAGTTTGGCGAGACGGACCAGATCTTCATGAATCCGGCGCGCAAGGAAACCCAAGACTACATTACTGGTCGTTTTGGCTAAGTTGGAATCATCGTCTCGGCTACTGCGCGCTCCGACTTCGCGCCTGTGATGCTCACCGTACATCCGTACGGCTGCGCTTCTCGACGCGAATTCGAAGCGCTCGCTACGCCGATCCGACGATTCAACAGCGCAGTAAGAACATCATATTTTTATATTAATTAGGAACGTCACATGACAGGCGATCACTCCTCCAAGCAATACGACAGCGATCTGGAAGCCATCCGTTCGAAGGTGCTCGCCATGGGCGGGCTGGTCGAGCATCAGTTCCAGGATGCGATCTCGGCTTTCCGCACCGGCAACCTTGAAGTGGCCAAGCGCGTGATGAAGGACGACGAGGCGGTGAATCGCCTGGAAGTCGAACTCGACGACGCCTGCAGCCACCTGATCGTGCGCCGCCAGCCGACCGCCAACGACTTGCGTACCGTGATGGCGACCATCAAGATCATCACCGACCTCGAGCGCGTCGGCGACGAGGCGACCAAGATCGCGCGCACCGCGATCCACCTGCACCAGCGCAGCATCGGCCTGATCAATCACTACGAGACGGTCAGCATGATCGCCGAACAGGCCGGCGACATCCTGCGCAGCGCGCTCGATGCCTTCGCCCGCCTGGACGACCAGCAGGCGCTGGAGCTGATCAAGCAGGACGCCAGCATCGACCACGGCTTCCGCTCGATCACCCGCAGCCTGATCACCTTCATGATGGAAGATCCGCGCACCATTTCCGGTTCCATCGACACCTTGTGGGTGGCCAAGGCCATCGAGCGCATCGGCGACCACGCCAAGAACATCGCCGAGTATGTGGTGTATGTGGTGGGCGGCGTCGACATCCGCCATACCGACGTCGGTTCGGCCAAGGTGGTTGACGAAGCGGCTGACTGAACAGGCGGTACCAGGATCCGCGCGGAGAAAAACGGCAGCAGTACCGCTGAATTGCCGGCCCGCGCGGAAATCCGCAGTGCGGTGGGAGACCCGCAAACTTGAGAAGACGTTGACCCAATGACCACTATCCTGATCGTCGAAGACGAACCGTCGATTGCCGAGCTGATTGCCTTCACGCTCAAGGAAGCCGGCTGGTCCAGTTTTGTCGTGTCGAATGCCGCCGCGGCCTGGGACTTCGTCCAGCACCGCGCGCCGCAACTGGTGTTGCTGGACTGGATGCTGCCCGACCGCAGCGGCTTGCACCTGCTTTCGCGCATTCGCGCCGACCGCCAGTTGCAGCAATTGTCGGTCATCATGCTCACCGCCAAGAGCATGGAAGAAGACAAGATCGCCGGCCTCGACAATGGCGCCGACGATTACATCACCAAGCCGTTTTCCCCGCGCGAGCTCACCGCCCGCATCAAGGCGCTGCTGCGCCGCAAGAGCCCCGAACATGCGCAGGAAATCATGTCGGCCGGCCCGATCACGCTCGATCCGGCCAGTTGCTCGGTGACCTTGTCGGGCGGCAAGATCGATATCGGCCATGCCGAGTACAAGCTGCTGAAGTTCTTCCTGGCCCACCCGGACCGGGTATTTTCGCGCAGTCAGTTATTGGATAGAGTGTGGGGCGACCATGTGGTGATTGAAGAGCGCACGGTGGATGTGCACGTGCTGCGCCTGCGCAAGGCGTTGCGCGATGCGGAATTCCTGATCAAGACCGTGCGCAGCGTCGGTTACATGCTGTCGACAAAATAGAGCGAGAATAGGACCCGGTGACATAATCGGGCCCATAATAAGCGCACAGCGCTCCACGTCTTTCTTTCGATTTCAATGAGTCCACAACTGCTGTTCTGGATTCCCGCCATTTTGCGCCTGGTGTTGTGCCTGGCCGGAGCGGGAGTCGTCGGTTTCTTCTTCGGCATTATTGCCGGCCTGGTCGTCGCCGTGCTGGGCGTGGGGGCGATGATGGTGACCCACCTGCATTACCTGTTCCGCCTTTCCAGCTGGCTGGACGATTCCGGCCAGTCCCGCCTGCCGGACGGCTGGGGGGCGTGGACCGACGTTTATGCCCGCCTGTACCGCATGCGCCGGGACGACGAAAAGAACCAGGCCGAACTGGCCGAGTGGCTGGCGCGCTTTCGCCAGGCCATGAGCCTGTTGCCCGATGGCGTAGTGATCATGGACGATGTGCTGTTCCTCGAATGGTGCAATCCGGCCGCGCAGCATCACCTGGGCTTGAAGCTGGAGCGCGACAAGGGCATGCGCGTCACCAACCTGATCCGCAATCCGGCCTTCATCGACTACATCATCCTGGGCCGCTACGAGCAGCCGCTGACGCTGACGCTGCACGAGCGCAAGCTGATCGTGCAGATCATCCCGTTCGAGAACCGCCGCCAGATCCTGGTCACCCATGACGCCACCGAGTCCGAGCGCATCGACATGATGCGGCGCGATTTCGTGGCCAATGCCTCGCATGAACTGCGCACGCCGTTGACGGTCATCAACGGCTTCCTGGAAATCGCCCTGGCCCAGCCCAAGCTCGATCCCGAGACCCGCGCCGCGCACCTGACGCTCATGACCGAACAGGGCCAGCGCATGCAAAACCTGATCGATGACATGCTGACCCTGACCCGGCTGGAATCGATCGATTACCCGCTGCGTTCGGAAGTGGTGCGGGTGCGGCCGCTGCTCGAAGGCATTGCCGAAGAAGCGCGCGCGCTGTCGGCCGGCAAGCACGGCATCACGCTGGAAGTTGACGGCCCGGACCTGAAGGGCAACATCGATGAACTGCGCAGCGCCTTTACCAACCTGGTGACCAACGCCGTGCGCTACACGCCGCCGTCGGGGCGCATCATGCTGCGCTGGAAAAGCGACGAACAGGGCGCGCATTTCTCCGTGCAGGACACCGGCATCGGCATCAGCCCAGAGCATATTTCGCGCCTGACCGAGCGTTTCTACCGCGTCGACAAGAGCCGCTCGCGCGAAACCCAAGGCACCGGCCTGGGCCTGGCGATCGTGCGCCATGTGTTGCTGCGCCACCGCGCCGTGCTGGATATCCAGTCCGTGCCGGATCGGGGCAGCACCTTTACCGTACACTTTCCGGCCAGCCAGACGATTGAGGATTTTGTGCCGGTCAAATGACGAAAATGCAAAAAAGGATGCCATGGCATCCTTTTTTCATGGCCGATTGTCGCAGCGCAGGCAGGTCGCGGGCAACGCCAACGGGTTGGCTGCTCGGAACTGCGTGCTAGGTAGAAATACGAATATCTGCCGGCAGGCGTTCATGGACACAATACCGGCGCGCCGGGTGGCAGTTTCGCAAGAGGGGAGACGAGAGCGAGAGCCGGCGGCGCGGCTATCGGAACCATGCTGCCGGTCCACAACGGCGGTGCGACAACACGATCCGGTGGCCGGCAAGCTTCTTCCCCCGACATGAAAAATCAACAACTCCGGAAGGAGAAAAAATGAGCTACTTCGCCAATATGAAGATAGGCCGGCGCCTGACCTTGGGCTTCGCTTTCATCCTGATTGCCGCCTGCGTGGTGGTCGCCTTTTCCATCTGGCGCCTGCATGGCATCGCCGCAGCCACCGCCGCCATGATGCAGCAGCCGCTGACCAAGGAGCGCCTGGTGTCGGACTGGTACCGCACCATCCATACCAGCGTGCGCCGCACCACGGCAATCGCCAAGAGTTCCGACGCCAGCCTGGCCGCCTTTTTCGCCGAAGATGCCGCTGCCGCAACCAAGTTGTCGAGCGGGCAACAGAAGGCGATCGAGGCGCTCCTGAGTTCGGATGCCGAGAAGGCCGTCTTCGACAAACTCTCGGCCGTTCGCAAGGACTACATCAAATACCGCGACGCCATCTCCAAGGCCAAGGCCGACGGCCAGGTCGAGGAGGTCGAGAAGATCCTGGCCGGTCCTTACGATGCGGCGGCCAAGGGCTACCTCGACCTGCTGCAGCAATTGCTCAATGTACAGCGGGAAGGCATTGACCGGATCGCCGGGGACATCCAGGCGATCTATGAGCACAGCCGCAACCTGATGCTGGCCTTGGGCGCGTTGCTGTTGGTGCTGGGCTGGCTGTTCGCCTGGCGCCTGGCGCTGGGCATCACCCGCCCGCTGGAACGGGCGGTCGACGTGGCCGAGACCGTGGCCGCCGGCGACCTGACCGTGCAAGTGGACGCGCGCATGGCATCGCGCCGCGATGAAACCGGCAAGCTGCTGCATGCCTTGCAGGCCATGACCGGCAACCTGGCGCGCATCGTCGGCCAGGTACGCAGCGGCACCGACGCCATTTCCACCGCCTCGCGCGAGATCGCCAGCGGTAACCTCGACCTGTCGGCGCGTACCGAGCGCCAGGCCGGTTCGCTGGAGGAAACCGCGTCAGCCATGGAAGAACTGACCTCCACCGTGCGCCAGAACGCCGACAATGCGCGCCAGGCCAACCAGTTGGCGGCCTCGGCCTCGGCGGTGGCGCAGCAGGGCGGCGGCGTGGTCAGCCAGGTGGTCTCGACCATGGGCGCGATCGATGAGTCTTCGCGCAAGATCGTCGACATCATCAGCGTGATCGACGGCATCGCTTTCCAGACCAATATCCTGGCGTTGAATGCCGCGGTGGAAGCGGCCCGCGCCGGCGAACAGGGGCGCGGCTTCGCGGTGGTGGCGTCGGAGGTACGCTCGCTGGCCCAGCGTTCGGCGGCGGCGGCCAAGGAGATCAAGGGCCTGATCGACGACTCGGTGGCCAAGGTCGGCACCGGCAGCGCCCTGGTGGGCCAGGCCGGCAGCACGATGGAGCAGGTGGTCGCCAGCGTGCGTCACGTGGCCGATATCGTCGGCGAGATCACCGCCGCCAGCGCCGAGCAGAGCGATGGCATCGGCCAGGTCAACCGGGCCATCGTCGAGATGGACCAGGCCACGCAGCAGAACGCCGCCCTGGTGGAACAGGCGGCGGCCGCAGCCGAAGCGATGCAGGAGCAGGCCGTCCGCTTGTCCGAAGTCGTCAGCCAATTCAAGCTGGCTGGCGCACCCGAGCAGCAAGTTGTCTTTGCCGCAGGGCCGGCATTGGCATCGCAATTGGCATCGCAAACAGACCCTGGAAACCTGCTGGTCATTCAGCGCCGTAGCGACGCTTGATGATGGCGATAAGGCGCTGGGCCGCCGGAGACAGGTACATGTCGCGGCGATAGGTTACCCCCATGCGCCTGAGCATCGTGGTTTCTTTCAATACGACTTCCCGCAGGTTCCCGCGGCCGGCATCCAGGTTCAACTTCGAGGCGAAGCCCAGCAGATTGGTGCGCTCGATCAGCGGCATGATCATGTTGAGTACGGTGGGCGTGATTTGCACGGTCGGCCGCGCCAGGTGATGGCGGTCGAAGACGTTGTCCAGCCATTGCCGGCTAAGCACCGATTGCGCCGGCAGCACCCAGTGATAGTCGAGGAGAGTGCGCAGCGTGCACTTGCGCTTGAAGACGGGATGGTGCGCGCTGGCCATCACGACCATCTGGTCATGCATGATCTCCTCGGTCTGGAACACATCATCGCTCTGGATCACCGGTCCCAGCACGATATCCAGTTCACCGGCCTTGAGGCCTTCCAATAACGCATCGTTCATCGAGACCTTGAGGTCGATGGTGACTTTGTTCGCCTCCAGCAGCAGTTCTTCGCAGAACGATGGGAGGATGTGCTCGGCAAGGGTGGGAATGCATCCCAGCCGGATGTTGCCCGCCCGTCCATTGGCATAGTCGCCGATCTCGCGGGCGGTGTCGTCCATCATCAACGTGATCTGGCGCGATCGCGCCAGCAGCGTCGCCCCCACCGCCGTCAGGCGAATTCCCCGTCCTGCGCGCTCGAACAGCGGCGCACCCAGTTGCTCTTCCAGGCGGTCGATGCACTTGGTCAGGGCCGGCTGCGTCTTGTAGAGCCGCTCCGCCGCGCGCCCGACATGTCCTTCCTCGGCAATCACCTCGAAATACTTGAGATCGCGATAGTCCATGATTCATTCCTGAAAGTTATGGAATGCAAAATAAAAGCAAATATACATTAAAAAAACCGGCGCGTAGACTGCCCTCCAAACGATGCACCGGCTCATCGCCGGCGCGGAAAAAACATGGAGACGAAGATGTTGGAGACAGTACAGACACGTCGTGCATTCCTGCGCCGGGCAACGGCGCTGGCGGCAGGGTTGGGCACAGCCGCATACGGCGCATCCGGCGCATCCGCAATGGCAAGCGATGAAGCGTTTCCCCATTCCGCCGGCAGCGAGCGCATCTCCATCAAGTTGCCGGCCGATGCATGCGATTGCCACATGCATATCTATGACGACCGCTTCCCCTGGGCGCCCGGCGCCAAGCTGCTGCACCCGCCGGCCACCGTGGCGATGTACCGCAGGTTGCAGCAGCGGCTGGGAACCTCGCGCAATGTCGTAGTGACGCCTTCGGCTTACGGCACCGACAACCGCTGCACCCTGGATGCGCTGGAACAACTGGGGGCCTCGGCGCGCGGTGTCGCCGTGCTGGATACCGGCGTGAGCGATGCGGAGCTGGCGCGGCTCGACAAGGCCGGCATCAGGGGCTTGCGCTTCAACCTGGCCATCGGTTCCGTGACCAGCGCGGCCATGATCGAACCGCTGGCGCGCCGCGTGGCGCACCTGGGCTGGCACATGCAGGTCAACATGTCCAACGACGAGCTGCTTGCCAACCGCGACATGCTGTCGCGCCTGCCGGTTCCCGTGGTGTTCGATCACTTCGCCCGCATTCCATTGCAGGACAGCGCTTCCCATCCTGTCTATGCATTCGTCGTCGGCCTGATGCAGGACAAGCGCGCCTACATCAAGCTGTCCGGCGCCTACCTGGCAAGCAAGGCCGGCGCCCCCGCATATGGCGACGTCGCGCCGCTGGCCCGCGCGCTCATCAGCGCGGCCCCGACGCAGGTACTGTGGGGCAGCGACTGGCCGCACCCGACCGAGAAGCATAAACCGGACGATGCGCTCCTCTTGAATCTGATGGCCGAATGGGCCGGTTCCGCCGAGCAACTCAAGGCATTGCTGGCGGATAACCCTGCGCGTCTTTACCGCTTCTGAGGAAAACACAATGAGCCAGGCACAGGAAGTCCTGATGACGCACAGCGCATCTGCGGCAGAAACACAATCCGTCGACGAACAGTCCACGATGAAAAAGGTGATGCGTCGCCTGATTCCCTTCATCCTGCTGTGCTATGTGGTCAGCTACCTGGACCGCATCAATGTCGGCTTTGCCGCGCTGACCATGAACCAGGATCTGGGCCTGACGCCGTCGCAGTTCGGCCTGGGCGCCGGCTTGTTCTTCATCGGCTATTTCTTCTTCGAGATTCCCAGCAACCTGGCGCTGCATCGTTTCGGCGCACGCATGTGGATCTCGCGCATCATGATTTCCTGGGGGCTGATCTCCATGGCGACGGCCTTCGTGGTCGGCCCCAAGAGTTTCGCGCTGGCGCGCTTTTTCCTGGGCATGGCCGAAGCCGGTTTCACGCCCGGCATCTACCTCTATTTCACCAAGTGGTTCCCCGGACAGTGGCGCGGCAAGGCCACGGCTTTCTTCCTGATCGGGATTCCGGTGGCCAACATCATCGGCTCGCCGCTGTCCGGTGCGTTGATGGAACTGCACGGCCTGTGGGGTTACAAGGGCTGGCAGGTTCTGCTGTTGCTGGAGGCGCTGCCGGCGGTCTTATTGGGCGTGGCCTGCCTGTTCTTGCTGCCGGATCGTCCGTCCAAGGCGCGCTGGCTCACCCCGCGCGAACAGCAATGGCTGGAAGCCGAACTGGCGACCGAACAAGGCATCCTGGCTGCGCGCCACGGCAACAAGCTGCGCGACGCCTTCTCCAACTGGCGCGTGTTCGCGCTGGCCGGCGCCAACTTCTGCGGCATCATCGGTTCGCTCAGCATCGGCTTGTGGCTGCCGCAGATCATCAAGGAGTTCGGCTTGCCGTCGCATCAGGTCGGTCTGGTCGCCGCCATTCCTTACATCGTCGGCGCCATCGCCATGACCCTGTGGGCCAGGCTGGCCAACAACAGCGACAAGCGCCTGTTCTTCGTGGCCGGTGCGATCGCCATCGCGGCAGCGTCGATCGCGATCTCGGCCTTCATGCATGACCCGTTGCTGAAGATGCTGGCCATCACCGTGGCGGTGGCTTCCATCCTCTCGTTCCAGGCCACCTTCTGGGCCATTCCCTCCGGCTTTCTCACCGGCCGCGCAGCGGCAGGCGGGCTGGCGCTGATCGTCTCCATCGGCAACCTGGGCGGTTTCGTCGGCCCGTCGATGATCGGTTTCATCCGGGAAGCGACCCAGGGTTTTACTTATCCGTTGATCTTCGTGGCCGGGGCGCTGCTGCTGGGGGCGGCGATCACCCTCGTGCTGGGCGATCCCGCCAAGACCGAGAAATAAATGTCAGGACAAACCGATCATGAGCTTCTTCGCACCACCTCCCACTGTTGAAACGACGATCTTCACGCGGCTGCCGGACAGTTTCCGCAAGCCGAGGAAGAATTCCTGGAGCGACGCCAACCGCGGCGGCCTGCCGATCGATTCCTTCCTGGAGGGACCGTCGTTCGATCGCCAGGGCCGCCTGTATGTCACCGACATTCCGTACGGCCGCATCTTCCGCATCTCGCAGGAAGGGGAGTGGGAGCTGGTCACCGAGTACGACGGCTGGCCCAATGGCCTGAAGATCGACAAGAACGGCCGCATCGTCATCACCGACTACAAGCGCGGGCTGGTGCAGTTGAACCCGGATACCGGCGCAGTCTCGCCGCTGCTGGAAACGGTAGGCTCGGAAGGCTTCAAGGGCGTCAACGACCTGATGTTCGGGCCGTCCGGCGAGATCTACTTCACCGATCAGGGGCAGACCGGCCTGCAGGATCCGACCGGCCGCGTCTATCGCCTTTCTCCCGAAGGCCAGTTGACCTGCCTGATCAACACCATCCCCAGCCCGAACGGCATCGTCTACGACCCCGCGCTGAACCACCTGCTGGTGGCGGTGACCCGCGCGCAGCAGATCTGGCGCATCCCGTTGCACAACAGCGGCGTGGTGGGCAAGGTCGGCGTGTTCGCCAACCTGCATGGCGGCATGGCCGGGCCGGACGGCCTGGCGCTGGATTCCGAGAGCTGCCTGTATATCGCCCACACCGGTTTCGGTTCCATCTGGCGGCTATCCAGGTTTGCCGAGCCGTTGCTGCGGATCCGCTCCAATGCCGGTATCTCGACCACCAACCTGGCCTTCGGCGGCCCGGACGGCAAGCGCCTGTTCATTACCGAATCCCAGACCGGTTCCATCTTGTGCGCCGATGTGCCGGCAGCCGGCCTGCCGATGTATTCGCACGCCTGACGCCAACTATCAAGCATCAATCATCAATCATCAACCTATCCCGCAATTGCCTAGCAAAGGATCATCATGAGCACCACTAAACCAGACCTCATCCGCGACATCGAGCGCGTCGATGCCGCCATCGTCGCCCAGGCATCCGAATTCCCTGCTTCCATCCTGGCCGACGTCGCCGGTCGCCGCGGCACGCTGTGCAGCCGCATCAGCCCGCTGTCGCCGAGCATGCGGGTGGCCGGCCCGGCGCTGACCGTCGAAGTGCGCCCCGGCGACAACCTGATGATCCACGCCGCCATGGCCATCGCCAAACCGGGCGACGTGCTGGTGATCGACGGCAAGGGCGATGAAACCTGCGCTCTGCTGGGCGAGATCATGGTGTCGCAGTGCAAGGCCATCGGCATGGCCGGCATCGTCATCTTCGGCTCCGTGCGCGATACCGAGGCTATCCGTGAAATCGGCTTTCCGGTGTATGCGGTCGGCGCCAATCCTAACGGCCCCACCAAGAACATCGCCGGCCGCGTCAACTGGCCGGTCTCGGTGGGCGGCGCCAGCGTGCAGCCGGGCGACCTGATCGTGGGCGACGCCGACGGCGTGGTCGTGGTCGAGCGCGAGAAGGCGCCGACCCTGCTGGCGGCGGCGGCCAAGAAGGTACAGGACGAGACCAAGCGCCTGAGCGAAATCCGTACCGGCGGCCCGTTGCGTCCCGGCTGGCTGGACAGCGCGCTGCGCAAGGCCGGCGCGCTGCAGGAAGGGGAAACCCTGTGAGTGCGGCCGGCAAGAAAGGCGTGGTGCTGGTGACCGGTGCCGACCTGGCGCCGCAAGCCATCGACATCCTGCGCGACTATGAACTGGTCTTCGCCGGCGCCAAGCCGACCGAGGACGACTTGCTGACGCTGTCGGCGCAACACCAGCCGGTGGCCATCATCGTGCGCTACGGCGGCGTTACCGGCCGCATCATGGACGCCAGCAAGGCGCTGCGTGTGATTTCCAAGCACGGCACCGGGATCGACACCATCGACAGCAAGGCGGCGCAGGAACGCGGCATTGCCGTGAAGGCGGCGGTGGGCGCCAACGCGCCGGCGGTGGCGGAGCATACCTGGGCGCTGATTTTCGCCTGCGCCAAGAACGTGACGGGCCTGGATCGCCGCATGCGCCAGGGGCACTGGGACAAGTCGACCCACAAGAGCGTCGAGCTCCAGGGGCGCACCCTCGGCCTGGTGGGCCTTGGCGCCATCGGCCGTCGGGTGGCGCTGACGGCCTTGTCGCTGGGCATGCGTGTCATCGCCCATGACCCGTTCGCCAGCCAGGCGCCGGCCGGCGTCGAGCTGGCCGATCTGGAAACGGTTTTCGCCCAATCGGATGTCCTGTCCCTGCATTGCCCGCTGACCGATGAGAACAAGCGCATGGTCAACGCGCAATCGCTGGCGCGCATGAAGGACGGCGCCATCCTGGTCAACACCGCGCGCGGCGGCCTCATTGACGAAGCGGCGCTGGTGGAGGCATTGAACAGCGGCAAGCTGCGTGCCGCCGGGCTGGACAGTTTCGCGCAGGAGCCGTTCACCGCTCCGCATCCGCTGCAAGACATCGGCAACGTGGTTCTCAGCCCCCATATCGGCGGCGTATCCGACCGTGCCTACATCGCCATGGGAACGAGCGCGGCCAGTAACGTGCTGGCGGTGGTGGAGGCCGAGCAGGCGCTCGCCTGATTCATAATGATCAAAGGCCAGCCGTCATGATTAGGCGGCGGCCATTTTCCTGAAGAGAAAACACATGGAGACAACAGTGACGGATGAAAAGCAGCTGGAACGGGAGACGGTGAAAAAAGTCACCTGGCGCCTGCTGCCTTTCCTGATGCTCTGCTATTTGTTCGCGTTCATCGACCGCGGCAATATCGGTATGGCGGCGCTGCAGATGAACCAGGACATCGGCCTTTCATCCAGGATGTTCGGGTTTGCGGGCAGCCTGTTCTTTATCGCGTACTTCATCTTCGAAGTCCCCAGCAACCTGGCGCTGCAGCGCTTTGGCGCCAGGAAATGGCTGGCGCGCATCATGATTACCTGGGGCCTGATTTCAGCCTGTACCGCGCTGGTGCAAGGGCCGTACTCCCTGTATTTCGTCCGCTTCATCCTGGGGGCAGCGGAAGCCGGCTTCTTTCCGGGCGTCGTGCTGTATCTGACTTACTGGATCCCGTCGGCCTACCGCGCTCGTATCGTGGCGCTGTTCATGGTGGCGATTCCTGCCGCCAGTTTCATCGCTTCGCCGCTGTCGGCGCTATTGCTGCAGATGGATGGTATCGGCGGAATGCGCGGCTGGCACTGGCTGTTCATCATCGAAGGCTTGCCGACCGTATTGTTGGGCATCGTCTGCCTGTTCTTCCTGACCGACCGGCCGGAACAGGCAGCCTGGCTTACCGCCCGGCAGCGCGAATGGCTGGCCCGGACGATGGTGGCAGAGGCTGCGGAGCGTACTGCCAAGGCGCACGTGCCGCTCTGGAAGCTGTTCAGCAATCCCCATGTCTGGGGCATGGCCTTGGTATGTTCCTGCGCGTCGGCAGCCGGGTCGGTGCTCAACGTGTGGCAACCGCAGCTGCTCAAGTCCTTTGGGTTGAACGTGATGCAGATCGGTCTCATCAATTCCATTCCGTATGCCGTCGCGTGCGTGCTGATGGTCTGGTGGGGGCGTCATTCCGACCGTACCCGCGAGCGCCGCTGGCACACCGCCATTCCGCTGCTGCTCATCGGCGCAGGGATGGGGCTGGCTTCGATAGTGCATTCGCTGGCGCCGGTAGTGATATTGCTGTCGCTGGTGCTGATCGGCGCATACTCTTTCAAGGGGCCGTTCTGGGCGATGGCGACCGGTTGGCTGGCCACCGGTTCGGCGGCCGCCGGCCTGGCGGGCATCAATGCGGTGTCCAACCTGATCGGCGGCGGGCTGATGGTCAACGTCTACGGTTGGGTCAAGGATGCTACCGGGAGTTATTCGCTCGCGCTTTTGCCGCTGGTGCTGATGTCGCTGGTCAGCGTCACCATCTTGCTGGTGTTGAGCCGCAAGCCGCGCGCGCCGGTCGCCGCATTGAAGGAAGCGATCCGATAATGTAGTGCCGCGCAGTATTGCAGGGTGAAATGATGCCGCCCGGCGTTTCCTCGGGAACGCCGGGCGTTTTGCTGTGCAGCGGTGGTTTTCAGACCGCCATCGGCGCGGTCAATGGCGCATGGTGCTGGTAGTTTTCCAGGCTGAAGTCGCCTGGCTCTACTTTTTCCAGCCATTCGGGCTGGTACTGGCCGGTGGCGGCAAAGTCGGGGACACGGTCGGAAATCACCAGCCTGGGCGCGGGGAAGGGATCGCGCTTCAACTGCTCGGTGACCATGTCGATGTGGTTCTCGTAGATATGGGCATCGCCGACGAAATAGGTGAACCAGCGCGGCTTGTAGCCGGTGAGGCGGCCGACCAGGTGCAGCAGGGCGGCGCCTTCGGCCAGGTTGAATGGCGTGCCAAGGCCGATATCGTTGCTGCGTACGTACAGGCAAAGGGAAATTTCCCTGGTCGCCTGGTTGGGCAGGAATTGGTAAAGCAGGTGGCATGCCGGCAGGGCGACTTCGTCCAGCACCGCGCAATTCCAGCCGTGGAACAGGATGCGGCGGCTGGCCGGGTTGTTGACGATGGTGTCGAGGCATTCGCGCAACTGGTCGACGGCCTTGTATAGCAGGACCTTGTCCTGGCCATTGTCGGTGAGCCTGGATACGACGCTGAAACCCTTGCGTTGCGCCGCTTCGATCTGGTCGTTCCTGGCGGCGTCGATCACCTTGTAGGCTGGCCATTGGCGCCATTGCACGCCATATACGGGGCCGAGGTCATCCGTGCCTGCGCGGAAAGGGTTGGCCAGCCATTCGGCGTTTTCGTTGGCATTCTGATCCCACACCTTGCAGCCCAGTTCGCGGAAGGTGGCGGCGCTGCGGGTGGCGCGCAAGAAGCCCACCAGTTCGCCGACAACCGACTTGAACGCCAGGCGCTTGGTGGTGACGGCCGGGAAACCCTTTTGCAGGTCGAAGCGCATCATGGCGCCCGGCACGCTCAAGGTGCGGATGCCGGTGCGGTTCTCCTGCCAGCTACCGTTGTCGAGGACGTCTTGGATCAGGTCTTGGTATTGTTTCATCGGGGGTACGGTGCAAGGCCCGCCATTGGCACAGGGAAATGACGCGGCGGGGCTGAATCGGATGGGAGAGATTGTAGCCTATGCCGCCGTCGGCTTCCGGTTCGGTGCGCGGTGTTGCCGGTTGATCAAGACTGCCGTTTCCGGACGGTAATGAAAAAGCCGGCGGCTATCGCAGCCGCCGGCTTTTCCTGTGGCGGGTACTGTCGCTCAGAACGCCACGTTATTGCCGCCCTTGAGCTTGAGCATTTCACGCGCATCATCAGGCGTGGCTACTTCCAGCGACAGCGCCTCGATTACGGTGCGGATGCGCTTGACCTGGTCGGCGTTGCTCTTGGCCAGTTGACCCGGGCCGTCCCACAGCGAATCTTCCAGGCCGACGCGGGTGTGGCCGCCCATGGCCGCAGACATGGTGGCGATCGGGATCTGGCCGCGGCCGGCGCCCAGCACCGACCAGAAATAGTCGTCGCCGAACAGGCGGTCGGCGGTGCGCTTCATGTGCATCACGTCTTCCATGTCGTTGCCGATGCCGCCGCGCAGGCCGAACACCGACTGGATCAGGAACGGCGGCTTGATCAGGCCGCGGTCGATGAAGTGGGCCGCGGTGTAGAGGTGGCCGATGTCGTAGCACTCGATCTCGAAGCGGGTCTGGTTGGCGCTGCAGGATTCGAGGATGTAGGCGATGTCCTTGAAGGTATTGCGGAAGATGCGGTCGTCGGACTCGGCCAGGTAGGGTTTTTCCCAGTCGTACTTGAAGTCCTTGAAGCGGCCCAGCATTTCATACAGGCCGAAGTTCATCGAGCCCATGTTCAGGGAGGCCACTTCCGGTTTCAGTTGCAGCGCCGGTTGCAGGCGTTCCTGTACGCCCATCGTCGGAGCGCCGCCGGTGGTCAGGTTGATGACGACGTTGGACTTGGCCTTGATGGCGGGGAGGAATTTGCGGAATTCGTCGGGGTCTTGGGTCGGTTTGCCGTTTTGCGGGTCGCGTGCGTGCAGGTGGACGATGGCGGCGCCGGCTTCGGCTGCGCCCAGGGCGGCGTCGCGGATTTCGTCGGGGGTGACTGGCAGGTACGGCGACATCGAGGGGGTGTGGATGGCGCCGGTGACGGCGCAGGTGATGATGACTTTGCGGGGTTTGGCCATGGTGGTGTGCTCCTGTTGAATGTTTGTTGTGGCGTTTGTGAGTCTGGTCTTGCTGCGTGTTTGTGTACTGGCTTGATGCTTGTCTTTGTCCGCTCAGAAGCGGACTTCTTGTCCGGCTCGCCTTCGGCTTCGCGGTGCTTGCTGCTCGCCTGCGGCTTCGATTGGCAGGATCACTATCTTCCATTTCCGTCGTCCCGGCGCAGGCAGGGACCCAGTGGCGTTCGTCGCACTGCAGCGGCCGTTAAACGACGCTGGGTCCTGACTTTCGTCTGGACGACGATTCATCTTTTCATTCAGCCCGGCTGCTTGCGCTTGTGCGCCACCAATCCCATCAACCGGTTGTCGCGCCAGCGCGCACGCTCGCCGAGTTTCTCCGCGGGCAGTGCCGTGCGCCTTTCCTTTTCGATCTTTGCCAGCGTATCCGCTTGCCATTCGTTAGGCGGCTGCGTTTTGGCAACGTCGCGGTAGGTATGGCCGTAACGCTTGGCGTAGTCCAGCACGCCTTCGGGGGCGTTGAGGTCGATGGTTTCGAACGGGCCCATGAAGGACCAGCGCAGGCCGAGGCCGTCTTTCAGTACCTTGTCCAGGTCTTCGGAGGAAGCATAGTCGTTTTCGTAGAGGTTCAAGGCTTCGTTCAGCACCGCGCCCTGGATGCGGTTGAGCAGGAAGCCGGTGATTTCTTTCTTCAGCAGTACCGGCGACTGGCCGGCGCGGGTGTAGATGTCGCGCGCGCGTTCGACTGATTTGGCCGAAGTCCATGGCGCCGGGGCCAGTTCCACCAGCGGCACCAAGTAGGGCGGATTGACCGGGTGCGCTACCAGCACGCGTTCGCGGCCGGGCAGGTGTTCCGAGAATTCCGAGGTCGGGATCCATGAGGTGGAGCTGGTGAGGATGGTGTCGGGGGAGGCCAGCCGGTCCATCTCGGCGAAGATCTCGCGCTTGACCTCTACCGTCTCCTTCACGTTCTCCTGCACCAGCACCGCGCCCTGCAAGGCGTCGGCCAGGTTCGCGGCCGGGCTGATGCGCCCCAGCACGGTATCGACGCTTTCATCGATCAGGCCATGCCCGGCCAGGTCGGCGACGTTTTCGCGCAGCAGTTGCTGGCAGGATTGCAGCGCTTGCGGAATGGCGTCCCAGATGGCGACGTTGAACCCGGCGCGGGCGAATACGATGGCCCAGGCGCGGCCGATCAGGCCGGCGCCGATGACTGCGATTTTCTCGCTCATGGGTTTTCCTTTCAGCCGAGGGTTTCGACGTTGCCGCATACCGACAGGCTGCGCCCGCTGATGGAGGCGCCGGCCGGCGAGCAGATGAAGATGATCTGGTTGGCGATGTCTTCGGCCGTGACCATCTTGCGCATCGATACCTTCGACAGCACGCGTGCGCGCATCTCTTCATGGTCGATGCCGAATGCCTCGGCCTTGGCGGCGATCACGCGCTCCTGGCGGGCGCCGGCCACCACGCCCGGCAGCACCGCGTTGACGCGGATGTTGTCCGGGCCCAGTTCGATGGCCCAGCTTTCGGTCAGGCCGATCACGCCGTACTTGGAGGCGGAGTAGGGCGTGCGCAGCGCAAATCCCAGGCGGCCGGCGACCGAGGAGATGTTGACGATGGAGCCGCCGCCGTTGTTCTTGAGCATTGGCACCGCGCGGCGCGCGCACAGGAAGGGGCCGGTCAGGTTGACGGCGATGGTCTGGTCCCAGGCCGGCAGGTCGACGTCTTCCACCGGCAGCGTCGGGCCGGCGATGCCGGCGTTGTTGACCAGCACGTCGAGCCGGCCGTTCCACTTGCCGGAGAGCTCGGCGAACATGGCGTCGACCTGCTTTTCGTCGGTGACGTCTGTACGGCTGTAGCTGACCGGGGCGTTCTTGAACTGCTGGCGCGCGCCGTCGAGGAATGCATCGCTGACGTCGCAGATATGCACCTGCGCGCCGGCTTCCACGAAGGCGGCGGTGATGGCCAGGCCGATGCCCTGGGCGCCGGCGGTGACGATGACTTTCTTGTCCTTGAGATTCAGATCCATGATGCGTGAGTCCTTGTACGGTAAGGGAAATTACAGCCAGAGAATTTTCTTGCGATAGGCCAGGTCGGTCAGCAGCGGTTCGGCCGGGCCGGTGTGGAACACCGCGCCGCGCTCCAGCGCGAACACGCGGTCGGCCAGCGCCAGCACCAGGTCGAGGTTGTGCTCGACGATGACGATGGAAACCTCTTTCCGCAACTGGTCGAACACCGTGAACAGTTCCTGCACCACGGCCGGCGCCAGGCCTTCGAACGGTTCATCCAGCAGCAGCAGCTTGACGTTGCCCGACAGCGCGCGCGCTACCGCCACCATCTGCTGTTCGCCGCCGGAGAGGAAGTCGGCGTGGGTGTGCAGGCGTTCCTTCAGGCGCGGGAAGTAATGCAGGATCTTTTCCTCGCTCCAGGCCACGCCATCGCTGCTGTCGGTTTTACGCGCCAGCCGCCCCAGCGCCAGGTTCTCGGCCACCGTCATGCCGGCGAACAGGCCGCGGCCTTGCGGCACGTAGCCGATGCCCAGGCGCGCGATGTCGGGCGCGCTCATGCCGGCGATGTCGCGGCCGTTGTAGCGGATAGCGCCGGAGGCGGGCTTGAGCAGGCCGGTCAGCGCTTTCAGCAAGGTCGACTTGCCGGCGCCGTTGCGGCCCAGCAGCGCCACGATCTCGCCTTGCCGTACTTCCAGCGTGGCGTCATTCAGGATGTGGCTCTTGCCGTAGAAGGCGTTGACCTGTTCGAAGGCCAGCAGCTGCGGCCGCTCCTGCGCATCGCCGGCGATGCGGCCGGTGACCGGCGGCGTGCCGTGGCCGGTGTAGATTTCTTGCACGCGGGTGTCGGCGCGCGCCTCGTCGGGCGTGCCGGCCATCAGCACGCTGCCCTGGTTCATCACGGTGACCTTGTGCGAGAAGCCGAGCACGCGGTCGATGTCGTGCTCGACGATCAGCACCGGGATATTGCTGGCGATGATCTTCACCAGGCGCGACACGCGTTCGCGTTCGGCCGCGGCCAGGCCGGCCAGCGGTTCGTCCATCAGCAGCACGTGCGGCTTGGAGCCGAGCGCAATGCCCAGGTCCACCAGGCGCTGGCCGCCATAGGAGAGCGCGCCGCCTTCGATGTCGTCGATGCCCTTCAGGCCGAGGAAACGCATCAGCTCCTCGGTCTCGGCGTGGATCTCGGGGTAGCTGTCGATATCGGTCCACATGTTGTAGCGCGAGGCGTGGCGCGCCTGCAGCGACAGCCGCAGGTTTTCGTAGATCGACAGGCCCTTGAACAGGTTGGTGATCTGGAACGAGCGCGCCAGGCCGCGCTGGCAGATCACGCTGGGCGGCAGGCCCTGGATTTCTTCGCCGTTCAGTTTCACGGTGCCGCCGTTGGGGGCGAACATGCCGGAGATCAGGTTGAAGGTGGTGGTCTTGCCGGCGCCGTTGGGGCCGATCAGCGCATGGATCTCGCCGGCGTGCAGGGCGATCTGCCCGTTCTTGACCGCCTGGATGCCGCCGAAACGGATCTCGATGTCCTTGGCTTCCAGCACCAGGCCCTGCTGTGCCGGTGGCTGCAGGAAGGCCGGCAGCGGCAGGCCGTCGACGATCTGGCGCGCGCTCATGGCCGCGCCCACTTCCGGCGGCGGATGGAAGCGGCGGCGTACCTGCTGCCAGATGCCGACCAGGCCGGTGGGCGAAAACAGGATGAAAGCGACGAAGGCCAGGCCGAACCACAGCAGCCAGTTCTCGGTCCAGATCGACAGGCATTCGCGGAACAGGATGTAGAACAGCGCGCCCAGCGCCGGCCCCAGGAAGCTGCGCATGCCGCCGATCACCACCATCGCCAGCAACTCGCCGGAGAACGCCACCGAGGTCGGCTCGGCCGAGGCGAAGCGGTGGTGGAAGGCCAGCAGGCCGCCGGCCAGGCCGGTCACGCTGGCCGAGATGATGAACATCTGCAGCTTGTAGACGATGGTGGCGTAACCCTGGAAGCGCGCGCGCTGCTCGTTCTCGCGGATGGCCACGATGGTGTGGCCGAAGGGCGAGCGGATCAGGCGGTGCAGGCAGTACAGCACCAGCCAGGCAATCGCGCTGACGAAGACCAGGTAAGACACCGACTGGTCGAGGTCGATGCCCGCCACCACGGGACGCACCACGCCGCCCAGGCCGGATTCGCCGCCGGTGAACTCGGTCCAGCGGAAGGCGATGGCGAAGGTCAGCGCCGACAGCGCCAGCGTCAGCAGCGAGAAGTAGACGCCGCGCCGGCGCAGGATCAGGAAGCCGACCACCGCCGCGCACACCGCGATGAAGGCGATGGTGAACAGCAGCGGCAGCACGATCTGGCCGGGGAACCAGTATTTCTGCGACAGCGCCGCGGCGTAGGCGCCCACGCCGAACCAGGCGCCGTGGCCGAACGAGGTCAGGCCGGTGTAGCCCACCAGCAGGTTCAGGCCCATGGCGGCGATGGCGTAGATCACCACGTCGGTGGCCGAGGTGGTGGTCAGCCCCAGCAGCTGCAGGAAGAAGGGAACGACGACCAGCGCCAGCGCGCCGATCAGCAAGGGTTGGTATTTTTTGTTCATGATCCGCCTGTCATTCAAAACGTTCGATGCGCTCGCCCAACAGGCCGCGCGGACGGAAGATCAGCACCAGCAGCATCAGCAGGTACATCGAGGCTTCGCCGGCCGGCGCGTAGAACTGGATGGTGATGCCGCGCACCACGCCCACCAGCACGGCGGCCAGCACCACGCCCCAGAAGCTGCCCAGGCCGCCGATCACCACCACCACGAAGGCGGCGGTCATGATCTCGGCGCCCATGGCCGGATGCACGCCCGAGATCGGCGCGAACAGCACGCCGGCCAGGGCCGCCAGGCCCACGCCCAGCATCACGATGGCGGTCATGTAGGGCTGCAGCTTGATGCCCAGCACCGCCACCATGTCGGGCTTTTGCACGCCGGCGCGCACCACGCGGCCGAAGGAGGTCTTGTTCAACAGCAGCCAGATCAGCACCAGCGCGGCCAGCACCGTGGCCAGCATCAGCAGGCGGTACTTGGAGTACATGAAGTCGCCGATCATGATCTGTCCCTTGAGGGCGGACGGGATCGAGGCCGGCAGCGGCGAAGCGCCCCAGATGATGCGGATCAGCTGTTCGGCCACCATCGACAGGCCGAAGGTCAGCAGCAGGCCCAGGATCGGATCGGCCGAATAGAAACGGCGCAGCAGGAAGCGTTCGAACAGGATGCCCAGGAGCGCCACCAGCACCGGCGAGATCAGCAGCGCGCCGGAGAAGCCGAGGTGTTTGGTGATCTCCACGGCCAGGTAGGCGCCGATGGCGTAGAAGGCGCCATGCGCCAGGTTGACGATGCCGCCCAGGCTGAAGATCAGCGACAGGCCCAGCGCGATCAGCAGGTAGTAGCCGCCGACCAGCAGGCCGTTGAGTATTTGTTCCAGCAGGAAAACGATTTGCATTGATGCTCCGATGAGGCGTGCAACATATGACCGTACGTCAGGCAGGAAAAGCGTAGCGGGCGCGCCAAGGTCGGTGCGAGCGGCACAGCCGTACTGGTGTGGCGGTGTACGGTGAGCATCGCAGCGCCGAGATTGGCGCGCGCAGTAGCCTTTGCCTGTCTTAGGTGAACTTGCAGGCGTTTTCCTGCATCGTCGGCGCGATCGCCTCCAGCGATTCGTTCGGCCCCGGCACCGATGCGCCCAATTGCAGGAAGTCCCATTGGTCTTTTGCCTTGCCCTTGGGTTTGGGCGAGAGCGTGTACATTTCCTGCAGCAACTGGTGGTCCCAGGCGCGGTAGGTGCCCTTGCGCGCCTTGAGCACGTCGACCTGCGCGCCCTTTTCGAAGTATTCGATGAGCTTCATGGTGTCGAGCGACTTGGTCTCGGTGATCGCCTGCACCACTGAGCGGAAGGCCACGTATTCGCCCCAGGCCTGGTTCTCGGGCGGCTTGCCGTATTTCTTGATGAAGGCGGCGACGAAGGCCTTGGCCGAGGGCGCGTCCACATCGTGGTGCCAGGTGGTGGGCCAGGTGCCGGCGAAATTGTCGGCGCCGGCGCCCCATGCGGCCACGGTGTCGAAGCCGAATCCCGACATGGGGAAGGGCAGGCCGAATTCGGAGTATTGCTTGATGAAGTTGGTGATCTGGTTGCCGGCCAGGTTGGAGATCACCAGGTCCGGCTTGGCCTGGCGGATCTTGAGCAGATAGGGGCTGAAATCGGTGGCGTCGGTGGGCACCAGCTCATCGTTGGCGATGGTGCCGCCGTTGGCCGAGACGAAGATCTTGGCGGTGCGCAGCAGGTCGTGGCCGAAGGCGTAGTCGGCGGTCAGCGCGTACAGCTTCTTGCCCTTGATCAGGCCGTTTTGCAGCAGCGTGCGGCCGCAGGCTTTGACATACGTGGAGTTGGCCGCCTCGATGTGGAACATGAACTTGTTGCAGCTCTTGCCGCGCAGCTCGTCGGAGTTGCAGCCGGTATTCATGAACAGCTTCTTGTTGCGCTGGGCGACCTGGGCGATGCCCAATGCCGAGGCCGACGAAATCTCGCCGATCAGCACCGCCGCGCCGTCGCGCTCGAGCAGGCGCTGCGCCTTGGAAGAAGCGGTCGGCGGGTTGACCGAGTCTTCCGAGATCAAGGTCAGTTGCCGCCCCAGCAGGCCGCCGGACTTGTTCACTTCTTCCACCGCGAGGTTGATGCTCATTACGGCGTACTCGCCCATCGGGCCGAGGAAGCCGGTGCGCGGCGTCAGGTGGCCGATGATGATCTTGTCCGACTGGGCCTTCACGATCGCCGGAAAACCCAATGCCGAAGCGCCGACTGCCGCGGCGCCGGCCTTGAGGACGGTACGGCGTTGGGGTGAGGCGATACTGCTGTCTTTGCTCTTGTCTTGCTCCATGGTGCGATCCTCCTAATGGTCCGGCCGGGGCCGGTGTCTCGTGGGAACTGCTGTTTTGAGCGTTACGGCCGGACTGGCGCCGGCTTGTTGCAGCAACAGGATTCAACGATGCAGGGAGGCACGTCGCGGGTTGGGCTGGAGGAGATGGGTAACGCTGCCATGCATGCGTGGCAGGGGGCTATCCGGGCGGGGTATCTCCTTCGGGCCTTCACCGCTGCGACATGGGTATCGGGATGTGGGGTGAAAACCTCATCCTGCCGCGCCGATCCGTTTTTTATGTTGCTGATGTCATTTATTTGACATGTGATCAAATGTATTCGATAGAATTGAAGGCGTCAACCGGGAGCGCAGCCGCATGCGATCCGGGACGGCGCCGCTTCGCCGGCCGGAGGGCCTGCAAGCAAGGCTTTTCCAGGTCGCCCCTGTGCGCTCTGTATAATCCGCGAAAATTTTTCACGTATCGCCATGGACCCGACCTTACTTGCCGACCTTTCCAACATGCGCAAGATCCAGCACGCCACGCTCTCCGAGCGCGTGTACCAGGATTTGTGCGAACTGATCCAGGCCGGCCAGGTGCGGCCGGGGCAGAAGCTAACGTTGAAAGGCCTGTCCGATGCGCTGGGCACCAGCCCGATGCCGGTGCGCGAGGCGGTGCGCCAGCTGGCGGCCGAAGGGGCGCTGGAGATCTTGCCCAACCGCGCCATGCGCGTGCCGCTGATGACCAAGGACAAGTTCCGCGAGCTGCTGAAGATCCGCCTGGCGCTGGAAGGCCTGGCGGTGGAGCATGCCGCCGCCAACATCGGCAAGGATGGCTTGAAGGAAGTGGCGGCACTGCACGACAGCCTGTGCGTGGAGATGCACCGCAAGAATCCCAACGTGGACGTGATCATCCGCCAGAACAAGGAGCTGCATTTCGCCGCCTACCAGGGCTCCGGCATGCCGACGCTGGTAGCGCTGATCGAGGGTTTGTGGTTGCAGGTGGGGCCGGTGATCAACCTCGACTTGCGCGCCGGCTCGCGCCGCTTGTCCGAGGCGCCGGCGTTGTTCCATCACGGGGTGCTGCTCAAAGGCTTGCAGGAAGGCTCGCCGGAAAAGGCGCGCGAAGGCCTTTCCGGCGATCTGTTGAGCGCCGCGCAAATGATCCTGGCGGGGGACGGCTTGCCCGATTGAAGCGGGCGGGGAGCGCAACGCCGCCGATGCTTCCGGTGCTTCCTGTGAGTGATGCAAGCCCTGGCCTCAGGGCCGGTTGTCGAGGTCGTAGGTGGCGCGCAGCATCGCCTTGCGACGTTCCAGTTGCCGCTCGCGCCGGGCGCGTTCCTTGAGCCTGGCCGGATCGGCGCGCATGCCGTAGCCGAAGGCCAGCAGCACCGCCGACAGCGGCAACAGCGCCACGGCCCCCGCCAGCAGATCCAGGTTGGCGCGCTGCAGGATGTCGCGCAAGGTGCCCGAAAATACGCAAGCCAGCATCGTCACCCCAATCGCAGCGCCGGTCATCGGCAGGGTATCGAGGGTCTTGTCCAGCATGCTCAGAAGTTTGCTTTTCATGGTCAGCTCCAGTGGGTCCGAAAAGAAAGAAGGTTCGCCATCACGGCCGCGCTACGCGTTACAGCGTTGCATCGTGGCCGCTTGCATCAGAACCTGTTCATGATTTCCCCGGGAGATCATGAGCAGGTTCTTAGATATCGGAAGGTCGGCGGACAACTTGCGGGAGCAGGCCGGTAAAGAAACGTAAGATTGCGTGGGCGCTGCTTTGCAAGCCTGAAGGAGCGCTGGATGCCGCGTCGCACGCGGCGTTGGCGGGAGAAGATGCTGCGCGGCACAAGGAATGGCGGGGCGCCGGCGGGCTGTTGGTACAATGCCATTTTTCTCTTCAACCGGGCGTCATGGATATCCTTCTGTTTCTTGTCGACTTCATCATTCACATCGACCGTCACCTGTCGGAACTGGCAGTGTCCTACGGCCCCTGGCTGTTCCTGATCCTGTTCTTGATCATCTTTTGCGAAACCGGCCTGGTGGTCACACCCATCCTCCCCGGCGACTCGCTGCTGTTCGTGACCGGCGCGCTGGCCGCGACCGGCGCCTATGACATCCACCTGATGGTGCTGACCCTGATCGTGGCCGCCATCCTCGGCGACAGCACCAACTACCAGATCGGCAAGATGGTGGGCGTGAAGGTGTTCGATAATCCGGACTCGCGGATTTTCAAGAAGGAATACCTGGACAAGACGCATGCCTTCTTCGAGAAGCACGGCGGCAAGGCCATCATCATCGCCCGCTTCGCGCCCATCGTGCGTACCTTCGCTCCCTTTGTGGCCGGAGTGGGGGCGATGACCTATCCCAAGTTCTTCATGTACAACGTGGTGGGCGGCATCGTCTGGGTGACCAGCTTTTCATACGCCGGCTATTTCTTCGGCAACCTGCCCATCGTCAAGCAGAACCTGAGCCTGCTGATCGTGGGGATTGTGGTGTTGTCGATCCTGCCGGGCATCATCGAATATTTCCGCCAGCGCCGCCGTCCCGGATGAGGTAGCCGCAGCGATAAAAAAACACCGCATGATGCGGTAATGCCGTTCAGTGCTTCACTGAACGGCATTTTTGTTGTGAGTCCAGGCTCCGTTCGCCCTGAGTAGCTGCGCAGCAGCGTATCGAAGGGCAGGCAAGACCGCTAACGCTGATGCGCTGGCTTCGATACGGCCCTGGCGGGCCTACTCAGCTCGAACGGACTCTGATGATTGAGCGAGAGTCAGCTTTAACTGAACGGCATTACCGCGCGATGCGGTGGTTTTTTTGGGCAGGTGCTGATCAGTCCAATTCAATTCAATCCAGTTCGATGCCGTAGTCCACATCCGGGCGCAGCGGCGTCTTGCTCGATGCCGCCCGTACGTATTGCGGCGGCCATGCCACGTTCTCGCGCAACTGGTCGGCCGCATGCAGCGGCCAATACGGGTCGCGCAGCAGTTCGCGCGCCAGCAGCACCAGGTCGGCCTGGCCGGTGCGCAGCACATGCTCGGCCTGGGTGGCGTCGGTGATCATGCCCACGGTGCCGGTGGCAATCCTGGCTTCGGCCTTCACGCGCGCGGCAAATTCGGTCTGGTAGCCGGGGCCGACCGGGATGGCGGCGCTGGGCAGGTTGCCGCCGCTGGAGACGTCGATCAGGTCCACGCCCAGTTCGCGCAAGCGGGCCGACAGCGCCACCGTCTCGTCCGGCGTCCAGCCGCCTTCGGTCCAGTCGGTGGCCGACAGGCGGACCAACAGCGGCAGCTCTTCAGGCCATGCCGCGCGCACCGCGGCGGTCACTTCCAGCAGGAAGCGGATGCGGTTCTCGAACGAGCCGCCGTACTGGTCGGTGCGTTGATTGCTGAAAGGGGAGAGGAATTCATGGCCGAGGTAGCCGTGCGCGCCATGCAGCTCGACCACCTTGAAGCCGGCCTTGTGCGCCCGTGTGGCGGCATCGGCAAAGGCCTGCACCAGGCCCTTGATCTCGTCGACGGTCAGCGCATGCGGTTCGGTGTAGGCGGTGTCGAAAGCGACCGCCGATGGCCCCACCGGCAGCCAGCCGCCTTCGGCGACCGGCACGCTGCCGGGCGCGCCGTCCCAGGGGCGCAGGGCGCTGGCTTTGCGGCCGGCGTGCGCCAGTTGCACGCCCGGTACCGAACCTTGCAGCTCGATGAAGCGGGTGATGCGTTGCAGGGGGGCGATATGTTCATCCTTCCAGATGCCCAGGTCGGCGGCGGTGATGCGGCCTTCGGCCACCACCGCGGTGGCTTCCATGATCACGGTGCCGGCGCCGCCGACGGCGCGGCTGCCCAGGTGTACCAGGTGCCAGTCGTTGGCGAAGCCGTCCTGTGCCGAATACTGGCACATCGGCGAGACCGCGATGCGGTTGGGCAGGGTGACGCCGCGCAGGGTCAGCGGCGAAAACAGTTTGCTGCTCATCGGATTGCTCCTGTTGTTGGCTGGTTTTTTATGGGATGTCGGGTTGGAGCTGGCAGTCTATTGGATTTTCAGGAAACGCGCCGATGGATGCTTTTCAGCCGTCCCCGGCACATCCGGAGTCCGATGTCATTGCACATTGAACTGCAATGCCGCCAGGCTGGCATACAGTCCCTCGCGCGCGATCAGTTCGGCGTGGGTGCCGGTCTCCACGATATGCCCATGCTCCAGCACGATGATGCGGTCGGCGCTTTGCACCGTCGCCAGGCGGTGCGCGATGACCAGCGTGGTGCGGCCGACCATGGCTGCTTCCAGCGCCACCTGCACCAGCCGTTCGGATTCGGCGTCGAGCGCGCTGGTGGCTTCATCGAGCAACAGCAGCGGCGGGTTCTTCAGCAGTGCGCGGGCGATCGCGATGCGCTGGCGCTGGCCGCCGGACAGGCGCACGCCGCGTTCGCCGAGGAAGCTTTGGTAACCGTCCGGCAGGCGTTCGATGAATTCATGCGCAGTCGCCATCTGGGCCGCGGCGATCACTTCGGCATCGCTGGCGCCGGGGCGGCCGAAGCGGATGTTTTCCATGGCGTTGGCGGAGAAGATCACGGTGTCTTGCGGCACGATGCCGATGGCGCCGCGCAGGTCCTGCAGCGTCAGCTGGCGGATGTCGACGCCATCCAGCCTGATCGTGCCTTGTTGCGGATCGTAGAAGCGCAGCAGCAGCTGGAACAGCGTGGTCTTGCCGGCGCCGGAGGGGCCGACCACCGCGACCGTTTCGCCCGGGGCGACCTGCAGCGACAGTTGCGAGAGCGAACGGCTGCCCGGACGGGACGGGTAATGGAAATCGAGGTGCGAGATTTCCAGCGCAGCGCCGTTGGCGGTGCGCGACGGCAACCGTTCCGGCAGCAGCACCGATTGCACCGGCGACTGCGCCGCCAGCAGGTCGAGCAGGCGCTCGGTGGCGCCGGCGGCGCGCTGGGTGTCGCCCATGACTTCCGACAGCGCCCCCAGCGAGCCGGCCACCAGCGAGGCATACAGGATGAACTGGCCGAGTTCGCCGCCGCTCATGCTGCCTTGCATGACCGAGTGCGCGCCCAGCCACAGCACGAACACGATGGCGCCGAACACCAGCAGGATGGCCACCACGGTCAGCAGCGAGCGGGCGCGGATGCGTTCCATGGCGGTGTCGAAAGCGCGTTCGACCGAGTGGCCGAAGCGCTTGGCTTCGATCTCTTCGTGGGTGAAGGCCTGTACCGTCGGCATGGCGTTGAGGATCTCGCCGGCCATGGCCGAGGCGTCGGCCACGCGGTCCTGCGAGGCACGCGAGAGCTTGCGCACGCGGCGGCCGTAGAACACGATGGGCAGCACCACCGCGCCCAGCATGACGATGATGATGGAAGTCAGCCTGGCGCTGGTGATGAACAGCATCGCCATCCCGCCCAGGAACAGCAGCGCGTTGCGCAGCGCCATCGAGATGCTGGTGCCGACCAGCGTCTGGATCAGCGTGGTGTCGGTAGTCAGGCGCGAGAGCACTTCGCCGGTCTTGGTGGTTTCGAAGAACTCCGGGCTTTGCAGCACCACATGGGCATAGACTTCGCGGCGCAGGTCGGCCGTCACGCGCTCGCCCAGCCACGACACCATGTAAAAGCGCAGCGCCGTGGCCACGCCCAGCACACAGGCCACGCCGAACAATGCCAGGAAATACAGGTTGATGTGGGAAGCGCTCTTGTCGCCGGCGGCGCCAAAGCCGAGGTCGATCATCTGCTTGAACGCATACGGCACCGCCAGCGTGGCGCCGGCGGCCACCAGCAGCGCCAGGCCGGCCAGCAGGAACTGCTTCTTGTAGGGCGCGAGGAAAGGCGCCAGGCCGCGCAGCGCTGCCAGGGTACTTTTTCTTGCGGTGGGGGAAAGGTCGGCGGTGTCGCTGGCGGCGGATGAGCTTGGCGTTGTTGGCATGTTCTGGATGTATGTTGTTGGTGCGGCAAGGCCGCGCATGGCAGTCAACGAAAACTTGCCGGTTCGCTCACTTTAGCTTGCCGGGGTGAAAAACGTCGATGCGGGTTGAACCACTGCGGTGCGGCCAAGTCGATAGCTTCATAAGTATATTCGGCCGATATGCCAGCCATGATTTGTCAGCTATTTAAGCCGCATTGCCTGCTTGGCATGTTCGAATGCGGCTCGCCAGTGTAGCGCAGGGTCTGCTACAGTGCCTGCATGGCTTCGGATCCGGATCGTCGCACAGCCTCTTATCCACGCAGCATCCACGGCAGGGAGACCAGTTTGGCCCAACTCGCTCGATTGATCCGGCAACCCCGGCAGCAGGCCCCGGAAGACCGGGCGATCCGCGCCGAACTGGAAGCCGGCCTGATGGCGCAAGATGCCGCCATTTCCCCGAAGTATCTTTACGATCCGCTGGGCAGCAAGCTGTTCGAAGCCATCTGCGAGCTGCCGGAATACTATCCCACCCGCACCGAGGCGGCCATCTTCGCGCAGCATGCGGATGACATCGCCGCCGCCATCGGTACCGGCGTCACGCTGATCGACCTGGGGGCGGGCAATTGCGCCAAGGCGGCCCGGCTGTTTCCCGTCTTGAAGCCGCGCCAGTATGTGCCGGTCGACATTTCCGCCGAATTCCTGCGCGCAGCGGTGGCCGGGCTGCGGCAGCAATTCCCCGACATTCCCATGCATGAGGTGGCGCTGGATTTCTCCGCCGGCCTGGAGCTGCCGGCGAGCGTGGGCCGCGACCGCCGGCTGTTTTTCTATCCGGGCTCATCGCTGGGCAACTTCGATGCGCAACAGGCGCTGGCGTTTCTGCGCCGCATGCGCCATGCGCTGCAGACCGGCGAGGCCGGCGGCGTGTTGCTGGGGCTGGATCTGGTCAAGGAGGCCGATGTGCTCGACGCCGCCTACGACGATGAGCTGGGAGTGACGGCCGCGTTCAACCTCAATCTGCTCAACCATGTGAACCGGCTCTTGGGCACCGACTTCAACGCGCGCGACTGGCAGCACGTGGGCTTCTACAACGCCGCGCGGCAGCGGGTCGAAATGCACCTTGAGGCGCGCCGCGACCTGATCGTGTGCTGGGATGGCGGGAGCCGCGCCTTCGGCCAGGGGGAGCGCATCCATACCGAAAACAGCTACAAGTTCAGGCAGCAGGATATTTGCGACCTGCTGGAGCAGGCCGGCTTCGGCGAAGTCCGGATGTGGTGCGACCCGCGGCGCTGGTTCGCGGTATGCCATGCGCAGGTGCGCGCCAATGTTTGAGGGGGATCATCATGCGCCATGAAACCGGAGTTGCCGATGCGGCCATGGAGGCCGCCATCGATGCAGTAATCGACGCCGCTATCCAGGAAGTGAACCACCGCGCGCACGGCCGCATGAGCGACCGTTTCCGCCGCGTGCGCCGGCAATCGCGGGCGATCGCCGAACCGTTGTCGGCCGAGGACTGTTGCGTGCAGTCGATGCCGGATGCCAGCCCGGTCAAGTGGCACCTGGCGCATGCCACCTGGTTTTTCGAAACCTTCATCCTGGAGCGGTTCGAGCCGGGTTTCCGCGCTTTCCATCCGCAGTTCCGCGTGCTGTACAACTCCTATTACGAAGGCGTCGGCGACAGGTTCCCGCGTGCGCAACGCGGCCTGTTGACGCGCCCCGCGCTAGATGAGGTGCTGGCCTATCGGGCCGATGTCGACCATCGCATGCTGCTGCTGATCGATGCGCTGGAGGCGGGCGAGCACGCGCCTCCGGAGGGGTTCATGGAACTGCTGGAACTCGGTTTGCAGCATGAGCAGCAGCATCAGGAGCTGATGCTGACCGACATCAAGCATCTGCTCTCCCTCAATCCCTTGCAGCCGGCGTATCAGGAAATGCCGGAGTCCTTGCGCATTGCCGAACCGGCCCGGTTGCCGCTGGACTGGCATCACATCGAGGCCGGAGTGGTGGAGATCGGTCATGACGGGCCGGGCTTCTGTTTCGACAATGAAAAGCCGCGCCATCGGCAATTCGTCGAGGCCTACCAGTGCGCCTCGCGGCTGGTGAACAATGCCGAGTACTGTGCCTTCGTCGAAGCGGGCGGTTACCGGGATGCGTCGCTGTGGCTGTCCGAAGGCTGGGAGTGGAAGCGGCAGCTCAAGCTGGAATATCCGATCTATTGGCAGCGCGACGCAGCCGGCGGCTGGCGCGAATTCACCGAGTATGGCCTGCAGCCGCTGGAACCGCATCGCGCCGCCGTGCACCTGTCTTATTACGAGGCCGATGCCTACGCGCGCTGGGCCGGCGCGCGGCTGTTGACGGAAGCCGAATGGGAGCACGCCGCCGACCTCCTGCAGGGTTGCGGCCGCGAATTCTTCGGCGTGGCCTGGCAATGGACCAGCAGCAGCTACGCGCCGTATGCCGGCTATGTGCCGCCGGCAGGCGCGGTGGGCGAGTACAACGGCAAGTTCATGGTGAACCAGTACGTCTTGCGGGGGTCTTCCAGCGCCACGCCGTTGAATCATGCGCGCCTGACTTACCGCAACTTCTTCCCGGCCTGTGCGCGCTGGCAGGCCAGCGGTATCCGCCTGGCGCGCGCAGGCTGAAAAAAGCGGCGGAAAAAACGGGCGGGCCAGAAATGCAAAAACGCCGGCGGATAGGCCGGCGTTCTTATTGGGGAGCAGCGCCGGGATCGCCGGCGGTTTTCCTTGGTCAGGCTGCCTTGGCTTGCGAGGAAGCGCCCTGGTTGGCGCTTTCGCCGATGGCGATCTGGCGGTTGATGGCGCTGATCACCGCCTTGAAGGAAGCGGTCACGATGTTGGCGTCGATGCCCACACCGAAGCCGGTCGGCGCTTCGTTCAGGCGCAGTTCGATGTAGCTGGCCGCTTTCGCATCGGCGCCGGCGCCGATGGCGTGCTCATGGAAGTCCATCAGCTTGATGTCCAGGCCCAGCGCATGCACGAAGGCGTCGATCGGGCCGTTGCCGCTGCCGCGCACGGTGGTGTTCTGGCCGTTGCGCACGATATCGACTTCGATGTTGATCGACTCCGCCTTGGACGAGTCTTCCGTCATGCGGTGGGCGCGGTAGACATAGGGCTCGGTGCGCTCCAGGTATTCACGCGTGAAGATGCTGTAGATGTCGGCGGCGTTGATTTCCTTGCCGGTAGCGTCGGCCTCGCGCTGGATGGCGCGCGAGAATTCGATCTGCAGGCGGCGCGGCAGGGCCAGGCCGTATTCCTGTTCCAGCAGGTAGGCCATGCCGCCCTTGCCGGACTGGCTGTTGACGCGGATCACGGCGTCGTAGCTGCGGCCCAGGTCGGCCGGGTCGATCGGCAGGTACGGCACTTCCCAGATGGCGTCGGGCTGCTGCTTGGCGAAGCCCTTCTTGATCGCGTCCTGGTGCGAGCCGGAGAAGGCGGTGAAGACCAGGTCACCGACGTACGGGTGGCGCGGGTGCACCGGAATCTGGTTGCATTCTTCGACCACCTGGCGCACCACGTCGATGTCGGAAAAGTCCAGGCCGGGGTTGACGCCCTGGGTGTACAGGTTCAGCGCCAGGGTCACCAGGTCGACGTTGCCGGTGCGTTCGCCGTTGCCGAACAGGCAGCCTTCGACGCGGTCGGCGCCGGCCATGACGGCCAGCTCGGCCGAGGCGACCGCGGTGCCGCGGTCATTGTGCGGGTGCACCGAAATGATGGCGCTGTCGCGGTGCTTCAGGTTGCGGCACATCCATTCGATCTGGTCGGCGTAGACGTTGGGAGTGCTGCACTCGACGGTGGAGGGCAGGTTCAGGATGATCTTGCGGTTCGGCGTGGCGCCCCAGGTCTCGCAGACGGCGTCGCAGATGTCCTTGGAGAAATCCAGTTCGGTGGTGCTGAAGGACTCGGGTGAGTATTCGAAGCGCCATTCGGTGCCCGGGCGGGCATCGGTCAGTTCCTTGACCAGGCGGGTGCCGGTGACGGCGATGTTCTTGATCTCGTCGCGCGACATGTTGAAGACGATCTTGCGGAACGCCGGGGCCACCGAGTTGTACAGGTGGACGATGGCCTTCTTGGCGCCTTCCAGCGATTCGACGGTGCGGCGGATCAGCTCTTCGCGCGACTGGGTCAGCACGATGATGGTGACGTCGTCGGGGATGCGGTTCTCGGTGATCAGCTTGCGCACGAAATCGAAGTCGGTCTGCGAGGCGGAGGGGAAACCGACTTCGATTTCCTTCAGGCCGGTTTTCAGCAGCAATTCGAAGAAGCGCAGCTTGCGTTCGGCGTTCATCGGCTCGATCAGGGCCTGGTTGCCGTCGCGCAGATCGGTGCTCATCCAGATCGGCGGGGTGTCGATGACCTTGCCGGGCCAGGTGCGGTCGGGCAGGTCGATGGCGGGGAACGGGCGGTACTTGGCGGCTGGGTTGTTTAACATCATGATGAACCTCTTTGGTCTCGGTGATTCGTGGAATGCTTTAATTCTTTAAAACGCTGTCTGATGTGGCGATCGGGTTGCCTGGCTGCCACTCGCGCATGGCCAGGCAACCCGTCATAGAGCCAGAAGCGGGATCTCCGGGCGCAGGCAGGCGCCGGCTGCGGCAGGTGCGTATGCGGTGCAGGTGGTGATCGGCTTGGAGTGCATGATCGCTTCGCTTGATGATTGCGGCAACCGTTGAAAAACGCGTTGCTGCTGGTTGGTACTGCTCGGTACTGCCGGAGTGATTTTTGTGTGCCGTTTCGCGGGTGGTCGGGTACGGGATGCCTGGACTCAGCGAACTTCGGCGGAAAAACGGATTAGCGCGAGGCTAGTAGTAGCGACACTGGTAGCAACGCTAGCAGGGCGCTGGCGCTGTTCAGTAGCAGGAGGAATTTTGCTGCGGAAGTCATTCGAAGAATGTAGAAGATTGCCCTCGGGCTTGTCAAGCGCTATCTTCTTTGCAAGCGTAAATGCGTTCCGTCCTGCAAACTATTTGTTGCTAGAATCGCTAATTAATTACCGGCCGGTCATTAAGGTGCGTGTTTGCAAGAAGTAAATGATGCCGGAAGTGAACGCCATGGGCCGATTTCGCTCAAAATGGGGGCTATTTTGGCGCTGCAACATGCCTGCCGGCGCATGCGCCCAGCGCCAAGCGGCATCGCCCGGCGGCACAAGACAAAAGCATAAAACCGAGAAAGCAGAACTATTCCTCCATGCAGAAACGTCCGGACCTGATCGTTTGCGAAGAATGCGATGCCGTCTATCCCCGGCCCGTCCTGGGCCATGGCGAGGTGGCGTATTGCCTGCGCTGCGAGGCCGAGCTCGACCGCGATACCGGCCGCCGCCTGGAGCGGCTGTTGCCGCTGACCGTGGGCGCCCTGATCCTGTTCGTGGTCGCCAATTCCTTTCCCATCGTTACCATCGAGTTGCAAGGCCTCTCCAGCGATACCACGCTGATCGGCGCGGTGGCGGCGCTGGCGCGCGATGGCATGAGCGAGGTCGCGTTGCTGGTGATGGCCACCACCTTGCTGTTCCCGCTGATCCAGATGCTGGTGCTGTTCTACCTGCTGCTGCCGTCCTCGCGGCTGGAACGTCCGCCCGGATTCGTCTTCCTGTTGCGCATGATGCAGGCCGCGCGCCCCTGGGGCATGATCGAGGTGTTCATGCTGGGTGTGCTGGTGGCGCTGATCAAACTGTCCAACATGGCCGAGGTGATCCCGGGCCCGGCGCTATGGTCGTTCGGCGCGCTGACCGTGCTGCTGACGGCGGTGGTGTCATTCAATCCGCGCTACATCTGGCATATCTGCGAGCGCAAGCAGGCGCTGCGCGAGGCCGGGGAAGGGCATTCTTCGTGAGCCGCTACGCGCATTCCGATGCCTTGCCCTTGCCGGGCGACCTCCCGGCGCAGGCAGCGGCCAGGGTGCCGGATGCCGCCGCCCTGGGCGTGATCGGCTGCCATCATTGCGGCACGGTGTGGGAGGGCGCCCGCCAGGACGATCGCTGCGGCGTCTGCGACGCGCCGCTGCACGTACGCAAGCGCGACAGCCTGAACCGCACCTGGGCGCTGCTCATCGCGGCCTGCATCATGTACGTCCCCGCCAACCTGATGCCGGTGATGGTCACCCGCACGCTGTTCGACGAGCAGCGCGACACCATCATGAGCGGCGTCATCTATTTCTGGACGTCGGGCGAATGGGGGCTGGCGCTGGTGGTGTTCGTGGCCAGCTTCCTGGTGCCGTTGTTCAAGCTGGCGGCATTGATCATCCTGGTGATTTCCGCGCGCCATCGCAGCAGTTGGCAGCGGCCGCAGCGCGCCAAGCTGTATCGCGTGATCGAGACCATCGGACGCTGGTCCATGCTGGATGTGTTCGTGGTCTCGGTGCTCACAGGCCTGGTGAAGATCCACGGCTTCGCCGATGTCCATGCCGGCATCGGCATTGCCGCCTTCGGCGCGGTGGTGGTGCTGACCATGCTGGCGTCGCTGACCTTCGACCCGCGCCTGATCTGGGATGAGGACGAGCATCCGGCGCTGACGGCGCAAGCGGACATCGATGATGAATTGAACAAGAAACAGGAAACGCAATGACTGATCCGCACCAAGAACCCCCCGCCCTGCAGCAGCCCAGGCGCGTGCGTCGGCGCAACTGGCTCCCTTCGCTGGTATGGCTGGTGCCCATCGTCGCGGCCATCGTCGGCCTGACGCTGGCGGCCAAGATCCTGATCGATCGCGGGCCGGTGGTCACCGTCAGCTTCCGTTCCGCCGAAGGGCTGGAAGCCGGCAAGACCAAGGTCAAGTACAAGGATGTGGACATCGGCCAGGTGCAGTCGATCAAGCTCGCCGAGGATCGCTCGCACGTGCTGGTTTCGATCCAGTTGACCAAGGAAGCCTCGGGCTTCGATGCCGCGGACACCCGCTATTGGGTGGTGCGCCCGCGCATTGCCGCTTCCGGCATTTCGGGACTGGGCACCTTGCTGTCGGGCGCCTATATCGGCGCCGACGCCGGCGCTTCGGGCGACACCAAGAAGGAGTTCGTCGGCCTGGAGCAGCCGCCCATCGTCACGCGCGACGCTTCCGGCCGCCAGTTCGTGCTGCATGCCGATGACCTCGGTTCGCTCGACATCGGCTCCCCGGTGTTTTACCGCCGCATCAAGGTCGGGCAGGTCATGGCATACGACCTCGATGCCGACGGGCGCGGCGTGACGCTGCGCATTTTCATCGACTCGCCCTACGACAAGTTCATCACGCCCAATTCGCGTTTCTGGCACGCCAGCGGTTTCGACATGGAGCTCAACGCCAGCGGCTTCAAGCTGCACACGCAGGCGCTGTCGACCGTGGTGCTGGGCGGTATCGCTTTCCGCGACCGCAATGAGGAGGAGAAGAGCGAGCCGGCCAAGGAAGGGGCGCAGTTCCAGCTGGCCGACGACGAAGCCACCGCCATGAAGGAACCGGATGGCGTGCCGCAGACCGTGCTGCTGTACTTCGACCAGTCGCTGCGCGGCCTGCAGCCGGGCGCCTCGGTGGACTTCCGCGGCGTGGTGCTGGGCGAAGTCAAGAGCGTGGGCATCGAGTATGACCGCGCCAAGGGCGAGTTCCGCATGCCTGTCATGGTGCAGATCTATCCGGATCGCCTGGGCCGCAGGTTCAACCAGGGCATCTCGGATACCCAGTATTCCCATATCGAACGCCTGAAGTTCCTGGTCAAGCGCGGCCTGCGCGCGCAACTGCGCAACGGTAACCTGCTGACCGGCCAACTGTATGTCGCCATCGATTTCTTCCCCAAGGCCAAGCCGGTGCAGATCGATGCCAGCAAGGTGCCGGTGGAGTTGCCCACGATCCCGGGCAGCCTGGATGAAATCCAAAGCCAGATCGCCGATATCGCCGCCAAGCTGTCCAAGGTGCCGTTCGATGAGATCGGACGCGATCTGCAGACCACCGTCAAGACGCTCAACAAGACGCTCGCGACGGCCGAGCAGACCGCGGCCCATATCAACAACGATATCGCGCCGGAGATGACGGCGGCCATGAAGGATGCGCGCAAGACCTTGAACGCGGCCGAGCGCACCTTGTCCGACGATGCCCCGCTGCAGCAGGATATCCGCCAGACCATGCAGGAGCTTTCGCGCGCCGCGGCTTCGATCCGCGTTCTGACCGATTACCTGCAACAGCACCCGGAATCGCTGATCCGCGGCAAACAGGAGCCATGATGTCCCCGAACAAAAACAGTCCCATCAAATGCCTGGCCGCCGCCTCGGTGGCGGCGATGCTGCTGGCCGCCTGCGGCACTACGCCGCCGGCGCAGTTCTACACGCTGGCGGCAACGCCGGCATCGGCTGCGTCGGCTGCGTCGGCCGTCGACGCCCGGCCGGCGCCGGGCGCCCAAACCTTCATCGAGATGCTGCCGGTGGCGGTGCCGGAACGCCTGGCGCGCCCGCAAGTGGTGGTGCGCAGCGATGCCGCCAAGCTCGATGTGCTGGAGCAGGACCGCTGGTCCTCGCCGTTCAACAATGAATTGCGCGACGCCCTGGCCGCAGGCATTGCCAGCCGCCTGGACGCCATCGACATTTCGCGCAGCGCTCGCCCGCCGGGCCAGGTCAGTTACCGCATCGCGGTCGAACTGCGCGACCTCGATGCGGTGCGCAACGGCCAGGTCAGGGCCAGCTTCGGTTGGAGCGTCACGCGTTCGGACGACCGCAAGACGGCGGTGTGCCGCCTGGCCGTGACGGAGCCCGTGGCCGGGAATGCGATCAGCGATGTGGTGGTGGCGACGCAGAAGGTAGTCGCTGCTGCCGCCGATGCGATCGCCGGCAATGTACGCGCCTTGCAAGCGGGGCAGGCAGCCAAGTGCCTGGAGTGATGATCAGGCAGGCGTGAAGCCTGGCAGGACGAAAAAAAAACGCTTCAATGTCAATTGAAGCGGTTTTTTTGTTTGCTGCTGGCTAAAGCGGCCGATCAGCGGTCGCCATAGGAACGGCGCGGGCCGTTGCTGTCGGAGCGGAAACCGCCGCCGTTGTTGCCCTTGTAGCCGCCGCCGCTGCCTTCGCGACGCGGGCCGCTGCCTTGCGGCTTGGCGCCGCCGAAGCTGCGGCCTTCGCGGTTGCCGAAACCGCCTTCACGCTGGGGCGCGCCGCCTTCGCGGCTGCCGTTGCCGAAGCGATTGCCGCCGCCGGCGTTGCTGCGGCCGCCATCGCCAGGGCGCCAGCCGCCCGGCTTGCGCGTGTTGCTGCGCGGGGCTGCCGATTTCTTCGGTTCGTAGCCTTCGATGACGTCAACCGGGATGGTCTGCTTGGTAAAGCGTTCGATACGCTTCACATGCATGCCTTCGGCGTGGTTGACCAGCGAGATCGCCACACCCTTGCGGCCGGCGCGGCCGGTACGGCCGATACGGTGCACATAGTCTTCGGCGAACTTGGGCAGGTCGTAGTTGAACACGTGAGTGATGCCCGGTACGTCGATGCCGCGCGCGGCGACGTCGGTGGCCACCAGCACGCGCACCTGGCCGCGGCGCATGCCGTTGAGGGTGCGGTTGCGCGCGCCCTGGTGCATGTCGCCATGCAGCGCGGCGGCTGCGAAGCCGGCGATGTTGAGGCGGTCGGCGATGGTGTCGGCGTCACGCTTGGTGGCGGTGAACACCACGGCCTGGTCCATCGTGGTGTCGCGCAGCAGGTGGTCCAGCAGACGGTTCTTGTGCGACAGGTCGTCGACGAAGTGCACGCGCTGCATGATGTTTTCATGGCGGGTGGCCGAACCGGCGATCTGGATCGTCAACGGGTTGTTGGTGATGCGCTTGGCCATGTTGCCGACCACGCCGTCCAGCGTGGCGGAGAACAGCATGGTCTGGCGCGTGTCGGGAGTGGCGGCGACGATCTTTTCGATGTCGTCGATGAAGCCCATGTCCAGCATGCGGTCGGCTTCGTCCAGCACCAGGATCTGCAGTTGCGAGAAGTCGATCTTGCCGGACTCCATGTGGTCGATCAGGCGGCCCGGCGTGGCCACCAGGATTTCCGGGTTCTTCGACAGCAATTGCATCTGCTTCGGGTAAGGCATGCCGCCCAGGATCGACACCACGCGCACGCGGCGCATGTAGGAGCCGTACTTGTCGGTGGCGGTGGTCACTTGCAGGGCCAGTTCGCGGGTCGGGGTCAGCACCAGCATCTTGGGTTGCGCCGGGGTGAAGCGCGGACGCTCGCCGCGGGCACGGTTGGCCTGGCGTTCCTGGTTGGGGGTACGGGCTGCGGGCGCTGCCTGCGGCAGGTCTGCCAGCTTGTGCAGCGACGGCAGCATGAAGGCTGCGGTCTTGCCCGAACCGGTCTGCGAGGACACCAGCAGATCCTGGCCTTCGATGGCGGCGGGGATGGCTTTTTCCTGGACGGGGGTCGGGACGGTATAGCCTGCCTCGGTCAATGCTTTGATGATCGAAGGGTTCAGGCCAAGTGTTTCAAAAGTCATAATCTCTTTCGTGAATGTGAACGTCAGACACAATTCGGCAGGCGCGCACAAGCGCGCCGGGCATCAATGGCCTGAACGAAAAAAAGCAACGCCAACCGACGAAATGACTATGAAAAAATACAAAGAAATTTCGGCACAAAAGCTTTGCGCCGGGACGGCATCATTGAACGATGCCAGAGGCGGGAGGGCTTTTACTGAAAACTTGTCTTACTGACAGGTAAGGCTTGCGAAGCTAACTTAAGCGGTCGGTTTGAGTACGCTGAACTGAATAGGTTCTCACTGCCTGACTCGCTTGCGCACCGCATATTGCGATGCACAAGCAGAATCATACAGTAAAACATCGAGTTTGGCATCAGGTGTTCTTGGCCAGCCTCGATATCCTGTGGTTATTCGGCGATGCCGCCCACCACGCGCGAGAAGCCGCCGTCGACGTAGGTGATTTCGCCGGTGATGCCGGAGGCCAGGTCCGACAGCAGGAAGGCCGAGGCATTGCCGACGTCTTCAATGGTCACATTGCGGCGCAGCGGAGCGGTCGCGGCGACGGCGCCCAGGATCTTGCCGAAGCCCTTGATGCCGCTGGCGGCCAGGGTCTTGATCGGGCCGGCCGACACGCCGTTCACGCGCACGCCCTTGGGGCCCAGCGCTTCGGCCAGGTAACGCACCGAGGCTTCCAGCGAGGCCTTGGCCAGGCCCATGGTGTTGTAGTTGGGCACCACGCGCTCGGAACCCAGGTAGGTCAGGGTCAGCAGGGCGGCGTTCGGGGACAGCAGCGGCATGGCGGCCTTGGCCATGGCCGGGAAGCTGTAGGCCGAGATGTCGTGGGCGATCTTGAAGCCTTCGCGCGAGAAGCCTTCCAGGAAGTCGCCGGCGATCGCCTCGCTGGGGGCGAAGCCGATGGCGTGCACCAGGCCGTCCAACTGGCTCCAGGACTTGCCGAGGTCGGCGAACAGGGCATTGATCTGCTCATCGCTGGAGACGTCGCAGTCGAAGATCAGCTTGCTGTCGAATTCTTCGGCGAACTTGGTGATGCGGTCCTTGAAGCGCTCGCCCACATAGGTAAACGCCAGTTCGGCGCCTTCGCGCTTGCACGCTTCGGCGATGCCGTAGGCGATGGAACGGTTGGACAGCAAGCCGGTGATCAGAATTTTTTTGCCTTGCAGAAATGCCATGATGACTCCGTATGGTCCGCCGCAGGCGCCTTTCGCCTTGTCGGGGCGGGCGCCGGTTGCGGCCGGTGGTGGTAGCGGCGCGGGCGCCGGGCTGGGACAGGCCAAGATTGTAGGGGCTTGCGGCAACCGGGGCAACCTTTGCGGCGCCGCGGCGGTCTTGCGGCCATGGCTGTCTCCCTCGGTCCGGGGCGCAATTGCTTAATTGTTTTAATTGCTTCCCTGTAATCGCCCATCTATTTACAATTCCCCGAACGTAATCGTTTCCGGCGGGGTGGGCATGGGACTTGCCTGTTGTTGGCGGCTTGCCGCCGGCTTGCGAAACGACTCAATGCCACCGAGAGCACAGACAAACACCGCATGGTCAAAACCCTTTTCTCCTGCCTGCTGGCCGCTGTCCTGATCCACAGCAATCCCGCCGCCGCCGCACACGCCTTCTCGCTCTACGACACTCCCAAGTATCCCGCCGGTTTCACCCATTTCGACTACGTCAACCCGGACGCGCCCAAGCGCGGCACGCTGTATCTCGCCAATCCGGACCGCCGCACCAGTTTCGACAAGTTCAACCCGTTTTCGCTCAAGGGCGTGGCGGCGGCGGGCGTGTCCGAACTGATGTTCGAAACGCTGGTGACCGCTTCCGCGGATGAGGTGGCGACCGTTTATGGTCTGCTGGCCGACGATATCCGGTTGGCGGAAGACCGCATGTCCGTGACTTTCCACCTGAACCCGGCAGCACGGTTCAACAACGGCGACAAGGTGACGGCCGGGGACGTCAAGTATTCCTTCGATACGCTGATGGCCAAGGGGGCGCCGCAATTCAAGTCGGTGTTTGCGGACGTGAAGGACTGCGTGGTCGTCGATGCGGCCACGGTGCGTTTCGATTTCGCCAGCAAGAACCACGAGCTGCCCCTGGTCGTGGGCAGCGTGCCGGTGTTTTCAAAGAAATGGGCCCAAGGCACGCCGTTCGACCAGATCCAGTTGACGCCGCCGATCACGACGGGGCCTTATCTGATCGACAGCTATGACGTCGGCCGCAGCATTACCTACCGGCGCAATCCGGGCTATTGGGGCAACGAGATCCCGAGCCGGCGGGGCTTTTACAATTTCGAGCGCGTCGTCTACCGCTTCTATTCGGACGATGTGGCGCGGCTGCAGGCCTTCAAGGCCGGGGAGTTCGACGTGGTGGTCGAATACAGCGCCAAGAATTGGGCGCGCAGCTACACCGGCCCACAGTTTCGCGACGGCAGCATCATCAAGAAGGAGTTCAGGCATTCCAATGGCGCCGGCATGCAGGGTTTTGTCATGAACCTGCGGCGCGACCAGTTCAAGGATCGGCGCGTACGGCAGGCGATAGGATTGGCGCTGGACTATGAATGGATGAACCGCCAGTTGTTCTATGGCCAGTACACGCGGATCTATTCCTTCTTCAACAACAGTCCGTTGGCGGCCACCGGCATCCCCGAGGGCGATGAACTGGCTTTGCTGAAGTCGATACAAGCCAGGGGCGGCAAGCTCGATCCGGCCGTGTTCGGCCCGGCGCCGGTGCCGCCCAGCACCAATCCCCCTGGTTCGTTGCGCGAAAACCTGCGCCGGGCGCGCGCCTTGCTGGCCGAAGCCGGCTGGGTCTACCGCGACGGCGCGGTGCGCAATGCGCAGGGCGTGCCGTTGTCCTTCGAGATTCTGGACGACCAGAGTTCGATGTCGCGCGTCATCAGCGTGTTCGCGCGCAACCTGCGTACGCTCGGCATCGACGTCACCCAGCGCAGCGCCGACTATGCACTGGTGGCCAAGCGCATGGAAGATTTTGATTTCGACATGACCAGCATCCGCTTTTCCGACATCAGCAGTCCGGGCAACGAGATGTTCGACATGTTCGGCTCCAAGGCTGCCGACCAGAAAGGCTCCAACAATGTATGGGGCCTGAAGGACCCGGTGGTCGACCAGCTGGTTCAGGCGCTGGTGGCCGCGCAAACGCGCGCGCAACTGACTGCGGCTGCGCGCGCGCTGGACCGGGTGTTGCTGCACAAGTACCTGGTGGTGCCGCATTGGTATTCGTCGACCCACCGCATCGCTTACCGGAACCGGTTCGGCATTCCCCGGACGGCGCCGTTGTATTACCAGGCCGACCCTTACGTGATCGGCAGCTGGTGGGAGGAGAAGGCGCGATGAGCATCGCAATGGCCCGCCATGCACTTGAACAAGGATGGTTGCACGCATGAATATCTGGTCCTACATATTGAAGCGGGTGCTGTTGATGGTGCCCACGCTGTTCGGCGTGATCGCCATCACCTTCGCAGTGATCCAGTTCGTTCCCGGCGGCCCGGTAGAGCAGGCCATGCTGGAGATGAAAGGACGCAGCGGCGGCGGCGAGGCTTCGGGCGGCGGCGCCGCCACTGGTGCCGCGGGCTACCGGGGCCGGCAGGGCATTGACGAGCAGCGCATCGCCGAGATCAAGCGGCTCTATGGCTTCGACAAGCCGCCCATCGAGCGCTTTGGCCAGATGCTCAAGGGTTTCCTGAGTTTCGACCTGGGCAAGAGCTTTTACCATCACGGCGATGTCTGGACGCTGGTCAAGTCCAAGCTGCCGGTGTCGGTCACTATTGGCCTGTGGACCTTCTTCCTGACCTATCTGATTTCTGTTCCGCTGGGCATTGCCAAGGCTGTGCGCGAAGGCAGCGCCTTCGATTCCGCCACCAGTGCGCTGGTACTGGTGGGGTACTCGATTCCCGGCTTCGTGCTGGGCGTGTTCCTGTTGGTGGTGTTCGGCGGCGGTAGTTTCCTGCAATGGTTCCCGTTGCGCGGACTGACCTCGGACAACTGGCAAAACCTGTCACTGGCAGGCAAGGTGGCCGATTACCTGTGGCACATCACGCTGCCGGTGACGGCTTCGGTGGCCGGCTCTTTCGCCGTCACCACGATCCTGACCAAGAACACCTTCCTCGAAGAGATCCGCAAGCAATACGTGCTCACCGCGCGCGCCAAGGGGCTCTCTGAAAACAAGGTGCTCTACAAGCACGTTTTCCGCAATGCACTGATCCCACTGGTGACCGGCTTCCCGGCCGCCTTCATCGGCGCCTTCTTCGCCGGCAGCCTGCTGATCGAGACGCTGTTCTCGCTCGACGGACTGGGGCTGCTGTCCTACGAGTCGGTGATTAGGCGCGACTATCCGGTGGTGATGGGCACGCTGTATCTGTTCACGCTGATCGGCCTGGTGGTCAAGCTGCTGGGCGACCTCTGCTACGTCTGGGCCGATCCGCGCCTGCAATTCGAAAGCCTGGCCAAATGAGCGCAATGCAAACACCCGCAACCGCTGTCGCCGCCGCGCCCCCGGTCTCGCCCAGCCGCCGCATCTGGCTGCGCTTTCGCGCCAGCCGCCGCGGCTATTGGAGTCTGGTGATCTTCACCGCGCTGTTCGTCGTCAGTCTCGGCGCCGAACTGTTTTCCAACGACAAACCGCTGGTGGCGCACTACAACGGGCAACTGATGTTTCCCATGCTGCGCGACTATTCCGACAAAAGCTTCGGCGGCGACTTCGATTCGCCGGCCGACTACCTCGATCCGTTCATCCAGGAGCAGTTCAGGAAAGACGGCAACTGGGCCGTCTATCCGCTCAACCGCTACAGCTACGACACGCTGAACTACTTCTCCAAAGCGCCTAACCCGGCCGCGCCTTCTGCCGACAACTGGCTGGGCACCGACGACCGCGGGCGCGATGTGTTCGCGCGGCTGCTCTACGGTTTCCGCATCTCGGTCCTGTTCGGCATCGCGCTGACTGCCATCGGCGTGGTGCTGGGCATCGCCGCCGGCGCCTTGCAGGGCTACTTCGCCGGGCGCACCGATCTGTTCATGCAGCGCATCCTGGAGATCTGGGGCTCGATGCCCGAGCTTTACCTGCTGATCATCTTTTCCTCGATCTTCCAGCCCAGCCTGGGTTTGTTGCTGATCCTGCTGTCGCTGTTCGGCTGGATGGGACTGTCGGACTACGTGCGCGCCGATTTCCTGCGCAACCGCAATCTGGAATATGTGCAGGCCGCGCGCGCCATGGGCTTGTCGAACCGCCAGATCATCTGGCGCCACATCCTGCCCAATAGCCTGACCACGGTGGTGACCTTCCTGCCGTTTCGCATGAGCGCGGCGATCCTGGCGCTGACCAGCCTGGATTTCCTCGGGCTCGGCGTGCCGCCGTCCACGCCCAGCCTGGGCGAGCTGCTGGCGCAAGGCAAGAACAATCTCGACGCCTGGTGGATCGCGCTGTCGACTTTCCTCGTGCTGACCGTGATGCTGCTGCTGTTGACCAATATCGGCGATGCCTTGCGCAACGCCCTCGATGTCCGGAGGAAAGCATGAGCGCGAACGTGGGCGCCCCTTTGCTGGAAGTCCGCAACCTGGTGATCCGCTTCGGCGGCTCCACCGTGGTGGACGATGTCAGCTTTTCGATCGCGCCGGGGCAGAAGTTCGCGCTGGTGGGCGAGTCCGGCTCCGGCAAGTCGGTCAGTTCGCTGGCCGTGCTCAGGCTCAACCAGGATGCGCAATACGGCGGCGAAATCCTCTTCGATGGCGCAGACATCCTGCAAAAAAGCGAACGCCAGATGCAGCAGGTGCGCGGCAAGGATGTGGCGATGATTTTCCAGGAGCCGATGACCGCGCTCAATCCGCTGTTTACCATCGGCAACCAGATTGCCGAGGTGCTGATGCGGCACGAAGGCATCAACGCCAAACAGGCCGCGCAGCGTACGGTGGAACTGCTGGAGAAAACCGGCATCCCGGAACCGGCGCGGCGCGCGCTGGCGTATCCGCATGAGCTCTCCGGCGGCCAGCGCCAGCGCGCCATGATCGCCATGGCGCTGGCCTGCAAGCCGAAGCTGTTGATCGCCGACGAGCCGACCACGGCGCTGGACGTGACCATCCAGGTGCAGATCCTGGAACTGCTCAACCAGTTGCAGCGCGATGAAAACATGGCGGTGCTGATCATCTCCCACGACCTCAACCTGGTGCGCCATTTCGCCGACCGCGTGGGCGTGATGGAAAAGGGCAAGCTGGTTGAAACCGCCTCCACCGAGGAACTCTTCGCCAACCCGCAGCAGCCTTATACCAGGAAGCTGCTGCAAAGCCGTCCGCAGCGCAGCGTTGCCGATGTCGCGCCGGATGCCGGCGTGGTGCTGCAGGCCGAACAACTGCGCTGCACCTACAAGATCAAGCAGGGCTGGTTCTCCAAGCGCCTGTTCCAGGCGGTCGATGGCGTGGACCTGCAACTGCGCCGCGGCGAAACGCTGGGCATCGTCGGCGAGTCCGGCTCCGGCAAGTCGACCCTGGGCATGGCGCTGCTGCGCTTGTCCGGCGCCCAGGTGGCGGGGGCGATCCGCTTCGACGGGCAGTCCATCGCCGATGCGCCCAGCCGCGTGCTGCGCCCCATGCGCTCGCGCATGCAGGTGGTGTTCCAGGATCCGTATGCCTCGCTATCGCCGCGCCGCACGGTGGAGCAGATCGTCGGCGAAGGCCTGGCGCTGCATCATCCCGGATTGAGCCTTGAACAGCAGCGCCGCAAGATTGCCGACGCCCTGGCCGAAGTCGGCTTGCCGGATTCGGTGCTGGAGCGTTATCCGCACGAATTCTCCGGCGGCCAGCGCCAGCGCATCGCCATCGCCCGCGCGCTGGTGCTGCAGCCCGAATTGCTGCTGCTGGACGAGCCGACCTCGGCGCTGGATGTCACCGTCCAGCAGCAGGTGCTGCAACTGCTGGCGGAACTGCAGCGCCGCCACGGCCTGGCGTATCTGTTCATCACGCATGACCTGGCGGTGGTGCGCGCCATGGCGCACCAGGTATTGGTGATGAAGGACGGCAAGGTGGTGGAGCGGGGCGACACGCAAGACATCATGCAGCGCCCGCAGCATGCCTATACGCAGCGTTTGCTGGCGGCGTCTTACGCGGCGTGATGCGGTGTAGCCGTTGCGGTGCAAACAGTAAGTCCCGCTTGCGGCAGTGCCGTTCAGTTGGGCTGACTCTCGCTCAATCATCGGCCATCCGTTCGGGCTGAGTAGGCCCACCGGGGCCGTATCGAAGCCAGCGTGTCGGCCTTTCCCGGTCTTGCCTGCCCTTCGATACGCTGTTGCGCATCTACTCAGGGCGAACGGAGCTGGAACTTCCCAAGAAAAAATACCGTTCAGCGCTTAACTGAACGGCATTACCGCTTGCGCGGGGCTTTCTGGTTTCTTGTTGTGATGGCAGTCGAACTGCGCTCGTCTCCTCCGGCATCCTCCGGATTTTTTGCATCGGTGGGCATGCCTTCGATGGCGGCTTATTGCTTGCGCGCGCTGTTGCCCGATGCCAGCGTGAGCGGCTTGCCCGCCGCCACCTTGCGCGCCGGGGCCGGCGCTGCCTTGCGCACCGGCGCCCGGGCGGCGGCGACTTGCCGGCGTGCCGGCGCTGTGCGGCGCGCGGCTGCCGTGCGGGTCGGTGCGGCATGCGCGGTGTTGGGCACGTGCAATTGCAGGCTTTGGCCGGCGGCCAGCACGTCGCGCTTCAAGCCATTCCATTCCTTGATCTGCGCCACGCTCACGCGATAGCGGCCGGCGATGCCGGCCAGGGTGTCGCGCTTGCCAGCCTTGACATAGATGCGGCGGGTTTCCGGTACGTCCGGGGCGATGGCCAGGCGGGCGTTGTCGGCGATTTCCGGGGTCAGCTCGGTATCGAGCGAGGTGGTTTGCTCGGTCTTGGGCACCAGGATGGTGGAGCCGGCCTTGAGCACCATGCGCGGCGGGATCTGGTTGACGCTGCGGATCACTTCGGGCGTCGTGCCGAACCTGCTGGCGATGGTTTCGATGCGCTCGCGGGCGCTGGAGACGGTGTGCGCCGTCCAGCTGGTGAAGGCCTGGGTCCACTTGGACATGTTGGCCTTGAATTTCTCGGCATTGTTTTCCGGCAGCAGGATCTTGGTGTCTTCGCTGCCGATGATCACCGGGCGGTTGAACTGCGGGTTGAGCGCCTTGAATTCGTCCAGCGACAGCTCGGCCAGTTGCGCCGCGACCTTGACGTCGATGTTGCGGGTCTTGCCGATGGTGACGAAGTAGGGCTGGTTGTCGACCTTGGGCAGGGCGATGTCGAAAGCGCCGGGGTTGGCGATGATGTTCTTCACCGCCTGCAGCTTGGGCACGTAGTTGCGCGTCTCATTGGGCATCTGCGCCGACAGCGTGTTGAAGTCGATCGGCAGGCCGGCCGCCAGGTTGCGGTTGACGGCGCGCTGCACCGAGCCTTCGCCCCAGTTGTAGGCCGCCAGCGCCAGTTGCCAGTCGCCGAACATGCCGTACAGCTTTTGCAGGTAGGTCAGCGCGGCGTCGGTCGAGGCCAGTACGTCGCGCCGCTCGTCGGTGAACATGTTCTGCTTGAGGTTGTAGTCACGCCCGGTGGACGGGATGAACTGCCACATGCCGGCCGCCTTGGCGGTCGACAGCGCTTCCGGGTTGAACGCCGATTCGATGAAGGGCAACAGCGCCAGTTCGGTCGGCATGCCGCGCTTTTCCAGTTCCTGCACCACGTGGAACAGGTAGCGCGAGGCGCGTACGGTGGTGCGCTGGATGTAGTCGGGGCGCGAGCTGTACCACTGCGTCTGGCTCTCGACCAGGCTGTTGTCCAGGTCGGGGATGCCGAAACCCTTGCGGATGCGCGTCCAGATATCGATGTCGTTCATTCCCGGCAGCGCATTGGCGCCGAGCTCGGGATTGATCGCATTGAAGGGGGCGGGGTAGATCGAGATGTCGTTGGCGTGGGAGAGCAGCGGGGTGCTTGCGCAAAACAGAGCGGCTAAAGCGAGTTTCTTCAGTGTTCGCTGCATGGGGGCGTTATCCTGTGCCAGAGGGCTAAAGTTTGCATTCGGCGCTTCCCTTGCAGAGCTCCGCAGTCGGTAAGCTCAACGCCTTCTGCCGGAAAACGATTTCATGATCGTTCGGCAGTCATGGCGGCAATGCAAGGCAGGAAGCTTCGGATTTCCCCCAAGCACGATTCGCACCTGGCGCGGTTTTTCTCAGTAAAAATGTGTAAAAACCAGCGCGCCAAAATGGGGAATGGTGGGAGTGTACGGAAGACCCTTTTCCGCAGTCAAGTAAAAATTGGCCGCTGTTACAAAGCCAAATCCTTGATTTGCTTGGGTTTTGGCGCCAAGTCGCTGGGATCGTCGGTTTATTTGTAGGTATTTTTCCATTCGCGTAGCGCGGCGAAGCTCTCAACTTCGCCAAACGTCTGCAAACGTCCGGCATCCTGCAGTGATTTTACGATGGTGGGCTGGGTCGCCCTCAGGAACGGGTTGGTTTTGCGCTCCAGCCAGATGGTCGAAGGCACGGTAGGCTGGCCGCGGTCGCGCTTGGCCTGCTCTTCTTTGATCCGGTCCGCGAGCCGGCCATTGTCGGGCTCCACCGCGGCTGCGAATTTCAGGTTCGACATGGTGTACTCATGGGCGCAATAGACGCGCGTGTCTCCCGGCAAGTTGGCCAGCCTGGCAAGCGAATCCACCATCTGCGCCGGCGTGCCCTCGAACACGCGGCCGCAGCCGCCGGCGAACAGCGTGTCGCCGCAAAACAGCAGGCCCGCGCCAGCCGCGTGGTAGGCGATATGGCCCAGCGTATGCCCCGGCACCTCGATGACGGCCAGCTCCAGCGGCAGGTGCGGCAGGCTGACCCGGTCGCCTTCGGCCAGCGGCTGCGTCATGCCGGCGATTTTCGCGCGTTCGCGCGCCGGGCCGTACACCGCAATGGCAGGGAATTCGGCGCTCCTGGCGCGTTCGGCCAATTCGACCACACCGCCGACGTGGTCAGCATGGTGATGAGTCAGTAGAATAGCGGCCAGCGTCAGGCCGTTTTCCTTGAGCGCGGCCAGGACCGGCCCGGCGTCGCCCGGGTCTACCGCGGCGGCATAGCGCCCGTTATGAATCAACCACAGGTAGTTGTCGCTGAAGGCCGGCACGGCCAGGACATCCAATGAAGTTTCCCGATCCGGTTTGGCTGGCGTGGCTGGCTGCTCGGTCATAAGGCGCGATCGAATAAATGAGTGACAATCCGGAAATTATAGACCTCGCAGCCTGGTTGCAGACGCCGACCGGCGCTTATCTGCGCGCCTGGGAGCAACGCCACCTCAATACGCTCACGGCCGACATCTTCGGTTTCAACGCCGTGCAGATCGGTTCGCCGCAGATCCACGCGCTGGCCGCTAACCGCATGCCTTACCGCTGGCTGACCGACAATGCCATGCCGGGCGAGAACCAGTCCGCGCTGGAAATCCCGCAAGTGCTGGCGCACGATTTCTGCGAACTGCCGTTCGCCACCCAGAGCCTGGACCTGGTGGTGCTGCCGCACGTGCTGGAGTTCGCTGCCGAACCGCACCAGGTATTGCGCGAGGTCGAGCGGGTGCTGATCCCGGAAGGGCAGGTGATCATCTGCGGCTTCAATCCCAGCAGCCTGTGGGGCATGCGCCAGGCGGCGGGCCGCCTGACCGGCGCCCACTTCCTGCCGCGCGACGGCGAATTCATCCGCCTGCCGCGTCTCAAGGACTGGTTGAAGCTGCTCAACATGGAAGTCAACCGCGGCCATTTCGGCTGCTACGCCCCGCCCTGCGAAACCGACAAGTGGCTCAACCGCTTCGGCTTCATGGAAAAGGCCGGCGACCGCTGGTGGCCGTATTTCGGCGCAGTCTATATCGTGCAGGCGATCAAGCGCGTGCTGGGGATGCGCCTGGTCGGCCCGGCCCTGAGCCGGCAGAAGGTCAAGGCGCCCAGGGGCATGCCGGCCACCAACCGTATCCACAAATCGGAATGAACCGCCGCCGGCCGGATCGGGTATGATCGCGGCCCCGGCGGCAACCAATGGGCGCGCAGCGCCAGAACAGACAAGCATGGACAAAGTAGAGATTTATTCGGATGGCGCCTGCAAGGGCAACCCCGGGCTGGGCGGCTGGGGCGCATTGCTGGTGGCTGGCGGCCAGGAAAAGGAAATCTTCGGCGGCGAACGCAACACCACCAACAACCGCATGGAGCTGATGGCCGTGATCCAGGCCCTGAACGCGCTCAAGCGCCCCTGCGACGTGGTGGTCCACACCGACAGCCAGTACGTGCAGAAGGGCATCAGCGAATGGATCCACGGCTGGAAGGCGCGCGGCTGGAAGACCGCCAGCAAGGAACCGGTCAAGAATGCCGACCTGTGGCAGGCGCTGGACGCCGCCCAGGCGCAGCACAAGGTCGAATGGCGCTGGGTGCGCGGCCACAACGGCCACGCCGGCAATGAGCGCGCCGACCAATTGGCCAACCGCGGCGTCGACAGCATCAAGTAAGTCGATATAGAGATACAGAAACAAAGAGCAGGAGCCACCATGCGTCAGATCATCCTCGATACCGAAACCACCGGCCTGTCGCCGCGCGCCGGCAACCGCATCCTTGAAATCGGCTGCGTCGAAGTGCTGAACCGCCAGCTCTCGGGCAACAACCTGCACCACTACATCAACCCCGAGCGCGACTCCGAAGAGGGCGCGCTGGCGGTGCACGGGCTGACTACCGAATTCCTGCGCGACAAACCGACCTTCAGGCAGATCGCGGCTGAATTTCTGGACTACGTGCGCGGCGCGCAGATCATCATCCACAACGCGCCCTTCGACGTCGGCTTCCTCGACGCCGAACTGGCGCTGCTGGACTTGCCGCCGTTTTCCGAGCATGTGGCCGAAGTGATCGACACGCTGCAGATGGCCAAGGAACTGCACCCCGGCCGACGCAATTCGCTGGACGCGCTGTGCGACCGCTACGGCATCGCCAACGCCCACCGTACCCTGCACGGCGGCTTGCTGGATGCGGCGTTGCTGGCCGAGGTCTACCTGGCCATGACGCGCGGCCAGAATTCGCTGACCATGGACCTGGGCAGCGGCGACGAGCAGGGCGCCGATGGCGCCGCACTGGAGCTGACGCCGCTGGCCGAGGTGATCGTGGTCGCTGCTGGCGAAGAAGACCAGCGCCTGCATGAAGACGTGCTCAACCAGCTCGACAAGGAAGTCCGGGGCGCCTGCGTGTGGCGTTTCGAACCGCCCCCGCCGGAAGCGGCCGACGCGCCGCCGGCCTGATGCGGCAAGGTTGTCGCATCAGGCAACGAAAGTGGGCGAATTATTTACAAGCCCCTTGCCCAAGCCGGAAAACTTATGTCATAATCTCGCCTCTCGAACAGCACGGCAGCAATGCGGCGTTGTTCAAATGGAAGGTTAGCTCAGGGGTAGAGCACTGCATTCACACTGCAGGGGTCGCAAGTTCGAAACTTGCACTTTCCACCAGGATCCATGAAAAAAGCCAGCTTCGCGCTGGCTTTTTTCGTTTCCGGGCGTTGGCCTCGCTGCTGCCGAAACCCTGCTCCGGAAGATTCCATCGAAGGGCCTTCCTTGATCGTGGCCGCCCATCATCCAGCCTCATCTTCACGGTGTCGCCTGCAATGCTTCTTTGATCAATTTGCAAGACCGATAGTCAGGTCGCCATTGCGGCGCGGGTACGTTTAACCCGGCAGCGCAGGCAGCTTGACCGTCGCGACCAGGCCGCTGCCTTCTGCGGGGGCATCCAGTACCACGCTGCCTTGCGAGGCCTGCACGATCTCGCGCACGATGGCCAGGCCCAGGCCGGAGCCGGGCTGGTCTGGCGCGGCGTTGCGATAGAAGCGCTCGAACACGCGCTCGCGTACTTCGGCCGGGATGCCGGGGCCGTTGTCGCTGACGGTGACGACAAATTGCCCGTTGCCGCCCGCATGGCCATCGCCGCCTTCGCGCGCGATGCCCACCGTCACCTTGCCGCCGTCGGGCGTGTAGCGCAGGGCGTTGTCGATCAGGTTCATCAGCATGCCGGCCAGTTGCGCTTCATTGCCGTTGACCGGGGCGCGCTCCAGTTCGGTTTCCAGGCCGAGGTCGATATGCTTTTTCAGCGCCAGCCCGGCCAGCTCTTCCAGCACCGTGGCGGCAACCGCCATGAGGTCCACCGGCCCGCGCGGGAAGGCGCTGCTGTTGGAAGCTTCGGCCTGCGACAGTTGCAGCAGCTTGTTGGTCAGGTCGGTCATGTTGCGGCTGCTGTCGTGCAGCGCGGCCAGCACCTGCGGCAGGCGCGCCGGATCGTCCAGCTGGCGCGCGAACTGGATTTGCGAGTCGATCACGGTCAGCGGCGTGCGCAACTGGTGCGCGGCGTCGGCAACGAAGCGTTTTTGCACGATCACCTGGGCGTTGAGCCGCTGGATGTACTGGTTGATCGCTTCCACGATGGGGCGCAACTCCAACTGCAATTGTCCGGTACGCAGCGGCGTGAGCGAATTGGGGTCGCGTGCGGCCAACTGGTCTTTCACCGCCAGGATGGGGCGCAACTCTATCGTCAGGCCCAGTACCACCAGCGCCACCGCCAGCAGCAACAGCACGATCTGGCGCCGCAGCGACGGTTGCCACAGGTCTTCCAGCATTTGCTGTCGGCCTTGCATGGTCTGGCCCACCGACACCGCCACCATGCGCAGCGTGCCTTCGTCATACAGCGCGCGGATGTAGCTGGCCACGCGCAGTGCGCGGCCCTCGAACACGGTGGTGGTATAGACCGGATGGATGGCGGCGAAGTCCGGGTCGACGGGGAAGTCGGGGCGGCCGGCCAGCAGCGTGGTGTCGTCCATCAGCACTTGGTAGTACACCGCATCCTGCGCCGGCGAGGCGAACATTTCCAGGGCCGCGGGCGGCACCGACACCACCGGCGCGCCATCCTGCCAGGTGACCTGGCCGGCGATCATGCGGGCCGAGGCCAGCAGGGCGCGATCCTGGATCAGCGTGGCGCTGGAGACGGCGTTGTCATAGGCGTCGCTGGCCGACAGGCCGACGTATACCGTCATCGGGATCAGCAGCCACAGCAACAGCCGCAGGCGCAGGCTGTCAATCATCTTTTTGCTTGAGCAGGTAGCCCAGTCCGCGCAGGGTCATGATGGCGGCGCTGGAGGCATCCAGCTTCTTGCGCAGGCGCGAGATGTAGATTTCGATGGCGTCCGCGCTGGGTTCCTCCGACAGGCTGAAGATGCCTTTCATCAGGGCGGTCTTGGATACCGTCTTGCCCTGCTTGAGCATCAGGATTTCCAGCACGTCGTGCTCGCGCGCCGGCAGCGCCAGCGTGTTGCCGGACACCGCGAACTGGCGCGTGTTGCTGTCGTAGACCAGGTCGCCGCAATGGATTTCGGCCGCCTTGTCGGGTGTCTGGCGGCGGATCAGCACCTTGATGCGCGCCACCAGCTCGCGTATCTCGAAGGGCTTGACCAGGTAGTCGTCGGCGCCGGCGCCCAGGCATTCCACCTTTTCGTCGATCGAGCCGCTGGCGGTCAGGATCATCACCGGAACGCCGTTGTGGCGCTCGCGCAGGCGCCGCAGGACGTGCTTTCCGCCCAGCTTGGGCAGCATCAGGTCGAGCAGCACCACGTCGTAGTTTTCATCCCGCAGAACCTGGTCGGCGATCTCGCCGTCAGCCGCGATATCCACGCTGAACTTGTGTTCTTTCAGGATTTGTTCAAGCCAATGGGCGAGCTGCGGGTTGTCTTCGATCAGGAGCAATTTCATGCAAATGTCTCGTTGGTTTTGTTGCGGTGCAAATAAAAAAGCGGTTTTTTGGAAAGCTGGATGAAGGTTTCGGCTTCTTAGAATACGCGGACAAATCAGTAAAGATGGCGCCAGACCATCCACCACCAACATCAGGAGACAATCATAATGCGTCAAGACGCCCGTGTGTTCCAGGCTTCCGTCATTCGCCGTTCCCTGCTGGCGCTGGGCGCCACCGCCGTGGCGGCGGCCGCGCTGGCGCTGTCGGCCCCGCAGGCCCATGCGGCCGACAAGATCACCATCATGGTCGGCGGCATCAACAAGCTGATTTACCTGCCGCCCAAGCTGGCCGAGAACCTGGGCTACTTCAAGGAAGAGGGCCTGGACGTCGAACTGCAGTCGCAGCCGGCCGGCGTGGACGCCGAGAACGAGTTGCTGGCCGGCGCCGTGCAGGCGGTGGTGGGCTACTACGACCACTCCATCGACTTGCAGAGCAAGGGCAAGGAAGTCACCTCGATCACCCAGTTGCTGCTGGTGCCGGGCGGCATGGAGATGGTGCGCGCCGACCTGGCCGGCAGCGTCAAGAGCATGGGCGACCTGAAGGGCAAGACGCTGGGCGTGACCGGCCTGGGCTCTTCTTCCAGTTTCATCGCGCAATACCTGGCCAGCCGCGCCGGGCTGAAGACTTCCGACTATTCGATGCTGCCGGTGGGCGCGGGCAATACCCTGATCGCCGCCATGAAGCAAAAGCGCATTGACGTGGCCTGGACCACCGAACCGACCACCTCCATCCTGCTGGCCTCGGGCGACGCCAGGGTACTGGTCGACATGAGCAGCGTGGAAGGCACGCGCAATGCATTGGGCGGCCTGTATCCGGCTTCCAGCGTGTACGTCAACCGCGCCTGGATGAACAGCCACAAGGCCGAGTCGCAAAAGCTGGCGCGCGCCTTCGTCAAGACTCTGAAGTACATCCAGACCCATACGCCGGAAGAGATCGCCGACAAGATGCCCAAGGACTACTACGGCGGCGACAAGAAGATTTACGTACAGGCGCTCAAGGCCTCCATGCCGATGTATTCGCCCGACGGCAAGATGCCGGCCGGCGGCCCGGAGCAGGTGCTCAAGGTAATGGCCGGCTTCAACCCCAACATCAAGGGCAAGAACATCGACCTGTCGAAGACTTATACCAACGAGTTCGTCGATCAGGTCAGGTAAAAACGCACAAGGCTTAGAATTCGCAGGTTTGCGCAGGTCTGGCCTGCGCCCGGCATCATCCAACAGGAGACTGACATGAACAAGAATATCCGCCGCACCCTTTTGTCGCTGGCCGTGGCGAGCGCCGCCCTGGCCGCGCTGCCGGGCCAGGCCTTGGCCGCCGGCAAGATCACTATCATGGTGGGCGGCATCACCAAGATGGTTTACCTGCCGGCCAAGCTGGCCGAGCAACTGGGCTATTTCAAGGAAGAAGGGCTGGACGTCGAGCTGCAATCGCAGCCGGCCGGGGTGGACGCCGAGAACGAACTGCTGGCCGGCGCGGTGCAGGCGGTGGTGGGTTTCTATGACCATTCGATCGACCTGCAGACCAAGGGCAAGGAAATCACCGCCATCACCATCTTCGGCCAGGTGCCGGGCGAAGTGGAGCTGGTTTCCACCAAGGCCGTGCCCAACTTCAAGAGCATGGCCGACGCCCGCGGCAAGACGCTGGGCGTGACCGGCCTGGGCTCGTCGACCAACTTCCTGACCCAGTACCTGGCTTCGCGCCACGGCATCAGCTCCAAGGAGTTCTCGGTGCTGCCGGTGGGCGCCGACAATACTTTCATCGCTGCCATGAAGCAGGGCCGCATCGATGCCGGCATGACCACTGAACCGACCGCTTCGCTGATGCTCAAGACCGGCGATGCCCAGGTGCTGGTCGACATGCGCACCGTGGAAGGCACCGTCAAGGCGCTGGGCGGCCTGTATCCGGCTTCCAGCCTGTATGTCCAGCGCAGCTGGCTCAACGGCCACAAGGATGAGGCGCAAAAGCTGGCGCGCGCCTTCGTCAAGACGCTCAGGTTCATCCATACCCACAGCGCCGAACAGATCGCCGACAAGATGCCCAAGGATTATTACGGCAACAACAAGGCGCTCTATGTGCAGGCCCTGAACAATTCGCTGCCGATGTATTCGCCGGACGGCAGGATGCCCAAGGGCGGCCCGGAAACCGTGCTGGCCGTGCTGGCGGGCTTCAATCCGAACGTCAAGGGCAAGCACGTGGACCTGTCCAGGACCTACACCGACGAGTTCGTGAGCCAGGTGAAGTAAGCCTGCGAACCTGACGGGGCCGGAAGAGAGGAGCGGGACCGCTTCTCTTGCGGCAGCAGCACCGGTCCCTGTTTTCTCCGATTTTTTTGCCAACGACCATGATGCGTTTGTACGCGTCAGGGGATCACTCAGCCCAGGAAAGAGCATCAAGATGAATGCGATCAACCCAAACGCTTTCGCCAAGCCAGCCGCCGGCAGCCAGGAAACGCCGGCCATCGAGCTGCGCAATGTGACTTGCCGTTTCATTACCGCGGATGGCAAGGCCACCGTGGCGCTGCGCGACTTCTCCATGAGCGTGGCGCGCGGCGAGTTCGTCGCCGTGGTCGGCCCCACCGGCTGCGGCAAGTCCACCACGCTGTCGCTGATCACCGGCCTGTTGCAGCCGACCATGGGCGAAGTGCGCGTGATGGGCCAGCCGGTCAACGGCATCGACCCGCGCATCGGCTTCGTGTTCCAGAACGACGCCGTATTCCCGTGGCGCAGCGTGCGCGACAACGTCGCTGCCGGCCCGATGTTCCGCGGCAAGTCCAGGGAGCAGGCGCACCAGCTGGCCGACGAATGGATCCGCCGCGTCGGCCTGGACAAGTTCGGCGACCACTACCCGCACCAGTTGTCTGGCGGCATGCGCAAGCGCGTGGCGCTGGCGCAGACTTTCATCAACAGCCCCGAGATCCTGCTGATGGACGAGCCGTTCTCCGCGCTCGACATGCAGACCCGCACACTGATGCAAGACGAGCTGCTGCAACTGTGGACAGCCCATTCCGGCTCGGTGGTGTTCGTCACCCACGACCTGGAAGAGGCGATCGCGCTGGCCGACAAGGTCTACGTGCTGACCGCGCGCCCGGCGACCCTGAAGAGCGTCTACCCGATCGACCTGCCGCGCCCGCGCGTCATGGAAGAGGTGCGCTACGAGCAGCGCTTCATCGACATCTCGCGCAAGATCTGGAGCGACCTGCGCGAAGAAGTGCATATCGCCTGATGCGCTGTCGCCGGAGATGGGCTTCGATACGCCGCTGTGCGGCTACTCAGCCAGAACGGCTTTCTCCGGCGCCTCCCATTCCCGGCACCCGTTCGCCCTGAGCGCCCTGAGTAGCGGCAAGGCCGCGTATCGAAGGGAACGCATAGCAGGCAACTCTGAATTCTGAACATCACAGGTGAGCAACATGACACAAGCACAAACCACACACAACGCGGCGCTGCAGGATATCGCCGCGGTCGAAGCCGAGGCGCAGCGCAAGATCCGCGCGCGCCGCAACCTGGTCGTCGGCCTGCGCATCGCCATCCTGGTGGTGGTGCTGGGCGGCTGGGAGCTGTTCGCCCGCATCGGCTGGATCGATCCTTTCTTCTTCTCGCAGCCGACGCTGATCGTGGCCCAGATCTACGAATGGATGGTCGAAGGCACGTCGCAAGGCCCGCTGTGGACCCAGGTGCTGGTGACGCTGGAAGAAACCGTGCTGGGCTTTCTGATCGGCTCGGTGGCCGGCGTGATCGCCGGCATCGTGCTGGGCCGCAACAAGCTGCTGTCGGACGTCTTCAGCCTCTATATCCAGATCGCCAACTCGATCCCGCGCGTGGTGCTGGGCTCGATCTTCGTGATCGCCTTTGGCCTGGGCATGGCCTCCAAGGTGGCGCTGGCGGTGGTGATGGTGTTCTTCGTGGTGTTCGCCAATGCCTTCCAGGGCGTGCGCGAAGCCGACCGCTACATGATCGCCAACGCCCAGATCCTGGGCGCGTCGCGCCGCCAGGTGACGACTGCGGTGGTGATCCCGTCGGCGCTGTCGTGGATCCTGGCCAGCCTGCACGTGAGCTTCGGTTTCGCGCTGGTGGGCGCGGTGGTGGGCGAGTTCCTGGGTTCCAAGCAGGGCATCGGCCTGCTGATCTCGACCGCCCAGGGCGCCTTCAACGCCAGCGGCGTGTTCGCGGCGATGATCGTGCTGGCGGTGGTGGCGCTGGCGGCGGACTGGCTGTTGCATGCGCTGGAGCGCCGCCTGCTGAAGTGGCGTCCGCAGGCCTTCTGATCGGGATGCGCCAAACGTTTTAAAATAGCGGCACTGCTTCGAAGAAAGCAACATCCCACCAGCGGGGACACCGAAGCGACAGGCTTTTGTGTCCTCGTCGCTTTTTCCGCGCCCAATCTTTCTCAATCCATGTCCGCCCAACGTCCAGACCAGTTGTCCGATCCTTCCGCCAGGTCTTCCGATATTTCACAGCGCGCGCTGCTGTGGATCGTCGCCTCCGGCTTTTTCATGCAGACGCTGGATACCACCATCGTCAACACCGCCTTGCCGGCCATGGCGCGCAGCCTGGGCGAACCGGTGCTGGCGATGCATCCGGTGGTGGTGGCCTACACGCTGACGATGGCGTCGCTGACCCCCGCCTCGGGCTGGCTGGCGGACCGGTTCGGCACGCGCAAGATGTATTTCGCGGCGATCCTGGTGTTCGTGATCGGTTCCATCCTGTGCGCCACCGCGCATACGCTGCCGCAACTGCTGGCCGCGCGCGTGGTGCAGGGCATCGGCGGCTCGATGCTGCTGCCGGTGGGACGGCTGGCGGTGCTGCGCAGCGTGCCGGGCGCGCAATATATCGCGGCGCTGGCGTCGATCTCGATCGCCGGCCAATTGGGGCCGGTGGTGGGACCGGTGCTGGGCGGCTGGCTGGTGCAGAGCCTGTCGTGGCACTGGATCTTCCTGATCAACGTGCCCATCGGCACCATCGGCATGCTGGCCGTGCTGCGCTACCTGCCCAACGACGTGCTGCCGGCCGCGCCAAGGTTCGACGTACTGGGCTGCGGCCTGCTGTCGGGCTGCATGGTGGCCTTTTCGCTGGCGCTGGACGTGCCTTTCGAGACCCACCGCGGCATCTGGAGCGCGACCCTGTTCGTGCTGGCGGCGCTCACGGTCTGGTTTTATTGGCTGCATGCGCGCCGTCATGAGCGGCCGCTGTTTCGCCTGGGATTGTTCAGGGAACCCAACTTCAGCATCGGCCTGGCCGGCAACCTGGTGTGCCGCATCGGTTCCTCGGCGGTGCCGTTCCTGCTGCCGCTGCTGCTGCAGGTGCGGCTGGGCTATTCGCCGCTGCAGTCCGGCCTGGTGCTGCTGCCGGCGGCCATCGCCGGCACCATCGCCAAACCGTGGATCGCGCCGCTGGTCAGGCGTTACGGCTATGACAATTTCCTGCTGGTCAACACCTTGCTGGTGGGCGGCGCCATCGTGTCGTTCGCGCTGATTACGCCGGATTGGCCGCTGGCCGCAGGCATCGTCCAGTTGGCCGTGTTCGGCGCTTCCAACTCGATGCAGTTCGCGGCCATGAACAGCGTGACCCTGAAGGGCCTGGACAAGAACGATGCCGGCAGTGGCAACAGCCTGTTCTCGATGGTGCAGATGCTGGCCATCGGCCTGGGGGTGACCATCGGCGGCACGCTGGTGAACCTGTTCAAGGACGGTTCGGGCGCGGCCACCAGCTTCAGTTTCCAGATCACCTTCGTGATCGTCGGCGTGATCACCCTGGCCTCGGCCTGGGTGTTTCGCAAGATGGATCCGCGCTACTTCAGGTAGACCCCGGGTAAATCCCATTGGCGTGCGCCAACTTCCGGGCCTGACTGGATGCTGTCGAATGGCTGACAGCGGACTGACTGTGACGGAAATGAAACAAAATACAAGCGGCGCGGCAGGCGCTTTACGATCGCGTGTTTGCAGCATTGGCGAGGCTGCAATACGATGCTTCGATTCGCAGATGTTTTGCGCCGTTTTTCTTCTCGTGAAGTCCCTATGAACGTTTTGCTGGTCGAAGACGACCCGGTGCTCACCGACGGCCTGTCGCGTGTGCTCAACTCCCATGGATTCACCGTCCATACCGTCAATAACGGTACCGATGCGCTGTCGCAGCGTTTCAATGCGTCGGTGCTGGTGCTCGACATCGGCCTGCCCGGCATCGACGGCTTTGAAGTGCTGCGGCGCATGCGCGCTTCCGGCAACAACACGCCGGTGCTGCTCCTGACCGCGCGCGACACCATTCCCGACCGTGTGCATGGCCTGGAGCTGGGCGCCGACGACTACCTGGTCAAGCCTTTCGCCACGCCCGAACTGGTGGCGCGCATCAAGGCCCTGGTTCGCCGCAGCGCGCCGCAGCCGGCGCAACTGTCGGTGGGCGGGCTGTCGCTGGACAACGCCACCAAGCGCGCCGACATCGATGGCCGCAAGATCGAACTGTCGCTGCGCGAATGGACGGTGCTGGAATACCTGATGCAGCATGCGTCGCGCGTGGTCTCCAAGCAGCAGATCATCGACGCCGTGCTGCCCTGGGGCGAAGACTTCACCATCAACGCGGTGGAAGTCTATGTCTCGCGCATCCGCCTCAAGATCGCCGACTCGGGCGTGGCCATCCGTACCATCCGCGGCTTCGGCTACATGCTCGAAAAGAGCGAGAGCTGATCGTTGCGCTGGCTTGAACGCATGCCGGTCCTGCAGCCCAGCATCCGGCGCGACCTGCTCAAGTGGCTGATTGCGCCGCTGCTGCTCATCAACCTGGTGGGCGCCGGGTTCACCTACTGGCTGGCCTGGCTGCCGGCCCAGCATGCCTTCGACCAGAACCTGATGGATTCGACCTGGGGCTTGTATGCCCAGGTGCGGCACCGCCAGGAAAAGACCTCCGCCGAACTCACCAAGCAGGCCGAACAGATCCTGCGCAGCAACCATTCCGACACCACCTTTTTCGCCGTACGCAATATCAAGGGCGAGATCATCCTGGGCGACAAGGGCTTTCCCCCTCTGCCCGACAGCGACGTGTTCGAGCGGCCCATCAATTACGACGCCGAGATGCGCGGCGAGCCGGTCCGCATCGCCGCGCTGCAGGTACGGGTCAAGAATGGCGTGATTTCGGTGGCGGTGGCCGAGACGGTGCGCAAGCGCAACCGCGCTCATTACACGATCCTGCTGTCTTTCCTGGCGCTGGACGGCGTGCTCACCTTCATCTCGCTCACCGCCGTGCTGGTGGCGGTGCGGCGCGGGCTCAAGCCGCTGCAGGCGCTGCAGGGCAACCTGGAGCAGCGCGGCCACGGCAAGCTGGGCGCCATCGACAGCGCCGGTTCCCCGGTCGAGCTGCTGCCGCTGATCGGCGCCATGAACCAGCTGATGGAGCGCATCAGCAAGGGCGAGCAGGCGCAGCAGAATTTCCTGGCCGACGTCGCCCATCAGTTGCGCACGCCCTTGACCGGCCTCAAGCTGCAACTGGAGCTGCTGCATGCCAAGCACCGCGATGATCCCGACACGACCCGTTCGCTGGAGATGATGAATTCCTCGGTCGAGCGCATGATCCGCCAAAGCCGCCAATTGCTGGCGCTGGCGCGTTCCGAGCACGGCCAGTTCGAGCAGCGCAACCTGGAAAACCTGTCGCTGGACAAGCTGGTGGAGGCGTCCATCCAGCATTTCATCGAAGAGGCCGACAAGAAACAGATCGACCTCGGTTTCGACCTGCGGCCCGGCCGCATGCGCGGCGACCGTTTCCTGTTGTCCGACCTGATCGACAACCTGATCGACAACGCGGTGCGTTATTCGCCGCCGCACAGCAGCGTCACCGTGCGTTGCCAGGAGCAGGACGGGGAGACCTTGCTGACGGTGGAAGATTCCGGCCCCGGCATCGCTCCCGAACATCGCGAGCTGATCTTCGACCGCTTCTACCGCGCCAACGACAAGGTGGCCGGCAGCGGCCTGGGGCTGGCGATCGTGCGCGAGATCGCCCGCGAACACGGCGCTGTGATCACCCTCGATTGCGGCGAGACCAGGCAAGGCACGGTCTTCACGGTGCGCTTTCCGTCGGTGGCCTGATCTTTTCCTGCCGGGCGCCCATGTACGGATGAGGCTGCGATTGTTCCCGCCCGGAAATTTCCCCGCAATCACATTCAGAACCTGGCACACGCCCCTGTGTCTAACGGCCTCCAACGCGACCGAGAATGGAGGCGGCATGACAGACAAAGTGATACGGAACGGCACCCACATCGCCCGCTACGATGCGATCGAAAAACCCGACCACGCCTACGAGGCGCAAGTGTTCGTGCGCCTGGCGCGCGAACCCGAGATCGCCGAAACCTATATTCCGGCCGGTTTTTATCCCACCGAGGAAGAAGCCTTGGCCGGCGCCCGCGAACGCGCCAGGCGGGCGCTGAAGGAGCATGAATTTTGAGGCAGCTCATCCGGTTTTCATCGGCCGCTTCCTGGCGCCGTCGCTTGCCGGGCCTGGTCGCCGCGGGCGCGGCGCTGGTTGCGCTGGCCGGCTGCGGCAGCACCGGCGCCATCTCGCCAGCGACCCCATTCGAGTTGCGCGGCGCCACCAGCGTGCCGACGCCAGGATGGAGCAAGGCCGGGAACAGCGATGTGCCTGGCAGCGTGGTCTATCTTGCACCCACGGCATTGCTGGATGCGACCGACGTCCAGCGCGCCACCGCGCAAAAGGATGCGGCCGGGCGCGCCATTTTGCTGCTGCAGTTTTCGCCCAGCGGGACGGCGCGCCTGACCGCCGGTTCGCGCCAGCTGGTGGGCCGGCAACTGGCGGCGGTGGTCGAGGGGCGCGTGACCAACGTGACCGCGGTGCAGGGGCCGCTGACCGTGCGCTGACCGGCTTCGGGAGCTTTGACGAGGCCGCCCGCGTGGCGCATCTGATTTCTTCTTCCAGGTAAGCGCAATGTAGCGGCAACGAGTCGGACCAGAAGGGAAAATGGCTGAAGCATGCTATGTTTCAGCCATGTTTTTTTGGACGGCGTTTTTGCACTTGTTGCGTCTGCCGATCTTCACCCATTCCTCTAGCCCATCGATGCCATGTCCGTTGCCCGCACTATTGTCCAGGTTCATCCGCGCCTGCTGATCGCCATCCTGGTCGGCATTGTCTGCGGCTTGCTGATTCCAGCCGGTTCGCTGGTCACGCACTGCCTGATCGGCTGGAACGCCGGCGTCTGGACCTACCTCGTCACGATCTGGCTGATGATGTATTTCGCCGATGCCCAGGACGCCAAGCGTCTGGCCGAGGTCGAGGACGAAAGCGCGCAACTGGTGCTGTGCATCGTCTGCATCGCCGCCATTGCCAGCCTGGTGGCGATCCTGCTGGAACTGGCCGGCAGCAACCATGGGCATGAAGGGCGTTTGCTGCGCTACGCGTTCACCGCGGCCACCGTGTTCGGCTCCTGGTTCCTGATCGGCACGATCTTCACATTGCACTACGCGCGCCTGTTCTACGCCCAGGACGACGATCCGCAAGCCTTGCCGCTGCGCTTTGTCGATGGCGAGGCGGCCCCCGATTATTGGGATTTCCTGTATTTCTCCTTCACCATCAGCGTCGCCGTCCAGACTTCCGATGTGGGCGTGGCCACGCGCTCCATGCGCCAGGCGGTGCTGGCGCATTCGCTGATCTGTTTCGTCTTCAATGCCGCCATCATCGGCCTGTGCATCAATATCGCCGCCGGCCTGGCCGGGAACTGAATCCAGGCGAGGGGCCAAAGAAAAAGGGTTGCCTTCGCAGGCAACCCTTTTTCATTTCAGCCAACCGCGCGGATCGGCTTATTGCCAGCCGTAGCGCTTGGCATACCAGTTCTTCATGAGCTGGATCAGCACCGCGTACGCCAGCAGGATCGCCGCCAGCCACGGGAAGTAGGACAGCGGCAGCGCTTCCAGCTTGAAGTAGTGCGCCAGCATCGACATCGGGATGAAGATGCCGATGGCCATGATGACCAGCGTCATGCCCAGCAGCGGCCACGAGGCGCGGCTCTGCAGGAAGGGGATGCGCCTGGTGCGGATCATGTGCACGATCAGCGTCTGCGACAGCAGGCCTTCGATGAACCAGCCGGACTGGAACAGCGTCTGGTGGTCCGGCGAATTGGCGCCGAAGATGTACCACATCAGCGCGAAGGTGGTGACGTCGAAGATCGAGCTGATGGGGCCGAAGAACACCATGAAGCGGCCGATGTCGGCGGCGTCCCAGCGCTGCGGCTTTTCCAGGAATTCCTTGTCGACGTTATCGAACGGGATGGAGATCTGCGACACGTCGTACAGCAGGTTCTGCACCAGCAGATGCAACGGCAGCATCGGCAGGAACGGCAGGAAGGCGCTGGCGATCAGTACCGAGAACACGTTGCCGAAGTTCGAGCTGGCCGTCATCTTGATGTACTTGAGCATGTTGGCGAAGGTCTTGCGGCCTTCGAGCACGCCTTCTTCCAGCACCATCAGGCTCTTTTCCAGCAGGATCAGGTCGGCCGCTTCCTTGGCAATGTCCACTGCGGTATCGACCGAGATGCCGATATCGGCCGCGCGCAAGGCCGGGGCGTCGTTGATGCCGTCGCCCATGAAACCGACCACGTGGCCCTTGTCGTGCAGCACGCGCACGATGCGTTCCTTGTGGGTCGGGGAGAGCTTGGCGAATACCGTCACTTTCTCGACGGCGACGGACAATTCCTCGTCGCTCATCTTTTCCACGGACGAACCGAGCAGCATGCCGTCCACTTCCAGGCCGACTTCGCGGCAGATCTTGGCGGTCACCAGTTCGTTGTCGCCGGTCAGGATCTTCACCGCCACGCCATGCTCGCGCAGCGCGGCCAGGGCCGGCGCGGTCGATTCCTTGGGCGGGTCGAGGAAGGCGATGTAGCCGACCAGCACCAGATCCGACTCATCGGCCTGGCTGTAGGTTTCCTTGGTCGGCGGCAGGTCCTTGGCGGCCACCCCCACCACGCGCAGGCCTTCGGCGTTCAGGCCGGCGGTGGTCTCGCGGATTTCCGCCAGCAGTTCGGGCGTGAGCGGAACGATCCGGCCGTCGTGGCGCGCACGGGTGCAGACCGAGACGATCTCTTCCACCGCGCCCTTGCAGATCAGTTCGTGGTGGTCTTCACGTTCGGACACCACCACCGACATGCGGCGGCGCTGGAAATCGAAGGGGATCTCGTCGACCTTGCGGTAGGCCGAGGCGATCGACATTTCGCGCTGCAGTTCGGCGTGCTCCAGCACGGCCACGTCCAGCAGGTTCTTCAGGCCGGTCTGGTAATAGCTGTTCAGGTAGGCGTACTGCAGCACCTCGTCGTCGGGCTCGCCGCGGATGTCGGTATGGCGCTCCAGGAAAATCTTGTCCTGGGTCAGGGTGCCGGTCTTGTCGGTGCACAGCACGTCCATCGCGCCGAAGTTCTGGATCGCGTCCAGCCGCTTGACGATCACCTTCTTGCGCGACAGGGCGACGGCGCCCTTGGCCAGCGTCGAGGTGACGATCATCGGCAGCATTTCCGGCGTCAGGCCGACGGCCACCGACAGGCCGAACAGGAACGCCTCGACCCAGTCGCCCTTGGTGAAGCCGTTGAGGAAGAACACCACCGGCGTCATCACCAGCATGAAGCGGATCAGCAGCCAGCTGACCTTGTTGACGCCGGCCTGGAAGGCGGTGGGCGTGCGGTCGGTGGCCGTCACGCGTTCGGCCAGGGCGCCGAAATAGGTGCGCTTGCCGGTGGTCAGGACCACGCCGGTGGCCGAGCCGCTGACCACGTTGGTACCCATGAAGCACAGGTTTTCCAGCTCCAGCGGGCTGCCGGCGTCGGTCTGGGTGGGCGTGACGAACTTTTCCACCGGCAGCGATTCGCCGGTCATCGCGGCCTGGCTGACGAACAGGTCCTTGGCCGAGAGCAGGCGCAGGTCGGCCGGGATCATGTCGCCGGCGGAGAGCAGCACGATGTCGCCGGGTACCAGCTTCTTGATCGGTAGCTCGATGCGCTTGGCGCCCTTGGGATGCAGCTTGATGTCGAAGTAGCGCTGCGCCTCGGCGGCCAGTTCTTCGGCCAGGTCGTGGCGCATCACGGTGGCGGTGTTGCTGACCATCGCCTTGAGCTTGTCGGCGGCGGTATTGGAGCGCGCCTCCTGCACGAAGCGCAGCAGCGTCGATATCACCACCATGGTGCCGATCACGATGGCGGCCTTCATGTCTTCGGTATAGAACGAGACTGCGGCCAGGAGCGTGAGCAGCAGGTTGAACGGGTTCTTGTAGCAGTGCCACAGGTGCACCGGCCAGCTCAGCGGCTTTTCATGTTCGACTTCATTGGGGCCGACTTCGGCGCGGATGGCGTCGGCTTCGGCTTCGGTCAGGCCGTCATGGCGCGATTTCAGGCGCTGCAGCAGTTCGCTTGCATCGCAGCGGGCCGCTTCGTTGAGTTGCTGGGCCAGGGTTTGCGGGATCTCCTTGGTCACCGGCGCGCTGCGGAACATGTCCATTCCAAGGCGGCGGAAGTGGCGGTCCATTCCGCGGGCGCGGATGAAGCCGGCGAAGGTCTCTTTCAGCAGGTTCAGGTTCATGGCGTACTTCTTTTCATGTTGTTTTCGCCGCCAGGGCGGGGTGGGGGCGAAGTGGCTTGCGGTCCGATGCGCAAGGCCGGGCGGGCTGGATGCGCATTCAGGTGGCGTCGTCAGGCGGCCCGAGTCAGGACTCTAACGGGCGCGCTTGACGGATCGATGACAAATATCGGGTCTTCATGTTTTTTTCTGTCGCATTGCAGCCTCCGCTTCGGTTGAGCGGAGCCCCTTTCACAGGCGCCTGTGCGCGCAGGCAGGCCAGATGCCGGCCGCAACGAAGCGGCGGCAAAAAGCCTGCGCTGCCGGTTGCGGTGCAACCAGCGTCATGCGGCCAGACTGTGGCTCGCCGCATCGGCAGCCATGCCTGCGGCGGTCGGTCGTCGATATGTTGTCGTGAGGGAAAAACGATGCGGCGAAATATTGGGAAGAAAACGCGGGGACCGCGCCTGGACTTCTTCCGGCCACTGGCAGCCTGTGGCCGCCAAGTGTCATTCCGTATGCATTGAGATACCGCCATCTGCCTGATTGCAAGATGACGGCAGGAGGATGTCCTGTTCGATCTTGCCGAGGCTTAACCGGGGATTAACCGGCAACAACTGTCACCCGAACAAGTGCCCATGAGAGGGACTCCAAAAAAATGAGAACGGGCGAATTCTACGCTCGCGCTTAAACGAGGGTCAAGGCAAATCCGGCCGCCTGCCGAAAATTTGTGCGTTCGCAACAATGCCGCGGCCGCCCCTTGTCGCTGCTGTGCAGCAACGAATTGTCGGCGGCCCTGCTTGTTTTATGTGACATGCGGCCTATACTCAAATCACAAAGTCCCGCCGGGCAAGGCTGGCAGCGATGCCATGCCGCCCGATACGAATAATCCGAAAGCGGATCTGAATGTGAAGGCTGAATGAGGAGACGCATCATGCCGAACATCATCATGAACAATCTGGTGTTTTTCATTCCGATGACCTTGGCCGGGCTATTGCTATGCGGCGAGGTGCCGGTCGCCTCCAGGGTGATCCGCAACGGTTGCAGGGCAATCGGCGCGGTGTTCGGCGCGTTGCTGGCGCTTTTAGTGCTGGAGGCTCTGCCAGTGCTAATTTAGCGGGCATTGCGCCCGCTTTGCCGCTCGTTGCGGCAGTGGCAGGAGCATCGGCGGAGACCGCTTTTCTTGGAGAGTTCAGGTCTTTCACTGTACGCCGATTGCTCCTCCCTTGATTTCCCTAGGTCGATGTTTTCACAGTGGTCTCGTGGCGGCCCCGAAAGCATCGGCCTTTTTTGCGCCCATTATCTGGGATCCGGGGCGCTTCCCTGGCGCCTGAGCGCCTGAGCGCCTGCGGCCGCATCATCGACACCTCTTCCTCCTGCGCGTTGGCCTTGGCCGCACGGGCCGCCGGCTTGCGCTCCGGATCGCGGGGCGATCCGGTTTCTCTCCTCTCCGATGCGAATCCGCCTTGCTTGGCAGGCTGCGGCGCAGGCGCGGGGAGCGCGCGTTGCGACTTCCCCTATAATGCGCCATCCCCTTTTTCAATTGAACCATGTCCCGTTTTCCGCAGCGCCACACCCGCCGGTTGCCATTTCATGCATTGCTGATCGCCGTTTCCTTGTTATCCGGAGCCGCCATCCCGGCGGCCGCCCAAGGCTTGCCGCCGGCCGTGGTGGGGGCCTTGCGCGTGGCGCATATCCCCCAGCAGAACGTTGGCGTGCTGGTGCAGGACGCCGACAGCGGCAAGCGCGCGCTGGTCTCGGTCAACCCCAGCCAGCCGTTCAATCCCGCCTCGGTGATGAAGCTGGTGACGACCGACGCGGCGCTGGAGTTGCTGGGCCCGACTTACTCCTGGAAGACCCAGGCCTACATCGATGGCGCGCTGGAGCAGGGTGTGCTCAATGGCGACCTGATCATCAAGGGCGGCGGCGATCCCAAGCTGGTGATGGAGAATTTCTGGCTGTTCCTGCGCCAGCTGCGCGCGCGCGGCATACGCGACATCCGCGGCAACCTGGTGCTGGACCGCAGCTTCTTCGCCGAGAGCACCTACGATCCGTCGCAGTTCGACGGCGATCCGCAAAAGCCTTATAACGTCGGGCCCGACGCGCTGCTGGTGAACTACAAGACCCTGGCTTTGCGTTTCGAACCGGATTCGGCCGGCGGCACGGTCAACGTCACCGTGGATCCGCCCATGGCAGGCCTGGCCATCACGCCGCCGCGCCTGTCGCAGGAACCTTGCGGCGACTGGCAGGGCAAGCTGATGCTGTCGGCCGATGCCGGCCCGGTGGCCTTCATGGGCAGCTACGCGGCCGATTGCGGCGCCAAGGTCTGGTATGTGCATCCTTACCGCATGGGCAATGTGCAGTATGTGGGCGCGATGTTCCAGAAGATGTGGGCGGACCTGGGCGGCAGTTTCGCCGGACGCGTGGCGGACGGGGCGCTCACGCCGTCGGCGCGCCTGATGGCCGAGGCGCAATCGCCGGCCTTGCCCGAGGTGATCCGCGATATCAACAAATACAGCAACAACGTGATGGCGCGCCAGGTGCTGCTGACGCTGGCCGCCGAAATGGCCGGGCCGCCGGGCGACATCGTCAATGGCGCACGGGTGGTGCGCGCCTGGCTCAACGACAAGGGCATCGACACCAGCGGGCTGGCGATCGAAAACGGCGCCGGCCTGTCGCGCCTCGAGCGGGTGACGCCAGCGTTGCTGGGCAACATGCTGGCGCAGGCCTACCGTTCGCCGCTGATGCCGGAATTCGTTTCCTCGCTGCCGCTGGTCGGTTACGACGGCACCATGCGCCGCCGCCTGAAGACGCAAAGCGTGGCCGGGCAGGCGCATATCAAGACCGGCACGCTCAACGACGTGCGTTCCATCGCCGGCTATGTGCAGGCCGCGTCGGGCAAGAGCTACGTGGTGGTGTTCCTGATCAACCACCAGAATGCGCCGGCCGGACAGAAGGCGCAGGATGCGCTGTTGCAGTGGGTGTACGAAAACGGCTGATCCGGCATCCGTTGTGCCGATGTGAAAACGCCGCCGCGGCATGGCCGTCGGCGGCGTTTTTCATGGCTTGCGCAGGGTTCAGAGCAGCAGCGGCTTGTCGGATAATTCGTTGCCGCCCTTGGCCTCGCCATCGCTGTGCGGCATGGCGTGCGCCAGCACATCGTGCAGCATCGCCAGCGCCTGCAGGGTGCTGTCATGGTAATCGCCGCGGGCATAGCCGGCGGTCATCGCGGCGCATACCTGCTGCCATTGCTGGCGCGTCACCAGGCGGCTGACGCCGCGGTCGGCGACGATCTCCACCTTGTGGTCGGCCAGGTTGATATAGGCCAGCACGCCACAGTTTTCTTCGGTATCCCAGATGCGGTAACGCGCGAACAATTCGTGCGCGCGCTGGCGCGAAGTTTCGTACCGCCATACCGCGCCCAATGACAGCGATGCCTCGACGATCACCCGCACCTGGGCGCGGTGTTGTCGTTCGCCTGCAGCGATGCTGGCCTGGATAGCCTTGAGCGTGGCGGAGGGAAAGGCGCGGCGCGCCGCCGCGTGGGTGAAGGCCAGGTGGCGCAGCATGCGGCTGGCCACGGACGCCTGTTTTTTATCCTTGCTCATCTCACCAGTCCCCCGAAGCGCCGCCGCCGTCAAATGTGCCGCCGCCGCCCGAGAACGAACCGCCGCCGGAAGAGAAGCCGCCCGAGGAGCCTCCCGAAAAACCGCCGGAACGGCTAGAGCGGCCTGAAGCCGCGTTGCGCGCGACCTGATCGAGGATGCTGCCGATGATCACGCCAGCCCCGGTGCTGGCGCCGTTGCCCCAGTCGTTGCTGTTGAGGTTGTTGCGCGCATTGCGGCGCGACCTGAGCAGCATGGTGAAGAAAATGAACAGGAAAAACAGCACCGCCATCAGCGTCACCCAGCCGCCGCCATCATCGGTTTGCGCCGGTGGGGCATGGCGCTGCGCGGCCGGCAGCTTTTCCTGGTCGAGCAGGCTGGAGATGGCCGACACGCCCGCCGCCAGCCCGCCGTAGAAATCGTCCTGGCGGAAGTGCGGGGCAATCACGTCTTCCAGGATGCGTTTGGATTGCGCATCGGTCAGGCTGCCTTGTACGCCGCGCCCGGCCTCGATGCGCAGGCGGCGCAGCGCCTTGGGATTGTCCTTGGCCACCACCAGGATCACGCCGTCGTCGACGCCCTTGCGACCGAGCTTCCAGGCTTCGGCCACGCGGATGCTGTATTGCTCGATGGCTTCCGGCGCGGTGGAGGCCATCAGCAGCACCGCGATCTGGCTGCCGGTGCGAGTTTCGTACTCGGCCAGCACGCTGTCCAGCGCGGCGCGCTGCTGGTCGTCCAGCATGTGCACCTGGTCGACTACGTGGCCGGATAGCTGTGGAACGGGGACGAAATCCTCGGCCGCGGCCGCACCGCCCAGGACGGGCAGCAGGACCAGCAGCAGTTGGAGTCGCAGGAGGAATTGACGCATCGGCGATGCCCGGATTCAGGTTTATTTGCCGAAGTTGACGGTGGGTGCGGTCGAGATGGCCTTCTCGTTTTCCACCGTGAAGGACGGCTTGACCGGATAGCCGAAGATCTTGGCGGTGATGTTGCTGGGGAAGCTGCGCGCCAGGATGTTGTATTCCTGGACCGCGGCGATGTAGCGCTGGCGGGCTACGGTGATGCGGTTCTCGGTGCCTTCCAGTTGCGACTGCAGGTCGCGGAAGCTGGTGTCGGCCTTCAGTTGCGGATAGTTCTCCGACACCGCCATCAGGCGCGACAGTGCCGACGACAGCTGGCCCTGCACCTGCTGGAACTTGGCGAAGGCTTCCGGATTGTTCAGCACTTCGGGCGTGATCTGGAAGCTGGTGGCGGCGGCGCGCGCCTGGGTCACGGCTTCCAGCGTGTCTTTCTCGTGCGCGGCATAGCCCTTGACGGTGTTGACGAGGTTGGGAATCAGGTCGGCGCGGCGCTGGTACTGGTTGACCACTTCGCCCCAGGCGGCCTTGGTGGCTTCGTCCTTGGCCTGGAAGTCGTTATAGCCGCAACCCGACAGCGCCAGGGCCAGGAAAGCGGTGGCCAGCCATGCAAACCATTTTTTCATGTTGTGTTCCTCGTAAGAAAAATAAAACGCGCAACCGAAATGCCACATGCGGAACCTTCTTTTTTCCTCTTTTTCCGGCCCGAAAAGCCTTGAAAAAGCGGGAGAAAGCGAGGTTTTTCCGGTGCCAGCGGTACAATAGCGCATCTTTGCATATTAAGGCACCACCGTGACATTCATCGACAAGTTAAACGGCGCGTGGAAATCGCGTAATTCCCTGCTGTGCGTCGGGCTGGACCCCGACGTCAAGAAGATTCCCGAAGAATTGCGCGGCAAGTCGGATGCGATTTTCGAATTCTGCCGCGCCATTGTCGACGCCACCGCCGACGCCGCCTGCGCCTTCAAGCCGCAGATCGCCTATTTTGCCGCGCTGGGCGCGGAAGACCAGCTGGAGCGGATCTGCTCCTACATCCGCCGCCATTACCCCGACATCCCGCTGGTGCTGGACGCCAAGCGCGGCGACATCGGCGCCACCGCCGAACAGTACGCGCGCGAAGCCTTCGAGCGCTACAACGCCGACGTGGTCACCGTCAGCCCCTACATGGGCTGGGATTCGGTGGCGCCTTACCTGGAGTGGAAGGATCGCGGCGTGATCGTGCTGTGCCGCACGTCCAACGCGGGCGGCTCCGACCTGCAGTTCCTGGAAGTGGACGGCAAGCCGCTGTACCAGCACGTGGCCCGCCTGGTGGCCGAGAAATGGAACACCAACGGCCAGTGCGGCCTTGTGGTGGGCGCCACCTTCCCGCAGGAGCTGGCGCAGGTGCGCGCCATCATCGGCGACATGCCGCTGTTGGTGCCGGGCGTGGGCGCCCAGGGCGGCGACGTCGAGGCCACGGTCAAGGCCGGCAGGACGGCGGCCGGCGCCGGCATGATGATCAATTCCTCGCGCGCGATCCTGTACGCCAAGCAGGAAGCGGGAGAGGACTTCACCGCGGCGGCGCGCCGCGTGGCGCTGGAGACGCGCGACGCGATCAACAAGTACCGCTAAGACAGGAAGCAACAAAAACCAACAAAAACAAACAGGCCGCGCTGCCAATGCAAGCGCGGCCTGTTTGTTTTGGGAGAAGCGGTTCAGTCGGCCAGCAGCTTGAGCAAGCCCTTGAGCGAATGGATGACGGTCTGTTCGCGCACGGCTTGCCGGTCGCCCGCAAACACCAGGCGCTCTGTATAGGTCTTGTCGCCCACCCGCCAGCCGAAGCAGACGGTGCCCACCGGCTTGCCCGGCACCGCGCCGCCAGGGCCGGCGATGCCGGTGGTGGAGACGGCCACATCGGAGTTGCTGTTGGCGACCGCGCTTTCAGCCATGGCGCCGGCGATCTCTTCGCTGACCGCGCCATGCAGCGCGATCATGGCTTCGGGAATGTCCAGCAGCTCGTTCTTGGAAGCGTTGGAATAGGTCACGAAGCCGCAGTCGAACCATTCGGAGGAGCCGGCGATTTCCGTGATGGCGTGCGCGATGCCGCCTCCGGTACACGATTCGGCGGTGGCTAACAGCAGGTTCTTGGCCTTCAAGGCCTGGCCTACGCGGGCGGCTAAGTCAATCGTGGTGTCCATGAGTGTCATCCTTGGCTGTACCGTCGGCCGCTTCCAACGGCCGCGGTCGGTTGATCATGTGCATGCAGCAACAGGATACTCCCGTCTTCGCGATTCTTGAACCGGAATCTCGACGGCGTTGGGCAGATCAGGCGTAGACGCGCCAGAAGGCGAATACCAGCAGCGTATAGAAGGCCGCCACGATGTCGTCCCACATCACGCCGAAGCCGCCCTTGAAGCGGCGGTCGAACCAGGCGATCGGCGGCGGCTTGACCATGTCGAAGAAGCGGAACACGACAAACGCCGCCAGCTGCACCTTGAAGCCGGCCGGCGTCACCAGCACCAGCACCAGCCAGAAGGCGATGATCTCGTCCCACACCATGCTGCCGTCATCGGGCGAGTTGAGCGCGCGTCCGGTGCGATGGCAGGCCCAGATGCCGATCACGAAGCCGGCCACGATGATGGCCAGCCAGTTGGCGGCGGTAAACACATGCGGCCAGCGTGCGGAAAGCACGTTATAGGAGAGCCAGGCCAGCAGCGTGCCGGCGGTGCCCGGCATGATGGGCGAGAGGCCGCTGCCGAAGCCCTGCGCGATCCAGTGCGCCGGATGGGCCAGCATGAATTGGGCGTTGGCGCGGCGTTTCTTGTTGGCCGGCGCAGCGGCGGGCGGGGCGGACGGGGAGGAAAGGTCTGGGTTCATGAGCGGAAATGATCGAAGGAGCCGAGCTCCAGCTGTAGCGGTTCGCCGCCGGCATCGACGAGGCGCAGGCCGGGGGCATGCTCCATCGTGCCCACGCGGGCGATTTCGACGCCGGCCGCATGTGCGGCCTTTTGCACGGCCTGGCGCAGGCGCACCGGGGCGGTGAAGCAGAGTTCGTAGTCGTCGCCGCCGCTGAGCGTGAAGCGGCGCCGCAGTTCAAGCTCGCGCTGCTGCAGCACATTGCCGGGCGGCAGGGCGTCTACGTCCAGCGTGGCGCCGAGGTTGGAGCGTTGCAGGATGTGGCCGAGGTCGCCGGCCAGGCCATCGGAGACGTCGATGGCGGCGTGCGCGATGCCGCGCAGCGCGATGCCCAGTTCCACGCGCGGCATGGGCTCATGCATGCGCGGCGCCGCCTGCAGCAGTTCTTGGTCGGACAGCGCAAGTTCGTTGCGGTAGCCGGCCAGCGCCAGGCGCGCGTCGCCCAGCGAGCCGGAAACCCAGATGTCGTCGCCGGCGCGGGCAGCATCGCGCCGCAGCGCCTGTTGCGGCGGCACTTCGCCGAACACTGTGATGCTGATGGTCAGCGGCCCCTTGGTGGTGTCGCCGCCGATCAGTTCGCAGCCGTGGCGGTCGGCCAGCGCCAGCATGCCGTTGGCGAACGGCTCCAGCCATTCGGGATCGGCTGCGGGCAGGGCCAGCGCCAGGGTGAAGGCGATCGGCTTGGCGCCCATCGCGGCCAGGTCGGACAGGTTCACCGCCAGGCATTTGTGGCCCAGCGCCAGCGGATCGGCATCGGGGAAGAAATGGCGGCCGGATACCAGCATGTCGCTGGAGATGGCCAGTTGCATGCCCGGCGCCGGCGTCATCAGCGCGCAATCGTCGCCGACCCCGAGCGCCGTGCGACTGTCGGGAGCAAGCGGGCGGCTGAAATAGCGCGCAATAAGTTCGAATTCGGAGAGCATGAGGCGATTGTAACTAATCTGTCATCGCTTCTGGAGGACAATATCGGCGTTCGCCGCTATGACCATTAATACGCCCGATAGAACGGGGAATCGGATGTTGCGCTGCAGCGAATGCACTGAAAGGGCGCGTTGTCCATGCGCCCCGGCATTTGGCGGCGGCGACGCAAAGCGACGCCGGGAAGAGGGCGGGCAGGGCAGGAGGCAGGGCGCCAGCGCATCGCCTCCATTCCTACGCACCGCTGCGGTGGGGCCAAAAGCCTTGCCGGCCAGCGCCGCCAGCCGCTAAGGACTTTCCACAAGGACGTTCCCGGCCGGCGCAGGCGAGTAAAGATTCGCCATTGATTCGCCATTGCCAAGCTGCGCCCAACGTGTGCCTATCGCGTCACTAACAGACGTCAACTGCACCGCGAAGGGGCATGTTCGCGGACATCACGCGCCGCCGATGAAACGCCGCAAAGCCTGTTCCGGACTGGCTTTGCGCGGGGCAGCATGAAATCGGCGGCCTATGATTGAAGGCCGACCTCTGCTAGAATCGACGGTCTTCGCAAGTCAACATAGAGAATACAGAGTTATGGATTCGATGATCAGTAAGAAAGAAGAAGTGCGTCAGCAACTTCGTCAGGCAGCGCTGGAGTACCACGAGTTTCCGACACCGGGCAAGATCAGCGTCACTCCCACCAAGCTGCTGACCAACCAGCGTGATCTCTCCCTGGCGTATTCTCCCGGCGTGGCCGCGGCTTGCGAAGAAATCGTGGCCGACCCGGCCAACGCATTCAAATACACCGCCCGCGGCAACCTGGTGGCCGTCATCAGCAACGGCACCGCCGTGCTGGGCCTGGGCAACATCGGCCCGCTGGCTTCCAAGCCGGTGATGGAAGGCAAGGGCGTGCTGTTCAAGAAGTTCGCCGGCATCGATGTGTTCGACATCGAAGTCAATGAAAATGACCCGGACAAGCTGATCGACGTGATCGCCGCCCTGGAGCCTACCTTCGGCGGCATCAACCTGGAAGACATCAAGGCGCCGGAGTGCTTCTACATCGAGCGCAAGCTGCGCGAGCGGATGAAGATCCCGGTCTTCCACGATGACCAGCACGGCACCGCCATCATCGTCGGCGCGGCCATCCTCAACGGCCTGAAGGTGGTCGGCAAGAACATCAAGGAAGTCAAGCTGGTGGTCTCCGGCGCCGGCGCGGCCGCGCTGGCCTGCCTGGACCTGATCGTCGACCTCGGCTTCCCGATCGAGAACATCTACGTCACCGACCTGGCCGGCGTGGTCTACAAGGGCCGCACCGAACTGATGGATCCGGACAAGGAGCGTTTCGCCCGCGAAACCGACGCCCGCACCCTGGCCGAAGTCATCCCCAATGCCGACATTTTCCTGGGCCTGTCCGCCGCCGGCGTGTTGAAGCAGGACATGGTCAAGCAGATGGCGCCGCGTCCGCTGGTGCTGGCGCTGGCCAACCCGACCCCGGAAATCCTGCCGGAAGACGTCAAGGCCGTGCGCGACGACGCCATCATCGCCACCGGCCGTTCGGACTATCCGAACCAGGTCAACAACGTGCTGTGCTTCCCGTACATCTTCCGCGGCGCGCTGGATTCGGGCGCGACCACCATCACCCGCGAGATGGAAATCGCCACCGTGCACGCCATCGCCGAGCTGGCGCAGGCCGAGCAGTCCGACATCGTGGCCGCCACCTACGGCGTGACCAACCTGTCCTTCGGCCCGGAATACATCATTCCCAAGCCGTTCGACCCGCGCCTGATGATCAAGATCGCGCCGGCCGTCGCGCGCGCGGCCGAGACTTCCGGCGTGGCCGCCCGTCCGATCCAGGACATGAATGCCTACGTCGAGAAGCTGGAGCAGTTCGTCTACCACAGCGGCACTTTCATGCGCCCGATCTTCCAGGTCGCCAAGAAGGCCGCCGAAGCCAAGAAGCGCATTGTCTACGCCGAAGGCGAAGAAGAGCGCGTGCTGCGCGCGGTGCAGGTGATCGTCGACGAAAACCTGGCCAAGCCGATCCTGGTGGGCCGCCCGGAAGTGCTGGAACAGCGCATCAAGAAATTCGGCCTGCGCCTGCGTCCGGGCGCTGACTTCGAAGTCATCAACCCTAACTTTGACAACCGCTATCGCGACTACTGGCAGACTTTCCTGGAAATGTCGCGCCGCAAGGGCGTCACCGAGCAGTACGCCAAGCTGGAAATGCGCCGCCGCCACACCCTGATCGGTTCCATGGCGATCCACAAGGGCGACGCCGACGGCATGATCTGCGGCACCTACGGCACCACCCAGCTGCACCTGCACTACATCGACCAGGTGCTGGGCAAGCGCGAAGGCGTGAACGTGTACGCGGCGATGAACGCCGTGATCCTGCCGAACCGCCAGCTGGTGCTGGTCGACACCCACGTCAACGAGAACCCGAACGCGCACGAGCTGGCCGAGATCACCATCCTGGCCGCCGAGGAAATGCGCCGCTTCGGCCTGCATCCGCGCGCTGCGCTGCTGTCGCATTCGAACTTCGGTTCCAGCAACAGCGAATCGGCCCGCAAGATGCGCGAGGCGCTGGCGATCCTCCGTGAAATGGCGCCGGACCTGGAAGTGGACGGCGAAATGCATGGCGACACCGCGCTCGACAGCAAGCTGCTCAACGCCGTGATCCCCGACTCGCCGTTGAAGGGCGACGCCAACCTGCTGGTCATGCCCAATATCGACGCGGCCAACATCGCCTACAACTTGTTGAAGACCGCATCGGGCAACGGCGTGGCGATCGGCCCCATCCTGCTGGGTTGCGCCAAGCCGGTCCATATCCTGACGCCGTCGGCAACGGTTCGCCGCATCATCAACATGACGGCGCTGTGCGTGATGGACGCGTTGTCGGAGCGTTGACCGGTAGCCGCACAGGCAAACAGCGGTACCGGAAAAACGGCGCATGTCGAAAGACATGCGCCGTTTTTCTTTTTTTGCTCCGATGGCTGCTGTCCTCGTTCCGAGTCCGCAGTCTCTGCAATGCAGCTGGATGGAATCCCGCAAATGCCGCATTGCGGCATTCCGGACATCCGCACGATTGTTGCGCCGCGGTGAGATTTCTTTTCGGGAAAATCCTTTGAAAACAGAGGCTTAACAAGCCGCCCAAGCCGGCCTCCCTCTGGCACGAAGCCTGCAATACATCGACAAAGCAGGCGGAGGCAGACACGATGCAGGCCATTCTTTCGCACGCGCATTGGCGTCGCGTCTATCTCCCATTTCACCGCCCTCGACAACGCATCCGCTCCGGCCATCCGGCGCCGGATGGGGCGAGGGCATACACAACGCGTCGCACCAGACAGGAAGGGGCGGCGACAACAGGAGATCTCCATGAGCGGCAAACAGCAATTGAGCCCGGCGGAATACCGCAAGCGCATCTTCGCCATCCTCGGCGCGTCATCAGGCAACCTGGTCGAATGGTTCGACTTCTACGTCTATTCCTTCTGCGCGATCTATTTCGCGCCGGCCTTCTTCCCCAAGGGCGATCCGACTTCGCAATTGTTGAATACTGCCGGCGTGTTCGCCGCCGGCTTCCTGATGCGCCCGATCGGCGGCTGGCTGTTCGGCCGCATCGCCGACAAGCATGGCCGCAAGACGTCCATGCTGATTTCGGTGCTGATGATGTGCGGCGGCTCGCTGGCCGTGGCGGTGATGCCGACCTACGCCGCCATCGGCGCCTGGGCGCCGGCGCTGCTGTTGGTGGCGCGCCTGTTCCAGGGGCTTTCGGTCGGCGGCGAGTACGGTACCTCGGCCACCTACATGAGTGAAGTGGCGCCCAACGGCCGCCGCGGTTTCTTCGCTTCTTTCCAGTATGTGACGCTGATCGGCGGACAACTGCTGGCGGTGCTGGTGTTGTTCGGCATGCAGCAGTGGCTGAGCAAGGAAGAGCTGATGGCCTGGGGCTGGCGCGTGCCGTTCGTGCTGGGCGCCCTGGGGGCGCTGGTGGCGATGTACCTGCGCAGCTCGCTGGCCGAGACTGCCTCGGCAGATGTGCGCAAGAAAAAGGATGCCGGCACCCTCAAGGGCTTGCTGCAGCACAAGCGCGCCTTTATCAACGTGGTCGGCTTCACCGCCGGCGGCTCGCTGATGTTCTATACCTTCACCACCTACATGCAGAAATACCTGGTCAACACCGCCGGCATGGACCCCAAGGTGGTCAATGGCGTGATGACCGGCGCATTGTTCGTGTACATGATCCTGCAGCCGATTTTCGGCGCCATCTCGGACAAGATCGGCCGCCGCAATTCGATGCTGTGTTTCGCCTTCCTGGGCATGGTGTGCACCTTCCCCATCCTGCATTTCCTGAAAGACGTATCCAGTCCGTACGCAGCGTTCGGCTTGGCCATCCTGGCCCTGACCATCGTCAGCTTTTACACATCGATCGGCGGCCTGATCAAGGCCGAGATGTTCCCGGCCGAGGTGCGCGCGCTGGGCGTGGGCCTGTCGTATGCGGTGGGCAATGCCATCTTCGGCGGCTCGGCTGAATTCGTGGCGCTGTCGCTGAAGTCTGCCGGCATGGAGTCGGCGTTCTACTGGTACGTGTCCGCCATGTGCCTGGTGGCGCTGATCGTGTCCCTGCGCATGCCTGATCCGCAACGCGACGGCCATTTGCATGATGACGTACACGTCGATGACGGCGCCGGCGATACCGGCGCGGTTGCTGGCGGCGCCAAGGCGCATAAGCCGGCCTGATCCCCGGGGCAGCGCGGATGCGGCAAGGCCGGCTTCATCCGCGTTATCATTACGGAAAACCATGGCTGGACGCGGCGCCTTTTCAGGCGCCGCGTCGTATCCGGAGCCCATACACCGGCGGACATCCGGCCGTATCATCTTCCCACCACACGAGCGCATGAGAGCCAGAAGAAACCTGCTGCTGTTCCTCGCTTTCATCGCGGCAACACTGGCCGTATGCGGCGTCACCTACCAGCTCAGCCTGCGCAAGGCCACTGCCGATCAAAACAGCCTGGGCTCGGCGCAGTTGCAGATCGTGGCCATGGACCTGGAATCCATCCTGCAGAAATACGAAACCCTGCCATTCGCGCTCGGTTTCCAGGCCGACGTGCGCCGGGTGCTGCAGCACCCCGAGGACGCCGCCGCAGTCGACCGGCTCAACCGCGCCTTCAAGATCATCCAGCGCCAGTCTCGCGCCGTGCATATCTTCATGCTCAATGCCGCCGGCATGACGCTGGCCTCCAGCAACTGGGACGAGGAATTCAGTTTCGTCGGCCGCGATTTCGGTTTCCGTCCCTATTTCCGCGAGGCCGTGCAAGGCAGGGCGGGGCGTTTCTACGGCATCGGCAACATCTCCAGCGAACCGGGCTACTTCATTGCGCAACCGATCTACCGCAGCCAGGACCAGGTCTCGGGCGATGCGCCGATCGGCGTGATGGTGGTCAAGGTCGACCTGGCCGAATTCGAACACACCTGGAGTAGCAGCGACGACCCGATCGCCCTGACCGACGCTAGCGGCGTAGTCTTCCTCAGCAACCGTGCGGAGTGGAAATACCACAGCCTCAGACCGCTGAGCGCGCCCATGCAGCGTGAGCTGGAAGGCACGCACCAGTACGCCGACCTGCCCATCGCGCCGGTGACCACCTTGCCCAAGGCCTTGCAGCGCGGTTTCGGCGAACATGTGGCGCGGCCCGTTTCCAAGCTCGGATGGGAACTGATGCTGTACCCGTCGCGGGCGCGCGTGGTGCGCTCGGCCACGCTGGCGACGCTGGCCGCGGCCTTGTTCATGGCGGCGCTGGCGATTTCGCTGCTGGCCTGGTACCAGCACCGGCGCCGCGTGCAGGAGCGGCTGGAGTCGCGCGATGCCCTGCGGCGCGCGGCAGCGGAACTGGATTTACGCATCGCCCAGCGCACCCGTGAATTGACCGCCGCCAACCAGGCCATCGCCGCCAAGTACGACAAACTGCAACAGACCGAAACGCTTTTGCGCACCACCCAGAACGAGCTGGTGCAGGCCGGCAAGCTGGCCATGCTGGGCCAGATGGCCGCCGGCGTGACGCACGAGCTGAACCAGCCGCTGGCGGCCATCCGCGCCTTCGCCGACAATTCGGTGAAGTTCCTGGCGCGCGGCCAGACCGCGCAGGCGGCGGAAAACCTGGAACACATCAGCAGCGCCAGCGCCCACATGGGCAAGATCATCGCCCAACTGAAGGGCTTCGCCCGCAAGAGCGGCGACCTGGTGGCAACGGTGGACTTGCGCCGCGCGATCGAGGCGGCGGTGCTGTTGCTGGGCAGCGAGTTCCAGCACCACGGCGCGGACATCGCCATCGACATCCGCCAGCCGGCCAGCATCACCGGCGACGGGGTACGCACCGAGCAGGTCCTGATCAACCTGTTGCGCAATGCGCTGGATGCGATCGAAGACGCGCCGCGCAAGCAGGTTTGCGTGAGCCTGGATGTTGAGGACGGGCAGGCCGTGGTGCGCATCCGCGACTCGGGCGCGGGCATTCCCGATGAGGTAGCGCCGCACCTGTTCGAGCCTTTCTTTACCACCAAATCGTCCAGCAAGGGGCTGGGCCTGGGACTGGCGATTTCCTCGTCCATCGTGCAGGCGATGAACGGCCAGCTCGCCGCGCATAATCATGAGCAGGGCGGAGCCGAATTCATCGTGCGCCTGCCGCTGCAAAACAACGGCTGACACCATGCATCCAAACACCGACGACACCAATAACGCCGACAACACCAACAACGGCGCCGCCATCCTGGTCGAGGATGAACAGGCGGTGCGCCGCGCCACCGCGCAGACGCTGGAATTGGGCGGCTTTTCGGTCAGCGCCTGGGCCAGTGCGGAAGAAGCCCTGCCGCTGCTCACGCGCGACTTCAACGGCATCCTGGTGACCGATGTGCGCTTGCCGGGGATGTCCGGGCTGGCGCTGCTGGAGCATGCGGTGGGCGTCGATGCCGACATTCCGGTGATCGTCGTCACCGGCCATGGAGACATCGGCACGGCGGTGGATGCGATGCGCGCCGGCGCCTACGACTTCATCGAAAAACCGTTCGCCTCCGACCGCCTGCTGGAAGTGGCGGCGCGCGCGCAGGAAAAGCGCCGCCTGGTGCTGGAAAACCGCAAGCTGCGCGAAGCCTGGGCCCGCCATCCCGAACTGCCGCCGCTGGTGGGGCAATCGCCGGCCATCGAACGCGTGCGCACGCTGATTGGCAGCCTCGGGCCGGCCGATGTCGATGTGCTGATCAACGGCCAGACCGGCACCGGCAAGGAAGTGGTGGCGCGCCAACTGCACGCGGCCAGCGGCCGCAAGGGGCCGTTTGTGGCGCTCAACTGCGGCGCGCTGCCGGAGAGCGTCTTCGAAAGCGAGATCTTCGGCCACGAGGCCGGCGCCTTCACCGGCGCGCAGAAACGCCGCATCGGCAAGCTCGAATACGCCAACGGCGGCACGCTGTTCCTGGACGAAATCGAAAGCATGCCGCTGGCCATGCAGGTCAAGCTGCTGCGCGTGCTGCAGGAGCGCCGGCTGGAACGCCTGGGCGGCAACGAGTCGGTGACGATCGACTGCCGCGTGGTGGCCGCCAGCAAGGCCGACCTGCTGCAAATGAGCGCGCGCGGCGAGTTCCGCGAAGACCTGTACTACCGCATCGGCGTGGTCGCCATCGACCTGCCCACGCTGAACCAGCGCGGCAGCGACATCCCCTTGCTGCTGGCGCACTTCTGCCAGGCCGCAGCCGTGCGCTACCGGCGCGACGTGCCGCCCTGGAGCGCGGCGCAGATGCAGCAATGGCAGCAGCGCGAGTGGCCGGGCAATGTGCGCGAGCTGCGCAATTTCGCCGATCGCTGGGTGCTGGGGGTGAGCGAAGCGGGACCGGAGCGGGAAGCGCCGCCGGAAGGCATTTCATTGCCGCAGCAGGTCGAGAATTTCGAAGCCGGGATGATCGCCTTCGCGCTCAGGGAAACCGGCGGCAGCGTGGCGCTGGCGGCGCAGCACCTGGGCATTCCCAAGAAGACGCTTTACGACAAGATCAAGAAGTACAACCTGGGAGAGGCGTGAGTGCAGTAATCGTGCCGTCGAAAACAGGAGTAGGTTGACGAAAAAAACGCCGCGGATGATTTCGCGGCGTTTTTTTTGGGGAGAAATTGCGTCATATGGCACTGCATGCCCGCAAATCGTTTTCCTCAGTCTTTTTCATATTGAGGTGAACGAGGGCCGTAAAGCATGCCGTTTTTATGGCCGGCCATCAGCAGGCGCTGGCTGGCGATGCCTGCCATGTTGAAGCTGGCATCGCTCATTGTTCCGATGATCTGGTTGACCACCGCCGAGACCAGTATGCCGATCAGGCCATTTTGATTTTGCTGGCTTTCGGCAGAGGATGCGGAGGCCGACCCTTCCCACAGCACCTTGCCGGAACGCAGGTCGAGCAACTTGGCATCGGCCGACACCACGGTTGCGCTGCTGACTACTTTGTAAGAGGTGCCATAGTCCTTGACATTGATGTACAGGGCTGAGTCCGCGCCAAAGATCTGGCGCAGCTTGGGCGGGGGCAGGTCATGTATGTCGGCGGGATTGCTCAAGCCGTTTTGCTTGAATGTTTCTGCCGCCAGCGACACCGGGATCACATAGTAGCCGGACTCAGCCAAGGGGTAGGTGACCTGGGACATCATGCCGTAGCTGGCAGCCACCTCAGGCGAGCTGTTCAGCGGCGGCAGCACCAGGATGGAGGCCGGGCGCGCCTGCTTGAATTCGGCATAATCGTAAGGCTTTTGCTGGGTGGCGCAACCGCTCGCCAGCACTGCGAGCAGCAGGGCAGCGGCTGCTGCCTTGAATTTTCCGGGCATCATTTCGCTACTCCTTTTTTGTAATTGCGCATCAGGAAATCCATGTATGGGGTTGATTCAGGAAACAGCGTCTTTTCGGTTTCGAGTTCCTGCACCAGTTGATCTTCCTTGCCGATGGCGGCATAGAGCATGCCCAGATGGGCGTGGTATCCCGGTGGGACGGCTTCGCCCTTGGCGCGAATTTTTTGCAGGCTTTCTTCCAGTGCTGCGATCTGCTGCTCGTTGCCGTCGCCTTCGGACTTGAAGTGGGCATAGACCTGCTGTTGATAGTTGCCCCATCCATACAGCGACTTGTGCTGGTTGGCACAACCGGTCAGCATGATGGCCAAACCGGCCGCCAGGCTTGTTGCAAGATATTTTTTCATACTGTTTTCTTGTTGGTTGACGAGTGCGGTTGCTGCTGTTGGTTTTTATTGTGGTTTCCAGGCGCCGGAATCGATGCCGGTGACCAGGTTGTTGACCGCTTCGCGGATGGCCAGGTCGAGCACTTTGCCGTTGAGGGTAGAGTCGTAGCTCGCGGTGCCGCCAAAGCCGATGATTTCCCGGTTATCCAGACTGTATTCGCCCGCGCCCTGCACCGAATAAACCACTTGCGAGGTGTTCACGTTGACGATATTGAGATTGACCTTGGCATAGGCGATTTGCGACTTGCCGCGGCCGAGGATGCCGAACAGCTGGCGGTCTCCCACCTCCTTGCGGCCGAATTCAGTGACATCGCCGGTGACGACGAAATTGGCGCCTTTGATGTCCTGTGCCTGCTTGTTCAGTTTGGCTTCCTGCGCCAGTTCAGCCATGTTGTCGCGATCCATGACGCTAAATCGATTGCTTTGTTGCAGATGCGTGATCAGGATGGTCTTGGCTTGGCCACCGAGACGATCGACGTTGTCGGTAAACAGGCCGCGCATATAGCTCGAGCGGTTGTCGAACTTGCCCACAGAGATCGGGCTGCGCGCGCCTTGGTAGGGTTGCGCAGCACTGTTGACCTGCGCTACCGGCAAACTGCGCGAACTTTCTGTTGCACATCCAGCCAGTATCGATGCTGCGATAAGTGCTGTAACGGCGATGATCGGCCTCTTGAACATTGGTTTTTTCCTTTTTTGTTGGAGTGGGGGGAAGCTGCGTGGCAACCTTGAAAACCGACAAGACAGAGCGATGCCGGGCGGCACGACTCCAGTCATGTCGAAAATGAATTGTTTAGGTAATTCTCAGTGTTGGAAGCGCTGTGATCACAGGCGCGCGGCGCTCAATGAGCAAGGAGGGTAAGTAAAGCAGAGAAGAAGCGGTGAATCAGTAGAAAACACCCGATAAAGTGCCTGATTGTTTGGCATTGTGTACTTCCCCCGATATTGTTTTCCGGTTTGCTGGGCTTGCATTGTGGATGCGCATGCCGTCCGGTTGTGATGGTGAGAATATATAGCAACGGGAAATGGGCTGTCTAGATATGTCCTGGGAAATGGAACTTATATTTGAGGCAGGAGAAAGGGAATATCAGCCAAGAGGGGCGGCTACTTTTCGAGCAACACTTTCGAAAGGTCATCCTTGACCCGCGAAGTCATGGCCTGTCGTCATTTGCATCTTTGACTGATGCGTGTTTTTTTCTTTTATTGGCAACGACTTGTTTCCGGTTTTTGTGGCGTACATCACGGTTTACGGAAAACAATAAAAAAGGCCCTCAATCCTGAGAGCCTTATTCTATAAGTGGTGCCGGGAGCCGGAATCGAACCGGCACGCCTTGCGGCGCGGGATTTTGAGTCCCGTGCGTCTACCTATTCCGCCATCCCGGCAACGCAAGCGCGAGATTATGACGGATTTTGAATTGGCCGGCAAGTCCCCAAAACCGGAAGCGGGTATCATGGCGGGTTGGAGAAATACAAGGCGGTGCGGTTTCGCATCGCCAGCCTCAAGTAATGAAGCCGTTGAAGATTCGTGAAATAGTGATCGGGAAAGCGCTCGACCCTCTCAAGAGCGAAACCCGCCATTCGCTGGCGCTGGTGGCTTTCCTGGCGTGGGTCGGGCTGGGGGCGGACGGGTTGTCGTCTTCCGCCTACGGGCCCGAGGAGAGTTTCCGGGCATTGGGCGAGCATACCCATCTCGGCCTCTATCTGGCGCTCGCTACCGCGCTGACCGTGTTCATTATCGCGCTGGCCTATAACCAGGTGATCGAACTGTTCCCGACCGGGGGCGGCGGCTATCGCGTCGCCACCAAGCTGGTGGGGCCTTATCTCGGCCTGGTGTCGGGGGTGGCGCTGATCCTCGATTATGTGTTGACCATCGCCATTTCGATCGCTTCCGGCGTCGATGCGCTGGCATCCATGCTGCCGCTGGGTTTCCAGCCGTACAAGCTGTGGGTGGAGGCCGTCTGCATCGGTATCCTGATCGTGCTCAACCTGCGCGGCCTGAAGGAGGCGATCCGGGTGCTGCTGCCGATCTTCCTCGGTTTCGTGGCGACGCACCTGCTGCTGATCCTGTACGGCATCTTCGCGCATGCCGGGCATTTCCCTTCGCTGGTTCCCGACACGCTGGCCGATACCGGCGAGCTGGCCCAGCACATCGGCTGGTCGGGCGTGGCGGCCATGCTGCTGCTGGCCTATTCGCAGGGCGGCGGCACCTATACCGGGCTGGAGGCGGTCTCCAACAACGTCAACATGCTGGCCGAGCCGCGCGTGCGCACCGGCAAGGTGACCATGATCTACATGGCCTTGTCGCTGGCCTTCACCGCCGGCGGCATCTTCCTGCTCTACCTGCTGTGGGACGCCCGCCATGTGGACGGCCAGACCCTCAATGCCTCGACCTTCCGCATCATCATCGGCAGCCTCGGCATCGAGGCCAAATGGGTCAACGACCTGATGCTGATGGTGGTGCTGGCGTTTGAGGCCGGGCTGCTGTTCGTGGCGGCCAATACCGGTTTCCTGGGCGGGCCGGCAGTGCTGTCCAATATGGCGGCCGATTCCTGGGTGCCGCACAAATTCCGCTATCTCTCCACGCGGCTGGTGACGCAGAACGGCATCCTGGTGATGGGCGTGGCGGCGCTGGTGATCCTGTTCTGGACGCAGGGCAGCGTGACGCTCCTGATCGTGCTGTATTCGATCTCGGTGTTCCTGACCTTCGCCATTTCGCTGTTCGGCCTGTGCCGCTACTGGTGGCGCCGCCGCCGGCAACTCGACCACTGGAAGCGGCGCTTCCTGCTGTCCCTGGCCGGTTTCGTGATCTGCGCCGCCATCCTGTGCGTGCTGGTGGTGGAAAAATTGTTCGACGGCGGTTGGGCCACGGCGGTGATCATCGCCGCCATGTCGGCGCTATGCATCTATATCCGCAACCATTACCGCGCCACCAAGCAGGCCATCCGCACCGTCGACCAGATCTTCGCCAACCAGCCCTTCGGCCCGCACCAGGGGGAGATCCTGCCGGATCCGTCCCGGCAGACCGCGGTATTCATCGTCGGCACCTCGCGCGGCGGCGGCTTGCATGCGCTGTTGTGGGTGCAGCGCATGTTCCCGGAGCATTTCAAGAACTTCATCTTCGTCAACGCCCGCACGGTGGATTCGCATGCCTATGGCGGGGAAGGCGCGGTCGAGCAAATGCGCGCCGAGGCCGATGCGACGCTGCAGTTCTTCGTCGATTTCTGCCGTAGCCACGGCCTGGCTTCGACATCCCGCCTCGGTTTCGGCACAGATGCCGTGCAGGAAGTGACCCGGCTTTGCTATGAGATCAGCAAGGAGTATCCCAACGCCATCTTTTTCACCAGCAAGCTGATCTTCGAGCAGGACAACTGGTTCATCCGCCTGCTGCACAACCAGGCGGCGCTGGCGGTGCAGCGGCGACTGCATTTCGATGGCTTGCAGATGGTGATCCTGCCCATGAAGGTGTGAGTACCCCGGGATCTGGGCCGGGAAGAAACGGGCTTATCTGGGAGGACTTATTTGCCGCAGACCGCGTCGATGGCGCGTTCGCCGGTGGAGCCCGGAATCGGGTCTTGCAGCCTGACGTCCGCATAGGACAGTTGCGGCGCCAGCAGCAAGGTCCCCTGGCCGTCCGGTTGCGCATACATCTTGCGGCTGCCGAAGCCGAGCTGGCGGTTGTTGCAGTCGAAGTAGGCGGTCGAGATTTCGGACGTGTAGTAAGTCTTGCTGCCTTGGCCCATCAGCAGCTGGGGACGGTTCCAGTTCAACAGGATTTGCGCCTGGCGGATGCTGCGGGTGGCGACGATGCTGTTCTTGTCGACGAAGAAGCTGCCGATGTTGTTGTCGCCCAGCGGCGACCATTCGGCATGGGCCGGCAGTGCTGTTCCGGCCAGTGCCATTGCGATAGCCAGGCTTGCCGGCGCGCGCAAGACGGAGGATGAAAAAAACGGTACGTCCATAGGGCGGAGTGCGTCGCGATCAACTGAACATGACTGCCAGCATTGCCACATCATCTTCCAGCAGCAGCGCCAGGGTCACGCTCCAGAAGAGCGTTTCGGCCAGGAGCCGGTTCCAATTGTGCTGCAGCCGCAATGACATGTCCGGTCCGGTGATCGGGATGATTTGAATTGCGCTCATCCTAACATGTCGTGCGCGGGCGGTCATGGGGGAGGGGCCGGCAGGCTGATGCCTGCCGCTCGGTCGGCGGCCGGGAAGCCGCCGGGATGCTGCATTATCGAATTTAGATCGCTGCCGCGATGGCTTTGCCGACTGAGGTGGTGTCGCCCTGGCCGCCCAGGTCGGGAGTCTTCGGGCCATCCTTGAGCACATGTTCGACCGCGGCCAGGATGGCGTCGTGCGCCTGCCGGTACTTGGCCTCGCCGTTGCCGAGGAAGTCCAGCATCATCGCGCCCGACCAGATGGTGGCGATGGGATTGGCGATGTTCTTGCCGAAGATGTCCGGCGCCGAACCGTGCACCGGTTCGAACAGCGAAGGCAGTTCGCGCGACGGGTTGATGTTGGCCGAGGGCGCGATGCCGATAGTGCCGGCGCAGGCCGGGCCGAGGTCGGAGAGGATGTCGCCGAACAGGTTGGAGGCCACCACCACGTCGAAGCGGTCCGGATTGAGCACGAAGTGGGCGGTCAGGATGTCGATGTGGTATTTGTCGCGCCTCACATCGGGGTATTGCTTGCCCATGGCTTCCACGCGCTCGTCCCAGTAGGGCATGGTGATGGCGATGCCGTTGGATTTGGTGGCCGAGGTCAGGTGCTTTTTCGGACGGCTTTGTGCCAGGTCGAAGGCGTACTTGAGGATGCGGTCGGTGCCCTTGCGGGTGAAGACCGATTCCTGGATCACGGTCTCGCGTTCGGTGCCTTCATACATGCGGCCGCCGATGGAGGAGTATTCGCCCTCGGTGTTTTCGCGCACCACGTAAAAGTCGATGTCGCCGGGCTTGCGGTTGGCCAGCGGGCAGGGCACGCCTGGCATCAGGCGCACCGGGCGCAGGTTGACGTACAGGTCGAACTCGCGGCGGAATTTCAGCAACGAACCCCACAGCGAGACGTGATCGGGCACCGTGGCCGGCCAGCCGACCGCGCCGAAGAAGATGGCTTCGAAGCCCTTCAACTGGTCGAACCAGTCGTCCGGCATCATCTTGCCGTGCTTTTCATAGTAGCCGCAGTGGGCCCAGTCGAAATGGGTGTATTCGATCTCGATGCCGAACTTCTTGCTGGCGGCCTCGACCGCGCGCAGGCCTTCCGGGATGACTTCCTGCCCGATGCCGTCGCCGGCGATGACCGCTATCTTATGTTTCCTTGCCATGCTGTTCTCCTCGATGATGTGGCGCCCGTGGGCAAGCTCTCAGGGAGGAAATCATAAACGTATTCGAGCGGCATTCGCGCGGCGATCATGCACGAATCGGTGATTCCATGAAACACGATCCGTGAATAATTGCTGGATCCTGTCCACCCAAGCAAAAGCCCGGCGTACGGCCTAATGTTGTTCATTCAGCCGCCGAGCTGCTCGGCCCACATCGTTACCCCCATGCTGTGCGCTTCGCCGGGCGCCAGCTCGACAAGGTCTTCCATCACGTTGGCGGTTTCGATGCACAGCATGCGCTGCCAGGCGTCGTCGGCGAATTGGGACAGGCGGCGCGCCTTGCTGGCCCACGGGTTCCACACCACGGCCGAGGTCGAGCCGCTGGCTTCGATGCGGATGCGGCGCTTCCAGCCTTCATCGCGGATCGCCAACTGAGGCGGCAGGTCGAGGTAGATGCGGTCGGTTTCGCCGCTGACCGCCAGTTCGCGCTTCTGTTCGCGTTCGGCCCAGCCTTCCAGCGTTTCGATGTAGCGCCGTCCCTCCAGGCCTTCCACTGCCACGTCATGGATGCTGCTCACGGCGAAGTAGGTGTGCAGCGCCTGGGTCAGGGCGATGTGTTGTTCGCTGTTGTTGCGGGTGGTCAGGTTCAGGTGCAGGCGGTCGTCCAGCAGGATGTCCAGGCGCAGCTCCAGGCCGGCCGGCAGGTGGCGCAGGCTGGGCGAATCGGTGGTGGGCGGGATGGCCAGCGTCAATCGCACGCTGTCGCCCTCGATGGCGCTTTCCTGCAGCAGCCAGTCGATGCCGCGTACCAGGCCGTGCGCCGGCAGCCGCCCGCCGGAATGCAGCGCCTGCACCTGCGGCGGGTTGCGCATCAGGTCGCCAAACCACGGCCAGCAAACGGGGATGCCGCCGCGCACCGAATTGCCGGCTTCGAAGGCGGCCTCTTCGCTCATCCAGACCAGCGGCTCCTGGCCATGCGCCTGGTAGCGCAGCACTTGCGCGCCTTGCTCGGCCACCAGCAGCTCGGCCCGGGCGGTCTGGATGCGCAGGCATTGGAGCTGGTTGACTTCGATGCGCTGGATATGCGGGACTTCCTGCGGAACAGTCCCGTCATCTGTGGTGATCATGCTGGAAACTCCGAAAAAATTGCGATAGTGCAAGCCTGCCACATTTCGCCCCGGCGAGGAATGGCCGGGGCATTTTCTTGTGGCTGTAGGCTTGTCATTTGTGCATGTTCTGGCATGCCATGCGGCGCATCGTTAAAGATCGATTTCTCAAGTCATACGCCTCCGGCCGCGCACCAATGCCGGTGAGGAATTGTCCAATGGCGCCCGCTCAACAGGAATTGCCGATATGACGAACCTATGCAAGCCGATGCGAAAACTGATTGCCATCATGGGGCTCCTGGTCGCCACGGGTGTGACGACGGCGGCGCCTGCGCTTGCCGCCGACTCCATGCAGTTCTGGGACAGCCCCCGGCACGGGGGCAACAGTTTCAACCGGTTGCCGCCCGACCAGGCCTATTTCGATGCGTTGCGCGCGCATGGCGCCGATTGGGTGCGCCTTTCCTATGACAAGTGGCGTGCGCAAGGCAGGGATTTCCTGCTGGGGGATGCCGACCGTTATCAAGGCCTGGCCGAGCGCGACCTGGCCACGCTCAGGGAAACGCTGGCAAGAATAGACAAGGCCGGGTTGAAGGCGGTGATCGCGCCGCTGTCGCTGCCCTATGCGCGCTGGTCGCAAAACAATGGCGGCAAGTTCGATGACCGCCTTTGGCAGGATCGGCAGCGCTGGCGCGATGCCGTGCGCTTCTGGCGCGACCTGGCGCAGGCATTGCGCGGGCAGCCGGGCATCGCCGCGTATAACCTGATCAATGAGCCGGCGCCGGAGAAGATGGGCGGCTTGCCGGAACATGCGGCGCCCGAACGCATGCGGCAATGGTATGCCGAGCAGAAGGGGAGCGGGCGCGACCTGCCGGCTTTTTATGCCGAACTGATCCGCGCCATCCGCGAAGTCGATCCGGACACGCCGATCATGGTCGATGCCGGCTGGTACGCGGCGGCCGACGCTTTTGCCTATTGGCCCGGGCCGCTGGCCGATACGCGCACGCTGTACAGCTTTCATATGTACGAACCCTATGAGACGACCAGCGGGCCGAACCTGCGCCGGCAGCCGCCGTTGCGCTATCCCGGCGATACCCGTTTCGGCGGCGTGGCGCAATACTGGGATGCCAGGCGCGTCGCCGCTTATCTTGAGCAGCCGCTGGCCTGGGCGCGCGCGCACGGCATTCCGATGTCGCGCATGGTGGCCGGCGAGTTCGGCTGCATCCGCACGCTCGACAGTTGCGAACGTTATCTCGACGACGTGTTGAGCGTACTGCAGCGTTCCGGCGTGCATTGGGCCTTTTATGCGTTCCGCGAAGACAATTGGGATGCCATGGACTATGAACTGGGCAAGGGCAAAGTCCACTGGAGTTATTGGGATGCCCAGGAAAAGGGCTTGCCCGATCCGGTCAAGCGCCGTGCCACGCCCGAGTTCGAGGTGATACGGCGCCGCTTGCAAGACGGCGGGTGAGCCGTTGCGTCGGGCTGGCCATGGGTGGCTATAATCCACGCATCGTTGACCCGATCCGCTACGAACCGTGAACAATTCTCCCTTGCTTGAAGACCTGCGCCTGTTTTGCGTGGTGGCCCGCCGCAGCAGCTTTGCCGAATCGGCCAAGGAGGTCGGCGCTTCGCCGGCCTACATCAGCAAGCGCATCGCGCTGCTGGAACAGGCGTTGGGCGTACGCCTGTTCCATCGCACCACGCGCAGCGTAGTGATGACGGAGGAGGGCGGCAACGTCCACGACTGGGCGCGCAAGATCCTCGACGATGTCGAGCAGATGATGGAGACGGTCAGCAGCGCCAAGCGCGTGCCGCGCGGACTGCTGAAGATCAGCACCAGCTTCGGCCTGGGCCGCAAGTACGTCTCGCCGCTGCTGTCCGAATTCGCGGCGCTGCATCCGGAACTGAAGATCCAACTGGAGCTGGTGGATCGCCAGATCGACCTGGTCAACGAAGGCTTCGACCTCGACATCCGCGTCGGGCCGGGGCATGAGCCGCATCTGTTTTCCAAGCGCATCATGCCCAGCCAGCGCGTGCTGTGCGCCAGCCCGGCTTACCTCAAGCGCCACGGCTTGCCGGCCGACCTGGCCGCATTGCGCCAGCACCAGTGCCTGGTGATCCGCGAGCGCAACCAGTCCTTCGGCATCTGGCGCATGATGGGCCCCAAGGGGGCGGAGACGGTCAAGGTGTCGGGCGGCCTGGCCTCCAACCACGGCGAGATCATCCACCAGTGGGCGGTGGACGGCCACGGCATCATCCTGCGTTCGATCTGGGACGTGGCCGAGAGCTTGAAGCGCGGCCGGCTGGTGCGCATCTTGCCGCAGTACTACCAGGAGGCCGACCTGTGCGCGGTCTATCCGCTGCAGTTGAAGAATTCGGCCAAGGTGCGCGAATGCGTGCGCTTCCTGCAGAAAAAGCTGGATGTGAACGCGCCGGCCATCACCGTGTAGCCGGGTCGGCGGTTCAGCCGAAGGCTTCTTTCAGCGTCTGGATCTTGCCGGTGTCGGTGGCGTCGTAACCGGCCAGGTTGTTGACCGCGGCGCGGAAGGCGTCCGATTGCAGGATGTCGATCACCGCGCGGATCAGCGGGTCGTGCAGCGACGCCGCCGGCAGCGCGAAGAAATAGCGCTCGCGCACCAGCGGGATGAACTCCAGCCCGAAGCGCTGGGACGCGGTCTGCACGCCGAAGCCGACGTCGGCCATGCCGCTGGCGATGAAGGCCGCCACCGCCGAATGCGTGAATTCGGTGTTCTCGAAGCCGTTGATCTTCTTGCGGGCGATGCCGGCGCCGGACAGCATCAGTTCCAGCAGCATGCGCGTGCCCGAGCCGGCTTCGCGATTGACGAAGCGCAGGTCGCCGCGCGTGAGGTCGGCCAGCGATTGCACGTTCTTGGGATTGCCCTGCGCCACGAACAGGCCCTGGTTGCGCACCGCCAGGTGGATCAGGCAGTCGCTGCGCTTGTTGAGCCATTTGGCGTAGGTGGCGATCGCCGGCCGCTCGAATTCCCCCAGCGGCACATGAAAGCCGGCCAGGTCGCATTCCTGGCGCGACAGCGCGGCCACGGCATCGGTGCTGTGGCGGTAGCGCACTTCCACCGGCAGCCGCGCCTCATTGATCTTGCCCAGCAACGCGGCCACCGCGAAACCGTGGCTGGCGTTCAGGCGCACCGTTTCCGACTTGCCTTCCACCGTCTTGCCCAGTTCGATCTCCAGTTCCGACGCCAGGCTGTCGAGCGTGGGCGACAGGCGCGCCGCCACCAGGCGGTCGGCCCACAGCAACTTGTTAGCGAAGGGAGTGAGGGTGGTGCCGCGGCCGCGGCCGCTGGCGATCAGGCGGTTGCCGAAGATGCGTTCGGCGTCGCGCAGCAGGCCCCATGCATGCCGGTACGAATAGCGGATCTGCTGGGCGGCTTGCGCGATCGAGCCGCTTTGCTGGATGGCAGTCAGCAGCGTGAGCAGGTTGGCCGTATCGAGCGGGGCCTCGTTGTCGTAGGCGATTTCCCAGTGCGGCTTGATGTGGACTTTGTACATTTATGAAAAATATAGCATATTGAGTCGCTTGTTTTTAGGTGATAATTTCGCTGCAGCCTACATAAATCATAAAAAATATATGTAGCGTTGTACATATATAAACAGGGAGGAACCTGATTGCAAAGATGGATCGGCTTGCCGTTCCTACCGGCTTTGCAATGGCCTCCCTCTCGATCCACATCATCAATAATTATTCGGAGGAATAATGGCTTTCGATTTCCTGAACAAGGAACATACGGTTGCCAAGCCTGGCTTCAACCGCTGGTTGGTGCCCCCGGCTGCACTTGCAATCCACCTTTGTATCGGCATGGCCTACGGCTTTTCCGTGTTCTGGCTGCCGCTGTCCAAGGCCTTGGGCGTGACCGCGCCGATCGCTTGCGGCGCCGATGTCGGCTTCTTCGCGCAAATCTTCTCATCCTCCTGCGACTGGAAAATCTCCATGCTGGGCTGGATGTACACCATGTTCTTCGTCCTGCTCGGCATTTCCGCGGCGATCTGGGGCGGCTGGCTGGAACACGCCGGCCCGCGCAAGGCCGGCGTCGTGGCAGCGCTGTGCTGGTGCGGCGGCCTGCTGATCTCGGCCGTCGGCGTCAAGACCCACCAGCTGTGGCTGATGTGGCTGGGCTCCGGCGTGATTGGCGGCATCGGGCTTGGCCTGGGCTACATCTCGCCGGTGTCGACCCTGATCAAGTGGTTCCCGGATCGCCGCGGCATGGCCACCGGCATGGCCATCATGGGCTTCGGCGGCGGCGCGCTGGTCGGCAGCCCGCTGGCCGACATGCTGATGAAGAAATTCGCCACCCCGACCTCGGTCGGCGTATGGGAAACCTTCGTCGCCATGGCCGCGATCTATTTCGTGTTCATGATGGCAGGCGCCTTCGGCTACCGCGTTCCGCCTTCGGGCTGGAAGCCGGCCGGCTGGACGCCGCCGGTTGCCAACAACAACACCATGATCACCCAGAACCACGTGCACGTTTCCAAGGTCTGGGGTATCCCGCAGTTCTGGCTGGTGTGGCTGGTGCTGTGCCTGAACGTGTCGGCCGGCATCGGCGTGATCGGCATCGCATCGCCGATGCTGCAGGAAGTCTTCGGCGGCCACCTGCTGGGCGTCAATGTCGGCTTCAACGACCTCTCGCCCGAACAGAAGACCGCCATCGCCGCGCTGGCAGCGGGCTTTACCGGCCTGATCAGCCTGTTCAACATCGGCGGCCGTTTCGCCTGGGCCTCGTGCTCCGACTTCTTCGGCCGCAAGATGACCTATGCGATCTTCTTCGTGCTGGGCTTCGTGCTGTACGTGAGCCTGCCATGGTCGGCCAGGGCGGGCAGCATCGCCCTGTTCGTGGCTGCGGTCTGCATCATCCTGTCGATGTATGGCGGCGGCTTCTCGACCGTGCCGGCCTACCTGGCCGACCTGTTCGGCACCCAGATGGTGGGTGCGATCCACGGCCGCCTGCTGACCGCGTGGGCGACTGCCGGCATCCTGGGCCCGGTGGTGGTGAACTACATGCGCGAATACCAGCTGTCGCTGGGCATGCCGCGCGAGTCGGTCTACAACACCACGATGTACATCCTGGCCGGCATGCTGGTGCTGGGCCTGATCTGCAACCTGCTGATCCGCCCGGTCGCCGCCAAGCACTTCATGACGCCGGAAGAGCTGGCGCGCGAGAAGCAGCTGGCGCACGAAAAGTCGGCAGCCGAAGCGGTCGCGACCGCTGCGTCGGGCGACATGTCCAAGATCGGCACCGGCGGCAATCCGGCGGTGATCGCGCTGGCATGGCTGGCAGTAGGCATCCCGCTGATCTGGGGCGTGACGTTGACGCTGCAGAAGTCGGCCGTGCTGTTCCGTTGACCGGGACTTGACGCAACAGGCAATACCCGGCGCCAGCAACGGCGCCGGCAGCGGCGAAAGCCGCTGACACAACCCGCAAGGGGCAGCGATCCGCAGGCGGGTTGTGTCAGCGAGACTATCGAAAAATCAGGAGTGGCGTGTGCCTACCAGGCGCATGCGAACGCCACATCCCCAGTGTTCTGTACCAACCCGCAAAGGCAGGGAGAACATGCATAAACGGAGACCGGCTATATCCATCCGCGCGGCCATCGGCAGTGGCTCGATGGCGCGGCTTTTGCCGGCATTTGCGGCAGGCATGCCTTTTCTTCCCGTTCTTCCCGTCCTTTCCGGGCTTTCAGCAACGATGCGTTTCAAGCAGGCCGCGCCTCCCTGAGGCGCGCCGTACCCGGTTTCATTTGTTCCCGAAGCGCCGATGACAAGATTCGCAACGAACGGCGGCGTTTCATAGCGAGGCAGGAGACTTCAATGAACAGGCAACAAGACTTCGATGTGGCGGCGGTGCGCGCCATCATCGCCGAACGCAAGGGGATGGCGGGCGCCATGCTGCCCATCCTGCACGGTATCCAGGAGAAGCTCGGCTACATCCCATCGGACGTGGTGCCGATGGTCGCCGACGGGCTCAACGTTTCGCGCGCCGAAGTGCACGGCGTGGTTTCGTTCTATCATTTTTTCCGCCAGCAGCCGCCGGGCAGGCACGTGGTGCAGGTGTGCCGCGCCGAGGCTTGCCAGGCGCGCGGCGCCGACGCGCTGGCCGGGCATGCGCAGGAGATGCTCGGTTGCGCTTTCCATGAAACCACGGCCGATGGCCAGTTCACGCTGGAGCCGGTGTATTGCCTGGGGCAATGCGCCTGCGGCCCCAACATCATGATCGACGACGACCTGCACGCGCGCGTGGGCGCCGACAAATTCCAGCGCCTGGTGCAGGCCAAGCGGGAGGCATGATGCAGACCCAGACTCTGGACACCATCACTGTCTATGTGCCGCGCGACTCCACCGCGCTCGCCCTGGGCGCCAACGACGTGGCTGCCGCCATCGCCGCTGAAGCCGGCAAGCGCGGCGTCAAGATCAGGCTGGTGCGCAACGGTTCGCGCGGTATGTTCTGGCTGGAGCCGCTGGTGGAAGTGGCGACCGCTGCCGGCCGCGTGGCGTACGGCCCGGTTGGCATGGAGGACGTGGCCGGGATGTTCGACGCCGGCTTCCTGGCCGGCGGCGCGCATCCGTTGCGGCAGGGGGCGACCGAGGAAATCCCTTACCTGAAGAACCAGGAACGCCTGACCTTCGCGCGCGTGGGCATCACCGATCCGCTGTCGCTGGACGACTATCTCGCCCATGAAGGTTATGTCGGCCTGAAGAATGCGCTGGCCATGGCGCCCGAGTCGGTGGTGCGGCAGGTGCTCGATTCCGGCTTGCGCGGACGCGGCGGCGCGGCGTTCCCGACCGGCATCAAGTGGCAGACCGTGGCCGGCGCCCGGGCGGCGCAGAAGTATGTGGTGTGCAATGCCGACGAAGGCGACTCCGGCACCTTCTCCGACCGGATGGTGATGGAGGGTGACCCGTTCATGCTGATCGAAGGCATGACCATCGCCGCTATCGCGGTCGGCGCGACCGAGGGCTACATCTATGTACGCTCGGAATACCCGCATGCCATCGCCACATTGAACCAGGCCATCGCCATTGCCACGGAGAAGGGCTACCTGGGCGACAACATCCTGGGCTCCGGAAAAGCCTTCCGGCTGGAAGTGCGCAAGGGCGCCGGCGCCTACATCTGCGGCGAAGAGACCGCCATGCTGGAGAGCATCGAAGGCAAGCGCGGCGTGGTGCGCGCCAAGCCACCGCTGCCGGCGCTGGAGGGTTTGTTCGGCAAGCCGACGGTGATCAACAACCTGATCTCGCTGGCCTCGGTGCCGGTCATCCTGGCGCGCGGCGCCGACTTCTACAAGAACTACGGCGTCGGCCGTTCGATGGGCACGCTGCCGTTCCAACTGGCCGGCAACATCAGGCATGGCGGACTGGTGGAGAAGGCTTTCGGCCTGACCCTGCGCCAGTTGCTGGAAGACTTCGGCGGCGGCAGCGAAAGCGGCCGGCCGATCCGCGCGGTGCAGGTGGGCGGCCCGCTGGGCGCCTATATGCCGCCCAGCCAGTTCGATACGCCGCTGGACTACGAAGCCTTCGCCGCCATCGGCGCCATGATCGGCCACGGCGGCCTGGTGGTCTTCGACGATACGGTCGACATGGCTAGGCAGGCGCGCTATGCGATGGAGTTCTGCGCCATCGAGTCCTGCGGCAAGTGCACCCCGTGCCGTATCGGCTCCACCCGCGGCGTGGAAGTGATCGACAAGATTGTCGCAGGCCAGAACAATGCGGACCGGCCGCAGCAGGTGCATCTGCTGCGCAGCCTGTGCGACACCATGCTCAACGGCTCGCTGTGCGCCATGGGCGGCATGACGCCGTTCCCGGTGCTCTCTGCGCTGAACCATTTCCCGGAAGACTTCGGCACGCCCAGTGAGAAGGCGGCCTGACCTCTGTATCGAAGACGTAAGAATACGTAAGGAGTTGCACCATGAACCAGCTCAATGAAACGGATTACGGCACGCCGGCGCGTGCCTCGGAACAGGAAGTCACGCTGGAGATCGACGGCGTCGCCATCACCGTGCCGGCCGGCACCTCGGTCATGCGCGCGGCGGTCGAGGCCGGCGTCAACGTGCCCAAGCTGTGCGCCACCGACAGCCTGGAGCCGTTCGGCTCCTGCCGCCTGTGCCTGGTGGAGATCGAAAAGGATGGCCGCAAGATGAAGGGCTATCCGGCTTCCTGCACCACGCCCTGCGAGCCCGGCATGAAGGTGCAGACGCAGACGCCCAAGCTGGCCGAGATCCGGCGCGGCGTGATGGAGCTCTACATCTCCGACCACCCGCTGGATTGCCTGACCTGCCCCACCAACGGCAATTGCGAACTGCAGGACATGGCCGGCGCGGTCGGCCTGCGCGAGGTGCGCTACGGTTACGAAGGCGAGAACCACCTGCAGATGAAGAAGGACGAGTCCAATCCCTATTTCACCTACGACCCGTCCAAGTGCATCGTCTGCAACCGCTGCGTGCGCGCCTGCGAAGAGACGCAAGGCACCTTCGCGCTGACCATCGACGGCCGCGGCTTCGCCTCGCGCGTGTCGGCCGGGCAGTTGGACAGCTTCATGGAATCCGAATGCGTCTCCTGCGGCGCCTGCGTGCAAGCCTGCCCGACCGCGACCCTGACCGAGAAGAGCGTGATCATGCTGGGCCAGGCCGAGCACAGCACGGTCACCACCTGCGCCTATTGCGGCGTGGGCTGCTCGTTCAAGGCCGAGATGAAGGGCAACGAGGTGGTGCGCATGGTGCCGTATAAGGACGGCCAGGCCAACCACGGCCACTCGTGCGTGAAGGGGCGCTTCGCCTGGGGCTATGCGACGCACAAGGACCGCATCCTCAATCCGATGATCCGCAAGAGCATCAGCGACCCGTGGCGCGAAGTGTCGTGGGAGGAGGCGCTTTCGTACGCGGCCAGCGAGTTCCGCCGCATCCAGGCCCGGCATGGCAAGGATTCCATCGGCGGCATCACCTCCTCGCGCTGCACCAACGAAGAAACCTACCTGGTGCAGAAGCTGGTGCGCGCCGCCTTCGGCAACAACAACGTCGACACCTGCGCGCGCGTGTGCCATTCGCCGACCGGCTACGGTTTGAAGCAGACGCTGGGCGAGTCGGCCGGAACCCAGACCTTCGATTCGGTGATGAAGTCGGACGTGATCATGATCATGGGCGCCAATCCGGCCTCCGGCCACCCGGTGTTCGCCTCGCAGATCAAGCGCCGCTTGCGCCAGGGCGCCAAGCTGATCGTGATCGATCCGCGCACCACCGAGATGGTCAAGTCGCCGCACGTGCAGGCCGATTACCACCTTAAATTGAAGCCCGGCACCAACGTCGCCATCATCACTGCGCTGGCGCATGTGATCCTGTCCGAAGGGATGCAGAAGGAGGATTACATCCAGGAGCGCTGCGACGTGAAATCGTACGAAGACTGGAAAGCCTTCGTGCTGCGCCCGGATAATTCGCCCGAAGCCATGGCCGAGGTCACCGGCGTGCCGGCCGAAACCATCCGCGGCGCCGCGCGGCTGTTCGCCACCGGCGGCAACGCGGCGATCTACTACGGTTTGGGCGTGACCGAGCATGCGCAGGGTTCGACCACCGTGATCGGCATCGCCAACCTGGCCATGTGCACCGGCAACGTCGGCCGCGAAGGCGTGGGCGTCAATCCGCTGCGCGGCCAGAACAACGTGCAGGGCTCGTGCGACATGGGTTCCTTCCCGCACGAGTTGCCGGGCTATCGCCACATTTCGGACTCCACCGTGCGCGGCCAGTTCGAGCAGGCATGGGGCGTCACGCTCAATCCCGAGCCGGGTTTGCGCATCCCCAACATGTTCGACGCCGCGCTGGACGGCAGCTTCAAGGGACTGTACTGCGAAGGCGAGGATATTGTGCAGTCCGACCCCAACACCCAGCACGTGGCCGCCGCGCTGCAGTCGATGGAGTGCATCGTGGTGCAGGACCTGTTCCTGAACGAAACCGCCAAGTACGCGCATGTGTTCCTGCCGGGCTCCTCGTTCCTGGAGAAGGACGGCACCTTCACCAATGCCGAGCGCCGCATCTCGCGCGTGCGCAAGGTGATGCCGCCCAAGGCCGGCAAATCCGACTGGGAAGTCACGGTGGCGCTGGCCGAAGCGCTGGGCTACCCGATGCCGTACAATCATCCATCGGAAATCATGGATGAAATCGCCGCGCTGACGCCGAGTTTCCATGGCGTCAGCTACGCCAGGCTGGACCAGCTGGGCAGCATCCAGTGGCCGTGCAACGAGGCCGCGCCGGAAGGCACGCCGATCATGCACATCGGCAGCTTCATCCGCGGCAAGGGCAAGTTCCTCAACACGCAGTATTTCGCTACCGACGAGAAGGTGACGCAGCGTTATCCGCTGATCCTGACTACCGGCCGCATCCTGTCGCAGTACAACGTCGGCGCCCAGACGCGCCGCACCGAGAACTCGCAGTGGCACAGCGAAGACCGCCTGGAGATCCATCCGCACGATGCCGAGGACCGCGGCATCCGCGAAGGCGACTGGGTCGGCATCGAGTCGCGCGCCGGCCAGACCGTGCTGCGCGCGACCGTGACCGGGAAGGTGCAGCCGGGCGTGGTGTACACCACCTTTCACTTCCCGGAATCGGGCGCGAACGTGATCACCACCGACAACTCCGACTGGGCCACCAATTGCCCGGAGTACAAGGTGACGGCGGTGCAGGTGCTGCCGGTGTCGCAGCCGTCCGAATGGCAGCAGCATTACCAGCGCTTTAATCGTGAGCAGCTTGGTTTGCTGAAGGGCGAGACGGCCGGCGTCGAACCATTGGTGACCAAATGAACCAACCCCGTCGTCCTGACGAAAGTCAGGACCCAGTGTCGTTCAACGGTGGTCGATGCATAACGAACGTCACTAGATCCCGGCCTTCGCCGGGATGACGGTTTACTGAACTGAATTGCAAGAAAGCATGAACGTACGCATTCCTCCATCCCCCAACATCGACGCAGCCACCGGCGAATACGCAACCTCCGCTCGCGTGACGGTCGAGCGCTGGCGCGACGGCCGGCGCGAGACGATGGAGGATGTCGTCGCCGAGGAAGTGCCGATCGCGCTGGAATACAACGGCATCTCGCATGCCGTGATGATGGCCACGCCAGCCGACCTGGAAGACTTCGCGCTCGGCTTTTCGCTGACCGAAGGCATCCTGGCCGATCCGGGCGAATTGTATGAATGCGAGATCGTGCCCGGCTGCGAAGGGGTACAGGTGCAGATGCGCATCGCCACCGAGCGTTTCGTCGCGTTGAAGGAAAAGCGCCGCAACCTGACCGGCCGCACCGGCTGCGGCCTGTGCGGCGCCGAGACGCTGGAGCAAGCGGTGCGCCATCCGAAGGCGGTGGCGCATGAAGGGGCGCGCTTCACGATAGACCAGATCCATGCCGCGCTGGAACAGATGCAGGGCGGCCAGCAATTGCAGCAAATCACCGGCGCCACCCACGCCGCCGCCTGGCTGGACGCGGAGGGCAAGATCGCCCTGGTGCGCGAAGACGTGGGCCGCCACAATGCGCTGGACAAACTGATCGGTGCGCTGGCCGAAGATGGGGCCGACTTCTCCACGGGCGCGGCCATCATCACCAGCCGCGCCAGTTACGAAATGGTGCAGAAGGCGGCGACGGTCGGCATTGGCTTCATCGCCGCCATTTCGGCCCCGACCGCGCTGGCGATTCGGCTGGCGGAAGAGACCGATGTCACCTTGCTCGGTTTCGTGCGCAAACAGGGGCATGTGGTGTACGCAAGGCCGCACCGGCTGCGCTGAGTGGATGATTCGATGCTTTTCCGGATAAAAGACAAAGACCGCAGGAGGACGACATGAATACCGAGCACCTGACCAGGATGGCCAACCAGATCGGCGCCTTTTTTTCGACCATGCCCGATCATGAGCAGGCGGTGGCGGATCTGGCCGCGCACCTGAAGCGGTTCTGGGAGCCGCGCATGCGCAAGGCGTTTCTTGAGCACATCGAGCAGACGCAGGGGCAGGGGCTCGATCCGATCGTGCTGGAGGCGGTGAACAAGCATATGCAGCAATTGGCGGCATAAGCGGGCAACATCAGCGGGCGGCATCAGCAGGCAACGTCAGCAGGCAACGTCAGCAGTCAAGATCGGCGTTGCCTGGCGCCGGGCTCAAAAAAAATCCTCGCCTTGGCGAGGATTTTTTACGTCCACAGACGTTACACCCGAACTTCAGAGCGTCTGGCCGACCTCGCCAGGCCGGTCACCGCAGGCGCGGTTTCGCGCATGGAAAGGGCGCAACAGACGGAAATGACGCCAAGTGCCGAAAACATCAAGGCGGGGCCGATCCAGCCGGTCACGCCATACAGTGCCGTGGCAATCAAGGGCAGCAGGCCGGCGACCAGCGAGGCGCCGTTGTAGCCCAGCGAAATGCCGGAAGAGCGCACATTGGCGGGGAACTGCTCGGAGAACCAGCTCGATTCCACCGCGAAGATCGGGTCGTGGCTCAACAGCAGCGACAGCGCGATCGCGGTGATGACCATGATGACCGAGCCGGTGTTGATCAGCATGAACATCGGGATGCCAAAGGCGATGGTGAACAGCGCGCCCAGCATGAACACCGGGCGGCGGCCGATCCGGTCGCTCAGGGCGCCATAGATCAGGTGGCTCACCAGGCCCAGGGCCGAGCCGATCAGCGTGCCCCAGAGCACCTGTTTGGTGGTGGCCACTTGCGCCAGCACCACGTACGACAGCATGAAGCTGGTGGTGATGTAGTAGCCGCCGGTTTCGGCCAGGCGCGCGCCGATGATCTTCAGAATAGAACGCCAGTCGTTGCGGATCACCTCCAGCGCCGGTTGCCTGACCAGTTTCTGCTCGGCCTTGGCCGCTTCGAACTCGGGCGACTCTTCCACGTTCATGCGGATGAACATGCCGACCGCCACCATCACGAAGGACACCAGGAACGGCGCGCGCCACACCCAGTCGCCCTCGAACAACTCGCCCGACAGCAGGAACGCGCCATTGGCCAGCAGCAGCCCCATCGGGATGCCGATCTGCGGCACCGCGCCGAAGTAGCCGCGCCGTTCCGGCGGCGCATGCTCGCACGCCATCAGTACCGCGCCGCCCCATTCCGCGCCGAAGCCGATGCCTTGCACCATGCGCAGGATAATCAGCAGGATCGGCGCAATCACGCCGGCCTGTTCATACGTCGGCAGCGCCCCGATCAGGACTGTGGCCATGCCCATCGCCACCAGCGACCACAGCAGCACCGCCTTGCGGCCGACGCGATCGCCATAGTGCCCGGCCAGATAGCCGCCCAGCGGACGCATCAGGAAGCCGATGGCCAGCGTGGCGAAGGAGGCCAGGATGCCGATCAGCGGTTCCTTGGTGTGGAAGAACACCTTGCCGAAATAAGCGGCGGCGGCCGTGCCGTAGATGAAGAAGTCGTAGCTCTCTACGGCCGAGCCGATCATGGAGGCAAAGGCGACCTTGTTCGCCTTGCCCCCGCGTGCCTGGGGATTGCTCATTGTCTTGTCTCTCTGGTTGATTGTTCTGTTGCAAGGGAAGGGGGCGCATGATGGCCCCGGAATTGCTGCCTACTTCCAGGTCTCGATGACCCGGCTGTCGTCGAGCTGGCCCAGGCCGTTCTCGGCCGCCTGGCGGTATTTGGCATTGGCGATCGACAGCAGCGGCACCTGCGCGCCGCATTCCTGCGCCGCGGCGGCGACCAGGTCGCTGTCCTTGACGAAGATGTTGATCGAGCTGGTGACTTCGACGTCGGTGCCGGCCAGCATGCGCGGGCCGCGGTCCGACAGCATCCAGGAACCGCCGGCGCCGTTCTCGACCAGTTCCAGCACGGCCGCCGGGTCCAGGCCCAGCGAACGCGCCAGGTTCAGGGCTTCGGCGGCGGCGACGATATGCACCGAACACAGGTGCTGGTTGACCACCTTGATGGCCTGGCCGTCGCCCAGGTTGGGGCCGGTCACGCGTACGCTGCCCATGGCGTCGAGCACCGGGCGCACGGCATCGATATCCGGTTGCGCGCCGGAAGCGAAGATCACCAGCTTGCCGGTCTTGGCGCGGGCGACGCCGCCGGTCACCGGCGCATCCACCACCTTTGCCCCGGCCGCGCGCAGGCGTTCGCCTTGTTCGCGCACGCTAGCCGGGCCGACGGTGGACATGACGATCCAGATTTGCCCGGCCACGTCCTTGGCGTTGTCGACGACCGCGGCCAACTGCTGCGGGGTGGCGACCATCACCACCACCGCCTGCGCCCTGGGGGCGTCAGCGAAGGCGGCGACCGCGTTGATGCCGTTTTCGGCGGCGCGCGCGCGGTTGGATTCAACTACCTCGACGCCGGTCACGTCGTGCCCGGCCTGTTTGATCTGCAACGCCATGGGCAGGCCGATGGCGCCTACGCCGATGAAGGTAACGTCCATGATGTGTTTTCCTTGTCCTTATTTCAGCCAGGTCTTGATGTTCCCGACCAGTACCGAGGTCGAGATGCCGTAGCGGTCGTGCAGCGTGGGCAGCGCGCCCGCATCCAGGAACTGGTCGGGCAAGGCGACATGGCGGAACTCCGGCATCACGCGCGCCATCACCAGCGCGCGCGTGACGGCCTCGCCCAGGCCGCCGATGACGCTATGGTTCTCGGCGACGATCACCAGGCGGCCCGGACGGCGGCATTGTTCAATGATGGCGGCTTCGTCCAGCGGCTTGATGGTCGGCACGTGCAGCACGCCCACGCTGGCCGAGCCGTCGTCCAGCGCCTTGGCCGCTTCCAGCGCGCGCATGGTCATCAGGCCGGAGGAAATGATCAGCACATCCTTGCCGTCGCGCAGCATCTTGGCCTTGCCCAGCTCGAACTTGTAGTCGTATTCGTCCAGCACGGCCGGCACCTTGCCGCGCAGCAGGCGCATGTAGACCGGGCCGTTGTGGGCGGCGATGGCGGGCACTGCCTGCTCGATGTCCAGCGCGTCGCAGGGATCGATCACGGTCATGTTGGGAATGGCGCGCATCATCGCCAGGTCTTCGGTGGCCTGGTGGCTGGGGCCGTAGCCGGTGGTCAGGCCGGGCAGCGCGGCGCAAATCTTCACGTTCAGGTTTTCTTCAGCGATCACCTGGTGGATGAAGTCGTAAGCGCGGCGCGTGGCGAACACCGCATAGGTGGTCGCGAACGGGATGAAGCCTTCCTTGGCCATGCCGCCGGCGGCGCCCATGAGCAGTTGCTCGGCCATGCCCATTTGGAAATAGCGCTTGGGGAAGGCCTGCGCGAAGATGTGCAGGTCGGTGTACTTGGACAGGTCGGCGGTCATGCCCACGATATTCTGGCGGCGTTCGGCTTCCGCCACGAGGGCATGGCCAAACGGGGCCGGACGGGTCGGCTGGTCGTCGCCGGCGATCGAGGCGATCATCGCCGAGGTCGTCAGGCGCGGCTTCTTTTCAGTAACGGCGTTCATCAACGTTCTCCCTTCGCATGGTTTTCATCGAGCACCGCAATGGCCTGTTGCCATTCCTGCGGATCCACCCGGATAAAGTGGTTTTTCTCGCGCGTCTCAAGGAAAGGCACGCCTTTGCCCATCAGCGTGTCGCACAGGATCACGCGCGGCTTGGCTTCGGCCAGAGCGCGGCAGCGGTCGAAGGCGGCGACCACGGCCTGCAGGTCATTGCCGTTGACGCGCTCCACGTGCCAGCCAAACGACTGCCACTTGTCGGCCAATGGCTCGAAGCCGAGGATTTCGTTGGAGTTGCCGTCGGCCTGCTGGCGGTTGATGTCCACCAGGTTGATCAGGTTGGACAGGCCGTGGTGCGAGGCCGACAGCGCGGCTTCCCATACCGCGCCTTCATCCAGCTCGCCGTCGGACATCGAGTTGTAGACGAAGGCGGGGTTGTTCTTCAACTGCAGGCCCAGCGCCATGCCGACCGCGATGGTCAGCCCCTGGCCCAGCGAGCCGCCGGAAATTTCCATGCCGGGGGTGTAGGTCGCCATGCCGGACATGGGCAGCCGGCTGTCATCGGAACCGTAGGTTTCCAGTTCTTCTTCAGGGATGATGCCGGCTTCGATCAGCGCGGCGTAGCAGGCGATCGCATAGTGGCCGTGGGAAAGGAGAAAACGGTCGCGGCCTTCCCATTCCGGTTCGTCCGGACGGTAGGTCATCGCATGGCAAAAAGCGGTGGCGAGCACGTCGGACCAGCCCAGCGCCTGGCCGATGTAGCCCTGGCCCTGGACTTCGCCCATGCGCAGGGCGAAGCGGCGGATGCGATAAGCGCGGTGCGCGAGTGTTGCCAGCGCCGGGGCGTGCGCCGGCCCGGCGGTTGCCGAAGTCATCATGACTGTCTCCTGTAGGAAGGGAATCAGGTTGTTGCCGGGCCAACGTTATTACGTTCTTATGTTCTCAATTCACCAATCGTTGAGCCCGTGGGAATCGGTGCTACTCTAGCGAGGGATTTTTGCTGAGACAAAAGAAAAAAACTCAGTATTTAATGAATCAAGTTCACTAATGAATACTTTCCGTAAAGTACCTTTGCCGTTTGTGCGGATCTTCGAGGCAGCCGGGCGTTCGCTCTCGTTCGCGGCGGCGGCCCAGGAACTGAACCTCACGCCCAGCGCCGTCAGCCATTCCATTCGCAAGCTGGAGGAGATGATCGCGGTCAAGCTGTTCCAGCGCAGCACGAGGGAAGTCAGGCTGACGCGGGAGGGCATGCAGTTGCTGGAGCATGTGCAGCGCGGCATCGATGAAATGCAGCGCGGCTTCGCCATCGTGACCAATGAGGCGCGCAGTCCCTTGCACCTGCATTCGGCTCCCAGTTTTGCCACGCAATGGCTATTGCCCCGGCTGGCCAGCTTTGTCCGCGAATATCCCGATATTGACCTGCAGGTGTCGGCCAGCACCGAATATGCGCGTTTCGATGACGACTTCGACCTGGATATCGTCTACGGCGATCCGCGCTCGTCGCCGCACGAATCGATCCCCCTGGCGGTCGAAGGCCTGGCGCCGCTGTGTTCGCCGGAGCTGGCGCGGCAGATCCGGTCGCCGCAAGACTTGTACCGCCTTCCGCTGATCCAGTGCGCGGTGCAGCGGTTTCAATGGAAAGGGTGGTTCGAGGCCAATGAGCTGGCGGCGCCGGCCCACTACGGCTTGCGATTCGATCGCAGTTCGATGGCCATCGCCGCCGCGGTGGACGGGCTTGGCGTGGTGCTGGAGTCGACCTTGATGGCCGAACGCGAACTTGCCGCCGGCAAGCTGGTCAGGCCGCTGTCGGGCACGCGCGAAGTGAAATACATCGGCCACTATCTGGCCTATCCGCGCCGCCAGCATCACCACGAGGGCTTCGAGACGTTCAGGGGGGGGCTGCTCGGCCAGCTGGGCCTGGCGGACGGGCCGCAGTCTCAATAACGATATCCCAGCGTCAGCATGACGGTACGGTCATCTCCCAGCGCTACCGCGCGCGCCAGGCCGCCGGTGTAGTACGCGGTATTGAACAGGTTCTTCACGTTCAGCGCCGCGCGCCAGCGTTCGGCGTTGTAGGCCGCGCCGATGTCGGCCAGCACGTAGCCGGGCAGGGTGTAGCCGTTGGTACGCACCATGCTCTGGCCGCGCACCCCGCCGTTGAGCTCCCAGCCGTTGAGCGCGCCCCTGAAGCGGTAGCGGCCACTGGCGTTGACGGTGTGGCGCGGCACGTTGTCGAGCCATTGCCCGGTGGCGATGGAGGCGTTGCCCAGATTGTCGGCGGTGATCGCGGCGGTGTAGGAGTAGCCGGCCATGACGCTCAATCCGTTGCTCAAATCGCTGGCGAGGCTGATTTCGCCGCCTTGCGAGCGCTGGTTGCTGGCGATCTTGAAATTGGTATTGGCGGGATCGTTGCTGAGCACGTTGTTGCGGCGCAGGTCGAAGACGGCGACGTTGAGGCTGGTGCGTCCCTGGTCGAGGTCGAACTTGACGCCGGCTTCCCATTGCTTGCCGCTTTCAGGCTGGAAGGTGGCGCCGGCCGACGAGGTGCCGGTGTTGGGGTTGAACGAGGTGGTATAGCTCAGGTACGGCCGCACGCCGGGCAGCACTTCGACCATCAGCGCCGCCGAGCCGGTGGTGGCCGACGCCGGGGTGTCGGTGTGGACGCGGGTGAGCCGGTTGTCGGAATAGGTCGAGATGATGTCGTGGCGCAGGCCGGCCAGCAATTGCCAGCGCTGGCCGAAGGTGATCGTGTCGCGCAGGTAGAGGCCGGTGTCGCGCACCGAGGTCGAGGTCTTGGTGTTGGGCGTGGCGGGGCAGGTGACGCGGGTGTACAGCGGGTTGTACAGGTTCAGCGCGGGCACCGAGCAGTTGTAGGAGGTGGCGTCTTCGCGCGAGTTCATGTAGTCGGTGCCGAAGGTCAGCGCATGCTTGCCGAAGCCGGTGCTGACGCTTTTCTGCAGGTTGGTGTCCATGACGAAGGTCTGGCCTTCGAAGGTCTGGTCGGTGGCGGTGCGGGTTTCGGTGGCGCCGGTGGCGGTGGAGACGTTGTTGACGACGAACTGGCCGCTCATGCTGAACTGCTGCCAGCGCAGGTTGTGGTGCAGGCTCCAGCCATCGTCGAAGCGGTGGGTCAGGGTATAGCCGAGGCGGGTTTCGGTGGCGTTGTAGGGGCGGGCCGAGGGTTCGCCGGTAAACAGCGAACGCGGCAGGCTGCCGTTCCTGTTGCTGTAGATCGAACCGTACAGCGGCAAGCCTTGCTGGCGCACGTAGCTGCGCTCCTGGAAGCTGGTCAGGATGGTGAAGTCGGTACGCGGGCCCAGGTCCAGCGACAGCGATGGCGCGATGTAACGGCTTTTGGACCAGACATGGTCGGTCGCATCGTTGCTGTTGGCGATGAGGCCGTTGATGCGGAAGGCCTGCTTGCCGTTCTCGGACAGCGATTTGTTCAGGTCCACCGTGGCCTGGCGGAAATCATGGCTGCCCACGGTCACGTCGGCATTGGCGAAATCTTCGCCCTGGGGCCGTTTGCTGACCATGTTGACCAACCCGCCCGGCAGGACTTGCCCATACAGCAGCGATCCCGGCCCCTTGAGCACTTCCAGTTGCTCCAGGCCGGACAGTTGCTCGGCGACGCGGCTGGATGTGGTGGTGCGCAAACCGTCGAGATAGAGCGAATCGGATGCGACCTGGCCGCGGATGATGAAGTCGTCCCAGCCGCGCCGGCCGTATTGGCCCGATACCACGCCGGGCACGTTCTTGAGGGCGTCGGCGATGGTCACCGCCTGCTGGCTGTCCAGCAGCGCGCGGGTGACGACCGTGATCGATTGCGGCGTTTGCGCCAGCGGCGTGTCGGACTTGTTGACCTGGGCGCGCTTGGCCTTGAAGCCGCTGGGGTTGTCGCCGTCGGCGCTCACGTTGACGGTGGGCAATTGCGTATCGGTTGTTTGGGCGGCGGCGAGCAAAGGCGGGAATGCGAGCAAAATGGCCACGGAGCCGCGGGAAAGCGAGGAGAGCATATTTTAGTGAATAGGAATTGTTATTATTTATGTTATCTCATTAATGTGCGACGCAACAAATATTTACAAATTTCTGGCATCGGCCGAACCTGATGCAGCCAGTCGGCCGGAGATGCGTCGCAGCATCCTTGCCCGGAAGCCGTCGCCTTTCGGGTGAATGTCCCGGGAGCGCCTGTCCCATCCGTATCCGAAGTGATGGCGCTTCATCATTCCGCATCAAATTTTTCATCTCAAATTAGTTTGCCAAACGATTTTTTCGCTGTTACTTTTGGAACCGGTTCCAAAAGATTCAAATAAATGAGCAGCCCGGAACCCGGGAAGTACAAATCGACCGATAACGATCCTCTGATTTGGCGGGCAATAGTGAGACAAAGCATGAAGACCGGCACCGACCGGGTCACCATCGCGCAGGTTGCGCGTGAGGCCGGCGTGTCGAAAACCAGCGTATCCAGATTTCTCGGCGGCGAGTTCGACGCGCTGTCGGCGCGCCTGCGCGACCAGATCGGCAAGACCATCGCCCGTCTCGGCTACCAGCCCAGCCAGATGGCGCGCGGCCTCAAGGGCGGGCGTACCCGGCTGATCGGCATGCTGGTGGCCGACATCCTCAATCCGTATTCGGTGGCGGTGCTGCACGGCGCCGAAGCCGCGTGCCAGAAATATGGCTACACGCTCATGCTGTGCAATACCGGCAACGACGAGCAGCGCGAGAAGCAGTCGCTGGCGGCGCTGCATTCCTACAGCGTGGAGGGCCTGCTGTTCAATACGCAGGGACGCAATGTGACGCCGCTCAAGGAACTGGGGCAGGCCGCGTTTCCGGTGGTGCTGCTGGACCGTCGTGTCGAAGGTTGCGATTTCGACCTGGTCGGCCTGGATAACGTCGGCGCGGCGCAACTGGCCACGCGCCATTTGCTGGAGCAGGGCTATACCGATATCGCCCTGGTAGTGCAGCCATTGCACGGCGTGAGTTCGCGCCAGGGGCGCCAGGCGGGATTTCTGCAGGCGATGGAGCAGTATGCGCATTGCCATGGCGAAACGCTGGAGGTGCACATCGACCAGCCCGGCCATACGGCCACGGTGCTGCGCGAATTCTTCCTGCGCCGGAGCGACAGCGGCGGCCGCATCGCCATCCTGGCCGGCAACGGCATGGTGGCGCTGCAGATCGCGCTGGCGCTGCAGAGCATGAAGCTGCGTTTTCCGGACGATGTCGGCCTGCTGAGTTTCGATGAACTCGCATGGTCGCCGCTGGTGGGCGCCGGCATCAGCACCATCGAGCAGCCTACCTACGAGATCGGCTTTACGGCCATTGAACGCCTGCTGGTGCGCATCAATGGCGAGCGCTCGGTGCGCATGGAGATTCTGCTGGACGGCCGGCTGATCAGTCGCGGTTCCAGTCGCAGCGTGGCCGGCAATGACGAGATGGCCTTGAGCAGCAGGGCGGCGCAAAAGATCGCGCATGCCGGCGCGATGACGCAGGGACAGGGAGCGGTTGCCGCATGAGGCGCCCCATGCGATTCATTCTGGAACCGGTACCAAGGATTGTGACCGGATGTACTGGATAGATCGGATAGTTGACGCCGGCAGATTGAACTCGGCTGGTAAGACCTTAAAGCATGACAGATGGCATGACGTCATCGGCGCGAAAAACTGGATTGCAGGACCACCGGCCTTGATGGCCGGGCAACAGACCTGAGAGATATCAGGCAGGCAATAAAGAGGGGCGCAAGCCTTACGGACTGCCGTGACCCACGGCGCATTTTCAGGAGACTAGGATGAGCATCAAGAAGCTTTTCAGCACCAAATTCATCGCGCTGACCTTGGCCGCGACCTGCGCGGTCGCTGGCGCAGCCAGCGCCAGCGCGCAGAGCATCGCCGAGCTGACCAAGAAGGGCAAGATCACCATCGGCGTGGTCAGCGGCACCCCGCCGTTCGGCAGCGTCGATGCCAAGGGCACGCCGATCGGCTACGACGTCGATGTGGCGAACCTGATCGGCAAGTACCTCGGCCTGCCGGTGGAAATCGTCCCGCTGGTGCCGCCGGCCCGCATCCCGGCGCTGGAGTCGGGCAAGGTCGACATGCTGGCCGCGACCCTGGCGCCGACGCCGGAGCGCGCCAAGGCGGTCTTGTTCACCATTCCCTACAGCGGCTTCGAGCTGTCCATCGTCGGTCCGGTCGGTTCCAACTACAAGAAGCTGGATGACCTGGTGAAGAAGAAGGTCGGCGTCTCGCGCGGCAGCACCAACGACACCGCGCTGACCCGCCTGGCGCCTCCGGGCACCGTGCTGGTTCGCTTCGAGGACGACTCCACCGTGACCCAGGCGTTGCTGTCCAATCAGGTCGATGCGATCTCGATCCCCAATACCATGGCGACCGAAATCGTGAAGACCCGCGGCCAGGGCAAGATCGAAGTCAAGTTCCCGTACTCGGTGCAGCCGAACTCGATGACCGTGCGCAAGGGCTCCTATGAACTGCAGCAGTGGCTCAACAACTTCATCTACTACGTCAAGCTGAACGGCGAACTGGATGCGATCTCGCGCAAGTGGTCGGGCCCGTTGCCGAACCTGCCGGTGTTCTGAGCGGTTATTTCGGATTGGCTGGATCATCGTTCGGACTGGATAGCGGCGTAGCCGCGTATCGCAGGCGCACAGACGGCGCGCCTGCGATGCGGCCCTGAAGGGCCTGTTCGGTTCGAGCGGGAGGAAACAGGCAAAGAGTGCAGTTGAAGTCGCGCTATCCCCGATGGCGGAAAGCGCAAGGAGTACACAATGCATTACGACTTTCAGTTCGCGTTCATCTTTCAGCATCTGGACCAGTTGCTGATGGGCGCGCTGCTCACCATCCGGCTGAGCGCGCTGTCGATGATTTGCGGTTTGGCGGTGGGGATCTTCGGAGCGATCGTGAGCATTCACGGTTCGGCCCCGGCCCGCTTCGCGGTGACGTCCTATGTGGAGCTGATCCGCAGCACGCCGTTCCTGGTCCAGCTGTTCATCATTTTCTTCGGCTTGCCTTCGATCGGGGTGCAGGTCGATGCCAACCTCGCCGCGCTGGTGGCGATGACGGTCAACCTCGGCGCCTATTCCACCGAGATCGTGCGCGCCGGCATGATGGCGATCCATCCTTCGCAGATCGAGGCGGCGCAGGCGCTGGCCATGACGCGCGCCCAGGTGATCCGGCATGTGGTGTTGACGCCGGCGCTGGAGAAGGTCTATCCGGCGCTGGCCAGCCAGTTCACGCTGATGATGCTGGCCTCCAGCATCGTGTCGGCGATCTCGGCCGAGGAGCTGACCGCCACTGCCAACCTGCTTGATGCAGAGACCTTCCGCAGCTTCGAGATCTACCTGGTGGTGATGTTCCTCTACATCGCACTGGCGCTGCTGTTCCGACTGGCCTTCTGGCTGATCGGCCTGGTTGTGTTCAAACGTCGCCGCCGTCTGGGCGTTCCCCGTCCGAGGAGGATGTAATGCTTTCAGAATTTTCCTTCGACCAGTTCCTGTTCCTGCTGGAAGCGGCGCAGTGGACCCTGCTGCTGTCCGCGCTGGCCTTCGTCGGCGGCGGCATCGCCGGCTTCATCGTGGCCCTGATGCGCACCTCGCACATCCAGGCGCTGCGTTTCATTTCGGCGGTCTACATCCAGATCATCCAGGGCACGCCGGTGCTGATCATCCTGTTCCTGTCGTTCTACGGGCTGGCGATCTTCGGCTACAAGCTGCCGCCGATGGTGGCGGCGACCATCGCCATGACGATCTATGCCAGCGCCTACCTGGGCGAGATCTGGCGCGGTTGCATCGAGGCCGTGCCGGTGCCGCAGTGGGAAGCCTCGACCGCGCTGGCCATGACGCGCTGGCAACAACTGCGCTACGTGATCTTGCCGCAGGCCATGCGCATCTCGCTGCCGCCCACCGTGGGCTTCCTGGTGCAGATCGTCAAGAACACCTCGATCGCATCCATCATCGGCCTGGTGGAACTGGCCCAGGCCGGCAAGCTGGTCAGCAACGCGACCTTCCAGCCGTTCCTGGTGTTCCCGGTCGTGGCCGCCATTTATTTCGTATTCTGCTATCCGCTGTCGCGCTTCAGCTTCGCCTTAGAGAGGAAATTACATGCCCATCGTTGAGATTGACAACATCACCAAGAGCTTCGGCAGCAACCAGGTCCTCAACGGCATCTCGCTGTCGGTCGAACGCGGCCAGGTGGTGGCGATCATCGGTCGCTCGGGTTCCGGCAAGAGCACCATGCTCCGCTGCATCAACGGCCTGGAAACCATCGACGGCGGCAGCATCACCGTGGCCGGGCACAAGCTGACCAACAAGCATGAGCACCTGATCGAGTTGCGCAAGGACGTGGGCATGGTGTTCCAGCACTACAACCTGTTTCCGCACCTGACGGTGGAGGAAAACATCATGCTCTCGCCGCGCATCGTCAAGAAGGTCGCCACCGAGGCCAGCCGCGAGACCGCCATCAAGGTGCTCAAGCAGGTCGGGCTGGAGCACAAGCGCGACGCCTATCCCGAGCAGCTTTCCGGCGGCCAGCAGCAGCGCGTGGCGATCGCGCGTTCGCTGGCGATGGAGCCGCAGGTGATGCTGTTCGACGAGGTGACCTCGGCGCTGGATCCTGAGTTGACGGTCGAAGTGCTGAAGGTGATGGAAGAGCTGGCGCGCGGCGGCATGACCATGCTGCTGGTCACGCACGAAATGGAATTCGCCCGCCGCGTGGCCGACCTGACCGTTTTCATGCATCAGGGCCGGGTGTGGGAGGCGCGGCCGTCGAAGGAGTTCTTCGCCGATCCGCAGACGCCGGAAGCCAGGCAGTTCATCGGCGCGGGTTCGGTCAAATGACTCCCGTCCTGGTGGCGGCCTCCGCTTACGGGGCCGATCTGGTGCGCCGCGTGGGCCATGCCGACCTGGTGCATATAGTGGCCGGCGCCGGCGCGGCCGGGCTGGAGATCCGGCGCGAGCTGTTCGACGGCCCGCAGGACCTGCCGGCCTTGCGCGCGCTCATTGCGCAGCGCAAGCTGTTTTCGGTCTACTCGGCGCCGTTCGAGCTGTTCGGCGCGGACGGCAAGTTCGACCGGGCGACGATCGAGCTCGCCATGGCCGAGGCGGAAGAGGTGGGCGCGCGTTACCTGAAGGTTTCGCTCGGCCATTTCTCGGCGGCCAGCGACTTGCAGGCATTGTTGCGTTACCTGTCAAAGGCGCCGGTCGAGGTATTGCTGGAAAACGACCAGACCGCGCAGGGCGGCAGGCTGGAGCCTATCGTCAGCTTCCTTTCCCTGTGCACCGGCAACGGTCATGCCTTCGGCATGACTTTCGATATGGGCAACTGGCGCTGGCACGGCATCGACCCCGACCTGGCGGCGCGCACGCTGGCGCCGTATGTGCGCTACGTGCATTGCAAGGGCGTGCGCGAAGACCAGGGCAAGCTCAAGGCGGTGCCGCTGGAAGCGCAGGATGCGCATTGGCCGCAATTGCTGTCGCACTTCCCCAAGGGAATACAGCGGGCCATCGAGTTCCCGCTGGTGGGCAGCGACCTGGAGGAAGTCACGCGGCGCTACGTGGCGCTACTGGCTTCGGTTTGACGGAAAGAGAACGATGACTACGGATGCAGTGCAGCTGGATGTGGTGACCTATGGCGAGGCGCTGGCCTTGCTGGTGGCCGATGAGGTCGGGGCCTTCGAGGATGTGGAGAAATACACGCGGCGCCTGGCCGGCGCCGAGACCAACGTGGCCATCGGGCTGGCGCGGCTGGGATTGAAGGTGGGCTGGGCCAGCCGCGTGGGCAACGACTCGTTCGGGCGCTTCATCAGGAAGCGCGTGGCGCAGGAAAACGTCGATGTCAGCCGCGTGATCACCGACATGGAATTTCGCACGGCGATCCAGTTGAAGGCCAAGGCGGTGGATGGGGCCGATCCGGCGATCGAGTATTACCGCAAGGGTTCGGCCGCCAGCCATTTGTCGGTGGCCGACTTCGACGAGCGGTATTTCGGCAATGCGCGCCACCTGCATGCGACCGGCATTGCGCCGGCGCTGTCGGCGACCACCATGCAATTCGCCCATCATGCGCTGGACTTCATGCGCGCGCGCGGCAAGACGATTTCCTTCGATCCCAACCTGCGTCCCATGCTGTGGCCATCGCAGGAGGCAATGGCGCAGAAGCTCAACGAGCTGGCCTTCAAGGCCGACTGGGTCTTGCCGGGGCTGTCCGAAGGAAAAATCCTGACGGGCTACACCCAGGCCCGCGATATTGCCGCCTTCTACCTGGAGCGCGGCGTATCGATGGTGGTCATCAAGCTCGGCGCCGAGGGCGCGTACTGGCGCAATGCCGACGGTGAAGGCACGGTTGCCGGCGTCAAGGTCAAGGAAGTGGTCGATACGGTAGGCGCCGGCGACGGTTTCGCGGTCGGCGTCATCAGCGGCATGCTGGAAGGATTGCCGGTCGAGCAGGCGGTGATGCGCGGCAACCGCATCGGCGCCTTCGCCATCCAGGTGGTGGGCGACATGGAAGGCCTGCCGACCCGTGCGGAGCTGGAGGCCGCGGGCTAATCCGGCCCAAGCAATGCAATTCAACAGGACAACAGGACAGGAAGACCGATGAAACAGCGTGTGGTGGTGTACAAGAAATTGCCGGAGCATCTGACGGAGCAACTGCAAGCTGAATTCGATGTGACCCTGTTCGACCGCATCAACGACGGCAACCGCGCCGCGTTCCTGGAAGCGCTCAAGACCGCCCACGGCATGATCGGCGCCAGCCTGCCGATCACCAACGAGATGCTGGAAGGCGCGCCGGCATTGAAGATCGCCTCGACTGTCTCGGTCGGCGTCGACAATTTCGACCTGGACTATTTCAAGCAGCGCGGCCTGATGCTGGCGCACACCCCCGGCGTACTCACCGAAGCTACCGCCGACACCATCTTTTCCCTGATCCTGGCCAGCGCGCGCCGCGTGGTGGAGCTGGCCGAGTTCGTCAAGGCCGGCAACTGGAGGGGCAGCATCGGCGAAGCGCAATACGGCGTCAACGTGCACGGCAAGACATTGGGCCTGATCGGCATGGGCCGCATCGGCAGCGCGGTGGCGCGGCGCGCCCATCACGGTTTCGGCATGAAGATCCTGTACAACAACACGCGCCCCAATCCCGAGGCCGAGCGCGAGCTGGACGCTACTTTCGTCAGCAAGGAGGCCTTGCTGGCGCAATCCGACTTCGTCTGCCTGATGCTGCCGCTGACGCCGGAGACAGAAAAGATGTTCGGCGCGCGCGAGTTCGGGCTGATGAAGCGCAGCGCCATTTTCATCAACGCCTCGCGCGGGCGCATCGTCGATGAGGCCGCGCTGATCCAGGCCTTGCAGGACAGGACCATCCATGCCGCCGGCCTCGACGTGTTCGAAGTCGAGCCGTTGCCGGCCGATTCGCCGTTGTTGACGCTTTCCAACGTGGTGGCCTTGCCGCATATCGGTTCGGCCACGCACGAAACGCGCATGGCGATGGCCGAGTTGGCCGTGGCCAACCTGGTTGCCGGTTTGCGTGGCGAGAAGGTGCCGCATCTGGCGGCCTGATTCCGATCCGCGCCGCGGAACGTCTGGCGGGCTTTCGTGGTTTATCCTGCGACGGGCGGAAATTCCCGGCTAATGTCATTGGCCGGTCGCACAGGCGTTCCATTTGGCGGAATTTCCATATTGCATTGCAGTATCGATATATCCCCGCCGTTGAAGCCCGGTAGCCGCATCCTCTTGAAGTTTTTTGTTCGCGGCGGCAATTGCTCTTCCGCTCCAGGAAATTAATGTGTATGCTTCGGATATCAAAAAGAACGATCGTGCTAAATTTTGGTGAGCGCTTCGTTTTGCTTTTATAATTCCGCAAAAGTTTACGTTTACGTCAATTCGATTTTTCAAGGGCCATGCGATGAAAGTATTAGTACCAGTCAAGCGCGTAGTGGATTACAACGTGAAGGTGCGGGTCAAGAGCGACGGCACGGGCGTGGATATTGCGAACGTCAAGATGTCGATGAACCCGTTTGACGAAATCGCGGTGGAAGAAGCCGTGCGTCTGAAGGAAGGCGGCAAGGTGACCGAGGTCATCGCCGTTTCCGCCGGCGTGACGCAATGCCAGGAAACCCTGCGCACCGCGATGGCCATCGGCGCCGACCGCGGCATCCTGGCCGAAGTCGGCGCGGACGTGGAACTGCAGCCGCTGGCCGTGGCCAAGATCCTCAAGGCGCTGGCCGAGAAGGAACAGCCGCAGCTGATCATCCTGGGCAAGCAGGCCATCGACGACGACTGCAACCAGACCGGCCAGATGCTGGCCGCCTTGCTGGGCTGGCCGCAAGCCACCTTCGCCTCCAAGGTGGTGCTGGAAGACGGCAAGGTCACCGTGACCCGCGAAGTGGACGGCGGCCTGGAAACCCTGGCCCTGAGCCTGCCGGCCATCATCACCACCGACCTGCGCCTGAACGAGCCGCGTTACGTGACGCTGCCCAACATCATGAAGGCCAAGAAGAAACAGCTGGATATCGTCAAGCCCGACGAACTGGGCGTGGATGTGGCGCCGCGCGTGAAGACGCTGAAGGTCGCCGAGCCGCCCAAGCGCAGCGCCGGCGTGAAGGTGCCGGACGTCGCGACGCTGGTGGCCAAACTGAAAAATGAAGCAAAGGTGATCTGATCATGACCGCACTCGTTATTGCCGAACACGACAACGCCAGCCTGAAAGGCAGCACCCTCAACACCATCACCGCCGCCATGCAGGCCGGCGGCGATATCCACGTCCTGGTCGCCGGCGCCAACGCCAAGGCTGCAGCCGACGCCGCCGCACAAGTGGCGGGCGTGGCCAAGGTGCTGCTGGCCGACGGCGCGCAATTCGCCGACGGCCTGGCCGAGAACGTGGCGGAACAAGTCCTGGCCATCGCCCGCGACTACAGCCACATCCTGGCGCCGGCCACCGCCTACGGCAAGAACATCCTGCCGCGCGTGGCCGCCAGGCTGGATGTGGCGCAGATTTCCGACATCACCAAGGTCGATTCGCCCGATACCTTCGAGCGCCCGATCTATGCCGGCAATGCGATTGCCACCGTGCAATCGCTTGACCCGATCAAGGTCATCACCGTGCGCACCACCGGTTTCGACCAGGCCGCGCAAGGCGGCTCGGCGGCGGTGGAAAGCATTCCGGCCGTGGCCGATTCGGGCAAGTCCAGCTTCGTCGGCCGCGAGGTGGCCAAGTCGGACCGTCCGGAACTGACCGCGGCCAAGATCATCGTCTCGGGCGGGCGCGGCATGGGTTCGTCGGAAAGCTTCAAGATCCTGGAGCCGCTGGCCGACAAGCTGAATGCCGCCATGGGCGCATCGCGCGCGGCAGTGGACGCCGGTTACGTGCCCAACGACTGGCAAGTTGGCCAGACCGGCAAGATCGTGGCGCCGCAGCTCTACATCGCGGTCGGCATCTCGGGCGCGATCCAGCATTTGGCGGGCATGAAGGATTCCAAGGTGATCGTGGCGATCAACAAGGATGAGGAAGCGCCGATCTTCTCGGTGGCAGACTACGGCATCGTCGGCGACCTGTTCGAGGTCGTGCCCGAACTGGTCAAGCAACTGGGCTGACCCAGGCAGGTTTCACGGTAGTTTTTGCCCCGGCTTACGCCGGGGTATTTTCATCCGGCGCCGCTTTGTTTTTTGTCGCCGGAGGCATTTTTTCGCAAGCAGGAAACGACGCAGAGCGTTTCACTCAGGAGGTTGGAGATGAGTTACACCGCGCCATTGAAGGATATGTTGTTCGTCATGAACGAGCTGGCAGGGTTGGCCGAGGTCAACGTCATGCCGGGCTGCGAGGATGCCACGCCGGAGACGGCCGAGGCCATCCTGGAAGAGAATGCCAAGTTCTGCAGCGAAGTGGTGGCGCCGCTGAACCATTCCGGCGACCAGCAGCCCAGCTACTGGACTGACGGTAAAGTCACCACCAGCGCCGGCTTCAAGGAAGCCTTCAAGCAGTTCGGCGAAGCCGGCTGGCAAGGCGTGCAGCATCCGGTCGAATTCGGCGGCCAGGGTTTGCCCAAGCTGCTGGCCACGCCCTGCATCGAGATGCTGAACTCGGCCAACCTGTCCTTCGCGCTGTGCCCGCTGCTGACCGACGGCACCATCGAGGCGCTGATGACGGCCGGCACCAAGGAGCAGCAGGAAACCTACATCGCCAACTTCATCTCCGGCAAATGGACCGGCACGATGAACCTGACCGAGCCGCAGGCCGGCTCCGACCTGGCGCTGGTGCGCACGCGCGCGGTGCCGCAGGGCGACGGCACCTACAAGCTGTCCGGCACCAAGATCTTCATCACCTACGGCGAGCACGACATGGCCGAGAACATCGTGCACCTAGTGCTGGCGCGCACGCCGAATGCGCCGGAGGGCGTCAAGGGCATCTCGCTGTTCGTCGTGCCCAAGTTCCTGGTCAACGCCGACGGCTCGCTGGGCGAGCGCAACGACGTGCATTGCGTCTCGATCGAACACAAGCTGGGCATCAAGGCCAGCCCGACCGCGGTGCTGCAGTTCGGCGACCACGGCGGCGCCATCGGCACGCTGGTGGGCGAGGAAAACCGTGGCCTGGAATATATGTTCATCATGATGAACGCGGCGCGTTTCGCGGTCGGCATCCAAGGCCTGGCGGTGTCCGAGCGCGCTTACCAGAAGGCCGTCGCTTACGCCAGGGAACGCGTGCAGTCGCGCGACCTGGCCGGTTCCGCCGGCGCCGTCACCATCATCCATCAGCCGGACGTGCGCCGCATGCTGATGTCGATGCGCGCCCAGATCGAGGGCGCGCGCGCGCTGGCCTATGTTGCCGCCGCCACTTCGGACGTCGCGCACTTCCATCCGGACGAGGCCACGCGCAAGGCCAACCAGGCCTTCTATGAATACCTGGTGCCCATCGTCAAGGGCTGGTCGACCGAACTGGCCATCGATGTCACCTCAACCGGCGTGCAGGTGCATGGTGGCATGGGCTTCATCGAAGAGACCGGCGCCGCGCAGTACTACCGCGACGCGCGCATCCTGTCGATCTACGAAGGCACTACCGCGATCCAGGCCAACGACCTGGTCGGCCGCAAGACCGCGCGCGATGGCGGCGCCGTTGCCAAGGGCATCATCGCCCAGGTGCGCAAGACCGCTGCCGGGCTGGAGGGCGATGCCGGCTTGAAGCCTATCGGCCTGCGCCTGAACGAGGCGGCCGGCGCGCTGGAAGAGGTGGTCGACTACGTGGTGGCCAACATCAAGGGCGACATCAAGTCGGTGTTCGCCGGCAGCGTGACCTATCTGAAGATGGCCGGCGTGGTGCTGGGCGGCTGGCAGATGGCGCGCGCCGCGGCTATCTCTGCGGCCAGGCTGAAGGCGGGCGAAGGCGATGCCGGGTTCCATGAGGCCAAGCTGGCCACCGCGCGCTTCTTTGCCGACCAGATCCTGCCGCAGGCGCTGGCTTACCGTACTGCCATCGTCGATGGCGCGCAATCGGTGCTGGCGTTGAGCGAAGAGCAGTTCTGAGCGGGATCCGATTCCTGATCGGGAAGCGATGAAAAAGCCCGGAAGGCCGTAGCAGGCCTTCCGGGCTTTGTCTTGGCGGCGGTCGGTCTCAGCCGAATGCGCCGCCGGTAAACAGCAGGTCGAAGCTGCGCGCCAGCAGGGCGATCAGGCCCATTGCGCCTACGCCGACCGTCAAGATGATGATCACGGCCAGGATCCAGTGCGATTCCGATTGCCGGCCGCTGGCGGGGTTATGTTTGAGGTCCCATTTGTTATCGGGCGTGAGGCCGAGCACCAGCGCTTCCAGGCAACCGCACAGGATGGACAGCACAAAGGGCAGGGCGGTAAACAATTGCGGCGCCTGCGGGTAGGCGGCCATCAGCGCCAGCGAGAGCGGAACCGAGAAGACGTGCAGCCAGCCGAAGCGGTCGCGCATGCCGTGGAGGTAAAAACGGTGGAGGCCGATGCCGCCCAGCACGGCGGCGATCAGGGTGGCCAGGGTTTTGTTCTTGTGCGTGCTTGGATTGCTCATGCCTGGTCTCATTGTGTGCGCGCGGCGTTGCGGCCGGCGGCGATGTTGTCGTATGGATATCGGCCAAGTATAGCTGATCGCCGCAGACATCTTACTTGCGAGAAAGGGCAGGGTGTCTTTGTTATTTTGTCATCGATACGCGCGCGAGAGGCTTGTGCAGCCCTTGCCCTGATGTAATTTGGCATCGGAATCGGCGGTTTTTGCGACCTTTCTGCGTTGGTTAGGCACACAAAAGCGGTAATCAGGTTGCCGTAGGGTGTGGAAGTCCGTTATAATTTGCGGCTTTTCCGTGTCCGTATTCTTACTGGAACCATTATGGTCGTTATTCGTTTAGCTCGTGGCGGCGCCAAGAAGCGCCCCTTCTACAACATCGTTGCAACCGACTCGCGCAATCGCCGCGACGGCCGTTTCATCGAGCGTATCGGCTTCTACAACCCGGTTGCATCGGGCAAGGAAGAAGTCGTGCGCATCGCTGCCGACCGTCTGGCCCACTGGCAAGGCGTTGGCGCGCAATTGTCGCCGACCGTTGCCCGTCTGGTTGCCGACGCTGGCAAGAAGGCTGCTGCTTAATTAAGTTTGTCCGGTCTGTTTTCCTGCCCATTGTGGCGCATGGAAGCGGGCCAGATATGGCGTATCAGTGAATAATCCAGTCCAGGCAGGCATCGAAGCACCCGGCGATCTCGTGATCGTCGGCCATGTGACGGGAGCCTACGGCATTCAGGGCTGGATTCGCGTGCGTCCGTATTCGGCGCAAGCCGATGCCTTGCTGAATGCGAAAACCTGGTGGCTGGAGAAATCCGGCCTGCCCAAGCAGGATGCCGAAGTCATGCAGTCCAAGGGGCATAGCGGCGATGTCGTCGCCCGCCTGACCGGCGTGGCCGATCGCAATGCCGCCGAAGCGCTCAAGGGCAATGTGGTCTATATCTCCCGCAAGCACTTCCCGGCGCTGGACGACGACGAGTTCTACTGGGTCGACCTGATCGGCGCCTCCGTGGAAAACCTGCAGGGCGAACAGCTGGGCGTGGTGGCCGACATGATGGACAACGGCGCCCATCCCATCCTGCGCGTGGCCATGCCGGCGCAGGAAGCCGGGCAGGGCGCCGAAGGGAAGCCGGCCAGCCAACCCGAGTTGCTGATCCCGTTTGTCGGCCAGTTCGTCAAGACGGTGCAGCAAGCAGAAAAGAAGATCATCGTCGACTGGGGACTGGACTACTGACTACGGTCAGTTTTTTCATTTCCGGTCGTTGCCATAGCGCCGATATCAAACAAGGTTTCATGGAAATGGAGGCGTGATGCAGTTCGATGTCGTCACTCTGTTTCCCGAGATGTTCGCGGCGCTGACGCAGTCGGGCATTACCCGCCGGGCGCTGGAGCAGAAACGCTGGGAGTTGTCGCTGTGGAATCCGCGCGATTTCACCACCGACAACCACCGCACCGTGGATGACCGCCCATACGGCGGCGGCCCCGGGATGGTGATGCTGGCCAAGCCGTTGCAGGCAGCCATTGGCGCTGCCAAACAGCGCCAGCAGGATTTGGGCCTGGCCGCGCCGCGCGTGGTGTACCTGTCGCCGCAAGGCGCGCCGCTCACCCATGAGCGTGTGGTCAGGCTGTCGCAGGATGCGGGTGTGGTGCTGCTGTGCGGGCGCTATGAAGCGATCGACCAGCGCCTGCTCGACAAGCACGTGGATGAAGAGATCAGCATCGGCGATTTTGTCCTCTCCGGCGGCGAGTTGCCGGCGATGGCGCTGATGGATGCAGTGATCCGCCTGTTGCCGGGCGCCCTCAACGATGGCGCGTCGGCGGTGGAAGACAGTTTCGTCAACGGCCTGCTCGATTGTCCGCACTATACGCGGCCGGAAGAGTACGAAGGCGAGGCGGTGCCGGCCATTCTGCTTGGCGGCCACCATGCCGAGATCCAGAAATGGCGTCGCCAGCGGGCGCTGGAGGCGACCCAGGCCAAGCGCCCCGACCTGATCGCCAGGGCGCGCGAAAACGGCCTGCTGAGCAGTGCCGATGAAAAGTTTTTGAGCGGTTTGCAGTAAGCTCTGCTGACAATGCAGGCCGCGTCGATGCCGCAAAAGAAATGCGATGCATCGCGTAAAGAAGTAGTAGATGTGAAGTAGTAGATGTGGCGGCGCCGGCAGCTTTGGCTGCCAAGGGTTGCCACATGCAGCAACGTGCAACGGCCTTTCGCCGTTGTGATTGAAACCCCATCCTCTACTGGGCAACAAGGCAGGCCGCAAGGCGCCGGGCGCCAGCAAGATGGTTACAGGAGCAAAAAATGGATCTGATCCAGCAACTCGAGCAAGAAGAGATCGCGCGTCTCGCCAAGAACATCCCCGACTTCGCACCCGGCGACACCGTCATCGTGAGCGTCAACGTGGTTGAAGGCACCCGCAAGCGCGCCCAGGCCTACGAAGGCGTCGTGATCGCACGTCGCAACCGCGGCCTGAATTCCAACTTCATCGTCCGCAAGATTTCCTCCGGTGAAGGCGTGGAGCGTACTTTCCAGCTGTACTCGCCGCTGATCGCTTCGATCGAAGTCAAGCGCCGTGGCGATGTCCGTCGCGCCAAGCTGTACTACCTGCGCGAGCGTTCGGGCAAGTCGGCTCGCATCAAAGAAAAGCTGCCCAGCCGCGCTGCAAAGGCTGCTGAGTAATTCCCGGCATGCTTATGCTTCAGGAAAAGGGGTGTCTCGCGACGCCCCTTTTTCATTTCCGCCCGGTTCCGGGCTGCAAACACTAAGCCGATCACCGTGGCCAGTTTCGACCCTGTCATTCTTCCAGTGGATGCCGTCGCCGGCGAGGGCGCGCTGGAGGCTGCGCGCCTGAATGCCGATTGGCTGCGCCGGCGCTTCGCCGATCCGCCGCGCTGGGAGCCGGAGCACAGCGGCGACCAGTTGGCCCGCCTGGCCGATGCCAAGGGGCGGTTCCGGCTGGCCTCGGTGTTGATTCCCATCGTGCTGCGCCCCGAAGGCCTGACCGTGTTGTTTACCCAGCGCACCGCCGACCTGAAAGACCACGCTGGCCAGATCAGTTTCCCGGGCGGGCGGCGTGAAGACTACGACAGTTCGGCCATCGATACCGCGCTGCGCGAGACCGAAGAGGAAATCGGGCTGCCGCGCAGCCATGTCGAAGTCATCGGTTCCTTGCCGGATTACCTGACTGGCACCGGCTATCGCGTCACCCCCGTTGCCGGCCTGATCCAGCCGCCGTTCGACACCGTCGCCGACCCGCGCGAGGTGGCCGAGATCTTCGAGGTGCCGCTGGCGTTCCTGATGGACGGCCTCAACCACCAGCGCCGCTCGATCGACCTGCCGCAGCCGGTAGGCCGCCGCAGTTTCTATACCATGCCTTACCAGCGCTATTTCATCTGGGGCGCCACGGCCGGCATGCTGCGCAATCTTTTCCATTTTCTGCGTAGCTGAGGCACAGGCCGGGCAGCGCTTGCCGTGCATTAAACCCTACGGGCGAATCAATTGTTTGATTCCCATCATGCACTGCGCTATCGTACTGGCTATAGAGACACCTAAGGCCGCTTGATGACATTCCTCTCCATTCTCTTTGCGCTGTTAATCGAACAACTCAAACCACTGCGTGCGGATAATCCGATTTATGCATCGATCAAGTCCTTCGCCGGCAGCATAGAGGGGTGGTTCAATGCCGGCCACGCGCACCACGGCCGGCTCGGCTGGGCGGTAATGGTCGGCGCATTGACCGTTCCCGCCGCGCTCATCTACTGGCTGTGCCTGCACATCAGCCCGATTGCGGCGTTCGCATGGAACGTGCTGATCGTCTACCTGACGCTGGGTTTTCGCCACTACAGCCATTACTTCACCTCGATCCAGCTGGCATTGAACGGCGGCGATGAAATGACGGCGCGCGCGCTGCTGGCCGAATGGACCAAGCAGGACACCGCCGGCATGGATGTGAGCGAAATCTCCCGCATCGCCGCCGAGCGCGCGCTGATCACCACGCATCGCCATGTGTTCGGCGTGTTCTTCTGGTTCCTGATGCCGGCCGGCCCCGCACTGGCAGTGATGTACCGCGTCTCCGAATACCTGTCGCGCGCCTGGAACGAGCCCGATCATATGAAATACGAGGCCTTTGGCCGTTTCGCCGCGCGCGCCTTCTATTGGATCGACTGGATCCCGGCGCGCCTGACCGCGGCCGCATTCGCCGTGGTGGGCAACTTCGAGGACGCGATCTACGCCTGGCGCAACTTCGCCAGCCGCTGGGACGATGAGGCGGCCGGCATCATCCTGGCCGCAGGCGGCGGCGCGATGGGCGTGCGCTTCGGCACCGCCAAGGAAGCTGCGGCCGGCATCGTCCTGCCGGTCGACGCCACCACGGTCGACACCTTGCCGGAAGAAACCGATGGCCTGCCCGGCGATACGCCGTCCCCGCGCACGCTGCAAAGTACGGTGGGCCTGGTCTGGCGCGCTTTGCTGCTGTGGATGTTCCTGCTGCTGCTGCTGTCGGTGGCGGTGTGGATGGGCTGACGCCCCTCGGGATGGACAAGCAAGCGGGCTCAGGCCCGCTTGTTTTTTGGCGCATGGCTGCGCATGCCGGTATACTTCCGTTTTCGCACGAGAGGGGAAACTTGCCGCCTGGCATTGCATGCAGGCTGGACAAAGGCTGTGGCCCGGCAACAGGAAGGGCCGCAAGCGGCGGCAGGCGGCAATCAGCGGCAGGGAGGCCGGGCGGGACGGAAGACCGGTAGAAGCCAGGTCTTCTATAAGATATAATACATACAGCCGCAGGCACCCACGCATCGATTGCGAAGGCACCTCGGAACTCAGGGCTCCGGTCCCAACAGGACAAGGGCATTCGGTTGCAAGCGCTTTAGAAGAACTGCACGTATGGCTGATCCCATCAAACCCTCCAACGCGCCGGCGCAAGAATTCATCATTCTCGGGCAAACCTCGGATGGCAGGCAGTTTCGTCCCAGCGACTGGGCGGAACGGCTGTGCGGCGTGATGTCGTGCTTCCGCCCTGAAGGTTCGGGCGGGCGCAATGCCCACCTGAAGTACTCTCCCTACGTGTTGCCGACGATGATCAACGGCATCCGCTCCGTGGCGGTCAACCAGGCGCTGCGCGATCTCGATCCGCTGGCCTACCACTTCGTCGTCAACTTCGCCAAGGACAATGACCTGCAGGTGCTCGACGCCTGTGTCCTGCCCGATCCTCCCGCAGGCGGCAAGCCGGGCGCATAAGCCCGCTTGCATGGCAACGGCGCCGGGGCGCGCCGCCACAGTATCAGAATCCCAGCACCAGAACCGCCAGCACTTCCCGCCGCTGCTTCCTGCAGACGGCCCCGCCAGCAGCTAAACTAAGAACGTTTGAATATCCCGCCCGGCCATGCCGCGCGGTGTCGGTTTCAGCATCTCATATTGCTCAGCCAGTGCTTAGCCAGAGCCGTACGGGGTTATCGGGCCGTTCCCGGCCTTCGGAAGCTGTTTCGGGAGGAGGCGCGCACCCGCTTGCGCCGCCTGTCCGGGTGGCTTCCCATACTTACGGAGAAGAAGCATCATGAAACACCGCATGGAGCGCGATACCTTTGGCCTGATCGAAGTCCCGGACGACAGGCTATGGGGCGCACAGACCGAACGCTCGCTGCATCACTTCCGCATTTCCACCGAACGCATGCCGGCCGAGCTGATCGTGGCGCTGGCGGCGGTCAAGCGCGCCTGCGCCAGCGTCAACCGCGACCTGGGCAAGCTCGATGGCAAGAAGGCGGACGCCATCATCGCCGCCGCCGACGAAGTCATCGCCGGCAAGCATCCGTTGGAGTTCCCGCTGTCGGTCTGGCAGACCGGTTCCGGCACCCAGAGCAACATGAACATGAACGAAGTGCTGGCCAACCGCGCCTCGGAAATCCTGGGCGGCGTGCGCGGCGAAGAACGCCTGATCCACCCCAACGACGACGTCAACCGCGCCCAGTCGTCCAACGACATCTTCCCGACGGCCATGCATGTGGCGGCCTGCATGGCGGTGGCGGCGCACCTGATCCCCTCGCTGCACAAGCTGCGCGCCACCCTGGAAGAAAAATCCGCCAAATTCGCCGACGTGGTCAAGATCGGCCGCACCCACTTGCAGGACGCCACACCGTTGACGCTGGGACAGGAATTCTCCGGCTATGTGGCCCAACTGGCGCATGCCGAAGCGGCCATCATCGCCACGCTCAACGGCGTGTCCGAGCTGGCCGCCGGCGGCACCGCGGTGGGCACCGGCCTGAACGCCCATCCCGAATTCGGCGAGCGCGTCGCAGCGGAGCTGGCCAGGCATTTCGGCTTCCCGTTCAAGACCGCGCCCAACAAGTTCGCCGCGCTGGCCGGGCATGATGCGCTGGTGGCGGCCCACGGCGGCCTCAAAACATTGGCGGCGGCGTTGATGAAGATCGCCAACGATGTTCGCTGGCTGGCTTCCGGCCCGCGCTCGGGCCTGGGCGAAATCACCATTCCGGAAAACGAGCCGGGCAGCTCCATCATGCCCGGCAAGGTCAACCCGACCCAATGCGAAGCGCTGACCATGCTGTGCGCCCAGGTGTTCGGCAACGACGTCGCGCTCAATATCGGCGGCGCATCCGGCAACTTCGAGCTCAACGTCTTCAAGCCGGTGATCATCCATAACTTCCTGCAAAGCGTGCGCCTGCTGGCCGACGGCATGGCCAGCTTCGAGGAGCACTGCGCGCGCGGCATCGAAGCCAACCGCGAACGCATCGCCGACCTGATGGAGCGTTCGCTGATGCTGGTGACCGCGCTGGCGCCGCACATCGGCTACGACAAGGCCGCCAAGATCGCCAAGCAGGCTCACCACGACGGCACCACCCTCAAGCAAGCCGCCCTGGCGCTGGGCTATGTGACCGAGCAGCAATTCGCCGAGTGGATCAAGCCGGAAGAGATGACCCGGCCGGGCTGATCTTCCCGGCCGGCAAGCATGGCATGAGCGGGGCATGGGCGATGGCGTCCATGCCCCGCTTCCTTTTCCGGAGCCCGTGTGCCCCAATTCCAGCCATCCCGTTGTCATCCTCGCAGCGACCATCCAGGGCCCCGATTGCAAAGACCTTGCAGCCTTATGTATAGCAATATTTATTTGGGTTACGAATTGAAACAACTCAGGTTTTCCGGCGGAGCGCGGCGTATATTGCTTTCATGCGCCCGATGCGCTTGCAGGCAGGCCTGGCGTGGGATTGCCGGGATTGAGGAAAAAGCTGCAGGTAGGAAATGCAGGCAAGGCGCGACAGGAGACCGGCCGCAGGCGCGGCCGGAGGGTGGTAATTCGCAGAGGCGAACAATGAAAAAGTTAGCGGCAATCGGAATGTGTGGCGCGCTTGCCGTGGCCGGCCTGATGGCCAGCGCGGCGACTTATGCGCATCCCCGTTTTTATGGCGGCGTGGTGATCGGCGGGCCGATATGGGTGCCGCCGCCGGTCTACTATCCCCCGCCGGTCTATATCGAACGCGCGCCTCCGCCGGTCTACATCGAGCAGCCGCGCCAGGATTACTGGTATTACTGCCCGGAATCGAAGGCTTACTACCCCTACGTCCAGAGCTGCCCCAGCAACTGGATGAAAGTGGTGCCCAACACGCCAGGCACTCCGGGCGCGCCGCCACAATAACCGCGGCGCGGATCCGGAGCGGAGCTTGCCGTGCCACGCCGCCGCCGGCGAAACAGGAAACATCCAGGAAACATCGAGGACATATCGTGAAACCCATCTACAAGACAGCCACAACGGCCACCGCCATCGGTGCCTTGCTGGCGCTGGGCGGTTGCGTCAGCGTGCCGACCGGCCCGTCGGTCATGGCCATGCCGGGCAAGGACAAGAGCTATGAACAGTTCCGCGCCGACCAGATGCAGTGCCAGCAATACGCGCAGGAAGCCATTGGCGGCCAGGCGCAGCAGACCCAGAACAATACGGTCAACAGCGCCGCCGTGGGCACTGCCGTCGGCGCCGTGGCCGGCGCATTGGTAGGCGCGGCGTCGGGCAATGCCGGCGCCGGTGCGGCCATCGGCGCCGGCGGCGGCTTGCTGGTGGGCAGCGCCGCGGGCAGCAATGCGGCCGCCGGCGGCAACTATTCGATGCAGCAGCGCTACGACATGACCTATACCCAATGCATGTACAGCAAGGGCAACCAGGTCGAGAGCCAGCGCCAGGCTACCGCCTATGTCTATCATCCGCGCCGCTATTACTATTACGCGCCGCCGCCCCCTCCGGGGTATTACGGGCCCGCGCCGGTGTACTACGGGCCGCCGCCGGGCGCATACTGAACCATCCCGGCCATTCTGAAAACCGCATCCCCGGATGCGGTTTTTTATTGCCGGAATATCCGGCGGCGGCATCCTGGGCGGCCGTTTTTTTCGGTACGGGCAGCCGGTGCGGCGCAACATGGGGCGCCGGCAATGCTATACTCGCTGCCATGTTTTCCCGAATCCAGCTTGCGAAAATCCAGCATTGGTGGCGCGCCTGACCCAGGCGGCCCGTTTTCACACAGTTTGACAATGTGATGCCGCCGGTTCCGGCGGCATTGTTTTTACGCTTCGGACCGGCGGCATTCCAGATAATCGATTTGACCAGGAATGTCCATGTCTTCGAACGCCCCCGCATCCAACGCTCCAGCCGCACGTCCCACCGTCCTCACCGGCGACCGTCCCACCGGCCCGCTGCACCTCGGCCATTACATCGGCTCGCTCAAGTCGCGCGTGGCGCTGCAGGAAACCGCCAACCAGTTCCTGCTGCTGGCCGACACCCAGGCCATGACCGACAACGTCGGCCGCCACCAGAAGGTCACCGACAACGTGCTGGAAGTGGCGCTGGATTACCTCGCCGTCGGCATCGACCCGGAAAAGTCGACCATCTTCATCCAGTCGCAGGTGCGCGAACTGTACGAACTGTCGATGGTGCTGCTGAACCTGGTGACGGTGTCGCGCCTGGAGCGCAACCCCACCATCAAGGAAGAGATTCGCCTGCGCGGCTTCGAGCGCGACATCCCGGCCGGCTTCCTGACCTATCCGGTCAGCCAGGCCGCCGACATCACCGCCTTCAAGGGCCAACTGGTGCCGGTGGGCGGCGACCAGTTGCCCATGATCGAGCAGACCAACGAGCTGGTGCGCAAATTCAACGCCACCGTCGGCCGTGAAGTGCTGGTGGAGTGCAAGGAAGTGCTGTCGGAAACGGCGCGCCTGCCGGGCATCGACGGCAAGGCCAAGATGAGCAAGTCGCTGGGCAACTCGATCGCGCTGGGCGCCACCCCGGCCGAGATCAAGCAGGCCGTGCATCGCATGTACACCGACCCCAACCATCTGCGGGTGGACGATCCGGGCCAGGTCGAGGGCAACGTGGTGTTCATGTTCCTCGATGCCTTCGATCCCGACCGCGCCGCGGTGGAAGAACTGAAGGCGCACTACACCCGCGGCGGCCTCGGCGACAGCGTGGTCAAGCGCCGCCTGGAAGGCATCCTGCAAGAAATGCTGGAGCCGATCCGCACCCGCCGCGAACATTTCGCCAGGGATCGAGGCGAAGTGCTGGCGATGTTGAAGCGCGGCACCGAGCGCGCCAGCGCGGTGGCGGCGCAGACCATGTCGGAAGTCAATGCGGCGCTGGGCTTGAACTACTTCGGCTGATATCGGCCGGATTGTCCGCTGCCATTGAAAAAGGCGCATCCCCTTGCAAGGGATGCGCCTTTTGCGTTTTTCCTTTTCCCTTTTTCTGCCGGCGGCGTCAGTTGATGCGGGGTTTCCCGGCCGGCATCACCGGCAGTTCCAGCAGCGCCTCCAGCCCGCTTTCGGCCAGATTGCGCAGCTTCAGCGAACCATGATGGTTCTCGACGATGTTGAGCGCAATCGTCAGCCCCAGTCCGGTACCGCCGGTGTCGCGCGAGCGCGACGCCTCCAGGCGGTAGAAGGGTTCGAACACCGATTCCAGTTCCGCTTCCGGAATGCCGGGACCCTGGTCGCGGATGCGGATGGCGATCTTCTGCTGTTCCAGCGAGACCGATACCCGCGCCAACTGGCCGTATTTGCAGGCATTGTCGAGCAGGTTGGTCAGGCAGCGGCGCAGGGCGCCCGGTTGCGCCATGACGAAGGCGCGGGTGCTGCCTTGCAGCGTCACGTCCTGCCCGGCATCGGCGGCGTCGGCGCAGACGCTGTCGAGCAGCGAGTCGATATCCAGCGCCTGTATCTTTTCCGACGAGTCCATGCTGCGCGCCAGGTCCAGGCCCTCGCGCACCATGCCGTGCATGACCGCAAGATCGTCGATCAGCCGTTGCTGCAGTTCGGGATCGGCGACCTTTTCCAGCCGCAGGCGCAGGCGCGTCAGCGGCGTTTGCAGGTCGTGCGTGATGGCGGCCAGCATGTGGGTGCGGTGCTGGATCTGGCGCCGGATGCGCGCCTGCATCGCATTGAAGGCATGCGCTGCCTGGCGGATCTCGCTGGGGCCGGTTTCCGGCAGCGGCGGATGGTCGATGTCGCGCCCCAGTTCGGCCGCCGCCTGCGCCAGCTTGCGGATCGGGCGGGTCGCCATGCGCGCCACCAGGTAGGCCAGGATGGCGATGAGGATCAGGAACAGCGCGATGTATTGCAGCCCATACGGGCCGCTGCGGCCACGCATGACCGGCGGTTCGCCCGGCTGGTGCAGGCGCAGCCGCAGCAGGCTGTGGTCGTGCAGGCTCACGTAGACTACGCGGCAGATTTCACGATGCGGGGCTTCGGCCCGGTAGGGCGAAGCGCATTCGGTCTCGCGCTGCACCGCGATCTTGCGCTCGCTGCCCAGCCGCGCCTGCAGGATGTCGATCACCGGGCCGGTGCTGGCATTGGCGCCAGCCGCGTCGTTCATGTCGCCCACGATATTCGCTTCGAAGCCGAAGTTGGCGGCGGCTTGCAACACGATGGGGCGCTGCTCGGCCGGAATATCGTCGACCGCCTGTACCAGCTGCTCGATGCGCTCGGCCAGATGCTGGAAGCGCAGTTCGCGCAGCGAACTCTTGCGCTCGTTGGACGCCAGCCAGGTGGTGGCGGCGATGGCCACCACGATCCCGGCCAGCAGCAGCACGAAGATGCGGTTGCCGATGGAGCCGGCGAAATCCTTCAATCCCTTCATGGCGCGCGGCCCGCGCCTTCCGCCGTCACGGCTGTGGCCAGCACGTAGCCTTCGTTGCGCACGGTCTTGATGATCGCCGGCGTGCGGGCGTCGTCGCCCAGTTTCTGGCGCAGGCGGCTGATCTGGATATCCACCGAGCGATCGAACGGGTCGGACTCGCGGCCCTGGGTCAGCTCCAGCAACTGGTCGCGGTTGAGCACGCGGTTGGGATGGTCGAGGAATACCTTGAGCAGGCGGAACTCGGCGCCCGACAGCGCCACCACCACGCCATCCCGGTTCACCAGGTGGCGCGCGGTCAGGTCCAGCGTCCAGTGGGCAAAGCGCATGGCCGCCGCGTCCGGCTGCGCCATGTTGGGCGGCAGCGCCTGCGTGCGGCGCAGCACGCTGCGGATGCGGGCGAACAGTTCGCGCGGCTCGAAGGGCTTGGCCAGGTAATCGTCGGCGCCCATCTCCAGTCCCAGGATGCGGTCCAGCGGCTCGCCGCGCGCGGTCAGCATGATCACCGGCACGTTCGACGTGGCGCGCAGGTTGCGGCACAGGGTCAGCCCGTCCTCGCCCGGCAGGGTCAGGTCGAGCACGATCAGGTCGATCCGGGACTCTTCCAGCGTCTTGCGCATCTCGGCGCCATTGGTGGCGGTCAGCGTGCGCAGGCCGTTGCTGTCCAGGTATTCGGCCAGCAAGGTGCGAATGTCGCGGTCGTCGTCGACGATGAGAATGTGAGTATTTGTATCCATGAATGGGATTATGCCGAACTTGCCAGGCCGTGGAGCGGCGATTTGTATCGCCTCTTAACAAGGGTAGGCGCCGACATAAAACGATACTTCGGCGGCTTGCCGATATACAAAACGATACAAATGACGCCACAGGGGAAAAATTGGCGATACACGCGGCCGGTTTAATGGGAACCGTGCAAAGACAGCACGACATCACAAAGGAGTAAATCATGTCGAATTTCAAGACCCGCATCCTGGCCGGCATCGCCGCAGCGAGCATCAGCGCAGTGACCGTGGCGGCATTCGCCCAGGTCCCGCCGCCGGAAGGCCAGCACGGCCGCGCTCCCAGCGCCGAGCAAATCGCCAGGTTCGAGCAGATGCGCGCCAAGCGCCAGGCCGAGCTGCACGACAAGCTGAAGATCACCGCTTCCCAGGAAGCCGCCTGGAAGCTGTTCCTGGACAAGACCCAGCCGGCCCCGTTCGACCCGGCCGCGCGTCCGAGCAAGGAAGAGTTCGCCAAGCTGACCACGCCTGAACGCCTGGACAAGAAGCTGGAGTTCATGCGCAAGCGCGAAGCCTTCGCTGAGCAGCGCATCGCGGCCACCAAGGAGTTCTACGCCGCCTTGTCGCCGGAACAGCAAAAGACCTTCGATACGGAGTTCGCCAAGATGGAACGTCATCACTTCGAGCGCATGCAGCATGAGCGCAAGGGCTCCTTGCATCGCGGCGACCACGGCGGCAAGCCGGCGCCCGACGCAACCGCACCGGCAGCCAAGTGAGGTGTGAAGTGAGGTGTGAAGTGAGGTGCGCCGTGCCGTGCGGCAGGGCCGCGTGAAGCCTGGTCGCCGCGCCCGGAAGGTTTTCCGGGCCGGTGACCCCGGCAAAAGCCTTGCGGCGCCAACCGCAAGGCTTTTGCATGTCGGCCCCCAGCCGCGCATTTGGCGGGTATTTGGGCGTCTGTTATTCGTGGCGCGCCGGCCGTTTGCTGGGTACACTGCGAGCCACCCGCAACGGCTGTGCACGGCAGGCGGGCGGTATGCCGGCGCATTGCCTGCAATGCAATATTCTTGCCCGGTTCATGGCGCCGCATGCGCCGTGGCGGAGTACACCGGATGAGGGCCAGGCCGGCCATGGCCAGGCCCTCATCCCGTGTCCTTTGCGACTTTCAAGCCAGGGCGTCCGCACGGGCGCTCTGGCCGGGACTTTCCTCCGCGATCAGTAGGTTGGTTTTCATCACATGACAAACACAGCAAATTCCGGGCAGCCATCCCCTTCCAATCCCACCCCGCCACAAGGCAGCCGGCCGCCATCCGGGGGCAGCATCCTGCGGCGTTGGTGGTTCTGGGTCATCGTGCTGGCGATCGTCGCCGGCGCCGGTTACAAGTACTGGACCAAGAAAAAGACCGATACGGCGCAGATGGCCGCTATGGGGATGAGCCCCGGCGCCCGTCCGGGCCCGGGCGGGCCGCGCGGCGGCGGCCCCGGGGCCCAGACCATGCCGGTAGGGGGGGCCAAGGCCAGGGTGCAGAACGTCGACATCTACCTCAATGGCCTGGGTTCTGTGACGCCGATGGCCACCGCGACCGTGCGCGCCCGCGTGGATGGCCAACTGCTGAAGCTGCATTACAAGGAAGGCCAACTGGTCAAGGCCGGCGACCTGCTGGCCGAGATCGACCCGCGCACGTTCCAGGTGGCGGTGACCCAGGCCGAAGGCCAACTGGCGCGCGACCGCGCCTTGCTCAATTCGGCCCGGCTCGACCTGAAGCGCTACCAGACCCTGCTGGCGCAGGATTCCATCGCCAGCCAGCAGGTCGACACGCAAGCCTCGCTGGTCAAGCAATACGAAGGCGCGGTCAAGACCGATGAGGGCGCGCTGGCCAGCGCCCGGCTGCAATTGTCGTTCGCGCGCGTGACGGCGCCCATCAGCGGCCGCCTCGGCCTGAGGCAGGCCGACGTCGGCAACAACATCACCACCGGCGATACCAACGGCCTGGTGATCATCACCCAGTTGCAGCCGATCACCGCCATCTTCAGCATCCCGGAAGACAATATTCCCAGCGTGCTGCGCCAGCTGCAAAGCGGGCGCAAGCTGCCCACCGAGGCCTGGGACCGCGAGCAAAAGAAAAAGCTCGCCGACGGCATGCTGCTGACCATCGATAACCAGGTCGACGCCACCACCGGCACGGTCAAGTTGAAGGCGCAGTTCCCCAACACCGACTACGCGCTGTTCCCCAACCAGTTCGTCAATATCCGCTTGCTGCTCAGCACCGAAGAGGGCGCCACCGTGATCCCCAGCGCGGCGATCCAGCGCGGTTCCAAGGGCCTGTTCGTGTATGTGGTCAAGGACGACAATACCGTCACCGTGCGCAACATCAAGACCGGCGCGGTGCAGGGCGACGTGACCGCGGTCACCGATGGCGTGGCCGCCGGCGAGACCGTGGTGATCGACGGCATCGACCGCCTGCGCGAAGGCGCCAAGGTGGAAGCCGTGATGCGCGGCAGCGCCGACGATCCGACCAACAAGCTGACCGCGGAAAACCCGAATGCGCGCCGCCACGGCAAGAGTAACCAGGGCCAGGGCGGTCAGCCGGGCGGGCCAGGCGACATGTCGGTAGAAGAGCGCCAGAAGCGCTGGGCAGAACTCAACAAGCGCATCGACGCCGGCGAGTTCGGCGAAGAGATCAAGAAGCTGCCCGAAGACCAGCGCCGCCAGAAGATGATGGAGTTGCGCCGCCAGCGCGAAGCCGCCGGCGGCAACGGCAATAACGGCAGCAAATAAGGCGCCCGCATGAATCCATCCCGCCAGTTCATCCTGCGGCCGGTCGCCACATCGCTGTTGATGCTGGCGATCCTGCTGGTGGGCATCGTCGCCTACCGGCAATTGCCGGTGTCGGCCTTGCCGGAAGTCGATTACCCGACCATCCAGGTCACCACGCTCTATCCCGGCGCCAGCCCGGACGTGATGACGTCTTCGGTCACCGCGCCGCTGGAACGCCAGTTCGGCCAGATGCCCGGCTTGAAGCAGATGTCGTCCACCAGCTCGGGCGGGGCGTCGGTCATCACGCTGCAGTTCAACCTCGATCTCAGCCTCGACATCGCCGAGCAGGAAGTGCAGGCGGCGATCAATGCCGGCGGCAACCTGCTGCCGTCCGACCTGCCGATGCCGCCGGTCTACAGCAAGGTCAATCCGGCCGACACGCCCATCATCACGCTGGCGGTCACCTCCAAGACCATGCCGCTGCCCAAGGTGCAGGACCTGATCGATACCCGCCTGGCGCAAAAGATCTCGCAGCTCTCCGGGGTCGGCCTGGTCAGCCTGTCGGGCGGCCAGCGCCCGGCGGTGCGCCTGCAGCTGAACCCGCGCGCCATCGCCGCGCTGGGCCTGAACCTGGACGACATGCGCACCGCCATCGGCAACGCCAACGTCAACCAGGCCAAGGGCAGCTTCGACGGCCCCGCGCGCGCCTCCACCATCGACGCCAACGACCAGTTGCGTTCGGCCGACGAGTACCGCAACCTGATCATCGCCTACAAGAACGGCGCGCCGATCCGCGTCTCCGACGTGGCCGACGTGGTCGACGGCGCCGAGAACGTGCGCCTGGGCGCCTGGGCCAACGCCCAGCCGGCGGTGATCGTCAATATCCAGCGCCAGCCCGGCGCCAACGTGATCTCGGTGGTCGACAGCATCAAGAAGATCCTGCCGCAGCTGCAGGCCAGCCTGCCCGGCGCGATCGACGTGCACATCCTGACCGACCGCACCACCACCATCCGCGCCTCGGTGGCGGACGTGAAGTTCGAGCTGATGCTGTCGGTGATGCTGGTGGTGATGGTGATCTTCGTGTTCCTGCGCAATGTCCCGGCCACCATCATTCCCAGCGTGGCGGTGCCGCTGTCGCTGGTGGGCACCTTTGCGGTGATGTATATCGCCGGCTTCTCGATCAACAACCTGACGCTGATGGCGCTGACGATTGCCACCGGCTTCGTGGTCGACGACGCCATCGTGATGATCGAGAACATCTCGCGCTACATCGAAGAGGGCATGAAGCCCATGCAGGCGGCCCTGAAGGGCGCCGAGCAGATCGGCTTCACCATCATCTCCCTGACCTTCTCGCTGATCGCGGTGCTGATCCCGCTGCTGTTCATGGGCGACGTGGTAGGGCGGCTGTTCCATGAATTCGCCGTCACGCTGGCGGTGTCCATCCTGATCTCGGCGGTGGTGTCGCTCACGCTCACGCCCATGATGTGCGCGCGCCTGTTGCGCCACCAGCCGGAAGAAGAGCAGGGCTGGTTCTACCACAAGAGCCAGCTGTTCTTCGACCGCGTGATCGCGCGCTACGGCGTGATGCTGGAGTGGGTGCTGAACCGCCAGCGCCTGACGCTGCTGGTCGCCCTCGGCACGCTGGCGCTGACGGTGCTGCTGTATGTGTTCATCCCCAAGGGCTTTTTCCCGCAGCAGGACACCGGGGTGATCCAGGGCATTTCCGAAGCCTCGCAATCGGTGTCGTTCGGCGCCATGGGCGAAAAGCAGCAAGCCCTGGCCAAGGTGGTGCTGGAAGACCCGGCGGTGGAAAGCCTGTCGTCCTTCATCGGCGTGGATGGCACCAATGCCACCCTGAACAGCGGCCGCATGCTGATCAACCTGAAGCCGCACGGGGAGCGCGACGTTTCCGCCGCCGACGTGATCCGCCGCCTGCAGCCCACGCTGGCCAGGCAGGTGCCGGGCGTGACGCTCTACATGCAGCCGGTGCAGGACCTGACCATTGAAGACAGCGTCTCGCGCACGCAATACCAGTTCACGCTGGAAGACGCCGACCCGGACACGCTCAGCGCCTGGGTGCCCAAGCTGATCGGACGCCTGCAACAGGCGCCCGAACTGGCCGACGTCGCCACCAACTTGCAGGACAAGGGTTTGCAAGCCTATGTCGAGATCGACCGCGACGCGGCGTCGCGCCTGGGCATCACTACCGCCGCCATCGACAATGCCCTGTACAACGCGTTCGGCCAGCGTCTCATTTCCACCATCTACACGCAATCGAACCAGTACCGCGTGGTGATGGAGGTCAAGCCGGAGTTCCAGCTCGGCCCGTCGGCGCTGGGCAGCATCTACCTGGTGACATCCAGCGGCAACCAGGTGCCGCTGTCGTCGATCGCCACCGTCACGGAGCGCACCGCGCCGCTGGTGGTCAACCATATCGGCCAGTTCCCGGCCGCGACCATTTCGTTCAACCTGGCGCCGGGCGCCTCGCTGGGCGAGGCGGTCAAGGCCATCAAGGCGGCCGAGGCCGAGATCGGCATGCCGGATTCCACCGTGACCAATTTCCAGGGCGCGGCGCTGGCGTTCCAGGCCTCATTGTCCAATACGCTGTGGCTGATCCTGGCGGCGGTGGTGACCATGTACATCGTGCTGGGCGTGCTGTATGAAAGCTACATCCACCCGATCACCATCCTCTCGACGCTGCCGTCGGCCGGGGTGGGGGCGCTGCTGTCGCTGATGATTTCCCGCACCGACCTGGGCATCATCGGCATCATCGGCATCATCCTGCTGATTGGCATCGTCAAGAAAAACGCCATCATGATGATCGACTTCGCGCTGGAGGCCGAGCGGCATGAAGGCAAGAGCCCGCGCGAGGCGATCTACCAGGCCTGCCTGCTGCGTTTCCGTCCGATCCTGATGACCACCATGGCGGCCTTGCTGGGCGCGCTGCCGCTGATGCTGGGCACCGGCGTCGGCTCCGAGCTGCGCCAGCCGCTGGGCATCACCATGGTCGGCGGCTTGCTGGTGTCGCAGGTGCTCACGCTGTTCACCACGCCGGTGATCTACCTCGCGTTCGACCGCCTGGCGCGCCGCCTGCGCAAGCGCTTCGGCCAGCAGGAGCCGGGCCATGACGACGACCATGACGGCAAGGCGCCATCGCTGCCGCCGGCCGTGTAGATCCGGAGCGCCATGAACATCTCGCTCCCTTTCATCCGGCGGCCCATCGCCACTACCTTGCTGACGATCGGCGTCGCGCTGTCGGGCATGGTGGCGTTCCGCCTGCTGCCGGTGTCGCCGCTGCCGCAGGTGGATTACCCGACCATCTCGATCTCGGCATCGATGCCCGGCGCCAGCCCGGAAACCATGGCCGCGACCGTGGCTACGCCGTTGGAGCGGGCCATGGGCTCGATCGCGGGCGTGACCGAGATGACCTCGACCAGTTCGCAGAACTCGACCCGCATCACGCTGCAGTTCGACCTCAGCCGCGACATCGACGGCGCCGCGCGCGACGTGCAGGCGGCGCTCAACGCGGCGCGCAACCTGCTGCCCACCGGCATGCCGAGCAATCCGACCTACCGCAAGGTGAACCCGGCCGACGCCCCGATCATGATCCTGGCGCTGACCTCGGACACCCTGACCCAGGGCCAGATGTACGACGCCGCCGACAGCATCGTGGCGCAGAAATTGTCGCAGGTGCGCGGAGTGGGGCAGGTCAGCGTGGGCGGCAGCTCGCAGCCGGCGGTGCGTATCGAGCTGAACCCGACGGCGTTGAACAAGTACGGCATCGGCAGCGCCGACGTGCGCACCGCGGTGGCCGCCACCAATGCCAACCGGCCCAAGGGCATCCTGGAAGATGGCGAACGCAACTGGCAGATCTACGCCAACGACCAGGCCAAGACCGCCGCCGAATATGCGCCGCTGATCGTGTCCTACCGCAACGGCACGCCGGTGCGCGTGCGCGACGTGGCCGAGGTGCGCGACTCGGTGGCCGACGTGCGCAACGCCGGCTCAGCCAACGGCAAGCCGTCGGTGCTGGTGATCGTCAACCGCCAGCCCGGCGCCAACATCATCGACACCGTCGACAGCGTCAAGGAACTGCTGCCGCAATTGCAGGCATCGATTCCCGCCGCCATCGACATGAAGGTGGTGATGGACCGCACGCCCACCATCCGCGCCTCGCTCAAGGAGACCGAGTTCACCCTGATGCTGTCGGTGGCGCTGGTGATCATGGTGGTGTTCCTGTTCCTGCGCAATGTGCGCGCCACGCTGATCCCGGCCGTCGCCGTTCCGGTGTCGCTGATCGGCACCTTCGGCATCATGTATCTGGCCGGTTTCAGCCTGGACAACTTGTCGCTGATGGCGCTGACGATTGCCACCGGTTTCGTGGTGGACGACGCCATCGTGGTGCTGGAAAACATTTCGCGCCACATCGAGGCCGGCATGAAGCCGGTCAGGGCCGCCATGCTGGGGGCGAGGGAAGTCGGCTTCACGGTGCTGTCGATGAGCATCTCGCTGATCGCCGTGTTCATTCCCATCCTGCTGATGGAAGGCATCGTCGGCCGCCTGTTCCGCGAGTTCGCCATCACGCTGTCGGTGGCCATCCTGGTGTCGCTGGTGGTGTCGCTGACCACCACGCCGATGATGTGCGCGGCGCTGTTGCGTCATGACCCGCGGCAGGACGAAGAACGGCGCCGGCGGCGCCATCCGCTGCTGCAGAAGATCGCCAGCCAGACCGAGCATATCTTCAACGACATGCTGCTGGGCTATGAGCGCTCGCTGGCCTGGGCGCTGCGCGCGGCGCCCCTGATGATGCTGATTTTGCTGGCCACCATCGCCCTGAACGTCTATCTCTACAAGGCCATTCCCAAAGGCTTTTTCCCGCAGCAAGATACCGGCCGCCTGGTGGGCGGCATCCGCGGCGACCAGGCGATTTCCTTCCAGGCGATGAAGGTCAAGCTGAACGAGTTCATCGAGATCGTCAAGGAAGACCCGGCCGTGGCCGACGTGGTGGCCTTCACCGGCGGCCAGCGGCGCAACGGCGGCAATATGTTCGTGACCCTGAAACCGCTGTCCGAGCGCAAGATCTCGGCCGACCGCGTGATCGGGCGGCTGCGCATGAAGCTGGCCCACGTGGCCGGCGCCAGCCTGTTCCTGGTGCCGGTGCAGGATATCCGCGTCGGCGCGCGCCAGAGCGATTCGCAGTACGAATACACCCTGAAGTCCGACGACCTCAACCTGTTGCGCATCTGGGAGCCCAAGATCCGTCTGGCCTTTTCCAACCTGAAGGAGCTGGAGGACGTCAGCACCGACCAGCAGGACAAGGGATTGCAGACCACGCTGACCATCGACCGCGAAACCGCCATGCGCGCCGGCGTGACGCCGCAACTGATCGACTCGACGCTGTCGGACCTGTTCGGCCAGCGCCAGATCTCGACCATCTACAGCGGCATGAACCAGTACCACGTGGTGATGGAGGCGGCGCCGCAGTACTGGCAAAGCCCGGAAATCCTGAAGAACACCTACGTCAGCCTGGCCGGATCGAGCAACCTGTCGCCGACCACCTCGACCCTGTCGACGCCGCCGGCGCTGTCGGCTTCCGGCAAGCTCAACGCCAATACCGGCCTGGCGCAGACCATTTCGACCGCGGCGTCCACCCAGATCCCGCTGGCGGCCTTCGCCAGTTTCGCGCCGACCAACACGGCGCTGGCGGTCAACCATGAAGGGCAGTTCGTCGCTTCCACGCTGTCGTTCAACCTGGCCGAGGGCGTCTCGCTGTCGCAGGCCACCGAGGCCATCGAGCGCGCCATGGCCACGCTGGGCGTGCCGACCGATGTGCACGGGGCTTTCTCCGGCACCGCCAATGCCTTCCAGTCCTCGATGTCGAGCCAGCCCATCCTGATCCTGACGGCCTTGCTGGCGGTGTATATCGTGCTGGGCATCCTGTATGAAAGCCTGATCCACCCGATCACCATTCTCTCCACCTTGCCGTCGGCCGGCGTGGGCGCCTTGCTGGCGTTGATGTTTACCGGCACAGATTTCAGCCTGATCGCGCTGATCGGCGTGATCCTGTTGATCGGCATCGTCAAGAAGAACGCCATCATGATGATCGACTTCGCGCTGGATGCCGAACGCAACCGCGGCATGTCCCCGCGCGACGCCATCTTCGAGGCCTGCAAGCTGCGCTTCCGGCCGATCATGATGACCACCATGGCCGCGCTCCTGGGCGCGATCCCATTGGCCATCGGCCATGGCGACGGCGCCGAGCTGCGCCAGCCGCTGGGCATATCCATCGTCGGCGGCCTGGTGGTGAGCCAGTTGCTCACGCTCTACACCACGCCGGTGGTCTACCTGTACATGGAACGCCTGCGCGCCTGGGGCCAGCGCCGCTTCGGCCGCAACAAGAACCAGACCGAAACCTCGGCGGCATGAACGCTGCCGCCATGGAGAAACGCATGAAACCGCAACAACGCAACGCCGCCCGCCAACTGCCTCCGGCCATCAAGCCGCTGCTGCTGGCGCTGGCCGCTTCCTTCTCGCTGGCCGCCTGCTCGGTCGGGCCCGACTATGTGCGTCCGCAAATGGACGAGGCGCCGGCCGTCTTCAAGGAAGGCCAGAACTGGAAGCCGGCCCAGCCGCGCGAGCTGACGGCCGACGGCAAGTGGTGGGAAATGTTCGGCGATGCGCAACTCAACGCGCTGGTGGCGCAGGTCGATATCTCCAACCAGAACCTGGCGCTGGCCGAGGCCAATTTCCGTAGCGCCCTGGCATTGGTGCAGAGTTCGCGCGCCGCCTATTCGCCCACGCTGGATGCGTCGGCCTCGGCCACGCGTTCGCGTTCCGGCAGTTCGTCCTCGTCCTCCTCTTCGTCCGGCAGCGCCGGTGTGCGCAATTCGTATGCCTTCGCGCTCAATGCCTCGTGGGAGGCCGATATCTGGGGCAAGCTGCGGCGCGATGTCGAAGCCAGCCAGGCCAGCGCCCAGGCCAGCGCGGCCGATCTGGCCGCGGCGCGCCTGTCGGCCCAGGCGGCATTGGCGCAGAATTACCTGCAACTGCGCGTGCTGGATGCCCAGCAAAAACTGTTGGACGATACCGTCGAGGCTTACCAGCGCTCCTACCAGCTCACGCTCAACCAGTATGCCGCCGGCGTGGCCGCCAAGTCGGACGTGATCCAGGCGCAGAGCCAGTTGAAGTCGGCCCAGGCGCAGGCGCTGGACAACGGCGTGTCGCGCGCCCAGCTGGAGCACGCCATTGCACTGCTGGTCGGCAAGACGCCATCGACCTTCTCGTTGCCCAAGGCGCCGCTGACGGCGGTGGCGCCGCCGATCCCGCAGGGCGTGCCGTCGATGCTGCTGGAGCGCCGCCCCGACGTGGCGGCCGCCGAGCGGCGCGTGGCCGCGGCCAATGCCAATATCGGCGTGGCCAAGGCGGCGTATTTCCCCAGCCTGACGCTGTCGGCTTCGGGCGGTTACCAAAGCTCCAGCTTCGCCGACTGGTTCTCGCTGCCCGGGCGCGTATGGTCGCTCGGCCCGCAACTGGCGCAGAGCATCTTCGACGGCGGCGCGCGCCGCGCCGCCACCGACCAGGCCATCGCTGCGTATGACGGCACGGTGGCGCAATACAAGCAGACCGTGCTGACCGCCTTCCAGGCTGTCGAAGACAACCTGGCCGCGCTGCGCATCCTGGAGCAGGAAGCGGCGGTGCAGGACGAAGCCGTGCAATCGGCGCGCCAGGCGGTGACGCTGGTCCTCAACCAGTACAAGGCCGGCACCGTCAGCTATGTGAACGTGATCACCGCACAGGCCACGGCATTGTCGGCCGAGCGCTCCGCGCTGGATATCCTGAACCGCCGCATGGCGGCCAGCGTATTGCTCGCCACCGCCCTGGGCGGAGGCTGGGATGAAAACAGCCTGGCCGATCTGGCGCCGCTGGCGGAGCAGAGCGAGGCCAAGGCGAAGGGATTGAAGGAGAACGCGGCGCTGCGTTGAGGCTAAAGCTCAAGCGTTGCCTTGACCGCCCCGCGCAGCGCATTGCACACCACGATTGCCTCGGCCCGCATCAACTCCCCGCGGCTGACCGGGCGTTCGACGGCATCCCACGCCGGATCGGCCAGCAGCACCGAACGCATCACCCCCGGCAGCAAGCCCGCTTCCAGCGGTGGCGTCACCCAGCGCCCATCCAGCTTGATGAACACATTGCTGCGTCCGCCCTCGGTCAGCTCGTCCTTTTCATTGAAGAACAGCAGGTCGAAGCCGCCGCGTTGTTCGGCGTCTTTCCATGCCGCGTCGTAGGCGGCGCGGTGGGTGCTCTTGTGGCGCAGGAAGAAATCGCTGCTATCGGTGGCATGTGGGGCAAGGAATATTTTTACGCATTCGCCCAGCGGCGCCAGCGCCGCGTGCTGGATGGTGATGCCGCCTTGCGCATCCAGCGCCAGCCGCAGGCGGTATGCCGCCGCGCTGTCGAACCCGGCGCAGGCTTTTGCCAGCGCGGCATGGATTGCCGCTTCGTCGAAGTTGAAGCCGAAGGCTGCGGCGGAGGTGCGCAGGCGTTGCAGGTGCAGGTCGAGATGCCGGCATCCCTCGCGCGTGGCGTACATGGTTTCGAACAGGTTGAATGCATGGCCGAGGCCGGTCAAAAAGCGGGCTTTCAACTGGCATTCGGCGTATTCGGAGGCGGCATCGCTGTCATGGACGATGCCCGCGCCCACGCCCAGCACGCCGCGGCGCAGTCCGCCTTCCGGCGCTTGCAGTTGCAGCGTGCGGATCGGCACCGACAGGCAAAAGTCGCCGAGCGCATGCCCGCCGGCGCGCGGGGCGTCGAACCAGCCGATGGCGCCGGTATAGAGCCCGCGCGGCGTGCTTTCCAGTTCGTCGATGATTTCCATGGTGCGGCGCTTGGGCGCGCCGGTGATCGAGCCGCAGGGGTAGAGCGCGGCGATGGCGCCGGCCAGCGTGATGTCCGTGCGCAGGCGGGCGCGGATGGTCGAGGTCATCTGCAGCACCTGGCCGTAGCGCCGCACGTCGAACAGGTGCGGCACCTGCACCGAGCCGGGCGCGGCGATGCGGCCCAGGTCATTGCGCAGGAGGTCGACGATCATCAGGTTTTCGGCTCGGTTCTTTTCGTCGCCGGCCAGCGCCAGCGCGCGGCGCGCATTGGTGGCGTCGGCATCCGCATCGGCGGCGGGCGCGGCCGGCGCCGTGCCTTTCATCGGTTTGGCCTTGAGCATGCCGCCGGCATGGGCGACGAACAGTTCGGGCGAGAATGACAGCACGGCGCTGCCGTCTTCACAACATACCAGCGCGCCATACGGCACCGGCTGGCGTGCGCGCAGCTTGCGGTAGAGCGCCAGCGGGTCGCCGTAGGCATCGAAGCGCAGGCGATAGGTGTAGTTGACCTGGTAGGTGTGGCCGGCGGCGATGTAGTCGTGGATGCGGGCGATGGCGGCGCTGAATTCGGTTTCGCTGACGCTGGCGGCCACGTTGGCGATGCCGGCCGGTGCAACTTGCTCTTGTTGCGCCAGCCATTGGTCGGTTTCGGCGGCGCTGAGGCGATCGCAGCGTTGGAACAGCATTACTTTCGCGAGGGGGCCGCCGGCATGCTTGTGCGGCAGCCCCTGCATGGCGGCGCCCAGTTCGTAATCCCACAGGGCCAGCGCATGTTGCCCGGCGGCCAGCGCTTGTTCCATCTGCGCCAGCAGCGCCGGGAAGCCGGCGGCGTCGGCGCAGGCCAGCGTACGCAGGTGGCCGGTGTACAGGCGCGAGCGCGGCTCGGCCGGGGTGGCCAGGTGGTCGTCGAGCAGGGCGAAACAGGCGGGGCAGGCGGTCATAGGCGCAATCGGATGGAGCAGGCAGGCACGCCGCGCATGGAGGCGGCGTCCGGCAGCATCATAGCGTAAAAGGTATACTTGCCAACTTGCCCGGCGAGCCGCTGCCGGGCCTCTTCATGTCAAATTGCCAATATCGCCGATGGCCATCCCTCGTACCTTCGTTGTGCCCCTGATCGTCGCCTGCGCGCTGTTCATGGAGCAGATGGATTCCACCGTGATCTCCACATCGCTGCCCGCGCTGGCGCTGGACATGGCGGTCGATCCGATCTCGCTGAAGCTGGCCCTGACTTCCTACCTGGTGAGCCTGGCGGTGTTCATCCCGATCTCCGGCTGGATGGCCGACCGTTTCGGTTCGCGCACCATTTTTCGCTCGGCGATTTGCGTCTTCATGCTGGGTTCCATCCTGTGCGGCGTGTCGTCCACATTGCCGCAGTTCGTCGCGGCGCGCTTTTTCCAGGGTATCGGCGGCGCCATGATGGTGCCGGTGGGGCGCCTGGTGATCCTGCGCAGCGTGGAAAAGGCCAACCTGGTCAAGGCCTTGTCCTACCTGACCATTCCGGCGCTGTTCGGGCCGGTGCTGGGGCCGCCGCTGGGCGGCTTCATCACGACATACTTCCACTGGCGCTGGATTTTCTTCATCAACATCCCCATCAGCATCCTCGGCCTGTACCTGGCCGCGCGCTTTATCCCCGACCTCAAGGCCGAGCAGGTGCCGCCGCTGGACTGGCCCGGTTTCGTGCTGTCGGCACTGGGCTGCTCGTTGCTGATGCTGGGGCTGTCTACTGCCGGCCGCCATCTGGTCTCGGGTGAAGTCTCGCTGGCCTGCGTGGTATTGGGCATCTTGTTCCTGATCGCTTATGTGTGGCACGCGCGCCGCGCCGCCGCGCCGCTGATCGACCTGACGTTGCTGAAGATCCCGACCCTGCAGGCGGGGGTGTTCGGTGGCTCGCTCTACCGCATCGGCATCGGCGCGATTCCCTTCTTGCTGCCGCTGATGTTGCAGCTCGGCTTCGGCTATACGCCTTTCCATTCGGGGCTGCTGACTTGCGCGGCGGCGGCCGGCGCCATGTTCATGAAGACCGTCGCGTCGCGTTTCTTGCAGCGCTATGGCTTTCGCACCGTGCTGGTGGTGAACGGTTCGCTGGGCATCCTCAGCCTGTGGGCGATTGCCTTGTTCACGCCGCAAACGCCTTATGTCGTGATGATGCTGGTGCTGCTCATCGGCGGTTGCTTCCGCTCGCTGCAATTCACCAGCCTGAATGCGATCTCTTATGCCGATGTCGATAGCCCGCGCCTGAGCCAGGCCACCAGCATGGCCAGCGTGGCGCAACAGCTGTCAATCGGCATGGGCGTGGTGCTGGCCGGTTTCGCGCTGCAGGTTTCCAATGATGTACAGGGCCACGCTACGCTGGTGGCCGCCGATTTCTGGCCGGCCTTCCTGGTGGTGGGCGCGGTGGCGTCGCTGTCGATCCTGATGTTGCGCCGTCTGTCGCCCAATGCCGGATCGGAAATGTCGGGCCGGGCAAACACCAAGTCGGCTTGAGCCGTTCGTTTTAGAAAGTGTCCATGCAACTTAAATATGTCTGGTTCCCGTTGGGAGCCGTCTTGATCTGGGCGGGCAATACCGTCATCAGCAAGATGTCGGCCGGCGTGATCGCACCGGAAGACATTTCCTTTTACCGCTGGGTGCTGGCCGCCGCGCTGATGTCGCCGTTCCTGGCCAGGTCGACCTGGCATGCGCGCGCGCAGATCAAGCCGCACCTGGGCAAGATCCTGGTGCTGGCGCTGCTGGGGATGGTGCTGTTCCAGAGCCTGGCGTATTTCGCCGCCGCCACTTCCTCGGCCACCAGCATGGGCATCATCGCTTCGCTGATGCCGCTGCTGACCTTGTTGCTGAGCATCCAGCTGCTGTCGGAGCCGCCTACCGTGGGCACGGTGGGCGGCGGCGTCTTGTCGCTGTTCGGCCTGGCGGTGCTGATCGGTCGCGGCCATCCGCTGGCGCTGTTCGACCAGGGCGTGGTCATGGGCGACCTGCTGATGCTGCTGGCCACCATCTCTTACGGTTTGTACGGCGTGATGCTGCGCCGCTGGGCCTTGCCGCTGCGCACCTGGCAACTGCTTTACATGCAGGTGCTGATGGCAGTGCTGCTGCTGTTTCCCGGTTTCGTCTTCGGCCACCACTCGCCGGTGACTGCCGATAACCTGCCGCTTCTGCTGTATGCCGGCATTGCCGCTTCCATCGTTTCGCAGTTCCTGTGGATGAAGGGCGTGAACCATCTGGGCGCCAGCCATTGCTCCGTGTTTGTCAACCTGATGCCCGTTTTCACCGTCGCCATCGCGATGCTGGCATTGGGCGAGGAGTTGCACGGCTACCATGCCATCGGCGGCGGCATCACGCTGGCGGGCGTGCTGATGGCGCAGATGTTGCGGCAACGCCTGCCGGGCCGCGCCAAGGCCGGCTGATGCCGGGGTTACCGCAGGCATTGCGCATCAGGATGAATACGTGGCACCCTGCGGGGCGATAACGATGAAAACAGGAGCCAGGACATGATCGACGCCGACATGATCGTCAACTGCACGGTCTACAAGAAAGGCAAGAAACTGCGCGAGATCGCTCTCGACGACATCAGCGATGTGCTGGAAGAGGAGGGCACCTTTGTCTGGCTCGGATTGCTCGAACCCAATGTCGAGCTGATGAACAAGATCAAGGAGGAGTTCTGCCTGCACGAGCTGGCGGTGGAAGACGCCTACGCCGCGCACCAGCGCCCCAAGATCGAGGAATACGGCGACACGCTGTTCGTGGTGCTGCATACCGCCCAGCTCTCCGGCGACGAGGTGCAGTTCGGCGAGACCCACATCATGACCGGCCCGCGCTTCGTGATCACGGTGCGCCACGGGGCATCGCGCAGCTATGCCAAGGTGCGCGAGCATTGCGAGATGCTGCCCGAGCGCCTGATGCGCGGCCCCAGTTTCGTGCTGTATTCGATCATGGACTTCGTGGTCGATAACTATCGCCCCATCATGGATAACCTGGAAGCCAGGTTCAGCCAGTACGAGGCCCAGTTGTTCGACCCTTCGGCCAAGACCGGCAAGGCTTACCTGCAGGAGCTGTACCAGCTCAAGCGGCAACTGATCCGCCTGCGCTCGGCGGCCTCGCCGCTGCTGGACGTGTGCACCCAGTTGCTGCGGTTCCATGAAGGCCTGATCACCAAGGACGGCAAGGCCTATTTCCGCGACATCTACGACCACGTGGTGCGCTTCATCGACACCGGCGACCGCTTGCGCGAAATGGTGGAGTCCGCGGTCCAGATCAACTTGGCCCAGATCACCATCCACCAGAACGAAATCGTGCAGACCCTGGCCGGCTGGGGCGCGATCCTGGCCATTCCGACCATGGTGTTCAGCCTGTACGGCATGAACTTCGCCAACATGCCGGGCCTGAGCTGGCAGTGGAGCTTTCCACTGGTGCTGGCCGGTATCGTTACCTGCTGTTCGTTGCTGTGGCGCAGGTTGCGCAGGGCGGGGTGGTTGTAGCTGTAGCTGACACCGTTGATATGAAGAACGGCAGTTGAAGGATGAAAAAAGAGCGCTTTAAGTGCCGGCTTGGCGCCTCAACGTTGTGGATGTTCGACCAGCCACTGGCGTAATGCGCCATTCATACGGCTTTGCCATCCATCGCCATCCCGTTTGAAGGCTTCCACGATATCTTCGTCGAAGCGCATCGTCACTTGTACTTTGGTGCCGCTTCCGGCGGGACGGCCGCGACCGCGCGCCGGCTTCAGGTTGGCAAGCTGCTCGTCGGTCAACGGCTGGGCATCGGGATCGGACAGCGCAGCAGCCGTAATGGCGGCATCTTCTTTTTGATCCGGCAGAATCGTTCCGGGTTTAAGTTTTGGCATAGTGTTGAATCTCCCTTTTGTTCGCCTTGCGTAAGCTGATGATGCGCCGGGTGTTTTCACGGTCTATATAAACAACGACATAGAGCCGCATCCGGAGGTAGGCGATAGCGACTTCACGCTGTTCGCCGTAATCGCGCCGATTGTCCAGTGTGACGAATGCCGAGTCCCATTCGATTTGGGCGGCATCAGCGAGCGAGATGCCGTGCTTTTCGAGGTTAATAGCATTTTTGGCCGAATCGAATGCAATTTCCATATTAATTGTAGCTACATAAAATATGCGATGCAATCATTATTTGTAGTTACAAATAAATGGCTACTTCAGTCGTAACGCAGGTTGAACAGCACGTTCAAACCAGTGATCGTCCCCGCCCGCACCACCACCGACCAGCGGCGCGACAGTTGCCAGGTGGCTTTGGCGATGCTGGCCGCGCCTTGCAGGCTCTGCTCGTAGCCCAGCGTGATCTTCTCGGTGATGGCCTTGCCCAGGTTGACCACCTGGTCGTCGGTGAGGCCGGATTCGCTGGCGCCGATGGAGAACTGGTCCAGGCCGAAGTCCTTGGCGATGCGCTTGCCGCCGAGGTTGCCCACCAGCGCCAGCGCCTGGCTGCTGGCGCTGCGCTGGCCGATGCTTGAACTGTCGGTGCCGTGGCCGAACATCATCCACGACAGCTTTTCATCGTCGGGCACATTGGGTTCGGACACCAGTTGCACGCGCGGCCGGTTGGCGGTGCCGGTCACCGATACGCCGGCTTCGACATCCTGGTTGCGGCGCATGGCGAGGATGTTGATGTTGGGATTGCTGATCGGCCCCTGGAAGTTGATGATGCCGCGCTCGATGTTGAGCTTGGTGCCGAAGGCTTCATAGGTGCCTTCGGCCACGTTGATGGTGCCGGTGGCGCGCAGCGGCGAGAGCGGTTCGCTGCGCACGTTCATGTCGCCGCGCAGCAGCAGGTCGGCGCCGGTGCCGCGGAAGCGGAAGTCATGGCCGAGGTCGACCGCGATATTCATCACCGGCGCGAACTTGCCGGCCGGCTTCTCGGTGGCGGCTTCCAGCTTCTGCTGTGAGCTGGCGTTGGCGCCGGCCTTGGTCTTGCCGTCGCGGCGCACGATCACCACGTCGTCGCCCAGCGTGGGCGCGCTGCTCTTGGGCAGGTCGAACAAGGCGCGGTCGACGATGAACTTGCCGTCGATGTGCAACTGCTCGTTGATGTTGGCGATCTTGCCCTGGCCCGACAGCATGAGCTGGCGGTCCGGGCTGGCGAACAGTTCCAGCCGGTCGGCGGTGATGGTGGCGTTCAGGTCGGGATTCTCCGCACCCAGTTGCACCTTGCCCTGGGCGCGCAGCGTTCCCTTGCCGCCGTGGAATTCGATCTGGCGCAGGTCGATCACGTTGTTGTCCATGACGATGCGCACGATGCCGTCCTTGAGCTGTATGCCCTGGTCGAAGTGCGTCACCGCCAGGTTGTCGCCATTGATGGCGCCCGACAGTTTCGGCTGGCCGAGTGTGCCGCCGGCGTTGAACTCGGCGCCGAGCTTGCCGTTGAGGCTTACCTGCGGGCCGATCAGGTCGCCCGTGCGCTTGAGTTCCGGCACTTCCAACTTCGCCTTGAGGTTCAGCGGCGAGGCATCGGCCAGCGCCAGCAGGCCGTCGATGCGCTGCAGGCCCAGCGTGCCGCCCAGGTCGATGGTGCCCACCCGCGCGGCGGCCACCCGGCCGTCCACGCGCACCTGTTGTCCTTGCAGGTCGGCGCGCAGGCGCAGCTCCGACAGGCCGAGCGCGGCTTCGCCGTTGCTGGCGGTCACGCGCATGTCGCCCGATTTGCGCGTCAGCTGGAAGTAGCCGCTGGCGCTCTCGGCCAGCGCAAAGTCCCAGTCGCTGTCGAGCACCAGGTCGGTCTTGACCGGCGGCGGCGTGCCGGTGAATTCCTGCACGATCTGCAGCAGGCGGCCGAGATCCAGCGCGCGTACCTGGCCGGCCGAGGCGATGCGGCCCTGGCGCCATGAGAGCCGCTTGAGGTCGAGCGCCATGCGGTCGATTTCCAGCCGGGTAGCACCGGCCTCGAGCGCATCGGCCGAGGCTTCCAGCGCCAGCGGACTGGCCAGGGTGACTTGCGGGAAACCCTTGTTCTGCAGCTTGTCGATGTTGCCGGCCCAGCCGTATTTGCCGCGGGTCTTTTCCGTCACCTTGCCGTGTGCGGCAAAGTCCAGGTCCAGGGGCTGGTCCAGCACCTTGCCGGCGCCATGCAGGGTCAGCGTATGGTTGCCCCAGGTGCCGTCCAGGTTCAGGTCCAGCCTGGACAATTCCGCCTGCGGGCCGCGATAGCCTTCGCCTTCCACCCGCAAGGCCAGTTTGTTGTTGGGCGAGGCGATGCCGGCGGCGAGATCGGTGCGCAGGTCGGTTTCGCCGGCCAGCCGTGCCAGGTGGTGCGGCCCGAACGCCAGTTTTTCGGCCTGATAGGTAGCGTGCAGGTTGGGGCGTTGCGGGGTGCCGGTGAGCTGGCCGTCCAGGCGCAGCAGGCCGGACAGGCCATAACCCAGGCGCTCCAGGTGCGGGGCGTCGACCTTGAGCGTCAGGGCATCCTTGCCGGCGCCGAAGCTGCCGTTGAGGTCCAGCGTATTGCCGGCCACCAGCAGGTTGGCCTTGCTCGGCAGCAGCCGCATGCCGGCCACGCTGATGTCGCCCTGGCCGCTCATGGGCAAGTCGCCGTAGCTGCTGTCGCGGATGCCGAAGGCCAGCTTGAGCTTCAATTCCGGCGAGATGGCGCCGCTGGCGTTGAAGTCCATGTTGATCCGGGCCTGCACCGGTTTGGAGGCGGCGCTGGCGCCGGGCTTTTTCTTGCCGCCGGCGGCCGGTGCGGGGGCGACCGCATGCAACCAGGCGGTCGGGTCGAAATCCACCAGCCTGCCTTTGATGGCGTAATCCATCGCGCCTGCCGTCTTGAGCGTGCCGGCCGCTTCTACGCGCGACTTGCCGGCGGCCAGCTGGGCCTGGTGCAGCTCCACTTCTTCCGGGCGGATGGTGCTGTCCACGCGCAGTTTGAGCTCGCGGTCGTCCAGCGCCAGCTTGATCTGCTGGGAGCCCGGCGCCAGCGTTACATCCAGCGGACCGGCCAGTTGCGTGGGTTTGAGCTGGCGGTGGATCTGGTTCAGGTCCAGTGCGCTGATGCGGAAGTTGAAGCTGCCGCCCATCTCTTGCTGCTGGCCGGCGGCATCGCTGCCGGGGCGGAATTCGCCGCCGCCGGCGATGCGCGCGTTCCTGGGCAGGCGCAGTTCGAGCGAGGCAATTTTCTGGCGCTGCAGGTCGAGGTCGACATCGGCGCTGGCCGAGAGCAGCGGCAGCAATTGCTGGTCGAGGCTGCCGGGCCTGGCGTTGTCGATGGCGATCTTGCCGGCCACGCGCAAGGCATCGCCGTTGGTGCCGGCCACCGGCGCCAGGTCGGCGCGCACGCGCAGGTCGGCCTGCGGGGCACCGGCGCTGAAGGTTTGCGGGTTGATGTGCTGCAGGTCGACCTTGGCGCTTTTGAGCGGCACCGGGGCGAACGGCGTGGCTTGCACATCGGCGGTGCCGTTGAGCCTGTCGCCGCTGGCTTTGAGCGCGATGCCCAGATCCTGTAGCGAGCCCGACAGTTGCGCCGCCAGCTGGTATTTCTCCTGCAAGCTGGCGTTCTGGTACTGGCCGGACAGCTCCAGCCCGCCGCTGATGGCGAACGGCGCGCGGCCGTTCAGGTGCAGCAGCGCGGCGGCATCGCCGAACGGCGTGCTCAGGCTGTCGAGCACCAGGGTGTGCTGGGTGCCGTCGGAGTCGCCGTGCAGGCGCAACTTGGATAGCTCGGTGGTGGAGGAGCCCTCGGTGAAGCTGAGCCGCTCCAGCGAAATCTCATGGATGTCCAATGCCAGAGGAATTTCCAGCGAAGCCGGCATGACGCTGGGTTCGGAGGGGGATGGTTGCTGCTTGAGAGTGACCGTGCCCACGCGCAGGTAACGCACGCTGAATTTGCGCTGCAGCGGCGAGAGTTGCCAGTCGGCGTCGATGCGGTCGATATCGAGGATGCGCTGCGCATCCTGGTAATGCAGGTCGCGCAGGCGCAGGCCATTGGCGATGGTGCCGCCCAGCAGTTGGCCCGACAGCTTGCCGCCCAATGCCTGTACCGCGCCGTTCCATACCAGGCGCGCGCCGCTTTCGGTCTTGACGGCATACAGGCCGGCGCCGGCTACTACCAGCAGCGCTGCGGCCAGCGTGGCGCCGCTCCACAGGGCGATCTTGCGGACGCGTCGAGGCTTTTGCCTGGGCGGTGTGGCGTGCGGGTCCGGGGCGGAAGGAGATGCTTGCTGGTCGCTCATGCGTTCTTGCCGTTCAAATCTTGTCTGTCGTGTTCACGTGCGGGCAGCCTCAGAAGGCGATGCCCAGCGAGACGTGCGGGCGGATCTGGCGTTTCTGCACGCCATAGGCCAGATCCAGGTTGAGGGTGCCGACCGGGCTGCGCCAGCGCGCGCCGGCGCCCACGCCGTTATAGAACGTCTTGTTGTTCCAGTTGTCGGCGGCCGCGCCGATGTCGTAGAACACCGCCGTGCCCCAGTTCTCGGTCAGCCAGTGCTGGTATTCGGTGCTGCCCACCGCCAGGTACTTGGTCGGGTAGACGGTACCGTTCTGTTCGTTGCCGATGCTCTGGTAGCTGTAGCCTCGCACCGAATCGTTGCCGCCGGTGCGAAACAGCAGCGAGGCCGGCACCTCGGAGGCGCGCCCGGCGGTGAAGACGCCGCCCAGCTCGGCGCGCAATACCACCAGGTCGCGGCGGCCGACCGGCACGAATTGCTTGAAGCGGCCGTACAACCGGGTGAAGGTCTGGTCGGTCAGCGCGCCCTTGATGGCGAAGCCGGCTTCCAGCGTCAGCAGGTTGCCGTGGCGCGGGAAGATGGGGTTGTCGACGTCGCGCCGCGCCCAGGCGAAGCCCGGCACCAGCGCCTGGTGCTTGCCGGGGGTGACCACGGTATTGGCCGGCGGGGTGGCGCCGTTTTCCTGGGTCAGCTGGTCGCGGTAATAGGTGAGCGAATAGGTGGTGTCGTACAGTTCGCCGGTGCGCGCACGCTTGATGCCGGTCTGCAGGCTGCGCAGGTCGATGCCTTCCAGCGTGGTGCGCTCGTAGGAGCTGTTGACGCTGTTGACGAAGGCTTTTTCATCCGGCGGCATGGCCAGGCTGAGCAGGCCGTACTGGCGCTTTTGCTCCAGCCGCAGCTGGCTGTCGAAGGCGTAGGCGCGGTTAAACACGTTGTAGTGCGAATACCGGCCTTCGACCTGGGCGCCGGTATCGGTGCCGTAGCCCACGCCGGTACGTACGCGCTGGGTCGGGAATTCGGTGACTTGCACCTTCACCGGGGCCATGTCCGGATGTTCCGGATCGTCGTCGATGCCGACGATGGCGTTGGAGAAGTAGGGCGTGTTCTGGATCTGGCGCTGCAGCGACAGCAGGCGGTCGGCGTCGTAGGGTTCGCCGACATTGAGCGGGTTGACGTTGTGGATGATGCTTTCCGGATAGCGTTTGGCGCCGGTGATCTGCAACGGGCCCAGGGTGAAGGCGGGGCCGCTGTCGTATTGCACCGAGAGATCGGCGCGATGGTTATCGGGATCGATTTCGGCGCGCGAGTCGGCGATGCGCGCGGCCGCGTATTTCTTTTGTTGCAGCGCTTGCAGCCCGGCGTCCTTGGCCTTGTCCCAATCTTCCTGGCGAAACGGCTTGCCGGGCGGCAGCAGCCAGTCGCGCCGGATCGCCTCGACCCGCGGCGAGTCCTGCTGCGCCACCGCGCCGGTGGCCTGGATGTCGGCCTGGCCGATTTCTGTGCGTTGGCCCGGCTCGACATGCACGATCACGCGTTTGACCTCTTTCTGGCCGTCGGCGCTGCGCTCGCTGTTGACTTCGACCTTGGTCTGCGGCGAGAAATAGCCTTCGGTGGATGCCAGGTCGCGCACCTGGTCGCCGACGGTGTCGATCATGAACTTCAACTGGTCGTCGCTGATGTCGTCGCGATTCTGGTAGCGCGACAGGTCGAGGAAGTCCTTGAGCAGCGATTGCACCGGCTTGGGTGCATCGATCTCCACCTTGTAGGCGGCGTGGGCAGTCTCGGCGGCGCAGCATAGGCATGCGATGGCCAGGCGGCAGGTCCAGTTCATCGGGTCACTTCATATTCTGTTAAGGCGGGCAGGGCGCGCGCCTGCTGCAGGGCAGGTGCAAAGTCGGGTACGATGACAGCTTGTGCCGGCGCCTGGCGTATCTTGCATCCAGGCCAGACCGGGCGGCAGCGCCGATAGTTCCTGCCGCCGGCACGGGCCGCATCGTTTTGTATCAGCACGCATTGTAATGCGGCTGCCTGATGAATTAGCGCCGTCCGCGCCGATTTCGCGGTGCGCCGGCCTATTTTGAGAATTTTCTTGGTTGCCAGAGGAGAAGCCGGTGAGTGTGGACGTCTATTCGGAAAAAGCCAGCTGCGAACGCCTGCTGTCGGTGCATCGCTGGACCGACAAGCTGCTGACTTTCCGCACCACGCGCCCGGCCGGCTACCGTTTTACCGCCGGCCAGTTCGCGCGGCTGGGGCTGGAGATCGATGGCGAGATCGTCTCGCGCGCCTATTCGATCACTTCGGCCGAGTCCGAGGATGAACTGGAGTATTACGCCATCGTCGTGCCCGGCGGTAAATTCACCACCCGCCTCGATGCCATGCAGCCCGGCGACCCGGTGTGGGTGGAAAAACTCAGCTACGGCTTCATGACCGCCGACCGCTTCACCGATGGCAGCCAGCTGTGGATGCTGGCTACCGGCACCGGCCTCGGGCCTTATCTCTCCATCCTCCAGAAGCAGGACGTGTGGGAGAAATTCCAGGACCTGGTGGTGGTGCATTGCGTGCGCAACCGCGAGGAGCTGGCCTATGCCGACAAGTTCGCAGCCCTGCGCGCGCAGGCGCAGGCCGACGGTTTGCCGGCCAGGCTGCATTATCTGCAATCGGTGACGCGCGAACCCAGCGACGGCGCGGTGCTGGCCGGGCGCATTACCGCGCTGCTGCGCGACGGCGGCCTGGAGCGGGCCACCGGCCTGGCGATCGACGCGGCGCATTCGCGCTTCATGGCGTGCGGCAATCCGGAAATGGTCACCGAGGTGCGCGAGATCCTGCGCGAGCGCGGCATGACGCCATTGCGGCGCACCGGCGGCGGGCAGTTCGTGACGGAAGATTATTGGTGATCCGGCGGCGCCGGGATATCGCACTGCTACCTATCGTGCGGCACATCTTGCGGGCAGAGGCTTGTGGCGGCTTGCCTGGCTGACTGGCTCGGGGCGTCGTCCTGGAGCGGGATCAGCGGTAGTTCATCGAAATCAGGATGGCGCCATCGATCTTGCCGCCATTCGTGGCGCCGGGAGCGCCTGCAACACGGCGCAGGGCAGTGGCGATGTCGATGTGCCTTTCCTTCTTGCCGGTCAACGCGATCGGGATGGCTTTGCCGGGATCCAATGCCTGGCCGGCGCTGCTTAGCAGCATTTCCACTCCCGCTATGCCTGCGTCGAAACCGCTCCGGTTTTCCGAGGGCCGGCCTTCAAACGACAATTGCAACGACTGGCTGCTGTTGCAATTCATCTTCAGTTGTACCGAACCGCCTTCGACCCGGGTGGCGCCATGGCTGCCGTTTCGCGTCACGCGTTCGACAGCATCCTGGTTGAAGCCCGCCTGGGCGACGCTGACCGAGCAGCCCGCTTCGACAAGGGCGCCGTGGAACTGGAGCGTGCCATCGGCAGCATGGCTGGCGGCGGAAATGGAAAGGGCCAGGCAGAAAGCGAGCCCGACGATACGAGAAATGGATTGGTTGCGCATGGAATTACTCCCTGTGGATAGCCCTCCCTGGGCTCAAGGTGCATACACTCTGCGGTGCGATACCCCCACATGAGAAGACTGGCATCACCCCTGATGCTGTCTTGAATTCTCAAATAATTCCGAAATTATATGCGAATGTATTCGTTTTTATTGTTGCTTTTTGTCATCATCGTGAGGACATATCGATTTTTTTAAACGATTTTTTTGGCGACGTTTTTCATAGGGCGATTCCAGTAATTGCAGATGTCGCCAGAAAAAATGTCGGGAACCAAGCTTCATTTCGTCCGGTCGAGGACACGTGTTTGTTGCGCGATGGGTCAAGGGGTGACGCCGCCGCGGTCAGTAAGCATTCAAGCTCGATTAATCATTCGAAATGGGGGTAGTATGAATTTGAACAAAGTCCTGCACGTAGCCATTGCCGACGACCACCCGGTCGTATTGGGGGCGCTCAAGAGCGAGCTGAGGCGCTTGCCCGAAGTGCGCATCGACCTTGAGGTGGAAACCGGCGAAGCGCTGCTCACCGCATTGAAGCGCTCTCCCTGCGAGATCGTCATCACCGACTTCACCATGCCCAACGAAGAGAGGGAAGATGCCGACGGCTTTTCGCTGATCAAGCGCATCAAGGCAGACCATCCGTCGAGCAAGGTCATCGTCTACACCGCCATGGGCAACAGCGCCGTGGTCAAGCGCCTGTACCGCATGGGCGTGTTCTCCGTCATCAACAAGCGCGAGAAGCCGGAAGAGTTGATCAACGCGTGCCTGGCCACGCAAAGCAGCAAGCAGGTGTATTTCCCGGTTTCGCTGCGCGGCGAGCTGGAAGTGAGCTGGGCCCAGGGCGATGTCTTCTCGCAGACCAAGGAGCTGACGCTGTCGGAGCTGGAGGTGGTGCGCTTGTTCGTCGAAGGCAATTCGCTGGGCGACATTTGCGACCGGCTCTCGCGTACGCCCAGCACAGTCAGCACGCACAAGAACAATGCCATGCGCAAACTGGGACTGTCGACCGATGCCGACCTGATCAAGTATGCCTATTCGACCGGCATGATCTGACGCGTGGCGATAGCGGCATCAAAAAAAAACAGCGGATTGCTCCGCTGTTTTTTTTTGCGCCGACACCACAATTTCGCTTGAATTTCCATTTAAGAATTTTCTTATATCAACGAAAACCTCGCATCAATACCATGCATCCTGTTTGTGGGAGCTTGTTCGCAAGGGCTTGAATGCGCTTTTGCGTACGGGTGCTGGAATCCGCGAATGAGTGCTCTCCGCTTGCTTGGCGTGTTCGTGCATGGAAATGCGGGGAGTTGCAACGGGCATGCCGACGTGGTTGCGCCACTCTTTTCATGTGGCCAGTCGGAACAACTATTGATCTATCCGGAGTAACAATGAAAAAGACGATTATCGCTTCCCTCTTCGCCATCGCCATTTCGCCGACGCTGGCCCAGGCCGCCGATGGCACGCTGTCCTTTACCGGCAATGTCACATCTACCACCTGCACACTGACCAGCGGCACGAATGGCACCCAGACCGTAGCGATGCCGGCCGTGAATGTAGCCAGCCTGGGACGGGCCAACGAGGTCGCCGGCCTGACGACCTTCAATGTGACGCTGGGCAACTGCGGCAGCACGGCCAGATTGGTGCGCCTGGATTTCGGTGACGCGGGCAGCACCGTCGACCCGACGACCGGCCGTCTGATCAATACCGCGCGCACCAACAGTAACGTCCAGATCGCCCTGCTCGACGGCCACACTGCCACTACGCCGATGCGCCTGGGGACGCCTGCAGCGCAGACCTCCGCTGTAACGACTGCTTCTGGTGGCGCCTCCATTCCGCTGGCGGCGCAGTACGTAGCCACCGGCGGTGCCGCGACCGCCGGAGCCGTTGCTTCCTCGATCCAGTTTACGATCGCTTATCCGTAAGTCTTTTCCCGGTGCCGGCCCTTGACGGGCGCGCCGCTCTCCACCAGGTATCGCTTGCATGTGCCGCCCCGCCAGGGGCGGTTGGTGGAGGTTTTTTCTTTTTATCGGGAGGGGGAATGAAAAAAATAGTCAATAAGTTCGCTTGCCTGTTGCTGCTGGGCGCCGCTGCCGGCGCCCAAGCCTCGGTGGTCATCAGCGGAACCCGCATCGTGTTTCCGTCCAACGAGCGGGAAGTGACGGTGCGCCTGAGCAACGATGGAAAAGAGCCGGGGCTGGTCCAGGTATGGGTAGACGATGGCGATCCCAATGCATCGCCCGACAAGATCCGTACGCCGTTCGTCCTTACGCCGCCGATGTTTCGCATCGATCCGTCCAAGGGGCAGACCGTGCGCATGCTCTATAACGGCGCCCCCTTGCCGCAAGACCGTGAGACGCTGTTCTGGTTCAACCTGCTGGAAGTCGCTCCCAAGCCCAGCGCCGATGCCGACGTGAACTACATGCAGATGGCTTTCCGTACCCGCATCAAGGTGTTCTTCCGTCCCAAGGCGTTGAACTCGGCGCAACGGATCGAAGACGCATTTTCCGAATTGCGCTGGAGCCTCAAGCGCGACGCCGGCGGCGGATATGCGGTGAGCCTGGACAATCCTACGCCCTATCACATCAACCTGATCGGCCTGGTACTGGCGGGCGATGGCGACAAGTCCCTGTTTGAAAGCGAGGAGGGCGGCATGGCCGAGCCGGGCAAGAGCGCCGATTTCAAGATCAAGTCCATGCAGGCAGCGCCTGCCGGCAAGCTCACGGTGCGCTACACCTACCTGAACGATTACGGCGGCCCAGTGGAAAAGAGTGCCGAATTGCAGCGCTGACCCATGTCGGTCCGGCGGCAGCAGGCGCACCTGTGCATCCGGATTGCCGACCCATCACTTGAACCACTACTTGCACAGAACCATAGCAATGAAGGAGCGACTTGTTAGCTGCCGGATGAAGACATTGAGCATCGCCATGATGGGAGTGGCCGCCATGTTGCCTGCCGTTTCCGCGCAGGCGGAGAAAAAGACGCGGCTGGCCCAGGTGGAATTCGGCTCGGATTTCTTTCGTGGCAGCGGCGATGCGCCTATCGACGTCAGCCGGTTCAGCAAGGCCAATCCGTTGCCGGCCGGCTCCTACCGTGTCGACCTGTACGTCAACGATGGCTGGATAGGCCGCCAGGATGTGCTCTTTACCGCCGCGGACGACGACGGCTCGGCCAAACCATGTTTCACGCGCAGCCTGTTGGAGGCGATGGGGATCGATCTCGACAAGCTCTCCGAGCAGGCGCGCGCGGCAGTGCTGGCGGCCGGCAAGCAAAGCTGCCTGCGTCTGGAGGAGGTGGTGCAGGATGCGGTCGCGGAATTCGATAGCGGCGACCTGCGCATCAACACCTCCATTCCGCAGATTGCATTGCGCCGTTTTGCGCGCGGCTATGTCAGCCCGGAGTTATGGGACAAGGGCGTCAATGCCGCCATGCTGAGTTATCACTACAACGCCTTTAGCACCGCCGGCGATGGCCGGAGCAGCACTTCCCACTTCCTCAACCTCAACAGCGGCCTCAACCTGGGGGAATGGCGTTTCCGCAATAATTCCACCATCACGCGCCAGACCCATGGCCGGACCCGGGTCCAGACCATCGCCAGCTACGCCCAGCGCAGCATCGTTCCCCTCAATGGCTTGCTGACGGCGGGCGACTCCGCGACATCGGGGCGGCTGTTCGACAGTTTTTCGTATCGCGGCGTGCAACTGGCTTCCGATCCGCGCATGCTGCCCGATTCGCAGAACGGCTATGCCCCGGTGGTGCGGGGCATCGCCCGCAGCAATGCCAAGGTGCAGATCCGCCAGAACGGCAACATCATCTATGAGACCACTGTGGCCCCGGGGCGCTTCGAAATCGATGACCTCTATCCCACCGGTTTTGGCGGCAACCTGCGCGTGATCGTGACCGAGGCCGACGGCAGCTCCTCCAGCTTCGATGTCCCTTACGCTTCCGTGGCGCAACTGCTGCGCCCGGGCTCCTATCGCTACAGTTTCACGGCGGGTCGTACCCGCAGCCAGGGGTTTGGTATCGCCGCCGCCAATTTCATGCAAGGCACGTATGAGCACGGCGTGGACAATTGGCTGACCCTGGCCGGTGGCCTGACCGTGGCCCAGAACTACATGGCCGTCGTCGGCGGCGGCGCCGTGAGTACGCCGCTGGGCGCAGTGGCGCTGAACCTGAGCCGTTCGCATGCGCGCGTCAGCGAGGGCGAGACGCGTACGGGCGAAAGCCTGAAGCTGGATTACAACAAGAACCTGGAACAGACCGGCACCAACATCGCGCTGGCCGCCTTGCGCTACTCCAGCAGCGGCTACCTGCGCCTGCAGGAGCTGCAGGCAATCAGGACGCTGGCCGAACGCGGCGGCGATCCCAGCCAGGTGGAGCGTACGCGTACCCAATTGCAGCTTTCCGTGTCGCAATCCCTGGGCGAACAGCGAGGATCATTCTATGCGAGCGGTTCTTCGCAGAATTACTGGGGGCGCCGCGGCATGGGTACGACCTTCAGCCTGGGCTACGGCAACCGCTGGGGCATCGTTTCCTACAGCGTTTCGGCGCAGCGCCAGCGCGACCTGTCCAACGGCAGCACCGGGACGCAATATCTGTTGACCATGTCGATGCCATTGGGCAGGGAAATCAATTCGCCCTCGATGAGCATGAACGCGACGCGCGACCAGCGCAATGGCAGCACGCTCCAGAGCTCCCTGTACGGCAGCGCCGGCGAGAGCCGCAACTTCACTTACGGGTTATCGGCGGGCAGGAGCCCGGGCAATTCCTCCGTGTCGGCCAACGGCCAGTATCGCGCGCCGTTCGCTGACGTCGGCGGCAGTTACAGCCACGCCGGCGGCGGCAGCCGTCAACTGTCGGCAACGCTATCGGGAGGCATCGTGGCCCATTCGGATGGCATCCTGCTGTCCCAGAACCTGGGCGACACCATCGCCATCGTGCAGGCCGATGGCGCCGGCGGCGCCACCGTCAATTCCGCCGGCGTGCGCCTCAATGGCGCGGGGCAGGCCGTGGTGCCGTACATGACGCCTTTCCGCAATAACGAAGTGGTGCTCGACCCCAAGGGAACCTCGACCGATGTGGAGATGACGACCACCAGCTTGCGCGTGGCGCCGATGGCCGGCGCCGTGGTGCTGATGAAATATGAAACGGTGCATGGCCGTTCCGTGCTGATCCATGCCTACCGCAGCAATGGCGAAGCCCTGCCGTTCGGCGCCGACGTGCTCGACGAGCAGGGGAATGTATTGGGCGTGGTGGGGCAGGGCGGCATGGTGTTCGTCCGCACCCAAAACGACAATGGCCGCCTGACCGTACGCTGGAGCAGCGAGCGCAATGCGCAATGCCAGATCCAGTACGCGCTGAGCCCGCGCGATGCGAAGCAGCAGGAAACCAGCTTCGACCAGCTGCGCGCGACTTGTGAAACGCCGGCTGACGTCGCCCGCCGGAAAGCCTCCCCGGAATCGCCGGAACAAGCCGACGGCAATGGGGATAAACAGAAGGTGGCGGGAACGTTGCGCGACCCTCGGCTGCAATGAAGCGCATGCCGCCGCCATTTCTGATGGGACGAAACCGGAAAGCGAGGCCAGTGGCAGCGGGCCTCGCATAAAAATAAGAAACCGGGGGGGGGGGGAGGAAAACTGCAGGCGAAAAAAAAGAGCCGGATGGCTCATTTTTTGCCCGGTCGATTCGATTCGTGCGCGGGAGTAAATCTGGGGTGGCTGATGGGAGTAAATCCAGGTTGCATCTAAGTTGTTGTTAATAAAAGAATTTTGTCCTGATTTTTAGCCGAAAACAACGAAAAAAGTGCTACACGTGCTACAGCATGAAGTGCTACAGATAGTCTACCGTACTCCTGCAAACTGGGACATGGCATGATTGTGGTCATGCACCGTGATGGTCATTTTCGTAAAAAGGGGGAAGCTTGAATGAATTTAGCAAACAGAATAATCATTGCATCGGGACTTATGGTTTTGTCTTCGGTGGTAATCGCTAGCGAGCCACTGCTGCAATGTCAACAAACATATCAGTATTGCAATCGTATTGATAATCCCTCTCACCTTGAATGTGATCGAGAAATCAAGGATGAAGCAATCTTGAAAATTGACGGTGATACCGTCAAGAGGAAAACAAATGACGGATGGGAGTCTTTTGCTGAAGGATGCAAATTAGGTGAGCTTCAACTTGAATGTTCGAATGAACTCAATAGTGGAAGTAACCAAATGCAGAATGGGAAAATTGATTGGATGAATGCCAAAATCAATTTCAAACTAGACAGAGTTTCTGGAAAAGGAAATTTCAAAAGCTACACCAGATATGAAAGTAATATAAAGAATGGTGTGCTTGTTGTGAAAAATTACGAAGTAACTATGAACCTTCTTTGCAAACCTTATAGTGGTCAAAAAATATTCTGAAGGAAAAATCAGGGGGTAATTTATGCGATTCCATGCTCAAGTTCACGATGAAAATAACAAGGCTGTTTTTGAATGCCATGTTATTGCTGACAATAGTGGTTTAGCTCGTGAAAAAATAAAGAAATACTTGCGCGAACATAATCGGGAGCAGGAAGCAAAAATGCTTATTTCACTTGTTGAGTATCGTGAAGATATAGAGACGAAGTTACTGGTGATTGAATAGACTCAAAGAAAAAAATAAGCCCCATCACTGGGGCTTGATTTTTTTGGATTTTCTGCTTAATTAAAAGTTACGACACAAATAATAAGGAGAATCCAATGTCTAACATTTTAAATTTAGTAAATAAAAATCCAAATGTCAATAATCAAGAAAAAGAATTTGATTATTTCACTCTCAATAAAAAAGTCTACCAAGAACTAATACTAACAAGCCGACCAAAAACAGTTCTATTCCAAATCATGGTTCACCTTGCATGTATGGTGACTTATAAAAATGGTCTTGTTGGTGTTCACAGTGAAATCTCAAAAACAGGATTGGCAAAAGATATTGGAATAAACAAAGGCGACATAACTGCCTATTTGAACCAGCTTGAAAAATTGGGCTTCATTAAAATATTCAACACGAGTCCATTAGTTCTACAAGTGCTAGAAGTCCCACAAGCACCTCAAATCAATGACATTAAAGGGCTGTTGCTGTATGTCCTTACCAACCCACAGCAATTCAATTTCCATAGAAATTTGAAGAGAAAAACAGCATTCTTCGAGACATTCAAAGATTACAAATCCGAAATTCTGGTGGAGAGAATGAAAAAAGCAGAGGTTCCAGAAGATCATCCAAGTAATCCAACGACCGAAGAAATAGAAGATATTTTTGGCTTCAAAAAATAATCCCCGTAAGGGGATTTTTTACGACCACATAGAAGTGAAACACTCACAAGTCAATAACCAAAAAACTCATGGAACCCCTTCAACCAACCCTCCCAGGTATTGATTTAAAAGGCTTAACGATAGGTCTTCCAACCCCTTCACCCAACCCCTTAAATTTTCAACCAACCCCCAGAGCCATTGATTAACAAGGCTTCACGATAGCTCTTCCAACCCCTTTTGGTATGTTTGATAAAGAATGTTTGACTTCTCGCACCGTATATCAATCATCTATCCATACCAAAGATAAACATCATCAACCTAGAATAAAAATAATTTCCCAGCGACGAAAATTTTCCATCGTCCAAATACAAAAGCCACTCATCGAGTGGCTTTTTGTTCTAGAGGGACCCAAACGAGTTGGTCCATTTTTCACTTTCGTGATCGTTCTGCTTGCAGTTTTTCATATCTATACTTCAGCATGAGCATAGTTAATTTATCAGTGAACTCATTCAGAACACGAAATTTTTCTTCTTCACTCATATCAGGATTTTTTTGGTGAAGCTGATCGTATTCCCAACAAATTTCGAAATGCTCCTTCTGATATTTTGCTTCGGGAAACCAACTCATTTGGTTTCTCCAAAAAAGTTTGCCCATTCACTTTGATTATTTTCAGACTGAACTACTGCTTCAACCTGGGCAACTTCAACAGACTTTGAAGTTAGATTTTCTTTTTTATCCTTCAACTGTTGAAGAAGAATTGGAGCCCTTTGCTTTAACAAATTTCTAATAATGATTGATAAGGTCATGGATTCATCACCTCTCAACTCATTTGTGATTCGAACAGCTTCTTTGAAAATATCCAAAGTCTCTTGCTCAAGATAGAGATTTGTTTTGGTTAAATTATTATATTTTTTCTTCCTTCCTTTTTCACTCATATCAGTTTCTCCTATTTCATAGATATATATATCTACGATAAAAAACTGGAGGAAGAAGTCAACAAAGGAAGGCTATCGAATTGACAGCTACATATATCTACGAAATGAAAAACACAGGTCTTCGACTCTCTTAATGCCTTGTATGAAGTCTAAAAATCAATCGGGGATATATATAGCCAAAAATAAAATCTATTCATAGATATATATCTCCATAAAGGCAACCCACTATCTTCGACTCTTTTAATGCCTTGTATAAGTCTGTAAATCAATCGGGGGGATATATATCTACAAAATGAAAAACCAAACAACTACATATCTCCCTAAATTATTTTTATTTAAATTATTTAGAGAATATATATCTCCCTCCGCTTATTTCGACCATTTTATTTCGTAGCTACATATATCTTTAATTCAAAAGTCGATCACAAACACCGTTACTTTGACTATTGATTTTCCCTAAAAAACGGGTAATTTTTATATTAAGCAAGATACCTCCACTTCCCGTATAAACGGGTAAGTTGGAAAAAATTGCTTCGCAATTTGCCTTCGGCTTGTGTCTGCTTTAAGCAGACAACACCATTTGCCTACGGCTCCATACATATAAGAATAAGGAGAAAATATGGAGAACCTAAAAACTGATTTTGAGCGAATACCTAAACTTCATCCAGGTAGATCAGGCTTACTTGATGACACAGCACACATCAGAAATCAAAGAATAGAAGTTGTGTTTTCACCAGACGAACTAGAAATTTTAGACAAAAATATTTCTGCCACTGATTACAGAACAAGAAGCCAATACATCAGAAATACATCTTTAAATTCAAAACCATTGGATCAAAAAGAGCTTGGAGCAATCCAGATTAGAAATCTATAGATTGATTGCTGAATTCAAAAAAATTGGCAACAACATCAACCAGATTGCCAAGAAGTGCAATCAAGAAAAGCAGGCACCACAGTTGGAAATTTTGGTTCAGATGAAATCAAAAATGGATCTGACTTTGGCAAAAGTCCTTGATGAAATTAAAAATAAAATCAAGGATTGATCATGCTGGTAAAAACTTTTAATGTAAAAAAATCTTCGGGTCCACAAGTAGGAAAAAAGAAAATTTGTTCTGCTGTTGAATATCTTTTGAGAGAAAAAGATTGGAAGGGAAATGATCGAGAACAGAAACCAGAAGTTCTAAAAACTGGTAGAGGTGGACTTGAAGGTTTTAATAAAAATGTCCTGAATAACCATCGTGAGTTCACTTATACATCAGGAGTTTTATCTTTCACTTCCAAAGAATGGGACACCATGACTGATGAGAGAAAAGAATTTGTCATGGATAGATTTATCGAAAATATGTTGCCAGGTGAAGCACAAGAACGAGTTCCTTATGCCTTCATTCAGCACCAAGATGAAATTCATTTTGTTGTAGCTCGTGCTTGGGAATTGGATAGCGGTAAAACAATGGCATTCAATGTTGACCCACCACCTATGATGAAGAATGGAAGGAAATCAAAATATGATCCTTCCAAAGAACATAAGTTGGCACTTCAAGAAGTTCTCAACTATGAATTAGGTTTTGACCGAGTAGAGCAAAACCCTTTTTCTGTTCACAAATCAAAAAGCGATTATTTGGATGAAAATGCCCACATCCATAAATTTAAACACAAGTTGAGTTCTGATATTAAGGATCAAGTTCTCACAGGAATGATCTCAAACAGAAAGCATTTGCTTAATCACTTGAGAGATGAATACAACCTTCAAGCAGAAAAGAAGTATGACAAAGAAGGTAAAGAGTATTTGCTGGTGAAACCATTGGACAGCGGCAAACATTGTCCTATTGATGAACCAGTTAGGTTATATGGTCAGGCATTTGAAGAAAAAGCCAATTTTGAGCAGTTAGAAAAAACTGCCAAGAGAATCGATTCTGAAAAGCTTCGTGGTGAACACAAGCTATCAAAAGAAGATTATGAAAAGAAGCTTCAAAAAATGGAGAAGGGAAAACAGCAGAAGGATGATTTTAATAAAAATAAATTTGGTAAGAAAAAATTAGGTAGGAAGCATCTGTATGAAAAAGGTCCAGATGGTAAGAAGAAAATTATTTCTGGTCTAGCTGAAAAACTCAGGAATAGTAGAAATGGTATGGAAGATCAAATTGGTGGAAATCCAAAGGCATTGATGAAAAATGCTCCTAAACCACCACAGCCACAACAGCAAAAAAATGAAGAAGGTGAACAACCTGACTATGTAAGAATAAATACGGAAAAGAGAATTCAGGAAGAAAAAAATAGCTTGAAATTAGATGAGTTGAAGGTAAAGGAAGATAATAAAAAACAGGTTCAGAATCAGCCAACAGATTCCAAACCCCAATCTTCTTCAAAAAATTCTAATAGTAATTCTAGTTCCAACAGTTCCCAAGGTAGTTCACCAGTGACCGATCAATCTACTGGAACTGGTCAAGATATTATTCAAACCATAGCTGTTAAGGAACTTGGTATTGCAGATATTGAGGCAAAAGCACAAGAAGAATTATCTAAAAATGGACTATCAAATAAATATTTAAAACTTAAAGCACAAGCAATCGCTTTAAGAGATGAGATTGATAGATTAAGAACACAAGCCAATATGCCTTCCTTGAAATCAATTCAGGAAGAACAACAGAAGAAAGCTTCTAGTCCATTTGATATGAAGATGAAACCTACTCCCTATGATGATTAAATTACTGTTCTCTCCTACTCAAAAAAAATGGAAGTCGTTGACTTCCATTCTTTTTAAGCAGGTTGATGTGGACACCTACAATCAGCGACGGCGATTTTGTGGAGACAATTTTCCCATCACAAATTTATTACTTTCTTCGGGAGTCCAATCGGTAGGAACAGCTATGCTATAAACCAATTCTTCACCTTTGGTCTGCGTTGTTTTGTATAACCGATAGCCAAGACTTGCCAACTCTTCTTCATTAATCGGAGAGCGATTTTGTCCATCCAAGTTACCGCCAAAAAAATCAATACTCATATCTGTCATTTTTTACATTTCTCCAATGTGATGGTCGCTTGGTTTGAATTTTAATTGGCTAAGATTTTGCTAAAGAACTCCATTTCTTCGCTGAGAGAAGTAGCACGATTAATGAAGCCGTCAATTTCAAATTGATTTTTTGGATACTCAGAGAGATTGATGTGTAGCTTATGAACGAAGTAATTTCTCTGATTAAGAATAAGTTTCAGATGCTCTAATGAAGTCTGATCAATTTTTTTCGTCTTCTCCAGTTTTTCAATAAGGCGACCCAAGGTATCTTTTTCTGAGGTGCTACTGCCGTTGGCGGCAATATAGGATTTGATTGCTGATTCAATTTTTGCAGAAGAAAGAACCACTCGACCAACAGCCATAGAGAACTTATCATTAGCAAAAAGTGATTCGTAAAATGATTGTTCCATGAATCTCCATCCATGATATTTATTGCGAAGCAAAAGAACGGCTCGTCCGTTCCTCTAACTGATTAAAGAAGACAGTTTAATCCTTCTTTTTTGCAATTTTTTTCTTCACTACTGCATCAGCTTTAATGGCTTTTTTGCGAGCTTTAATTACTTTGGAATTGACCCATCCCAAAAGCACACCTTCATTCTTGAACTTGAATTGGAACTTGGAAAAATCAATTCCCCAATCCATTTTTTCTAGCAGAATGCGAATATTGGGCAACGAAAATTCTGCACCATAGACAGTATGAGTAATGTCACCATCCATACTATGACCAAGAACTCTCTTTCGCAGTGCAATGTCAATCAAGAGATCCACCATAGCAGCCCCTACATTTTTTCGAAGACTATGGAAGACTTTTTGGGACTCATCTACGGTAATTAATTGTTGTTTGTATTGAGTCCAGTTATAGGAAATATTTTTGGCATATCCATTTGAAGCTGTCTTGGTTAGATATGGAAACAGCAGAGAATTTTCGCCAAAAAGCTTTTGTACAAGCTCGTAATATTCTAAAAAATTTGTTTGAAGCAGTGTAGAAGGAAGTGGCATTTGACGAATGGAAGAAGAAGTTTTTACTTCTTTATCTTCGCCATTGTCATTAATATCAAAAACCCAAATGCCATCTTCTTGGTAGACATCACTAATATAAAGCTGGGCAATTTCATCTACCCGCATACCTGTTGTTAGTGAAATCAACGGAGCAAAAAACAAATCTGGTTTTTTGAACCTATCGCAATAGGCTTCAAAATTATCAACGAAGAGTCGTTTGATTTCTCCCTTTGTGTAGGGAAGATATGAATCAGTGTGTTTGTCTCGTTCTGATTTTTTAACGAGGTGCATATTGGAAAATGGATTTTCAAATCCATACTTTCCAACACTGATAGCGAAATCAAAAAAACCTTTTAAAGTCTTGGTGTAATTATCAACAGTCAAAGGACTGTCTTGTAATTTAATGACTTCTTCACGATAGTCACTGGCATGTGTTTTCCTGATTTCATCAGCAAACACCATTCCTTTACTGCGACAGAAATCAATAAATTTCTGAACACGAGGGAAGTAGCCATCTTGTGTGGCTTGTGAAAAAGTTTTGCTTTTGGCTACCTTGTAAGACTCAAAAATATCTATTAAACGAGCCCTTGTTGCCCAACTTGGCACAGAAGGTAGGGGAGTGGTCTGTTTAACCTCTTGAACGATTGTAGGTGAGGTTTGTGGCACTCCTGAAAGAGTTCCTATAAGAGACTCATAGGCATCTTTTTCTACCACCTTTTCCAAATCAAATTCAGCTTTGGCACCGTTGGGGAGAGTGACAATAAGCTCACGGTTGTCAGTCCCAATATTGAATTTATTTTTCATTTCCCATACCCATCGCTCAAATGCCAAACTGGCTTCCATTGATCGTAAGTATGCCTGTCGCCGGTCTTTGGTGTGCAAAGACTGAACTATCTTGGCTTTGGAAACATAGGGGAGTAGTGCCTTTGGCACCAGAAGACGGAGGTAGAAGGTTCCGTTTCTTTGGTAGGTGTTTCGCATGAAGTTCCGTTGGGTGGAACCTACATGCAACCTTGGATGTGCTACACCTGCTGCTACAGCAAGTGCTACACCGATCAGATTTTCCCTGATCTAAGTCGTTGAGTTATAACGACTTTTGAAAATTGGGGTGGCTGACGGGACTCGAACCCGCGACAACAGGAATCACAATCCTGGACTCTACCAACTGAGCTACAGCCACCACTGATGCGTTGATATGAAAGCAAAACTGCTGCGATCAATCAGCGAAGCTCACGATTATACAAAGCCTCGGGACGGATGGCAACTATATTCCCCATTTCTTGACGAAAACGCCATCGGGCGGGCATGGCCCGGCCGGCGCGCGCCGATATGGCGGCTTTCGCCCGGATTCAGGCTTGCCGGCCCAATGCATGCACCTCCGGACGCAGCTCCAGCAGCGTGGCGAAGGCATGTTCCAGCGTCGAACGGCTGGCGCTGGTGTAGCCGGTCAATGCGCCGGGGCCGATATCCCGGCGCAAGCCTTGCGCCTGCAGCAGGCGCAGCAGTTGCCGGGTGACGGCCTCGCCGGTATCGATGACCGCGCATGGCCGGCCGGCCAGCCGGCGGCATGCGCCTTCGATGGCTTCCCTGACGAAAGGATAATGCGTGCAGCCCAGCACCAGGGTATCGGCGCCTTGTTCCAGCAGCGGCGCCAGATAGCGTTCCAGCAGCGACACCGTCGTGGGCGAATACAGTTCGCCTTTCTCGATCAGGTCCACCAGGCCGACGCAGGCCTGCGGCAAGAAGCGCACCCGGTATTGCGTTTCCATCTGCTCCCGCAGCGTGGCGAAGCGCTGGCTGGCCAGCGTGCTGCGCGTGGCCAGCACGCCCACGGCGCCGCTTTCGGTTTGCTGGGCCGCGGGTTTGAGCCCCGGTTCGATGCCGACCACCAGCAATTCCGGCCAACGTTGGCGTATCGCCTGGATGGCTGCGGCAGTGGCGGTATTGCAGGCAACCACCAGGGCCTTGATGCCTTGCGTGATGAGGAAGGAGGCGATCGCCAGCGAACGCTCGACGATCTCGCCCTCGGTCTTGTCGCCGTAGGGCGCATAACCGGAGTCGGCGAAGTACAGCAGCGTCTCGTGGGGCAGGGCAGCGTGGATGTGGCGCAGCACCGACAGGCCGCCGATGCCGGAATCGAAAATGCCGATGGCAGCGTCGGCTGTCATCGGCATCGATGGAACTGCGGGCGTCATCTCGGAGGAAGCTTCAGAACTAGGTTGCGGCATGTCGCTTCGGTTTCTCCTGCGATGACGGGCAATTCACGGTAGTGCTGTTGGCGCTTGGTTCGGTCAAGCAGTGGTGACGGGGATCTTGGAGAGCGAAACGCTCTGCGCGATCTTTTCCTTCCACTCGGCGGGGCCGGTGTTGTGCACCGAAATGCCATTGGCATCGACCGCCACCGTCACCGGCATGTCCTTGACGTCGAACTCATAGATCGCTTCCATGCCCAGGTCGGCGAAGCCCAGCACCTTGGCTGACTTGATCGCCTTGGACACCAGGTAGGCCGAGCCGCCCACCGCCATCAGGTAGGCCGACTTGTGTTTCTTGATCGCTTCGATCGCGGTCGGGCCGCGCTCGGACTTGCCGATCATGGAAATCAGGCCGGTCTGCTCCAGCATCATGTCGGTGAACTTGTCCATGCGGGTGGCGGTGGTCGGGCCGGCCGGGCCGACCACTTCATCGCGCACCGGATCGACCGGGCCGACGTAGTAGATCACGCGGTTGGTGAAGTCCACCGGCAGCTTCTCGCCCTTGGCCAGCATGTCCTGGATGCGCTTGTGCGCGGCGTCGCGGCCGGTCAGCATCTTGCCGTTCAGGAGCAGGGTCTGGCCCGGCTTCCAGGAGGCGACTTCTTCCCTGGTCAGCGTATTGAGGTCGACGCGCTTGGACTTCTCGGTATCCGGCACCCAGTGCACTTCCGGCCATTCCGACAGCGACGGCGGTTCCATGTAGGCCGGGCCCGAGCCGTCCAGCACGAAGTGGCCGTGGCGGGTGGCGGCACAGTTGGGGATCATGGCGACCGGCTTGGACGCGGCGTGCGTCGGGTGCATCATGATCTTCACGTCCAGCACGGTGGTCAGGCCGCCCAGGCCTTGCGCGCCGATGCCCAGCGCGTTGACCTTGTCGCACAGCTCGATGCGCAGTTCCTCGGTCTTGTTGTTCGGGCCGCGCTTCTTGAGCTCGTACATGTCGATGTCGTCCATCAGCACTTCCTTGGCCATCAGCATGGCCTTCTCGGCGGTGCCGCCGATGCCGATGCCCAGCATGCCCGGCGGGCACCAGCCGGCGCCCATGGTCGGCACCGTCTTGAGCACCCAGTCCACCAGGTTGTCGGACGGGTTGAGCATGACGAACTTGGTCTTGTTCTCGGAGCCGCCGCCCTTGGCAGCGATGCGCACGTCGACGGTATTGCCCGGCACCAGCTCCATGTGGATCACGGCCGGGGTGTTGTCCTTGGTGTTCTTGCGCTCGAACTGCGGGTCGGCCACGATCGAGGCGCGCAGCACGTTGTCCGGATGCATGTAGCCCTGGCGCACGCCTTCGTTGACGGCGTCGGCGATGGAACCGGTGAAGCCTTCGAAGCGCACGCCCATGCCCACCTTCAGGAACACGTTGACGATGCCGGTATCCTGGCAGATCGGGCGCTTGCCCTCGGCGCACATGCGCGAGTTGGTCAGGATCTGGGCGATCGCATCCTTGGCAGCCGGGTTCTGCTCGGCCTCGTAGGCGCGCGCCAGGTGCTGGATATAGTCCACCGGGTGGTAGTAGCTGATGTACTGCAGCGCGGCGGCTACGGATTCGATGAGATCGTCTTGCTTGATGATGGTCATGGCTGGTTCTCTCGGGGTTTGGAATAGGGGCGGTCAGTGCGGTGCGTCGGGCGAATCGGGCGGTTGCGGCACGGGGTGCGCCATCAGCTTGTCGCAATACGCGATGGCCATGGCGGAAACCAGGAAGGTCAGGTGGATGCCGGTCTGCGCCAGCAAGGTCTTGGCGTCGTACAGGTTGGCGTTGATGAAGGTCTTCAGCAAGTGGATCGAGGAGATGCCGATGATGGCCGTGGCCAGCTTCACCTTCAGCACCGACGCATTGACGTGCGACAGCCATTCCGGCTGGTCGGGATGGCTTTCCAGGTTCATGCGCGAGACGAATGTCTCATAGCCGCCCACGATCACCATGATCAGCAGGTTGGAAATCATCACCACATCGATCAGCGCCAGCACCACCAGCATGATGGTTTGTTCATTGAGCTTGTCCGGGCGCGGCGAGCCGGCGATGGCCACGGCATCGAGGATGTGTTCCAGCGAGGAGGCGTTGCCCAGGGCCGCGCCGATCAGGTCCGACAGTTCGACCCAGAAGTGATAGACGTAGACGCACTGCGCCAGGATCAGGCCCAGGTAGAGCGGCAACTGCAGCCAGCGGCTCATGAAAATCAGGTTGGGCAGGATGCCGATCTTGCGGGAGGATTTTTGTTGCGGATCTTTCATGGAGGTCGATTGGCGCTTGAAATCTGGCGAGGTATGGCTGGCATCGATTATCGGGTTCGAATTGGGGCCGTATTCTACACTCCCTTGGGCATCGGTTCCTGCGGCCGCGCAAGAGAAAATGCCGCCAAACGCGAGCCGCGCAGTACCTGCGGGAAACATCCGGCTATGCCACAATGGACGGGTCGTGGACATATCGACATGATTCCAGTCTCACTGGATGGAAGCGTTTGCCGAGTCCGTGCCTTTGAACATTCTTTTCAGCATTTCGCAAAAACGCCGGCGATCGCCCGCAAAGCCTTGCGCACAGGCGTTCCCGCCCGGGAACATTGCCGTTTGTGTAAGGACTGAGTAAGTGAAACGGCCTATGTTTTGCGGAAAGCAAAAACTACCTAGTGGAGACTACCGTGGCTGACATCGAAACTTTCAAGCAAGAGAACCGCGTATTTGCACCGCCGGCCGAACTGGCCAAGCATGCCGCCATTTCGGGCATGGATGCCTATCATGCGCTGAACGCCGAATTCGAACGCGACTATGAAGGCACCTGGGCCAGGCTGGCCAAGGACAACCTGACATGGCGCAAACCCTTCAGCAAGACCTTGAACGAAGCCGACGCGCCGTTCTACAAATGGTTTGAAGACGGCCAGCTCAACGTTTCCTACAACTGCCTGGACGTCAATCTTGAGAACGGCAACGCCGACAAGGTCGCCATCATCTTCGAGTCCGACGACGCCAAGGTCACCCGCGTCACTTACCGCGAACTGCACAGCAAGGTCTGCCAATTCGCCAATGGCCTCAAATCGCTGGGCGTGAAGAAGGGCGACCGCGTGGTCATCTACATGCCGATGTCGGTCGAAGGCGTGGCCGCCATGCAGGCCTGCGCGCGCATCGGCGCCACCCACTCGGTGGTGTTCGGCGGCTTCTCCGCCAAGTCGCTGCAAGAGCGCGTGATCGACGCCGGCGCCGTGGCCGTGCTGACTGCCGACTACCAGGTGCGCGGCGGCAAGCAACTGCCGCTCAAATCCATCGTCGACGAAGCGCTCGCCATGGGCGGCTGCGACACCATCAAAAACGTGGTCGTCTACAAGCGCGCCGGTGCCGAGATCAACTGGGTGCAAGGGCGCGACCTCTGGCTGCACGACGTCGTGGCCAACCAGTCCGACGCCTGCGAACCGGAATGGGTGGATGCCGAGCATCCGCTGTTCATCCTCTACACCTCCGGCTCCACCGGCAAGCCCAAGGGCGTGCAGCATTCCTCCGGCGGCTACCTGCTGTGGGCCGCGCTGACGATGAAGTGGACCTTCGACATCAAGCCCGACGACATCTACTGGTGTACCGCCGACATCGGCTGGATCACCGGCCACACCTACATCGCCTACGGCCCGCTGGCGGTAGGCGCCACCCAGATCGTGTTCGAGGGCGTACCGACCTATCCCAACGCCGGTCGCTTCTGGGACATGGTCGCGCGCCACAAGGCCACCATCTTCTATACCGCGCCGACCGCCATCCGCTCGCTGATCAAGGCCGCCGACGCCGACGAGAAGGTGCACCCCAGGCAATACGACCTGTCCACGCTGCGCATCCTCGGTTCGGTGGGCGAGCCGATCAATCCGGAAGCCTGGATGTGGTACTACAAGAACATCGGCCGCGAAAAATGCCCGATCGTCGACACCTTCTGGCAGACCGAAACCGGCGGCCACATGATCTCGCCGCTGCCGGGCGCCACGCCGCAAGTGCCGGGCTCCTGCACTTTGCCGCTGCCGGGCATCACTACCGCCATCGTCGACGAGACCGGCAACGACCTGCCCAACGGCAATGGCGGCATCCTGGTCGTCAAGCGCCCCTGGCCGTCGATGATCCGCACCATCTGGAACGACCCCGAGCGCTTCAAGAAGAGCTACTTCCCCGAGGAACTGGGCGGCAAGACCTACCTCGCCGGCGACGGCGCGGTGCGCAACAAGGAGACCGGTTACTTCACCATCACCGGCCGCATCGACGATGTGCTCAACGTCTCCGGCCACCGCATGGGCACGATGGAAATCGAATCGGCGTTGGTCGCCAACAGCCTGGTGGCCGAGGCCGCAGTCGTGGGCAAGCCGGACGAAACCACCGGCGAATCGATCTGCGCCTTCGTCGTCTTGAAACGCCCGCGCCCCACCGGCGACGAAGCCAAGGTCATCGCCAAGGAATTGCGCGACTGGGTCGCCAAGGAAATCGGCCCGATCGCCAAGCCCAAGGAAATCCGTTTCGGCGATAATCTGCCCAAGACCCGCTCCGGCAAGATCATGCGTCGCTTGCTGCGCGTGCTGGCCAAGGGCGAAGAGATTACCCAGGACATCTCCACCCTGGAAAACCCGGCCATCCTGGACCAGTTGAAGGAAGCGCAATAAGGCCGTTGGGCCGCAGAATCGGCGTGTAAAAAGGCCGGCGGAGCAGGGCGCCAGTAATAGTCGCCCGGTTTCGCCGGCTTTTTCACGATCCGCGGGCGCAAAAAAGCTTCAATTTGGAGAAAATCTTGCTATAATCTGCGGCTTCGCTAAACGCGACCCAAATCCAGGAGAGATGGATGAGTGGTTGAAGTCGCACGCCTGGAAAGCGTGTATAGGTTAATAGCCTATCGGGGGTTCGAATCCCCCTCTCTCCGCCAAAATAACTAAGCCCTTGATTTTTCAAGGGCTTTTTTATTTTCAATTCGACGCTGGTGTCACTCCTTGGGGTCACTCTTTCACTTGGAAAGAGCATGCGAATCCCTTGCAGAATTCACCAGTCCCGACATGGCGTGTATTACTACCGCTATCAATTTTCTTATCTTGGCAGGCGGAAAGAACAGCGAATTTCACTTCGCACGAAAAGCCCGGGTCAGGCCAAGGAAAAGTCCTTGCTCATTTCCGCTATGATTGTCAAAAACAAGGCAGGCGGGGAAATGAATCAGAACGAAAACGATATGCTCAATCGCATTCTTTCCATGAGTGCGAAGGAGATGGAAGAACAATTAAAACAACTGGAAATTGTGGTCGCCACGCTAAACGGCGGAAGCGTGACCATGAAAGCCGATCCGAACAACCCCGCCGATTTAGCCGCGATGCTGCAAGCGAGCAAAGATTTCTGGAAATCGGACATTGCCGAATCCCTCATGTCTTCGCAAAACGACGGGGCGAATAGCAAAGCCGTTCATTCCGCTAAGGTTGAATCTAACAATGTGGTGAACTGGGTGGAATCAAACGGGGTGAGCTATTGCGATCCTGATCAGCCATTCAACGATAAATCTATCTTGTATGAGAACTACAGGGAGTTCTGTAAAGAGAACGGGTGCCAGCCTTGTGCGGTTCCTCAGTTCTTCACCCGTTTGCATAGCGAATTTCCGAACATTCAAGAGAAACGAACAATGATGGGAAGTGGTGCAGACAAGAAGCGTATTCGCTGCATCAATCTCACGACTGGGGTGTTCAGTAAAGAAGATTTGGTTGAGCAGGTCGCACTTGAAAAGAGCGAGATTGAGAAGGCATTTTACGGATAAGAGCTAGAGTGCAAAAAATGGGCAGAAAGATATTGAACTCGTATCTTTCTGCCTAAGTCTATCTGGGTTCTAGGTTATGGCACCATGCAACTTTCTTTCGCAAATGAGGCATACTCCTCAACATATAGTATTCAAACTGATCGCTAGTTATTGCCGAATCTAATATAAAAAAAGGACGGGAAATGATTGAATCGATTGAAGTTAATCGCGTTGCCACTTATCAAAAATCTCCAGCGATCTTGGACAAATTGGCAAAATTCAATTTTCTTTTTGGTACAAATGGTTCTGGCAAGACCACAATCAGTAGAGTCATAGCTGATGGATCTCAGTTTCCACATTGCAAAATTGGTTGGAAAGGTGGAACGCCACTTCAAACAATGGTCTATAACTGCGACTTTGTGGAGAAAAATTTCAATCAATCTGAGTCGTTAAAAGGGGTCTTTACTCTTGGTGAAAGCCTCGTTGAGACTAAAGAAAAAATCTTAGAAGCAAAACAAGAAATTGATACAGCGATCGGGAAGATACAAGCATTAACCTTAGCTCTGCAAGGTGTCGATGGGACGGGTGGAAAGATCGGTGAGCTTGAAAAGCTTGAATCAGATTTTAAGACGAAGTGCTGGACGCAAAAGCAAAAGTACGATGCAAAGTTAAGTGGAGGTTTTGAGGGGTATCGCGGGAGCGCCGAAAAATTTAAAACGAAAGTCTTATCTGAGGCCATCTCTAACAAGGCAGAGATACTTTCTTTGGAAGAACTAGAAAGAAAATCTGCTGTAATTTTTGGGCCCACGCCGGTAACAGAAGAAAAAATACCAGAAATCGAATTTGATACGCTGCTGGCGCATGAGTCCAATCCAATTCTGGTTAAACGCGTCATTGGTAAAGATGACGTTGACATAGCCGCCATGATAAGAAGTCTTGGCAACAGTGACTGGGTGCAACAAGGTCGATCTTTTTATGATGTGAATCATGAGACGTGCCCATTCTGTCAACAAAAGACTCCGCAGAAATTTTCAGAAAGTCTGCATGAGTATTTTGACGAAACTTTCACGTCGGACACCACAGCTATACAAAAACTATCGATTGATTACACGACAGATTCCGAAAGGCTTCAACTAAAAATCGAAGCTCTAATATCTGGCAATTCCAGATTTCTAGATATTCAGAAGCTAAAGCTTGAGAAAGAAATTATTGACTCAAAGATTGAGTTGAATAAGAAAAAAATTGACGATAAGAAAAAGGAAGCGAGTCAAGTCATATCTCTCGAATCGACAGAAAATGCCGCCGTTCAAATTGTCCAATTAATTTCCGCTGCAAATGCAAAAGTAACTGAACACAATTTGATGGTTTCCAACTTGGCCTTGGAACAGAAAAATCTGACTTCCCAAGTATGGAAATTTGTTCTCGATGAACTATCCAGCGATTTAGTTACATTTCATGAAGCTCAAAAAAACTTGTTAGCTGCAATCACTTCTTTCAAAGAAAAAATCCAAAATGCGACCCTAACTAAAGTTGCAAAGGAAAAGGAAATTAAAGAGTTGGAGAAGCAGATAACTAGCACTCAACCAACCGTAAATGGCATCAACCAGCTTTTGAATTCATTTGGTTTCCAAGGATTTTCTTTGGCAACAACCGAAAACGGATCTTCATATCAACTTATAAGGGAAGACGGAACTAGCGCAAAGAAAACATTGAGCGAAGGAGAAAAAACCTTCGTCACTTTTTTATACTTCTATCACCTGTTGAAAGGAAGCGAGTCAGAAAGTGGAATGACAGTTGACCGAGTTGTTGTATTTGATGACCCCGTTTCCAGCCTGGATAGCGATGTCTTATTCATCGTCAGCAGTTTGATTAGAGGTTTATTCGAAGAGCTAAGGAAAGGTGAAAGCCATATCAAGCAAATTTTTATGCTCACACACAATGTCTATTTTCATAAGGAAATTACATTTAATCCGAAACGTGTGGATGTCGCTATGGCAGAGGAGTCATTCTGGATAGTCAGAAAATCAGACACAGGTTCTGTTATAGAGCGCCATAAATCGAATCCAATTAAGACGTCGTATGAATTGCTGTGGAGCGAAGTACGTCGCAAAGATCGCTCTGTTTTAACTATACAAAATACTCTACGGAGAATAATTGAAAATTATTTCAAAATTCTCGGCGGAATTGATCAGGATAAGATCTTTGCCATGTTTGACGGTAAAGAGCGACTCATATGTAAATCGCTTTTTTCATGGATAAATGATGGTTCGCATTTCGCGAACGACGATTTATATGTGTCGATTGAAAACGGAATGGTCAATACCTACCTCGATGTCTTCCGAGGCGTATTCGAGAAATCTGGGCACATTTCCCATTACAAAATGATGATGGGCGATGCCTTCGTTGATTTTGAGGCGCCCGCTCATGCGGCTTTACCAGGTTGATTTGTAATTGGATTGAAAGATGATTTTTAACTCTGATGCCGTCCACACGTCCAAGTGTCCATGCTGTCCAGGCACATTTCAATCCTTCTGCGAAAATCAATCAGACCAAAGCCAGACGATCAGTATCAGCATTGTCAGAATCATTTTCTACTCCGAATAAAGCATAGTCTCTTGGCTCCAGCATTCCTGCTGCAACCAATTCCTTGCCGATCTTCTTCAAGTCATTCTCAGCAAGCTGACTGACATAAGCACCCGCCAAAATCTTTCGTCTGGTGTCACGTTTCCTTTCCTCTGCTGCTTCACGATTTCTGGTCTGCTGAATACGGGCATCCAGTTCTGCTTTCTGCTGAAGTAATTTTTCCAAATTCGGTTTGCTCATTTTCATCTCCTATTTTTATTGTGCGAGCGTTGACATTTCAAATTCACGCTGTAGTACTAGAAATAGCAAACAAAAAAGAAACGTCAAGAGCAAAGCAGCGAAATGCGCACTTATACGTCACTGCGTGACGTGTGCTGAAAGCTGAATGCCAAAACAAAAAAAGACGTTCAAGGAGAAATGAACTATGGCGATATACCACCTCAGTGCAAAAGTGATTGCCCGATCTTCAGGGCGAAGTGCCACCGCCGCCGCCGCATATCGTGCAGGCGAGAGAATCTGCGACAAGCATTTCTTGAAGCCGTGTTGTCAGGTGCATTTCGTCCAGAGCAGATTACGGGTTACAAGCCAAGCAAAGCCAATCTTGAAGTTATCCATGATTACAAGCCTGCATTGAAGATCGCGAATGACAGCAAGGTGATTTCGAGCTACATCGTTGATAGGTCTGGAGATGGTAAAGCGGGTGGTACGGAGCAGTCTCATATCCCACGTTTGAAGTTTTAATTCATCTACCCTTTATTTTATAAATACTATTTTCTGATTATCGATTGCTAAAAACATGGATTGCCTGTAGATAATCGAGCTTATATGTGATGACTGTAAATAGACAGCTATGAATAAGAAAAATCTTCGCGATACTTCCTCAAATCGGATAAATTTCAAGAGCGGGGTTGTGGACACCTTATACCGTCAAGCCGGTGCCCGCTGTTCTGTACCTAGGTGTAAAAATCCTACGATGGGGCCAAGCTACCACGGCGAAGGTGCAATCAATTTAGGCGTTGCATGCCATATCTACAGTGCAGCAGAAGATGGCCCGAGGGGAAGAGGTGGGAAAGATGCTGCTTTCATCAGTAGTGAAAAAAATGGTATTTGGTGTTGCAGTTACCATGCGTCTTTAATTGATAAGAATAAGGGGCGAGATTATCCCGCCAACACCCTTTTTGCTTGGAAGCGCTTAATTGAGGCACGCACCTTAAAGCAAATGAACGATAGGCCATCCCCACTCGGATGGGTAGAATCTATCGGATTTACTAAATTTTCAGAAAGCACAAAGTTCCCAGAGGCAGTGCTATCGAGATGCACATTGCTTTGGGGAAGAAACGGAAGTGGAAAGACCGTCTTAATGGAAGTCGCTGCTTCTGTGTCTCAAAGCAAATACGCTGCTCGATTTGACGGTGTTTTGGTCGATATGGATATCCGCGCGGAATCCGGCAAGCATCATTCAATGCGGTACAGACTGTCAAAGCCACCACCCTTTACTGACGTGCCGTCAGCGCCACCAGGCATCGGCAGACCCTGCCCCCATCCGGCTGCCAGGACCTGCACGTCACGCACAGGGTCGGAGGCCTTGGCTCTCTCGTTGCGGATGCGACAGGTTTCGGGGTCTTTGGCGAACAACCCGCGCGCGAAGGCCCGGCCCTGTTCCGCCAGTCTTGCCGTTTTGGAGGTACGGATTTCCGCAAACGCCTGAAAGACCTCTTCCAAGCCGCCACTTGCACCATCCAAGCAGCGCGCCAAATGCCATGCATCCTCCAGCGCCTGGCAGGCTCCTTGCCCCGACGTCGGCAACGGCGCGTGCGCAGCATCTCCGACCAGCAGTACATTCGCCCGACTCCATGTATGCAACGGCTCCAGATCATGCACCGCAATCAGCCGGATGGCATTCTCGGGCGTGGCACGGATGATGCTCGAGATCGGCTCAGGCCATGCCGCGAACAGATTCTCGACCTCCTTGTGCATATCTGCAGTGGGGATGGCCTCATGTAGGGGCCGTGCCTGGGCCGCGGCCCAATACACCAGTTCGGGGCGAATCGCCACGCAACCAAAGCGCTCGCCGGCCCCCCAGAAGTCCTGAATCGACATATCCTCCACCAGCGCATGCGGCGCCTGCGCTACGCCGATCCAGTTCACAAAGCCTTGATAGATTGGTGTGTTGTCACCCGCGACAAACTTGCGAGCCACTGACTTCATGCGGCCGTCGGCGCCAATGAGCAGATCCGGGCGGATGCTCGTACCATTTTCGAAATGGGCCACGGCTCTGCCATGAGCATCCAGCTCAATGGCCACCGCCTGGCGCCCGAACTCCACCGGAATCCCCGCCCGTGCCGCATGGCCCAGCAATACCTCCTGCAAGTGCCTGCGCAGCACCGTGTAGGTTGGGTATCCCATCGTCCGGTCCAGCAAACCAATATCGAGGCCCCCCAGTGCATTTCCCGCAGCATCCTGGCGGCGCATTGTCAGTGGTCGACCGCCAATGGCCTCAATGTCTTGCTGCAGTCCCAGTTCTTTCAGCACAAAGCTGGCATTGGGCCAGAGCGTCACGCCGGCGCCCATGGTTGCCGGCCCCGCGCGGCGCTCATAGACCCGAGGGGTGTAACCCTGCTTGCGCAATGCCAGTGCCACGCTTAGGCCCGCAATGCCGCCGCCAAGTATTCCGATTTCCACGCTGAAGTTCTCCTTGTCCATATTGTTCCCGGTGCACGGCACACCGTGTCACATCGAGCAAAAGGGCATCTTAAATTCCACCGCTACAGAGAACTAGCATGTAAAAATGGGACGTTTTCATACCTCAAACGGGATAATCAATGGGCGATGCCCTCGATCTGAATACTGTCCGCGTCTATGTGGCAGTCGTTGATGAGCAGAGCTTTGCTGGCGCGTCGCGTCTATTGGCCATGCCTTCCTCCAACGTCAGCCGCCACATTGCCGCACTGGAGCGCAGACTTGGCACACGCTTGCTGGAGCGAAGCACCCGTCACCTGCGGATGACCGAAGCCGGTCGGCTGCTCTACGAACGAGCAAAGCCCTTGCTCGACACCCTGCTCTCCACGCAGGAAGAGCTTAGTGTGGTACAGCGCGAACTGCGTGGTCCGCTGAAGATGTGCATGCCTGGGGAAGCGCCAAGGCTGCTGGCTCCCATCATCGCCGAATTCTGTAGCCTCCATCCAGGTATCGAGCTCGAATGCGATACGCGGATGACCGGGCTGGAGGTACTTCGAGAGGACGTCGACCTTTCCATCGTCTTCCACCGGGGCCATCAGGAGGACAGTGCCTTCATCACCCGCGAACTCGCCACACTGCCCAGCATCGTGGTTGCCGCTCCCTCCTTGCTGGCAAGGACCGGCATGCCACGCCATGTGCGCGAACTGAAGTCTCTGCCCTGCATCACCACCCTCAGTGCGCTGAAGGGCCAGCCCTGGCAGTTTCAGGATGCTACGGGCGAAATCGTCAAGGTGCCGGTTCGCAGCCGCTACCGCGTCAACAGCGGAGAACTGGCCGTGGCAGGCGCACGGCAAGGCATCGGCTTCGCAATTGTGGCGACCTATCCCTGCCAGGAAGACCTTGCTACGGGACGATTGCAGGAGGTGCCACTGGACCTGTGTCCCGCGCCACTGCAATTGCTGGGGGCATACAGCCATCGCCATTCCGTGACTGCGCGTGTCCGGGCGCTGCTGGAATTGATACAAGTGCGCTTGGCTGGAACAGTTAACCGTTCTGGACTTGATTTATCGGTTGCCAGCCGTTGACTCTGCGCGGATATGCTGGGGAATAGCATTCACGACGGCGCGTTTATTTGCTTGCGAGACTTGGTCGACTCAGAGGGCTGCCACTAAGTGCATATCAGGACTTGGCATGCATGCCCGGCGCACCCGTCACCCAATCGAGAATTTCCGCTGCCAACGCACCGCTGGCGGCGCCGAAGGCATTGACGACTTCCGGCACCTTGGTTCCCGCAACCGGCTGGCTGACGTTGAAACTGCGCACGGCAATGATCCGGCGGCTGGCGGTATCGACCATGCGCGCATTGAACTGGATGACGACGACCGGCGCCCCGTTGCGGTATTCCGTCTGGAAGGCAACCAGGTCGCCGCCGAGTTCCAGGTCGGCCGCGACGTTGTTGTCGTCGGTCGACAGGTTGCGGGTGCGGCCATCGGCGGAAAACGCCTGCAACAGCCGGTTGCGCAACAGGACCGGCGCCGGGTCGCTCCAGCGCGCGCCTTGATAAGACTGGATCAGGTTGCCCTCAGGCAGGACCAGTATGCGTTCGCTGTCGATGGCGCGGCCGCCGTATGGCGTGATGATCTTCAGCGAACGCTGGCTGGCCGGCGCAGCCGGGGTACTGGCTGCGGCTACGGCTTGGCCGGCGGCCAGCGCCGGCAAGCGGTAGATGGCGACCGGTTCGGACTTGGGCAGGATCGAGCAGGCGGCGCTCAGGCTGAGCAGCCATGCCGCCGACAGGGTACGAAAGGAGAGGAGGCTCATGGCTGGAATTCCTGGATTTTTTCTTGCCCCAGCAGATAGCCGCCGGGATTGCTGTCGAGTTTGCGGCTGATGGCCCGGACCGATGCCAGCGTGTTGCGCAGTTCGGCGACGGCCGGGCCGATCTCGGCAAGGCCTTGCGCGCCGCTGTTGAGTGCGCCCTGGTTCTGGCTGAGCAACTGTTCGATCTGTTTGCTGCTGGCCGCCAGCGATGCCATGGCTTGCTGCATGTTGTTCATGGCGTCGGTGCCTTGATGCGATAGCAGGCGGTTGGCCTGCAGCATGGCGGCATTGGCTTGCTGCGACGCGTCGCCGATTTGCTGGACCAGTTGGCCCAGGCCATCGCTCTGGGCCGCCAGGCTGCCGGTCACTTTCTCCAGGTGCTGCAGCGTTTCGCCGAAACGGCGGGCGTTGTCCGGGGCCAGGAACTGCTTGGCGTTGAGCAGCACGTCGTTGACGTTGGTCATGACATCTTCGCCGTTGGCCAGCAGCGCGCTCAGCGGCGAGGGCGTGGCGATGATGACCGGATCGCTGTCGCCCTTGGCCTCCAGTCTGGGGCTTTGCGGAGAGCCGTTGGTGAGCTGGATCAGGGATGTCCCGGTGATGCCGGCAAGGGCGAGCTTGGCGCCGGTGTCCTGCTTGATGGGGACGTTGCCGACGATGCGGATGCGCGCCAGCACTTTGCGCGGGTCTTGCGGATCGAGGGTCAGCGAGGAGACGTCGCCGACCTTGATGCCGCTGTACTGCACCGGGCTGCCTTTGGACAGGCCGCTGACGGCCTCATTGAAGACGATCGTGTAATGGCTGATGTTCTTGTCGCCGCTGGACTTGTTGAGCCACAGGCAGAACAGCAAGGCCGCCGCGGCGACCAGGATGGTGAAGAGTCCGATAAGGACGTGATGGGCGCGTGTTTCCATGGTCAGTGTGGTTCCTGCTGCGAAAGTGCGGCATTGCCAAGTGCGGCTTTACTGGCTGCGCGGCCGCGCGGCCCTTGAAAATAATCGTGTACCCAGGGATCCGGGGTTGCCGCCACCGTGTCGATATCGGCCACGACCAGTACCCGTTTGGCCGACAGCACCGCTACCCGGTCGCAGATTGCGTACAGTGTATCCAGATCGTGGGTCACCAGGAAGACCGTCAGCCCCAGCGCGTCGCGCAGGGTGACGATCAGGTTGTCGAAGGCGGCGGCGCCGATCGGGTCCAGGCCGGCAGTAGGTTCGTCGAGAAACAGGATATCGGGATCGAGCGCGAGGGCGCGGGCCAGCGCAGCCCGCTTGACCATGCCGCCCGACAGCGAGGCCGGATACTTGTCGCCGGCGCCCGGAGGGAGCCCGGCCAGCGCCAGTTTGACTGCAGCCAGGTGCTGCGCTTCCCGGGCCGCCAGGCCGCCGTATTCGATGAGCGGCAAGGCGACGTTTTCCAGTACCGTGAGTGAAGAGAACAGGGCGCCGCGCTGAAACAGGACGCCGAAGCGGCGTTCGTAGCGGGAACGTTCCCCGGGCGCCAGCGCGGACAGGTTCTGGCCGAAGACATGGACGTTGCCGGCGGCCGGCTTCTGCAGGCCGACGATGCTGCGCAGGAGAACCGACTTGCCGGTGCCGGAGCCGCCGACGACGCCCAGGATTTCTCCCTTCATCACTTGCAGGTCAAGCTTGTCGTGTACCGTCTGCTGGCCGAAGCGGTTGGTCAGCCCGTTTACATCGATCACCACGTCCGGCGCCGTCCGGCTGCCGGACGCGGCGGGATAGCGGTCGTTGTCCGGGGTCACCATCCCATCTCCATAAAGAACAATGCCGCCACGGCGTCGAGCAGGATGACCAGGAAGATCGACTGCACCACGCTTGAAGTCGTATGCTGGCCGACCGATTGCGCGCTGCCGCTGACCTTGAAGCCTTCCAGGCAACCGATGAGCGCGATGACGAAAGCGAACAGCGGCGCCTTGCACATGCCAAGCCAGAAATGCCGGATGCCGACATCCTGCTGCAGCAAGGTCATGAACATGGTCGGGCTGATATCGAGCGTCAGCGCGCACACCATGGCGCCGCCGAGCATGCCCGACATCATGGCGACGAAGGTCAATGCCGGCATGGCAACCAGCAAGGTCAGCACGCGGGGCAGCACCAGCATCTGCAACGGGTCCAGGCCCAGGGCGCGGATCGCGTCGATTTCTTCATTGGCCTTCATCGAGCCGATCTGCGCGGTAAAGGCGCTGGCCGTGCGCCCGGCCATCAAAATGGCGGTCAGCAGCACGGCGAATTCGCGCAGGAACGAGAAGGCCACCAGGTCGACCGTGTAGATGCTGGCGCCGAAATTGGCCAGCACCGTGGCGCCAAGGAAGGCAATCACCGCGCCCACCATGAAGGTGAGCAGGGCCACGATCGGCACGGCGTCCAGGCCGGTCTGTTCAATCTGGGCGACGGTTGCCGTCAGCCGCCAGCGGGAAGGGCGCAACAGGCTGCCGGCCAGGGTTTGGAGCGTGAGGCCGGTAAAGCCCAGCAAGGCCACCGTGTTGGCGCGCAGGCCGACCATGGCAGCGCCGATGCGCGCCAGCAGGTCGGAGATCCAGCCATGTTTGGCCGGCGGCGGCGCGGCCGACGTTTGCTCCAGCGCTTGGGCGACCGTGGCCAGCAAGGAACGCCATGCGGCGGGCAGGCCGCTCCCGTCTTGCGCCAGTTCACGCGCGCGCGGGGCGCCCAGCAGTTCGGCCAGCAGGACGGCGCCGGAAGTATCGAGCGCGGTGAGTTGTGCAACGCTGATGTTCAAGGGCGCCGCCGGCAGGCGTATTGCGGCAATCTGGTTTTTCAGCTTGCCGTAGTGAGGCAGGGTCCAGTCGCCACCCGCATGCAGATGCGGCGGATTCGATGTGGTGTCCAGATGCAGGGTGGCGGCGGTGTCCAATGTGTCACCCACGGTAGAACGCGCGCTTTTGTCGTCGTGGCCGGTTGTCGGGCACGTTAAGGGGCATCGAAGCTAACGCGGGATAGGTCGCCATGCTAAAAACGGTGTGTTGGGGCAATGCAGATGATTGCGGGCAAGTTCGGGCCTATATTAAGTCATTCCCCTGTTTCCCGTAAGGGCGTGGTAGGCGACTTTGCCGCTGTCCGGCCTGGACCGGCGCCATCTTCCCGCTGCAAATGAAAATGCCGTTCAGGCAGTCGCTGAACGGCATTGCCGGTTTCGGGCGGGTTCCCGCTCACAGCCATTGGCGGCGAGTCACCCCATGATGTAATTCGCATCGAGACGTTTGCCATTTTTCAGGTTGTACATGCCGTCATCCGCTTTCGACAGCAAGTCTTCGATGGATTGGCCGTCTTCCGGATATTGCGCGCGGCCAATGCTGGCATGGATGGCCAGCGTTTTTTCGGCAATGAGGAACGGGTTGGCAAACGACTTGGCGACCTTGTCGCAGATAGCGGAAATATCCTGCGATGTGGTGACTTCGGCGACGACGACAAATTCATCGCCACCCATCCGCGCGACGGTGTCGTGATGGCGCAGATTCTCGGAAAGCCGCAAGGCGATCTGGTTCAACAGGAGATCGCCGGTCGCGTGGCCGAACTTGTCATTGACCATCTTGAAGCAATCGAGGTCGAGAAAGAGGACGACAAAGCGCCCCTGTTCCCTTTGCGCCTTGGCGATTGCCTGGTTGATGCGGTCTTCCAGCAGCAGCCGATTGGGAAGCCCGGTCAACCAGTCATAGAGCGCGAGTTTTTTCAGTTCTTCATTGGCCGCCGCCGACTTCTCCAGCCTGGCTGCCAGGTCATCCCGTTCTCTTGCGATACGGGCCAGCCTGGCGCAGGCGAGGCCCAGGCCTACGGTCACAAGCACGAGACTGCTCACGTATCCAATCAGATTGTTATCCATCCCAGACATAAAAGATCGCACTTTCTTTCGTTCCAACGCAGATGAAGCCTTTGCCGTAAATGTTCCTGATTTCGAATGTCGAATGATTGAGCTGGTTTAGTTTTTTCCTGATCCGATAGATGATGGTGTCGATTCGATGCGGATCAAAAATATCCGCGGCCATATTGAGCGCATGCAGCAGGCGCTCGGAGCTGACCGGAAAATGCGGACTCAGAAACAAGGTAGTCAATACGGCGCATTCCCTGTCGCTCAGTTTGATGCGTTCATTTCCAGGGCTGATCAGGGTGCCGTTGCGCCGATGCAAACGCCACGACTCGGCCGTGTCGAGGGCGGAGTCGGGCAGGATATGCAGTCGCCGCAGGAACGAACGGATCGTCGCCAGAAAAACCGAATCCTTGAGCGGCTTGTAGAGAAAATAGTCGGCGCCGTCATGCAATGCCCTGGCATGCGCCGCTTCGTCAACATTCTCAGCGATCACCACGATCCCCAGCATGGGAAATTTCTGGCGCAAATTGGCAATCAGCGGCAGGAAATCGCCCATGGCTCGGGAAGCCTCAATGACGATGATTGAGGGCTTTTTTTTTGAATCTCAACATCCAATTGAAAAACAGAGGAGACAGATCTCATGGGAAGTCCCATGGAATGAAGAGCTTTTCGTATGCTCGCTGATCCCTCGTTCGAGTGCTCTACGATTAAGACGGCCACGTCGATTCACATCCCCCAAACCGAAATACGCTGTTACTGGCGCTCTCACCGGATGAGCTATTAACTAATAGTTACGTTATACATTCTTTTCGTCAGGGATATATTCACAGAAAATCTCGATAAGATTTTTTCATGGCAATATTCGTGGGCCGGCATGCCGTTATCCTTCTGCCGGAAAATCGATTTGATCCGGATGGCGCCGTAAGGCTTATATTTGCGCATTGGGGAGGCAGATAGGCAGCCATGGCGAGATAAGTTATCTTGTCATCCTGCACGAAGAGGTTTTTGCGGGGGTAGTGCGTTGATAACCAAGTGGGCGATAAGGCGAGATCAGGAAAATGGCAATTCCACAAACAATGCTGTCGGTCGTGGCCCGTGATGAGATTCATTTGCAGTTTGCGTTAAAGCAGAATACCGATGTCCGCGACCTGTTCAAGGTGCTGGGCAAACTGTGGGAAGCGGAGATAACAGGCATCGCGGATCCGACGCTGGACCGGCACCACCAGCTGGCCGGCGGGACGGCGAATGTTGTCCTGGGCGTCAGGCCGGAGCTGTGGCGGGGGATGTTTCCTGAGGATATTCCGGATAACCTGCATTCCTTCGACCAGGATCTGGTCGGCATCAATGGCATGGTCGCACCCGCGACCCAGCAGGATTTTTGGATCTGGATCACGCAATCGAATGCGGCCACGCTCTATGACAGCATGAGCAAGACGGTGGCGCTGCTGCGTCCTTTTGCCACCCTGGTGAGCGAACAGGTCTGCTTTCCCTACCATAACAATGTGACCTTCGATGGGTTCGCCGATGGCGTGGCCAATCCCAATCCGTTCCGCGCCAATAGCGTTGCGATCATTGCCGACGGCGAGAAGGGCGCGGGCGGCTCGACGGTACTGGTGCAGAAATGGTCCATGGACGTGGACAAACTGAAGGCCCTTCCCGTGCGCGAGGCCGAAGGCGTCTGGGGGCGAACCAAGGCCGGAAGCCACGAACTGGATCCGTTGCCTGGCAATTCCCATGTCGGCAGAAACCAGTTCCGGAGGAATGGCGAGGAAATGGATATCGTCCGGCGCAATGCCAATTATGGCAATGCGCGGGAGTCGGGCATCATGTTCGTAGGCTTTTGCAGCGATATTTCCGTGACGCTGGGAATGCTTGAGCAGATGTATGGGGTCGGCCCCGACGGGATTGAACAGACTGATCGGTTGCTGGATTTTTCCACGCCTCTTTCTTCCGCGATCTATTTCGTGCCAAGTTTGGATGCCTTGGCGAGCGCGGGGATCGCGCCGGAAGATAGCGACTAGGTTCGTAAATTCTTCATTCCCGATGGTTCAACATTCCGGTGCGCCAGAAGTTCGAAGATGGCCTCGATTCAATGACATGAGTCGATCGCAAGACAGTTAACCACCGGCTGATTGGCAGATTGCTCTGGACGTTCCATGGATGTCGTTTTTCCTGTTTTTCCTTTACCTCAGCATTGCACTGCCTCTTACTTTTTCGATGCAAGCCTTTTTGGCGTGGTTGCCTTGGTGGCGACACCCGCTTTTCCGGGAGCATGCACCACGCTCAACAGTTCCGAGGTTGCCCGATCGAACCGGATCACCAGGAAGTCGAGCAGCGCACGTACGCGTGCAGGCATCAACGTGCCGGCGTGAAAAACCGCATGGACGCCTGCTTCTTCGATGCCATGTTGGTCAAGCACGGATGTGATTTTTCCACAGCGGATGTCGTCGATGGCATCCCAGATGGTTTTCCTGGCCAGCCCTTTACCGTCCAGCATCCATTCCCGAGCTAGGGCGCCATCATTGGTTTCCCAAGCGCGCGCTAAAGGAATGTCGAAACACTGCCGATGCCCATTTTTCTGGAAGCGTAGTTCGCTCAACGGTCCGGCGCTAGTCGACAGTAAAACAAAATCGTGGTGCGCGAGATCTTCCACGGTCTGCGGCGTTCCATGTCGTGCCAAATACGCTGGGGTGGCGCAAAGCACTCGCCAGTTCGGCGCCAGACGACGCGTGGCCAATGTGCCTTCGGCGGGCATGCCAAAACGAATGGCCAGGTCGATGTCGTCTCGCAGCAAATCTGCCAATCCATCCGACAGGCTGAGTGCGATTTTCAGATGGGGATGCTGGCGGCAGAATTCGTCCAGCCATGGCTTGAGGGTGCGACGCCCAAAATCAGCGGAGGCAGAAATACGAATCTTGCCGCTGATTTCGCGCGTGTTTGCCAGGAGTTCTGCCTCGGCATCGTCGATGGCCTCCAGCGCGATCTTGCAATAGCGGAGATAAACCCGCCCCTCCTCGGTCAGGCGAAGCTTGCGTGTAGACCGATGAAAGAGCTTCGCATGCAGTGCCGTCTCCAGCTTGAGGAGCCTGGCGCTGGCCGCCGCTGGCGAGAGGCCAAGCTTGCGGCCGGCGGCGGACAAACTTCCCAGTACGGCGGTATCGGCAAAAAGGCGCATGTCGCCAAGTCGATCAGTGGCCATTATTCATTTGGTTTTGAAGGTAATTCAAATATTGAGCTAATTATCAATTTTAAATTATTAAATCACACTGTATCCCTGACTTGGAAGATGGTGAAAGGGCCTACGGTGACGAAACAATCGAACTTAACTCATATGAGCGCCGGCGAGCCAGGAAGCCGGGGATTCCCCTTACCCAGTCTCCTGGCGTTGACGATGGCCAGTTTCATTGCCACCGCAAATGAGAGCATGCCGGCTGGATTGCTGCCAAGGATTGCCGCAGATTTTGGCATCTCGCAGGCGGGCGCCGGCCAGTTAGTCACTTGCTGTGCCTTCGGCGCCGGACTGGCTGCCATCCCACTGACGTCCCTGACGGCAGGATGGCAGAGACGCCGGTTGCTGGTGGCAGCGCTGCTGGTTTTCGTGGTGGGTAATGTGGTGACTGCTGCGACGGATTGTTACCCGCTAGCTTTGCTCTCCCGATTGGTGATCGGCCTGGCAACTGGCGTGACCTGGAGTCTCCTGGCCGGGTATGCGCGCCGCCTGGTGACGTCCGAGCGACAAGGTGGTGCCATGGCGCTGGCGATGGCCGGTATTCCACTGGCGCTGGCCCTGGGGATGCCGCTGGGCAGTTGGCTGGGCGCATTGGCGGGCTGGCGCAGCGTGTTCTTCCTCCTGGCCGCGATGGGCGTCAGCCTGATTGCATGGGTATATGCCGCCGTTCCGCAATTCGACGGCGAGCCGGAGCATCGGCGCATGCGATTGGCGCAGCTAGTCATGCAGCCCGGTATGCGTCCGATCCTGCTGGTGTTGGCGCTCTGGATATTCGCTCACTACCTGCTATATACCTACATAGCTTCGCTGCTTGCATGGCTAGGTTTCGCACGCCTGCTGGAGCCGGCATTGCTGCTGTTCGGGCTAAGTGCGGTGGCCGGAAATTGGCTGGTCGGCATGATGATCGACCGTTGGCTGCGTTACCTCGTGCTCGGATGTCTGGCGGTCTTTACAGCGACAGCGGCAGTGCTTAGCCTCGAACCCGCCAACTCCGTGCTCATCTATGTTGCCATTGCCACCTGGGGCTTAAGTTTCGGAGGGGCTCCCACGCTGCTGCAAACAGCACTTGCCGATCATGCCGGAGAGCATGCAGACAGTGCGCAGTCGATACTCGTCACGGTGTTCAATCTGGCGTTTGCCGCCAGCAGCGGGGTGGGGGGCGTGTTGTTGCAGAGCGGGGGCGCCGGGATGTTGCCTGTTGCGGTTGTCGTGATGCTGGCGACCGCTGCGACGGTGGCTTGGCAGGCTTCACGTGCCGGATTTGCACCGGGCGCCCGCAGCCGTTGAACAAGAATGGCGAGGCATGGAAGGTTTGTTCTTGGCCGATAAGAGACATCGAAATGGCAGACCGCTGTTCCTGAGCGTGAGATCAATGGTTGCCGTGAGCCGCGCCCTCATGGGCGAAGGTAAGCACGTGATGAACACACCCGCATCAGCGGGTGTGTCCGGGGGCGATCGTTAGAATTGTTCCCAGTCGTCCTTGGCCGCCGTAGCGGCTGGCGCCAGGCGTTTTTTCCCGTCGTCACGCGTCAGGGTGGGCGGCTTGGGTGTGATATTGCGGGCGTATTGTTCGGGCGCGGCAGTGGTATCGTGCGCCAGGCGGTTGCTGTCGATCTTGAACACGCCAACGATCTGGGACAGGTTGGACGCCTGATGCTGCAAGGACTGTGCGGCGGCCGCTGCTTCTTCGACCAGTGCCGCATTCTGCTGCGTGACCTGGTCCATTTGCGAAACCGCCTGGTTGACCTGTTCGATCCCTTCGCCTTGTTCTCGGCTGGCGTCGGTGATTTCACCGACGATGTCGGTCACGCGTTTGACGCTGGCCACCACTTCGTTCATGGTCTGGCCTGCCTGTCCGACCAGTTTGCTGCCGGAGTCGACCTTGTCGACCGAGTCGTCGATGAGCGACTTGATCTCCTTGGCTGCGGCGGCGCTGCGCTGCGCCAGCGTGCGCACTTCGCTGGCCACGACCGCGAAGCCGCGGCCCTGCTCGCCCGCGCGCGCCGCTTCCACGGCGGCATTCAAGGCCAGGATGTTGGTCTGGAAGGCAATGCCGTCGATCACGCCGATGATATCGACAATCTTGCGCGACGATTCATTGATGGCCGTCATCGTGTCGACCACCTGGCCGACGACGTTGCCGCCTTCGACTGCCACGGCCGAAGCCGAGATGGCAAGTTGGTTCGCTTCGCGCGCATGTTCGGCATTCTGCTTGACCGCGCTAGTCAGCTGTTCCATGGAGGAGGCCGTTTCTTCGAGCGAGCTGGCCTGTTCCTCGGTACGGCTGGAGAGGTCCAGGTTGCCGGCGGCGATCTGGGTCGAGGCGGTGGAAATGGTGTCGGTGCCCAGGCGTACCTGCGTGACGATATTAAGGAGATTGTCATTCATGGTCCGCAACGCGCGCAGCAGCTGCCCGGTTTCATCCTTGCCGGTGGCGTCGATTTGCGATGTCAGGTCCCCGGCGGCGACGGTTTGCGCCACCTTGACGGCGCGGTTGAGCGGCCAGGTGATGCTGCGCGTGACCAGCCAGGCCGTCAGCACGGCGAACGCGATGGCCATCGTGCCCAGGGCGATCATCAGGTTGCGCGCTTCCCGGTACTCGGTCTTGGCATCTTCACCGGACTCGTGCATCAACTGGTTCTGGTGCGCGATCAATTTTTCAACCGTGTTCATGTAGCCCAATTGCAAGGGGCGGACGGTTTCCAGCAAGAGAATGGTGGCCTCGTTCCTGGCGCCTTCCTGGACCAGCCGCAACACCTCGTCGCGCTTGGCATTGTATTGCGTACGCGCTTCCAGGATGTCCTTCATCAGGGCGCGCCCCTTGTCTCCCTTGATCATGCCGTCGAGTTTCTCGATTGCAGCCTGGGTCTTCTGGCTGGCCTCATGGATCACCTGTATTTCCTTGCCGGTCTGTCCGGTATCGGTCATCAGCAATATGTTGCGCGAAGCGCGCGCGATCAGGTTGACCTTGTCGATGATCTCGTTGGCCAGTACGGTTTTAGGATATTTGTCGTTGATGACATCGTCCATCTGCGAATTGAGCAGAAACAGCCGTGAGGTGCCCAGTGTTGCCATTGCCATCAACAACACCACCAGAAATCCAAAGCCGATGCCCAGGCGTGTACCAATTTTCAAGTTTGTTATGCGCATTTTCTTCCCCTTTTTGACGTCGTGAAAAAACTGTTGAAACCGGCTGTCAGGCGAGTGTGTGGAAGGTGAATGCCGGCGCCATGGATGGCAAGCCGCAGCGGCGCACACATTTGGTGCTGATTGTGCGTATTTCTTTCCAGCAATGCAATAGCTGTCGCAGTCCGGAGGCGGGAGAAGGCGTCGTTAGCGGGATATCGGTTCAGGAGACGGAACGGGCCGTTGCGCCGGGAGGGCGTCGGGGAGGTGGGGAAGTATCGGCGACCAGGAGCGCGATGGGCTGCTGGCCCTGAGCATCAGGGGGCGGCAGATGGCCCTTGCTGCATCCGGGCCATCTGCCGTACTCCTGCGCCTTCAGTGCTTGCCGCGCTGGGCGGCCAGGCGCCTGACGACAGCCAGCAGGCAGTCGATCTCGTCGAAGGTGTTATAGAACGCCAGCGACGGACGCACGGTGGTCTCCACGCCGAAGCGGCGCAGGATCGGTTGGGCGCAGTGGTGGCCGGTGCGCACCGCGATGCCTTCCTGGTTGAGCGCCTTGCCGACTTCCTCGGTCGAATAGCCGTCCAGCACGAAGGACATCACGCTGGCCTTGTGCGCGGCCGTGCCGATCAGCCGCAGGCCCTTGATCTCGCCCAGCTTTTGCATGCCGTACTCAAGCAGCGCATGCTCATAGCCGGCGATGTTCTCGATGCCGATGCGGTTGACATAGTCGATCGCCGCCCCCAGGCCGACGGCGTCGGCGATGTTGCCGGTACCGGCTTCAAAGGTATTGGGCAGCGGCTGGAACACGGTCTTCTCGAAGGTGACGTCGGCGATCATGTTGCCGCCGCCTTGCCAGGGCGGCATGTCTTCCAGCACTGCGCGCTTGCCCCAGAGCACGCCGATGCCGGTCGGCCCGAACACCTTGTGGCCGGAGAACACGAAGAAGTCCGCTCTCAGCGCCTGCACGTCGGTGCGCATGTGCGACACCGATTGCGCGCCGTCGACCAACGCTTTGGCGCCGGCGCGATGCGCCAGTTCGACGATTTCCTTGACCGGCGTGACCGTGCCCAGCGCGTTCGAGACTTGCGTGACGGCCACGATTTTGGTGCGGTCGTTGAGCAGCTTGGCATATTCGTCCAGCAAGACCTGCCCCGAATCGTCCACCGGGATCACCCGCAGCCTGGCGCCTTTCTCGGCCGCCAGTTGCTGCCAGGGGACGATGTTGGCGTGGTGTTCCAGGTGCGAGACGATGATCTCGTCGCCGGCGCCGACGTGTTTGGCGCTCCAGCTCTTGGCCACCAGGTTGATGGCCTCGGTGGTGCCGCGCACGAAGATGACTTCGTTCACGTCCGGCGCGTTGATGAAGCCGCGCACCCGTTCGCGCGCGCCTTCGTAGGCATCGGTGGCGCGCGCGGCCAGTTCATGCGCGGCGCGGTGGATGTTGGAGTTTTCGCGGCGGTAGAACTCGCTGATGCGGTCGATCACCGACTGCGGCTTGTGCGTGGTGGCGGCGTTGTCGAACCAGATCAGCTGGCGGCCGTTGACGCGCTCTTGCAGGATCGGAAAGTCGCGCCGCACCGCATGCACGTCGAACGCAGGATGCCGGCCGCTGCCGGCCAGCGGCGCGCGGTTGTGCGGGTCCTGCTTGGGCGGCGTGCCTGCCGAGGGATGGCCGTGGCCGCCGTCGAGGAAGTAATAGCCGGTATCGGCCGCTGGCAAGGCCGCCGCCGGCGAGGCCGTCTGCGGCACGCCGGTGACGGCGCCGCCCAGGCGCGGCTCATAAGCCGGCAAGGCCGACAGCGCCTTGTCGGGCACGCCGTTGCCGGCTTGCGCGGCCGGCGCCAGCGATGGCGCGCGGTTGCCCAGCGACAGCACCTGGTGCGGCGACGACGGGATCAGGTTGACGCCCGGCGCCAGTCCCTGGGGAATGGCGGTGCCGGGAACGCCCTGGCCGAAGCCGGCCGGGCCGGACAGCGGCGAGGCCGGCGGCGCGATATTGGCCGGCGCCTGCACGCCATGCGGCGCAAATGGAACTGAAAGCGGAGGCGCGGCGAACAGTTCCGTGGCCAGGCGCGCCAGCAGCGCCGGGTCGAACGGCGCCGCCGACGCATCCGGCACTGCCGCGGCCGGCGGCAGGCCCGGCCCGGCGGGAGCGGAAGAGGGGATGCTCACGATTGCGTCCTCTTATTTGTAGGTGTCGGGATAGTCGTGGTACTTGTTGATCTCGACGTCGTCCAGCACCGCCAGCGCATCGCTGGTCAGCACCGCCAGCGAGCAATACAGCGAGATCAGGTACGACGAGATCGCATGGTTGTTGATGCCCATGAAGCGTACCGACAGGCCCGGGCTCTGTTCGCCCGGCAGGCCCGGCTGGAACAGGCCGACCACGCCCTGGCGCTTGTCGCCCACGCGCAAGAGCAGGATCTTGCTCTTGCCGTCGGCCACCGGCACCTTGTCCGACGGGATCAGCGGGACGCCGCGCCAGGTGATGAACTGCGAACCGAACAGGCTGATGGTCGGCGGCGGCGTGCCGCGGCGGGTGGCTTCGCGGCCGAAGGCGGCAATCGCCAGCGGATGCGCCAGGAAGAAGGCCGGCTCTTTCCAGACCTTGGTCAGCAGCTCGTCGAGGTCGTCCGGGGTCGGCGCGCCGGTCAGCGGGAAGATGCGCTGCTCCTCCGTCACCTGGGCCAGCAGGCCGTAGTCGGGGTTGTTGATCAGTTCGCTTTCCTGGTTTTCCTTGATGGTCTCGATGGTCAGGCGCAACTGTTCCTTGATCTGGTCGTGCGGGCTGCTGTACAGGTCCGAGACGCGGGTATGCACGTCGAGGATGGTGGACACCGCATTCAGGAAATACTCGCGCGGTTGCTCCTCGTAGTCGACGAAGGTGCGCGGCAACTGGTTTTCCTCTTCGCGCGCGGTGCAGGTGACCTTGATCGATTCCGGATTCCTGACCTTGTTCAGGCGATAGATGCCGGCCTCCACCGGAACCCATTGCAACAGATGCGTCAACCAGCGCGGGCTGATGGTTTCGAGTTGGGGCGCGGTTTTGGTGGCGTTGGCTAGTTGCCTTGCTGCGTTATCGCCGAGTGCGGTGGTACCGCCGACTGTTGCCGACATCTGGACTCCAATATGGGTGGGTTAAGGGGAAAGTGTGTGAAGCGACGGCTCAAAGTGTCGTGGCTGGCAGGGGATGGCTCAACATGCTATAGCCATCAATTTCAAACCACGCACGAGATTCTGCTGACTGATGTTTTCACCGCGCGTCACCAGTTCGGACGGCGACAAGGTGAGCGCATTGGCCAGTTTTTCCACAGTCACCAAAGAAGCGATCGCGGTGCCGCGCTCGATCTCCCCGATGTAGGAGCGGTTCAGGTTCGAGTTTTCGGCCAGGCGCTCCTGCGACCAGCCGCGCGCGCGCCGCAGCTGGCGCACGCCGATGCCGAAGCTCTGGACCAGCGCGCTGGACAGCGTCTCGTCCTCGGTGCGCAGCGCTGGCCTGTCGGCAACCGGGTTCATGTCGATCTCCGTCATGCCGCGGCGGCGGCCGTGAACACGGCGCCTTCTTCGCGCGACGCCGCCTGCGAGATATGCGCCCCGGCCGGAACATCGTGGGTCAGCCAGACATTGCCGCCGATCACTGCGCCGCGGCCCAGGGTGATGCGGCCGAGGATAGTGGCGCCGGCGTAAATGACGACATCGTCCTCGACCACCGGATGGCGCGCATTGCCCTTTTCCAGCTTACCCTGGGCATCGGTGGGAAAGCGCTTGGCGCCCAGCGTGACGGCCTGGTAGATGCGCACGTTATTGCCGATGATGGCGGTTTCGCCGATCACCACGCCGGTGCCGTGGTCGATGAAGAAGCCCGAACCGATGCGGGCGCCGGGGTGGATATCGATACCGGTGGCGCTGTGCGCCAGTTCCGAGATGATGCGGGCCAGCAGCGGCAGGCCCAGCTGGTAGAGGCGATGCGCCAGCCGGTAGTGGATCATCGCCAGCGTGCCGGGGTAGCACAGCAGCACCTCGTCGACGCTGCGCGCAGCCGGGTCGCCATGGAAGGCGGCCAGCACGTCGCTGTCGAGCAGGCTGCGGATATCCGGGAGCGAGGCGCCGAAGGCGCGCGTCACATGCAAGGCGTCGGCATCGAGCTCCGGCACGGCCTTGTTTTGCAGGCTGGCGCTGTATTTCAGTTCCAGCCGGGCTTGCTCAAGCAGGTTGTGCAGGGCGGCGTCGAGCGCGTGGGCGACGTGGAAGTTCTCGCTTTCCTGCCGCAAGTCCGGCGGCCCCAGCCGCATCGGGAACAGCACGCCCTTGAGGCTGTCGACGATCGTCGACAGCGCGTCGCGCGAGGGGAATTCACGGCCATTGGCGTCGTTGTTGCGCCGTTGCGAGAGACGCCAGTCCAAACGCGCTTCATGCAGCGACTGGACGATCTGGTGGATATCGAAATTGGCCACGTGGTCCTCGTGAGATATGTTGTGCAGCCGGATGCGTGCTTACCCTAGTCCCGGTCCTAGTCCCGATCCTAGTCCTGTAGCCAGGGCAAGCCATGGAAGCGCCAGCCATCGGCTTTTCCGCGCTGGAGTTGTTCGTCGATCTCGCCTTCGAAGCCTTCCAGCACATTGAAAATACAGGTCAGCCCGGCCTTGGCGGCGGCTTGTGCCGCTGCCGCCGAACGCTTGCCGCTGCGGCACAGCAGCAGGGTGGGCACCTCCTTGCCGCCGATCTTGCTTTCCAGTTCGCGCACGAAACGGGGATTGCGCGACAGCGAGGTGCCGGTGGCCCAGGCGACATGGGCGCTGCCGGGGACATGGCCGACGAACTTGCGTTCTTCGGCGGTGCGCACGTCCACCAGCAATGCCTTGCCGGCCGAGAACAGCGCCCATGCGGCCTGCGGCGTCACGCCGCCGGCGTAAGGCAGGCCGGCGGCGGCCGCCTGGTCGCGGATGGCGGCCAGTTCCTGCGGCAGTTCGAGCGGGGCGGCAAGTTTCGCCGGGACGGCGCTGAGGGGGGAGCCTGGTGACATCGCGAATTCTCCTGATGCAAGGGGTGCTGCCGTTGCGAAAGCAGTCCCGGAATTGGTGGTTATAGACGGCAATTCATGGGGCCACTCTAAAACCACGGGAGAAGAAAGCGAACGAATAAAAGGGAGGCTTGAAAGAAGTAAAACGCATAAGGCGGTGTACCCATGCTGCTTGCCGCCGGCTATCGGGGAAGCCTTGCGCCTTGATCCATGCCGCCATGGCGGCGGCATGGCGCCCGATCGGGATCGGGCGCAACTGCAGTGGCGGGAGCGCGACTCCGGCCGGCTTGCCTGTCCTGGCGCATGCGAGGGCCGGCCGCTTGGATCAGCGCCCCGGCCGCTGTCGCATCCGGGGGAGCGATGGGGCGGGGCTGGCGCCGACCGTCAACATGCCACGCTGCGCTTGTCTGCGAGCCAGCGGTTTTCGATTTCAGCTGGCGCCAATGGATGCGCGTGCAGGTAGCCCTGGATGATATCGCAGCCGGCCGAGCGCAAAAAGGCATTCTGCTCCTCGGACTCGACGCCTTCGGCCACCACTCGCAGGCGCAGCTTATGCGCGATGGCGATGATGGCTTCGGTAATGGCGACGTTGTCGGCGTCATGGGGAATGTCCTTGACGAAGCTGCGGTCGATCTTGAGCGTGTCGAGCGGATATTGCTTCAGGCTCGCCAGGGATGAATAGCCCGTGCCAAAATCATCGACCGAAATGGCCACGCCCAGTTCGCGCATGCGCTTGAGCAGCGCCGTGGCCGCCTGCTGGTTTTGCATGATTGCGCTCTCGGTGATCTCCAGTTCCAGCAGGGAGGGCGGCAGGCCGCTTTGCGCCAGCGCGGCGTCGATGGCGGCGGGAAGATCGTCGGACAGGAATTGGCACGGCGACAGGTTCACGGCAATGCGCCCGAAACGATACCCGCGATCCAGCCAGGCTTTGCCCTGCCGGCAGGCTTCCCGCAAAATCCAGCCCCCCAGCGGAACGATCAGCCCGGTTTGTTCTGCCAGGCTGATGAACAGCCCCGGCGCCACCAGTCCGCGGGACGGATGGCGCCAGCGCACCAGCGCTTCCATGCCGCACAGCCGGTTGTCGGCGGCGCCGAACTGCGGCTGGTAAAACAGCTCGAACTCCTGCCGTTCCAGGGCGTGCCGCAAGCTGTTTTCCAGCAGCATCTGCTCCAGCGCATGGTCGCTCATTTCCTTGTTGAACAGCTGGAAGGCGTTCTTCCCGCGTTCTTTCGCACGGTACATGGCGATATCGGCGTTTTTGAGCATGGTCATGGCATCCTTGCCATGTTGCGGATAAATCGCGCAACCGATGCTGGCGCTCATGAATATCTTGTGGCCGTTGATGAAAAACGGTTCGGCCATGTCGGACATGAGGCGTTGCGCCAACTCGGCCGCCATGCCTTCCGAGGCGGCATCATCGAGCACCACGATGAACTCATCCCCGCCGAAGCGCGCCAGCACATCCTGTTGCCGCAATTGCCGGCGCAGTCGTTCGGTCGCGGCAACCAGCAATTGGTCGCCGGAATGGTGGCCCAGCGTATCGTTGACGGATTTGAACCGGTCGAAATCGATGAAAAAAAGCACCAGCTGCCGATCGCATTGTTCTGCGCTGCCGATCTTTTCGGAAAGGATGCGCATGAGGCTGTTGCGGTTGAGCAGTCCCGTCAGGCTGTCATGCTCGGCCAGGTAGGCCAGCTTGTTTTCCGCTTCCTTGCGGATGGTGTTGTCGGTGAAGACGCCCACATAATGTGAAATGGCATCGTGATTGCCGCGGATGGTCGAGATCGACAGCCAGGCCGGGTACCAGGTGCCGTCCTTGCGTCGGTCCATCATTTCGCCTTGCCAGTTCCCGATGGAGGCCAGTTGTTCCAGCATGCTGCGGTTGACGCCGGTGCGGGAGCTGGGGCCGGTCATCATGCGCGAATGCTTGCCGAGCGCCTCATCGATGCCGTAACCGGTAATCCGGGTGAAGGCCGGGTTGACCGTCAGGATGCGGAACTGTTCATCGGTGATGAGGATGCCCTCGCTGGCCGATTCGAACACCCGGTCGGCCAGGCGCGAATGCCACGCCGCCTGCACCTGCTCGTGGACATCCAGCGCCATTTCAATCAGGACCGTGCGGCCGTCAAGCTCATCCACGCTGCCATGTACATCCACCCAGCGCCGGACGCCATCCTGGCCGACCATGCGGCGCGTATGGCGGACGTGGCTGCGCGCGCCTTCCAGCAATTGCCGGTGGTGCGCCTGGACCTGCGCCAGGTCTTCCGGCGCGACCAGCTCTGGAAACGGCAATCCGATCATCGCCTCCGCATGGCCGTAGCCCAGGATATCCGCCATTTTGGGGTTGGCGTACAGCACGTTGCCCACCGCATCGACCATGTAAACGCCAACCAGCGCCTGTTCATGGAAATGGCGCGAGCTGCGTTCGGGCAAGGTGCGGTTTCTTGCGTGTCGTGGCGGAAAATATGCCTGGGAGGTGACAGGAAGATCGTGAGTATCGCTGATAGGCACGGACATGGTTGTTTTCCACACTGATTGCGCTCTTGCCGTCGAACCGGTAACACATGAACGGAACATTGCTGCGGTGGCAATGGATCATATTGGGCGCCGCATCGGATGCCGCCGCACACAACTCGGATGTGCAGGCATTTCCCTTTGCGGTTTGGCCTTTGTTAACTCAGATGCGCCGGGTTTTTCCCTTTGTTGTTTGTCTCAATCGCATGTCTCCTGCTTGGGTCTCCCGGCGCGACAAAGGATGTGTTGTCGCGGGCGGGCAGTCCATCAGGAATGCCCGCATTGGGTTCCGGAGAAACATGGAAAACAAGACGGGGACATGGCGCTCGTTATCGCCAAGGCGCGTGGTGCTGCGCATCGGCTGATTTTTTTGTTTTCCGAATCATGCCTGAGAAGTATCCGAAAGTCATGCCCAATGGGCGCCGGGAATGAAGGTTCGCACGAACATGTCTCCCAGGCCATGTCGTGCGCCGGGCCTGCCATGCCGATAGCGTTATTGGAACAATGGGTTGGCAATTAATGGATAGAATGTCACAAAATATGTGAACTTTTGATGTGTCGGGGGAAGAAGGCGGATGGGCAATTTCTTTTTTAGTGCCTTGAATGGCGGGGATGTTCTACAAGGCACTTACAGTCCGGGGCTGGTACTGCTGTCGTTGTTCGTGTCGATGTTTTCGGCCACCATGGCCTTGCAAACCGCTTATGTGGCAAGGCATAGCACCCAGCGGCTGCACCGGCAGGTCGCCATCGCCACGGGCGCCATCGCATTGGGGGGCGGCATCTGGACGATGCATTTCATCGGCATGCTGGCATTCGATCTGTGCGTGTCGGTGGATTACAGCCTGGGGATCACGGCGTTGTCGATCGTCCCGGCGCTGGCCGCCTCATGGGTGGCATTGAGCATGTTGTCGCGGGACAATGTATCCATGCTGCAACTGTTGGCCGGCGGCGTGCTGATGGGCGCCGGTATCGGCACCATGCATTACACCGGCATGGCGGCCATGCGGATGTCGGCCGTCTTGCGTTACGACCCCCTGTATTTCTCCCTGTCCATCCTGGTGGCCGTGGTCCTGGCGACGATCTCCCTGGGCGTGCGCTTCAAGCTGCAAGGCATCCGGATGCAGCGCCTCACGCGCCTGGTCATCAGCGGTTGCATCATGGGCCTGGCGATTTGCGGCATGCATTACACCGGCATGAGCGCGGCCCGTTTCATCGGCTCGCCCGACACCCAGCATGGCGGGATCCTCATCAGCACGACATTTGCCTCGCTGGCGCTTTCCATGTTCACCATTACCGTGACGATACTGGTGACGGCGGCCAATGGGATGATGCGTTACAAGCAGACATTCCAGATGATGAAGGAGAGCGAGTCGCGCATCCGCGCCATCGTCGAGACGGCGGTCGACGGGATCATCACCATCGACAGCAAGGGCACGGTGCAAGCGATGAACCGCTCGGCCGAACGCCTGTTCGGATGGTCGGCCGATGAGGTGCTGGGCAAGAACATCAAGATACTGATGCCGGAACCGGACCAGTCGCGCCACGACGGTTACCTGAAGAATTTCCTGGCTACCGGATTCGCCAAGATCATCGGCCAGGGGCGCGAGGTGACCGCGCTGCACAAGAGCGGCAAGCTGATTCCCGTGCGCCTGGCCGTGGGGCAGGTCGACCTGCCGGGAACGCCCCTGTTCGTCGGCTTCGTGACCGACATCAGCGAGCGCCGGGCGCTGGAGGCATCGTTGCGCGAAGCCGCGGAAAAGGCCGAACAGGCCGCGGCGGCCAAGACCACCTTCCTGGCCAACATGAGCCATGAGATCCGCACTCCGATGAATGCCGTGATCGGATTCTCGGAGCTGCTGCTCAAGGGGGAGTTGAGCGCCACGCAACGCGCCCACATGACCACGGTGCACCAGTCGGCGCGCTCGCTGCTGGGCCTGATCAACGACATCCTCGATACCACCAAGCTGGAAAAGGGCGGCGTGACGCTGGAGAGCATCGACTTTTCCCTGCTGGAAGTGGCGCAGCAAATCGTGACTTCCCTGCGGCTCAATGCCGAAAAGAAGAAACTGAACCTGATCCTCGATTACGCCGAGGGCATGCCGGAGTATTTCAAGGGCGATCCGCTGCGGATCCAGCAGGTATTGACCAACTTGCTCGGCAACGCCATCAAATTTACCCAGCAAGGCACGGTACGCCTGCATCTTTTCCGGGACGGCGATGGCGTCGGCATCGAAGTGTGGGATACCGGCATCGGCATGACGCCGGAACAGTTGAGCCGCATCTTCGACCCGTTCTCGCAGGCCGACGCCTCCATCAGCCGCCGCTTCGGCGGGACGGGTTTGGGCACCACGATTGCCAGCCAGTTGATCGAATTGATGGAAGGAACGATTTCGGCGCAAAGCGAATTGGGCAAAGGCAGCGTCTTCAGGCTGTCGCTTCCGCTCAAGCCCGGCGATAAGCCGGCGTTCCAGGCAAATGCACTGGGCATCAGCAAGCTGCCGGCATTGAATGTGCTGATTGCCGATGACGTTCCCCAGAATGTGGAGCTGCTCACGCTCTTGCTGGAAGAAGCCGGCCATACGGTGACGGCCGCCAGCGACGGCACCCAGGTGATAGAACTGTTCTTCGCGGGCCGCTACGACCTGGTGCTGATGGATGTGCATATGCCGAACGTGGATGGCCTGGAGGCCACCCGCCGCATTCGCGTCGAGGAAGCCCGGCAGGGGCGCGACAAGACGCCGATCATCGCCTTGACCGCCAGTGTCATGGAGGCCGACCGCAAAGCGGCGCAGGCGGCGGGCATGAACGGCTTCGCCAGCAAGCCTTTCGATATTCCCAAGCTGCGTGCCGAAATTGCGCGCGTGCTGAAAGTGGCGCCCGGCGAGCGGGTCATGATCGACCTCCAGGACGGCCAGGACAAGGTGATCGATTGGGCCAGGGGAGAACAGTTGTGGCGTACCAGGGAACGCATGGCCGAAGCCATTTTCCGCTTCCTGGCCGAGGTCGAGAAACGCCATCCGCTGCCGCCCCGGGATGCGTCCGCGGATACGGTGGACTGGGCGTTGACGGCCAAGAGCCTGCATGGCATTCGCGGCGCGGCCGCCAACCTGGGCTTGAGTGCCGTGGCGAACCTGAGCGGCATTCTGGAACGGGGAACCGACGGCCCCGCCGAAGACTGGTTCGGGCAGTTGCAAGCGTTGCGGGAGCAGCTGGACCTGGTCAAGAGCGTGTTGCAGGAGCAGCAATGGTCCTCCTCGCAGATCGCGGCCGCTGGCGGCAGCCCGGCCGATCCTGCCGATATCGCCGCCGCGCTGGAACAGCTGAGCAAGAGCTTGCGGCATGGTGAACTCGATGAAGACAATTTCGACAAGATCAGCAACTGGCTGATCGAGAATGGCGAGGTCGGAGTTCGCAATTCGATCCATGACGCCATCGAATCGTTCGATTTCGAGAGCGCCGATGAACAGCTTGGAAAACTGATCGAATCACTCAAGGCGGAGCAGCCGCCCGCCGTATAAGAAGCCGGGGCGGACGACCATGTTGAAGAGCACAAGGCTATGAAAAACGAAGAACGAAAATGCATCTTGCTGGTAGACGACGAGCCTACCAACCTGCAAGTCCTCAAGCATACGCTGCAGGACGAATATCGGCTCCTGTTTTCCCGGGACGGGGAAAAGGCGCTGCAATTGGCGCAGACCGAAAAGGTCGACCTGATCCTGCTGGATGTGATGATGCCGGGCATGACCGGCTACGACGTTTGCAAGGTGCTCAAGAGCGCGCCGGCGACCCAGTCGATCCCGGTCATTTTCATTACGGCATTGAACCAGGTATCCGATGAGCAGATGGGCTTCGACCTGGGCGCGGTGGACTACATCACCAAGCCGTTCAGCCCGATCATCGTCAAGGCGCGCGTCAAGAGCCAACTGTCGCTGGTGCAGCTGGACGTGCTGCGGGAGACCCGGCTGCAGGTGGTGCAATGCCTGGGCATGGCCGCCGAATACAAGGATAACGAAACCGGCATGCATGTCATCCGCATGAGTCACTATGCGAAAACCCTGGCGCTGCGCGCCGGCTATGGCGAGGCCGAAGCAGAGGAGCTGCTGCATGCGGCGCCGATGCACGATGTGGGCAAGATCGGCATTCCCGACGCGATCCTGCAGAAGCCCGGCAAGCTTGAGCCGGAAGAGTGGTTCATCATGCAGCAGCATGCGCGCATCGGTGCGGACATCATCGGCGAGCATGCTTCCGGCTTGCTGAAGACGGCCAGGCTCATCGCCCTGTACCATCATGAGAAATGGGACGGCAGCGGCTATCCGAACGGCTTGTCCGGCAACGACATCCCGCAGGCGGCGCGCATCATCGCTATCGCCGATGTGTTCGATGCCCTGACCAGCGCAAGGCCGTACAAATCCGCCTGGTCGGTCGACGATGCGCTGGATCTGATCCGGCGCGAAAGCGGCAGGCACTTCGATCCCGAACTGGTGCCGCTATTCATCGAATGCCTGCCGGAGATTCTTGAGATCAAGGCGCGCTGGAGCGACCCGATGGATGTCGCCGTCTGAGCGCGCATCTGTCGATTGCCAGGAGGCGATGGCGCAGGATGCCGGCATGAAGCGGACGCAGGCGTGACGGCATGTGCGCATGCCATGGCAATAAAAAAGACGGTGGAATTTTCCATCGTCTTTTTTTATTCCGCCAGGAACATCGGCGCCTCGCTGGAGGCCGTTGCCATTTGTTGACAATTTGTTGGCGCACATGCCGGGACTTTCTCGCGAGGTGCGGGCCAGTAGTCTGCTGCGAGCCCGGCGGCGAAAAAAGTCCGGTTGCGCCAGAGGCCCAGCCGGACATGAAAAGCAGTGACTTGTTCGCATCAATCACTGCCGGCACTGCAGGCCGCGCCACCGGTGTTCGGGCGGCGCGGCCCCTCAAGAACTGCGAAGGATGCAAGGGCCGCCGTTTGTGCGGCGGCGCTCAGGCATCAAAACTTGTGGCGGATGCCGACATTGAACAGGTTGTCGGCGGAGCCGTTGCGGTCAGCCTTGTAGTTGACGGCGTAGTTGTTCGACAGGCGCGACCAGCTGGTGTACAGGTTGGTGCGCTTGGACAGGTTGTGGCTGTAGCCCAGCGCGATCTGGGTGGCGTCGCGGTGGTCGGCGGACTTGTCGTACTTGTGCATCAGCGAGGTCATGATGACGTCGTTGGGCGTGACGTTGATGTTCAGGCCGAGCAGGGCATCGCGGGTGTCCAGTGTGCCGACGCCCTTGTTGATCGCGTAGGCGACAAAGGGTTGCAGCAGGCCGAAGTTGTAGTTGCCGCCCAGCAGAGTGGTCTTGGCGGCATCGGAGCCGGTGGCGTTCTTGGTGTTCTGGTGGGTCAGCACTACTGCGAGCGGGCCGGCAGCGTAGCCGATTGCGCCGGCCATGGTGCGGTTGGCGCTGTTGTCGCCGGCCACTTCACCGAAGCTGTAGGCAACCTGGCCGTTCACGCCGTTGGCGGCGGAGTAGCTGTAGTTGACGGTATTGTCGGTGCGGCTGCCGCCATAGTTGAAGATGCGCGCGGAGTCGCCGGCCAGCGTGTCGCCGAACGGATCGAACACCGATGCGTTGGAGTAGACCATGGTCTGGGTGCGGCCGAGTTTGACTTCACCGAAGCCGCCCGACAGGCTGACGTAGGACTGGCGGTTGAACAGCACGCCAGCTGCGCCCATGGCGCCGGTGTCGGCGTTGAAGCCGGACTCCAGCACGAAGTTGGCCTTCAGGCCGCCGCCCAGATCCTCGCTGCCCTTGAAGCCGATGCGGCTGCCGCTTTGGTTGCCGCTATCCAGGGACAAGCGGGTGCCGGAGCCGGCGTTTTCCACTTTCAGGCCCATGTCGACCACGCCATAGATGGTGACGCTGCTTTGTGCCGATGCGACGCCGGTGATGGATGCGAGTGCGGCGAATGCCAACAGTGATTTTTTCATTTTTACCCCTGTGAGTTGAACGTCGTGTGAGTGCTGCAAGCGTCCCGTCCGGCGACCCGGATATGGCGACACATGCGACATGCGCGGTCATCCGCGGCCTCGCAGCCGCGGAAACTGCCTGGTGCGGCCGTCGCATCGGCGATGGCCCGGAATCACTGCATTCCCCCGAATGATTTTTTGTTGAAGCAATGGTAGGGAGCGAGCCGGAATGCAGCGATAGACAGATCGCCAGCGATTTGCCATTGCTGTATTGGCGGCGAATCAGTACAGCCGGGTGGACGAGGCGATGCGCAGGCGCGCCGTGACTTGTATGGCAGTTATCCGGTTTTGCTCGCGCATCTGCGGCAATGAGCCGCAGCGCGCCGGGCGGACTCGCAAGGAGAAGAGCGTGGTGGCCGGAGGGGCGGGCGGTCGCATACAGATTGCCGGCGGCGGGCAATACAGAAGGTGCAATGGCAGGAGGAAGGGATGCCGCGCGTGATGAATTTTCTTGCGCGCCAGTGGCGGTGAAACAACAATGTTATAAAAAATTATTCGGGCCCGGTCGAGGCGAGGCGTGGTGAAACGGAACAAGAAGAGAGTCGCTCTTGGAGGCATCTCCAGGCGTGCATGAAAAGCATGCGAAGGCGCACTGGAAACGCGCACGCCATGCACCATCGTGTTGGCATCGATCGCAAAAAAAACCGCGCCCTAAGGCGCGGTAACAGAGGGTGACTCGTAAAAGTCGCCAGGGAACCGGTGATGGTCAGCGCGCCAGCGCTGCCGTATCGAGATTGCGGATGATCCAGCGCACCGCGGTGGTCAGCATCGCTTCATCCAGCGTCGGGATGAAGCCGATGTTGAAGCGCTGGTCGCGTACGGTCAGCACGTAGCAACCCAACAGGATGCCGATGCTGACATCGATGCCATGGTCGAATACCCGTTGCGATCCGATCGCGTAGATGAGCCGCAATGTGAAGTCAGGGCCGTCGAATTCATCGCCGTCTGCCAGTGTGAGGAATCTCCCATCTTCGTCGCGCATGCCGATGGCACAGGCTTCGCTGCCGATGTAGAGCTGCTCGGCGATTTTCCGCTGAAGCATTTTCACCAGATACACGCGCGGAAAACCGAATCGCAGGCGCAGCGGCGCGCGCATGCGGTTCGATGCCAGGCGTGCTTGCGGCGCGAGGGCATGTTGATGCATTGACGAAGGTGGCACGCCGTCCTCCACAGATAAGGTGGCCGCCGCACAGCTTTGCGGCTGCGACGGAACGATTGAAATTGAGGTAAGTGTAGGCGCGCGGGCCATGCTTGAAAATGACTCTCTTTGCATAGAGTCCATGCCTTCCAGGCATAGCGTGTTCGCGTCGGCTTTACTGCGATGCGTGTGCAGTATAGAAGTGGGGAGGCAGGTGGAATTGCGTTTTCGGCACAGGCAGGTGCCGATTACATCAAGCGCTTGCCACGGCGCGGGAATCGCCCATGCTTCAGGCCCGCAGGCCACGGAGGAAATTGAGCAGCGCAGGTTCCGTGCAATAGGCGACATTGAGGCGGAACCAGGGGGTGGCCTGGAGATGGTTGCGGAACACCTTGCCCGGCGCGATCAGGATGCCGGCCTGGGCGGCGCGGCGCCAGATATCTTCCGAGTCGTCGATCTGAAGGTGGCGCGCCCACACGAACTTGCCCCCCAGCGGGCGGCAGAAGATTTCGAATCCCTGTTCTTCCAGCATGTCACCGGCCATCTGCAGGGCATTGGCCAGGCGATAGCGCATGCGCTCGACGCTGCGCCGGTACTGGCCTTCGCTCAGCGCATGGTAGACCAGGCGTTCGTCGACCTGGCTGCCGGTGATGCTGGCCACCATCTTGTGGCTGCACAGCTCGTCCACGAACTGCGCCGCACCAGCGATGAAGCCCACGCGCGTGGCCGATGACAGGGTCTTGGAAAAGCTGCCGACATAGAACACGCGCGCCAACTGGTCCAGCGTGGCCAGGCGCGGCAGCGTCAGGCCCAGCATGTCGCAGTAGACATCATTTTCGACGATGCGGAAGTCGTGCTGTTCGGCCAGCTTCAGCAGGCGGTGTGCGTTGGCCGGCGAGAGGCTGGAGCCGGTCGGCGCATGCAGCATGGACTGCACGAACATCATCGCCGGCCGGTGTTCGCGCGCCAGCGCGTCGAGCATGTCGAGGTCGGGGCCATCGGCCTTGCGCGGCACGGGAACAGGCCGGATGCCGTGCAGGTGCAAGTTGCTGAACAGGTTGAAGTAGCCGGGATCCTCCACCAGTACCCGATCGCCGCGCTTGAGGAAGCAGCGCATCACCAGGTCGGCTGCCTGTGTGGCGCCGCTGGTCAGCAGGATCTGCTCCGGCTGGGTGTGAATGCCCAGACCCAGTAGCCGCGTCTGCAGCAGGCCGCGCAGCGGCGCATAGCCGTAGGGATCGCCATATTGCGCCAGGCTGGTGTCGGCCTTGGCCGCCAGTGATTTCATGCCGCTGCGGATCAGGTCGATATCCAGCCAGTCCGATGGCATGCGGCCGCTGGATGCGCCCAGCCGGTCGTGGCGCATGGTGAAGTGAGAGCGCAACTGCCACAGGTGGTCGGGTTCCATCGCGCCGTCTTCAGCCGCATCGCTGCTGTGCGCGTAGACCTGCGGGCGGGAGACGAAGAACCCGCTGCGCGGCCGGGACTGGTAATAACCATGTGCGACCAGCCGCGCGTAGGCTTCGGCCACGGTGTGGGCGCTGATCTTGTGGTCGCGCGCAAAGCAGCGGATCGACACCGCGCGACTGCCGTTGCGCACCACGCCGTTGTCGATCAGTTGCTTCATTTGTCCGACGATCTGTTCTACCAGCGAGAGCTCCGAACTTCCGGAAATCCTGACCAGCGCCATTGAATTCCTTTTGCGTTGAGGTGTTGTCGAATGCGCCTGTGCAGAATCGGGCGGCGAGAATGGCTGTACTGCCGTGAGGGCAATACAGATGATGGTTTTTTTTCAACGGCGCAAGCCGCCGCGCGGCACGGCCGCGAATATAGGTTGTCAGCTATTTGCAAGCTTCATGCCAAGTATTGAGAACAGGGGGCCTGTCTGCGGAACGATCACCACGACCTGCCAGTAGCCCATGCGCCCGCGGTGGACTTTTCCATCCTGCGGGATGGCGGCATCCTCACGGGCTTGCCGCTCGCATGGCGGGTACATTTCTTGCTGAAAATATTTGGGGCGGCGGTATCGGGGGCCGTCGGACAACAGTCAATGAAGGGGATGTACAAATGAAGGTTTTTTCGAACATGAGAATTGGCGGCCGCCTCGCGATCGGTTTCGCGGTGGTGCTGGCGCTGTCGATCCTGATCATGGCGATCGGCGTGTGGCGCCTGCAGGTGGTCACCGACGTGACACACCAGATGGTGACGCAATCGGTGCGCAAGGAGCGCCTGATTTCCGCCTGGTACGGCAACCTGCGCGCGGCCATCCTGCGCACCATCGCCATGTCGCGCAGTACCGATCCGACGCTGAACAACTACTTCCTCAACGAGGAACTGGCTTCCGGCAAGGAAAGCGCCGAGCTGCAGAAGGAGTTGGCGCAGCTGTTTGCCTCCGATGAAGAGAAGTCGCTGTACGCCGAGATCGAAGGCTTGCAGAAAAATTACAAGTCGATTTACCTGAACATGATGGACATGAAGTCCACCGGCGACCAGGACGGCGCCAACAACGTGCTGATCCAGGAGTTCATGCCGATGGCCAAGAAATACCAGGCGACGATGCAGAAGCTGTTGAAGGCGGAACAAAGCGAGATCGACCTGGCATCGTCGAACATCGAGCAGGTCGCGAAGCAAAGCCGCATCCTGCTGATGGCGCTGGAAGCCGCCGCGCTGTTGTTCGGCGTGCTGTGCGCCTGGGTGCTCACGCGCGGCATCGTGCATCCGCTGAAGCAGGCGGTGGCCTTGTCCAGGCGCGTGGCCGAGGGCGACCTGACGGCGCACATCGAGATCCGCTCGCGTGACGAGGTTGGCCAGTTGCTCGGTTCGCTGATGGAGATGAACGGCCGCCTGCGCGGCATCGTCACCCGCGTGCGGCAGGGTACCGATGCCATTGCCACCGCCTCGGGCGAGATCGCCGAAGGCAACCAGGACTTGTCGGCGCGCACCGAACAGCAGGCCGGCGCGCTGGAGGAAACGGCCTCCGCCATGGAAGAACTGATTTCCACCGTGCGCACCAATGCCGACAACGCGCGCGAGGCCAGCCGCCTGGCGGCTGCCGCCTCCGGCATTGCCGGCGAAGGCGGCGCGGTGGTGGGGCGCGTGGTGGAGACGATGGATGAGATCAACGATTCGTCGAAGAAGATAGTGGACATCATCAGCGTGATCGACGGCATCGCTTTCCAGACCAATATCCTGGCGCTCAACGCCGCGGTGGAAGCGGCGCGCGCCGGCGAGCAGGGGCGCGGTTTCGCGGTGGTGGCGTCTGAAGTGCGTTCGCTGGCGCAACGTTCGGCGGCCGCCGCCAAGGAGATCAAGACGCTGATCGACGATTCCGTGAACAAGGTCGGCGCCGGCAGCGCGTTGGTGGAGCAAGCCGGGGCGACCATGACGCGCGTCGTCGAGAGCGTGCAGCACGTCAACGCCATCGTCAATGAGATCAGCGTTGCGAGTGCCGAGCAGAGCGAAGGGATCCAGCAGGTCAACGATGCGATCGCGCAACTGGATGATGTGACTCAGCAGAATGCCGCGCTGGTTGAGCAGGCAGCGGCGGCGGCGGCTTCCATGCGGGGCCAGGCCGGGAATCTTACCCAACTGGTCAGTGTGTTCCAGGTGGACGGCAGTGGGGAGTCGGGGTTGCCGGAGGTTGAGGCGGCTGCTGTTTCCGGCAGGCGGTTGCCGTTGCTGGGGCGCAAGAGGGCGTTGCTGCAGGCTTGATTGCTGGTGTGGATGAGACGAAAAAAAACGGCGGACAATGTCCGCCGTTTTTCATGGATGCATCAGCATCAGCTGGACATCATTGGAAGGTAGTGGCCATCTTCTGCGGCAGCGGCACGTTGAGCCACTTCTTGACGATGGCGTTGATCTCTCCGTTCTTCTTGGCCGCGGTGATCACTTCGTTGACCTTGGCCAGCAGTGCCGGTTCGCCCTTGTTCAGGCCGACGCTGCAGCTCGATTCGTTGATGATGTACTTCAGCACCGGCTTGTTGTCCGGCGCCTTCTCGCCCAGCGCATAGGCGACGAAGTCACCGGTGCCGACCAGTTGCACCTGGCCCGAGACGTAGGCCGAGATCATGGCGTTGTTGTCTTCATAGCGCTTGATGGTGGTGCTCTTGGGTGCGGTATCGGTCAGCTGGATGTCCTGGAAGGTGCCGCGGGCCACGCCCACGGTCTTGCCGGCCAGGTCGGCGGCATTGGCGACCTTGATGGCGGCCACGCCGAACACGCTGTTGTTGTAGGGCGCATAGGCTTGCGAGAAGTCGATCACCTTTTCGCGCTCGGCATTCTTGCCCAGGGTGGAGATCACCAGGTCGGCCTTATGCGTTTGCAGGTAGGCGATGCGGTTGGCGCTGGCCACCGGCACCAGTTGCACCTTGACCCCCATCTTTTGCGCGATCAGCTTGGCGACGTCGATGTCCAGGCCCTGCAATTGCAGGTCGGCGTTGACCGAGCCGAACGGGGCGAAATCCTGTGGCACGGCGATTTTCACCACGCCGGCTTTCTGGATGTCGGCCAGCGCATCGGCGTGGGCGTTGACGGTGAAGACGGACAGCAGGCCAAAGGAAGCGGCCAGCACCGGTTTTGCAAATTTCATAATTACCCTTTGAAAGTAAGTTCCTTGGTTTGCGGCGCCGGCCCCAGGTTCCGGATGCCGCCCCTTCGTGCAGATGGGGACAGGGATGCGGCCCGTCCATCTGCACCGCGGTGATATCTGCATGCCGCCGCGGGTCGTGCGGCGTCTGATGCGCCGTGCGAGAGATTCGTCTCTTCTGCTATCGCGCGATATCCCGGCCCAGCCTGACGACGGTGACGCCCGATCCGATATGCCGCAAGGAGGGCATGACCAGCGTACAGTCGTCATAGGGCGTGGTGATCTCGCGCTCATTCTCTTTTGCAATGACCGTGCCAGCCTTGGGGATGACCTCCATGCCGCGATAGTCGGCCGCGAATTCCAGTTCCATGCCTTGCGCCACCACCGGCTCGGTGACGCCGATGAAGCGTTGCGCCGGCAGTTCGCCTTGCTGCATCAGATGCGCCACGTCGGCGCGTTCCACCGCGCCTGTCGCCAGCAGGAAGCGGGCGGCCACGTCCTGTGCCACGCGCTCGCTGGCGGCGGAAAAGTGCTGGCCGCATTCCACCAGCAGTGCGTTCTTCATGCTGGCCGGATCGCCGAAGCCGGCGTAGTCGCGCATGCGCACGCCATTGGGATGGCCATGGTCGACGATCACGTGCTGCGGTGTGCCCAGTTGCGCGGCGAAGTCCATGCCCTTGTCCAGCGGGCCGCTGACGATCAGCGGCGGCGCGGCCTCGTGCATGGAGTGCAGATCCAGCATGAAGTCCACCGTGTCGATCACGGGGCGCAGTTCGCGCGCGCGGCGCAGTTCGGACGAGTCGTCGTCGCCGTCCAGCCGCTGCGCGCTCCACACGCGGTTCATGTCTTCGTCGATGTAGCGCGAGGCATCGGCGTCCTGCGGATTGAAGCGCGCATACGCGGCGACGTTGCCGAAGCCCAGCGTGACGCGGCCCCTGACCGGATGCAGGCCCTGCTTGAGCAGGCGATCGACGGCAATTGCGCCGCTGACCTCGTTGCCATGCATGAGCGCCAGGATCATCACGTGCGGGCCTTCCATATGGCTGTCGAAAGTGTGAACGTAGTCGACGCCGGTATTGCCGTGGCGCCAGCGGCCGATGTCGGGGAATTGAACTTCTACGGGGTATTGCGGCAATGTTGCGCGGATCTGTTCCAGAGTCTTCATGGATGCTTGGGTCGTTGTGTTTTCAGGTGAGTATAGGCAGGCGCGCATGCGACCCCGTGCCGATTCGGCACAGGCTTGTGCCGTTTGGATTGGCGCTGCAGGAGATGTTTGAAGGCGGGGCGCGAAAGACATCGGGCGCGCGAACTTGGGGCGCTTGCTCACCAATAGCGTGCTTGCCCGGCGTCCCGCGCGGCGGGAATGCGCCGCCGTCGAGACGATTCAGTGCTGGCTGTCGCCAGCCGCGGCATAATTCCAGATGGCGTTGACCAGTTCATTCGTACTGCCGCGTACGCGGTACAGCGATACATCGAAGCGGATGCGCAGGCTTTGCTCGCCTACCGCCAGCAAGCGCCCTTCGGCGATGTCCTTCTGCACCAGCCGTTGCGGCAGCCAGGCCACGCCGGTGCCGCGCACGGCCATCTCCTGGATCGATTCATAGGAGTCGGCCTGGTAGACCATCTTCAGCGCCGGCTTCTGCTCCAGCTCAGCCAGGTGCTTGGCCAGTACGCCGCGCAGCGTCAGCGTCTGCGAGAAGGCCAGCCACGGTATTGCGCCAGCCTTGGCTTCGAGCATGTACAGCGGCTTGCCGCGCTTGTCGGGCGCGGACACCGGCAGCAGCAGTTCATGTGCGATGGTCTGCGACTCATAGCGCTGATGGTCGATGAGCATGCGCGTGGCGGGGCTGGAGTAGATCAGCAGGATGTCGGCCTCGCCGGCGGCCAGCTTCATGATCACGTCCTGCGCGCCGCCGGTGCTGATCGAGACCGGGAACATGCCGCAATGCTGCTTGATGCCTTCGTACCAGTCCGGGAAGAAGGTCTGCGACAGCGTGCGTCCTGTGGCCAGGCGCAGCACCTTCTCGGGCTCGGCCGAGGATTCCTGCAACTGGGCGCGTGCGGCATACAGCACATCCACCGAATTGTGCGCCGCATCGAGGAACAGCTTGCCGGCGCGCGTGAGCGTCACCGGCTGGGTGCGCGTGACCAGTTCGGCGCCCACCCATTGCTCCAGCGCCTTGATGCGGCGACCGAATGCGGGGTGGGTGACGAAGCGGTTTTCTGCAGCGCGCGAAAAGCTGCGCGTGCGCGCCAGTTCGATGAAATCTTCCAGCCAGACGAGATGCACTTGCGGTTCCTTTGCCTTGAGCGCACAAGCTTCGCGCGCGGTGTGGATCGGTGCGGAAAGAGCAAGACCTGTTCCAAAGCACGGGCTGCTTGCATTGGAGCGCGATTGTAAACCTTCGCCGCCGCTGCGCGCGAGTTCTGCCGAACTTATACTGGCCCCGGCCGCCAGAGCCCGGAACCGGGAACCGGGAGACGCCGCGCATGCGCAACATCGATCCGTTGAGGAAAGAAAAAAGCCGCGGATTTCTCCGCGGCCCGCAGTGGAACGCACCGGCAGGGCGCTTCGCGCGCTTCTGCAGCCGCCGTCATGGCGGCCGGCCCGTGCAGGAGGGAGATGGTTCAGAACGCCGGCACGATGGCGCCCTGGTATTTCTCTTCGATGAACTTCTTGACCTCAGGCGAGTTCAGCGCGGCGGCCAGTTTCTTGATGGCGGGGCTGTCCTTGTTGTCTTCGCGCGCCACCAGCAGGTTGGCGTAGGGCGAGTTGGCGTCTTCGATGAACAGCGAATCCTTGACCGGGTTCAGCTTGGCTTCCAGCGCGTAGTTGGTGTTGATCAGCGCCACGTCCACCTGGTTGAGCACGCGCGGCAGCGTGGCCGCTTCCAGCGCGCGGAATTTCAGCTTCTTCGGGTTTTCGACGATGTCTTTCTGGGTGGCCGAGATGTTGGCGCTGTCCTTCAGTTTAATCAGGCCGTTGCGGGCCAGCAGCAACAGGGCGCGGCCCGAGTTGGACGGGTCGTTGGGAATGGCGATGGTGGCGCCGTTGGGGATGTCGGCAATCTTCTTGTACTTTTGCGAATAGGCGGCGAAGGGCTCGACGTGCACCTTGGCGACCGATACTTCGATGTCGTTCTTGTGCGCTTTCTTGAATTGGTCGATATACGGCTGGTGCGCGAAGAAGTTGCCGTCGACCTGCTTTTCGTTGGTCTGCGCGGCCGGCTGCACGTAGTCGGTGAAGACCTTCACCTGCAGGTCGACGCCTTCCTTGGCCAGCACCGGCTTGATGTGTTCCAGGATCTCGGCATGCGGCACCGGGGTGGCGGCGATCACCAGCTTGTCGGCGGCATGGGCGCCGATGGAAAACGCCAGTGCGGCGCCGGCGAACAGGTGGGGGATCAGTTTGCGGGACATGTATTCGCTCCAGTCTTGTTGTGAGAGTTCAAAAGGTGTTCAAAAGGTCATTTACGGGTAAAGCGCAGCACCAGGCGGTCGCCGAAGAATTGCAGCAACTGCACCAGCACCACCAGGATGGCCACGGTCACCACCATCACTTCGGTCTGGAAGCGTTGGTAGCCGTAGCGGATCGCCAGGTCGCCCAGGCCGCCGCCGCCGATCACGCCCGACATCGCGGCATACGACATGAGCGTGATGGCGGTGATCGTGACCGCCGCCAGCAAGCCTGGCAGGGCCTCGGGCAGCAGCGCGCCGAAGATGATCTGGCGGCGCCGCGCGCCCATGGCGGTACAGGTCTCGATCACGCCGCGGTCGATCTCGCGCAGCACGCTTTCGGTGAGCCGCGCGAAGAAAGGCGCGGTGCCGATCACCAGGGGCGGAATGGCGCCGGTCACGCCCAGCGAGGTGCCCACCAGCCACAGCGTGAACGGGATCAATACGATCAGCAGGATCAGGAAGGGCACCGAGCGCAGCACGTTGACCAGCAGCGACAACGCCAGGTATACGCCGCGTTGCGCCAGCAATTGCTTGCGGTTGGTGAGGAACAGCAGGATCCCCAGCGGCAGGCCCAGCAGTATCGTGAAGAACAGCGAGCCGCCGGTCATGGCCAGGGTTTCCAGGGTGGCGTCCCACACCTCGCTCCAGTCGACCTGCGACAGCGAGGTTTGCAGCAAATCTGCCAGCGCGCTCATGCCAGCACCTCATGCTCGATGCCGGAGGCCGCCAGGCGTTCCAGCACCTGGGCCACGGCCTGCTCGCCGCCGGAAAACTCCACCAGCAATTGCCCATAGGGCGTGTCCTTGATGCGCGAGACAGTACCTTGCACGATGGTGGCCAGCGCCGCGGTGGCCGCGGTCAGTTGCGACAGGATCGGCTGGGCCGCCAGTTCGCCGGCATAGGTCAGGCGCACCAGCTTGCCGTCGGCGCGGCGCGCATAGGGCGCCAGCGTTTCGTCCCAGGCGAGGCTTTCGGCCAGCAGCGCGCGCGTGACCGCATGTTTCGGATGCAGGAAGGTATCGACCACGGCGCCGCGTTCGACCACGATGCCGGCGTCGAGCACCGCCACCCGGTCGCAGATGTTGCGTATCACTTGCATCTCGTGCGTGATGAGTACGATGGTCAGGCCCAGCTTGCGGTTGATTTCCAGCAGCAGGCGCAGGATGGACTGGGTGGTTTCGGGATCGAGCGAGGAAGTCGCCTCGTCGCACAGCAGCAGGCGCGGCGAATTGGCCAGCGCGCGGGCAATGCCGACACGCTGCTTTTGCCCGCCCGACAGTTGCGACGGATACTGGTCGCGGTGCGCTTCCAGGCCGACCAGCTGCAGCAGTTCGGCGACACGGCGGTCGCGCTGCTCGCGGCTGTAGCGGCCGGTGATCTTCAGCGGCCAGTCGATGTTCTGGGCCACGGTCTTGGCGTTCAACAGGTTGAAGTGCTGGAACACCATGCCGATGCGCTGGCGCAGCGCCAGCAGGCCATCGTGGCCGAGTCCGGTGATGTCTTCGCCGTCGATCAGGATGCGGCCGCTGTCGGGACGTTCCAGCAGGTTCAGCGTGCGGATCAGCGTGCTTTTGCCGGCGCCGGAGCGGCCGATGATGCCGAAGATCTCCCCTTGGGCGATTTCCAGGTTGATGTCTTGCAGGGCGACGATGTCGCGCTTGCCGGCCCGGTAGTTTTTATGAAGATGCTCGATGCGAATCACGATGATCAGGATGGATGGGACTGATCGAGTCTAACTTTTGGTTATTTAGGCTGGAAGTTCTTATTAGTTTTTTGCTTATGAAAAAAAGGAATTAAGCGCGCTCTGGCGGGCGCGAAACCTCTTGTCGATCGATTAATCGGGATTCAGCGGGCCGGGCGGACCGGCAAGAACCGGAAAATGCCCATGTCCGCCGTCTCAGAAGTTGTAGCGCAAGGTGGCGCCGACGGTGCGCGACTGGCCCGCCGCGGCGTTGTAGTACAGGCCGCTGGCTTGCGTCCCGGCGCCGGCCGAATACACCGACAGGTAATAGCGCTTGTCCAACACGTTGCGGGCCCACAGGGACAGTTCCCAGGACTTGCTGTCGCCCTGGTAGAGGCGCAATCCGGTGGCCAGGTTGAGCAGGCCGTAGGCGGGGATTTCGGAATAGACCGAATTGTCCGCCGCGCCGCGCGCCGACGAGCGCCAGGCGTAGCTGCCGGCCACGTAATGGTCGACGTTGTCGCTCACATGATGCCGGTATTGCGCCGACAGGCTGGCGCTCCAGCGCGGCACGTCGGCCACGCGCGCCCCGCTCAGGCTGCAGCTGGAGGGCGCGCCGGCCGCGTTGGCGATTTCGGCCGGGCATGGCGCTTTGTCGTAGGACAGGTAGGTGGCATCGGTGAACGAGGTATTGAATCCGAGCGTGAGGCCTTTGAGCGGCTGGGCCTGGATGTCCAGTTCCGCGCCGCGGCTGCGTACCTTGCCGACGTTGACCAGCGTCGGCAGGTTGATGCCGCTTGGGCTGGGCAGGAAGGCCGTGGCCTGGTAATTGTTGATGCCGGTCCAGAACAGGTTGGCGTTGATGTGCAGGCGCTGGTCGAACAGCGCGCTCTTGATGCCCAGTTCGGCGGCGTTGGCGCGTTCGGGGCCGATCAGCAGCGAGCCGCTGCCCAGCGTGGGCGCATTGGAAACGCCGACGATGCTCAGGCCGCCGGATTTTTCTCCATGCGACAGCGTGGCGTAGCCCAGGACGTTGTCATCGATCTTGTAAGCCAGGTTCAGCAGGGCGGACGGGCTGAAATTGCCGATCTTCAGATTGCCCGAATCGTAGGGAGTCAGGCCGAACGCGTTCCAGAACGGCGCCGTGGCGGGATTGGCATTGTGCGGCGTGTCGCGGCGTACCCAGCCGCGTTTTTCCTCATAGGTGCCGCGCACGCCGGCGGTCACGTCCAGACGCTGGGTGACATGCCAGGTGCCCTGGCCGAACAAGGCGTAGCTGTCGGTGTCGACCTGGCCGGGGGAGATCAATGTCACATTGTTGAGCACGCCAAAATTGGCGCCGACAATGCCGAGGTCGGCCTTGGGGCCGTAGTTGAAGAAGGTCCGGTTGGAGAGCCGCTGGTTGAAGTAATAGGCGCCCGCCACATAATCGAACGCGCCGCCGATGGGGGAAGCCAGCCTGATTTCTTGCGAGAACTGGCTGTCCTCGACTTGCACGCCGTAATTGGAAAGTACCGGGGTGAATGCGCCGTTGTCGGGCTTGAAGTCCCAGAAACGCCAGGCGGTGATCGAGGTCAGCTTGAAACCGCTGTCCAGTTTCCAGTTGGCTTCGGCCGAGGCGCCGCCCTGGCGCACGCTGACATGCTGGTCGGCATCGAAATTCACCTGGTACAGGCTGGGGTCGGTGACCGGACGGTTACCCAGCTGCGCGCTGGAGGCCAGGTATTTGTTCACGCCGTTGATGGTCGGCCCGGCGTTGTAGAACACCGAGACGCCATTGCTGGAATTTTCTTCGCTGTAGTCGCCGATCAGGCGCAGGCTGAAACGGTCGTCCGGCTGGTACAGCAATTGGCCGCGGATGCCGCGGCGCGTGCCGCCGTTGAGCTTTTCGCCATTGGCGAGGTTGTCGACATTGCCGCCCTGATGCGTTTGCGAGACGGTCAGGCGTCCGGCCCAGGTATCGCTGATCGGGCCGGACAAGATCGCCTTGGTCTGGTAATAGCCATTCGAGCCGGTGGAGGCTTCCACGCTGTTGTCGCGTTCGAACGAGGGTTGCCGCGTATGGATGTTGAGTACGCCGGCGGTGGTGTTCTTGCCGAACAGCGTTCCTTGCGGGCCGCGCAGCAATTCGACCTGGTCGATGTCGAGCAGGTCGGTCACGGCCATGCTGGCGCGGCCCAGGTAGACGTTGTCCAGATAGATGCCGACGCTGCTGTCGATGCCGTCGCTGTTGCCGGAATTGGCGCCGATGCCGCGCACGCTGATGCTGGCCTGGCGCGGCTGCGCCAGCGATATGCTGGTGGAGGGCAGCAGTTGCTGCAAGTCCTGCAATTGGTAGACGCGCTGGTTTTCCAGCGTTGCGCCGTTGAGGACGGTCATCGGCACCGGCACTTTTTGCGGGTCTTCATCGCGCCGGCGGGCGTTGACGGTAATCGTCTGCAAGGCGTCCGGCGCGATATCGTCCGGGGCCGATGCCTGTGCCTGTACGGCTGCGGCCGCAACCCTGGCATCGGCGCTATTGGTGTTATTGGCGCCATGCTGGTCCGCCGCCTGCGCGCATGCCGGACAGGCGGCTGCGATGGCTGCCAGCACCAGGCCCAGGCGCCAGCCGGCCGGGCGATGTCTTGTCGTCCGGGTGTCGTCGGCGATGTTCAATTCGTGCTCCCCCTTATGCTATGGAGGGGATTGTCGCCGAACTGGGAGCTCAAATCCAAAACAGATACAGCATTTCTGCATAAGGGATCCGCATATCCTTATGAGGCCGGCGCATCGGGATGGCGAAGGCTCAGGCGCATTCCGCGAGCGTTCAGGGCGCTGGAAGCAGGACGGCGTTCAGGCGCCATCGGCAACCACATCCAGCGCCATCACCTGGCCAATTGCCGCGATCACATAATCGATCTCGGCTTCGGTGGTGCCGCGGCCGAGCGAAAAGCGGATCGCGTTGCGCGCCGTTTCGGGCGAGCGGCCGATCGCCAGCAGCACGAAAGAGGGCGCGGCAGCGGCCGAGTTGCAGGCCGAGCCGGCCGACACCGCGATGCCGAGCAATTGGCTGGCCAGGGTGCCGTAGCGGGTCGGCGGGAAGCTGACGTTGAGGTTGTGCGGCACACGGTTGGCGGCGCAGCCGTTCAATTGCACGCCGGGCAGGTGGCCGATGCCGGCCCACAGGCGATCGCGCAGGGCGCGGATGCGCGCGCTTTCTTCGGCCAGCAACTGGCCTGCCAGTTCGAATGCCTCGCCCATGCCGACGATCTGGTGCGTAGCCAGCGTGCCGGAGCGCATGCCATTCTCATGGCCGCCGCCATCGATCTGGGCTTGCAGCTTCAAGTCGGGACGGTTGCGCACATACAGCGCGCCGATGCCCTTGGGACCGTAGACCTTGTGTGCGGAGACCGACATCAGGTCCACTGTCAGGCGCGCCAGGTCGACCGGGATCTTGCCGGCCGCCTGCACCGCGTCGACGTGGAACACGATGCCGCGTTCGGCGCAGATCTCGCCCAGTTCGGCGATCGGCTGGATCACGCCGATCTCGTTGTTCACATACATCACTGAGGCCAGGATGGTGTCCGGGCGCAGCGCGGCGCGGAACTGTTGCGGCGTGACCAGCCCGTTGTCGCCCGGTTGCAGGAAGGTGACTTCGAAGCCGGCGCGTTCCAGCGTGTGCATGGTGTCCAGCACCGCCTTGTGCTCGGTGGCCACGGTGACCAGGTGGCGGCCCTTGCCGGCCAGCGCCTGGGCCGTGCCCTTGATGGCCAGGTTGTTCGATTCGGTCGCGCCCGAAGTCCAGACGATCTCGCCGGGCTGCGCGCCCAGCAGGCCGGCCACCTGGGCGCGCGCCTTTTCCACCGCGCGCCTGGCTTCCCAGCCGAAAGGATGGGAGCTGCTGGCGGCGTTGCCGAATTTGTCGGTGAGGAAGTCGCACATGATCCTGGCGACTTGGGGATCGACCGGCGTGGTGGCGCCATAGTCCAGGTAAATGGGGAAAGTCAGGCTGGCAGGCGGGCGACAGGGAGCGGGGGCGTTCATGACGGCGGATTCGGGAAGTCCAGGAAAAGCGGCGTTGGGGCAGCGTTGGGTTTGGGCATGGCGCCATGCCTTGCCTGAAAGACAAGGCGAAATGGCGGGCCAGGCAGGAAGTATGGCCATTTATGCCCGACCTTGCGCTTCTTACATTAGCTTATACAAAATTATTATACTGAAATAGAATAAATACAAACCTATAATCCGAAAATCATATGCATGGATCTTGATTCGGGACATTGATGGATCTCAACCAGTTGGAAGCTTTCGCGGCGGTAATGACGATCGGCAGCGTGACTGGCGCCGGGCGCAGCCTGGGCCGTTCGCAGCCGGCCGTGAGCAAGGCCATCGGCGACTTGGAAGCGGAGCTGGGTTATGCGTTGTTCGACCGCAACGGGCCGCGCGTGACGCCGACCGGCAAGGCCTTCCTGTTGTACGAGGAGGTCGAGCGTTCGCTGGTCGGGCTGCGCAGCATCCGCGAGCGCGCCGCCGAGATCGGCCGCGAAGAGGCGCAGCCGGTGCATCTGGTGGCGACCCCGGCGCTGGCCTCGACCATCGCGCCGGCGGCCTTGCAACTGGTGGCGCAGGGCAGTTCGGCGTTTCCGGAGCATATCCATTTGCGCAGCGCCTCGGCCGAGCAGGTAGTGCATTCCGTGCTGCACCGTACCGTCAGCCTGGGCCTGACCAGCCTGCCGGTGGCGCACCGCGGGCTCGACCTGCACTGGATCGGCGAGGCGCCCTGCGTGGCGGTGATGCGCGCCGACCATCCGCTGGCCAGGAAAGACAAGATCACGCGCGCGGCCCTGCGCGGCGAACGCGTGATCACCATGTCCAACCGCTACCGCCTGCGCCAGCGCATCGAAACCGCGCTGGGCGAGGACAGTCTGCTGGACGTGGCGATCGACACCAATACCTCCTTCAACGCCATCATGGCCGCGCGCGCCGGCCTGGGGGTGGCGCTGGTGGAGCCGATCACGGCGCTGGGCATGCCCATCGAGGGGCTGGTGGCCAGGCCGCTGGCGGTGGATATTCCGTTTTATTTCGGCGTGGTGACGCCGTTCGGCAAACCGGTCGAAGGCATCACCCAGGCGCTGATCGGGGCGGTCGAAACCGCCGCGCGCAACATCCTGCACGGCTTCGTCAAGCGCGACGCGGCCGAACATGACGAATTGCTGTAACTGACAGATACAAGCGACGGCAGGCGGCCCCACGGTTTGCCTGCCATGTCCGTTTTTCGCTTTTGAAGAGGGCCACATGCCGAATATGGAATCGACCGCCGCTACTGCGCCGCAAGGCCTGGCGGCGCTGGAGGCGCGCCTGCGCCAGGATCTCGAATGGCTGGCCTTGCCCGGCAAGGCCTGGACGCCGCAGACCGAGCGTGATGGCGCAGCGGTGCTCGACGTGGCCATCATCGGCGGCGGCCAGGCCGGCATGGCCGCATCGGTGGCCTTGAGCCACCTGGGCATCCCCAATGTCATCTACGACCAGTCGCCCAAGGACTTCGAAGGCCCCTGGGCCACCACCGCGCGCATGGAAACGCTGCGCTCGCCCAAGACCCTGACCGGTCCCGCGCTGGGCTTTCCGGCGCTGACCTTCCGCGCCTGGTTCGAAACCCAGTTCGGCGCGCAGGCCTGGGAAGAACTGGACAAGATCCCGCGCCTGCAGTGGATGGATTACCTGCGCTGGTTCCGCCGCGTGATGCGCCTGGATATCCGCAACGAACACCGCGTGCTGGCCGTGCTGCCGCGCGCCGATGGCGTGGTGGAACTGAAGCTGGCGACGCCGCAGGGCGAGTCGTCGGTGCTGGCGCGCCGCGTGGTGCTGGCCACCGGCCGCGACGGCCTGGGCGGCGCTTACCTGCCGCCGCTGGTGGACAAGCTGCCGCGCGCGCGCTGGGCGCATTCTTCCGATGTGTTCGATTACGCCGCGCTCAAGGGCAAGCGGGTGGGCGTGGTGGGCGGCGGCTCGTCGGCCATGGACAGTGCGGCTACCGCGCTGGAACAGGGCGCGGCGCGGGTGGACCTGCTGATCCGCCGCAAGGAACTGCCGCGCGTCAACAAGGGCAAGGGCTCGGGCAACCCGGGCCTGGTCAACGGCCACCAGCATCTGCCGGACGAATGGAAATGGCGCATCCGCCACTACGTCAACGCGCAGCAGGTGCCGCCGCCGTCGGGCAGCACCCGCCGCGTATCGCGCTTTGCCAATGCCCGCTTCCTGCTCGGCACCTCGATCGAGGAGGTGGCCGTCCAGCCGGATGGCGCGCTGCGGCTGGACACCAACCGCGGCCCGCTGGAACTGGACTTCCTGTTCTTCTCCACCGGTTTTCGCGTCGACTGGAGCGCGCGTCCCGAATTCGCCGCCATCGGCCCGCACATCCTGACCTGGCGCGAGCGCTATACGCCGCCGGCCGGCGACGAGGATGCCGAGCTGGCCGATTCGCCTTACCTCGGCCCGGTGTTCCAATTCCAGGAAAAGACCCCCGGCGCGCTGCCCGGACTGGACCGCGTGCATTGTTTCTGTTATCCGGCCACCGCCAGCCACGGCACCGTTTCCGGCGACATTCCCGCCATCAGCGACGGCGCTTACCGCTTGGCGCAGGGCATCGCTTCCCTGATGTACGGCGAGGATGTGGAATACCATTACCGCAATATCGAGGCCTACGAAGAACCCGAACTGGTCGGCGACGAGTGGACCCCGTCCGAATGGGAGCTGCCGGGATGACCATGGCCATCGCAAAGAGCGTGCTGCAGGCGCTGATGGTGGTGCTGCTGATGACGGTGATCGTCTTCTTCGGCCTGCACCTGATCGGCAACCCGGTCGATATCCTGATCGGCCAGGACGTCGACCAGGTCGACCGCCTGCGTATCATCCAGGAGCTCGGCCTGGACCAGCCGGTGTGGCGCCAGTACCTGTCCTTCCTGGGCGGCGCGCTGCACGGCAACCTGGGCAACAGCTTCGTGTACAACTCGCCGGCCATCCTGCTGATCTTCCAGCGCCTGCCGGCCACGCTGGAGCTGGCCTTCGCGGCGCTGATCCTGGCCGTGCTGGTGGGCATGCCGCTGGGCCTGTTCGCCGGCATGAAGCCCGACCATCCGTTCTCGAAGCTGGTGATGACCGGCAGCATCTTCGGCTTTTCGCTGCCGACCTTCTGGATCGGCCTGATGCTGATCATGGCCTTTTCGGTCTCGCTGGGCTGGCTGCCTTCCGGCGGGCGCGGCCAGACGGCGGAACTGTTCGGCATCCAGTGGTCGTGGCTGACCGCCGATGGCTGGCGCCACATGATCCTGCCGGCGCTCAACCTGTCGCTGTTCAAGATCTCGCTGGTGATCCGCCTGACCCGCGCCAACGTGCGCGAGGTGCTGCCGATGGACTACGTCAAGTTCGCCCGCGCCAAGGGCCTGGCCCCGGCGCGCGTGGTGCTGATGTATGTGCTGCGCAATACGCTGATCCCGCTGGTGACGGTGCTGGGGCTGGAGTTCGGTTCCACCATCGCGTTCGCGGTGGTGACCGAGAGCATCTTCGCCTGGCCCGGTGCCGGCAAGCTGATCCTGGACAGCATCAACGCGCTGGACCGCCCGGTGATCGTGGCCTACCTGATGGTGATCGTGTGCATGTTCGTCGCCATCAACCTGGTGGTGGACGTGCTCTACAAGATTCTTGATCCGCGCGTGCGGGTGGAGGCCAAGGCATGAGCGCGCCAGAGCAAGGTATCCAGGCAATGACGCAGGAGCAGGTGCGGGAGCGCATCGCCGAACTGTCCGCCTTCGTCGCGCCGCGCCGCGAGTCGCCCTGGCGCCGTGTGGTGCGCCATTTCATCGCCTCGAAGTCGGCCATGCTGGGCCTGGCCATCGTGCTGCTGCTGATCGTGGCCGCGCTGGTCGCGCCCTGGATCACGCCGCAGAACCCGTACGACCTGATGCAGCTGGACGTGATGGATGCGCGCCTGCATCCCGGCACGCCCAACGGCGCCAGCACGTTCACTTACTGGCTAGGCACCGACGGCCAGGGCCGCGACCTGGTCTCGGCCATCCTCTACGGCCTGCGCATCAGCGTGGGCATCGGCGTCGGCTCGGCGCTGATCGCCGGCATCATCGGCACGCTGGTCGGGCTGCTGGCGGCCTATGCCGGCGGCAAGGTCGATACGTTGCTCATGCGCCTGGCCGACCTGGTGCTGTCGTTCCCGTCGATCCTGGTGGCGATGCTGATCCTGGCCTATGTCGGCAAGGGCATCATGAACGTGATGATCACGCTGGTGGTGCTGGAGTGGGCCTACTACGCCCGCACCGCGCGCGGCCAGGCGCTGGTCGAGCGCCAGAAGGAATATGTGGAAGCGGCGCGCGGGCTGAACCTGTCGGCGTGGCGCATCATGGTGCGCCACATCCTGCCCAACTGCCTGCCGCCGCTGATCGTGATCGGCACGCTGCAGGTGGCGCGCGCCATCACGCTGGAGGCGACCTTGTCCTTCCTCGGCCTGGGCGTGCCCATCACCGAACCGTCGCTGGGCCTGCTCATTTCCAACGGCTACCAGTACATGCTCTCGGGCGAATACTGGATCAGCTTCTATCCCGGCATCACGCTGCTGGTGGTGATCGTGGCCATCAACCTGGTGGGCGACCGCCTGCGCGACATCCTGAATCCGAGGTGGCAGAAGTGAGCGCGCCCAACAATATTCCTACATTGGAAGTGCGCAACCTGCGCACCCATTTCTTTACCCCCGATGGCGTGCTGCCGGCGGTGGACGACGTTTCGCTGTCGGTCGGCCGCGGCCGCATCCTCGGCCTGGTGGGCGAATCCGGCTCGGGCAAGAGCGTCACCGGCTTCTCCATCCTCGGCATGGTCGATGCGCCGGGCCGCATCGTCGGCGGCGAGATCCTGTTCCAGGGGCGCGACCTGGTGAAGATGAACCGCACCGAATTGCGCGAACTGCAGGGCAACCGCATCGCCATGATCTTCCAGGACCCGATGATGACGCTCAATCCGGTGCTGAAGGTCGAGGCGCAGATGGTGGATGCCGTGCTGGCGCACAGCAAGGTCAGTCGCCAGGCCGCGCGCGAACTGGCGCGCGACACCTTGGGTATGATGGGCATCGCCAGCCCGGAAGAACGGCTGCAGGCCTATCCGCACCAGCTCTCCGGCGGCATGCGCCAGCGCGTGGCAATCGCCATCGCGCTGCTGCACAAGCCCGACCTGATCATCGCCGACGAGCCGACCACCGCGCTGGACGTGACCATCCAGGCGCAGATCCTGTCGGAAGTGCAGAAGCTGGCGCGCCAGCACGGCACCGCGCTGATCTGGATCACCCACGACCTGTCGGTGGTGGCCGGCCTGGCCGATGAAGTGGCGGTGATGTATGCCGGGCGCATCGTCGAGCAGGGCGCGGTCGACGCCGTGCTGGACGCGCCGCTGCACCCCTACACGCAAGGCCTGATCGGCAGCCTGCCCAGCAATAACCGCAAGGGTGGCAGCCGCCGCCTGCGCCAGATTCCCGGCATGACGCCCAACCTGCTGCACCTGCCGCCGACCTGCGCCTTCGCCGCGCGCTGCGAGCGGGTCAGCCAGCAATGCCTCGTAGCGCCCGCCTTGAGCGAGCCGCTGGCCGGCCGCCTGGTGCGTTGCTTCCACCCGGCGTTACATGAATCCAAGGTGCCACACCATGCATGACGTGCAACATCAGGCCGTTCCCATCATCGAAACGCGCGGCGTCAGCAAGCGCTTCGGCGAACGTCGCGACGGCTGGCTGGCGCGCCAGCTGCAGCAGCGCGGCTGGATGCGCGCGCCGGCCGTCACGCGGGCGCTGGACAACGTCGACCTCAAGGTCATGCCCGGCGAAGTGGTGGGGCTGGTGGGCGAATCCGGTTGCGGCAAGTCGACGCTGGGCCGCATCGCCTGCGGCCTGCTCGATCCGTCGGACGGCCAGGCGCTGGTGGGCGGGCGCGACCGCGCCGCGCTGACCGGCGCCGAGCGCGAGGCGGCCCGGCTGGATGTGCAGATGATCTTCCAGAATCCCTACGCCAGCCTTAACCCGCGCCTGCGCATCGACCAGATCGTGGGCGAGGCGGCCCAGGTCAACGGCAAGGTCGAAGGCGACCTGGACGACTACGTCTGCCGCCAGCTGCTGCGCGCCGGGCTCGACCCGGCGCTGCGCGACCGCTATCCGCACCAGTTCTCCGGCGGCCAGCGCCAGCGCATCGGCATCGCCCGCGCGCTGGCGGTGCAGCCGCGCATGCTGGTGTGCGACGAGGCGGTGGCGGCGCTGGACGTGTCGATCCAGGCGCAGATCCTGAACCTGTTCGCCGACCTGCGCGAGCAGCTTGGCCTGACCTACCTGTTCATCAGCCATGACCTGGGCGTGGTGGAGCATGTCTCCGACCGCGTGGTGATCATGTACCTGGGGCGGGTGGTGGAGAGCGCGCCGGTGCAGGAGCTGTTCGGCCACGCCAACCATCCCTACACCCAGGCGCTGCTGGCCGAGGTGCCGCGCCTGTCGGCGCGCAAGAAGGAGTTCACGGCGATCACCGGCGAGATTCCCAGCCCGCTGCACCCGCCTTCCGGCTGCCACTTCAACCCGCGCTGCCCGTACGCCACGCAGCGCTGCCGCGACGAGGCGCCGGCCCTGAAGGAAATCGCGCCGGGACATATGAGCGCGTGTCATTTGAATGATGGGAACTAAGGATTGGTGGTGCGGTATCGCTGATGTGCCTTCGATACGCCGCTATGCGGCTACTCAGTCCGAACGGATGTTTATTGGTTACCGTTCGGACTGAGTAGCGGCAACGCCGCGTATCGAAGACGCACCGGCGCCGAACATGAATCACAACATCGTTGCAATGTTATCGATGAGTTATTGATTGCTTTCAACCTAGAGAGGAACAGCACATGAAAAAAACACTCCTGACCCGCCTGCTGGCGGTCGCCCTGACCGGCGTGGCACTGGCCTCGGCCGCCGACGCGGTCCGCGCGCAGAACCTGAATATCGCCTTCGCCGACCCGCTGTCCTCGCTGGACCCGCAGCTGAACAACCATGCCGGCGACCGCTCGGTGGACCTGCATTTCTGGGACCTGCTGGTGGAGAACAACTACAACAAGCTGCAGCCCGGCCTGGCCGTGTCGTGGAAGAACATCGACCCCAAGACCTGGGAGTTCAAGCTGCGCCCCAACGTCAAGTGGCAGGACGGCAAGCCGTTCACCGCCGACGACGTGATCTTCTCCTACCAGCGCGCGCGCAGCGTGCCGGGCAGCGTGGCAACCTTCGCCGGCTACCTGCGCACGGTGGAGTCGGTCACCGCCAAGGACCCGCTGACGCTGGTGATCAAGACCAACATCCCCAACCCCGACCTGCCGTTGAACCTGGCCTCGGTGCATATCGTCAGCAAGCACGTGGGTGAGAAGTCCGCCACCGAGAACTACAACAGCGGCGCCGCCGTGGTCGGCACCGGCCCCTACAAGTTCGTCTCCTACACCCCGGGCGACCGCGTGGTGATGCAGCGCAACGACGGCTACTGGGGCGGCAAGGCATTGTGGGATAAGGTCAACTACCGCTACATCAACAACGCTGCCGCGCGCACCGCGGCGCTGCTGTCGGGCGATGTGGACGTGATCGACAAGGTCTCGGTGTCCGACATCGCCAAGCTCAAGCAGTCGCCCAACGTCACGGTCTATCCGTACAACGGCCTGCGCGTGCTGCTGATCCAGCCGAGCTTCCATGAAGGCCCGAGCCCGTACATCACCGACAACGCCGGCAAGCAGCTGGACAAGAATCCGCTGCTGGACGTGCGCGTGCGCCGCGCCATGTCGCTGGCGATCAACCGCAAGGCGCTGATCGACCGCATCCTGCAGGGCGCCGCCACCGAGGCCAACCAGTGGATGCCGTCGGATACCTTCGGCTACAACCCGGAGATCAAGAACATCCCGTTCGACGCCGCCCAGGCCAAGAAGCTGCTGGCCGACGCCGGCTTCCCGGACGGCTTCAAGCTGACCATCCACGTGCCTAACGACCGCTACCCGCAAGCGCCGGAAACCATGCAGGCGGTGGCCCAGTTCTGGACCCGCATCGGCATCAAGACCCAGGTCGAGGTGCTGCCGTGGGCGTCCTACTCCTCGCGCGCCAACAAGAACGAGTTCGCGGTATCGGTACTGGCATGGGGCAACGGCACCGGCGAAGCCAGCTATGCGCTGGTCAACGTGCTGGGTTCGGTCGATCCCAAGAAGGGCATCGGCGCTTCCAACTGGAACCACTACAGCAACCCGGCCGTGGACAAGGCGCTGGCCGACTCCACCGCCGAGTTCGACCCGGCCAAGCGTGAAGCCATCCTGCGCGCCTCGGCCAAGGTGGTGTCGGACGACGTGGGCGTGATCCCGCTGTACCACTACCAGAACATCTGGGCCGCCAAGAAGGGCCTGAAGGTGACGCCGGTCAGCAGCGACCGCACCACCGCCATGATGGTCACCCAGGAAAAGAAGTAAGGCCATGCCCGACTTCTCGATCGCCGTCACCCCGGCCGACGACCTGATTGACGTGCCGCGCCGCATCGTGGTGCGCGGCGCGGCGCCGGGCGAAACGGTGCGGGTCTCGACCGCGACGGTACGCAACGGCGCCGGGTGGGCCAGCAGCGCCCGCTTCATCGCCGACGCGCAGGGTGAGGTCGACCTTGCGATGAGCCCAGCCCTCGATGGCGATTACCGCGGCATCGATACGATGGGTTTGCTGTGGTCGCAACAGCCGCTGCAGGCCGGCAAGCGCGACAACTTCCATGCCGATGTCATGGCGCCGCTGGTGACTGTTGTCACGGCCTGCGGCGTACAGGGCACGGCCAGCGCCGAGCTGGTGCAGCGCCTGGCATCGGCAGGCGTGACGCGGCGCGAAGTGCGCGAGCAGGGGCTGGTCGGCACGTTGTTCTTGCCGGCCACGCCCGGCCCGCATCCGGCGGTGATGATCGTCAACGGTTCCGGCGGCGGCATCAACGAGCCGCGCGCGGCGCTGTATGCCTCGCGCGGTTATGCGGCGTTCGCGCTGGCCTACTTCAAGGCGCCGGGGCTGTCGGACTACATCTCCAACACGCCGCTGGAATATTTCGAGCACGGCCTCGACTGGTTGCGCGCCGAGGTGCGGCCGCAAGACGATTTCGTCGCCATCAGCGGCCAGTCGCGCGGCGGTGAACTGGTGCTGCTGCTGGGCGCGACCTTCCCGCAGAAGGTGTCGGCGGTGCTGGCCTACGTGCCCAGCGCGCTGGTGCACAGCGGCCAGAACGCGGCCGATCCGGCAGTGGGGCGGGAAGGGCCGACCTGGCTCCTGCGCGGCCAGCCGCTGCCGCACCAGTGGGAAGGCAACCGCAGCGCCAGCTGGAAACCCTTCGACGAAGGCCCGTCGCCGCATCGCCACGAACTGGCGATGCTGACCGCGCTGCAGGATGAGGAAGCCGTGGCGCGCGCCCGCATCCCGGTGGAGCGCATCCAGGGGGCGGTGCTGCTGCTGTCGGCTACCGATGACGGCTCCTGGCCTTCCAGCGTGTATTGCCGCATGGTCAGCGACAAGCTGGCCGAGGCGCAGCATGCCTGGCCGGTGGTGTGGCGCGACTATGCCAATGCCGGGCATTCGATCCTGTTCCCGTTCGTGCCGACCACCCAGACGACCTACGCGCACCCGGTCTCGGGCCGCATCAGCACCGGCGGCGGCGAGCCCTCGGCCAATGCCCGCGCCGACCTCGATTCCTGGCAGCATGCGCAGCAGTTCCTGCGCGATGCCGTCTCCCAACACAAGCTCCGAAAGGAAACACCATGAGCACTCCCGTCTACGACATCAACCGAGATGTCATCGACCAACTGGCCGGCCTCGAACCCGGCAGCCCGCTGCACGCATTGCGCCATCAGCGCGACAAGGTCGCCGCCGCCACCCAGGGCAGCTACGACACCTTGTTCGATCCCGCATTGGCAGGCATCGGCCTGGACGAGCGCCTGCTGGTGGCGCTGTACGCCTGCCGCCTGGCCGGCGCCGCCGACCTGGCCGCGCACTACCGCGCACGCCTGCAGGCCTTGCCGGCCGACGCGGCGCAACTGGCCGCGGCCGACAGCGGCGCGTCGGAGCAATTGCCGGAAGGCCGCCTGCGCGCCATGCTGGTGTTTACCCGCGCGCTGACCCAGCGCCCGGTAGAGGGTGACAAGGCCGCCATCGAGAAACTGCCCGCCGCCGGCATCAGCACGCCGGCCGTGGTGGCGCTGTCGCAACTGATCGCGTTCATCTCCTACCAGCTGCGCGTGATCGCCGGCCTGAAGGCGATGAAGGCCGCTGCCGCCGTAGCGGCAGCCAACTGAAGGAGACTGGCATGAGCAACGTCATCAAATCGAACGGCTTCACCAACGAATCGCTGGACTGGGACGCCTGGCTGGACGTGATCGCGCTGGAAGACGCGACCGAAGACCAGATCAAGGTGCTGGAAGAGAGCAACCCCAAGGCCAAGACCTCGGACTACTACCTGTTCCTGGCGCACCAGCCGGACATCCTGCGCCAGCGCTCGGCCGCCTTCAACGCCATCATGTACGCGCCGGGCGGCATGTCGCGCGCCGAGCGCGAGCTGGGTTCGCTGGTGGTGTCGCGCATCAACGGCTGCGTGTATTGCGCCTCGGTGCACGCGCAGCGTTTCGAGCAACTGGCCAAGCGCAACGACACGGTGCAGCAGGTGTTCGACAATCCCTACGGCGCGGGCATCGACGCGCGCGAGCAAGCCATCGCCAAGTTCTCGGCCGAACTGACCGAACAGCCGGACGCGATCGACGCGGCCAAGATCCAGGCATTGAAGGATGTCGGCCTGAACGAGCTGGAAGTGCTGGACCTGATCCACTCGATCGCCATCTTCGCCTGGGCCAACCGCCTGATGCTGAACCTGGGCGAGCCGGTGTTCCCGGACGGCAGCAAGGCCGAAGCGAAGTGATCTTTGTCAAACCAGAAAAGGAGACCCCATGCTGATCCCCGACCATCTCGTTTATGCCGAGACCCATGAATGGGTCAAGGTAGAGGAAGACGGCACGCTCGCCGTGGGCATCACCGATTTCGGCCAGGAGCAACTGGGGCCGCTGGTGTATGTGGAGATGCCGGCCGTCGGCGCACAAGTCAGGCGCACCGGCGAATGCGGCATCGTGGAGTCGAACAAGACCGCATCCGACCTGCATGCGCCGGTCGATGGCGAGGTGGTCGCCATCAACCAGGCGCTGGTGGAAACGCCGGACGCCGTCAATGGCGCGCCTTACGATCAGTGGATCTTCAAGATCAGGCCGGCGGCGCCGTTCTCGAACGAAGGCTTTCTCGACGCGGCCGGATATCTCAAGCTGATTTCCTGACGCCGTTTCAGGAGGCCGACCGGGCGGCGCGGATGTCGAAAGCGCCGCCGGTCTGCGCGCGGTCGCGCAAGGTGACCGCCTGCTTGCCGAGCAACGGGAACACCAGCTCGGCGAAGCGTATCGATTCTTCCAGGTGCGGATAGCCGGACAGCACGAAGGTGTCCACGCCCAGGTCCGCGTATTCCTGCAGCCGCTCGGCCACCGTGGCGGCATCCCCCACCAACGAGGTGCCGGCGCCGCCGCGCACCAGTCCCACACCGGCCCACAGGTTGGGCGCGATCTCAAGCCGGTCGCGCCGGCCGCCGTGCAGCGCGGCCATGCGCTGCTGTCCCACCGAATCCATGCGGGTGTAATTTTTCTGGGCGCGGGCGATGTCCTCGTCGGTCAGCTTGCTGATCAGGCGTTCGGCATCGGCCCAGGCTTCTGCATTGGTCTCGCGCACGATCACGTGCAGGCGCACGCCGAAGCGCACGGTACGCCCTTGTTTTGCGGCGCGCGCGCGTACGTCGGCGATTTTCTGCGCGACTGCGGCGGGCGGTTCGCCCCAGGTCAGGTAGGCGTCCACATGCTTGGCGGCCAGGTCGTGGGCGGCGTCGGAGGAGCCGCCGAAATACAGCGGCGGATAGGGTTTTTGCAGCGCCGGGTGGAATACCTGGCCCTGGCGGATACGGAAGTGCTTGCCTTCGTAGTCCACCGTTTCGCCTTGCAGCAGGCGGCGCCAGATGGTGAGGTATTCGTCGGCGGCCTCGTAGCGCTCGTCGTGTTTCAGGAAGACACCGTCGGCCTCCAGTTCGGTGGCGTCGCCGCCGGGCACCACGTTGAGCAGCAGGCGGCCGTTCAGGGCCTGGTCCAGCGTGGCGGCCTGGCGCGCCGAAGGGCCGGGGCCGCCTAATGACGTGCGCAGGGCCACCAGCAGCTTGATCCTGTGCGTCACCGGCACCAGGCTGGCGGCCACCACCCACGGGTCGAGGCAGGAGGCGCCGGTGGGGATCAGCAGGCCGTCATAGCCGAGGTTTTCGCTGGTGACGGCGATCTGGCGCATGTAGTCGATGGTTGGCGCGCGGCCGAAGTCGGACGTGCCCAGGTAGCGGGTGTCGCCTGAGGTGGGGAGGAACCAGAAGATGTTGAGGGACATGGGGGTGTTTCTTTGTTTGTTCGATCCCGTTATTAGAGCGCTGTGGGTTTTTGGTGGCTAAGAATGTTTTTGCATTTGTTTAGTTGGGAAACGTTTTTTGGTGGTTTGGTCTGGCTTCGTGTTGGTGTGCTGGCTTGGTGCTTTTTTGGAGATGAGTCTGGGTAGTCTGGTCTTGCCTCGTGCAGATGTACTGGCTTAATGCTTATCTTTCTCCGATCTAAGCGGAGCGCCGGGGGCGGCCCGGCAGCCGCTCACTTTCTTTGGCCCGCCAAAGAAAGTAAGCAAAGAAAGGCGGCCCCTAAGTGCCAGCCCCTTCGGGGTGCCCGTTGGAGCGCCATGAAAAATGGGCAAGGCAGAGTCGCTGCGCTCCGACTGCCTTGCTGATCCATTTTTCATGACACTCCAACGGCTGGCCCACAAGGGGAGGCAAACCTGACCGCCTCGGCTTCGCCATCGGGATTGGGAGGGTGGTTGTGCGTAGGCTCCATTTTTTGAACCAAGCCAGTCGCAAGCTTGGCGATGCCGAAGGCGAGCCGGTTACCGAGTCCGGATCTAACCAGCCGGCGGATCGGGCAAAAAAATGGATCAGCGAGGCAGTCGGAGCGAAGCGACTCTGCCTTGCCCATTTTTTGTCTGATCCGCCGGGGACCCCGAAGGGGCTGGGTAGTTGCGTCGCCTTCTTTTGCTTACTTTTCTTGGCGAGACAAGAAAAGTGAGCGGCTGCCGGGCCGCCCCCGGCGCTCCGTTCCGACCGAAGAAAGAAAGGCATAGAGCCAGTACATCGACCCGCAGCAAGACCAGACTACCCAATACATCCCAACAACCACAAACAAGCCAATTCCCCCAAACCATTGAAAGGCATTAACAGCAGGTTAAGGACTGCGCACAAAAAGGAAAGCGACAGGGCAAGGACACTCCACGACAATGATTTTCAACATTCGGGCTCATGCCTCGCAACGCTTAGCCCGCCACCTTCGTCATTGTCTGCCCATCGTCTGATTACGGAATTCACATGCCCCAGTCCAACGCATCGCTGTCCACCGCCCGCGGCATCTATACGATCTGCCCCACGCCTTTCCACGCCGATGGTTCGCTCGACCTCGGCAGCATCGCCACCCTGGTCGACTTCCAGGTCGAAGCCGGCGTTTCCGGCTTGGCCATCCTGGGTTTCCTGGGCGAGGCGCACAAGCTGTCCAACGCCGAGCGCCGCGCGGTGGTGGAGACCTTCGTCAAGTGTGCCGCCGGCCGCGTGCCGGTGTGGGTGGGCGTGCGCGCCCTGGGCCTGGCCGGGGCCATCGAACAGGCGCGCGAAGCGGCCGAGGCGGGCGCCGCGGCGGTGTTTGCCGCGCCGCTGGATAACGCCTCCGATGCCGTGCAGTTCGACTACTACAAGTCGCTGGCCGATGCGCTCGACATCCCGGTGGTGATCCACGACTTCCCCGATTCCTTCGGCACCGAAATCAAGGCCGAGGTGATCGCACGCCTTGGCCGCGAGGGCGGCGTCAACTTCATCAAGATGGAAGAGCCGCCGGTGGGCCAGAAGATCAGCCGCATCCGCGATCTGGCCGGCGAGGCCATGCGCATCTTCGGCGGCCTGGGCGGCGTGTATTTCCTGGAAGAGCTGCAGCGCGGCGCGGTCGGCACCATGACCGGCTTCGCCTTCCCCGAGATCCTGGTGCGCATCTACGACAAGTTCGCCGCCGGCGATGTCGCGGGGGCGGCTGCCACCTTCGACAAGTATTGCCCGCTGATCCGCTACGAGTTCCAGCCCAAGATCGGCCTGTCGCTGCGCAAGTATGTGTACCGCAAGCGCGGCGTGATCGCCAGCGACGCCATCCGCTCGCCGGGCATGCGCATCGATGCCGAGACCGAGCGCGAACTGGAAGCCGTGATCGCCCGCGTGGGCCTGTCGCTGAACCAGCGCGGCGCGCTGGTCATCGAATAAGCGGAGGCCGGCATGGATCTTGGCATCGCAGGACGCAGCGCGCTGGTGTGCGCTTCTAGCAAGGGCCTGGGACTGGCTTGCGCGGTTGCGCTGGCGCGCGAAGGCGTGGCCGTGACCATGACCGCGCGCGGCAAGGACGCGCTGGAAGCCGCCGCCCGGCAGATCAGGGACGCCACCGGCGCCGCCGTCACCACCGTGGCCGGCGACATCACCACGCCGCAAGGGCGCGCACTGGCGCTGGCCGCCTGTCCCAACCCGGACATCCTGGTCACCAATGCCGGCGGCCCCAAGCCGGGCGATTTCCGCGAATGGTCGCGCGATGACTGGATCGCCGCGGTGGACGCCAACATGCTGACCCCGATCGAACTCATCAAGGCCACCGTGGACGGCATGATGGCGCGTGGTTTCGGCCGCATCGTCAACATCACGTCCGGCGCGGTGAAGGCGCCGATCGATATCCTCGGCTTGTCCAACGGCGCCCGTTCCGGCCTGACCGGCTTCGTCGCCGGCCTGGCGCGCAGCACCGTGGCGCGCAACGTCACCATCAACAACCTGTTGCCGGGCCCGTTCGAGACCGAGCGCCTGTTCGCCACCGCCGCCGCCGCTGCTGCGGCCAACGGCGGCGGCAAGAGCGCCGAGCAGATCCTGGCCGCGCGCCGCGCCGCCAACCCGGCCGGGCGCTTCGGCACGCCGGCCGAGTTCGGCGATGCCTGCGCCTGGCTGTGCAGCGCGCAGGCCGGCTTCGTCACTGGCCAGAACCTGCTGATGGACGGCGGCGCCTATCCCGGCACTTTCTAGGAGCGCACATGGATTTCGACCTCACCATCCGCAACGGCCGCATCTCCACCGACCGGCAAACCTTCATGGCCGACATCGGCGTGAAGGACGGCGTGATCGCCAGGATCGCGCCGGGCCTGCCGCCCGGCCGCGAGGACATCGACGCCAGCGGCCGCTGGGTGCTGCCGGGCGGCATCGACAGCCATTGCCACATCGAGCAGTTGTCGGGCATGGGCATGATGTGCGCCGACGACTTTTATTCGGGCACGGTCTCGGCCGCCTTCGGCGGCACCACCACCATCATTCCCTTCGCCGCCCAGCATCGCGGCAACCGCATTCCCGAGGTGATCGCCGACTATGCGCGGCGGGCGCAGGAGAAGGCGGTGATCGACTACGGCTTCCACCTGATCCTGGCCGACCCCGACGAGCAGGCATTGCAGCACGACCTGCCGCAGGCGATCCGCGACGGCATCACCTCGCTCAAGGTCTACATGACCTACAACGCGCTCAAGCTGGACGACTACCAGCTGCTGGACGTGCTGGCGCTGGCCGGCCGGGAAGGGGCGCTGGTGATGATCCATGCCGAGAACCACGACATGATCCGCTGGCTCGCCTCGCGCTTGCTGGACCAGGGCCATACCGCGCCCAGGTTCCACGCGGTGGCGCATGACCCGCTGGCCGAAGCCGAAGCCAGCCACCGCGCCATCGCGCTGTCGCGCCTGATCGGGGTGCCGGTGCTGATCGTGCACGTGGCCGGCGCCGAGACGGTGCAGACCATCCGCGCCGCCAAGCTGCTGGGAGCGCAGATCTACGCCGAGAGCTGCCCGCAATACCTGTTCCTGACCGCCGAGGACATCGACCTGCCCGGCGTGGAAGGCGCCAAGTACTGCTGCAGCCCGCCGCCGCGCGACGCCAATGCGCAGGAGGCGGTGTGGGCCGGCCTCAAGGACGGCACGCTGGGCATGTATTCCTCCGACCACGCGCCTTATCGTTTCGACGAGAGCGGCAAGCTGCCGCGCGGCGAAGACACCACCTTCAAGGAAATGGCCAACGGCGTGCCCGGCATCGAGTTGCGCCTGCCGCTGTTGTTCTCGGAAGGCGTGCTGGGCGGGCGCATCAGCATCCACGAATTCGTGCAGCTCACCGCCACCAACCACGCGCACATGTACGGCCTGTCGCACTGCAAGGGCAACATCGCCGAAGGGCTGGATGCCGACATCGCGATCTGGGATCCGCAGCGCGAGACCACCATCAGCGCCGGCCTGCTGCACGACAACGTCGGCTACACGCCGTATGAAGGCCGCCGCATCACCGGCTGGCCGGAGACCGTGCTCTCGCGCGGGCGCGTGGTGGTGCGCGATGCGCAGCTGCAGGTGCCGCGCGGTTCGGGCCGCTACATCAAGCGCCAGTGCCCGGAGCCGGCCAGCATCGCGCGCAAGCCGGCGCGCAGCCATTTGCCGGGCTTGCTCGGCCTGAAAGGAAAAGCATGGGAGTCGAACTGAACATGAACGCAAGCAAGCACCAACGCTTCGGCCTGGCCGTGGCGCAGATGGGGCCGGTCCACCTGGCCGACGACCGCGCCGCCGTGGTGGCGCGCCTGGTCGAGATGCTGCGCGAGGCCGCTTCCCGCGGCGCCAGGATGGTGGTGTTTCCGGAACTGGCGTTGACCACTTTTTTCCCGCGCTATTGGATGGAAGACGAGGCTGAGGTCAACGCGCGCTTCTTCGAGGCCGAGATGCCGGGGCCGGCGACGCGCCCATTGTTCGAGCTGGCGGCGCAGCTGAAGGTCGGCTTTTATCTGGGCTACGCCGAACTGACGCCGGACGGCCACCGCTACAACACCTCGGTGCTGGTCGACGAGAACGCGAAGATCGTGGCGCGCTACCGCAAGATCCACCTGCCGGGCCACAGCGACCACAAGCCCGACGCGCCGTTCCAGCACCTGGAGAAGAAGTACTTCGAGGTCGGCAACGGCGGTTTTGGCGTCACCGACATGCTGGGCACCCGCATCGGCCAATGCCTGTGCAATGACCGCCGCTGGCCCGAGACCTACCGCGTGATGAGCTTGCAGAGCGCGCGCATCGTGGCGCTGGGCTACAACACGCCGTCCTGGAACATCCACTGGAGCGAGCCGCCGCACCTGCGCATGTTCCACCACCTGCTGTCGCTGCAGGCCAACGCCTACCAGAACGGCCTGTGGGTGGCCGCCGCCGCCAAGTGCGGGGCGGAGGACGGCTTCCACATGATCGGCGGTTCGGCCATCGTCGCGCCCACCGGCGAGATCGTGGCGCAGGCCCAGGGCGAAGAGGACGAGGTGATCTTCGCCAGTTGCGACTTGGGGCTGGGCGAGACCTTCCTGCAGCACGTCTTCAATTTCGCCAAGCACCGCCGTCCCGAGCATTACCGCCTGATCGTCGAGCGCACCGGCGCCGGCGAACCCCTGGCCCCATCCGAACTTTCCACCTGAGCCCCTATCCTGAGGAGTGATGCGATGTTCCCGTTCCAATTGCTGCCGTCCAAGTTGTCCCTGAACTGTTCCCTGCTGGCGGCCGCAGCCGTCATGTCGCTGGCCGCCACCGGCGCCTGTGCCCAGGCCGAGCCGCTGCGCACCGGCGTGGATGCCACCTTCGCGCCGCACGCCATGGTCAAGCTGGGCGGCGGCCTGCAAGGCTTCAACATCGACCTGGGCGAAGAGCTGGCGCGCCGCCTGGGCCGCAAGATCGAGATCGAAGGCACCGAGTTTTCGGGCCTGGTGCCGGGGCTGAACGCCAAGAAGTACGACTTCGTGCTGGCTCCGGTGACGGCCACGCCGGAACGTTCCAAGGCCATGCTGTTCACCGAAGGCTACCTCGACACCGACTACACCTTCGTCATCAAGAAGGGCGGCGCCGCGATCAAGGGACTGGAAGAGCTGAAGGGCAAGACCATCTCGGTCAACAAGGGTTCGGCCTACGAGATGTGGGCGCGTGACAATGCGCCCAAGTACGGCTTCAAGTACGACGTCTACGGCAACAACGCCGACGCCGTGCAGGCGGTGCAGTCCGGCCGCGCCGACGCCAACCTGGCCGGCAGCACGGTGGCCGCCTGGGCCGCCAAGCAGAATCCGGCGGTGCAGACCACCTATACCGTCAAGACCGGCCTGGTGTGGGCCCTGGCTTTCCGCCTGGACGACAAGGCCGGCCGCGACGCCGCCGGCAATGCCTTGAAGTGCATGAAGCAGGACGGCACGCTGGGCAAGATCGCGCAGAAATGGTTCGGCTATACCCCGGCGCCGGACGCTACCGTGGTCAAGGTCGGCGTCGGGCAGGGCGTGCCGGGCCTGGACGGTTACGACCCCACCCCGGTCACGCCGAAGTGCAGCTGAAACCGGCCTGGTTCGGCTGCGTCGGACGGCGGCTGCGGCCGTCGCCCGATGCGGATTTTTTCCACGGATTTTGACTATAGCGTTTGCCTCCATGAGTTCTGCTCCCATTCTGGAAATCGTCGGCCTGCATAAATCCTATGAAGACAACACGGTGCTGCGCGGCATCGACCTGCGCGTGCGCGCCGGCCAACTGGTCTGCGTGATCGGCCCTTCGGGCTCGGGCAAGAGCACCATGCTGCGCTGCTGCAACCGGCTGGAAGAACCCAGCGCCGGGCAGATCGTGGTGGACGGCATCGACATCATGCATGCGCGCACCAACCTCAACGCGGTGCGCCAGAAGATCGGCATGGTGTTCCAGCAGTTCAACCTCTATCCGCACATGACGGCGCTGGGCAACGTCATGCTGGCGCTGAAGAAAGTGCAGGGCCATTCGCATGCGGAAGCGGAACAGCGCGCCCGCCGCGCGCTGGCGCAGGTCGGTCTGCTGGAGAAGGCCGGCAGCTATCCGGGCCAGCTCTCCGGCGGCCAGCAGCAGCGCGTGGGCATCGCCCGCGGCATCGCGCTGGAGCCCAAGGTGATGCTGTTCGACGAGCCCACCAGCGCGCTCGACCCGGAACTGGTGGGCAGCGTGCTGCAGGTCATGCGCGAGCTGCGCGAGTCCGGCATGACCATGCTGGTGGTCACCCACGAGATGGCCTTCGCCCGCGCTGCGGCCGACCGCGTGGTGTTCATGGACGGCGGCGTGATCGTCGAGGAGGGGCCGCCGGAGCAGGTCTTCGGCGACCCGCAGCAGGCCCGCACCAGGGCCTTCGTCTCGCGCTACGCCGCGCAGCACTGAAAGGCGGGGCGCATGGAGCAGTTCGTCTTCACCTTCTTCAACGCCGAGATCGCCGGCCGCTACTGGCAGGACATCCTGCGCGGCATGGGCGTGACCGTGCTGCTGAGCCTGGCGGTGATCGCCGCTGGCCTGTTGCTCGGCCTGCTGCTGGCGGTGCTGCGCGCCACCGGGCAGCGCGCGGCGACGCTGGCGGTGGTGGCCTTCGCCGACATCATGCGTTCGCTGCCGCCGCTGATCGTCATCATCGTGCTGTTCTTCGCCTTTCCCTATATCGACCTGGCGATGTCGTCGTTTACCGCCACCTGGTTGGCGCTCACGCTGGTGCTGGCGGCCTATGCGGAAGAGAGCATCTGGGCCGGCATCCTGGCGCTGCCGCGCGGCCAAAGCGAAGCCGCGCGCTCGACTGGTCTGTCATGGATCCAGGCGATGGCCTGGGTGGTGTTGCCGCAGGCGCTGCGAATGGCGGTGCCGCCGCTGACCAACCGCGTCATCTCGATCACCAAAAACACCGCGCTGGGGTCGGTGGTGGCGCTTTCTGAAATCCTCAATACCGCGCAGGCCGCCAGCAGCAACGCCGGCAACCCGACGCCGCTGATGCTGGGAGCGGCGGCCTATCTGGTGATCTTCATTCCCGTGGTCTTGTTCGCGCGCTGGCTGGAAACGCGCTGGCGCTGGAAACGTTAAGGAACGGCGATGGAAGCCTTGCTGCAAAACTTCTTCAACCTGCAGGTCTACCGCGAGGTGCTGCCCTTCCTGCTGGGCGGCTTGTGGACCACCGTGTGGCTGTCGCTGCTGGTGATTCCGATCGGCATCGTCTCCGGCCTGGCGCTGGCCTTGCTGGCCACGCAGAGCGGCTCGCGCATGCTGCGTATCGCGGTGGCGGTGTACGTGGATTTCTTCCGTTCCTTCCCGCCGCTGGTGCTGCTGATCCTGATCTATTTCGGCGCGCCGTTCCTGGGGCTGGAGCTGCCCAAGCTGGCGGCGGTGGCGATCGGCTTCATGTTCAACAACTCCAGCTATTTCGCGGAAGTGTTCCGCGCCGGCATCGAGAGCATCCCGCGCGGGCAGATGGAAGCGGCGCGCTCCACCGGCCTGTCGCGCCTGCAGGCGCTGGCGTATGTGGTGGTGCCGCAGGCCACGCGCAATGCCTTGCCCGACCTGGTGGGCAACTGCATCGAGGTGATCAAGCTGACCACCATCGCCAGCGTGGTGGCCTTGCCGGAATTGCTGCGGGTGGCGCGCGATGCGCAGTCGCTGGTGTACAACCCTTCCCCCATCGTGCTGGCGGCCTTGCTCTACCTGGCCCTGCTGTGGCCGCTGGTGCGCTGGCTGTCGCGGCTGGAGCACCGGAACCGGGCGTTGCATTGAAGCGAAAACAGCCCGGACCGGTCCGGGCTGTTTTCTTCATTGTTGCCAAAGCGCCAGGCCATCAGCCTGATCAGCCCAATCAACCGAATCAACCATTGACCAATTTCAGGCTGGCTTCGGTATAACGCTCACCGACCGCCGCGCCCATCGGGAACAAGGCATTGAGCTGCAGCAGGTCTTGCGGACTCAGCTTCACGCCGGCCGCGCCGGCGTTTTCTTCCAGATAGCGGCGGCGCTTGGTGCCGGGGATGGGCACGATGTGCGGATCCTGCGCCATGACCCAGGCCAGCGCCAACTGGCTGGGCGTGCAACCGTAGCCTTGCGCCAGTTGTTTTACCTTCTCCACCAGCGCCAGGTTCCTGGCGAAGTTCTCGCCCTGGAAACGCGGATTGGTGCGGCGGAAGTCATCCTCGGCCAGGTCCTCGAACCTGGTGATCGCCCCGGTGAGGAAACCGCGTCCCAACGGACTGTAGGCGACGAAGCCGATGCCCAGCTTGCGGCAGGTGGCCAGCGCATCTTGTTCCGGATCGCGCGTCCACAGCGAGTATTCGCTTTGCAGCGCGGCGATCGGATGCACGCGGTGCGCGCGCTCGATGGTGGCGGCCGAGGCTTCGGACAAGCCGATGTAGCGGATCTTGCCGGCCTTCACCAGGTCCGACAGCACGCCCACGCTTTCCTCGATCGGTGTGTTGGGATCCATGCGGTGCTGGTAGTAGAGGTCGATGGTTTCCACGCCCAGCCGCTTCAGGCTGCCTTCGATGGCCTTGCGGATATAGCCGGGGCTGCCGTCGACGCCGCGCACCGAAGGATCGTTGGGATCGCGCACGAAGCCGAACTTGGTGGCGATGAAGAACTTGTCGCGGCGGCCCTTGATGGCGCGGCCCACCAGCTCTTCATTGGTGAAGGGGCCGTACATGTCGGCCGTGTCGAGCAGGTTCACGCCCAGTTCCAGCGCGCGGTCGATGGTGGACAGCGATTCGGCGTCGTCGCGGTTGGAATAGAAATCGCTCATGCCCATGCAGCCCAGGCCGATGGCGGAGACCAGCGGGCCGTTGGCGCCCAGGCGGCGGGTGCCGACGGCCGATCCGGGTTGGAGATGGTTGGCGGAAGTTTGCTGTGTCATGTTGGCGTCCTTTCATGGTTGACGCTGGCGGGCCGCGCGGCGACGGCTGCATCATTGTGATCGGCGGCGCGGCGTTCCTGCTTGCGTGAAGAGCGCGCGGCGTTGGCCGCGGCTTCTTTTTCAATGTCGCCGTAGAGGTCGATCTTCTGGTGCAGCACGGCCAGGTTGCTCTGCAATTCGGCCAGCGTTTGTTGTACGGAAAGCGTATGGGCCTGCAGGATCGCTTTCCGTTCCGTGACGCTTTCCAGTGTATTGCCCAGGCGCCGCAGCTCGGCGTAGCGCAGCATTGCGCGCACCGGCAGGCCAGTAGCCTTGAGCTTGAGCAGGAAGGCGACCCAGTTCAGGTCTTCCTGCGTATAGCGCCGGTGGCTGTTGTCGCGCCGTTCGACCGGATCGAGCAGGCCGATGCGTTCGTAATAGCGCAGCGTATGTACCGAAAGTCCGGTAGCCGCGGCAGCCTGGGCAATGGTCATGGAAGTCGTCATGGGAGGCAGTCTATTTGTTGGAGTGCGCTCTAAGTCAAGCGCGGTTTTTCCATTATCGACAACTTGGCGCCGGCTTGCTGGTGGCCGTGGTTTATTGTCATCTTGCCATGCTGCCCGGGGCGGCATGTCCGCGTACAATGCGCGCTGCCGCCCATGACCCTGCCCTCCGGAGGAAGCATCAATGAACGCCCACGCCGCCACACAACTTCTGCTCGATGCCCGCACCAGCGGCCTCTTGCTGGACTGGCGCCGGCTGGCAGTCGGGGATGCCGCCACCGCCTATGCGGTGCAGGATGCGCAGTTGTTGCGCCTGGGGCCGGTGGGCGGCTGGAAAGTCGGCAGCAAGGGCGAGGGGATGGAGCCGGCCTGTTCGCCGTTGCCGGCCTCCGGCATGCTGGCCGCGGGCGTCGAATTGTCCGGCCCGCAGTGGCGGATACGCGGACTGGAGGCCGAGCTGGCGTTGCGCGTCGGGCGCGACTTCGATCCGGGCGATGCGTTGCCGTCCCGCGAGGAGCTGCTGGGCGTGTTCGACGCCGTGCTGCCGGCCATCGAAGTGGTGGAGACCCGGTTGGGGCCGGCGCCTTGCGGCAACCCCTGGGCTGCGATGGCCGATCTGCAAAGCCACGGCGCGCTGGTGCTCGGCACGCCATTGCCCATGCCCGCTGCCGCGCCCGACTTGCGCGCCATCAGTGCGAGCCTGTCGCTGGATGGCAAGGAAGTGGCGCGCATGACCGGCGGCAACCCCGCCGGCGACGTATGGGCCATGCTGGCCTGGCTGGCGCGCCATTGCGCGCGGCGCCGCATGCCGCTGAAGAAAGGGCAGATCGTCACCACCGGCTCATGTACGGGTGTGCAGCATGCGCGCCCGGGCATGAAGGTGGAGGCCATGCTGGACGGGATCGGCGCGGTGGCCTTCAGTTTCGGGGACTGATGCCGGTTTCAGCTGCCGCTGCGGCGGTAGAACGCCAGCGATCCGGCCAGCGCCAGCAGGATGGCGCCGCAGGTGCGGTCCATCCACCGCAGCGCGCGCCGGCGCAGCAAGCTGATGGCGCGCGCGCCGATGGCGGCGTAGCCGAACATGATGGCGAAATCGAGGGCGCAGAACACCGTACCCAGCGCCAGGTATTGCCAGGCCTGGGGAGCGGCGCTGTCGATGAATTGCGGCAGCAATGCCGAGCAGAACAGGTAGCCCTTGGGGTTGGTTACCGCCACCAGAAACGATTTCATGAATACCTTGCGCGGGCTGGCCTGCGGATCGCCCGCCTCCACGGCGAGATCGGTTCCGCCCGAGCGCAGCATGCGCAGGCCGATCCAGGCGAGGTAGGCCGCGCCCACCCATTTCACCACCGAGAACCAGAATTCCGAGGCGGCCAGCAGCGCGCCCAGGCCCACCGCTACCGATCCCACCAGGACGCAGTCCGACGCGACGGCGCCGAGCATGCCCGGCAAGGCGCGCCGCACGCCCAGGCGCGCGCCATTGGACAAGGCCAACAAGACGGTAGGGCCGGGCGTGGCGATGGTGGCCATCGCCACCAGCGAAAACAGGAACAGTGTGGTGAGGCTGAGACTGTGGGCGGTCATCGGGGCTCCTTGGCAAAGCGGCTGTGGGCAGCACCCTGGCTTTTGTTCGGCGCCGCAAACTGCGAAGGCCGGCACGCCTTCGTCCTTGCGGCGCATTATGGCATGCCTGTTTGCCGGCGAGATTGTGAACAGGTTCTCAGGCCAGTTTCGCGGCGATCAGCTTGCCAATTGCCGCATGCAGGCCGTTGCGCTGCGCCTCATCGGCGCCGGTCTCGGTGAGGTAAACCGCGAACAGCAGCGGCACGCCCTGCGGCGTCCAGGCGACGCCCACGGTATTGGTGCTGCCGTGGCTGCCGGTGCCGGTCTTGTCGCCCACCTTCCAGCCCGTGGGCAATCCTGCCCGTACACGTTTTGCGCCGGTCTGGTTGTCCAGCAGCCATTGTGTGATCAGCGTGCGCGAGGCCGGGTTGAGGGCGTTGCCCAGCACGATCTTGCGCAGGTCGGCAACCATGGCCGCCGGAGTCGTCGTGTCGCGCGGATCGCCGGGAAGAGACTCGTTGAGCGTGGGTTCGTTGCGGTCCAGCCGGGTCAGGTCGTCGCCCAGCGAGCGGATGAAAGCGGTCAGGCCGGCCGGACCGCCCAGGCTTTCCAGCATCAGGTTGGCGGCAGTGTTGTCGGAGAGCGTCATGGCCGCTTCGCATAACTGGGACATCGACAGGCCGTTGCCGCCGGTGTGCTTGCCGGTGGTGGGCGAGTAGGGCACCAGGGATTCTTTGGTGTAGACGATACGGCGTTCCAGGCGCTCTTCGCCCTGGTCGATGCGCTTCAAGACCGCGGCCGAGGCCAGGAACTTGAAGGTGCTGCACATTGGGAAGCGCTCGTCGGCGCGGTAGCCCCATTGACGGCCTTTGGCCGTGTCCAGGATAAAGACCCCGAGGCGGCCGTTGACGCCGCTTTCCAGCTTCGCCATTTGCTGGACGAAGCTGCCCGATCCATCAGGTTTACTTGTATTCGACCCTTGCGCCGCCAAGGCGTCAGTGAGCCATCCGCTTGCCGCCAGGCCTGCCAGCGTCAGGAAATTGCGTCTGTCCAGCATGAACTCTCCTTGCTATTGTTAGTGTGCGAGCCAAGATGATAGGAGGTGGTGTAAAGGCCCGCAATTCACGATAATTGGCAGCAGGCATTAGAAAAACTTGGTCATGGAGAAGTCATGTATTTACCCCTGAATGCCTTGCGCGCCTTCGAAGCCTCGGCCCGCCAGCTGAGTTTCACGCGCGCCGCCGATGAACTGAACGTGACCCAGACTGCCGTCAGCATGCAGGTCAAGAACCTGGAGGAGCGCCTTGGCGTGGCGCTGTTTCGCCGCTTGCCGCGCGGCCTGGCGCTGACGGACGAGGGGCTGGCCCTGTTGCCGGTGCTGGCGGAATCGTTCAGCCGCATCGGCACCGTGCTGGCGCAGTTCGAGAACGGCCGCAAGCGCGAGGTGCTTACGCTGGGCGTGGTCGGCACCTTCGCGGTCGGCTGGCTGATGCCGCGCCTGCGCGAATTCCAGCAGACCTATCCCTTCGTCGACCTGCGGCTGCTGACCAACAACAACCGCGTCGACCTGGCCGGCGAAGGCCTGGATTACGCGATCCGCTTTGGCGATGGCGCCTGGCACGGGACTGATGCTGAACGTTTGTTCAGCGCGCCGCTGGCGCCGATGTGTTCTCCCGAGATCGCCGCCCGCCTGCGTCGTCCCGCCGACCTGGCGGGAGAAACCCTGCTACGCTCCTACCGCAGCGACGAATGGAGCGAGTGGTTCGCCGCGGCGGGCGCGGTATGCCCGGCCATACGCGGCTTCGTCTTCGACTCTTCGCTGACCATGGCCGAGGCGGCCGCGCAGCAGGCCGGCGTGGCCTTGTTGCCGATCCTGATGTTCGAGCGGGAGTTGCAGCAGGGGCGGCTGGTCTGTCCGTTTGACATAGCCATCGGCGCCGGCGCCTATTGGTTGACGCGGCTTAAATCGAAGCAGGAGACGCCGGCGATGCTGGCGTTTCGCCAGTGGCTGCTGGCGCATTCCGGCGCGGCCGGCTTGCCCGAACCGGCGTGAGCCGGCTGCGCCACGCAGAGCTTGCCGGCTGGCCGAAAAGTGAGGTCTTGTGGCAACAGCGCCGCATCGATGGAGAATTTCCTGGTGGACGGGGGCGATGGTCCGGCATAGAATAAATGATATAAATAATTTAGAAAGGGCGGCATCGCCGTGGCCCTTCCCGTGAAGATCAGGCGGTATCCGTAGCAATCCAAGTGCAGAGAACGGGGACGTATCATGAAATACTTCGCGAAGCTCTATCGCAAGCTGGTCGATTACCTCAACGATTCGGGCGACCTCACTACCGGTTCGCACCGCGGCCAGCCGCAATCCTGCAGCCTGTACTCCGGGCTGTCCCCGATGGGACGGGACAACCGCGAGCAGTGACATTGCACCGGCAGCGCGCTTATTTTTCCCGCGAGGCGCGGCATCGCCGGGGTTCAACAATTCCTTCTGATTTTTGCCTGTGCATAAAAAAAGGCCGCATCAGCGATGCGGCCCAAAGTACAGCGACTTACCAGAGACGTTACGTGAGGATCAGCCCTGTGCCTGCGGGCGCAGGGCTTCCTGCATGGCCGCCCGCGCGGCGGTGGCCAGGGCTGGCCGGTCCAGCGCCGGCAGGAAAGCGATGTTGAAACTGCGTGCGCCGAGGCGCACGCGATACTGCTGCATCAGGATACCCACCTCAAATTCCAGCAACCTTTGCATGCGGCGGCCATTGGCATCGGCCAGCGACAAGCGCAAGGCGAAGCCCGGGGCGTTGTAGTCCGGCTGTCCATCCAGCGCCAGGAACTCGCCTGTCTCGCCGACGCCCATGGCAGTGCAGCAATCATCGGCCAGGCCGTATATCCTGATCAGCTCGCGGCGCAATGCCTGCACGATGAACGAGCGCGGCAAGCCGAAGCCGGCGGATGAAATTGCATGCATCCTGCCGCTGGCGGCCAAGCTTGGCCGCGGCCGTGCTAATGCCATGATTTGATCTCGCCCTTAATCCGGGATCACCGCCGTGGCATCGACTTCCACCAGATATTCCGGCCGCGCAAAGGCGGTCACCACGATGCCGGTCGAGACCGGGAACACCCCCTTCAGCCACTTGCCGACCACCAGGTAGACGTCTTCGCGGAAACGCGGGTCGGAGATGTAGATGGTGACCTTGCAGATGTGCTCCAGCTTGCTGCCGGCTTCCTTGAGCAGCATGTCGATATTCTTCATCGCCTGTTCGGTCTGGCCGCGGACGTCGCCGATGCAGACGCTCTCGGAGGTGTCCAGGTCCTGGCCGATCTGGCCGCGCAAGAACACCATGGTGCCGCGCGCCACCACGGCCTGGCACAGGTCGTTGTCGATCTTCTGTTCCGGATAGGTGGCCTTGGTGTTGAACTTGCGGATGCGTGTGTGTGCCATGTCTTTTCCCGATGGGTGAGTGGGTGAATGAGTGGTTGAAAGGCTGCTTATTTCTTGTCGAAATACCCGGCGCGGATCGTGGCGCCGATGAGGTTGACGATCAGGCGGCCGGCGGTTACGCAACTGATCTTGCTGGCGTTGTCCTTGGCCGGCTGGATCTCGACGATGTCCATGCCGACCACGCGGCCTTTCTTCACCAGGCCGTGGATCAGCTTGCGCGCCTGCAGGAAGGTCACGCCGCCGGGCGCCGGGCCATCGACGGCCGGCATGATGGCGCAGTCCAGGCCGTCGGCGTCGATGGTCAGGTAATAGTTGCCGCCGTCGGGGATGCGCGCCAGCACTGCGTCCATGCCGATGTCGTGCAATTCGTAGGCGCTGACCAGGTCGGCGCCCCATTCCCTGGCGGCGCGGTAGTCGGCGGGACGGCCGCTGCCTTGCGCGCGCAGGCCGATCTGCACGATGTGCTTGATGAAGGGCAGTTCGGAGGCGCGTCGGATCACGCTGGAGAGGCCGTCACGCACGCCGTTGACTTCATCGCGCCAGTCCAGGTGGGCATCGATATGCACCAGCGTCACCGGGCCGACTTCATCGAAGCCGCGCAGCACCGGGTTGGTGATGCCGTGGTCGCCGCCCAGCACGATGGGCATGCCGCCGCCGCGCACGATCTGGCGGATGGCGGTTTCGGCGCGGCGCTTGTGGGCTTCGGGATCGCCCAGGTCGGGCATGACGTCGCCGCAGTCGACGAAGCGGATGTCGTCGCGCTCCTGCAGCAGCGGGCCATCGATGTCGAAGTCGTAATGCGTGGGATGGCGCACCATGCGGTCGCTCAGGTCGCGCAGCGCCTGCGGCGCGTTGGTCTGGTCGTTGCTGTACTGGCGCGGGCTGTAGGCGGCGCCGAAGGGCATGCCCAGCACGGCGATGTCGCACTTCAGGTCGGTGAAGTCGGCGACCGGTTCCGAGTAAAGCAGGGTCTTGTGGCCGCTGCGCGGCGGGACGGTGAGTTGTTCCATGGCTGGCATCCTTGGGGTAAGAGGCGGTAATAGTCCGGGAGGGCGGGCGTTGCGGCGTGCCGTTTCGAATGCACTGTAGCGATTGCCATGGCGCATGGAAAATGATTCTTTTGGAGGTATAGTTCCATTTTTCAAGACTTTATGAAAAACCAATCCCATGCTCCGACTCGACCTCGATGAACGCGACCTGCGCTCGCTGCGGGTGTTTTGCAACGTCGCCGAGGCGGGCGGTTTCTCCGCGGCCGAGAAGTCGCTGCATATGTCCAAGGCCTCCATCAGCCGCCATGTGCGCGAGGTCGAGGAACGCCTTGGCGTGCGCTTGTGCGAGCGCGGCCCGGCCGGCTTCAGGCTGACGCCGGAGGGCGAGGTGGCGGTCAAGCTGGCCACCAGCGCGCTGCGCTCGCTGGAGCGCATCCGGCCCGAGATCGATGCCGTGCATGGCGTGCTGTCCGGCCCGCTGGCGCTGGGTGTGGTCGAGCATGCGCTGGGTCATCCGGACTGCAAGCTGCCGCAAGCCATTGCCATGCTCAAGCGGCGCGCGCCCAAGGTACAGCCGCGCATCGAGGTGATGACCTTCCCGGAACTGAACCAGGCGCTGCGCGAGCATCGCGTCGACATCGCCATCCGCGGGCGTTACCCCGGCGACGATGAGTTCGACTACTTGCCGCTGTTTGCCGAAAGCCACCGCATTTACGGCGCCATCCGCCCAGAGGGGCGGGAGGGTAAAGCCGGGCGCGGCGGCGCCAGGGAGTTGCCGCTGGTGCATCGCCCGCATCCTTATGTGGAGGCGGTGCTGGCCGGGGGCGGCTACGTGCGCGGGCCCGATGCCGGCGGACTGGAAGCCATCGCGCTGCTGGTGGCCACCGGCGACTATGTCGGCCTGCTGCCTACGCACTACGCGCAACTGATCGGCAAGCGCTACGCGTTGCGCGCGCGCCGCGGCAGCCCTACCTTCCACCACACCATTTGCGCGGTGACCGACCCGGTTCGCCCGTCCACCCATCGGGTCGACCTGTTCCTGTCCATCCTCAAGGAATTCCACGCGCGTTCTGCAGGCGCCCTCGCCGCCGCGTAATCCGGCGCTTCCCGCGCACGCCAAAATGGGGCGAACCCGATCGCACGGCTAACCATGCTGGGGCGTTTTGCCGGCGCCAGTCCGTGCCGTCCTGGCGTAGGCCCGCTGGCGACGGAACATTGATCCGGCCATTTTTGTACCGTTTGTGCCGAAATGGTTTGGCGACTTAGCCAGACAAACGCCCGTGCAAACGGATCGCGGGGGATGTCGCATCGGCATGAGAATGGTTCGTTTGAACCGTTTGTAGAATCGATTGGCACATATGTTGCTCAATGGTTGGCATCATCCAGCCAGCCGCCAACCTATCGTGAACCAACCATCGCTGACCGCCCTCATCAAGGAACGCTTCGACAGCCTGCCGCGCCAGGCACGCCAGGTGGCGGCCTTCGTGCTGGACAATCCGCACGAAGTGGCGGTGCTGTCCATGCGCGAACAGGCGCGGCTGGCCGAAGTGCCGCCGTCGACCATGACGCGTTTTGCCAAGGCGCTGGGGCTGGACGGCTATGACGCCATCCGCGATGTCTTCAAGAGCAGCCTGCGCGCCCGCGGCAATGAATTCGGTTCGCGCGCCCAGGGCCTGGTCGAGCTGAACCAGCGCATCGGCGAAGCCGGCCTGGCGATGGATCTGGCCCACAACGCCACGGCCCAGATCCAGTCGCTGTGCGCGGGCGAGACCATGTCGTCCATCGTGCGCGCGGCCAGGCTGCTGTCGTCGGCGCGCGAGATCTTTTGCCTCGGCTTGCGCGGTTCCTTCCCGGTGGCTTTCCAGTTCGCCCACGTATGCGAATACTTCGCGCGCAACGTCACGCTGGTGGACGGGGCCGGCGAGAGCGGGATCATGAAGGTCATGCACCAGCCTTCCTCGCGCGACGTGGCGCTGATCTGCAGCATGGCGCCGCACTCGCGCCGCGCCATGTCGATCGCCACGCACCTGGAAAAGGCCGGCGTCAAGCTGGTGGTGATCACCGACAGCGCCAGTTCGCCGCTGGCGCGCATCGCCACCGAAAGCATCCTGGTGCCCAACAAGGGGCCTTCGTTTTTCGACACGCTGCTGCCGGCCTTCCTGGTGGCGGAAATCCTGGTGGCGCTGATGGCCGCCACCTCCCGGATCAACATCAAGTCGCAGATCGCCGACACGGAAAAGAAACTGTGGGGCGTGGGGGAGTGGTGGGGCATGCAGGCCGACGCCGCGCCGGCGCCGCGCGCAAAGGCTCCCGCCAAGCGCGGCGCATGACGCCGCGGATCGGCGAATACGAATTTACCGGAGCGGCGCATGCGCGAGACATGCAGCCGACAAAAAATGGCGCCGCAACAGGCGCCGGGATTTCTCGAACCACGCCGGTGCGCCTTGCAGCGCGCACCTCGCATTGAGCCATATCTTCAGAAAGGATCACCCATGAAACGCCGCCCGCTACTCGCCCTGATCGGCCTCACCGCGGCCGCCGCCTGCCTTGCTTCGGCCAACGCATTGGCCGATGACCTGTACCAGACCATCATGTCGCGCAAGTCGATACGCGTGGCCGTTCCCACCGACTATCCGCCTTATGGCGCGGTCGGCACCGACATGCGGCCGCGCGGCTATGACATCGACATGGCCAACCTGATCGGCAGCAAACTTGGCGTCAAGGTCGAGCTGGTTCCGGTGACGGCGCCCAACCGCATCGCCTACCTGCAAACCAACAAGGCCGACATCACCATCTCGTCGCTGGGCAAGACCGCCGAGCGCGCCAAGGTAGTCGATTTCAGCATCGCCTATGCGCCATTCTTCGACGCGGTGTTCGGCGGCAAGAATGTGAAGGCCAGCAGTTTCGCCGAACTCAAGGGCAAGACCATCTCGGTCACCCGCGGCTCGATGCAGGACCAGGAGCTGGAACAGATGGCGCCAGGCGCGGTCGTCAAACGCTTCGAAGACAACAACGCGACGCTGTCTTCCTTCCTGGCCGGGCAGACCCAGATGTTCGCGACCGGAACCACGGTTGCCGCCGCGCTGCAAAAGATGAACCCTTCGCTGGACATGGAACTGAAGGTGATCCTGGCCAATGCGCCATGCTATGTGGCCATGCCCAAGGGCGAATCGACGTTGCTGGCGAAGATCAATATGATCATCCGCGAAGCGCGCGCCGACGGCACCATCGACAAGTTCTCGCAGACCTGGCTGGGGGCGCCGGCCGGCCAGTTGCCGGACTGAGCATGCCCGCGTGATGTGCACCGGCCGGCCGCCGACGCGGCCGGCCATTTTTATTGTCGGGAGGAACAGGCGTGAAGGAAATAACGGGGCAGGGGACAGGACGCGGCGCGATCACGGCAATGAGCCGGTGGATCGCGCAGCTTGAGGAGGGCGACATTCCTGCGCACGTTCGCAGCGTTGCGCAAGATTGCCTGATCGATACCGTCGGCGTGATCGCCGCCGGTTCCGCCGCCAGGGTCGCCGCCCATGCGCGCGCGCTGGCCGGCATGGCCGGCATGGGCAGCATGGGCAGCCACCTTGGCATGTGCAACATCATCGGCACGGCGTTGCAGGCCGATGCCAGGCAGGCCGCCTTTGCCAACGGTGTGGCGGCCCACGCGCTGGATTTCGACGACAACTGTTATGCCGGTTTCGTCCACGGTTCGGCGGTGATCGTGCCGGCCGCGCTGGCGGCGGCCCAGCATGCCGATGCCAGCGGCCGCGAGCTGGCGGTGGCCTTGGTGGCCGGCGCCGAGTGCGAGTATGCGCTCGGCCTGGCCAGCGCCAATGTGCTGTACGATCAGGGCTGGTGGACGACCGGCGTGCTGGGGCCGGTGGGCGCATGCGCGGCGGCGGCGCGGCTGCTCCGGCTGGATGAACGGCAAACCGCGGCGGCGCTGGGCCTGGCGCTGTCCGGGGCGGCCGGCATCAAGGCCTGTTTCGGCACCGACGCCAAGGCCTTCCTCGCCGGGCGCGCGGCAGAGGCCGGCGTGACCGCCGCGTTCATGGCGCAGCTCGGCGCCAGCGGCCCCACCGATGCCGTTGAGCATCGCAACGGTTTCGCGCGGCTGTTCAATGGCGGTCATTGGGATGCGCAGGCGGTGGAGATGCTGGGCACGCGCTGGGCGCTGCACAACCCGGGCGTGGACATCAAGCGCATTCCGCTCTGCCTGTCTTCGCATGCGGCGGTGGACGCGGTCATGGCGCTGGCGCATATGCATGCCATCGATGCCGGCGCGATCGCGGCGATCACCTGCGACGTGCCGCCGATCGTCATCGCCAACCTGATCCATGACGATCCGGCCACGCCGCAACAGGCGCAGTTCAGCATGCCATTCGCGGTGGCCGTTTCGCTGTTGCATGGCACGGTCGGGCTGGAACATTTGTCGGCCGCGACGCTGGCAGACCCGCGCCTGCGGGAATTGATGGCGAAGGTCGGCATGACCAGCGGTGCGTACTGGAAAGATGCGGGGCGCCGGGCGGCCGCGCCGGAAGGTGCGCATGTCAGCATCGCATTGCGCGACGGCAGGGTGGTGCAGGCCTTCCGCGATTTCGCGCGTGGCGCCGCGCGTTATCCGCTCAGTGCCGAAGAACTCGATGCCAAGTTCCTGGGATGCCTGCGTTTTGCCGGCCTGGCGTCGTCCGACGACTGGCTGGCGCGTTTGCGCGCGCTGGCGTCTTGCGGGTCGGTGCGCGGATTGTTCCGCGCTTGAACCATTTGACAAAGGCGGGTCGGATGGCTGAAAGTGTGGTCACAGCCAATGGTGCAGTAAAGCATTTGTTGCTCGCAGTTAAAAAACGGGCAAGCGCCTTTGCTGGCTGGGGTATGTAGGAGGAATGTATGGCAAGCTATCGTATTTTCCTGGCGACAACTGGTATGACCTCCTGCAAAGTTGCATTGTTTGTGCGAACATAGCGAGTTATGTACAAGGGATATTGCATCTTTTGCACTTGTTTTTGTACTTGTTGCCGCGCCAATAAATCAATAAGTTTCCTCCGTGCCGCCGCGGCCATGCCGCCGGCCACTGCCATCAAAGGAGCCAGAACATGCCCCAGTCCTGGAATGCAGCCGCGATCGCCGAGAAATTCGGCATTGCCGTTGCCGACCTCGCCATTGAAATCATCCCCCATTCGACCGATGGCGTCGAATACGAAAGCATCCTCCTGTTCAACAAGGCCGCGCCGCCTGCCACGGGCATACTGGCTGTGCCCAATTATTTCGGCGTGCGCCAGCAGGCGCTCGAAATCGCCGCCGCCACCATCGGCGCGGCGCATGCCGTGTTCGTGGCGGACGTCTACGGCAAGCATGTACGGCCGGCCAACCCCGATGAGGCGGTGGCGGTCATCGGCCCGCTCAAGCAGGACCGCGCCGAACTGCGCAAGCGCATGAACGCCGCGCTGGAAGTCTTCCGCAATCAACAGAAAATCAGGATCGCCGCCGACAGGTTCGGCGCCTGCGGTTTCTGCTTCGGCGGCACCGCCGCGCTGGAACTGGCGCGCTCCGGCGCCGACGTGCGCGGTACCGTGTCGCTGCATGGCGCCCTGTCGAGCCCGGCGCCCGACGCCAGCAAGATCAAGGGAGCGGTGCTGGTGCTGCACGGCGTGCAGGATCCGTCCGTGCCGCGCGAACAGGTCAATGGCTTCATCGACGAGATGAGCGCCGCCAGGATCGACTGGCAACTGGTCAATTACGGCCAGGCCGGCCATTCATTCACCGACCCGGATTCCAACAGTCCGGGTTTCTTTTATCACCGCCAGACCGCCGAGCGTGCCTCGGTGGCGCTGAAGAATTTCTTCGGCGAGTTGTTCGCTTAAAAGTATCGATGCAAGTGTCGATGTTGAAACCGGCTGGCCATATGTGACCGGTTTCTCGCTTTTTCAGCCAGTTGTTTTCATGACGAAACCAGCAAGCCAAGTGCACAGCTTTTCGCGCGATGCCATGATCGCAAACCAAACAGCGCCATCGCTCCGGCTTTGCCGGCCCGAGCCGCGGCGCCACAAGAGGCAACTGCCATTCGCAGCCGCCGGGGCGTGTTCATCCCGACGTTTGCAAATGGAAGAGTGCCCGGCAATACCTCTCTCCTCAAACCACAGTCCAAAGGAAAGTCATGTCACAAGATAAAGAGCCGAGGCGGCGCTTTCTGCGTCAGGTACTGGCGATCGTCCCAGCAGCCAGTACGCTAGGCGGCGCCACCGCAGTCGCAGTCAGCCAGCCGGCCATCGCCGACAACTCCGAACCGGGCAAGCCGCGCGCTTATACCCCGACCTATTTCAACGCCGCCGAATGGGCATTCATCAATGCCGCGGTCGACCACCTGATTCCCTCCGACCAGTACGGCGCGGGCGCGCTCGAGACCGGCGTGCCCGAGTTCATCGACCGCCAGATGGAAACGCCCTACGGCGCCGGCAAGCTGTGGTACATGCAAGGCCCGTTCCATCCGGACAGCGTGCCCGAACTGGGCTACCAGCTCTCGCTGGTGCCGCGCGACATCTACCGCCAGGGCATCGCCGCCGCCAACGACTGGTGCACCAAGAACCACGGCAAGGTGTTCGCCGAATTGGACAAGAAGCTGCAGGTCGAGGTCCTGAAGCAGATGGAAGCCGGCAAGATTACGTTCGAGACCGTGCCCGCCAAGACTTTCTTCAGCTTCATGCTGGGCAACACCAAGGAAGGTTACTTCGCCGACCCGATGTACGGCGGCAACCAGAAAATGGGCGGCTGGAAGATGGTCGGCTTCCCCGGCGCGCGCGCCGACTACCTGGATTGGGTCGACCAGTACAACGTGAAATATCCATACGGCCCTGTGTCGATTCTGGGAGAAAAGGGCTGATCATGGCAATCAAAAAAGACAAAGTAGATGTGGTGATGGTGGGCTTGGGCTGGACCGGTTCCATCATGGGGATGGAGCTGACCGAAGCGGGCCTGAACGTGCTGGCGCTGGAACGCGGCGACATGCGCGACACCAATACCGATACCCCCTATCCGAAGGCGGTCGACGAACTGAAATACTCGGTGCGCGGCGCGCTGTTCCAGGACCTCTCGCGCGAGACCGTGACCATCCGCCACGGCGTGGCCGACGTGGCCGTGCCGTATCGCCAGCACGGCTCCTTCCTGCTGGGCGACGGCGTCGGCGGCGCCGGTTTCCACTGGAACGGCATGATGTACCGCAACCTGCCGGAAGAGCTGGAAATGCGCAGCCACCACGAGCAGAAGTACGGCAAGAAATTCATCCCCGAAGACATGACCATCCAGGACCATGGCGTCACCTACAAGGAACTGGAGCCGTTCTACGATTTCTCGGAGAAGGTGATGGCCGTATCGGGCAAGGCCGGCAACCTCAAGGGCAAGATCGTCGAAGGCGGCAACCCGCTGGAAGGCGAGCGCAGCGACGAATTCCCGACCAAGCCGCTGCAATACCAGTACAGCGCCTCGCTGGTCGAAAAGGCCATGCGCGACGTCGGCTACCATCCGTATCCGGCGCCGGCAGCCAACGCCTCCGAGCCGTTCACCAACCCCTATGGCGTGCGCATCGGCCCCTGCAACTACTGCGGCTTCTGCGAAAACTACGGCTGCTACATGTATTCCAAGGCCTCGCCGCAGACCACCATCCTGCCGGTGCTGTTGAAGCGCAAGAACTTCGAGCTGCGCACCAAGGCGCAGGTGATCAAGGTCAACCTCGATGCTTCCGGCAAGCGCGCCACCGGCGTTACCTACATCGACTCGCAAGGCCGCGAGGTCGAGCAGCCGGCCGACCTGGTGCTGTTGACCGCGTTCCAGACGCACAACGTGCGCCTGCTGCTGCTGTCGGGCATCGGCAAGCCGTATGACCCGGTCACCGGCGAAGGCGTGGTGGGCAAGAACTTCGCCTACCAGTACAACGGCGGCATCAACGTGGTCATGCCCAAGGGCACCCAGTTCAACCCGTTCATCGGCACCGGCGCCGGCGGCGTCGGCATGGACGACCTCAACGCCGACCAGTTCGACCACGGTCCGCTGGGCTTCATCGGCGGCGCCTCGATCCGCCACGTGCGCTACGGCGGCCGCCCCATCAAGCAGACCGGCACCATGCCGGGCGAGAAGGTGCCCAGCTGGGGATCGGAATGGAAGGGCAGCGTGCAGGACGCCTACCAGCGCACCCTGACCATCGGCATGTCCGGTTCGGTGATGGCTTACCGCGATTGCTACCTGTCGCTGGATCCGACCTACAAGGACGCCAACGGCCAGCCGCTCTTGCGCCTGACGCTGAACTGGAAGGAAAACGAAGGCAAGATGCTGACCTACATCGCCGACCAGATGGAAAAGGTCGGCCACGCGATGAACCCGGAGAAGGTCGTCAAGGCCGTGCGCAAGACCGGCTCGTCGTGGGACACCCGCGTGTACCAGTCGACCCACCTGACCGGCGGCGCGATCATGGGCACTACGCCCAAGAACAGCGTGGTCAACAAGTACCTGCAAAGCTGGGACGTGCCCAACGTGTTCGTCTACGGCGCTTCGGCGTTCCCGCAGAACATGGGCTACAACCCGACCGGCCTGGTCACGGCGCTGGCGTATCACTCCGCCAAGGCGATCCGCGAGCAGTATCTGAAAAACCCCGGTCCGCTGGTTCAGGCATAAGGATAACGAACATGATCAAGCACTATTTCATCGCCGCCTGCGCGGCAGTCATGACGCTGTCCGCGGCTGCCGCCTCGGCGCAAAACGCTCCGGCGGACCAGCAGCTGGTCAAGCGCGGCGAGTACCTGGCCAAGGCCGGCGACTGCGTGGCCTGCCACACGGCCAAGGGCGGCAAGCCCTTCGCCGGCGGCCTGCCGATGGCAACCCCGATCGGCACCGTGTACTCGTCCAACATCACGCCCGACAAGGAGCACGGCATCGGCAACTACAGCGAGGACGACTTCGACAAGGCCCTGCGCCACGGCATCCGCAAGGATGGCGCGTCGCTGTACCCGGCCATGCCGTATCCGTCCTACGCCAAGGTCAAGCCGGCCGACGTCAAGGCGCTGTATGCCTACTTCATGAACGGCGTGCAAGCCGATCCGACGCCTAACCGCGGGGTCGATATCGTCTGGCCGTTGTCGATGCGCTGGCCGCTGTCGATCTGGCGCAAGGTATTCGCGCCGGCCGTCGCAGTTGACGGCGCCGACGACAACAGCCCGCTCATGCGCGGCAAGTACCTGGTCGAAGGCCTGGGACACTGCGGCGCTTGCCACACCCCGCGCGGCATCGGCATGCAGGAGAAGGCGCTGACCGACGACAGTACGCAGTTCCTGTCGGGCGGCGTGGTTGAAGGCTATCTGGCCAACAACCTGCGCGGCGACGCGCGCGACGGCCTGGGCAACTGGAGCGAGGAAGACATCGCGGTCTTCCTGAAGACCGGCCGCAACAGCCACTCCGCAGCGTTCGGCGGCATGGCCGATGTGGTCGCCAACAGCACGCAGTACATGACCGACGAAGACCTGACGGCGATCGCCAAGTACCTCAAGTCGTTGAAGCCGGTCAAGGAAGGCGTGGCGCCGCTGGCGTATGACGACAAGACGCACCAGGCGTTGCGCAAGGGTTCCGACCAGAGTCCGGGCGCGATGGGCTTCCTCAACAACTGCGCCGCTTGCCACCGCAGCAGCGGCAAGGGCTGGACGGAAACCTTCCCGACCCTGGCGCAAAGCGCGACTGTGAATGCCGATAACCCGGCTTCGCTGATCAAGATCGTGCTGGCCGGCGGCGAGATGCCGTGGACCCACAAGGCGCCCACGCAGTTCGCCATGCCGGCCTTCGGCAGCCGTCTGTCGGATCAGGAAGTGGCGGAAATCGTCACCTTCATCCGCAACAGCTGGGGCAACAGCGCCGGCGCCGTGAGCGCCAGCGATGTCGCCAAGGTGCGCAAGGAGCTGCCGAAGCAAGCGATGGAGGCGGGTCCGGCGACTGTCGCCAAGCAGTAAGGCGTGTTTTCCTGCAGGCGCTATGTCGCCTGCGGGAGTGCGAAGAGAATGCGGCCTTTCCGAAAGGGGAGGCCGCATTTTTCATGGGCCGGAATAAGAGGCGCTGAACGACGCCGGGTCCTGACTTTCGCCAGGACGACGGGGCGATAACTAAGCCTCGTCTCGCATCATACCGTCGTCCCGGCGAAGGCCGGGACCCAGTGTCTTTCGTCGCAAAAAATGGGTTCCAAAAACAAACCCCACGCCCTTTCGGACGTGGGGGTTTTCTTCGAGCGAAGAGAGGAAAGGGAATGCTACTCCTTCACCGCCCCCGTCATGCCCGACACGTAGTACTCGACAAAGAACGAGTAGACCACCGCCACCGGCAGCGAGCCCAGCAGCGCGCCCGCCATCAGCGCGCCCCAGTGGTAGACGTCGCCATCGACCAGTTCGGTGACGATGCCGACCGGCACCGTCTTCACTTCCGAGGAGGAGATGAAGGTCAGCGCGTAGATGAACTCGTTCCACGACAGCGTGAAGGCGAAAATGCCGGCCGAGATCAGGCCCGGCACCGCCAGCGGCAGGATGATCTTGACCAGGATCTCCCAGCGGGTGGCGCCGTCGATCAGCGCGCACTCTTCCAGCTCATACGGGATCGAGCGGAAGTAGCCCATCAGCAGCCAGGTGCAGAACGGGATCAGGAAGGTCGGGTAGGTCAGGATCAGCGCCCAGCGGGTGTCGAACAGGCCCAGCTTGAACACGATCGCCGCCAGCGGGATGAACAGGATCGACGGCGGGATCAGGTAGGCCAGGAAGATGCCCAGGCCGACCTGCTTGGAGCCCTGGAAGCGCAGGCGTTCGATCGCGTAGGCGGCGAACACGCTGGCCGCCAGCGAGGCGAAGGTCGATACCACCGACACGATCACGGTGTTGAGCAGCCAGGCCGGGTACTGGGTATCGAACAGCAGCTTCTTGAAGTGCGCCAGCGTCGGCGCGATCACCCAGAACGGATTGCCGCTTTGCGACAGCAGCTCCGCATCCGGCTTGAAGGCGGTGATCACCATCCAGTAGAACGGGAACAGCAGCACGAACAGGAAGATGATCAGCGGCAGGTAGATGGTTACCCAGCGGCGCGGCGTGGATTGGAGGAAATCCATGCCCTGGGTTTCCATTTGGTCGTCTTTTTTCTTGGCCATTATTTGTCACCTCCTTGTTGCCAGCCGCGGCGTTGCAGGCCGAAATACGAGAACATGATGGCCGCCAGCAGGAACGGGATCATGTAGGTTGCCAGCGCAGCGCCTTCGCCCAGCGCGCCGCCCGGGATCGCACGCTGGAACGAGAGCGTGGCCATCAGGTGGGTTGCATTGAGCGGACCGCCTCGGGTCAGCACGTAGATCAACTGGAAGTCGGTGAAGGTGAACAGCACCGAGAAGGTCATCACCACCGCGATGATCGGGGTCAGCAGGGGCAGGGTGATGTAGCGGAACTGCTGCCACGGCTTGGCGCCGTCGATGGCCGCCGCCTCGTACAGCGAAGGCGAGATGGTCTGCAGGCCGGCCAAGAGCGAGATCGCCACGAACGGGATGCCGCGCCAGACGTTGGCGGCCACCGTCGACCAGCGCGCGTTCCACGGGTCGCCGAGGAAGTCGATGTAGTGGTCGATCAGGCCCATCTTCATCAAGGCCCAGCTGATGACGGAGAACTGGGCGTCATACAGCCACCAGAAGGCCAGCGCCGAGAGGGCGGTGGGCACGATCCAGGGCAGCAGCACCACGGCGCGGAAGAAGGTCTTGAGCGGCACGTTCTTGTTGAGCAGGACCGCCAGCCACAAGCCCAGCCCGAACTTCAGGATGCTGGCGCTGATGGTGTAGAACAGCGTGTTGAACAGCGATAGTTGCGCCAGGGAGTCGCCGAACAGGTAGGTGTAGTTGTCCAGTCCGATGAAGCTGCCTTCGCCGCCGATCTTGGTGTCGGTGAAGCCGAGCCAGACGCCCAGCCCCAGCGGGTAGGTCAGGAACACCACCAGCAGGATCACGGCCGGGGCCATGAACAACATGCCCAGTACGTTACGATTATTCAGGAAACGGGATAGCATAATAAGCCTCGGTTGAGTCGCCGCGCCGGATCGCTCCGGGCGGAAAATGCCTGTTTTCATTTCGATGCGATAGCCGGCATCGGCGCCGTGCCGGCGAGCCCTGACAACTCGCCAATCTGACCCGGCGCCGATGCCGCCGGACCGATGCGCGCCGGCCAGGGCCGGCGGCGGCGGTCCGGCCGCAAAACATCAAGCCTTGTAGAAGCGCTTGGCGCGATCGGCCGCGCGGTCGATGGCCTGCTGGATGGTCTTGGAACCGCTGGCCGCTTCGGCCACCATATCCACCACCACATAGTCGGCCATGCAAGCCGCCGACGCCTGGCCCAGCGGGCCTTCGTGACCGTGGTCCAGCATCAGCGATGCCGAGTCGCGGTACACGGTGGCCTTCGGGTCTTCGGTCCAGATCGGGTTCTTCTCGTAGGCCTTGAGCGGCTGGCTGACGTAGCCGATGGATGCCTTCATCCATGGGTTGTACTGGTCCGGCTCGAACATGAACTGGACGAAAGCCTTGGCCGCGTTCGGATACTTGGTGTGCTTGAAGATCATCATCTGGGTGATCTGCATCAGCTCGGTCGGCTTGCCGGCGGGGCCGATGGGGAAGTGCGCGTGCTGGGTATCCTTGCCGATCTCCTGCATCTTCGGATCGGTCGAATTCTTGGCCGCGTAGTACACCGAGATGCCGTTGGCGGTCATGCTGACCTGGCCGTCCAGGTAAGCCTTGTTGTTGGACGGATCCTGCCACGACAGCGTGCCCGGGACGAAGGTCGCGTACAGCTGCTTGGCGTATTCCAGCGCGGCTTTGGTTTCGGGGGAGTTGATGGCGACCGCGCCCTTCTTGTCGACCAGCTTGCCGCCGTGCGACCACAGCAGCCAGTGCGCCCAGTTGTTGGCGTCGCCCACCGCCTTGCCCAGCGCGAAGCCGACCGGGGTGTTCTTGGCCTTCAGGGCCTGGCACAGCTTCAGGAAGCCGGCGGTGTCCTTGGGGATGGCGTCAAAGCCGGCGGCCTTGATCTGGCTTTCGCGATAGACCAGGGCGTTGCCGATCACGCCCAGGGGCAGGGCGATCCACTTGCCGTCCTTGGTGCCGTACTTGCGGCAGACGTCGTACCAGCCGCCGTAGCGCTTGCCCAGCGAATCGGCCAGGTCGGTCATGTCGAGCAGCTTGGTCGGGTATTGCTGCGGGTCGTCGAACCAGCCCAGCACGATGTCGGGGCCGCTGCCCACGTTGGCGGCAACGGCGGCCTTGGGACGGACGTCTTCCCAGCCTTCGCTGTCGGTACGCACGGCCACGCCGGTCAGTTCGGTGAATTTCTTGACGTTGGCGTTCCACAGGTCTTCGTCGCCCTGCACGAAGCGCTTCCAGCGCAGTATGCGCAGGGTCGCGCCTTGCTCGATCGGGTACTTGATGCTGTCGGCCGCGGCTGCTCCCGCGGGTGCGGCGAAAGCGTTCATGCCCACGCTCGATGCGGCCGCGGCGGCGGCGCTGCTTACCAGGAAATCGCGTCTTGTCAGCTTGCTCATGTCTCCTACTCCTTCGGTTGAAAGTGGAACGGACCGCTATGGTGCGGATTGTTGTTCTGATGCTGCCTTGCCGATGACTGATTGCTAAAGATGATGCGGGTGTGCTGCTTTGCTTGGTTGCTGCGGTAATGCCCAGACCATGCCGGCCACGATCTGGCCGGCATGGAAATGGTGTCAGCGACGCGCCAGCGTCTGGCCCGATTCGGCGTCGAACAGGTGCGTGCGCGTATGGTCGGGCGCCAGATGGATGGTGTCGCCGGATCCGAAGTTGTGGCGTTCGCGGAAGATCGAGGTCAGGCTGGTGTCGCAGAAGCGGCTGTAGACCTCGGTGTCGGCGCCGGTCGGTTCGACCACGATGACCTTGGTGGCGATGCCGTCGCCGGCCGCGCCGATGGCCAGGTGTTCGGGCCGCACGCCGTAGACCACGCGCTGGCCATCGCTGCCTTGCAGCTGGCGGCCATAGGGCGCCGGCAGGCGGGTGCCGTCGGAGAATTCAACTTCGGCGCGGTCGGCCGACAGGCGCAGCGTGCCGGGGATGAAGTTCATCGCCGGCGAACCGATGAAGCCGGCCACGAACTGGTTGGACGGATGGTCGTACAGTTCCAGCGGACGGCCGCGCTGTTCCACCAGGCCGTCGCGCATGACCACGATCTGGTCGGCCATGGTCATCGCCTCGATCTGGTCGTGGGTGACGTAGACCGAAGTGGTCTTGAGGCGCTGGTGAAGTTCCTTGATCTCGGTGCGCATCTGCACGCGCAGCTTGGCGTCGAGGTTGGACAGCGGTTCGTCGAACAGGAACACTTGCGGATCGCGCACGATGGCGCGGCCCATCGCCACGCGCTGGCGCTGGCCGCCGGAGAGCTGGCGCGGATAGCGTTCCAGCAGCTGGTTCAGGCCGAGGATGTCGGCGGCTTTCTTGACGCGCTCCTCGATGAAGGACTTGTCCTTCTTGGCCAGCGTCAGCGAGAACGCCATGTTGTCCCTGACCGACATGTGCGGGTAGAGCGCGTAGTTCTGGAACACCATGGCGATGTCGCGATCCTTGGGCTGCACGTTGTTCACCACCGTGCCGCCGATGAGGATTTCGCCGCCGCTGATTTCTTCCAGCCCCGCGAGCATGCGCAGCAGGGTGGACTTGCCGCAGCCGGACGGGCCGACCAGGACGGCGAACTGGCCGTCTTCAATGTCGATGTCGACGCCACGGATGATCTGGGTGCTGCCGAACTGTTTCTTGACAGCGCGAATCTGTACTGATGCCATGCAATTGCTCCTCGTGTATATCCTCGTTTTCGGCGCTGCGGGCGTCCTTGTGGGAGCGCCTGCGACGACTTTCTTCTATTTGCAGGGATGCCGCCCGTTATGCCATCTTGCCTGTGGCGGCATGCGGGGATCTGAGACGTCCCCTTTACACTTTCACCGGCGGCGCTGGTTTGCCCCCGGTGCTGCAGCTGCCGGACAGCTTGCGGCCGCCGGCGTGTCTGGCGACTCCCGTGCGCCCTGGCGCGCGGGAATTGTCTCTTGCTATTTTTTGTTGTCTTTCTTGCCTTCGACGACCACGTAGGATGGGCGTCCGGTGCGGTCCCAGTCGATCAGGTTCTGGGCTGCCTTGCGGCGCAGTTCGCACGCGGCGACGTCGGAGTAGAACGCCGCGTGCGGCGACAATAGCACACGCTTGTGTTGCACGATAGCCGATGCCGTCGCCGGCGGTTCCACCGGCAGCACATCCAGCGCCGCGCCCTTGAGCCGGTTCGAATCCAGCGCCGCCAGCAGGTCGTCGATATTGACCAGGCCGCCGCGCGCGGAGTTGACCAGGTAGCTGTTGGGCTTGAGCAGGTTCAGCACCGAGGCGTCGATCATGCCGCGCGTCTCGTCGTTGAGCGGAGTGTGCAGCGAGACCACGTCGGCCTGCCTGAACAGCTCTTCGCGGCCCACGCGTTCCACGTAGGCGGGGAAGTCGCCGTCGATGATATGCGGGTCGTAAGCGATGACGCGCTTGAACACGTTGCGGCTGATGTGCGCCATGCGCTTGCCGATGCGGCCCAGGCCGATGATGCCCAGCGTCATCTCGGAGGCGCGCGGGATGATGCCGGCAGTGGTGTAGTGCCATTCGCCGGCCTTCACGGCACGGTCGTAGACGGTGATGTTGCGGATCAGGTCCAGCGCCATGGCCAGCGCATGCGTGGCGACTTCGCCCACGCCGTAGTCGGGCGAGTTGCCGACCCACACGCCGTATTTGGCGGCGTCTTCGGTGTTGATGGTGTCGAAGCCGGCGCCGTAGCGGCTGGCGATGCGGATTTCAGGGCGCGCCGCGAACACCTTGGCGTTGACCGGCGCGTATTGCACCAGGAGGCCCTGGCATCCTGCGGATGCGGCGATGACTTCCTCCTCGGTGCGGCATTGCGCCGTCACCACCTCGACGCCGGCAGCCTTGTACAGCGCCAGCTCCAGGTCGACGTCGGGGAAGTCATAGTCGGTGATCAGTACTTTCATTGCTTCGTCTCCATGATGGTTGTCTCGGTCCCACCTTGATGCAATTACGTCTGTCGCTGTTTCCTCGCCGGTTGCGTCGGCCTGTGGCTCTGTCCGCAACCGCTTGGATGTATTTCTGTTTCTATTTCAGGCGTTTCCGATCCAACCGTTTATCCAAAAGGTGTTTGATGTATCTCTACGCGGGCGCCGGGTGGCGCTTCTGGCGTCGCCTGCCTTGGCGCCCGCGGTGTTGCTTAGTGACTTAGTGATTATCCTTGGGCACGTAGGCGCCGCTCTTGCCGACCAGGAAGTCGAGGTCGGCGCCGAGGTTGGCCTGCTGCACATGGTCCACATAGAGCTTGATCCAGCCGCGCGTGGCCGGCGACTCCGGCTTTTGCCAGGCGGCGCGGCGGCGTTCCATTTCTTCGTCGGTGATGTCCAGGTGCAGCTTGCGCGCTTCCACGTCCAGTTCGATGAAGTCGCCGTTCTGCACCAGCGCCAGCGGGCCGCCGGCGGCGGCTTCGGGCGTGACGTGCAGCACCACGGTGCCATAGGCGGTGCCGCTCATGCGGGCGTCGGACACGCGCACCATGTCGGTGATGCCCTTGCGCAGCACCTTCGGCGGCAGCGGCATGTTGCCGGCTTCGGCCATGCCCGGGTAACCCTTGGGGCCGCAGTTCTTCAGCACCAGCACGCAGGTTTCGTCCACGTCCAGGTTCTCGTCGTCGATGCGCTTGTGCAGGTCGTCGCTGTTCTCGAACACCACGGCGCGGCCGCGGTGCTTCAACAGCGCCGGGGTGGCGGCCGACGGCTTGATCACGGCGCCGTCCGGGGCCAGGTTGCCCTTGAGGATGGCGATGCCGGCGGCTTCCTTGAACGGCTTGTCGAAGGAACGGATCACTTCCTCGTTCCAGTTCGGCGCGTCCTTGCAGTTGTCCCACAGGGTGCTGCCGTTGGCGGTCAGCGCCGACTTGTCGATCACGCTTTCCAGCTGGCGGATCACTGCCGGCAGGCCGCCGGCGTAGTAGAAGTCTTCCATCAGGAATTTGCCCGACGGCTGCAGGTCCAGCAGGCACGGCAGCTTCTGGCCGATGTCGTCCCAGTCCTTCAGGTCCAGCTTGATGCCGATCCGGCCGGCGATCGCCAGCAGGTGGATCACCGCGTTGGTGGAGCCGCCGATGGCGGCGTTGACGCGGATCGCGTTTTCGAAGGCGGCGCGGGTCAGGATCTTGGACAGCACCAGGTCTTCCTTGACCATCTCGACGATGCGGCGGCCGGCATTGCGCGCCAGCACGTTGCGGCGCGCATCCACGGCCGGGATGGCGGCGTTGTGCGGCAGGCCCACGCCCAGCGCCTCGACCATGCTGGCCATGGTGGAAGCCGTGCCCATGGTCATGCAGTGGCCGTGAGAGCGGTGCATGCAGCTCTCGGCTTCGAAGAATTCTTCCTGCGTCATCTTGCCGCCGCGGACATCTTCCGACATCTGCCACACGCCGGTGCCGGAACCGATTTCACGGCCGCGGTATTTGCCGGACAGCATCGGGCCGCCAGACACGCCGATGGTCGGCACGTCGACCGACGCCGCGCCCATCAGCAGGGCGGGGGTGGTCTTGTCGCAGCCCATCAGCAGCACCACGCCGTCCAGCGGATTGGCGCGGATCGACTCTTCCACGTCCATCGACGCCAGGTTGCGGTACAGCATGGCGGTCGGGCGCAGCAGGGTCTCGCCCAGCGACATCACCGGGAACTCCAGCGGGAAGCCGCCGGCTTCCCAGATGCCGATCTTGACCTGTTCGGCCAGGGCGCGGAAGTGCGAGTTGCAGGGCGTCAGTTCAGAGTAGGTGTTGCAGATGCCGATCACCGGACGGCCGTCGAACTGGTCGTGCGGGATGCCGCGGTTCTTGACCCAGGAGCGGTAGATGAAACCGTCGCGGTCCTGGCGGCCGAACCAGGCTTGGCTGCGGCGGGTGAGTTTCTTGGTATCGTCAGTCATGTGGGATTCCCTCGATGGCGGGCAGGGCGGCCTGTCAGGCCGGGCACTGTCCGTACAACATCAAAATGCCGTGCGCGCATCGGCGCTACGGTGCTGTTTCGTGGTGCCGGCGCCAGCGTGCATGCGCCGTCCTGCGGGCTTAACTGTCGCCCTGGTCAAAGAAATAGCGGGAAAAGTCGATCAGCAGGAAGGCCAGCAGGGAACCGAAGGAGGAGGCGCGGCGCAGCGCGCGGCGGGCGCAGGTGGTGGATGGCAATGCGGCCACGGTGGCATGGGTCCAGCTGCCGTGTGAGTTGCCGTTCGCGCTCATTGCTGCGTATGCCAAGAGTGTCTCCGTTGCCTGATGCTGCCTGCGGTATTGGATACCGCGGCGGCTGGGTCCTGGGGTTGCCCGTTCCTGCACCTGTTGCCTTGCGCTCGTCTCCCCGACGTTGCAAATGGCCGCAGCATGCGACGTGACTTATTCGATTGGCAGCGAGTCTATTGCAGCATTCTTTGTTTGGTCAAGTGGTAATACCAAATTGGAACGGCAATTTTAGAGTCGGGGCGGAGCTCGCATCCGGCGCTGTGACGGTGCAGCATCGCAGGCTTGGCGCTGTAGCCGCAGAAGCCATGCTGGGCAAGGCTTTGCGAGGCGAAGACCGGGCCGGGAATTTGTTGCGGCGCGAGATGGATGAATTGTTTTGATGCGTAGGATTCATCCTTGACACTCGCTATCGGATATGAAATTCTAATCCGACTGGTCTGACCACATTACCTATCAGTCCTGAATCATCGTACAGCAAAGTGCGATGACAAGAAATAACCAGACAGACAATATAAAAAGCAGCAAGGCACCGGCACCTGCGCATAAGAGAAGCAACCAGAATTCTCATGCAGGTAAAGCATGCAGGAACGGAAAGTCCTACGCCAAAACGTTCCTGCTCCCAGACACCGGAGGAGACATGAACTTTACACGCAGAATTACCCGCAGAACCCTGATCAAGACAGCCGCGGCCGCGACAGCGGCCTGTGCTTTGCTGGGCGCCCAGCCGGCGTTGGCCGCCTGGCCCGAGCGGCCGGTCACGCTGGTGGTGCCCTGGGGGGCAGGCGGCGGCACCGACGCCACCGCGCGCATCATCGGCGCCTTGCTGGAGAAGGATATCGGCCAGCCGGTCAACGTGGTCAACCGCACCGGCGGCAACGGCGTGGTGGGCCACCAGTCGATCGCCGGCGCCGCGCCCGACGGCTACACCATCGGCATTGCCACCGTCGAAATTTCGATGATGCACCACCAGGGGCTGACCAAGCTGACGCCGCGCGATTTCACGCCGCTGGCGCTGATGAACTTCGACCCGGCGGCGCTGACCGTGAGCCACGACTCCCCCTACAAGACCTTCGATGACCTGATGAAGGCGATCAAGGCCAATCCGGGCAAGCTCAAGGCTTCCGGCACCGGCCAGGGCGGCATCTGGCACCTGGGCCTGGCCGGCATGCTCAACGACCTGAAACTGGCGCCGACGGCGGTGCGCTTCGTGCCTTCCAACGGCGCGGCGCCGGCCATGGTCGACCTGGCTGCCGGCGGTGTGGATATCGTGGCCGCATCGCTGCCGGAGGCGCGTTCGCTGATCGATGCCGGCAAGGCGACGCCGCTGGTGATCATGGCCAACGAGCCGGCGGCGCTGTATCCCAAGGTGCCCACGCTCAAGAGCCTGACCGGCAGCGGCTGGACCAATGGCGCCTGGCGCGGCATCGTCGCGCCCAAGGGGTTGCCGGCCGATATTTCGACCAAGTTGTCGGCCAGCCTGAAGAAGATCTATGACAGCAAGGAGTACAAGGACTTCATGAGCGGACGCGGTTTCGGCGTGATGTATGCCGACTCCGCCGAGTTCGGCAAATTCATGGACAAGAGCGATGCCGACATGGGCGCGATCCTGAAAACGCTGGGCATGGCGCGCTGATGCGGGTGTTGCCGCCTGTTTTTGCGCCGCCGGATCGCGTATCCGGCGGCGCGGAGCGGGCGGCGCTCATGCATCGCGCCGCCATACATGGCGTCACCATGACAACGACTTCGCCAAACTCCTTACGATTGATTCCATCATGAAAATCAACGACGCTCTCTCCGGATTGCTGGTCGCGTTTTTTGCGGTCGCCATCTACGTTTCTTCCGCGGCGCTGCCCGCCATGGGGCAGGACATCGGCCCCAATGTCTTCCCGCAGGCACTGGCCGGCGGCTTCATGATCTGCGCCGTGCTGCTGATCATCCGCGGGCTGCGCGGCTTGAAAAAGACCGCCGCCTCCCACGCCTCGCTCATCGCCGCCGTCGGCAGCGACGACCAGGACGCGCACTGGTTCACCGTGCCCGAATGGGTGCGCAGCCGCCGCGCGGTGTTCGCCTTCCTGCTGGTGCCGGCAGCGCTGCTGTTCTACATCTGGGTCTCCGAGCCGCTCGGTTTCCTGCCGACCGCGTTCGTGCTGCTGATGGTGCTGTTCCTGACCTTCCGCACGCGCATTGCGGTGGCGATTCCGGTGGCGCTGGCCAGCGCGCTGGGCATCCACTACGTTTTCTACAAGCTGCTCAAGGTGCCCTTGCCTTGGGGCGTCTTGAAACCGATCGCCTGGTAAGGAGCACAGCATGCTTGCAAATATCTATGCGGCGTTCGGGATCGTATTCGACCCTTATGTGCTGGCGGTGATCCTTGGCGCGTCGATGTTCGGCCTGTTCATGGGCGCGGTGCCGGGCCTGTCGGCCACCATGGCGGTGGCCCTGCTGGTGCCGGTGACCTTTTTCATGCCGCCGGTGCCGGCCATCGCCGCCATGGTGTCGGCCACCGCGATGGCGATCTTTTCCGGCGATATTCCGGGCTGCCTGTTGCGCATTCCCGGTACGCCGTCGTCGGCGGCCTATACCGACGAAGCCTATGCCATGACCATGAAGGGGCAGGGCGAGATCGCGCTCGGCGCCAGCCTGGTGTTCTCGGTCATCGGCGGCCTGTTCGGCACCGTGGTGCTGATCCTGGCCGCTCCCATGCTGGCCGAACTGGCGCTGAAGTTCTCTTCGTTCGAGTACTTCTGGCTGGTGCTGCTGGGGCTGACCTGCGCCATTTTCATCGCTTCCGAAAATCCCCTGAAGGGCTTCGTCTCGCTGTTCCTGGGCATGTTCATCGCCTCGGTCGGCATGGGCAACCCGGCCGGCGTGCCGCGCTTCACCTTCGACCAGCCGGACCTGTTGGGCGGGGTATCGCTGGTGCCGCTGATGGTGGGCATGTTCGCCATGTCCGAGGTGCTGCGTTTCGCGGTGTCGAAGGATTTCACGATGAAGATCGCCGACGGCCGCGTCGGCAATGTGTTCAAAGGCATGTGGGGGCTGCTGCTGAAGTACCCGCGCTCGGTCTGGCGCGGCAGCGTGCTGGGCACGCTGGTGGGAGCCTTGCCGGGCGCCGGCGCCGATATCGCGGCCTGGATGTCGTACGCGATGAGCAAGAAGCTGTCCAAGGAGCCGGAGAAGTTCGGCACCGGCCATCCGGAAGGCATCGTCGAATCCGGCGCGGCCAACAACTCGGCGCTGGCCGGGGCGTGGATCCCGGCGCTGGTGTTCGGCATCCCGGGCGACTCCATCACCGCCATCGTGATCGGCGTGCTGTACATGAAGAACCTCAACCCGGGGCCGATGATCTTCGTCGAGAATCCGGTGTCGATGTACGCGATCTTCATCGTCTTCATCCTGGCCAACCTGCTGATGCTGCCGCTGGGTTTCTTGTGCATCAAGATGGCCAAGCGCATCTTGACCATTCCGCGCGGCATCCTGATGCCGCTGATCCTGCTGTTTTGCATCGTCGGCTCCTATGCCACCAACAACAGCGTGACCGATGTGGGCATCATGCTGGTGTTCGGCATGCTGGCTTACTTCATGGAGGAGAACGGCTTCCCGGTCGCCCCCGCGGTGCTGGGCGTGGTGCTGGGCGGCATGCTGGAAGAGCATTTCGTGACCTCGATGATCAAGGCCGACGGCGAGTTCCTGGCATTCTTCAGCAGGCCCATCGCCGGCACGCTGGGCGTGATCACCATCGTCATGTGGCTGCTGCCGTTCGCGCTGAAGATGCTGCGCAAGAGGACGATGGGGCCGGCTTGACGGTAATGCCGTTCAGTTAAGCCGAAATTTCTCCGTCGCCCTGACGAAGGTCAGGGTCCAGCGTCGCGTCATTCGTCATTCAACGGCCATTGAGGCGCAACGAAAGACACTGGATCCCGGCCTTCGCCGGGATGACGAGTTGCAGATGGAAGGCTTAACTGAGCAGCATTACCGGCTTGACGGTTGTTTTTTATTTCACCCAATGAAAGGATGGTTGTTTCAATGGCTTCACCCGAACGTTTTTCCGCTGCCGAACTGACGCGCTTCGCCAGCGCCCTGTTGCAAAAGGCGGGACTGGAAGCGCCCAAGGCCGACAGCGTCGCCGCGACGCTGGTCGACGGCGATTTGCTGGGCCACGATACCCACGGCCTGGCGCTGCTGGCGCCGTATGTGAAGGAGCTGGAAAAAGGGGCGATGGCCAAGAGCGGACAGCCGGAAGTGCTGTCCGAACGCGCCGCCGCGCTGGCCTGGGACGGCCGCCGGTTGCCGGGGCCGTGGCTGGTGCACCAGGGCATCGATGCGCTGATCCCCAAGGCGCGCGACTACGGCAGCGCCTCGCTGACCATCCACCACAGCCACCATATCGCCTGCCTGGCGGCCTACCTGCTGCGCGCCACCCAGGAGGGCTTCATGATGATCCTGGCCAGCTCCGACCCGGCGGTGCAAAGCGTGGCGCCGTTCGGCGGTACGCGCGCGGTGTTCACGCCCAACCCGATCGCCGCCGGCATCCCGACTTCGGGCACGCCGTTCCTGATCGACATCTCGGCCTCGGTCACCACCAACGGCATGAGCAACCGCCTGCACAAGGCCGGCCGCCAGTTCGAGGAAGAGTGGCTGATCGACGGCCACGGCAATCCTTCGCGCGATCCGGCCGTGCTGGCCGAAGATCCGCCGGGCACCATCCTGCCGCTGGGCGGTTTGTCGGCAGGCCACAAGGGCTTCGGCCTGGCGGTGCTGATCGAGGCGCTGACCGGCGGGCTGTCCGGTTTCGGCCGCGCCGATCCGCCGGCGGGCTGGGGCGCGACCGTGTTCATGTCGCTGTACGACCCGTCGGCGTTCGGCGGCCAGGATGCTTTCCTGCGGCAGATGGATTTTGTCGCCGAGTCTTGCCGCAGCAACCCGCCGCGCCCCGGCGTGGAACAGGTGCGCATGCCGGGCGACCGCGGCATGCAGCGGCGCGCGCGGCAACTGCAAGAGGGCGTGGCGTTGCACCCGACCATCGCACCCATGTTGCGCGATGCGGCCGGGCCTTATGGCCTGGCGTTCCCAGCGGCGTTGGCCTGATGGAAGAACGGCCCGGTGTGGTGGAGACCGGCCGGGCCTGAGATACAATCCGGCGTCATAAAAGGAAGCTGAATGGGAAGCTGCATGGGAAGCCGTGTGGGAATCCACATGGCTGCCGCATGCGGTTTCCAGGCAGATAAAAACTTGATCGGATTCATCCATGCCCATAGAAGCGATTGAGCCGCAGCGGTTATACCGGCAGATCGGCGACCAGTTGCGCAAGCTGATCGTCGACGGCGAATTCCCGGTCGGTTCGCGGTTGCCCTCGGAACGCGACCTGGCGGTGCAGCTCGGCGTGAGCCGGCCTTCGTTGCGCGAGGCGCTCATCGCGCTGGAGGTCGAAGGCTATATCGAAGTGCGCATGGGCTCGGGCATCTATGTCTGCCCGCCGGCGCCGCACGAAGGGCTGATCGACCTGTCCAGCGAAGCGGGGCCGCTGGAACTGATCCGTGCGCGCGAGATGATCGAAGGCGAGGTGGCCTACGCCGCCGCCAGAAATGCCACCGATGCCCAGATCGATGCGGTCGATGAGGCATTCCAGCTGATGATCGCGCATACCGATGCCGGCATCAATCCGCTGGAAGCCGACCGCCTGTTCCACATCCGGGTGGCCGAGGCCACCGGCAACAGCGTGCTGGTGGGGCTGGTGACGCAATTGTTCGATGCGCGGCTGGGGCCGCTGTTCAAGCGGCTGCATAGCCATTTCGACAGCAAGGTGGTGTGGTACGAGGCGGTCGATGAGCATGCGCTGGTGATGCAGGCGCTGCGCGAGCGCAATCCGGACAAGGCGCGCGCGGCCATGCGCCGGCATATGGACATTTCCTTCACGCGCTACAGCGCCAACCTGATCCTGCAATACGGCAGCCGCCAGAAGCGCGAGGCCGCTGCGGCCGGCGATGCCAGGGCCGCGGGCGCGGCGCCCAGGCGAACGCGGGCGCAGGCCAAGGCGGGCGTCGCCGCCAGGCCGCGCGCCGCGCGCAAGTGACCGGCGGGGCGCTTTTCCGGTTCAGTTGAAATAGCTGCGCGCCATCTCGAAGCGTTTGGCGAAGTAGGGATTGTCCATGCGCGTGATGTGCACGCGGCCGTTGGTCGATGGCGCATGCACGAAACGGCCATCGCCGAGGTAGATGCCCACGTGCGAGAAGGGCTTGTTCATGGTGTTGAAGAACACCAGGTCGCCGGCGCGCAATTGGCTGGGGTCGATCTGGCGGCCCTGGCGGGCGATATCGGCGGCGCTGCCGCTGATCCTGTAGTTGGCGGCCTGTCCGAAGATGTAGCTGACCATGCCGCTGCAATCCAGGCCGGCCGAGGGGTTCTTGCCGCCGAAGCGGTAGCCGGTGTCGATCAGCGAGAGGGCGTAGATGGCGACTTCGTTGCCGGCGTCGGATGCCGGCAGCGCCGGCGTATTCGATTGCGGCGCGCCCGGCAGGCGTTCAACCGGGGGCACGGTACTGCAGGCGGCCAGCGCCAGGGCCAGGCACAATGCCGCCATGGCGCCGGCCGGGCGCGCCGCAGCCGGGAGGACAGCGGACGACGGCGGCAAGGCCGCCGGACCGGATATTCCCAGGAGCGTATGACGCACCCGCATGGCTTATTGCCCGATCTTGGCCAGCACGTCTTCCAGCATGGAGAACATCTGGTCGATCTCGTCGCGGCTGACGTTGAGCGAAGGCATGAAACGCAGCAGGTTGGGGCGCGGCGAATTGAGCAGCAAGCCCACCGGTTCCATGTCGCGCGCGGCCTCGACGATCTGCGGGCCGATGTCGCGGCCCAGTTGCAGCGCGCGCAGCAAGCCTTCGCCGCGTTCGCCTTCGAAGCCGTACTTCTCCGACAGCGCCAGCGAGCGTTCGCGCAGGTACTGGCCGCGCTCGCGCACGGTTTCCATGAAGCCGGGCTTCAGCAGTTCCTTGATCACCGCCACGCCCACCGCCGTCATCAGCGGGTTGCCGTTGTAGGTGCCGCCCTGTTCGCCAGCTTCGAAGCAGGCGATGTCTTCGCGCGCCAGCAGCGCCGCCAGCGGCACGCCGCCGCCGATGCCCTTGCCCAGCGTCATGATGTCCGGCTCGATGCCCGAGAGCTGGTAGCCGAACAGTTCGCCGGTGCGGCCCATGCCGCTTTGCACTTCATCGACGATCAGCAGCAGGTTGGCCTGCCTGGTCAGGCGGCGCAGGCCCTGCATGAATTCGCGGGTGGCGGGGATCACGCCGCCTTCGCCTTGCACCGGCTCCAGCATCACGGCCACGGTGTGCTTGGTGATCTGCTTCTCGACGCTGGCCAGGTCGTTCAGCGTGGCCTTGGGGAAGCCCGGCACCTGCGGCGCGAACATGGTGTCCCAGCCGTCCTTGCCGCTGGCCGACATGGTGGCGATGGTGCGGCCGTGGAAACTGTGCTTGAAGGTGATGATCTCGAAGCGGGCGTCGCCGTTGGTGGCCGGGTTCTTCTTGCCCCATTTGCGCGCCAGCTTGATGGCGCCTTCGTTGGCTTCGGCGCCGCTGTTGGCGAAGAACACGCGATCGAACACCGAGTTGGCGGTCAGCAGGTTGGCCAGCTCGATCGACGGCGCGTTGTAGAACGCGGGCGAGGGGTTGAGCAGTTTCTTCGATTGCGCCGCCAGCGCATCCTGGATGCATTGCGGCGAATGGCCCAAGGCGTTGACCGCCCAGCCTTGCAGGTAATCCAGGTAGCGTTTGCCCTTGTGGTCGGTCAGCCACATGCCGTCACCCTCGGTGAACACCAGTTCGGGGCGGTTGGTGACGTACATCAGTTTGTTGCTGTCGAAATCTTTGTATTCCATCGATAGGCTCCTGCAAGAATGGGTGGATGGGGATGGTGCGGGGCAGACCGGCCTGAAACTTAAAGGATCGGTGGAAAGCGCACGGCAACCCGAAATGGCGGATAAAAAAAAGCCACAGGGTTTGCCTGTGGCTTCGCGATTCGTTTCATTTCACGCGCACAGCAGCAAACCTCCCAGAGGTTGGCTGCGACGTCGTAAAAATGTGGCGTTGGCGATCATGCGGTCAATATTAGGACGTTTTGCGCACAGCGTCAAAAAGAATTGACCGTCATTCTGCCTGAATCCGGCAAGCGTTGCATTTGCGTCGCCTGCCGCCGCGCCACGCCTTTTTCCGGGAGGCGGCACCGACTTGCGCCATGATCGCAAACGCGCATGACGGCGGCATGACACGCGCCGCTTTGGCCGGGGCTCGCGCCGCCTCAGTTGGCAGCCGGTGCGTCGCTTGCCAGGTCGGCTTCCGAGGTGAAGGAGTCGGCGTAGAACTCGTCTTCGGGCAACTTGCACTGGGCCACGAAGTCACGCTGCGCCGACTCCACCACGATGGGGGCGCCGCAGGCATACACCTGATGGCCGGACAGGTCCGGGAAGTCGGCCATGACCGCCTGGTGGACGAAGCCGGTGCGGCCGTTCCAGTTGTCTTCCGGCTGCGCGTTGGACACTACCGGCACATAGGCGAAGGCGGGCAGGGTGCGCGCCCATGTTTCGCACAACTCGTTCATGTACAGGTCTTGCGGGCGGCGGCCGCCCCAGTACAGCGTGACCGGGCGCTGCGAGCCGGCATGCTCGAGCTGCTCGACGATCGCCTTGATCGGCGCGAAGCCGGTGCCCGAGGCCAGCAGCACGATCGGCTTGTCCGAATCCTCGCGCAGGAAGAAGGTGCCCAACGGGCCTTCGATGCGCAGGATGTCGCGTTCCTTCATTGTGGAAAACACCTGGTCGGTGAACAGGCCGCCGGGCAGGTGGCGGATATGCAGGCTCATGTGCTCATCCTTGTGCGGCGCGTTGGCCATGCTGTAGCTGCGGCGCTTGCCATCGCGCAGCAGGAACTCGACGTATTGCCCGGCCTTGTATTGCAGGCGGTCGTTGGCCGGCAATTGCAGCGAGAGCACGATGACATCGTCGGCCTTCTTGTCCAGCGCGGCCACGCGCACCGGCAGCTTGCGGATCGGGAATTCGCCCACGCCCGCCACTTCGCGCGCTTCGATGGTCACATCCGACTGCGGCCTGGCGCAGCAGAACAGCGAAAACCCCAGCTTCTCGTCGTTGGCCGACAGCGCGCGCTCCTGGTGCGGGCCGTGCTCGACCTGGCCGGAAACCAGTTTGCCCTTGCACGAGCTGCAGGCGCCGTTTTTGCAGCCATAGGGCAGGCCCACGCCTGCGCGGATGGCCGCATTGAGGATGGTTTCGCCTTCATCGCAGGTGAATTGGCGGCCGCTTGGCTGGACTGTGACTTGGAAACTCATACAATTGCGCTTCTGGACTAAGGAAAATAGGTTAATAAAACTGTGAAAAAACTGGGCTTGCCACGTGTTCTGATACTCGGTTGCGGCGATGTCGGCCTGCGCCTGCTGCCGCTGTTGCTGCCGCGCTGCCGCGTGCTGGCCGTCACCAGCAACCCGCAACGCTGCGCCGAGCTGCGTGCGGCCGGCGCCGTTCCCATCGTGGCCGACCTCGACCGGCCGCATACGCTGGGCCGGCTGGCGCGCCTGGCGCCGACCGTGGTGCACCTGGCGCCGCCGCAGTCGGCCGGCCGGCATGACCGCCGCACCCGCAATTTGGCCGCCATTTTACCCGAGGGCACGCGCCTGGTTTATATCAGCACCACCGGCGTCTACGGCGATTGCGGCGGCCAGCGTTTCGATGAAACCCATCCGGTGCGGCCGCAGAATGCGCGCGCGGTGCGCCGCGTGGATGCCGAAAACGTGCTGCGCGCCTGGGCCAGGCGCTGCGGCGCGCGCGTGTCCATCCTGCGCGTGCCCGGCATCTACGCGGCCGACCGGCTGCCCGTCGAGCGCCTGCAAAAGGGCACGCCCGCGCTGCTTGCCGCCGACGATGTCTATACCAGCCATATCCATGCCGACGACCTGGCGCGCGCGGCGCTGGCGGCCATGCGCCGCGGTTCGCCCAACCGCATCTACCATGCGGTGGACGACACCGAGCTGAAGATGGCCGACTACTTCGACGCCGTGGCCGATGCCGTCGGGCTCCCGCGTCCGCCCCGCTTGCCCCGCAGCGAGCTGGAACGCAGCGTATCGCCGATGATGCTGTCGTTCATGTCGGAATCGCGCCGGCTGGATAACCGGCGTCTCAAGCAGGAGCTGGGTGTGCGGCTGGATTACTCCAGCGTGCAGTCGCTCCTGGCGAAGCGGGGGAGCGAGCCGGCTTGATGGCGCATTGGCGAATCCTTTTCTCTTTATGCAATTTTTGAGTCTTCCTTATTCGGATTTCGAATAAGCATAAGAATTTAAAGTAGTTGTCTTGCATTGGCAGCAACAGTAAAGTCCAGCGCTAACGTGAAATAAATGGGGATTTTGTCCGCATGCCAGACGAGACGGCCACAGGCCGCGGGGCATCGGCGCCGCGCAAGACATCGCCGGACCGCTCGCCAGTCATCCTCCTTCCCAACCAATCCTATCCACTGCAGCGGCTGCCCACGCGCCGCGGGACGACATGAAGCTATCTTTCAAGAACGTCGCCAAGCATTTCGGCGGCCTGCATGTGATCGACGAATTCAGCCGCGATATCGAATCGGGCGAACTGGTCGCGCTGGTCGGCCCTTCCGGCTGCGGCAAGTCGACCCTGCTGCACATTGCCGCCGGCCTGGAAAAGGTCAGCTCGGGCTCGGTCACCGGCGACGGCCAGGAAATCAAGGCGCCGCATCCGGAACGGACATTGATGTTCCAGGAAAACGCCCTGTATCCCTGGCTCACGCTGGAGCAGAACGTGGCGCTGGCGCTGGAATTCCAGCAGGTCGACAAGCACAAGGCGGCGCAACAGGCGCGCGTGTGGCTGGAGAACGTCAAGCTCAAGGGTTTCGAAGCGTATTACCCGCACCAGGTCTCGGGCGGCATGCGCCAGCGCGCGGCCCTGGCGCGCGCTTTCATTTCGCAGCCGAAGGCGCTGCTGCTGGACGAGCCTTTCGGCGCGCTCGACGCGCTCACCCGCATGACGCTGCAGGACGCGCTGCGCGACCTGATCCGCCAGCAAGGCCCGACCGTGCTGCTGGTCACGCACGATGTCGACGAGGCGCTGTTCCTGGCCGACCGCATCTTCGTGTTCAGCCCGCGTCCGGCCAAGGTGCTCAAGGAATTCAATCTCGTGCATCACGAAAAGACGCACGACCTGTCCGAATTCGCGGCCATCCGCCGCGAGATCCTTTGCCTGCTCGGCATCCATGCCGAACAGGACGATTTTTCAAAAACACTGGAAGGGGTTGGAGTATGAAACTCGCACGCATCCTGGTACCTGCGCTGGCCGCCCTGGCCGCATTGGCATTCACCAACAACGCCCTGGCGCTGGAGAAATTCAAGATCGGCTACCTGCGCGTGATGGACGACGCGCAAGCCATGGCCGCCTATGAAGCCGGCCTGTACAAGAAGTACGGGCTGGATGTGGAGTTGATCGAATTCAAGTCCGGCACCGACCTGGTCAAGGCGATTGTCGGCGGCCAGCTCGATAGTGGCGTGTTCGGATTCTCCAATGCCGTGGCCTGGGCCTCCAAGGGCGCCGACCTGAAGGTGGTGGGCGGCGCGCAGCTGGGTTACCACGCGCTGGTGGCGCGGGAAGACTCCGGCATCAACAAGGTGGCCGACCTCAAGGGCAAGACCCTGGCCTCGCAAGCCGAAGGCAGCACCGCCGACACCGTGCTGAAGGGCGTGGTGCTCAAGGATGCCGGCATCAAGCCGGACGACGTCAACGTGATGGGCGTGTCGCCGCAGGTGGCGGTGCAGTCGCTGGTGGGCAAGCGTGTCGACGCCGCCTTCCTGTTCGAGCCGCAGGCGCGCATCGCGCAGCTGATCGCGCCGGTCAAGCAGATCTATGAAATCGGTGAAGTCTGGCCCTTCCCTTGCATGGTGGTGATCACCTCGGGCGACACGTTGAAGAAGCGCCGCGACGCCGTGTGGAAGTCGCTGGATGCCCAGCGCGACGCCATCACGCTGCTGCAGAAGAAGCCGGCCGAAGCGTCCAAGCTGATCGCCGGCTATTTCATCGCCGAGCCGACCCTGAAGACGCTCAAGCACGGCGAGATGCTGCGCGAAGACGTGATCCGCGACGCCATCAAGAGCCAGACCTTCACGCCCAAGATTTCCAAGAAGGACCAGGACCGCATGCAGGAAATCTCCAACATCCTGCAAGAGCAAGGCTCCTTGAAGACGCGCGACGGCAAGCCGTTCGACGTCAACTCGATCACCGACCTGTCCTGGCAAAACGCTAGGAAACTGTGAGCGGGAAGCTACTGCGCAACCCGATCTCGCTCCTGTGATGCTCGCCGTACATCTCGTACGGCTGCGCTTCTCGAAGCGACCTCGGGCTGCTCGCTACGCTTCCCACTCACAGCACAGAGCTGATTTATTTTTTGGTTCGCAGCTTTGCTTCGCTCGCTGCGTATCGTTGAAGTTTTTCACCGGCCGGAGGTTTCCGGCCATCGTCATTTATAAGCGTCAAGCGTTATGAGCTCTCAACGTCGCGTTACCGGTCTCCGCAAGAAACTCGCCATGGTGCTGGCGATCGCTTTCATCCTGTTGATGTGGCAGATCGCCGCGTGGTCGCTGCCGTCGTTCCTGATGCCGGGCGTGCCGTCGGTGGTGGTGCGGCTGTGGGAGGAAGTGCAGTCCAATAATTTCCGCCTGGCGCTGTATGGCAGCCTGTACCGGCTGGGGTTGGGTTACGGCTCGGCGCTGCTGCTGGGGATCGGTTTCGGGCTGGTCGGCGCGGTGCTGTTCTTCTTCCGCGAGGTGCTGAAGTCGGCCATCGTGATCCTGCAATCGATCCCGTCGATCGCCTGGGTGCCGCTGTTCCTGATCCTGATGGGGTTCGGCAACCTGCCGATGGTGGTGGTGGTGGCCATCGCCGCCTTCTTCCCGGCCGCGCTGTCGGTGATGAACGCGACCGAAAGCGTGCAGCAGGTGCATGTGTCGGCCGCGCGCGTGATGGGCGCCTCGCGCGTGGGCTTGTTGCGCCGGGTCTACCTGCCGGCAGTGATGCCGGAACTGATCACCGGCGCCCAGCTGGCCTTCGGCAACGCCTGGCGCGCGCTGATCTCGGCCGAGATGCTGGTCGGCTTCGGCAAGGGGCTGGGCCGCACATTGGCGTATTCCGGCGAAACCGCCGACATGGTGGGGGTGATGGCCAATATCCTGACCATCGCCATTCTCGCCGCGCTGATCGACCAGGTGATCCTGGAAAAGCTGAAGCACCGCCTGCTGCGCTACCAATACGTCTGAGTCTCCCGCCATGCAGCCCGCACGCCTGCTCTTCCCGCTCTTGCTGCTGCTTTGCGGCAGCGTGCAGGCGGGCGTGCTCGATGCCGCCAAGCAGGCCGGCATCCTGCGTGTGGGGCTGGATTACGTGCCGCCGGCCTACAAGGGCGGCATGAAATTCCGCACGCCCGAGAGCGTCGATAGCGTGCTGGCCGACGATCTGGCCGTGCAGTTCAAGCTCACATCCGCTTACCTGAAAAACGCATCCGGCATCCGCGCCGATGTGGCGCTGACGCTGGCGCCCGAGGGCGAGGCCGGCGATGCCGATACCGTCATCATCCCCACCGGCTATCGCGCCGGCGGCATGGCCATCATGCGTACCGACACCAGCATCAGGAAATGGGACGACCTGAAGGGCCGCAGCGTGTGCGTTTCGGAAGGTTCGTCCTACGTCGGCACGCTGGCCTCGCGCTATGGCGCCATCGAGAAGGTGATGCGCGCGCCGGCCGATTCGCTGCTGGCGGTGCGCACCGGGCAATGCGACGCGGCCGTGCATGACGACAGCCTGATGAAGGAATTGCTGAAGCTGCCCGAATGGAAGAAATTCTCCGCCCGCCTGGCGCCCGCCAGCCGCCAGGCCCTGGTGCTAAAGGTGCGCGGCGCCGACGCCGCCGATCTGGCCGCGTTCAGGCAGGCGGCCGGCCGCTGGAACGAGGCCTTCTGGGCTGGCGTCAGGAAGAAGTGGGCCAACAACGTGGCCTTCGAGGTTTACCTGGACCAGAACGTGCCGGATTGCCACTGAGGCTACTGAGTCCACTGAGTTTCCGGTTCCGCCAGATTTGCCATCGTGGCAATTTGTTTTTGCCTTTTGGCATCTTTTTCCACGGTTTGCTTGCTTCCCGGATAACAGGCTGTGTCGATGCCGCCGTTTTTTTGCGGATGCATGCTGTTGCCGCATTGCAGAGTCCGGCAATGGGCGTACCATAGTGGCCTGTATCGAACATCAGCGATAGCAACAGGAGGCCAGCATGCCCGTCGATCTCGCAATCGTACCCAGTTCCAGCACCACCGCATCTACATCCACTACCTCATCGGTCACCGATCCGGAGGCGGTGCGCCGGGCCGATGAAGCGCGCATGGCGCAAAAGGCCGAGCAACAGCGCCAGGAACAGATCCAGGCCGACCAGAAGCGCGCCGAGGCTGAACTCGAACAGCGCAACCGCCGCGAACAGATTTCCCGCAATTCCAATGGCGAGGTCATCGGCACCACGGTGAACACGGTAGCCTGACAATATCCGCGGCGTACCCGCCATGAACAAAGCCCGCACGGCCATGCCGTTGCGGGCTTTTGCTTTTCCGCTCCCGGTTCCCGTGCGGGGGCCTCAATCCGAGGCGTTGAGCGAACCGAGGAGCCAGGTCTCGGCCATGTCGATCTGGTTGATCAGCATCAGGAAGGTTTCGTCGTTGATGCGTTGCTCGGCGCGCAGGTAGTGGATTTCCATGCGTTCGGCGCGGATCGCCTCCAGCCGCAGCTCGCGTTCGAACTGCTTGAAGCGGTTGGCGGCGCGATGGGTCTCTTCCGAATCGCTCTCGGCATTCATGCGCATGCGATAGGTCGCCAGCAGGCTGCCGCTGACCTCGGTCAGCAAGGCCAGGTCGGACTCGTCCAGGCCGTGGCTGATGCGTTCCTGGGCTTCTTCGATACGGCGCACCGCCGCTTCCGACAGGCGCATGCGGGCGTTCATCTCTTCCGTGCGGCGGCGTTTGGCTTCGGCATCCAGTTGCAGATCCTTCAGCATCCACGGCAGCAGGAAACTGCCGAACAGCAGCGAGCAGACGATCACCCCGGTGGCCAGGAAGATCAGCAGGTCGCGCGCCGGGAAGGGCGTGTGTTCCTTGAGCAGCAGCGGGATCGACATCACGCCGGCCAGCGTGATCGCCCCGCGCACGCCCGACAGCGCGGTAATGCCGATCAGGCGCAGGTCGAACTTGCGGTTGCGCCCGCTCTGGCCGCGCACCGCGTTGGCGAAACGGCGCATGCGCAGGTTGATCCACACCCAGATGAAGCGCAGCACGATCAGCGCCACCGTGATGGCGAGGATGTAGGCGAACAGGTACCACACCGGCACGTTGCCGGCGGTCCTGGCATGGGCGAGGCTGACGATGCCCGGCAACTGCAGGCCCAGCAACAGGAACGACATGCCGTTGAACACGAACTCCATCATGGTCATGATGCTGCGGCCCTGCATGCGGGTCGCGGCCGACTCGCCGCCGGCGGTTTCGATGTAGGGCATCAGCATGCCCGCCGCGACCGCCGCCAGGATGCCGGACAGGCCGAAGTGTTCGGCGAAGATATAGGCCGTGAAGGGGATCAGTATCAGCAGCACCACCTGGATGCCCGGTTCGTCGCCGGCCCATTCGATGATCTTGCGGCGCACCAGGCCGAACCCCCAGGCCACGATCAGGCCGACGGCAATGCCGCCCACCGAGATCAGGACGAAACTCAGGCTGGCGTCGAGCAGCGAGAAGGTGCCGGTCACCACTGCGGCGATGGCGAACTTGAAGGCCACCAGGCCGGACGCGTCGTTCATCAGCGCCTCGCCTTCCAGCACGTGCTGCATCGAGGCCGGCAAGCGGCCCTTGCCGATGATGGACGATACCGCCACCGCGTCGGTGGGCGAGAGCACCGCAGCCAGCGCGAAGGCAGAGGGCAGGGAAATCACCGGGATCATCCAGTGGATGAAATAGCCCACGCCGACCACGGTAAACAGCACCAGCCCCAGGGCTAGCGCCAGGATCGGTTGCGCCAGGCGGAAGAATTCGCGCTTGGGCATGCGCCAGCCGTCGGTAAACAGCAGCGGCGGGATGAACAGCAGCAGGAACAGCTCCGGGTCGAAACTGATCTTCAGTCCGAACAGCGGCAGCGCCAGCACCGCGCCCAGGCCGATCTGGAACAACGGCAGCGGCAGTTTGAAGGGGACCAGGCGCGCGGCCACGCCGGAGGCGGCGACGGCCAGCAGCAGGATCAGGACGGTGAAGACGATTTCCATGGTTGAGCGATATTGGATGAGCGGTGCGGAATGCTGCGCCGGCGTCAGTGAGACGGCGGTTGGTAATCCAAACCAAAGCGGGATGAAAGTTCGCTGAGCCGTTTGTCGCGCGTCCACAATTGCGCGCCCGGCGTAATGAGCGTGGACGCCAGGAGAACCAGGTCGACCAGGCCGCATCCTTTGCCAAACAGTTGTTCTCTTTCCACGAATGCAGCGACTTCGTTAAATCCGGCCGAGTGCGCCTGCTGCAGAAAGCCCAGGCTCTTGAGCGTAGCCGCCCGATCCGGCGGGGTGCCGCAGGATATTTCCAGCAGCACCATGGGATGGGTCAAGACCGCGTCGGCGTTGAGCAAGGCTTTTAACGCCTCGTTTCCGTAACGGAAATGATGTACCCACACCGAGGTGTCGACCAATACCATCCCGGCCATCAACAGCCTTCCCCGCGCTTGCGAGGAATGTCTTGCATATCGGGCATGGCACCGCCCAATGCGGCCAAACGCCTGGCGGCGTGGACGCGTACAAAAGTCTTGATTGCCTCGCGGAAGATTTCAGACTTGTCCATCGCGGGATCGGCCAATTCAAGGGCCTCTTTGTAGAGGTCGTCATCGATTGTGACAGTGGTGCGCATAGGGGGCTCCTGCATCAAAATTGATGCTTGATGATGCTGATAATAGCACCGAATGCAAGGGGCTGATATTGGGAAGCGGGGATATATCAATGTCTCGGTGAAATCCCCGCCAGCTCCCGCGCAATGAAATCGACAAAGCTGCGGATGCGGTTGGACATCTGGTGCCGCTGCGAATACACCGCGAAGATGTCGGCGTTGGGCGTTTGCCAGCCCGGCAGCACCTGCACCAGCCGGCCGTCTTCCAGGTAGGGGCGGATATCCCACTCGGCGCGCATCAGGATGCCGTGGCCATCGAGCGCCCACTTGACGGCGATCTCGCCGTCGTTGGTGGTGAGGTTGCCGCGTATCTTCACCGTCTCGGTCTTGCGCGCCGCGCCCGAGCCGGAAGACAGCCGCCACACGCCATAGGCTTCGTCGCCTTGGCGGATGCCCACGCAGTTGTGCTTGGTCAGGTCGTGCGGGGTGACCGGCGTGCCGCGCTTGTCGAGATAGCCAGGCGCGGCGCACAGCAGGCGCGCATTGGCCGCCAGCCGGCGCGCCACCACACGGGTGTCGGGCGGTTCGCCGAAGCGGATGCAGACGTCGAAGCTGTCGTCGGTCAGCGGCGGCGGCATCACCGACAGTTGCAGCTGCACCGACACCTGCGGGTGCTCGCTGACGAACCTGGAAATCACCGGCGCCACATGGCTGCGCCCGAAACCCAGCGTGGCGTTGACCCGTAACAGGCCCTCCGGGCGCCGCTTGGAGCTGCCCAGCAGCTCCGACAATTCATCGATCTCGTCGAGGATGCGGCGCGCATGCTCCAGATAGAGCTCGCCCTCGGGCGTGAGCGTCATGCGGCGCGTGGTGCGGTTGACCAGCGGCACGCCGGCGCGGCTTTCCATTTGCGCCAGGTGCTTGCTGACCGCCGCCGTGGTCAGCCCCATCTCGCGCGCCGCCGCCGACAGGCTGCCGGCCATGGCCAGCACGGAGAAGAAGCGCAGGTCGGCGGGGAGGACGGTGTCCTGCATGGTTTTATCTTTAATCTAAAGTTAAGAATGCTTTAAGTATAGCTTCGGTTCTTAGTAATCAATGTCGATACAGTACCGCTCACCCATACATTTTTCGAAAGGCCGGAGACATGAAGACATATCGCATCGCCACCATCCCGGGCGACGGCATCGGCAAGGAAGTGGTTCCCGCCGGCCGCAAGCTGCTCGAAGCGCTGGCGGCCACCAGCAGCAAGTTCGCCTTCGAGTTCGAAGACTTCGACTGGGGCGGCGACTACTACCGCAAAACCGGCGCCATGATGCCGGCCGACGGCCTGGACGCGCTGCGCAACAAGGATGCCATCCTGTTCGGCTCGGCCGGCGACCCGCACATCCCCGACCACATCACTCTGTGGGGCTTGCGCCTGAAGATCTGCCAGGGCTTCGACCAGTACGCCAACGTGCGTCCGACGCGCATCCTGCCCGGCATCGACGCGCCGTTGAAGCGCTGCAAGTCGGAAGACCTGAACTGGGTCATCGTGCGCGAGAACTCCGAAGGCGAATACGCCGGCGTCGGCGGCCGCGTGCACCAGGGCCATCCGCTCGAAGCCGCGACCGATGTCTCGATGATGACCCGCGCCGGGGTCGAGCGCATCATGCGCTTCGCCTTCAAACTGGCGCAGTCGCGTCCGCGCAAGCTGCTGACCGTGGTCACCAAGAGCAACGCCCAGCGCCATGCGATGGTGATGTGGGACGAGATCGCGTTGCAGATTTCCAGGGAGTTCCCGGACGTGAAGTGGGACAAGGAACTGGTCGACGCCGCCACCGCGCGCATGGTCAACCGTCCCGCCACGCTGGACACCATCGTCGCCACCAACCTGCATGCCGACATCCTGTCCGACCTGGCGGCCGCGCTGGCCGGCAGCCTGGGCATCGCGCCCACCGGCAACATCGATCCCGAGCGCCGCTATCCGTCGATGTTCGAACCGATCCACGGGTCGGCCTTCGACATCATGGGCCGTGGCTTGGCCAACCCGGTCGGCACCTTCTGGTCGGTGGTGATGCTGCTGGAACACCTGGGCGAGCATGAGGCCGCGGCGCAGGTCATGCGCGCGGTCGAGGCGGTCACCGCCGATCCGGCGCTGCATACCGGTGACCTTGGCGGCCAGGCCACCACGGCGCAGGTGACCGAGGCCGTGTGCGGCTTCGTCGCCAAGGCCGCGCAAGTGCGACAGGCGGCCTGAGCCCGAGCCGGCGGCCGCCGCGCCGCCGCTTCCTCCGGATGTACCGAACGCCGGCGCCGCAAGGCACCGCGGGGGAAGCTGTGCGCGCATTCCAACAAAAATCCAAGACGGGGCCGCGAGCCTCGCCACCCTCTCCAAGGAGGAGACCATGAACACCGATCACACCGATATCGAAGCCCGCGTATCCCGCAAACTCATGTGGCGCATCATTCCCTTCGTGATGCTGCTGTATTTCATCAGCTTCCTCGACCGCGTCAACGTCGGCTTCGCCGCCATCACCATGAACAAGGCGCTGGGCCTGTCGCCGACGGCCTTCGGCCTGGGCGGCGGGCTGTTCTTCATCGGCTACTTCTTGTTCGAGGTGCCGTCCAACCTGATCTTGCACAAGGTCGGCGCGCGCATCTGGATCGCCCGCGTGATGATTACCTGGGGCCTGATCTCGGCCATCTCGGCGTTCGCGGTCGGCCCCAACAGTTTCTATGTGCTGCGCTTTTTGCTGGGCGTGGCCGAAGCTGGTTTCTTCCCCGGCATCATCCTTTACCTCTCGCTATGGTTTCCGGCCAGGCAGCGCGCGGTAGCGGCCGCCTGGTTCATGGCCGCCGCGCCGATCTCGGTGGCGCTGGGCTCGCCCTTGTCGGGCGCCATCATGCAGATGCCTTCCATGTTCGGCCTGGCCGACTGGCAGATGCTCTACATCATCGAGGCGGCGCCGGCGGTGATCCTCGGCTTCGTGGTGCTCAAATTCCTCACCGACAAGCCTGAGCAGGCCGGGTGGCTGGCTGACGATGAGCGCGCATGGCTGGTGGCGCGCCTGAAGTCCGAGGCGGATGCGAAGAAGGGCGGCCACGGCCATACCGCCAGTGCCTGGCGCGCCTTGAAGGACATGCGGGTGCTGACCCTGGCATTGATCTACTTCGGCACTTCCGCCGGGCTCTACACACTGGGGCTGTGGGCGCCGCTGATGATCCGCGAATTCGGTTTTTCGCCGTTCCAGACCGGCCTCCTGAGTGGCGTGCCCAGCGTGGTGGCCGTGGTGGCGATGGTGCTGTGGGCGCGCCATTCCGACCGCAGTGGCGAGCGTACCTGGCATGTGGTGATTCCCTGCGCGCTGGCTTGCGTCGGCTTCCTGCTGGCCGGCAACGCCACCACCGCGCTGTTCGTGGTGCTGTCGCTGGTGGTGGTGAACGTGGGCATCAGCTCGGCCAAGGCGCCGCTATGGGCCATGCCAAGCACCTTCCTCTCCGGCGCCGGCGCGGCGGCAGGCATCGCGATGATCAATTCGTTGGGCAACCTGGGCGGCTTCGTCGGCCCGTTTGCGATCGGCTGGTTGAAGAGCGTCACGGGCGGCTACAGCGCCGGCCTGTACGTGGTGGCAGGCACGCTGGCGCTCTCGGCGGTCGTGACGCTGATGCTGAGCCGTCAGACGCGTTTGCATGCCGGCGTGGCCAAACCCAGCCACGGCGGTTGAAGGGGGCGCGCATGGACAAATTCCTGCAGTGCTTGCGCGGCTATCTTGAGCGCGTCGCGCAAGCGCACAGCGGTTTGCTGTTCTGATCCTTCTGATCGCTGGGGCGATGCGTCGTCTGAAGCGGGCCTGCGGGCCCGTTTCGTTTGGGTTTGTTCTGCGGCGCAGCATAAATTCTCATGGCTTGACACTTCATCGCCAGGTACCTATCCTCCACAGCCATTGGTCTTACCTTTCCCGGCAATCGCCGGCGGCCAGCAAGGCATTGCCTGCATGGCAATGATTCATTCGACCCTTAGGCGCTCACCCCGACAGTATGTCTTTTGATCCCATCGTCCAGAAGTCCATTTCCGAGCAAGTCGCCCAGCGCTTGCTGACCATGATCCGCAGCGGCCTGCTCAAACCCGACCAGCAACTGCCGCCCGAGCGCGAGCTGGCCGCCATGCTGGGCGTGGGCCGCCCGGCGGTGCGCGAGGCGATCCGCGGCCTGGCGCTATTGGGGCTGTTGCGCATCCGCCAGGGCGAGGGCACCTTCGTCAGTTCGCTGGAAACGCGCGAGCTGCTGGAACCGCTGGAAATGATCATCGACCTCAACGCCGGCACGCTGGAAGCGCTGTTCGACGCGCGCCTGATCATCGAAACCGGCGTGGCCGCACTGGCCGCCACCCATATCGGCGAGGCCGAGCTGGCGCACCTGGTGCGCAACGTGGAAGACGAAGCGCGGCTGTTGTCCGACCCGGCCGCCTTTGCCGCCGCCGACGTCGAGTTCCACGAGGCCATCATCGAAGCCTGCGACAACCCCTTCCTGCAAAGCATCGCCGGCAGCCTCTACATGCTGGGCAAGAAGAGCCGTTCCATTACCTCGCGCATCCCGGCCACGCTGGAGCGCAGCCTGCAGGACCACCGCGAGATCCTCGATGCGCTCAAGACGCGCGATCCGCAAAAGGCCGCCGACGCCATGCGCCGCCATCTGATCCACGTACGCGACGCCTACCGCGGCGCGGCCCGCAACAAGGACGAATCGGTACACGATTAAGCATGAAGCGCCGCCGTTGCCGTTTCCATGCGGCTCTCCACAACGGCGGCGCTGGCAGTACCGTCGCGGCGCCATGCCCGCGATGCCCGATACAGAACAAGCGATACCGGCAGGACGCAGGGCCGTCCAACCCCATGAGCCGGAGCATGAACGATCAATCACCGTCATATTTTCACAGGAGAACAGCATGCTAGATCTGGCTGGAAAAGTCGTCTTCATCAGCGGCGCGAGCACCGGCATCGGCGCCGCCGCGGCCCGCGCCTTCGGCGCTCGCGGCGCACACGTCGTGGTCCACTACAACAGCTCGGCCAAGGAAGCCGAACTGGTCGCCGCCGACGTGCGCGAAACCGGCAGCAAGGCCATCGCCATCGGCGCCGACGTGCGCGACAGCAACGCCATCAACCGGGCCGTCGCCAGCGCGGTCGAGCAGCTCGGCCGCATCGACGTGCTGATCAACAACGCCGGCAGCCTGGTCAAGCGCGAGCCGCTGGAAAAGGTCACCGACGAACTGTTCGACGACATCGTCCACATCAACGCCCGCTCGGTCGTGGCCTTCACGCGCGCCGTGATCCCGGTCATGCGGCGCCAGGGCGGCGGCAACATCATCAACGTCACCTCGGTCGCGGCGCGCCACGGCGGCGGCCCGGGCGCGCTGATCTACGCGGCGTCGAAAGGGTTCGTCAGCACCATCACGCGCGGCATGGCCAAGGAACTGCTGGCCGACAAGATCCGCGTCAACGCGGTGGCGCCGGGCGTGATCATGACTCCGTTCCAGGAACGCTTCACCACGCCGGAACAGCTCGAAGCATTCCGCAAGACCATCCCGATGGGCCGCATCGGCGATCCGGACGAATGCAGCGGGGCTTTCCTCTACCTGGCCTCGGAGCAGATGTCGGGGTATGTGACGGGGCAGATCATCGAGGTGAACGGAGGGCAGTACATGCCTTGACCGGGAAGGCCCGCAGGCAGAGAAGCCGCCATCGGGCGTAAGCCGTTCAGTCAAGGCTAATCTGAGGCACTCATCACAGAGCCCGTTCGGGCTGAGTAGGCCCGCCAGGGCCGTATCGAAGCCAGCGCATCACCGTTGGCGCTCTTGCCTGCCCTTCGATACGCTGCTGCGCAGCTACTCAGGGCGAACGGAGTCTGGACTGCACAAACCTCCACAAACACAAATGCCGTTCAGCGCTTAACTGAACGGCATTTGTCATTGGGCGGCTTTGTTCTTATCTGAAGATGCGCTTCCTTCGCCATTTCGGCTTGGCATGTCCTTTGCTCGTTGTGCTCCCATGATGCCGCTTCTTTCCGATGTCCATACCGGCAGCGATAGCGATTTGCTGCGCGACAAGCTGACCCTTCTCCTCGACTCCACCGGCGAAGGCATCTACGGTATCGACCTCGATGGCCGCTGCACCTTCATCAACCGCGCCGGGGCCGACATGCTGGGTTACCGGGTGGAGCAGGTGCTGGGCAAGAACATGCACGACCTGGTGCATCACAGTCATGAGGACGGCGGCCACTATCCGGAGGAGGAGTGCCCGATCCTGAAGGCGTTTCGCAAGGGCGAATCGTGCCGGGTGGACCAGGAGGTGTTCTGGCGCGCCGACGGCACTTTCTTTCCCGCCGAATATTCTTCCTACCAGATCGTCGACGACGGCCGGGTACGCGGGGCGGTGGTTACGTTCAGCGACATTTCCAAGCGGCGCCAGGCCGAGGAGCAACTGCAGCGCGCCAAGGCGGAGCTGGAACTGCGCGTGGCCGAGCGCACCCGCGAATTGTCGGCCGCGCTCAGGCAGGTGCGGCAACTGTCGGCCCATGCGCACTCGGTGCGCGAGGACGAACGCACCCGTATCGCGCGCGAGATCCACGACGAGCTGGGCAGCCTGCTGGTGGCGCTGAAGCTGGATGTGAACTGGATGGCCAAGCGCGTGGCCGATCGCGAGCCGGTGGCGCGCAAGTGCGAGACGATGGACCGGCTGATCGAGGCGGCGGTGGACAACGTCGGGCGCATCATCACCGACCTGCGGCCCAGCATCCTCGACCACCAGGGCCTGATCGCGGCGCTGGAGTGGCAGGTGCAGGAGTTTTCGGAGGCCACCGAGCTGCCGTGCGAGGTGGAGTTCGATATCGCGCCGGAGGCTTTCGCGCCGGACGGCGCCAAGGCCACGGCGGCGTTCCGTATCTTCCAGGAAATGTTGTCCAACGTGGCGCGGCATGCCAGGGCCACGCAGGTGCGCATCGCGGTGCGGCTCACGCCCGCCGAGCTGGCCATGGAGGTGGAGGACAACGGCGTGGGGGCGGCGCGCGATGCGCTGGAGGCGTCGACTTCCTACGGTGTGATGGGCATGCGCGAGCGCGCCTTGCACTTCGGTGGCGCACTGACCATTGCTGGTGCGCGTTTTGCACCAGCCGATGACATGCCCGGCACGCTGGTGTGCCTGCGGTTGCCGTTGGCCGGCCGAGATTGATACAAGAACCAAAGGGTAATGGAGACCATGACAGCAATGACCGATTCGATCCGCATCCTGCTGTGCGACGACCATCGCATCGTGCGCGAAGGGTTGAAGCAGATCCTGGCCGACACGCCCGATATCGAGGTCGCCGCCGAATGCGCCAGCGGGCCGGAAGTGATGCACAAGGCGCGGGTGGAGGCGATCGACCTGGTGTTGCTGGATATCGCCATTGCGCAGCAGGACGGGCTGGACGTGCTGCGCCAGATCAAGCAGGAGATGCCGCGGCTGCCGGTGCTGATGCTGTCCACCTATCCTGAGAAGCAGTATGCGGCGCGCTGCTACAAGCTGGGCGCGGCCGGTTACCTGAACAAGAGCACCGATCCGGAGCAACTGGCGGCGGCGATCCGCAAGGCGGCCGCCGGCGGCGTGTATGTCAGCCCGCAGATGGCCGAGACGCTGGCCTCGGGGCTGAGCGCGCGCGCTTCCTCGCATGATCGGGCCGCGCATGAGAGCTTGTCGCACCGCGAATACCAGGTGTTCCAGATGATCGCGGCCGGGCGCAGCGTCAAGGAGATCGCCGACCGGCTGGAGCTGAGCCCCAATACGGTGAGCACCTACCGCAGCCGCATCCTGGAGAAGACCGGGGCATCCAACGATGTCGGCATTGCGATGTATGCGGTGCGGCATCAGTTGATGCCTGTGTAGGACGAGTTCCCGCCATACGCCATACGCCATGCGCCTGCATTTCACCTGCATTTGTAGTTGAACCACTACAAGGCGTCGTCACACGATGACGCCATTTCCCCCGCTGGCAAATCCCTTGCACGCGCTTGAGGCCATCGCAGCAAGCCGCCTCAAACTCACCAAACGGGGGAATCATGCCGAAAGCACCGGAACACAATATCTTCCATACCTACGACGCCGAGCGCGCCGGGCAGGGCTGCTCGTGCGGCCGCCACGGCAGCCAGCGGCAGCACGATACCGAGCAGGAGGTATTGCGCCAGACCAGGGCGCAGGACGTGGAGACGCTGACGGAAGACGTGGTGGAAGAGTCGATCATGCGCGCCTTGTTCCCGCACATGGCCCGGCGCCGCGACTTCCTGCGCGCGGTCGGCAAGAACACCGCGCGCGCGGCGATCGCCAGCGTGCTGCCGTTGGGCGCGCTGCAGGCGATGGCGCAGGAGAAGAACGGCGCGCTGGAAAAGAAAGACCTCAAGATCGGCTTCATCGCCATCACCTGCGCGGCGCCGCTGATCATGGCCGATCCCTTGGGCTTCTACCGCAAGCAGGGCCTGAACGTGTCGCTGAACAAGACCGCCGGCTGGGCGCTGATCCGCGACAAGATGATCAACAAGGAGCACGACGCCTCGCATTTCCTGTCGCCGATGCCCATCGCCATGTCCATGGGCGTGGGCAGCAATGCGGTGCAGATGCGCGTGGCCACCATCCAGAACATCAACGGCCAGGCCATCACGCTGCATGTGAAGCACAAGGACAAGCGCGACCCCAGGCAATGGAAGGGCTTCAAGTTCGCGGTGCCGTTCGAGTATTCGATGCACAACTTCCTGCTGCGCTATTACCTGGCCGAGCACGGCCTCGATCCGGATCGCGACGTGCAGATCCGCGTCACGCCGCCGCCGGAAATGGTGGCCAACCTGCGCGCCGGCAATATCGACGGCTTCCTCGGCCCCGATCCGTTCAACCAGCGCGCGGTGTATGACGAAGTCGGCTTCATCCACATCCTCTCCAAGGAAATCTGGGACGGCCACCCATGCTGCGCCTTCGGCGCCTCGGAAGAGTTCGTCAGGCAGAACCCCAACACCTTTGCGGCGTTGTTCCGTTCGGTGCTGACCGCCGCCGCCATGGCGCGCGATCCGGCCAACCGCTCGCTGGTGGCCAAGGTGATCTCGCCGGCGGCCTATCTGAACCAGCCGGAGACGGTGGTCGAGCAGGTGCTGACCGGCCGTTTCGCCGACGGCCTGGGCAATGTGAAGAACGTGCCGGGCCGCGCCGACTTCGATCCGGTGCCCTGGGATTCGATGGGCGTGTGGATCCTCACGCAGATGAAACGCTGGGGCTACATCAAGGGCGATGTCGATTACAAGGCGATCGCGGAAAAGGTGCTGCTGCTGACCGAGGCCAAGAAGCACATGAAGGAACTGGGCCAGCCGGTGCCGGACGGCGCGTACCGCAAGTACGCCATCATGGGCAAGGAATTCGACCCGGCCAAGGCCGAAGCCTATGCCAACAGCTTCGCCATCAAGAGGACGGCGTGATGGACGCGGGAAAGACCGGCTGGCGCGCGGCGCTGATCTCGCTGCTGTTGCTGGGCTGCCTGCTGCTGGTATGGCATGTGGCCACCTTGCCCAAGGAAAGCGCCGCCGGCTCGGCCCAGGATGAGTACGCCAGGTTGATGGGAAAGAGCGGCGGGGCGGCCAAGAGCGACGGCTTTCCGGGGCTGGCGCAGATGGGGGAGACCATCCGCCGCGAACTCTCCAACCCGTTCTACGACAACGGCCCCAACGACAAGGGCATCGGGATCCAGCTGGGTTATTCGCTGGGACGTGTCGGGCTGGGATTTGCGATAGCGGCGGTGGTGGCGATCCCGCTCGGCTTCTTGCTGGGGATGTCGCCGCTGATGCAGCGCGCGCTCAATCCCTTCATCCAGATCCTCAAGCCGATTTCGCCGCTGGCGTGGATGCCGCTGGCCTTGTACACGATCAAGGATTCCTCGGTGTCGGGCGTGTTCGTGATCTTCATCTGCTCGGTGTGGCCGATGCTGATGAACACGGCCTTCGGCGTGGCGTCGGTGCGGCGCGACTGGCTCAACGTGGCCAAGACATTGGAAGTGAAGCCCCTGCGCCGCGCGTTCATGGTGATCCTGCCGGCGGCGGCGCCCACCATCCTGACCGGCATGCGCATCTCCATGGGCATCGCCTGGCTGGTGATCGTGGCGGCCGAAATGCTGGTGGGCGGCACCGGCATCGGCTACTTCGTCTGGAACGAATGGAACAACCTGTCGCTGACCAGCGTGATCTTCGCGATCCTGGTCATCGGCGCGACCGGCATGGTGCTCGACCTGTTTTTCGCGCGCTTGCAGAAGCTGGTCACTTATGTCGAATGAAGGGCGAAGCTACATGGAAAAGGCATTCCTCAACGTCGAGGGTTTGAGCAAGCGCTACGCCGCCGACGGTCCGCCGGTGTTCGAGCAGGTGTCGTTCGGCATCGAGCGCGGCGAGTTCGTCTGTGTCATCGGCCATTCGGGTTGCGGCAAGACTACCATCCTGAACGTGCTGGCCGGACTGGAAGCGGCCAGCGGCGGCGTGGTGATCATGGACCAGCGCGAGGTGAAGGGCCCCAGCCTGGACCGCGGCGTAGTATTCCAGAGCCATGCGCTGATGCCGTGGTTCAGCGTGCTGGGCAATGTGGTGTTCGCGGTGCGTTCGCGCTGGCCCGACTGGCCGCGCGCCAAGGCCGAGGAGCATGCGCGCCGCTTCATCGGGATGGTGGGCCTGAAGGGAGCCGAGCACAAGAAACCGTCGGAATTGTCGGGCGGCATGAAGCAGCGCGTGGGCATTGCCCGGGCGTTTTCCATCGAACCCAAGATGCTGCTGATGGATGAGCCCTTCGGCGCGCTCGATGCCCTGACGCGCGGCGTGGTGCAGGACGAGCTGCTGAAGATCTGCGCCGCCACGCGCCAGACCGTGTTCATGATCACGCACGATGTCGACGAGGCGATCCTGCTGGCCGACAAGATCTTCCTGATGTCCAACGGCCCGCAGGCCTGCATCGCCGAGGTGGTGGTCAACACCATGCCCAAGGCGCGCACGCGCGAATCGATGCACCACGATCCGCAGTTCTATCGCATCCGCAACCACCTGGTCGATTTCCTGGTGCACCGTTCCCGGCAGATCCAGGCGGCGCAGGCGGCCGGCGGCGCAGCTCCCGTCACCCGCGTGGTCACGCCGGGGCTGGAGGCGGCAGCGGCGCCGGATGCCGGTTTTTCGCAGGCGCTGGCCTGAATCTGATCAATATTTTTCGCCCACGTTTTTTCATCCACATTTCATTCACATCACGTCTCATTCAAGGAGAGCAGCATGGACCGCAACCAAGTCACCCAGAAGATCATCGCCGCCAAGGTCAGCAACAAGATGACCTGGGCCCAGATCGCCGAGCGCATCGGCCAGAGCAAGGAATGGACGACCGCCGCCATGCTCGGCCAGATGACGCTGACGGCCAGGCAGGCCGCCGTCGCCCAGGAGCTGTTCGCGCTGACCGACGAGGAAACCCTGTGGCTGCAGATCGTGCCCTACAAGGGTTCGCTGCCCACGCCGGTGCCGACCGACCCGCTGATCTACCGCTGGTACGAGATCGTCAGCGTCTACGGCAGCACCATCAAGGAACTGATCCACGAGGAATTCGGCGACGGCATCATGAGCGCCATCGACTTCAAGATGGATATCCAGCGCCAGGCCGATCCGAATGGCGATCGCGTTAACGTGGTGCTTTCAGGTAAGTTTTTGCCGTACAAGACCTATTGAGCCGACGTTCCGGAGTTGCGGCCCGCAGCGGGCTCGCAATTCCGGCGCAACACGCTCTAAAATAGGGCGCATGCTCAAAGATAAAAACCTTTCCGCCTACAAGCCCTCGGCCAACCGCATCAAGGCGCGCTTCGTCGCCATCTCCTGGCGCGACCTAGCAGTCAGTTTCGGGCCCTTCATCCTGCTGATCCTGATCGGCGCCTGGCTGGTGATCTGGCTGATCAGGCCGGCGCCGCCGTCCAGCATCAGCATCGCGGCCGGTCCCAAGGACAGCAATTTCTGGCGCGTGGCCGAACGCTACCGTACTATCCTGGCGCGCGACGGCATCAAGCTCAATATCGTCGAGACCGGCGGCTCGCTGGATAACCTCAAGCGGCTGGCCGATCCGGCGCAGGACGTCGACGTGGGTTTCGTCCAGGGCGGTCTGGCCAGCGCGGTCACGGCCGATGCGCTGGCGCCGCTGGTGTCCTTGGGCAGCATCTCTTATGTGCCGGTTTCCATTTATTACCGCAACCCGCCGCCGCGCGAGGACGGCAAGCCCGCGCCGCCGTTGCGCCAGCTGTCGGAACTGGCGGGCAAGCGCATCGCCATCGGCGGCGCCGGCAGCGGCTCCAGCATGCTGGCCTTGACGCTGCTCAAGGCCAATGGCGTGGAGCAGGGCGGCAGCACCGAGCTGTTGAACATCGGCGGCGACGACGCGGCCCAGGCGCTCACCAGCGGCAAGATCGATGCCGCTTTCCTGATGGGCGATTCGGTTTCGGTGGCGACCATGGGCAAGCTGCTGCGTACGCCCGGCATCCGGCTGCTGGATTTCTCGCAGGCCGATGCCTATGTGCGGCGCTTCCGTTACCTGAATATCCTGAAGATGCCGATGGGCGTGTTCGACCTGGCGCGCAACCTGCCTTCGCGCGATACCCAACTGGTGGCGCCGACGGCGGAACTGGTGGCGCGCGACGATTTGCATCCGGCCTTGTCCGACCTGCTGATCGAGGCCGCGCATGAAGTGCACGGCAAGGCCAACGTGATGCAAAAGGCGGGGGAGTTCCCGGCGCCGCTGGAGCATGAATATCCCATCAGCGACGACGCCGCGCGTTATTACAAGTCGGGCAAGACTTTCTTCTATCGCACGCTGCCGTTCTGGCTGGCCAGCCTGGTCGACCGCGCCGTCGTGATCCTGCTGCCGGTGATTTTGCTGCTCATTCCCGGCATCCGCCTGGTGCCGATGCTGTACGGCTGGCGCATCCGTTCGCGCATCTACCGCTGGTACGGCGAACTGATTTCGCTGGAGCGCGGCATTTCCCGCGAGGCGCCGGAACAGCAGGCGGAGATACTCAAGCGCCTGGATGAGATCGAAGCGGCAGTCAACCGCATGAAGATGCCGCTGGCCTTTGCCGACCAGTTCTATGTGCTGCGCGAGCATATCGGTTTCGTCCGTGCGCGGCTGGAGCACGGGATGGCCTGAACGCCGCGCCGCAGGGGGAAAAGCCGTCGACTGGCGGCTTTGTTGTATAGTGGGCCGTCGCGGCAAAACCACTGTATGAAAAATACTGTGTATTTGTACAGTACTTGTGCTACAGTGAAGCCTCTTACAGACAGACAAGAAGGGGAATCACTGCCATGACACACTTCGATCTTGCTTCAGACGCACGCTTCGCCGTCGCTTCTTCCACTCCCTCGTCGTTTACCCTGCGTCTCGGTCGCCGCGAAATCTTCGCCTGCCGCGACACTTACGTACGACGCTACCGCGTCAACCCCGTCATCGAATGCAGCGCCGGCATCGAGCCCGGCCACGTTGAAATCCTGTTGTTCCGCCGCTGGTTGCTGGTGCTGTCCAAGGCGCGCGGCTGATGCGTCGCGCGCTCGACTGGCTGGTGATGGACGGCGGCGGCCATGCTGTGACTGCTGCCGCCATCGCCGCCATTACTGTCAATGCCGCTGTCGGCCAGGCAGCCAGCCGTTCAGGCGCTGGTGTCGGCCGCAAACGTGACCAGGTGCCTGACATCCAGCCGGATGCCGATCCATTCGCCGATGTCATGATCATGGTGCGAGGGAACCAGCGACAGTAGCTGCTGGCCGTTCTCCAGTTCCAGCGTGTAGAGAAACTCCGCGCCGCGAAACGATTTGCGCAATACCTTTGCCTTGAAGGGCGAGGCGTCGTCGTGCATCACATCGTCGGCGCGCAGCAGTACGTCGACCACTGCCGGGCTCGCGCCGGGCGGGGTTGGCGCTACCTCATCCTGGCGAGATTGCCGCGGCTGGTGATCCAGGTACTCCGGATCACCGTGGTCATCCAGGGCCTCTCCGCTCATCGTCATTGAACGCAGCCGTCCGGCTGCGGTTTCCACTTCGAAAACGCCATCTTCCCGCGGTCGCTGCAGGCGGCCTTGCATCAGCACGCCGTGGCCGATGAAGTCGGCCACGAAGCGCGTCGCGGGGCGGTGGTAGAGCGAATAGGGCGTGTTCCATTGCTCCAGGCGGGCCTGGTTCATGACGCCGACTACGTCGCCCACGGCGAAGGCTTCCATCTGGTCATGCGTGACCATCAGGGCGGTGGTGTGCGTGCGCTTGAGGATGTCGCGCACGTCATGCGCCAGCCTTTCCCGCAATTCCACATCCAGGCTGGAGAAGGGTTCGTCCAGCAACAGCAGGCGCGGTTGCGGCGCCAGCGCACGGGCCAGGGCGATGCGCTGCTGCTGGCCGCCGGAGAGCTGGTGCGGGAATTTGCTGTGGGCGTCCGGCAGGCCGACCAGCATCAGCATCTGGTCGACGACCTCGGCGCGCTGCGCGCGCGCCATGCCGCGCAGGCCGAAGCCGACGTTGGCGGCGATGTCCAGGTGCGGGAACAGGGCGAAGTCCTGGAATACCATGCCGATGCGGCGCTCCTCGGCCGGTACGCGCGCGCCGTGGCCGTCGAGTAGGCGACCGTCCAGCAGGATGCTGCCCGATTGCGCCTGTTCCAGGCCTGCGATGGCGCGCAGCAGGCTGGTCTTGCCGCTGCCGGAGGGGCCGAGCAGCACGCCCAGCTGGCCCGGCTGCAGCTGCAGCGAGACGGCGTCGACCGCCGGCGTCGGGGTGCGCGGATAACGGATGCTGACCTGATCGACTTCGAGAAACATGGGGTACTCGCTTAAATGGTTACAATTCGCATTTGTTGCAGTGTAGCGTATGCGCCGGAGCAAAATCCTCCCGCGCCATGCCGCAATGCATCGTTTGCGGTATTTCCATTTTGTTGTTGTCGTCCTTCTGATTCTTTTTAGTCCATGCCCATCATCGGTTTGCTCGCAGTCCTGATCGCTTTGCCCATCCTCGGTATCCTCGGCGCCTGGCTCGGCCTGGATGCGGCCGGGGTCGACAGCTTGCGCCGGCAACTGCAGACCGTGCTGCCCGGCTACCTGGTCACTTCGGGATGGCTGGCGCTGACGGTGACGCTGGGCGTGGCGCTGGTGGGCGGGGCGGCTGCCGTGGCGATCAGCCTGTTCGAATTCCGCGGCAAGCGTTTCTTCTCCTGGGCGCTGCTGTTGCCGATGGCCATGCCGGCGTATGTCTGCGCCTATGCCTATACCGATTTCCTGCAATACGCGGGCGTGGTGCAAAGCACGCTGCGCGGCTGGTTCCCGGGCTTTCGCTTCGATGTGCGCGGTTTGCCCGGCGCCATTTTCCTGTTCGTTTTCACGCTCTATCCCTATGCCTACCTGCTGGCCCGCAATGCCTTGTCCGAACGCGGCACGCATCTGATGGAGGCCGCGCGCATGCTGGGCACGCCGCTGCGCGAACGCATCGTGCGCGTGGCGCTGCCGCTGGCGCGCCCGGCGCTGATGGCCGGCGCCGCGCTGGCGCTGATGGAGACGCTGGCCGATTACGGCGTCTCCGCCTACTTCGGCCTGACGACGTTTACCACCGGCATCTACAAGGCCTGGATGGTGCTGGACGACCGCATCGCCGCCGCCCAGTACGCGTCGGCGCTGCTGCTGTTCGTGGCGATCTTGTTGTGGCTGGAGCGGCGCGAGCAGCAGCGCATGCGTTTTGCGAGCGTACGCGGCCATCGCGGCCATGATGGCGGCGCCGAAGCGCGCTTGCCGGTGCTGGGCGGCGGCAGGGCGCTGCTGGCTTGGCTGGTGTGCGGCTTGCCGGTGTTGCTCGGGTTCGTGCTGCCGGTGCTGATCCTGCTGCGATTGTGGTGGGGCGAACTCGGGCACACGGCGCAGACCGGCTTCGAGGGCGGTTCGGCATCGCTGTTCAGTTTTTCGCGCTATGCCGGCTGGGTGTGGAACAGCTTCCGCTTCGGCGGCGTGGCGGCGCTGGTGGCCATCGTGCTGGCGCTGTCGCTGTGCTTCGCGCTGCGCGCCGGCGGCCTGTCGCGCGTGTCGGGATGGCTGTTGCGCGGGGTGGCGCGGCTGGCATCGATGGGTTATGCGATTCCAGGCTCGGTGATCGCGGTGGGCATCCTGCTGCCGGTGGCCTGGTTGCAGGTGGTGTGGCCGGCGGCCGGCCTGGGCGTTTTGCTCACGGCCACCTCGCTGGGTGTGATCTACGCATATCTGGTACGCTTCACTGCGGTCGCGGTGCAGTCGGTGGAAGCCGGCTACACGCGCATCCCGGCCAGCGTGGATGAGGCGGCGCGCACCTTGGGCAGCGGCCGCGGCGCCATCGCCTGGCGCCTGCACGCGCCGCTGTTGTGGCGCTCGCTGGCGACGGCGGGGCTGATGGTGTTCGTCGATGTGGTCAAGGAGTTGCCGGCGACCTTGTTGCTGCGGCCTTTCGATACCGATACCCTGGCCGTCATCGCCCACAACCTGGCGCGCGATGAGCGGCTGGGCGAAGCGGCGCTGCCGGCATTGTCCATCGTGGCGGTCGGGCTGGTGCCGGTGCTGGTGGTGATGCGCGCGCTGGATGCGCGCCGGAACTGATCCCTTGCACTTAAGGCTACGCTGAACAAGTCCCCGTGGCGCGCCGCCCGCATCATCACAGGCAGCCAATACAACTAGCAAGCCATGCGAATGGAGAAACGATGAGCCAATACGATTACGACCTGTTTACCATCGGCGGCGGTTCCGGCGGCGTGCGCGCCGCGCGCTTCGCCGGGCAAGCGGGGGCCAGGGTAGGCCTGGCCGAGAGCGGCGACCTGGGCGGCACCTGCGTCAATGTCGGCTGCATCCCCAAGAAGCTGATGTCCTATAGCGCGCATTACCACAGCGATTTCAGCGATGCGGCCGGCTATGGCTGGCGCCTGGATGCGCAGCCCGGCTTCGACTGGAATACGCTGATCGCCAACAAGGACCGCGAGATCGCGCACCTGAACGATATCTACAAGCGCCTGCTGGACGGCGCCAACGTGGCGCTGCACCGCGGCTTCGCCACCGTCGAGGATGCGCACACGGTCAGCGTCGATGGCCGGCGTTTCACCGCCAGGCATATCCTGGTGGCCACCGGCGGCCATCCCGAACGTCCGGATATCCCGGGCAAGGAGCTTGGCATCACCTCCGACGATTTCTTCCATCTGACGGCCTTGCCCAAGCGGGCAGTGGTGCTGGGCGGCGGTTACATCGCGGTGGAGTTGGCCTCCATCCTCAACGGCCTGGGCAGCGAGGTTACGCTGGTCTACCGCGGCGAGCGCCTGTTGCGAACGATGGATGCCGACCTCGGCGCATTCCTGGCCGACGAGATGGCCAAGAAGGGCATCCGGCTGGTGTTCAAGGCCAATATCGAGGCGGTGGAGGCGGTCGATGCAGCGCAGGCCGGCGAGCATGCGGCCAAGACCGTGCGCCTGTCCAATGGCGAGGCGCTGCAGGCCGAGTGCGTCTTGTTCGCCACCGGCCGCAGGCCCACCACATCGAGGCTGGGCCTGGAGAAGGCCGGCGTGGCGCTGGAAAAGAATGGCGCCATCAAGGTCAACGGGAATTTTGAAAGCAGCGTGCCCTCGATCCTCGCCGTGGGCGACGTGATCGACCGCGTGGCGCTGACGCCGGTGGCGCTGGCCGAGGCGATGGCGGTGGTGTCGCGTCTGTTCGGCAATGGCGAGCGGATGATGTCCTACCAGAACATCCCGACCGCGGTGTTCAGCCATCCCAATATCGGCACCGTCGGCTTGAGCGAGGAACAGGCGCGCAAGGAAGTGGGCGAAGTGAAGATCTTCAAGACCGAGTTCAAGCCGCTGAAACATACCCTCTCGCGCAATACCGAACGTACCTTCATGAAACTGGTGGTGGATGCCGGCAGCGACCGCGTACTGGGCGTGCACATGGTCGGCGGCGAAGCCGGCGAGATCGTCCAGGGGTTTGCCGTGGCCTTGCAATGCGGCGCCACCAAGGCGCAGTTCGACATGACGATCGGCATTCATCCGACGTCTGCGGAGGAATTCGTGACCATGCGTACGCCGGTCGCATAGGCGCTGGATAAAGCCGGTTGCGCGGCGCCATGCACGACGGGGATGACGATGTCATCCCCGTCGTTCGTTGCAGCGTTCAGGCAGAGGGCCTATGGGGCGTCAGCGCCATAGCGCGTAACCGATGCGGAATTGCGGATGCTCCTTCTGGTTATAGGTCAGCAGGCTTTCCCCGTAGCCGTAGAAATAGCTCGCCACCAGGAAGCCGGCGGTACCCGGGATCAGGCGCGACAAGGGATAGGAGATCTGGGTATCGGCGCTGCCATGGTTGCCGCGCTGTCCCTTGCGCAGGGTGGTGGCGAATTTCCAGCCGTCCGGCTTGCCGTAGGCCAGCTTCAGGTCGACATGGCCGCGATAGTCGCCGAGGTCGGGATTGTCGCTGGTCGGGCCGAGGCTGGCGTAGGCCTTGGGGGAAACCGTCAGATGGTAGTCGTTGAGGTTCCCGAAGCTGAAGGTGGGCTGGATGAAGTAGGTGTTCACGCTGCGCGACTCCACGCCGTCGCGGCCGTTGGATTCGTGTTCCAGGCCTGTGGCCAGGGCGACGCGGCTGACGAAGCCGTTGCCAAGGCCGGTGTCGGGCAGGTAGTAGAACAGGCTGGGGCGATAGTTGGTGTCGCGAAATGGCGCCGACGGCGCGGACAGATCCCACAGCGAGAATTGCGTGTAGCCGAAATAGAGATTGTCGAGCAGGCCGCGCGAGCGCGGGTCCTCCGGCATGAACAGGCGGAACTTGAAGCTCAATTGGAACTTGGCGCTGGCGTTGTCGCCGCTGTTGCCGGCCACGAAATAGATCGGTTCGTTGAACGACAGGCGGGTACTGTTCAGGAGGTCCAGGGCCGCCGGCGCGCCGGCCGGGTTATCGGCGCCCGGCATTGGCGCGGCATCGGCCAGCGCCGGGACGGGCGCCAGCGGGGGCTGTCCGGGCGCGGGGCGGATCACCATGACCAGCGCCGGCGAGGCATCGATGCCGATGGGTTCGATGCGCACCATGCCCCGCAAACGTTCCGGCAGCATGCCGCGATAACGGATCTTGCGGAACTCCCCTTTCTTGAGCGTGAGACTGGTCTGTCCGGCGCTGCTGTCATTACTGTTATTGCCGGCCTCACGTGCCAACGGGATCTGCATCGGTGCAATCATGTCCGCCGAGGCCGACACCATGATGGTTCCCGGCACCTGATAGGTGTGTTCGTCCTCATCGTCCTGGCTGACCAGCAGCGTCAACTCCAGCGGCTTGCTGGCGTCCACCTGTTTGGGCGGCTGCACCATGGCAATGCCGGCGTGTGCCGTGCCGGGAAGAAAAGCCGGCAGTGGGCAGGCGCACAATAGCCAGGCGAAGGAAAACGGAAGCGTGAATCGGGGCGGTTGTCTGAACGGAAGGGGACGAAGCATGTTGTCCTTGGTAAAGTTTATCTCGATGCCGGCCGTTAAAAAAAGAGGAAAGCTCGCGGGAGTCCCGCCGAGGCTGAAGAATCGATGAGATCCTTGATCCTTGTAAAGACCCTGTTGGTCGTCGACTGATCGACCATACACAATAAAGTTGTCGCATTTGCACAAAAAACGCCTTGTTGGCAAGGTCCGGATTGTGGAAATTGCTAAAATAGCAATTTGACGAGGGGTATTTCCTGATTGTGGCAGAATGACGCGCCTTATAAGCTCCCCCGTCGTACTTGTCCGGATTTGTTTTGATGCAGGCGGTTTTTCCCCGTCGGGATGGGAAAGCTGAACGCCAACTGCTGCGGAAGATCCGCCAGCGGTGACGTCGTTATCCCGAAAACCAGACGTTCTGATACGCATCGCCTACTGCCATGTTAAGCGCATCCTACGACAGCCTTTTGGTTGCCGTTTCGTTGTTCGTTGCCATCCTCGCCTCCTATACGGCGCTGGATATGGCCGAACGCATCAATACCACCAACAACCAGCATGCCATGGCCGCGCGCATGTGGCTGGCCGGCGGCGCCGTGGCGATGGGCATCGGCATCTGGTCGATGCATTTTATCGGCATGCTGGCTTTCCGCTTGCCGATCCTGCTGGGCTACGATCTCTGGATCACCATGCTGTCGCTGGCGATCGCCATTGCCGTGTCCGGCTATGCGCTGTGGATCGCCACGCGGCCGCAGCTGCCGTGGCGCCGGCTGTTCAGCAGCGCGCTGTTGATGGGCATCGGCATCGCCGGCATGCATTACACCGGCATGGCGGCCATGCGCATGAGTCCCGGCATCGAATACGACCCGCTCTTGTTTGCCGCATCCGTGGCTATCGCAATCGCGGCGTCGGCCGCAGCGTTGTGGATCGCCTTTCGCCTGCGCCGCAATAATCCGCATGTGAAAGCCGCCCGCGCTGCCGCCTCGGTCGTGATGGGCATTGCCATCGTCGGCATGCATTACACCGGCATGGCGGCCGCCAATTTTCCTGAGGGTTCGATCTGCATGGCTGCCCGCGAAGGCGTCAGCCCCGGCTGGCTGGCGATCCTGATCATCGTGGTCACGCTGGCCGTGTTGACCATCGCATTGCTGACGTCGGTGCTGGATGCCCGCCTTGAGTCGCGCACCGCCAAGCTGGCCAGCTCACTGGCCGAAGCCAACGAGGAACTGACCCAGATGGTGCTGCACGACCACCTGACCAAGTTGCCCAACCGCACGCTGCTGGAAGATCGCCTGACCCAGGCCATCAACAAGGCTTCGCGCAGCCAGGGCCACTTTGCGCTGATGTTCATGGACCTGGATGGCTTCAAGACCATCAACGACTCGCTCGGCCACCATATCGGCGACCGCTTGCTGGTCGAGGTGGCGCAGCGCCTGAACAACGCCATGCGCGCGCACGACACGGTGGCGCGCTTGGGCGGCGACGAGTTCGTGATCCTGGTGGAACTGAATCAGCCGGACGACGCCATGCCGGTCGCGGAGAAGCTGGTCGAGGTCGTCAACCAGCCCTTTACCGTGGAAAAGCACGAGCTACGCGTCTCGGCCAGTATCGGCATCGCCATCTATCCGGACGACGGCGACACGCGCCATGACCTGGTGATCAATGCCGATGCCGCCATGTACCACACCAAGCGCAGCGGCCGCAACGGCTACAACTTCTTCGAGCCGTCGATGAACGCCAACGCGCACAACCAGTTGCAATGGCTGCAGGACTTGCGTGTGGCGCTGGAGCGCAAGCAGTTCCGCCTGGTGTACCAGCCCAAGTTCAGGTCGCCCGCCGGCCCCGTGATCGGCGCCGAGGCGCTCTTGCGCTGGCAGCATCCGGTGCATGGCATGGTTGGCCCGGACGACTTCATCGCGCTGGCCGAACGCTCCGGCCTGATCATTCCGATCGGCGCCTGGGTGCTCGACGAGGCCTGTCGCCAGATGCGCGAATGGCGCACGCTGGGTTACCGGGACTGGAAGATCGCGGTCAACCTGTCGGCGCTGCAATTCAACGATCCGCAGTTGCTCGACGTGGTGCAGGCGATGCTGGACAAGCACCGGCTGCCGCCGCATTGCCTCACGCTCGAAGTGACCGAATCGACGGCCATGCATGACACCGCATCCAGCATGCAGACGCTGCAGAAGATCGCCGACCTGGGCGTGGATATTTCCATCGACGATTTCGGCACCGGCTATTCCAGCCTGTTGTACCTCAAGCGCTTGCCGGCCAATGAACTCAAGATCGACCGCGGTTTCGTCCGCGACCTGTCGGCCGGCACCGAGGATGCGGCCATCGTCTCGGCCATCGTGGCATTGGGGCGCACGCTCAACTTGCGCATCGTGGCCGAAGGGGTGGAAACCGAAGTGCAGCAGGCGTTTCTTGCCTCGGTCGGCTGCGATGCGCTGCAGGGCTACCTGATGGGACGTCCGGTGCCGCCGGAACAGTTCCTGCAGGCAATCGAGCCGCAACAGACGGGCATGCGCCAGGCCTGACGGCGCTCCCAGGCGCATTCCATCATATCTGCCAACAACGCCTGCTCCGCGCTTGCCGCACATCGTGCCCGGCCCGCGGCGGCATAAAACCCGTCAGATGACCTTGCCCGGATTCATCAGGTGATGCGGATCCAGCGCGGTTTTGATGGCGCGCATCAGTTTCAGTTCGACCGGCGACTTGTAGCGCCTGATCTCTTCGCGCTTGAGCGCGCCCAGCCCGTGTTCGGCCGAGATGGAGCCGCCGAAACGCTCGACACTGTCATGCACCGCCAGGTTGATGGCCTGCTGCTGGCCGATGAAGTCGGTATCGGCCACGCCGGGCGGCGGCGAGACGTTGTAGTGCAGGTTGCCGTCGCCGAGATGGCCGAAGGTCACCATGCGGCAAGCGGGCGAGACCTGCTGCACCAGCTGGTCGGTGACTTCGATGAACTCGGCGATGCGCGAGATCGGCACCGAGATGTCGTGCTTGATGTTCTTGCCTTCATGGGCCTGGGCCATCGAAATATTCTCGCGCAGTTGCCATAGCGCTTTCGATTGCGTGATCGACGAGGCAATGACGGCGTCGTCGATCAATTCCTGTTCCAGCGCATCGCCGATGACTGCCTCGAACATGGCGCGGGCATGTTCTTCCGATTCGCTGTCCGACAATTCCAGCAGCACGTATTGGGCGTGGCGCTGTGCGAAGGGCAGGCGCTGTTCGGGGAAGTGCTTGCACACCAGCTGCAGGCAAAAGTCCGACATCAGCTCGAAGCCGGTCAGCGCCGGGCCGCAACGCGATTGCGCCAGGTCCAGCAATCGCAGCGCCTGCGCCGGCGTCTTCAGCGCGGCCAGCGCGGTGACTTGCGCGCGCGGCTGCGGGAACAGCTTGAGCACCGCGGCCGTGATCACGCCCAAGGTGCCCTCGGCGCCGATGAACAGGTCGCGCAGGTCGTAGCCGGTATTGTCCTTGCGCAGGCCGCGCAGGCTGCTCATCACCTCGCCTTGCGCCGTGACCACTTCCAGCCCGAGGCACAGCTCGCGGGTATTGCCATAGCGCAGCACGCCGGTGCCGCCGGCATTGGTGGAGAGGTTGCCGCCGATGGTGCAGCTGCCTTCGGCGGCCAGCGACAGCGGGAACAGCCGTCCGGCGGCGGCCGCTTCCTGCTGGATGTGCTGCAGGATGCAGCCGGCTTCGACCGTCATGGTGTTGTTGGCCGGATCGACGGCGCGCACGCGGTTCAGGCGTCTGGTCGAGAGCACGGCGGCGTTGCCTTGCCGGTCGGGCACGCTGCCCAGCACCAGGCCGGTGTTGCCGCCTTGCGGCACCAGCGGTACCCGATGCCGGTCGCACAGCTTGACGATGGCGGCCACCTCGGCGGTGTCTGCCGGGCGCAGCACCGCCACTGCACGGCCGGTGAAGCGGCCGCGCTGGTCGGTCAGGTAGCCGGCGGTGTCGTGGGGTTCGGTGAGGACATGCGCCGTGCCGATGGCGGCGCGGCAGGCTTGCAGGAATGCATTCATGGCGCGATGCGGGCGCATGCCCGCCTGTATGGATGACGCCAGCGCCGTGGCTTGGCGCTGGCGGGCATGGTGTGAAGAGGCGGCTAAGAGGGCGCTTATTGCGAAGCCTTCTGGATCGCCTGGCGGGCGATTTCCCGGGCGGCTTTCTTGAACGGATGCAGGTAGAGCAGGGCGCACAGGAAGTAGACGCAGGACAGCGCGACTTCGGCCCAGCCCAGCAGCACCGACGTGTGCGAGGCATCGCTGGTGGCGCGCACCAGGCCTTCGGCCAGGTAGGCCAGGATCAGCATCGACGACCATTGCATGGTGTAGACGTCGCGTTTCAATACGCCGCGCAGCGGCAGCAGCAAGGGGATCACCTTGAGCACCATCCAGGAGCCGCCCGGACGCAGCGGCGCCAGCACCAGCTCCCACGCCACGCACAACAGGATCAGGGAAATCAGGCTGACGATGGCGCCAGCATGGAAATAGCGTGCGTAGTGTGCCTGAGAGCTGCTCATGATGGTCTCCGTAATTGTTTGGCGGTTTCTGCCAGCCGTTTGCCCAATGCGATTGCCAGGGCGCGCGAGTCGTCCGACAGCGGCTGGTTGCCGTTGACGCCCGCCCAGTGGCTGGCGCCGTAAGGGGTGCCGCCGCTGTTGGTATTCATCAGTTCAGGATGCGTATAGGGCAGGCCGACGATCAGCATGCCATGGTGCAGCAAGGGAATCATCATCGACAGCAGGGTGGACTCTTGGCCGCCGTGCATGCTGCCGGTGGAGGTGAACACGCCGGCCGGCTTGCCCGACAGCGCGCCGGAGAGCCACTGCGGCGCGGTGCCGTCCCAGAAATATTTCATCGCCGCGGCCATGTTGCCAAAGCGCGTGGGCGAACCCAGCGCCAGGCCGTCGCATTGTTCCAGGTCGGCGACTTCTACATAAGGGGCGCCGCTGGCGGGCACATCCGGTTCCACCGCTTCGGCCACCGTCGATACCGCCGGCACCGTGCGCAGGCGGGCATCGCAGCCCGGTACGCTTTCCACGCCCTGGGCGATCAGTTCGGCCAGTTTGCGGGTGGCGCCATGGCGCGAGTAGTACAGCACCAGGATGGTGGCGTTGACGTTGGCGGAGGGGGAAGGGGAATGGGCGGTGTTCATGCAACTTATTATATTTCCGTTTTTTTCGCTTGCCATCCGTAAAGAGTGAGTGATGTTGCGGTGCGCGAGCGTCTATTTTGCGTCGATTGTCCGCGGCAACCCTCATTGCCGATGGTTTGGCTGGCGATCGGTCGATGGATGAGCCTTTTGGTGAAAACTTTTCTCCAAAAGCGCGGGGAATGAAGAAATATTGGGGATAATCCAGTTTTCAGTTCCGCCGGGCCCGGTTCGGGCGTCCCCGATGCGGCGCCAGGCATGGCCGATGAGAATCGATGGCGCTCCGGCCGGGAGGAACCAGTGGGCATGCGCGGAGGTCTCCTTGCGCTCCTTGCATTTGAAGTGAACCGATCCGATGTCTTCTTTTCGTTTTTCCCTGTCACATATGCGTGGTCTGACCCGTCAGCAGTTGCGCGATCTGTTCCGCTTCGCCGCGAGCCGGCTGGGCGAGGATCGCTTGCCGCAAGTGGCAGGCAGCCTGACCTTCACCACCATCCTCTCGCTGGTGCCGATGCTGACGATCGCATTGGCGCTGTTTACCGCCTTTCCGCTGTTCTCCACCTTCCGCGCTTCGCTGGAGGCGTATTTCGTCGAGAACCTGATGCCCAAGGGCGTGGCCAACACCATCCTGGGCTACCTCAACCAGTTCGCCTCGAAGTCGGCGCGCCTGTCGGCCTTGGGCGCGGTGGCGCTGATCCTGACGTCGGTGATGACCATGTCGACCATCGAGAGCGTGTTCAACCAGATCTGGCGCGTCAAGAAATCGCGCCCGCTGGTGCAGCGCGTGCTGGTGTACTGGGCCATCATCACATTGGGGCCGTTGCTGATCGGGGTGTCGATCAGCGTGACCTCGTTTCTGTCCACGGCCACCGGCGGCGCGGTCAAGAGCCTGCCCTGGCTGGGCGCAAGCTTCTACACGCTGGTGTCGCTGATGCTCTCGACCGTAGCGTATACCCTGCTCTACAGCACGGTGCCCAACCGGACCGTGGACTGGCGCGATGCGCTGGCCGGCGGCTTGCTGGCGGCGGTCGGGGTGGAAATCGCCAAGCGGCTGTTCGCGGTCTATATCCTCAAGTTCCCGACCTATACGATGGTGTACGGCGCGGTGGCCGTGCTGCCGATTTTCCTGCTGTGGATCTACATGATGTGGATGATCACGCTGCTGGGCGCGCTGCTGACGGCGGCGTTGCCGGTGGTGCGCTACGAACGCTGGTGGCATGTGTCGTCGCCGGGGGCGGAGTTCATCGATGCGGTCAGGATCCTCAAGTTCCTGCACGCCGCGCGCGCAGGCGAAGAGACCGCGGTGGTCGACATGGGGGAGGTCAGGCGCGTCACCAGGCTTGGCCTGGGCGAATTGCACGACCTGCTGCGCAAGATGGAGGAAGCCGGCTGGGTCGCCTCGATCCGGCCGGACACCTCCCGCAAGGCATCATGGAACAAGCGCATCGTCGATGGCATGGACCGCTGGGCCCTGGTCGCCAATCCGTGCACGCTGACGCTGGCGCAGGTCTATCGCCTGTTCGTATTCGACGCCTCGGTGCTGATCCAGGCGGATGAGGAAGGCGCATTGGCCGCGCGCGTGGAAACGGCGATCGAAGCCGAGCTCGCGCAGTCGCTGGACGAATATTGCAGTGCGCCGGAAACGGCGCAGCAAAAGGTCATGGACACGGCCGTCGCCAGCGCCGCGCCGGCCCCTTATGCCACGGTGCCGCTGGAAGAGCGGCGCAAGATGTGGGAACGCTAGCGCCGGGCCGGCGCCGCGGTGCTCAGAAGAGGTTCTCAGAAGGAAACCTGTCCGGTCAGCATTTGCCAGTACATGGTCCAGTCGCCGAGGAACGAGTACAACGGATGGCGAAAAGTGGCCGGCTGGTTTTTCTCGACCATGAAATGGCCGATCCAGGCAAAGCCGTAGCCGCAGGCGACGGCGACCGGCAGCCACCACCATTGGTGGGTGATCAGCAACAGCATCAGGCTCAGCAAGGCCAGCGTCGAGCCGAGGAAGTGCAGTTGGCGATTGACCCGATGCGAGTGTTCGCTCAGGTATGTCGGATAGAAGTCGTTGAAGCTGGCATATTCCCGGTCGGGCAGCGCGGTGGACACATCGATCTCCCAGAGTCCTGATGCTTTCAGCTTAGCCAGCGCGTGTCGGATATTCAATGAAATAGTTGCAAAGCAGCGTGATTGCCGGTTGCCGAAACCGCGCCCTTGCCCGTACCATGGTGCTTGCGCCGAAGGGGCGCATGTCCATGCGCATGTTGCCTGCGTGAATTGGATTTTTCAGGCACCATCGGCTACAGTCAAAACAGCACAATATAAATTTAGGATGACATCATGAAAGTCTCTGAAATCCTCAAGGTCAAAGGCAACATTCTGTTCACCGTCACGCCCGAAACCCCGATTCAGGAGGCGGTCGCCGCGATGGCGGAGAAAGACATCGGTTCCCTGGTGGTGATGGAGTACGGCGACCTGGTCGGCATGTTGACCTTCCGCGAGGTATTGATGACGCTGCACAAGAGCGGCGGCGCGCTGGGTTCGTCGACCGTGCGCAAGCACATGAACGATGCGCCCATTACCGTCACCCCCGACACCGACCTCAACGAAGTGCGCCGCATCATGCTGGAAAAGCACGCGCGCTACGTGCCGGTGATGGAGGCGCGCACCGTACTGGGCGTGATGTCCTTCTACGACGTGGCCAAGGCGGTGCTGGATGCGCAAGGCTTCGAGAACAAGATGCTCAAGGCCTACATCCGCGACTGGCCGGCCGAGCACGAAGAGAACAACACCTGAGCCAGGTCCGGCACAGCCCGGCCTGGATGGCGGCGCCGTTATACTGGGCCGGCCTGGCGGCAGGGACGATGGAGGCGGCGGAATCCGGCCGGCATATGTTGCCGGCCCGGCCTCGTCAGGCCATATAGTCAGGCCATATATCAAGACCGTTCCCCGGGGAGCGGTTTTTTATTGTCCGTTGCGTTTCGTTATTGTTTGAAGTTTTGCCGCCCACCCGATTACAGCCACCGACTTCTCCATGCAAAAGAATAACCAGTTCGCCTTGTTGGCCCAGCGACGTTTCGCCCCTTTCTTCTGGACCCAGTTCCTCGGCGCGCTCAACGACAACGTCTTCAAGACCGCGCTGCTGACCATCCTGACCTACGACGCGCTGTCGTGGACCGACCTGGATACCGGGCTGCTCAACAACCTCATTCCCGGCCTGTTCATCCTGCCGTTCTTCTTGTTCTCCGCCACCGCCGGCCAGTTGGCCGACAAGCTGGAGAAGGGGCGCGTGGCGCGCTTCGTCAAGCTGCTGGAAATCGCCATCATGGCCGTGGCCGCGTATGGCTGGATGACCCATCATCTCTGGCTGCTGGTGGCGGCGGTGGTCGGCATGGGCATCCACTCGACCATCTTCGGGCCGGTGAAATACGCCTACCTGCCGCAGCAGCTGAAGCGCGAGGAACTGATCGGCGGCAACGGCGTGATCGAGATGGGGACGTTCGTCGGCATCCTGCTGGGCGAAATCCTGGGCGCGGTGCTGGTGGTGCATAAGCCCTGGGGGCTGGAGCTGGTGGCTGGCGTGACGCTGGGCATCGCCGTGCTGGGCTGGCTGGCCAGCCTGGGCATCCCGCACTCGCCGGCGCCCGTGCCCGAGTTGAAGGTCAACTGGAACCCGTTCACCGAGACCGTGCGCAACATCGGCTTTTCGCGCCGCAACCGTCCGGTGTTCCTGGCGCTGCTGGGCAATTCATGGTTCTGGTTTTACGGCGCCATCATGCTGGCGCAGTTTCCGCTTTATGCGAAGAATTACCTGCATGGCGACCATAGCGTGTTCGTGCTGCTGCTGGCGGTGTTCTCGGTCGGCATCGGCGCCGGTTCGCTGCTGTGCGAACGCCTGTCCGGCCACAAGGTGGAAATCGGCCTGGTGCCGTTCGGCTCCATCGGCTTGTCGGTGTTCGGCGTGGAACTCTACCTGGCCAGCCGCGGCTATGCGACGCCGGGCGCGGCGGTCGATATCGCCGGTTTCCTGGCGCAGGGCGGCAGCTGGCGCATCCTGGCCGATTGCCTGGGCATCGGCGTGTTCGGCGGGCTCTACATCGTGCCGCTGTTCGCGTTGATCCAGACGCGCTGCGACCCGGCCCACGTCTCGCGCACCATCGCCGGCATGAACATCATGAACGCGCTGTTCATGGTGGTGGCGGCACTGGTGGCGATGGTGCTGTTGAAGGCCGGCCTGACCATTCCCGAAATCTTCCTGGTGACCGCGATCCTCAATGCGCTGGTGGCGAGCTATATCTTCTCGCTGGTGCCGGAATTCCTGATGCGTTTCCTGGCCTGGCTGCTGATCCACACCTTCTACCGGGTGCGCATCGCCAACGGCCACGCCATCACCGAGCAGGGCGCCGGTGTGATCGTGTGCAACCACGTCAGCTATGTGGATGCCATCGTCATCATGGCGGCCAGCCCGCGTCCGATCCGTTTCGTGATGGACCACAAGATCTTCAAGATCCCGCTCTTGTCCTGGGTGTTTCGCACCGCCCGCGCGATACCGATTGCGCCGCTCAAGGAAGACCCGTGGCTGACCGAGAAAGCCTTCGTCGACATCGCCCAGGCATTGCATGAGGGCGAACTGGTTTGCATTTTCCCGGAAGGCAAGCTGACCCGCGACGGCGAGATCAATCCTTTCCGCGGCGGCGTGCAGAAGATTCTCGCCCGCACGCCGGTGCCGGTATTGCCGATGGCCTTGCGCGGCCTGTGGGGCAGCCTGCTGTCGCGCGACAGCAGCAATCCCTTCGCACGCTCCTTCAAGCGCGGGCTGTTTTCGCGGCTGGAGCTGGTGGTGGGGGAGGCGGTGCCGCCGGAGCAGGCGACGCCGGAGTTGCTGCAACAGAAAGTGGCGGCATTGCGCGGGCAGTGGAAGTAAGCGGCGCATGCCGTGGGGGCAGCGCCGGCAAGCCAGCCGCTCGCCGCCCGGCCCCGACGCTGGTAGAATCGATCCCTTACTCCGTCCACTGCGCATCCACTGCGATCAAGAATCATGTCCGGCAATACCTTTGGCACCCTCTTCACGGTTACCACTTTCGGCGAATCCCACGGCCCGGCCATCGGCTGCGTGATTGACGGCTGTCCGCCGGGAATGGCGCTGTCCGAGGGCGATATCCAGCCCGAGCTGGACCGCCGCCGTCCCGGCACCTCGCGCCATGTGACGCAGCGCCAGGAGCCGGATACGGTCGAGATCCTGTCAGGCGTATTCGAGGGCAAGACCACCGGCACGCCGATCGCGCTGCTGATCCGCAACCAGGACCAGCGCAGCAAGGATTACGGCAACATCCTCGACACCTTCCGCCCCGGCCATGCCGACTATGCCTACTGGCACAAGTACGGCATCCGCGATCCGCGCGGCGGCGGCCGCTCGTCGGCGCGCCTGACGGCGCCGGTGGTGGGCGCGGCCGCGATCGCCAAGAAGTGGCTGTTCGAAAAATACGGCACCACCTTCAAGGGCTGCATGAGCCAGCTGGGCGAGATTGAGATCCCGTTCGAATCCTGGGAGCATGTGTCCAACAATGCATTCTTCGCCGCCAATGCCGGCATCGTGCCGCAGCTGGAAGCGTACATGGATGCCTTGCGCAAGGAGGGCGATTCCATCGGCGCGCGCATCGACGTGGTCGCGCAGAACGTGCCGGTCGGCCTGGGCGAGCCGCTGTACGACAAGCTCGACGCCGAGATCGCCTATGCGCTGATGGGCATCAACGCGGTCAAGGGCGTGGAGATCGGCGCCGGTTTCCGCTCGGTGGCGCAGAAGGGCTCCGAGCATGGCGACGCGCTCACGCCGCAAGGCTTCGTCGGCAACAACGCCGGCGGCGTGCTGGGCGGCATTTCCACCGGGCAGGACATCACGGCCTCGATCGCCATCAAGCCGACTTCCAGCATTCGCACCCCGCGCCCGTCCATCGACAAGGCCGGCAACCCGATCGCGGTCGAAACCTTCGGCCGCCACGATCCCTGCGTGGGCATCCGCGCCACCCCCATCGCCGAGGCTATGCTGGCGCTGGTGCTGATGGATCACGCATTGCGCCATCGCGCGCAATGCGGCGACGTCAAGGTCGATACGCCGCAGTTGCGCTGATCGATTTTTCCCGAAACCAGGCCGGCCGTCGTCCAACGATCGCCGGCTTTGTTTTTGGCGAACCGTCTGCGCAAGCCATGGTCGAATCGCTCGCCTGAAATCGACAGGCGGGGAGTGAGAAATGGCGGCCAAGGCGGTATCATCGCTGTCAGGCATTCCTTCCCGACATCAAATATCAAATCTAACGGAGGCGGGCGTGGCGCTCATCAACCCCATATTGAAAAACAGCATGCTGGCCGTGGCGCTGGCAGGATTGGTCGCTTGCGAAACGGTGCAAACCACCCAGGGCGGCGCCGTCGGCATCGACCGCAAGCAGCAGATGCTGGTGTCGTCGCAGGAGATGGAGGCGGCTTCCAGCAAGGAATACGCGCAAGTGCTGGCGCAGGCCAGGGACAAGGGCCAGTTGAACCGCAGCGCCGCGCAGACGCAGCGCGTGAGGGCGGTTGCCAACCGCCTGATCCCGCAGACCGGGGTGTTTCGCCAGGATGCGCTGCAATGGAAATGGGAAGTCAACGTGCTGGCCTCGGACGAAGCCAACGCCTGGTGCATGCCCGGCGGGAAGATCGCGGTCTACAGCGGCCTGATCGACAAGCTCAATATCAGCGATGACGAACTGGCCGCGGTCATGGGCCATGAGATCGCCCACGCATTGCGCGAGCATGCGCGCGAGCGCGCTTCGCAGCAGGCGGTGGCCAATTCGGCCATTTCCCTCGGCGCGGCCTTGCTGGGCCTCGGCGATGTCGGCCAGCAAAGCGCCCAATATGCCTACATGGGATTGATGGGGCTGCCCAATTCGCGCGCCAATGAAACCGAGGCCGACCGCATCGGCGTCGAGCTGGCGGCGCGCGCCGGCTACGATCCCAAGGCGGCGGTGACCCTGTGGCAGAAGATGGCGAAGCTGGGCGGCGAGGAGCCGATGAAGTTCCTGTCGACCCATCCTTCCAGCGCGGATCGCATCGCCGACCTCACGGTGTATGCGCAACGCGTCGAGCCCTTGTACCGGCAATCCCGCAAGACGCGCTGAGCGATGCGAAGGCTTTAGTCGCTCAAGCCGAATCCATTGCCGGAAATGCCGTCCTTTTTCGATGCGCCGCTTCTTCTGCGTTTTTATTGCTGCTTCGCAGCATTATTGGCTGTTGTTGCCGCGCGCCGGAAAACGCGCCGGGAAGGGTAAGACCTGTCGCTTTATGGCATAATCGAATGCTATTTTCAACGCTCAGTGCCCTTTGCAGGACTGCAACATGCTCAAGACGCTTTACGACAAACTCTGGGAGTCGCACGTCGTTCATACGGAAGATGACGGTACCGCCATCCTGTATATCGACCGCCATCTGCTCCACGAGGTGACCAGCCCGCAAGCCTTCGAAGGCTTGAAGCTGGCCGGACGTCAACCCTGGCGTAATTCGGCCAACCTGATGGTGGCGGACCACAACGTCCCCACCACCGACCGGGCGCACGGCATCGCCGATCCCATCTCCCGCCTGCAGGTCGAGACCCTGGACGACAATGCCAAGGAATACAACCTGACGTATTTCGGCATGAACGACAAGCGCCAGGGCATCGTGCACGTGATCGGCCCTGAGCAGGGCGCCACGCTGCCGGGCATGACGGTGGTGTGCGGCGACTCGCACACGTCCACCCACGGCGCCTTCGCCGCGCTGGCGCATGGCATCGGCACTTCCGAGGTCGAGCACGTGCTGGCTACGCAGACGCTCTTGGCGCGCAAGTCCAAGTCCATGCTGGTGCAGGTCGACGGCGCGCTGCCGGCCGGCGTCACCGCCAAGGACATCGTGCTGGCCGTGATCGGCAAGATCGGCACCGCCGGCGGCACCGGCTACGCGATCGAATTCGCCGGCTCGACCATCCGCTCGCTGTCGATGGAAGGCCGCATGACGGTGTGCAACATGGCCATCGAAGCGGGCGCGCGCGCCGGCATGGTGGCCTTCGACGACACCACGATGCATTACCTGAAAGGCCGTCCGTATTCGCCCTCGGGCCCGCACTGGGAACGCGCCGTCAGCTACTGGCGTTCGCTGCATTCCGATCCGGGCGCCAAGTTCGACATGGTGGTCACGCTCAACGCCGCCGACATCAAGCCGCAGGTCACCTGGGGCACCTCGCCCGAGATGGTGGTGTCGGTCGATGCGCGCGTGCCGGACCCCGACAAGGAAAAGGACCCGACCAAGCGCGACGGCATGGAAAAGGCGCTGGCCTACATGGCCTTGAAGCCCAATACCCCGATCGAGGACATCCGCATCGACAAGGTATTCATCGGCTCCTGCACCAACTCGCGCATCGAAGACCTGCGCGAAGCGGCATCGGTGGTGCGCGGAAAATTCCGCGCTTCCAACGTCAAATTGGCGATGGTGGTGCCGGGCTCCGGCCTGGTCAAGGAACAGGCCGAGCGTGAAGGCCTGGACAAGATTTTCAAGGATGCGGGTTTCGAATGGCGCGAGCCGGGCTGCTCGATGTGCCTGGCCATGAACGCCGACCGCCTGGAACCGGGCGAGCGTTGCGCCTCGACCTCGAACCGCAACTTCGAAGGCCGCCAGGGCGCCGGCGGCCGCACCCACCTTGTGAGTCCGGCGATGGCTGCTGCCGCAGGAATCGCGGGGCATTTCGTGGATGTCCGTTCCCTGTAACCTGTAATAGAGAGAAAACCATGAGAAAAATCTCCGCCCTGTTCCTGTTGTTTGCCGCGCTCGGTTCGCTGGCCGGTTGCAATACCGTCGATGGTTTCGGCAAGGATGTGCAGACCGTCGGCGAAAAGATGCAGGACGCCAGCAAGAAGTAACAGGAAAGACCGCTCCGCACGCCATGGCGGAGCGGCCAACAGTTGAACAGCAAATAGGAAGGGCGCGCTTGCCGTTTGTGCATGTCGCGCCGACTCAGTGCCATGAATAAATTTATCGTCCATGACGGCCTGGTTGCACCGCTGGATCGCGCCAACGTCGATACCGATGCGATCATCCCGAAGCAGTTCCTGAAGTCGATCAAGCGCAGCGGCTTCGGCCCCAACCTGTTCGACGAATGGCGTTACCTCGACCACGGCGAGCCGGGCATGGACAATTCCAGGCGCCCGCTCAATCCCGACTTCGTGCTCAACCAGGAGCGCTACCAGGGCGCCTCGATCCTGTTGGCGCGCAAGAACTTCGGCTGCGGCTCCTCGCGCGAACATGCGCCGTGGGCGCTGGACCAGTACGGCTTTCGCGCCGTGATCGCGCCCAGCTTCGCGGACATCTTCTTCAACAACTGCTTCAAGAACGGCCTGCTGCCGATCGTGTTGCCGGAGCAGCAGATCGACCACCTGTTCAACGAAGTGAAGGCCTTCCCGGGCTATCGTCTGGTCATCGACCTGGAAAAGCAGGTCGTCACCACCGCCAACGGCAGCCAGGCTTTCCCGTTCGAGATCAGCGAGTTCCGCAAGTACTGCCTGATCAACGGTTTCGACGACATCGGCCTGACCCTACGCAAATCGGACATCATTCGTGCTTACGAAGAGAAACACCTGCACGAACAGCCCTGGCTGAGCAACACGATCTGAGGGTCGTAGGCGGTACAGCAAAGCAGGGCGGTCAGATGACCGCCCTTGTCATTCATAACCTTTGAACCATCTTGAGAAAAGAGAGTGCCATGAAGATTGCAATCCTGCCGGGTGACGGCATCGGTCCCGAAATCGTCGACCAGGCCGTGCGCGTCCTGAATTCGCTGGGCGAAAAGTTCGAGATGGAAACCGCACCGGTCGGCGGCGCCGGCTACGAGGCGCATGGACATCCGCTGCCGGACGGCACCCTCAAGCTGGCCAAGGAAGCCGACGCCATCCTGTTCGGCGCGGTGGGCGACTGGAAGTACGACAAGCTCGAGCGCGCGCTGCGCCCGGAGCAGGCCATCCTGGGCCTGCGCAAGCACCTGCAGCTGTTCGCCAACTTCCGTCCGGCGATCTGCTATCCGGAACTGACCGGCGCCTCTTCGCTCAAGCCCGAGCTGGTGGCGAACCTCGATATCCTGATCGTGCGCGAACTCAACGGCGACATCTATTTCGGCCAGCCGCGCGGCATGCGCGAAGCGCCGGACGGCCCGTTCAAGGGCGCGCGCGAAGGATTCGATACAATGCGCTATTCCGAACCGGAAATCCGCCGCATCGCGCACGTCGCTTTCCAGGCTGCGGCCAAGCGCGGCAAGCGCCTGTGCAGCGTGGACAAGGCCAACGTGCTGGAAACCTTCCAGTTCTGGAAGGACATCGTGACCGAGGTCGGCAAGGAGTATCCGGAGGTCGAGCTGTCGCACATGTACGTTGACAATGCCGCGATGCAACTGGTCAAGGCGCCGAAGAACTTCGACGTGATCGTGACCGGCAACATGTTCGGCGACATCCTGTCCGACGCCGCGGCCATGCTGACCGGCTCGATCGGCATGCTGCCCTCGGCCTCGCTGGACGCCAACAACAAGGGCCTGTACGAACCGTCGCACGGTTCGGCGCCGGACATCGCGGGCAAGGGCATCGCCAATCCGCTGGCGACCATCCTGTCGGCGGCGATGATGTTGCGTTTCTCGCTGAACAAGGCCCAACAGGCCGACCGTATCGAGAACGCGGTGAAGAAAGTGCTTGCGCAAGGCCTGCGCACCGCCGATATTTATGAAGCAGGCACCACCAAGGTCAATACCCAGCAGATGGGCGAGGCCGTGGTCAAGGCGCTTGGCTAAAGGACAATCCCGCCGCAAGGCGGGTTGCTCGCCGGATGGTCCGGCAAATGTGTTCAATCGACGTTGATAACCATGGAAGTTCTAGGATTTACTAATAGGGAAAGATGATGAAACTGGTTGGTTTGGTTGGCTGGCGTGGAATGGTGGGTTCGGTCCTGATGCAACGCATGCAGGACGAGGGTGATTTCGATCACATCGAACCGGTATTTTTCTCGACCTCGAATGCAGGCGGCAAAGCGCCGTCGTTCGCCAAAACGGCAACGACGCTGAAAGACGCCAACAGCATTGAAGAGCTGAAAAAATGCGACATCATTATTACCGCGCAGGGCGGCGACTACACCACCGAGATCTTCCCCAAGCTGCGCGCGGCCGGCTGGGACGGTTATTGGATCGATGCGGCGTCGACCCTGCGCATGAAGGATGATGCGGTGATCGTGCTGGATCCGGTCAACAACAATGTGATCAAGGACGCGCTGGCCAAGGGCGTCAAGAATTACATCGGCGGCAACTGCACCAACTCCATCCTGCTGATGGGCGTGGGCGGCCTGTTCAAGGAAGGTTTGGTCGAGTGGGTCAGTTCCATGACCTACCAGGCCGCTTCCGGCGGCGGTGCCAACCATATGCGCGAGCTGTTGAAGGGCATGGGCGTGATCAACGCGGCAGTGGCCGATGAACTGGCCACGCCGTCGTCGGCGATCCTGGACATCGACCGCAAGGTCGCCAAGACCATCCGCGAAGACGTGCCGACCGAGTTTTTCGGCGCGCCGCTGGCCGGCGGCCTGATCCCCTGGATCGACGCGCAGCTGGAAAACGGCCAGTCCAAGGAAGAGTGGAAGGGCCAGGCCGAAGTCAACAAGATCCTCGGCAACGAGAAGATCATCCCGGTCGACGGCCTGTGCGTGCGTATCGGCGCGATGCGTTGCCACAGCCTGGCGCTGACCATCAAGCTGAAGCGCGACCTGCCGCTGTCGGAAATCGAATCGATCATCCGCGCCGGCAACCAGTGGGTGAAATGGGTGCCGAACGAGCGTCCGGTCACGGTCAAGGAACTGACTCCGGCGGCCATCACCGGCGGCCTGGAAATCGGCGTGGGCCGCGTGCGCAAGCTCAACCAGGGGCCGGAATACATCTCGGCCTTCGTGATCGGCGACCAACTGCTGTGGGGCGCGGCCGAACCGCTGCGCCGCATGTTGCGCATCATCCTGGGCAACCTGAACTAGGTTTGCCCGGCAGTCGGCCGGATAGGCGGGTTTGATGCGTTTAGGGCCTGGTAACAGGCCCTGGGGCTTGCCTACATCGTTGTCAGTCTGCAACAATAGCCCGCCAGTGACCATGCAAGTGGTGACTGGCGGGTTTTTCTCGTCTTGAGAACTTGGTTACACTTGCGGGTGTAAGTTCTTGATGATAAGTTGAAAATCTAAATTCATTTCATGAAAGCCAACAAAATGTGGCTGGCATGCCGGCGGGATGGCCCAGTAAAGATCGCTGGCGCCATTGCTGATGCGGGCAAGCCAACAGGCTGAATTTGCTGGAGTTGATGAAATGGGTCTGAAGCCTGACTCTTCGCCCCCTGCGAGAGGCATGCTCCCCGGTGGGGCTGCCGATGGGTACAGAGCAGAGCCGGAACCGGCGCAACATCCGGGATCCGGGCGTCAACATGCACCAATCACCGCTTCCATTTGATTGAACAAGAGCGTGACGGGTTCTTAGCGGAACGTTTCTCTACGCCATATAAAACATGCCTCTGAATACAAACAAGACGCTCCCCCTGTCACAGATCAAGAAACTCAGCGCCGCGCTGGCATTGGCGCTGGCCATCCCGCTGGGCGCGCATGCCGCCGGCCTGGGCAAGCTGACCGTGCTGTCTTCCCTGGGCCAGCCGCTGCGCGCCGAGATCGAAGTCACCTCGGTGGGCGCCGACGAGGCGGACAAGCTTTCGGCCAAGCTGGCGTCGGCCGAGGCATTCAGCCGCGCCAACGTCGATTACAACCCCATCCTGTCGTCGCTGAGTTTCGCTGTCGAACAGCGCCAGGGACGCCATTTCATTCGCATCAGCTCGTCGCAGCCGGTCAGCGAGCCGTTTGTCGACCTGTTGCTGGAACTGTCGGCCGGCAATTCGAAACTGGTGCGCGAATACACCTTCCTGCTCGACCCCGCCGACAGCAAGACGCCGCGCAATGCCCAGGTCGCGCCGTTGACGCCGGGCGCGACGGCCGCCAAGGCTGAATCGACGCCAGCGGCTGCATCCGAGGCGCCGTCCCCGGCGTTGCAGCAGGTAGTGCCTGCCCGGCCGGCGCCGACGACAGTGGCTGCCGAGGCAACGCCGGCGCCAGCGGCGCGCGCGCAGATTCCGGCCAGCGGCGAAGAGCCCGCGACCACGATTGTCCAGCGTCCGGCCCCATCGGCATTGGCCGAAGAATTGATCCGTCGCCAGCAAGCATCCCCGGCCGCTACGCCTGAGTCTGCCAGCCCCGGGGCCGTGCCGGTGGCGGCAGGGCAGGCGGCGTCGGGCGAAGTGGCGCGGCCTGCGGCGGGCAAGGCAGCGGAGTACCGTGTCAAGCAGGGCGACACCCTGGCCGGCATCGCCTTGCGCAACAAGCAGGCCAACGTCTCGCTGGATCAGATGCTGATCGCGCTGTACCGCGCCAACCCTGACGCATTCATGGGCAATAACATCAACCGCCTGCGGGCCGGCCACATCCTGGCGCTCCCCGACCAGCCGACGGCGTCGGCAGTCGACCAGGATGAAGCGCATGGCATGGTGGTGGCGCAAGCGCAGGATTTCAACGCCTACCGCAACAAGCTGGCCGCGCAGGTCGCCAACGCACCCGCCGGCAAGCCTGGCGCCGACCGCCGCAGCGCAGGCGGCAAGATCACTACCCGGGTGGAGGAGCGTTCCGGCACAGCGTCCGCCAAAGACCGGCTGGAACTGTCGCGCGCCAACGGCGGCAAGGGCAATACCGGCAATGCCGGTTCGGCCGAAGAGAAGGCGGCGGCCGAGCGCGCGCTGTCCGAGGCCAATGACCGCGTCAAGGAGCTTGAGAAGAACGTCAGCGATCTCCAGAAGCTGCTGGAAATGAAGAACAAGGCCATCGCCGACCTGAGCGAGCAGCAGAAGCCGGCCGATGCCGCCCAGGCCGCGCCGGCACCGGATGCCGCCAAGCCTGGCGAGAAACCGGCCGAGCCCGAGGCGGCGCCGGCTCCGGCCGCCCCTGCGCCGGCAACGCCAGCCGTCCCGGCGCCTGCCAAGCCGGAGTCCAAGTCCGGCTTCATCGACAGCGTGCGGGAGAACCCGTACATCCTCGCGGGTGTCGGCGGCGCTGCCGCGCTGCTGGTCGCGGCATTGGGCGTGGTTGGCCTGCGCCGCCGCAAGAAAAAGGCGGAAGAGCCCGCGGCGGAAGACGCCGCGGAGCCTGAGCCTGCGTCTGCCCCCCCGGCGGCGGCAACTGCGGCCGTAGCTGAGGCCGATGCTGCTGTCGATGCCGAGCCCGTGCCGCCAGCCGCGGCAGAAGAACCGGCGGCGGAAGCGGCGCCGGCCGAGGAGGAAGGCCCGGTCGATCCGATCGCCGAGGCTGACATGTACATCGCTTACGGCCGCGACGAACAGGCCGAGGATATCCTCAAGCTGGCCTTGCAGACCCAACCCGAACGCCAGGCGCTGCATTCCAAGCTGCTGGAAATCTACGCCAAGCGCCAGGACGTGGACAGTTTCAACAAGGTCGCCCTCGACCTGCATCAACTGAGCGGCGGCCTGAATGAGGCATGGGTCAAGGCCGCCAGCCTGGGCATCGTGCTCGATCCGACCAATCCCCTGTACGGCGGCACGCCCGAAGCGCCGGCAGCGCCCGAGCCGGAAGAGCCGGGCATGGAGTTCGACCTGAGCGACTTCAAGGGCGCCGAGATCCAGCCATCCGCGGCCATGCCGGCGGTCGACCTGGGCAAGGATATCGATTTCGATCTGGACTTGGAGAATGGCGCCAAGCCGGACGACAACGAACCGATCCTGCCCGCATCGACTTCCGCCTCATCCTTGCTCGACAGCGGCGATGATGCCAAGCCGGCCATGAGCCTGGCCGACCTCGACCTGGATTTGCCGGCCGAGCCCCCGGCGCCGCCGCCGTCGGCCAACCTGCTGGAAGAGGATGAAGAATCGGCTTTCGAGGCGGAAATGACCACCAAGCTGGATCTGGCCGCTGCGTACCAGGAGATCGGCGACAAGGAAGGCGCGCGCGAATTGCTCGAAGAAGTCACGCGCGGCGGCAACGACGCCCAGGTGGCGCGGGCCAAGGACATGCTGTCGAAACTGGCCTGAACGCATCGAGCGATTACAATAGCTCCATCTCGCGGGCGCCTCGCATGAGGTGCCCGTTTGTTTTTGTGGTCCCGCATAGCGGGGCCGCATGCGTGCAATACATGCAATACATGTAATACGTGCAATACACACCAAGGCAATGACAGATACATCAGGACAATCGGGCGCGGCGGCAGAACAGGGCGCAGGCCTGCGCCGCGTGGCGCTGGGCGTGCAATACGACGGCTCGCAATGGCAGGGCTGGCAGACCCAGCCGCACCGCCAGACGGTGCAGGACCAGCTGGAAGCCGCCCTGGAGCGTTTCACCCTGCAGCGCATCGCCACTACCTGCGCCGGCCGTACCGACTCGGGCGTGCATGCGCTGGAGCAGGTGGTGCATTTCGACACGGCCATCGCGCGCGACCTGTTCTCATGGGTACGCGGCACCAATGCCTTCTTGCCGCCGAGCATTGCCGTGCGCTGGGCTTGCGAACTGCCTTATGTGGACGATGCCGCCATTGCCGCCTTGGCCGCGCAGACGGAAGAGGCGCACGGCGCCGGCCGCACCGCCATGCCGGCGCAATTCGGTTTCCACGCACGCTTTTCCGCGGTGGCGCGCACGTATCACTATGTGCTGTACAACCATCCGGTGCGCTCGCCGCTGCTGGCCGGCAAGGCCGGCTGGACCTTCCGTCCGCTGGATGCCGAACGCATGCACCGGGCCGCGCAGCACCTGATCGGCGAGCACGACTTCACCAGTTTTCGCGCGGTCGAATGCCAGGCCAAGTCGCCGGTGCGGCAGATGGAAAGCATCACCGTGCGCCGCCACGGCGATATGATCGTATTCACCTTGAAGGCCAATGCCTTCCTGCACCACATGGTGCGCAACATCGTCGGTTCGCTGATCTTCGTGGGCAACGGCAATCAGCCGCCGGAATGGATCGCCCAGGTGCTGGCCCAGCGCGACCGCAGCCGCGCCGCGCCGACCTTCATGCCGGACGGCTTGTATCTGGCGCGCGTCGACTATCCCGACACCTGGGCCCTGCCGCAGGAAGCGCGCGCCTGGCCCTGGTTGTAGCGGCGACACCCCAGCCCATGAACAACCGATAACTATCGCAGGTGCCATTGCCATGACCCACCGTACCCGAATCAAGATCTGCGGCCTGACCCGCAAGGAAGACGTCGCCGCCGCCGTGGCCAGCGGGGCCGATGCCGTCGGTTTCGTGTTCTACCCCAAGAGTCCGCGTTATGTGACCGCGCAGCAGGCCGCCGAACTGGCCGCCGGCGTGCCGCCGTTCGTCAGCACGGTCGGGCTGTTCGTCAACCCGAGCGTCGAAGAGGTGAGGGCAGTGCTGGCGCAGGTGCCGTTGACGCTGTTGCAATTCCACGGCGACGAGACGCCGCAGCAATGCGCGGCTATCGCCGCCGCCGTGGTGCGCCCCTTCATGCGCGCCGCGCGCATCGGAAGCGCTACGCAGCCTGCTGATTTGCTAGAATACGAGCTTCAATATCGCTCTGCCAGCCCGTTCTTCAACGGCTTGCTGCTCGACACCCTGGTCGAGCAATATGGCGGCAGCGGAAAGGTCTTCGATTGGTCAGTCATTCCAAAAGAACTCGCGCCTCGGGCCGTTTTAAGTGGTGGCTTGAGCGTGCACAACGCCACTGAGGCGGTGGCTGGCGTTCGTCCCTATGCGGTCGACATCAGCAGCGGTGTCGAAGCCGCCAAGGGCATCAAGGATGCCGCCAGGATTGCCGCCTTCATACAAGCGGTTCGCCTGGCGGATGCTACGCAAGCGTAGCGCGCAACCTGTACAGAGGATTTCCATGAAAGAACTCAATCCGCTCGGCAACTTCGCCGAGCGCCAAGCCATTGCACCCGCCGCCTTGCACCAGTCGGCGCCTTACAACATGCCCGACGCGCGCGGCCACTTCGGCCCCTACGGCGGCAGCTTCGCGGCCGAGACCTTGACGCTGGCCCTGACCGAGCTGCGCGAAGCCTACGCCCACTACCAGCATGACGAGCAGTTCCTGGCCGAGTTCCACACCGAGCTGAAGCACTTCGTCGGCCGCCCGAGCCCGATCTACCACGCCAGGCGCTGGTCCGAACTGGCCGGCGGCGCGCAGATCTACTTCAAGCGCGAAGACCTGAACCACACCGGCGCCCACAAGATCAACAACGTGATCGGCCAAGCCCTGTTGGCCAAGCGCATGGGCAAGAAGCGCATCATCGCCGAGACCGGCGCCGGCCAGCATGGCGTGGCGACCGCCACCATCTGCGCGCGCTTCGGCATGGAGTGCATCGTCTACATGGGCAGCGAGGACGTCAAGCGCCAGCTGCAGAACGTCTACCGCATGAACCTGCTGGGCGCCAAGGTGGTGCCGGTGGAGTCCGGCTCCAAGACGCTCAAGGATGCCTTGAACGAAGCCATGCGCGACTGGGTCACCAACGTCGAGTCGACCTTCTACATCATCGGCACCGTGGCCGGCCCGCATCCCTACCCGATGATGGTGCGCGACTTCCAGTCGGTGATCGGCAACGAGTGCATCGTGCAGATGCCCGAGATCGCCGCGCGCCAGCCCGACTACGTGGTGGCGGCGGTGGGCGGCGGCTCCAACGCCATGGGCATCTTCTACCCTTACATCGACTACCAGGACGTCAAGCTGGTGGGCGTCGAAGCCGCCGGCGACGGCCTGGATACCGGCCGCCATTCGGCCTCGCTAACGCTGGGCTCGCCGGGCGTGCTGCACGGCAACCGCACTTACCTGCTGCAGGACGAGAACGGCCAGATCATCGAGACCCATTCGGTCTCGGCCGGCCTCGACTATCCGGGCGTGGGCCCGGAACACGCATGGTTGAAGGACAGCGGCCGCGCCAGCTACGAATGCATCACCGACGAAGAGGCGCTGGAGGCGTTCAACACCTGCTGCCGCATCGAGGGCATCATTCCGGCGCTGGAGTCCAGCCACGCGCTGGCCTACGCGGCCAAGCTGGCGGCCACGCTGCCCAAGGACAAGATCGTGTTGGCCAACCTGTCCGGCCGGGGGGACAAGGATATGCATACCGTGCAGCAGCGCCAGGGCTAAGCCCCGGCCGGATGCCTCACGTGGCCCGGCCGGCCCTGCCGTCCGGGCATGCAGCCTGAACAACCACGGAACACGCAAAGACCATGTCCAGAATCCAACCGACTTTCTCCAAGCTGGCCGAGCAGAAGCGCAAGGCCCTGATTACCTTCATCACCGCCGGCGACCCGGCGCCGGAACTGACCGTGCCGCTGATGCACGCGCTGGTGGCCGGCGGCGTCGACATCCTCGAACTGGGCGTGCCGTTCTCCGACCCGATGGCCGAGGGCCCGGTGATCCAGCGCGCCTGCGAGCGCGCCCTGAAGTTCAACGTCAGCACCCGCGACGTGCTCGGCTATGTGCGCCAATTCCGCCAGACCAACAGCCATACCCCGGTGGTGCTGATGGGCTACGCCAACCCGATCGAGCGCTTTGGCATCGATGCCTTCATCGCGGCCGCCAGGGAGGCGGGCGTGGACGGCACCATCGTGGTCGACTATCCGCCGGAAGAGTGCGAAGAGTTTGCGCAGAAGATGCAGGCCAACGGCATGGATCCGATCTTCCTGCTGGCGCCGACCTCGACCGAGGAGCGCATCCGCCAGGTGGCCAAGGTCAGCAGCGGCTTTTCATACTACGTGTCGCTCAAGGGCGTGACCGGCGCCGGCCATATCGACACGGCCGAAGTGGCCGAACGCATCGCCGCCATCCGCCAGCACGTCAAGCTGCCGATCGGCGTGGGCTTTGGCATCCGCGACGGCGCTACCGCGAAAGCGGTGGGCGCGGCGGCGGACGCGGTGGTGATCGGCAGCCGCATCATCTCGGAACTGGAAAACACGCCGCCCAACAAGGCATGCGAAGCGGTGCAGGCCTTCGTGGCCGATATCCGCCGGGCGCTGGACAGCTGAGACGGCCGGCATTGCCGTGCGGCATGAAAAACGCCTCCGGTTTGCCTCCGGAGGCTTTCTTTTTTGGCAACCCTGCCGGGCCGGATGCCCCGGAAAGGCCCTCCGGCCAGCCTTGCCTGGCTTTACGTGCGTCGTTGGCGGCCTCTGGTACAATGCGCCACCGGAAATTTGAAAGAGGACTCTATGAGCTGGCTCGAGAAGTTATTGCCACCCCAGATTCAACGCGGCTCCACCAGCCGCAAGGCTATCCCGGAAGGCCTGTGGGTCAAGTGCCCCTCCTGCGAAGCAGTGCTTTACCGTACCGACCTGGAGTCCAATCTCCACGTCTGCCCCAAGTGCAGCCACCATATGCGCATCCGCGCCCGCGCTCGTCTCGATGCCCTGCTCGACGAAGGCGGCCGCTATGAGATCGGCCAGGAGGCGCTGCCGGTCGACACCCTCAAGTTCAAGGACAGCAAGAAGTACCCCGACCGTCTCAAGGACGCCATGGAATCCACCGGCGAAACCGATGCCATGGTGGTCATGGGCGGCGCGATCATGACCCTGCCGGTTGTGGTGGCGTGCTTCGAATTCGAATTCATGGGCGGCTCCATGGGCTCGGTGGTCGGCGAGCGCTTCACCCGCGGCGCCCAGGCGGCGCTGGAGCAGAAAGTGCCGTTCATCTGCATCACCGCCACCGGCGGCGCGCGCATGCAGGAAGGCCTGCTGTCGCTGATGCAGATGGCCAAGACCACTGCCATGCTGACCAAGTTGTCGGAAAAGAAACTGCCGTTCATCAGCGTGCTGACCGACCCCACCATGGGCGGCGTGTCGGCCTCGTTCGCCTTCATGGGCGACGTGGTGATGGCCGAGCCCCGTGCGCTGATCGGCTTTGCCGGCCCGCGCGTGATCGAGAACACGGTGCGCGAGAAACTGCCGGAAGGCTTCCAGCGCGCCGAATTCCTGGTGACCAAGGGCGCCATCGACATGATCGTCGACCGCCGCCAGATGCGCGAGGAAATCGCCCATTTGCTGGCCCTGCTGCAAAACCAGGCGGCCGAAACCATTTCCTGATACGCGGTATACTTCAGGCCCGGATTTGCTGGACAGCAAATCCGGGCTTTGTTTTTTGCAGATTTGTTTTTTCCATCGAGCGGCGCCATGACATCGCAAGCATCCCCAACCCCTAGCAGCCTCAACGAATGGCTGGCCCTGCTGGAGCAGCGCCACTTCAAGCAGATCGACATGGGGCTGGATCGCGTCATGCAGGTCAAGCAGAAGCTCGATATCCGGTTCGACTGCCCGGTCATCATGGTGGCCGGCACCAACGGCAAGGGCTCGACCTGCGCCATGCTGGAATCGATCCTGAGGCGCGCCGGCTACCGCGTGGGCCTCTACATCAAGCCGCATTTCCTGCACTTCAACGAGCGCGCCCGCATCGACGGCGACATGGCCAGCGACGCCCAACTGATCGCCGCCTTCAACGCCGTGGAAGCGGGACGCATTGAAAGCGGCGACGTCTCGCTGACCTATTTCGAATTCACCACGCTGGCCATCATGAAGCTGCTGGCCGACGCCAGGCTGGACGTGGCGATCCTGGAAGTCGGCCTGGGCGGCCGGCTGGATGCGGTCAACGTAGTGGATGCGGATGTGTCCATCGTCACCAGCATCGACATCGACCACACCGAATACCTGGGCAACACGCGCGAGGAGATCGGCTTCGAGAAGGCCGGCATCTTCCGTCCCGGCAAGGCCGCCGTCTGCGGCGATCCGGTGCCACCCAAGTCGCTCATTGCCCATGCCGAGAAGATCGGCGCCGACCTGTGGCTGTTGGGGCGCGACTTCAATTACCAGGGTGACAAGCAGCAATGGGCCTACGGCGGACGCGGCATGCGCCGCAATTCGCTGGCTTACCCGAGCTTGCGCGGGGCCAACCAGATATTGAACGCATCGGCCGCGCTGGCCGCGCTGGAAGCGCTGCGCGAGGTATTGCCGGTGGGCGCGCAGGACGTGCGCACGGGCCTGGCCACGGTCGAACTGCCGGCGCGCTTCCAGGTGCTGCCGGGCCAGCCGCTGGTGATCCTGGACGTGGCGCACAACCCGCACGCGGCCGCCACGCTGGCGCAAAACCTCGACAACATGGGCTTTCATCCCTACACCTATGCGGTGTTCGGTTCCATGCTGGACAAGGATATCGAAGGCGTCATCGGCCACCTCAAGGACAAGATCGATCACTGGTGCGTGACCGATTTGCCGCTGCCGCGCGCTGCTACGGCGCAACAACTCAAGGATGCCCTGCTGGAAGCCGGCGTGGAGCCGGAATTCAAGCCCGATGCGGCGCGCAGCATCGAGACCTTCGACACGCCCGCTGCCGCGTACGCAAATGCCCTGAGCAGAGCAGGGGAGAATGATAGAATTGTGGTTTTCGGATCCTTCCTTACCGTGGCGGGCGTGATGCAAGTGCGCCGTCCCGGTTTGCACTGATTCCGGAACGGATCCAGAGGCCGGCATACGCGCGCCGCATCCGCAAGCAAGGCGCGCATGCCAGACAGACGGGTGAATACCCTCCCAGCCGCGCCAGGGCCTGATGTGCCGGGCAGTTTTTTCAGACATTCAGATCAATTCAATTCGACTCCGCATGGGCTTGTTCTCGTTTTTCCGTAAAAACAAGCAGGAATCTGCTTCAGACCAGGGCGAATTCCGTTCGCGTTCCGCGGAGGAAACATCGGTTCTGCGCAGCCGCAGCAACCGCGCATCCAATACGCCGGGCCGTGCCCCGGGCGGACGCGGCAAGGCCGGCAAGGAAGCCGCAGCCGACCCGCTGCTGCCGGAAAAGAAACGCGCCCGCCGCCGCCTGATCGGGGCCGTGGCGCTGGCGCTGGCGGTAGTCATCGTGCTGCCGATGATCCTCGATTCCGAGCCGAAGTCCCTGAACGAAGACATCGCCATCCAGATTCCATCCAAGGACCAGCCGGCCGCCAATGCCATCGCTGGCGGCGCGCAGTCCGACCAGGGCGCGCAACCTGGCGGCGAGAAGCTGGCGTCGGCGGCGTCGGCCCTGGACCAGAAGGAAGAAATCGTCGAGCCGACCAGCGTCAACCCGGCGCCTGCCGCGGCGGCGCAGGCAGCCCCGGCGGCCCCATCCAGGCCGGCGGAGAAACCCGCCGCCAAGCCGGAAGAAAAGAAACCGGCCGCGGCCGAGCGCAAGGAAGAAGCGAAGAAGGAAGCGCCGAAGAAGGAAACACCCAAGCCCAAGGCGGCCGAGCAGGGCGACGATGCGCGCGCACTGGCGATCCTGGAAGGCAAGTCGGCCTCCGGCGCCGACAAGAAACCGGCGGCGGCCGGCGGCAAGTTCGTGATCCAGGTCGCCGCGCTGGCGACCCAGGACAAGGTCAATGAATTGCGCAACAAGCTCAGTGGCGCCGGCATCCATTCCTTCACGCAGAAGATCGCGACCCAGTCGGGCGACCGCACGCGCATCCGCGTCGGCCCGTTTGCCAGCCGCGACGAGGCCGAGAAGATGGGCGCCCGCATCAAGAAGCTGGGCCTGAATGCGACCATCATTCCGGCTTGAATTTGAGCGCCGATAGCGCCATATTGTCATCGTGACGATCTTTGACTACCTGGTGCTGCTGGTGATGGCCTGTTCGGTCATCATCGGCACCTTGCGAGGCTTGGTGCGCGAAGTGCTGTCGCTGGCGAGCTGGATCGTGGCGCTGGTGGTGGCCAATGCCTATGGCGAAGCGCTGGCGGCCATGCTGCCGGAAGCGGTGCCCGGCGAATCGACACGACTGATTGTGGCATTCATCGCCTTGTTCATCGGTACCCGGCTGTTGATGGCGCTGGTATCGAGAACCTTGAGCGAATTGATCAAGGCCAGCGGACTGACGCTGGTCGACAGGGGATTTGGCAGCATCTTCGGTGTGGCGCGCGGTGTGCTGATCGTGGTGGCGGTGGCGTTGTTGTGCGGCACCACCTCGATCCCGCAGCAGCCATTCTGGAAAGATGCGGTATTGAGCCCGTGGGTGGAAGAGGCGGCGCTGTCGGTGATGCCGTTCCTCCCGGGCAAGTTTGCCGAGCATGTGAGTTTTTCCGTCCCTGTCTGATGCCACGGCATCGGTCGCGGTTTGCAGTAGCGGTTCATTTTCGTTTTCGTTTTTCGTTAGGAGTCCACCATGTGTGGCATCGTCGGTATCGTCTCTCATAGCCCCGTCAACCAAATGCTGTACGACGCGCTGCTGCTGCTGCAGCACCGCGGCCAGGATGCGGCGGGCATCGCCACCAACCATCACCAGGGTTTCTCGATGCACAAGGCCAACGGCCTTGTGCGCGACGTGTTCCGCACCCGCAACATGCGCTCGCTGCCCGGCAACACCGGCATCGGCCAGGTGCGTTACCCGACCGCCGGTTCGTCCAGCGAAGAAGAGGCGCAGCCGTTCTATGTCAACGCGCCGTTCGGCATCATCCTGGCGCATAACGGCAACCTGACCAATGCGGACCAGTTGAAGATCGAGATGTTCAAGAACGATCGCCGCCACCTCAACACCGATTCCGACACCGAAGTCCTGCTGAACGTGCTGGCGCACGAACTGCAACTGGCCACCACCGGCTACTCGCTGGATCCGGCGGCGCTGTTCAAGGCGGTGGCCATGGTGCACAAGCGCGTACGCGGCTCCTACGCGGTGGTGGCGCAGATCGCCGGCCACGGCTTGCTGGGCTTCCGCGACCCGTACGGCATCCGTCCGATGTGCCTGGGCTTCAACGAGAGCGACAAGGGCATCGAATACATGATGGCCAGCGAGTCGGTGGCGCTGGAAGGCATGGGCTTCCGCTTCCTGCGCGACGTCATGCCGGGCGAGGCGATCTTCATCGACAACGACGGCAAGCTGTACAACCAGCAATGCGCCGAGAACCCGACGCTGAACCCCTGTGCCTTCGAATACGTCTACCTGGCCCGTCCGGACTCGATCATCGATGGCGCCTCGGTCTATGGCACCCGCCTGAAGATGGGCGAGTTCCTGGCCGACAAGATCCGCCGCGAGTTCAAGCACGGCGAGATCGACGTGGTCATGCCGATCCCCGATTCCTCGCGTCCGGCCGCTATGGAGCTGGCCCTGAAGCTGGGCATCGAATACCGCGAAGGGTTCATCAAGAATCGCTATATCGGCCGCACCTTCATCATGCCGGGCCAGGCGCTGCGCCGCAAATCGGTGCGCCAGAAACTGAACGCCATCGGCAGCGAATTCAAGGGCAAGAACGTGCTGCTGGTGGACGACTCCATCGTGCGCGGCACCACCAGCCGCGAGATCGTGCAAATGGCGCGCGAGTCCGGCGCCAAGAACGTGATCTTCGCTTCGGCCGCGCCGCCGGTGAAGTTCCCCAACGTCTACGGCATCGACATGCCTACGCGCGACGAACTGATCGCCTACGGCCGCACCGAGGAAGAAGTATGCCGCGAGATCACCGCCGACTCGCTGGTGTACCAGGACGTGGAAGCGATGAAACGCGCCATCTCGGAATGCAATCCGGCGCTCAAGAACTTCGAGGCTTCCTGCTTCGACGGCAATTACATCACCGGCGACATCACGCAGGAATACCTCGACCGCATCGAGTACGCCCGCAAGAACCCGAAGCCGGCGCTGGAAGATGTGGTGCGCTCGCAGCTGAACCTGAACCTGGCGCGCGTGGACTGATCCGATACCCCTCGCGCCGCCAGGAAACGACGCCGGTTGCCGCTCACGCGGCGCCGGCGTTTTTCATTGGAGCGGATGCCGCCAAACTGGCTTATCATTTCGGATTCCCGTCACCGGTTGCGTGCCGCTGGCCCAACTCCTGCCCAACCCCTGCATTTCCCGATTCCGCGATGAACGATAAAAAGACCTACGGCTTCACCACCACCATCCTGCACAGCGACCGGCAAAAAGACATCGAGCACGGTTCGCTGCACAAGCCCATCCACACCTCGGTGGCCTTCGGCTACAAGGATGCGCGCCAACTGGCCGAAGTGTTCCAGGGCAAGCAGCCCGGCTACCGCTACGGCCGCCAGGGCAACCCGACGGTCGCCGCGCTGGAAGACAAGATCAACAAGATGGAAGGCGGCAAGTCCACCATCTGCTTCGCCACCGGCATGGCCGCCATCGGCGCCATCGTCCAGGGCCTGCTGCGCGAGGGCGATCATGTGGTGTCGTCGGCCTTCCTGTTCGGCAATACCAACAGCCTGTGGATGACGGTGGACGCGCAGGGCGCCAAGGTGTCGATGGTGGATGCCACCGATGTGAAGAACGTGGAAGCCGCGATCACCCCGCAAACGCGCCTGGTGTTCGTCGAGACCATCGCCAACCCGCGCACCCAGGTGGCGGATCTGCAGCGCATCGGCGAGCTGTGCCGCCAGCGCGGCATCCTCTACGTGGTGGACAACACCATGACCTCGCCTTACCTGTTCCAGCCCAAGGCGGTGGGGGCGGGCCTGGTGGTCAACTCGCTGACCAAGTCGATCGCCGGCCACGGCAATGCGCTGGGCGGCGCGCTGACCGATACCGGCGAATACGACTGGACCCGTTATCCGCATATCGCCGACAGCTACAAGAAGAACCCGGCGCCGCAGTGGGGCATGGCGCAGATCCGCGCCAAGGCCTTGCGCGACTTCGGCGCGTCGCTGGGCCCGGAAGCGGCGCACCACATCGCGGTCGGCGCCGAAACCATGGCGCTGCGCCTGGAGCGCGAATGCAAGAACGCGCTGGCGCTGGCGCAGATGCTGGACGCCGACGATCGCGTGGCGGCGGTGTACTACCCCGGCCTGGCGTCGCATCCCCAGCATGCGCTGTCGAAGCAATTGTTCCGCTCCTACGGCAGCCTGCTGTCGTTCGAACTGAAGGACGGCATCGACTGCTTCGACTACCTGAACCGTTTGCAACTGGCGGTGCCGTCCAGCAACCTGGGCGACACCCGTACGCTGGTGATCCCGGTGGCGCATACCATTTTCTACGAGATGGGCGCCGAGCGCCGCGCCGGCATGGGAATCGCCGAATCGCTGATCCGCGTGTCGGTGGGACTGGAAGACACCGACGACTTGGTCGGGGATTTCCGCCAGGCGCTGGATGCCTGAGCGCCGCCGAGGCTGAAATAAAAAATGCCCGCGCTCGAAAGAGGCGGGCATTTTTGTTGCCGTCGTCCCGGCCAACGCCGGGAGACAGTCATGTTGAGCAGGCGTCGATGCCTTGGCAACGTTGCCGGTTACGGCACCAGATTGGCCACCGCTTCGCGGTCGGCCCACTTGGTGATATAGCTGGGCTTGAAGGTCTGGAAACGTTCGATCAGCACCGCCGGATCGGCCTCATGCATCATCAGCTTGGACTGGTCGGCGCTGACAAAGCGCTGCGACACCAGATGGTCGACGAAGGCGATCAGGTTGTTGTAGAAGCCTTCCACGTTGTACAGGCAGATCGGCTTGTAGTGGAAGCCCAGTTGCGCCCAGGTCAGCACCTCGAACAGCTCTTCCAGCGTGCCCATGCCGCCGGGCATGGCGACGAAGCCGTCCGACAGTTCGGCCATCATGGCCTTGCGTTCGTGCATGTCCTTGACGATGTGCAGGCGGGTCAGGCCGTTGTGGCCGAGTTCCTTGTCCAGCAGCGCCTTGGGGATGACGCCGGTGGCTTCGCCGCCCAGCTTCATGATTTCAGTGGCGATGATGCCCATCAGGCCGACGTTGCCGCCGCCATACACCAGCGCAATGTTGTTCTTGACCATTTCCTGGGCCAGCTTGCGCGCCGCGTCGGCATACGCCGGGGTAGCGCCGGGGGAAGAACCGCAATATACGCAAATCGATTTCATGTGTCCTCTGCAATGTCCGTCAATACAATGGCAAATGGCTGTTGTGTTTCTTTGCCGGAAAGCAAACACTCCATTTAATCTCAGAACATGTTATACCATGCTCTTAGTGCGGTGCAGCATAAACTTGCCCGATGACAGAAGGATGACATAGCGGCAGGATGGCGGTGTATCCGGTGGGAGGTCTCGAAAGGACATCATGCAAAACAAGATCGTCAGTCTGGCCTTGCAGGGCGGCGGTTCGCACGGCGCCTTTACCTGGGGCGTGCTGGATCGCCTGCTGGAGGATGGCCGGCTTGAGTTCGAGGGCATCAGCGGCGCTTCTGCCGGCGCCATGAACGCGGTGGTGATGACGCAAGGCTATGTGCAGGATGGACGCGAAGGCGCGCGCGCCGCGCTGGAACGCTTCTGGACCAGCCTCTCCACGCGCGAACCCTTCGATTTCATCCAGCCGGACTTTGCCGCGGCCGTGCCCAATCCCGCGCCCATGCCGGGCATGCGGACCTTGCTGGCGATGACGCGCTTTTTCTCTCCCGCGCAGTTGAACCCGCTGGACATCAATCCCCTGCGCGACATCCTCACCGAGCAGGTCGATTTCGAACGCCTGCGCGAGCAGCGCGATGTCAAGCTGTTCATCGCCGCCACCCAGGTCAGCACCGGCATCCTGAAGATTTTCCGCAACCGCGAGCTGTCGGTGGACGTGTTGCTGGCCTCGGCCTGCCTGCCTTCATTGCACCGGCCCATCGAGATCGACGGCGAGGCCTACTGGGATGGTGGCCTGACCGCCAATCCGCCGATCTTCCCGCTGCTGCATGCCTGTTCCGCGCGCGATGTGATGGTGGTGCTGCTGCATCCCAGCCGGCGCGGGGGAACGCCAACCTCCAGCCACGATATCGGCCAGCGGCTGTCGGAGATCAGCTTCAGTTCGGCCTTCTTCACCGAGCTGGGCGGGTTGGCGCTGGCCAAGCGCGAGGCCGAGAATTCCGCGGTGGCCTTCGGTTCGCTGGAGCGGCGCCTGCGCCAGCTCAACATGCACATGATCGATGCCAATGAACTGATGGAGCAGTTGAGCAACCTCTCCAAGCTCAATACGCAAGCCAGCTTCATCCGCAGCCTGCACCAGCAGGGGCGCGAGCGGGCGTCGGAATGGCTGGAGCAGAACTTCGCCCGTATCGGGAAGGAGTCCACCTTCGACCTGGGGCGCTTCCTGCAATGAACCGCTTCGGCATTGTTGTGATGCTTCGCGCACGATCGTTCTAATTTGTCTATACTCTGCTGCTTCATCCATGCAGCACGACAAAGACGACCATGACCCAGCCCGGCGCCCACGATAAGCCATCCCGATCGGAATTCCTGCAGGTGCGCGGCCTGCGCTACCACGTGCGCCACTGGGGCGACCCCGGTGCGCCGAAGCTCTTCATGCTGCATGGCTGGATGGATGTGTCGGCCTCGTTCCAGTTCATGGTCGATGCGCTGCAGGGCGACTGGCATGTGATCGCTCCCGACTGGCGCGGCTTCGGCCTGTCCGAGCGCACCCATGCCGACTCCTACTGGTTTCCCGATTACCTGGCCGATCTCGATGCCATCCTGGCGCACTATGCCGGCGCAGAGGCCGAAGAGGCCGTCGACCTGCTGGGCCACAGCATGGGCGGCAACGTCGCCACCCTGTATGCCGGCGTGCGGCCGCAACGCATCCGCCGGCTGATCAACCTGGAAGGCCTGGGCCTGCCTTCGGCCAGGGCAGAGCAGGCGCCGGGCCGCTTCGCGCAATGGATGGACGAGGTGCGCAACCGGCCGCTCATGCGCGGCTACGATTCGCTGCAAGAGGTGGCCGCACGGCTGCAAAAGAACAATGTGCGGCTGTCCGACGAGCGCGCCGCCTTTCTGGCGCCGCATTGGGCGGCGCAGGATGCGGCCGGCCTGTGGCAGATCCTGGGTGATCCGGCGCATAAGCAGGTCAGCCCCATCCTGTACCGTGTCGACGAAATGATGGCCTGCTGGAGCCAGATCACGGCGCCGGTGCTGTGGGTCGAGGCCAAGGAGAGCGATATCTGGCGCTTCTTCGGCCAGCATGCGCTGATGCGCGACGAGATCGATCGCCGCATCGGTTTCATTCCCAAGGTGCAGGTAGAGATGATCGGCGACGCCGGCCATATGCTGCACCACGACCAGCCCGAGCTGCTGGCGGCGCTGGTCGAGCGCTTCCTGGCCCGGCCGGCCTGAGCCGGCGGCGGCGCGGGAGGCGGATGGGGAGTACAATGGACAACGTTTACATCCCGTTTTTGCAGCCAGCCTGACCGGCTGCCGCCACAAGCGGCCCGTCCGGATTTCAGCGCGCTTCATTGCTTATGTCCCAACTCAAGTTCGACCTGCATTGCCATTCCAACGTCTCCGACGGCCTGCTGTCGCCGGAACAGGTGGCGGCGCGCGCCAAAGCCAACGGCGTCGATGTCTGGGCGCTGACCGACCATGACGAACTGGGCGGCGTGGCGCGCGCGCGCGCGGCGGCCGAGGCGCTGGGCATGCGCTACATCCCCGGCGTGGAAATCTCGGTCACCTGGGCCGGCCAGACGGTGCATATCGTGGGATTGCGGGTCGATGAAACCAACCGGACGCTGATCGAGGGCTTGTACGCCACGCGCAACGGCCGTGAACGCCGTGCGCGCGAGATTGCAAGCGGGCTGGAAAAGGTCGGCATTTGCGGCGCCTTCGAAGGCGCGCTCAGGCACGTCGGCAATCCCGACCTGATCTCGCGCACGCACTTCGCGCGCTACATGGTCGAGGCCGGGCACTGCGGCGATACCCGGGAGGTATTCGCCAATTACCTCACCGAAGGCAAGCCTGGCTACGTGCCGCACCGCTGGGCCACGCTGAAGGAATCGGTGGACTGGATCCGCGGCGCCGGCGGCGTGGCGGTGATCGCCCATCCGGGGCGCTACCAGTACACGCAGACGCAATTCTGCGCGCTGTTCGACGAATTCAAGCAGTTGGGCGGCGCCGCCATCGAAGTCAATACCGGCAGCCATACCCCGGAGCAATACGAGGAATATGCGCAGGTAGCGCGCAGTTACGGTTTCCTGGCCTCGATGGGTTCCGATTTCCACGGGCCGGGCGAATCGCGGGTCGATTTGGGGGCGTTGCCGCCGCTGCCCAAGGGGTTGACCCCGGTATGGCATGACTGGGATTTGTAAGCTCTTGAATTTCCGGTATTAGAATCCTATCTAATAACCACTTTCCAGATAGGAGTTTTCCCAATGAAACGAATCTTGCTGTTTGTTGCGACCAACATTGCCGTGCTGGTTGTGATGAGCGTCATCTTGTCGTTGCTGGGCGTGGACCGTTTCCTCACGCAGGCCGGCCTGAACTTGCCGATGCTGCTGGTGTTTTCGCTGGTGGTCGGCTTTACCGGGTCGATCATTTCCCTGTTGATGAGCAAGACCATGGCCAAGTGGTCGACCGGCGCGCGCGTGATCGAAACGCCGGCCAACGGCACCGAGGTGTGGCTGGTGCAGACCGTTGGCACGCTGGCCCAGCGCGCCGGCATCGGCATGCCCGAGGTAGCGGTATACGAGGGCGAACCCAATGCCTTTGCCACCGGCGCCTTCCGCGACTCGGCATTGGTGGCGGTGTCCACCGGGCTCTTGCAAGGCATGACCAAGGATGAAGTGGAGGCGGTGCTGGGCCACGAAGTCGCCCACATCGCCAACGGCGACATGGTGACCATGACGCTGATCCAGGGCGTGGTGAACACCTTCGTGGTCTTCCTCTCGCGCGTGGTCGGCTATTTTGTCGACTCGGCCCTGCGCCGCAATAATGATAGTTCCGGCCCCGGCATCGGCTATATGGTGACCGTGATGGTGTGCCAGGTCGTGTTCGGCATCGGCGCCTCGATCATCGTGGCCTGGTTTTCGCGCCACCGCGAATTCCGTGCCGATGCCGGCTCGGCGCGCCTCCTGGGCAGCCCGCAGCCGATGATCCAGGCACTGGCGCGGCTGGGCGGTTTCACGCCCGACGGCCTGCCGCAATCGATGGCGGCCATGGGCATCAGCGACAAGCCGGGTATCATGGAGCTGTTTTCGACGCACCCGCCGCTGGAGCAGCGTATCGCAGCCCTGCGCGGCCAGCGTTAACATAACGGAACGACAGGAACGGCGGTGGCGACACCGCCGTTTTGCATTTTTTGACGATGGCCGATGGCCTATGCATTGGAAGTGATACTGGAAGTGATGTCATGAGTCAGTTTTTCGAAATCCATCCCGACAATCCGCAACTGCGCCTGATCAAGCAGGCGGCGCAGATCATCCATCAGGGAGGCCTGGTCGCCTTGCCGACCGATTCCTGCTACGCGCTGGTCTGCCAGCTGGACAACAAGGACGCGGTCGAACGCGTGCGCCGCATCCGCGGCGTGGACGACAAGCACCACCTGACGCTCCTGTGTCGCGACTTGTCTGAAATCTCCCAGTACGCCAAGGTCGACAACCGCCAGTACCGCCTGCTCAAGGCGGCCACGCCGGGCGCCTACACCTTCATCCTGGAAGCCACCAAGGAAGTGCCGCGCCGCCTGTCCCACCCTTCGCGCAAGACCATCGGCCTGCGCGTGCCGCAGAACCGCATCGCCCACATGCTGCTGGAAGAACTGGGCCAGCCGCTGCTGGGCACCACCCTGAACCTGCCGGACGACGAATTGCCGCTGACCAACGCCGACGACATCCGCGCCCGGCTGGAAAAGCAGATCGAACTGGTGATCGACAGCGGCGCCTGCAGCCTGGAGCCCACCACGGTGATCGACCTGACCGACGACAACGAAGTGGTGCTGGTGCGCCAGGGCCGGGGCGATGCCGGCATCTTCGGCTTGCAGGCTGCCTGAACATCTGTCTGTAATGCTCCGCCAGGGCAGGGTTCCGAAGTTTTGGAATTTCCCCGGCCCGCTCTTGCCTCTCTGATAAAATCCCCGCCCATGAACGATCTCATCCAGACTGTCGCGGTGTATGCGCTTCCCGTTTTGTTCGCCATTACACTGCACGAGGCAGCGCACGCCTACGCGGCAAGGTTTTTCGGCGACAACACGGCTTATTCGATGGGGCGCATGAGCCTCAATCCGCTCAAGCACATCGACCCCTTCGGCACCATCCTGATCCCGGTACTGCTGTATTTCGCCACCAGCGGCGCCTTCCTGTTCGGCTACGCCAAACCGGTACCGATCAATTTCGGCCATTTGCGCCGTCCCAAGCGCGACATGGCATGGGTCGCGTTGGCCGGGCCGGGCGCCAATTTCCTGATGGCGCTGCTGTGGACGCTGGTGATCTACGGGCTGGCGCTGGGCGGCGTGCAGGAAGAGTTCTTCATGCTCATGGCCAAGGCCGGGGTGCTGACCAACCTGGTCATGTTTGCCTTCAACCTGTTCCCGATCCCGCCGCTGGACGGCGGTCGTGTGCTGACCAGCTTGTTGCCGAACAAATATGCGTATAAGTTCGCGCAGATCGAACCCTACGGCTTTTTCATCGTGATGGCGCTGGTGCTGCTCAAGGTGATCTACACTTGGTGGATGGCGCCGGTCATGTATGCCGCAAGCCTGTTGCTGCAACTGATCACGTACCCGATCACTTTCCTGTTCCATTGAACCGCCACCGCCAAGAACACAGCCACCGCCATGTATCCTGACCGCGTTGTCTCCGGCATGCGCCCCACGGGCGCGCTGCACCTGGGCCACTACCACGGCGCCCTGAAGAACTGGGTGAGGTTGCAATCCGAATTGCCTTGCCTGTTCTTCGTCGCGGACTGGCATGCATTGACCACCCACTACGACGATCCGTCCGTCATCGAAACCAGCACCTGGGAAATGGTGATCGACTGGCTCGCTGCCGGCGTCGATCCCGCGCAGTCGACCCTGTTCATCCAGTCGCGCGTGCCCGAGCATGCCGAGCTGCACCTGCTGCTGTCGATGGCCACGCCGCTGGGCTGGCTGGAACGCGTGCCGACCTACAAGGACCAGCAGGAAAAGCTGTCCGACCGCGACCTGGCGACCTACGGCTTCCTCGGCTATCCATTGCTGCAGGCCGCCGATGTGCTGATCTACCGCGCCAGCCAGGTGCCGGTCGGCGAGGACCAGGTGCCGCATATCGAGATCATGCGCGAGATCGCGCGCCGCTTTAACCACCTGTACGGCAAGGAAAAGGGCTTCGAAGAGAAGGCTCGCGCAGCCGTCAAGAAACTGGGCGGCAAGCGCTCCAAGCTGTACCTGGAACTGCGCACGCAATTCCAGGAAAAGGGCGATGAGGAAGCGCTGGAGCAGGCCAAGGCGATGCTGGACGATGCCCAGAACCTGTCGATGATCGACCGTGAGCGCCTGTTCGGCTACCTCGAAGGCAGCCGCAAGCTGATCCTGACCGAGCCGCAGGCGCTGCTGACGGAAGCGTCGCGCCTGCCGGGGCTGGACGGCGCCAAGATGTCCAAGAGCTATGGCAATGCCATCGCCCTGCGCGAAGACAAGGAATCGGTCACGAAAAAGGTGCGCACCATGCCGACCGACCCGCAACGCGTGCGCCGCAGCGACGCCGGCGATCCGGACAAATGCCCGGTATGGCAATTCCACATGGTGTATTCTGCGCCTGAGGTGCAGGAATGGGCGGCCAAGGGGTGCCGTTCAGCCGGGATCGGTTGCCTGGAATGCAAGCAGCCGGTGATCGATGCCATCTTGCAAGAGCAGCAACCGATGCTGGAACGGGCGCAGCCTTACCTGGACGACCCGTCCCTGGTGCGGGCGATCGTGGCCGATGGCTGCGAAAAGGCGCGCAAACTGGCGCAAGACACCATGCGCGACGTGCGCGAGTCGATGGGGCTGGGGTATTGAGGCCGCGGCGGCAGGGGCTGCGCAGCTTTTGTCCGGATGCCGGAAAGCTTGCCGAGAATCAGGCTTTTTTACTTCCGCTTTCATCTATCAGCCCCGCGAATTGACCGATTCCGGCCTCTATCCGCTACAATCGGTCTTTTATTTCTGACCATACTTCAAAAGTACGCACATCATGATCAAGGGTAGCATTGTTGCAATCGTCACTCCCATGCATCCGGACGGCAGCCTCGATTTCGACGGCCTGCGCAAACTGATCGACTGGCACATCGCCGAGGGAACCGACAGCATCGTCATCGTCGGCACTACCGGCGAATCGCCCACTGTCTCGATGGAAGAACACTGCGAACTGATCAAGGTCGCGGTGGAGCATACTGCCAAACGCATTCCCATCATCGCCGGCACCGGCGGCAACTCGACGGCCGAGGCCATCGAGCTGACCGAGTTCGCCAAGAAGGTCGGCGCCGATGCCTCGCTGCAGGTCGTTCCCTATTACAACCGTCCGACCCAGGAAGGCATGTATCTTCACTTCAAGAAGATCGCCGAATCGGTCGACCTGCCGGTGATCCTGTACAACGTGCCCGGCCGCACCGTGGCCGATATGAGCAACGAGACCATCCTGCGCCTGGCGCAAGTGAAGGGTATCGTCGGCGTCAAGGACGCCACCGGCAATATCGGGCGCGGCACCGACCTGATCCGCCTGGCGCCGAAATCGTTCGCCGTCTATTCCGGCGACGACCCGACTGCGATCGCGCTCATGCTGTACGGCGGCGCCGGCAACATCTCGGTCACCGCCAACATCGCGCCGCGCGACATGCATGAACTGTGCGTTGCCGCCATGGGCGGCAACGTCGCGCGCGCGGTCGAACTGAACAACAAGCTGCTGCCGCTGCATAACAAGCTGTTTGTCGAACCCAATCCGGTGCCGCTGAAGTGGGCCATGCAGGAGATGGGTTTGATCGGTTCCGGCATGCGCTTGCCGCTGGCGCCGCTGGGCGCCGGCTTCCACGATACCGTGCGCGCGGCTTTGCGCGAGTCGGGTGTATTAAAATAACGGACTTGGCTGTTTCTGCCCTTTCTGGCCGTCTTCCGAAAAACGATCCCGCTTTCAATAGTAACGATATGACTAATCGCAAGAACGTTCGTCCTGTAGTCCGCACCGCGTACAGCACTCTTACCCAACGCAGTATCGTCGTCGCACTGGCTCTCGCGGCACTCGCAGGATGCTCGTCGGTCGGCAGCATACTCGAAGGCGATCGTATCGATTACAAGAGCGCGGAAAAGGCCCGCGGCCCGCGTCTGGAAATCCCGCCCGACCTGACCCAGCTGCAGCGCGACAACCGCTATGCGATCCCCGAGGCCAACAAGGGCGTGGCTACCGCTTCCGGCTATACCCTGGAGCAACAGACCAAGCCAACGGCTGAAGTCGCCTCGGTGGCGCCGCAGGCCAACGGCAGCGACATCCGCATCGAACGCGACGGCACCCAGCGCTGGCTGGTGGTCAAGCAGTCCCCCGAAGTCCTGTGGCCGCAGATCAAGGACTTCTGGCAGGACAGCGGCTTCCTGATCAACATCGAATCGCCGGATACCGGCGTGATGGAAACCGACTGGGCCGAGAACCGCGCCAAGATCCCGCAGGATTTCGTGCGCAACACGCTGGGCAAGGTATTCGACTCGCTGTACTCGACCGGCGAACGCGACAAGTTCCGCACCCGCCTGGAGCGCGGCCCCAACGGCACCACCGAGATCTTCATCAGCCACCGCGGCGCCGAGGAAGTGCTGACCGGCTCGGCCAAGGAAACCTCGGTATGGACCGCGCGTCCGTCCGATCCGGGCCTGGAAGCTGAATTCCTGGCGCGCCTGATGGTGCGCCTGGGCGCCGAAGAAACCAAGGCCAAGGCCGCCGTGGCCAATGCTCCGTCGCTGCAGGCCCGTTCCAGGCTGTTGAAGAGCGCCGCCGGTTCCAGCGTCCAGGTCGATGAAAGCTTCGACCGCGCATGGCGCCGCGTGGGCCTGGCGCTGGACCGCGTCGGTTTCACCGTGGAAGACCGCGACCGCACCCAGGGCACCTATTTCGTGCGCTATGTCGACCAGAACCAGGACGCCAAGGACAAGAAGGACCAGGGCTTCTTCTCGCGCATCTTCTCCAGCTCCAAGGACAAGGAAAAGACCGCCGCCAAGTACCGTATCGTGGTCAAGGGCAGCGGCGACAGCAGCAACATCGTGGTTCAGAACGGCGAAGGCAAGCCGGAGGTCTCCGATACTGCCGACAAGATCCTCGGCCTGCTGAACGAGCAGCTGAAGTAAGTCGCTGCAATGGCAATGGGTTATCGGGGCCGCGCATGAAGTTCGCGAGCCTCGGTAGCGGCAGCGAAGGCAATGCGCTGCTGATTTCGGCCGCAGCCGGCTCACATCGCCCCAATGCGGGGACGACCGTGATGCTGGACTGCGGCTTTGCTTTGCGCGAAACCGAAAGGCGCATGCTGCGCATCGGCATCGATCCCTCGGATGTTGCCGCCATCGTGGTGACCCACGAACATTCCGACCATGTCAGCGGCGTCTTCAAGTTCGCGCGCCGCTACCGCATTCCGGTCTGGCTCAGTTACGGCACCTACCAGGCGATCGCGGATCACGCCGCCGATGTCGACATCCAATTGTGCGCCGATGGCCAGAAGGTCGCCATCGGCGACCTTGAACTCACCCCCTACACCGTACCGCACGACGCCCGCGAACCGATCCAGTACATCGCAAGCGACGGCGACCGGCGCCTGGGCGTATTGACTGACGCCGGGCAGTCCACGTCCCACATGATCCAGGCATTGGGCGCCTGCGATTCGCTTCTGCTCGAATGCAATCACGACCGCGCCATGCTGGAGAATTCCCCTTACCCGGCTTTCCTCAAGCGCCGCATCGGCGGGGCGTACGGGCACCTGGCCAATGAAACCAGCGCCGAGATCCTGCAGTTGCTCGACAAGAGCCGCCTCAAACAGGTGGTCGGCGCTCACTTGAGCCGCCAGAACAACACGCCTGCACTGGCGCGCGCAGCCTTGGAGAGCGTGCTTGGCGGCAGCTTCGGCGGTATCGACATCGCTTGCCAGGACGAGGGTTTCGGCTGGCGCGACGTGTAAAGAAAAAGCGAGCAGGTCAGCCTCCCGTCAGCTTTGCCGGGCATGCCCCTGAAACATTCTGTTGCGATTTCGATGCCCTCTGCGCCTGCGCGCGGGGCCTATCCAATGTCTTTTCCATCTCCGCGCGCAAGACCGGAATGTCCATGCAGGTACTGAAGGTAAAAAATCAAATGGGCCAGGGAAGGGCAAGGACTGGCGCCGGCAGAAAATGCAGGGGCATTGGCAGCCCTGGGTGCGTCTGTAAGGGCTTTGTCAGGAGCGGTGGTGAAAAGGGTGTCCGCCCGACCGTCAACGCGCCAGGGCCGTTCTATTGAGGCGCAGGGGGCTTTCGCATATCGCCCGGTTCGCGATGGGGATGTGCGCGTAACAGCAGGAAGGTTGGAGAGGGGATGCGGGGGAGAGGCGCGGGCGAAAAAAAACCGGTCGTGAGACCGGTTTTTTGAAAATAATCTGATGATTATTTTGCCGGGGCTTCAGCTGGCTTGGCAGCGTCGGCAGCAGGAGCAGCGTCAGCCGGCTTGGCGGCGTCAGCAGCAGGAGCAGCAGCGTCAGCGGCCGGAGCAGCAGGTGCAGCAGCAGGAGCTTCAGCAGCGGCAGGAGCGGCAGCAGGAGCTTCAGCAGCAGGTGCTGGTGCAGGAGCTTCTTCCTTCTTGCCGCAAGCAGCCAGGGCAACAGCCAACAACGAAGCGATCAACAGAGTCTTTTTCATGAATATTCCTTCAGTATTTAAAAATTGTGCGATGAATAATTACCGGTAATTATCGCTCTACAGGAGGCTCTCGCCGTACTTGGAAACCTCGCGGTTTCGTTTCGGTTCTTGCTTCTTTTTACTGCCGAAACTTGCTCGGACAACGAAAACTTTCCAGCCCGTCATTATAGCTATTTTTTTTCGATATCACACCGAAATCATTCTTTTTCGTAAGAATTTGTAAGTTCTTACAATTGAATCCATGTGGCCGGAAGGCCTTTATCCAGGCCGCTTTCCGCCGATCGTCGAATGGCAGGCCCGTGTGTTTTTGGGATATTTTGAAGCAAATCAAGAAAATTCCAGCCACCCGCTTTCATGCCATTGATGCAAGGCTTCGAGCAGGTCTTCCGAGGCGTTTTCGAATTCCGATTTTTCCAGCCGGCGATGATTGGCCAGCTTGGCGAGAATGACTTTGTCGGCCCGCCCGACCTGGAACGACTCGCCGTTGATGAACACGTTCGAGCCGCGATAGAGCATCTGCGATTTGCGGTGCAATGCCAATCCGCGCTTTTTGGCGCCCTGGTAAAAGCGAGCAAAGGACAATTGCTCGGCCGGCGCATCGAAGAACACGCTGGGTTTGGGCTCCGACAAATGCTGGCCGAGGAAGATGGCGATGTCGTCGTCGGTGAAACGGATCTTGTTCAATTCGTCGCGGATGCGGCCGAGCATGTCGGCCGGCAGTTCGGCCGGATTGGCGCTGGGCTTGAGATCCGGATCGGCATAGCGGCCGGGCAGGTCGATGGTGTCCATCATGAAGTCGAGGAAGGACTCGCCCAGTTCCTGGTAGGCCGGCGCGCGAAAGCCGATGGAATATGTCATGCATTCGCCGACGGCCGTGCCGTCGTGCGCGTAATGCGGCGGCAGGTAAAGCATGTCGCCCGGTTCCAGCACGAACTCTTCTTCCGGCTGGAAGTTGCTCAGTATTTTCAGCGGCACCCCGTCCTCCAGCGACAGGTCGTCCTGCGCGCTGATGCGCCAGCGGCGCCGGCCATGAGCCTGCAACAGGAACACGTCGTAGGAATCGAAGTGCGGGCCGACGCCGCCGCCGTCGCTGGCGTAGCTGATCATCAGGTCGTCCAGGCGCGCGTCGGGGATGAAGCGGAACTGGCGCAGCAGCGCATCGGCCGCCGCATGGTGCAGGTTGACGCCTTGCACCAGCAGCGTCCAGGCCTTTTGCTTGAGCGCCGGCAGCTTGTCGATGGGGCCGTGCTGCATGTCCCAGCCTGCGGCGCGGTGCGTGATCAGGCGCGATTCGACGTCGTCGCGCCTGGCCAGGTCGAACAGTTCGGCGCGCGGCAGCGGCGCCTCAAAGCCGGGAATGGCCTGGCGGATCAGCAACGGTTTCTTGTGCCAGTAGTCACGCAGGAATTGGGCGGGCGTGAGGCCGCCGAGCAGGGCGAGTTTTTTCATCGCGACATTATAGGCGCGCGCGCCGCGTTGAAACGCCGCCAAGGCGACGAAGTTTGATGCGGGTATAATCGCGCTTTGATTAAAGAAGAGTCCTTGCCGCGCGGGAATGGCAAGGGGGAACGCTCTTTGGCCCCACTGTGCCCGGCCATGAACGGCAAGCGCCGCGGAAAGCGGCATTGAAAGCATGGCAGGCCGCTCCCGCACCCAATACCGTTAGCAAAGGACCCCACACGATGAAGATCGCAAAGAACTCCGTAGTTTCCGTGAACTATAAATTGTCGGACGCGCAAAACAACCTGATCGAGGAAAGCCGCGAGCCGATGGTTTACCTGCACGGCGGCTACCAGAACACGCTGCCCAAGATCGAAGAAGCGCTGGACGGCAAGGAAGCCGGTTTCAAGACCACCATCCAGGTCGAGCCGGAAGATGCCTTCGGCGAGTACGACTCCAACCTGGTCAAGATCGAGCCGCTGTCGCGCCTGCCGCAACCGACCGAAGTCGGCATGCAGTTCGAAGGTTCGCCGGATGACGACAGCGAAGAATCGGTCATCTTCACCGTCACCGAAGTGGCCGACGGCAAGGCCGTGCTGGACGGCAACCATCCGCTGGCCGGCATCGCGCTGCGCTTTGAACTGTCCGTGACCGAAGTGCGCGCCGCCTCCGACGAGGAAATCGCCCACGGCCACGTGCACGGACCGCACGGCCATCATCACCATCACGGCGACGATGCGGCCGAAGACGGCGACCATTTCCGCAGCCACCCGCTGAACTGATCCGGCCGCCGGCCTGCTTCGGATTCAAATGGAAACGCCCGCAGCATCGGCTGCGGGCGTTTTGCTTTCAGGGCCCGGCAACCTGCCGGCAAGAGGCGAATTCAGCGCCGCTCGCCATCGGCATCGGCCACCGCAAACAATTGCGGAAGATGGTCGTCCACCACGATCTTCAGCCAGCGCTCGCCCGCGCCTACGCTGCCCAGGTTGCCGCTCCACAGGATATGCGGCGGCCCCTTGCCCTTGGCGGCTTCGCCATGCACGACCAGCACCCGCCCCCGGTACTTGCCGGCCAGGTCGGAGAAAGTGCGGCGCATCTCGGCGAAACCGTCGCGCTGGGTGCGGAAAAAGGAACGCTTCGGCGGCGAGCCGAAAGGATTGCCATCGGTAAAGAACACGATGGCGGCCGATTTTTTCAGGGCCGCGAAGGCGAACAGGTGCTGCAGCCAGTTGCGGTTGGCGATCAGGCGGTCTTCGAACTCGTTGTTGCGCCCGCCGTCGAGCAGGAAATGGTTGTTGCCGGCCGGGAGGTTGACGGTGGCGAACAGGACATTGCCGACTTCCCAGCGCGAATTCTCGGCATAGCTGCGGAACTTGGCCGTGAGCGACTGGCGCAGCAGCGGCAGCTTGCTGGCGCCGAAAGAGAACTCCCCGGAATAGAACTGCTCGCGCACGCGCGCCAGGCGCTCGATGGCGTCGGAGCGTTGCGCACGGTCGCGGCAGGCAATCCAGTCGCTGGCGGCCAGCGACACGATCACGCCATTTTGCGCATGCGAAAGAATGTCGCGTCGTTGGCCATACAGGGCATCGTCGCAGGGCTCGGCGGAGGACTTGATGCCGTTGACCACGACGAACGCCAGGTTGTCGGCATCGGTTTCGGCGATGGCCTGGCGCAGCGCCGCTTCTCCGCCGCCGCCGGCAAACGCATGGCTGATCATGCCGAAGGCGAAGTCTTGCGGCGCCGCCGATACCGGCCGTGCCGGCATGGCGGCGGCAACGGCGAGCAGGGCGGTCAGCAGCAGGCGTGTCATGGTCGGTTCGGCATCGGTCAGCATCGGTTGCGGCCTGCGGTCAAGCCACGAGGTCAGTTGTTCCGGCTCAGTTCCTTCAGCTTGTATAGCGCATCGAGCGCCTGGCGCGGGGTCAGCGTATCGGGGTCGATTTGCTCCAGCGACTGGAGTACGGCTTGCGCCTGCGGATCCGGTTCGACTGCGACGGGCGGCGCTGGTTCGGCGCTGGCGCCATCCGTCTCCAGCGCGGCAGCATGCAGCGGTTCTTCGTCGCGTTCGATGAATTGCTGGGTACTGAACAGGTCGAATTGCGGCGTCGGCTGCACCGACTGGCTTTCCAGCGCCGAGAGGTGCTTGCGCGCGGCGCGGATCACCGGCGCCGGCACGCCGGCCAGTTGCGCCACCTGCAAGCCGTAGCTCTGCGAAGCCGGGCCGCTTTGCACCGCATGCAGGAACACGATGCTGTCCTTGTGTTCCACTGCCGACAAGTGCACGTTGGCGGCGCTCGGGTGGATTTCAGGCAACTGCGTCAGCTCGAAATAGTGGGTGGCGAACAGCGTGAAGCTGCGGGTCACGTCGATCAGGTGCCTGGCGATGGCCCAGGCCAGCGCCAGGCCGTCGAAGGTCGAGGTGCCGCGCCCGACTTCATCCATCAGCACCAGCGAATGCTCGCTGGCGTTGTTGAGGATGGCGGCCGATTCGGTCATTTCCACCATGAAGGTCGAGCGGCCGCCGGCCAGGTCGTCGGCCGCGCCGATGCGGGTGAAGATACGGTCGATCGGGCCGATGGCGGCGCTGGTTGCCGGCACGAAGCTGCCCACGTAGGCCAGCAGCGTGATCAGCGCCACCTGGCGCATGAAGGTGGATTTACCGCCCATGTTGGGGCCGGTGATCAAGAGCAGCTTGCGTTCGGCCGCCAACTGGCAATCGTTGGCGATGAAGCGCTCGATCTGGTTTTCCACCACCGGATGGCGGCCCTGTTCGATCTGGATGCAGGGTTCGGCCACCAGTTGCGGCGCGCACCAGTTGTTGCGCGCGGCGTGGTCGGCCAGCGCCACCAGCGTGTCGAGCTGGGCCAGCGCGTGGGCGATGGCCTGCAGCGTGACGATATGCGGCGCCATGTCGTTCAGCAATTTTTCGTACAGGAATTTCTCGCGCGACAGCGAGCGTTCCTGCGCCGACAGCGCCTTGTCCTCGAAGGCCTTGAGCTCGGGGATGATGTAGCGCTCGGCGTTCTTGAGCGTCTGGCGGCGGCGGTAATCGTCCGGCACCTTGTCGCTCTGGCCGTTGGTGACTTCGATGTAGAAGCCGTGCACCTTGTTGTATTCCACGCGCAGGTTGGCGATGCCGGTGCGCGCGCGTTCGCGCGCTTCCAGGTCCAGCAGGTACTGGCCGGCGTTTTCCGACAGGCCGCGCAACTCGTCCAGCTCGGCATCAAAGCCGCGCGCGATCACGCCGCCGTCGCGCACCAGCGCGGCCGGTTCCAGCATGATGGCGCGTTCCAGCAGATCCAGGCATTCCACCGGCGTGGCCAGCGCTTCATGCAGTTGCCTGAGCAGCGGCGCATCGGCGTCGCGCGCGCACATGTCGACATAGGCGCGCAGCGAGCCAAGCTGCTGCAGGCCGGCGCGCAAGCCCGCCAGGTCGCGCGGGCGCGCCGACAGCAGGGCGATGCGGGTAGTGATGCGTTCGATATCGGGCACCGCCGCCAGCGTGGCCGACAGGCCCGAGCAGGCATCGGTGCGCATCAGCGCATTGATGGCGGCGTGGCGCGCGCGCGCCACGTCTTGGTCGCGCAGCGCATGGTGCAGCCAATGGCGCAACAGGCGCGAACCCATCGCGGTGCGGCAATGGTCGAGCGTGGAGAACAGCGTCGGCGCCAGCGCATTGGCATCCTGGGCGCGGATGGTCTCGGTCAGTTCGAGGTTGCGGCGGGTGGCCGCGTCCAGTCCGATGAATTCGTTTTCCGATTCGACCGTGAGCGCGCGCACATGCTGCAGGCCGCGGCCTTGCGTCGACTGTGCGTAACGCAGCAGCGCGCCGGCCGCGCCGATGGCCGTGCTCAGGCCTTGCGCGCCGAAGCCGTCCAGCGTCGCCACCGACAATTGCTCCAGCAAGGCCTTCTCGCTGCTGGGCTGGTCGAAATGCCAGTCGGGCACCGTCACGGCGCGATTGGGCAACAGCGGTTCGCATTGTTCCAGCTGGCTGTCGGCAATCAGGATCTCGGCCGGGGAGATGCGTTCCAGTTCCTGCCTGATGCGGGTTTCGAGCACATTGGCATCGACCGTGAACTCCATCAGCTTCAATGCGCCGCTGGCCATCGACAGCCACGACAGGCCGACCTGCACTTGCTTGCGCGGCCGGCCGGCGGCGATCTGCATCGCCAGCAGGCAGCGTTCGGCCTTTTCCGGCAACAGGTCGGAGTCGGTCAGCGTGCCGGGGGTGACTACCCGCACCACCTTGCGCTCGACCGGTCCCTTGCTGGTGGCCGGGTCGCCGATCTGCTCGCAGATCGCCACCGACTCGCCCAGCTTGATCAGGCGCGCCAGGTATTGCTCGACGGAGTGGAAGGGCACGCCGGCCATCTTGATCGGCGTGCCGTTGGACGAGCCGCGCTGGGTCAGCGTCACGCCCATCAGGCGCGAGGCTTTCTCGGCGTCGTCGAAAAACAGTTCATAGAAGTCGCCCATCCGGTAGAACAGCAGGGTCTGCGGATGGTCGGCCTTGATGCGCAGGTATTGCTGCATCATCGGCGTATGGGCGGCGAGGTCTTTGGTCATCAGGCGATTGGTTCAGAACCCGAAGCTCGGGTATTGCGTGTCAGGGATTGCGTCTGCCGCACGCGCCGTGGCGCAGGAAAAGTCCACGGCCGGCGACAGGAAAGGCTGGCCGGGCGCTGGCGGATGGCTCGTGCCGGGCATGCCATAAATCAAAAATGCGGACCTGGGTCCGCATGCATGAGAGGGGATTGTACGCGTAATGGGGCGGGGTAGCCAAGCCGGGCGTGGGGCGAATTCAGCGCTGATGGGGAAAGGACGTGAAAAGGGATCAAATGGGTAGGGCTGCTCCGAATATCCGGAGAGTTTCCCGAGTTCATTGCTATGCCTGGTAGTGATACGACATCAGGCGAAAGTATTTTGCAAAGACTTGAAAAATGGGCGGATTCGAATCCGGGAGGTCGTCTATGGGAAATAGTGTTGCTGTCAGTCGGTGACAAGGATGTTTTCCTCATTCTCAAGTTTGCAAAATATACTTGAACGGATATATTATGATGTCGCAACAACGCAAACTCCTATACTGGGAAGGGGCATCGAAAAAGGATTTCAAGGCATTTCCGATTGATGTACAAAAAGACATGGGTGTGGCCTTGTTCATCGTTCAATCGGGCGGCACGCCGGAGTCGGCCAAGCCTTGGAAGGGGCTGGGTTCGGGGGTGTACGAACTGGTGGAGGACTATCGGGGCGACACTTTTCGCGCGGTCTATACCGTGCGGGTAGGAGACGCAGTGCATGTGTTGCATGCGTTCCAGAAGAAATCCAAATCCGGAATTGCTACGCCGCAGCCGGATGTGGAACTGATCGAAAAACGGCTGAAGGCAGTGCTCGCACGTTACAGGGCGAGCGGGAGAGCATGATGACACATGAAGACAATCCAAAAGGCACCGACAACGTGTTGCAGGATCTTGGTTTCGAGGATGCCGAAGAACTGTCGGCGAAGGCCGCGCTTGCCCTTAAATTTAATCAGTTGATCGAACAGCGCCGGCTGAGCCAGATGGAGGCGGCGGCGCTCACTGGCATGACTCAGCCCAAGGTGTCGCAGATACGTCGCTACAAGCTCCAGAACATTTCACTGGAGCGGCTGATGCAGGCGCTGGTGTCGTTGGATCAACGTGTCGAGATCGTGGTGCAGCTTGCGCGCCGTGCCAAGGTTCCCGGCATCATCGTCGCAGTTTGATCGATCCAGTAAGTGAAGGCGGCGAGGCAATGAGGCAAAAAAAACAGGCGGCCGCTTGCGCAACCGCCTGCCCAGCCCGGAGAAGGGGAGAGACCCCGGGCTGTAGGGGACCGGTAAAAATCAGTGCGCCGACGAGGTATCGGCCACGCGGGTCGGCCTGGGCGCCAGCCAGACCGCCATGGCGGCCAGCGAGAACGAGATCGCGGCCATCATGAAGATGTGGTTGGTGGCCAGCATGATGGCCTGGTTCTGCACCGTCTGCGCCAGCGAGGCGGTCGCCTGTTCGGCCGACATGCCGGAGGCGGCCATCGTATTGACGGCATCGCCCATCCGGTCCACCAGGCCGGACAGCTCGGCGTGGAAGTAAGTGGCGTCGTTCTCCCAGCTGGTATTGACGATGGAAGTGGCGATGGCGCCTGCCATGGTGCGGCAGAAGCTCATCAGGCCGGCCGCCGAGGCGGTTTCCTCCGGGTTGACCGAGGACAGCGCCAGGCCGGTCAGCGGCACGAAGAACAGCGGCAGCCCGATGCCTTGCAGGAACAGCGGCCAGCCGATCTGGAACATCGACATGTCGGTGGTGTTGAAGGCCCGCACGAAGGTCATCAGCCCCAGCCATACCACGCCGATGCAGACCAGCTTGCGGGCGTCCACGGTGGTCGACATCTTGGCCACCAGGGGCGCGGTCATCACCGCCAGGATGCCGGTCAGCGCCGAGACGCAGCCCGACCAGGTCGCCGTGTAGCCCATGTAGCCCTGCAGCCACAGGGGCGTGAGCACCACCGAGCCGAAGAAGGCGCCGAAGGCCAGGCAGATGGTGGTCACGCTGGCGGTGAAGCCGCGGTGGCGGAATACCCGCAGGTCGACGATGGGGTTCCTTTCGGTCAATTCCCAGATCAGGAAGGCGATGAAGAACACCACCGCCACCACCGCCAGCAGCACGATCTCGGTGGAGGCGAACCAGTCCTTTTCCTTGCCTTCGTCCAGCATCAGCTGCAACGCGGCGACCCACACCACCATCAGGACCAGGCCGATGCGGTCGATCGGCAGCTTGGCGGTGGTGGTTTCATAGCGCTTGAGCATGCGCCAGCCGATATAGCCGCATACCAGCGCCACCGGCACGTTGATCCAGAAGATGTAGGGCCAGCTGTACTGGTCGCACAGCACGCCGCCCAGGATCGGGCCGGCGATCGGCGCCACCAGCGTGGTCATGGCCCACAGCCCGATGGCGGCGGGCGCCTTTTCCTTGGGGAAGATGCGCAGCAGCAGGGTTTGCGAAAGCGGCATCAGCGGGCCGCCGGCCAGGCCTTGCAGCACGCGGAAGGCGATCAGCATGCCCAGCGAATTGGCCAGGCCGCACAGCGCCGAGAACAGGCCGAACATCACCATCGACAGGATGAAGACGCGCACCGTGCCGAAGCGGTTGGCCAGCCAGCCGGTCAAGGGCACCGTGATGGCCTCGGCCACCGCGTACGAGGTGATGACGTAGGTGCCCTGGCTGGTGGAGGCGCCTAGCGCGCCGGAAATGGTGGAGACCGAGACGTTGGCGATGGTGGTGTCGAGCACCGCGATGAAATTGGCCGCCGCCAGCAGGATGCCGGCGCCGACCAGCCTGCCGCCGGTCAGCGGCGCTTCGAACAGGCCCGGCACTGGCGTCGGCCTGGGCGCAGGCAGCGACGCCGCATCTGCGCTAACAGTGGATGACATGGAAAACCTCTTCTTGTCTTGTCACGCGCCGCTTACAGCGCGGCGGCCCGGCCGTTCGCGTTCTGCGCGGTCTTGGGGACGGTATCGCCGGCCTGGATCTGTCCGCGGGTGTCGATCTCGACCACCATCGACAGGCCTACCGACAGCGGACGCTGCGCCAGCTCCTTGGGATCGATCGAGATGCGCACCGGCAGGCGCTGCACCACCTTGATCCAGTTGCCGGTGGCGTTCTGCGCCGGGATCACCGCGAAGGCCGAACCGGTGCCGCCGGACAGGCCGGTCACCACGCCGTGGTATTCGACCGAGCCGCCGTAGATGTCCGCCTTCATGGTGACCGGCTGGCCGATCTTGACCTTGGTCAACTGGCCTTCCTTGAAGTTGGCGTCCACGTGCATCTGCTGCAGCGGCACCACCGACAGCAGGTTGGCGCCGGTCTGCACGCGCTGGCCGACCTGCACCTGGCGGCGCGCCACTACCCCGTCCACCGGGGCGCGCAATACGGTGCGCTCCAGGTCCAGCCGGGCCTGGTCGCGCTTGGCGCGCGCCAGCAGCACTTCGGGGTTGTTGTCGACGGTGGTGTCGGCGGTCAGCACGGTGCTGGCCTGTTGCGCGCCGAGGGTCGCCCGGGTGTTGGCGCGCGACTGCACTTCACTGGCTTCGGCCGCCTTCAGGCTGGCCTGGGCGTTCAACAGCGCGGTGCGCGCGTTGGAGAGTTCCTCGCCGGACACCGAACCCGACTTGGCCAGCGCTTCGCGGCGTTGCAGGTCGATTTCGGCGCGCTTCATGTCGGCCTGCGCCGACAGCAGTTGGGCGGCGGCGCGCTTTTGTTCGGCTTCGCGCGCCAGCACCTGCGCGGCCAGGCCGGCATCGTTGGCGAAGAAGCCCTTGACGCGGCGTTCGGTGCGGTCCAGATCCGCTTCGGCCTGGGCCAGCGCGAGCCTGGCGTCGGCGTCGTCGATGGCGACCAGCACATCGCCCTTCTTGACGGTTTGCGTGTCGACCACCTTGACGTCGGCCACGATGCCGTTGATGGCCGGCGTGAGCACCGAGATCTCGGTGGCGGTGTAGGCGTTGTCGGTCTCGACGTAGCGCGAGCCGATCAGGTACCAGTAGGCGCCGTAACCGATGCCGGCGATGGCAATCACGCCGCCGAAGATGGAAAAGAGCTTCTTGCGCTTTTGCGCTGCCGCGGCTGTGGCGGCAGCATCGGCGCGTTGCTTGGCGGCGTCATCGGCCGCCATGGTTTGGGTTGCCTGGGAGTCGCTGTGGGACATGATGATTAACCTTTCGCTTGCGTGTCTGTCGTGTGGGATGTGCTGCTGTCGCCGCTGTTGGTGCTGCCGCTGTAGCCGCCGCCCAGCGCGCGCACCAGCGCAACGTCGAGGCTGAACATGCGCGAGCGCAGGTTGGAGAGTTCGCGCAGGTTGGTGATCAGCGTGTCCTGCGCGTTGAGCACATCCAGGTAATTGGCCAGGCCGCCGTTGTAGCGGTTGCTGACGATGCGGTAGGCCTGTTCGGCGGCATCGGCGGCGAGCTGGACTTTTTCGAGCCGTCCGGCCAGCGCTTTTTCGCTGACGGTGGCATCGGCCACGTCTTGCAGCGCTTGCGTGACGGCCTGGTCGTAATTGGCCACGGCTTCGTCATAGCTGGCGCTGGCCGAGCGGAACTGGCCGCGCAGGCGGCCGCCGTTGAAGATCGGCAGCGAGATGGCCGGGCCGATGCTGCCGATGTCGGAGCCGCGGCTGGTCAGCATGTCGATGCCCAGCGACTGGAAGCCGAAGTAGGCCTTCAGGTTGACGTTGGGGTAGAAGGCGGCACGCGCCACCTTGATCTGCTTGCCGGCGGCTTCGGCGCGCAGGCGCGCGGCCACGATGTCGGGGCGGCGGCCCAGCAGGTTGAGGGGGATCTGGTCCGGCAGTTGGAACGGCTTGCTCAGGTCCACCTTCGGGCGCACCAGCAGCAGGCCGCGGTCGGGGCCGGCGCCGGCCAGCGCGGCCAGCTTGTTGCGCTGGAGCGCGATCGATTCGTCGGTGGCCTTGAGGTCGGCTTCGGCCATGGCGCGGCGCGCTTCCATCTGCTTGACCGAGCCCAGCGTTTCCAGGCCGTTGGCGTAGCGCTGGTTGAACAGGTCGAGCGATTCGACGCGCACCTTCAGGGCCGCTTCGTTGGTGTCGCGCTGGGCATAGAGATGCTCCAGCTCGGCATAGGCCGAGGCGATCGAGGTGCCCAGCGTGATGCGGGCCTGGGCGGCGTCGGCGCGGGCCGCTTCCAGCTCGGAGGTGGCGGCCGCCAGCGCGGCGCGGTTCTTGCCCCAGAAGTCGATCTCGTAGCTGAAGTCTAGCGTGGCTTTGGTTTCGTTGTTGTAGTCCTTGGGCACGAAGGCGGGCGGGACGCCATTGTTGTAGGACTGCTTCATGTGATCCAGCGAGGCGTTGGCGCTGATGTCCGGATACAGGGCCGCGCCTTGTTGCTGCGCCGAGCCTTCGGCCTTGAGCAGGCGCGCCTTGGCGACCGCCATCGAGGGAGCGCCTTGCAGCGCCTCGCCGATCAGCGCATCCAACTGGTCGTCGCCATAGGCGCGCCACCATTGGTCGGCCGGCCACGCCGCCTGCGGCGTGGCGCTGGCCAGCATCTGGCCGCTTTGATAACTGTCGATGGCCTTGGGCTCGGCGCGCGGGCCAAGGTCGGTGAAGGAAGCGCAACCGGCCAGCGTCAGCGCCAGCAGGGCGGCGGCCGAAGCCAGCGCGGTGCGGTGCAGGCGGCGTCCGGCCGGCGCGGCGACAGCAAAGCCTGGCGTCGCCGTGCCAAGGGCGGGGGTGTCTGAAGTGTTCATGGATGTGGATGACAACGATGTTTTTAAACTGTACAGTTCAGTATAGTATTTGAATTTCAGATGCGTCAAGAGGAATTGCGAAAAATTGCTCGCATCTATGATGTTTTTGCTACGCCCGGTTTTTGTCGTTGAATTCGGCGTCTTTGTCGTTCATCTGCGCCTATAATTCCGGATTGGCACGAAAAGTGTAAAGAATTGAAAGCTTGCCAGAAGGTGGGCAAGCCGGCGGCAACTACGCAACCCAGGAAAAGGCATGCGCAAGAAAAGTGAAGAACGCCGCCAGGCGATGATCGATGTCGCCGCGCAAGTGTTCAACGAGATCGGTTTCGAGGGCGCCTCGATGGCGGAGATCTCGGCCCGCATCGGCGGCTCCAAGGCCACGCTGTACAACTACTTCAGCTCGAAGGAAGAGATCTTCGTCGAGGTGATGCTCAAGCAGGTCGGCTGCCAGTTCGAGCAAGCCTTCAGCGCCTTGAACGACGAGGACGACGTGCGCCAGGGCTTGCTGCGCCTGGCGCGGCACTACCTCGATATCGTGCTCAAGCCGGAGGTGATCGCGGTCAAGCGCCTGGCCATGTATTACGCCGGCAAGTCCGACCTCGGTCCCATGCTCTACGAGCGCGGCCCCAAGCGCGGCTGGACGCGCATTGCGGAATTCCTCAAGCGGAAGATGGACGAAGGCAAGCTGCACCAGGGCGATGCCTGGATCGCGGCCCTGCAGTTTCGCTCGCTGGTGGAGTCCGAATGGATGGATGTGCGCATGCTCAATGTCGTGACCGAGCTGCCGGCCGACCAGTTGCAGGCTTCGGCTGAGCGCGCGGTGGAGGCCTTCGTGTATCTGTACCAGCCGCGCTGAGCGGTCATGCCTTCAAGGCATCACAGAACAAGCCCGGCATCGTCGAGATGCCGGGCTTGCTTTTTGCGGCATCAAACTTAACGCTGGTGCGCCAGCCGGCCCGCCGAGTAGGTCGCGGCGATGGCACGGTCGTCGCCCAGGATGGCCAGCGCGAACAGCTGTTCCTCCAGGCTGTCGGTGTTGGCGCTGCGGCGCGCCAGCAAAGGCGTGGCGCGCGGATCGAGCAGGATGAAATCGGCATCGCAACCGGGCGCGAAGTTGCCGATGGTGCCTTCCAACTGCAGTGCGCGGGCGCCGCCCAGCGTGGCCAGATAGAACATGCGCTGCGCCGGCAGGTAGGTGCCGCCCATGCGGCCGACCTTGTACAGCTCGTTCATGGTCTGCAGCATCGAAAAGCTGGTGCCGCCGCCCACATCGGTGGCCAGCGACAGCGGCACGCGCGCCTTGTCTGCATTCACGAAGTCGAACAGGCCGCTGCCCAGGAACAGGTTGGAAGTCGGGCACACCGTGGCGGCCGATTGCGTGGCCGCCATGCGCGCGCGGTCCTGGTCGTCCAGCCAGATGCAATGCGCATACAGCGCGCGCCGGCGCATCAGGCCGTACTGGTCGTACACGTCCAGATAGCTGCGGGCGTCGGGATACAGCTCCTTTACCCATTTCACTTCATCGGTATTTTCCGCCACGTGGGTCTGGATGTAGGCATCCGGATACTGCGCCGCCAGCTCGCCGGCCAGTTTCATCTGCTCGTGCGTCGAGGTCGGCGCGAAGCGCACCGTGATGGCGTAGTGCTGGCGCCCCTTGTTGTGCCAGCGCTTGATCAGCTCTTCGCTCTCGCGCACGCCGGTTTGCGCGGTGTCGCGCAGGAAGTCGGGCGCGTTGCGGTCCATCAGGCACTTGCCGGCCACCATGCGCAGGTTGCGCGCGTGGCTGGCTTCGAAGAAGGCGTCCACCGACTGCGGATGCACGGTGCAATACACCGCCGCGCTGGTGGTGCCGTTGCGCAGCAGCTCGGCCAGGAAGAAGTCGGCCACCTCGGCGGCATGCCCGCCGTCCTCGAAGCGGCGCTCGGCCGGGAAGGTGTAATTGTCCAGCCAGGGCAGCAGGCCCGGCGCCGGCGAGCCGATGATGTCGGTCTGCGGATAATGGATGTGGGTGTCGATGAAGCCGGGGCAGATGATCTTGCCGCGGTGGTCCTGCACCTGCGTGCCGGCGGGGACCGATGCGATCAGCCGGGCATAGTCGCCGGCCGCCTTGACCTTGCCGTCTTCCACCAGCAGCAGGCCGTCGGCATGCCACTGGGTGGCGCGTTCGTCAAAGGCGGGATCGTTGGTGAAATGCAGCAGGCTGGCGCGGTAGGCTTGCATGGATGTGCTCATGGCGTGTCCTCAATACTGGCCGCCGCGCGCGGGGAAGGAAAGCGCGCCGGCGGCATCGATTCAATGGTCATCATACTGGATGGCGCAGACGCAGCAACGCCTTCCTGATGGGTTAAAGCGGAATCGTAGCGAGGCTCCGGCAGGGGGCCGGCATGGTGCGATCGTCTTGTCCGGAGGGAGCCTCAGGGTGACGGCAGGGTGTTCCTCAGCCTCTGCCGTCCAGCGCGTGTGTGGCCAATGCCGGAGGGAATTTGTTGCGGGCCTGCGTAAAGCGCAGCTCCCACAATTGCATCAGCTGGGCCGTCACCGCGATGGCGATGCTGGCCGGTTCCTTGCCGTAGATGCCGGGAATGCCGATGGGGCAGGTCATGCGGTTCAACTGCTCTTGCGTGATGCCGCGCTCGGCCAGGCGGTGTTCGAACTGCTTGCGCTTGGTATGGGAGCCGATCAGGCCGAACCAGCCGATGTCGTCCCTTTTCAGGATGCGTTCGGTCAGTTGCTGGTCGAGGGCGTGGCTGTGGGTCATGACGAGATAATACGCACCCGGCTCGGCCATGTCGACTGCGGCATTGGGCACATCGGTGGCTTCCACCGTGACTTGCGGCGGCAGGCCGGCGGGGAACATGTCTTCGCGTTCATCCACCCACAGTACGCGGCAGGGCAGGTTGGACAGTACCTTGACGATGGCCGTGCCAACATGGCCGGCGCCGAACAGCACCACTTGCGGCTGGTGCGCGCGGCACAGGTCGAGCAGCCAGCGACGGCCATGGGCATCGCGCGTGACGCAGGTCTGGCGCACGTCGCCAGTCAGCATGGCGCGCAAGCCGTCGTTGTCCGGCTCGTCGAGGCCGCAGGCCGCGCCGCCGGTTTCAAGCAATCGCAGCGGGCCGGCATTGTCCAGCGGCAAGGCGCGCCAGATATCGACGCCATTGCGCCATTGCGCCTGCAACGCCTTCCACACGCCCGCGGTGGCCGGCTCGACCCGTTCGAAACTGAGGAACACCACCCCGCCGCAGCACTGGCCCAGGCTCGGCCCGAGCGCGATACGCTCCAGCCGGCGCTGGGCCGGCAACTGGCCGGGGTCGCCTTCCAGCATGGCGCGCGCGATCTGCGCCGCGCGCCATTCCAGGTGGCCGCCGCCGATGGTGTCGTACTGCCGGTCGGCGGTATAGACCATGCGCGCACCGGCTTCGCGCGGCGTCGATCCCTGGATCCCGGCCACTGTCACCAGCACCGCCGGGGTGGCGGCATCCTGCAATTCCCTCAACGCGGCAAGCCAGGTCGTCATGAATGCTCCTTTACTGGGTCGCCGCGGCCGCGCGCACCGCATCCACCGCGTCGAGGATGGCCTCGGACGTGGCCGGCGCGCGCAGCGGCGGGTTGACGCGATGGCCGCCCACCGCCGAGACCGCATCGCGGATGGCCAGGAGCACCGAGAACGGCAGCAGCAGCGGCGGCTCGCCGGTGGCCTTGGAGCGGTGGATGGTGTCGGACACGTTGCTGTTCTTGAACAGCGCCGTGCGCAGTTGCGCCGGGCAGTCCGAGATCGCCGGGATCTTGTAGGTCGAGGGCGCGTGCGTCATCAGCTTGCCGTCCTTGTTCCACCACAGTTCCTCGGTGGTCAGCCAGCCCATGCCCTGGATGAAGCCGCCTTCCACCTGGCCGATATCGATGGCCGGGTTCAGGCTTTCGCCGGCGTCGTACAGCAGGTCGGCCTGCAGCAGTTTCCATTCGCCGGTCAGGGTGTCGATCACCACTTCGGCCACTGCCGCGCCATAGGCGTAATAGAAGAACGGGTGGCCGTTCATGGTCTTGGAATCCCAGTGCACGCGCGGGGTCGAGTAGAAACCGTCCGACCACAGTTGCACGCGCTGCAGATAGGCCAGCATCACCAGGTCGGGGAAGGCCAGCGACTGTTCGCCGGCAATCGCCAGGCCGTCGGCGAAGCGCACGTCGGCAACCTCGACATTGAAGCGCTTGGCCGCCACTTGCGCCAGCCGCGCGCGGATTTGCAACGCCGCGTCCTGCGCCGCCTTGCCGTTGAGGTCGCTGCCGGTGGAAGCGGCGGTGGCCGAGGTATTGGCGATCTTGCTGGTATCGGTGGCGGTGCAGCGCACGCGCTCCAGCGGCAGGCCCAGCGCGTTGGCCACCACCTGCGCCACCTTGGTGTTCAAGCCCTGGCCCATTTCGGTGCCGCCGTGGTTCACCAGCACCGAGCCGTCGGTGTAGACATGCACCAGCGAACCGGCCTGGTTCAGGTGCGGCACGTTGAAGGAGATGCCGAACTTCACCGGCGTCAGCGCCAGGCCCTTCTTCAGCACTTCGTTGCCGACGTTGAACGCGGCGATGGCCTGGCGCCGCGCCTGGTAGTCGCTGGTGCGCTCCAGTTCGTCAACCAGCGCGTGGATCACATTGTCTTCCACCTTCTGGCCGTAGTGGGTGGTGTTGCGGGCATCGGGGCCATCGGCGTCGCTCTTGCCGTAGAAGTTGGCGCGGCGCACTTCCAGTGCATCCTTGCCGAGATTGCGGGCGATCTCGTCGATGATGTATTCGATCGCGATGGCGCCCTGCGGGCCGCCGAAGCCGCGGAAGGCGGTGTTGGACTGGGTGTTGGTCTTGCCGCACATGGCGTGGATCTCCACGTCCGACAGGTAGTAGGCATTGTCGAAGTGGCACACCGCGCGGGTCGCCACCGGGCCGGACAGGTCGGCCGAGAAGCCGGCGCGCGAGACCATGTCGACCCTGGCCGCGACGATGCGGCCGTTGTCGTCATAGCCGATCTCGTAGTCGTAGGCGAAGCAGTGGCGCTTGCCGGTGACGATCATGTCGTCGTCGCGATCGGCGCGCAGCTTGACCGGACGGCGCAGGCGCACCGCCGCCACCGCGGCCGCGCAGGCCCACAGCGCCGACTGCGATTCCTTGCCGCCGAAGCCGCCGCCCATGCGCCGGCATTCCACCAGCACGTCATGCGAGGCCACATGCAGCACGTGCGCGATGTGGTGTTGCATCTCGCTGGGGTGCTGGGTCGAGCAATACACATGCATGCCGCGGCCTTCCTTGGGGATAGCGTAGGAAATCTGCCCTTCGAGATAAAACTGCTCCTGGCCGCCGACGTCGAACTGGCCCTTGAGCTTGTGCGGCGCCTGGGCCAGGGCTGCGGCCGGCGCGCCGCGCGTCAGGTGCATCGGCGGCAGCACGTAGGACTGCGCCGCATGCGCCGCGCGCGGGGTCAGGATGGGTTCCAGTTCCTCATAGTCGATCACCGCGCAGCGCGCGCCGCGGCGTGCGTTGTCATGGCTGTCGGCCACCACGATGAAGATCGGCTGGCCCACGTACTGCACCAGGCCGTCGGCCAGCACCGGGTCGTCCTTGATGATGGCGCCGCACTGGTTTTCGCCGGGGATGTCGGCCGCGGTCAACACCGCCACTACGCCGGGCGAGGCCTTGACCTTGGACAGGTCGATGTCGCGGATCTTCGCGTGGGCCTTTTGCGACAGGCCCAGCGCCGCATGCAGCGTGCCTTGCAGCTCGACGATGTCGTCGGTATAGGTGGCTTCGCCGGTCACGTGCAGCTGCGCCGACTCGTGCGGGTGCGGCTTGCCGACCTCGGCCCAGCCCTTGGGCGGCAGCGCCAGCCTGGACATGAATTCTTCAGTTTGCTTGTTCATCGTTCTCTCCAGCTCATTCTGTCTGTCACGCTCACGCCGCCGCGACGGCGAAGGCGCGTACCGCGTCGGCCGCCAGCGGCGCCTCGGCGCGGGTCTCCAGCCAGTAGCGGTACAGCAGGTTTTGCGCGGTGCGCAGGCGGTAGGCCGAGGTGGCGCGCATGTCCGACAGCGGCGCGTAGTCCTGCGCCATGGCCGCCATGGCGGCGCGCACCTGTTCTTCGCTCCAGTCCTTCCCGTTCAGGACGGCTTCGGCTTGCGTCGCGCGCTTGGGCGTGGCGGCCATCCCGCCGTAGCACATGCGCGCTTCCTTCACTCGCCCGCCGTCCAGCGTGAAGGCGAAGGCGGCGCACACGGCCGAGATATCCTGGTCGAAACGCTTGGACAGCTTGTAGACGCGGAACTGCACCCCGGCGCGCGGCAGCGGCACGCGCACCGCCTGCACGATTTCGTTGGGCTGCAGCGCCGACTTCTGGTAAGCGATGTAGAAGTCTTCCAGCGGCATCGTGCGCCGGCCGTCCACGCTGAACAGGACGATCTGCGCACCGAGCGCGATCAGCCACGGCATCGAGTCGCCGATGGGCGAGCCGTTGGCGACATTGCCGCCCAGGGTGCCGGCATTGCGCACCGGCATCGAGGCGAAGCGCTGCCACATCTCGGAGAGTTCTTGCGGGTAATGCTTGTTGAGTTCGCCGTAGGCCTGCTCCAGCGAAATGCCGGCGCCGATTTCCAGGAAGCCGTCCCGCTCTTGCATCCGGCGCAGTTCTTCCACCTGGCCGATGTAGATGATGTCGCCCAAATCGCGCATGTGCTTGGTGACCCACAGGCCGACGTCGGTCGAGCCGGCCAGGATGCGCGCTTGGGGGAGGTCGCTGCGCAATTGCGCCAGTTGCGCCAGCGTGCGCGGGGCATGGAAAGTCTGGCCGTTGTGGGTGACCGCCAGCGGTTCTTCGCGCTGGATGCCGCGCAAGGCCTGCGCCACCTGTTCGCGGTCGAACTCTACCGACGGCAACTGGCCCATGCGGCGCGCGGCGTCGATGATGGGGCGATAGCCGGTGCAGCGGCACAGGTTGCCCGACAGCGCATCGTCGATCTCGCGTTTGCTCGGCGCGATGCCGTCCTGGTCATGCTTGAGGTACAGGCCCCACAGCGACATCACGAAGCCCGGCGTGCAGAAGCCGCATTGCGAACCGTGGCATTCCACCATGGCTTGCTGCACCGGATGCAGGCAGCCGTCGGATTGCTTGAGGTCTTCCACGGTGAACAGCGCGCGGCCGTCCAGCGTCGGTAAAAACTGGATGCAGGAATTGACGGTCTTCAATTCCAGCCTGCCGTCGTGCAGCTCGCCGAGCACCACCGTGCAGGCGCCGCAGTCGCCCTCGGCGCAGCCTTCCTTGGTGCCGGTGCAATGCAGGTCCTCACGCAGGTGCTGCAACACGGTGCGGGTATTGGGCAGGCCCTGGGCCTGGCGGATCTCTCCACGGTAATAGAACTGGACAGGGCGTTGGATGGGGCGAATCGGTTCTGACATGTGTTGGCTCTATGTAATTGTCTACAAAACAGTTGCTGCTTTGCGGCGCGCTCCAGGGCGAATCGTGGGGCGCACTCTTATTGTTCGAGCGAGCGGGAAGCGCTTGTTCCGCGCATGGGCGGATCTTTTTCTGCTTCCTGCACTGCCGTTTCTTGCGCTGACATGCATTCAAGAAACGTGCCGGGGTTCTCAAAGGATGGAACTGATTGTCCGTCCCGTTTTGTCGAGGACGATTGTCCAATTCCATCGTTTGACAATCCCGGGATGCACCGCCTTGCGCGGCGCATCCCGTTACTGCCGTTGGTTACTGCCGTTGGTTACTGTTGTTGGTTACTGCCTTTGCTTGCCGCTGCCTTATTCGCCGAGGTAGATCAGCTTGAACAGGAAGATCGCGGCAATGATCCAGATTACCACCGACACGTCCTTCACGCGCCCGGTCAGCAGCTTCAGGCCGGCATAGCTGATGAAGCCCAGCGCCAGGCCGTTGGCGATCGAGTAGGTGAAGGGCATGACCAGCGCGGTGATCACGGCCGGCACGCATTCGGTGGTGTCGTCCCAATCGATGTGCACCAGTTCGCGCACCATCAGGCAAGCCACGAAGAACAGCGCCGGCGCAGTCGCATAAGCCGGCACCACGCCCGCCAGCGGCGCGATGAACAGGCACAGCAGGAACAGCACGGCAATCGCCACGGCGGTCAGGCCGGTGCGGCCGCCTGCCTGTACCCCGGCTGCACTTTCAATATAGGCAGTGGTGCTGGAGGTGCCAAGCAGGGAGCCGGCGACGATGGCGGTGCTGTCAGCCATCAACGCCTTGTTGAGGCGATCCATCTTGCCTTCCTTCATCAGCCCGGCGCGCTGGGCCACGCCCATCAACGTGCCGGTGGCGTCGAACAGCTCGACCAGGAAGAACACCAGCACCACGTTGAGCAAGCCGATCGACAGCGCGCCCTTCACATCCAGCTGCAGGAAGGTCGGCGCCAGCGACGGCGGCGGCGCGAACACGCCGCTGAAGTGGTTGCCGCCGAACAAGAAGCTCAGCACCGTCACCAGCAGGATGCCGATCAGCAGCGCGCCGCGCACTTTCATCTTGTCCAGCGCCACGATCACCAGGAAGCCGATGATGGCCATCACCGCCGCCGGCTGGTGCAGGTCGCCCATGGTGACGAAAGTGGCCGGGTTGGCAGCGATGATGCCGGCGCTCTTGAGCGAGATGATCGCCAAAAACAGCCCGATGCCGGCCGGAATGGCCGTCCTCAGCGACTTGGGGATGCTCTTGATGATCAGTTCGCGGACGCGCAGCAGGCTGACCACCAGGAACAGGCAACCCGAGATCAGCACCGCGCCCAGCGCAGCTTGCCAGGGGAAGCCCATGCCCTTGACCACCGCGTAGGCGAAGTAGGCGTTGAGGCCCATGCCGGGCGCCAGGCCGATGGGGTAGTTGGCGTACAGGCCCATGATCAGGGTGCCGATGGCGGCGGCCAGGCAGGTGGCGACGAACACCGAATCCTTGGGCATGCCGGCGTCGCCCAGGATGGAAGGGTTGACGAAGATGATGTAGGCCATCGTCAGGAAGGTGGTCAGGCCTGCCAGCAGTTCGGTGCGGACGGTGGTGCCGTTCTCGCTGAGTTTGAAGTAGTTGTCTAGCGCGTTCATTATTGGTTGTCTCCGTTTGGTCCTTTTTTATACGCCGGAAAACTTGCCTGCTTCACTTGCTGGCAAAAAATGGGCGTTGCTGTATGCGTATTGGTTGCAGCGTACGTAATGTCGTTGAATTTCATGGTGAGGACGTAAGTCGCGGGAAATAGCCACTATAAACATATGGTTATATGTATATGAGGCGCTTAAAAAAGGTTGGTGGCAAGAGGGCTGGCGCGGCGCATTGCGGATGCAGGGGTATGGAATCCCGTTGATGCCGATATCGTTCATGGCTTCGCCGCCGCCCGGTTCCAATAATCCGGCTGCGCATAAATCTCCTTCAGGTAATCGATGAAAAACCGCGTCTTGGCCGGCAGGTGCCGCTGCTGCGGATACACCGCCATGATGTCGTAGTGGGGCAGGGCATAGTCGTCCAGCACCGTCACCAGTTCCCCCGAGGCCAGTTGCGCCTGGATTTCCCAGGTCGAGCGCCAGGCCAGGCCCAGGCCTTCGCCGGCCCAGCGGTGCAGCAGTTCGCCGTCGTTGCAATCGAGGTTGCCCTGCACCTTGACGATCACCGGCTTGCCATTTTGCTGGAAATACCAGCCGCGCTGCTGGCCGCCCTGCAGATTGAAGGCCAGGCAATTGTGGCCGGACAGGTCATCCAGCGTCTTGGGCATGCCGTTCCTGTGCAGGTATTCGGGCGAGGCGCACACCACGCGGCGGTTGCTGGCCAGGCGCACGGCCACGAAACTGGGCTCGATCGCGCCGCCGATGCGGATGCCCAGGTCGTAGCCTTCACGCACCAGGTCGACCACGCGGTCGGTCAGGTTGAACGAGATCTGCACCTCCGGGTGCGCCGCCAGGAAAGCCGGGGCATGCGGCGCCACGTGCAGGCGGCCGTAGGCGGCGGGGGTGGAAACCACCAGGTGGCCGGTGGCCTTGTGGCGGCCTTCGGCGATGCTTTTCTCGGCCGTCTCCATCTGCTCCAGCAGCTTGCGGCAATGGTCGAGGAACACGCTGCCTTGTTCGGTCAGCGTCAGGTGGCGCGTGGTCCGGTGCATCAGCTTGGTGCCCAGGCGTTTTTCCAGGGCGTCGATGCGCCGTCCCATCATCACCGGCGTCACTTTTTCTTCCAGCGCGGCCGCCGCCAGGCTGCCTTTATCGACCACCAAGACAAAAGCTTCAATTTGTTTGAGTTTGTCCATTATCCGATCCAATTCAATACTTTTTCTATGTTTCCATACTTTTGATAAGTAATAAACAGATTTTTATTGTTCTTATCAACCGCAATTGTAGCGATTAGGATGGGCTCCAGAATGAATCGGAGAACGGTATGCCCGCCAAGGGCGGCCATCACCTTATCGCAATCAGCAATCCTGGAGAACAACATGGCAAAGATGAGAGCAGTCGACGCGGCGGTTTATGTGCTGGAAAAGGAAGGCTGCCAGCAAGCCTTCGGCGTGCCGGGCGCGGCGATCAACCCGTTTTACTCGGCGCTGAAGCGCCATGGCGGCATCAAGCACGTGCTGGCGCGCCACGTCGAGGGCGCTTCGCACATGGCGGAAGGCTACACCCGCGCCAAGGCCGGCAACATCGGCCTGTGCATCGGCACCTCGGGCCCGGCCGGCACCGACATGATCACCGGCCTGTACTCGGCCCAGGCCGACTCCATCCCCATCCTGTGCATTACCGGCCAGGCGCCGCGCGCCCGTTTGTACAAGGAAGACTTCCAGGCGGTCGATATCGAATCCATCGCCAAGCCGGTCACCAAGTGGGCCGTCACCGTGCGCGAGCCGGCGCTGGTGCCGCGCGTGTTCCAGCAGGCCTTCCACCTGATGCGTTCGGGCCGCCCCGGCCCGGTGCTGATCGACTTGCCGTTCGACGTGCAGATGGCCGAGATCGAGTTCGACCCCGATACCTACGAGCCGCTGCCGGTCTATCGCCCCGTGGCCACCCGTGCCCAGATCGAAAAGGCGCTGGCCATGCTCAACGAATCGGAGCGCCCGCTGCTGACCATCGGCGGCGGCGTGGTCAATGCCGATGCTGCCGCGCTGGCGGTGGAGTTCGCCGAACTGACCGGCGTGCCGGTCATCCCCACGCTGATGGCCTGGGGCGCGATCCCCGACGACCACCCGCAGATGGCCGGCATGGTCGGCCTGCAGACCAGCCACCGCTACGGCAACGCCACCATGCTGGCGTCGGATTTCGTGCTGGGCATCGGCAACCGCTGGGCCAACCGCCACACCGGTTCCATCGACGTCTTCACCAAGGGCCGCAAGTTCGTCCATGTCGATATCGAACCGACCCAGATCGGCCGCGTGTTCGGCCCCGACTACGGCATCGTCAGCGACGCCGGCGCCGCCTTGAAGCTCTTCGTCGACGTGGCGAAGGAAATGAAGGCCGCCGGCAAGCTGCCCGACCGCTCGGCCTGGCTGGCCGAATGCCAGCAGCGCAAGAAGAGCATGCTGCGCCGGACCAACTTCAATGAAACGCCGGTCAAGCCGCAGCGCGTGTATGAAGAGATGAACCGCGCCTTCGGCCGCGAGACCTGCTACGTGGCCACCATCGGCCTGTCGCAGATCGCCGCCGCGCAGTTCCTGCATGTCTACAAGGACCGCCACTGGATCAACTGCGGGCAGGCCGGCCCGCTGGGCTGGACCATCCCCGCCGCGCTGGGCGTGGTCGCCGCCGATCCCAAGCGCAAGGTGGTGGCGATCTCGGGCGACTACGACTTCCAGTTCATGATCGAAGAACTGGCCGTGGGCGCGCAGTTCAACCTGCCTTACCTGCACGTGCTGGTGAACAACTCCTATCTCGGCCTGATCCGCCAGGCGCAGCGCGGCTTCGACATGGATTATTGCGTGCAGCTGGCGTTCGAGAACGTGAACGCGCCGGAACTCAACGGCTACGGCGTGGACCACGTGGCCGTGGTCGAAGGCCTGGGCTGCAAGGCGATTCGCGTGACCGATCCCAACGGCATCCAGGACGCCTTCGCGCAAGCCAGGCGCCTGATGGAAGAGTTCCGCGTGCCGGTGGTGGTGGAAATCATCCTGGAGCGCGTCACCAACATCGCCATGGGCACCGAGATCGACGCCATCAATGAATTCGAGGAACTGGCCACCAAGCCGGAACACGCGCCGACTGCCATCAGCATGCTCGACTGAGCGGCTGAATTGAGTCGCTGCATTGCACCGATCCGAAGAGGAGACAAAAGTCGCCGGCAAGAGCGACGCCACCTTTTGGCCGGAAGGATATGTATCCGTTCGGACTGAGTAGCGCCGAAGGTGCGTATCGAAGGCGCGGATGACGGCGATGCTTCGATACGCCGCTGTGCGGCTACTCAGCCCGAACGGGGAAATAGAAAAACGATAGGAGCACCCATGACCAAACTTGCTGCCAACCTCACCATGCTGTTCACCGAACAGCCTTTCCTCGACCGCTTCCAGGCGGCCGCCGACGCCGGTTTCAAGGCCGTCGAATTCCTGTTCCCCTACGCCTTCGATCCCGAGCAGATCGCCGACCGCCTGCGCGCGGCCAAGCTGCAACTGGTGCTGCACAACCTGCCGGCCGGCAACTGGGACGGCGGCGAGCGCGGCATCGCCTGCCATCCGGATCGCGTGGCCGAATTCCGCGCCGGCGTGGACGACGCCATCCGCTACGGCCGCGCGTTGGGCGTGCAGCAATTGAACTGCCTGGTCGGCATCCTGCCGCCTGGCGTCTCGCGCGAAGCCGCGCGCGAAGTCCTGGTCGGCAACCTGAAGTACGCCGCCGGCAAGCTGAAGGAGCATGGCATTCGCCTGCTGATCGAGCCGATCAACAGCTTCGACATCCCGGGCTTCTTCCTCAACACTACCAAACAGGCGCTGGAACTGATCCTGTCCACCGGTTCGGACAACCTGTTCGTGCAGTACGACATCTACCACATGCAGCGCATGGAAGGCGAACTGGCCAACACCATCAAGGCCAACCTCTCGCTGATCGCCCACGTGCAACTGGCCGACAATCCCGGCCGCTTCGAACCCGGCACCGGCGAGATCAATTACCGCTACCTGTTCCGCTTCCTCGACGAGATCGGCTACCAAGGCTGGATCGGCTGCGAGTACAAGCCCAAGGCCGGAACGAAAGAGGGACTGGGCTGGATCAAGGAACACGGCCTTTAAGCTTTATCGACATAACATCAATCATCAAGGAGAAACAGCATGGCAAAAGTCGGATTCATTGGCCTGGGCATCATGGGTGCACCCATGGCGGAAAACCTGCAAAAGGGCGGCCACAAGCTCTACCTGCACGACCAGAAAAACCCGCCGGCGGCATTGCTGGAAGGCGGCGCCACCGTCTGCACCTCGGGCGCCGAAGTCGCCAAGCGCGCCGACATCGTCATCGTCATGGTGCCGGACACCCCGCACGTGGAAGCCGTGCTGTTCGGCGACAAGGGCGTGGCCGAAGGCCTGTCGGCCGGCAAGATCGTGGTCGACATGAGCTCGATCTCGCCGATCGCCACCAAGGGCTTCGCGCAAAAGGTCAACGCGCTGGGCTGCCAGTACCTGGACGCCCCGGTCTCGGGCGGCGAAGTCGGCGCCAAGGCCGCTTCGCTGACCATCATGGTGGGAGGTTCGGAGTCCGCCTTCAACGATGTGAAGCCGCTGTTCGAACTGATGGGCAAGAACATCACCCTGGTTGGCGGCAACGGCGACGGCCAGACCACCAAGGTCGCCAACCAGATCATCGTGGCGCTCAACATCCAGGCCGTGGCCGAAGCGCTGCTGTTCGCTTCCAAGGCCGGCGCCGATCCGGCGCGCGTGCGCCAGGCGCTGATGGGCGGCTTCGCTTCCTCGCGCATCCTGGAAGTGCACGGCGAGCGCATGGTCAAGCGCACCTTCAATCCCGGCTTTCGCATCGAGTTGCACCAGAAGGACCTGAACCTGGCCCTGCAAGGCGCCAAGCAACTCGGCATCAGCCTGCCCAACACCGCCGCCGCGCAGGAACTGATGAACGCCTGCGCCGCCAACGGCATGAGCGGCCTGGACCATTCGGCGCTGTGCCGCGCGGTGGAGATCCTGTCCAACCACGAGATCGCCAAGGCCTGAAGCGATTGATTTGTACTAACCGGGCGATGCCGAAGGCGAGCCGGTAACGCTTTCCCCCTTGTGGGCCAGCCCTCCGAAGGAGGGCCGGCACTTAGGGCCGCTTTTCTTTGCTTACTTTCTTTGGCGGGCCAAAGAAAGTGAGCGGCTGCCGGGCCGCTCCCGGCGCTCCGCTTCGTCCGGAGAAAGATAGGCATTAAGTCAGTACATCGATAAGTAGCAAGACCAGACTACTCAAATAATCCCACCACTGGAGCCCCCCACCATGCGCCGCCAACGCCAGGCTAAAATCGTCGCCACCCTCGGCCCCGCCAGCGCTTCCCGCGAAATGATCCAGGCGCTGTTCGAAGCCGGCGCCGACGTTTTCCGTTTCAACTTCAGCCACGGCACCCATGCCGACCACCAGGCGCGCTACCAGATCGTGCGCGCGGTAGAGCGCGAGGCCGGCCGCCCGATCGCCGTGCTGGCCGACCTGCAAGGCCCCAAGCTGCGCATCGGCCAGTTTGCCGAGGGCAAGGTGACATTGCAGCAAGGGCAGGCGTTCACGCTCGACCGCGATGCGCAACCCGGCGATGCCAGTCGCGTCTGCCTGCCGCATCCCGAATTGTTCGAAGCCATCGCCGCCGGCCAGTCGTTGCTGCTGGATGATGGCAAGCTGCGCCTGCAGGTGGAATACAGCGACGGCGCGACTATCCGCACCCGCGTGGTCAACGGCGGTGCGCTGTCCGACCGCAAGGGCGTCAACGTCCCCGATGCCGTGCTGCCGATCCCGGCGCTCACCGAGAAGGACCGGCGCGACCTGGCATTCGCGCTGGACATGGGCGCCGACTGGATCGCGCTGTCCTTCGTGCAGCGTCCGGAAGATGTGGAAGAAGCGCGCAGCCTGATCGGCGGCCGCGCCGCGGTGCTGTCGAAACTGGAAAAGCCCGCCGCGCTGGACCGCCTGGACGAGATCGTGCGCGCCTCGGACGCCATCATGGTGGCGCGCGGCGACCTCGGCGTGGAACTGCCGCCCGAGCGCGTGCCGGGCACCCAGAAGCGCATCCTGCGCGTGTGCCGCCAGCACGGCAAGCCGATCGTGATCGCCACCCAGATGCTGGAATCGATGATCACCGCCCCGGTGCCCACCCGCGCCGAAGTCTCGGACGTGGCCAGCGCCATCTATGACGGCTCCGACGCCGTGATGCTGTCGGCCGAGTCGGCCAACGGCGCTTACCCGCTGCAGGCGGTCTCGATGATGGATCGCGTGATCGCCGAAGTGGAGCGCGACCCGCTGTACCGCAACATGCTCGACGCCCAGCACGAGACGCCGCAGCCCAACCGCTCGGACGCCATCTGCTCGGCCCTGCGCGACGTGGCCGGCATCGTCGGCGCCACTGCCACCGTGACCTACACCAGCTCCGGCCACACCAGCCTGCGCGCGGCCCGCGAACGGCCGATGGCGCCGATTCTCAGCATTACCCCGCAACTGGCGACGGCGCGCCGCCTGGCGCTGGTATGGGGCGTGCATTCCACCATCAGCGACCAGATCCACAACGAAAGCGACATGGTCAGTGCCGCCTGCCAGACAGCATTGAAGGAAGGCTTCGCCAGGAAGGGCGACCAGATCGCGATCACCGCCGGTATGCCGTTCGGGCAGCCGGGGAGCACCAATCTGTTGCGGTTGGCGGAGGTGTGGGGGTGAGGTATTGAAGAAAGCCTGGCTCCAACGACAAAGGTGCTCAAGGTGTAATGCCGTTCAGTTAAACGCTGAACGGCATTTGCGTTTGTGCAGTCCAGACTCCGTTCGCCCTGAGTAGCTGCGCAGCAGCGTATCGAGGGGCAGGCAAGACCGCTAACGGTGACACGCTGGCTTCGATACGGCCCTGGCGGGCCTACTCAGCCCGAACGGGGTCTGTGATGAGTGTGATTAAGGGTTCGCCTTAACTGAACGGCATTACGCCCTCGGGCGCCTTTGTCGTTTTGGTGCGGGAAATCCGATCCGTTCAGAACTGTTCCCAGTCGCCGTCCGCCACCTTGGCGGAAGCCACCGCAGGCGCATCGGACGATTTGTTCGCGGCGGCTGCCGGCTTCTGGGGCAGTGCCTTCATCTTTACTGCTGGCGCCGCTTGTTTGACGTTCGTCGCCGGCCTGGCGGCAGTGGCCGGCATCGCGCCTTGTTCCAGCTTGAACACGCTGACCGCCTCCATCAACTGCGCCGCCTGTTCCTGCATCGCCTGCGCGGCGGCGGCAGCTTCTTCCACCAGCGCCGCGTTCTGCTGTGTCGATTCATCCATCAGCGTGATGGCGCGGTTGATCTCTTCGATGCCGGTGCTTTGCTCCTGGCTGGCGGCGCTGATCTCGGCGACGATGTCGGTCACGCGCCTGACGCTGGAGACTACCTCGGTCATGGTGGAGCCGGCTTGCGCCACCAGCTTGCTGCCGGTGTCGACCTTGGTCACCGAATCCTCGATCAGGGCCTTGATTTCCTTGGCGGCGGTGGCGCTGCGCTGGGCCAGGGAGCGCACTTCTGAGGCCACCACCGCAAAGCCGCGGCCTTGCTCGCCGGCGCGGGCGGCTTCGACGGCGGCGTTCAGGGCCAGGATGTTGGTCTGGAAGGCAATGCCGTCGATGACGCCGATGATGTCCACGATCTTCTTCGAGGATTCGTTGATCGAGGCCATGGTGTCGACCACCTGGCTGACCACGGCGCCGCCTTCGACCGCCACGCCCGAGGCGGAGCTCGCCAACTGCTTGGCCTGGCGCGCGTTGTCGGCATTTTGCTTGACGGTGGAGGTCAGTTCTTCCATGGCCGAGGCGGTCTCTTCCAGCGAACCGGCTTGCTGCTCGGTGCGCGAGGACAAGTCCATGTTGCCGCTGGCGATTTCACCGGAGGCATGGTTGATGGTATCGGTGCCGCTGCGCACGCGGCTGACGATGGCGCCGAGGTTTTCGTTCATCAGTTTCAGGGCCGCCATCAGTTCGCCGGTTTCATCCTTTGACTTCACTTCGACGCGCGTGCTGAGGTCGCCGTCGGCCACGCGCCGGGCAACATTGACCGCGTTGAGCAGCGGACGCGTGATGCTGCGCGACACCAGCAGCGCTACCACCGCGGCCAGCAGCAAGGCCGCCACGGCGAGGCTGTTGATGATGGTGCGGGCGCTGGAGGAATCGTGTCCGGCGGCTTCGCCTGCCGCGTCCATCAGCCCGCCCTGGTAGTCGAACATGGCGTCGAGCGCGATGAAGTACTTGACCTGCACCGGCATGAATTGCTGGGGCAGGAAGGCCTTGGCTTCGTCGACCTGGCCGGCCTGGGCCAGCGCCATCAGTTTGTCGCGCGCCGGGAGGTAGGCGTCGCGCGCGGCGATGGCGGCTTCGATGTAGTGCTTGTCCTCGTCGGTGCGGGCGACCGCGCGCATTTTCATCAGGCCTTCGTTCATCTTCTTGTCCGCCGCCGCCGCATCGGCCGCCAGCGCCTTGATGCGCTCGGCGTCGGCGCTCAGCAGGATGTCGCGGATGTCGAGCGCGATCTTGTTGACCTGGATCTGGATGGTGTTGGCCATCACGGTCTTGGGATAGCGGTCCTTGACGATCAGGTTGATGCCGTCCGTCAGCCGGGCGAGCTGGGCATTGCCGAGGACGGCAATGGCGATCAGGAGCGCAATCACGACGCCGAAGCCGATGGCGAGGCGGGTGCCGATTTTCATGTTGGCAATGTTCATGGTGGACCTTTGGCGCGAGCGTTGTTCGGGAAAAAAGTGATGTAACGAAGAAACATCGTTTCCCGCAGGCATCCATGCGCACGCGCGCAACCGGCGTCAGGCCGGATGCACTGGTGAAGCTGTTGTGAGCGTTGAGCGATGCAGCGAACGATTCCCCGTCACCCTGATTGCAAGTCTTGTGCCAAAAAATCAGGCGAATTTTTTATTGTTCTGCGGCGGCAAGCTGGCAAGCCGGTCGGCTGCCCTTGCTCTTGTAGTGTTGCGGCGCCGTCGGAACAGCCCCGGATGAAGGCTGTTCCGATCCGCTATGCGACGCCTGGGGCATCTGTGACGATGCCCGGTTGGCGGAAGGACTGATTGGGGCGCGATCCTCAGCGCGCCGCTTCGGCCAGTTCCAGCGACAGCGCGTTGTGGCGCTCCATCACCGTGCCGAGGTCGATGGTGGCGAGCTGTCCTTCGCGCACCACCACGCGGCCGTTGATGATGCTCCAGGCGGCATTGGCCGGGGTACAGAACACCAGTGCCGCTACCGGATCGTGCAGGCCGCCGGCGAAGCCGATCTGGCGCGTGTCGAACAGCACCACGTCGGCCGACATGCCGGGCTTCAATGCGCCGATGTCGTCGCGGTTCAAGACCTTGGCGCCGCCCAGCGTGGCGATTTCCAGCGCCTGGCGCGCGGTCATGGCGTCCGGGCCGAAGCCGACACGCTGCAGCAGCATGGCCTGGCGCACTTCGCCCATCATGTGGGCGCAGTCGTTGGAGGCGCTGCCGTCCACGCCCAGGCCGACCGACACGCCGGCATCGACCATCTTGCGGATGGGGGCGATGCCGGAGGCCAGCCGCATGTTGGAGCAGGGGCAGTGCGCCACGCCGGTGCCGGTGCGGGCGAACAGGTCGATGCCGTGGTCGTCCAGCTGCACGCAGTGGGCGTGCCAGACGTCGTGGCCGACCCAGCCGCAGTCTTCGGCGTATTCGGCCGGGGTCATGTTGAATTTCTCGCGGCTATAGGCGATGTCGTTGACGTTTTCGGCCAGGTGGGTATGCAGCGAGACCTGGTAGTGGCGCGCTAGGTTGGCCGCTTCGCGCATCAGGTCGCGCGAGACCGAGAACGGCGAACAGGGCGCCACCACGATGCGCTGCATGGCGTGGCGGCTTGCATCGTGGTAGGTCTCGATCAGGCGGCGCGTGTCTTTCAGGATGGCTTCCTCGTCTTCCACCACGCGGTCCGGCGGCAAGCCGCCCTTGGACTGGCCCACGCTCATGGCGCCGCGCGCGCCGTGGAAGCGCATGCCGATTTCGGCGGCGGCTTCCAGGCTGTCATCCAGGCGGGTCTGGTTGGGGTAGATGTAGAGGTGGTCGCTGCTGGTGGTGCAGCCGGAGAGGATCAGTTCGGCCATCGCGGTCAGCGTGGAGACCTTGATCATCTCGGGCGTGAGGCCGGCCCAGATCGGATAGAGGTTGGTCAGCCAGTTGAACAGTTCGCCGTTTTGCGCGGCGGGGATCACGCGCGTGAGGCTCTGGTACATGTGGTGGTGGGTGTTGACCAGGCCGGGGATGGCGACGTGGTGTCTTGCGTCGATGATTTCGTCGGCTTGTTGCGGCAGCTCGGCGCTGGGGCCGACTTGTTCGATGACGTTGTTGCGGATGAAGATGGCGCCGTCTTTGATTTCTTCCCTGGCGTCGTTCATGGTGACGACGACTTTGGCGTTCTTGATCAGCAGGGTTTGGTCTTTTGCTTGTTGCATGGGAGGGACTCCTTTTTTGTTCCTTATGGGTTGGTGTTGGTGCTTTGTCGGCGCAGGTGACAGTGGAGTCCCTTTTTTGTCCCTATTAACGCTGCGTCGGAGGGTTTTTTTTCTGTTTCTGTTGCTGTTGTTGGGTAGTCTGGTCTTGCTGCTGGTCGATGTACTGGCTTAATGCTTTTCTTTCTTCGATCGGAGGGGAGTGCCGGGGGCGGCCCGGCAGCCGCTCACTTTCTTTGGCCCGCCAAAGAAAGTAAGCAAAGAAAGGCGGCCCCTAAGTGCCAGCCCCTTCGGGGTTCCCGCCGGAGCGCGGAGAAAAATGGGCAAGGCAGAGTCGCTACGCTCCGACTGCCTTGCTGATCCATTTTTCTCCGCGCTCCGGCGGCTGGCCCACAAGGGGAATGCGTAGCCGGCTCGCCTTCGGCCTCGCGGTGCTTGCTGCTCGCTGCTCGCCTGCGGCATCGGTGCAGTGGCTTGCTATTTTGCTTTCTCCGTCGTCCTGACGAAAGTCAGGACCCAGCGTCGTTAATGCCGCTCAGGCCTTCGCCTTGAAACTACGCAAGAAATCCAACAGGATCTGCCCGGACACTTCCGCATCGTCCGCCGTCATGGTTTCCAGCGGGTTGTGGCTGATGCCGCCGTTGCCGCAGCGGGTAAACAGCATGCAGACATCGGTCATCCTGGCGATTGCCATGGCGTCGTGCCCGGCGCCGGAGGCCAGTTCGAACGGTGGGATGCCGGCGCGTTCGGTGGCGGCGGCGAGTTGTTGCATCAGCCACGGCGCGCAGGGGGCGGCGGGGGCGGAGACGGTTTCTTCGATCTTGGCGTCGACGCTGCGGCGTTCGCAGATTTCGTTGATCTTGGCCAGGATGTCGGCGACCGCGGCCAGGCGCACGTCGTCGCGGGCGGCGCGGATGTCGAGCGAGAGCTGGCAGGCGCCGGGGATGACGTTGGTCGAGCCGCGCGGCACTTGCAACTGGCCGACCGTGCCGACCAGCGAGGCGTGCTGGTCTTGCGAGCAGCGCTGTTCCACGTAGAGGATGATCTCGGCGGCGGCGGCGCCGGCGTCCTTGCGCATGTTCATCGGGGTGGTGCCGGCGTGGCTGGCCACGCCCTTGAGGTCGACCAGGTAGCGCGAGCTGCCGGCGATGGAGGTGACGATGCCGACCGGCAGGTCGCGGTTGAGCAGCACCGGGCCTTGTTCGATGTGGACTTCCACGTAGCCCAGGATGTCGGACGGGTCGCGCGCGATCTTGGGGATGGCGGCGACGTCGTGGCCGGCCTGGGTGATGGCGTCGCGCATGGTGATGCCGTCGCGGTCCTGCAGGCCCAGCAGGTTCAGGTCGAACTGGCCGGTGACGGCGTTGCTGCCGAGGAAGGTGCTCTTGAAGCGCACGCCTTCTTCTTCCGAGAAGCCGATCACTTCGAAGTGGAAGGGCAGGGTCTCGCCGCGTTCGTTCATGTGCTTGACGGCGGCGATGGCCAGCAGGATGCCTTCGCGGCCGTCGTACTTGCCGCCGTTGCGCACGGTGTCGTAGTGCGAGCCGGTCAGCAGGGTCTTGGCCTGCGGGTCGGTGGAGAGGTAGCGGCCGACCACGTTGCCGACCGCGTCGATGTGTACGTGCATGCCGGCTTCGCGCATCCAGTGCGCGATCTGGTCGGCGGTGCGGCGGTGGGTGTCGGTCAGGTAGGTGCAGGTCAGCGCGCCTTCGTCTTCCGACATGGCGCCGATTTCCTCGGCCCATTGCATTACGGTGGCGCCCAGCGCCGGCTTGTGGCCGGTCAGGTCGTTGAGGCGCATCTCGGCGATGCGGCCGATCTGGCGCAGCGCCTCGCGCAGTTCGTCTTCCGGCTGGTTGCGCAGGCGGCGGGTGAAGGTGGCGATGATCTGCTGGCGCGTCAGGCCGGCGCCGGTCGGGCCCTTGACCGCCAGGATGAAGGGGAAGCCGAACCTGGCGTTGTAGTCGGCGTTGAGCTTTTGCAGCGTGGCGAATTCTTCCGGCGAACACATGTTGAGGCCGGCCCTGGCTTGTTCGCCGGTCGATTCGGCGGTCAGTTCGCCGGCGATGGCGGCTTTGCCGGCCAGTTCCGGGTGGGCGCGGATCAGGCCCAGTTGCTCGGCGCGGCTGGCGTCGGCGACCACCTTCTGCAGCGCCAGCTTCAGGGCGGTGAGGTTGCGGAACGGGCGCTGCGCGGCCGCGCGCTCGGGGATCCAGGGCGAATGCTCGTAGATGCCGTGCAGGGCGGCGATGAAGGCGGAGGCTTCGGCGTTGTTGAGTTGTTCCAGTGTGGTCGTCATGTGTTTGCCGGGCGGATTGGCCCCGGTCTCTTCGGTTGTTCGGTGTTGCGGTCGCCGGTATCTGTTTTTTGCGATTGTCGGCCGCGATTGTTGCGCCTGTATGTCGTCCAAAGCCGCCATGCGGGCGGTTTTGGGCGGTAGCCTAGACTTTAAAACATCTTGGCTCGGATGGCATCAACGGTTTCATCTGGGCCGTATGCGATTTCGCTTATCACGCGGCGGATATAACCTCCCATTTTCCGCCGGACGGCGCCTGAACCCCGCAAACACGAATGCCGTTCAGCACTTAACTGAACGGCATTGCCATTTCATCCGCGTTTTCTCAATGGTCCGAGCTTTGCGCCGCGGCGACCGCATAGCGCGCCACGTCTTCCTGCGAGCCGCGGCCGTTGAAGAACAGGTTCAGCAGCACCGCCATGGCCGAGGCCAGCAGGATGCCGCTGTGGAAGATGGTGCCCAGGACGTGCGGCATCTTGTCGAAGAAGGTCGGGGCGACGATGGGGATCATGCCCACGCCGATGCTGATGGCGACGATGAACAGGTTGTTGCGGTTGGCGTGGAAATCGACCTTGGACAGGATCTTGATGCCGGTTGCCGCCACCATGCCGAACATCACGATGCCGGCGCCGCCCAGCACGAACTGCGGGATCGAGGCGGCCACGTGGGCCATCTTGGGGAACAGGCCGAAGGCGATCAGGATCACGCCGGCGGCTACGCAGACGAAGCGGCTGCGCACGCCGGTCACGCCCACCAAGCCGACGTTCTGCGAGAACGAGGTGTAGGGGAAAGTGTTGAACAAGCCGCCGATGACGGTGCCCAGGCCGTCCACGCGCAGGCCGCGCGCCAGCGTCTTGTCGTCGACCTTCTTGCCGACGATGTCGCCCAGCGCCATGAACATGCCGGTCGATTCGATCATGGTCACGATCATCACCAGGCACATGCTGACGATGGAGGCGATGTCGAACTGCGGCATGCCGTAGTGGAAGGGCCTGATGAAGGCGAACCAGTCGGTTTCGTCCAGTCCGGCGAAGCTGATCTTGCCCAGCGCGAAGGCGATCGCGAAGCCTATCACCATGCCCATCAGCACCGAGATGTTGGAAATGAAGCCCTTGGTGTATTTGGTGATCAGCAGGATCGACACCAGCACGATGGCCGCGATCGACAGCGACAGCGGCGAGCCGTAGTCGGGGTTGGGGACCTTCACGAACACGCCGTCCACCAGCTGGCCGATCACCGGCTGGCCGCCGGCGGCCCAGTTGATGCCCACGCCCATGAGCGAGATGCCGATCACGGTGATCACGGTGCCGGTCACCACCGGCGGGAAGTAGCGCATCAGCTTGCTCATGTAGGGCGCAGCCAGGATACAGAAGAGGCCGGAGGCTATGACCGCGCCGTAGATGTGCAGGATGGTCAGCGAGGGATTGTTGGCCATTGCCACCATCGGGCCGACGGCGGCGAAGGTCACGCCCATCATGACCGGCATCCTGATGCCGAATTTCCAGATGCCGGCGCTCTGGATGATGGTGACCAGCCCGCAGCAGAACAGGTCGGCGCTGATCAGGAAGGCGATTTCGGATTTGGGAAGGTTCAAGGCGCCGCCGATGATCAGCGGCACGGCGATGGCGCCGGCGTACATCACCAGCACGTGCTGCATGCCCAGTGCGAACAGCTTGAATACGGGTAGGCGTTCATCCACCGGATGGCTAGGGGTTTGCATGGCTGTCTCCTGGTTTGATTTTTGTATCGGAACCTGACATGTGGCCGCGCCTGCCAGGGCGTGCCTTGTCGGTTGAAAAATGCGGTTCCGCGGTCAGTTCCTTGTCCCGTTTCTGTGTTCGGATACAGGCCTGGTGCTCCGGATACTAATGCAATCCCACAGGCCCGATATATAAGGTGCGGCATACTGCTTGGCAGGCCTTCGATATATGCTGCTATAGGCAATTACAGGCAATTACAGGAAATTTATGCGGCATGGACGCAGAGCCGGCCTGCCGCAGACCGCCTTTCAGCGATCGGCCGCTCCTCCCATCATCTTGGCCGCGGCGCTGACCTGGGCGCGCAGCCATTTGTGCTCGGTGGCCTGGTGCACGCGTTCATGCCACAACTGATAGAAGCGCAGCGGCGGGAACTTCACCGGCACCGCATAGCTTTTGAGGGACAGCAGCTTCTCGTAGAAGCTGGCGAACTGCTGGCCGGCGGTCAGCACCAGATCGGTTTGCGCCACCATATACGGAAGCATACGGAAATGCGCCGATTCCACCACCACATTGCGGCGCAAATTCTGCTTTTCCAGGAAAGTATCGATGGTGCCGTGGTAACCCGGCAAGATCTGCGAGGGCGCGGCATGCGGCAGCGAGAGGTAATCCTCGATGCTCATGGCGTCGCGCGCGGTGCGCTTGGCGTAGGCGCAGTCGGCGCGCATCAGGCAGACGATGGGATCGTCGAACAGTTTCGACAGGTGCAGGTGCGGCGGCGGCTCGTCCCAGTTGGCGATCACCAGGTCCAGTTCGCCGTCCGACAGCAGGCGCACGTAATCGGTCTCGGGGCCGAGCGCGTGGATCACGATGCGGCTCCTGGGCGACTCGCGCCGCAGCCGCGCGATCACTTCGGTGAAGAAGGGCGTGTTCATGTAGTCCGGCGCGGCGATGTGGAAGGTGCGTTCCTCGTCCTGCGGCACGAAGGCGCTCTTGGGCACGAACAGGCGTTCGGTCTCGTCCAGGATGCGCTTGGCCGGCTTCAGCAGGCTTTCGCCGTGCTGGGTCGGCACCATGCCGCGCGCGCCGCGCACCAGCAGCGGGTCGCCGGTCAGTTCGCGCAGCTTGCGTAGCGAGGCCGAGATCGACGGCTGCGGCTGGTTCAGTTTCAGGGCCACGCGTGAAACGTTCTTCTCGCACAACAGCAGGTAAAGGATGCGGATGAGGTGGATGTCGAGATGGTCTGGCAGCCTGGACATGTGGATGTCTCCGGGTTCTTCGTTCAAGCGCGTGGTGATCGCGCAAAAGGGTAGGTGACGGTTTTTCGTTCACTCTGTCGACGCCCGCGATCGGGATCGCGGGCGTGCTGGTTTATTGCGTCACATGCTGTTTCCGGTTCGCGGCGGCGGTGCGAAACGCGCCGGACGGGAAGCAACCGCCGTGCCATGGCCAATTGGATTCGCTTTCATGCGCCGGCCGGTCTCTGCGGCCTTTTTTGCCTGCCGTCCAGCCGAAGGGAGGGCGGCAAGCGTTTGGTTAATGAAGTAAATTGCGCACGACCGCAAGCGTCCCACATTTACGAGTCATTTTTGTATATGGACATGCGTATGTCAAATATACGTTGCGAGCGATGTCTGGAGAGCCTGGCGGCGTTTATCTTCTGTGCAACCGTCCCATGCCACGGAAATCCTCGACCCGCAAGGGCGCGATGGTACGAAGCGGGGGACGGGAAGTAATCCAAGAACAGATGGCGCGACATGAAGCCATCGGGTCGTAGCGGCAGCGACGGCAGGAGACCGGTACGGGGCCGCAAGCCGCCGCGCCAGATATTCCCGCCTCGCAGGAAGCTCCTCATCCACTCAGAATCGCATTGCCGCGCGGCACTGTTGCCGTTGCGCCAGCCATCCTGCAGCCGGGCGGACGGGTTTTCATGACGGCCCTTTACTGAGGCAATGCCTCGCCTGTCCGGAGTGCCTGCGGTGGCGGACGGGAATCCTGAGTTGGGGAAGACATGGAAGCATTATTGGTATCGTACGGCATCGAATGGGCCAACCTGCTGGTGCGCTGGCTGCACCTGATCACCGGCATCGCCTGGATCGGCGCCTCATTTTATTTCGTCTGGCTGGACAACTCCATCCGTCCGCCCAAGCCGGGCAGCGAGCTGGAGAAGAAAGGCGTGTCCGGCGAACTGTGGGCGGTGCACGGCGGCGGCTTCTACAACCCGCAGAAATACCTGGTGGCGCCGGCCGAACTGCCGCAAGAACTGCACTGGTTCAAGTGGGAGGCATATGCCACCTGGATCACCGGCATCGCCATGCTGTTCATCGTCTACTACTTCAACGCCTCGGCGATGATGGTCGACAAGTCGGTCGCCAACCTCACCGGCCTGGAGGCCGTGGGGGTGGGCATCGGCACCCTGGTGGCGGGCTGGATCGTCTACGACCTGTTGTGCAAGTCGCCGCTGGGCAAGAAAGAAGGCTTGCTGGGGCTGGTAATGTTCGTCTTCATCGTGGCCGTGGCCTACATGCTCACGCACCTGCTGTCGGGCCGTGCCGCCTACATCCATGTCGGCGCCATGATCGGCACCATCATGGTGGGCAACGTGCTGATGGTGATCATCCCCGGCCAGCGCAAGCTGGTGGAAGCGATGAAGGAAGGCAAGTCGCCCGACCCGATCCACGGCCGTCGCGGCAAGCAGCGCAGCGTGCACAACAACTACTTCACGCTGCCGATCCTGTTCATCATGATCAGCAACCACTACGCGATGACCTATACGCACGCGTATAGCTGGCTGGTGCTGGCGGCCATCATGGCGGCCGGCGTGCTGATCCGCCACTTCTTCAACCTGCGCCACAAGGGCCGGGTATCGATCGCTTACCCGATTGCCGGCGTGGCCCTGCTGCTGGCCGTGGCGGTGGCGATCGCACCGCGTCCGGTGGCGCCGATAGTGCCGGTAGCCGCTGCGTCTGCCGTGCCTGCCGCCGATGGATCGGTTGCCGCAGTGGCGGCAGCGGCGCCGGCAGCGCCCGATTTCGCCAAGATCCAGGCTATCATCACCCAGCGCTGCGCGAGCTGCCATTCCGACAAGCCGACCCAGGCCGGTTTTGCCACTGCGCCGGCCGGCATGATGCTGCAGACGCCCGAGCTGATCCGCCAGCACGCTGCCAAGGTGTTCCAGCGCGCGGTGCAGACCAAGGACATGCCGCTGGCCAACATGACGCAGATGACCGACGAGGAACGCTCCGAAATCGCCGCCTGGTTCCAGGCCGGCGCCAAGTAAGCCAAGAAAACAAGGAAACCCCATGAACACCATCACCATCGACGGCTTTACCCTGAGCGCCGAGCAAGTCATCCGCGTGGCGCGCGCGCCGCACCTGAAGGTAGCGCTGGCGGACTCGTCGCGCGCGGCCTTGAAGCAAAGCCGCGACTACATCGAAAGCACCTGGATGCACGACGAGGCACCGATGATGTACAGCTTCAACACCGGCGTGGGCCTGCTGAAGGACACTCGCATCAAGGTCGAGCACATCGAACTGTTCCAGACCCAGCTGATCCGCGCCCACAGCGCCGGCATCGGCGAGCCGTTTTCCGAGGAAGTCAGCCGCGCCACCATGCTGCTGCGCGCCAACGCCTTCGCTTCCAACTACTCGGCTCCGCGGGTGGAAGTGGTGGATCGCCTGCTGGCCTTCATCAATGCCGGCATCCACCCGATCATGCCGCAGAAGGGCTCGGTGGGCGCCTCCGGCGACCTGGCGCCGCTGTCCTACCTGGCCGCGGCCATTGCCGGCTTCGACGAGGCCGAAGTGATGTACCGGGGCCAGCGCATGCGCGCGCCGGAAGCGATCACCAAGGCCGACATCGGCCCGGTCCAATTCGACCTCAAGGCCAAGGATGCCTCGGCCCTGATCAACGGCTGCACCGCCTCGCTGGCGGTAGCGATCCTGGCCGCGCACGACGCCCGCCACCTGCTGACCGACGCCTGCCTGTCGCTGGGGCTGACGCTGGAGGCGATGCGCGCCGAGATGGCGGCCTTCGATCCGCGCATCCAGCAGGCGCGCCCGCATGCCGGCCAGATCAAGACCGCCCAGGTGGTGCGCACGCTGTTGAAGGGCTCGACCCGCACTACCCACGAAGCGCGCGCGGTGCAACTGCCGGACGAATTGCGCCGCACCGACATTCCCTACACCGCCCGCATCCAGGACGTGTACTCGCTGCGCTGCGCGCCGCAGGTGTACGGCCCGGTGTTCGATGCGCTGGACTACATCGACACCATCATCGAGAAGGAAACCAACTCCGCTACCGACAACCCGCTGATCTTCAGCAAGGAAGATGGCGAAGGCTTCGAGATCATCTCCGGCGGCAACTTCCACGGCCAGTACCTGGCGCAGGCGATGGACTTGCTGGCCATGGCCATTACCGACCTGGGCAGCATCTGCGAACGCCGGGTGGCGCGCCTGATCGACCCGACGCTGTCGTGGGGCTTGCCGCGCAACCTGATGAGCGGCGTGCGCGGCGTGAACACCGGCTATCCGGTGGTGCAGTGCTCGCTCAGTTCGCTGGTGATGGAAAACCGCACGCTGTCGATGCCGGGCAGCGTGGACAGCATCCCGTCCAAGGGCAACAGCGAGGATCATGTTTCCAACTCGACCTGGTGCGCGCGCAAGGCGCTGACGGTGGTGCAGAACACGCAATACATCGTCGGCGTGGAAATGCTGCTGGCGGCGCAGGCGCTGACCATGACCGAAGACCTGCTCAAGGGCTTCACGCTGGGGCAGGGCACGCAGGCGGCATACGACGAGATTCGCCGCCAGATCCCGGCCTGCCTGGAAGGGGATCGCTGGTTCCACAATGACATCCAGGCCGCGCATGGCTTTGTGGTCAGCGGCTCGGTACGCGATGCGGTGGCGGCGGCCATCGGGCAGTTCGTGTGAGGTGCTGTATTCAGATGTGATTGTTTAGCTGTGATTATTTCGCTGCGATGAAAAATGCCCGGATCAATCCGGGCATTTTTGTATTTGGATGGTGCAGCCAGTGTCAGCGCAATGCCGCGGCCATCCAGCAGCAGTTGTCCGAGCATGGCTTGCGCTTGCGGGTCTTCCAATGCGGCAGCAGCTTGCAGCCAGTGCGCCAGCTCTTCCGCCGGGCCTGCCAACAGGACCTGCCATTGTTGCGCCGTCACAGCACTCAAAAAGCGCCGCTCCGAAGTCATCCGGAGCGGCGCTTTTTTCTGAAGGAACGGCATCCCTCAGGGGCATGCCTGCCAGCGAGGGGCGGCGCAGTTCAGAAGTGGTATTCGGCGCGCACCATCGGCGTCTTGGCCAGCGAGCCCGGCACGTTGGACGGGTTGCCGAACTTGTTGCGCCAGTACTGGTATTCCAGGCCGATGCGGAAGGTGTTCTTGCCCATGCCGATGGTATTGCCGATGTCGTACATGATCTGGCCATCGAAGTTCAGCTCGGGCGAAGTGGGGCCGCCGAATTCGTTCTTGCCCTTGGCCGCGATGTAGTTCATGTAGCCTTCGAAGGCGAAGCCCGACGTACCGAAGGGGATGCCCCAGGCCAGGTTCAGCATCGGGTGCGTGTCATAGCTGTAGCGGCTGGAGACGCCCTTGGGCTGGTTGCTCTCGAACAGCGCCAGGATGCTGATGTTGAGAAAGCCCGGCACGTCCATCATCAGCGTGGGGCCGACCACCCACATGCGTTTCTTGGAGGCGTAGCTGTTGTCGTTCTTGGTGTTCCAGTCGAAGCCCAGCGTGAAGCCGACGCCGCGCGCCGGGCCGAAGGACAGGTCGCGTCCCGCGATCTTGCCGATGTCCAGCGTATGGCGGTAGGTGATGTAGGCTTCCTGCGCGTTGTCATCCTTGCTGTCGGACATCAACAGGTCGACGTTGAGGAAGTTGGTGCCGTATTTGTAGCCGCTGGCGTGGGTGAAGTTGACGATGTTCTTGGTGATGTCCTGCGTGTTGTAAGGCTCGGCAAAGCGCGTGCCGTAGCGGTAACCGATCGAGTTATCCGCCCAGTCGGCCGCGGCTGCCGCGCCGGATGCCGCCAGCAGGCCGGCGGCAATGGCGCCGTGAATACGCCGGGATGTTTGTTGCATGGTGTCTCCTCCATTGTTGTTTGGTGATGGCTGCGCGTTATTGTTTGAATGCGCAGTTCCGTGGTTCCGCCACGGCGGTCAGGCAAAAAAAAAACGGATGTGAGGAATGCTCGTATCCCGTACCGGCACAAAAAACGGTGCAGGCGGGATGCGGTGGATGGCCGGCGTGGGGTAGGCCGGCGCCAATGCCCGCTCATCGGCTTCGGTTGGAAGCGGCAGGGGCGTATGGGTGGGTCTGGCGCCAGTGTCGGGCGATATCGATGCGACGCGTGACCCAGACTTTCTCGTGGCCGCCAATGTAGTCGAGGAAGCGCGCCAGCGATGCGGCGCGCGCCGGGCGCCCGGCCAGCCGGCAATGCAGGCCGACCGACAGCATCTTGGGACGATCCAGCCCGTTCGGGTCGCCTTCGCGGTACAGCGTGTCGAAGGCATCCTTCAGGTAATCGAAGAACTGGGTGCCGGAGTTGAAGCCCTGCGGCGCGGCGAAGCGCATGTCGTTGGTGTCCAGCGTGTAGGGCACGATCAGTTGCGGCGCGCCCGATCCATCGGAAAGGGGGACGTCTTCCCAGTAAGGCAGGTCGTCGGCATAGCTGTCGGCGTCGTAGGCGAAGCCGCCGTGCTCGGCCACCAGGCGGCGCGTGTTGGGAGAGTCGCGTCCGGTGTACCAGCCCAGCGGCGGCGCGCCGGTCAGCTCGCGGATGATCTGCACCGCTTCGGCGAGATGGCGGCGCTCGGTAGATTCGTCGACGTGCTGGTAGCTGATCCAGCGCAGGCCGTGGCAGGCGATCTCATGGCCCAGTTCGAGGAAGGCGGCGGTGGCCTCGCGGTTGCGCTGCAGGGCGCGCGCCACGCCGAACACGGTCAGCGGCAGGCGGCGCTCCTCGAACAGGCGCAGCAGGCGCCATAGCCCCGCGCGCGAACCGTATTCGTAGATCGATTCCATGCTCATGTGGCGCGCCGCAAAGCTTTGCGCGCCGATGATCTCCGAGAGGAAGGTCTCGGAGCCGGCATCACCGTCGAGCACGCAGTTTTCCGCGCCTTCTTCATAGTTCAGCACGAACTGCACGGCGATGCGCGCGCCGCCCGGCCAGCGCGCATGCGGCACGTGACGACCGTAGCCGGCCAGGTCGCGGGGATAGTTGGGGTCTTTCATGTCTCCAGCCTCGTCTTGGTTTTATGCTGTATTTGCGGCGATTGCGCGTGCACCTGTTTGGGGCGGATGGCACGGGTAAGGCATTATGTCCGCCCAATGGATGGGTGGTATAAGGCGGCTCGTATATGGACTTGAAAGACGGCGGTATATCATTTGCCGTCATCGCATGCCATCGGCAGCGAATCGCGCAATCGCCATCAAACGGACAAGGGAAAGGAAACACCATGGGCAAACTGAGCACGCACGTGCTGGACATCACCAAAGGCAAGCCGGGCGTCGGCGTGAAGCTGGCGTTGTACGCGGTCGAAGGCGGCAACAAGCGCCTGCTCAAGAATGCCGTCACCAATAGCGATGGCCGTTGCGACGAGCCGCTGCTGGCCGGCGACGAGGTGCGCGCCGGCAAGTACGAACTGGTGTTCGCCGCCGGCGATTATTTCGCCGCGCAGGGTGTGGATGTGCCGTCGCCGCGGTTTGTCGACGAGGTGGTGATCGCCTTCGGCATTGCCGATCCGGCGCAGAACTACCACGTGCCGCTGGTGGTGTCGCCCTGGGCGTATTCGACGTATCGCGGCAGCTGACTTTCGCCGCGCTGACGAAAACGGCCGCTTCCGGAATCCGGGAGCGGCCGTTTCGTTTGGAGCAACGCCAGGGATCAGAACTCGTTCTGCAGTTTCTTGTACCCTTGCACCAGCTCATTGTTGGTACGGGCCACGTCTTCCGAGAATTCGGAGGCCGCCACCGAGACGCGGGCGATGGTCGAGAGATCGGTCTTGGGGCCGATGCGTTCGGTCGACGGGACGTAAAAGCCCGGCGGCAGGTCGCAGCCGTCGACCACGGCGTTGTGGCGCACCACGCAGCCCTTGCCGATGCTGCAGTTGAACAGCACGCTGTTGAAACCGATGAAGGCTTCATCGCCGACGGTGCAGGGGCCGTGCACGATGGCGCGGTGGGCGATGGAGGTGCGCTCGCCGATGGTGACTGCGGCGCCGGACTTGGAGTGGATCACCACGCCGTCCTGGATATTGGAGTGGGCGCCGATGACGATGGGTTCCATCTCGCCGTTGGCGTCGACCTCGTCGGCGCGGATCACGGCATAGGGGCCGATGAAGACGTTCTCATGGACGATCACCTTGCCGCACAGGATGGCGGTCTGGTCGACGTAGGCGGATTCGTGGACTTGGGGCCGGTGGCCGGATGGGTTGCGGCGAAGCATGGGGAAGCGCTCTCCTTGGTCTAGAATGGGCAGGTTGTGGTTTGCGCCAAGCGACTCTCGTTCAGTTGGGCAAGCTGGGTAGCGATCATACCGTGTATTTCTAGAACTCATTTCATAAATAGGAGTGAGATGCGTTCTGCTTAGAAAGGGCGCTGGCCGCGTTGCGCTCCTTGCGTGTGGCACCGCCACACGACGCGTCGCGCGCCTTGCACTTCATTCCAAACGGGGGAAGCTCGCACTCACTCCTATTTATGAAATGAGTTCTAAAAAAACAGTCGCTTATGTGCACTGCTGCACTTACACATACTCAAAAAGCTGATACAAGAAATGGCCGGTGGAAAAACGCCTTCTCACGAAGTAGGTGGCAAGGACTATCTGTTGAAGGATCGTCGGAAATGAAATTGAATTATGCCGCCTGTAACAAGGAAGCAGAAAGAGGAACGATGCGTCAGCCCTACGAAGAGAATACTGCCACACTAAAAGATTTAATGACGGTGGCGCCGATCCATCCGGAGGTGTATGCCTCGATCACGCGCGGAAGGGTCAAGGCCCGGCGCCTGGTCGAGGACTTCAGGGATGCGGCCAAGCAACGTCGGGAAGATATCCATTGGGTACTGAAATGAACGCGGGCGAACATTGCCAGGTGTATCGCGGGGACGATGGCTGAAAAAGCGGATTTTCCGCGTTGGCCCGCCAAACAAGATCGAGATGGATACACAGGGAGAACGCAATGCCAAATTACGAAACCAGCGGCAGCGACAGCAACTTTACTTATCAGCTATGGTATTCCCAAGGTTCCGCAGGCTGGGCGCTGGATGGTATCCAGATCCTGAAATTCAGCCAGCCGATCATGCCGATGCAAAAGATCGACGGCATCTATCCAATAGAAGCGCTTGCAGTAGCCCATGGCATAGGTTGGTGCGAGATATTCATACAGCAGTTGCAGAAAGAATCGGGAGTCGTGGCGGCATAAGCCGGCTGCCTCTATGTGCGCTGGCGAACAGAGGGAATCGTTGGAAGGAGATAGAGTTTCCACTTTGGCGCCGCAAGAAACTGCCGCCGACAGGTACTGTCATCGTCCGTATGCAGAGAACGACTCATAAGAACATGCATATGCGGCTGAACTGCTGACTTTCGATGTTGATCCCGGTCTTCTCTTGGCAAGGTCTGATGCGATCCCCGCTCTCAGCTTCCGTCGTCGAGCAGCATAGGATGAAAGACGTACATCGTGAAGCCAGAGATATCTTCGTTGGAAGAAGAGCCGCCACTTCGTGCCGAGCTGTTCAGTGCGCAGCAAATGGAGCAACACGGCCGCATCCTTGCCAGGGCGCATCGGCTCAGCATCGCCGTCGGCCCCGACATGCTGTTGCCGCGGTTGGCCGATAATCAGCAATTGATCGCTTCTACTTGCGCATTGCTGACCGAGGCCATCAAGGCTGGTCGGCAAGTTACCCCAGCCGCGGAATGGCTGCTGGATAACTATTATCTGGTCGATGAACAAATCCGCATCGCCAAACACCATCTTCCCAAAAACTACAGCAAGGCGCTTCCCCGGCTGGAGAACAGCCGCGCTGAAGGGAATCCGCGCGTCTATGATATTGCCCTGGAGACGATCGCGCATGGCGATGGCCGCGTCGATCCCGAGATACTGAGCCGTTTTGTCGCCTCATACCAGCAGGTCACCGCGCTCGATCTGGGGGAACTCTGGGCCATTCCCATCATGTTGCGGTTGGCGCTGATTGAAAACCTGCGCCGCGTCGCCGCGCGCCTGGCGATAACCCGCCAGCATCGCAACCTGGCCCACTATTGGGCGGATGCCATGCTGGAGGTGGCGGAAAAGAAACCGACGGAGCTGATTCTGCTGGTGGCTGACATGGCGCGCTCCGAACCGGCCCTGGAAAGCTCCTTTGTTGCGGAGATGGTGCGGCGCCTGCAAGGGCAAGGGCCGACATTGGCGTTGCCGCTGACCTGGCTGTCGCAGCGCTTGGCGGCATCCGGCGATAGCGTGGAAGACCTGATCCAGCGGGAAGGGCAGCGCCAGGCGGCCGACCAGGTTTCCATCAGCAATAGCATCGGTTCGTTGCGTTTTCTGGGCAGCATGGATTGGCGCGAGTTTGTCGAGACCATGAGCGCGGTCGAACATACCTTGCGTAAAGATCCCATGGATGTTTACGCCCGTATGGATTTTTCCACGCGGGACCGCTATCGCCATGCCGTCGAGAAGATCGCGCGCCATGGGCGGCTGCAAGAGAACGATGTGGCCGGCAAAGCCGTTGATTTGGCCCGGCGGGCATGGGAACAGGCGGGGGCGGCCGATCGCCGTTCACATGTGGGCTACTACCTGATCGGGGCAGGCCGCCAGTCTCTGGAAGACGCGTCGGGCATCGCAGGATCCTGGGGGACATGGCTGCGGCGGGCTTGCGCCAAACGGCCGCTAACGATGTATCTCGGCGGCATGTTGTTGGCTACCTTGCTGATTTGGTCGCCGGTGTTGCTGGCGGCGCTGCATGCCGGCGCTCACCGTTGGCATCCGGCCTGGTTCATGCTGTTCGGGATCCTGGTTTTGCTTCCTTCCAGCCAGGTGGCGCAAGCGATCGTCAACTGGCTTGTTCCATTGTGGGTCACGCCGTCACTGCTTCCCCGCATGGATTTGTCGGGGGGCATTGCGCCTGAGTCCGGCACCTTGGTGGCGGTTCCTTCCTTGCTCCATACGGCAGCGGGCGTGGAAGAACTGATCGATGCATTGGAAGTGCGTTTCCTGGCCAACCAGGACCGGCACTTGCGGTTTTGCCTGCTCACGGATTATGGCGATGCGCACACCGAGCATGCCGCCGGCGATCGGGTGCTGGTGGAGACTGCCAGGCGGCATATCGACAGGCTCAACCGGAAATACCCGCGCAACGGCGGCGACTACTTCCTGCTGCTGCATCGCGACCGCCAATGGAACGCCACTGAGGGCGTATGGATGGGGTATGAGCGCAAACGGGGGAAACTCGGCGCGCTCAATGCCTTGTTGAAGGATGCCGACCAGGATGCGTTTGCCGTCATCCTCGGCAATATCGAAGGTCTGGGCAATATCCGTTACGTGATTACCCTCGACACCGACACCGAGCTGCCCCGCGACGCGGCGCGCAAACTCGTGGCCACCATGGCCCATCCGCTGAATCGTCCTGTTTTCGATCGGAACAGGAACATCGTCGTCGATGGCTACGGCATTCTCCAGCCCCGCATCGCCGTGGGCACTCCCCGCCCCAATGCTTCGCAATTTGAGTTGCTGTATGGCGGCGATGTCGGCATCGATCCCTATACGCGCGCCGTTTCGGACATCTATCAGGACCTGTTTGGCGAGGGTTCCTTTACGGGCAAGGGGATCTATGAGGTCGATGCTTTCGAACAGGTCATGCGGAACCGGATACCGGAGAACCGTATCCTCAGCCACGATCTTCTGGAGGGATGCTACGCCCGTTGCGGGCTGCTCAGCGATGTGCAGCTCAACGAGCATTATCCATCGCGCTACAGCGTGGACGCGAGCCGGCAACATCGCTGGATACGGGGTGACTGGCAGATCGCCGCCTGGATAATGCCCACCGTACCGGTGCGCCGTGATGCCGCGACGGGGCGCCTGCAGCGGGAGACGAATCCTTTATCGCCGCTGTCGCGCTGGAAGCTATTCGACAATCTGCGCCGCAGCCTGGCGCTGCCGGCGCTCATCGCGATACCGCTCATCGGATGGCTGTTCCTTGCCGATGGCTGGCTGTGGACACTTTGTTTGCTGGCCATGGTGTTCATTCCGACCGTACTCTCTTTGTTGCTGAACCTGGCCAGGGTGCCGGAGGATGCTTCGCTATCGCAGCATGCGGCGGTGTCTGCGCGGGATACATTGGTCCATCTCCTGCATGGCGTCCTGGATGTCAGCTTGCTTCCCTATGAGGCGTGGTACCGCATCGATGCCATCGTGCGTACGCAATGGCGGTTGCATCTGTCGCATCGGAAGATGCTGGAGTGGCGCAGTTCGAACGAAATCGGCCTGCAAACAAGCAACCACCTGCGTTCCTGTTGCCAGACCATATGGCAGCCGCCGATCCTGGCCCTGGCCCTGGCGGGTTATCTGGCCGTCATGCATCCGCTCGTCTTGGCGGCGGCGTCGCCGATCCTTTTGCTATGGTGGGCCGCGCCGTATATCGTTTTTCGTCTCAGCCAACCGATAGCGCGGCGCCAGGCCGCCCTGAGCGATGAGCAAACGCGCTATCTGGGGGCTTTATCAAGGAAAATATGGCTGTTCTTCGAAACCTATGTCGGCCCGGCCGACAACTGGCTGCCGCCCGACAATTTCCAGGAGCACCCGGCCGAAGTGCTGGCCAGGCGTACCTCGCCGACCAATATCGGCTTGTCCCTCCTGGCCAACCTGAGCGCCTTCGATTTCGGCTACATCCCGGGAGGAAAGCTCATTGAGCGTACCCGGCAGACTTTCCAGACCCTCGGGGGGCTGGAGCGCTACCAGGGCCATTTCTACAATTGGTATGACACCCAATCCCTGCGGCCGTTGGCGCCTGCCTATGTGTCTACGGTGGACAGCGGGAACCTGTCGGGACACCTCCTGACGCTGGCTCCCGCGCTCGTGGAACTCATCGATGCGCCGCTGTTGCATCCACGGCTGTTCTCCGGAATCCGGGAGACGAGCCGCATCCTGGAAGAGATGACGGCAGATACGGCCCTGCCGTTGCCGGCGCCGTTCAACATGACGCTGGATGCCGCATGCGGGCTGGGGCCATCGGATGGCGCCGGCAGGTTGCAGGCACTGCAGCGGCTCAGCCGGCAGGCGCAGGATTTTCATGCGCAATGGCAATTGGCGGGCAATGACGCCGGAGCCGGTGCGCCGGCTTCCGGTTCTTCAACATCAAGGAATGAAGGGGCAGCGGCGCAATCGCTGATCCGCCAATGGTCGAATGCGCTGGCAAGCCAGTGCCATGACGCGCTGGCGGAACTGGAGGCGTTAGCGCCGTGGCTCCAGACGGTTGCTGCGCCGGGATGGGATACGGAATTTCCGGCTATTTTTTCCTTGCTGAACGTCCCGCTCACGCTGGGGCACATCGCGCAGCTAGGCGCCCTGGCGCATGCCGGTTTCGATACTGCCTTGCGCGAAGGCGCGAGCCAGCGGCCTGCGGACATCAGCCATCTTCAGCGGCAGATCCAGGCCGCCAGCGCGCTTGCCGCCGACCGTATCCGGCAGATCGGGACGCTGGCCATGCAGGCCAATGAGTTTGCCCGCATGGAATATGGTTTTTTATACGATCCGTCGACCCACCTTCTGGCAATCGGCTACAACGTCAGTGAACACCGCCGTGATGCCGGGTTCTACGATTTGCTGGCGTCGGAAGCGCGCCTGGCGACGTTTGTCGGCATCGCCCAGGGGCAATTGCCGCAAGAAAGCTGGTTTGCACTGGGACGGCAGCTTACCCTGGCCGATGGCAAGCCGATACTGCTTTCCTGGAGCGGCTCGATGTTCGAATACCTGATGCCGTTGCTGGTCATGCCGACCTTCCGCGGCACCTTGCTCAATCAGACGTACCACGCCGTGGTTGAACGGCAGATTGCCTATGGCGCGCAACGCGGCGTGTACTGGGGCATGTCGGAATCCGGCTACAACGCATTCGATGCGGGGTTGAACTATCAATACCGGACCTTCGGCATCCCGGGGCTTGGCTTCAAGCGCGGGCTGTCGGACGATCTTGTGGTGGCGCCTTACGCCGCCATGATGGCGCTGATGGTGTCGCCGCAAATGGCCTGCCGCAATCTTCAGGAAATGAGCGCGGCCGCTCTGGAGGGAAGATACGGCCTTTACGAAGCCATCGACTACACCCCATCCCGCCTGCTGCGCGGACAAAGCCATGCGGTGGTGCGCTCGTTCATGGCCCACCACCAGGGAATGGGCCTGCTGTCATTGGCTTACTTGCTGCTGGATCGGCCGATGCAGAAGCGCTTTGCCTCTGTCCCGCTGTTCCAGGCCACCATGTCCTTGCTGCATGAGCGTGTCCCCAAAGCCGGCATCAACTATTCCATGACGCCCGACCTTGCCGACGCACGTGCGGCCCAGGACGATCCGAACCTGCACGTTCGCATCAGCCACCGGCACGATCCGCCGGTGCCGGAGGTGCAGCTGCTTTCCAACGGCCGCTACCATGTCATGCTGACCAGTGCCGGCGGGAGCTACAGCCGCTGGGGCGATCTGGCGCTGACGCGCTGGCGCGAAGACGGCACGCGCGACCAGTGGGGAACATTCTGTTATGTCCAGGATATGGAGGACAGCGCATTCTGGTCGACGGCTTACCAGCCGGCGCAAACCGTACCATCGCATTACGAGGTCATCTTTTCCGAAGGCCGGGCCGAGTTCCGTCGCCGTGACCGCGAATTCGACATGCATACGGAGATCGTCGTATCGCCGGAAGACGATATCGAATTGCGTCGCACCAAAATCGTCAACCGCTCCCAGCGCACCCGTACGATCGAACTGACCAGCTATGCCGAAGTGGTGCTGGCGCCGGCGGTTGCAGATGCGATGCATCAGGCTTTCGGCAATTTATTCGTGCAAACCGAAATCGACCGGCAGCGCGGCGCGATCCTGTGCACCCGCCGGCCCAGGTCGAACGATGAAAGCGTGCCGTGGATGTTCCATCTGATGTCGGTGCACGGCGCGGTATCGAGCGCAACATCGTATGAGACGGATCGCATGGAATTCATCGGGCGCGGCAATACGCCTTCCCATCCGAAGGCCATGCGGGTTCAAGGGGCGTTGTCCGGCAGCACCGGTTCGGTGCTGGACCCGATCATGGCCATCCGGCATCGCATCACGCTGGAGCCGGAACAGTCCGTCATTTGCGACATGGTCATTGGAGCGGCGCAGACGCGGGAACATTGCCTGGGGCTGATCGGCAAGTACCAGGACCGCCATCTGGCCAGCCGCGTCATTGAACTGGCATGGACGCACAATCAGGTGGTGCTGCGCCAGCTCAACGCCAGCGAAGCCGATGCGCAGCTGTACGGCCGGCTGGCCAATTCGGTGATCTATGCCAACCCGCTGCTACGCGCCGAAGGCAGTATTTTGGCGCGCAACGAACGCGGCCAGTCGGCCTTGTGGAGCTACTCGATCTCCGGCGACTTGCCTATCGTATTGGTGCAGATCCACGACATGGCCCATCTTGAATTGGTGCGCCAGATGGTACAGGCACATGCCTACTGGCGCTCCAAAGGACTGGCGGTTGACCTTGTGATATGGAATGAAGACCATGCCGGTTACCGGCAGGTCTTGCAAGACCAGATCCTGGGGTTGATTTCCTCGGTGACGGGCGCGCATGCGATTGACCGGCCCGGCGGCATTTTCGTGCGCCTGGTCGACCAGGTTTCCGATGAGGACCGGATCCTGTTCCTGTCGGTGGCGCGCGTCATCCTGAGCGACCGCAAGGGCACCCTGGCCGAACAGGTCAACCGCCGCGATCCGCCCGAACTCAGGATGCCCTTGCTCGTGCCCGATGCGCCAGCGACGGAGCGGGAGCGGGAGCGAGGCGACGCGGAACCGCTGCCGGCCCATGCAGCGGATGATGAAGCGGATGATGCGCCGGCTCCGTTGTTCCAGAATGGCATCGGCGGCTTCAGTGCGGACGGCAGGGAATACCGGATCATCACCGGCGGCGAGCGCTTTACCCCGGCGCCATGGTGCAACGTCCTGGCCAACCCGATGTTCGGCACGGTCGTCTCCGAGAGCGGGCAATCCTATAGCTGGGGCGAGAATGCGCATGAATTCAGGCTGACGCCATGGGAAAACGACCCGGTCAGCGACGGCAGCGGCGAAGCGTTTTACCTGCGCGATGAGGAAACCGGAACGTATTGGTCGCCGACGCCCTTGCCGCGCCGCGGCAACGGTACTTACCTGACGCGGCACGGCTTCGGCTATAGCGTGTTCGAACATCGCGAAGATGGGATTGTTTCGGAGTTGACGGTCTATGTCGCCCTGGATGCCGCCGTGAAATATTCCGTTCTGCGTATCCGTAACGAATCGGGCAGGCAACGCCAGATGTCGGCGACAGGGTATGTCGAATGGGTATTGGGAGATTTGCGCGCCAAGACCGCCATGCACATTACCAGCGAGATTGAACCGCGCACGGGAGCATGGTTGGCCCGCAATCACTACAACACGGAGTTTCCGCAACGGGTGGCCTTTTTCGATGTCGATGCCGTCAAAACCGTCAGCAGCGACCGCCGCGAATTCATCGGCCGCAACCGCTCGCTGGGCAACCCGATCGCCATGGAGCGCCGGCGCCTGTCCGGAAAGAGCGGCGCCGGGTTCGACCCGTGCGCGGCCATGCAAGTCGCCTTCGATCTCGGCCCGGGCCAGGAGCGGGAGCTGGTTTTTGTGCTGGGCGTCACCGATGCCCGCGAGGCCGAGCCGGCGGGGATGATCATGCGCCATCGCTCCGGCAGTGCCGCGCACGAGGCCTTGCATGCCATCCATCGCTATTGGGAAAAGACGCTGGGCACCCTGCGCATCGCCACTCCCGAGCCGGCCATCGACATACTGGCCAATGGCTGGCTGCTCTATCAGACATTGGCATGCCGCCTATGGGGACGCAGCGGGTTTTACCAGTCCGGCGGCGCATTCGGTTTCCGCGACCAGTTGCAAGATGCCATGGCGGTAGTGCATAGCGAACCGGGACTGGCCCGATCCCATCTGCTGCTGTGTGCCTCGCGCCAGTTCGTCGAAGGCGATGTCCAGCACTGGTGGCACCCTCCTGCGGGGCGCGGCGTAAGGACGCGTTGTTCGGATGATTACCTGTGGTTGCCGCTGGCAGTATGGCGCTATGTCAGCGTGACCGGCGATACCGGCGTGCTGGACGAGAGCGTGGCTTTTATCGAAGGCCGCCCGCTAGGGCCGGATGAGGACTCCTATTACGATCTGCCATCCCGATCGGCGCACTCCGCTTCGCTGTACCAGCATTGCGTCGAGGCCATCCGGCATGGCCTGCGATTCGGTGCGCATGGCCTGTCGCTGATCGGTTCCTGCGACTGGAACGACGGTATGGACAAGGTGGGCGATCAAGGCAAGGGAGAGAGCATCTGGCTCAGCTTCTTCCTCCATGAAGTGCTCATGCAATTTGCGCAGGTAGCGGCCGGGCGGGGAGACCAGGCGTTTGCAGAAAACTACCGGGACCAGGCCGCGCAGCTAGGCCGCAACATCAATCAAAACGGATGGGATGGCAACTGGTATTTGCGCGCCTACTTCGATGACGGAAGTCCGCTCGGCTCCGCCGGCAATGCCGAATGCCGGATCGATTCCATTTCCCAAAGCTGGGCCGTGTTGTCAGGCGCCGGCGAGCCACGCCGTTGCGAGCAGGCAATGGCCGCTGTCAAGCAGCATCTGGTGCGCGAGGAGGCGGGGCTGATTCAACTGCTCGATCCGCCCTTTGACCATGCAGGCCAGAACCCGGGCTACATACGCGGCTATGTTCCGGGCGTCAGGGAGAACGGCGGGCAATATACCCACGCGGCCATTTGGGCGGTGATGGCGTTTGCACGCATGGGCGACGCCCAATCGGCGTGGGAGCTTTTTCGCATGATCAATCCGCTGAACCACACGCGAACGATGCGGGAGGTCGGCATTTACAAGGTCGAACCCTATGTGATGGCGGCCGACGTGTATGCCGTGGCGCCGCATACCGGGCGCGGCGGATGGACCTGGTATACCGGATCGGCAGGCTGGATGTACCGCCTGTTGACGGAGTCGCTGCTGGGACTATGCATCGAGGGAGACCGGCTGAAGATTACCCCTTGCTTGCCGCAGGACTGGGAGAGTTATTGCCTGGATTACCGCTACCGCGGCACCCGGTATCGCATCACGATCAGGCAGCAATGGCCGCAGGGGGATGGATATGCCGACAGCCGATACATGCTGGATGGAGCCGTCCAGGGAGACACCGGCTTGACGCTGACGGACGATGGACTGGAGCACGCGGTGGAGGTGACGCTGTACCGGAAGACATAGGCCGTCTCTGCCGCCGGTGCCATGCGCGGGCAGAGACGGCTGGTTTCCTTGTCAGCGTCCCCGGTTGCGGTATTTCGCCGGGATCTGCTGCGCCATCTTCTCCGACTGATGATTCTTTCCCGCGCCATGGTCTTTTGCATGCGCCTGGCGATAACGATCCTCTTTTCCTTCATTGCGGGGATCGCCGGGATTTTCGTGGGAGGCGCGCTCATCATGCGGATGGCGATGCTGTGCATGGGAGACTTCTTCGGCATTATCCGGAAAGTGTTTCTTTGTGTTCATACCGTGTTCCATCATGTTGGTGGTTAAGGAGGGAATGCTCTGCGTGCTACACTGCCACGAGCCTGCGGCAAGGCTTCTCCAATGCAGAGGATGCAAAAGGCCTGAATGCCGCCGGCGTGTTGTTGATCTGCAGTTGATCTGCATTGGGAAGCGTCTTTTCCAATTTGGCGTCAGGAAACCGTCAGATGGTCAATGACGTTGTTGACGCCGGGGCTGCGCCAGACGGAGTTCTTGGCCTGGTAACGTTCCGCAATGCTATGCACATTGCCGGACAAGGTCACCTCGGCGCCATGAATCGAGACCAGAATATCCTTCGCATCGACGTGCGCCTGGTCATTCAGCGCCGCTTCGATCTCGTCCTTTGCCAAGCTTGCAGCGCTTGCCGGCTTGATCAGGATTTGGTTGCTGGTGCCGAGCACTCCCATTAATTGCCTGACGGCGGCATGGGCCGATTCGCGTTGGTATTTCCATTGAACCTCGCCTGAAAGCGTGACCCAGCCCTTTTCGCAGGTCACACCGATGGCATCCTGCGGGAAGTGGGGCATCCATGAAAGGACATTGCAGACGGAGCGGGCGATGTCCCTGTCGGCACGCTGGATCGTGCCAGGCAACCTGACCTCCATCTCCACCGCCAGGGCCATCATTCCGGCGACGCGTTTGGCTGCGCTTTCAGCCCCCCATTTTGCGGTAAAACTATCGACCTGGCCGGTCAGGGTAACGACGCCATCTTTGACGTCGACGCCGATTTGCGCAGGGGTGAGGGCGGGTTCCGACTGCAGTTCGGCCATGACATCCTGCTGTAATTGGAGATCTGTTTTCATCTCAAGCTTTCAATCCGGTGACAAGGATTCCACTATGAAGAAGTCCTGCGCCTGGGTCTGTTCGCTGGAGCACCCAAGCAACGCAGAGGAGGAGTCGCCATGTCGGGTGATGCGATATGTTCGATACCGAACATAACTTTCTCTTCCGGAGTCCTATACTGAAAAACTACCTCATGCATAGGGAAACAGTAGGCAGATCAATGACTGTAGGGGAAATGGCGCGATGATTTCAATCACTGACACCGGCATTGCAAAAAATGGCCTGCTGGCGGCATTGCCGGAGGCAGAACTACGGCGATGGCTGACGCAGCTTGAATTGGTGGATATGCCATTAGGGCAGGTGCTGCACGAATCCGGAGATAACCTGCATTATGTTTACTTCCCGATCTCTTCCATCGTGTCGTTGCTCTATGTGCTGGAAGACGGCTCTTCCGCGGAGATTGCGGTGGTCGGAAATGAGGGCATTGTCGGCATATCGCTTTTCATGGGCGGCGAATCGACTTTAAGCCGGGCTGTGGTCCAAAGCGCGGGAAAGGGCTTCAGGCTGCGCGGGCAGGTAATGAAGGAAGAGTTCGACCGCTCCGGGCCGGTATTGCACCTGCTTTTGCGCTATACCCAGGCATTGATTACCCAGATGTCCCAGACCGCGGTATGTAACCGCCACCACTCATTGGACCAGCAGCTATGCCGCTGGCTATTGTTGAGCCTGGATCGTCTCGATAATAATGAATTGATCATGACGCAGGAGCTCATTGCGAACATGCTGGGGGTGCGGCGTGAAGGCGTCACCGAGGGCGCATTGAAATTGCAGCGCGCCGGGCTGATCCGATACGCAAGGGGCCACATTACGGTATTGGACAGGGCGGGGCTGGAGCAGCGTACGTGCGAATGCTACGCTGTCGTCAAGAAAGAATATGAGAGACTATTGCCTTCAAAGCAGGCGTCATGACAGGCCGGTCCGTTGATGGCTCCTATTGGCGGCGCGCAGATGGAAAACAGCAAAGGAGAACCCGCTTGTCCCCCCACGAGAATCATCTGATCGAAAGACTACCGCGCAAGGAGCGCCATCATCTTCTGGCGATGAGCGACTCCATTGCATTGGAGCCGTCGGCTATCCTCAGCGAACCGGGCGGGGCGACGCGCCATGTTTATTTCCCTACCGATGGGTTCATCTCCCTGGTGGCCATGATCGATGGCAGCCCGGGCGTGGAGGTCGGCATGGTAGGGCAGGAGGGGATGCTCGGGGTGCAGGCAGTGCTGGGCATCAATACTGCCCCGCTGTATTCACTTGTGCAAGGCGCCGGCAATGCATGGCGTACAGAGATAGTCTTGTTCCAGCATGAGCTGGAGCGTAGCCCTGCATTGCGCCGCGGCATGCACGCTTACCTGTATGTGCTGATGGCGCAATTGGTGGTGTCGGCCGCCTGCCTGCGTTTTCATGTGCTAAGTCAGCGTCTGGCGCGTTGGCTGCTCATGACCCAGGACCGGGTACGTTCGGACCATTTGCATGTCACCCATGAATTTCTTGCTTTTATGCTGGGGGTACGTCGCGTCGGCATCACCACTGCGGCAGCCACGATGCAAAGAGAGGGGCTCATCGAGTATCGCCGCGGGCATCTGATGGTGCTTGACCGCAAGGGGCTTGAAGCAGAAGCCTGTAGTTGCTATGCGTCTGACAAACAGAAATATGCCAATTTCTTAATTCAGCACTGACTATGTCGAATTGCATCGGAAACTGATCAACGCCTGGTCTTTTCTCCTTCGGCAGGCACCGGACGTAAGCTCATGCTGCGAACCTCGCTGCAGGGCGTCCAGAGCGTGCTTGCCGTTTTCCTTGTCCGAAGCGCACTCAGGTAATATAATGATAATCATTCTCAAAATGAGAGAGTGATTAATAGAGTGAAAAACAGAGCGTTCCGCCCGGCCATCGGTGAGTGCCGCCAGCGGTGCAGGAACGCCAGCCATCGGGAAACGGTCGGCAGTTCGACAACCGTGCAGGCGAGGGCCCGGCATATCAACCGGATGCGATTCAAGGCCGATGCAAGGCGCTTGCCGCATCCATCCGCCCTCGCTGCATCGCCAGTCATGGCCGCCGTCAATGCATCGGCAGCCTGGCCCGCACAGAACATCCCTTCCAGCAGAAGCGCCTCCTGGGGCAATCCGATTCGCGCCAAACGAAACGGCATCCGTACGTACGGACATTCATGTCCGTCGCATGCGTGTGCCGTTTCCCTGGCTGAACCTCATCCAGCGTGTGACCAGAAAACTAACATCGAAAACTTCGAAAGGAATAAGTTCATGAAGCGTCTGGCAATCGTATCGAGCCTGTTTTCCACCCTCGTGCTGGCAGTGCCGGCCGCCGCGCACCAGATCTGGCTGCAGCAGGACGCCAAGGGCGCGCGGCTCTATTTCGGCGAGTTCGGCGAAAACCTGCGTGAAGCCTCGCCCGGCCTGCTCGACAAGTTCGTGAGCCCGAGCGCCGTGCTGATCAGCCCCAACGGCGACCGTACGCTGGCGTTGAGCAAGCAGTCCAATGCCTTCGATTTGTCGGCCAAGGCCGGCAGCGGCGAGTCCATCGTGGCGGAAGAAGCGCATTACCCGGTGTTCGAAAACAAGCATGGCGGCGGCACGCCGACCCTCACTGCCTGGACCCCGGCGGCGCGCCTGGTAACGTCCAATGCGGCGCAGGAGCCGCGCCTGACGCTGGACCTGCTGCCCACCGGCAAGCCGGGCGAATTCAAGGTGACCTACAAGAACGCGCCGCTGCCCAAGGCCAAGGTCGGCCTGGTGGTGCAATCGGGCTGGATGAAGGAAGCCTATTCGAACGAACAGGGGCTGGTGCATTTCGACATGCCGTGGCAAGGCGCCTACGTGGCCGAGGTGCACCACACCGACAAGGTGAGCGGCGAGCGCGACGGCAAGGCCTTCGATACGGCCAGCTTCGTGACCACGCTGTCGCTGGTGCAGCCCAAGGGCATCAAGGCGCTGCCGGCAGGCCCCGCGGCCAAGCCCAACAAGTAATCAGGCAATCAAGTAATCAAGCAATCGCAGCAAGCAAGCGAACATCATGAAATCAACGACGCAATCCGGCCCGACGATGCGGTACCGCCTGGCCGTTCTTTCGCGCATAGCCGCCGCCATTGGCGGCGGTTATGCGCTGGCCGGCCTGTGCACAGCATTGCTGGCCGCGTGGCTGCCGATGGCGCGGGCCGATGCCGTGATGACGGCTACCATGCTGTCATTTTCCATCCATGCCTGCGCCGTGATCTGGGTGTTCGCCGCGCGCGACGCCTGGCGCGCCTGGATCGGCCTGGGCTGGCCGACGCTGGCGCTGGCGGCGGCATACTGGCTGGGCCGGGGCGCGTCATGAGGGAAGGTTTTCGCCAGTCGATGGCATGGTTGCATACCTGGAGCGGCTTGTTGGTGTGCTGGGTATTGCTGCTGGTGTTCGCCGGCGGCGCCGCCAGTTATTTCAAGGACGAGATCACGTTCTGGATGAAGCCGGAACTGCATGCCGGCGCACGTGATCCGGTGGCGCCGGCGGTGGCCTTGCAGCATGCGGTAGCGTATCTGGAGAAACAGGCGCCGCACGCCGAGCGCTGGTTCATCAGCCTGCCGTCCGAACGCAGCAGCGCCATACGGGCAGGCTGGATCGGTCCGCCGTCCGGCAATGGCGCCAAGGACACGCCGCGCAGCCGCTTCAGGAGCGAACTCCTCGATCCCGCCAGCGGCCAGAAGATGGCCGCCGTGCGCGAGACCCGTGGCGGCGAGTTCCTCTACCGCCTGCATTTCGACCTGCACTACATGCCTGCCATCTGGGCGCGCTGGATCGTCAGCGTCTGCGCGATGTTCATGCTGGTGGCGATCATCAGCGGCGTCATCACGCACAAGCGCATCTTCAAGGATTTCTTCACCTTCCGTCCGGGCAAGGGACAACGTTCCTGGCTGGACGCGCACAATGCCACCGCCGTGCTGGCCTTGCCGTTCCACCTGATGATCACCTATACCGGGCTGGTCACGCTGATGTTCATGATCATGCCGTGGGGTGTCCAGGCCGCTTATCGGGACAAGGGAGGCGAATCCGCTTTCTTCGAAGAGGTCTTCCCGGTCGGCGCCGGGCGCGCCAAGCCGGCTGGCGTGGCGGCGCCGCTGGCAGCGATGGCGCCGATCCTCGAACAGGCCAGCCGGCATTGGAATGGTGCGCCGCCGGCCACTATCGTGGTCAACAATCCGGGCGACGCCAACGCCACCATCGTCGTCACCCGCCAGAAAACGCGCACCCTGTCTTACCTGCAGCCGGGCATGCTGTTCAACGGCGTCTCCGGTGCGCAGGTCTCGGCCATGGGCGACGACCCCAGCGCCGCGGCAGTCACGCGCGGCGCGCTGTACGGACTGCATATGGGGCATTTCGCCGACCCGTGGCTGCGCGTGCTGTTCTTCCTGTGCGGCTTGGCCGGCTGCGTGATGGTCGCCAGCGGCGCGCTGCTGTGGGCGGTCAAGACGCGCCAGAAGCAGGCCAAGGCCCTGGCGCAGGGTGCGCGCCGCACGTTCGGGCTGCGCCTGGTCGATGCCCTCAACATCGGCGCCATCGCCGGTTTGCCGATCGCCTTCGCCGCCTATTTCTGGGCCAACCGCCTGCTGCCGGTCGGCTTGCCGCAGCGGCCGCAGATGGAGATCGCCTGCTTCTTCGCGGCCTGGGCCGCCGCTGCCGTGCTGGCGCAGATCCGCCCGACGATGGGCATGTGGCGCTTCCAGTTGTCGGTGGCGGCGGCGATGTTCATCGGCATCCCCATCCTCAACGTCTTCACCACGCACTCCCATCTGGGCGTGACGTTGTTGCTGGGGCGCGGCCCGTGGCCGGTAGCCGGCTTCGACATCACTGTGCTGCTGCTGGGCAGCGCGCTGGCGCTGGCGGTGCGCGCGCTCGGCAAGCGCGAAAAGAAACAGGACAAGGCCGCTGCGGCCGGCGCCAGGACCGAGCCGGGCAAGCTCAAGGAGGCGGCATGAATCCCTTCGGTGTAGCGCTGGCGATGGCGCTCGGTTATTGCGCCTGGAGCGCCTTGTCCATGGCGATGGATCGCCATTACGCGGATATCCACGGCCGCGGCGCCGAACCCGGCGTCGCGCAGCGCAGGCGCCTGCGCTGGTTGGGGGCACTGGGCATCGCCTTGACTTGCGCGGTGGCGGTGGCGATGCTGGGCTGGACCATCGGGCCGGTCGGTTGCATCGGTTTCCTGAGCATGGCGGGTGTGCTGCAGGTGCTGTCGCTGACGTATGCGCCGGCGCGCGTTCCGGTGTTTTCGCGCTGGCTGGCGTATGCGGCGCCGGTGCTGGCGGGGCTGTGGTTGTTGTGATCCTGTGCGCATCGGGCGTTTGCTGAGGAATCAGGCCGCCTTTTCCTTGCGCGGTTCGCGCAAGCCCATTTCCTTGCGGAAGATATCTTCCATCTCGCGCCGCACCCTGATCGCCTCGCGCGAAGCGTCGATGGCCACGTCCGCCCAGCTCACCGTCTGGCCGGCGGCCACCGGCCGCTGCAGCACGATGCCATGCGCCAGCCCGATGGGCAGCGCCTCGTGGTTGAGCGAGGCGGCGGCCGGCATCAGCTTGCCGTAGACCATGTAGCCGCCTTCGCCATCGAGTTTTTCGCCCGGCTTGAGGTCGCGCTTGGCGACGGCCACCGTGTCGCCTGCGAATCCCCGCGTGTCGCCGGTCGGCTGGCCGCGCACCGCGATGCTGGCGACCGAGTAGCCCAGTTCCAGGCCGATCAGATGATAGGGTTTGTACATCGAGGCGAAGCGGCCGCTGGCGTCGGTCTTCAGGCCGTATTGGGCGAAACAGTCGCGCACGTAGTCGGTGGGCGCTTCGAAGGTAACGTAGACGCCCCAGCGCAGGTCGCGGAACACCGGACGGCCGTCGCGTTCCAGCGAGGACACCACTTCCACCGTGCCCGAGTGCGGCAGGATGCCGCCGGCCGCTTGCGGACGCAGGATGGTCGGCAGGTCGTCCACGCCGCAGGGCGGGAAGGCCAGGCCGGCGTCGGCCGGGCGCAGGCCGCAGGCGTTGGAGACGGCGGCCATCTCCAGCGCCGATTTGGTGCCGTCGAGGAAGGAGTTGAACATCTGCGGGTTGAAGTCGCCGCCGGCCACCTGTGCTTCGCTGAAGCCGTAGTGGCCCCATACCGTGTCCGGGGTGGACTGGTGATAGACCGGCAGGTACTTGGTGCCCTTGCCGGCGCAGACCACCTCGAAACCGGAGGTGCGCGCCCAGTCCACCATCTCGGCGATCAGCGCCGGCTGGTCGCCGTAGGCCATCGAGTAGATGATGCCGGCTTCGGCCGCACGCCGCGCCAGCAGCGGGCCGGCCAGCGCATCGGCCTCGACGTTGACCATGATGATGTGCTTCTTGTGCTGGCAGCACAGCAGCGTGTGGCGGATGCCGGCGGCCGGGCTGCCGGTGGCGTCGATCACGATGTCCAGCTCGGGCCGCGCAATCAGCGCCTCGGCGTCGTCCTGTACGAAGGTGCTGCCGTGCCGCAGCGCCTCGTCCCACGAACGCGCGGCATATTGCTCGGCTTTCCAGCCGACCCGCTGCAGCGATTGCTGCGCGCGCTGCGGCGACAGGTCGGCAATGCCCAGCAGGTGCACGCCCGGCGTGCGCGGCACCTGCGACAGGAACATCGATCCGAACTTGCCGGCCCCGATCAGGCCCACCCGCACCGGCTTGCCTTGTTCGGCCAGCGCCTTGAGTTGATTGAACATCGTTGCCATGCCGTCTCCTCGCGTTGATGTGTAAAACCCGCGGGGCCGGTGCGTTTGCCGTTATCCGTTTGTCGCTATCCGGCCATCGTTGTAGCGAAAAGAGTAGCATTGGGGTTTTCACGCGTAAATGTCGAAATTTGCACATTTGTCGTGCAATAAATCGCATATCCAACAGGGCTCAACGATGAGGAAATTCGACTGGGATGACCTGCAAGCCTTCCTCGCGGTGGTGCGCACCGGACGCCTGACGGTGGCCGCGCGCAAGCTGGGGGTGGACCATTCCACGCTGAGCCGGCGCATTGCCGGGCTGGAGCAGGCGATCGGGGCCACGCTGTTCGACCGCCGCGCGGCCGGTTATGCGTTGACCGCCGAAGGCGAGCGCCTGGTGCCGGATGCCGAGGCGATGGAAAACCTGGCAATCTGTATCCGTTCGCGCCAGGACGATGCGGCCCAGGGGCTGACCGGGTCGGTGCGCATCGGCACGCCGGAAGCATGGGGCACCTATTTCCTGGCGCCTGAACTGAAGGAACTGGCGCGCCTGCATCCCGAGCTGGAAGTGGAGCTGGTGGCCAATCCGCGCATGTTCAGCCTTTCCAAGCGGGAGGCCGACATCGCAGTGAGCATGACGCGGCCGGAACAGGGCCGGCTGATCGCGCGCCGCCTGAACGACTACGAACTAGGCATCTATGCCGCGCGCAGCTATCTGGCCGAACACGGCGAGGTCGCCGGCCGCAGCCAACTGACGCAGCACCGCTGGGTCGGCTATATCGAAGACCTGATGTGGTCTTCCGAGCTGGATTATCTGGGGGAAATTTCGGCCTCGCTGGCGCCGCACATCCGGATTTCCAATGTGATCAGCCAGGTGCAGGCGGTGGCCGCGGGCGTCGGCCTGGGGGTGCTGCCGTGTTTTCTGGCGCGACGGGAGCCGGAGCTGGTCAGGGTCTTGCCCGATGAGATCCGACTCACGCGCTCCTACTGGCTGCTCACGCATGCCGATGCGCGCGACCTGGTGCGGGTGCAGGCGGTGGCGGATTTCATTTTCAGCCGCCTGGCTGCGCGCGGCGGGGATTTCTGGAGGGATACGGCGTAGCCGGCGGGTAGCGGGAAGAGGGGAATAAAGCAGCGTCGATAAAGCACCGGCGTTCAGCTGCTGCGCGCTTTCTCGATGGTTTCGCGCGCAGCTTCCATCATGGCGGCGGGCTCGGGGGCGTTGGATTCCAGGTAATGGTTTTCCAGCGTGACGGCCAGGTTGCTCATCTTTTCCGACAGCTCGGCCAGGGCCACGCTGAGTTCACACATCAAGGCGGAGATGTTCTTCGGCGGTTGGTCCATGGCTGCGTCCTTTTCAGAGTGCGATCCCCCCTGTTGGCATGTCCGGAGATTCAGTGCGGCGCCAGCAAAGTAGGTACAAACCGATTGCGTTGCACGTTCCCGATTATTCTATGACGAATATCCCTTGGACTGTTGGGCGTCTCAAAGGTGCGGGAAAAAATGCAAGAAGAAGGGAAATTGTTTGGCATATGGCAATCATGCGCGCCATTGCCTTGCGCAGCCGGCAATCCATGAAAGCCGGACTTGCCGTTGTGCCATGGCAAGCCCGGCGGTAGCGGGAACGGGTTCTTACAGGTATTTCACTTCGATGGTGGCCGAGCCGTCCAGCGGCACGTCCTGGTCCAGCGGCAGTTCTTCGGCCTTGTTGAGCACCGGGTTCACCGTGATCAGGGTCGACAGCACCTTTTGCGCGACCGGTTGCGTGCCGTTGCCGGTGAAGGAGAAATACTGGCCTTGGTGCTGGATGTAGCCGCTGCCGGCATTCCAGTTGCTGCCGTTGTCGGTGGAGACGATGCTGGTGACGCTGCGGCCGTCCGCGGTGGCGCCATCCTGGAAAGAGAGCACGTAGCCGCCGACCTTCTTGCCGGCCATGGCGCCCAGTCCGAAGTTGTACGCGTTGCCGGCCTGGATGCTGTCGGTAATGCCGGCCACGCGCGAGGAAGCGCGGTTGTCGATGACGGTCAGGGCGATCTTGGCGGCGGCGTTGCAGCTCACGGTCAGGGCGATCTGGCGGGCCGGCAGGGCGGTGGTTTGGCCGTGGCGCAAGGCGCCGGCCGAGATGCTGCCATAGTCGACCACGCCATCGGCGGCCAGGATAGGAGTGCAGGCCGCCGGACGGATCACGCCGGTGACCTTCAGCTCCACCGACGGCGCCGCATGCGACAGGCTTGCTGCGCTTGCAGCGGCAACCAGGGTCAGCATGTTCAGGAGGCGTTTCATCATCGGTTCGGCTTGTCGGTAAGCGCAATGGGTTGCGCGATGAAGCCATTCTCCCGATCCGGGTCTCCCATTTATATGGGAAAAATCTCAAAAACCTTCTGAAATCCAGGTTCCCCGGCAGCGCTTTCTCCATGAAAAAGCCCGCACTGGGCGGGCCTGAGGTTGTCGGGGCCAGATCGGGCGATATCGATCTGGCAACAGGGGCCGGTCAGAACGTTTCCCAATCGCCTTCATTGTCGCCGGTCGGCAGGCGCGAAGGCGATTTCGCGGCGGGTTGGGTGGCCGGCTTTGCTGCTGCGGCTGTGTTCGTTTTGGCGGCCGCAGCCGCAATGGGCTTTGCCGGGGCCGGCCGGGTTGCCGCCGCGGGCTTTTTGATGGCGGCAGGGGCGGGCGCTTTGGGACGCGGCGCCGCCGCCGGCGCCGGTGCGGCCTGGACGCCGTGCGCTTGCGCGGCATCGATGCGGAAGCTGTTGACCAGCCCTGCCAGCGTGGAGGCCTGATCCTGCAGCGACTGCGCCGCGGCGGCAGCCTGTTCGACCAGCGCGGCATTTTGCTGCGTGCTTTCATCCATTTGCGAGATGGCGCTGCCCACTTCGGCGATACCGGCGCTTTGTTCCTGGCTGGCTGAACTGATCTCGCCGACGATGTCGGTTACGCGCCTGACGCTGGCGACCACCTCGGTCATGGTCGCGCCGGCCTGCTCGACCAGTTTGCTGCCGGTATCGACCTTGGCCACCGAGTCGTCGATCAGCGCCTTGATCTCCTTGGCCGCCGATGCCGAACGCTGCGCCAGCGAGCGCACCTCCGACGCCACCACCGCGAAGCCGCGGCCCTGCTCGCCGGCGCGCGCGGCTTCCACCGCCGCGTTCAACGCCAGGATGTTGGTCTGGAAGGCGATGCCGTCGATCACGCCGATGATGTCGGCGATCTTGCGCGAACTCTCGGTGATGCCTTCCATGGTCTGCACCACCTGGCCGACCACGCTGCCGCCCTGGATCGCCACTTCCGAGGCCGACTCTGCCAGTTGATTGGCCTGGCGCGCGTTGTCGGCGTTTTGCTTGACGGTGGAGGTCAGTTCTTCCATCGCCGAGGCGGTCTCTTCCAGCGAGCCGGCCTGCTGTTCGGTGCGCGAGGACAGGTCGAGGTTGCCGCTGGCGATTTCGCCGGAGGCGGTGGCGATGGTGTCCGCCGAGAGCTTGATGTTGGAGATGGTCGACAGCAGCGAATCGCGCATGCTGCGCACCGAGAACAGCAGGCTGCTGGTGTCACCCGGCCTGGTCTCGATGTCGGGCGTGAGGTCGCCTTGCGCGATGCGGTTGGCGACATCGGCCGCACGCGCCGGATCGCCGCCGATGGTGCGCATGATGCCGCGGTTGATGAAGACCACCAGCGCCACCAGCGGCAACGCCACCAGGGCAAACAGCGCGGCTATCTGCCACAGCGTACGCATGAAGGCGGCATGGATGTCATCGGTGTAGGCGCCGGTGGTCATGTTCCAGTCCCAGGGCTTGTAGGCGATGACGAAGGAGGTCTTGGGCACCGGATCGGCTGCGCCTACCTTGGGCCACAGGTAGTTGACGAAACCGCCTTCGGGGGCGGCGCCGGCTTTCGAGATTTCCACGAACAGGAAGGTTCCGGCCGGATCCTTGAGTGTGGACAGGTCCTTGCCGTCAAGCTCGGGTTTGATCGGGTGCATCACGACGATCTGTTTGGAGGTCGAGATCGAGAAGTAACCATCGGCGCCGTAGCGGATGCTCTTGACGGCGGCGATGGCGCGTTTCTGGGCCTCTTCCTTGCTCAGTGCGCCGCTGTCGGCTTGTGCGCCATAGCTTTTGACCAGCGAGAGAGCGCTCTGGCCGATGTTGGTGAGGTCGTTTTTGCGTTCCTCCAGCCGGATATTGCGCATGGTCACCGCACTGAATATCGAGATGGCAAGCAATGCGGCCAGGCTCAGGACAAGCGGCAGCCAAAGTTTTTTATTGAATGACAGCTGGCTCATGGTGACGTCTCCCTGGTTTGATGATGTTGTGTCGGCGTCTTTGCACCGTGGAAATTCCATTGCGCTTCACTTGTTCGGGCTGGGTGAGCACGGATGAGCGTAACACTGTTATCGGCACGGTATCCAGGGAACTTTATTTTCACAGGAAGGAATTTGGGGGGCGGGAAACAACGCCGCAATGAGACGCGGCATCCGGCCGGATCCGGAAAAACGGGGCAAGCTCAATGGCGGATCTGGTACCAGGCTTGTCCGATCCATTCGCGCATGGCGTAGCTGGACAGCTGCAGGTTCGATGCGGAAGGGAAATAATCGGTGATCAGCGGCCTTGCCGCGCTGGTGAAGACCGTGGGGGCCGGCGTGACCTTGAATCCGGCGCCGGCAAAGGCGCGCACCGAGCGCGGCATGTGGATGGCGTCGGTGACCAGCAAGATGCGTTCGATGCCGGCGGCCTGGAGCAGCGCGGCCGACATGGCCGCATTGTCGTAGGTGGTGTTGGAGCGCTGCTCTTGCCAGCGCGCCTCGGCGCCGAGATCGCGGCGCAGGGTGCGCGCCATGAGCGCGGCTTCGCTTTCGGGCGAGCCGTCGGGATTGCCGCCGGTGACCAGGATCGGCAGCCCGGTCTTCCGGTGCAGGTAGGCGCCGTATTGCAGGCGTTTCATGCCGATCAGGCTGGCTTCGTCGGTATTCCCGTATTCCGGCGCGTTATCCAAGCGCCCGGCACCCAGGATGACGATGGCTTGCGCATCGCCTGCCGCCGCCAGCGGCGGATACTGGTTCTCCAGCGGCCGCACCAGCAGCATGGCGCCGGGGCGCGTGCTCAGCACCAGCAACATGGCCACGCCCAGAAAGATCAGCAGATTGCCGGCTTTGCGCATGCGCCGGCGCAGCAAGAAGCCCGCCGCGCAAAGCAGGAGCGAGTTGACCGGCGGAAGCAGCAGGGCGCTGGCGATGGCGGAAAGCAGGACGGAAAAAGGCATCGGTGGCGGCAGTCGGGCAGCGAAAATGATTTCATTGTCGGCCATCCCGCTGTTTTGATCTACCATTGCCGCGGAGAAGAAAAGGGCGGCGGGTTGCCTTGCCGTACTGAACACAGCAGAATCGCGTCATTAAAAATGGAAGGGCGGACGCCCCGGGGAACAGAGTGATACGTCTTGTCTTGTTGTTGCTGGGGGCGGATTTCATCCGCCGTAATTGGCATGTGCTGGCGATCGTCGGCCTGGCCTGGGGCGCCATCGGCGTTTCGCTGATGATCGATGCCCTGGATGGGGTGCTCAATTTCCCGTTGTCCCTGTTCGGCTACCTGCTGTTGCTGGAAAGCCTGGCGACGCTCTGGGTGGCCAACAGCGGCATCGGCGCGCAGAAAACCCTGCGCTACGTCAAGGGCGGGATTTTCCTGCTGATCGCGCTGTTGATCATTACGCCATTCCATGCCAACAACATGCTGCTGGCCATGCTGTTCGGCGCCGCCTTTGCCATCGGCGGCGGGCTGCAGATTACGTCGGCGCTGGTGGTGCGTTTCCCGCGCTGGCGCGCGGCGGTCGCCGGCGGCGGCGTGCAGATCGTTCTCGCCATCATCTTTGTCCAGCCGTATCCGACCCACTATAAGGGCACGGTGCCGTTCTGCCTGGCACTGGGCCTGATCTTCGGCGGCTGGAGCATGATCTGGCTGGCGTTGCGCACGCGCATGCTGCCGCAGCGCGTTTCGGTCGACATGCTGGCGCGGCGCAATAGCGCCGACAGCCGGCCGTTCGATGCCGGCCTGTATCGCGGCGACGAAGCGATGAAGCCGATGCTGATGCAAGCCGATGGCGGCGTGCTGGGCAAGGGATGGAAAGCGCCGGCGGCAGCCACGGAAACAAGCCCCGGCCGGCAGGGCGGCGCAGGGGAAAATTCGCCGCAAGAGCAAGATGGCGATCAGCCTGCCATGACGGTGCACGTGTGGACGCCCACCGGCAGCGCCAAGGGGCCGGCGCGGCGCCAGCCGGTGATCGACCGCTACATTGCCGCGGTCGATACCAATGGCGTGATCTCCACCGGCCATGCCGCGCTGGAAGCGTCGCCCGACCTGTACATCAGCCTGTATCCGGCCGAAGAGATCGATCGCTCGCCCGACCAGTTCGCCCGTCTGTTGCGCGCCACCGCCGATAACGACGTCAAGGGACGTTACCTGAGCGACTACCCGAGCGAAGCCGCGGCATGGTGCGAGTCGACCGAAAAGATCGTGTTTCGCGACTACAGCCGCCAGCGCCTGGAGCGCTTCTGGCGCCGCTATCGCCAGAAGGAAATCTACAACCTGACCTATCGCAATTGTTCCAGTACCGTGGCGCAGGCATTGGAGGCCGCGCTGGAAGGCGTCATCGGTGCGCGCGACCGGCACTGGTTCAATGCGATCAGGATGATGTTCACGCCGGAGATCTGGGTGGCCAGCCAGATCCACAAGCGTGCGCAGACCATGGCCTGGACGCCGGGACTGGTGCTGGATTACTCGCGCGCGCTGCGGGCGGTGGTGCATCCGCGTCCCTTGTCATGGACGACATCGCTCCAGTTGGCCTTGCGCCAGAGCCGGCGGCTTCGGGAAATATGGCGGGCGCGCCGCAGTTACGACGAGCGGCGCGAACCCTGAGCTTTGACGATGCATGACGGCGCCGTGGCGGGCCGGGAAACGGAGAGAAGCATGAGCATGCCGCAGGCGGCGCCGTTGGCGCCTCAGGAACATTGGTTGCAGGCCGCCGACGGCACCCGTCTGTTTTGCCGCGACTGGCTGTTGCCCGGCGCGACGGCGGCGGTGCAAATGGTGCATGGGCTGGGGGAGCATGGCGGGCGTTATGCGGAACTGGCGCGCTTGTTCAATGAATCCGGCATGTCGGTGCGCGTGTGCGACCATCGCGGCCACGGCAATTCCGGAGGACGCCTGGGCAGCCTGACGCGTTCCGACGATCTGTTGCAAGACCTCAAGCTCAGCTTCGACGACTTCGCGCGCCGCACGCAGTGCGTGCCGATCCTGTTCGGCCACAGCATGGGCGGCCTGGTGGCGGCGTGTTTCGCCACCGGCGGATTCAGCCCGGTGCGCGCGCTGGCGTTGTCATCGCCGGCATTGGCGCTGGATATGCAGGCTTGGCAGAAGTGGTTGCTGGCGCTATCGAGCCGGGTGGCGCCGGGCTATTCGTTGCCCACCGCATTGCCGGCCAGCCGCATTTCGCACGATCCCGAACAAATCGCGGCCTATCGGCGCGACCCGCTCAATCACGGCAAGATCGCGCCGCGCATGCTCAATTTCATGCTGGATGCCATGCAGCAGGCCGTGTGCGCGGCCGGCCGGTTCCAGCAGCCGGTGCTGATGCAGGTAGCGGGCGACGATGCGTTTGTCGCCCCGCGCGGCAGCCGCGACTTTTTCGATGCCTTGCCGGCCGGCCGCAAGACCATGCATTGGTATGGCACGGCCTACCACGAGATATTCAATGAAGCGCCGGAAATCCGGGAGCTGGCCAGAAACGATCTGCGCCAATGGCTGGCGCAATTGCCAACGGATGCCTGAAGCGACTAAAGACTCGGGTTCGGAAATTAACCGGAAATTACCCATGTAAAGAGGGTTTCGGGCGCTTTCGCGCCCCTGCATCGGCCTCAGGGCTGTCCGCTGGGGGCATTGCTGAAGGCGCAACGGCTGTCGAATCCGACGAAGCCCGGCGCGCAGGCGCAGCCGCCCAGCGCCAGCAGCAGCGTGATGGCAGCGACAGTGGAGGCAAGACGCATCATGCGTATTCTTTCGTTCCGGTTTGCAAACCTGCGAGTGTAATGGCCCGTCAGGCTTTTGCAAGATGCAGGGGGGGAGGGCGCGCGCGCCTGGCGGCACGCCATCTTGTCATTTCCTGTCGACGCCGGTCTTGCCGGCACGGCAAGCAAGATTGCCTGGATTGCCTGACGGAAAAGAAACCTTGTTATCAATATCAATGATAAGAAGGCAAGATAGAGAGGTAAGGGAGTGGCGGGATGAAAAAGAAAAAAGCGGATTGTCTGCATTGCAATGCGACAATTACCGCTTTTTCAGAGTTGCCGTTTTTACTCCCCATCTCCTTGGGACAAGGAGAGCCGGCCAACCGGGGAAGCTGATTACTTGATCGAAATCAGGTAGCGGGCGACCATTGCGCCGATCAGCAGGGTGTAGGGCAGAAAGTCGGTAACGATGTTCATAATGAGCTCCGCAAAAAAGTTGATCTGTTGCGTTGCAATATATGTGTTTCATCGAAAAGCGGCCAATTTTGAATCCCAATATCAGTTATCGATTTCTTGAATAACTGGACGAAGCCCTGTGCGCATCATGCCCGGGTATCTGAAAACCCTTTGATATCAATGGCTTGCAGCCAAGTCGTTGCAGGGGAAAAGAGCCTGTGCAGCGATGTGCCGCGGAAAAGCATCGCCGCGCGGTGTTTCATCCGCGCGACATGCCAACGTTGGCGGCGCAGCAGGGGATTATTGCCCGGCCAGGCTCATTTTCAGGCCGCGCAGATCGGAAGCGATGCGGATCCTGTAGGCGGCGCCGTTCTTCACATCCAGCGTGATCTTGTGCTGGTCGGTATACCCGGGCGAATTGAGGGTATGGACCGGTTTGACGCTGAAGACGTAACTGCCCGGCTTGAGCCAGATCGCCAGTCGTTCGCCGCCGGTGATCTGCGCCAGCACCACGTCGTTGATGGCCAATTCCATCATTTCATTGTTGAGCATGCCGCTGTCGCGGGTGAACTCGATCCGGTTCAGCCCGCTTTCCTGTTGCGTCATGCTCTTGATATAGACGCGCGACGGCGGAATGTCCCCGCTGGCGGTCCGTTCGACCGGAGACGCGCACCCCGCCAGGGCGATCACGGTTGCACATGCTGCGAGCACTTTGATCATGTTCCTCATCCTTGTGTTTTTGATGGTGTTTCTGCTGGAGCCGGCAACGATAGCACGTCAGGCCCGGTTGCCGTCCGCGCACTGATGCGCCGCCGCCGCTTCCCGTTCCAGTTGCAGCAGGTGTTTTTCTATCTCGAAGACATGCGTGTCGTCGCTGCCCAGCTCGCGCAGCGCCTGCGCCAGCAGCAGCAGGTATTCGCTGTTGCGCCCGCTGGGGCCGGCTGCGCGGAAGATCTGGCGCGCGATTTCCTTTTCGCTGGCGGGGCCGGCGAAGGCGGCGTTTTCTTCCGAGGCGATGTAGATCAGGCCTTCGGCTTTTTCCGAGTCGCCGAAGTGGATGTCAGTTACCAGACGCAGGTAGCCGTTCTTTTCGCGGTGGTCGAGATGGGCGAAGACGCCCGGGGTGATCAGGTAGGCCATGCCGGAGCAGACCGCATCGGCTTGCGGCACCAGCGTCACCACCCGGCCCGGCGCCTCGGCGGTGCCGCGATGGTCGTGCGAACCCTGCCAGAAGCGGCGCGCCCAGCCGAGGATGTGGGCGGGACGCCGTTCGATGAAGGGGAAATCGGCCTTGAAGATGATGGATCCGTAGCCGAACAGCCAGACGCTGTCGCGACCTTCGAAGTGGGCCATCTGCTGGTTGATGGAAATTGTGTTGGCGGACATGGTTTCGCGGCAGGCGGACGGTGCGGCCGTCCCAAGCCATCCATTATAAAACCGCGATAGCGTTGCGTTGGATCTCCAGAGAAGGAGTTGTCGGTACGGCAAGCGTTTCATCGGCGCAACGCCATGTCAATGCCGCCCGCGTCCAGTCCCCCGGGGACCGGCCGGGAAATAGCTTTTTCTCCCGTTTTCAGGATGGCATTCCCTTGCCGGACGTGACTTGGGCGCACACAGATTTTCCAGTATGTAATTTTTTCACTGGTCAGACCAATCAATTTTGGCTTTTAATATCGCCCGTGAGGATTTTCCGATCGGCAATAAATAAATGATGCGGCCGGCCTCTGGCGGACCGCAAGCGAGACCATACGAACAACATCAAGAAATCCAGGAAGAGAACATGAAAATCATCAGCAATATGTCGATAGGCAAACGCTTGGCATTGGGTTTCGGCCTGATCCTTGCGCTATCGATCGTCATCACCAGCATCGGCTTCTGGCGCTTGCAGGCGTTGTCCGAGGCAACCCATGAAATGATGCGCCAGCCGCTGGCCAAGGAGCGCCTGATTTCGGACTGGTATGCCAACCTGTACGGGGGGATCCGCCGCACCTTGGCCATCGCCAAGAGCGCCGATCCTTCGCTGACCGAATACTTCGCGCAGGATGCGGCGACGTCTTCCAAGAACTCGGCCGAGACCCAGGGCAAGATCGAACCCTTGATCGAGAGCGAAGAGGAGCGGGCGGCTTTCGCCCAGATTGCGGTGGAGCGCAAGGCGTATCTCGCCGGCCGCGATGAGATCAACAAGGTCAAGGACACTGGCGACCTGGCCGAGAGCAACCGCGTGCTGGACCAGGTGTTCGTGCCGGCCGCCAACCGCTATCTGGATGCGATGCAGAAGCTGCAGCAGATCCAGCGCGACGCTATCGACCGCATGGCGCAGGATATCGATGACATCGCCGCCCGCAGCAAGATGCTGATGCTGGGGCTGGAAATATTGGTCCTGGCCTTCGGCATATTGTGCTCGTGGTGGCTCACGGTCAGTATCATCAGGCCGTTGCGCACCGCGGTCGACGTCTCGCGCCGGGTGGCGCAAGGCGACCTGAGCGCGCAATTCAAGGCCGAAAGCCGGGACGAAACCGGACAGTTGCTGGCGGCCTTGAAAGACATGAATGACAGCCTGCGCAATATTGTCAGCCAGGTACGCACCGGCACCGACACCATTGCCAATGCCTCCGGCGAGATCGCCAGCGGCAACCTCGACCTGTCGGCGCGCACCGAGCAGCAGGCCGGTTCGCTGGAGGAGACCGCCTCGGCGATGGAGGAGCTGACCTCCACCGTCAAGCAAAACGCCGACAACGCGCGCCAGGCCAACCAACTGGCCAATTCGGCTTCGGCCGTGGCGGTGCAGGGCGGCAGCGTGGTGGGGCAGGTGGTGCAGACCATGAGCTCGATCAACGACTCCTCGCGCAAGATCGTCGACATCATCAGCGTGATCGACGGCATCGCGTTCCAGACCAATATCCTGGCATTGAATGCCGCGGTGGAAGCGGCCCGTGCCGGCGAGCAGGGCCGCGGTTTCGCGGTGGTGGCGTCGGAAGTGCGTTCGCTGGCGCAGCGTTCCGCGGCGGCGGCCAAAGAGATCAAGGCGCTGATCGACGACTCGGTCGACAAGGTCGGCGCCGGCAGCCGCCTGGTGGAACAGGCGGGGCAAACCATGGCCGAGGTGGTCGAAAGCGTCAGGCGCGTGACCGACGTGGTGGCCGAGATCACTGCCGCCAGCCAGGAACAGAGCAGCGGCATTGAAGAGATCAATCGTGCCATCACCCTGATGGACGAGAGCACGCAGCAAAATGCCGCCCTGGTGGAACAGGCCGCTGCCGCTGCGCGTTCGATGCAGGACCAGGCTGCGGATCTGGCATCGCTGGTGAGCGTGTTCCGCTTGGAGGGCAGCCTGGGATATGGCGCACGCGGCGCCGATGACGGGCGCACGATCGAGATGACGTCGCCCAGCCCCAGGCTGGAGGGTTGAGTTGAGCGGTCGGATGGCAATGGCGTCCGCCGCCGCGTCAAAATCTTCCTTGCACTTGGCGTCGCGGCATCCCGTTTGAGCATAAAATGGCGCCTGCCGGGGCGCGATGCGCGGAGTTTGCGTGGTTCCCGGCAGCTATTCGAGAGTGCTTCATCCGAATTTTCAGGGGAATATCATGCGTGTCGTTGCCATGTTGTTGACGCTGGCGGTCGGTGTGGTGCTGGCCGGTTGCGAGAAAACCGATTTTGAGAAGAAATCCGAATCCGACGCGAATGCGCGGCGGATTTTGAATCTCAAGCGCGAGGCGTCCAAGGACTGATATCGTCGCCTCCCGGAATGCAAAACAGCAGGCGTGCGCCTGCTGTTTTTTTTCGTGCCGGAAAAGTCGGGAGCGGCTCAGTGATGCGCTGCCGCCGTGGCAACCGGCGCGCGCAACGCCTCGGCGCATTCGCGCACCAGCGCCGGCCCCCGGTAGATCAGGCCGGTATAGAACTGTACCAGCGAGGCGCCGGCATCGATCTTGGCGCGCGCATCGGCGCCACTGAAAATGCCGCCCACCCCGATGATCGGCAGGGCGTCGCCCAGTTCGGCCTTCAGGCCGCGGATCACATTGTTGGACAAGGCGAACACCGGCTTGCCCGACAGGCCGCCGGCTTCATCGCCGTGCGGCATGCCGTTGACGGCATCGCGCGTGATGGTGGTGTTGGTGCCGATGACGCCGTCGATCCGGTGCCGCAGCAGCGCGTCGGCTACGTTCTTGACCTGTTCGGCATCCATGTCCGGCGCGATCTTCAGGGCTACCGGCACATAACGGCCGTGGCGGTCGGCCAGGCGGCGCTGGGCCGACTTCAGTTGCGACAACAGCGCATCCAGCTCGGAAGCGCCCTGCAACTGGCGCAGGTTCTTCGTATTGGGGGAAGAGATGTTGACCGTCACATAACTGGCGTAGGGATAGACCTTTTCCAGGCAATGCACGTAGTCCTCTGCGGCGCGCTCGATCGGGGTGTCGGCATTCTTGCCGATGTTCAGGCCGAGCACGCCCTGTTTTTCCTGGTAGAAGCGCGAGGCCTGGACGTTGGCCACGAAGGCGTCGACGCCGCCGTTGTTGAAGCCCATGCGGTTGATCACCGCGCCGGCCGCCGGCAGGCGGAACATGCGCGGCAGCGGGTTGCCCGGCTGGGCGCGCGGCGTGACCGTGCCGACCTCGATGAAGCCGAATCCCAGCGCGGCCAGGCCGTCGATGTAGGCGCCGTCCTTGTCCAGCCCGGCGGCCATGCCGACCGGATTGGGGAATTCAATGCCCATCACGGTGCGCGGGTCGCGGGCCGGCTTGGCGATGATGTCGGTCAGGCTGTAATGCGCGGCGCAGCGCAGCGCCGGCAGCGTCAGGTGGTGGGCGGTCTCGGGTTTGAGGGAAAACAGCAGCGGCCGCGCGAGCGCGTAGAGGAATTTGTCGGGCACGATGTGGAAATGGCGGATGGCGGTGAAAAAAGTGCCGCTATTTTAACTTGCCGGAACAGGGTTTCCGCCATTTGGCGGCGCTGGATGTGGTATTGCCGTCAGCTTTCCAGCGGCGCCCATTCGCCCTTGTGCAGCGCCTCCAGCGGCTGGAAGTTGGTCTTGTAGGCCATTTTCGGGCTTTCCTTGATCCAGTAGCCGAGATAGACGTAAGGCATGTCCAGCTGGCGCGCCTGCTCGATCTGCCACAGGATGTTGTAGGTGCCGAAGGAGGCGCCCGGCATGTCCGGATCGAAGAAGGTGTAGACCGACGACAGGCCGTCGTTGAGCACGTCGATGATGCTGACCATGCGCAGCACGCCGTCGGGCTCGCGGAACTCGACCAGGCGCGTGTTGACCTTGCTTTGCAGCAGGAACTGCGCGTACTGGTCGCGGCTGTCCTGGTCCATGCCGCCGCCGGCGTGGCGCACCGACTGGTAACGCAAGTACAGCTCGTAGTGCTCATGCGCGTAGGTCAGGTTCGTCACCAGCGCCACCAGGTGCCGGTTGCGTTCCCAGGCGCGGCGCTGGCTGCGGTTGCGCACGAACTCTGCGGCGCGGATGCGCACCGGGGTGCAGGCGTTGCAGCCGTCGCAATAAGGGCGGTAGGTGAAGATGCCGCTGCGGCGAAAGCCGGTCTTGACCAGCTCGGAATACACATCCGCATTGATCAGGTGGGAGGGCGTGGCCACTTGCGAACGGGCTTGCTGGTGGTCGAGATAGCTGCACGGATAGGGCGCGGTCGCATAGAACTGCAGCGTGGAGAACGGCAAGTCTTTGAGATGCGTCATGTGCGTCCTGTCCTGTGATGCGGAAACCCGGCGGCAGGAGAGTGACGGCCGCCGGGCAGTGAGCCATGGCGTTAATTTACACCATTTGGATGATGTCTTGGTGGCGCGGAGCCGATCCAGGAAGCGGCCTCAGGAACGCTCTGCGGGCGGAATGCCGGTTTCCAGCAGGTTCAGCGGCTGCCAGCGGGTAATTTGCGGTTCGCGGATGGCCGCGCGCAAGTGGCGCAGGAAATCGTCGCGCGGGATGGGACGGGCCCCGAGCGAGGCCAGGTGCGAGGTTTCCTGCTGGCAGTCGATCATGTCCACGCCATGGTTGCGCAGGAACAGCACCAGATGCGCCAGCGCCACCTTGGAAGCGTCGTTGACGCGGGCGAACATCGATTCGCCGTAAAACATCTTCCCGATCGACACGCCATAAGCGCCGCCGACCAGTTCGCCATTGAGCCGCACTTCCGACGAATGGGCATAGCCGGCCCGGTGCAGGCCGGTATAGCCTTCGATGATTTCCGGCGAAATCCAGGTGCCTTGCTCATGCCGGCGCGGCTCGGCGCAGCCGCGCATGACTTCTTCGAAGGCCGTATCGAACGTGATTTGCCACAAGCCATCGCCATGGCGGCTGCGTTCAATGCGGCGCAGGGTCTTCCTGAGGCTGTCCGAAATCACGAATTGCGAGGTGCGCAGGACCATGCGCGGGTCGGTGCTCCACCAGAGAATCGGCTGGCCGTCCGAGAACCAGGGGAAGATGCCCTGGCGGTAGGCCTCCAGCAGGCGCGGCGGCGACAGGTCGGCGCCCGCCGCGAGCAGTCCGGCGGGATCTTTGAGCGCGCGCGAGACGTCGGGGAAGGGAGTGTCGATGTTGAGCCAGGCGATCATCCGCGAACTCTCTGCGGATCAGATCATGCGGCGCCGGATGTCATCGGTGTGCAGCGTGAAGCCGCCGTCACCGGTGCGCAGCTTCTTCAGATCCGCGAAGAAAGCGCGCAGCGTGAATTCCACCGTCGGGAAGGCGATATCCTTCCAGGGAATCTGCTCCTCTGTATACAGTGCAACTTCCAGGCTCTCGATGCCGGCCTGGTAATCCAGGTCGAGCAGGGTGGCGCGGTAGAACAGGTGCACCTGGTGCACATGCGGCACATTGACCAGCGAGAACAGCTCATGCAGCCTGATGCGCGCACCGGCTTCCTCCTCGGTTTCGCGCACGGCCGCATCCTCGGTGGTCTCGTCGTTCTCCATGAAGCCCGCTGGCAGCGTCCAGTAACCCAGGCGCGGCTCGATGGCGCGCTTGCAGAGCAATACCTTGAGCTGGCCGTCTTGTTCCCATACGGGCAGCGAACCCACCACCATCTTGGGATTCTGGTAATGGATCGTGCCGCAGCTGCCGCAGACGAAACGCTGGCGCGTGTCGTCCTGGGGAATTTGCAGCGACACGGGCTGACCGCATTCGGAGCAGAATTTCATAGAAGAGGATCGTCGTGGCTTGATTTGGTTGTTATCGGCATGCATGCGCGTCTCACTCCATCGGCCGGCGCCGCGGCACTGACATCGTTGCGCGCAGGCAGTGGCATGTGCGGGTAGCAGTGTATCACTGTAAAAAGATGGCAGAGAATGTTTGCATTCCATTTGGAAGTGTCATATAATCTTTTTCTTCAGACGCGGGGTGGAGCAGTCTGGCAGCTCGTCGGGCTCATAACCCGAAGGTCGTAGGTTCAAATCCTGCCCCCGCAACCAGATCGAAAAAGCCGTTGAATGTTCAAGCATTCAACGGCTTTTGCGTTTTCGGCTCCCGTTTTCATGTGATCGACAATCTTTCGCGCAAGCATCTTTGCATCGCGAAGAGCGGGCGGGGCCCGGCAGGGCTTGGAAATGCCGATGCCGTGTTAACATGGCTCGCATCTTTATGGAGGCTCAATGGAAACACCGGATCCGTGGATTGAACGCGCCGATGAACTCAAGGCGCACATCGAGGTTTTGCTGGAAACCCAGCTCAACGAGTATGAACAGATGGTCGCCAAGCTGGAGCAATGGAAGCAGAATCCAGCCGGGCCTTGGCTGACCATGGCCGATTACGAGCCCTGGCAGACTGCGCTGAAGAATCTGGAAGCGGCGCAGCGGGAATTCGATTTGCACATCAATTCGCGCGAGAAGTGAATGTCCGTGCCCGCCGGCGCCAAGGCAGCGGCGCGGCGGTATGGATCAGGAAGGCGGGGTTCCGGTTTGCAACGGAACCCCGGCTTTGTTTTTGGCCCGGGCAATGGCCGCTACAGGACAAATCCAAAACGCTTGCTGCGCGACAGGTAAAGGAACGGCAAGGTCAGCGCCAGGCTCAGCGTTACGGCGAAGATGAACATGCGCGTGCCGTCCGGGATGCCCAGTTTGCTGCCGATCACCATGCAACCCGGATGCAGCAGGTACAGCGCCGAGGAGATCTTGCCGAGCGGCCACGCGCTCTGGAATGGCCGGGCTTGCCTGACCTTGGCGAAGAAGGCCGGGCACACCAGCAGCAGGCCGGCGTACATGTCGAAACCGCGGCGGTTCTCGGCGTGGAACCAGGCCAACGAAATTTCAATGAACATCAGGCCCAGGCCCAGCGCCAGGATGGCGTTGGCGTGGCGCTCCAGGTAGCCGGCGATGGCATCGTAGTGGTAGCCGATGATGACGAAAGGCAGCCCGAAGAACAGCACATTGCGGTACAGCGCGTAGGATAGGGCGCCGTTGTATGCATAGTGGGCGACATACTGGATCGCGCAGCCCGTCGCATATAGCGCCAGCGCCAGTCCCAGGGCGAACCGGCTGCCGCGCTCGCGGATGCCGATGACGATCGCGCCCGCCATGATCAACGCCGACAGGTACCACAGGTGCCAGTGGCCGAACACGATCTCGCCGGCGAGATAGGCCAGGTTGAGCGGGAAGGCATAGCCGCCCGCCTGCGGCACATAGAGCGGCGAATAGAGCGCCATCCAGAACAGGTAGAGCAGGAGCACGCGCCTGAACCACTGCGCGTTGTCCTTCAACGCCCCGGTCTTGGGCATGAAATAGCCGTTGAGGATGAAGAACATCGGCACCGCCACGCGCAGGAAGCCATTGTAGAGATAGTAGGAGCCGGCCTGGCTGATCTCGCGGAAGATGTAGCAGTGCAGCGCCACCACCATCAGCGCCAGCGATATTTTCAGCACGTCGATGGATGCGTTTCTCACGGTCGGTTCCTCTCTGCTCGCATGGTGGATGGCGCGTGCCATGATCATTGACCGGAAGCCAACCGGATTCGTTCTGGAAATCCTTACATAATTTCGCAGTGCGTCAATTGGCGTGTGTTTTGGTTGATCGGAGGCGCCATTGTCGAGCTTGCCTGCCCGGCTTTTTTCGGAAGGGGGGAGCGTGGCCGCGGGAAATGAGGTGTAATGTCGCTTGTGTTGCGTCAAGCGTGCATACCGCGCGTGCTGATCGCGCTTCCTATAGCGTAAACGGCCGACGCAGGTCCCGGCCGTCGATCAGCGGCCACCGGGGAAATCCTATCCGGCCAGCCCAGGCGCCGCGCCGGCCGTGTGGTGGCACGGCGCTTGCTGCTGAGCTGGCGGGATCTGTCGTCGCCACAGGCGGCGAAGATTCCGGAATTGAACAGGCAAACATCATCATGAACGCACATCTCAAAACGGCAACGTCGGAACCGACGAAGCAAACGCTGGATATCCTCAAGACCCTCATCGGTTTCAACACCATCAGCCGCGAATCCAACCTTGGATTGATCGAATGGGTTCGCGATTACCTCGAACGCCACGGCGCCAGGACGCGTCTGACCTACGATGCCGAAAGGCGCAAAGCCAACCTGTTTGCAACCATTACGGGTGCGGCGGAAGGCAAGTCCGCATTCGGCACCGTGTTTTCCGGCCATACCGACGTGGTGCCGGTCAAGGGGCAGAACTGGGACACCGATCCCTTCGTCGCCCACGTCGCCGACGGCAAGCTGTTCGGCCGCGGCGCCTGCGACATGAAGGGCTTCATCGCCGTCTGCCTGGCGCGCTTGCCGGCGCTCGACCAGGGGCGCTTGCACACGCCGCTGCATTTCTCGTTCTCGTACGATGAGGAAGTCGGCTGCCTGGGCGTACGCGAATTGCTGGCCGACTTGCAGCGCAACGACATCCGGCCCACCGGCGTCATCATCGGCGAGCCGACCTCGATGCAGGCCGTGATCGCGCACAAGGGCAAGCGCTCCTACCGCTGCTCGGTGCATGGCCATGCGGCGCATTCCTCATGCCCGCACCTGGGCATCAACAGCATCGATTTCGCCGCGATGATGCAGCTGAAAATCCGCGAGATCGCCATGCGCGTGCGCGATTCGGAAGCCCGGGATTACGACTTCGATGTGCCGTATTCCTCCATCGTCACCACCATGTCCAATGGCGGCAACGCGCCCAACATCATTCCCGACAAGGCCGAGTTCGTGTTCGAACATCGCTTCTTGCCGGGTGTCGACCCGCAGCAGGTGTTCGAGGAAGTGAAGTCGTATGCGCAAAAGGAAATCGTGCCGCAGATGGCCATCGACGGCGCCCAGGGCCGCATCGAGTTCGAGACCCTGACCGCATATCCCGGCATGAGCACCGCGGCCGACGATCCGATCGTCGCCGCCGCGCTGCGCATCCTTGGCAGCGAACGCGCGCGCAAGGTCGGCTTCGGCACCGAAGGCGGCCTGTTCGGCGAAGCCGGCATGCCGGCCGTGATCTGCGGCCCGGGCGACATCGTCCAGGCCCACAAGCCCAATGAATTCGTCACGCTGGAGCAGTTGGCGCGTTGCGAAAGCTTCTTCGACAACTACCTGGCCTCGGCCAACCTGGACGCGGCCTGAGTTTTATCAAGGCCCCAAAAGCAAAGGCGCTTGCCCCTCAAGGGCAAGCGCCTTTTTCATTCCGCTTGGCCAGTGTCAGGCGGCCAGCCTGGGACGTTTCCGTTTATCCAGCGAGGCCGACAACGCCACGGTGGCCAGGCCCAGCAAGGCCACGGCCGAGCCGATCAGCGGCAAGTCGGTCAGCGGCAGGCCGATGGAAATCGCCACGCCGCCCAGCCAGGCGCCGGTGGCATTGCCGAGGTTGAACGCGCCCTGGTTCAGGGTCGAGGCCAGATTGGGGGCGCCGCGCGCGGTATCGAGCACCCGCACCTGCGCCGCCGGCACCACCGCGAAAGCGAATGCGCCCCAGGCGAACATGGTCACCAGGGTCGGCCATTTGTAGTGGCTGGTCCAGGAGAACAAGCCCAGCACGATGGCGATGCACAGGAAGACCGCGCACATCACCGGCATCAGTTTCCAGTCCGCCAGCTTGCCGCCGACCAGGCCGCCGACCGTGATGCCGGCGCCGAACAGCAGCAGCACCCAGCTTTCCTGTTGCGCGGTAAAACCGGTCACGTCCAGCAGGATGTAGGCGATATAGGTGATCACGCTGAACATGCTGATCGAGGCCAGCGTCGAGGTCAGCAGCGAGAGCTGCACCTGCGTGGCCATGATGGAACGGAATTCCTGGAAGATGTTGCCGCCTTGCATGGCGATCTTTTTCGGCAGCAGCGTCCATAGCAGGATCGCCGCCAGCACGCCGATGCCGGTCACCGCGCCGAAGGTGGAGCGCCAGCCGGCCGCGTGGCCGAACGCCGTGCCCAGGGGAACGCCGAGGATATTGGCCACCGTCAGCCCGGTGAACATCAGCGCCACCGCCTGGGCGCGCTTGTCGGGCGCGACCAGTTCGGCCGCCACCACCGAGCCGATGCCGAAGAACGCAGCGTGGCAGAACGCCGTGACGACCCGCGCCACCATCAGGAAAGCGTAGCTGGGCGCGATCGCGCACAGGATATTGCCAAGGATGAACAAGCTCATCAGTCCGACCAGCGCCTGCTTGCGCGGCCACTTGGCCGTCACGATGGCCAGGATCGGGGCGCCGGCGGCCACCCCCAGCGCATAGCCGGAAACCAGCATGCCGGCCGCCGGCGCCGAGACGCCAAGGTCGCGCGCGACGTCGGGCAGCAGGCCCATGATGACGAATTCAGTGGTGCCGATGCCGAAGGCGGCGATGGCGAGGGCGAACAAGGGCCAGTTCATGCGGATTCCAGGGAGGAAGGAAAGCGCAGCGGGAATCGCCGCGCGAAGCCGCAAGTTTACCGTCTGGCAGGAAATATTGCAGGCCGGGAAGCAAGCCTGCCGTCATTTGGCAACAGGAACGGGGTCAGGCCGGACCGGCCGCCAGCGGCCGCGCCATCCAGTTCCTGAGCATGGACAGCAGCGCGCCATACGCCGGCAGGAAGAAGAGCAGGCTGATGGCGATCTTGAAGCAGTAGTCGACCACCGCGATTTCCACCCAATGCGCGGCCATGAAGGCGTCGCTGCTGCGCCAGAAGGCGATCGAGAAGAAGGCCAGCGTGTCGCTGGCGTTGCCGAACAGCATGGACACCGAAGGCGCCAGCCACCAGCGCCGGCTGGCGCGCAGGCGATTGAACACCTGCACGTCAAGGATCTGGCCCAGCGCGTAAGCCATGAAACTGGCCAGCGCGATGCGCGCCACGAACAGGTTGAAATGCGCCAGTGCCCCGAAGCCTTGCCACTGGCCCATGTAGAACAGCGCCGACACCACATAGGAAACGAACAACGCCGGCAACATCACCGCCAGGATGATGCGCCGGGCCAGTTGCGCGCCGAAGAAGCGCACCGTCAGGTCGGTCGCCAGGAAGATGAACGGAAAGCTGAACGCACCCCAGGTGGTATGGAAGCCGAAGATTGACACCGGCAACTGCACCAGATAATTGCTGGAGATGATCACTAGCAGGTGGAATAGCGAAAGCCAGGCCAGCACGGCCGTGTGCCGGCGCAGATCGATAGTTGTCATATGGACCTTTTTGATGAATGGGGTTAGGGAACCCATGGACGAAAATCCCGCGCGCAGCGCGGGATGTGAAGGGCGCTACTTTACCATACCGCGCCCAGGCTCACGCGTTGCAGGCGCGCTCACCCGGGCGATGCCGGGCGGCGGGCGCCATTGACCGCCAGGTAGACCGCATACAGCGAGGTCGTCGCGGTGATGAACAGGCGATTGCCGCGCGGCCCGCCGAACGTCACGTTGGATACCACTTCCGGCACCAGGATCTTGCCCAGCAAGGCGCCGTCGGGCGCATAGCAATGCACGCCATCGCCGGCCGAAGTCCAGATATTGCCGCGTTCGTCCAGGCGGAAGCCATCGGCCAGGCCGGGATCGATGGTGGCGAACACCCGGCCGCCGGTAAGCCGTTGGCCATCCGTCACATCGAACACGCGGATATGGTGCGGGCCATCCTCGCGGTGGGTCTGGCCGGTGTCGGCGATGTACAGCTTCGATTCGTCCGGCGAGAAGGCCAGCCCGTTGGGGCGCTCCATGTCGCCGGCGACGAGGGCGAGTTCGCCGTTGGCGCCGTCAATGCGGTAGACGTTGCAGGCGCCGATTTCGGTGTCCGCCCGGTAGCCTTCGTAGTCGCTGTTGATGCCGTAGTCGGGATCGGTGAACCAGATCGAGCCATCCGACTTCACCACCACGTCATTGGGCGAATTCAGGCGCTTGCCCTGCCAGTGCGAAGCCAGCGTAGTGATGCTGCCGTCGTGCTCGGTGCGCACCACTGCGCGCGCGCCATGCAGGCAGCCGACGATGCGGCCTTCCCGGTCCAGCGTATTGCCGTTGTTGAAATCGGACGGCTGGCGGAACACGCCGGCCCCCGCGCCTTCGGACCAGCGCAGCAGGCGGTTGTTGGGGATGTCGCTCCACACCAGCTCCTGCGTGGCCGACAGCCACACCGGGCCTTCGGTCCAGCGGCTGCCGGTATGCAGGCAATCGAGCCGGGCCGTGCCGATCACCAGGCGGCGAAAGCGGGCATCGATATGCAGGTAGGGCGAAACGGCGGGGGCGGCAATGGCGGGTGCGACGGGAACGGTCATGGAGTCTCCTGGTTTTTGCCGTGATGATAACCTGCGTGTCGCCGGACGGCCGGCCGCGCGGAAATTCTTGCCGCTCACGCAATGAGCGTGCGGCCAGCGGTCAGGTTGATGCATATCAAGGCGCCCATTTGCCGCCGCGCCTATCCTGCAGTCTCCAATCAATCCCTGTTCGCCCGACGCAGCGGCTCGTGGTGCATTGCGCCTGTCGCGCATCCTGCCGGCCATGCGCCCGGGCGGCTGGCCAGGAGCATCCCATGCAAGTCGCCCATCCGTCATTGACGCCCGATTCCGCCAGCCTGGCAGGCATGAGCAAGAGCGTGCTGCGCAAGATGGACCAGCGCGGCCCGCGTTACACGTCCTATCCGACCGCCGACCGCTTCTCCGGCGACTTCGCCGTTGCCGACTACCTGCACGCCGTCGCCGACCGCCGCAGCATGGGGGCCTGGCGCGCGCTGTCGCTGTATCTGCACATCCCGTTCTGCGACACCATCTGCTACTACTGCGCCTGCAACAAGATCGTCACCCGCAACCGCGCCAAGGCCGCGCTCTACCTGAGTTACCTCAAGCGAGAGATCAGCATGCAGGGCTCGCTGTTCTCCGGCATGAACCAGGTCGAACAACTGCATTTCGGCGGCGGCACGCCGACCTACCTGTCGGACGGGCAGATGGGCGACCTGATGGCGCACATCCGCAAGAGCTTCACGCTGGCGCCGGACAATGTGGGCGAATACTCCATCGAGATCGACCCGCGCACCGTATCGGTCGAACACGTGCAGTCGCTGCGCGCGCAGGGCTTCAACCGCATCAGCCTGGGCGTGCAGGATTTCGATCCCGAGGTGCAGCGCGCCGTCAACCGGGTGCAGTCCGAGGAGCAGACGCCGGAAATCATCCGCGCCGCGCGCGCGGCCGGCTTCCGCTCGGTCAGCATCGACCTGATCTACGGTTTGCCGAAGCAGAATGTGATGTCGATGTCGCGCACGCTGGCCAAGGTGGTCGCGGCCAGCCCCGACCGCATTGCCGTCTACAACTACGCCCACATGCCGCAGTTGTTCAAGACGCAACGGCAGATCAATGAAGGCGACCTGCCCGGCGCCGACAGCAAGCTCGACATGCTGTCGTTGTGCATCCGCCAGCTGAGCGCGGCCGGTTACGTCTACATCGGCATGGACCATTTCGCCAAGCCAGCCGACGATCTTGCGGTGGCCCAGCGCCAGGGCCGCCTGCACCGCAATTTCCAGGGATATTCAACCCATTCGGAAAGCGACCTGGTGGCTTGCGGCGTGTCGGCCATCAGCGCCGTGGGCGGCAGCTACAGCCAGAACGAGAAGACCCTGGACGATTACTACGCGCGCCTGGAAAGCGCCACGCTGCCGATTGCCCGCGGCATCCGGCTCGGCATGGACGACGTGCTGCGGCGCCTGATCATCCAGCGCCTGATGTGCAACTTCGAGCTGTCGATCAGCTCGCTGGAGATCGCCTATCCGATCGTCTTCCGCGAATACTTCGCGGCCGAGATGGAAAAGCTGCAGGCGCTGGAGGCGGACGGCCTGCTCCGGATCGAGCCGGAATGGATCACGGTCGAGCCCAAGGGCCGCCTGCTGATCCGCAACATCTGCATGGTGTTCGACCGCTACCTGGCGCAGGACCGCGAGCAAGCCGCGCCGCAGCGTTATTCGCAGACGCTCTGAGCCGCCGCGCCATCCGGCGTAACGATCGGCGGCAAGGCGGGGGAGATTCAGGCCAGCGCGCGCGCGCCGGGCGGCAGGCAGGCGTCCACGCCGGCGGCCAGCTTCTTCAGCGCCGCCAGGTCCACCACTTCCACATCGCGTTGCTCCACCGCCAGCAAGCCCTGCTTGCGGAACCTGGAGATCAGGCGGCTGATGCTTTCGATGGTCAGGCCAAGGTAGTTGCCCACGTCCTGGCGCGTCATGCGCAACTGGAAGCGGGTCGGCGAATAGCCGCGTGCGGCGTAACGTGAAGACAGGTTGACCAGGAAGGCCGCGAAGCGCTGTTCGGCGCGCATGTTCCCCAGCAGCATGATGACGTTCTGCTCGCTGGTGATTTCATGGCTCATGATGCGGTGGAAATGGCGCAGCAGGTGCGGGATCTGGCCGAACAACTGTTCCAGGCGCGCAAACGGGATCTCGCATACTTCGCTGTCTTGCAGGGCCACGGCGTCGCACTGGTGGCGTTCGGTGCTGATGGCATCCATGCCCAGCAGTTCGCCGGGCATCTGGAAGCCGGTGATCTGGCGGTCGCCGTCGAGGTTTTCCTGGTAGGTCTTGAAATGGCCCACGCGCACCGCGTACAGCGACGTGAAGCGGTCGCCGATGCGGTACAGGAAGTCGTCGCGCGCCACTTTGCGGCGGCCGATGATCTTGTCCAGGCGCTTCATGTCGGACTCGTCCAGGCCCATCGGCAGGCACAACTGGTGCATGCCGCAGGCGGTGCAGCTGCGCAGGGCCGAGCTGCTGGCGGCTTCGCGCGCGGCGGTCAGGGGAGAGTGGCAAGACTGGTTCATACGATGTTCCCGGCGGACATGTTGCGATATTCGATGGCCTCCATTTTAAGTCTGCGCGACAGGCGCGAAGCGGCGCCATGGCGGAATCAGGCGGCATTTCTTGCGCCAGATCAAACAAGCGGCAAGTAATCGGGAAAAGTTGCCGGCAGGTAGGCAAGGCGGCGCGCGATAAAAGGGCTAGGGGCAAGGGAGAAGGGCAAGGGAGAGGGGCGGTCTTGATGGGGGGATTGGGCGGTATCGCGGAGTTACCGGGGATCCGCGACTGCCCTTCCATGTGACCGTCTTGTTGTTGAACGTCAAACTGCAGGTGCTGCAGGTATTGCTCAGGCCGGGCTTGCCGCAGTGACTGCCACGGGCATTTCAGGCAGCGGCAGCGGCTTGCTGGTGGGACGGCCGCGGAAATCGGTCCAGCACAGGCGGTTGAAGTCGTACAGCTTGCAGCGGCGCGCGGTGTCGAAATACCAGCGCCACGAAAACTTCTGGATCACGATGCGGCCGGGTAGCATGGTTTCCAGTTTCTTCTGCGCCTGCTTCAGGCGGTACAGCGGCACGCTCATGTCCACATGATGCGCGGTGTGTTCCATGATGTGGTGCAGCAGCGCGCCCCAGTGGCGGCCGAAGGTCAGGTGCACGGTGGTGGAGACGAAGGGCTGGGCCGCGGCCCAGGTGGTCTTGTCCTGGTACCACGCCACCGAGGTATGCGTGTGGTGCACATAGACCACGAAGCCGATCATCGCCTTCCAGAACAGGATGGGGATGGCGAAGCCGGCAATGAACAGGCTCCAGAACGACTGGCCGGTCGCCTGCGCCGCCCAGGCCAGTCCGGCGATCCACGCCGCCGCCGCCAGGCTGACCAGCACGCCGTCCCACATGAACTCGGCGCGGCGGGTGGGCATCTGCTTCTTCGAGGGGAAGTACATGCGCTTCCACCACATATCCACCAGGTAGTACAGGCCGGGCGCCCAGCCGCTGCGGTAGAGGCGCTCCAGTTGCCGGCGCCAGCGCGGCAGGGCGCGGAATTCCTCGATGGTGCGCGGTTGCCAGACGAAGTCGAAACCCTTCAGGTTGGTATAGCCGTGATGCACCACGTTGTGGCCGATCGCCCACAGGCTGTAAGGCGTCAGCGAGGGCATGAACAGGATGCGGCCCAGCCAGGTATTGAGTTTGCGGTTGGGGGTGAAGCTCTGGTGGCAGGCATCGTGGCCGAGGATGAACAGGCGGCCGATGACGAAACCGGTTGCCATGCCCAGCAGGATCTTGCCGATCAGCCACGGCATCCAGACGATGGCTGCCAGCCCCAGGCCGAACAGGCAGTAATCGATGGCCGACAGCCAGAGCGCAATGGCGGTGCTGCGCTGGCTGATCGGGATCACCCAGGAACGGATGATCTTGCGGTGCGGCATCGGTGCGCCGGGCGCTACCGGCGTGGTATGCGAAGTTGTCGGCATCGTGATGGAACCTCTTCTTGCTTAAGGGACGGACGGCGGAGCGGGTCAGAAGCGATAGCCGACGCCGACGCCGAACAGCCAAGGATCGATCCTGACGGTGCTGACCTTGGCGCCGCCGACCTTCACGTCGCTGCGGATCTGGACTTTCTTGAGATCGAAGTTGATCAGCCAGTGCCGGTCGATCTTGATGTCCAGGCCGGCCTGCAGGGCGCCGCCGATGCTGTGGTTGTCCAGCTCGGCCGCGCCGCCCAGCACGTTGACATTGGAAATGCGGGTGTAGTTGAGGCCGGCGCCGACATAAGGCGAAAAGCGCGACTCCGGCGTGAAGTGGTATTGCAGCAGCAGGGTCGGCGGCAATTGCTTGAAGCTGCCGATGTTCTGGCCGGAAAGGCGCACGTCGTGCTTCTGCGGATAGGTCAGGATCAGCTCGGCCGCGATGTGCGGGGTGAAGAAGTAGCTGATGTCGATTTCGGGGATGGTCCTGGAGCTCACGCTCAACTGGTCCGCCTGGGTGGTCACGCCGGCGACCGGATCGGATTTATTGTCGGGGCTGATATTGACGGCGCGCAGGCGCACCAGCCAGGGGCTTTGCGCTTCCTGCGCAAAGGCGGCGGGAGCGACGAAGGAGGCAGCGAAGGCCGCGGCTGCGGCGGCGATGGTCACGAGTTTTTTCACGGGCTTTTACCTGACGGTTGACGATGCCCGAAAGGTACGCGTGAAGCGAGGCAGCGGCTTTGATACTGATCAAGCGGCAGGAATTCGAACTTGCTGGAAATGTGAGGGGAATCGGTATGGATGTGGTGTTTTTCTGCAGGATGGTATGCAGGCGAATGTAAAAAAAACGGCCCGCAAGATTGCGGGCCGCTTCTGTTTCGTCGGTACTACTGTTCGCCGCTTATTCTTTGTAACGCGCTTCGCGCGCCAGCTTGGTCAGGTTCTCCGGATCTTCGAAGGCCTTGTAATAGGCGTTGAGCGCCGGGGCGCCGCCCAGGTGGGCGTACAGCACGCGCTGGCCCTTGAAGTGGCCCTTCTTGGCCATGTCGATCAGGCCGTCGATGGATTTGCCTTCATATACCGGGTCGGTCAGCATCGCTTCCATTTCGGCGGCGGTGCGGATGGCGGCGATGGTCTGTTCGCTCGGCAGGCCGTAGGCCGGGCCGCTGTAGTCGGGAATGATTTCGATGTCGGCGTCTTTCAACACCACCTTCTTGCCGCCCTTGGAGGCGATCAGTTCGCAGGTGTCGTTGGCGATCTTGGTGACCGCGCGGCGGGTCATCGCCTCGTCGTCGGCGGTGTCGATGCCGATCACGCGGCGGCGCTTGTCCTGCGCGGCGAAGCCGACCACCATGCCGGCTTGGGTGGAGCCGGTACAGGTCGCCACCACGATGTTGTCGAAGAAGATGCCCAGTTGCTGTTCCTGCATCGCCACTTCATCGGCGAAGTTGGCGTAGCCCAGGCCGCCCAGCGGGTGGTCCGAAGCGCCGGCCGGGATCGGGTAGGGCTTGCCGCCCTTGGCGCGCACTTCTTCCAGTGCGCGGGTCCAGGTGTCTTTTTCGGTGGTCGAGTAACCGTAGCCGCCCATGATCGGGTTACCGCCCATGATGCGGGTCAGGAGGATGTTGCCGACCTTGTCGTAGACCGGGTCGTCCCATTCCAGCCAGGTTTCCTGCACGGTGTAGGACTTCATGCCGACCGCGGCCGCGGCTGCGCACACCTGGCGCGTGTGGTTGGACTGGATGTTGCCGATCGAGACCAGCGTGTCGCAGCCCTTGGCCAGCGCATCGGCCACCAGCCATTCCAGCTTGCGGATCTTGTTGCCGCCGAAGGCCAGGCCGGAGGAGACATCGTCGCGCTTGGCCCAGATCTCGGTGCCGAGCATCGCGGACAGGCGCTCCAGTTTGTGGATGGGGGAAGGAAAGAAGCCCAGCGTCTTGCGCGGGAACAGTTTGTCGAGTGCCAGCATAGGGTGCTCCGTCAGGTTCAGGTCGGTGGGAAATCGGTGCGATTCACGTTGAATCGACGGGATCAACTTTACGCCTGCGGTTTTAAATGGTGTTTCCGAATTTATGCCATTATTCGGATTGTTGAAGCGACAGATTTTTATATGTCGAAATAAACATCCATAAAAAACGTCTTTCAGGGAATTTTCATCATGTCACTCGACCGCATGGACAAGCGCATCCTCAAGGCGCTGCAGAAGGACGGCCGCATCGCCAACGCCGAACTGGCCAAGAAGGTCGGCATGAGCGCCACCGCCTGCTGGAACCACACCAAGCGCCTGATGGACGAGGGTTACGTGAAGGATGTGCGCGCCATCCTCGATCCGGAAAAGCTGGGCTTGCCGGTATTGGTGACGGTGGGCGTGGTGCTGGACCGCTCGACGCCGGAAAGCTTCGCCGAGTTCGAGAAGGCGGTGCGCGATATCGCGGCCGTGCAGGAGTGCCTGTTGCTGGCCGGCGAATTCGATTACTGGATCAAGCTGCGCGTGAAAGACCTGCAGGCCTTCAACCGGCTGCATGCCAACACGCTGCTGCGCCTGCCGGGCGTGCGCCAGTTGCGTTCCTTCTTCGTGCTCAACGAAGTCAAGAACAGCTACGAACTCGTGGTCGAGTGAACGATTCGCGGACAGGCTCTATACTATTTCTTTGTGTCCCATTCACGAGGATTTTACTAATGACATCTGCCGCTGCCTCTGCACCATCATCCGAATCGCAACTGCGCACGTTCTACCCGCCCATCGAACCTTACGACCAGGGCTTGCTGGATGTGGGCGACGGCCATCGCGTGTATTGGGAGGTGTGCGGCAATCCGCGCGGCAAGCCGGTGGTGTTGCTGCATGGCGGCCCCGGCGGCGGCATCAGCCCGTCGCACCGGCGCCTGTTCAACCCGGAGAAATACCGCATCGTGCTGTTCGACCAGCGCGGTTGCGGCCGCTCGCTGCCGCATGCCAACCTGGAAGCCAATACCACCTGGGATCTGGTGGCCGATATCGAGCGCCTGCGCGAGATGCTCAAGATCGAGAAGTGGCAGGTGTTCGGCGGCTCCTGGGGCAGCACGCTGGCGCTGGCCTATTCCCAGACCCATCCCGAACGCGTCACGGAGCTGGTGTTGCGCGGCATTTTCCTGCTGCGCAAGGCGGAGCTGGACTGGTATTACCAGGAAGGCGCGTCATGGATGGCGCCGGACCGCTGGGATGAGTTCCTCGCACCCATTCCCGAGGCCGAGCGCGGCGACCTGATGAGCGCCTACCGCAAGCGCCTGACCGGCGCCGACGAGGCCGCCAAGCTGGAGGCGGCGCGCGCCTGGAGCCGTTGGGAGGCCAGCACCATCACGCTGGTGCCCGACGAGCAGATGATCGATTCCTTCAACGACGCCTTGTTCGCGCTGGCCTTTGCGCGCATCGAGAACCATTACTTCGTCAACCGCGGCTTCATGGAAGAAGGGCAGTTGCTGGCCAATGCATCGCGCCTGAAGGGGATTCCGGGCGTGATCGTGCAGGGACGCTATGACCTGGCGACGCCGGCCCGTTCGGCATGGGACCTGGCCAAGGCCTGGCCGGATGCGCAACTGCACATGATTGACAGCGCAGGCCATGCCTACAGCGAACCGGGGATACTGGATAAGCTGATCCGGGCTACCGATGCGTTTGCGGATCGGTGAGATTGTGGGGATTTTGTTTTGGATGTGATGGTGGTTGGGGGTTAGTAATTTAGTAGTTTGGTCTTGCTGCGTGCAGATGTACTGGCTTGATGTTTTTTGGGTAGTCTGGTCTTGCTGCTGGTCGATGTACTGGCTTTAGTCTTTTCTTTCTTCGGTTGAAGCGAGCGCCGGGGGCGGCCCGGCAGCCGCTCACTTTTCTTGTCTCGCCAAGAAAAGTAAGCAAAAGAAGGGTTGGAGCACTGCTCCAACAAGGCAACTACCCAGCTCCTTCGGGGTCCCCGACGGATCGGACAAAAAAATGGGAAAAGCAGAGTCGCTTCGCTCCGACTGCTTTCCTGATCCATTTTTTTGCCCGATCCGCCGGCTGGTTAGATGCGACGTCTTGTCCGGCTCGCCTTCGGCATCGCGGTGCTTGCGACTGGCTTGGTTCAAGGAATGGCGCCAACGCGCAACTCCCCTCCCAAGCCCGATGCAGTAGGCGAGGCGTTCAGGTTTCCTCCCCTTGTGGGCCAGCTGTTGGAGTGCCATGCAAAATGGATCAGCGAGGCAGTCGGAGCGAAGCGACTCTGCATTGCCCATTTTTCATGGCGCTCCAACGGGCACCCCGAAGGGGCTGGCACTTAGGGGTCGCCTTTCTTTGCTTACTTTCTTTGGCGAAGCAAAGAAAGTGAGCGGCTGCCGGGCCGCCCCCGGCGCTCCGCTTAGACCGGAGAAAGATAAGCATTAAGCCAGTACATCTGCACGCAGCAAGAGCAGACTACTCCCTCCTCAAAAAAAAACATCAAACCAATACCCCCTCCCACCAACACAAAGCAACTCAGCACGCCCACATATCAGCACACTCACATAGGTGAGCGCATCATCAGCCCTTACAGATCCTTGGCAAGATCCGCCACCAGATAATCAAGAAAGATTTCCACGCTACGCGGCAGGGTGCGCCCGGCCAGCGTCTGTACTTCGATGAAACGGCCGTCGTTGGGGCAGTCGCGGATCGGGCGGATGGTCAGTTCGCCGCTGGCGATGCGGTAGCGCACCGTCACTTCGCCGGTGATGGACAGCGCATCGTTGTCGAGCAGGTAATTGTGCAGCGACTGGATGTAGTTACTGGTCATCACCGGTTCGATCGCCACATGCTGGCGGCTGCAGGCGATGTCGAACAACTGGCGCAGCGTGGTGGTGGGATCGGGCAGGGCCATCGGATAGGCGCGGATCTGCGACACCGAAATCTGGCGGAAACGCGCCAGCGGATGGTCGTGCCGCATCACCAGCGAGATCGGCCCCGGCTGGCGGTGCACCACCTTGATTTCCGGCTCCGGCAGGCGCGCGAACGTCAGGCCGATGTCGGCGTTGCCCTCGCGCACCTGGCGCGAGACCACGGCCGGGGCGCCGACGAAGAGCTGGAACACGAAGCCGGGATATTTCTTCTGGAAAGCGTTGATCAGGCGCGGCAGGAAATCGATGGCGAAACCCTCCGACGACGACAGCCTCACGCGGCCGCTGCGCAATCCCTTCAAGGCCTGCAGGTCGGCCACCACGCGATCGGCCTCCAGCGCCACCTTGCGCGCGTGCGCGGCCAGCATTTCCCCGCCGGCCGAGAGCACCATGCCGCGCGGCCGGCGTTCGAACAGCACGGTATCGAGGGCATCTTCCAGGCTGCTGATCTGGCGGCTGATGGCCGAGCTGGCCACATTGAGCCGTTGCGACGCCTCGCTGATCGAGCCGCAACGCACGACTTCCAGGAAATAACGCAGGGCGGTGTCTTGCAGGTGCTGTGATTTCATCGTTGACCTCTTTTCACGCCGGTTGGCGAAGCGCGCCCAGGCAGGCGCAAAAGATTTTCATGGTTTATTTGGTGCGTTCTTCACGGCTTTGGTGCGCCGCCGGACAGAACGCCGGCGCCGAAAATGCTGCATCTGCGCGGCAAGCCATGATCCTGCTGCGATACGGGTTTTCGAGGCGCCAATACATTGTGGTGCACAAACCTATCCATCTCTTTTCGGCAACGGAGGCATAGAAATTTGCTTATTGCGGCATCGATAAAGACCGGCCTAGTATGCCCTCGACGTCGCTGTTTTTTCAAACATTTCTCTTTCACGAAGGGGTTGAAATGAACGCAATGAAGACATCTTTATTGGCCTGGTCGCGATGTGCATTGCTGGCGGCAGGCGCCGCCGCATCGTTTTCCGCGATGGCCAACAAGGCCAATGACACACTGGTGTATGCGTCCGACAGCGAAGTCGAAAACATCAGCCAGTACCACAACAACCTGCGCGAAGGCGTGATCCTGGCCCACCTGATCTGGGACACCCTGATCTACCGCGATCCCAAGACCAACGAGTACAAGCCGCAGCTGGCCACCGCCTGGAAATGGGAGTCGCCCACCGCGCTGGTGCTGGACCTGCGCCAGGGCGTGCAATTCCAGAACGGCGACAAGTTCAGCGCCGACGACGTGGTGTTTACCTTCAACTATGTGGTGTCGCCCGAGTCCAAGGCGGTCACGCGCCAGAACACCGACTGGATCAAGAGCGCCGACAAGCTGGGCGACTACAAGGTGCGCATCAACCTGAAGGCGCCGTTCCCGGCGGCGCTGGAATACCTGGCCGGCCCGCTGCCGGTCTATCCGGCGGCTTACTTCAAGAAGGTCGGCCTGGACGGTTTCGCCAAGGCGCCGATCGGCACCGGGCCCTACAAGGTCACCAGCGTGACGCCGGGGCAGGGCGTGACCCTGGTGAAGAACGCCAACTACTTCAAGGACAGCCCGCAGGGCCAGCCCAGCATCGGCAACATCAAGTTCGTGGTGATCCCCGATCCGGAAACCCGCGCGGCGCAACTGATGACCGGCGCCATCGACTGGATCTGGCGCGTGCCGCCCGACCAGGCCGATTCGCTCAAGACCAATCCCAAGCTGACGGTGCAAAGCGGCGAAACCATGCGCATCGGTTTCATCACGCTCGATACCACCGGTTCGTCTTCGCCCAATTCGCCGTTCAAGGACTTGCGCGTACGCCAGGCGGTCAACCATGCGGTCAACCGCAAGGGCTACGCCGACAACCTGATGCGCGGCGGCAGCCAGCCGGTCTATACCGCCTGTTTCCGTACCCAGTTCGGCTGCGATAGCAACGCCGCCATCAAGTTCGACTACAACCCGGCCAAGGCCAAGCAGTTGCTGGCCGAAGCCGGCTATCCCAACGGCTTCGACACCGACATCTACGCCTACCGCGAACGCGAGGTGGCCGAAGCCATCATCGGCGACCTGCACAAGGTCGGCATCCGTGCGCGCCTGCACTACATGAAGTTCGCGGCCCTGCAAAACGAATACCGCAGCGGCAAGACCCCGATGAGCTTCTATTCCTGGGGCTCGTTCTCGATGAACGACACCTCGGCCTTCGCCGGCGTGTACTTCAAGGGCAGCGCCGACGACATCACCAAGGACCCGCAACTGCAGCAATACCTGCAGGTCGCCGACTCCTCGATCGACCCGGCGGTGCGCAAGGCCAACTACACCAAGGCGCAGGAGTTGATTTCCAGGCAAGCCTATGTGGCGCCGATGTTCTCGTATTCGACGTTCTATGCGTACAACGCGCAACTGAAGTTCCAGGGCTATCCGGATGAACTGCCACGGTTCTACGAGGCCAGCTGGAAATAAGCATAGGGCAAGCCGCAAGCGCCGGGCAGGCGCGCAACTTGCAAGCACTGTCCGGCGCGCGACGCCTGCCGCGCAGCCACGATCTTCCTGATGAAGGGAACGCCGCCATGTTGATATTCATCCTGCGCCGTCTGGCCATCGCCCTGTGCGTGGCGCTGACGGTATCCATCGTCAGTTTCTCGCTGCTGCACATGTCGGGCGACCTGGCCACCGCCATTGCCGGGCCCGAATCCAGCGCCGCCCAGGTCGAGCAGATCCGCGTGCAGTTCGGGCTGGACCGGCCGATGGCCACGCAGTACGTGGACTGGCTGGCCAAGGCGGTGCGGCTGGACTTCGGCAACTCCTTCTATTTCAACGGCCCGGTGATGGAGATGATCGCCGAACGCCTGCCGATCACCTTCAAGCTGGGCGGCAGTGCCTTGCTGCTGGCGATCCTGGTGGCCATTCCGCTGGGCGTGCTGGCGGCCATCTACCGCGACACCTGGCTGGATCGCGCGGCGCTGCTGGTGGCGGTGGTGGGGCAGGCCATGCCCAGTTTCTGGTTCGGCCTGACGCTGATCCTGGTGTTTGCCGTCACGCTGCACTGGCTGCCGGTGGCGGGCAATGAAAGCTGGCAGCACTTCATCCTGCCGGCGGTGGCATTGGGCTACTACGCCATGCCGGCGATGATGCGCCTGACCCGCTCCGGCATGCTGGAAGTGCTGGGCTCGGACTACATCCGCACCGCCCGCGCCAAGGGCCTGTCCAAATCCCGGGTGGTATTCAAGCATGCGCTGCGCAACGCGGTCATCCCGGTGGTGGCGCTGGCGGCGGTGGAACTGGGCTTCATGCTGGGCGGCTCGGTGGTGATCGAATCGGTCTACTCGATGCAGGGCCTGGGCCAGCTGGCCTGGGACGCCATCTCGCGCAACGACTATCCGGTGGTGCAGGCGGTGGTGCTGATCATCGCCATGTTCTACATCGGCCTGACCTTCCTGGCCGACATCATCAATGCGCTGCTCGATCCGCGCATCCGCACCCGCTGAACTTGCTGATTCCGCTCAAGGAGCCGACATGACGACCACATCCTCCACCCTGGCGCCGGGCGCGTTGCTGCAGGGCGCATTGAAACCGGCGCCGGCCTGGCGCCGCAAGCTCAACCGCTTCCTCGGCCATCGCGGCCTGACGCTGGGCGCGGTGGTGCTGCTCCTGATCGTGCTGGCGGCGATCTGCGCACCGCTCCTGGCGCCGCATGACCCGTTCAACCAGGATGTCTCGGCGCGGCTGATCCCGCCGGTGTGGAACGCACAGGGCAGTTGGGAGCACATCCTCGGCACCGACAAGCTGGGTCGCGATTACCTGTCGCGGCTGATCTACGGCGCCCGCGTGTCGCTGACGATCGGCATCGCCGCCGCGCTCATCTCGGGCCTGATCGGCACCACGCTGGGGGTGCTGGCCGGTTACTTCGGCGGCCGCACCGACGCCGTCATCAGCTACCTGATCACCACCCGCCTGGCCATGCCGGTGGTGCTGGTGGCGCTGGCGATGGCGTCGCTGGTGGGCGGTTCGCTCAAGGTGGTGATCATCCTGCTGGGCCTGTTGCTGTGGGACCGTTTCGCGGTGGTCACGCGCTCGGCCACGCAGCAGATCCGCGACGCCGAATTCATCGCCGCGGCCAAGTCCATCGGCGCTTCCACGCCCTATATCCTGGCGCGCGAAATCCTGCCCAACATCATGGGCGTGTTGATCGTGGTGGCGACGCTGGAGATGGCCCACGCGATCCTGCTGGAAGCGACCCTTTCCTTCCTCGGCCTGGGCGTGCAACCGCCTACCCCGTCGTGGGGCCTGATGGTCGCGGAAGGCAAGTCCTACATGTTCTTCAAGCCCTGGGTGATCGTCATTCCCGGCCTGGCGCTGGCGGTGCTGGTGCTGGCCATCAACCTGGTGGGCGACGGCATCCGCGACATCAATGCGCCCGATGGCCGCAACTGAGCCGTACCGATCGCAGTCAAGGAGAAAGCCATGAGCATATTGCTGGATGTGAAAAACCTGAAGGTCGACCTGCCCACCGAAAACGGCACGCTGCATGCGGTGCGCGGCATCGACTTCCAGGTGCGGCGCGGCGAGATGCTGTGCCTGGTCGGCGAATCGGGCTGCGGCAAGTCGATGACTTCGCTGGCGCTGATGGGCTTGTTGCCGCGCCGCGCGCAGTGCAGCGCCGACCATATCCTGTTCGACGGCGCCGACTTGAACGGCATGCCCGAGCAGCAACGAATGCAGCTGCGCGGCAAGCGCATGGCGATGATCTTCCAGGAGCCGATGACCTCGCTCAATCCAGCCTATACGCTGGGCAACCAGCTGTGCGAAGCGATGCTGCAACAGCCGCGCGTCACCCGCGCCGAGGCGCGCGAGCGGGCGATCTACCTGTTGCATCGCACCGGCATCGCCAATGCCGAAGACCGGTTGCGCCAGTATCCGCACCAATTGTCCGGCGGCCTGCGCCAGCGCGTGATGATCGCCATGTCGCTCATGTGCGGCCCCGACCTGATCATCGCCGACGAACCGACCACCGCGCTGGACGTGACCATCCAGGCGCAGATCCTGCGCATGATCCGTGAGCTGCAGCAAGAGTTCGGCACGGCGGTGGTCTTCATTACGCACGACCTCGGCGTGGTTTCGCGCATCGCCGACCGCGTGGCGGTGATGTATGCGGGGCAGGTGGTGGAGACTGCCGATGTCGGCCAATTGTTCGAGAACCCGCGCCACCCGTACACGCGCGGCCTGCTCAATTGCATTCCGGTGCGCGGCAAGACGCTGCCGGGCAGCCGCCTGCAGGCCATTCCCGGCGTGGTGCCCAGCCTGGTCGGCAACGTCACCGGCTGCGCCTTCCGCAACCGCTGTACGCTGGCCGACGCCGGCTGCGAGGCCGAGCCGCCGATGGCGGCGCGCGGCAGCGACGGCCATCCGCATTCCGCGCGCTGCCACAAGCCGGATGCGCTGATGCAAACCGAACCGATGGAGGTGCTGGCATGAACATGGGCGATCTGGGAAAACTGTTGCCGGACCAAGCGCCGGCCCCCGGCGGCGACATCGCGCTGGAATTGTGCGCACTGTCGAAGGTGTACCAATTGAAGCGCGGCATGTTCAAGGCGCCGGTGGCGTTGAAGGCGGTCAACGACGTGTCGCTGCGCCTGTACCGCGGCGAGACGCTGGGGCTGGTGGGCGAGTCCGGCTGCGGCAAGAGCACCCTGGCCAAGATGCTGCTGGGCCTGCTGGAGCCGACCTCGGGCAATGTGCTGGTCAACGGCCAGGAGGTAGACCCGACCAGGCGCCGCGACAATGCGCGCCATATCCAGCCGATCTTCCAGGACCCGTATTCGTCGCTCAACCCGCGCAAGACCGTGGCGCAGATCGTCGGCCTGCCGCTGAAGCTGCATGGCATCGGCGACGCCGCCGGGCAGGAGAAGGCGGTGCGCCGGATCCTCGACCTGGTGGGCATGCCCGAGCGCACCTACGGACAGTATCCGAACCAGCTGTCCGGCGGCCAGCGCCAGCGCGTGGCGATCGCGCGCGCGCTGATCCTGCGGCCCGACATCCTGATCTGCGACGAGCCGACCTCGGCGCTGGATGTGTCGGTACAGGCGCAGATCCTGAACCTGCTGCTGGACCTGAAGGCCGAGTTCGGGCTCACCTATCTGTTCATCAGCCATGACCTGGGTGTGGTGGAGCACCTGGTGGACCGGGTGGCGGTGATGAACCAGGGCTGCATCGTCGAACTGCAGACGCGCGAGAAGATTTTCAGCGATGCCCAGCATCCCTATACGCGCATGCTGCTGGCGTCGGCGTTTACCCCCGAGCCGGGCCGCGGCATCCCCGAGCTGGCCGCGGCGGCCTGAACGACGCCATCGCAACCGAACGGAATGCACGACGCCGAAGCGGGCAGGCCGCCTGCCGCCGCCGCGGATGAATGAATTGAATCAGACCCAGAACCAGACTTAGCTTAGAGGAGAAGCAGCATGAGCAGAGCACAAGCCATCGCCGGCGTGGAGGCGTATTTCGATGACGGCCGTTTCATGGAAACGATGCAAAAGCGCGTGGCCATCCGCACCGAGAGCCAGGAGCCGGCCAGCCGTCCCATCCTGTACGACTATCTCAACCAGGAGATGGCGCCTTACCTGCAGGGCCTGGGCTTTACCTGCGAGGTGGTGGAGAACCCGCTGCCTGGCGGCAGCCCGTTCCTCATCGCCGAACGCCTGGAGGAAGCGGCGGCGTTCACGCTGCTGACCTACGGCCATGGCGATGTCGTGCGCGGCTACGACCAGCAATGGCGCGCCGGCCTGTCGCCCTGGGAAATCGTGGTCGACGGCGACCGCTGGTATGGTCGCGGCACCGCCGACAACAAGGCGCAGCACACGATCAACCTGGCCGCGCTGGAAGAGGTCATCAAGGCGCGCGGCGGCAAGCTGGGCTACAACGTCAAGGTGATCCTGGAGATGGGCGAGGAAACCGGCTCGCCCGGCCTGAACGCCGTGTGCCAGGCATATGCCGGGCGCCTCAAGGCGGATGTCTTCATCGCCTCCGACGGGCCGCGCGTGAACGCGCCTACGCCGACCATGTTCCTCGGCTCGCGCGGCGGCTGCAACTTCGACCTCACGGTCAACCTGCGCGACGGCGGCCACCATTCCGGCAATTGGGGCGGCTTGCTGCGCAATCCGGGCGTGCGCCTGGCCAATGCCATCGCTTGCCTGGTCGATGGCCGCGGCCGCATCCGCGTGCCCAGCCTGCTGCCGGAATCGTTGCCGCAGAGCGTGCGCAACGCGCTGGCCGAGGTCAAGGTCGGCGGCGGCCCTAGCGATCCCGAGGTCGATGCCGAATGGGGCGAGCCCGGCATGACGCCGGCCGAGCGCGTATTCGGCTGGAACACGCTGGAGGTGCTGGCCTTCAAGACCGGCAATCCGGAAGCGCCGGTCAACGCCATTCCCGGCCGCGCCAGCGCGCATTGCCAGATCCGTTTCGTGGTCGGCAGCGACGACCGCAACTTCATCGCCAACATTCGCGCCCATCTCGACGCGCATGGCTACGACGACGTGGCGGTGACATTGTCGGGCGTGCAGTTCGCCGCCACACGCCTCGATCCGGACGACGAATGGGTGCGCTGGGGGCTGGCTTCGATGCAGGAGACCAGCGGCAAGAAGCCCACGCTGCTGCCCAACCTGGGCGGTTCGCTGCCCAACGATGTGTTTTCCGAAACGCTGGGGCTGCCGACGCTGTGGGTGCCGCACTCGTATCCGGCCTGCTCGCAGCACGCACCCAACGAGCATATACTGGCCAGCGTTTCGCGCGAGTCGCTGCAGGTGATGGCAGGCCTGTTCTGGGACCTGGCAGAGCAAGGCAGGCAAGTCATGGCGCGCCGCGCGGTTGCATGACAGAGTTCCAGCATCCATCGGAGAACGAGATTGACTGACGCCAATGCCACCCAGGCCGCCAAGGCCTATTGCCGGATCGACGACCTGGACGACATCCGGGAAGACATCGTCGGCATCCGCCGCCATATCCACCAGCATCCCGAGCTTTCCTTCCAGGAGGCGGATACCGCGGCGCTGGTGGCCGCACGGCTGGAAGAGTGGGGGTACGCGGTCACGCGCAACATCGGCGGCAACGGCCTGGTGGGCACGTTGCGCGTCGGCGGCAGCCCGCGCAGCATCGGCTTGCGGGCCGACATGGATGCCTTGCCCATTACCGAGCAGACGGGGCTGGCGTATGCCAGCCGCACCCATGGCGCCATGCATGCCTGCGGCCATGACGGACATACCGCCATGCTGCTGGGGGCGGCGCGCCAGCTGGCGCGCACGCGCAATTTCGACGGCACGCTGCACCTGATCTTCCAGCCGGCCGAGGAGGCGGGTTTCGACAGCGGCGCCCAGAAGATGCTGGAAGACCGCCTGTTCGAACGTTTCCCCTGCGACGCCGTGTTCGGCATCCACAATCATCCGGGCGTGGCGGCCGGCACCTTCATGTTCCGCAGCGGGCCGTTCATGGCGGCGTGCGATACGGTCAAGATCAAGCTCGTCGGGAAAGGGAGCCACGCCGCGCGCCCGCACTTGTCGGTCGATCCGGTGGTGACGGCGGCCAGCCTGGTGATGGCGTTGCAGACGGTGGTCTCGCGCAATGTCGACCCGATGGAAACGGCGGTGGTCACCGTCGGCTCGCTGCATGCCGGGAATGCGTCCAACGTGATCCCGGAGTACGCGACCCTGGAGCTCAGCGTGCGCTCCTTCAAGCCTGAAGTGCGCGAGCTGCTGGAAACGCGCATCCGGGCGCTGGTCGAGACGCATGCCGCCAGCTACGGCGCGCACGCCGAGATCGATTACCTGCGCGGCTATCCGGTGCTGGTCAACAGCGATGCCGAGACCGAGTTCGCGCGCAACGTGGCGTTGGAACTGGTGGGCGAAGAGAACGTGATCGCGCCGTTCGGCCCGATCGCCGGCAGCGAGGATTTCGCCTATTTCCTGCAGCAGCGCCCCGGTTGCTTCCTGCGGGTAGGGAACGGCCAGGGCCGGCCGATGCTGCATAACGCCCACTATGACTTCAACGACGAGAACATCCCGGTCGGCGCCGCCTATTGGACCCGGCTGGTGGAGCGCTGGCTGGCGGGCCAGCCGGGCTGAACGGCAGGGAAGCCGCGCCGGCGCCGCTTATGCCGCCGGCGCATAAGCGCATGACGAATGCTTTGTTTCGGATTGGAAGCGGTTTCGATATAGTGAATCCGTCTCCTCAATAACCTCTTGGACTTGGACATTGAGTTTGAACCCGCCACGCGCAAGCCTGGCGGGTTTTCTTTTGGCGCGTCCGGTTTCCAGGTTTTCCCGCTGTGCCGCGGGGCCCGTGGAAGCCGCCGGGGCTTGCCCGTTCTTTTCCATGAGAAAATGGCGGCATGCAAAATTCATCTCCATCTGCGCAGAACCTGCGCCCATTGATCCCGTTGGCCGATTACCAGCGTATTTTCCGTGTCGTGCATTCCGTACTTCAAAGCGTCGAGGCGGACATTCCCGCCGCAAGTTTTTTCTTCAGCGTCACCGCGGCGCAGATGCTGAAGAAGTTTTACAAGCGCAATGCGTTTCCCGTGGCGGGCGCAGCGTTCTACCTGATCAACCAGGAGAGCGGCGGCGCGCTCTCCTTCGGCGTGCTGGGCGAGGATGCGCAGTCTGTCTCCAGCAACCATGACGCATTCCATGCCTGGGTCCAATGCGACGGTTACGCGATCGATTTCATGGCGCCGGTATTTCAGGAGCTGCTCGCTGCGGCGGGTCATGCGCTACCGGTGCCGCGCCGCATGTTCCAGAAGGATCTCGGGCGCATGAGCGCGTCGGCCACGGCGTTGGCGGCGCCGGGCGACTTTTTCCTGCATCCCGATCTGGCGCTGACGCGCGAGTTGCTGCAGCAGTTCATGGCCAAGAAAGCGCTGACCAACCTGTCGCAAGTATGCGTGGACTGGTACCGCAAGCCGCCCAAGGCGATGCCGGACGATCTCGCGCTGCAAGGCGGCGATGGCGAGGTTGCGCGCATCCGGCTCAATCCCGTGGCGGTCGAGGGCGTCTGGTAGGCATTGCCCGGGGCGCTTGCAGGAGGAGAGAGGGAAGTGCTGAAGACAGAAGACGGAAGGCAGGGCCTCCGGAGGGAGGGTGTGCTGGACGAGTGTCCAACACACCGTGCGATCATGCATATCGGTTGCATGTACCGCACTAGAACCAGCAGGATAGCCGCGCTGTGTGACGGCAGGATGACATGCCGGCACGGCGATAAAAAATAATCCGATCCGCTGCTTCGTGGCGCGATGTCATTCTGGTGTCATACGCCGTCGTTATTATCCTCCCTGTCTCCTCTGTACCTGTTGCAGATGTTTCGCCTGCGATGCGAGCGCATCGCAGGCTATTTTTTTCCACGGGTCTTGCGCCCGTCATCGAATCCGATTTTTGCTGCAGAGCTTCACGCCAACGCCGGAAGTGGCGTCGTAACCCGGCAGTACGCACACGTGTTGGAAGCTGCGATCCTCCCTTCCCGGCAGGTGAAAGCCTGATCCGGTCACGCGGCGCGGGGTGCGTCCCCACCTGTTCACGATCTTGTCGTGGGTCGTGAACGGGTGACGCTCCGCAGTATTTCTCCCGCCCTTTTTCTCCCCTGTTCCGTATTGCCGGTTCCTGCCCAACATTGCGCGGAAAATGGAATCTCTTTTCTTTTCAATGGCTTGGGCTACTTGTCAAAATCTTTTCCACAGGCTTACTCCCAAAAAGTGTGGATATCTTTGCCTTGCAGCGGATGGGGGATACCATTTTGCCCGGGTCTTGCACGGATGGATGCGATGGCCGCCGTTTTGCCGCACTTTGCTACGGAAATTGAAATCCCTTTTCAATCAATGGCTTAATCTGCTTGCTCAAGGGTTTTCCACAGGCTTGCCACCAAAATGTGTGGATAAGCAGGGGCTTGTGCACAAGCACCCCGCATCGCTCAGGCAGTGGGGATAAGTCATGTGGCAACGATGATGTTTGGCGGGCGATGGCAATTGTCGCCAGCCGCCATCGGCCAGTCCCAGCCCTTGCCCGGTATGCGATTGCGGCCAATGCAGGCAATCTGCGGCGCATCGGTCCGGCAGCGCTGCGGTGCATGAATGCTCCACAATGCGACGATGCCGGGATTTCCTTTTATTTCAATGACTTGGGCGGCTTTTCAAAAGCATATCCACAGGCTTGTACCCAAAATCTGTGAATAAGCGCCGCTCACAAAATACCGCTGGCTGCGTTGCGCCTTGCCAGCGGCGTTTTGTTAGCGGCGCTAAGTGGCAATGAAAGGTAGGCGGAGCGGGTAATGCCGTTCAGTTAAGGCCAATTCACAGAGTCCGTTCGGGCTGAGTAGGCCCGCCAGGGCCGTATCGAAGCCAGCGCGCCAGCATCAGCGGCCTCGCCTGCCCTTCGATACGCTGCTGCGCAGCTACTCAGGGCGAACGGCGTCTGGACTCCACAAACCTCCACAAACACAAATGCCGTTCAGCGTTTAACTGAACGGCATTAGGGCGGAGCGGGGAAGTGCCGGCTCAGCCGTTATCGGGCGCGGTATAAGGCTCGACCTTGACGGCCGTCATGCTGTAGCCGGCGGCGCCCATGGACGAGTCGGAGCGCTCGACCTTGACCACGCCGCTGATCCACACCGCATCCATGGTGCGCACGTTCTTGACGGCCTTGCTGCTCTTGACGTGGATGATCTGGTTGGCCGGCGGCGGCGGCACGTGGATGCAGGCGCCGAAGTAGGGCACCAGCAGGAATTCCTTGAGCGCCTCCCCTTCGCGGTCGAGCGAGACGACGAAGCCCGGCAGGCGCACCGCCGCGCCTTCCATCGACGGATCGACCGGCGCGTCCTTCCAGTACTTCTTGGCTTTCCACAGCGCGGCGGCGGCGCGCGGGTCGTTGTCGTCCAGCTGGTCCAGCTTGAGGCCCTTGAACGGCGCCATGGCATCCCAGTCCTTGGGGATCAGGCTTTCCCAGGCGATCTCGCGGTAGCCTCCGACCACCTTGCCGGAAGCCTGGTAGGGCTGGTCGGTGACGCTGGCGCTTTGCTTGAGGTGGTCGCCGACCTGGTACTGGCCACCGGATGCGGCGCCGACGCCGGCGACCGTACTGCCGGCGTCGGCGCGTGCGGTGACGGCGGGTACCGCGCCGGCCAACGGCGCGCCTGCGGTTGGCGGTATTGTCGTGGCGGCGGCCAGCGGGGCCGGGGAGGCGTTGCCGGAATGCGCGGCCAGGCGTACCCCGGTGCCGATCAGCAAGCCGGCGGCGGCGATACCACCTATCCAATAGAGAGTTTTCATGTCGATGGCAGGTTCAGATTCTGGGCGTCAGGCCGTCGGACAGGCTCAGCCTGTAGGCGCGCAGGCCCGGCAGCAGGCTGGCCGCGAAACCGGCGATAACCGTCCAGAGCAGCAATTGTAATTCGCCTGCGGACGGCCATGCAGGCTGCAGCGCGATGCCGAACTGCGCCGCCAGCGTCGGCCCCAGCGCCAGCAGCAGGATGGTGAGCAGCAATACGCCCGCCACTACCCCGGCCAGCATCACGCCCAGGCCTTCGATGGACAGCAGGATAAAGACGTCCCAGGGACGCGCGCCGACCGAACGCAGGATGGCCAGCTCGCGGCGGCGCTCGCCCAGGCTGGCCAGGATGGCGGCCACCAGCCCGGCCAGCCCGACCACCACCACCATACCCGACACCACCAGCAGCGCGTTTTCGCCGATGCCGACCACGTCCCACAACTGGTCCAGCGCGACGCCGGGCAGCACGGCCATCAGCGGTTCCCTGAAGCCTTCGCCGTCGGCGATGTCGCGCTGCACGGCGAACACGCGCGCACGGCTTTTCAGGCCGACCAGCACGGCGGTGATGCTCTTGGGGGTGAGGTCGAATTTCTTGACCAGCGCCGGCGCGATGTGCAGGCCGGGCAGCGGGGCGCCGCCTTCCCAGTCGAGATGGATGGCTTCCATCGCGTCCAGGCCGATGTGCACCGTACGGTCCACCGGCGTGCCGGTGCGCGCCAGGATGCCGGTGACCACGAAGGGTTTGTCGGCGTGCTGGGCCAGGTGGGCGCTGCCGATGCCGTGCGCCAGCACGATGCGGTCGCCAGGTTTGTAATGCAGCCGGTCGGCGACTTCGGCGCCGAGCACGGTCTCGAACACGTCGGCGAAAGGCCGGCCCTGCGCCAGTTGCAGCGCTTTTCCGTCGCCGTAATGGAAGTGCCGGAAGTAGTCGCCATTGGTGGCCAGCACCGGGAAACCGCGATGCGAGTCGCCCAGCGAAATCGGGATGGTCCAGGCCACGGCCGGGTTGCGCGCCAGCGCCTGGGCGCTGTCCCAGCCCATGTTGTTGGTGGCGCCGCCGATGCGGAAGATCGCATACAGCATCAGCTGGATGGGGCTGGTGCGCGCGCCGACCACCAGATCGGTGCCGGACACCGATTGCGAGAATCCGGCGCGCACGTCATGGCGCACGCGTTCGATGCCCAGCAGCATGGTGGTGGAAAGGGCGATGGCCAGCAGCATCAGGCCCAGCGTGAAACGGCGGTTCCACGCGCTCTTCGCGGCCAGGCGCAGCAGCGTCTTCATGCCGACTCCTCGATGCTGGCGGCGCGGTTGATCTGCTCCAGCGCGATGCGCCGGTGGAAGCGTTCGGCCAGGCGCTGGTCGTGGCTGACGAACACCAGCGCCGCGCCGCCGTGGGCGCATTCGCCCTGCAGCAGGTCGAGGAAGGCTTGCTGGCGGTCGCTGTCCAGCGCCGAGGTCGGTTCGTCGGCGACGATGATCTCGGGCCGGCCGATCAGCGCGCGCGCCGCCGCCACGCGCTGCTGCTGGCCGATCGACAACTGGGTGACCGGGCGCGCCCACAAGGCGGGCGCCAGGTCCAGCGATGCCAGCAGCGAGTGCGCCGCTTCCCGCAAGCTGCCGCCTTGCAGCAAGGCGCGGCCCTTGCGGTAGATCGAGAACCGGCAGGGCAGCAGCACGTTGTCGGTGACGGACAGATAAGGCAGCAGGTTGAATTGCTGGAAGATGAAGCCGATATGGTCCACCCGGAAACGGTCGCGCCGTGCGGCGGCCAGGCCTTGCAAGGCCTGGCCCAGCACTTCCACGCTGCCCGCCTGCGGCGCGATGATGCCGCCAATGGTGGCCAGCAATGTGCTTTTGCCGCTGCCGCTGGGGCCGCTGACGAAGATGTGCTCGCGCGCCTCCACCCGCAATTCATCCAGAGCCAGCGCGGGATGCGGCTGGCCGGGCCAGGTGAAGCTGAGGTCGCGCAAATGGATGGCGGGCGGGGCGGGTTGCGGCGGGTTCATGTCAGCGGTGTATCGGGGAAACGGGACGCAATGAGGGGCAGGAGGCCGCGGCGGCTGGGGCGATGATACCCCCGCCTGCTGTCAACGGCCTGACTGGCTCCCTGTATCGGGATCAATTATCGGGATCAATTGAGGGGAATGGCGGCATTGCCCGGCGTCAGCTGGAAAGCGGCCTGTTTCTTGGGCGTGGCCAGCTGGACGTCGATGCGCTGGAAGCCGGGGAAGGCGCGCAACAGGCCGCTGGCATCCACCGTGTTGAGCGCGCCGGGGCTGGCGCAGACCAGCGTGAAGTCGCCATCGAGGTCGGCATGGCCGTCATTGGGCGCAGCGGCCTGGGCGGCGCCCGATGCCGTTTTTTCGCCCAGCAGGGCCGGCGGCAGCACGGCGGATTGAAGCTGGATCTCGGCCGGTTTGCATTGCGCGGCGGCGTCGGTGGCGAACATGCGGCCGGCATCGCGCAGCGCCTTGGCCATCGCCTGCACGGTTTCCTTGTCGCGGGCGGAGGTGGCGGCGTGTTCGAAGCCGACCAGGTTGACCAGCGGCGTATCCAGGTGCAGCGTCAAGGTATTGCCTTCCAGCGCCACATCCAGCTTGCCCACGCCATGCTCGTGGGCAGGATGGTTGCCATGATGGCCGGCGCTGTCGGTGCTGTTGGCGCTGTTGGCCGCGAAGGACGGCAAGCTCAGCAGTGAAGCCGCGATCAGCGCGGTTGCGATAGCGGAAAAGGTGAGGGGCAGTCGGGACATGGATCGGCTTTCGTTGGTGTGGACGCCAGGGCGTTGCTTGCGCCCAGCATTTTGGGCCCGCCTGGCGGAAAAATTCAGTCTTGTTACATTCTGCAACAGGGTTGCATTATAATTCGTGCTTTCCCATTCTTTGCAACTCGGCTCGGGACGTCGCGTTTTCCGCGCTTCCCACGTCTTCCGGCGATGCCGCCGTTTGCATCCTTCTTAGTCAGGTTATCTGCCGTGTCGGTTCTTTCTCGTTTGTTGATGAAGCAAGGCGTGCTCGCCAGCCCTTGGTGGCAGCGCGTGCTGGCGGTGCTGCCCATCTGCCTGCTGCTGTGGCTGGGCGTGCTGTGGGCGCTGGGGGAGGGTTGACATGTCTGCCGTCATTTCCCTTGAAAACCTGACCGTCAGCTACCGGCGGCATCCGGCCTTGCACCACGTCAGCGGCGCTTTCGCGCGCGGTTCGCTGACCGCGGTGGTGGGCCCCAACGGCGCCGGCAAGAGCACCTTGCTCAAAAGCATGCTGGGCCTGGTCCGTTGCAACGGCGGCCGGGTGGTCACGCATGTGGACACGCGCCGCATCGCCTACCTGCCGCAGCAGGCCGAGATCGATCGCAGTTTTCCGATTTCGGTGCTGGATTGCGTGTTGCTGGGCTATTGGCCGGGCCGGGGCAACTGGCGCGGCATCGACGCCGGCATGGCGGCGCGCGCGACCCAGGCGCTGTCGGCGGTGGGGCTGGACGGTTTTGCCTCCCGCGCCGTCTCCAGCCTGTCGGTCGGGCAATTCCAGCGTGTGCTGTTCGCCCGCATCCTGCTGCAGGATGCCGAGGTGATCCTGCTGGATGAACCGTTCAACGCCATCGACACCCGCACCACCAGCGATTTGCTGCGCATCATTGCCGCCTGGCATGCGGAGCAGCGCACGGTGATCGCGGTGCTGCACGACTACGACCAGGTGCGGCGCTCCTTCCCGCAGACGCTGCTGCTGGCGCGCAACGTGGTGGCCTGGGGCGACACCGCCGAGGTGCTGTGCGACGACAACCTGATGCGCGCCCGCGCCATGGCCGAGGCGGTGGATGAGCACGCGCCGGTGTGCGAAGTCAGGGAGGACGACCTGCTGGCCCTGTCCTTGTCCTCTTCGCGCGCGCATGTGCATGGGCCCGGCAGCCATCCGGGCCATCAGCATGAGCATGGCGCGGCCGGGAAGGGCGGCCTGCAATGACGTTGTGGTCGGCTTTCCATCAATTCGCCATCGAGCCTTTCCAGGAATTCTCCTTCATGCGCCGCGCGCTGGTGGCGGCATTCGCGCTGGCGCTGGGCAGCGCGCCGCTGGGCGTGCTGCTGACGCTGCGCCGCATGAGCCTGTTCGGCGAGGCGCTGAGCCACGCGGTGTTGCCGGGCGTGGCGGTGGGTTTCATCTTCTTCGGCCTGTCGCTGCCGGCGTTGTCGATCGGCGGTTTCGCCGCCGGCGTGCTGGTGGTGGCGGTGGCCGGCTGGATCAGCCGCCATACCGAGATCAAGGAAGACGCCAGCCTGGCCGCCATCTACGTGGTGGCGCTGGCGCTGGGCGTGATCCTGATCTCGCGCCACGGCACCCAGCTCGACCTGCTGCATATCCTGTTCGGCAACGTGCTGGGCGTGGATAGCGAAGGCCTGCTGCTGATCGCCGGCGTCGCCAGCGCCAGCGTGCTGCTGATCGCAGCGCTCTACCGCGGCCTGCTGCTGGAGAGTTTCGACCCCGGCTTCATGTCGGTCGGGCGCGGCAACGGCCGCGGCGGCGAGGTGTACCAGCAGGCGTTCCTGATGCTGGTGGTGTTGAACCTGGTGGCCTCGTTCCAGACCCTGGGCACGCTGATGGCGGTCGGCCTGATGATGCTGCCGGCGGTGTCGGCGCGGCTGTGGCACGACACCTTGCCGGCCCAGCTGTGCAACAGCGTGCTGCAGGCCGCCGTGGCCGGCTATGCGGGGCTGCTGATTTCGTATTACGCCTCGGTGCCGTCCGGCCCGGTGATCATCGTCTGCGCCGGCGTCCTGTACGCGCTCTCGCTGTTGTTTGCGCCGCGCGGTTGGTTGCCGCGCCTGTTGAAGCGCCCGCACCTGCGGGGCTGAATCTTTCCTTCGCTTGTTCCCGGAGTCCGCATGAACTTTCTTCGTCCTTTTTCTGTGTTGCTGGCCGCGCTGGCGTTGACGGCGAGCCTGCCGGCAAGCGCCGCCGAGCGTATTCCCGTGGTGGCCAGTTTCAGCATCCTGGGCGATATCGTCGCCAATGTCGGCGGCGACCGTATCGCCGTCACCACCCTGGTCGGCCCGGATGAGGACGCCCACGTGTTCCAGCCGGCCCCGGACGACATCAAGGCGGTGTCGCGCGCCAGGCTGGTGGTGGTCAATGGCCTGGGCTTCGAGGGCTGGATCGAGCGCCTGGCGCAGTCGGCCAATTATCGCGGCGCCATTGTTACCGCCTCGGCCGGCATCAGCGCGCGCGAGCGGGCGGGCGACGATGACCACGATGAGCATGGCCACCATGACCACGACGCACATAGCCACCATGGCAAGGACGACCCGCACGCCTGGCAGGACCCGCAGAACGTGATCGTCTACACGCGCAACATCGCCGCCGCGCTGGCCAGGCTGGACCCGGCCGGCGCCGACATTTACCGCAAGAACGGCGAGGCCTATGTCGGCAAGCTGCAGGAGCTGGACCGCTGGGCCATCCAGCAGTTTGCGCAGATTCCCGACGCCAAGCGCCGCGTGATCACCTCGCACGATGCCTTCGAATATTTCGGCGCGCATTACAAGGTGCGTTTCCTGGCCGCGCAGGGCGTGTCCACCGACAGCGAGCCCAGCGCGAAGGAAGTGGCGGCGCTGATCCGCCAGATCCGCACCCAGAAGATCAAGGCCTTGTTCTTCGAAAACATGAGCAATCCGAAACTGCTGCAGCAGATCGCGCGCGAAGCGGGCGTCACGCCCGGCGGCAAGCTGTATGCCGATGCCTTGTCCAGGCCTGGTGGGCCGGCACCGGATTATCTGGCGCTGATGCGTTACAACATCGGTCAATTGCTGGACAAGATCCGGCTGAACTGAGCGCGGGCGCCTTGCCGCCACCCCTTCCGGGGGCAAGGCGTCTCGCCGGCTGAATGTTAACAGGCGCTAAATCGCGTATGCTTGTCGTCCCAATTTGAATCCAATCAGGAGAAGACAAGCATGAGCATCATCACCGTCGTGGCCATCATCACCGCCAAGCCCGGCAAGCGCGAAGAGCTGCTGAAGATCGCCCGCGCCAACCTCGCCGCCGTGCGCGCCGAAGCCGGTTGCATCGAATACGGCCTGACGGTCGACGTGGATGGCTTCGGCCCCAACCAGGCGCCGATGGGCCCTGACACCTTTGCCTTCATCGAGAAGTGGGCCAGCGAAGACGCGCTGCGCCTGCACTTTACGTTGCCGCACATGCTCGACTACCGTGACAAGGCCAAGGACCTGATCGCCGAGCGCGCAGTGCATGTGCTGAAATCGGCCGACTGATCGATGCCGCACCCGCGGCCCTGGCGCAAGTCGGGGCCGGGGCCTCGGCTTGTCTCAATGCTCGCCGGGGAAATCCGCCGGATGCGTGCGTAGCGGGTCGAACGCGCTAGCCTGTCCCATCTGCATCAGCCATGTGATGAACGTCTTGAGCGCCGGGTTGGCATCGGCGGCGCTGCGGTACATCATGTGGAACCCCTCCCCATGCAGCACCACTTCCGGAAACAGTTGCACCAGGCGCCCGTGCGCCAGGTCGTCGTCGACCAGGGCCAGCGTGCCCATGGCCACGCCAAGGTCGGTGGCGGCGGCCTGCAGGCTGAGGAAGAAGTGTTCGTAGACGGTGCCCGGCATTTTCCTGCGGACCGCCACGCCGGCCTTGCTCAGCCATTGCGACCAGGCCAGCGAGCGGCTGGAGAGGTGGATCAGCGACACTTCCACCAGGTCGCGCGGCGTCTTGACCGGGTGCAGTTCCAGGAAATGCGGCGAGGCCAGCGGCGCCGAGACGTCGTCCAGGAAACGCACGCATTCATAGCCGCTGCGCTCCAGCGGGCTGCGCCACAGGATCACGTCGAACGGGTCCTTCACATCCTCGAAGTGCTCCGACATGGTGGTGGTCACGCGTACTTCGATGCGCGGGTTGTCGATCTGGAACTGCGACAGGCGCGGGATCAGCCAGCGCATCGCCACTGAGGGCGCAGCGATGAGGCGTACCACGCGGCTCTTGCCGGCCAGCGTCAGCTGTTCGGCCGCCAGCGCGATGCGATCCAGGCTGGCCTTGACCTCGCCATAGAAGGCCAGCGCCGCCTCTGTTGGCTCCACGCCACGCGACTGGCGCAAAAACAACGGTTGGCCGAAGTATTCCTCCAGGGTCTTGATCTGCTGGCTGACCGCGCTGTGGGTGATGAAAAGCTCCTGGGCCGCCAGCGTCAGGCTCCGCGTCCGGACTGCCGCTTCGAATACTTTGAGGGTTTTCAGCGGGGGCAGGGAGGAAGGCATGATGTTAGAAAAACTTATATTGGTGTCGGAAAATGTTGCTTTGCAAAAGACGGGAGCGACCCTACTCTTCAACTATCGAAACGTTTAACAGTGAGTGAAGGCCATGTCTACCGTTAGTATATTTGTAAAAGATGCCGGTTTTTCTAACAATTTGCGCGCCCTGGTCGAACTGGCCAAGTTCGCCGTCCAGCGCGTCATCGCCGCCCACGCACTGCAACCGGTGCGCAACGATGCCTCCGAACTGCACGACGCAGCCTATTTCGACGGCGTGGAAGACCATGTCGAGCTGGAAAACCGCCTGCGCCAACTGGAAAACGGCCACCTGCAAGCCGTATGGAAGCTGCAATCGCAGATCTGAGGCAAGCCCGCAGGACCGGATGTACCGGAGTGCCGCCGCGCCATCGAGGCCGGCAAGCCAGGCATGAAGCCGCAAGCCAGGCATGAAATCACATGCTGCAAGCTGTCGGACCCGCCAGCCGCGACGCTATAGAAAAGAGACCGGCTCCATATCTTCCGATGGATGGAGCCGCGGACGAACCGGATCGATATCCCGTCCGAACCCGCAGATGCCAGCAGGCGCAAGCAGCCCTTGACGCCGCATCCCCTATCGGTATCCCGCCATAACCCCGCTGACGCGGGGTTTGTTGTTTTCTCCCTCCCGTATCGTGTCGTATGACCGTATTGCTGCATCGCCATTGTTGCGATGCAGCCTCGGTTCGCAATGACATTGAAATAAGCCGCTGCTATATTGGTTCGCAGGAAGGATCGCCGTGCGAGCCGATGTTGCCGAGGGGAATCGCGCAACATTGCCGCGCGGAGCGCCGGTCATGGCGGCGGCAACCGCGTGCAGGCGTCGACTACACATCAGATGTTCCATTGTCTTGCATCGTCATCCAAGGGGAAAGCCATGCTGTCGTCGTTACGCGCACGTTTGATCGTGATCTGTGTCCTGATCGTGGCGGTCGCCATGATCGTCCTTTCCGCCGCCAACATCTTTACCGTGCGGCGCGATACCCTGGCGGCATTGCAGGCCCAGACCGCCCAACTGACCGACAGTCACGCCGCCAACATCGCCGAATGGGTGCGCAGCAAGCGCACCATCACCGCTTCCATGAAACAGGCGCTCAAGCAGGAGGACGTGCTGCCCATCGTCGCCGCGGCGATGGAAGCGGGCGCCTTCGACGACGCCTACATCGGCTATCCCGACAAGCGCATGCTGGCGCTGCATCCCATGCCGCCCGGCTACGACCCGACCTCACGGCCCTGGTACCAGCAGGCGGTGAACGCCGGCAAGCCGGTGCTGACCGCGCCGTATGTGGATGCGACCACCGGCAAGCTGGTGGTGACCTTTGCCGAAGCCGTGGGCGGCAAGGACAACCTGCAGGCAGTGGTCGGCTCCGATGTGCAGCTCGACAACGTGGTGCGCAACGTCGCCGGCATCAAGCCTACGCCGGGCAGCTTCGCCTTCATCGTCGGCAAGGACGGCACGATCGTCACCCATCCCAACAAGGAGCTGGCGCTGAAGCCGGTATCCGCGCTCGACCAGAACCTGAGCGCGCAATCGCTGGCGTCCACCGGCCAAGGCGGCGAGGCCAGCATCGGCGGCGCCCGCTACCTGCTGTTCGTGCGGCCCATCGAGGGGACCGACTGGTCGCTGGCCGTGGCGCTCGACTACGTCGAGGCCACCCAGTCGATCCGCGCGCTGATGACCATGTCGCTCGTGCTGGCGGTACTGGCCATTGCGGCGGCGGCGGCGCTGCTGACGCTGACCATCACCGGCATGTTGCGCCGGCTGGGCGTGGTGCGCGATGTGATGGAAGATATCGCCTCCGGCGAGGGCGACCTGACGCGCCGCCTGGATACCCAGGGGCGCGACGAGCTGTCGCAGATCTCGGGCGCCTTCAATCGCTTTGCCGACAAGATTTCGACGACCCTGCTGGAAATCCGCCGCGCCAGCGAATCGGTGAAAACATCGTCCGGCGAGATCGCCTCCGGCAACCTCGATCTCTCCGGGCGCACCGAACAGCAGGCCGGTTCGCTGGAGGAGACCGCCTCGGCCATGGAGCAACTGACCTCCACCGTCAAGCAGAACGCCGATAACGCCCGCCAGGCCAACCAGCTGGCGGTGTCGGCCTCGGAAGTGGCGGTGCAGGGCGGGGAAGTGGTGGGGAAGGTGGTCGACACCATGAGCTCGATCAACGATTCTTCGCGCAAGATCGTCGACATTATCAGCGTGATCGACGGCATCGCATTCCAGACCAATATCCTGGCGTTGAATGCCGCGGTGGAAGCGGCGCGCGCCGGCGAACAGGGCAGGGGCTTCGCGGTGGTGGCGTCGGAGGTGCGTTCGCTGGCCCAGCGCAGCGCCACCGCCGCCAAGGAAATCAAGGGGCTGATCGACGATTCCGTGCACAAGGTCGAAGTCGGCAGCGCCCTGGTGCACCAGGCCGGCAACACCATGACCGAAGTGGTGGCCAGCGTGCGCCGGGTGACCGATATCGTCGGCGAGATCAGCGCCGCCAGCCAGGAACAGAGTTCGGGGATCGCCGAGATAGGCCGCGCCGTCACGCAGATGGACGAGGCCACCCAGCAGAATGCGGCGCTGGTGGAGCAGGCTGCGGCCGCCGCCCAGTCGCTGCAGGAGCAGGCGGCGCATCTGGCCGGTGTGGTGGCCGGATTCAAGCTGGACGAAAGCCACCTGCAGGCCGCCGTCCCGTTGTCGCGGCCGGCGGCGCCGGCGCGTCCGGTTCCGACCCCGGCTGCGGTGGCGGTGGCGGGGCCGCAGAAGCCGGCCATCGCCAAGCCGGCGACGGCGGCGGCGTTGCCTGCGGCCAAGGCCGCCGCGCCCCGGGCCGCAGCGGCGCCGGCCAAGCCGAAGTCGGACGAAGGCGACAACTGGGAAGAATTCTGACGCCCGGGCGGCGCAAGCACATAACCCGGCCTGGCGCCGGGTTTCATTTTATTGGCGGGGATTCTTCGTGGGCAATATGATTGAAGCTGGCGCCCCGGCGAAGGCGGTGGAACGGCTTTTGCAGGCTTGATGCCGGCATTGCCGGAGGGCGGCGATTTTTATAAGAGGGGGAAAGTCATGGTGTTCAAGCTCAGGCTGCAGACACAGTTGCTGGCGCTGGCCGCAGTGCCGATGCTGGGATTCCTGTTGCTGTGCGCGCATGCCGTGCATGAGGCCGCCAAGACCGTCGGGCATATGCAGGTGGTCGAGGCCGAGGTGCGGCAGATCGGTTCGTATGATGCCCTGATCGGGGTCTTGCAAGTCGAACGCGGCCGCAGCAATGGCTGGTTGGGCGCGGCCCAGGACGGCGGCGCTGCGGCCGACGAGGCGCAGCGCGCGGTGGCTGTTGCCCGCCAGCAGACCGGGCGGGTCCTGAACCAGGCCGGGGTGGACGAAACCTCGCAGCTGCGGCAAAAGCTGCAGCAACTGCGAAGCGATATCGATGGGCGCGCGTTGGCGGCGGGAGCGCTGTTCGAGCGCTACAGCGGCCTGATCCAGGATGTCATGGGGCGTGCCGGCAACCTGATGCGCGGCATGCGGGTACCCGAGCTGACCGACATGGTGCTGGCATCGCAAGCCTTGACCAGCCTGACCGAGGAAGCGGCGCGCGAGCGCGGGCTGCTCAATGGCGCCATCAGTGCCGGCGCCTATGCCGATGACCAGCGCGACCGGGTCCTCGCCGCCGGCAGCAACCAGGCCAGGGATGCGCGGCAACTGTTGATGTTCGCCGCGCCCGAGATGCGCGACCGCTACCAGGCGGTGCAGGATGCGCCGCCGGCGCGCCGCTTGCAGCAATTGCGGGAGGCCGCATTGCGCGGCCAGTTCGATGGCCTCGATGCGCAAGCGTGGTTCGATGTGGCCAGCCGCCACATCGATGCCCTGCAACAGCTGCAGGCGGCCCAGCTCGAGGCGATCGGCGCGCAGGCCGGGGCGCTGCTGCGGCAGGCCGAACGCACGATGTGGATGCTGGCGGCGGGCGCGCTTGGAGCCATGCTGCTGACGGCGGGGCTGCTGCTGGCTATCAGCCTGCGCATCCTGCGCCGGGTCGGCGGCGACCTCGACCAGGTGGCCGAGATCGCCAAGCGGGTGGCGCGCGGGGAACTGGCGCCGGCCGGCAGCGTGCGCAAGGGCGACTGCAGCAGCATCCTGGCGGCCATGCATCACATGTCCGGCACGCTGTCGCATGTCGTTGGCCAATTGCAGGCACGGGCCGGCGCCTTGAGCACGGTTGCCGGGCAATTGCACGACGCTTCCCTGGCGATCGCCAATGCCACCCAGGAACAGGCGGCCAGCATCGAGGAAACCTCCACCGCCATGCGCACCGTCAGCGAGGCGATCTACCAGAACAATGAGCATTCGGCGCAAACCGCCAGGATCGCCGAGAAATCCAGCGCCGAGGCGCAGCAAGGATGCCATGCGGTATCGTCCACGGTGGCGGCCATGCGCGACGTCGCGGCATCGGTGCGCTATATCGACGATATCGCCTATCGCACCAATCTGCTGGCCTTGAATGCGGGTATCGAGGCCGGGCGTGCCGGGGTAGAAGGAAAGGGATTCGCGGTGATCGCCGCGGAGGTGCGCAAGCTGGCCGAACATTCGCAGGGGGCCGCGCAGGATGTGTCGGCCCTCACAGGGAACAGCCTGCAGACGGCGGAACAGGCCGGCGAATTATTGAACCAGCTGGTGCCGTCGATCCGCCATACGGCCGAACTGGTGGCGCGCATCAGCAGCACATCGCAGCAGCAGGCGCGCGACCTGGCGCAGATCAATATCGCCGTCGAGCAGTTTTCCGGTTCGCTGCAATACAACGCCGACACATCGAACCGCTTGTCTGCCAGCGCGCAGCAGATGCGGGAGCAGGCCTATGGCTTGCTGGAACTGGTGCAGTTCTTCCGGGCCGCGCCGGGGGCGGAGCCGGGCGCAGCGGCGCCATCGCTGCAGGGCTGAACGAGTCGGGCTGGTCGCCAGCGCGCTCAGGCGCGCCGGGCCAGCAGGCGCATGTCGCCAAACAATCGTTGCATGCCGCTGTGTTCGATGAAGCTCAGGTTGTAGGGATGTTCGGCCACCGCGCGCGGGAAGGCTTGGACCAGCGGCAGGCTGTGCAATTGTTCGGCGATCTTGCCCCACAACACCAGCGTCGGCAGCGCCGTGCCGCGCGCCGCGGCGTGTTGGGCGAGGCTGCGCAGCACGGTCTCGAAGAAGGGTTTCCAGGCGCGGGCATCCTTGGCGGGCGCCACGTGTTCGCGAAACACCAGGCTGGCGTTGAGCAGCAGGAAGCCCTGCGCCTCCAGGTTGGATTGCAGGTCGGCCAGGGTCTGGATCGTGCCTTGCGGGTCGGCCTGGGCCCGGGCGGCAATGCCGGCCAGCGCGTCGCCGCTGGTATTGCCGGCCTGCAGCGCGCCGTCGGCCACCAGCAGCATCTTCATGAAATTGCGCAATGACGTGGCGCGGTTGACCTGCTTGGACAAGCCCTTGTCCGACCAGAGCGAACCCACCGCGCCATCCATGAAGCACACCCCGGTGGCGCTGGCCGCGCGCGGATAGGGGCCTTCGCCTACCAGCACATAGTTCACTTTATCCATGGGCTGCCTGAAGGCGGCGAAGATGCGGCCTTCGGTGGGCAGGTAGCGGTCTTGCGCCAGTACGCCGAGGTAGGCCGGGTCGGCCTGGGCGATCGCCTCCAGCCCTTCGCGCAGCGTGGAGTGCCAGGAGGGATCGGCGGTCTGGATCAGGCCCAGCAGGTCGGCGGGCAGGGCGGGGGAGGGCGTGGTCATGGATCTTTTGTGTTGATGTAGGCGGCCGGTTCGGGAAAGTGGCGGCATTTTATACCGCCTTCGGTGGCGCGCCTTCGATACGCGCCTGCGGCGCTACTCAGGACGAACGGTAGCCAATCCGGCAAGCCTCGCATTCCAAATGCCGTTCGGACTGAGTAGCCCGAAGGGCGTATCGAAAGTTCGCTGTGCGTGGCGTCAAGCCACCGCCGTATCGCTCCCCGGCGCGCCGAACAATTGCTGCTTGAGCAGGTGCAACTGGTCGCGCGCGGCCGCCGCCTTTTCGAACTCGAGGTTCTTGGCGTGCTCCTGCATCTGCTTTTCCAGGCGCTTGATTTCCTTGCTGATCTGCTTCTCGCTCATGGCTTCGTAGTTCTTCTGCTCCTGCGCCACCATCAGCTCGGCGCGCGCCTCGGACGGGTTGAACACGCCGTCGATCAGTTCGCGGATTTCTTTCTTGATGCCGGTCGGCGTGATGCCGTGGGCCTCGTTGAAGGCCACCTGTTTGGCGCGGCGGCGTTCGGTTTCGCCGATCGCCTTGTGCATCGAGTCGGTGACCTTGTCGCCGTACAGGATGGCCATGCCGTTGAGGTTGCGGGCGGCGCGCCCGATGGTCTGGATCAGGCTGCGCTCGGAGCGCAGGAAGCCTTCCTTGTCGGCATCCAGGATCGCCACCAGCGAGACTTCCGGAATGTCCAGGCCTTCGCGCAGCAGGTTGATGCCGACCAGCACATCGAAGGTGCCCAGGCGCAGGTCGCGGATGATTTCCACGCGCTCCACCGTGTCGATGTCGCTGTGCAGGTAGCGCACCTTGATGCCGTTGTCGGACAGGAACTCGGTCAACTGCTCGGCCATGCGCTTGGTCAGCGTGGTCACCAGCACGCGCTCGTCCTTGGCCACGCGGTCGGTGATTTCCTGCATCAGGTCGTCCACCTGCGTGGTGGCGGGGCGCACGGAGATAATCGGGTCGACCAGGCCGGTCGGGCGCACCACCTGCTCGACCACCTGGTCGGCGCGGCTGTTTTCGTAATCGGCCGGGGTGGCGGAGACGAATATCGTCTGGCGCATCTTCTTTTCGAACTCGTCGAACTTCAGCGGCCGGTTATCCAGCGCCGAAGGCAGGCGGAAACCATAGTCCACCAGGTTGACCTTGCGCGCGCGGTCGCCGTTGTACATCCCGTTCAACTGGCCGATGAGCACGTGCGACTCGTCCAGGAACATCAGCGCGTCCGGCGGCAGGTAGTCCACCAGCGTCGGCGGCGGGTCGCCCGGCTTGCCGCCGGAGAGGTGGCGCGAGTAGTTCTCGATGCCCTTGGTGAAGCCGATCTCGGTCATCATTTCGAGGTCGAAGCGGGTGCGCTGCTCCAGCCGCTGCTCCTCGATCAGCTTGTTTTCCTTGCGGAAGAATTCCAGCCGCTCGCGCAGCTCGTCCTTGATGGTCTCGATGGCGCGCAGCACGGTCGAGCGCGGCGTCACGTAGTGCGAGCCGGGATAGATGGTGAAGCGCGGGATCTTCTGGCGTACGCGGCCGGTGAGCGGGTCGAACAGTTGCAGGCTGTCGATCTCGTCGTCGAACATCTCGATGCGCACCGCCAGCTCGGCGTGCTCGGCCGGGAACACGTCGATGGTGTCGCCGCGCACGCGGAAGGTGCCGCGGCCGAAGTCGGTCTCGTTGCGCTTGTACTGCATCTGGATCAGGCGCGCGATGACGTCGCGCTGGGCCACCTTGTCCCTGGCGCGCAGGGTCAGGATCATCTGGTGGTATTCGTTGGGATTGCCGATACCGTAGATGGCCGACACGGTCGCCACGATCACCACGTCGCGCCGCTCCATCAGCGACTTGGTGCAGGACAGGCGCATCTGCTCGATGTGCTCGTTGATCGAGGAATCCTTCTCGATGAACAGGTCGCGCTGCGGCACGTAGGCTTCCGGCTGGTAGTAATCGTAGTAGCTGACGAAGTATTCCACCGCGTTATGCGGGAAGAACTCGCGGAACTCGCTGTAGAGCTGCGCGGCCAGCGTCTTGTTGGGGGCGAACACGATGGCCGGCCGGCCCAGGCGGGCGATGGTGTTGGCCATGGTGTAGGTCTTGCCGGAGCCGGTCACGCCCAGCAGGGTCTGGAAGAACAGGCCGTCGTTGACGCCTTCGACCAGCTTTTCGATCGCGGCGGGCTGGTCGCCGGCCGGCGGGAACACCTGGTAGAGCTTGTAGGGCGAATCGGGGAAGGTGACGAACTTGCTGTCGTCGAGTTCGGGGGTAATCGTTGTCAGTTCAGCCATGGTGGTCGGTAACCCGCTTCGGTTGAGGTTTGCCTGCTCCGGTGCGGCCGCATGCCTGAAAAGAGGGCGTTGCAGGCCGGAAATACCGGACGCGTGAATGCGTCACAGATGCAGGCGGCGGCGCCGTCTTCAAGGCGCAATGGCGGCGGATATGTCATTTCTGCATGAAAGCATGCAGATTCAGCCTGGTTTTACACCTGCCTGTATCTGTGATTAGGCATCGGGATTTGCTAGAATGCGATGTTGCAAAACGGTGCAGGGCTGGCAAGCTCGGCCATGCACCCATCCACTCCTGCAGCGCTCCGTTGCAGCTAACTTTTCATGTTATCACGATGAACGCACCTGTCTCCGCCTCCCTGTTTTCCGCCATCGAAATGGCGCCGCGCGACCCCATCCTGGGCGTCACCGAAGCCTACAACGCCGACAAGAACCCGGCCAAGACCAACCTGGGCGTGGGCGTCTACTACGACGACAACGGCAAGGTGCCGCTGCTGGAATGCGTGAAGAAGGCGGAAGCGGAACTGGCGGCCAAGCTGGCCCCGCGTACCTACCTGCCGATCGACGGCCTGGCGACGTATGACCGCGCCGTGCAGGAACTGGTGTTCGGCGCCGGCAGCGCCGTGGTGACGGAAAAGCGTGCGATCACCGTGCAAGCCCTGGGCGGCACCGGCGCGCTGAAGCTGGGCGCCGACTTCCTGAAGCATTTCTCGCCGGCCGGCACCGAAATCTGGATCAGCGACCCGAGCTGGGAAAACCACCGCGCGCTGTTCGAAATGGCCGGCTTCAAGGTCAATGCCTATCCTTACTATGACGCCGCCACCCGCGGCGTGAACTTCGCCGGCATGCTGGATGCCCTCAAGACCATGAAGTCCGGCTCGGTCGTGCTGCTGCACGCCTGCTGCCACAACCCGACCGGCGCCGACCTGACCGCCGACCAGTGGACCCAGGTCATCGAAGTCGTGACTTCGCGCGGCCTGGTGCCGTTCCTGGACATGGCCTACCAGGGCTTCGGCGACGGCATCGAAGAAGACGGCAAGGTGGTGCGCCGCTTCGCCGAAGCCGGCGGCCCGCTGTTCGTCTCCAACTCGTTCTCGAAGTCGTTCTCGTTGTACGGCGAGCGCGTTGGCGCGCTGTCGATCGCCGCGGCCAGCGCCGAAGAGGCGGCCCGCGTGCTGTCGCAATTGAAGCGCGTGGTGCGCACCAACTACTCCAACCCGCCGATCCACGGCGGCCAGGTCGTGGCCACCGCGCTGGCCTCGCCCGAACTGCGCAAGCTGTGGGAAGACGAACTGTCCGAAATGCGCGTGCGTATCCGTGAAATGCGTCAGCTGCTGGTGGCCAAGCTGAAGGAAAAGGCCCCGGCCCATGACTTCGACTTCGTCATCAAGCAACGCGGCATGTTCTCGTACTCGGGCCTGACCAAGGCGCAAGTGGATCGTCTGCGCAACGAGTTCTCGATCTACGCCGTCGACACCGGCCGCATCTGCGTGGCCGCGCTCAACACCAAGAACATCGACGCGGTGGCTGACGCCATCGCCAAGGTGCTCTAAGCCGTTCGGCAGGCAAGGGCTTGAGACAAGGAATTGCCGGCGCCGCTGCCCCGGTTTCATAGGGAAACAGCGGCCCGGCTGAAAAAAGTTTTTGACAGGAAGTGAAAATCCGGTCATAATCTTTTTCTCAGCTGTTCCCTGATAGCTCAGTCGGTAGAGCGACGGACTGTTAATCCGCAGGTCCCTGGTTCGAGTCCAGGTCGGGGAGCCAAAAAATTCAAAAGCCTCGCAGTCTTCTGCGGGGCTTTTTCAATTCATCCGCCATCCGGAGCGCGAGGTTTCCGGGCGGGATGAAGTCATCGGTTGCGCATGGGTGAAGCCCCCGGCTTCAGCGCAGCGGCGATTGTCGAATGATGTAAAAAATTTCTTCCGCACACTCTGGCGGCGAAAGAAAAATTCGTTCATAATCGCGCCCTCAGCTGTTCCCTGATAGCTCAGTCGGTAGAGCGACGGACTGTTAATCCGCAGGTCCCTGGTTCGAGTCCAGGTCGGGGAGCCACGAAATTCGAAGCCCCGCAAGACCATCGTCTTGCGGGGCTTTTTGTTTTTCGTCCCGACGGGACGACATTCAATGATCCCGCAGTTGGCGTGTGCTTGGGGCACGGTTCGCATCCATGCGCGGCGCCTGCCCGCACCCGCAAACGCTGCTAGAATCGGCATCCCCCCGACCTTTCAGGACATTGCCATGGGTGACCCCATCCGCCTCACTCAGTACAGCCACGGCGCCGGATGCGGCTGCAAGATCTCGCCGCAGGTGCTGGAAGTCATCCTCGCCGGCAGCGGCGCGCAGAATCTCGATCCCAAGCTGTGGGTCGGCAACGCCTCGCGCGATGACGCGGCCGTCTATGCATTGGACGACGAACGCGGCGTGGTCTCCACCACCGATTTCTTCATGCCCATCGTCGACGATCCGTTCGACTTCGGGCGCATCGCCGCCACCAATGCCATCAGCGACATCTACGCCATGGGCGGCGACCCGCTGATGGCCATCGCCATCCTTGGCTGGCCGGTCAACGTGCTGGCGCCGGAAGTGGCGCGCGAAGTGGTGCGCGGCGGCCGCGCCGCCTGCGACGCTGCCGGCATCCCGCTGGCGGGCGGCCATTCCATCGATGCGCCTGAACCGATCTTCGGCCTGGCCGTGACCGGCGTGGTCGACAAGCGCCACATGAAACGCAACGACACCGCCAGCGCCGGCTGCCTGCTGTACCTGACCAAGCCGCTGGGCATCGGCATCCTCACCACCGCAGAGAAGAAGGGCAAGCTGCGCGCCGAAGACGTGGGCGCGGCGCGCGACTGGATGTGCGTGCTGAACAAGGCAGGCAGCCGCTTCGGCAAGTTGCCCGGGGTGGCGGCGATGACCGACGTCACCGGCTTCGGCCTGCTCGGCCACCTGGTCGAGATGTGCGAGGGCAGCGGCGTGTCGGCCCGCATCAGCTACGCGCGCGTGCCAAGCTTGCCGGGCGTGGCGCATTACCTGGCCGAAGGCTGCGTGCCGGGTGGCACCGGCCGCAACTACGACAGCTATGGCGCCAAGATCGGCCCCATCGGCGAAACCCAGAAGAACCTCCTGTGCGATCCGCAGACCAGCGGCGGTTTGCTGGTGGCGGTCAAGCCCGACGCCAATCCCGAATTCCTGGCCGCCGCCGCGCTGGGCCTGGAGCTGGCGCCAATCGGCGAGCTGGTGGAGCGACAGCGTTACGCGGTCGAGGTCGTCTGATGGAAGATATCCAGCCCAGCCGCGCCCTGTTCACCGGCGACACGCCGATGCTGGACGCGCGGGCCCCGGTCGAGTTCGGCAAGGGCGCCTTTCCGACGGCGGCCAACCTGCCGCTGATGAACGACGACGAACGCCAGGCGGTCGGCATCTGCTACAAGGAGCAGGGTCAGGAGGCCGCCATCAAGCTGGGGCACGAGCTGGTCAGCGGCGCCGTCAAGGAAGCGCGCATCCAGGCCTGGGCCGACTTCGCGCGCGCCCATCCCGAGGGCTGCCTGTATTGCTTTCGTGGCGGCCTGCGTTCGGGCATCACCCAGCAATGGCTGAAGTCCGAGGCCGGCATCGCCTATCCGCGCGTGGCCGGCGGCTACAAGGCGATGCGCCATTTCCTGATGGAGGCGGTAGAGCAGGCGGTAGCCAGCGCCGGTTTCGTGGTGGTCGGCGGCATGACCGGCTGCGGCAAGACCGACGTGCTGGCCCAGCTGGACAACGCGCTGGACCTGGAGGCCTACGCCAATCATCGCGGTTCCAGCTTCGGCAAGCATGCCACCGCCCAGCCGTCGCCGATCGACTTCGAGCATCGCCTTGCGATTGCGCTGATCAAGCAGCAGGCGCGCGGCCACGCCTGGTTCGCGCTGGAAGACGAGAGCCGCCTGATCGGCACCTGCGCCTTGCCGCTGTCGCTGCACCAGGGCATGCAGAAATTCCCCCTGGTGTGGCTGGAAGACAGCCGCGAGGGGCGTATCGAGCGCATCCTGCGCGACTATGTCAGCGGACTGAGCGCCGAATATGCTGGGCTGGATGCGGAGAACGGTTTTGCGCGCTACCGCGAGCATCTGCTGACGGCGCTGGGCAAGCTGTCCAGGCGTCTCGGCGACGAGCGCTATCGGCGCTTGCGCCAACTGATGGAGGACGCGCTTGCGCGCCAGGAGAAGGATGGCGCGATCGACCTGCACCGCGCCTGGATCGGCAGCCTGCTGAGCGAGTACTACGATCCGATGTACGACTACCAGAGGGAGTCCAGGCGCTCGCGCCTGCTGTTCGCAGGAAACCAGTCCGAAGTGGTGGATTTCCTGCGCCGCTACCGTCCTTAAAGGATGTAAGGGATTTAAAGGACGAGCATCCCGACCAGGCCGCTGGCCACGCCGACCAGCATGGTCAGCAGCGCCACCGTCACCAATACCTTGGGCGTGAACGACTTGCGCAGCATCAGCAGCGAAGGCAGGCTGATGCTGGGCAGCGTCAGCAGCAGCGCCACCGCCGGGCCGACGCCCAGGCCCAGCGCCAGCATCGATTGCACGATGGGAATCTCGGCCGCGGTAGGGATCACGAACAGCGTGCCGATCACCGCCAGCGCGACAATCCACAGCAGGCTGTTGCCCATCGCCGCGTCCACCTGCGGAAACAGCCAGACGCGCGCCGCGCCCAGCGCCAGCACGGCGACGATGTAGACCGGCACGGTGCTCCAGAACAGCTGCCACAGCTTTTGCGCCCAGCGCGCCAGGAAGCCGCGCGGTTCGGATGCATCTGCCTGCGCTACCGCTTCCAGCGCTGCCTGCGGCAACGCTTCCGGTTGCGAAATGCGTTGCGCGACCAGCGATACCCCCACCACCAGCAGCAGCCCAGCGACCAGCCGCAGCGCGGCGAAATCCCAGCCCAGCACGAAGCCCATGAACACCAGCGTGGCCGGATTCAACACCGGGTTGGCGATCCAGAACGCCAGCGCGGCGCCCACCGACACTTGCTGGCGGCGCATGCCGGCCACCACCGGCGCGGCGCAGCAGCTGCACATCATGCCCGGTAGCGCGAACAGGCCGCCGCGCAGAACCGAGCCCAGGCCGGCGCGGCCGAACATGCGCAACAGCCAGTCGCGCGGAACCAGCACCTGCACCAGCGACCCCAGCAGCACGCCCAGCACGGCCGCCTTCCAGATCGCCAGGAAATACACGCCGGCATATTCCAGCGCCGCCGCCCATGGCGACGCCGGCGCATTGGCCAGGATGGAGCTGCCGATGCTGTGCTTGTCGGCGGCGATGAAGGACTTCAGGTAGTAAGGCGACCACTTGACGTAGTACAGGCCGACTGCTGCCACCAGCAGGAACAGGGCGGGTTTGAGCCAGGCGGAAGCGCCGCGCGCTGCGGGCGGCTGCAGGGAAGGAGAGCTGTTCATGTCGTGTTGCGGTTTGGCGGATATAAGAATGCGCGCATGATACCAGCCCGGCGTGCGGCTGGCGGCGGCGCATCCAGGAGTTCGAGGCGCAGTTCGGCATGGCGCTGACCGACGCCGGGCGCGCATGCAGGATGACGCTACCGCTTTCCGCCAGGGCGTGCTCGCGGTGAACCTGCTGGGCACCTTCGGTTTCCTGATCCCGGTGATGATGAGCCTGATTATTGCCTGCCGGGGTATCGCGCAGTGCGCATGTCTCCAACTGGAGATGCGGATGGCCATGTATAGATCTTGTCATACAACTTCGGAGGCATACCTGGCCAAGCGTTGTTTTACGGATGGCTACGCGGTTTGCCACGCATGCATCCTGGTGCTTCAATGCCCTTGGGGAAAGGCTGGGGTGGAACGCTGCAGAGCCTTTCCAGCAAGCGAATCGGGCCATTCGATCATTTTTCGAGGGTGTCCCCACAAGCCTATTGCCAAAGCATGGACTCCTGATATACTCGCTCCAATTGTTGTACGATGTCTTATAACAATTAATATTCCTTCATTAAAACAAAACGCTAAAGAGAGACGCCCGCCCATCCTCGTCCGTTTTCCCAGTCATGGTTGCCCGGCATGATCCGGCGCCGCATGCATGGGACAGCCGCGGAGCCTTGGCAGCGAATCCTTGAAGGCGAGACGAGATCTGGAGAAAAAAGTGGCGCAAAGCAATATCACGGCGGCTGCCGCGGGAGCGGTCAAGGCCAGCCATGTCCGTTATCTGATTCTGTTCATGCTGTTCATCGTGACCACGGTCAACTATGCCGACCGCGCCACGTTGTCGATCGCCGGTTCGGCGATGAAGACCGAGCTGAGCCTGGACCCGGTGACCATGGGCTACATCTTTTCAGCCTTCAGCTGGGCTTACGTGCTGGCGCAATTGCCGGGCGGGTGGCTGCTGGACCGTTTCGGTTCCAAGAAGATCTACATGTGGAGCATCGCCCTGTGGTCGGTCTTCACCATCCTGCAGGCGGGGGTGACCTGGATGGGCACGGCCGCGGCCGTGGTGTCGCTGTTCCTGCTGCGCTTCATGGTGGGGCTGGCGGAGTCGCCGTCGTTCCCGGCCAACGGCCGCATCGTCGCCGCCTGGTTTCCGACCAATGAGCGCGGCACCGCTTCGGCCATCTTCAATTCCGCGCAGTATTTCGCGGCGGTGCTGTTTACGCCGCTGATGGCGTGGATCGTCCATGCGTTCAGCTGGCACCATGTGTTTACCGTGATGGGCATTTTCGGCCTGGTGCTGGCGGGGATCTGGAGCAGGATCATCTACAGCCCCAAGGACCATCCGATGATCAACCAGGCCGAGCTCGCGCATATCGAGCAGGGCGGCGGCCTGGTCGACATGGATAACCGGAAGGTGGCGGCGCCCTCGACCAAAGGCCGTGGGTACATCAAGCAACTGCTGTCGAACCGCATGCTGCTGGGCGTATATATCGGACAGTATTGCATCAACGTGATCACCTATTTCTTCCTGACCTGGTTCCCGGTGTACCTGGTGCAGGAACGCGGCATGTCGATCCTCAAGGCCGGTTTCGTGGCATCGATCCCGGCGGTGTGCGGTTTCATTGGCGGCGTGGTCGGCGGCCTCATCTCGGACCGCCTGATCAAGCGCGGCTTCTCGGTGACCTGGGCGCGCAAGATTCCCATCGTCGGCGGCATGCTGCTGTCGATGACCATGATCCTGTGCAACTACGTGGATGCGCAGTGGATGGTGGTGGGCATCATGGCGCTGGCCTTCTTCGGCAAGGGCGTGGGCGCGCTGGGCTGGGCCGTGGTGGCCGACACCGCGCCCAAGCAGATCGTCGGCCTGTCGGGCGGCCTGTTCAACATGTTCGGCAACGTGGCCGGCATCACCACCCCGATCGTGATCGGCTACATCGTCAAGGAAACCGGTTCCTTTGCCGGCGCGCTGGTGTTTGTCGGCGTCAATGCCCTGATCACCGTGATCAGCTACCTTGTCATCGTCAAGGAAATCAAGCGCGTTGAACTGAAAGACGCCTGATCCGCAATATCGGCGGCCCCTGCAAAGCCGGGCCGCCTTTTTCGTTTTAATGGAAAACAGCATGAGCACCGATACCATCGCCAGCGCCGCCGCCAGCCCGCGTTACATCATGATGAACGACACCGACAACGTCGCCATCGTCGTCAACGACGGCGGCTTGCCGGCCGGCACCGTGTTCCCCGACGGCCTGACCCTGGTCGATCGCGTGCCGCAAGGCCACAAGATCGCGCTGCGCGACTTGAAGCAGGGCGAGCCCATTGTGCGCTACGACGTGGCCATCGGCTACGCCGTGCGCGACATCCCCAAAGGCAGCTGGATCGAGGAATCGCTGGTGCGCATGCCGCCGGCGCGCGAGCTGGACAACCTGCCCATCGCCACCAGAAAGCCGGCGCCGCAGCCGCCGCTGGAAGGCTATACCTTCGAGGGCTACCGCAACGCCGACGGTTCGGTCGGCACGCGCAACCTGCTGGCCATCACCACCACCGTCCAGTGCGTGGCCGGCGTGGTCGAGCATGCGGTCAAGCGCATCCGCGCCGAACTGCTGCCCAAGTATCCGAACGTGGAAGACGTGGTGGCGCTGGAGCATACCTACGGCTGCGGCGTGGCCATCGACGCGCCCAATGCCGGCATTCCGATCCGCACGCTGCGCAACATCAGCCTCAACCCCAACTTCGGCGGCCAGGCCATGGTGGTCAGCCTCGGTTGCGAAAAGCTGCAGCCCAACCGCCTGCTGCCGGAAAACATGATCCCGATCCACAAGGAAGGCGAACCCTACGTGGTCTGCCTGCAGGATGCGGAACACGTCGGCTTCCACTCCATGATCGATTCCATCATGCGCATGGCCGAGGCGCGCCTGGCCGAGCTGGACAAGCGCCGCCGCGAAACCTGTCCGGCCTCCGACCTGGTGGTCGGCGTGCAGTGCGGCGGCAGCGATGCCTTCTCCGGCGTGACTGCCAACCCGGCCGTGGGTTTCGCCACCGACCTGCTGGTGCGCGCCGGCGCCGCGGTGATGTTCTCGGAAGTGACCGAAGTGCGCGACGGCATCGACCAGCTGACCTCGCGCGCCGTCAACGAGGAAGTGGCGCAGGCCATGATCCGCGAGATGGACTGGTACGACAATTACCTGAAGCAAGGCGGCGTCGACCGCAGCGCCAACACCACGCCCGGCAACAAGAAGGGCGGCCTGGCCAACATCGTCGAGAAGGCCATGGGTTCGATCGTCAAGTCCGGCAGCAGCCCGATCTCGGGCGTGCTGGCGCCGGGCGACAAGTTGCGCCAGAAGGGCCTGATCTACGCCGCCACGCCGGCCTCGGACTTCATCTGCGGCACGCTGCAGCTGGCCGCCGGCATGAACCTGCACATCTTCACTACCGGCCGCGGCACGCCTTACGGCCTGGCCGCGGTGCCGGTGATCAAGGTCGCCACCCGCAACGACCTGGCGCGCCGCTGGCATGACCTGATGGATGTCAATGCCGGCCGCATCGCCAGCGGCGAGGCCAGCATCGAAGACGTCGGCTGGGAGCTGTTCCAGCTGATGCTGGACGTGGCCAGCGGCAAGAAGACCTGGGCCGAGCAATGGAAGCTGCACAATGCGCTGACCCTGTTCAATCCGGCGCCGGTGACTTGATGTGCCAGAAAAGGGATCCGCTTGCGGATCCTTTTTTATTATCCGTTCCAGCAGCAGAGAAGAAAGCAGCAAGCCATGCGCGGCCATTGCGCGCAGAGGTTTGCGTACGCCAACAACAAGCATCCTTGAAGGAGACGCCATGTCCAAGCACGCCTCATCCACATCCAGCACATCCCGCCGCCTTGCCGCCGCCCTTGCGGCGTCGGCCCTGACGCTGGCGGCCGCCCAGGCCGGCGCGGCAACCATCGCCTACGTTGCCAACGCCGACAGCCAGGACATCTACGTGCTGCAGCTCAACGCCGACGGCAGCCTCAACCTGGTCGACAAGGTCGCCACTGGCAGCACCGTGATGCCGCTGGCGATCAGCCCGAACCATCGCTTCCTGTACGCTTCGTTGCGCGGGCAGCCGTATTCGGTGACCAGCTATGCGATCGACCAGGCCAGCGGCAAGCTCAAGGCGCTGGCCACGGCGCCGCTGGCCGACAACATGGCCAATATCGCCACCGACAGGAGCGGCAAGTTCCTGTTCGCGGCTTCGTACACCGGCCACAAGATCTCGGTCAACGCCATCGGCGCCGATGGCGCGGTGCAGGCGCCGGCGCTGGCGGTGATCCCGACCGGCAAGAATGCGCATTCGGCCCAGGTCGATCCCGACAACCGGTTCCTGTTCGCCTCCAATCTCGGCAGCGATGTGATCCTGCAGTTCCGCTTCGATGCCGCCACCGGCAAGGTGGCGCCGAACGACCCGCCAGCGGTGGCCACCAAAGCTGGCGCCGGCCCGCGCCATTTCGTGTTCGCCAACGACAAGCGTTTCGTCTATTCCACCAACGAGCTGGACGGCACCGTCAACACTTACGCCTACGATGCCAAGGCCGGCACGCTCAAGCTGGCGGCGACCGACTCGGCCTTGCCCGACGGTTTCAAGAGCAGCGAGCAACTGGCCACGGCCGACCTCCACCTCACGCCCGACGGCCGTTTCCTCTACGCCAGCGAACGCACCTCCAGCACGCTGACCAGCTATGGCGTCGATGCCGCCAGCGGCAAACTGACGCGCCTGGCCAACCTCCCGACCGAAACCCAGCCGCGCGGTTTCAACATCGACCCGCAAGGGCGCTTCCTGCTGGCGGTGGGGCAGAAGTCCAACGCGCTGACCAGCTACGCCATCGACCGCGCCAGCGGCGCGCTGACGCCCTTGTTCCGCTATACGCTGGGGCGCAATCCGAACTGGGTCGAAATCATCGACCTGCCCTGAGCCATCCTCCGGTTGCGGTTGCAACTCTTTGCGGGCTATCTGCATGCGCTTTGATCCAGGACAGGTCGGGGCGCGAATCCGCATTGCAAAATCGATGCGGGGGACGTTCGCCCGCGGCATAACGCGCCTAATGGGGAAACAAGGGCGTTTTCACCAGTTGACCGTGATATTGGGGGACGGGGGCTTGCGATATCTTCTGCTGCCAGGTCCTTGATCAATCTTGTTGCCAAAAAATTAAGTGGAGAGTGGGAATGCGGAATGTAACGGTTCGCTTCAGCCTGATGGGCGCGCTGGCGTTGTTTTCATGCATGATCGTGGTGGGCGCCGGCGTCGGCATCTTTGCCTTGGGCCGGGCCAACCAGGCGACCGAGTTCGTGCATCTGATTGCCGAGCGCACCTTGCTCGTCAACGATGCCTATAAGGACACCACGCGCACGCGTTCGGCGTTGACGCGCGCCTACGCCAACCTGAAGGAAAAGAACGAGGCCAGCGTCAGGGAGTCGGCTTTCAAGAGTGCGCAGGCCACGTATGAACGCGGCTTAAAAACCATGGATGACTTTGCCAGGTTGCCTGACCTGCCGGGCCAGGATCCGGCGCTCAAGGCGGAACTGATCGACTCGGCCAAGACCTTGTCGGATCTGTTGAAGAAAGCCGGCGACTTGCTCAGGGCGGACGACGCCGCCGGCTATTTCGAACTCAACGACAAGCAGATCAATCCGGGCGGCGGCCGCTTCTCGGCGGCGCTGGAGAAGTACCAGGCGCTGGCGATGCAATTGAACGACCAGACCGCCGACCAGCGCGACAAGGAATACAAGCTGGTGCTGTGGCTGGTGGCGGTGGGCCTGGCCGGCGCGCTGGCGCTGGTGCTGGCGGTGCATTTCATGTTGCGCAACATCGTGCTCACGCCGCTCAATCGCGCAGTGCACCTGCTCGACCAGGTTGCCAACGGCGACCTCACCGCCAGGGTGGATGTCCATAGCAGCAATGAAATCGGCCGCCTGTTCTCGGCGATCCGCAGCATGCAGCAAAGCCTGCTCAATACCGTCTCGCGCGTGCGCAGCAGTTCGGAGAGCATCGATACCAGCGCCAGGGAAATCGCGGCCGGCAATCTGGATTTGTCTTCGCGCACCGAACAGCAGGCCAGCTCGCTGGAAGAAACTGCCGCATCGATGGAGCAACTCACCGGCACCGTGCGCCAGAATGCCGAGAACGCCATGCAGGCCAACCAGATGGCGCATTCGGCTTCGACCACCGCCAGCCGCGGCGGCGAAGTGGTGGCGCAGGTGGTCGATACCATGCAGGCCATCAATGCATCTTCGCGCAAGATCGTCGACATCATCAGCGTGATCGACGGCATCGCATTCCAGACCAATATCCTGGCGTTGAACGCGGCGGTGGAAGCGGCCCGCGCCGGTGAACAGGGGCGCGGCTTCGCGGTGGTGGCCTCGGAAGTGCGTTCGCTGGCGCAGCGCTCGGCAGCGGCGGCCAAGGAGATCAAGACCCTGATCGACAATTCGGTGTCCAAGGTGGACGCCGGCAGCCAACTGGTGGAGCAGGCCGGCATGACCATGAGCGATGTGGTCGACAGCGTGCGGCGCGTGACCGACATCGTCGGCGAGATCGCCGAGGCCAGCCGTGAGCAAAGTACCGGCATCGAGCAGGTCAACCAGGCCATTGCGCAGATGGACGAGGTGACCCAGCAGAATGCCGCGCTGGTGGAGCAGGCCGCCGCCGCCGCGCAATCGCTGCAGTCGCAGGCGACCAACCTGGTGGGGGCGGTGAGCATCTTCAAGATCGATGCCAACCACCAGGCCGTGCCGGTGCGCCCGGCGCCTGCGGCCAAGGTCGCAGCCAAGAGCGTCCCGGCGGCGGCGCCAGCAGCAACGCCGGCTGCGCCATCGGCCCCGGCGCCAGGAAAAGCGGCGCCGACCAGCGCCCCCAAGCTGTCCGGGGCCGCACCGCAGCCGGCAGGCGGCAGCAGCCGCGCCAGGGACGATAGCCAGGATTGGGAAGAGTTCTGATCCGGCCGGGATGGCGGGTATGCCCATAAAAAAACCTTCGTTGCGAGACGAAGGTTTTTTTGTTTTGGCAAGCGGTAATCGGTTACCGCTTGCGCCGGCAATCGCTCAGGCCGTGAGTACCGCCGGGGCCGGCGTGGCGCGGTTGCGGATGACGACGATCACCACCAGCATGCCCAGCGCGGCAATGCCGCCGGCCAGCAAAAAGGCCGCATGGTAGCCGCCGCCGTACTGGATGATGAATCCGGTCAGCGCCGGGCCGACGATGCCCGACAGGTTCGCCAGCAAGTGCACGAAGCCGCCGGTGCCGCCCACCCGCGAGGGCGGCACGATTTCCTGGATCAGCACCCAGCAAGCCTGGGGCGCCATCAGCAAGAACAGGTTGGCCACTGCGATCAGGGCCACGGCCGCCGCCATCGAGGTGGTCTGGGTCGATAGCACCACGCACAGCGCGGCGATGCCCAGTGCCGCGATCAGGACGCTCTTGCGGGCGAACAGGCCATTTTTGGTGCGGCGGAAGATGCGGTCCGAGATCACGCCGCCGAGGATCATGCCGATGGCGCCGCCCAGCCAGGGGATGATGCCGATGATGCTCATTTCCTTGACCGGCAGGTGCTGGTAATCGGTGAGATAGCTGGGGAACCACGACAGGAAGAAATACAGGACGTAGTTGTAGCAGAAGAAAGCCGTCGCGATAGCCAGCACCTGGGGCGACTTGATGTAATGCAGCATGCCGCGGTCGTTGATGTCGCTGGTGGTGGCGACGAACTTGCGGCTCTCGGCGATGACTTCGCGTTCACTGGCGCCGACCTTGGGGTGTTGCAGCGGGTCGTCGCGGAAGATTAGTTGCCAGGCCAGCAGCCACGCCAGGCCCAGTAGCGCAATCACCACGAAGGATACGCGCCAGCCGAAGGCCAGCGAGATCAGCCCGACCACGGGCGCCGCCAGGGCGCCGCCGAGCGGCTGGCCGGCATTGGTGATGCCGACCACGGTGCCGGCTTCCTTGCGCGGGAACCAGTTGTTGATGGTCTTGTTGGTGGTCGACCCCATCGGGCCTTCGCCGATGCCGAAGAAGATGCGGAAGACGATCAGCTGGGCAAAGCTGGTGACTACCGCGGTGGCGCCGCAAAACAGCGACCAGAAACCGGCGGCGAAGGTGAAGACGCGTTTGGGACCGAAGCGGTCGGAGGCATAGCCGCCGATGAAGCAAAAGCCGGCATAGCCGACGAAAAAGCTGCTGAAGAGGATGCCCATCTGGGCGGCATCTAGCTGCAGTTCGGTCTTGAGCAGCGGCGCGGCCACGGCCAGGGCGGCGCGGTCGAGATAGTTGAGCATGCCGGCGAAGAACAGCAGCGCGGCGACGTTCCAGCGATAGGGGTATTTCATGGTGGTCTTCTCCAAGGTGCGATGTTGTTTTTTTAATGAAGATACTGCCGTGCGCTAGGGCGCACGGGGCTGCCCGGACGTTATTGGCCGAGCCGGAAGCTGTCGACCGTGTTGGTCGCCAGCAGCGCCAGGTCGGGCGCGAAGCCCAGGCCCGGGATGTCGGGCAGACGCATCTCGGGTGTGCTGAAGTCGAGATACGGATGCAAGCGCTGTTCGAAATGCACGAACGGCACTTCGAGGTGGATGTCTGCCGGCAGGGTGGCGACGATCTGCGCGGTAGCCATCAGCCCGGGGCCGTAGTAGAAGCAGTGCGGCATCACCTTGACCGGGAACTGCCGCGACAGCGCGATGACTTCCCGCATGGCCGTGATGCCGCCGATCTTGGTGACGCTGGGCTGGGCGTAATCGATGGCGCCGGCTTCGAACAGGCGCCGGAAACCTTCCAAGCCCATCACGTTTTCACCGGCCGCGATGGGAACGTCGCCCAGCGCCCGCACGCGCGCCAGCGAGTCGACGTCCTCGGGCGGCCAGATCGGTTCTTCCAGCCAGGCGATGTTTCTGCCCTTGAGCTGGCGCGCCACCTCGCCGGCTTCGGCCAGCGACCAGGGGCAGTTCACATCCAGCATCAGGTCCACCTCCGGCGGCAAGGCTTCGCGCGCGGCGAGGAAGGCGGGCAGGGTGGTTTCGTGCAGCTTGATCTTGCGGTAGCCCATGGCGTGGACGCGGCACGCGTGGCGCGCTACTTCGGCCGGGTGGTTGTCGTAGCTGACCAGGCTGGCGTAGCGTTCGATCACATTGCGGTGGTTGCCCATCAAGGCGCGCAGAGGCTGGCCGGCGCGCTGGGCGGCGATATCCCACAGGGCGATGTCGATGGCGGAGAGGGCGTAGAGTACCGGGCCGGTGCGTCCGAAGCCGTGCAAGTCCTGCTGGGCTTGCAGCAAGGTGGCGGCGGCATCGGCCGGTTTGCCGATCAGCGCCGGCGCGACCAGTTGCGACAGCGCCGTCATGGTGACGGGATTGAGCTTGTGGCCGAAGGCTTCGCCCCAGCCGACCATGCCGTCGTCGGTGGTGACCTTGACCAGCAAGGTTTCCATGCGGCTCCAGGGGTTGCCGGGGGCCGACGGGTCTTTGCCGGTGTCGCATGCGATGGCGACGCGCATGCCTTCGATTTGGCGGATATGCATGATCTTCTTGTCCAAATGGAACAGCGCCGCCAGGCCCTGTCTCCGGGCCTGGCGGGCTGGTGTTGCGATAGCTGGTTTATTGCGGGCCGAGCTTCTTGATCAGCGCGGCCAGTTCTTCGTGTTCTTCCGGCGTGCAGTCGGTCAGCGGAGTGCGCACCGGGCCGGCATCGTGGCCTGCGATGCGGGCGCCGGCCTTGACGATGGAGACGGCGTAGCCGGCCTTGCGGTTGCGGATCGCCAGGTAGGGCAGGAAGAACTCGTCGATCAGGCGGCCGACGGTGGCGTGGTCGTCCCTGGCGATGGCCTGGTAGAACTCCACGGCGGTCTTGGGGATGAAGTTGAACACCGCCGACGAGTACACCGGCACGCCCAGCGCCTTGTAGGCGGCGGCATAGACTTCCGCGGTCGGCAGCCCGCCCAGGTAGGTGAAGCGGTCACCCAGCTTGCGGCGGATCGCCACCATCGGTTCGATCTCGCCGACGCCGTCCTTGAAGCCGATCAGGTTGGGGCAACGGTCGGCCAGCTTTTGCAGGGTCTCGGCGTTGAGCTTGCAGACCGCGCGGTTGTAGATGATGACACCGAACTTGACCGATTTGCAGACCGCTTCGACGTGGGCGGCGATGCCGTCCTGGCTGGCTTCGGTCAGGTAATGCGGCATCAGCAGGATGCCGTGCGCGCCCAGGCGTTCGGCTTCCTGGGCGTAGGCGATGGCGGCGCGGGTGGAGCCGCCCGCGCCGGCGATGATGGGCACCTTGCCGCGGCAGGTCTCGACCGCGGTGCGGATGATGTCGCTGTACTCGCCCGGCACCAGCGAGAAGAATTCGCCGGTGCCGCCGGCGGCGAACAGGGCGCTGGCGCCGTAGGGGGCCAGCCATTCCAGGCGCTCGATGTAGGTCTTCGGACGGAAGTCGCCTTGCTCGTCGAAGTCGGTCAGCGGGAACGACAGCAGGCCGGAGGAGAGGATCGTTTTCAGGTCTTGGGGTGTGTACATGATTTCGCTACGCCGTTAAGCATGAAGAATTGGATGGAGGTGCTGCTTGTTCTGGTTGTCGGTACGTATCCAAATAGGATATCAGTCATCGTATAACATGGATTTTAAGAAAGCCAGCATTTTTTAGGTGCTGGCTTTCGGGTGTTGCCGTGGAGGAAACGGCCATGCGGCCGGGGCGGTCAGGCGGCGGGGGAGCCGGCGGCGCCGGATTCGGCTTCCATTTGCGCGCGGCGCAGGCGCTCACGGCTATTGGTCAGGTGGTTGCGCATGGCTGCGCGCGCCGCTTCGGTATCGCCGCGGGCGATTGCTTCGTAGATGTCTTCGTGTTCGCGTTGTACCCGGTCGAGGTAGCTGGCTTGCTGGTCGTGCGCCAGTTCGGCGGTGTTGATGCGCTTGCGCGGGATCACGCCCATGCCGAGGTGGCTGATGATCTCGATGAAGTAACGGTTGCCGGTGGCGTTGGCGATGGCGAAGTGGAAGCGGAAGTCGGGATCGACGGTGTCGCCGCCGGACAACTGGTTGGCGCGGAAGGCGTCCAGCGCCGCGCGGATCTCGCGCAGTTGTTCGTCGTTGCGGCGCGCCGCCGCCAGGCCGGCGGTTTCGGTTTCCAGGCTGATGCGCAGCTCCAGCAGCGCCAGCAGGTCGCGCATGGTGGTGATGGTGGCCGGGTCGATATTGATGTTGGAGCCCTTCCTGGGCTCCAGCACGAAGGTGCCGATGCCGTGGCGGGTCTCGACCGCGCCGGCGGCCTGCAGGCGCGAGATGGCTTCGCGCACCACGGTGCGCGATACGCCCTGGCTTTGCATGATTTCGGATTCGGTGGGCAGCTTGTCTCCCGGCTTGAGGCTGCCGTTTTCCATCATCTGCGAGAGCGCGGCGACCACTTCCTGCGACAGGCTCTGGGTCTTGCGGCGCGGGCGCAGCAGCGGGTTGGGGGTATCGCTTGCATCCATGTCGTTATCGTTGAAATGCCGGTGGGGGATGTCTGGCTGGGCCGTTGTTGCAGGCTTGCCAGTTCTGCTGGCGCCAGATGAAAAAAGAGTTGGGACATCTTACCAGATCGTTAATGCCCGATAACGGGAGAATGCCGGCCGGAAGCCTGAACTTGGCGGGCATTCGCATGTTTGGGGCTTTTCCCGCCCTTGCCAACCGGCTTCCCGGCAGCAATTAGTACCTGACAGGATTACTCGGGTTTGATATACTTGACTCAAATATTCGGGAATTCAGGGAACCGGGATTCAATTCGTTTCTGGAGCAGGAATTTCATGCGTCTGACCACCAAAGGCCGTTTTGCCGTGACCGCGATGATTGACCTGGCCTTGCGCCAGGGCAACGGCCCGGTCACGTTGTCCGCCATCAGCGAGCGACAGGAAATTTCCTTATCATATCTGGAGCAACTGTTCGGCAAGTTGCGCCGCCACCAGATCGTGGAGTCGGTGCGCGGTCCCGGCGGCGGCTACAACCTAGCCCGCAAGGCCGCCGAGGTGTCGGTCGCCGACATCATCATCGCGGTGGACGAGCCCCTGGATGCGACGCAGTGCGGCGGCAAGGAAAATTGCCACAGCGCCACCCATCCGGGCGGCCCGCGCTGCATGACGCACGACCTGTGGTCGACCCTGAACGAGAAGATGGTCGAATACCTGGACTCGGTGTCCTTGCAGGACCTGGTCGACCAGCAGAAGGAACACAAGTTGGCGGAGCCCCGCTCCGCCGAAAAGCAAAGCGTGGTGGTGATGCACCGCCCGCAAGCCGCAGCCTGATTTGGAGCTTTAACTCATGAACGCACCTTTGGAAAAGAGCCTGTTGGAGACCATCAAGGCTCCCCACTTCCCGATCTACATGGACTACTCGGCGACCACGCCGGTCGATCCGCGCGTGGCCGACAAGATGATTCCCTACCTGCGCGAGCAGTTCGGCAATCCGGCTTCGCGCAGCCACATGTACGGCTGGTCGGCCGAAAAAGCGGTGGAAGAGGCGCGTGAGGAAGTGGCCAAACTGGTCAATGCCGACTCGCGCGAAATCATCTGGACCTCCGGCGCCACCGAGAGCAACAACCTGGCGATCAAGGGCGCGGCGCAGTTCTACAAGACCAAGGGCAAGCACCTCATCACCATCAAGACCGAGCACAAGGCCGTGCTGGATACCTTCCGCGAGCTGGAGCGCCAGGGCTTCGAGGCGACCTACCTGCAGCCGCAGGACAACGGCCTGGTGACGGTCGAGCAGATCGCCGCCGCCGTGCGGCCCGACACCATCCTGGTCTCGGTCATGCTGGTCAACAACGAGATCGGCGTGATCCAGCCGGTTCCGGAAATCGGCGAATTCTGCCGCTCCAAGGGCATCATCTTCCATTGCGACGCCGCGCAGGCGACCGGCAAGGTCAAGATCGACCTGGAAAACTGGAAGGTCGACCTGATGAGCTTCTCGGCGCACAAGACCTACGGCCCCAAGGGCATCGGCGCGCTGTACGTGCGCCGCAAGCCGCGCGTGCGCATCGAAGCGCAGATCCACGGCGGCGGCCATGAGCGCGGCCTGCGCTCGGGCACGCTGGCCACGCACCAGATCGTCGGCATGGGCGAAGCCTTCCGCATCGCCCGCGAAGAGATGGACAGCGAGCTGCAACGCATCCGCGCGCTGCGCGACCGCCTGGCCCGCGGCCTGCAGGAAATCGAGGAAACCTATATCAATGGCGACATGGAACACCGCGTGCCGCACAACCTGAACGTGAGCTTCAACTACGTCGAAGGCGAATCGCTGATCATGGCGATCAAGGATATTGCGGTGTCGTCCGGTTCGGCCTGCACCTCGGCCAGCCTGGAGCCGTCATACGTGCTGCGCGCACTGGGCCGCAGCGACGAACTGGCGCACAGCTCCATCCGTTTCACCATCGGCCGTTTCACCACCGAGGAAGATATCGATTTCACCGTCAACCTGATCAAGAGCAAGGTCGGCAAGCTGCGTGAACTGTCCCCGCTGTGGGACATGTACAAGGACGGCATCGACCTCTCCACGATCCAGTGGGCGGCCCACTAAACCAGGATTCTGCCAGCCGCCGCCAGCATGCATCAGGAGTTGGAAACTGGTTGCGGTGGAAACATCTTCAAGGAGCAACAACATGTCTTATTCCGAAAAAGTACTCGACCACTACGAGAACCCGCGCAACGTCGGCGCCTTTGAAAAGGGCGACGAAACGGTTGGCACCGGCATGGTTGGCGCGCCGGCCTGCGGCGACGTGATGAAGCTGCAGATCAAGGTGGGCGCCGACGGCGTGATCCAGGACGCCAAGTTCAAGACCTACGGCTGCGGCTCGGCGATCGCTTCGTCGTCGCTGGTGACCGAATGGGTCAAGGGCAAGACGCTGGACCAGGCGCTGTCGATCAAGAACACCCAGATCGCCGAAGAGCTGGCATTGCCGCCGGTGAAGATCCACTGCTCGATCCTGGCCGAAGACGCGATCAAGGCCGCCGTGCAGGACTACAAGGCCAAGCACGGCGTCGAACAGAAAGCCGCGGCCTGAGGCAGGACTTGCTCAGGACGGGGTCTTGGGCATTGGGAGCATCTTTGACAGCAGCAAGGCAGGCATCATGGCAATCACATTGACAGAGAAGGCAGCAAAACACATCAGCCGGTACATGGAGCGCCGCGGCAAAGGCATCGGCCTGCGCCTGGGCGTGCGCACCACCGGCTGTTCCGGTTTGGCGTACAAGCTGGAATATGTGGACGAGCAGGTGGCGGAAGACGCCGTGTTCGAATCGCACGGCATCCGCGTTTTCGTCGATCCCAAGAGCCTGCCCTACATTGACGGCACCGAGCTGGACTTCGCCCGCGAAGGTTTGAACGAAGGCTTCAAATTCCAGAACCCGAACGTGAAGGACGAATGCGGCTGCGGCGAAAGCTTCCGCATCTGATGCCCGTCTTCGCGTCGGGCGGCATTCCTCGCAGTCGTTGATGAGCCAAGCCTGTTGAAGTCCGACAGGCTTTTTATTTTTCAGCCATGCAAAACCATTTCGACCTGTTCCAGTTACCGCAGCGCTTCGCCGTCGACATCAAGGCGCTGGAGCAGGCGTACCACCAGGTGCAGGGCCGGGCGCATCCGGACAAGTTCGCGCACGCCAGCGACGCCGAGAAGCGCGTGGCGATGCAATGGGCCATCCGCGCCAACGAGGCCTACCAGACCCTGAAAAGCCCGCTGCGCCGCGCGCGCTACCTGTGCGAACTCAACGGCGTGGATTTACAGACCGAATCGAACACTTCGATGGCGCCGGCCTTCCTGATGCAGCAGATGGAATGGCGCGAGACCCTGGACGATGCCAAGGCCGGCAAGGACATCGACGCGCTGGAGCGGCTCAACAGCGAGCTGACGGCCGAAAAGAAGGCCGAGGTGGCGCGCATCGAAAAGCTGCTGGATGCAGGCGACTACACCCAGGCCGCGCAACTGGTGCGCCAGTTGATGTTCCTCGACAAGTTCGGCGGCGAGATCGGCGACGCATTCGCCCTGATCGAAGGCTGAGGCCAAAGAGCGGAGACGACATGCCCGATATCTTCCTGTTCCTGCTGGCCGCCATGACGCTGACCCTGGCGCCGGGGCCGGACAACATCTACGTGCTCACGCGCGGCATCGCGCAAGGAAAGAAGGCCGGGCTGGTGGCGGCGGCCGGGTTCTCTTCCGGGCTGATTTTCCATACCTTGCTGGCGGTGCTGGGTTTCGCCGCCGTGATCAAGGCGTATCCGCCGGCCTACCACGCGCTACAATACGCGGGCGCGGCCTACCTGGCCTACCTCGGTTACCGCACGCTGCGCTCGGCCTCGGCCGGCATCGCGCTGGCCTCGGAAGAGGGCGCGCCGGGCGTGCCGCTCAAGCGCATCTACTGGCAAAGCGTGCTGGCCAACATGCTCAACCCCAAGGTCACGCTGTTCTTCATCGCCTTCCTGCCGCAGTTCGTGCATGCCGAAGCCGGCCGCGTGCCGCTGCAGATGCTGCTGCTGGCGCTGGTGTTCATCGCCCAGGCCTTTGTCATCTTCAGCGCCATTGCGCTGTTTTCCGGCGCAGTGGGCGCTTACTTCCGCCGCCGCGCTTCCGCTTCCGTCCATCTGAACCGCCTCGCAGGCTGCGCCTTCATCGGCCTCGGCATCCGGATGGCTTTACCTGAATAACGAACCGATCCAACCCTTATGGCCTTACTCCAGATTTCAGAACCGGGCATGTCCACCGCGCCGCACCAGCGACGCCTGGCGGTGGGCATCGACCTGGGCACCACCAATTCGCTGGTGGCTACCGTGCGCAACAGCATTCCCGAAGTACTGGCCGACGACGAAGGCCGCGTGCTGCTGCCCTCGGTGGTGCGCTACCTGCCCAACGGCCACGCCAACATCGGTTACAAGGCGCAAGCCGCGCAGACCACCGATCCGCGCAACACCATCGTCTCGGTCAAGCGTTTCATGGGCCGCGGCCTGAAAGACATCGCCCACGCCGAGAACATGCCCTACGACTTCCAGGATGCGCCGGGCATGGTGCAGATCAAGACCGTGGCCGGCGTGAAGAGCCCGGTGGAAATCTCGGCGCAGATCCTGGCGACGCTGCGCCAGACCGCCGAAGACGCGCTCGGCGACGACCTGGTCGGCGCCGTGATCACCGTGCCGGCGTATTTCGACGACGCCCAGCGCCAGGCCACCAAGGACGCCGCGCAACTGGCCGGCATCAACGTGCTGCGCCTGTTGAACGAGCCGACCGCCGCCGCCATCGCCTACGGCCTGGACAACAATTCCGAAGGCATCTTCGCCGTCTACGACCTGGGCGGCGGCACCTTCGACATCTCCATCCTCAAGCTGACCCGCGGCGTGTTCGAAGTGCTGGCCACCGGCGGCGACTCGGCCCTGGGCGGCGACGACTTCGACCATCGCCTGTTCTGCTGGATCAGCCAGGAGGCGCAACTGCAGCCGCTGTCGGATGAAGATACGCGGCTGCTGATGGTCAAGGCGCGCGAAGTCAAGGAACTGCTCTCGACCAAGGCCGAAGTGCATATCGACGCCGCGCTGAAGTCGGGCGAGCAGGTGCACCTGTCGATCACCGCCGATCAATTCGCGGAGATGACCCAGCATCTGGTGGCCAAGACCATCACGCCGATGCGCAAGGCATTGCGCGACGCCGGCCTGAGCGTGGAAGACGTCGACGGCGTGGTGCTGGTCGGCGGCGCCACCCGCATGCCGACCATTCGCCGCGCGGTGGGCGAGTTCTTCAAGACCAACCCGCTGTCCAACATCGACCCCGACAAGGTGGTGGCGCTGGGCGCGGCGGTGCAGGCCAACCTGTTGGCCGGCAACCGCGCGCCGGGCGACGACTGGCTGCTGCTGGACGTGATCCCGCTGTCGCTGGGCATCGAGACCATGGGCGGCCTGGCCGAGAAGGTCATCCCGCGCAACTCCACCATCCCCTGCGCGCGCGCGCAGGAGTTCACCACCTTCAAGGATGGCCAGACCGCGATGGCGATCCACGTGGTGCAGGGCGAGCGCGAACTGGTGGCTGACTGCCGTTCGCTGGCGCGCTTCGAGCTGCGCGGCATCCCGCCGATGGCGGCCGGCGCGGCGCGCATCCGCGTGACCTACCAGGTCGATGCCGACGGCCTGTTGGCGGTGTCGGCGCGCGAAATCACCTCGGGCGTGGAAGCGTCGATCAGCGTCAAGCCGTCCTACGGCCTGGCCGACGACGAGATCGCGCGCATGCTGCAGGAATCCTTCAGCTCGGCCGACGAGGACATGCAGCGCCGCGCGCTGCGCGAAGAGCAGGTCGAGGCCGAACGCATTGTGCTGGCGACACAGTCGGCGCTCAATGTCGACAGCGCCTTGCTGAGCGAGCAGGAGCGCGCCGCCATCGAGCAGCAGCTGGCGGCCGTGACCGCCGCCGCGCAAGGCAGCGACCACCTCGCCATCAAGGCGGCGGTCGACGCGCTGGCGCACGGCACCGAAGAGTTCGCGGCGCGCCGCATGGACCGCAGCGTGCATGCCGCGCTGGCCGGCAAGAAGCTCGACGAAGTCGCGTAATTTAACCGAATACCGCATACCCGAAAGTCATCCCATGCCTCAGATCGTCATCCTCCCCCATCCGGTACTGTGCCCCCAAGGCTCGGTGATCGACGCCCCGGCCGGCAAGACCCTGTGCGACGCGCTGCTCGACAGCGACATCGACATCGAGCACGCCTGCGAAAAATCCTGTGCCTGTACCACTTGCCACGTGGTGATCCGCGAGGGCTTCGACACCCTCAACGACCCTTCCGACAAGGAAGAGGATCTGCTGGACATGGCCTGGGGCCTGGAAGCGACTTCCCGCCTGTCGTGCCAGGTGGTGCTGGGCGAGGATGACCTGACCGTCGAAATCCCCAAGTACACGATCAACCACGCTTCCGAAAACCACTGATCCGGGGGAACCGCACATGAAATGGACTGACACCCAGCTGATCGCCGAGGAACTGTACGACAAGTTTCCCGACATCGACCCCAAGACCATCCGCTTCACCGACCTGCATCGCTGGGTGATGGAGCTGGACGGTTTCGACGACGACCCGAACCGCTCGGGTGAGCGCATCCTGGAGGCGATCCAGGCGGCGTGGATCGAAGAGGCGGAATAAGTCTTTGGCAGTGGCAGCAAAAATGCCGTTCGGTGCAAACCTGAACGGCATTTTTTATGGGCGGGGAGAGGGCCATCCTCCCATCGTCATATCAACAGATCCGGCACCCCATGTCCGCCGGCCGCATATTGCGGAAAGATCTTTTCCAGTTCCTGATCCCTGATGCGCATATGGCGCTCCGCCACCGACGACAGCACCGCGCGGAAATCGGTGGTGATGGCCAGGTCGCGGCCTTCGTTGAGGGCGGCCTGGTTCAGCCCCGGCCATTGCCCGTGGATTTTGCCGCCCCGCACATTGCCGCCCAGCAGCCACATGGCGTTGCCATGCCCGTGGTCGGTGCCGCCGTTGCCGTTCTCGCGGAAGGTGCGGCCGAATTCGGACAGCACCACGACCACCGTATCGTTGAACGCCGGCCCCAGTTCGCGCGCCAGCGTCGCCAGGCCGGCGGCCAGCGGCGCCAGCCGCCCCGCCAGTTGGCCGGCGCCGTTGCCCTGGTTGATGTGCGTGTCCCAGCCGCCCACGGCCAGGAAGGACAGGCGGATGCGCGGGTCGTTGCGCATCAGGCGGCCCAGGCGCGCGGTATCGAGCGACAGGCCGTCTGGCAGCGGCGCGCCGTTGTTGGCCATCTGCTGTTCCTGGCTGTTGATGTCGGCCATCAGTTCGCGACGCGCCGCGATGCCGTCGCGGTAGGCGCGGGCAATCGGGTCGTCGCCGGCATACAGCGGCGCGAAGGCCTGCATCATGCGCGGCTGGTCGATCAGGCTGGGGCGGGCGGCGGCGCGGCCGGTCTGGAGGTTGGCCACGACGTTGCTGCCGCTCATGATGCGCGGCGTGGCGTCGCCCATCGCCAGCGCCTGCAGTGGCGATTCCGACGGCGGCAGGTAGCCCATCAGGCGGTTCATCCAGCCGTCGCGCGTATTGTGCTGGCCGGGCGTGCCGGTTTCCATGTAGTCCTGCGCCTCGAAGTGCGAACGCGATGCATCCGGCGAGCCGGAGGCGTGGACGAAGGCCAGTTGGCCGCTTTCCCAGTAAGGCATCAGCGGCTGCAGCGCCGGGTGCAGGCCGAAGTAGCCGCTCAGGTCGATGGCGCCGTTGGCCTGGCCGGGGCGCGCCACGGCGATGGTCGGACGGGCCCGGTAATACTCGGGATCGCCATGCGGCACCACCACATTCAAGCCGTCGACGGCGCCGCGCAGGAACACCACCACCATGCGCGGCGCGCCATCGCCAGCGGCGTGCGCACGCGGCCTGGGCGAACCGTAGGCGAGCTTGGCCGGCCCGGCCCGGCTGATGCTGTGGTCGCCGATGGGCGCCACGGCGCAACCGGACAGGCCGACCGGCAGCAGGATGGCGCCGCCGCTTGCGGCGCCGAGATAGCGGATGAAGTCACGGCGGTTCATATTGGTCCTAGCGTTTCATGAAGTCGGGACTGCCCAGAATCAGTCCGGCCTGCAGGTTGGGCGATGCGGCGTTGATCTTCTGAACGCTGTCCGGTGCAATGGCCGGCCCCAGTGTGGCCAGCAATTGTTGCGGGTCGGTCGGGCGGGCGTCGGCATTGGCGGGCGGCGGCGCACCTTCGGCGCGGGCGATGGGCGATTTGCCGTTCACCAGGCCGCCGGCGAAATTGATCCGGCGCAGCAGCGCGTCGGGATTGAGCCAGGCCGCTTGGGAATACTTGTAGCCCTCGGGCGTGAGCCAGCCGTACAGCGGCATGCCGAACTGGCCCAGCGCGCCGTTGACCGGCCTGGGGTTGATCACCGGCGTGGCGCTGGCGCGCAGGGCCGAGACCACGAACTGGTAGGGCGTCTTGAATTGCGTCTGGTAATTGGCGCGCGACCAGAACTGCGGGCTGTCGAACAGGGTTTGCAGCACCGCGCGGATATCGCCGTGCGTGGCCAGGAAGGTCTGCGACAGTTTTTGCACCAGTGCCGGATCGGGCTGGTCGGCGACGAAATACTGCGCCAGCTGGGTGGCGATGAAGCGTGCCGTCGACGGATGGCTGGCGAGGATGTCGAGTGCGGCCTCGCCCTCCTGGTAGCCGCGGGCCGCGAGCGGCTTGCCGAGGAACACCTTGGGGGCGGCATCGTGGCGCGCGGCGTCGAAGGAAAAGGGCGCGGCGCCGCCTTTCATGGCGTTGACGTCGATGGTCCAGCCCGACAGGATGCGCGCCAGCGTGATGACGTCGGCTTGCCGATAGCCGCCGTCCACGCCCAGCGTATGCAGCTCCATCAGCTCGCGCGCGTAGTTTTCATTGAGCCCCTTGAAGCGGCCGCGCGCGCCCGGCGTGCCGACGCCGCTGGAAAGCCAGTTGTCGAGGTAGTACAGCATCGCCGGATGATGCGCCACGGCGCCCAGCAGATCGCGGAAATTGCCCAGCGCATAAGGGCGGATGGCGTTTTTTTCATAGTCGCCGACCCAGTAGCGCACCCATTCCTTGCCTTCGAAGACGTTGAAGTGATTGGCCCAGAATTCGGTCATCACCTCTTCCAGCTGGCGCGGGCTTTCGGTGGCTTGCAGCAGGCGCGCCAGGTGGAATTGCGGCGTCAGTTCGCGCGCGGCGCGCTGGCGGGCGGCTTGTTTTTCTTCTTTCGATGCGTTCTTGTCGAACGAGGGCGGGCCATAGTCGACGAACAATTGCGCCGGCGTCATCTGCAGGGCCGGCAGCGCGGCCAGCCGGGCCTGCAGGTCTGGCGGCAGCGGGATGCGCTCGGGATGCAGTTGCAATTCGATGTAGCGCCTGGCGCCCATTTTCTCGACCTGTTCCAGCTCGCCCGGACGCGGCCCGTAGGCCAGGCGGTCGAGCACATGCAAGGCCTGCTCCCGCGGCGACAGCTCGGCGCCGGTCGCCGAGGCGGCACAGCATGCGAGCAATACCAGCAGGCAGCGTTGGCGCAGGGTAGCCGGCGACATGGCCGGGCGGAGGGCTTGGCGAAACGGGCGCATGAATGGACGCATGAATGGTTGCATCAATGGACGCATAAATCGGCCTCGATAATGGATGTTGGCCTGTCGGAAACTTTCAACGGGGATGCCTCGTCCCGACGGACTGAAATGGCGCATGACTCGTTCCATAACGCCGCGTGCCCGATTAAGGTTGGCAGAATCCGGCAGCGTTACACGGCGTTACAAAGCTGATGCGGTTGTCAGGAATGGAGGCGGGGAGGGTAGAGGGAAAATGACGTCAATGCTCGACCAGCTCGAAACTGCCATCGCCGCGCAATACCGTGCGGTCGTTGATGCGGCTGGCGGTGGTCGAGATGCCGGCATCGATGTCGATTTGCAGTTGCAGCGAGCTGCCCCGGACCGGCACGTCGTTGATGATGGGCACCGCGCCGGTGTTGGGCGACAGCACCAGGCTATCGGCCTGGGTCTCGGGCGGCTGGCCCGGCACCAGGACGCTGCCCAGCCCGACCGCACGGCCGTCCAGCCGGGCATTGAGTACGCGCAGGGTGAACGCGCCGCCATTGCCGAGCCGGTAGGCGTGGGCGTCGGTGTCGGCGGCGCTGCCGCGGAAGAACAGCGTCATCAGCGTTGGCACCCTGCAGGTGGCGGTGAGCGTCACGCTTTGCCGCCCCAGGCTCATCATCAGCGGCGAGACTTGTCTTTTCAGCAGCTCCGCGCGCGTGGTGGCGCCATAGTCCACGCTGGGGTTGCTGATCAGCATCTGGCAGTTGTCGGCGCCGCTGGCATAGGCCGCTGGCGCGGCCAGCAGGATGGCCGCCAGCGTGGCCAGCGCAGAGACAAGATCAGACCGGCGCATAGGGAAGTCCTTTCGGTTGCGCGTGCAAGTCGGGCCGGCATATCGCATCGGCCGTCTCGTAGAACATATTGGGATCGGCGGCTGATGGCAAGCTGTATTGGAGCACGCAACTCTTCTCGTCCGGCAGGGTAACGCGCAGCGGCCCGCTTGGCGTACCGTTGAGCAGGAACACCTGGCCATCGTCGACCACGGTGGTCACGAACTGGTTATCGTCATCGAGCACGAAAGCGCCCTTGGGCAAGGGCTGGCCATCGGGCGACCTGGCGTTGAGCAGGATGCGCCTGACCTTGAGCACATCGAAGTCGATATGGCTGACCGAGCCCCGGCCCGGGTCGAGCAGCTTGAGCCCATTCCTGATGTCGACGTTGCGGGGCAGGCTCTTGGTGGCGATTTCCAGCCGGGTGCTGGCGTAGGGCGGCAACTGCGAAACCACGGCCTGGCCTTTCCAGTCGGTCCAGACGGGGCCATAGGGCGTGCTGACCTTGACGCCGGCGACATCGCCTACCCGCAGGATGCCGAAGGTGTCCTGCACCGCGTAGGGCGACAGCGTCAAGCCGCCCTGGTGCAGCACCATCGCGCCGCGCAGCCCGCCGTTGTAGGCGGTGCTGCCCGATCCGTAGCGCGCGTAGCCGAGGTTGACCTGGGCATAGCGCGGCAGCATCGAGACCTGGGTCGACAGGTCGTGGTTCTTGGTCTCCTGGTTGCGTTCGGCGGCGACGGTGTAGTTGACGTAGTCGTTGAACAGCTCGTTATACGACGCGCCCAGGCGCTGGTAGCCGCTGCTGTTGTTGACGTAGGTGCGCACGTTGCGCCTGCCCAGCGGGATGCTGACGGTGAGGTAGAAAGCGTTGGCGTTGCCTCCCAGCGCGCCGGTGCCGCCCATCTGGTGCTCGATGTTCAGGTTGACGCTGACGGTATCGAAGTTGCGTCCCCACGAGGCCATGACGCGCTGGGTGTTTTGCCCGTAGAACTGGGTCGACCGGGAGTAGGAGACATTGAAGCCGCCCAGGAGCGTATTGCTCCAGCTGAGCGAGGCCGTGTACTGGGCGCGGTAGCGCGCGTATTGCGTGGTGGGCGTCTGGTCCGGCGTGAGCAGCAATTGCTCGGCCAGCTCCTTTTGCTGGTCGATGGTGGTGTCGCTGAGGTCGCGATAGCCCAGGGTCTGTTGCGTGGTGGACAGGCCCAGCGAGGTGTTTTGCGCCAGGATGCTGCTGCTGGCGAGGGTGAACTGGGTGCCGCGTTCGCCCTCGCGGGGCGCGCGCGAGAGCTTGTGCTGAATGCTCAGGTTATTGTCGCCGATGCGGGTGTCGGCGCCCCAGCTTGCGGCCTGGTAGCCGGTGGCGCCCATCAGGCCGGCGCTGAGCGTGCTGTTGCGCCCCAGCGGCCAGCCGCCTGCGGCGGTGGCGACCCAGGGTTGCCGGCCGGTAGAGTTGCCCAGCGAGCGCAGCTTGCCGAGCGCGAAGGAATAGCCGCGCTGCATGCCCAGGTTGCCGCCGTGCAGCGAGGCCGCCGGCACCGTGAAGCGGCGTTGCGCGCCGTTGGCTTCGGTTAGGGTGACCTCCAGGTCGCTGGTGCCGTTGAGCAGCGGCAGGTCGGCCAGCGCGAAGGGGCCGCTGGGCACCACCGTCGAGTAGATCAATGCGTTGTTCTGGCGCACCTCGATCCGCGCCTGGGTCTGCGCGATGCCTTCGACCATCACGTTGTTGATCGAGCCGGACGACAACGCGGTCTCCGGCACGATCTGCAGCCCGGTGATGGGGCCGGCGGCGAAAGCGGTATTGAGGATGTTGACCTGGCCGCCCTGGAAGATGGCTTTGTAGTCCACCAGCGTGTGCTGCGCATAGGCGTACAAGTGCTGGCGCTGCGAGGACTGGTCTTGCCGCGCATACATGGTGCGCCCACGCACGATCCAGTCGCGCGCGTTGAAGCCGTATTCCAGGTTGGCGCTGAGGAACTGGCTGGAGCTGCTGCCGAACTGGCTGCGCGAGCTCACGATGTCATAGTTGAGCAGGGCGGCGCTGCCGCCGGTGGCGAAGCCGGAAAAATCGCTTTCATTGGGCCGTATCGCATCGGTCGGCACCACCAGCGCGACTTCTTCCTTGCCCGGCCTGAGTTCGATCCCGGTCTGCGGATAGGCGGCCATGAAGTCGTAGCATGGCCCGGTTGCCGCCGCGGGAACCGGCAGGGTGTTTTCCGGCGTCTTCAGGCCACCCTTGTTGAGCAGGTTGCGGTCGAAGCAGAGTTCGCCCTTGTCGTCGAAGCGCGCATCGATGCGCCCGCGCGGCTGTCCGTTGACGAACAGCGTGACGATGTTGATGCCGGGGCGGAAGCGGGCGGCGTCCTTGAAGTATTCGGCGATTTGCGGGTCGATGCCGCGCTCGCGCAGCATGTCCAGGTCGAACCCGGCCGGCAGTTGCGCCCATGCCGGGAGCGCCGCGGCCAGGCCGCCGAGCGCGAGCAGGAGACGGAGGCAGCATGGCGACAGGCGCGGCGCGACTGTCCCTCCGGTATGCCGTTGCCGCGTACCGGAAGAAGACAGGCCGTTGTCCGCGGTCGCCACCCGTGAGGGCTCAGGGTTTGGCCAGCGGCGCGTCGAAAGTGTCGACGGAGAAGCCGTACACCGTCGCCGGCGACAGGCGCACCGCCGTCGTGCCCGCCGCGTTGCCCTTGATCTGGCCGCTCAGTTTTTCTCCCGGCAAGATATAGGTGCGGCTCATGTCGACTTCGGTCATGGACGGCAGCAGCGCCACCGCCTGGGCGAAGCGCACCACATAGGCGCTGTCGTTGCGCATCACCAGCGAATCGCCGCTGATGGACCAGCTCAGCAGCTTCCAGGGTTCGCGGTTCAGGGGCAGGTTCTTGGGATGGATGATCAGCGGCAGGTTCTGGCGCACGTTCATGGTCACCTTGACGCCGCCATCGGGACCTTTCTGCGGGATGCCCTCGAAAATGACGCGCTTGAGGCGCTGCGTCTTGAGCGGTTCCTTCAGTTGCAGGATGAAGCGCACCAGTTGCGTCTGCTCCGCTTCCACCCGGGCCACCGGCGGGGAAACCACCAGCAGCGACTCCTGGTCTTCCGGCAGGTTCTGGATGGAGGTGTAGAGCAGGGTGGCGGCGGCGTCGGTATTCTTGACGTTCATGCTGGCTTCGCCGTCGGCTTCGTTGACGATGACCACCGATGTTTCCGGCAGCATGCCGCTGGCGCGGGCGCCGGGCGCGGCAGCGCAGGCCGCTGCCAGAAGCGCCAGGCATGCCAGCCCGCGCATGTGTTTTTGCTGCATGGTTAAAGTTAAAGCGTACATCCCGTTTCCCCTCCCCCGATAACGAAACTGTCTGTCTTTTTATCATCGCCGATCACGTCCGGCGGCAAGCGATCGAACAACAGGCGGTTTATGGCTGTTTTAGCCGTTTCGCGCCGCTCCGGTTTTTTTGCCGTGCCCGGCCAGCCGGCGCTACAGGTAATGCAGCTCCAGCGTGGCCGAACCGTCGAGCGGGATGTCCTGGCCCAGCGGCAGGTTTTCCGCTTTGTTGACATAGGGATGCACGGACAGCCGGCCCGATATCGCCTTGTAGGCGTCGACCGCGCCGTTGTCGGCTCCCCATGAGAAACGCAGCCGTTTGGAGACGGCCCCGTTGCCGGCATCGTTCCAGATATTGCCATCGGATGAGGACATCAGCTTCACCGGCCGGTAGTCGCCGGTATAGGTATTGGGCATGAGGCGGATGGAATAGCCGCCGATGTTGCGGCCGGCGACCTTGCCCAGGCCGAAGTTGTAGTCGTCGCCCAGCGCGCCGTCGCCCGAGCCGGCGGCAACGATGCCGGATACCAGCGAGGCGCTGCGGTTGTCGATGGCCCTGATGCTGAATTTGGCGGCGGCGTCGCAGTTGATGGAAAAGGTCATGCTTATGACCGGCAGCGCCGTGACCTGGCCCTGGCGCAGGATATTGGCATTCATGGCGCCATAGTCGGCCACGCCGCCGTTGGACAGCGTCGGCGTGCAGGCGGCCGGCGTCAGCGTGACCATGACTTCCAGCGGCGCCATGCTGGCTGCGCCGCTGCCGCCGGCATGGGCCAATCCCGCGCAAAGCAGCATCAGGCGCAGCAGCGGACGGGAACGCAAGGGGAAGGTTGGCATGGTGGTATCGAGGACGGAACAGCGGTGGCAGGGACGGTTCGATTTCAGAGGTAGACCAGCTCGAAAGTGGCCGACCCGTCCAGGGGGATTTCGTCTGCCAGGCCGCCATTGCGGGCGTCGATGACGGGCTGGATGCTCAGCGTGGCGTCCATTTGCTGCATCTTTGCCGGGATGTTCCGTTGACCTGCGGCCCAGGTGTAGAGCGTGTCCTGCAGCAGCATGCCGTCGGTGCGCGCCGTCCAGGCGCCGCTTGCGGCGTTGCCCGGCGCACTCATTTGCAGGTTGGGAGAGGCGGCATCGCCGCGCGGCTCGAAACGCAGCACATAGCCGCCGACGCGCAGGCCTTGTTCGTTTTTCAGTCCGAAATAACGCCCGTCGCGCAGCATGCTGGGGCGGGCCGAGGTCTTGACCATGCCCTCGGTTGCCGTCAGCGGGCGGTTATCTACCAGGCGCAGCGCCACGCTGGCGGGAATGCCGCAAGACACTTGCAGGCCGACCGACCTGGCAGGCAGCAAAGTCGGCGCGTGCGGCGAGAGCGCGCCGGAAGGGATGGCGCCGTAGTCGATCACGCCGCCGCCGATGAAATTGGGCACACAGGCATTGGGCACGATGCGGCCGGTGACGCGCAATTGCGCCGTCGTCCCGGCGAGAACCGCGGCAGGGACGGCGAGTGCCCAGAATATGCAGAAAATCCATCTTTTCATGATCGATGGGGGGATGGGAGATTGGTCTGTTCGATTCTAATGCAGTCCGTCGGCGACGGTGGGGAATATCGCCATCGTTTGCATGGCCGTGGCGAAACCGGATTGCATCGTATTTTGATAATTCTTCGGGAGGCATTCCAGACGATTCTTATTTGAGGCGATGTGCCGCGGGCACAGAATCGCAGGTTGGGGCATGACCGGTAACGGCGCTGAAACAACCTGAAACATCATGAAATCGATCTCGGACTTATCCATCCTGGTGGTGGAGGATGAGCCGCTGCAAAGGGCGGTTCTGGCGGGCAATCTCAAGCGCATGGGGGCGCAAAAGGTATTGGAAGCCGCCGATGGCCGGGAGGCGATCCGGCTCATGGAGGAGCATGGGGTCGACCTGATTTTCTGCGACATCGGCATGCCCAACATGGACGGCCCGCAATTCATCGTCCGCCATGTGGAGCAGGCGCGCAACCGGCCAGGGCCGCCGCGGCAGTTCCCGATGCTGGTGTGGGTGAGCGTGCTAGGCGCGGGCATGCTGGATTCGCATATCAGGTTGGCCAGGAACGCCGGTTTTGCGGCCGTGGAGGCCTTGCCTAAGCCGCTGTCCAATATCGCCCTGTGCTATGTGGTCGAGCTGGCGATTGCCTTGGGCAAGCCGCGCCGCCAGCGCCGCGCCGGCGCCGAAGATGCATTGCGCAATATCAGCGACGACGATCTGCTCAGGGCCATCTGCGATGTCGACGAATTCGATGTGTGGTATTGCCCGCAGATCTCGCCGGAGAGTTTGCGTATGGGCGCGGCCGCGGCCGAAGTGCGCTGGAACCATCCCAGATTCCGCAAACTGCGCTCGGAGCAATTCACGGCCTTGATCGAGCAGCAGGGGCTGGGACTGGTGTTGTTTTACCGCACCGTCAACCATGTGCTGCGGGTGCAGCAAAAACTGAAGGCTGCCGGCCACTGCCTGCCGTTGAGCATCAAGGCCTCCGCCCAGACGCTGCAGACGCCGGAAATCGTGGACTATCTCGCCGACCGGGTGAGGCAGCATCAGTTGAGCCCGGAACAGGTCTCCATCGTCCTGACGGAAGTCGGCGCGCCGGTACTGCCGGTGCCATTGTCGGCCTCGCTCAACCGCTTGCGCATCAAGGGATTCGGCCTGTCGCTCAACGGCTTTGGGGCGGGCAGCGCCAATATCAGCATGCTTGCCGAGGCGCCGTTCACCGGCATCCATATCGATGGCGGCCTGATCGGGCAACTGCTGCGCCATGAGCTTTCGCGCAGCATGGTCGACAGCATCTTCGACATCGGAAGGCGCCTGGGGCTGGGAGTCGTCGCCTGCGGCGTGGACGACCCGGAAACATCCGAAGCCTTGCGCAAAATGGGATGCCGCATGATGCAGGGCGATGTCGCGCCGTCGATGAAGGCGGCCGACTTCCTGCGCGCCATACGCGGCGGCATGCACGCGCCATCTTGCGATGCCGGGCCGGCGCCTGCCTGAAGCCGGGGAAATCATGGCCTTATTCGCCCGTTTGACGCGAAGCGCTATTGGTACACTTGGAGCGGGATCAACCGCGGCCATCCGGCGCGCGGCGCATGGGACGGCATTCGCTGCTGGGGGAAGGGGCGGAGCCGGGACGCCGCGGCTGCCGGGGCCATCAGCCAAAAAAGGAATCCATGATGACATGGTCATCTGTATCGACGGTTCGCATCGCCTTGCTGGACGACCACGCAGTGGTCCGCTACGGGCTGGCGGGCCGCCTGTCCGAAGAGCCGGACTTTCAGGTCGTGGGCTCGTTTGCGACCAGCAAGGAGATGATGGCCGCCTTGCGCACCACGCCGGCCGATCTGCTGGTGATCGATTATGCCCTGGGGGTCAACGATATCGACGGCCTGAACCTGATCCGCGCCTTGAAGGTGCGTTTTCCGGACAGCAAGATCCTGGTTTCTTCCTCCCATTACAACCCCGCCACGGTAGCCTTGGCCATGAAGGCCGGCGCCCGCGGTTTTGTCGGCAAGTCGCAGGAGCTCTCGGAACTGATACAGGCGATACGCACCGTCTCCCTTGGCCGTGTCCACCTCAACAACAACATGGCAGCCGAATTGTCGTCGATGCTGTCGGCCGAACCGGGGACGGGCGGCCGGGAAGGGGAAGCGGTATCGGATTCCCTTTCCGAAAACTCGGAGCTGTCGCCGCGTGAGCGCGAGGTGCTGCGTTGCTGCCTGGATGGCATGACGGTGACGCAGATAGCGGAAAAGTTCGCGCGCAGCGTCAAGACCATCAGCGGCCAGAAGCAGTCGGCATTTCGCAAGCTTGGCGTCCGCAACGACAGCGAGCTGTTCAAGATCCAGCATCAGCTGGAAGACCTCTGAGACCAAGAGACCGAGATAAGGACGGAGCGACCAATGAGCGAAAAAGGACCCTGGATTCTGGTGGTCGACGATTCGGCGACCAGCCGCATGGTGATCGAAAAGCAGTTGCGCAAGTTCGGCTGCCGCGTGACCGGCGCCGAAGATGGCAGGTCGGCCCTGGCTGCCATCCAGGCGCAACGCTACGGCCTGGTGCTGCTCGACTGTTACATGCCGGACATGAACGGTTACGAAGTGGCGCGGCGCGTGCGCGAGGCCGAAGAGGGCGACCCGGATGCGGGCTACACCCCGCTCATCGGCATCTCGGCCGAGGCTGACGCGGCCCATGTGCAGCTGTGCCTGGACAGCGGCATGGACGGCATCCTGGGTAAGCCGCTGCCGATCGGGGAGTTCAAGAAAATGCTGTCGCTATGGTGCGATTACGATGTGGACGAACCGGTCGCCAGCGCTCCGGTGGATGTGCAATCGGTGGATCTGGACGCCTTGTTCCGCACGACCTCGTTGCAGGACCTGGCGGCCATGCGCACGGCCCATGCCGCATCCGATGTCGCAGCCGTCCAGCGCCTGGCGCACCGGATGAAAGGCGCGGCGCTGACGATGCAGCGGGAGGAGATCGTTACGACGCTGGAGCGCATCGAAGATGCCACGCGCAATGGCGCCGCCGGCTTTGCCGCCATCGTTGGATTGATGGCGCAACTGGAGGTCCCCCTGGGGACCTGAGCGGCAATCCGGCTGCCCCGCGGCGGGGAGTCTTGCAGACAAGAACAATGGCCGGGCCGCGATAATGCCGCCGACGCCGGTTGCCGAGAGGCGCTTCAGGCGCCTACCCAGGGCAGGCCGGCCTTGCACCATCCTTCCACTGTCTTGCGGTGCCCGGCCGCATCCTTGTTGCCTTCAAAGCCTTCGACGATGTCGAAGCAATTGCGATAGCCGTTTTCGCTCGCCAGTTTGGCGGCATGCTTGGAACGAACCCCGGAGCGGCACAGGAACAGCAGTATCTCGTCGGGGCCGGCGGCTTGCTGCAACTGCTCGAGGAATTGCGGATTGGGCTTGCCTTCCGGATACAAATTCCATTGCACGAACAGGTGTTGCCCGGCCGGGATTTGCACCATCCCGACCCAGTCGCGTTCAGCCTTGGTCCGCACGTCCACCAGCTTGATGGCGGGGTTGCCCTGAATCAGGGCGAAGGCTTCCTGCGGCGTGACGGCCCCGCGGTAGGGGAGCTGGCCGTCCTGGGCGCGCTGGCCGGCAATGGTGAGGATCTGTTCTTGGGTCATCGGCGCCTCGCTGGGTTATCTGGGGTGGAAATGGCTAAAAATTATAAATAAATTAAAAGATTAATTCTTTTGGCGCAGCGGATGTATCGCTCTGGATCGCTTATCGGCATAAAAGCACCAAATAAGTGCGCATCAGTCACCATATGCACCAATATGTTCAACGTTGGTGCAATACGGGTAAAATGCACTAAAATAATGCGCAAATTCACCCCGCATGCACTGAAGGGAACGGCCGTCCAGCCTCTGCTCCCTAAAATATTCCATAATTGCCGCCCCTGAAAGGGCGGTGGCATGGAATCTGCTATCATCCGCGTCTGAGTTCCGGCGCAAGACCGTTGTATCAATTGCAAAGATCCAGTCGCAGAAAACGGCTCAACCCCCAAATTTATACTACTTCCTCGTTTTAGGAGATTCGCATGGCAAGGACGGCCGCAGAGGTTTTGAAGATGGTGAAGGACAACGAAGTCAAATTTGTTGACTTCCGTTTCGCGGACACCCGCGGCAAGGAACAGCACGTTTCCGTGCCTGTTTCGCATTTCGACATCGACAAGTTCGAATCCGGTCACGCTTTCGACGGTTCGTCGATCGCAGGCTGGAAGGGTATCGAAGCCTCCGACATGCTGTTGATCCCGGATCCGAACACTGCCAACATCGACCCGTTCATGGAAGAAACCACGCTGTTCATGCAGTGTGACGTGATCGAGCCGTCCGACGGCAAGGGCTACGACCGCGACCCGCGTTCCATCGCCAAGCGCGCTGAAGCCTACCTGAAGTCCTCCGGCCTGGGCGACACCGCCTACTTCGGCCCGGAACCCGAATTCTTCATCTTCGACGGCGTGCGCTGGGGCGCGGACATGTCCGGTTCCTTCGTCAAGATCGATTCCGAAGAAGCTTCCTGGAGCACCGGCGCCAAGATCGAAGGCGGCAACTCCGGCCACCGTCCGACCGTCAAGGGCGGCTACTTCCCGGTTCCGCCGGTCGACAGCTTCCAGGACATGCGTTCGGAAATGTCCCTGATCCTGGAATCGCTGGGCATCCCCGTCGAAGTGCACCACCACGAAGTGGCCGGCGCCGGCCAGAACGAGCTGGGCACCAAGTTCTCGACCCTGGTCGAGCGCGCCGACTGGACCCAGACCCTGAAGTACGTGATCTGGAACGTCGCCCACACCTACGGCAAGACCGCAACCTTCATGCCCAAGCCGCTGGTCGGCGATAACGGTTCGGGCATGCACGTGCACCAGTCCGTATGGAAGGACGGCAAGAACCTGTTCGCAGGCGACGGCTACGCCGGCCTGTCGGAATTCGCGCTGTATTACATCGGCGGCATCATCAAGCACGCCAAGGCGCTCAACGCGATCACCAACCCCGGCACCAACTCGTACAAGCGCCTGGTTCCCGGCTTCGAAGCCCCGGTCAAGCTGGCCTACTCGGCCCGCAACCGTTCGGCATCGATCCGTATCCCGCACGTGGCCAACCCGAAGGGCCGCCGCATCGAGACTCGTTTCCCGGATCCGCTGGCCAACCCGTACCTGTGCTTCGCCGCGTTGCTGATGGCTGGCCTGGACGGCGTGCAGAACAAGATCCACCCGGGCGAAGCCGCGACCAAGGACCTGTACCACCTGCCGCCGGAAGAAGACAAGCTGATCCCGACCGTCTGCGCCTCGCTGGAAGAAGCGCTGGACCACCTGGACAAGGACCGCGAGTTCCTGACCCGCGGCGGCGTCTTCACCGACAGCATGATCGATGCCTATCTGGAACTGAAGGGTCAGGAAGTCCAACGCTTCCGCATGACCACTCACCCGATCGAATTCGATATGTACTACTCGCTGTAATCGAAGACGGGTCTTCAAAAAAAGGGGAAGCTTGCTTCCCCTTTTTTGTTTGCGCGCAGCCGGAATGCCCCTCTCCTTGTCATAAGGCGGTGGAGGTTTTCCGGAGGACGCGATGAGGCGCAGGTATGGTTTGGGATGGGCGGCGGCACTGCTGGCTTGTGCGGCCGGGCAAGCTGCCGACATCTATGTGTGCGTCGGCAGCGGCGGCGTCGAATACCGCGATGACGCGCGCGCGGCGCATTGCCGCAAGAGCGTGCTGGCGCCGCTGGGCGCGGTCAGCGGCAATGGCATTGCCACGGAGCGGAAGGATTTGCCGCCGGCGGCGCCGGCCGATGAAGAACGCTCCCGCATCGCGCTGCGCGAACGTCTGGTCGCGGAGCGCAACAGGCTCGATGCGCTCAGGCGCGAATATAACGGCGGTGAACCCGAGCGACGCGGCGACGAGCGCAATTACGCCCGCTACCAGGCGCGCAGCGCCGCCTTGCAGGCGGCGATCGGGCAAAGCGCGGCGGCAGTCGCCGCGCTTGAGCAGGCGCTCAGGGATTGAGGCGCGAAATGCGGTGGCAGGCAGCGGCATGCGGGCTCGCCCGAAACTTGCTAGGGCATGAGTGGCAAATGCAGGGCGCAAGGCCCCCGCCTTTGCGATGAGTAAGCGCGCTGGCGCAATGGCCGCCAGCGCCACCAACGATTTCAGGGTCAACGATTATCCGAATGAAGACAAATTTCCCCTCGCTTGACGGCCTCGACCTGCTGGCTTCGGCGGTGATCATTCTGGATGCCCGGGGCGGCATCGTGTACGCCAACGCCGCGGCCGAGAACCTGCTGGAGAGCTCGTTCAAGGTCTTGTCGCAGCAGAAGCTGTCGGAGATCTTCCTCAACGGCACGGAACTGTCGGCGCTGTTCTCCCAGGCCATCGAACACCAGTTCGCCGACAAGCGCCTGGACCTGGTGCTGGAGCGCGCCAACCGCGAGCCCTTGCAGGTGCATACCATCGTCACGCCGCTGGACAACCCGGACATGCCGGTGCTGCTCGAGCTGCGCGAAAACGTGCAGCAACTCAAGCTGGACCGCGAAGAGCGCATGTTCGACCAGAGCCAGGCCAACAAGGAACTGATCCGCAACCTGGCGCACGAAATCAAGAACCCGCTGGGCGGCATCCGCGGCGCGGCGCAATTGCTGGAGCTGGAGCTGCCCGAGCGCCACCTGAAGGAATTGCGCGAATACACCCAGGTCATCATCAAGGAAGCCGACCGGCTGCAGACGCTGGTCGACCGCCTGCTGGCGCCGCACCGCCATCCGCACATCGTGGGCGACGTCAATATCCATGAAGTGTGCGAACGGGTACGCAGCCTGATCGTGGCCGAGTTCCCGCAAGGCCTGACCATCAAGCGCGACTACGACCTTTCCATTCCCGAATTCCGCGGCGACAAGGAGCAGCTTATCCAGGCGCTGCTCAACATCGTCCACAACGCGGCGCAAGCCCTGGCCGAACGCATCCGCGCCGGCGACGGCGAACTGATTTTGCGCACCCGCGTGAGCCGGCAAGTGACGCTATCCAAGGTGCGATACCGGCTGGCACTAGACTTGCATATCATCGACAACGGCCCGGGCATCCCCCCCGACATCCAGGAAAGGATTTTCTATCCGCTGGTATCGGGACGCGAGGGAGGCAGCGGGCTCGGATTGACGCTGGCGCAGACTTTCGTTCACCAGCACATGGGCGTGATCGAATGCGAGAGCCGGCCGGGATGCACCGATTTCAGAATACTAATACCGCTGCCGTGAGCCGATGGCCGCAGGCGGCGCGCCAAACCAGTGTGATGGAAGCATTTCGTCATCGGGGGCTGTCGTTGCGGTGTGCCGCCACGCTGCACTACAGAAGCATTAACAGCATGACCAACGCAGGAACAGTTATTTATGAAGCCAATCTGGATTGTTGACGACGACGAATCGATACGCTGGGTTCTCGAAAAGGCCCTGGCCCGAGAAAATCTCGCCACGCAAAGCTTTTCCAGCGCGCGCGACGCCATCCAAGCCCTGCAAAGCGGCACGCCGCAGGTCCTGGTTTCCGACATCCGCATGCCGGGCGCGTCCGGGCTGGAGCTGCTGCAGACCGTCAAGGCCAAGCATCCCGGCATCCCCGTCATCATCATCACCGCATTCTCCGACCTGGATTCGGCCGTCTCGGCGTTCCAGGGCGGGGCCTTCGAATACCTGGCCAAGCCTTTCGACGTCGACAAGGCGGTCGAACTGATCCGCCGCGCGCTCGACGAAAGCCTGCGCGAAATCGATGTCGAACAGTCGGCTGCGCAGACCCCCGAAATCCTCGGCCAGGCGCCGGCCATGCAAGACGTGTTCCGCGCCATCGGCCGCCTGTCGCAATCGAACGTGACGGTACTGATCACCGGCGAATCCGGCTCCGGCAAGGAACTGGTGGCGCGCGCATTGCACAAGCACAGCCCGCGCGCCAGCCAGCCCTTCGTCGCCTTGAACACCGCGGCGATCCCCAAGGACCTGCTGGAATCCGAACTGTTCGGCCATGAGCGCGGCGCCTTTACCGGTGCACAAGCGATGCGCCGCGGCCGCTTCGAGCAGGCCGAGGGCGGCACGCTGTTCCTCGATGAAATCGGCGACATGCCGCTGGACTTGCAGACGCGCCTGTTGCGCGTGCTGTCGGACGGCCACTTCTACCGCGTCGGCGGCCATCAGTCCTTGAAGGCCAATGTGCGGGTGATCGCGGCCACGCACCAGAACCTGGAACAACGCGTGCGCGAAGGCCTGTTCCGGGAAGACCTGTACCATCGCCTGAACGTGATCCGCCTGCGCTTGCCCAGCCTGCGCGAGCGCAGCGAAGACATTCCGATCCTGGCGCGCCACTTCCTCTCGCAGAGCGCGCGCCAGCTGGGCGTGGAGGCCAAGCGCCTGTCGCCGCAGGCGATGCAGTTCCTGTCGCAACTGGAGTTCGCCGGCAACGTGCGCCAGCTGGAAAACCTGTGCAACTGGATCACCGTGATGGCGCCCGGCCAGACGGTGGAGATCAAGGACCTGCCGCAGGACCTGGTGGAAGAGCGCGTGCATGCGCCGCAGCCGGCGCAGACGGTCTCGGCCCCGGCCTCGGCGGCCATGTCGCAGCCGGCGGGCGGCGAGGGTGGCTACCCGGCGCCTGCCGAAGCCAGTCACGCCAGCTGGATTTCCCTGCTGGAAGCCGAAGCCGCGCACATGCTGGCGCAGGAACAGCCGGAAGTGATGGACATCCTGGGCCGCCAGTTCGAGGCGGCGCTGATCAAGATCGCGCTCAAGCACACGCATGGCCGCAAGAACGACGCGGCGGTGCGCCTGGGGATCGGACGCAATACCATCACCCGCAAGATCCAGGAGCTGGGCATTGGCGGCGCCGAAGACGATTGAAGGGGACGGCGACGCGCGGGCTGCTGCGTGGCGTTGCCGGGAGGGAGGAAACAGCAGAACGGAAAGAAAAAGAGAAATGGCCCGCATCGTTGCATGCGGGCCATTTTCATTGGCGCTGCCGGTGCGCCATCGGTGCGCCGGGCCAGCCATTCGCAGGCCGGCCCGGCGAAGCCGTCAGCGCAGGCGCAGCACCAGGCGCGCCGACAGGCTGGCCAACAGGCTCAGTACGGCGCCGAAGATGACGAAGTAGCTCACCGACAGCTTGTCGCCGGTGAAGTCGATCAGCCAGGTGATGATCAGGCCGGCGAAGCCGCCGAAGATGGTCACGGCGATGTTATAGGCCAGCGACATGCCGGTGCCGCGCGTGGCGACCGGGAAGATGTCGGCCAGCAAGGCAGGCATCGCGGCGAAGTACATGGTCATCAGCACGCCGATCACGGTCTGCAGCAACAGCAATTGCAGGAAGCCCGGCGAATTGGTCAGGAACACGAACATCGGATAGGTCAGCACGATGTACAGCGCGCTGCTGGCGATCATGAACGGGGTGCGGCCGATCTTGTCGGACCAGGCGCCCACCAGCGGCGAACCCAGCGCCATGATGATGCCGGCCACCGACATGGCGGCGAACGAGGACCAGGCCGGCAGGCCGAGCTGCTTGACCGCGTAAGTCGGGATGTACAGCGACAGGTAGACCGAGACGGTGGCCATGATCACGCTGCCCGAACCGATCAGCAGGCGCAGCTTCTGGCTGGAGAAGGTGTCGCGCAGCGGGGCGTCGGTCTTCTCGTCGGAATCCTTGAACTCGGGCGACTCATCCAGGTGGCGGCGGATGTAGATGCCGGCCGGCGCGATCAGCAGGCCGAACACGAACGGCACGCGCCAGCCCCACGAGGCCAGCTGGTCGGCGGTCAACATGTTGTTGAGCACGGCGCCGAAGAGGGCTGCCAGCAGCAGGCTCACGCCCTGGCTGGCGACTTGCCAGCTGGAGAAGAAGCCGCGGCGGTGCGGCGCGTGTTCCACCAGGAAGGCGGTCGAGCTGCCGAATTCGCCGCCGGCGGAAAAGCCCTGGATCATCTTGCCCAGCGCGATGCCGGCCGGTGCCAGCAGGCCGATGCTTTCATAGTTGGGCATGAACGCGATCAGCGCGGTGCCGATGGTCATGAGCATGATCGACAGCATCAGCGCCGACTTGCGGCCGACGCGGTCGGAGTAAGCGCCGAGCACCACCGCGCCCAGCGGACGCATGAAGAACGAGACGCCGAAGGTGCCGAAGGTCAGCAGCAGCGAGACGGTGTCGTTCCCGGTAGGGAAGAACTGCTTGGCGATGACGACTGCGAAGGCGCCGTAGATCAGGATATCGAACCATTCGAGCGCATTGCCGATGGACGAGGAAATGATGGCGCGCCTGGCCTGCGGATGCGTATGTTCGGCCGTCGGCGAAACGGTTGTGCTGGTCATGGGTTTTCCCTTTTTTGAATGACGCTTGTGGATGAAAGCGCGGAGCTCGATGGCCTCACCGGAATGGGCGAACAGCGGCTGCTTGGGTATGTGTCTGCTTGCTCCGGGTATGGCATATGCCGCTACAGCGGCCGAGCATAGGCGGCGGGAGAACTCGCTGTCAAGAAGCGAGTTCTCCCGATTATCAGGCGCTGGGAAGGTGTTTGAAATTCCATGCGGCGTAAATAATTTACGGCAAGGCGAGGGCGAGCCGGTTGATGAATTTGCCGGCGGGGCGCCGTTGCCATGTCGTCATGGCAGCTCGGGTTCGCCGGCCTCTTTCAACTTGCGCCACAACGTCGTGCGGCTGATCCCGAGTTGGCGCGCCGCCGCCGCCCGGTTGCCGCCGCAGCGCTGCAGGACGGTACGGATATCGGGCAGCGCCGGTTCTTGCAACGCCACGGGCGATGACGATGATGCCGGCATCGCTTGCCGGATGCCGGACGCGGCGATTTCAGGTGCGACGGCCTGGATCAGCGCCGGGGTCAATGCCTGCAGCGGTTCGGCGGCGAGAAACAGCGCCAGCCTTTCCATCATGTTGCGCAGCTCGCGCACATTGCCCGGCCATGCGTAGGCGCCCAGCAGCGGCGCGCAATGCGCGATCTCGGCGTGCAGGTTGGCGTGCGGGCGCACATCCAGCGCCGCCAGCGCGTGCTTGAGGTGCCATTCGGCGAGCGCCGCGATGTCTTCGCGGCGCTCGCGCAGCGGCGGCAGTTGCAGGCGCAGCACGCCCAGCCGGTAATACAGGTCGGCGCGGAAACGGCCTTCCCGCACGCGCGCATCGAGGTCGCAGTGGGTGGCGCTGATGATGCGCACATCCACCGGGATGGGGCGGGTGCCGCCTACCCGCACCACCTCGCGTTCTTCCAGCACGCGCAGCAAGCGCGTCTGCAAGGGCAGCGGCATTTCGCCGATCTCGTCGAGCAGCAGCGTGCCGCGGTTGGCCGCTTCGAACAGGCCGGCGCGCCCGCCGCGGCGCGAGCCGGTGAAGGCGCCTTCCTCGTAGCCGAACAGCTCGGACTCCAGCAGCGACTCGGCCAGCGCGCCGCAATTGACCGCCACGAAGGGATGCGCCGCCTGTACCTTGCCCTGCATCAGCGGATGGGCGCGGTGGATCGCCTGCGCCGCCAGTTCCTTGCCGGTGCCGGTTTCGCCCTGGATCAGCACGGTGGCTGGCGAGCGCGCGAACAGCGTGATCGACTGGCGCACCGCCTCCATCGCCGGCGACTCGCCGCGCAGGTCGTTGATGTGATGGCGCGCGCGCAGCGTATCGGCCACCGGCAGGCTGCGCCAGCGGCCGGATTCCAGCTGGGTCAGGCGCGCCAGTTCCAGCGCGTCTTCGAACGCCTGGCGCACCGAGGCCGAGGAATAGATGAAGACGCCTTGCAGGCCGGCTTCTTCTGCCAGGTCGGTGATCAGGCCGGCGCCGACGATGGCCTTGATGCCGGCGGCCTTGAGGTCGTTGACCTGGGCGCGCGCGTCTTCCTCGGTGGCGTAGGTGCGCTGCACGATGTCCAGGCCGAACATCTGCTGGAATTCGGCCAGTGCCGGCATGGTTTCCTGATAGGTGATCAGGCCGATGCGCGGCGTGAGCTTGCGCGCGCGGGCCAGCGCCTGCATCACGTCGAAGCCGCTGGCGCGGGCCACGATCACCGGCACCGGCAGGCGGCTCTTGAGATAAGCGCCGTTGGAGCCGGCCGAGATGACCGCGTCGCAGCGCTCGGTCGCCAGCCGTTCGCGGATGTGGCGCACCGCCTCGTCGAAACCGAGGTGGATGGGTTCGATGTCGGCCAGCTCGTCGAACTCCAGCGTGATGTCGCGAAAGAGCTCGGACAGGCGGGAAACCGATACCGTCCAGATGACCGGTTTGTCGGACGGGCGGTCGGCATCGCGATAGGCGGGGCGTTTCATTGAAAGGAGATGTGTTTCATTTAGTGTCTCATGGAACAAAAATGTAACACATGTGAAACACTTTTGCTGCCTGGCAGAGGCACGGGGGAACACGCCTGCGTCGCGTTGCGGGCAGGGCGAGGAGGGGGCTAAGTCATTGATTTTGCTGCGTTTGGCGTTCGGGGAGGGGGCGGCGGCCAGCAAGGTTCGCTTTTCGGGCCGGGGGATGGCACGGGCGTTGCAATGCAGTCTGCCAGTTTGTCCGCTGAAACGTCGCCGCCATTGCCTGGCGCCCGCTTCAGCGTATCCAGCAACCCATCCAGAAGGTGTCACCATGGCTCTCCACTCCGCAGGCGCAGCATTCCGCAAGGCCGTCCAGGAAGAATCCCCGCTGCAGGTCATCGGCGCGATCAACGCCAACCACGCATTGCTGGCCAAGCGCGCCGGCTTTCGCGCGATCTACCTGTCCGGCGGCGGCGTGGCGGCCGGCTCGCTGGGCTTGCCCGACCTGGGCATCTCCAACCTCGACGATGTGCTGACCGACGTGCGCCGCATCACCGACGTATGCGACCTGCCGCTGCTGGTGGATGTCGATACCGGCTTCGGCGCCTCGGCCTTCAACGTCGCCCGCACCGTCAAGTCGATGATCAAGTTCGGCGCCGCCGCCATCCACATCGAAGACCAGGTCGGCGCCAAGCGCTGCGGCCACCGCCCCGGCAAGGAGATCGTCAGCAAGCAGGAAATGGTGGATCGCATCAAGGCTGCCGTCGATGCCCGTACCGACGATGATTTCGTGATCATGGCGCGCACCGATGCCCTGGCCGTCGAAGGCTTGGAGGCGGCCATCGAGCGCGCGGTGGCCTGCGTCGAAGCCGGCGCCGACATGATCTTCCCGGAAGCCATCACCGACCTGGCGATGTACAAGAAATTCGCCAATGCGGTGAAGGTGCCGATCCTGGCCAACATCACTGAGTTCGGCTCGACCCCGCTGTTTACCGTGGATGAACTCAAGGGCGCCGACGTCGGCCTGGTGCTGTATCCGCTGTCGGCTTTCCGCGCCATGAACAAGGCGGCCGAGAACGTCTACAACGCGATCCGCCGCGACGGCACGCAGAAGAATGTGGTCGACACCATGCAAACGCGCATGGAGCTGTACGACCGCATCGACTACCACACCTACGAGCAGAAGCTCGATGCGCTGTTCGCGCAGCAGAAGAACAAATAAGAGAAAACGTCATCACATGGCGCGCGGCGAGCCGGGCGCCATCAACGCATAACCGAAACCCCTGAGGAGAACACGATGAGCGAGCAGCAGACAACCCCGACAGCAGGCGGCTTCAAGCCCAAGAAATCCGTGGCGCTGTCCGGCGTGACGGCCGGCAACACCGCGCTGTGCACCGTCGGCAAGACCGGCAACGACCTGCATTACCGCGGCTACGACATCCTGGACGTGGCCGACAGCTGCGAATTCGAAGAGATCGCCCACCTGCTGGTGCACGGCAAGTTGCCCACCGCGGCCGAACTGCGCGCCTACAAGGCCAAACTGAAGGCGCTGCGCGGCCTGCCGGCCAATGTGAAGGCGGCGCTGGAATGGCTGCCGGCCGCATCGCACCCGATGGACGTGATGCGCACCGGCGTCTCCGCGCTGGGCTGTGTGCTGCCGGAGAAGGACGACCACAATATCCCGGGCGCGCGCGACATCGCCGACCGCCTGATGGCGTCGCTGGGTTCCATGCTGCTGTACTGGTACCACTACAGCCACAACGGCAAGCGCATCGAAGTCGAGACCGACGACGAGTCGATCGGCGCCCACTTCCTGCACCTGCTGCACGGCGAGAAGCCGTCCGCGCAATGGGAAAAGGCGATGCATACCTCGCTGATCCTGTACGCCGAACACGAATTCAATGCCTCCACCTTCACCGGCCGGGTCATCGCCGGCACCGGTTCCGACATGTACTCGGCCATCACCGGCGCCATCGGCGCGCTGCGCGGCCCCAAGCATGGCGGCGCCAACGAGGTGGCGTTCGAGATCCAGAAGCGCTACGACAATCCGGACGAGGCCGAAGCCGACATCCGCCGCCGCGTCGAGAACAAGGAAGTGGTGATCGGCTTCGGCCATCCGGTCTACACCATTTCCGACCCGCGCAACAAGGTGATCAAGGAAGTGGCGCGCAAGCTGTCCAAGGACGCCGGTTCGACCAAGATGTTCGATATCGCCGAACGCCTGGAAACGGTGATGTGGGACATCAAGAAGATGTTCCCCAACCTGGACTGGTTCTCGGCCGTGTCCTACCACATGATGGGCGTGCCGACCGCGATGTTCACCCCGCTGTTCGTGATCGCGCGCACCTCGGGCTGGGCCGCGCACATCATCGAACAGCGCGTCGACAACAAGATCATCCGCCCGTCGGCCAACTATGTCGGCCCGGAAGACCTGAAGTTCGTGCCCATCTCCAAGCGCAAATGAGGAGCGCCGGCCGGCGGCCCATGCGTCGTCGGCCGATGTGGATATTTGTAACAAGCATGCGAAGAAGTCGAGCGAATTGCAATTAATTGCTAAGATGCGGGCGGATCAGTTTTGCCATTCCCGATCCGGTTCGCTGCATTGCGGAATCCGGATCCGACATCACTCCTGGATATCCCGATGACCGTATTGAACGCTTCGCGCCTCTCCTTCGTCTTCAAGTCTTGCTCCGTATTTGCCGTCGTCGCCGTGCTGGCCTCCTGCGCTTCGGAGAAAATGCCGGTCACCGACACCAAGCCGGTGCTGCCGCAGATCATCAAGGCGCCGGCCGCCAGCCAGCCCACCTGGGCCACGCAACTGGTCACCGGCAACTTCAACTGCGAGCTGGGCAACAAGGTGGAGTTGCGCATGGACGGCCGCGTTACCGACGGCGTCACGCTGGTGTGGAAGGGCAATTCGTACCTGATGAACCCGGTCGGCACGTCGACCGGCGCCGTACGCCTGGAGAACAAGAGCGAAGGGCTGGTGTGGATCCAGATTCCGTCCAAGTCGATGTTGCTCAATTCAAAAATCGGGCAGCAGCTGGCCAACGACTGCAAGGCCAGGTAAGTCCGGCTCCGGTTGGCGCATTCGGCGGGTAACGGATGCGCGCCTTTCCTTCCCGGGCGGCGTTCGCCGCCCGATCGCCATGCCCGATGCCTGATGCCCCCGATGCCTGTTTGCGGGTATCGGATGCGGGCGCCGCGCGAGACGCTGTCCGGTTCGGACGCACGCAATTCAGCAGCAAGTAAGTTTGGGATGCCACACTGAGGCCATCGTCGCGATACCCGCAACACCAACCAACAACAGCGGGCACATAACAGATTCCAGATTCCAATTCGAAGACATGAGGAGACGTCATGCAATACGAGGAATTCTATCGGCAGTCCATCGAGCAGCCTGAGCTCTTCTGGGCCAGGGAGGCCGAACGCATCCACTGGGAGCAACCGTTTTCCCAGACGCTGGATTATTCGCAGCCGCCGTTCGCGCGCTGGTTCATTGGCGGGCGGACCAATCTCTGCTACAACGCGGTCGACCGCCATCTCCCGCAGCGGGCGCAGCAGCCCGCGCTGATCGCCATTTCCACCGAGACCGGCAGCGAGCGCACCTATACCTACGCAGAACTGCAGCAGGAGGTCATGGCCATGGCCGCCGCCATGCAGTCGCTGGGCGTGGCGCGCGGCGACCGGGTACTGATCTACATGCCGATGATTGCCGAAGCGGTGTTCGCCATGCTGGCTTGCGCGCGCATCGGCGCCGTGCATTCGGTGGTGTTCGGCGGTTTCGCCTCCAACAGCCTGGCTTCGCGCATCGACGATGCCAGGCCGCGCCTGATCGTCTCGGCCGATGCCGGTTCGCGCGGCGGCAAGGTGATCCCGTACAAAGGCCTGCTCGACGAGGCCATCCGGATGGCGGCGCACAAGCCGGCGCATGTGTTGCTGGCCGACCGCGGCCTGGCGGAAATGCCGCGCACGCTTGAGCGCGACGTCGATTACGCGCCGCTGCGCGAGCGATATCTGGGAACGCAGGTGCCGGTGACCTGGCTGGAATCGAACGAGACCAGCTACATCCTCTACACCTCGGGCACCACCGGCAAGCCCAAGGGCGTGCAGCGCGATGTCGGCGGTTATGCGGTGGCGCTGGCGTCGTCGATGCAGCATATCTTCTGCGGCAATCCCGGCGAGACTTACTTCTGCACCTCCGACATCGGCTGGGTGGTCGGGCATTCCTACATCGTCTACGGCCCGCTGATCCAGGGCATGGCGACGGTGCTCTATGAAGGCTTGCCGATCCGGCCCGATGCCGGCATCTGGTGGAGCATCGTCGAAAAATACAAGGTCACGCGCATGTTCTCGGCGCCGACCGCCATCCGCGTGCTGAAAAAGCAGCCGCCGGAATGCATGAAGAAGCACGACACTTCCTCGCTCAAGGCGCTGTACCTGGCCGGCGAGCCGCTGGATGAAACCACTTCCAGCTGGATCGCCGGCGAGCTGGGCGTGCCGGTAATCGACAATTATTGGCAGACCGAGAGCGGCTGGCCGATCATCTCCATCGCCCGCGGCGTGGACGACAAGCCCACGCGCCTGGGCAGCCCGGGCGTGCCGATGCCCGGCTACAAGATGGCCATCATCAACGAAGCCACCGGCCAGGCATGCGGCGCCAACGAAAAGGGCGTGGTGGTGATCGACGGCCCCTTGCCGCCGGGCTGCATGCAAACCGTGTACGGCGACGACCAGCGCTTCGTCAATACCTACTGGCGCAACTTCGCGCGCGAGACCTACTCCACGTTCGACTGGGGTATCCGCGATGCGGACGGCTACTACTTCATCCTCGGTCGCACCGACGACGTCATCAACGTGGCCGGCCACCGCTTGGGCACGCGCGAAATCGAGGAGAGCATTTCCAGCCATCCGAATGTCTCGGAAGTGGCGGTGGTCGGCGTGGAAGACAAACTCAAGGGGCAGGCGGCCTACGCCTTCGTCATCCTCAAGAATGCCGATGCCGCCGCCACGCCGCAGCAGAAGCTGGCGCTGGAGAGCGAGATCATGGGCGTGGTGGACAAGCAGATCGGCGCCGTCGGGCGGCCTTCCCGCGTGCTGTTCGTCGGCCTGCTGCCCAAGACGCGTTCGGGCAAGCTGCTGCGCCGGGCCATCCAGGCCATCTGCGAAGGGCGCGATCCGGGCGACCTGCCGACCATTGAAGATCCCGCCGCCCTGGAGCAGGTGAAGCAGGTGTGGCGCGGGTAGTACAGGCTTTGGAAAATATTTGAGAGTTATATAAAGATTGCCGTTGACGGCCCGGGCGGTAACCGGGTGGTCATATAGCCTTCCTAGCATCGATTCGCGTCCGGCCCTGCGTTTGCAGCGCCGGACGTTTCCTTAATCAATGGACGAATCCGATGCGAAATGTTTTCTTTTCCGGGCTGGCCCTGCCATGTGCCGTTTTCTTGTCAATGCTGGCTGCGCCCGCGGCCGCAGCCAGTCCCCAGGGCGTGACGCTGTACGGCCGGATCGACCTCGGCGTCGAATACATCAACAATGCGGGGCCGGACGGCGGCGCCATCTTGCGCATGTCCCCGAGCGGCACTTCCACTTCGCGCATCGGCCTGCGCGCCGAGGAAGACCTGGGCGGCGGCAACAAGGCCTTCGTGCAGCTGGAAAGCGGTTTTCGTCCCGATACCGGAGGCATGGCGGATCCGCATTCGATTTTTAACCGCCAGGCCAATGTCGGCATCCAGGGCGCATACGGGCGCCTGCTGGTGGGGCGCAGCGACAGCACCACCGGCGACTTCATGCTCAACGACGCGCTCGCCAACAATTACTCGTGGTCGGGCGTAAGCACCCATCTGCGCGGCGGCCGGCGCGACGGTACGTTGGGGCGCATATCCAATCTGGTCAAGTACGAGGGGAACGCCGGCCGCTACAAGTTCGGCGCCAGCTATGGCCTGGGCGAGGTGGCCGGACAGGCTTCCGCCAGGGCCAAATACGCGGCGGCGCTGGATTACCGCAACGATGGCTTCGGCTGGACGCTGACCTACGACCGGGAAAACAGCGATACCCTGGAGCAGGGCTACAGCCGCGCCGGAAACGTGTCGCTGTCCGGCGTGCTCCCGGTTGGCAAGGTGAAGACCTATGCGGGCTATCGCCGCCACGTCAAGCATGGCATCGGCGATCGTCCCGACCGGCGCAGCGACTTTGTCTGGCTGGGGCTGGCGCTGCCGCTGGATGGGCGCAATACCTTGTCGTTCGGTTATTACCACGTCGATGTGCGGAATGCGGCCAGGGGCCGCAGCGGCGATCCCAACCTGCTGGCCATGCGCCTGACGCACACGATGTCCGCGCGTACCGAACTGTATGCGACGGCGGCCTATGCCTGGATTCCCAGCGGCGATGCGATCGGGATCGGAAATTCGCCCCGGCTGTATGCCGAGAACGGCAAGCAGGCCGGCCTCAATATCGGCATGCTGCATCGTTTCTGATTGTCGCCGGGCAGCTCGCGCGGCAGGCGCAGGCGGCGGCTTTTGGTTAAACTACCTGCTTTGCCGCCACGCTCGCCCGACCATCATGCCCGATCCCATCCGCCACGCCCTGGCCTCCGATGCCGCAGCCATCTGCGATATCTACAACTACTACGTGGAACACACCACCATCAGCTTCGAGACCGAGCCGGTCGGCGTGGAGACCATGCAGGCGCGCATGGCCGAGGTGCAGGCGCAGTTTCCCTGGCTGGTGTACGAGGAGGACGGCGTCGTGCTGGGCTATGCCTATGCCAGCAAGTGGAAGCCGCGCGCGGCCTATCGCCATTCCGTCGAAGCCTCGGTCTACCTGCATCGGGATGCGGCCGGGCGCGGCGCCGGCAAGCGCCTGTATGCGCGCCTGTTCGAGATGTTGAAAGCGCAGGGCGTACACCTGGTGATCGGCGGCATTACCCAGCCCAACGCCGCCAGCGTGGCCTTGCATGAGCGCATGGGCTTCGTCAAATGCGCGCATTTCAGCCAGGTCGGCCGCAAATTCGACCGCTGGCTGGATGTCGCTTACTGGCAGCTCAACCTGGAGGAGCAGGGACAATGAGATCGACCCGCGCGGCCAGCGCCATCGAACGCCTCAACAGGCGTGCCGAGACCAAGCAGTATTCGATGCTGCGCACTTCGGACGAACGTTTCCAATTGGTCCAGCGCGTGGCGGGCAAGCCGATGGAGAAATTGAGCGAGGCGCTGGAGCTGGATGACTTTGTCGCTTTCGTCAACGCCTATGGGCCGCAGACGCCCAGGCGGGTCAGCAAGCTGGACGTGCAGTTCGAGAAAAACATGCGCAACAAGAAAGAAGACGCTTCTTAAGAACCTGTTTTTAAGAACCCGTTTCATTGTGAAACGGGTTCTCAAGGCTCAGTCCGCCAGCGTGGCGACGACCGGCGCATGGTCGGACGGCTGTTCCCATTTGCGCGGAACCTTGTCGACCACGCAGGCGGTGCAGCGTTCTTTCAATGCCTGCGTGAGCAGGATATGGTCGATGCGCAAGCCGCGATTGAGGCGGAAACCCATCTGGCGATAATCCCACCAGCTGTATATTTTTTCCGGTTGCTCGAACAACCGGAACGCATCTGTCAGGCCCATCGCCTGCAGCTTGCGGAAGGCTTCGCGTTCCGGTTCCGACACCAGCACCTGCCCTTGCCAGGCCACCGGATCGTGCACGTCGCGGTCTTCCGGCGCGATGTTGTAGTCGCCCAGCAGCGCCAGGCGCGGGTGCGTTGCCAGCTCCTGCTGCAGCCACTCTTGCAGCGCCGCCAGCCAGCTTAGCTTGTACGGATACTTTTCCGACTCCAGCGACTGGCCGTTGGGGATGTAGGCGCACACATAGCGCACGCCTTCGATGGTGGCGGCGATGATGCGCTGCTGCTCATCCGGGAACAGCGGGTTGTTCTTGATGATGTCGTTCATCGGATGGCGCGACAGGATGGCCACGCCGTTGTAGGTTTTCTGTCCGCTGAATTCGACCATGTAACCGGCCGCCGCGATCTCCGCCGCGGGGAACTTGTCGTCCGTCAGCTTGGTTTCCTGCAGGCACAGCACATCGACCGGGTTTTCTTCCAGCCATTTGAGCACTTGCGGCAGGCGGACCTTGAGGGAGTTGACGTTCCAGGTGGCGATTTTCATGGTAGCGATGGCAGGTGATGAACGGACAGTTCCGCCCGTGCGGGCGAAGTCCGCCATCTTACCGTATTCGCCCGCGCTTACTTGAAGTGGTAGTTCAGCGCGACCAGTCCCATGTCTTCGATCTTGTGATTGAGGATCGGGCTGTCGGCGGCGCCGCTGCCAAGCCATTTGCGGCGCCAGGTGACGTTGAGCCGCCAGTCGGCATTGACGGGGATATCGGCGCTCAGGCCGACAATGGCGTTGTTGGAAGCGCCGGCATGGTATTGGCGATAGCCGCTGGCGGCCGATTCGGCCGCGCTCACGCCCAGGAAGTAATTGTTGTAGTTGGCGCTGCGGCGCTCCACGCCGACCTGGGGATAGATGCTGACCGGCCCGACATCGACCTGGGCCGCATAGATCGCTTCGGCCAGGGTGCCGTGCGATTGGTTGAAGTCGTAGAAGGCATTCAGGAAGAACGCGCCGTAAGGCGTCTCCTGGAAGGTGCCGATGCCCAGGGGGATCGGATTGGAACGATGCTGCAAGCCGCGTTCGGCATCGAATCCATCGAAGCTGACGCGTGCGGCCAGCTCCAGGTAGCCGGCGCCGATCCTGGCGGTCTTGATGCCGAACGTATCGAGACGGGCGAAGAAGCGCCCGTAATCGAAATAGGCATAAGGCAGCAGGGTGTTGTGGGCGCTCTTGTCCAGCACATTGCGTTCGAGGTGATAGACGCCGGCGCCCAGGTCGCCGACGATGCGATCCGGCAGCGCGGCGCTGCCGATGCTGTCGGGGGCGGCTTGTTGCGCCATGGCGGGTGCGGCGCACAACAAGGACAGGGTGAACGCGATAGACGTCTTCATTTTATTTCCGGTTGAAGGACTGTATGAGTCTGGAACATGGCTGTATAGCGCGCCATTGTATCCGGATCGAACCCGCCGGGTTGGCAGGGGATTCCGGTGGCAGTAGCGCCGGCGCCGCCGGAAAGGCAAGAAAAAAACCACCGGCGGTGCGGTAATGCCGTTCAGTGAAGGCTAATTCTGAAGCACTCATCACCTGGCCCGTTCGGGCTGAGTAGGCTCGCCAGGGCCGTATCGAAGCCAGCGTGTCAGCGTATCATTGTTAGCGGTCTTGCCTGCCCTTCGATACGCTGCTGCGCAGCTACTCAGGACGAACGGCGCCTGGACTCCACAAACCTCCACAAGCCTCCACAAACACAAATGCCGTTCAGCGTTTAACTGAACGGCATTACTGGCGATGCGGTGGCTTGCGGTGCTGCCGTTGACGCTGCCGTTTCTCAGGCGGCGCCATCGCATGCAAGGTGCGGGACATTGCGCATGCGAGGCGCGCCGCCGTGCATCAGGCGCGCGACGACTTGCCGCGCGCCTGGTTCAGCAGGTACGTGGTCAGCAGCGGCACCGGCCGGCCGCTGGCGCCCTTGGCGGCGCCGCTCTTCCATGCGGTGCCGGCGATATCCAGGTGGGCCCAGGTGTACTTGCGGGTGAAGCGCTCCAGGAAGCAGGCGGCGGTGACGCTGCCGCCGGGCTGGCCGCCGATGTTGGCGATGTCGGCGAAGTTGGACTTCAACTGCTCCTGGTAGGCGTCCTGCACCGGCATGCGCCAGGCGGTGTCGCCGGTGGCGCGGCCGGCCGCCAGCAGGTCGTTGGCCAGTTGGTCGTGGGCCTCGTCTTCGCGCGTGAACAAGCCGGAGTTGTGGTGGCCCAGGGCCACGATGCAGGCGCCGGTCAGGGTGGCGATGTCGATCACGGCGGCCGGCTTGAAGCGTTCGACGTAGGTCAGCGCGTCGCACAGGATCAGGCGGCCTTCGGCATCGGTATTGAGCACTTCGATGGTCTGGCCCGACATCGAGGTGACGATGTCGCCCGGCTTGGTGGCGCGGCCGGAAGGCATGTTCTCGCAGGTCGGGATGACGCCGACCACGTTCAGTTTCAGGCCCAGTTCGGCGATGGCGCGGAAGGTGCCCAGCACGGAGGCGGCGCCGCACATGTCGTACTTCATTTCATCCATGTTCAGGCCGGGCTTCAACGAAATGCCGCCGGTGTCGAAGGTGATGCCCTTGCCGACCAGCACGATCGGCGCATCCTTGGCTTTGCCGCCCATGTGCTTCAGGACGATGAACTTGGGCGGCTGGTCGCTGCCGTTGGTGACCGACAGGAAGCTGCCCATCTTCAGCGCTTCGAGCTGCTTGCGGTCCAGCACTTCCACGCCCAGCTTGAATTCCTTGGCCAGTTTCTTGGCGGTGTTGGCCAGATAGGTCGGGGTGCAGACGTTGCCGGGCAGGTTGCCCAGTTCCTTGGTCAGCGCCATGCCGTTGGCCAGCGCCACGGCTTCGGCCACGGCGGCCTTGGCCGCCGGCGCCTCGGCCGCCGATGTCAGGAAGGCAATTTTCTTCACGCCGGTGGGGGCGGGGTCCTTCTTGCTCTTGAGGGTGTCGGAACGGTAGACCGAATCGCGCCCGGCCAGCACCACGTTGCGCACGGCCCAGGCCAGGTCGCGGCCCTTGACGCCGGCAAACGGCAGCGCCAGCGCCGCGTTGTCGCAGCCCAGCGTGGCCAGGGTGCGCACCAGCGCCTGGGCGGCGGCGGCGAAGCTCTTGTCGGAAATCTCTTCTTCGGCGCCCAGGCCCAGCAGCACGATGCGTTCGGCGGCGATGCCGGTGACGCCGCGCAGCAGCAGGGTCGAGCCGGGTTTGCCGGAGATGTCGCCGGACTTCAGCGCGGCGCTGATGGCGCCCAGCTTGTCCAGCGCGGCGGCGGCCTTGGTCAGCTTGCGGTTTTCATGGATGCCGACCACCAATGCGCCAGTCTTGACAGCGGTTACAGCGTTTTTTGCGTCCAATGTTTTTGTGCTAAAGTCCATCGTTCGTCCTTTGTTTGATTTACCCGGCGATTATAGAGCCCATTTCGCCGCCACGTGCGTGCAGATGCGTTGCTTGCCGGGCCGGACAGGACCCTTACGCCCACCCATTACACAAGTTCCCGGCTTCGCATGATTTTCCAGCGCGCACTTCGACGCGAATTGACGAGCACCGCAGGCGCCGTCTTCACCACGCTCTTCACCATTACGCTCACCGTGATGCTGATCAAGATCCTCGGCCAGGCCGCTGGCGGCCAGGTTGCGTCGCAGGACGTGATCGCCCTGATCGGTTTCCAGTCGCTCAACTACATGCCGGTGATCCTGGTGCTGACCGGTTTCATTTCAGTGTTGCTGGTGATGACCCGCAGCTATCAGGATTCCGAAATCGTGGTCTGGTTCTCCTCCGGGCTTTCCCTGACGCGCTGGGTCAAGCCGGTGCTGCTGTTCGGCTGGCCCATCGTGTTGCTGGTGGCGGTGCTTTCCTTCGTCGTCACTCCCTGGGCCAACCAGCAGAGCAGCGAATACCGCGAACGCTTTGAAAAGCGCGAGGATATCGCGCGGGTTTCGCCCGGCAAGTTCCAGGAGTCGGCCAGCGCCAACCGCATCTTCTTCGTCGAAGGCATTTCCGGCGACGCTTCCAAGGTGCGCAATGTGTTCGTCAACACCATCGGCGCCGACGGCAAGAACAGCGTGGTGGTGGCCAAGGAAGGCGAGACCGTGGTCGACAAGGACGGCGAGAAGTTCGTGGTCATGAGCAAGGGCCGCCGCTATGACGGGGCCCCCGGCCTGCCGGATTTCCAGATCGTCGATTTCGAGCGTTACGGCCTGCTGATCGGCAACCAGTCGCAGGCCGCCGCCGGCGACCGCTCGGCGCGGGCGATGCAGATGAACGAGCTGCTGGTCAAGAACGACGGTTTCGCGCGCGGCGAATTGCTGTGGCGCATCGCGCTGCCGCTGATGGGGCTGTCCCTGATGCTGCTGGCGATTCCGTTGTCCTTCGTCAACCCGCGCGCGGGCCGTTCGCTGGGCCTGCTGGTGGCGTTGCTGCTGTTCGTGGTCTACAGCAATACGGTCAGCGTCTTCCAGGCCTCGGTGGCGCAGGGGCGCATGTCCTTCATGCTGGGCTGGTGGCCGGTGCATGCGATAGTGGCGCTGCTGATCGTGGGCATGTTCGCGCTGCGGCTCAATATCAACAGCCGCTGCCATCCGGCGGTCATCTGGTCGGCCATGCGCCGTGCCCTGATCTTCAAGCGCGAGGCCTGACATGCGCGTCATCCAACGTTATTTCAGAACAGAAATCACCCGCTCGGTGCTGTTCGCCCTGGCGGCCTTCCTGGCGCTGTTCGCCTTCTTCGAGATGATGGGCCAGCTGGAGCAGGTCGGCCGCAACGGCTACCAGCTGCAGCAGGCGGTGCTCTATGTAGTCATGGGGCTGCCGGGCAACGTGTATGAACTGATGCCCACGGCGGTGCTGATCGGCACCATCTACACGCTGTCGCAACTGGCGGCGCGTTCCGAGTTCACCATCATGCGCGTGTCCAGTATGTCCACCGGCATGGCCGCGCGCGTACTGGCGCGCATCGGCATCGGCTTCGTGGTGCTGACCATCGTGTTCGGTGAAATCATCGCCCCCAAGGCTTCCGAATGGGGGGAGAAACTCAAGCTGCAGGCCCAGGGGGCTTCGCTGTCGTCGCAGTTCCGTTCCGGCATGTGGGCCAAGGATGTGATCAAGGACAACGGCCTGGACGGCAATGTCACCGGCAGCCGCTTCATCAACATCCAGTCGATCCAGCCGGACGGCCGCATCGAAGGCGTCAAGCTGTACGAGCTGGATACGGATTTCCACATGGCGCGCATGATCACGGCAACCTCCGGCGACTATCAGGGCGACCATGTCTGGAAACTCTCCGGCGTGCTGCAATCGGATTTCGCCGACGGCAACAAGGACCGCAAGATCACCGAGCCGATCAAGACCACCAGGCTGGACAGCATGCGGCTGGTGTCGGAGGTGACGCCGGAAATCCTGTCGGTGCTGTTTGCCGATCCGGATCACATGTCGGCCTACGACCTGCTCGCTTACACCAGGCACCTGGAAGCCAACAACCAGCGCACCGACCGTTACGAAATTGCCTTCTGGAAGAAGATCGTCTATCCCTTGTCCATCTTCGTGATGATGGCGCTGGCGCTGCCGTTCGCCTACCTGCATTTCCGCGCCGGCGGCGTGAGCCTGAAGATCTTCACCGGGATCATGATCGGCGTGTGCTTCCAGCTCATTAACAGCCTGTTCTCGCACCTCGGCCTGCTCAACACCTGGCCGGCCTTCGTGACGGCGGCGCTGCCCAGCCTGCTGTTCATGGCGCTGGCCATCGGCGCGTTGTGGTGGGTCGAACGTACCTGACATCATGCCTGCCTCCATTGCCCAAAGCCTGATCCTGTTTGCCCACGGCGCGCGCGACCCGGCCTGGGCGGCGCCGTTCGAACGTTTGCGCGTGCTGGTGCAGGCCGCCGCGCCTGACGTGGATGTGCAGCTGGCTTTTCTGGAGCTGATGCAGCCGGATTTGCCAGCCGCCGCCGCGCAGGCCGTGGCTGGCGGCGCGCAGCGTATTACCGTCGTGCCGGTCTTTTTGGGGCAGGGGGGGCATGTGCGGCGGGACTTGCCGCAATTGCTGGCGCAACTGCGGCAGGCTTATCCGCAAGTGCAGATCGATGATGTACCGGCTGCTGGTGAGGATGATGCTGTATTGCGGGCTATTTCTGCTTATTGTGTTAGGGCTGTTGTTGTTGGGTAGTCTGGTCTCGCCGTTTGTCGGTGTATTGGCTTGATGTTTTTTTAGGTAGTCTGCTCTTGCTTCATGCAGATGTACTGGCTTAATGCTTATCTTTCTCCGGTCTAAGCGGAGCGCCGGGTGCGGCCCGGCAGCCGCTCACTTTCTTTGCTTCGCCAAAGAAAGTAAGCAAAGAAAGGCGACCCCTAAGTGCCAGCCCCTTCGGGGTACCCGTTGGAGCGCCATGAAAAATGGGCGAGGCAGAGTCGCTGCGCTCCGACTGCCTCGCTGATCCATTTTTCATGGCACTCCAACGGCTGGCCCACAAGGGGAGAAAACCTGAACGCCTCGCCTACGGCATCGGGATTGGGAGGGGAGTTGCGCATTGGCGCCATTCCTTGAACCAAGCCAGTCGCAAGCACCGCGATGCCGAAGGCGAGCCGGATAAGACGTCGCATCTAACCAGCCGGCGGATCGGGCAAAAAAATGGATCAGCAAGGCAGTCGGAGCGAAGCGACTCTGCCTTGCCCATTTTTTTGCCCGATCCGTCGGGAACCCCGAAGGGGCTGGGTAGTTGCGTCGCCTTCTTTTGCTTACTTTTCTTGGCGAGACAAGAAAAGTGAGCGGCTGCCGGGCCGCCCCCGGCGCTCCGCTGCGACCGGAGAAAGATAAGCATAGAGCCAGTACATCTGCACGAAGCAAGAGCAGTCTACCCAGACTTATCCCCAAAAAACATCAAGCCAATACACCGACAAGCAGCAAGACCAGGCTACCCCAAAAATAGATTCTTACTTAGAACAGCCGAGCACCGTCAGGCACAACCTGGTCAGGCCTGAACAGCACAACTTCACCGGCATCATCGGGAAACCCCAGCGTCAACACTTCCGACATGAACTTGCCGATCTGGCGCGGCGGGAAGTTCACCACCGCCGCCACCTGGCGCCCCACCAAGTCTTCCAGCCGATAATGCGCCGTGATCTGCGCGCTGCTCTGGCGCACGCCAATGCCCGAGCCGAAATCGATCTTCAGTTTGTAGGCCGGTTTGCGCGCTTCGGGAAAGGCTTCGGCCGAGACGATGGTGCCGATGCGGATGTCGACCTTGAGAAAGGCATCGAAATCGATGGGATCGGCGGCGGGGGCGTTGGTGTCGTGCAGCAGGTGCATGGCGAGGCCTCAAGACAGTGAAGCCGCGATGATAGCAATCATTGCCGCCGGCCGGGCAAGTGCGGGGGAGGTGGAGGAAGTGGGGGAAGTGGGGGAAGCGGGTTACGCCAAGCCGGCTCAGTCGCGGTCGGCCAGCGCCGGCCCGATCATCACCAGCACCGGCCCGCTGCAGGCCTGCAGCCCGGCTTCCAGTCCGGCCAATTGCAGGTTGTAGATGTGCTCGTCCGGGCGGCTGCAGTTTTCCACCACCACCACCGGCGTATCCGGCGCATAGCCCAGCGCCAGCAGCCGGCGCGCGGTGGCGGTGGCTTCGCGTCCGCCCATGTACTGCACCAGCGTGTCGCCGTTGGGCATGATCACTTCGTTGGGCTGGTCGGGAGCGGTGCTGGAGGTGAACAGCGAAACGCTGCGGGCGATGCCGCGCCGGGTCAGCGGGCGTTTGGCCGAAGCCGCGGCGGCCAGGGCGGCGGTGATGCCGGGCACGACTTCGTAGGGGATGCGGTGCGCTTCCAGCGCGCGCATTTCCTCGTCGGCACGACCGAACAGCATGGGATCGCCGCCTTTCAAGCGCACTACGCGGCGGTACTGCTGCGCCGCCGCCACCAGCTTCTCGTTGATCTCCACCTGCGCGGTCGAGCGCTGGCCGCTGCGCTTGCCGACCGGGATCTTCACCGCCTGCGGGCACAGTACAAGGATTTCTTCCGTCACCAGCGCGTCGTGCAATACGGCATCGGCCTCGGCCAGGATGCGCGCGCCACGTACGGTGAGAAGGTCGGCCGCGCCGGGGCCGGCGCCGATCAGCCACACCTGGCCCGGATTGTCCGGGCCGGGCTGGGTGGCGTCAGGAAGGAAAGGGGATGCTGCCGGATCGGTGGCCATGGCCTGCTGTACTTGAGTCGGATCGATGGGAAGGGCGCGCGTTGGGCCCTTAGTCGATCCGGATCATACCAGCGGCAACCGTCTGGTGGGTCACTTCATCGATCAGGATGAAGGCGCCGGTCGCGCGGATGGCTTCGTAGCTGTCGGCGGCGATGGGTTGCTGCACGTTCACCGTCACGCGGGCGATGTCGTTGAGCTTGAGCGTCTCGGCCGGGCGGCGTTCCTGGGTGTTGATGTCGAGCAAGGTGTCGACCTTGGCCACGCGCGCCGCCACTTGCTTGGTGGTGTGCTTGAGCCAGTACTTGCGGCGCAGGTCCAGCGGGTCTTCGGACAGCCAGCAGACATCGGCGGTGACCGACTTCAGCGCCACCGGCGCCTGGCCGGCCGCGGCCAGCAGGTCGCCGCGCGAGATATCCAGGTATTCATCCAGCAGGATGGTGACCGACTGGCCGGCCGAAGCCGATTCCAGCGAGCCGTCCAGCGTCTGGATGTCCTTGACGGTGGCGCTTTGGCCGCCGGGCAGCACCACCAGCTTGTCGCCCTTGGCAACGCGGCCGGCTTCGATGCGGCCCATGTAGCCGCGGAAGTCGTTGGCCTCATGGCCGTTGTGGCGCGCCACCAGCTGCACCGGGAAGCGGAACGGTTCGGCATGCGCGTCTTCGTACACCGACAGCGATTCCAGCAGCTCGATCAGCGTCGGGCCCTGGTACCACGGCATCCGGTCGCTGGCGGTCACCACGTTGTCGCCGGCCAGCGCCGACAGCGGGATGGCGTGCACGTCCTTCAGGCCCAGTTGCTGCGCGAATTCCTGGTAGGCGCCGACGATGCGGTTGTACACGGTCTGGTCGTAGTCCACCAGGTCCATCTTGTTGATCGCCACGACCACGTGCTCGATCTGCAGCAGGTGGGCGATGGTCGAGTGGCGCTTGGTCTGGGTCAGCAGCTCCACCGAGCCATCGTCGCCCAGCTTCACCTTGGACACGTCCACCAGGATGATCACGGCATCGGCGGTCGAGGCGCCGGTCACCATGTTGCGGGTGTATTGCTCGTGGCCGGGGGTGTCGGCGATGATGAACTTGCGCTTGGGCGTGGCGAAGTAGCGGTAGGCCACGTCGATGGTGATGCCTTGCTCGCGCTCGGCTTCCAGGCCGTCGGTCAGCAGCGACAGGTCGACCGTGTCGCCCACGGTGCGCTTGTGCTTGGCGCGCGAGATGGCGTCCAGCTGGTCGGCGAAGATGCCCTTGCTGTCGAACAGCAGGCGGCCGATCAGCGTGCTCTTGCCGTCGTCCACCGAACCGGCGGTGATGAAGCGCAGCAGGCCGCGCTCATGCGGTTGCGCATTGGCGGCGTTGCTCAATTGTTCTTGTGTGGCGGCGGCGTTCATCAGAAATATCCTTCTTTCTTGCGTTTTTCCATCGAGGCTTCGGACGTCTGGTCGTCCATGCGGGTGGCGCCGCGCTCGGTAATCTGGGTCACCGCCGTTTCGGCGATGATGGCTTCTACCGTGGCGGCGTCGGACGCCACCGGGCAGGTGCAGGAGATGTCGCCCACGGTGCGGAAGCGCACCACGCGGCTTTCCACGGTCTCGCCTTCGCGCGCCGGGGTCAGGTCGGTCAGCGGCACCAGCAGGCCGTTGCGCGGAATCACTTCGCGCTCATGCGCGAAGTAGATCGGCGGCAGCGCCAGCTTCTCGCGGGCGATGTACTGCCACACGTCCAGTTCGGTCCAGTTGGAAATCGGGAACACGCGCATGTTCTCGCCCGGATGCACGCGGGTGTTATACAGGTCCCACAGTTCGGGGCGCTGGGCCTTGGGGTTCCATTGGCCGAACTCGTCGCGGAAGGAGAATATGCGTTCCTTGGCGCGGGCTTTCTCTTCATCGCGCCGGGCGCCGCCGATACAGGCGTCGAACTTGAACTCCTCGATGGTTTCCAGCAGCGTCACTGCCTGCGCGGCGTTGCGCGAGTCGGTCTGAGGGTTGCGCAGGCGCACGGTGCCGCGCTTGATCGAGTCTTCCACCGAACGCACCACCAGGCGCTCGCCCAGTTCGGCGGCGCGGCGGTCGCGGAATTCGATCACTTCAGGGAAGTTGTGGCCGGTGTCGATATGCACCAGCGGGAACGGGAATTTGCCGGGACGGAAGGCCTTTTCGGCAATGCGCAGCAGCACCACCGAATCCTTGCCGCCGGAAAACAGCAGGGCCGGATTGCCGCACTCGGCCGCGACCTCGCGCATGATGTGGATCGCTTCCGATTCCAGCCAGTCCAGGTGGCGGTTGCTGGCGTTGTCCAAAAAAAGTTTGTCTACCGCAGTGTTCATGCCGGGCCTTCCGATGCTTGCGTATTGTTGTGTTGCTTGGTTGTCTTGTGTGCCGATGAGGCGCCGGCGTCAGGCCGGCGCGTGCGCCTTGATGCGCACCAGCTTGCCGTCCACCACGTGCAGGCCGCATTCCTTGGAGTCCGGGTTTTCCCACCACCAGCGGCCGGCGCGGATGTCCTCGCCGGGCTGGATGGCGCGGGTGCACGGTTCGCAGCCGATCGACGGGTAGCCCTGGTCGTGCAGCGGGTTGTAGGGCACGTCGTTGGCGCGGATGTAGTCCCACACGTCCTGTTCGGACCAGTCGGCCAGCGGGTTGAATTTTTCCATGCCGTGCGCTTCGTCGCGCTCCTGCACATGCAGTTCGGCGCGGGTGACCGACTGCGCGCGGCGCTGGCCGGTGACCCACGAGGCCTTGCCGGCCAGGGCGCGGTTGAGCGGCTCCATCTTGCGGATGCGGCAGCATTCCTTGCGCAGCTCGACGCTGTCGTAGAAGGCGTTGAGGCCGTGGTTCTTCACATAGGCCTCGATCGCTTCGGGCTGCGGGCGATACGGCGTGACGTCGTAATCGTAGGTCGCTCGGATGCGCTCCAGCATGTCCACGGTTTCCTTGTGCAGGCGGCCGGTTTCCAGCGTGAAGATGGAAATGTTGTCCTGCAGCTTGCCGCGCAGGATCAGGTCGGTCAGCACCATGTCTTCGGCCGCCAGGCTGGAAGCCAGTGCGGCGGGGGCGTGTTCGGCCGCGATGCGTTCCAGCGTCGCCTGGGTTTTTGCGATGAGATCCTGCAAAGCCTGATTCGACATGATGTTGCTTTCTTCATTTTGCCGGCGGCGCTGGCCGCCGGCGGTTTGCTTCAGTCCGCGGCCTGCACCGTCTCGCGCTTGACGCGGCGGAACAGCGGGTTCTTCTCGTCCCACGAGGTCTGGTACTTCTCGGAGAAGTCGGTCAGGCCCTTGACGGCGTCGTGGATGTTCTTGTCGGCGCGCACCGCGAAGGCGTCAAAGCCCACGCGCTGCATGTAGAACAACTGGTCGCGCAGCACGTCGCCGACCGCGCGCAGTTCGCCGGTGTAGCCCAGGCGCGCGCGCAGGTTGTAGGCGATCGAGTAGCCGCGGCCGTCGGCGAACTTGGGGAAGTCCACCGCCACCACCTTGAACTGGGCCAGTTCGCCCTTGAGTTCTTCGGCGCGTTCGTCGCTGGCCAGCCAGACGCCGATATCGGGGCGGTTCTTGAGCGTGTCGCGCTGCGCCTGCCAGGTCTTGAGCGGGACGATGACTTTCCCTTCCGGGACGGTCACGGTTTCCGCGCTCTCGCCTTCGGCCAGGCGCAGGACGCTCCAGTCGTCGGCGACGACGGTCTTGTTCTTGATGATGTCAGGCATTGGCGTCTTCTCCTGCGAGATAGTCGGCCGACGTTGCGATCGGCGTGGCATAAACGAATTCTTTGAAAGGGGCGACGCCGATGCGGCGCACGGTATCGATGAAGCGTTCATCTTCGGTGCGCTGCTTGACGTACACCTGCAGCAGCCGGTCGATCACGGTGGGCATCTGCTGCGCCGAGAACGAAGGGCCGATGATCTTGCCGATCGACGAGGTGTTGCCCTGCGCGCCGCCCAGCGAGACCTGGTACCACTCGGAGCCGTCCTTGTCGACGCCCAGGATGCCGATGTTGCCGACGTGGTGGTGGCCGCAGGCGTTGATGCAACCCGAGATGTTGAGTTCGATGTCGCCGATGTCGTGCTGGTAGTCGATGTCTTCGAACTTCTCGGCAATCGCCTGGGCGATCGGGATCGACTTGGCGTTGGCCAGTGAGCAGAAGTCGCCGCCGGGGCAGCAGATGATGTCGGTCAGCAGGCCGATGTTGGGCGTGGCCAGGCCGTGCGACTTGGCCAGTTTCCACAGCGTGTACAGCTCGGACTGCTTGACGTCGGCCAGCACCAGGTTCTGCTCGTGCGTCACGCGCAACTCGCCGAAGCTGTACTGGTCGGCCAGGTCGGCCACGAAATTCATCTGGTCGGCGGTGATGTCGCCCGGCGGCACGCCCGGCTTCTTCAGCGACAGGATTACGGCGGCGTAGCCGGGCACCTTGTGCTGCTTGACGTTGCGCTGCAGCCAGTTGGCGAAGCCGCGGTCTTGCGCCTTCAGGCGTTCGAACTCGGCGTCCACCGCCGGCAGGGTCTCATAGGCGGGCGGCACGAAGTATTGCGCCACGCGCTGCAGTTCTTCCTCGGTCAGGGTCGAGGGGCCGTCCTTGATCTGGGCCCATTCCTCTTCCACCTGGCGCGCGAACTCTTCCGGGCCGATGGCCTTGACCAGGATCTTGATGCGGGCCTTGTAGATGTTGTCGCGGCGGCCGTATTGGTTGTACACGCGCAGGATTGCTTCCAGGTAGGACATCGCGTGGCGCCAGGGCAGGAACTCGCGGATCACGCTGCCCAGGATGGGGGCGCGGCCCATGCCGCCGCCCACCAGCACGCGGAAACCCACTTCGCCGGCTTCGTCCTTGACCACGTGCAGGCCGATGTCGTGCACGGCGGTGGCGGCGCGGTCTTCCCTGGCGCCGCTGATGGCGATCTTGAACTTGCGCGGCAGGTAGGCGAACTCGGGGTGGAAGGTGCTCCACTCGCGGATCAGTTCGGCGTACGGGCGCGGATCGACGATCTCGTCGGCGGCCACGCCGGCCAGCTCGTCGGAGGTGGTGTTGCGGATGCAGTTGCCGGAGGTCTGGATGGCATGCATCTCGACGCTGGCCAGTTCGGCCAGGATGTCGGGGGACTCTTCCAGCTTGATCCAGTTGAACTGGATGTTCTGGCGGGTGGTGAAGTGGCCGTAGCCGCGGTCGTTCTTGACGGCGATCTCGGCGAACTTGCGCAACTGGTTGGAAGCCAGCATGCCGTAGGGAATGGCGATGCGCAGCATGTAGGCATGGCGTTGCAGGTAGAGTCCGTTCTGCAGGCGCAGGATGCGGAACTCGTCTTCTACCAGCTCGTCCGACAGGCGCCGGCGCACCTGGTCTCGATATTGTGCAACTCGCTCTTTGACGATCTGGTGATCGTATTGGTCATAGCGGTACATCTTATATAAGTCCCTGTTAACGTCTTATTGAGGCCGCGCCTTCACGTCCGGCGCCGCCCCGCATTGAAAAACCAGCCTACCAAATCAGCTTCACGGCGACGCTCGTCAGCGTAATCGCCAGCAGGCCACGCAAGAATTTCTCCGGCACCGCGCGCGCTGCGAGCGAACCGAGTGTGATGCCCGGGAGCGAACCCAGGAGCAGTGTCGCCAGCAGTTCCCAGTTGATCGAGCCCAGCCACCAATGGCCCAGGGCGGCGATCGCGGTCAGCGGCACCGCGTAGGCGATGTCGGTGCCCGCGACTTCCGCCGGCGACAGGCGGGGGTAGAGCAACACCAGCAGGGTCGCGCCGACCGCACCGGCGCCGATCGAGGAGATCGTCACCAGCGTACCGAGCACGGCGCCGGCGATGATGGTCGCATGGCGCAGGTCGGCGCCTTGCAACTGGCGCTCCGGATGGGCATTGAGCCACCCTTGCAGTTTACCCCTGAACAGCAGCGCGATCACGGTGAGCAGGACCGAGATGGCGATCGAATAACGGATGACCTGGCTGATGCCGTCGCTGACGGCGCCGAAGTGCTTGAGCAGCAAGGTGGTCGCCAGCGCGGCGGGCAGGGCGCCGTAGGACAGGCGGCGCACGATGTCCCAGCGCACCGTGCCCTTGAAGCGGTGGGCCAGGGTGCCGGCGGTCTTGGTGGCCGAGGCGAACGCCAGGTCGGTGCCGACCGCGACGCTGGGGTGGATGCCGAACAGCAAGGTCAGGAGCGGGGTCATGAGCGAGCCGCCGCCGACGCCGGTCAGTCCGACCAGCAGTCCCACGGCAAATCCGCTTACTACATAAGAAACAGTCATAACACCTCGCCCATTAGTCTGCGAATCGTAATAAACTTATGTTTCAAACCAAACTACATAGTATTTATTTGCTTATATACGCCTTTGGCATATGCAAATGAGGCGGCTGACCGCATGAATGCGCGTCGCCCGGCAAATAAGCGGCGATGGCCGCCTGGTAGTCAGCGAGGGCTTTCCATGAATCTTCATCAATTCCGTTTCGTGCGCGAGGCGGTGCGCCAGAATTTCAACCTGACCGAGGCGGCCAAGGCCTTGTATACCTCGCAACCGGGCGTCTCCAAGGCCATCATCGAGCTGGAAGAGGAGCTGGGCGTGGATATCTTCACCCGCCACGGCAAGCGCATCCGCGGCCTGACCGAGCCCGGCCGCGCCGTGCTGCGTTCGGTGGAACTGATCATGCAGGAAGTCGATGGCCTCAAACGCATCGGCAAGGAGTTCGCCGCCCACGACAGCGGCAGCTTCACCATCGCCACCACCCACACCCAGGCGCGCTATGCGCTGCCCAAGGTGGTGCAGGCCTTTACCCAGAAATACCCCAAGGTGCACCTGTCCTTGCTGCAGGGAAACCCCAAGCAGATCACCGAGATGGTTCGCAACGACCAGGCCGACATCGCCATCGCCACCGAAACGCTGGCCTCGGGCGAGGGATTGGTCTCGCTGCCGTGCTACCAGTGGGAGCACGTGGTGGTGGTGCCGCCCGAGCATCCGCTGCTGCAATCCAAGAGCCTGACGCTGGAAGAGATCGCGGCCTATCCGCTGATCACCTACGATTCGGCCTTCAGCGGCCGCAGCAAGATCGACCATGCCTTTTCGCTGCGCCACCTCAAGCCGGACGTGGTGCTGGAGGCGATCGACGCCGACGTCATCAAGACCTATGTCGAGCTGGGCATGGGCGTGGGCATCATCGCCGGCATCGCCTTCGATGCCGAACGCGACCGCGGCTTGCGTTCGATCCCGGTCGGCCATCTGTTCGGCACCAACGTCTCGCGCGTGGCCCTGAAGCAGGGGGCTTACCTGCGCGGCTACGTCTACACTTTCATCGAATTGCTCACGCCCACCCTGAACCGCAAGCTGATCTCGCAGGTGATGGAAGGCGAGAAGGACATGTACGAGCTGTAATCGCGGAAGGCCGCCGGCCATCCGCTGAGGCAGCGTGGTAAGCCGCCATGCCCGCGGGCACGGCGGCGGCAAGAACAGGGAAAATCGACCAATGAGGAAAGTATGGGCGGCCGCATCACGGCCGCAGCGTCATTTGCGCCGCCTGTGGCTGCAATACGGGATCCTGTGGACGGGAGCGGTGGTCACCGGCCTGGTGGCGGTGATGTATGCGCGCCTGATCGATCTCGGCTTCGAACTGTTCCAGGGCATGCAAAGCCGCCACCACTGGCTGCCGCTGCTGCTGACGCCGGCCATGGGCGCGCTGTGCGTCTGGCTCACGCGCAAGTATTTCCCGGGCTCGGAAGGCAGCGGCATCCCGCAGGTGATCGCCTCCCTGGCCGAGCAGGGCGAGCACACGTCCAAGCTGGCGCAAAAACTGCTGACCGTGCGCATCGTGCTGGGCAAGATCGGCATTTCTTTCCTCGGCATCCTCTCCGGTTTCACCATCGGCCGCGAAGGCCCGACGGTGCAGGTGGGGGCGGCGCTGATGTACAACATGCGCCGCTTCTACCCGCGCCCGAGCGCCATCCTGGAAAAGCGCCTGATCCTGGCCGGCGCCGCAGCGGGCTTGGCGGCCGCCTTCAATACCCCGCTGGCAGGCATCGTGTTCGCCATCGAGGAACTCTCGCGCAGCTTCGAGCAGCGCGCCAGCGGCGTGGTGATCACCACCATCATCTTTGCCGGCGTGGTGGCCCTGGGCCTGACCGGCAACTACACCTATTTCGGCACCATCACCACCGGCGTCGACAGCGCGCGCGAGGTGATCGTGGCGGTGATCCTGTGCGGACTGCTCATGGGCGGGGCCGGCGGTTGCTTCTGCTGGCTGCTGCTCAATACGCCGAAATGGATTCCGGCGCCGCTGCTGCACATGCGCACGCAGCGCCCGGTGGTTTTCGGCGCGCTGTGCGGCCTGCTGGTGGCGGTCATCGGCGTGGCCGCGGGCGGCGCTACTTTCGGCAGCGGCTATGTCGAAGCCAAGGGGCTGCTCACCGGGCAGCAGGAACTGTCGGGCATTTATCCGCTGGCCAAGATGGCGTCGATGGTCGGCTCCTACCTGCCGGGCACCCCCGGCGGCATTTTCGCGCCATCGCTGTCCATCGGCGCCGGGTTCGGCAACCTGCTGCACATGCTGTTCGGCGACATTTCCTTGCCGGTGCTGATCGCGCTGGCCATGGTCGGCTATCTGGCGGCGGTGACGCAGTCGCCGATCACTTCCTTTGTGATCGTGATGGAAATGATCAACGGCCACGCGTTGGTGATCTCCCTGATGGCCACCGCCTTGCTGGCCAGCCGCGTATCGCGCTTCTTCGCGCCGCCGTTGTATGAGGCGCTGTCGGAGCGTTACTCCCATAAGCCCCACAATGTTGTGCCGGCGCCCACGTCGGTAGCCGAGCCGGTATCTGTCCCGGCGGTTGTGCCGGAAGCGGAAGTACCTGCGCAGCAGGCTGCAGGTCCCGTACCCGTTGTACTGCAAAGCGAGGAACCGGACGTGCAATTGGCAGCGGCAGGGGCAGCGGCAGCGCAGGCCGAACCGCAAGCGCAAATCCCATCGCAAACGCCGGTTGCCGGCGCTTCTGAGCCATCCTCAAGCGCCGATAAAAAAGTCGCGCCCGGCAAGCCGACGCAAAAGCGCAAGCTGCAGGAGGCAAAAACAGAGCAACCATCCGCGGCGGTTGTGCCGGCAGCGCCGTCGGCCCGCGCTGCCGATGCGCACGTCGCGCCCCCGGAGGAAGCCGGCCCGCCGTCGCCCAGGGCATCCAGGAAGGTCTATCGCCAGGGCGACCTGTTCGACGAGATGTGACGGGAGCGGCGGCAGCCAGCCACCAGCCGCCCAATGAAAAACGGCCGGGTCTGTACAGACCCGGCCGTTTTGTTTGGCGCCGCCAAGGCGTGATCGGCCGTCAGACCTGCGCCACCGCCGAACGCTCGGTGTCGTTGCAGCCGTCCAGCAGGAAGGACAGGCCCACCACCAGCACCAGTTCGCCCTCGGCCGAGCGGGCCGTGCCGGTGATGCCGCTGGTGTGGATCGCCGTCAGCGGCTTGATCACTAGGTCGGCCGTGCCTTCCACCGATTGCACGCTGAGAATGTAAGGATGGGGCACCGCCATGACCACGCCCACGCGCTCGTTGCCCGGTTCGTAGCCCAGCACGCCGGCCAGCGAATGCACCGGCAGCGGGCGGCCCTGGTCGCGCATGACCGGCGCGCCGCCGACTTCGTCGAAGGTTTCCGGCAACTCGACCACGCGTTCCACCACCGCCATCGGCAGCGCCAGCGGCGCGCCGGCGCAGCGCACCAGCATGGTCGGGATGATCGACAGTTCGATCGGCAGGCGGATCGAGAACTTGGTGCCCTTGCCGATGGTGGAGTCGATGCGGATGGTGCCGCGATGCTTTTCCACCGCGGTCTTGACCACGTCCATGCCGACCCCGCGGCCGGACACGCTGGACGCCACTTCCTTGGTTGAGAAGCCGGGCAGGAACACCAGTTGCAGCGCCTCGTCGGTGGTCAGCGCCTGGTGCTCGGTGATCAGGCCTTTGGCCAGCGCCTTGTTGCGCAGCATTTCGGGATCCATGCCCTTGCCGTCGTCGAACACTTCGATCATGACGCTGCTGCCGGCCTGCCAGGCGTGCAGCGAGATGGTCGACTTGCTCGGCTTGCCGGCGGCGGCGCGATCGACTTCGATGCCGTGGTCCAGCGAATTGCGCAGCATGTGCACCAGCGGGTCGTAGAGGCTGTCCACCACCACGCGGTCGACTTCGGTTTCGGCGCCGGTAATGACCAGGTCGACATCCTTGCCGAGGTCCTTGGCCAGTTCGCGCACCAGGCGCGGGAATTTCTGGAACAGGCGGCCGACCGGCTGCATGCGGGTCGACAGCGTGGCGCGCTGCAGCTCGCTGGAGTAGCGCGAGGCGCGGCCCAGCGTCTCGGCCAGCGTCGACATCAAGGCGGCGGCGGTGCCTTCGAACTTGAATTGCTGCAGCTTTTCCAGCAGCACGGCGGCCTGGTTGGCCGCCTGCACCGATTCGCCCGCCACTTCCAGCAGCGCATCCAGCTTGCCGGCATCGATACGGATGCTTTCTTCCTTGGCGTTGTCCGAGGCGCGGCGGTTGGGTTGTTGGGCCGGCGCCGCCGCGGCAGTCCGGGGCTCGTCGCCGGCTCCGGCTGCCGGCGCTGCGGCCGGGGAGTTGCCGGCCGGCGTGCTGCCAGGGGCGCCGGTCACGGCCTGGTACATCGATTCCCAATCCAGCTGGCCGTCTTTCATGACGCTGGCCCCGGCGCCGCCGGTGGAGGCCGATGCAGGCGCAGACGCAGGGGGTGTGACGGGCGCGGCGGCAGCGGCGACAGGGGCGCTGCCCTTGCCTTCGATGGCTTGGGTCAGGATGCCTTCGAGGTCCGACGGCATCGATGCCAGGCTGTCGGGCGCGGCGCCGTTGGACAGTTCGTTCAACTGGTCGGCCACGAAGCCGCTGGCTTGCAGCGCGGCTTCGATCGCCAGCGGCGTGACCGGCGCCTTGCCGGTGCGCAGCGCGTCGAACAGGTTTTCCGTGAGATGGCAGGCCGACACCATGGCGGGCAGGTTGACGAACCCGGCCCCGCCTTTGATGGTATGGAATGCGCGGAAAACCGCGTTGAGGATTTCCAGATCGTCAGGATGCCGTTCGAGCGTCAGCAGATGCTCTTCCACGTTGGAGGCGAGCTCCAACGCTTCAACGACAAAGTCCTTGAGCATTTCGTCATCCATTAGAACCCCAGGCTATCGAGTAAATCGTCCACGTCGTTCTGGCCCATGGCGGCGCCGGGAGCGGCGGGGCCATTGAGCAGGGAAACCGGTTTTTCCGCTTCGATCTGCGCGCGCACTTCAGGCGGCGCATTGTCGCGCAACAACTGCGCCAGTTCATGTTCGGCGGTGGTGGTGATGCCGACAATCTTCTTGATCAACTGGCCGGTGATGTCCTGGAAGTCCTGGGCCATCATGATTTCCAGCATGCGGGCTTTTTCGGCTTCGGTCGATTCCAGCACGGCGGCGGAGAATTTCTGCGAATCGCCGGCCAGTTGCTTGAATTCGTCGATGCTCATCTGGCCCGCATACAGCTTGGCCCAGCGGTCGTTGATGTCCTTGGCGTGCTCCTGCAGGCGGTCTTGCGCCGGCATGCCCGAGTCCAGGGCGTTGAGCACCTTGTTGGCTGCCTGTTCGGTCAGGGTGGCGACATGTTCAAGGCGGCTTTGCGCATCGCCGATCTGGGTAGCCACATCGGTGAGCGAGCGGTCGTAGCCCAATTCGCGCATGGAGTCGTGCAGCAGGCGCACAATGCCGCCCAGGCGCTCGTACATCGGCTTGTCGGACTGGTCTTCCGCCGCGGCCGGTTGCGCATCGCTTGCGGCGGCGGCAGGGGCCGCGCCGGCAACCGTCGCGGGCAGCGCCTGGGCGGAAATTTCGTCGAACAATGCTTCCAAATCAACGTCGTCGCTCATGATTTCTGGTTCCCCCTACAAATTTGGTGCACTTCCATGTTGCCCGCTCCGGCAGATCGAGCGGGTTGTCCCTTGAAGCCGAGCCGCATGCCTGAACCGCCCGGCCCAGTTTGGGGACAGGGTATCCAATGCTTATCGGCACCAGCCATCGGAGTCTGAAGGCCGCACAGGCCACGACAGCGATTCGGCAGCATCGTCGGGCGGCACAGGCTGTCGCCGAACCGATCCCACGTTAGCAGATGGTTGAGTATAGGACGCGCGCCAGCCGGGTCATCGGCTAAACAGCGAGTGAAATCCCCCATTTGTTCCCGTTTCTCCGGCGCTCCGGGGCCCCTCGACCCGGCTCAGTCAGCGATATTTTTCCATTCTTTTGCGACGTCGCGTCAGATTTTAACGAGCTTTTTCTTAAAAGCAATCTTTGCCGTGATTTTTATCATGGATCGTACCCGACCTTGTTGCCAGTGGGTATCGCGCTTACAATTGCGCGGTTTTGGTGCCCGCTGGCGCGTCCGCGTCGGCAGTTAAACGGGAAACACGAATGGACGCATATCGGATGCCCGCATCCGTATTGTCGAAAATATAACGTGTGCTGCCCCCGCAACGGTAATCAGGCGCCGGCTCCCGGATGTTGATGCATCAGGCAACAGGGCCGGCCATCCATCTCCAAGCCACTGTGCTTGCGGCGCGAGCTGCTGCATGGGAAGGCACGATGGCGCAGCCTGAAGCCCGGATACCGGCCAAGACAGGGGGAGACCGCCCAGCGGCTTCCATGGAATCCGGCTTGCGGGGAGGCAGGCCGGAGAATTCTTATTCAGATACCCTTCATGAAGCGATACCAATCCAATCCGCGCCGCACGGCCGGCCAACCGGCCGCCATGCGCGCCGCCGTTTCATTCACCCTGTCCGCGTTGGCCGCATGGAGCTACACCCCGGCGCATGCCCAGGCCAGCGCCAATGCCGCCGCCGACGGCGCATTGGCGCCGGTGGTCGTGTCGGCTTCGCGTTTCCCGAACGACCCGGCATTTCCGCCGGTGGCCGCCACCGTCATCACCGCCGAGCAGATCCGCGAAGCCGGCATCGACAATGCCAATGAGGCGATCCGCAAGCTGGGTGGCGTCTATGGTCGCCAGAGCTCGGCCGGTCCTAACGACTTTCCACTGGACTTGCGCGGCTTCGGCAGCAACGGCGACCAGAACATGGTGGTGCTGGTGGATGGCGTGCGCATTTCCGAGAATGAATTGACCACGCCGCTGCTGTCCTCGATTCCGATTGAAACCATCGAACGCATCGAAATCGTGCGCGGCGGCAGCAGCGTGCTGTACGGCAGCGGCGCCACCGGCGGCACCATCCAGATCATCACCAAGCGCCCGCAGGCCAATGCCGGACATGGCTCCGTCGTCGCCGAAGTCGGCACCGACGGCCAGCGCGCCGGGCGCGCCTTTGTTGCACGCGGCTGGGACAACATGTCGATCGACGCCAGCTACGCCAAGGCGCATAACGATGGCTGGCGCGACAACACCAAGTCCAACCAGGAGAATTTCAGCACCACGGTGCAATGGTTCGCCAGCGATTGGCGTTTCGGCTTGCGCGCCAATATCGCGCGTGCCGATTACGGCCTGGCTGGCGGGCTCTCGCTGGCGCAGTTCAACGCCAACCCGCGCCAGGCGAAAACGCCGTTCGATTACGGTTCGTATGACAACGACAGCATTACCGCTTTCCTGGAGCGCCGTTTCGGCGCCTTCGATGTCGCCGCTGAACTGTCGCACCGCGAGAAGATCGCGCGCGCCAATTACGCCAGTACGGCCACCACGTTGCAGACCAATGTGCGCAACACGCAATTTTCGCCGCGCATCCGCCACGTGCTGGAAGCCGGGCCGATCAAGAACGAACTGATTGCCGGGATCGATCTTGCCGAGTGGAACCTCAATACCGTCGCTTCTTATGGCAATAGCGATGCCGCCCAGCGCTCCAAGGCGTTTTACCTGCGCGACGAGATCGAATTCGACAAGAATGCCCGCATCGCCGCAGGGGTGCGCCGCGAGATTTTCACGCAAAGCAGCGTATCGGGCGTCTACGGGATGAATAGCGGCGTCAACGCCTGGGACTTGCAGGCCAGCTATGCATTGGTGCCATCGCTGCGCGCCTTCGCCAAGACCGGGCAGAGTTACCGCCTGGCGACGGCCGATGAGAACGGATTCAACGGCCTGCCGACTGGCCAGATCCTCAAGCCGCAGGTGTCGCATGACCTGGAGATCGGTGCGACCTGGGGCTCGGTGGATCGGCAACTGACCGCCAAGTGGTTCCGCCACCGCGTGCGTGACGAGATCTATTACGACCCGACCGGCGGCGCCTTCGGCTTTGGGGCCAATTCCAACCTCGATCCCACCAAGCATCAAGGCGTGGAACTTGAGGGCAAGTTGCGCGTGACCGAGGCCGTCACCGTCAGTGCCACTTACCAGCACGTCGAAGCCAAGTTCACTGAAGGCGTGAATGCCGGCAAGGAATTGGCGCTGGTGCCACGCAACATGCTGTCCACGCGGGTCAACTGGAAGTCTGGAAGCCAGAGCGCCGACGCTGGCTTGCGCTGGGTCGACAGCCAGCGCTACGGCAGCGACTTTTCCAATACTTGCGCGGCGCGCATACCGTCCTACACCACCTTGGACGCGCGTTATGCAATCCGGGTGAATGCCTGGGAGTTCGCACTGACCGGCACCAACCTGGCCGGCCGCGATTACTACTCGCAGGCTTTCTCCTGCCAAGGCAGCATTTATCCAGAAAATGGCCGGGCGGTAAAATTCACCGCCCGTTACGACTTCTGATGATGCACTCCTGACCGCTATCGCCGATGCGACGTTACCTCTGGCCGTTATCCGCCTTGCTGCTGCTGTCCGTGTCCGCACTGGCGGCCGCAGCCCTGTGCGGCAGCAGCGGCTGCCTGCGTCCATCGGCGTCGGCCGATGCCGTTTCCCTGATGTTGTCGCTGCGGGTGCCGCGCGCATTGACCGCTTTCGCGGTGGGCGCGCTGCTGGCCCTGGCCGGCGCACTGATGCAGGTGCTGTTGCGTAATCCGCTGGCCGACCCGTATGTGCTGGGCTTGTCGGGCGGATCGGCCGCGGGCGCCTTGCTGGCGATGCTGGCGGCGCTGCAGTTCGGCTTGCCGCCGCGCCTGGTCACCGCGCCGGGCGCGTTGCTCGGCGCCGCGCTGGCGGTGCTGCTGCTGTTCGGGCTGGTGCGCCAGTCGCTGCGGCATCTGGCCTTGTCGCCGCTGCTGTCGAGCCAGCGCCTGTTGCTGACGGGCGTGATGCTGGCCGCCGGCTTCGGCGCCATCATTTCCCTGGCCTTGTCGATCGCCCCCGATTCGCAGTTGCGCGGCATGGTGTTCTGGCTGATCGGCGATCTGGACGATGCTCGCCTGCTGCCGCTGGCGGCGACGGTCTTGCTGCTGGCGCTGCTGTGGGCCGTGCGCCATGCGCCGGCATTGAACCTGCTGGCGCGCGGGGACAGTTTCGCCCAACTGCTGGGCGTGCCGGTCTTGCGCCTGCGCGTGATGACGCTGTGCGCGGCGTCGGCGGCGACCGCCGCTGCCGTCGCCATGGCCGGCACCGTCGGCTTTGTCGGCCTGGTAGTGCCCCATACGTTGCGCCTGCTGGTCGGCAACGACCAGCGCCTGCTGCTGCCGGCATCGGTGCTGGCCGGCGGCGCGGCGTTGACGCTGGCCGACCTGGCCGCACGTACCGTGGTCGCCCCGACGCAACTGCCGGTGGGCGTCATCACGGCGCTGGTCGGAGTGCCGGTGTTCTTGTGGCTGTTGGCGCGGAGCCGGATGTGAGTGCCGGCGACATCGTGCTGCAAGCGCGGCAACTGGCCTTGCGCGTACCGGGACGCAGCTTGCTGGAGGATTTCGACTGGCAGGTGCGCGCGGGCGAATTCTGGTGTGTTCTGGGCCGCAACGGCATTGGCAAGAGCAGCCTGCTGCATGTTGCGGCAGGTTTGCTGCGGCCGGCGCAGGGCGATATGCTCCTGTGCGGTTCGCCGTTGTCTTCGCTGTCTGCCCTGCAAATGGCGCAGCATCGCGGCTTGTTGCTGCAACAGCAGCATGACGCGTTTTCGATGCCGGTGGTCGACGCCGTGATGGCGGGGCGTTTTCCCAGTGGCGGCGGCTGGGCCGATGAGGAAGACACGCGCGGCGCTGCGCTGCAGGCGCTGGCGCGCGTCGGGCTGGCGCATCTGTCGCAGGCCGACCTGCTCAAACTGTCCGGCGGCGAACGCCAGCGCGTGGGCCTGGCCACCTTGCTGGTGCAGGCGCCGCAGCTTTACCTGCTGGACGAGCCGACCTCGCACCAGGACATTGCCGCCCAGCTGGAGATGATGGCGTTGCTGCGTTCCCTTGCCGGTGAAGGCAAGGCGGTGGTTGCCAGTTGCCACGACATCAACCTTGCGCGCCGATTTGCCAGCCATGTGCTGTTGCTGGGACAGCAGGCCAGCCAGGGCAAGGTCGCCGAGGTCATGCGCGCCGATATGCTGGGAGAGGCCTTCGGTTGCCGTTTCCGCAGCGTGGATGCCGGCGGCCATGAACTGTTCGTATCCGAGGCGAACTGATCAAGGCAATCGAAAGGTTTTTGAGAGGCGTCTCATCCGACTGGCGGGCTTTCTTTTGAAAGCATGGGGAAATCCACGAAATTGCAGGGTCCGCGGGACTTGGCGGCAGATACTTTCTTATGATCCGCAGCGGACTTCATCGGAGCCTCAACATGGCATGCGATGAAGCTCTGGGCTGCAGCGTCGCCTTCCATGGCGATATCGGCCTTGTTGAAACCTTCCGTAGATTCCCTGTCACTCTCCATGAAAAAATACGTATCGATGACCGCCGGCGCCATGCTGGCAATGGCTGTTTCCGTCTCTGCTTCCGCGCAAGCCGTCAAGTCCAACCAAGGCGTCTATGTCGGCGTCGACGGTGGTTTTGCCAATGTCCCGTCACTTGCATCGCCCGCCAATCATCGGGTTACTTCCGAAACAAAAAATGCCGGTTTCATCCGTGGCGCGCTGGGGTATCACCTGACCCCTAACTGGGCCTGGGAGCTTGGCTACTTCGGCACCGGGGATTTCAAGCAGAGCGGCACCAACGGTAGCAGCAACTACAACGCCAAATACAAGGCGTCCGGCGCAGACTTCACGGCCATCTACAAATTGACCGCGGGCGTACCCGGTCTGTTTTTGAAAGCCGGTGTGAGTTACGCCGAGGTATCGGGTTCCGGGATTCAGTTCAGCGACGGTTCTCAGTCCGCATCGGGCATGGGATACCTGCTGGGCTTGGGCTATGAGTACGACTTCACCCGCAACTGGAGCGCCAATCTTGCCTACACCCGTTACCAGCGCGTCGGCAGCGTAGATAACCTGAACGCCAACGTACTGGGCGCCGGCCTGAAATATCGCTTCTGATCCTGCCTGGCAGCAAGACCGATCCCTCCTTCGCGGAGGGATTTTTTATGTCAGTCTGCCCGCGCCGCGTCCAGCCGTTCGCATACTTCACTTGCCGCCTCCAGGATGCGCGGCCCGGCGCGGTTGAGCCAGTCGGCGTTGACCTGGTACAGGTGGTTCTTGCGCACTGCCTGCAGGCGTCCAAACTGGCGCCAGCGTTCCAGCGGCTGGTCTGTGGCATCGCCGGGGGCGAGGATGACTTGCGGATCGGCGGCCAATACCGCTTCCATGGTGACGGTGGGCGCCAGTTGCGGCAGGTCGGCGAAGATGTTGCGGCCGCCGCATAGCTTCAGCACCGACGACACCATGTGGCGGCCGTTGAGCGTCATCAGCGGCTGGCTCCAGATCTGGTAGAACACGCTGACTTCGGGGCGATTGCCATATCGGGCTTGCAGCGCTTGCCAGCGCGCGCGGAAATCCTGTGCGGTAGTAGTGCCGACGCTTTCGCTGCCGGCCAGGCGCGCCAGTTTTTCCAGCGAATCGGCGATCGTGTCGAAATCCGCCGGCTGGCTTTCGTAGATGGGGATGCCGAAGCCGCGCAGGCGCGCCAGTTGCGAGGGTTTGTTGCCGCTGTGCCAGGCGACGATGAGGTCCGGCTTGAGGTTGAGCACGCGTTCCAGGTCGAGGGCGGCGAAGCTGCCGACCGAAGGCAGCCTGATGGCGGCGGCAGGGAAGTCGCTGAAGTTGCTGGCGCCGACCAGCTTGTCGCCGGCGCCGGCGGCATACAGCAGTTCGGTGACGTGCGGCGCCAGGGTGATGATGCGCCGGGCCGGCTGCGCCAGCGTGACCTCATTGCCGAGATCGTCCTTGACGGTGACGGCGGCGCAGGCGGCCGATGCGAGCGTGGCGCCGAGCAGCAGGGCAAGCGCCGCAGGGCGCATCTTCAGATTTCCAGGTTGTCGATCAGGCGCGTGGTGCCCAGCCTGGCGGCGGCCAGCACCACCAGCGGCGCGCCTTGCGCCATGTCGCCGGCCGAGGGCGGCTGCAGGTCGATGCGTTTGCGCACGGACACATAGTCCGGCGTCCAGCCGCGCGCGGTCAGGATCGACATGGCTTTCCGTTCGACTTCCGAGGTATTCAACTGGCCGCCGCGGACTTCCTCTGCCACATCGTTGAGCACGCGGTACAGCAGCGGCGCCTCGGCCCGTTCGTCGGCCGACAGGTAGCCGTTGCGCGAAGACAGCGCCAGGCCGTCTTCGGCGCGGTAGGTCTCGGCGCCGATGATTTCGGTGGGCAGCGCGAACTGGCGCGCCATGTTGCGCACGATCATCAGCTGCTGGTAATCCTTCTTGCCGAATACCGCCACGCGCGGCTGCACACAGGAGAACAGCTTCATCACCACGGTCGATACGCCGGTGAAGAAGCCGGGGCGGAATTCGCCCTCCAGGATGTTGCCCAGGTCGTTGGGCGGCTGCACGCGGTATTCCTGCGGCTCGGGGTACATGTCCTTTTCGGTCGGCGCGAACAGCACGTAGACGCCTTCCTTTTCCAGTTTCTCGACGTCGTTCTGGAAGGTGCGCGGGTATTTGTCGAAGTCCTCGTTCGGGCCGAACTGCAGGCGGTTGACGAAGATCGAGGCCACCACCGGGTCGCCATGGGTGCGCGCCAGGCGCATCAGCGAAAGGTGCCCTTCGTGCAGGTTGCCCATGGTGGCGACGAAGGCGGTGCGCAACTGGCCGCGCAGGTGGTCGCGGAGTTCTTCGATGGAGGAAATGATTTTCATGCGGGTTCTCGGGTTGGAAGGCGGCGCAGCGCCGCCGGTATCAGCGCGGGGAATCGCACTCGTCGCGCTCAGCTCGGCGAGTACGACAGTCTGACATAGATGGGGGCGAAGGCCTCGGCTTGGGTGATTTCGATCAGTGTCTCCTTGGCCAGCTCCAGCAAGGCGATGAAGTTGACCACCACTACCGGCACCCCGCGCGAGGGATCGAACAGGTCGGAGAACTCGACGAAGCGGGCCGATTGCAGCCGGCGCAGGATGCCGGTCATGTGTTCGCGCACCGACAGTTCTTCGCGGCTGATGTGGTGGTGCGCGGTCAGCTTGGCGCGCTTGAGCACGTCGGCCCAGGCCGCCTTGAGGTCGTTCATGTCGACCTCAGGCCAGCGCGTGACCACGGTCTGCTCGATATAGACCTGGGTACGCACATAGTCGCGGCCGACCTGCGGCAGCGCGTCCAGCTCCTGCGCGGCCAGCTTGATCTGTTCGTATTCCAGCAGGCGCCGCACCAGCTCGGCGCGCGGATCTTCCGGTTCCTCGCCGGTGTCGGCCTTCTTGGCCGGCAGCAGCATGCGCGACTTGATCTCGATGAGCATGGCCGCCATCAGCAGGTATTCGGCCGCCAGTTCCAGGTTCTGCTTGCGGATCTGCTCGACGTATTCCAGGTACTGGCGGGTGACCTGGGCCATCGGGATGTCCAGGATGTTGAAGTTCTGCTTGCGGATCAGGTAGAGCAGCAGGTCCAGCGGGCCCTGGAAGGCATCGAGGAAGACTTCCAGCGCGTCCGGCGGGATGTACAGGTCGTTGGGCAGCTGGAACAGCGGCTCGCCGTACAGGCGCGCCAATGCCACGCCGTCGATCACATCGGGCGTGGTGTCAGGTTGTCCTGCGGGGGTAATTTCCAGGGCGTCGGCGTTGCGCTGTTGCTCGCCGGCGCTGCCGGACGGATCGCCGCCGCCTGCGTGTGCCGTCATGCCGCCTTGATCAGTGCGACTGGTAGACGTAGGGCTGCTGGGCCACACGCGAAGCCTTGTCGCGGGCGGTCTTGTCCAGGTCGATGGGTTCCTTGTCCCACAGCAGGGCGCGGCCGGCGCGCTGCGACTCTTCCAGCTTCGGATTCTTCTGCTTCAGTTCGTCGATGAACTGGGTGATTTCAGATACGTAGGTGGTCTTTTTTCCGAAGAGCATGATATTTTCAAGCCAAATGAAACACAGAGGGCTTATTTTACCCTTTCTTGATCAGGGATAATCAAAAGGATGCGCCAGGAATGAGCATGCGATTTTTCGAATTTACCCGCCGTTGCGCCGCGACCATGGGCGCCCTTGTTGCCGCCGTGGCAATGTTCGGCTGTGACCGCAACGGCAATCCTATCGAGGAGTTCGGCTTGGACAAGCTGCAAAAAGGCATTTCCACCGAGGCCGACGTGCGCGGCGTGATGGGCCAGCCCGACACCGTCTGGGACGACGGCAACGGCGCCCGCACCCTGGAATATCCCAAGGGGCCGGAAGGCATCCGTACCTGGATGTTCGCCATCGGCGCCTCCGGCACGCTGGTTGACTACAGGCAAGTCCTGACCCAGGAGAACTTCGACACGATCCGCCCCGGCATGTCGGCCGATGAAGTGCGGCGCATGCTGGGCCGGCCGCGCAGCGTGGTGCAGTTCGTCCGCAAGAACGAAGAGGTGTGGGACTGGAAGTACCGCTATGTGCATGAAGACCGCCTCTTCAACGTGCATTTCGATATCGGCACGAAGCAGGTGGTGCGCACCTCATTCTCCGAGATTTCCGGGCATTGAGATGCAATGCCTGTTGGCGCGCAGAGGTGAACAGGCACGAAAAAGCATAAAAAAAGCATAAAAAACATGAAAAAGGCCGGCATCGGATGCCGGCCTTGTCTGTTGCGCGCTGTTTTTGCCGCCGCTGTCAGGGCGGATGCGAATAGTCGCCGTCCTGGCTTTCCATCATGCGGTGCCGTTCCCCGGCTTCCTGCTTGTTTTCCATGCGGCTGCGGCGCAGCAGCCCGGCCTCGTCCAGTACCGAATAGGCGGTCGAGCAGAACAGGGAGTGCATGCGCTTCATGTCGCTGATCAGGTCCAGGTGCAGCGAACTGGTCTCGATGCTTTGCTGGGTCTGGCCGGCCAGGCGGACCAGGTGGCTTTGGGCGTAGGCGCGTTCGAGGTCGCGGAAGGATTCCTTTTCGGCCAGCAGTTTCTGGGCGCTGCGCAAGTCGCCTTCGAGGAACACCGACAGCCCCAGTTGCAGGCTGGCCAGCAGGCGCGCATGCATCTCGCAGACCTCTTGCATGCCGGCCTCGGAGAAGGTGCGCTGCGGCGCGATCTTCTTGCTCTCCAGGCCCTTGACGATGCGCACGATGATATCGCCGGCCTGTTCCAGATTGATGGTCAGCGTGATGACATCGGTCCAGCGCCGCACTTCGCGTGCCGACAGCTCTTCGCGCGAGACGCGCGCCATGTACATCTTCACCTCGGTATAGAGCTTGTCGACGTCATCGTCGATCCGGCGAATCTGCTGGGCGCGGATGGTATCGTTTTCACGAATGACCGGCAACAGGCAGTGCAGCATCTTTTCGATCAAATCCCCGATGCGCAGCACTTCGCGCGAGGCATTGGCCAGCGCCAGGGTGGGCGTATCGATGGCGCCCGGGTCGAGGTGGCGCGAATGGATGGCATCGTCATCCAGCGGGTTCTCGGGCAGCAGGCGAACGCACAGGCGCGCCATCGGTTCCACCAGGGGCAATAGCAGGCCGCAGCGCACGCTGTTGTAGATCACATGGAATGCCACCACGCCGAAGCGCAGGTCGTGGCTGAACTGCGCGATCACCAGCTCAAGCTGGTTGATGAAGGGCAGCACCACGATGGCGCCCGACAGGCGGAACAGCATGCTGCCCAGCGCCACGCGACGCCCGGCCACGTTCTGGCTGGCCGCCGAGAGCAAGGCGGTGACGCCGCTGCCCAGGTTGGCGCCGATCACCAGGCACAGCGCCACCTTCAGCGAGATGATGCCGGACGTGGCCAGCGTGGCCGACAGCAGCACCGCGGCCAGGCTGGAATAGGTCAGCATGGCGAACAGCGCGCCGATCAGCGCATCGAGCAGCACGTCGCCGGTCAGCGAAGAGAACAGCACCTTGATGCCGGCCGCGTGCATCATCGGCTGCGTGGCCGCGCCGATCAGTTCCAGGGCCAGCAGGATCAGGCCGAGGCCGATCACCGCGCGGCCCAGGCGGCCGACCGAGGTATGGCGGCGCGACAGGTAGACCACCACGCCGCCGAAGATCAGCAGCGGCGACACCCACGAGAGGTCGAAGCTGAGCACGCCCGTCATCAGCGCGGTGCCCACGTCTGCACCCAGCATGATGGCCAGCGCCGGCGTCAGGCCCACCAGGCCCTGGGCCACGAAGGAGCACACGATGACGGCGGTGGCATTGCTGCTCTGGACCAGGCTGGTCACGCCCACGCCGGCGGCGAAGGCCATCCAGCGGCGGGTGATGCTGGTGGAGAGGATGCGGCGCAGTTGCGCGCCATAGACCCGCAGGACATCCGTGCGCACGATGTGCGTGCCCCACACCAGCAGGGCCAGCGCCGACATCAGGTGCAGTAGGGTAATCACGGGCGGGCCAGCAGATGCCGGGTCAGTTCCGCGAAACCTGCGCCGCAGGGCTGGCGGGTGATGAAGTGCGGCGCGTGCGCCAGGCGGTCGGCGAATTCGAGCACATTGGCCACGCCCACCGACAGCGGGAAGTAGGCGAACATCGGCGCGTCGTTGGGCGAGTCGCCGGCGAACACGCAGCGGTCGCGCTCGGCCTTGTCGGCCAGGTCGATCCCATAGCGCTCGCGCATCATCAGGCGCGCCATGCTCAGCTTGTCGTAATCGCCGAACCAGCCATTGACGTGGATGGAACTGATTTTCGCGGTCATGCCCGATTCCTCCATGATTTGCACGATGCGGTCGACCGCAGCGCGCGGCAGCGGCGGCACATCCTCGCAGAAATCGATCGCCAGGTCGTACTGCCGGCAGAACTGGTCGGACGCCACCGCGCATCCGGGCACTTCGCGCAGGATGCGCTGGCATACCGCCGCCAGGCGCGCGGCATTGCCGGCGCGGCTTTCTTCATCAAGAAGATGGCGGGTGCGCAGCTTGCCGGTGTGCGCGTCGTGCCACATATAAAGCGCCCCGTTTTCCCCGATGATACCGTCCACCGGCCACAGGCGTGCGATCTGGTCGCACCATCCGGCCGGACGCCCGGTCACGGGGATCACCCGCAGCCCCGCCTGCTGCAATTCCTCCAGGGCTTCATACGCCAGGGCGCTCAGTTTTCCGTCGGTGGTCAGCGTATCGTCGATATCGGTGAACACGGTGGCGACTTGCGCCTGCGGCATCTGTTCTAGCGGTCTCATCGCAGCTCCAGCAATTGCGGCTGGTGGTCGGAGGACTGCGTATGTCCGTCGACTTCGAAGGCGCGCAGATGCGGCAGCAGGTCTTCGCTGGCGAAGATGAAGTCGCAGGTGAACGCCTCGGGCCATTGCTCGCGGTCATATTGACCGACATTGATCGGATGCGCCTGGTTCCCGTGCAGGTGCTGCCAGGCGTCGACCAGGCGCGGCACATGTTGCGACGCATTGCCGTCGCGGCCGGCGAACGGTTCCTGCAGGCGCGCATGCAGCGGGTCTTCCGGGCGGAAGTTGAAATCGCCGGCGAGGATGGTCCGGGTGGCGTGCGGGAAGGCGTGATAGGGCGATCCGCGGCGATCCGCGGCCATTTCGCCGGCGGCGCGGCCGCAGGTCTCTTCGTGGCAGCGGCGGATCGCTTCGACCTGTGCCTTGCGCTGCATCGCGGAATAATATTCGAGGTGCGTGTTCATCACCCGCAGCGGGCCCAGCGGCGTGTCCAGCGTCACTTCCAGCAGCGTGCGCGGCATGCTGATCACGTTCGGGTCGACCGGCCACGGCAACTGGTGGCGCAGCACGCGCTGCACCGGATAGCGCGACAGCACCATGTTGCCGAAGCAGCGGCGCGAACCGTCGGCGGCGATCACGTCGACGCCGGCGATGGGCACGGGGGTGAAATCCGGCAGCAATTGCGCGAACTGTTCGAACTGGTTTTCGCCGGCGCTGCCGGCCAGGCCCGGGGCCGGATAGTTGGCGCCCACTTCCTGCAGGCACAGCACGTCGAAGTCGCCCATGGCGCGCGCGTCGCGCACGATGCGGGCCGGATCCACGCGGCCGTCGATGCCGCGGGCCCACTGGATGTTCCAGCTGATGAGTTTCATTGGTCTTCCTTGCTCTGTTGCCGACTGCGATGTTGCGATGTCGCGCGATGCAGGCGATGCCGTTTTATGGTCTTGCGAAGCGGGCCTCTGCGGGCCCGTCATTGTTTGTATATATATTATTTATAACATTTTTTCTCAACGGATGCCGGCGCGCATGAAGGATTGCACGAACTGGCGCTGGAACAGCAGGAAAGCCAGCAGCAGCGGCGCCGAGGTCATCAGGGTGGCGGCGGTGATGATGGACCAGTCGACGCCCTGGTCGGTCGAGGAGAACACCTGCAGGCCGACGGTGAGCGGGCGCGATTCGACCGAGTTGGTGACGATCAGCGGCCACAGAAAGTTGTTCCAGTGGGTGCTGATCGAAACCAGCCCGAAGGCGATGTAGATCGGCTTGGCCAGCGGAACGTAGACCTGCATGAGCACCTGCAGCGCCGAGGCGCCTTCCACCGTGGCGGCCTCGTCCAGCTCGCGCGGCACGGTCTTGAAGGTCTGGCGCAGCAGGAAGATGCCGAAGGCCGAGGCGAAGTAGGGCAGGCCGATCGACAGGATGGTGTCGCGCAGGCCGAGCAGGTTCATGGTGTTGTAGTTCTCGACGATCAGGATGTCGGGCATCACCATCAGCTGCAGCAGCACCAGCATGAACATCACATTGCTGCCGCGGAACTCGAAACGGGCGAAGGCATAGGCCGCCAGCGTGGCCAGCAGCATCTGCGCCGCCAGGATCATGGTCACCAGCAGGAAGGTATTGAGGAAGTAGCGCGGGAACGGCGCGGCATCCCAGGCGTTGGCGAAGTTCTGCAGCGTCAGCGGGGCCGAGAGCGAAAAGCGCGTGGCGAATTCGGACGGGTGGAAGGCGGTCCACACCGCATACAGCAGCGGCAGCAGCCACAGGAAGCCCAGCACCCAGGCCGAAATCGTTTCCAGCGCCCGGTTGCGCTCGCCGAAGGGATTGGAGGTCTGCGAGATCATTGATAATGGGTCCTGCGGTCGAGGATACGGAATTTGACGAAGGCGATGATGCCCAGCATGGCCAGCAGCACCACGGTCAGCGCGGCGGCGTAGGACGAGTCCCAGAAGGCGAAGCCGACTTCATAGATGTAGTACAGCAGCAGCGAGCTGGCGTTGTCCGGCCCGCCCTTGGTCATCACCACGATATGGTCGACCAGGCGGAAGGAGTTGATCAGCGCGTTGATCAGCACGAACAGCGTGGTCGGCATCAGGAGCGGGAACTGCACTTTCCAGAAATACTGCCAGCGGCTTGCGCCTTCCAGGCCGGCGGCCTCAGCCAGCACCGGCGAGATCTGTTGCAGCGCGGCCAGGTAGAAAATCATGAAGAAGCCGGCTTCCTTCCAGATCGCCACCACCATCATGGCGCCCAGCACGGTGTTGGGATTGCCCAGCCAGTTATGCGAGGGCAGGCCGAGCGCGGCGGTGATCTGTTCCAGCAGGCCGTATTGCGGCGTGTAGAAGAACAGCCAGATGTTGGCCACCGCGATCATCGGCAGCACGGTCGGCGTGAAATAGGCCAGGCGCAGCAGGCCGCGGCCGAACAGGCGGTCGTTGACCCACAGCGCCATCATGATGGCCAGCGCGATCGAGACCGGGATGGTGCCCAGCGCGAACCACAGGTTGTTGAAGAAGGCGCGCCAGAATACCGGGTCGTCGGCCATCAGCGCATAGTTCTCCAGGCCGACGAACACCGACGGGTTGGCGCCCTTGGGCGTGGAGAAGAAGCTGTGCCAGATGGTGGCCACGGCCGGGTAGTGGGTGAAGGCGACCAGCAGCACCATGGCCGGCAACAGCAGCAGCCAGGGTGTGACGGAAGAATGGGTACGGTTCATCGGTGACCTTTATGCCTTGTCCGGACGGCAAGGGCGCAGCGGCGTGCGCCGGAACATTCAAAGTTTGAAACCCCGGCCCGCCAGGCAGTCCCGGTCGCAAGGGCCGGGGACTGCGGCAGGCCGGTTTTACGGCAGGTGCGGCACAGGCTTAACGGCCGTAGGAACGCAGGATGCGGTCCGACTCGCGCTGGGCATCCTTCAACGCCGCTTCCGGCGTCTTGGTGCCGGACAGGGCGGCTTGCAGGTTGTCGTTGAGCGCCTTGGTCACACGCTGGTTGTCATGCGTCGACAACTCGGCCACGCCGTACTTCATCTGTTCGCGCGCCACATCGGCGGCCGGCACTTCCTGCAGGTACTTCTTCATTTCCGGCGTATCCCAGGCGTCCTGGCGCGGGGCCACATAGCCGGTGGCGATCGACCATTGCGCCGCGCGCGCCGGTTCGGTGGCGAAGCGGATGAACTTCATCGCCGCCTTTTGCTGCTCCGGCGAGGTCTTGTTGAAGACGTAGAAGTTGCCGCCGCCGGTCGGGCTGCCCGGGTGCTTGTTGCCCGGCAGCATGGCCACGCCGAACGGGAAGCTCGCGTTGCTGCGGATATTGGTCAGGTTGCCGGTGGTGGTCCACACCATGGCGGCCTTCTGTTCCAGGAAATCCTTGGGCGTGGTGCCCCATTCGATCGTGCCGGACGGCATCACCTTGTCCTTGGCGGCCAGGTCGACCCAGTGCTGCAGCGCCTGGACCGCGCCCGGCTTGTCGAAGTAGGTCTTGGTGCCGGCGTTGTTCATCAGGATGGTGTCGTTGGAGGCGGTCATGGCCTGGAACATCCAGTAGCCGAACCCGGTCGAGGGGATCTTCACGCCCCACTGGCTGACGTTGCCGGCAGCGTCGCGCTTGGTCAGCTTCTTGGCGGCTTCCACCATTTCGGTCCAGGTGGCGGGCGCCTTGTCCGGGTTCAGGCCGGCTTCCTTGAACAGGTTCTTGTTGTAGTACATGACGATGGTCGAGCGCTGGAACGGCACGCCCCAGGTCTTGCCGCCGGTCTGGCTGTTCTCCATGAAACCCTTGTAGAAGCCGTCGATCCAGGCCTTGTCGTTGGCCAGGCCGTCGATGGGCACGATGGCGTTTTCGTCGATCAGGGTGAACAGGTCGGTCGACAGCAGCACCGCCAGCGTCGGCGGGGTGCCGCTCTTGAATGCGGTCAGCGCCTTGACGATGCTTTCCTGGTAGGTGCCGGCATAGACCGCCTTGACCTTGATGTCCGGGTTGGCCTTTTCGAAGTCGGCCACCATGCTGTCGATGGTCTTGGTGACGGCGCCGCCGACGGCGACCGGGTAGTAGAAGCTGATTTCGACCGGGTTGGCGGCGAAGGCGCTGGTGCTGAAGCAGGCGCCGATAGCGGCACTGACGGCCAGGGCGGCCGCGGATTTCAGAATTGCTCTACGCATGATTGCGTCTCTCCCATAAGGTTGAAAAGTTGGCTGCAACTTGGCGGTTGCTATTGTTGGGTCTCACTCTGCCGGCGTGGGCCGGTAAAGAACTCGTTTCACAATGAAACGGGTTCTTAATTGGGATGACGTCGCATCCCGGTCTGCCTGTCGAAGAAATACTGATCCTTTGCGTCCCAGTTGAGCCGGACGCGGTCGCTCGCGCGCAGCGACAACTGGCCGGGTACGCGCACCAGCAAGGCGGCCTCGCCGACCCGGGCGCCGATAATGGTGTCGGCGCCGAAATATTCCACCGTCTCCACGACCGCCGCCACGCCGGTCTCGGCCAGGACGATGTGTTCCGGGCGCAGGCCCAACTGCCATTGCTCGCCGCCGCTGCCGGCCGTTACCGCCGGGCCATCGCTGCCGGCGATGACCAGGCCGCCCGCGCCCTGCGCCAGCGGCAGGATGTTCATCGGCGGCGTACCGATGAAGCGCGCGGCGAAGACCGTGGCCGGCTGCGCATACAGTTCGGCCGGCGGCGCGTTCTGTTCGATCTTGCCGTCGCGCAGCAGGATCACCTGGTCGGCCATGCTCATCGCCTCGGTCTGGTCGTGGGTGACGTAGATCATGGTCATGTTCAGTTGCTGCTGCAGGGCGCGGATCTCGCGCCGCATCTCTTGCCGCAACTGGGCGTCGAGGTTGGACAGCGGCTCGTCCATCAGGCATACCGGGGCGTCGGCGATGATCGCCCGGCCCAGCGCTACGCGCTGCTGCTGGCCGCCGGACAGTTGGCCGGGGCGGCGATCCAGCAGGTGCGACAGGCCGAGGATGTCGGCCACGCGTTTCAGGCGCGGTTCAAACTCCTGCTTGGGTTCCTTGCGCACGCGCACGCCGAACAGGATGTTGTCGCGCACGTTCAGGTGCGGGAACAGTGCGTATGACTGGAACACCATGGCGATCTTGCGCTGCGCCGGCGGCAGGTTGGTGACGTCGCGCTCGCCGATGCGGATGATGCCGGTGGTGGGGATGTCCAGCCCGGCGATCAGGCGCAGGGTGGTCGACTTGCCGCAGCCGGACGGCCCCAGCAGGACGGTGAAATCGCCCGACTTCACTTCGAAGTCGATGCCTTTGACGGCCTGGGCTTCGCCCCAGCTCTTGGTAATGCCTTGCAACGAAATTGCTGCCATCCCGCGTTCCCCTTGCTATCTCTGTCTCAATAAGCGGATGGCCGGCCGTTGGCTGGCGTCCGCCTGGGTCTGTTGGTGCTGATCCGTTCATTGCAGCAGGGCTGCGCTGAACGGCTGTAATCGTTTTCACGCGCGGCGTGAAATCCTGCTCATTCGTTCCTGGCCTGCATGCGGCTCGGGCAAAAGCGATTGGCGCTGAACTCGGCAAACCAGGCCTTGAACGCCTGCCGCTGCTGCTCGCTCATGTGCAGGCCGCACTTGGTGCGGCGCCACAGCACATCGTCGGCTTCGCAGGCCCATTCATGCATGGCCAGGTATTCCACTTCGCGCTGCCGCAGCCCGCCGCCGAAATCGCGCCCCAGTTCGGCCGGGGTTTGCGCTTCGCGCAGGATGTTGTGACTCTTCAAGCCGTGGCGGGAGAACAGGCGCGCCAGGTAGCCGGCATCGAGCTGCGCATATTTCTTTTGCAGCCGCGCCACTTCATCGGCGCGGTCGGCGCGCTTGAATTTTGCGCCGGGCAGGGCTTCGGTCGCGGTCCAGGAGGCGCGGCGGGCGCGGCTTTGCATCCACGGCGCCAGCTTGTCCATGACCGACTCGGCCAGGCGGCGATAGGTGGTGATCTTGCCGCCGTAGACCGAGACGCAAGGCAGTTCGCGTTCGGCCTGCAGCACCAGCGTGTAGTCGCGGGTGACGGCCGAGGGGTTGTCGGATTCGTCGTCGAACAGCGGACGCACGCCGGCGTAGCGCCAGGCGATGTCTTGTGCGCCGATCGGCTGTTCCAGGTATTGGTTGACCGCGCGCAGCAGGTAGGCTTCTTCCTCGGCGCTGATCTGCGCGCCGTGGTCCATGTTTTCCTGCGGGACGTCGGTGGTGCCGATCAGGGTGTAGCGCTCTTCATAAGGAATCATGAAGACGATGCGCTTGTCGTCGTTTTGCAGGATGTAGGCGTGCTCGCCGTCGAACAGGCGCGGCACCACGATATGGCTGCCGCGCACCAGCTTGACGGCGGCATGCTTGGCGTTGCCGCCGGCGCCGGCATTGAGCAGGTGGTCCATCTTTGCCACCCAGGGGCCGGCCGTATTGACGATGGCCCGCGCCTGCACGGTGCGGCGTTCGCCGCTGCGGGTGTTTTCCAGCGTGCAGAGCCAATGATTGTCGCCGCCGTCCTGGGATTCATGGCGCTGCGCCTCGACCAGGCGGGTGCGCGCCATGATCTCGGCGCCGTGTTCCTGCGCGGAGAGCAGGTTGAAGATGACCAGCCGGGCGTCATCGACCCAGGCGTCGGAATAGGCGAAGCCGCGCGTGATGCTCTTTTTCAGGCCGCTGGGATGCGCCATGCGGTCCAGTTGCACGCCCTGCGATTTGGGCAGGCTGATGCGCCCGCCGATATGGTCGTACAGCCACAGGCCCAGGCGGATCATCCAGCGCGGCCGCAGGCCGGCCACGTGCGGCATGACGAAGCGCAGCGGCCAGGCGATGTGCGGCGCGATGTCGAGCAGGTGTTCGCGCTCGGACAGCGCTTCGGCCACCAGCCGGAATTCGTAGTATTCGAGATAGCGCAGGCCGCCGTGGATCAGCTTGGTGCTGGCCGAGGAGGTCGCGCCGGCGAAGTCGCCCTGTTCGCACAGGGCCACCGACAGGCCGCGTCCGGCGGCGTCGCGCGCCACGCCGGCGCCATTGATGCCGCCGCCGATGACCAGGATGTCGTAGGGGGTGTTGGTATTCATGCTGCGCTTTCCTTGCCGTCGGCTGCGCGGATCTGCTCCACCAGCAGGCGCGCGCTCGGCTCGTCGATCACCAGTTCATTGATGAAGCCGCCTTGCAGCGCCGCGCGCAGGCCGGGGATCTTGCCCTTGCCCGATACCACGCAGATCGAATGCGCGGCCCGCTGGAAGCAATCCATGTCGGGGCCGCTGCTGCGCGCGTTGAGCGCGACGTCGCGCCAACTGCCGTCTTCGCGGAAGAACACGGTGGCGATATCGCCGACCAGGCCTTCTTCCCGGATCTGCTTGCGCTCTTCGTCGGACAAATAGCCGCCGGTGTGGACGTGGCTGCCGGTGGCTTCGGCGCCGATGGAAAACAGCAGGATGGAGGCGCTGTCCTGCAGCGCGCGGATGGACTTGATGCTTCTTTCGCGCCACAGCGCGGTGCGGGTGTCGGCGTAGTCGAAAAACGCCGGCACCGGGAAGTGATGGGCGCGCGCGCCGTAGTTCTGCGCAAAGCGCGAGACGATGGATTCGCCGATGGTATTGACGAAGTTGATGCCGGTGCCCGAGCCGTTCAACTGCACCACGTCGACGTCATGCACCTGCTTGGGCAGCAGCCTGTCGGCGATCTCGGCCACGGTGGTGCCCCAGGCCAGGCCGATCACGGTGGACGGCGCCACCAGCGAACTGACGTAGGCTGCGGCATGGCCGGCCACGCGCTGCAGGGTTTCCTTCTCGGTGGCGGCGGCCGACACCGGCACTACCTGGATCGAGCGCAGCCTGTAGCGTTCGGCGATGGCGGTTTCGAGGTTGCCGGAGACTTCCTGCGGATCGTGCACGCGGATTTCCACCAGGCCGCGGTCCAGGGCATAGGACAGCAGGCGTGATACCGTGGCGCGCGACGTGCCGATTTCCTCGGCGATCGCGGCGGTGGTCATGTTCTGGAAGTAGTACAGGCGCGCGACGCGCACGGCCATGTACGCTGTTTCCTGGCGGTCCCCGTTAGCCATTTTTCTCGTTTGAACGTATGATCATCAATATTGAACGTTTGTAACAATAATGAAATTGACGCGATAAGTAAAGGCTTATCGATGTGGCTGTGCAGCAGTCGGGGATAGTAATGAGCTTTTGTTACGGCTTGATGAACGGATGTTCCGGGCAGAGTGTGGCATCCATCCCAGTGCAGGACGGGCCTTGCCGCAGGTGGCCATGTACTGGAATTTCCTGAGGGTAAGTCGCAAGCGGCGCAGCCGATGAAAAAAAAGCGAGGCGGTTTGCCTCGCTCGGGGTTCGCGCCGCCTTGGGGGGCGGGGATCAGATCACGCCGCGGCGCATCTGGTCGAGTTCGATCGATTCGAACAAGGCCTTGAAGTTGCCTTCGCCGAAACCGTCGTTACCCTTGCGCTGGATGATTTCATAGAACACCGGGCCGATCACGTTCTGGGTAAATATCTGCAACAGCAGGCCCTGGCCGGCGGTGGGGGCGCCGTCGATCAGGATCTTCAGTTCGCGCAGCGCATCCAGGTCTTCGCCGTGGCCGGGGATGCGGCGCTCGACCAGGTCGTAATAGGTATCGATGGTGTCCTGCAGCGGCACGCCGCGGCCGCGCAGCTTGCGCACGGTCTGGTAGATGTCGTCGGTGCCCAGCGCGATGTGCTGGATGCCTTCGCCGTTGTACTGCTTGATGAATTCCTCGATCTGCGACTTGTCGTCGGCGCTCTCGTTGATGGGAATGCGGATCTTGCCGCAGGGGCTGGTCATGGCGCGCGACTTCAGGCCGGTCATCTTGCCTTCGATATCGAAGTACTTGATCTCGCGGAAATTGAACAGGCGGGTGTAGAACGACGACCAGGTGTCCATGGCGCCGCGCATCACGTTATGGGTGAGGTGGTCGATATAGGTCAGGCCCACGCCCTTGGGATTGCGGTCGACGCCGGGCAGGAACTGGAAGTCGATGTCATAGATCGAGCCGCTATTGCCGTTATCGCCATAGCGGTCCACCAGGTACAGCAGCGAGCCGCCGATGCCGCGGATGGCCGGGATGTTCAGTTCCATCGGCCCCAGCTTGGCCTCCACGCCTTCGGCGCCCAGCTCCAGTGCGCGCTTGTAGACGAAGGCCGCATCCTTGACGCGAAACGCCATGGCGTTGACCGAGGCGCCATGCACCTGCGCGAAAGCGGCGGCGTTGCTGTCGGGTTCGCCGTTGAGGATGAAGTTGATCTGGCCCTGGCGATACAGGGTGACGTTCTTGGAGCGGTGGCGCGCCACGGCAACGAAGCCCATCAGTTCCAGCACGGAAGAGATGGCGCTGGTGTCGGCAGCGGCGTATTCGACGAACTCGAAACCGTCGGTGCCCATGGGATTGTCGAACAGGTCCTGCGGCTTGGCGGCGGGGATGAGATTGCTGTCTGCGTGGCCCATGAGTTGTCTCCTTGTGGTGGGGAATCGGGTAGCCGCTTCCCGGATCGCGGGGCGCCATGATTGCCGTTTTGGCATGGATAGGCGGTGGCGGCAGGCCGATTCCCTGTGTTTTAAAGGGAGAGCTGCGATATTGCCAGCCCATGGGGGGAGTTTATTGTGCCGTTGATGCAATATGTGATTGTTTTTTGCGCAATAACACCGATAATACGCACAAATAATTCTTAAATTCAGAGATTGGAGAGATAAATGAGCATCATCAATGTCGACCGCTATGACCTCGCCTTGCTGACCGAGCTGCAACGCGACGGACACATCACCAACAGCGCCCTGGGGCAGAAGGTGCACCTGTCCACATCGCAGATCAGCCGCCGCGTGCAGCGGCTGGAAGAGGCCCACGTGATCGAGCGCTACACCGCCGTGCTCGATGCCGCCGTGGTCGGCCTGGGGGTGACCGCCTTTACCACCGTCACATTGGACCGCCAGGGCGAAACCCGCGGCGAACTGTTCGAAAAGTCGGTGGAAGGCATGCCGGAAGTGACCGAATGTTTTTCCATCACTGGCGAAGCCGATTATATCCTGCGCATCGTGGCGCCCGACCTGGCGAGCTTTTCCGAATTCATGATGACCCAGTTGCTGCGCTTGCCGGGGGTGACCAACGTGAAGTCCAACATCACCCTGAAGAAGGTCAAGCAATCGCACGAACTGCCGCTGGAACATGTGATGCAGCCGGTGAAGTCGCGCCAGCGCATCCGGTTTTCGCAGTAAGCTTTATTGTCGCTTCCCCGGCGCGAATTTGAAAGCAAGCGCCGGAGTGCGGCATGCTCCGGCGATCCATAGACTGCATGCATCACCAGTCGCGATCAAAGGAGCGCATCATGCATACCATGGCTACCCGACATTCCCGCCGCAACGCCCCAGCCGTCCCGCCAATGCCGGCGGCGGCGCCTGCCTGCGCCGATGATGAGCTGCGCTGGCAAGCCGTGCAGCGCCGCGACAAGGCGGCCGACGGCCAATTCTATTATTCGGTGCGCAGCACCGGCGTCTATTGCAAGCCCTCGTGCGCGGCGCGTTTGGCCTTGCGCAAGAATGTGGCTTTCCATGACAGTTGCGCGGCCGCCGAGGCGGCGGGGTTTCGCGCCTGCAAGCGCTGCAAGCCGAACCAGCCTAGATTGGAAGAACGCCAGGCGCAGGCGGTGGCGCAAGCCTGCCGCCTGATCGAGCAGGCCGAGGCGCCGCTTGCGCTGGAAACGCTGGCCGACGCGGTGGGCCTGAGCCGCTACCACTTCCATCGCCTGTTCAAGGCGCACACCGGCGTCACGCCCCGTGCCTACGCCGACGGCCAGCGCGCCGAGCGCATGCGCAGCCGCCTGCCGGGCAGCGCCAGCGTGACCGAAGCGATGTACGACGCCGGCTTCAATTCCAGCGGCCGTTTCTACGAACAGAGCGGCGAGCGGCTGGGCATGAAACCCAGCGCCTATCGCCAGGGCGGCAGCGGCGAACGCATTTGTTTCGCGGTGGCGCAATGCTGGCTGGGCGCGTTGCTGGTGGCGGCTACCGCCAAGGGCATTTGTGCCGTCGCGCTGGGCGACGATCCGGAGGTGCTGGTGCAGGAACTGCAAGATCGTTTCCCCAAGGCCGAACTGGTGGGCGGCGATGCCCAATTCGAGCGGATGCTGGCGCAGGTGCTGGGTTTCATCGAGGCGCCCGAGCGCGGGCTGGATTTGCCGCTGGATGTGCGCGGCACGGCGTTCCAGCAGCGCGTGTGGCAAGCGCTGCGCAGCATCCCGCCCGGCGTTACCCTGAGTTATTCGGCGCTGGCCGAGCGCATCGGCAGCCCGGCCGCGGTGCGCGCCGTGGCCAGCGCCTGCGCCAATAACGAGATCGCCTTGCTGATTCCTTGCCACCGCATCGTGCGGCTGGACGGCTCGCTCTCCGGTTACCGCTGGGGCGTGGAGCGCAAGCAGGCGCTGCTGGAGAAGGAGCGCGTCGCCAAGCCGTGATCCTAGATCCGGCAGTTGACCGCTTGCTATCCCTGGAGAGCCGTATGAACACAAGCATTGTCCGTATCAATACCGTTCCTCTTGATGGAGAGAGCGCTATGCATTCGCCGGCACCGCGCTCGCCGCACCATGCGGCGTTGCTCCTCCTTGCGCACAGCGGTGCGCCGCGTCGTCGCGCCTTGCCTGGCACGCCGATCACGGCACCGGCGAACGCATTCAACTGCCGGATCTAGGATGACCTTCGACCTGTTCGCCGACCTGCCCGCCCAGCCTTCTCGCGAGCCGATCACGGAAGGGGCGGTACTGCTGCGCGCATTCGCGGCAGCGCAAGCGAGGGAACTGTTGCAAGCCATTGAGCTGGTCATCGCGCAGTCGCCATTGCGCCACATGCAGACGCCGGGCGGCTTTCGCATGTCGGTGGCGATGAGCAATTGCGGCCAATACGGCTGGGTGACGGATCGCCGCGGCTACCGTTACCAGCATGAGGATCCGCTCTCGGGACAAGCCTGGCCCGCGATGCCGCCGGCGTTTGCGCAACTGGCCGCGAGCGCGACGCAGGAAGCCGGCTTCGCCGACTTCGCACCGGACGCCTGCCTGGTCAATCGCTACGAACCCGGCGCGCGCATGTCGCTGCACCAGGACAAGAACGAACTCGATATGGCGCAGCCGATCGTCTCGCTGTCGCTCGGCTTGCCGGCCACCTTCCTGTTCGGCGGCATGGAGCGTTCCGAGCGGCCGCGCCGCATGCGGCTGGACAGCGGCGATGTGGTGGTGTGGGGCGGCCCGGCGCGGCTGCTGTTCCATGGCGTCGATCCGCTGGCCGAGGGCGAGCATCCGTTGACCGGACGCTGCCGCTACAACCTCACGTTCCGGCGCGCGCGCTGAGGCATCGGGCGCAAATGTCGACCTCAAAAGACAAGTCGCGCCGACAGGCATAAAATTGCGGTTTTCCTCCGATCCAAGGCCCAAGTCGCCGGCGACGGAGTCATCCATTCCATCTTGCAGGAAAATAAATAATGACTATGGAGACAGCACTCGACAACGTGCCGGACAATCCGCCGGCCATGCCGCCCGCATCGGCTCCGCAGCCGGCCGAGAAGACCGGGTTCCGGGTACTCGGCGCGATCAGTTTCTCGCACTTCCTCAACGACATGATCCAGTCGCTGCTGCTGGCGATCTATCCGCTGTTGAAGGGCAATTTCCATCTCAGCTTCGCCCAGATCGGCCTGATCACGCTGACCTTCCAGGTCACCGCCTCGCTGCTGCAGCCGCTGGTCGGCCTGTACACCGACAAGCATCCGAAGCCGTATTCGCTGGCCATCGGCATGGGCTCCACGCTGTGCGGCCTGCTGCTGTTGTCGGTGGCGCCCAACTTCGGCGTGCTGCTGGTGGCGGCGGCGCTGGTGGGTACCGGCTCTTCGGTGTTCCATCCGGAAGCCTCGCGCGTGGCGCGCATGGCGTCCGGCGGACGGCATGGCCTGGCGCAGTCGCTGTTCCAGGTCGGCGGCAATGCCGGCAGCGCCATGGGGCCGTTGCTGGCGGCGTGGATCATCATTCCCGGCGGCCAGGCCAGCATCGCCTGGTTTTCGATCGCGGCGCTGGTGGCGATCGTCGTGCTGCGCCAGATCGGCCATTGGTATGCGCGCCAGCAAAGCGCCGCCAAGGGCAAGGCGAAGAAGAAGGGGCCGGCCTATGTGCCGCTGCCTAAAAACAAGGTCATGCAGGCGGTCGGCATCCTGTTGCTGCTGATCTTTTCCAAGTACTTCTACATGGCCAGCCTGTCGAGCTACTTCACCTTCTACCTGATCAGCAAATTCCAGCTGTCGGTGCAGGATGCGCAGATCCACCTGTTCGCCTTCCTGTTCGCGGTGGCGGTGGGCACCGTGGCCGGCGGCCCCATCGGCGACCGCATCGGCCGCAAGGCGGTGATCTGGACCTCGATCCTGGGCGTGGCGCCGTTTACCTTGATGCTGCCGTATGCCAACCTGTTCTGGACCGGCGTGCTGTCGGTGATCATCGGCCTGATCCTGGCTTCGGCATTCTCGGCCATCCTGGTGTTCGCGCAAGAACTGATGCCGGGCAAGATCGGCACGGTCTCGGGGCTGTTCTTCGGCTTCGCGTTCGGCATGGGCGGCATCGGCGCGGCCTTGCTGGGCAAGCTGGCCGACCTGACCGACATCTACTTCGTCTACCAGGTATGCGCCTTCCTGCCGCTGATCGGCTTGCTGGCGGCGTTCCTGCCGAAGATGCAAAAGGTGGAGGCGGCGCCCGCCGCAGCCTGACGTTTAAGCCTGTACGCACGGCACGGCCGGGTGCGGGGAAGCATGATGCTTCCTTGCCCCGGCCGTGTTGTTTTGGGGCGGCGCGCAAGAAAAAAGGCCGGAGCGCATAGCACTCCGGCCAACCGTTCTGCGAGGGAAGCAGAAGAGATGAAACCTTGCCGCGGCGCGCCTCAGGCGCCGGCCAGGCGCGGCGTGTGGCGGTGGCTTGCGCCATCCATGTAGCGCGCCACCGAGAGATCCGCCGACGCGATGGCCGGGCGGCGGCCCGACATCAGGTCCGACAGCAGTTGGCCGGAGCCGCACGACATGGTCCAGCCGAGCGTGCCATGGCCGGTGTTGATGTACAGGTTCGATACCGGCGTGGCGCCGACGATCGGCGTGCCGTCCGGCGTCATCGGGCGTAGGCCGGTCCAGAAGCTGGCCCGGGCGGTGTCGCCGGCGCCCGGGAACAGGTCGTTGACCACCAGTTCCAGCGTGGCGCGGCGCTTGGCGCGCAGGGTCTTGTCGTAGCCCACGATCTCCGCCATGCCGCCCACGCGGATGCGGTCGTCGAAACGGGTGACGGCGATCTTGTAGGTTTCGTCCAGGATGGTCGACACCGGCGCGGCGGCGGCATCCACGATCGGCACCGTGATCGAGTAGCCCTTGAGCGGGTAGACCGGGATCTCGGGCAAGGCCGGCACGTCGCGCAGCAGTTGCGGCGAGTAGGAGCCGAGCGCCACCACATAGGTATCGGCCTGCACCAGTTCCTTGCCGCATACCACGCCGGCGATCTTGCCGCCGGCCATGGCCAGCGCGTCGATGGCAACGCCGTAGCGGAACTTCACCCCCAGTTCTTGCGCCATCGCCGCCAGGCGGGTGGTGAACAGCTGGCAGTCGCCGGTTTCGTCATTGGGCAGGCGCAGGCCGCCGGCCAGCTTGCCGCGCACCTTGGCCAGCGCCGGTTCGGCGCGCTCGAGCTGGTCGGAAGAGAGCAGTTCATACGGCACGCCGGCTTCTTCCAGCACGGCGATGTCCCTGGCGGCGCCGTCCAGTTGCTCCTGCGTGCGAAACAGTTGCAGCGTGCCTTGCTGGCGGCCTTCATAAGGGATGCCGGTAGCGGCGCGCAGGTCGCGGAAGCAGTCGCGGCTGTATTCGGCCAGGCGTACCATGCGTTCCTTGTTGACCGCGTAGCTGGCGGCATTGCAGTTGCGCAGCATCTGCCACATCCAGCGCAGTTGACGCAGCGTGCCGTCCGGACGGATGGCCAGCGGGGCGTGTTCCTGGAACATCCACTTGATGGCCTTGAGCGGAATGCCGGGCGCGGCCCAGGGCGAGGCGTAGCCGGGGGAAATCTGGCCGGCGTTGCCGAACGAGGTTTCCAGCGCCGGGCCGTCCTGGCGCTCCAGCACGGTGACTTCGTGGCCGGCGCGGGCCAGGTACCAGGCGCTGGTGACGCCGATGACACCGCTTCCGAGAATGACGACACGCATGGCAACCCCCGCTGAATGTGTATGTGCTGAAGAACAGCTTGTTGAGTAGAGTATTCCGCTATGATATTGATGAATATGTAGTGGTTGTTTCTATATTTATTTGTAAATTCGGGAATAAATAGTGAAAAATAACCATTAACGAGAAAGCCAGCGAGAAAGCCCATGAGAACCCAGCAGCAATCGATCCGCACCCTCGACAAGCTTGACCACCGCATCCTCGCCGCGCTCCAGAAAGACGGCCGTATTTCCATGAAAGAGCTGGGCGAGCTGGTTGGCCTGTCGGTCACGCCCTGCATCGAGCGGGTGCGCCGCATGGAACGCGACGGCGTGATCACCGGCTACTACGCGCGCGTCAATCCCGAGTCGCTGGGGGCGACCTTGCTGGTGTTTGTCGAAATCACGCTGAACCACAAGTCGGGCAACATGTTCGAGCAGTTCCGGCGCGAAGTGCTGCGCATTCCCGAGGTGCAGGAATGCCACCTGGTGTCGGGCGATTTCGATTACCTGATCAAGGCGCGCATCCGCGGCATGGCCGAATACCGCAAGCTGCTGGGCGATATCCTGCTGCAGCTGCCGGGCGCGGCGCAGTCAAAGAGCTATGTGGTGATGGAAGAAATCAAGGAAACCCTGGCGCTGCCGGTCGACGAGTGAGCGCAAGAAAGGGAATGGCGAAATGGAGAAATGGCGTGGAAGAATACGCTCAATGGCAAGGACAGTTGATCCGCCAGGTTCGGCCGCACTGTACTCTGTCCCTGCTGTCGCGACTGTACATGCAGCCGCGCGGGCGCCTGTCCTAGACTGATGAATCCTGGAATCAATCCGTTCGCACCGAGATCATGGCTAAACCGAGAATCGAGCAGTACAACCAACCCGCTGGCGGCTGGGGCGCGCTGAAGTATGTGGCGCTGAACCTGGTCAAGGAACACGTGGCCGACGGCAAGGGCCTCCGCACCCTGTTGTCGCAGAACCAGCCCGACGGTTTCGACTGCCCCGGTTGCGCCTGGCCGGACCGCGAACACACGTCCACCTTCGAATTCTGCGAGAACGGCGTCAAGGCGGTGGCGGCCGAAGCCACCAAGAAGCGCGTCACGCCCGAGTTCTTCGAGCAGCACACCGTCGCCGAACTGATGCAGCAGTCCGACTACGAGCTGGAAGAACACGGCCGCCTGACCCATCCGATGGTGTACGACGCCGCCACCGACAAATACCGCAAGATCGACTGGCAGGGCGCGTTCGATCTGATCGGCAAGCACCTCAATGCCTTGCCCGATCCGGACATGGCCGATTTCTACGTCTCCGGCCGCGCCAGCAACGAGGCGGCGTTCCTGTTCCAGCTGTTCGTGCGCCAGTACGGTACCAACAATTTCCCCGACTGTTCCAACATGTGCCACGAGCCGACCAGCGTCGGCCTGCCGGGCACGGTCGGCATCGGCAAGGGCACGGTGCTGCTGGACGACTTCGACCTGTGCGACACGCTGCTGCTGTTCGGCCAGAACCCGGCCACCAACCACCCGCGCATGATGGGCGAGCTGCGCCACGCATCCAAGCGCGGCGCCGCCATCGTCGCCATCAACCCCTTGAAGGAACGCGGCCTGGAGCGCTTTGCCGATCCGCAAAGCAAGGTCGAGATGCTCACGCTGGGCAGCACCCGGATCAGTTCCATGTTCATCCATCCCAAACTGGGCGGCGACCTGGCGCTGATCAAGGGCGTCATCAAGCGCACCATCGAACTGGACGACGAAGCCGTTGCCGCCGGCCGCGAGCGCGTGCTGGACGTCAAGTTCATCGAAGAACATACCTTTGGCTTTGAGGCGTTCGCCGCCGACGCGCGTGCCGAAAGCTGGAGCGAGATCGTGGCAGAGTCCGGCGTCTCGCGCGAAGACATCGAAAAGCTGTCGCAGGTGTATGTGAAGGGCAAGGCCGTGATCGCCACCTGGGGCATGGGCCTGACCCAGCACAAGCATGCGGTGGGCGCGATCCAGCTGCTGTCGAACATGATGATGCTGCGCGGGAATATCGGCCGTCCCGGCGCCGGCCTGTGCCCGGTGCGCGGCCATTCCAACGTGCAGGGCGACCGCACCGTGGGCATCGACGAAAAGCCGACTGAGGCTTTCCTCGACCGCCTGGAGCAGGTCTTTGAATTCAAGGCGCCGCGCCATCACGGCAACGACACCGTGGGTTCGGTGATGGCCATGCTGGAAGGCCGCACCAAGGTCTTCATCGGCCTGGGCGGCAACTTCGCCATGGCCACGCCCGATACCTATCGCACCTTCGAGGCGATGCGTTCGTGCAACCTGACCGTGCACATCACCACCAAGCTCAACCGCAGCCACTTGGTGCACGGCAAGGATGCCCTGATCCTGCCGACCATGGGCCGCACCGAGATCGACGTGCAGAAGTCCGGCCCGCAAGGCGTGACGGTGGAAGACTCGATGAGCATGGTGCACGTCTCCTACGGCATCAACAAGCCGGCTTCGCCCGACCTGATGTCGGAGACCGCGATCGTGGCCCACATGGCCGAAGCCACCATGAAGTCGCGCCACAACGGCAAGAAGATCGACTGGCTGTGGTACGCCGAGGATTATTCGCGCATCCGCGACGCCATCGAAAAGGTGTACGACGCCTTCAAGGGCTACAACGAGCGCATCGCCCGCCCGGGCGGCTTCCACCTGGGCGTGGCCTCGCGCGAGCGCGTCTGGAAGACCGATACCGGCCGCGCCAACTTCATCGTCCATGCGATTCCCAAGGACACGCCGATCCACCGCGCCCGCAAGATCCATGGCGACAAGCTGATGACGCTGATGACCACGCGTTCGCACGACCAGTACAACACCACCATCTACGGCATGGATGACCGCTACCGCGGCGTGTTCGGCCAGCGCCGGGTGGTGTTCATCCATCCCGAGGATCTGAAGATGCTGGGCCTGAAGAACGGCGAGTGGGTCGACATGGTGAGCGTATGGGACGATGGCGTGGAACGCCGTGCCGACGGCTTCCTGCTGGTCGAATACGACATCCCGCGCGGCTGCATCGGCAGCTACTACCCGGAAACCAACCCGCTGGTGCCGCTGGAAAGTTTCGCCGACCGCGCCCGCACGCCGACTTCCAAATCCATTCCGGTGCTGTTGTCGCGCTCGGCGGCGCAGCCGGCCACGGCCTGATCGCCATGGACGCCGAAGAGGCCTTGCCGCCGGAAGTGCTGGCCATCCTCGGCGAGCTGCAAGCCGACCATGAGCGCAGCGGCGGCGCGCCGTTGTCGCTGGCGCGGCTGTCCAAGCGCACGCAGCTGCGCATGAGCACGCTGCGGCGTTTTCTCTCGGCCCTGGAAGAGGCGGGCGTGGTCAAGGTGGAGTTGAATGAGGACGGCACCGGCAGCGTGCAATTGTTGCTGCCCGGCGCCTGATTGTCGGCGCGTCTTCGATACGGCGCGATGCGCCTACTCAGCCCGAACGGTCGATATCGTACTGAAGATAAGAATAGCCGTTCGGACTGAGTAGGCGCGTCAGCGCCGTATCGAAGGCGCTCCATATTTCTCAGGCTTTCTCAGGCGGCCAGTTCCTCCACCAGTTTCCCCACCAGTTTCAAAGCCTGCTCGATTTCGCGCGACCACGGATAGCTGTAGTTGAGCCGGATGAAATGGCTGTAGCGGTTGGTCGCCGCGAAGATGCGCCCCGGCGCCACCGTAATGCCCAGCGCCAGGCAGCGCCGGTACAGTTCCATCGCATCCGCCCCGGCCGGCAATTCCACCCATAGCACATAGCCGCCTTCCGGTTCCGACACTTGCGTGCCGGCGGGGAAGAAGCGCAGCACGAAATGGCGCATCAGGTCGCGTTGCTGGGCGAAGGCGCGGCGCACCCGGCGCAGGTGGCGCTCATAGCCGCCCTGGGTCAGGTATTGCGCGATGGCCCGTTGCGGGACGGTGGGCGTGGTCAGGGTGTTGAGGAACTTGAGTTTTTCCACCTGCTCGCGGTATCGGCCGGGCATGGCCCAGCCGATACGGTAGGCCGACGTCAGGCTTTTGGAAAACGAGGAGCAGTGCAGCACCAGGCCCGTGCGGTCGTAGTTCTTCAGCGACGAGGGGTGGGCATTGCCGTAGTACAGCTCGCTGTAGACGGCGTTTTCGATCAGCGGCATCTGGCGCCGTTCGGCCAGCCGCACCAGCCTTTCCTTCTCGCCGTCGGGCATCTGGAAGCCGAGCGGGTTCTGGAAATTGGGCATGACCATGCAGGCCGCCACCGGCTGCGTTGCCATGATCCGCTCCAGCGCATCGACATCGATGCCGCGCCGGGGATCGGTCGGGATCTCCAGGGCTCGCATGCCCAGGCGCTCGATCGCGTGCAGCATGGCGTAGAAGGTCGGCGTCTCCACCGCGACGGTGTCGCCCGGACGCGCCACCGCCTGCAGGCACAGGTTGATGGCTTCGGTGGCGCCGACCGTCACCACGATTTCCTCGGGATTGACCTTCAGGCCGTTTTCCAGGTAGCGTCGCGCGATCTGCCGCAGCAGGTCGGGGTGGCCTGGCGGCAGGTCGTCGAACACGCTGGAGTGGCTGGCGCTGCGCGTGATCCTGCCGGCGTACTGGGTCACCCGTTGCGAGGGAAACAGCGCCGGATTGGGGTAGGGCGAACCCAGCGGTACGGTGCCGTCTTGCTGGATGGTCTTCAAGGTGGCCAGCACCAGCCGGCTGACGTCGACCTCGGTGGATTGCTGGTAGGCCGGATTGTCCTGGCGCGCGCTGCGCCTGGCGGCCGGCTTGTCGCCCGTCGGCGCCTGCTCGCGCACGAAGTAGCCGGATTGCGGATGGCTTTCGATGATGCCGCGGCTTTCCAGCAATTCGTAGGCGCGCACCACGGTGGTTACGCTGACCTTGTGCTGCTGGCTGGCGATGCGTACCGAGGCGATGCGCTCGCCCGGGCGCAGCACGCCGTCATGGATGGAAGCCGCCAACTGGTCGGCGAATTGCTGGTACAGGGGGATGGCGGCCATGGCAGGGCGGGCTTGGGACCGAGGTTAAGTGTCAGGAGCTGTCGGCCCGTATTTTACAAGGCGCGGGCCATGGCGACGATGGCGGCCGGTGACAAGTGGCGTCACGGGCCGGATACCGCCTCAGGCCGGCAGGCTGATCACCGCGCGCAGGCCGGATGGCCGGTCCGCGCCGTCGCGATTTTCCAGTTCCAGCCGTCCGCCGTGGGCTTCGATGCATGAGCGCGCAATCGCCAGTCCCAAGCCGACGCTGCCGCCATCCTTGCCCGTGCCGCGATGGCGCGCGGCATCCAGGCGGACGAAGGGCTTGAAGACTTCCGGCAACTGGTCGGCGGCAATGCCGGGGCCGTCGTCGTCCACATGGATCAGCAGGGAACCGCCGGCTGCCGGGAACACGGCCAGCCGGGCGCGCTGGCCGTAGCGCACCGCATTGTCCACCAGGTTGCCGATGGCGCGCTTGAGGCCCACCGGGCGGCAGCGGTAGGGCAGCGCGCCCGGGGCATCGCTGCGCAAGTGCACGTCGTGTCCCTGGGCCAGTTGCTCTTGCGCCACGTCGCGCAGCAGCGCGTGCAGGTCGACTTCGCGGGTGTCTTCATTGCGGGCATCGTCGCGCGCGAAGCGCACGGTTTCTTCCACCATCACGCGCATCTCTTCCAGGGTACGGATCATGGCTGCGCGCAGCTGCGCATCTTCCACCATCTCCGCGCGCAGGCGCAGCGAGGTGATCGGCGTGCGCAGGTCGTGGCTGATGGCGGCCAGCAGGCGGGTACGGTCTTCGACGAAGCGCGTCAGGCGCTCCTGCATGAGATTGAAGGCGGCGGTGACTTCGCGCGCTTCCGATGGTCCGCTGACCGGCAGCGGGCCGAGCTGCTCGCCGCGGCTGACGCGTTCGGCGGCATGCGCCAGCGCCTTGATGGGACGCAGGATGCGGCGCACGAACAGGAACACGATCACCAGCACCGGCAGCGTGCTGACCGGCACCGAGAAGCGCAGCGGCCGCATCCATGCCTGCGACATCACGGGATGCTGCAAGGTGTTGATCCATTGTCCGTCCGGCACGCGCATGGCGATGCGCAGGTCGCCCTGGCGCGCGCTGTGGCGCACCAGGCTCACGCGTATGTCGCTCGCTTGCAGGCCCAGCCGGGTTTGCAGTTTTTCCCTGATGACATCCTGGTCGTAGCCTTGCTGGCTGCCTTCGTCGATGGCGGCCGCCTTGTCCAGCGCGTAATCCGAATGGTCGTCGCGTATGGCCTCCAGCGCCCGGCGCGCCTGCGCCTGCGGCAAGGCGCCCAGCCGCCATGCGGCGGCGGCATGCTCGACCATCTGGTCGCGCGAGATGGCGTGGATGGTTGCCCCATTGGTGAGCACCATCGACAGGCCGATGGCGTGCGCGGCCACCAGTCCGAGCAGCAGCAGGCCGATCAACTGGCCGGCCATGGTGCGCGGCCACAGTCTCATGGGAGGTGCGGTTCGGCGCGGACCTGCGCGGCGAACAGGTAGCCGTTGCCCCATACGGTCTTGAGCAGGCTGGGGTGGCGCGGATCGGCTTCGAGCTTCTTGCGCAGGCGGCTGACCTGGCTGTCGATGCTGCGGTCGAATGCCTGCGCATCGGCGCCGGCGGTCAGGTCCAGCAGCTTGTCGCGCGAGAGTACGGTATTGGGATGGGCCACCAGGGCGCACAGCAGGCGGTATTCGACGCTGGAAAGGGGCGTGGCCGTGCCGTCGCGGCCGCGCAGTTCGCGGCGTTCGAGGTCGAGCGTCCATTGGCCGAAGCGGTAGCGGTGGATGGCGCTATGGCCGGGATTTGTCGCGGCCGGCAGGCTGCGCGCGATCCGGCGCAGCACGGTCTTGATGCGCGCCACCAGTTCCTGCGGTTCGAAGGGCTTGACGATGTAGTCGTCGGCGCCGGTTTCAAGACCATTGACCTTGTCCGCGCTGGACGACATCGCCGTCAGCAGGATCACCGGGGTGCCGTATCGCTCGCCGATGTGGCGGCACAGCGAAAGGCCGTCTTCGCCCGGCATCATCACGTCCAGCAGCGCCAGGTCGAACGCTTGCCGCTGCAGCAGGCGGCGCGCCTGGGCGGCGTTGAACGCCATGCTCACCAGCATGCCCTGGCGGCGCAGGTAGGCAGCCAGCGGTTCGCAGATGTCGAGATGATCGTCGACCACCAGGATGTGGCGGTCGGCATCGGGTGGGTATTCCACGTATTGCCCTTCTTGTATTGCATCGGGAGGCCTGGCGCAGGGGCGCAGGAAGTTGCCACATATTGACAAACTTTTCCTGATTTTAAATGAATATAATTCTCATTTGCAAATGCAATAAAACTCCAACCCGACCACAATCCGGCGCCGGTGCGGCTTTGCGGGGACTTTCCTCGCAGGGGATCGCTTGCGCCTGCGTATTGCGAGGGGTGGGCAACCAACACGATGGGGGAACAGCACCATGCAACAATCGAAACAGGAATTCATGCCGACCCGTGCGGCCCTGGCTGTGGCCGCGGCGCTGGCGATGACAGGGGGCGCGGCCCAGGCGCAGTCGGCGTCGGCGGCGTCGGGGCTCAAGGAAGTGGTGGTGACCGCCACCGGCTTCGAGCAGGAAGTGGTCGACGCGCCGGCCAGCATCACCGTGATCACGCAGGAGCAATTGAAGAAGAAGCAATTCCGCGACCTGACCGATGCGCTTTCCGATGTGGAAGGCGTGACCGTCACCGGCACCGCGACCGAGAAGGATATTTTCATCCGCGGCCTGCCCGGCGCCTATACGCTGATCCTGGTGGACGGCAAGCGCCAGAGCACGCGCGACGCGCGCACCAACGGCAACTCCGGTTTCGAGCAGTCCTACATCCCGCCGCTGGAAGCCATCGAGCGCATCGAGGTCGTACGCGGCCCGATGTCTTCCCTGTATGGTTCCGACGCCATGGGCGGCGTGATCAACATCATCACCAAGAAGATCGCCAGCAAGTGGGGCGGCGCGGTGACGTTCGACACCACGCTGCAACAGCATGGCGACTCCGGCGATTCCTACCAGGGCCAGTTCTACCTGAACGGGCCGATCGCCGCCGACGTGCTGGGCCTGCAATTGTGGGGCAAGGTCTACAAGCGCCAGGAAGACCGCATCCTCAACGGCAACACCAAGGCGCTCGATACCGACTTTACCGCGCGCCTGGCGCTCAGGCCCAACAAGGATCACGACATCCTGCTGGAAGCCGGCACCACCCAGGTGCGTCGCGACGCCTCTTCCTACCATACGCTGGCGGCCACCGCGACGACTGCCGACAGCTATACCGAAAACCCGCGCGACCATTTCTCGTTGTCGCATACCGGCCGCTATGGCTGGGCGACATCGGATGTGACATTCTCGTACGAGAAGGCGCAGCGCAAGAGCTACACCGAGAGCCCGGCCGGCAGCGATCGCTATGCCCAGGCCGCGCGCGCGCCCAAGATCGAGAATGCCGTGCTGGACGGGAAATTAAGCATGCCGCTGGGATCGCACTGGCTGGTGCTGGGGGGGCAATGGAACGAAGGCAAGCTGACCGACCAGAATCCGGGGCTGCGCACCGGGATCGACCAGAGTTTCCGCATCACGCAAAAAGCCCTGTTCGTCGAGGACGAATGGAAGCTGGCCGAGGCCTGGTCGCTCACCGGCGGCCTGCGGCTGGACAACCACGAGGTCTACGGCAACCATTGGAGCCCGCGCCTCTACAGCGTGTGGCATACCACCGCCAACCTCACCGTCAAGGGCGGCGTCTCGCGCGGCTTCCGCGCGCCGGATATCCGCACCATCGCGCCGGGCTATGCCTACACCACCGGCGGCGCCGGATGCACCTATGGCCCCACCGGCACCTGCGGCGTGATTATCGGCGACCCCGACCTGAAGCCGGAAACCAGCACCAGCTACGAGCTGGGCGCGCTGTGGGACAACAAGGCCGGCTTGTCCGGCGGCGCCACGCTGTTCTATACCGACTTCAAGGACAAGGTCAGCAACGCCCTGGTCTATAACGCCGACGGCTCCATCGCGCGCTGGTCGCAGGATCCCAACTACCGCCTCTGGTACAGCTACAACGTCGATCGCGCCACCATCAAGGGAGTGGAATTGACCGGCCGCTGGCAAGCCACCAGCCGCCTGGCGTTGAAGTCCAACTACACCTACACCGACTCGCGCCAGAAGGGCGGCAGCTATGACGGCTATGCGCTGGCGCGCACGCCCAGGCACATGTTCAACCTCCGCGCCGACTGGACGCAATCGGATGCCTGGCGGCTGTGGGCCGCGTTCAATTACCACGGCAAGGAAGTCAATGCCGCGGCACGCGTGGGGACCGCCGGCACCACCATCTCGTCGTCCGGCGTGAAGGAGTACAAGGCTTATGCGCTGGCCGACATCGGCACCACCTATGACATCGGCAAGCTCACCAGCATCGCGGCGGCGATCTACAACATCACCGACAAGCGCCTGGACGAGCAAAGCTTCAACACCGTCGGCGATGGCCGCCGCCTGTGGGTAAGCCTGACCCAACGTTTCTGATGAACGATATCCTGCATTGGCGCCGCCGCCTGCTGGCGGCCGCCTCATTGTGCGCCTTGCTTCCCGGCCTGGTACGGGCCCAGCCGGACTTGTCGAAAAAGCTTGGCCCGACCATCGCCGACAGCGGCTCGGCCTTCTATCGTTTCGAGCGCTTCGATCTGCGTTCGGACGATGGCGGGCGCAGCTACCGCGTGATGCTCGGCATTCCCCGCCGCGCCGCGCCGGCGGCGGGCTATCCGGCGATCTTCCTGCTCGACGGCAATGCTGCGATGGCCGCCATCGACGAACGCCAGTTGCAGGCGCTGGATGCCGCGCAGCCGCCGGTGATCGTGGCCATCGGCTACGACACCGAGCTGCGTTTCGACGTCACGGCGCGCGCCTACGACTACACCCCGCCATTCCCGCAGGGGCAGGTCGATGAGGAAGCCGCGCGCGGTCGCAAAGGCGGCGGGGCGGACGTATTCCTCGATCTGCTTGAGCGGCAGGTCATGCCGCGCGTGCGCGCCAGGGCGCCGCTCGACGATGGCCGGCTGGCCTTGTGGGGGCACTCCTACGGAGGATTGTTCGTGCTGCATACGCTGTTTTCACGCGGGCAATTGTTCCGCAACTACATCGCCGCCAGCCCATCGCTATGGTGGCAGCGCGGGGTGATCCTGGATGAGGAAAAGAACTTCGTGCATGCCAAGGCTGCGCCAGGCGTCCGCCTGTGGGTGATGGTGGGGGAAGCGGAGGGGCGCCAGCGCAAGGCTGTTTCGCAAGGCGATGCCCAGGCCGACGCCCGCGCGCAGTCCATGCTGGCGTCGCGCGGCGCAATGCCGGCCCAGGCCTTGCCGGACATGATTGCTCGCCTCCAGGGGAAAAGCGGCCTGGAGGTTTCCTTGCGCAGTTTCCCCGGCATGGCGCATGGGCCGATGCTGCCTGCGTCGCTGGAGCCGGCCTTGCGCATTGCCGCCGGGTTGCCGCCTTATCCGGGGGAATAGGGGTTTGTACCGTTATGTATCGCAAAGTAAAAGAGCGGCCGCGGCCGTGCCATGCGCGGGTGTTTTCGTTTCAATTGAGAATCATTATTATTTGAAAGAGGTGGCGGGGAGCCATCGCGCGCCATGAAGGAAGCCAACGCAGCCAAGCCAGCCGAGCAACTACCGGACCAGAAACGCCGCGCCTTCTGGCTCAAGCACTTGCACCAATGGCACTGGATCAGTTCCGGCATCTGCCTGGTGGCGATGCTGGCCTTCGCGGTGACCGGGTTGACGTTGAACCATGCGGCGCAGATCGAGGCCAAGCCGCAGGTCAGCCAGCGCAAGGCGCAATTGCCCGCGGCGCTGCTGGCGCCTTTGCGGCGGCAGGCTGAAGCTGCCGATAGCAAGGGCGGCGGCGCGAAGGACGAATTGCCGGCGCCGGTGCGCGACTGGATCGCGCAACAGTTGTCGGTGACGGTGGGCGCGCAGGCGGCGGAATGGTCGGCCGACGAGGTGTATGTCTCGCTGCCGCGCCCGGGTGGCGATGCCTGGCTGAGGGTGGCGCTGGAGGACGGCCAGGTCGAATACGAAAAAACCGATCGCGGCTGGATTTCCTACTTCAACGATTTGCACAAGGGACGCAATACCGGCACGGCGTGGAGCTGGTTCATCGATATCTTCGCCATGGCCTGCCTGGTGTTTTGCATCACCGGCCTGTTCTTGCTGCAGATGCATGCGGGCAAGCGTCCTGCCACCTGGCCGCTGGTTGTGCTTGGACTGGTGGCGCCGCTGTTGCTGGCGATCCTGTTTATTCATTGAGTCCGGCGTGCAGCCGGGCTGGTTTCACTTGTTTTTTATCTGTCGTTTTCATCCGAATCCGTTAGCGAGGCCCGTCTTATGAAACACCAGCAAGATCCGGCAAGACAATCCGCACTGCTCAAGCCCACCGTCCTGGCATTGGCCATGGCGGCCCTGTTCGCGGCGGCGGCTCCGGCCGGCGCGGCCGACATGAACCTGAAGATCGAGATCCCCACGCTCAATGTGGCCGAGTACCACCGTCCTTACCTGGCGGCCTGGATCGAGCGTGCCGACCAGAGCGTGGCCGCCAACCTGGCGGTCTGGTACGACCTCAAGAAGAAGGACAAGGAGGGCGAAAAGTGGCTCAAGGATATCCGCCAGTGGTGGCGCCGCAGCGGCCGCGAACTGCAGATGCCGGTAGATGGCGTCAGCGGCGCGACGCGTCCGGCCGGCGAACAGAAACTGAACTTCGGTTCCGGTAAGGGCCCGTTGGCCAGCCTGGCGCCGGGCGACTATGTGCTGCTGGTGGAAGCCGCGCGCGAAGTCGGCGGCCGCGAGCTGGTGAAGCTGCCGTTCCAGTGGCCGCCGAAGTCGCTCCAGACCGCCAGGGCGCAAGGCAGCAGCGAACTTGGGGCCGTCTCGCTCGAACTGAAACCCTGATTGCGGCGCCGATTCAAGTCCTGAATCGAGTCCAGTTTTTCATTTCCATCATCAAAGAATCCAGACCAAGGAGCCAACATGAATTTTTCCCTCAAACGCACCGTACGCGCCTCGATGAAGGTCGCCGCCCTGGCGCTGGCGATCAGCCTGCCGCTGTCGGCCCATGCGCATCGCCAGTGGCTGCTGCCGTCGTCCACCGTGCTGTCGGGCAATGCAGCCTGGGTGACGGTGGATGCCGCCGTTTCCAACGACCTGTTCTATTTTGAACATTTCCCGCTGCGCCTGGATGGCCTGGTGGTGACCGGCCCTGAGGGCAAGCCGGTGCAGGCGGTCAACGCCGCCACCGGCAAATATCGCAGCACGTTCGATGTGCAGTTGAGCCAGCCGGGCACCTACAAGATCGCCGTGGTCAACAACGGCGTGTTTGCCAGCTACAAGGTGGACGGCCAGCAGAAGCGCTGGCGCGGTAGCGCCGACGCCCTGGCCAAGGAAATTCCGGCCAATGCGCAGGAACTGAAAGTGACCCAGGTCAACGGCCGCGTGGAAACCTTCGTGACGGCGGGCAAGCCGACCAGGACCGCGCTGGCGATCACCGGCGCCGGCCTCGAATTGCAGCCGGTCACCCATCCGACCGACCTGGTGGCGGGCGACACGGCCAGCTTCCAGTTGCTGCTGGATGGCAAGCCGGCTTCGGGCATCGAAGTGGAAGTGGTGCCGGGCGGCATTCGTTACCGCGACAAGCTGCAAGATACCAAGGTCACGACCGATGGCGATGGCAAGTTCAGCGTGAAGTGGGGCGGCCCGGGCATGTACTGGATGCAAGCCAGCGTGTCCGACCAGAAAACCACGCTGCCGCAGGCCGCGCAGCGCCGCGCCAGCTACATCGCGACCGTGGAAGTGCTGCCCTGAGGCCGGCCTTGAATCCTTGAGGCGCCGATCGTTCCAGGCACCCGCATTGCGGGTGCCGTTTTTGTTTCCGGGGAGCGCGGCAAGCGCTCCCCCTTGCATTGGGTTTGTCAGCCGATGTCCAACCGTGTATTGATTCCGCTTGACCTGGACGAGCCGCCGGTATTGCCGCCGGGCGTCGTCGAGTATCGCCTGTCCGGCGCCGCCATGGGGACTTCCTGGAATGTGCAGGCGCTGGCGCCCAAGGGCGTGGCGCGCGCATCGATTGCGGCTGCCGTGCAGGCGCAGCTGGAGCGGGTGATCCGCGAGATGAGCACCTGGGAGGAAGATTCCAGCCTGTCGCGCTTCAACCGCGCGCCGGCCGGCAGTTGGCACAGTTTGCCGGAGGCTTTCCATACCGTGCTTGATGCCGCGTTGACGATGGCGGCCGACAGCGGCGGCGCTTTCGACCCGACCATCGGGCCGCTGGTGAATGTGTGGGGGTTCGGGCCGCAGAGCGAGCGTGCTGTGCCGTTTCGCGAAGTGCCGGACGAAGCTGCGTTGCAGGCGGCCCGCGCGTGCTGCGGCTGGCAACGCATCGCGCTGGACCGTTCCGCGCGCAGCGCGCTGCAGCCGGGCGGGGCCTACCTGGATTTCTCCGGCATCGCCAAGGGCTATGCGGTCGACCTGGTGGCGCAGGCGTTGCGCGCAGCCGGTTGCGTGAGCTGGCTGGCCGAAGTGGGAGGCGAGCTTTCCGGCTTCGGGGTGAAGGCGGATGGACAGCCCTGGTGGGTGGCGCTGGAACGGCCGCCGCAGGATACGGCGGCGCAAGGCCTGCTGGTGGCGCTGCACGGGCTGGCGATCGCCACCTCGGGCGACTACCGGCGCTATTTCGAACGCGACGGCCGGCGCTATGCGCACACCATCGATCCGCGCAGCGGCCGTCCGGTGCGGCATGACCTGGCCTCGGTCACGGTGCTGCATCCGCAATGCATGGTGGCCGATGCATTGGCCACCGCGCTGACCGTGCTGGGCGTGGAAGAGGGCATGGCCTTCGCCCGCGAGCGCAATATCGCGGCGCTGTTCATCGGCGGCGGCGCGTCCGGTTTCAGCGAAAGCATGACGCCGGCTTTGGCCGCCATGCTGGATTGAAGGCGCGATGGGCAAGCTGACGGCATCGACTTCCACGCAACTGGTCGCTACCTGCGCCGCGGCCGTGCTGGCCGGCTGGGGCGCCTGGCGCACGCACATGGCCGACAGCATGCAGGGCCGCTGGTTGCTGGCGGCGTTGATCGCGCTGGCGTATCTGGTGTTTTGCACAGTGACCGTATTGAAGTACAGGCGCGCCCAGCGCGAGCAGGAAAAATTGTGGGCGGCCGATGCTAGCCATACCGATCCGTGCGCCGCCGACGGGACGGTATTGGTCGTCTTCGCCAGCCAGACCGGTTTTGCCGAGCAACTGGCGTTGCAGTCTGCGCAAAGCCTGCGCAAGGGCGGCATGGCGGTGCGTGTGCTGCCGCTGGGCCGGCTCACGGAACAGGATTTGCAGGCGGCGCGCCAGGCGCTGTTTATCGCCAGCACTACCGGCGAGGGCGACGCGCCTGACGGCGCCGCGGGTTTCGCGCGCCGCATGGCTGACGCGATGGGAGATGCCTCGCTGGCGGGCCTGCAGTTCGGTGTGCTGGCATTGGGCGACCGCAGCTATGCGCGCTACTGCGCTTTCGGCCATGCGCTGGCGGCCTGGCTGCGCCGCCGTCGCGCCCAGCCGTTGTTCGATACGGTCGAAGTCGACAATGGCGAAGAAGGGGCCTTGCGCCATTGGCAGCACCAGCTTGGCGTGCTGTCCGGCCATACCGACGATGCCGACTGGAGCGCGCCAAGCTACGGCCGCTGGCGCCTGGCGCAGCGTCGCCTGTTGAACCCGGGCAGTGCGGGCGGACCGGCGTTTCACTTGTCGCTGACGCCGCTGGACTTGCCGGCGCCGCAATGGCAGGCCGGCGATATCGCCGAGATCGGCCCGCGCAACGGCGATGAGGAGGTGCATCGTTTCATGCAGACGCTGTCGTTGGCAGGCGAGCCGCTGGCGCGGGAGCTGGCGAGCCGGATGCTGCCGCAGGAAGCAGCGGCCATCGATGCCTTGCGCGGCCTGGCGCCGGCGCAGATGCTGGCGCAATTGCCGCCCTTGCCGCATCGGGAATATTCCATCGCCTCCTTGCCGCAGGACGGCACGCTCGACCTGCTGGTGCGCCGCATGGCGCAGGCCGATGGCCGTCCCGGCATCGGTTCCGGCTGGCTGACCCTGAATGCGCGGGAAGGGCAGGAGCTGGCGCTGCGCGTGCGCAGCAACAGCGGTTTCCACGCGCCGCCCGACGCCAGTCCGCTGATCCTGGTCGGCAACGGCACCGGGCTGGCCGGTTTGCGCGCCCACTTGCGCGCGCGGGCGGCGGCCGGGCACCGGCGCAACTGGCTGGTGTTCGGCGAGCGTTCGCGCGCTACCGATTTCTTCCACCGCGACGAGATCGAAGCCTGGCAGGCGCAGGGAATGCTGGAGCGCCTGGACCTGGCGTTCTCGCGCGACCAGGCCGGACGCGTCTATGTGCAGGATCGGCTGCGCCAGTCTGCCGATGCCTTGCGCCAGTGGGTCGGGCAAGGCGCGTACATCTATGTGTGCGGCAGCCTGCAGGGGATGGCGGCGGGCGTCGCGGCCGCCTTGCAGGATATCCTCGGCGCAGAGGCGCTGATCGCGCTGGCCGAGCAAGGGCGCTACCGGCGCGACGTGTACTGAGAACCTGTGCACGATCTTGAGGCCGGCTGCCGGCGCATCCGGTATGCGGTTTTCCCGATCCTTGGGCCGGCGTAACGGGATATTCTTTTTCGATGATTTGCGTTTTCTGCCCGTTGCGCGAGAAAATGGGGCGTCAAATCAAAGAGAGAAGAACAAAATGAGCATATTCGCCAGCTTTTTGCTGATCCTTCTCCTGGTGGTGATCAGCGCCTTCCTCTCCTGCGCCGAGATTTCCATTGCCGCTTCCCGCAAGATCCGCCTGGAGATGATGTCCAAGGAGGGAGATGCCAATGCCGACCGCGTGCTGGCGCTGCAGGCGCAGCCGGGCAATTTTTTCACGGTGGTGCAGATCGGGCTCAATGCCGTCGCCATCCTCGGCGGCGTGGTCGGCGAGCCGGCATTGACGCCGCACATGCGCCTGATTGTCGAAACGTTCTATCAAGGCCCCTGGCTGGAGAGCATCAGCTTCGCCATGTCCTTCCTGGCGGTGACGGCCTTCTTCATCCTGTTCGCCGACCTGATGCCCAAGCGGCTGGCGATGGTGGCGCCGGAACGCGCGGCCGTTGCGCTGGTCAAGCCGATGCTGCTGCTGGAAACCCTGTTCAGGCCGCTGGTCTGGTTTTTCAACAGCCTGTCGAAATGGATCTTCACGCTGTTCGGCTTGCCGCAGGTGCGCCAGGAGGTGATCACGCCCAATGAGATCCACGCGATGGTCGATGCCGGCGCCCAGGCCGGCGTGCTGCTCACGCAGGAGCATCACCTGATCGAAAACGTGTTCGAGCTGGAGAGCCGTTACGTGCCGTCGGCCATGACGCAGCGCGAGAATATCGTCTACTTCCTGTTGAACGACAGCGAGGAAACCATCCAGCAAAAGATCATCGACCACCCGCATTCGCGTTTCCTGGTGTGCGACGGCAACATCGACGTCGTGCTGGGCTACATCGACAGCAAGGATGTCTTGAAGCGCCTGCTCAAGGGCGAACGTTTTTCTCTGGCGGACAAGGGCCTGGTGCATAGCCCCTTGTCGATTCCCGACAGCCTGAACCTGTGGGAGGTGCTGGAGCGGATGAAGGCGATGGACGAGGACCTGGCCATCGTGGTCAACGAATATGCGCTGGTGGTGGGCATCATCAGCATCACCGATGTCACTAACGTGCTGATGGGGAACTTGCTGTCCATGCCGGAGGAGGAGCAGCAAATCGTGCGGCGCGACGAGAACTCATGGCTGATGGATGGCTTGACGCCCTTGAATGACGTGATGAACGAGTTGGACATCGAAGAGTATCCGAACCCGGTCGGCTACGAGACGCTGGCCGGTTTCATCATGTACATGCTGCGCAAGATCCCGAAAAAAACCGACTTTGTGCTCTTTTCGGGTTTCAAGTTCGAGGCGGTCGATATCGAGGGAAACAAAATCAACCAGTTGCTGGTCACTCGCTTCAAACAAGAAAAGAGCGAACCGCAGACCAGCAAGGAAGCTGCCGGCAACCTCTGACCATCCGGTCGACACCAACATGACGGGGCGCGCGTGCCGCATCGCAGCGGCGCGCCGGCGGGCGGGAAAGAACAGGAACCCGCATGCCTATCCGCCGTCGCATCCTCTCTCTTCATTCGATTCTTTTTGCCGCCGTTGCGAGCCGGATCGCCAAGACGTATTCCCGGCTGTCGCCTGGCATGGGGCCGCGGCACAGGCCGAACCGGCGCGCGGCATTGCGCTTGCTGCCGGCATTGGCGCTGCCGGCAGGATGGTTGGCAGCGCCGGCGCAGGCCGCGGGCAAGCCGCCCCTGATGCTGGCCAATGTGTACCGCGAGGGCGTGCCGCTGGCCGATTTCTGGGTGAGCGAGAAATACGACGGCATCCGCGCCTATTGGGATGGCCGCAGCCTGCTCACGCGCGGCGGCGAGACGATCCAGGCGCCGGCATGGTTTACGCGCGGCTGGCCGCAGCGCGCGATGGATGGCGAGTTATGGGGCGGACGCGGGCGGTTCGAGCAGACTGTCTCCACGGTGCGCCGGCAAGTGCCGGATGAGCAGGCGTGGCGCGGCATCAGTTTCATGGTGTTCGATCTGCCGCAGGAACCGGGAAACTTCGATCGGCGGCTGGCCGCCTTGCCGGCGCTGGCGGGCGCGATTTCGCAAGACTGGGTGGTGGCGGTGCGCCAGCGCAAGGTGGCCAGCCACCGGGCCTTGCAGGCATGGCTGGATGAGGTGGAAAAGCAGGGCGGCGAAGGCCTGATGCTGCATCGCGGCGCCTCGCTCTACCTGGCCGGGCGCACTGACGACCTGCTCAAGTTCAAATCGATGGAAGATGCCGAAGCCAGGGTAGTCGCTTATCTGCCCGGCAAGGGCAAGTACCAGGGCATGGTCGGCGCGTTGTCGGTGGAGACTGCGGATGGGGTGCGTTTCAATATCGGCAGCGGCCTCACCGATGCGCAACGTCGCACGCCGCCGCCGCTGGGCAGCACCATCACCTATCGCTTTCGGGGCCGGCATGCCAGCGGCAAGCCGCGTTTTGCCGTGCTGCTGCGGGAACGCAGCGATTGAGGCAAGGATGACGGTTGCTTTTGATGCAATATTTATCCGATTTTTTTGAGAATTTTCTTATATTCAAGCCAGATCGCGCTGACGATACTGGAACTGTCACCTGCTCATGAATTGGTTGTGCTCGTGGGGGAGCAGGTGGCGGAAGTAATGTCGTTATGGAGTGGGGAGCCCGCATCCGAAAGGATGCGGGCCTTTTTTATGCGCGGATCATCTGCAGCCTGGGGCGGTTCTCCGGCTGCATGCGGTTCAGGCCGGCGCCTTGCTGCGGAAGTTGCGTTCGGAGATTTGCGCGTTGAGGGTCCAGAAATCGTACAGCACGCCCAGCAGGAACACGCCGCCGGTGAGCAGGTAGAGGATGCCGGTCAGCCATTTGCCGATATACATGCGGTGCACGCCGAAGATGCCGAGGAAGGTCAGCAGCAGCCAGGCCAGCGAATAATTGTTGTCGCCGCCGACGAAGCGGGTATCGGCTTCGCGGTCCATCGAGGGGATCAGGAACAGGTCGATGATCCAGCCGATGCCGAGCAGGCCGAGGGTGAAGAACCAGATCGTGCCGGTCACCGGCTTGCCGTAGTAGAAGCGGTGCGCGCCTGTGAATCCGAAGATCCAGAGCAGGTAGCCGAGGGTTTTGCTATGGGTGTCGTTGGTCATCCGGGCTCCGTATATTAAAAATGTGTGAGGTGTGCGATGCCTCGGTTTTTGGGGAGGGCGATTATATTGTAGTCGACCCTCCCGGAGCCCCATCTTAGAACCTGTTCAAGGTCCCTCCAAGTTTTTCCTTTGGCTTTCTGCTGGTCGGCGAGCCTTCAGATACGGTTCAGATACGGTTGGCCGGCAGCCTGCGCGCGCCCAGCAGCGGCCTTTGCACGATTTGCGTCAGCAGCACGCCGATCAGGCTGACGCCGCCGCCGATGGCATGGTAGGCGTGCATGCTTTCATCGAGCCAGGCGATGGCGAACAGCGCGGTCAGCACCGGCAGGAGGTTGATGAAGATGCTGCAGCGGCTGGGGCCGAGCTTTTTGACGCCTTCTATCCACAGGAAGGACAGCAGGATCGACGAGCCGATGCCGGAGTAGGCGATCAGCGGCAGCGTGCGCGCATCGAGCGCGGCGGCGCCTGGCGCCAGCATCAGGAATTGCGGCAGCATGAACAGCAGCGCGGCGATGGCTTGCATGTAGATCGCCTGCCAGGCCGGCACGTTCATCTTCCAGCGTTTGAGCAGAACGCCGTACAAGGCGTAAGACAGCGCCGCCAGCAGCATCAGCGCATCGCCCAGATGCACGCCGCCGCGCAGCGCCGCCGAGATGTCGCCGTGGCCGACCAAGTAAAGCAGGCCGAGGAAGGACAGCGCCCCGCCGCCGGCCATGCCCAGCGTGACCGCCTCGCCCAGTACCACGACCGAGAGCAGGGCCGTCAGGAGCGGGATCAGCGCCGTCACGATGGCCATGTTGGTGGCCGTGGTGCTTTCGGCCGCGCGGTAGGACAGGCTCTGGAAAACGGCCATGGCCAGCAGGCCGGACAGGGCCAGCTGCCACCAATGCCGGCGGATCAGCGCGCGGTTGTTCCACAACGGCCGGAGGACGAAGGGACTCATCAGGGCCAGCAGCAGGACCAGCCGGTAAAAGGTGATCGCCACCGGCGAAATGGCCGAGGCGGCCAGCTTGGAGACGATGACGTTACCGGCCCAGAGCACGATGGCGAGGAAGGGATAAAGATAGGAGGTCAGTGGCATGGCATGAACGCTGATGGGTGGATGGAAGGTCGGGCGGCTGGAGACTGTCCTCCAGCGCCATGCCATCCTGCCCGGATTTGCGTAGTCGTTCGCGTGCTAAAATGCCTTTTCTTATCTCAAAAGTGACACTTGGTCGTATTTCGCGCTCGTGGATCCTACCCATTACCAAGATCTGATCGCGGCCAATGCGCCTTGTGGCGCATTGGCCATCGATTACCCGCACGGCCACGTCATTGCGCCGCATCGCCACCCGCATGCCCAGTTGCTGTATGCGATCGAAGGCGTGCTGTGCGTGGAAACCGCCGATGGCCGTTGGGTGGTGCCGCCTACACGCGGTGTCTGGCTGCAGCCGGAGGTGGAGCATCTGGTGCGCATGCGCGGCGACGTCAAGATGCGCACCGTCCTCATCAATCCCCCGGAATTGCCTAACCTGCCGCAGCAAAGCTGCGTGCTGGACATTCCGCCGCTGTTGCGGGAGCTGATCGTGTCCGCGGTCGGCCTCGGACTGGGGGCCGAACTGCTGCCGGATTCGCGGGCATGGCACTTGTTGCGTTTGCTGGTGCTGGAACTGCGCTCGGTGCCGGTGTTGCCGCTGTATCTGCCGTTGCCGGCGGAGCCGGGACTGCGCAGTATCTGCCAGGCGCTGATGGCCGAGCCGGAGCAGGCGATATCGGTGGCGCAACTGGCCCAACGGCTGTCGATCGCCACCCGCACTTTCCATCGGCGCTTTCTGGCCGACACCGGCATGCGCTTCGGCCACTGGCGCCAGCAGGCGCGGCTGTTGCTCGCGCTGGAACAACTGGCGCGCGGCGACAAGGTGATCGATGTGGCGCTGGCGCATGGCTACACCAGCCAGAGCGCCTTCGCCGCCATGTTCCGCAAGCATTTCGGCTGCGTGCCCAGCCGGTTCTTCCGCAATGGCGCGGGCGATGCGTAAGAACGCATCTCACGCCCATTGATGAAGTGAGTTCTAAATGCCACGCACGGCAGGGCTTCCCGCAGGGAAACGTCAACTGGTGTAAACTGATGCGCTGTCGGGAGCGAAGGCTTCCGCTTCATTCACCAGCCATCCGTTGCAACCGTGCGACCTTCGTTGCTTGTCCCTCTTATTGTCGGCTGTGCCCTGTTCATGGAAAACATGGACGCCACGGTTCTGGCCACTTCGCTTCCTGCGCTCGCGCGCGACCTCAACCAGGATTCGATCACCCTCAAGCTGGCGATGACGGCCTACGTCGCCGCGCTTGGCGTGTTCATCCCGATTTCGGGCTGGATGGCCGACAAGCTGGGCGCGCGCAAGGTGTTCCGCTCGGCCATGGTGGTGTTCATGGTCGGCTCCATCCTGTGCGCGGTATCGGGTTCGCTGGTCACGTTCGTGGCGGCGCGTTTCCTGCAGGGCATCGGCGGCGCCATGATGGTGCCGGTGGGGCGCGTCATCATCGCGCGTTCGGTGAGCAAGGCGGAGCTGGTCAAGGCGGTCAGTTACCTGACGTTGCCGGCGCTCCTGGGGCCGGTGGTCGGGCCGGTGCTGGGCGGTTTCATCACCACCTATTTCCACTGGCGCTGGGTGTTCCTGATCAACATCCCGATCTGTTTCCTCGGCCTTTACCTGGCCGGACGCTATATCGAAAATTTCGTCGAAGACGACCCGGCGCCGCTGGATGTGAAGGGCTTCGTGCTGACCTCGGTGGGCGCCGCGTTGATCATGCTGGGCCTGTCGCTGTTCGGCACCCATCTGGTTGACGGCGCCACGCCGATCGCCATGTGCGCCATCGGCGCTATCGCGCTGGTCATGTATTACCGCCATTCGACCCAGATCGACTATCCGCTGCTGGACTTCCGCTTGCTGCGCATTCCGACGCTGCATGCCAGCGTGGTGGGCGGTTCGCTGTTTCGCATCGGCCTGGGGGCGGTGCCGTTCCTGCTGCCGCTGGCGCTGCAGGAAGGCTTGGGCATGACGGCCTTCCAGGCCGGCACCATTACCTGCGCCTCGGCATTCGGTTCGCTGTTCATGCGCCTGATTGCGTCTTCCGTGCTGCGTCGCTACGGTTTTCGCACGACGCTGATGGTCAATGCGGTGTTCGCCGGCATCGCGCTGGCCGCTTACGGCATTTTCAGCATCCACACGCCGTACCTGCTGATCGCGCTGATCGTGCTCATGGGCGGCATCTTCCCGGCGCTGCAATTCACTTGCCTGAATTCGATCGCCTATGCCGACATCGACAGCCGCGACGCCGGCCGCGTCACCAGCCTGGCCAGCGTGATCCAGCAGCTTTCGCTGGGCATGGGCGTGACCATCGCCGGCATCGTGCTGCAACTGTCGAACTACGTACAGGGCCATGCCACCATCGTGGAATCGGACTTCTGGCCGGCTTTCCTGGTGATCGGCCTGTTCTCGATCGCTTCGGTGCCCATCACCGGCAAGTTGCCGCGCAATGCCGGGCTGGAACTGTCCCGCGGCAAGTAAGGCGCCGGTCAAGCCGTTCTTGGCTTGACCGGCCCAAGGCCGGTATGATCGCGAAGATGCCATCGACACGCGGGCATCGTCCCGTCACTTACCGGAGTTCTCCATGTCCCTGATTTCTTTTTCCCTGCGCCGTGCCGTCCTGGGCGTGTCGCTGTTGTCGGCCACCGCCGCGTTCGCCTTTTCGCTGTCCGACATCAGCAATCAGGATGCGACCAGCGGCTTGAAGGCGGCGCTGGAGAAGGGCGCCAATGTGGCCGTCTCCAAGCTGGGCCAGCAAAACGGTTTTCTCAACAACGACAAGGTCAAGATCAAGCTGCCCAGCGCATTGGAACAGGCCATGCCGCTCATTCGCATGACCGGCCAGGGACAGAAGGTGGATGACCTGGTGGTGGACATGAACCACGCCGCCGAGGCTGCGGTGCCGCTGGCCAAGCCGCTGCTGGTCAATGCCGTGAAGTCGATGTCGGTGTCGGACGCCAAGAACATCCTGTCCGGCGGCGATACTTCGGTGACGGATTTCTTCCGCCAGAAGACCTCGGGCGAGCTGGCCACCAAATTCCTGCCTATTGTCAAGAAAATCACCGACAAGAATGGCCTTTCGTCCAGGTATAACGCCACCATGGGCCAGGTCGCCAAGACCGGCTTGGTATCGGGCGACCAGAGCACGGTCGAGGGCTATGTGACGCAGCGTGCGCTGGATGGCCTGTTCCTGATGATTAGCGAGGAAGAAAAAGCCATCCGCAAGGATCCGGTCGGCAGCGGCAGCGCGATCATTGGCAAGGTGTTCGGTGCGCTCAAGTGAGGCCGTGATGGCATGACCGCCGGCGCTGTACGGATCGGCGGCGAGATGCATGAAAATCGCTTGCTTCGATGTTCGGGGCAGGCGATTTTTTTACCGTGGCAGGCGCGTCCCGGGATGGGCAGGAAGCGCGGCCGGGAAAGGGCGGGACGGCAATTTTATCCCTGCATTTTGTGTGGGTTTTTTATCTTATTGCCCCGCATTGGGAACTATTTTGGCCGCTTAAGATCCCGGGGTTATGACTTTCAATTCCTACATTTCTGGACTTCATTAAGAGATTGCTTTATACTATCGGTTGTCCTGGTGACATAATTTGTTCAACAACGACCCTTAGCAATTCCTGGCCCGTTCGCGGGTAGTCAAATTTTCCGGCATGCAGTGCGGATCGCCTCTTCGGCCATCCTTCTTGTCCGGTAAGCATCATCGCCGAAGCTTTCTTCGGTTTCATCGCTGCCCTGCAGCTTTCGGTTCGTATCCAAATGATTCGCCCTCCACCGGGCAACGAACCACGCACAATCGATTCTTAAAACCCGTTGCCGCGGCGTCATGTCGCGTCAGCTATACCAAGGGGGTAACATGACGCGTCTTCGTCACGTCTTTACTGGCGCAGCCACATTTGCGCTGGTCATCGCGGGCCTGGTCTGGTGGATCGGCCCCGATGTCATCCACAAGTACCGGGGCGACCTGATCTACTATACCGGCAAGCACCTGGAACTGGTGTTCTGTTCCATGGCGCTGGCGCTGGCCGCCGGCATCCCGGCCGGCATCGCGCTGTCCCGGCCTTCGGCGCAACGTTTCGCCGAGGCGTTCATCCAGATCTTCAACATCGGCAATACCATCCCGTCGATCGCGGTGCTGGCGCTGGCGCTGGCATTCTTCGGCATCGGCAACTGGCCGACCATCCTGGCATTGTGGCTGGCTTCGCTGCTGCCCATCGTGCGCAACACCTATGAAGGCTTGAAGAACGTGCCGGCTTCCCTGAAGGAAGCGGCGCGCGGCATCGGCATGAAGCCGTACCAGATCCTGTTCCGGGTCGAACTGCCCAATGCCTTGCCCATCATCGTCGGCGGCGTGCGCACCGCGCTGGCGATCAATGTCGGCACGGCGCCGCTGTCGATGCTGATCGGCGGCGAAAGCCTGGGCGGGCTGATTTTCCCCGGCATCTATCTCAACAACCAGGGCCAGCTGCTGCTGGGTGCGGCCGCCACCGCGGTGCTGGCGCTGGCGCTCGATGCGCTGGTCACCACGCTGTCGGGCATCTATCTTTCCCGCCGCGGCTTGCGCGCTTAATCAGGGAGGACCATCATGAAAACAAAATACATCGCATGCGCGCTGATCATGGCACTGGCCATGTTCGGCACCGCCAGGGCACAGGCGCAGAACCTGGTCGTCGGCGGCAAGAATTTCACTGAGCAGCTGATCCTGTCGAACATGACCGCGCAATACCTGCGCGCCAAGGGGTATGGCGCCGATCTCAAGAACGGCCTGGGCACCACGCTGATGCGTTCGGCACTGGAGAGCGGCCAGCTCGACATCGTCTGGGATTACACCGGCACCGCGCTGATCGTCTACAACCACATCGAAGAGAAACTCGAACCCGAACAGATCTACGAAAAGGTCAAGGAACTGGACGTGCCGCGCGGCCTGGCATGGCTGAACGAGTCGGAACTGAACAACACCTACGCTTTCGCCATGCCGCAAAAGATCGCCGACGAATACGGCATCAATTCGCTGCAAGACTTGGCCGACCGCATCAATGCCGATGCGCAGGACGGCGCCAAGAATCTGCGCCTGATGGGGGTGGACTACGAATTCGCATCGCGCCCGGACGGCCTGGGCCCGATGCAGGAACTGTACGGTTTCAAGCTGGAGCGCGGCGCTGTCAAGCAGATGGATCCCGGCCTGGTCTACACGGCGCTCAAGAACGAGCAACTGTTCGTGGGCCTGACCTATGCATCAGATGGCCGTATCAAGGGGTTCGACCTGAAGCTGCTGGATGACGACAAGGGCTACTTCGCCGCCTACAAGGCCACGCCGGTGGTGCGCCAGGAGATCCTGGACCGTAACCCGCAACTGGCCGAACAGCTCAATGCGCTGGCCGCCAGCATCGACACCGAAAAGATGACCGAGCTCAACAAGCGCGTGGACATCGACCAGGAACCCGTCAGCAAGGTCGCGGCGGATTTCCTCAAGCAAGCCGGCCTGATCTGAGGAGGGATGAGCATGGATATCTTCCAATACCTCCAGTCCGACTGGCACAACATCTTCAATTTGACGCTGCAGCATCTCAAGCTGGTGGGCATCGCGGTCAGCCTGGCGATCCTCATCGGCGTGCCGCTGGGGATCTTGGTGGTGCGCGTGCGCTGGCTGGCCAGCCCTTTGCTGAGCCTGGCGACCGTGGTGCTGACGATACCGTCAATCGCGCTGTTCGGCCTGATGATCCCGGTGTTTTCGCAGTTCGGCGCCGGCATCGGCCCGTTGCCGGCGATCACCGCGGTGTTCCTGTATTCGCTGCTGCCGATCGTGCGCAATACCTACCTGGCGCTGGATAACATCGAAGCCGGCATCAAGGAAGCCGGCATCGGCATCGGCATGACCTTCTGGCAACGGCTGCGCATGGTGGAACTGCCGCTGGCGGTGCCGGTGATCCTGGGCGGCGTGCGCACCGCCGTGGTGATGAACATCGGCGTGATGGCCATCGCTGCCGTCATCGGTGCCGGCGGCCTGGGAGTGCTGATCCTGCACGCCATCAGCCAAAGCAATATGCAAAAACTCGTCGTCGGCGCCGTGATGATCAGCGTGCTGGCCATCATCGCCGACTTCCTGCTGCAACGCCTGCAGACAATCTTGACTCCGAAAGGACTGCAAAAATGATCGAACTGGACCAACTGAGCAAAACCTACACCCAGAAAGACGGCATCCAGGTCAAGGCGGTCGACACCGTCAGCCTCAAGGTCGCCGAAGGCGAGATCTGCGTCTTCCTCGGCCCGTCCGGCTGCGGCAAGACCACCACCCTGAAGATGATCAACCGCCTGATCCGCCCGACCTCGGGCCGGGTCTTGTTGAACGGGGAAGACACCACCGGCATCGATGAAGTCGAATTGCGCCGCCATATCGGCTATGTGATCCAGCAGATCGGCCTGTTTCCCAACATGACCATCGAAGAAAACATCACCATCGTCCCGCGCCTGCTGGGTTGGGACAAGAAGCGCTGCCGCGAGCGCGCCGCCGAACTGATGGCGATGGTGGCCCTGGATCCGGTGAAATTCCTCAAGCGCTATCCGCGCGAACTGTCCGGCGGCCAGCAGCAGCGCATTGGCGTGATCCGCGCACTGGCGGCCGACGCCCCGGTACTGCTGATGGACGAACCGTTCGGCGCGGTCGATCCGATCAACCGCGAGACGATCCAGAACGAGTTCTTCCAGATGCAGCGCCAACTGAAGAAGACCGTGATCATGGTCAGCCACGATATCGACGAGGCGATCAAGCTGGGCGACAAGGTGGCGATCTTCCGCGCCGGCAAGCTGGTGCAGTTCGACCATCCCGATGCCTTGCTGGCGCGTCCGAAAGATGAGTTCGTCGGCGCCTTCGTCGGCCAGGACCATACCTTGAAACGCCTGTTGCTGGTGCGCGCCGGCGAGGCCGCCACCACGCCCCAGACCGCCCGCCCGGATGTGTCCTGCGACCAGGCGCTGTCATTGATGGACGACGAGGATGCCCGTTACCTGACCATCACCGACAGCGACAATCGCGCCATCGGCTACCTGACCCGCCGCGACGTGCGCGGCAATGCGGGCGATGCGGCCGGGAAGGTGCGCCCGTTCACCATGAACGCGGCGCCGGACGAGAACCTGCGCGTGGTGCTCTCGAAGATGTACAAGCACAGCACCAGCTGGATGCCGGTGATCGACAGCGACGGCAGCTATGTCGGTGAAGTCACCCAGGATTCCATCGCCAGTTACCTGAGCTCAGGCCGTTCGCGCGGCATGGCGATGGCGGCATAAGCAGGTGTTGGGCCAGTGGCAAGAGCGGCGCATATGCGCCGCTTTTTTTATGCCTGCCCAAAGAAATGCCGGGTTAGGGCTATTTCCAGATTTTTCTTAAAGAAACCCAAGGGAGTGCTCAATAGACTATCGCGATCCTGATTCCATTTGTGTGGAGAGAAATGATGCGATTCGTTTCCGAATTATGCCGAACCTGCTGGCGATCCGCGCCGTTCTTCGTGGCGTATCTATTGCACGCAAACAGTATGGCTGCGCCATGCACGGAACGAGGGTCGACCGCTCCAGTCATCATTCCGGCGCCGAACCTGACCATAACGCGCGATGTGCCGGTAGGGGCGGTGCTAGGCGAGGTGAGCAGTCAACCCAACAGTTACGAAATTAGTTGCAGTACGCCCAATAATGTACGGACGAGCGCAACGGTTCGGCCGCTGGAAGGCCTTACAAATGGCATCATGCCCGTGATGGGGAGCAATGGCAGGCTGATTCCGGGATTGGGAGTGCGTTTCGTTCCTACAGGGAGTTACGTCAGAGGGAGCAATAGTGTCTGCACAGGGGGCGGTGGTATCTACGCCTTGGGGGCAAGGGATGAGCTTCGTTGCAATGCTTATGCAATTTACAATGGCGTGCCCGTAGGTTTTTCGTCGGGAAATTCCGTACTCAAACTGGTTTTTGTCAAAACCTCCGATGCATTGGCCAGCGCCAGCCTGGCGAGAGAAACAGTATTCACCACACGGGTCGACAATTACGCGACGATCGGTTATCAACTCGCCGGCGGTACGGTGGTGGTCAATCCCTGCACATTCAGCATGCCTTCCGTGGTTCGGCTGGGGAGGGTTACGGCCGCAACCATGCAGGCCGACCGTCATTCGGCACAGGAGAACTTCAATCTGGAGATGAACTGCCAGAACAATGCGATGGTGAAAATCCGTTTCACGCCAGCGGCAGGCTCGATGGCGGTCAGGGGAATGGAGGGCACGCTGAGCAACACTGCCGCCGCAACAGAGGCTGCCGCCGGTGTCAACGTGCAGTTGCTCAGCGCGGCCGGTGAACCCATTCCACTGAATACGGATATTGATTTTGGCGCCCAGCCGGCGATGGCTCGCTATGCTTTCAGGGCGCGCATGAGTGCGGCGCCGGGGGCTACGGTGACGCCTGGCCGGGTCACTGCCGGCGCCAGGGTCAATTTCACCTTCTATTAATCCAGCAGCTTGTGCATGAACATGGCCTTGCCCGTGGCCGGATCCAGTTCATAGCCGGCGAAGCCGCTGCTGCGGTAGAGCGCACGCGCCACGGCATTGCCTTCGAGGACTTCCAGCGTGACCTTGCAGCAGCCCAGCGCACGCGCCTCATCTTCGACCCGTGCGATCAGGCGGCGGGCGATGCCTTGTCCCCGGTATGAGGGCATGACGGCAAGGTCGTGGATATTGAGCAGCGGCTTGCAGGCGAAGGTGGAAAACCCTTCGATGCAGGTCGCCAGGCCAGCCGCCCGTTCGCCGTCGAACGCCAGGAAGACGTGCGCGGTGGGGCGTTTCTTCAATTCGATGGCGAGGTTGTCGCGGACGAAATCCGGCAACGACTTGCCGCCGCCCATGGCATCGGATGCATAGGCATTCAATACCTCGAACAGGGCGGCGGCGTGGGCCGGCAGGTCCAGATCGGCCTTGATGATGTCGATTTGCATGGGCTCTGGCAGCGAAGGTAAGCGTGCTTATTTGCCTCGTGTGCCGCCATGCGTCAGCGCCGATGGCTTGCCGCCGCCGGCATTGCGCTGGCCCTGGCTGCGCGGCTGACCCTGATGGCCGCCGCCGTTGCCGGCATTGCCGCCGTGGGCGCCTTGCGGACGCGCCGGTTTGCGCGGTCCGGCGCCGGCATTCGGCGCGCCATTGGCGGGATTGCGCGGCTTGGCCGCCTGGTTGGCATTGCCATTGCCGCGTTGGCCCTGGCCTTGCCCCTGGGCCGGCTTGGCGCCGGCCGGAGCATTGCCGCCAGCCTTGCGCGGCGGCGCATTGCGCTGGCCGCGTCCGCCGCCCTGGTTCTGGTGGCGGCCGCCGCCGCTGCGCAGCTGGATCGGCTGCGGCTTGGCGGTCGGGTCGGGTTCGAACCCGGGGATGACTTCCACCGGGATCTCGCGCTTGATGAAGCGTTCGATGTCATGCAGCAGGTCGCGCTCGTCGATGCAGACCAGCGACACGGCTTCGCCGGTGGCGCCGGCGCGGCCGGTGCGGCCGATGCGGTGCACGTAGTCTTCGGGCACGTTGGGCAGGTCATAGTTGACCACGTGCGGCAACTGGTCGATGTCGATGCCGCGCGCGGCGATATCGGTGGCGATCAGCGCGGTCAGCTTGCCGTCCTTGAATTCGGCCAGCGCCTTGGTGCGCGCAGACTGGCTCTTGTTGCCGTGGATCGCCATGGCGCTGATGTCGTCGCGCGCCAGTTGTTCGACCAGCTTGTTGGCGCCGTGCTTGGTGCGGGTGAAGACCAGCACCTGTTTCCATTGATGAGCCTTGATCAGGTGCGCCAGCATCGGGTGCTTCTTGTCGCGGTCGACCGGGTGGATCTTTTGCGAGATCACTTCCACGGTGGAATTGCGGCGCGCCACTTCGATCAGGGCCGGGTTGGTCAACAGGCTGTCGGCCAGCTTCTTGATCTCGTCGGCGAAGGTGGCCGAGAACAGCAGGTTCTGGCGCTTGGGCGGCAGCGCCGCCAGCACCTTGCGGATGTCGCGGATGAAGCCCATGTCCAGCATGCGGTCGGCCTCGTCCAGCACCAGGATCTGGATGTGCTGGAGGTTGACCGTGCCTTGCTGCATGTGGTCGAGCAGGCGGCCGGGCGTGGCCACCAGGATATCGATGCCGCGCTTCAGCAGCGCGATCTGGGGATTGATGCCGACGCCGCCGAAGATGCAGGCCGAGGTCAGCGGCAGGTACTTGCCGTACAGGCGCACGCTTTCTTCGACCTGGGCCGCCAGCTCGCGGGTCGGGGCCAGGATCAGGGCGCGGATCGGGATCTGGCCGTTGACCTTGTTGCGCGGCGCCGATGCCAGGCGCTGCAGCAGCGGCAGGGTGAAGCCGGCGGTCTTGCCGGTGCCGGTCTGGGCGCCGGCCATCAGGTCGCCGCCGGAAAGGACGGCAGGGACGGCCTGAGCTTGAATTGGGGTGGGGGAGGTATAGCCTTGTTCGGAAACGGCACGAACGATTTCGTCGGACAAGCCGAGCGCGGAAAATGACATGAGACTCTGAAAATGGGTTCGGCCTGTCGCCGCAGTGGGCGCCAGTCGCAGGCAGACGGGGTTGAAACTCGGAGAGGGCAGCGGACTTGACTGGAGGGATGCCGCGCTGGCCGCAGTATAACAGCCGCAGCTTGCGCTGGAAGAGAATTATTTTCTGCGCGTGACTTTTGTTGTTGCCAGGCCCGTCCCCCGATGCGCGATATGGCGCATCGAGGCGACAGGTTCAGCCGGATTGGCGCGCCAGAAAATCCAGCACCGGCGGCAGCACCAGGGCGCTTTGCATCAGGCCGCCGAAATGCGTCACGCCGGGCAGGGTGGCGAACTCGCCCCGTGCCAGCCGTGCGGCGGTGCGCTGCACGGCGCCGTGGCGCGCATCGGCGTCGCCGCAAAACAGCAGGCAGGGCATGTCCATGCGCGCCAGCACATCCTGCTGCGAGGGGCGCGGCTGCTGGGCTGCCGCGGCCAGGGCCTGCAGGTCGTTGGCGCGGATGAGCATCTTCACCTGGGGCGAGATGCGTTCGTCGAGCAGCGTCTCGAAGGCGGCGATGAAGGCTTCCGGATCGCGGCCATCGATGCCGTGGAAGGCATTCCAACTCAAGTCTTCATCCGGATGGGCGGCGCCCAGGATCAGGCTGGACAGGCGTTCGGGCGCATGCCGCGCCAGGCCGTAGCCGACCCAGCCGCCCAGCGAATAACCGAAGAAATGTGCACGTTCGATGCCCAGCGCATCCAGCACGGCGAGCGCGTCGCGGCAGCGCTGGGGCTGGCTGTAGGCGCTGGTTTCGTGCGGTTTGTCGCTCTGGCCGTGGCCCAGCGCGTCGAACATGATGACGCGGTAGCGTTCGCGCAGCGCGGCGGTGAAACCGAAGAAGCGCCAGGCTTCCAGGCTGCTGGTGAAGCCGTGGTGCAGCAACAGTGGCGCGCCTTGGCCCTCGACCTGATAGTGGATCTGGCGTCCGTCGCTCAAGGCGAATGGCATGTTTTTTCCTTATTTATTGCAGCGCTTGGCCAGCAACGCTTGCGAGCGGGCGCAAATCTCTGCGGTGCTGAGGTCTTCGATATGAGTGGCGATCGACCAGACGTGGCCGTAGGGATCGCGCAGCATGCCGGATCGGTCGCCGTAGAACTGGTCCTGCACCGCGCGCAACTGCGCCGCGCCGGCCGCGATGGCCTGGCCGAAGACGGCGTCGACGTCGCAAACGTAGACCAGCAGGCTGACGCCGGCCCCGCCCAGGGTTTGCGGGCTGACGAAACCCAGTTCCGGATATTCGTCGGCCAGCATCACGCGCGCGTTGCCGATCTGGATTTCGGCATGCCAGATTTTTCCGCCGGGGCCGTTCAGGCGCATGATTTCCGTGGCGCCGAAAGCGCGGCGGTAGAAGTCGATGGCGGCGGCGGTGCCATTGACGATCAGATAAGGCGTGACGCTGTGGTAGCCGGGAGGCAGCGCGTAGGGCGCGCTTGAGGTAGAGGTTGCGGGAGCGGTTGGGCTGGCGCCGGCAGGGATGGCCGGCTGGATGGGCTGGATGGGCATGTCGTCTCCTCGGCCGTCTCCCGCCGCGGCGGACGCCGTGTGCGGGAGAGGTTCAGGAGAGCAGTGTATGCAAATTAGGCGAATTCCGACAGCAGGTTGACCTGTTGCGAGAAGATTTTCGGGCTGCCGGCAATCACGTCGCCCTTGTAGAGGTAATCCGAGTCGCCCTTGAAGGTGCCGACGAGGCCGCCCGCTTCGGTCACCAGCAGCGAACCGGCGGCGATATCCCAGGGCTTCAGGCCCTTCTCGAAGAAGCCGTCCAGGCGGCCGGCGGCGACATAGGCCAGGTCCAGCGCGGCGGCGCCCGGACGGCGCAGGCCGGCGCTATGCTCGGTCATGACCTTGAACATCTTGACGTATTCGTTCAGGCCGTCCAGGTCGCGGAAGGGGAAACCGGTGCCGATCAGGGCGTCGGCGATCTTGTCGCGCTTGCCCACGCGGATGCGCTTTTCGTTCAGGTAGGCGCCGGCGCCCTTGGAGGCGGTGAACAGGTCGTTGCGGGTCGGGTCGTAGACCACGGCCTGCGTGATGATGCCGCGCTGCTGCAGCGCGATCGAGACGCAGTATTGCGGGAAACCGTGGATGAAGTTGGTGGTGCCGTCCAGCGGATCGATGATCCAGACGTTTTCGTTCTCGTCGTGCAGGTTGTCGGAAGCGCCCGACTCTTCAGCCAGGATGGCGTGGTCGGGGTAGGCGGTCTTCAGCACGTCGATGATGGCGTCTTCTGCGGCCTTGTCGACTTCGGTGACGAAGTCGTTGTGCGCCTTCTGGGTGACTTTCAGCAGCGAGACGTCGAACGACGCCCGGTTGATGACGGTTGCGGCGCGGCGGGCTGCCTTGATCGCCGTGTTGAGCATGGGTGGGATGATCATTCCGATGGTTCCGTTAAAATTGCGATGATCGATGCTGATGACCGCGTTGGTATCCGTCGACCCCGTCTCTCTTTTCGCGAATGCGTGTCCGAGGTATCCGGGAAATCACGGAAACGGCACGCCTGCGAATGAAAGTACAGCAGTGAAACGACACTGGCGACAGTGAAATTAATGAGCGATGCGCCGTCCGTGGCGGTATGCTTGCGGACTTGCCGAATTGCGGTGTGATGGCGTTTTGCCAACATCCGCATTTCAGGCGCGAATCCCGCTATTTTAAATGAACAAGCAAGAATCCGAACACTCTCTTTTCACCCGGCTGCGGTTTGTGCTGGTCAATACCAGCAGTCCGGGCAACATCGGCTCGGCCGCGCGGGCCATCAAAACCATGGGCTTTTCCGAGCTGGTGCTGGTCAATCCGCGCTTTCCCGACGCCGTGCATGAAGCCGAAGCCGTGGCTTTCGCCAGCGGCGCGCTGGACGTGTTGCAGAACGCGCGCGTGGTCGGCAGCGTCGAGGAAGCGTTGCAAGGTTGCAACTTTGCCGCCGCCGTGAGCGCCCGCCTGCGCGAATTTTCGCCGCCGGTGGTGACGCCGCGCGCGCTGGCCCGGCAACTGTCGCAAGACATCGGCCTGGACGCCGCGCTGCTGTTCGGCAACGAACGTTTCGGCCTGCCCAACGAGGTGGTGCAGACATGCCAGGCGCTGATCAACATCCCGGCCAATCCCGATTACTCCTCGCTGAACCTGTCACAAGCGGTACAGGTGCTGGCCTATGAATGCCGCATGACCGAGCTGGAGCTGCGCGGCGGCCCGATGCAAACCAGCGGTGACGCCCGCGCGCCGGGCGAGGTCGGGTTCCAGGGCAGCAGCGCCGGCGTGGCCGAGATCGAGGGCATGTTCGCGCATCTGGAGCAGGCGCTGGTGGCGATCGACTTCCTCAATCCCGACAATCCCAAGAAACTGATGCCGAGGCTCAAACGCATGTTCGCGCGCGCGCAACTGGAAACCGAAGAGGTCAACATCCTGCGCGGCATCGCGCGCCAGATCCTGGCGCCCAAGCAAGCCAAGGCCGGCGCGGCGGACAAGCCGGACGACGGAGGTACGCAGCATGGCTAAGCTGACCCTGGACCGCATCCTGCAATCGCAGGGCTTCGGCTCGCGCAAGTATTGCCGCGAACTGATCGAGGACGGCGAAGTGGCGGTCAACGGCGAAGTGGTGGACGACTACCGCGCCACGCCCGACACCGTCAATCTCACGCTGACCTTGTTCGACGAGGAGTGGGAATACCGCGAGCACGTCTACATCGTGCTCAACAAGCCGCCCAATTTCGAATGCTCGCGCAAGCCCAGCCACCATCCCGGCGTGCTGACCATCCTGCCGGAGCAGTTCACCTGGCGCGACGTGCAGCCGGTCGGCCGGCTCGACCACGACACCACCGGGATGCTGCTGATGTCGGACGACGGCAGCTTCATCCACGCGCAATCCTCGCCCAAGCGCCACGTGCCCAAGGTCTATGCGGCCACCACGGCCGAACCGGTGACAGACGCGCTGATCGCGCAACTGATGGCGGGCGTGCAGTTGCATGACGAACCGGCGCCGCTGGCGGCGTCGCGCTGCCGCCAACTGGGCGAGCATCTGCTGGAGATCGTGCTGGAGCAGGGAAAGTACCACCAGGTCAAGCGCATGCTGGCCGCGGCCGGCAACCATTGCAGCGCCTTGCGCCGCACCGCCATCGGCGGCTTGCAGCTGGATGCGCTGGAGTTGGAAGAGGGGGAGTGGTGTTACCTCGATGCGGAGCAGATGGCGCTGCTGGCGCCGGATTGATTGCAGCGGTATTCATGTCTTCGATACGCCGCTATGCGGCTACTCAGCCCGAACGGTAGCCAATAAAGTACCGTTCGGACTGAGTAGCGGCAACGCCGCGTATCGAAGGCGAAATTAGTGCCGCGCTTGCCCAGCCTCGCTGCTGCTCAAGGTGTCGGCAAACAACAGCGCGCAGTCCACCGCATCGAACTCGTAGTGCTGGCCGCAGAAATCGCAGTCAATGGCGAGCTTGTCCATTTGCGTCAGCGCTTCCTCGACTTCCTCGCGGCCCAGCATCTTGAGCATGTTGCCGACCTTTTCGCGCGAACAGGAGCAGTGGAAGCGCGGATGCGCCGGCTCGAACACGCGGATGGTCTCTTCCCAGAACAGGCGGTGCATCAGGGTGCTGATGTCGGTGGACAGCAGTTCCTCGCGGCGCAGGGTGTTGCCCAGCATGACGAAGTGGTTCCAGGTCTCCAGTTCGCTGCCTTCGGCCCTGGTGGTCGGCGCGTTGATGCCGCCTTCGCTGGGCAGCTTTTGCAGCAGCAGGCCGCGCGATACCTTGCCGTCGGCCGCCAGCCACAGCTTGGTGTCCAATTGCTCGGAGCGCAGCATGTAGTTTTCAATGACGGTGGCCACGCTGTCGCCGTCCAGCGGCACGATGCCCTGGTAGGGTTGCTGGCCGGGCAGTTTGTCCTTGGGGTCGAGCGTGATCACGAAGCGGCCGTGGCCGGTCGCATTGACCAGTTCGCTCAGCGTGGCTTCGTCGGCGATGGCGGCGCCATCGGCCAGCTTGGCGGTGGCGCGCAATTGCAGCTCGGAATCGCACTCCACCACCAGTAGCTTGATCGGGCCGTCGCCGTGGATCTGCATGACGATCATGCCGTTGAACTTGAGGTTGGCCGACAGCAGGGCCGATGCCGCCAGCATTTCGCCCAGCAGCGTCTTGACCGCGGCCGGGTAGTCGCGGCGGGCCTGCACCTGTTGCCAGGTGTCGGAAATCTCGACCAGCTCGCCGCGTACGGGTGCGTTGTCGACCAGGAATTTTTGCAGCGTATCTTTCATTCTTTCTTTCCAGGCAGCGCGCCGGCGCTGCCTTGTCAATGCCAGTCCAGGCGCGATGCGCTCAGGCGATGCGCTTGAGCTTGGCCTTGAACTGTTGCGCGCGCTCGACGTAGCTGTCGGTGCCGGCGTGCATGCGCGCGATATCTTCTTCGGAGAGCTGGCGCACGGCCTTGGCCGGGACGCCGATGATCAGCGAATTGTCGGGGAATTGCTTGCCTTCGGTCACCAGCGCGCCGGCGCCGACCAGGCAGTTCTTGCCGATTTGGGCGCCGTTGAGCACCACGGCCTGGATGCCGATCAGGGCGCCCTCGCCAATGGTGCAGCCGTGCAGCATGGCCTGGTGGCCGACGGTGACATTCTTGCCGATCACCATCGGATAGCCGATGTCGGTATGCAGCACCGCGCCTTCCTGCACGTTGCTGTTTTCGCCGATGGTGATCAGTTCGTTGTCGCCGCGGATGGCGACGTTGAACCAGACGCTGGAATGCGCTTCCAGCTTCACCTTGCCGACCACGGTCGACGATTCGGCCACGAAGGCGGTTTCGTGGATGTCGGGAATATCCTGCTCTAATTGGTAGATTGCCATAATAAAATCGTCTCCTCGTGTTGAACCCGCCTTTTGAATCGGCTTGTTTGCCGCTTGCGCCTATATGGTGGCGAAGCCGGCCTCATCAACCGCGTATTTTACCGTCCCTTGAAAGAAGCATCCTTGGATCACGCCTTGCCTTCACTTGAAATCCTTTCATTCACCGGCCTGCGCGCCGGCGCCCTGGTTTGCCTCAAAGAAACCCGGCCGGCGGCCAAATGCACGGCGGTCAAGGCCTTGCATGCGGCCTGGCATAACGATGGCCTGGCGCTGGAACAACAGGACGACCTGGCCGCCGACGACTGCGGCGACGGCATTCCGGGCCGTCCGGACAAGCCGGAGCTGGTGCCGCCGTTGCAAGTGAAGTCGCGCTCGATGCGCACGCCCGAGGGCCGCGCGGCGTTGATCCACGCATTGGCACATATCGAATTCAACGCCATCAACCTGGCGCTGGATGCGGTCTGGCGTTTTGCCGGCATGCCGCGCCAGTTCTATGCCGACTGGCTGCAGGTGGCGGCGGAAGAGGCTTACCATTTCTCGCTGCTGGCGGCGCATTTGCAGACGCTGGGCCATGCCTATGGCGATTTTACGGCCCATAACAGCCTATGGGACATGGCCGAGAAGACCCGCTTCGACGTGCTGGCCCGCATCGCCCTGGTGCCGCGCACGCTGGAAGCCCGGGGCCTGGATGCTGCGCCGCCGGTGCGCGCCAAGCTGGCCCAGGCCGGCGACCAGGCGGCGGCCGGAATCCTCGACATCATCCTGCGCGACGAGGTAGGGCATGTGCTGACCGGCAATCGCTGGTTCGCCTGGCTGTGCGAGCAGCGCGGGCTGGATCCGGTGCCTACCTTTGCCGAATTGTCGGCCCGTTACAAGGCGCCGCCGTTGCGCGGGCCGTTCAATCTGGAGGCGAGGAAGGCCGCGGGGTTTTCGGACGAGGAATTGCTGATGTTCAAAGATATGGCGGACGGGCGAGGTTGAGTGCGGCGGGATTGGGTCGGATGTTTTGTGAAAATCGCATGTTTTTGTATCGGGGCTTGTTTTCGTCGGCCGGCAATGCGATAACAGCCATGGTATTACTGCCGGGTTCGGCCCCATCGAGGGATTTCATTTCAGGAAAGGGTGACACTATGAAGACCATGTCCAAACTGTTGTTCGGCCTGGCGGCCGCGGGCGCTGCCGTTACGCTGCTGGCCGCATGCCAGAAGAAGGAGGAAGCCGGCCCGGCCGAAGCGCTGGGCAAGCAGATCGACAGCGCCGTGCAGGAAGCCGGCAAGCAGGTCGAGCAGGCGACCGACAAGGCCAAGGAGCAGTCCGCGGATACCGGCAGCAAGCTGGGCGAGGCGGTGGACCAGGCCAAGGCCGATGCCCAGTCCGCCTATGAAAAGACCAAGGAAGGCGCCAAGGAACTGACGCAAAAAGCTGGCGAGAAGATGGAGGAGGCCGGCCAGAAGATCCAGGAGGCGTCCAAGAAGTAAGCTTGCTTTGCGCCGGCAAGGCGGTAAAAACCAGAAGCCTCCCGATTGTTCTCCGGAGGCTTTTTCATTTCCCGGGTCGGGGCGTTAATCCTGCGCGCTGTGGATTTCTTCGATCACCATCTGCTGTATCGACGGCTCCAGCGCCAGCGCGACATGGCCGATGCCCGGCACCGCGATATTGCGGGCGCCCGCCAGGTGGGCCGAGCTTTGCGGCGAGATGATGTTGTCATGATGCGAATAGATGGAAACGATGGCGCCCAGCGCCTCGGCCTCCTCGGTGGCGGCCAGTCTTTGCAGCCATTCGCTGCTGCGGCCTTCTTCGTAGCGTCCCAGCCAGTTCATCTCGCCGCAGTTGATGCCGATGCCGAAGTTGGCAATGGCGGTTCCATGGTGCGGCGTGCCCAGCGTGACCACCTTGGCAATATGCGTGGTGCCGTGGTCGCGCAGGTAGGCGCGCGCGGCCAGGCCGCCCATGCTGTGGGCGACGATGACGATCTTCTTTTGCCCGGTCTCGGCCTGCACGCGCCTGACGGCGGCGTTGACCAGCGGCGCATAGCCGTCGATGCTGCCGAACACCGGTTCCATGTCCAGCGCGTAATGGGTGATGTGGGCTTCGCGCAGGGCCAGGCTCATCCAGCGCCAGTAGCCGCTGTTGCAGCCGTAGCCGTGGATCAGCAATACCGGCAGGGAGGTGGTGTCGGGATAGGTGAACTGGTCGAAGCGCAGGAAGGGCATCGCCCATGAGGAACAGAGCATGGTGGCGCGGTATTCGCGCAGGAACAGCTTGCCGATTTGCAGCCAGGTGATTTCGATCAGGTTCGAGGTGCGGCCGCGATAGGGCCAGGTCAGGAAGAAGCTGTTGGCGGTGACCTGCGCGCGCAGCAGCAGCACGATGCCGATGCCGCCGAGTGCGGCCAGCGCAATGGGCCAGTCGAAATGCCGCAACAGGAAGTAGAGCAGAACCGCGATGCCAAGCTGGATCAGGAGCAGGGTTCTGGAAATGCGGGAAATCATGCGTGGCAGGGTCCGATGCGGTCAGGGAAAGCGGACATACAGGAAAAATGCGTTTGCGCAGAGCATAGCAGAGCCCCGTGTCGGATCCATGACGCTATGCCGGCCGGGAGCGCCTATGTGCGCCTATGTGTTTTTCGCATCGGCGGCGCCGGCGGCGGCCCTGGATTGGGTTGGCGGGGTGGCGTTGACCAGCCGCGTGCCGGCGATCCTGTCATGCAGGAACTGGCGCTGCGGATCGAGATAGACCGTCAAGGCCCAGAGCAGCAGATTGCCGGCCGGGATCAGCACCAGCATCCAGTGCTGGTCGCGCATGGTCGATGCCAGCGCCAGCCCGGGCAGCACCCACAGCCAGGCCAGCAGGAAGCGCAAGGTAGCGCGCCAGATGCCGACCGGCCGGCCCGAGAGATCCACCAGCTTGAAACGCCAGGTCTTCATCGCCAGGGTTTGTCCGCCATGCAGCCAGAACCAGATGAAATAGGCTGCCAGCACCAAGAACAGCCAGGCTTCAAGCGCATGGCGCAGATAGAGCGCGTGGCGCTGTTGCAACAAGGTCGAGAACAACCAGCCCGACATGAACAGGACGCCGAACAGCAGCATGGATTCGTACAGCATGCTGCTGAGGCGGCGGCGCAGCGAAGGCGTGGTCATGTCCTGCATGGTGTCTCGGTATTGGGAGTTGTTGTATTGGCCTCTACGGCACATGGGCGTGGCAGGCGATAGCGATCCTGCCGCTGCCATGGTGTGCCAGATGGTAATGCAATCGGCGGGGCTTGCCTACCGGCAGGATTGCTGGAAAGCCAGGGGACGCCACGGCGAGGCAGGCGTTGGCAGGGGGATGCCGCGGCCAACAGGCTACAGCCAACGGCACGGGAGGCTTACTTGCTCTCGGCAACCGTGGTTGAGGCGGGCACCACGACGCCCGGGGGCACGGCCGGCAAGCCAGCCCCCTGTGCCTGGGCGGGGAGCATCACGCCAGGTTGCGGCGGCGCCTGCGAACCGGGGGCGAGCGCTGGGGCCGCGGCCGGCGGCAATGGACGGTCCAGCGCCTCTGCCGGCAACTGGATGGTGGGGGCTGCATTACCTGGCGCGGAAGGCAGCTTGGCAACTCGCTTGGGCAACTTGGCTTGCGCCAGTTTTTTCTTTTGCTCGGCGGAGAGTTGCTGGTATTTGTTCCATTGCTCGTTCTTTTCTTCGGCATCGAGCTTCTTGGCGCGGGCATAGTTGGTGCGTGCCGCGCTGCGTTGTGCCGGGGTCAGCTTGACCCAGTCGCGCATGCGCTCATGCAGGCGCTGCTGTTCTTCCGGCTTCATCTTGGTGAATTTTTTGCCGATCGCCAGCCATTTTTCCTTCTGGAGGTCACTCATCTTCACCCATTCGCCGGACAACGGTTCGAGGGCTTGTTGCTGCGGCGCCGACAGGGCAGCCCATGCGAGCCTGTTGTCGGGTTTCTTGCCTGACGACTTGGCGCCGGCTTTGGCCGGCGGCGGCAAGTGCGCGCTCGGAGGCGTTGCCGCAGGCGCTTCTGCCTGGGGCGTTGCTGCAGGCGCTGTCGGCACGGTTGCCGGAATGGCCGGAGTTGCAGCGGGAGCGTTTTGCGCTGATGTCCAAGAGCAGGTCAATCCGCCGGCCAGCATCGCCAGCGCCAGCGCAATGCGCCAGCGGCGGCAAGGTGCGGCGGCGAGGATGCCGATGGCGTCGCGCATGGTCATTGGCCTTTTTCCGCCAGATAGGCGTTGAAGCCGTGGTCCAGGTAGGCCGACAGCGGCAGTTCGTCCGACAGGACGGCCGCGTCGATCTCGGCCAGGTCGGCCACGCGCTTGGCATTCTCATGCTGGTAGATGCCGGCGAACAGGATGATGCCGGCCAGGAGCGGTATGGCCACGCCCAGGCGGCCGAGCCAGGAGGGGCGGCCGGACGGCGCCGATCCGCCGATGCCCGGGGCGCCGGCAAAGACAGGTTGCTCCACGCGCACCGCGAAGGGGGCTTTTTTCTTGCGGGCGAGCGCCACGCGGCGGGCCGCCGCCAGGCTTTGCAGGGTATCGTCGGACAGGTTGTCCAGGTTGGCGTCGAGCGCCATCTTCACCTTATAGGCGAATTGCAGTTCCTTGTTGTTCATAGTGTGATTCCTTTGGCTCTCAGAGCTTGAGCCAGCGCATGGGTTGCGCGAGAGCAATGGGTTTTGACGCTGCCTTCGGAGCAACCCATGGCGGCGGCCGTTTCGGCCACGTCCATGTCCTGCCAGTAACGCATCAGGAACGCTTCCCGTTGACGCGTCGGCAGCTTTTGGATTTCGGCATCGATCAGCATCAGCGTCTGCTCGCGCTCGACCTTGTCGGCGCTGGACTCGGCGGCTTCCGAGCCGTCCTGCGCTTCGAAGCTTTCGAGGACGTCGAAATCCTCCTGTCCCTCGCTGTCGCCGCCGAAGCTGGAAAACAGGCTGACCCAGGTGTTGCGTACTTTTTCGCGGCGGAAGAAGTCGTGGATGGTGTTCTGCAGGATGCGCTGGAACAGCATCGGCAGTTCGTCCGCAGGCTTGTCGCCGTATTTCTCGGCGAGCTTGATCATTGCATCTTGAACAATGTCCAACGCGGCTTCGTCCTTGCGTACGGCATACACCGCCTGTTTGAAGGCGCGGCGTTCGACATTTTCAAGAAAATCGGAGAGTTCTTTGTCAGTTGCCATGCAGTGCGGTTGCCGAGGGCGGACGGCCGGAAATGATCGATCGGAAACAGACCGTCATCCGGCGGGGAAATGCGGGAGAACGCAAAAATTTGTCAAAAAAGCAGACCGAATCCTAGCAAAAATGGCCCTATTTGTCGTGATGTTTCTCTGCAAATGCCTCTGGAATGCGCGTGTTGGAGCAGTTTTCAGAGGATTTTGCTTGACCAAAATGATGCAACGCATTACTGTTTGTCTCCCGCCTCACACACTTGGGGCGTTTTATGTTCTTTGTCGGTGCTTCACATAAGGTCGTGCCGGTTCAAAGACGCGCTTTGATTAAAAAAAGCTTGTTTGTTCTAACCCGTGCCACAAGCGCGAGGGATCAGTAGAAGTCCATCTTGTACCAAGGCTGAACGAGTCGCGTTGAGCGGCATTTCGAACCTCACTACGGTTGGGGCGCAGAAATGGCGTGACCGCACAAAAAAGGGAAGCCAACGGCAGGCAGACGACTGCGATTCCGTCAGGAGAGAACATCCGATCAATTTCCAATGGACCTTGAAAGGAAGCAGTAATGAGTTCTGAGCAGATTTCCGGCGCGGATATACTCGTCCGTTGCCTGGCCGAAGAGGGCGTCGAACACGTGTTCGGCTATCCCGGTGGCGCCGTCCTTTACATCTACGACGCAATTTTCAAGCAAGACAAATTCCAGCACATCCTGGTTCGCCATGAACAGGCCGCGGTGCATGCCGCCGACGCGTATTCGCGCAGTTCGGAAAAGGTGGGCGTGTGCATCGTCACCTCCGGCCCCGGCGTCACCAATGCGGTGACCGGCCTGGCGACCGCCTACATGGATTCGATTCCCATGGTGGTGATCTCCGGCCAGGTGCCGTCGACTGCCATCGGCCAGGACGCCTTCCAGGAGTGCGACACCGTCGGCATCACCCGTCCCTGCGTCAAGCACAACTTCCTGGTCAAGGATGTGAAGGACCTGGCGGAAACGATCAAGAAGGCGTTCTTCATCGCCACCACGGGTCGTCCGGGTCCGGTGCTGGTGGACATCCCCAAAGACATCACGATGCATACCTGCGCCTTCGAATATCCGAAGAGCGTCGAGATGCGTTCGTACAAGCCGGTCGACAAGGGCCATTCGGGCCAGATCCGCAAGGCGCTGCAACTGCTGCTGTCGGCCGAGCGCCCGATGATCTACACCGGCGGCGGCATCATCCTGGCCAACGCGGCTCCCGAACTGAACAAGCTGGTCGATCGCCTGGGCTTCCCCTGTACCAACACGCTCATGGGGCTGGGCGCCTACCGCGCCTCGAGCGACAAGTTCGTCGGCATGCCCGGCATGCACGGCACGTACGAGGCCAACATGGCCATGCAGCACTGCGACGTGCTCATCGCCATCGGTGCCCGCTTCGACGACCGCGTGATCGGCAACCCCAAGCACTTTGCATCGAACGCGCGCAAGATCATCCATATCGACATCGATCCCTCGTCGATCTCCAAGCGCGTCAAGGTCGACATCCCCATCGTCGGCAACGTCAAGGACGTGCTGCAGGAACTGCTGGCCCAGCTGGATGCCACGGAGACCAAGCCCAACGGCGCCGCGCTGGACAACTGGTGGAAGCAGATCAACAAGTGGCGCGAGCGCGACTGCCTGAAGTTCGCCACTTCGGATGAATTCATCAAGCCGCAAGCGGTGGTGCAGAAGGTCTGGGAAGTCACCAAGGGCGACGCCTTCATCACTTCCGACGTCGGCCAGCACCAGATGTGGGCTGCGCAATACTACGGTTTCGACAAGCCGCGCCGCTGGATCAACTCCGGCGGCCTGGGCACCATGGGCGTGGGCCTGCCGTACGCCATGGGCGTGCAGAAGGCCAACCCGGACGCGACCGTCGCCTGCATCACCGGCGAAGCCTCGATCCAGATGTGCATCCAGGAACTGGCGACCTGCAAGCAATACCACCTCACGCCCAAGATCATTCTGCTCAACAACCGCTTCCTGGGCATGGTGCGCCAGTGGCAGCAGATCGATTACGGCTCCCGTTATTCCGAGTCCTACATGGATTCGCTGCCCGACTTCAACAAGCTGGTCGAGTCGTATGGCCACGTCGGCATGAAGATCGAGAAGCCGGGCGATGTCGATGGCGCGCTGCGCGAAGCCTTCGCGATGAAAGACAGGCTGGTCTTCATGAACTTCATTACGGATCAAACCGAAAACGTCTGGCCGATGGTCAAGGCGGGCAAGGGCTTGACTGAAATGCTGTTGGGTTCGGAGGATCTTTAATCATGCGCCATATCATTTCTGTACTGCTGGAAAACGAAGCCGGCGCATTGTCCCGTGTCGTGGGCCTGTTCTCCGCGCGCGGCTACAACATCGAAACGCTCACCGTTGCACCCACCGAAGACCCGACCCTGTCGCGCATGACCATCGTGACCTCCGGTTCGGACGATGTGATCGAACAGATCACCAAACACCTGAACCGCCTGATCGAGGTGGTGAAGGTCGTCGATCTGACGGAAGGCGCGCACATCGAGCGCGAACTGATGCTGATCAAGGTGCGCGCAGTGGGCAAGGAGCGTGAAGAGATGAAACGGACGGCGGATATCTTCCGCGGCCGCATCATCGATGTCACCGAAAAGACCTACACGATCGAGCTGACCGGCAACAAGAGCAAGCTGGACGCCTTCATCGACGCCATGGACCGCACCGCGATCCTGGAAACGGTCCGTACCGGCGGCTCCGGCATCGGCCGCGGCGAACGGATCCTCAAGATCTGAGCGGCCGCAGCGCCAGTACGCAAGAACCCTCATTCAAGCATTGAGTTATTCAGTTATCTAAGAACATAGGAAAAATCATGAAAGTTTTTTACGACAAAGACGCAGACCTGTCCCTGATCAAGAACAAGAACGTGACCATCATCGGTTACGGTTCGCAAGGCCACGCGCACGCGCTGAACCTGAAGGATTCGGGCTGCAAGGTCACCGTGGGCCTGCGCAAGGGCGGCGCCTCGTGGAGCAAGGCCGAGAAGGCCGGCCTGAAGGTGGCGGAAGTCAACGACGCGGTCAAGGAAGCCGACGTCATCATGATCCTGCTGCCGGACGAGAACATCGGCCAGGTCTATGCCGAAAACGTCGCGCCGTACGCCAAGCAGGGCGCCACCGTGGCGTTCGCGCACGGCTTCAACATCCACTACGGCCAGGTTGTGCCGCGCGCCGACCTGGACGTGATCATGATCGCCCCCAAGGCCCCCGGCCACACCGTGCGTTCGACCTACAGCCAGGGCGGCGGCGTGCCGCACCTGATCGCGGTGTACCAGGACAAGTCGGGCACCGCGCGTGACGTGGCCCTGTCGTACGCCACCGCCAACGGCGGCGGCCGCGCCGGCATCATCGAAACCAACTTCCGCGAAGAGACAGAAACCGACCTGTTCGGCGAACAGGCCGTGCTGTGCGGCGGCACCGTGGAACTGATCAAGGCCGGTTTCGAAACGCTGGTGGAAGCCGGCTACGCGCCGGAAATGGCCTACTTCGAATGCTTGCACGAACTGAAGCTGATCGTCGACCTGATCTACGAAGGCGGCATCGCCAACATGAACTACTCGATCTCGAACAATGCAGAGTACGGCGAATACGTGACCGGCCCGCGCATCATCAATGAAGAGAGCAAGAAGGTCATGAAGCAAGTGCTGACCGACATCCAGACCGGCGAATACGCCAAGAGCTTCATCCTGGAAAACAAGGCGGGCGCGCCGACCCTGCTGTCGCGTCGTCGTATCAACGCCGAGCACCAGATTGAAGTTGTGGGCGAGAAGTTGCGCGCCATGATGCCCTGGATCAAGGCTAACAAACTGGTTGACCAGACTAAGAACTAATACCGGCTCTAATCGCGACCGGCGGCATCATGACAGGACGCGCTTGCAAGCGCGTCCTGGGCAGGCCGGCGCGAAGCGGTGCTTCGCGAAACCCCGGCCAGCCTGCCTTGGATTAAAGCCAACAAATTGGTCGACCAGACCAAGAACTAATACCGGCTCTAGTCGCGACCGGTAGCATCATGGCAGGACGCGCTTGCAAGCGCGTCCTGCATTGGATCAAGGCCAACAAGCTGGTTTAGTCGCAAAAAAAAGTAAAGGACGCTTCTGCGTTAATGCCGTTCAGTTAAGCGCTGAACGGCATTTTTGTTTGTGGAGTCCAGATTCCGTTCGCCCTGAGTAGCTGCGCAGCAGCGTATCGAAGGGCAGGCAAGAGCGCCAACGGTGACACGCTGGCTTCGATACGGCCCTGGCGGGCCTACTCAGCCCGAACGGGGGCCGTGAAATTGGTCGGCCAGACCTAGAGCTAACGTTGGTCTGCTCGCAGGACAAAAGGAAAGGACGCTTCGGCGTCCTTTTTTTCTCAGGTGCGGCTGAAGCGGTATCGGCCTGATATCAACATATATCAACATATCATCGGATGATGGTGCTCCCGGCAGGTCTTGAGGCAAAATGCGAAGGCGGGGGAGATGTCGTCAGGGCAATAGGGGGCTGCCCCGACAACATCCTGGTATCCGCCGTTACGCCTTGTTGCATACGAAGCAAGAACTAAATGCGAAGCGAGATCGTCGAAGTGCCGGGGTCGATGGTGCCGATGCGCATCATGCGGAACCCGCTCCACCAACAACACCAAGCGAGGACAACATGACAACTACCCGCAAACTGATGCTCGGCGCCGCACTGGCGACCGCATGCATGGCCGTACAGGCGCAGGCCATCCAGACCACCGGCAGCATGGTGGTGGTGCCGGCCACCGGCGAATTGAGCGTGCCCAATGACCAGGCGCGCGTGACGCTGCAGGTCGAGGAGCAGGACAAGGACAAAACGGCGGCCGCTTCGCGCGTGAACCAGAAGATGAAGCAGGGCATCGACATCATCAAGCGCCAGGATCCGCAGGCTACGCTCAAGAGCTACGGCTATTACACCTATGCCATCTATGCCGAACCGCAGCCGGTGACGCCGCCACAGCCGCGCGCCGCCGCCAAGGCGCGCCCCATCGTCGGCTGGCGCGTCGGCCAGTATCTGGAAGTGGTGACGCAGAACCTGGCCGGCCTGCCCAAGACGGTATCGTCGGCACAGAGCCTGTTGAGCCTCAACGGCCTGCAGTTCGGACTGAGCCCGGCTGCGACCAAGAAGCTGGATGCAGCGCTGTTTGATGCCACCTACAAGAACCTGGAAGAGCGCATCGGCTTCATCGCCGCTTCCATGCATCGCACGCCGTCGGATGCGGTGCTGGAGACGCTGGATTTCGAAGGTTCCGGCAACTACGCGGGCAACGACCGGCCGATGGCGCCCAAGGCAGCGATGATGATGCGCTCGGACATGGCGCCGGAGGCGGCATCGGTGGCCGAACCCAGCTTCGAACCGGGTGAATCCACGGTCGGCATGCGCCTGGTCGGCAAGGTGCGCTTCAAGTAAGCGGACGCATCGTCCACAATCCATTGCCTCGGCCATGACATGCTGGCCAGGCGCCACAGGAAGGGAGGCTATAATCGGCCTCTTTTCCGTTTTTAGGGCCCCCATCATGCGGGTAATGAAGAATCTCTCCGCGTTCCTGGCAACCGGCCTGTTGTCGGCCGGGCTGGCGCATGCCGACATCTGCGCGGACATGGGCGCCATCTACAGCCAGTCGCAATCCCATTTCGATGGCTGGAAAAAGGAGGCCACGGAAGGCACGGAGGGCGCCAGGAAGGAATACGGTTCCAGCTTCCAGCTCGACGGCGCGCGCAGTTGCGCCATCAGCGGCGACTCTGCCGGCTATTCCTGCATCTGGCGTTTGGCCACGCCGGCCGAACTGGGCCAGGCCTACCAGCGCATGGTGGACGGGATCAAGGCATGCCCGCCTTTGTTGAAGCAAGCGCCGGGCATCATCAATGACAAGCCTCAAGAGCGCCTCCAGGGCAATCTGCGGCGAGCCATGGAAGTGACCGGTTTCGATTATGGCGATGCAGGGGTGGTCGTGATGGTGGGGCAGATGCAGGTCACCAGTATCCAGTCCGGCACCAATGTATCGCGCAATGAGTTGAAGTTCTCCTTCGTGCGGGCTGCGGCGCGTCCCTGATCCGTATCGCTACGGCAGGCAGCCGGGCACGTGCTGCATTGTGCGTGCCGGGGGCGCGCGCGAAATGCCGGCCGATCTCACGCAAACAATAGTAAATCCGGCTGCAAAGCCCGTTCTTTGCGTCCGTTGGAGCCGCATTTCGTTGCATTTGGCAAGGGCTGGACTAGAATAAGCACGCTTTTACTTTTGAAATTTCCGCGATCATTGGAGCAACATTGAACAATAACCACTATCCCCATCCCATTATCGCCCGTGAAGGCTGGCCGTTCCTGACGATCGCCGTCGTGGTGGCACTGCTGACGACCTTCTTTTGCGGCGCCTGGTCGCTGCCCTTGTGGATCATCGCGCTGTTCGTATTGCAGTTCTTCCGCGACCCGCCGCGCGTGATCCCGCAGCAGGCCAATGCCGTGCTGTCGCCGGCGGATGGCCGTATCGTGGTAGTGGCCCGTGCCCATGATCCCTATACCGACCGTGAAGCGCTGAAGATCAGCGTGTTCATGAACGTGTTCAACGTCCACTCCAACCGTGCGCCGGTGGATGGCAAGATTGAGACCGTCCAGTATTTCCCCGGCAAGTTCGTCAATGCCGACCTCGACAAGGCATCGCTGGAAAACGAACGCAACGCGCTGGCCATTACGACCACCGCCGGCCACAGCGTGACCTGCGTGCAGGTCGCCGGCCTGATCGCGCGCCGTATCCTGTGCTACGTGAAGGCCGGCGACGTGCTGGCGCGCGGCCAGCGCTATGGTTTCATCCGCTTCGGTTCGCGCGTGGATGTATATTTGCCGCTTAGCGCCACGCCCAAAGTCACCGTCGGCGAAAAGGTCTCGGCCACCGAAACCATTCTGGCCGAACTCTGACTTTCCGGTGATCGCTCCGCGCGGAGCCGCTTTTTCTTCGCGCGCTTTCCTGCAATATCAAACGATAAACATCAATGGCAACTTTCCGACGACGCAAAGCCAAAGGCGGCATCCCCTTCCCCAAATCCCTGCGCGGGCCCAAGGCCTATGCGTCGCAGCTGGATGAGGCGGGGCCGGGTGTGGTGCGCCGCCGGTCGCGCGGCATCTACCTGTTGCCCAATGCGTTTACGACTGCTGCGCTGTTCTGCGGTTTCTACGCCATCGTGATGGCGATGAACCTGAAGTTCGACTATGCCTCCATTGCCATTTTCGTCGCCATGGTGCTGGACAGCCTGGACGGCCGCGTGGCGCGCATGACCAATACCCAGAGCGAGTTCGGCGCGCAATACGACAGCCTGTCGGACATGGTGTCTTTTGGCGCTGCGCCGGCGCTGGTGGTCTATGAATGGTCCTTGCGCGGCATGGGCAAGCTCGGCTGGCTCGCCGCCTTCGTGTACTGCGTGGGCGGCGCATTGCGGCTGGCGCGCTTCAACACCAACATCGCCGTGGTCGACAAGCGCTACTTCCAGGGCTTGCCCAGCCCGGCGGCCGCGGCGCTGGTGGCCGGCTTCGTCTGGCTGATGGACGACCTGCGCTTTGCCGGCACCGACCTCAGCTGGGCGGCCTGGGTCATTACCCTTTACGCCGGCATCACCATGGTCACCAATGTGCCGTTCTACAGCTTCAAGGACGTCAACTTCCGCAAGCCGGTGCCGTTCATCGCCGCTTTGCTGGTGGTGGTCTTGCTGGTGGTGATTTCCAGCGATCCGTCCAAGGTGCTGTTCGGCCTGTTCGTGCTGTACGGCTTGTCGGGATATGGGGTATACGTCTGGCGCCGCATCAAGGGCAAGCCGGTCAGCATCGTCCAGACCACGGATGAACATGGGGACGGCAGCCATTAGCCACAGCCATTAGGCCGCGGCGCGCGGCAATCTGACAGGTTTTCCCAGGAACGCCCGCTTTGCCGGGCGTTTTTGTTTGCGGCGCTTAGTCCGCGACCAGCGTCGCCAGCAATGCGCGCAGATCCCCATCCTGGGCGCTATGTTCGCTGACGCGATGGTCGACGCCGGGCAGGTCGACGATGCGGCATTGCTTTGCCGCATGCGCATTGGCGGCGATCAGCTCTGCGATTTCCTTGGGGATGACCTTGTCTTGGCTGGCGCGGATGAGCGTGATGCGGCCGCGATAGCTGCGGATCAGCGCCAGCGAGTCGGCATCGCGCCAGCTATCCGGGCGCCGCAGCGCGGCGCTGAAGCCGGGGCCGAAAGGGAGATTGAAGGCGGCACCATCATAGATGGCGCCGACGATGGTCACCAGATGGGCGATCCGATTTTCCGGCCGGCAGGCCAGGCGCATGGCAATCTCTCCGCTCATGCTCACGCCGACGATCGTACGCGGCGCCTGGGTGAAGCGCTCCAGCGCAGCCTGGGCTTCATCGACGCGTTTGGCCAGGGAATTGGGCGTGAGCGCAGTGCTGCGGCCATGTCCGGAAAAATCGATGGCGGCGCTGGCGCATCCCCGCTGGGCGAGTGTTTCCCGTAGCGGCCACTGGCGTTCCCGGGTGCTTTGCCCGGCGCCATGCAGGAACAGGGTGTGGACGGCGCCGCACCCACCGGCGGAGATGACATCGCACGCCAGCGTTTCCGCGCCAGCCTGCAACGCGGCATCTTCCCTGATGATGCGATGGCCGCCTGCGGCCGGCATGGAATGCATGGCTCAGTCCGGCTGTTGGCGGCGTTCCAGGCCCGGGGTGCCGGCATAGTATTGGCGCTTGGCCTCGTACATGAGCGCGTCCGCGCGTTGCACCGCGTGTTCGAGGCGTTCGCCCGGCATGGAAGTGACCGCGCCGATGGACAGGCTCAATGTGATGCCGGAATAGAACTGGTTGTTGAGGTCGACCAGCTTCTGGATATGTTCCAGCAGCGCGGCGCAGTTGCGTTCGTCGGTGGCCGGCAGCAAGATGGCGAACTCGTCGCCGCCGGTGCGCGCCACGCTGCCCGGGCGGTCCACCGCCTTGGCCAGCACTTCGCCCACGCGGCGCAGCAAGGCATCGCCGGCGGCGTGCCCGAGCTCGTCGTTGACTTGCTTCAGGCCGTTCAGGTCGGCCACGATCACGCTCACCGGGAAGGGGCCCTTGCGCTCCAGCCGGTTCAGCTCCTCGACCATGTAGGCGCGGTTGTACAGCTTGGTCAGTTCGTCATGCTTGCCGAGGAACTCCAGGTAGGCTTCGGCCTTCTTGCGCGCGGTGATGTCGGTCAGCGCCACCAGCACCAGTCCCCAGCTGTCTTCGTAGCCGGGGAAGACCGAGAATTGCAGGTGCACGTACAACTGGTCTCCATTGAGCGAATAGTTCACCACTTCGCGCTGATGGAACAGGTTGCCGTTCCATAGTTCGAGCAACTGTTCGTTGAAATGATGATGCATGTCGTCGCGGAAGATATCCGACAGGCGCGACAGCAGCGTCGCCTTGTCCGGCGCGCCGAACATGGAAAGCGTTTGCAGGTTGACGTCGATGACGCGGATTTCCTGCGCGCAGCGCTCGACGAATTCCGGATGCACATCGGTGAAGGTGCGGAAATCGGTGATGCCGATGCGGTGCAGGTCGTCGAACAGGCGCTTGACCTGGCTGAAGTCTTCCACCCACAGCGAGATCGGCGAATACTCGAACAGGCCGCGCGCATAGTTTTCGCTGCGCGAGAGCTTCTTGCGCGCGGTCTCACGTTCGGTGACATTCTCGATGGCGAGCAGGATGTAATCCCAGCTTTCTTCGCTGCCGGGCATGATGCGTCCGGAGAGCTGGATATCCAGGCGCTTGCCGCCCAGCGTGTAGTTGACCGTGTAGCTCGAGAAGTTCAGCTTGCCTTCCCATAGCTGCGCCAGCTCATCGATGAACGTGTCGATCATGTCATCGCGAAACACCTTGTCCAGGTTGGCAACCAGATGTTCCAGGTCGCGCGCCTCATACCACTCCAATGTGCGGCGATTGACGTCGACCACGCGGATCTGGCGCGCGCAGGCTTGCGCGCGCGTGATGTCTTCTTTCAGGTAGGCCTGCAGATCGGTCACGCCCTGCGCGCGCCATTCGTCGAACAGGCGCTTCATGCCGCTGTAGTCTTCTTTCCAGAGGGAGACTGGGGTCAGGTCGAAAGTTTCCTGCTCGGACAACGCCTGGGCAGGATTGCGGGAAGCCGGGGAGGCACTGGAGGAATGGTCGTTCTGCATAACACTTCATCTTTGAGGGATGACGGAAGTGTAATGGTTTTGCGGAAATCTCTGCAGTAACTTCGGTTCCTGGGGCAAAGTATTTGCGCAAATATGTAAAACTCATTTCATGCCTGTCGATGAAATGCATTCTGTCCCAACGCGCTACGCCGAGTGGCTTGGCGACGGGAATTTATTTGACGGCGGGAAATGTTTCCCGCCGCCCAGAACGTCACTGGCCGGCCGGCGCAGTCCGCTGCCCCCAGTTCAGCAGCCGCCTGCATGCCGACTGCAGACGCTGGCGCCATGACTGCGCTTGCGGGCGCAGGCACAGGACTTCGCCCCCCTGCGGCGCCGTGATTTCCACCCAGCCGGCGTGTTCGATCGCCATGGCTTGCCCATCGCTCAGGTCGCTGCGTTGTTCGACCAGTTGGTCGAACAGCCATTGCGGCGCCTGGGTGACCCGTGCCGCCGGGGCGTTGTTCACCACCAGGCTGCCGGCGGGCAGCCACACTTGCATGGTCTGGCCGCGCGCCAGCCTGACCGTTTGACTGGCCAGCGGGTAGTCGGCGGGAGTAGGGGCTTGCCACGGGCTTTGCATGATGTTCCTCTGTCTGTTGGGTTCCGGGAGCCTGTTCCACATCGCGCCCACATCTCGCCGAGGCGTTGAACAGGTGATTGAAGTCTAAGGAGGGCAGCAAAAGCGCAACAGGCACAGGAAAAAACAGACTGTGCCGTAACAGGCGATGGATTTTGAATCTGTTATCGTTCTTTTTCGAATACTCTGTATCTGTTCTGGTTTTTGCCGCAAGAAGATGATGCTGTTATGGATACCAGCCTGCTTATTCCCGACCCTACAGATACCCGGCCGCCACTGGCCAATGCGACGGTTTCGGATCCTCCCGATGCCGCCGCTTCCCGCATGCCGCTGTACCGCAAGCTGGCCGAGCATTACCAGGGCGCGATACAGGCCGGTACCCTGGTGGCAGGCGACCGCATGCCATCGGTGCGCGACCTGATGCGCCAGCACCAGGTCAGCCTGTCGACCTCCTTGCAGACCTTGCGCCATATGGAAGAGGGCGGCTGGCTGGAGGCGCGCCCCCGTTCCGGTTACTTCGTGCGCCAGCCGCGCCGCTCGGCGATCCGCCCGGTGCAGGAGCCCAAGAGCCTGATGGCGATCGATCCGGCCCAATACGTCGGCATCCACGAAAAGGTCTCCAAGTACATCGCGCTGCGCCAGAAGTGCGCACCGCGCATCGACCTGTCCGGCATGACCTGCGCGCCCGAGCTCTATGCCGTCGATACCTTGAAGCAGGCCGCCATGCGCGCCTTGCGCGACCATCCCGAGCTGCTCACCAGCGCCATGCCGCACAACGGCAACCAGGGGTTCCGGCAGGCAGTGGCGCGCCGCGCGCTCAATGCCGGCATGCGCATCGATGCCGACGAGGTGGTGGTCACGCACGGCTGCATCGAGGCACTCAACCTGGCGTTGCGCGCCGTCGCCGGCCCGGGCGACACCATCGCGGTGGAGTCGCCGACCTACTTCGGCCTGTTGCAGGCGCTGGAAAACCTCGGCATGCGCGCGCTGGAGATCCCGACCAGCCCGCTCACGGGAATCTCGTCCGAGGCGCTGGAACTGGCGGTGCGCACCTACGGCAACATCAAGGCCGTGGTGGTGGTGCCGAACCTGCAGAACCCGCTCGGTTGCATCATGCCCGACGCCAACAAGGACAAGCTGGTGCGCCTGTGCGAAGAATTGCGCCTGCCGCTGATCGAGGACGACGCCTACACCGAGCTGGCCGACGGCAACGTGGCGCCCTCGACGCTCAAGAGCCGCGACCGCAGCGGCAATGTGATCTATTGCGTTTCATTGAACAAGGTGCTGGCGCCGGGCATGCGCCTGGGCTGGATGAACGGCGGCCGTTGGCATGAGCGGGTGATGATGCTCAAGTTCACCCATACCCGCGCCAACGAGGAGTGGACCCAGATCACGGCCGCCGATTTCCTGGCCAGCCCGGCTTACGACCGCCACCTGCGCCGTCTGCGCGAACTGCTCAAGGAGCAGCGCGAGCGCATGGCCGAATCGATCGCCGCCTACTTCCCCGAAGGCACGCGCATGACCGTGCCCAGCGGCGGCGTCGGCATGTGGGTGGAACTGCCCTCGCAGGTGTGCTCGCAGCGCCTGTTCGAGCAGGCGCTGGTACAGGGCGTCGGGGTATCGCCTGGCGCGATCTTTTCCAATTCCAACCGCTACGGACATTTCCTGCGCATCTGCTGTGGCCATCCTTTCACGCGTGAATTGGACCAGGCGCTGCGCCAGTTGGGGCAGATCGGGCATAGCCTGGCAGCCTGAGCGCGTTACTCCTGCATTTCCCCCAGGCCGCTTTCGATGAGGGCGGCTTTTTTTCGCCTGCCGCCATCTCTGGCGCCGGGCTTGCATGGCATGTGGCGTTTACATGCGTAAAGAAAACGTAAAGAGGTTGTACACTGGAGCAACATTGCCACCACTGTCCAGGGATCTTCAATGCCATCGCCAGAGCCGCTTTCCGACAACCATCCGGCGCCGCCCGTCTCGCTGCAGCAAGCCATCGATGCCCACATGGCGGGGCAGGCGGACGAGGCCGCCGCCATCTATGAGGCGGTGCTGGAGCAGGATCCGATCCACCCGGCCGCGCTGCATTATCTGGGCATTTACCTGCACCAGGTCGGGCGGCACGACGAGGCCGTCGAAAAGCTGATGTTGTCCTGCGCCCTGGAGTCGGAGGATGCCGGCTGGCACAACGATCTCGGCAATGTGCTGTTCGCGCTCGGGCGTTTCGATGAGGCCGAGCAGGCCTATGGCGATGCACTGGCCATCGCGCCCGAGGATCACACGATCTGGAGCAACCTCGGCGCCGCCCAACTGCAGCAAGGCAAGCCGGAGGAGGCCACGCAATCTTTCCTGCGCGTGCTGGAGATCGATCCCGAATGCGTCCCCGCCTTGCTGCATCTGGGCAATATCTACGACGCCGCCGGCGACAAGATGCAGGCCTCCCATTACCAATGCCGCGCCTACGTGCTGCCGCCGCTGGAAGGCAAGTCCCGGCAGATGCTGGGGATTTCCTTTTATTTCCTCGGCCGCCTGCAGGAAGCCGCACAGGCTTACAGCGCCTGGCTGGAGGAGGAGCCGGACAATCCGATCGCGGCCCACATGCTGGCCGCATGTTCGCAGCAGGCGGTGCCCGCGCGCGCTTCGGACAGCTATGTCGAATTCCATTTCGACCGCTACGCCGACACCTTCGAATCCAACCTGCTGGAGAGCCTCGGTTACCGCGGCCCCGGCCTGATCGGCCAGGGCCTGGCCCTGGCGGCAGCGCCCGCGCGCCAGTTCGAGGCGCTCGACATCGGCTGCGGCACCGGCCTGTGCGGCCCCTACCTGGCGCCGTTCGCGCATACGATCACCGGCGTCGACCTGGCCGGCAAGATGCTGGAGAAGGCGCGGGCCGGCGGGCATTATGCCAACCTGGAAAAGGCCGAGATCGGCGATTACCTGAGCCGCCATCCCCGCTCCTGCGACCTGGTGGCGGCAGCCGACACCCTGATCTACTTCGGCGACCTGGGCGCCGTGTTCGGCGATGTCGCCGGCGCGTTGCGCAAGGATGGGTATTTCATCTTCACGGTGGAAGCGGTCACGCCGCAGGACGTCGCGCCGTCAGGCTTTTGCCTGCACGCCAGCGGACGCTATCGGCACAGCCGCGACCATGTGCGCCGGCATCTGAATAACAGCGGCATGGAAGTGGTGCACGACAGCGACCAGATCCTGCGCGAAGAGATCCGGCAGTCGGTGGCGGGCATGCTGTTCGTGGCTAAGCGCCTCGGGTAAGTCAGGTAAGTCGGGTTGCCGGCCGCGCCGGCAACCCGACCAAAGCGCAATGGTTAACAGGCCCCCAGGGCCGCTTCGACTTTCAGACGGTGTGGAATCGGCTCGACCGCGCCGTAGCCGGTGGTCGACAGCGCCGCCGCCACATTGGCATAGCGCGCTGCGCTGAAGGGATCGCGGCCCGCCACCAACTCCGCCACAAAGGCGCCGCCGAAGCAGTCGCCGGCGCCGGTGGCGTCCAGGGCTTGCACCGGATAAGGCGCCACCATGCGGCGCTCGTCGGGCGTGGCGACATAGCAGCCTTCGCTGCCCAGCTTGAACGCCACCAGCTTGATGCCATACGACAGCAATTGGTCGACGATGGCGTCGCGCTCTTCCAGGCCGGTCAGCATGGCAACGTCTTCCCAGCTTGGCAGGCAGATGTCGCACAGCTTGAAGGCCTCGACCATCTTCTCGCGGGCGCGTTCCAGCGGCCACAGGCGCAGCCGCAGGTTGGTGTCCAGCGAGGTCAGCACGCCGTGCTTGCGCGCATGGGCCATTGCCGCCAGGCCGCTGTCGCAGGCGCTTTCGCTGATGGCCAGGCTGATGCCGGACAGGTGCAGCACGCGGGCGCCGGCGATGGCGTCCAGCGGCAATTGCTGCGGCGTGTAGCGGCTGGCGGCCGAGCCGGCGCGCAGGTAATGGAAGTGGTGGCCGGCGTCGTCATGGGTGACGAAGTAGATGCCGGTCGAGGCGCCCGGCATCACGCCGACATGCTCGGTGCCGACCTTTTCGGCCTGCCACAGGTCCAGCAGGTTGCGGCCGAAGTGGTCGTCGCCGACCGCGCTGATGTAGGCGCAATCGGCGCCCTGGCGGGCGGCGGCGATGGCGAAGTTGGAGGTGTCGCCGCCGAAGCCTTCCAGGTAATTGCGCGACTGGGAAATGCTTTGGTTGAATTCCACCATGGCTTCGCCGTAGGCGAGGATCTTGTTGCTCATGTTCTTGGCTGTGCTGGCTGCGGATGGGTCAGAAGAAGGTCTGGACGATGTCGATCACGTCGAACTTGCCGTCCACCACCGGCAAGTGACGCCACTTGTCGAAGGTCAGGCAGGGGTGCGAGATATCGAAGGCGAGCATGTCGCCGACCTTGATGTCGTCGCCGGCGGCGATCCTCAGGTAGGCGTGCTGGTCCATCATGCCGGTCACTTCCCAGTGCGCGGGCGTGGCCGACGGCAGGCTGTCGCTGCCCGGACGGAAACGCGCCACCGGCAGCGGCAGGCCGGCATCGAAGGCGGCGTCGCGCTTGCCCAGCGCGATGATGGCCTTGTCGGCCTCGGGGATCGACTGCACGTAGGCCCACAACTGCAAGGCCGGCTGCAATTGGCTGCGCATGCTGTGCGCCACCGGGTTGCGCACCTGGATCTGCGCCTGCGCGGCGCGGTAGATGCCGACATCGTGCGTCAGGTAGCAGCCGGGGCGCAGCACTACGTCGAGCGGCACGCCGATGTCGGCCTGGGCGAATTCTTCGGCCACCACGTCGTACCAGGCCGAACCGGCGCCGGTCAGCACCGCCGGGCCGCGCGCCACGCGCCTGGCCAGCAGGCCTTGCTGCGCGAGTTCCTTGGCGCAGGCCACCGCGCGCTGCAGGAATTGGCGGATGTCCGTTTCTTCCTTGAGTACGCCTTCATACACTTCCACGCCGGCCAGTGCGATGCTGTCCCAACGCTTGACGGCTGCCAGCACGGCGGCTTGTTGCTCATCATTGCGTACACCGGTGCGCCCGCCAGCCGGGCCCAGTTCCAGCAGCACATTCAGGGTTTGGCGGCGCTCGGCGAAGAAACGGCCGAGCTGGTCGACCAGATCGGCCGAGTCGACCAGGCAAAAGAATTCGAAAGCGGGATCGGCCAGCAGCTCCGAGATGATCGCCATGTTGCGCTTGCCCACCAGCTGGTTGGCCATGATCACGCGGCGCACGCCGTGGCGGTAGCCGGCCAGGGTCTGGTGCGCGGTGGCCAGGGTGATGCCCCAGGCGCCGGTGTCGAGCTGGCGCTTGAACAGCTTGGGCGCCATGGTGGTCTTGCCGTGCGGCGCCAGCTTCACCTGGTACTGGCCGACGAAGTCCTGCATCCACTTCAGGTTGTGGGCAAGCTTTTCTTCATAAAGGACGGCGGCCGGCAGGCTGATGTCTTCGTTGAGCAGGTTCCATTTGACCGCACCCGCCTGTTGCGGCGCCAGCGGTTGCTCCAGGGGACCCAGGCCCTTGTTTACAGGGTCGATGATGCCGCTCTGATAAGCAATTTGGTAGTTTGTATCATTCATCGCAATTATTCCTGTAAAAATTGGATTGACGTAATAATACCCTTGAATTTACTATGTTTTAATCGTGTTAGTAAATAACATAAATTATTTGAAAGAAACGCCCGCGGCACATTTTGCACATGCTGCAAGGTAACGCGCGGCAACCCGGCGCACAACCTGCATCCCTAATCTTCGACCCGATTTCATGGCGCACACTTTCGACATCGTCTCCCGCATCACCGAGCGCAGCAGCACCTTGCGCCTGGCCGAACAGAAAGTGGCCGAAGCCATTCTGGGCGACCTGTCGTCGGCCGCCAGCGCCAGCATCGGCGAATTGGCGTCCAAGGCCGGCGTCTCCGTGGCCAGCGTGACGCGTTTCGCCAAGGCCATGGGTTGCCGCGATGTGCGTGAATTCAAGTTCCTGCTGGCGCAGGCGGTGGCCGTGGGGCAGCGCTTCTTCGACGGCGCCAAGGCCGCGCCTTCGGCGCAGCCGCCGGAACTGGCCGATGTGGTCTACAACGATATCCATGCGGTGCTGGAACTCAACCGCGCCATGCTCAATCCGGACATGCTGATGGCCGCCGCCGGCCTGTTGCGCGATGCCCGCATGATCTACTGTTTCGGCATGGGCGGCGGCTCCACCATGATGTCCGACGAGGCGCGCTATCGCCTGGTGCGCCTAGGGCGCCCGGTGGCCACCTATCACGACGCCATGCTGCAAAAGATGGTGGCCGCCACGCTGGACAAGAACGACGTGCTGCTGGTGTTTTCCACCACCGGCAATGTGCCTGAACTGCTGGCCAATTGCGAGGTGGCGCGCGAATACGGCGTCAAGATGATCGCCATTACCGCACTCGGTTCGCCGCTGGCGAAGATGGTCGACGTGCTGCTGCCGATCAAGACGCTGGAAACCGACCTGATTTTCAAACCGTCATCATCGCGCTACGCGATGATGGTCACGCTCGACATGCTGGTGCTGGAGCTGGCCCTGCTGCAGAAAGAGAACAGCCAGGAACGCCTGCGCCGGCTGAAATACGTGCTCGATACGCATCGCGGCGGAGGCGATCGCCACCAGCCGCTGGGAGACTGACATGAGCTTTGCCAATTCCACTTCCAATGCCACCGCCACCGCCACCGCCGCGGCTGCCGGCCGTTGCGACACGCTGATCCGCAACGCCCTCGTCATTGACGGCACCGGCGCCGATCCGGTCGCCGCCGACGTCGCCGTGACGGCCGGCCGCATCGCCGCCATCGGCCAACTGTCGGGCTGGCAGGCGCACGCCACCATCGACGCTAGCGGCCGCGTGCTCTCGCCCGGCTTCATCGACGTGCATACGCATGACGACACCAACGTCATCCGCACGCCCGAGATGTTTCCCAAGCTGTCGCAAGGGGTGACCACCGTGGTGGTCGGCAACTGCGGCATCAGCGCCGCGCCGGTGAGCCTCAAGGGCGATCCGCCCGATCCGATGAACCTGCTGGGCAAGTCCGAGGCCTTCCATTACCCGACCTTTGCCAGTTATGTGGCGGCGGTCGATGCCGCGCAGCCGTCGATCAACGTCGCCGCGCTGGTCGGCCACACGGCGCTGCGCAACAACCACATGGACCGCCTCGACCGCGCCGCCAGTGAACCGGAGATCGCCGGCATGCGCGCGCAATTGCGCGAGGCGCTGGAGCATGGCGCGCTGGGCCTGTCCACCGGCCTGGCCTACGGCAACGCCATCAACGCGCCTACCGCCGAAGTGCTGGCGCTGGCCGAGCCGCTGGCCGAGTTCGGCGCCATGTACGCCACCCACCTGCGCAGCGAATTCGCCGACATCCTCGAGGCCATGGACGAGGCCTTCCGCATCGGCAAGCATGCGCGCGTGCCGGTGGTGATCTCGCACCTGAAGTGCGCCGGCGTCGAGAACTGGGGCCGCAGCGGCGAAGTGCTCAAGGCGCTGGAGCTGGCCGGCAAGCATCAGCACGTCGGTTGCGACTGTTATCCCTATACCGCCAGTTCGTCGACCCTGGACCTGAAACAGGTGACCGACGCTTACGATATCCAGGTCACCTGGTCCGAGCCGCATCCGGAGCAGGGCGGCAAGATGTTGAAGCAGGTCGCCGCCGAATGGCAGCTTGACCTGCATGCCGCGGCCGCGCGCCTGATGCCGGCCGGCGCCGTCTACCACTGCATGGCCGACGATGACGTCAACCGCATCCTGTCCCATCCGGCCACGGTGATCGGTTCCGATGGCCTGCCCAACGACCCGTTGCCGCACCCGCGCCTGTGGGGCGCTTTCCCGCGCGTGCTCGGCTATTACAGCCGCGAGCAGAAGCTGTTCTCGCTGGCGGCGGCGGTGCGCAAGATGACCGGCCTGTCGGCGCTGCGTTTCGGCTTGCACGAGCGCGGCTTCGTGCGGCAAGGCTATTGGGCCGACCTGGTGCTGTTCGATGCCGATACCGTGCGCGACGCCGCCAGTTTCACCGACCCGATGCAGCCGGCGCACGGCATCGATGCGGTCTGGGTCAACGGCAAGCTGGCCTATCGCGGCAGCGACAAGAAGGCCACCGGCGAGCGCGCCGGGCACTTCCTGGCGCGCTCGCCGCGCACGGCGGAGGCCGGGCAGGCCTTCGCGCACGATTAAGCAGTGCCAGCAGGAATCCGAACAACAAGAACGTAAGCCAATCGCAAACCGGATGCCCTGTCGCAGGCGCATTCATTTTTATCAAAGGAGCAGTAATGAGCATTCAACGATTCGGTGTGGAAGGCGGCAGCGGTACCGGCGGCCAGCATTTGCCGTTTGCCCGCGCGGTGGCGGCCGACGGCTGGCTGTATGTGTCCGGCCAGGTGGCGATGGAAAATGGCGAAGTGATCGACGGCGGCATCGTCGCGCAGTCGCACAAGGCCATCCAGAACGTGCTGGCGATCCTGAAGGAAGCCGGCTACGGTCCGGAACACGTGGTGCGTTGCGGCGTCTGGCTGGACGATCCGCGCGACTTCCAATCCTTCAACAAGGTGTTCAAGGAATACTTCGGCGCCAACCCGCCGGCGCGCGCCTGCGTGGTGTCGAGCATGGTGGTGGACTGCAAGGTCGAGGTCGATTGCGTGGCGTTCAAGCGCTGACCGGCGACGCACCGGTGGCGCAGCGGGTTCAAGATGCGTCGCCGCAGATGCAGATGAGTTGGCGAATTAAATAAAGAGCCGGCAGGGGAGCCGTATGCCGGCAGGTGTTTTTACCTTCTGAAGAGGAGAGCCAGATGGAGGCTGTACAAGGAACCGCGCTGCTGGTGTACGCACTGGTGGCGGTGATCGCGCTGATCGTGCTGATCGCAAAATTCAAGATGAACCCGTTCATCGTCCTGATCGTCGTCTCGCTGGTACTGGGCCTGGCCGTGGGCATGCCGATGGGCAATATCGTCAAGGCCTTCGAAACCGGGGTCGGCGGGGCGCTGGGGCACATCGCCCTGGTGGTGGGCCTGGGCACGATGCTGGGCAAGATGATGGCGGAGTCTGGCGGCGCCGAGCGCATCGCCAATACGATGATCCAGGCCTTCGGCGAGAAGAATGTGCACTGGGCGATGATGGTCGTGGCCTTCATCGTCGGCTTGCCGGTGTTCTTCGAAGTCGGTTTCGTGCTGCTGGTGCCGATCGCCTTCAACGTGGCCAAGCGCACCGGCACCAACATGGTGCTGGTGGGCATTCCGATGGTGGCGGGCCTGTCCGTGGTGCACGGCCTGATCCCGCCGCACCCGGCGGCGCTGCTGGCGGTGACCGCCTATAGCGCCGACATCGGCCACACCATCATGTATGCGCTGATCGTCGGCATCCCGACCGCGATCATCGCCGGCCCGATCTTCGGCAAGCTGATTTCCAAGGTGGTCATCCCCAATCCGGACAATCCGCTGGTCGCACAGTTCGTCGAAGAGCACAAGAAGGATCGCCAACTGCCGGGCTTCGGCATCACGCTGTTCACCATCCTGTTGCCGGTGGTGCTGATGCTGATCGGCAGCTGGGCCGACCTGTTCTTCGCGCCCAAGACCTTCGCCAACGACTTCCTGCGCCTGATCGGCAATTCGGTGATCGCGCTGCTGATCGCCACGCTGGTCAGCTTCTGGACTTTCGGTCGTGCGCGCGGTTTCGGCGCCGACCAGATCCTCAAGTTCACCAACGAGTGTCTGGCGCCGATCGCCAGCATCACCCTGGTGGTGGGCGCCGGCGCCGGTTTCGGCCGCATCCTGATGGATGGCGGCGTGTCCAAGGCCATCGTCGGCATCGCCACCGACGCGCACCTGTCGCCGCTGCTGCTGGGCTGGTTCGTCGCCGCGCTGATCCGTGTGGCGACCGGTTCGGCCACCGTGGCGATGACCACCGCCTGCGGCATCGTGGCGCCCATCGTCGCCAGCGTGCCGGGTACCCGTCCCGAGCTGATGGTACTGGCCACCGGCGCCGGTTCGCTGATCCTGTCGCACGTCAACGACGGCGGTTTCTGGCTGGTCAAGGAGTACTTCAACATGACCGTGCCGCAAACCTTCAAGACCTGGACCGTGATGGAAACCCTCGTTTCCGTGGTGGCGCTGCTGTTCACGCTGGCGCTGGCGACCGTGGTCTGATCTGGCATGGCATCATCCCATCCTGTTGCCGTGATTGGCGCAGTATGACAAAAGCAAAAGGCCGCATTTGCGGCCTTTTGCTTGGGTGCGGCGGATGGAATGGCGATGCGGGGGTCAGAAGGGAAAGCGTGAATCGTCAAAACGCGGATCGGGGCCGTTTTCCACTTTCTGCACGGTGCCCTGGTCGGTGAAATAGACTGTCATCTGCGAATTCCATACGCCGCTTTCCTTGAAGCCGTAGTTCCATGCTTCGTACGGGATGCGCGCGTAGCGGGTGATCTCGGTCGGGCGGCCGACCCGGTGCAGCACATCTTCTTTCGTATCCTGGCCGACCCGGATGGCGCGGAAGTTTTCGATGGTCCAGACTTGCTGGTAGGAAACCAGCCGGCGGTCGGGGCCGATGCGGGCCATATACTGGTATTGGCCGAAGGCGCCGGCGCCGTATTCGAACAGGCGGGTATTGCCATCCTGATAAACGTTGGTCGGCGGCCCCAGGCGGGCCAGGACTTGTTCTTCAGCCTCGCCGGGCGCCACCGGCGGCTGGAACAGCGACGCGCATCCGGCCAGCATTGATGTCGCGGCGAGTACGGCCGCCAGCATCATGCGCGGGCGGCGCGGCAGGGGGAATGGGCTATGCATTGCTTGTCGTCCTGAAGTTTATTGTAATTCCGTCATTGTAGTGCCGCCGGGAAAGTGGTGTATAGGGCTGTTGCCAGCCTGTCGGGCGTGCGATGGCTCTTCCATGCAGTGATACGCCTTCTATCCGGTTGTCTCTAAGTATTTGAATAAACTGGTTTTTGCTATATACTTCCGCGTCTGGCCATTTTGGCCGGAATTCAATTTTTTGTTCACGGTATGCAGGGCCCGGATCGGTCGCTCCGCACACCGCTTGTGAAAGGTAAAACAGCATGTCCATCGAAAAAGCAGCCAAGGCTGCCATTATCTCCGATAACGCCCGTGGCACGAACGACACCGGTTCTCCTGAAGTGCAAGTTGCGCTGCTGACCGCGCGCATCAACGACCTGAACGGCCACTTCAAGGAACACAGCAAGGATCACCACTCCCGCCGCGGCCTGATCAAGATGGTTAACCGTCGCAAGAGCCTGCTCTCCTACCTGAAGGGCAAGGATGCCGACCGTTACCGCGCACTGATCGAAAAACTCGGTCTGCGTAAGTAATTTGACTCCGCGTTTCCATCCGTTTCACGGGTCATAGCCAGAATGCCTGCGTCACCAGCTGACGCGGGCATTTTGTTTTTTTACGATTCCATGGCTGCATGCGGAATCGTTTCCGCCTGCGGCATTGGCGGAAGTTTCCCGGCTTGAGTGCGGTTGGCAGGTCCGGATCAACGTTTCAGTCTCATCGTGGCGCAGTATGGCCACGTTCGTCGTAAGCCGCATGCCGATAGGTTGCGGCTGTGGTGAGGTGAACGACAGCGCCTGAAAATCTGTCGGCAAAAGGAACCCGCGCACCGTGGACACAGTCGGGGCCGGCTCCATAAAAGAAAGGAAATACCGTGTTTAATAAAGTTACCAAGACCTTCCAGTATGGCCAGCACCAAGTCACGCTGGAAACCGGCGAAATCGCCCGCCAGGCCTCCGGCGCCGTGCTGGTGTCGGTTGAAGACACCGTCATCCTGGCTACCGTGGTGGCCCGCAAGGAAGCCAAGCCCGGCCAGGATTTCTTCCCGCTGACCGTCGACTACATCGAAAAGACCTATGCGGCCGGCCGTATCCCCGGCGGCTTCTTCAAGCGCGAAGGCAAGCCCTCCGAAAAGGAAACCCTGACTTCGCGCCTGATCGATCGTCCGATCCGCCCGCTGTTCCCGGAAGGCTACCTCAACGAAGTCCAGGTGATCGTGCACGTGCTGTCGGTCAACCCGGAAATCGATCCTGACATCCCGGCGATGATCGGCTCCTCGGCCGCGCTGTCGCTGGCCGGCATCCCCTTCAACGGCCCGGTGGGCGCGGCCCGCGTGGGTTACATCGATGGCCAGTACGTTCTGAACCCGACCACCAGCCAGCTCAAGTCCTCGCAGCTGGACCTGGTCGTGGCCGGCACCGAAACCGCCGTGCTGATGGTGGAATCCGAAGCCGAGCAACTGTCCGAAGAAGTGATGCTGGGCGCGGTCGTGTTCGGCCACGAGCAATCGAAGGCCGTGATCGAAGCCATTCATGCACTGGTGCGCGACGGCGGCAAGCCGGAAGTCCAATGGACCGCACCGGCCAAGAACGAAGCGCTGATCTCGCGCGTGTCGCAACTGGCCGAAGGCCCGCTGCGCGAAGCCTACCAGACCAAGGACAAGCAAGCCCGTACCGAAAAGCTCAAGAGCGTATCGGCGCAAGTCAACGAAGCGCTGGTGGCCGAAGCCGTGGCCAACGGCACCGTGGCTGCCGATGCCGCTGAAGTCGGTTCCATCCTGTTCGACCTGGAAGCCAAGATCGTGCGTTCGCAGATCCTGGAAGGCGAGCCCCGCATCGACGGCCGCGACACCCGCACCGTGCGTCCGATCTCGATCCGTACCGGCGTGCTGCCGCGTACCCACGGCTCGGCCCTGTTCACCCGCGGCGAAACCCAGGCGCTGGTCGTGGCCACGCTGGGCACCGCGCGCGACGAGCAGAAGATCGACGGCCTGCTGGGCGAGTACACCGACCGCTTCATGCTCCACTACAACATGCCTCCGTTCGCCACCGGCGAAACCGGCCGCGTCGGCACCCCGAAGCGCCGCGAAATCGGCCACGGCCGCCTGGCCAAGCGCGCCCTGCTGGCTGCGTTGCCGGCAGCCGACGAGTTCAGCTACTCGGTGCGCCTGGTGTCGGAAATCACCGAATCCAACGGTTCCTCGTCGATGGCTTCCGTCTGCGGCGGCTGCCTGGCGCTGATGGACGCCGGCGTGCCGATGAAGGCGCACGTGGCCGGCATCGCCATGGGCCTGATCAAGGAAGGCAACAAGTTCGCCGTGCTGACCGACATCCTGGGCGATGAAGACCACCTGGGCGACATGGACTTCAAGGTGGCCGGTACTGCCGAAGGCATCACCGCGCTGCAGATGGACATCAAGATCCAGGGCATCACCAAGGAAATCATGCAGGTGGCGCTGGAGCAGGCCAAGGAAGGCCGCCAGCACATCCTGGGCAAGATGCAGGAAGCCGTGCCTGCCGGCCGTGGCGAGCTGTCCGACTTCGCGCCGCGCCTGATCACCATCAAGATCAACCCCGAGAAGATCCGTGACGTGATCGGCAAGGGCGGCGCCGTGATCCGCGCGCTGACCGAAGAAACCGGCACCCAGATCGACATCAGCGACGAAGGCGTGGTCACCATCGCTTCCGTCGACGCGTCGGCAGGCCAGGAAGCCAAGCGCCGCATCGAAGAGCTGACCGCTTCGGTCGAAGTGGGCAAGGTCTACGAAGGCACCGTGTTGAAGCTGCTGGACTTCGGCGCGATCGTCCAGGTCCTGCCGGGCAAGGATGGGCTGCTGCACATCAGCCAGATCGCCAACGAGCGCGTCAACGCCGTGGCCGACTACCTGAAGGAAGGCCAGCAAGTGCGCGTGAAGGTCCTGGAGACCGACGACCGCGGCCGCCTGAAGCTGTCGATGAAGGCTGCGCAAGCTGAAGAGGCGCCGGAAGCGGCTGCTTCGAACGAAGCCCAGTAAGACCTGCTTGCCAATGCCCGGCCCTGGCGCCGGACATGAGCAACGCTTGAACATCCCCCGTGGCCGCAAGGCTGCGGGGGATGTTCTTTTGTGGGCCGCTTGCTTGGGCCGCTTGCTTGGGTTGCTTATTGGGGGGCTTATTGGGTAATGCTGTTCAGTCAAGCCTTCCATCTGCAACTCGTCATCCCGGCGATGGCCGGGATCCAGTGTCTTTCGTTGCGCCTCAATGGCCGTTGAATGACGAATGACGCGACGCTGGACCCTGACCTTCGTCAGGACGACGGGGAAATTTCGGCTTAACTGAACGGCATTAGGGCTTATTGGGCCGCTGATTGGGACCGCTTACCAGGGCGGCTGGGGTATGACAAAGTGGCCAAGTGCTTTCGAACCAAATTTGTGAGATTCTGTCCGTCTGCATTGAGGAAGATCAAATTTCTTCGCGGCCGCAATGTCATGGGGAAAGCGCGGCCGGGCAACGCAAGCAGATCCGAATAGAGAGTAGGGGACAGCGCCGCCGCGGCCGACAGGCCGGGGTCGCCATAAAAACAATTTACTTTTGAAAGGAAGCCCATGCCCCACATCGTCATCATCGGCTGCGGTTTCGGCGGACTGGCCGCCGCCCGCGAACTGGCCGGCGCGGATGTGCGCATCACCATGATAGATCGCAGCAACCACCACCTGTTCCAGCCCTTGCTGTACCAGGTCGCCACCGCAGGCCTGTCGGCCCCGGCCATCAGCGCCCCCATCCGCAACATCCTGTCGGGGCAACGCAATGTCACCACGCTGATGGCCGATGTCGTCTCCATCGATGTCGATGGCAAGTCGGTCTGCCTGGAAGACGGCACGCGCATCGGCTACGACCACCTGATCGTGGCTGCCGGTTCCACCCACAGCTATTTCGGGCGCGATGAATGGGCCGGCCTGGCGCCGGGCCTGAAGACGCTGGAAGACGCCTTCGACATCCGCCGCCGCATCCTGATGGCTTTCGAATATGCCGAGCGCGAAACCGATATGCGCCGCCGCCAGGAGTGGCTGACCTTTACCGTCATCGGCGGCGGCGCCACCGGCGTGGAAATGGCCGGCACCCTGGTCGAGATCGCGCGCCACACGCTGCGCGGCGAATTCCGCAACATCGACCCGCATTCGGCGCGGGTGGTGCTGATCGAGGGCTCGGACCGCATCCTCGGCGCCTATCCGCACGACCTCTCCGAGAAAGCGCGCGAGCAACTGCAAAAACTGGGCGTGGACGTGCGCACCGGCAGCCGGGTGGTGCATATCGACGAGCAATGCGTGCGCTATGCCAATTTCGACGGCGAGCAGACGCTGGCTTCGCGTACCGTGATCTGGTCGGCCGGCGTGGCGGCTTCGCCGCTGGGCAAGTCGCTGGGCGTGGAGCTGGACCGCGCCGGCCGCGTGCCGGTGTCGCCCGAGTTGAACATCGCCGGGCGCGACGACGTCTATGTGATCGGCGACCTGGCGGCCGCCCAGTCGGATGGCAAGCCGGTGCCCGGCGTGTCGCCGGCGGCCAAGCAGATGGGGCGGGTGGCTGCGCGCAACATCAAGAACCGCATCGCCAACCGGCCGCTGCAAGCCTTCAGGTACCAGGACTACGGTTCGCTGGCCACCATCGGCCGCAAGGCGGCCATTGCGATGGTCGGCAAGTTCAAGTTCTCAGGTTTTCCGGCGTGGCTGTTCTGGCTGTTCGTGCACGTGTACTTCCTGATCGGTTTCCGCAACCGCGTGATGGTGATGAGCGACTGGGCCTGGGCCTACCTGACCTTCAAGCGCAGCGCGCGGGTCATTTCCAGCACCATGCACGGGCAACAGGAGACGCCGGACAAGAAGACACTGCTTGAGTAGGCGCCTGCCCGGCGTCTGGTGTGTGGCGTGCGGCATCCGGCGGTAAAGGCAAAGGCCCTCGTGTTTGCATGTGCAACACGAGGGCCTTTGCCTTGCGCTTCCGTTTTGTTTTTCCATCCAGCCCCCAAGGGCATGTATTACCCATACAACCTTGCTTTCCCATCGGAGGCGGCATGCCGGCCGGCGTCCTTGGCGTATGTGCCCTGTATCAACGAGGTCTTGCTGCGCAAGCTGGCCTTGACCTGCAGCACATGGCCGGACAATCCGTGCCAATGCAGGGATGGACGCGCGATCAGATAGCCTTGCACGCCGGCGGCGCCGGCGCCTAGCGCCGCCTCCAGCTTGGCGGTCGTATCGATGCCTTCCGCCACCACGCTCGCGCCGCGCGCCTTGCACACGCTCGCCATCTGGCGCAGCAGTTGCAGCGGCAGCGCGCCATCGGCGGACTCTTCCAGCACGGACTTGTCGAACTTGACGATATCGGCGTGCACCTTGTCCAGGATAGCCAGCGAACCGGGCTCCTTGCCGATATCGTCCAGCGCAATGCGAACGCCCAGCAGTTGCAGGTGCTGAATCAGCGCCAGCGAGCCGGCCTCCGAGGGGAAGGTGCTGGTTTCCGTGATTTCGATCACCAGCCGTTGCGCCAGGTCGGGACGATCCTCGAGATGCGCCATCAGTTCGCTCCACCAGCTTGTAATCACAAAGGAGCGGGCCGAGACATTGCAACCCAGGCTCAGCGCCTCGCTGTCAGCCAATGCTCCCAGGGTGGTCCACAGCATGCTGCGGTCGAGGCGGTCCACCAGGTCCAGGCGTTCCAGCGCCTGGATCGCATCCGGCACGTTGTAGTCGCCATGCGCGGCTTTGGGGCCCAGGCGCCGCAGCAGGCATTCGTAGTACATCGAGGAGCCGGCTTCGGAAGATCCGTCCGTGGTGACCGGCTGGAAGGCAACCGCCAGCTTGTTCAGGCGGAGATCGTCCAGCAGGCTGTTGGCCAACAGCACATCTTCCCGGAAGGCCTGTTCGGAAACGCCTGCCACGAGGTGTCGGGGCGCATCGCCGAGGTTGTTGCTGATGTTGTTCCACATGGTTGCTGGCTCCTGTTCTTGTTTCAACTCTTGCCGGCCCTTGAGGCGGGCCGTTCGAGTGGCTGTGAAACCGGTTGGCGGCACAGCAAATTCAGTATAGGAGGCCAGGCGGATTTGCCCTATCTGACAAGAATGAATAGCTTTTCAATCCTATCGGACTAGTACTAAATGACTTTCCGGAGGCAGCGTTGGCAGCGCATACCCGCGTAAAACGGGCGCGCATTGGGGATTCTGAGGGGGAGATGCGGCGGCCCAGGCGCAACGATCCTGGGCCGCCGTTGCCGCGCACGGCTTCAGCCTTCCAGAGCCAGCAGGGCGAAGCTCGCCAGCCAGTGGCCGCCGCTGTAGTGGCTGCCTACCACATGGTCGAGCGAGGCCGCGATATGGCGTTCGGCCGCGGCGCCGATGGCCGCGCGCGCCGGATGGTCGGCGTGCAGGTTGCGCAGGATATGCTTCATGCACCAGGCGCGCGACAGGTTCAGGCCGTCGAGGTGGGCGATCTTGGGATCGGTGCGGTCGCTCACCGTGGCCGGCTGCATGAGTTGAGCGATGTCGGCGATGCGCGGCAGGTAGTTGTCGAACCAGGGCTGGAAGCCACCGTCCGGCAGCGCCTTGGTCATCAGCAGCGCTTCGGTCAGTGCGCCGGAGATGTATTCGTCGCCGCCCGGCTCATAGTGCGCGGGGTAGTCGGTGTCGTTGGCGTAATAACGCCTGGCGGCATCGATGATGGCGGTTTCGAGTTCGGCGTCCTGAATATGGCGGGCCTGGTCCAGTGACAGGGCCAGCGCGAATGCGGTGTTGTAGTGGGTGCCGACGCGGATCGGATAGGTCAGCTTGGACAGGTAGTCCAGCAAGCGGCGACGGATTTCGGCGGTCAGCGGCCGCATCGCTTGCCGCCATGCGGCTGCGTGCGGCAGGGCCGATTGCGCCAGTTCCTGGTCCAGCGCCAGGATCCAGCCGAAGCCGTAGGGGCGCTCGAAGGATGCGCGGCCGCCCGCGCGGAAATATTCGGTCTCGCGCTCCATCGACTCGGGCGTGAAGTGCTCGTCGAAGATGGCGACGATGTCGGCCCTGGCCGGCAGTTCCGGATACAGGCGCGCGCAGCGCAGCAGCAGCCAGTAGCCGTGCACCGCAGAATGCCAGTCGTAGCAGCCGTAGAACACCGGATGCATGGCGCGCGGCGACAGCACGTCATGCTCGCCGTTGAGCACGTGCATGATGTGGTTGGGATATTCCTGGCGCAGGTAGGCCAGCGGCATGCGGGCGAAGGCTTCGGCTTGTTGGATGTTCAGTTGCATGAAGGGACTCCTTGAAACGACCGTGACCGCCGCAGGGCGGCCACGGTGAGGGACGCTGCCGGGATGACCGGGATCAGCGGAAAGCGAGGAAGTACATCAGGAACACATTGACCGTGAGCAGTGTCAGCGCGGTCGGGATCTGCACCTTGATCACCTGGTACTTGTTCTTCAGTTCAAGCAGCGCCGCCGGCACGATGTTGTAGTTGGCCGCCATCGGCGTCATCAGCGTGCCGCAGTAGCCGGAGTACATGCCGATGGCCACCAGCGGCGCCGGGTCGGCATGGTGCCCCAGGATCAGGAAGGGCAGGGCGATGCCCGCGCTCATGACCGGGAAGGCGGCGAAGGCGTTGCCCATCACCATGGTAAACAGCGCCATGCCGACGCAGTAGATCACCACCACCAGGAAGCGGTTGTCCGGGTTGACGAACAGGCTCACCACCTGTTGCACCGAGTTGCCGGTCTTGGCGGCGACGAACACGCCGCCCAGCATGGCCAGCATCAGCGGCAGGATCGCGGCCCAGCCGATCGAGTCCACCAGCCGGCGCGACTGGCGCACCGCTTGCAGCGGCGTGCCGCCGGTCAATGCCCAGCCTGCGAGCAAGGCGCAGATGCAGGCCACGCACAGCGCCGCCAGCGTGAGCTGCTTTTGGTCGAGCAGGAACACCTCGCCGACCGAGACGCCCTTGAGCAGCACGGTACAGGCCACCGTGATCACCGGGATCAGCACCGCGGGGAAGAACAGCCAGTTGCCCAGGCGCTTGGCGGAGGCCACGCGCTCTTCATGCGTGGTGCTGGCATAGGTTCCCATGGACAGCAGGCCGGTGCCGGCGATGAGCGAAATGATGATCACGGTGGCGCCGATGATGCGATACGCCATGGATTTGCCGAGGTTCTCGACCAGCAGGTCGCCGAACAGGAACACGGCGCCGAACAGGAACCAGAACAGGGCGGTGGTGTAGCGCTTGGGGTTGCCCTTGTCGCGCAGGGTCATGCCGACCAGCAGCATGACGATGAAACCGATCAGGTAATAGATGCGGTTGATGGTAATGAGCGTGGTCATGCCGGCACCTTGGATGGGTTGGATTGGGTGGCTTTCCAGGCGTCGACGTCGCGGCGGATGGAGGCGTCGAGGCGGGTCAGGCGGAACAGGTGGATCACCAGCGCCGACAGCGCGGTGGGGATGGCCCACAGTCCGATATGCAGCGGCTCGATGTTGGCGATGCCGTTTTCCTTGAGGAAGGCATCCATCAGCAGCACGGCGCCGAAGGCGATGAAGATGTCTTCGCCGAAGAACACGGCGATATTGTCGCAGGCCGCCGAGTGGGCCTTGATCTTGTCGCGGATGTGTTGCGGCAGGTCTTCGCCGTAGGCGTTGACGGCGGCGCCTTCGGCCATCGGCGCCAGCAGCGGGCGCACGGTCTGCGCCTGGCCGCCGAGGTAGATCAGGCCCAGCGCCGCGGTGCCTTCGCGCACCACGAAGTACAGCATCAGGATGCGCGCCGAGGTGGCGCTGGCGATGCCGGCGATCCACGCCTGCGCACGCTCCTTCAGGCCGTAATGTTCGAGCAGGCCGATGATCGGCAGGATCAGCAGGAAAGTCGCCAGCGAGCGGCTGTTGACGAACTTCTCGCCGAAGGTCTCCAGCAGCATGCCGAAGTCCATGCCCACCGCAAGCCCGGTGGACAGACCGGCTACGGTCACCACCAGCAGCGGATTGAAACGTAAGGCAAAGCCGGCCACGACAATCGGTATCCCGATCAGCGGCAGCAGAGTCGTGCTCTCCATGAAAAACTCCCTTGTGTTGAAAGATGAGAAACGTAATGGCGATTGCAAGGCCTGTGCCAATGCCGCCAGCCGGACATCGCCGGTGGCACTTCCAAGGCCTCGCTCTTTTACTGCTGGGACTGCGGTTGCGACTGCTGGAAACGAAATGACAAGCGGAACAGCAAATGGGACAACAAGCGGGACAGCCAGCGAAAGCCGGTGTGCAATCAGGCGTATTTACACGGCCGCTCGCACGGCGATGCGTTCGCTGTGCAGGCGTGCACGAATCTGGCGCGCAAACTCCAGCGCATGCGGCCCATCGCCGTGCAGGCATACGGTCTGCGCGTTGACGCTGACGATGCTGCCGTCGATGGCCTTGACCTGCTTGTCCTTGACCAGCGACAGCGTCTGCGCGATCGCCGCTTCATCGTTGTCGATCATGGCGCCGGGCTTGCCGCGGCTGACCAGGCTGCCGTCGGCTTCATAGGCGCGGTCGGCGAAGACCTCTTCGACCGCGGCCAGGTCGGCATGGCGGGCGGCGGCGATGAGTTCGCTGCCGGCCAGGCCGACCAGGCTCAGTTCAGGGTTGAAGGTGCGGACGGCGGCGCAGATGGCGTTGGCCAGCACCGCGTCCTTGGCGGCCTGGTTGTACAGCGCGCCATGCGGCTTGACGTGCGTCATGCGGCCGCCTTCGGCGCGCACGATGGCGTCCAGCGCGCCGAGCTGGTACAGCATGCCGCTGAAGATGTCCTCGGGCGGCAGGTGCATGGCGCTGCGGCCGAAATTTTCGCGGTCGGGGAAGCTGGGATGGGCGCCGATGGCGACATGGTTTTGCATCGCCCAGCGCACGCTGCGGCGCATGGTGGCCGCATCGCCGGCATGCCAGCCGCAGGCGATGTTGGCGGAGCTGACCAGGGTCAGCAATTGCTCGTCGGTGTCGCAGCCTTCGCCGAGGTCGGCATTGAGGTCGATATGCATGGCGTCTCCTTATTTTCGATACAGCGTCGCGCGCGACCAGTCCAGCGCGGCCATCGTGTCGCCGATGGAATCCAGATAGCGTTGTTGCTCTTGACGGGCCGCCAGCGCGCCTTGCATGTCGCAAGGTTCCAGGCGCAGGGTGGCGTTGAGCGGCGCTTGCGCCAGCTTCCACAAATCGGCGTCGATCACCACGCCGATTTTCGGATAGCCGCCGGTGGTTTGCGCATCGCCCAGCAGGATGATGGGCTGGCCCGACGGCGGCACCTGGATCACGCCGGGCACCACGCCGTGCGAGAGCATGTCGCGGCTGTGCTTGCGCTTGAGCGGCGCGCCTTCGAGGCGGCAGCCCATGCGGTTGCTGTTGGGCGTGATGCGCCATGCATGAGTCCACAGCGCAGTTCTGGAGGCCTGGGTGAATTGTTCGAATTCGGGGCCGGGCAGGACGCGCAGCGTCACGTGCCGGCTGTTTTCGTCTTCGTGCAAGGCCAGCCCGCTCCAGCGCGGCGAGCGCATGCCGAAGGCGGGGCCGCCGACGGCGGCATTGGCTGGCCCGGCATGGCCGATGGCGAGCTGGTCGCCTTTGCGCAGGGCGCGCCCCAGGTGGCCGCCGAAGCCGGCCTTGAGGTCGGTGCTGCGGGAACCCAGCACCAGCGGGACGTCGATGCCGCCGGCCACGGCCAGGTAGGTGCGCATGCTGTGGCGCGGCGCTTGCCCGGGACTCTCCGGAGGCATCGGCGCCAGTTTGAGTGTGCTGCCGGCGCGCACCGGAATGCTCCAGCAGGCCGCGACCGGTTTGCCGTCCAATGTGGCGCCGATGTCGTCGCCGCCCAGGGCGATGCGGGTATCGGCGGCGAAGCGGATCTCGCATGTGCCCATGGTGATTTCGATGCCGGCCGCGCCGCTGGGATTGCCCACCAGCAGGTTGGCCGTCGACAGCGCCAGCGTATTGAGCGCGCCGCCCGGATGGATGCCGAGCCGGCGGTGGCCATGGCGGCCGAGGTCTTGTACGGAGGCCAGCATGCCGGGTTGGAGGATTTCTATCATGGTTCCACGCGCTCCACGGTAAAGCGCACATGGTCGCCGGGGCGCAGCAGCGTCGGCGGATCTTGCGCGGGATCGAACAGGGGGAGGGCGGTGCGGCCCAGCAGTTGCCAGCCGCCCGGCGAGGCCATGGGGTAGATGCCGGTCTGCTCGCCGCCGATGCCGACCGAGCCGGCCGGGATCGAGACGCGCGGTTCGGTATGGCGCGGGGTGGCCAGCTCCGGCGCCAGCCCGCCCAGGTAGGCAAAGCCGGGCAGGAAACCGATGAAATAGACCACGTAGTCGCCGCCGCTGTGGCGCTTGACGACTTCGTTGACGGACAGGCCGGTGTGGCGCGCTACCGCGGCCAGGTCGGGGCCATCCGCACCGCCGTAGACCACCGGGATCTCGACGGTGCGGCCTTGCGCGCCGGCGGCGCCGAGCTTGGGCCAGAGCTGGCCGATGCGTTTGGCGAGCGCATCGACTCCGATGGCGGGGCGTTTGAGGATCAGCGTCAGGTTGTTCATGCCGGGCACGACTTCGTCGACCTCATCCCAGGCGGCGGCCAGTTCGGCCAGAGCCCAGATGCGTTGCTGTTGCGAAAGCGTCGCCGGCGCGGGCAGGCTGCAGAGCAGCGCGCTGTCGCCCAACGGATGAATCTGAGGTGCTTGCATGTGTCTCGCCTCGTCTGTTTGTTTTGAGAGGTACGGGGAATTGCGTATTACCTGCTTTTTTTTTGTGGATATTACATTCCGAACAAAATATAAACAATATGTCGATAAATTATTTATTTGTCCTTGCGATATAGTGTTGCCATTTCGACGCTCAGGTAGGACAACAGCCATGAATAACGAGACGCAAAGACTCGGCCAGCATGCTGCGGGGGAAACTTCCGCGCAGCCAAAGGCGACCAAGATCGTATCTTCCCAGCACCTGGTTTCGGAGCGCAGCGCCGAGCTGTCCGAGCTTGAGTATGCGCTGATCATGGCCAGCAACGCGTTCAACCGCTGGATGGTGCGCTGCATGGCCGCGGCCGGGGCCAAGGATATGACTGCCATCGAGGTTTCCCTGCTGCATCACGTCAACCACCGCGAGCGCAAGAAGAAGCTGGCCGATATCTGTTTTGTACTGAACGTCGAAGACACCCATGTGGTCACCTATGCATTGAAGAAGCTGGTGAAGGCCGGTTACGTGTGCAGCGAGAAGGCCGGCAAGGAGCTGCTGTTTTCGGCTACCCCGGCGGGGCAGGCGCTGTGCATGAAGTACCGCGAGGTGCGCGAGCGTTGCCTGATCGAGGTACAGGCCGAGAGCGGCATTCCCAACCAGGCCATCGGCGAGGCCGCGCAACTGCTGCGCAATGCCTCCGGCCTGTATGACACGGCGGCGCGCGCGGCGGCATCGCTGTGAGCCGATCACTATAGAAAAGGATAGAACATGCGAGCGATAGAAATTAAGGAATATGGCGGCCCCGAGGTATTGCAACTGTGCGAGCGTGCGCTGCCGGCGCTCAAGCCGGGAGAAGTGCTGATCAAGGTGCATGCGGCCGGGGTCAACCGTCCGGATGTGTTCCAGCGCACGGGGAATTATCCGGTGCCGCCGGGCGCCTCGGACTTGCCGGGACTGGAAGTGGCGGGCGAGATCGTCGAGGGCGACCTGGCCGGCAGCGGTTTCAGGAAGGGCGACCTGGTGTGCGCGCTGGTGCAGGGCGGCGGCTATGCCGAGTATTGCGCCGCGCCGCTGGCACAGTGCCTGCCGGTGCCTAAAGGATTGAGTGCGCTGGAGGCGGCGGCCTTGCCGGAAAACTATTTCACCGTCTGGAGCAACGTGTTCGACCGCGGCGCCCTGGTGGCAGGCGAAACCTTGCTGGTGCAGGGCGGCTCTTCCGGCATCGGCGTGACCGCGATCCAGATCGCGAAGGCGCTCGGGCATCGCGTGTTCGCTACCGCCGGCAGCGCCGAGAAATGCCGCGCCTGCGAGGAGCTTGGCGCCGAGCGCGCGATCAATTACAAGACCGAGGATTTCGAAGCGGTGGTCAAGGAAGCGACCGGCGGCATGGGCGTCAATGTCATTTTGGATATGGTCGGCGGCGACTACCTGCCGCGAGAAATCAAGGCGCTGGCCGACGATGGCCGGCTGGTCTTCATCGCCCAGCTCGGCGGCAGCAAGGGGCAACTGGACATGGGGCAGGTGATGCGCCGCCGCCTGACCATCACGGGGTCGACGCTGCGGCCGCGCCCGGTGAGCTTCAAGGCGGCCATTGCCGCCAGCCTGCGCGAGCGCGTCTGGCCGCTGATCGAGGCGGGCCGGATCAAGCCGGTGATCCACCATGTCTTCCCGCTGGAGCAGGCGGCGCAGGCGCACGCCATGATGGAAAGCAGCGCGCACATCGGCAAGATCATGCTGCAGCTGTAAGCCCGGCCGATGGGCGCGGTTTGACCGTCTTTACGCCAACCGGCTACAATACGAGGTTATCCAAATTGAATACCAATCTCGTCAGAACACTATGCGGCGCAAACTCGTAGCGGGTAACTGGAAAATGAACGGCAGCCTGGCTGCCAACGCGGCCCTGGTTGCCGGCATCAAGGAAGGCCTGCCCGCGCAGGCATGCGACGTGGCCGTTTGCGTTCCCGCGCCGTACCTGGCGCAAGTGCAGGCGGCGCTTGCCGGTTCGGCGGTTGCACTGGGCGCGCAGGATGTTTCCGCGCATGCTTCGGGCGCCTATACCGGCGAAGTCTCGGCGGCCATGCTCAACGAGTTCGGTTGCCAATACGTGATTATCGGTCACTCCGAGCGTCGCGCCTATCATGGCGAGTCCGACGCCGCCGTGGCGGCCAAGACGGTTGCTGCGCTCAAGTCGGGTTTGACCCCGGTGGTGTGCGTCGGCGAAACGCTGGCGCAGCGCGAGGCCGGCAAGACCAACGAAGTGGTGGGCGGCCAGCTGGATGTGGTGCTGGAAGCCCTGGATGCCGCGGATGTCGCGCGCATCGTGGTGGCTTACGAACCGGTGTGGGCGATTGGCACCGGCAAGACGGCCACGCCGGAAATGGCGCAGGAGGTGCATGCCATGCTGCGCGCGCGGCTGGCGGCCAAGAGTGTCGAGGCTGCGGCCAAGGTCCGCATCCTGTACGGCGGCAGCATGAAGCCGGACAATGCGGTGCAGTTGCTGGCGATGGCCGATATCGATGGCGGCCTGATCGGCGGGGCGGCGTTGAAAGCGGTGGATTTTCTGGCAATCGTTCAGGCTGCGGCCTGAGCTGTAAAGGGTTTGTCAGCCGGAGGCGAGATACTTCCGGCTGCGGGCGAAATATCAAGAGTGAGAGTGGATAGGCTGAAATGAATACTTTGTCTTTGGTTGTGGTTGTAGTTCAGGTGCTGGCGGCGCTGGCGATTATCGGTCTGGTGCTGCTGCAGCATGGCAAGGGCGCGGACATGGGCGCGGCGTTCGGTTCAGGCGCCTCCGGCAGCCTGTTCGGCGCGACCGGTTCGTCGAACTTCCTGTCGAAGTCGACCGCCGTGGCTGCTGCGATCTTCTTTGTGGCGACGCTGGGCCTGGCCTTCATCGGCAACCATCGCGTGTCGCAAAGCGGCGGCGTGATGGACAACCTGCCGGTTCCGGCGGCCGCGCCTGCCGCGACATCGCAAGCCGCGCCGGCCGCGCCGGCGGCCGATGCTGCCAAGCCGGCTGACGCATCGAATCAGATTCCGAAATAAGCTTTTGCGGATTCTGAAACAATGCGCAAATAAGCATGGAAGAATCGCTGTTTTCAGCTGATTGTGCATTGAACAAGAGTAACAAATGCAGGTACAATAGCAGTCTCAGGCCGACGTGGTGAAATTGGTAGACACGCTATCTTGAGGGGGTAGTGGCGAAAGCTGTACGAGTTCGAGTCTCGTCGTCGGCACCATAGAAATGAATCAAAAGCCAGCGAAGGCCAGTGCGCCTGAGCTGGCTTTTTGTCGAGGAAGTTTCTGATTGATATTGAGAATCATTCCCATCGATTAAAACCAACGTAAGCGGCCAATCGTGAACCTCGAAAATTACTTCCCAGTCCTTCTGTTTATCCTCGTTGGCATCGGTGTCGGTGTCGCTCCCCAGCTCTTGGGGCGTCTGCTTGGTCCTCACAAGCCTGACGTGCAAAAAACATCTCCTTACGAGTGCGGTTTCGAAGCGTTTGAAGACGCGCGCATGAAGTTCGACGTGCGCTATTACCTGATCGCCATCCTCTTCATCCTGTTCGATCTGGAAACTGCGTTTTTCTTCCCGTGGGGCGTGTCCGTGCGTGAGTTGGGCTGGGCTGGTTTCGTCACGATGATGGTCTTCATCGCTGAATTTGTCGTCGGGTTTTGGTACATCTGGAAAAAGGGTGCCCTGGATTGGGAGTAAGCCATGTCTATTGAAGGCGTATTGAATGAGGGGTTTGTTACCACCTCGCTGGATAAGGTAATCAACTGGACCCGCACCGGATCCCTGTGGCCCATGACCTTCGGTCTGGCCTGCTGCGCAGTTGAAATGATGCACGTCGGCGCTTCGCGTTACGACCTCGACCGCTTCGGCGCGGTGTTTCGTCCGTCGCCGCGCCAGTCCGACCTGATGATCGTGGCCGGCACGCTGTGCAACAAGATGGCGCCGGCGCTGCGCAAGGTCTATGACCAGATGCCGGAGCCGCGCTGGGTGATTTCAATGGGCTCGTGCGCCAACGGCGGCGGCTACTATCACTATTCCTATTCGGTGGTGCGCGGCTGCGACCGGATCGTTCCGGTCGACGTTTATGTGCCGGGCTGTCCGCCGACTGCTGAAGCGCTGCTGTACGGCGTGATCCAGTTGCAAAACAAGATCAAGCGCACCAACACCATCGCGCGCTAAGAGGGCAGTATGACAACAAAATTGGAAACTCTCGAAGCAGCCCTGCGCAACGCGCTTGGAGGGTATCTTCAGAACCTGACGGTGGCGCTCGGTGAAGTCACCGTGGTGGTCAAGGCCTCCGACTATCTTTCGGCCATGCGCGTCCTGCGCGATCACGCCGATACCCGTTTCGAACAACTGCTCGACCTGTGCGGCGTCGACTATTCGACCTACGGCGACGGCGCCTGGGACGGCCCGCGCTTTGCCGCGGTGTCGCACCTGATGTCGATCGCGCACAACTGGCGCGTGCGCGTGCGCGTGTTCGCGCCGGACGACGACCTGCCCATCGTGGCCTCGGTTTCCGGCATCTGGAATTCGGCCGGCTGGTACGAGCGCGAGGCTTTCGACTTCTACGGCATCCTGTTCGACGGGCATGACGACCTGCGCCGCATCCTGACTGACTACGGCTTCATCGGCCACCCGTTCCGCAAGGACTTCCCGGTGTCGGGCTATGTCGAGATGCGCTACGACGCCGAGCAGCGGCGCGTCATCTATCAACCCGTAACGATTGAGCCGCGCGAAATCACGCCGCGCATCATTCGTGAAGAAAACTACGGGATCAAATAATGGCTGAGATTAAAAACTACACGCTGAACTTCGGTCCGCAGCACCCGGCAGCGCACGGCGTGCTGCGCCTGGTGCTGGAGCTGGACGGCGAAGTCATCCAGCGCGCCGACCCGCACATCGGCCTGCTGCACCGCGCGACCGAAAAGCTGGCCGAGCAGAAGACCTACCTGCAGTCCGTGCCTTACATGGATCGCCTGGACTACGTCTCGATGATGTGCAACGAGCACGGCTATGTGATGGCCATCGAGCGCCTGCTGGGCCTGGAAGTGCCGCTGCGCGCCCAGTACATCCGCGTGATGTTCGACGAGATCACCCGCCTGCTGAACCACCTGATGTGGATCGGCGCGCACGCGCTGGACGTGGGCGCGATGGGTGTGCTGCTGTATGCCTTCCGCGAGCGCGAAGACCTGATGGACTGCTACGAAGCCGTCTCCGGCGCGCGCATGCACGCGGCGTACTACCGTCCGGGCGGCGTCTATCGCGACCTGCCGGACACCATGCCGCAGTACAAGGCATCGATCGTGCGCAATGACAAGGCCATCCGCGCCCTGAACGAAAACCGCCAGGGTTCGCTGCTGGACTTCATCGAAGACTTCACCAACCGTTTCCCGACCTATGTCGACGAATACGAAACCCTGCTGACCGACAACCGCATCTGGAAGCAGCGCCTGGTCGGCATCGGCGTGGTGTCGCCGGAACGCGCGCTGCAGATGGGCTTTTCCGGCCCGATGCTGCGCGGCTCGGGCATCGAATGGGATCTGCGCAAGAAGCAGCCGTACGAAGTGTACGACCTGCTGGACTTCGATATCCCGGTCGGCAAGAACGGCGACTGCTACGACCGCTACCTGGTGCGCGTGGCGGAAATGCGCCAGTCGAACCGCATCATCAAGCAATGCGTCGAGTGGCTGCGCAACAACCCGGGCCCGGTGATCACCGACAACCACAAGGTTGCGCCTCCGAAGCGGACTGAAATGAAGTCCAACATGGAAGACCTGATCCACCACTTCAAGTTGTTTACCGAAGGTTTCCGCGTGCCGGCGGGCGAGGCCTATGCCGCCGTCGAGCATCCGAAGGGCGAATTCGGCATCTACCTGGTGTCGGACGGCGCCAACAAGCCTTACCGCCTGAAGATCCGCGCGCCGGGTTTTGCCCACCTGCAGGCCCTGAACGAAATGGCCAAGGGCCACATGATTGCCGATGCCGTCACGATCATCGGCACGCAGGACATCGTGTTTGGTGAAATCGACCGCTGATGTCGAATAAAAGGCGGGCTTCCGTAAGAGCCCGTCCAGTTTGGGGAATATCCAATAAAACCGCGCACAGTGATGCGCATGGATGGCCAACGCTATGCTGTTAAGTCAAGAAGCTCTCAAGAAAATCGATCGCGAACTCGCGAAGTATCCGGCCGACCAGCGCCAGTCCGCGGTCATGTCCGCGCTGCGCATCGCCCAGGTTGAACACGGCTGGCTGCCCGCCGAGCTGCAGCAGGAAATCGCCGATTACATCGGCATGCCTGCGGTTGCGGTGCAGGAAGTGGCCACCTTCTACAACATGTTCAATACCAGCCCGGTAGGCAAGCACAAGATCACCGTGTGCACCAACCTGCCGTGCCTGCTGTCGGGCGGCGAGCGCGCTGCGCACCACCTGAAGCAGAAGCTGGGCGTGGATTACAAGGAAACGACTGCGGATGGCCAGTTCACCCTGATGGAAGGCGAATGCATGGGCGCCTGTGGCGACGCGCCTGTCATGCTGGTCGATAACCACCGCATGTGCAGCTGGATGTCGGACGAAAAGATCGACGCGCTGCTGGAGGAACTGAAGAAATGACTTGCCTGCACGACCGCCACATCAAACCGCTGATCCTCGCCGGCCTGAACGGCGAGAACTGGCACCTCGAAGACTACGTCAAGCGCGGCGGCTACGAGTCGTTGAAGCGCATCCTCACCGAAAAGATCGCTCCCGAACAGGTCATCGCCGACCTCAAGGCATCCGGCCTGCGCGGCCGCGGCGGCGCGGGTTTCCCGACCGGCCTGAAGTGGAGCTTCATGCCGCGCCAGTTCCCGGGCCAGAAATACCTCGTCTGCAACACCGACGAAGGCGAACCGGGCACCTTCAAGGACCGCGATATCATCCGCTACAACCCGCACGCGCTGATCGAAGGCATGATCATCGGCGGCTACGCGATGGGCATCACGGTCGGCTACAACTACATCCACGGCGAAATCTTCTCCGCCTACGAGCGTTTTGAAGAGGCGCTGGAAGAGGCGCGCACTGCCGGCTTCCTGGGCGACAACATCCTGGGTTCGGGCGTCAACTTCCAGTTGCATGCGCACCACGGCTATGGCGCCTACATCTGCGGCGAGGAAACCGCGCTGCTGGAGTCGCTGGAAGGCAAGAAGGGCCAGCCGCGCTTCAAGCCGCCATTCCCGGCCAGCTTCGGCCTGTACGGCAAGCCGACCACCATCAACAACACCGAAACGTTCGCGGCCGTGCCGTTCATCTTCCAGGTCGGCCCGCAGGCCTACGCCGAGATGGGCAAGCCGAACAACGGCGGCACCAAGATCTTCTCGATCTCGGGCGACGTCGAGCGTCCGGGCAACTACGAAATTCCGCTGGGCACGCCGTTCTCGACCCTGCTGGAACTGGCCGGCGGCATGCGCGGCGGCAAGAAGATCAAGGCGGTCATTCCCGGCGGCTCGTCCGCTCCGGTGATCCGCGGCGACGTGATGATGGACACCACGATGGACTACGACGCCATCGCCAAGGCCGGCTCGATGCTGGGCTCGGGCGCGGTCATCGTGATGGATGAGACGCGTTGCATGGTCAAGTCGCTGCTGCGCCTGTCGTACTTCTACTACGAAGAATCGTGCGGCCAGTGCACCCCGTGCCGCGAAGGCACCGGCTGGATGTACCGCATGGTCGAGCGTATCGAAAACGGCCACGGCAAGCTGGAAGACCTGGACGTGCTCAATTCGGTGGCCGACAACATCCAGGGGCGCACCATCTGCGCGCTGGGTGACGCGGCGGCGATGCCGGTACGCGCATTCATCAAGAATTTCCGCGAAGAGTTCGAATACCACATCGAGCACAAACACTGCCTGGTTCCGGCATACATCTGACGGGCAGGGGATGCCCGGCTGCGGAACAAGCCGCCGGGTGTCATTAGCAAAGAATATTTAGCTTGGGCAAACAGCCATGGTTGAAATCGAAATAGACGGCAAAAAAGTTGAAGTGCAAGAAGGCAGCATGGTCATGGATGCTGCCAACAAGCTTGGCACTTACATTCCTCACTTTTGCTATCACAAGAAACTGTCCATCGCGGCCAACTGCCGCATGTGCCTGGTCGAGGTCGAGAAGGCCCCGAAGCCGCTGCCTGCCTGCGCCACGCCGGTGACCGCCGGCATGATCGTGCGCAGCGCCAGCGAAAAGGCGGTCAAGGCCCAGAAGGGCGTGATGGAATTCCTGCTGATCAACCACCCGCTGGATTGCCCGATCTGCGATCAGGGTGGCGAGTGCCAGCTGCAGGATCTGGCGGTCGGCTACGGCAGTTCGACCTCGCGCTACGAAGAAGAAAAGCGCGTGGTGGAACCGAAGGATGTCGGCCCGCTGATTTCCATGAAGGAAATGAACCGCTGCATCCACTGCACCCGCTGCGTGCGCTTCGGCCAGGAAGTGGCCGGCGTGATGGAGCTGGGCATGCTGGGCCGCGGCGAGCATTCCGAGATCACCACCTTCGTCGGCAAGACCGTCGACTCCGAACTGTCGGGCAACATGATCGACCTGTGCCCGGTCGGCGCGCTGACCTCCAAGCCGTTCCGCTACAGCGCACGTACCTGGGAACTGTCGCGCCGCAAGTCGGTGAGCCCGCACGACAGCGTCGGCGCCAACCTGATCGTCCAGGTCAAGGGCGGCAAGGTCATGCGCGTGCTGCCGTTGGAGAACGAAGAAGTCAACGAATGCTGGATCTCCGACAAGGACCGCTTCGCCTATGAAGCGCTGGACAGCGAAGATCGCCTGACCAAGCCGATGTTGAAGCAAGACGGCAAGTGGCAGGAAGTGGACTGGCAGACCGCGCTGGAATATGTCGCGCACGGCCTGCGCAACATCCGCCACGAACACGGCGCGGATAGCATCGCCGCGCTGGCTACCCCGTACACCACGCTGGAAGAACTGTCGCTGCTGCAAAAGCTGGTGCGCGGCATCGGCTCGGACAACGTCGACTTCCGCCTGCGCCAGTCGGACTTCGCGCTGGACGGCCAGATCAAGCCGTGGCTGGGCATGTCCATCGTCGAATTCTCGGAGCTCAACCGCGTGTTCGTGATCGGCTCCTTCCTGCGCAAGGATCATCCGCTCTTGGCCGCGCGCCTGCGCCAGTCGGCCAAGAGCGGCGCCAAGATCAATGTGCTGCACGCCACTGACGACGACCTGCTGATGCCGGTCGCCAACAAGATCGTGGCAGCGCCGTCCGCGTGGCTGGCCGCGCTGGGTGAAGTCGCCGTCGCCGTGGCCGAGGCCAAGGGCGTCGCCGCTCCCGCCGCATTCGCCGGCGTGACTGCATCGGACGCCGCCAAGGCAACCGCCGCCAGCCTGCTGTCGGGCGAGGCCAAGGGCGTGTTCCTGGGCAACGCCGCCGTGCAGCATCCGCAAGCGTCGCAACTGCATGCCGCCGCGCAATGGATCGCCGAACAGACCGGCGCCAAGCTGGGCGTGCTGACCGAAGGCGGCAACGCCGTCGGCGGCTACCTGGCCAATGCCGTGCCGGTCGCGGGCAAGGGAGCCAACGCGCTGGCCGCATTCGCACAGCCGCGCAAGGCCTACCTGCTGCTCAACGCCGAGCCGGAACTGGACAGCTACAACCCGCAAGCCGCGCGCGCCGCGCTGAACCAGGCCGAGATGGTCGTGGTGATGTCGGCCTACAAGCATGGCGCCGACTACGCCGACGTGCTGCTACCAATCGCGCCGTTCACCGAAACCGCCGGCACCTTCGTCAACGCCGAAGGCCGCGCACAAAGCTTCAACGGCACCGTCAAGCCGGCCGGCGATGCGCGTCCGGGCTGGAAGGTCCTGCGCGTGCTGGGCAACCTGCTGGAACTGGAAAACTTCGAATACGACACCGCCGAAGCCATCCGCGACGAACTGCTGGGCAAGGAAACCGACCTGTCGGCGCGCCTGAACAACAGCGCTTCGCTGCAACCGCAAGCCGCTGCCGCCGCGGCCTGTGCGCTGGAGCGCGTGGCCGACGTGCCGATCTACTTCGCCGATGCGATCGCCCGCCGTTCGCAGCCGCTGCTGGAGACCACTGACGGCCAGGCGCCCAAGGCATGGCTGTCGGCCGCGCTGGCCGCCAAGCTGGGCATCGCCGCCGGCGACCGTGTCAACGTAAAACAAGGCCAGGGCAGCGCCGTGCTGACCGCGGCCGTCGATAAGAAACTGCCGGAAAACGTGGTGCGCGTCGCAGCAAGCCATGCCTCGACCTCTGCCTTGGGCGGCATGTTCGGCGCAATCGTCGTGGAGAAAGCGTAATGGATCACCTGATCGCCCAAATCAATACCGCCGGTCCGGCCTTGCTGGGGCCGTACCTGTTCACCTTCGTGTGGACGCTGGTCAAGATCCTGGTGGTGATGGTGCCCCTGCTGATCTGCGTGGCGTACATGACCTACTGGGAGCGCAAGCTGATCGGCTGGATGCACGTGCGCCTGGGCCCCAACCGCGTGGGCCCGGCTGGCCTGCTGCAGCCGATCGCCGACGCCGTCAAGCTGATCTTCAAGGAAATCTCGACCCCGGCCAAGGCCAACAAGGTGCTGTTCTACCTGGCGCCGGTGATGACCATCATGCCGGCGCTGGCCGCCTGGGCGGTGGTGCCGTTCTCGCCCGAGCACGTGCTGGCCAACGTCAACGCCGGCCTGCTGTACCTGATGGCGATCACCTCGATGGAAGTCTACGGCGTCATCATCGCCGGCTGGGCCTCCAACTCGAAGTACGCGTTCTTGGGCGCCATGCGCGCCTCGGCGCAGATGGTGTCCTATGAAATCTGCATGGGCTTCTGCCTGGTGGTGGTGCTGATGGTGTCGGGCAGCCTGAACATGACCGAGATCGTGCTGGGCCAGACCCGCGGCCACTTCGCCGACATGGGCCTGAACTTCCTGTCGTGGAACTGGTTGCCGCTGCTGCCGATCTTCGTGATCTACCTGGTGTCGGGCATCGCCGAAACCAACCGCCACCCGTTCGACGTGGTGGAAGGCGAATCCGAAATCGTGGCCGGCCACATGATCGAATACTCGGGCATGTCGTTCGCGATGTTCTTCCTGGCCGAATACGCCAGCATGATCCTGATCTCGATCCTGACCGCCTTGTTGTTCTTCGGCGGCTGGTCGTCGCCGATCTCCGCGCTGGACTTCATCCCGGGCTGGATCTGGCTGGGCATCAAGACATTCTTCTTCCTCTCGGTGTACGTCTGGGTGCGCGCTTCGTTCCCGCGCTACCGCTATGACCAGATCATGCGCCTGGGCTGGAAGGTATTCATTCCGCTGACGCTGGTCTGGCTGGTCGTGGTGGCCGTCTGGATGCAGACGCCGTGGAATATCTGGAAATAAGATTGAAGGCTGAGGCTAAAAATGGAAGCGATTAAGGATTTTTTCGGCAGCCTGATGCTTCGGGAGCTGTTCAAGGGCCTGGCCCTGACCGGGCGCTACCTGTTCAAGCGCAAGATCACGGTGCAGTTCCCTGAGGAAAAGACGCCGCAGTCGCCGCGTTTTCGCGGCCTGCACGCGCTGCGCCGCTATCCGAACGGCGAAGAGCGCTGCATCGCCTGCAAGCTGTGCGAAGCGGTGTGCCCGGCGATGGCCATCACCATCGAATCGGAGCAGCGCGCCGACGGTTCGCGCCGCACTACCCGTTACGACATCGACCTGACCAAGTGCATCTTCTGCGGTTTCTGCGAAGAGTCCTGCCCGGTCGATTCGATCGTCGAGACGCACATCCTGGAATACCACGGTGAAAAGCGGGGCGACCTGTACTACACCAAGGAAATGCTGCTGGCAGTGGGCGACCGTTACGAAAACGAAATCGCCGCAGCCCGCACCGCGGACGCAGCGTACCGCTGATCCGCATTCCCGCCGCCGGCGTTGGCCGAACGACGGGGAAGGGCGGCAAAGGCCTCCGGAAACGGGGCCGATGCGGCAAGAACCGAATGCGTGCATCGGTAACAGATGTATTGCGATGGAACCCGGCCCAGCCGTGGTGCCGTGCTGACTGAACCAACTTCTGGTTGATTATGGAATTTAAAACTGTCTTGTTCTACGTGTTCTCGGTGATCCTCGTGATCGCCGCAGTGCGCGTCATCACGGCCCGCAATCCGGTGCATGCGGCCCTGTTCCTAGTGCTGTCGTTCTTCTCGGCAGCCGGCATCTGGATGCTGCTCAAGGCCGAGTTCCTGGCCATCGTGCTGGTGCTGGTCTACGTCGGGGCGGTGATGGTGCTGTTCCTGTTCGTGGTGATGATGCTGGACATCAACCTGGACAAGATGCGGGAAGGCTTCTGGGGCTATTTCCCGCTGGCCGCCACCATCGGCGTGATCATCGTGCTGGAAATGGCCGCCGTGCTGCTGCGCAGCTTCTGGACTTCCGATTCGCAGGTGCCGGCCGTCTCCGACACCATCGGCCAGACTAAGCCGCTGGGCATGCTGATCTACACCGAATATGTGTACGCGTTTGAAATCGCGGCCGTGATCCTGCTGGTGGCCATCGTCGCCGCCGTCGCCCTGACCCTGCGCAAGCGCAAGGACACCAAGTACTTCGACCCGGCCAAGGCCGTCAAGGTCAAGGCCTCGGACCGCGTGCGCCTGGTCAGCATGAAGGCCGAGTCGACCCGCAACAACGGCGCCCAGGACGGCGCCGGCGACGGCACCCCGGCTTCCGGACAACAATCTTAAGAAGGGCGGGAAGACAACATGGCAATTACGCTCTCTCATTACCTGATCCTCGGCGCGATCCTGTTCGCGATTTCGATCGTCGGTATTTTCCTGAACCGCAAGAACGTCATCGTGCTGCTGATGGCCATCGAACTGATGCTGCTTGCGGTCAACATGAACTTCATTGCTTTCTCGCATTACCTCGGCGATGCGGCCGGACAGGTTTTCGTGTTCTTCATCCTGACCGTGGCGGCGGCCGAGTCCGCGATCGGTCTGGCGATTCTGGTGGTGCTGTTCCGTAACCTGGATACCATCAACGTCGAAGATCTGGACAGCCTCAAGGGCTGACGGACCGGGCGCGGGTCGCAGTCCGAGGCTCGATTTAAATTTCATTTAAAGATGGGAGGCCCCGCGGCAACAGAGCGGGGCAGCCAATAAGCGATAAGGTTCATCATGGCGGGGCAACTTAACCCACATCTTCTTCTTGCCGTACCCCTGGCGCCGTTGGCGGGATCCGCCATCGCGGGTTTCATGGGCACCAAATTCTTCGGCAACGTGGTCGGCCGTAAGGTGTCGCATAGCGCGACCATCCTGGGCGTGCTGATCGCGGCCATCATCTCGTTCCAGACGCTGCTGGCGGTGCTGGACGGCGCCACCTACAACGGTACGCTGTACAACTGGATGACGGTGGCCGGCCTGAAGCTGGAAGTCGGTTTCATGGTCGACAGCCTGACCGCCATGATGATGTGCGTGGTCACCTTCGTCTCGCTGATGGTCCACGTCTATACCATCGGCTACATGAAGGACGACGACGGCTACAACCGCTTCTTCTCCTACATCTCCCTGTTCACCTTCTCGATGCTCATGCTGGTCATGAGCAACAACTTCCTGCAGCTGTTCTTCGGCTGGGAAGCGGTGGGCCTGGTGTCCTACCTGCTGATTGGTTTCTGGTATACCCGTCCGACCGCGATCAAGGCCAACATGAAGGCCTTCCTGGTCAACCGCGTCGGCGACTTCGGCTTCATCCTGGGCATCGGCCTGCTGCTGGCCTACGCCGGTTCGATGAACTACACCGAAGTGTTCGACAAGCGCGCCGAGCTGGCCCAGCTGACCCTGCCGGGCACCGACTGGATGCTGCTGACGGTGGCATGTATCTGCCTGTTCGTCGGCGCCATGGGCAAATCGGCCCAGTTCCCGCTGCACGTCTGGCTGCCTGACTCGATGGAAGGCCCGACCCCGATCTCGGCACTGATCCACGCCGCGACCATGGTGACCGCCGGCATCTTCATGGTGACCCGCATGTCGCCGCTGTTCGAACTGTCCGACACCGCGCTGTCGGTGATCCTGGTGATCGGCGCCATTACCGCGCTGTTCATGGGTTTCCTCGGCACCATGCAAAACGACATCAAGCGCGTGGTGGCGTACTCGACGCTGTCGCAGTTGGGTTACATGACCGTCGCGCTGGGCGCCTCGGCCTACTCGGTGGCGGTATTCCACCTGATGACCCACGCCTTCTTCAAGGCGCTGCTGTTCCTCGGCGCCGGCTCGGTCATCATCGGCATGCACCACGACCAGGACATGCGCAACATGGGCGGCCTGCGCAAGTACATGCCCATTACCTGGATCACCTCGCTCCTGGGTTCGCTGGCGCTGATCGGCACGCCGTTCTTCTCCGGCTTCTATTCCAAGGATTCGATCATCGAAGCCGCCGCCGAGTCGCACCTGGCAGGCTCCGGTTTCGCCTACTTCGCCGTGCTGGCCAGCGTGTTCGTGACCGCGTTCTACTCGTTCCGCATGTACTTCATGGTGTTCCATGGCGAGGAGCGTTTCGGCAAGGCGCACGGCCATGACGACCACCACGCTCCGACCGCGGCCCATGCCGCTCACGACGACCATGGCCATGACGACCATGCGCATGATGACCACGGCCACGACCACGACGAACACCACCATGGACTGGCCCCGGGCCAGAAGCCGCACGAGTCGCCGCTGGTGGTGACCCTGCCGCTGATCCTGCTGGCCATCCCCTCGGTCATCGTCGGCTTCTTCGCGATCTCGCCGATGCTGTATGGCGATTTCTTCAAGGGCGTGATCTTCTTCGGCGAAAACCACAAGGTCATGGAAGAACTGGCGCATGAGTTCCACGGCCCGGTCGCCATGGTGACCCATGCCTTCACCAGCGCGCCGCTGTGGCTGGCGATCGCCGGCGTGGTCGTGGCCTACTACTGCTACATGGTCAACCCGCGCGTGCCGGCCTGGTTCAAGCAAAAGTTCAGCCTGATCTACACGATCCTGGACAACAAGTACTACATGGACAAGTTCAACGACGTCGTGTTCGCCGGCGGCGCGCGCCTGCTGGGCGGCGGCCTGTCGACCGTGGGCGACCGCGGCATCATCGACGGCCTGTTCGTCAACGGCAGCGCCAAGGTGGTCGGCTGGTTCTCGAAATTCACGCGTCTCTGGCAGTCCGGCTACATCTATCACTATGCGTTCGTGATGATCATCGGCGTGCTGGGCTTCCTGGTGTGGTTCATGCCGTTCCCGTTTGGCAAATAAGCTGTAAGAAGATAACAACCATGATGCAGTCAACTTTTCCCATCCTGAGCCTTGCGATCTGGGTACCGATCGCATTCGGCATCCTCGTTCTGGCCGTCGGCCGCGACAGTAATCCGGGCCTGGCCCGCTGGCTGGCGCTGTTCGGCTCGCTGGTCGGACTGGTCGTTACTTTCCCCCTGATCCAGCATTTCGACGCGGCCGCCCACGGTTACCAGTTCGTCGAGAAGACCCCCTGGATCGACCGCTTCAACATCTCCTACTTCCTCGGCCTGGACGGCATCTCGCTGTGGTTCGTGCCGCTGACCGCCTTCATCACGGTGATCGTGGTGCTGGCCGGCTGGAAGGTGATCGAAAAGCGCGTCGGCCAGTACATGGGCGCCTTCCTGATCCTCTCGGGCATCATGATCGGCGTGTTCTCGTCGCTGGACGCGATGCTGTTCTATGTCTTCTTCGAAGCGACCCTGATCCCGATGTTCATCATCGTCGGCGTATGGGGCGGCGACAACCGCGTGTACGCGGCCTTCAAGCTGTTCCTGTACACGCTGCTGGGCTCGCTCTTGATGCTGGTCGCGCTGATCTACCTGTACTTCGTCTCGGGCGGCAGCTTCGACATCCCGACCTGGCACCAGTTGCCGTTGTCGATGCTGGAGCAGAAGATCCTGTTCTTCGCCTTCCTGGCCGCCTTCGCGGTGAAGGTGCCGATGTGGCCGGTGCACACCTGGTTGCCGGACGCCCACGTGCAGGCGCCGACCGGCGGCTCCATCGTGCTGGCCGCGATCATGCTGAAGCTGGGCGCCTACGGTTTCCTGCGTTTCTCGCTGCCGATCCTGCCTGACGCCAGCCATGCGCTGTCGGGCTTCATGATCTTCCTGTCGCTGGTGGCGGTGATCTACATCGGCCTGGTGGCGCTGGTGCAGCAGGACATGAAGAAACTGGTCGCGTACTCGTCGATCGCCCACATGGGCTTCGTCACCCTGGGCTTCTTCATGTTCAACGACCTGGCGGTGCAGGGCGGCATCGTGCAGATGATCTCGCACGGCTTCGTCTCCGGCGCGATGTTCATGTGCATCGGCGTGCTGTACGACCAGATGCATACCCGCGAAATCGCCCAGTACGGCGGCGTGGTCAACAAGATGCCGCGCTTCGCCTTCTTCTTCATCCTGTTCTCGCTGGCCAACTGCGGCCTGCCGGCCACTTCCGGTTTCGTCGGCGAATTCATGGTGATCCTGGGCGCGGTCAAGTTCAATTTCTGGATCGGCCTCTTGGCCGCCACCGCACTGATCCTGGGCGCGGCCTACTCGCTGTGGCTGGCCAAGCGCGTGATCTTCGGCGCCGTCGCCAATCACCATGTGGAAGCGCTGGTCGACGTCAACCCGCGCGAATTCCTCATCCTTGGCCTGCTGGCGATCGCCACCATGGTCATGGGCCTGTATCCGGCGATCATCACCGACAGCATCCAGACCTCGGTGACCGACCTGTTGCAGCACGTTGCGGTATCCAAGATCAACTGATCTTGACGGTTGGAAGGTGGAGCGCCGGTCAGGGCTCCACCGGTTGAAGTAGGTAAGAGGCAAGCCGGCGCAGCATGCCGGCCAAGCGAAGCGATAGTCCGGCTGCGTTTCACGGTGAGCAGGAACCTCGAAGGAAGCCAAAGGCGACAGGCGAGGGCAGCACCGTAACTAGCGGACCGGTACGCCGACGAAACGAGCGGACGAACACAAGCGGTAACTAAATGAACAACATTAATCTGATCCCTGTCTATCCGGAAATATTTCTGCTGATCGCCACTTCGGTGATCCTGCTGATCGATATGTTCCTGCCGGAAGCCAAGCGCATCATCACCTACCTGCTGTCGCTGGCGGCGCTGGTGGTTTGCGCGGTGCTGACCACCGGCGACCTCAACGGTGGCGCGACGGTCTACACCTTCAACAACATGTTCGTCTCCGACCCGCTGTCGAACCTGCTCAAGCTGTTTACCTACCTGGGCGTCGGCGTCACCCTGGTCTACTCGCGCCAATACAACAGCGTGCGCGGCATCACCGGCGGCCACCTGGGCGGCGAATACTACGCCCTGGCGCTGTTCGCCCTGCTGGGCCAGATGATCATGATTTCCGGCAACAGCTTCCTGTCGATCTACCTGGGCCTGGAACTGATGTCGCTGTCGCTGTATGCGCTGGTCGCCCTGCGTCGCGACAACGCCGCATCTACCGAAGCCGCCATGAAGTATTTCGTCCTGGGCGCGCTGGCGTCGGGCTTCCTGCTGTATGGCATGTCGATGCTGTACGGCGCCACCGGCGGTTCGCTGGAATTGAATGAAGTGTTCCGCGCCATCGTCTCGGGCACCGTCGACCGCACCGTGCTGGTGTTCGGCATCGTGTTCCTGGTGGCCGGCCTGGCCTTCAAGCTGGGCACCGTGCCATTCCACATGTGGGTGCCGGACGTCTATCAAGGTTCGCCGACCCCGGTCACGCTGCTGCTGGGCGCCGCGCCCAAGCTGGCCACGTTCGCGATCACGTTCCGCCTGCTGGTCGAAGGCATGCTGCCGCTGGCGGTGGACTGGCAACAGATGCTGATGGTCATGGCCGTGCTGTCGATCATCCTGGGCAACGTCACCGCGATCGCGCAAAGCAACATCAAGCGCATGCTGGCCTATTCGACCATCTCGCACATGGGCTTCATGCTGCTGGGCATGATGTCGGGCGTGGTGGACGGCAACCTGTTCTCGGCCGTCAACGCCTACAGCTCCTCGATGTTCTACGCGGTCACCTATGTGCTTACCACGCTGGGTACCTTCGGCGTCATCATCCTGCTCTCGCGCGCCGGCTTCGAAGCCGACACGATCGAAGACTTCAAGGGCCTGAACCAGCGCAGCCCGTGGTTCGCCGCAGTCATGATGATCCTGATGTTCTCGCTGGCGGGCATTCCGCCGCTGGTCGGCTTCTATGCCAAGCTGTCGGTGCTGCAGGCCGTGCTGGGCACCGGCCAGATCTGGCTGGCCGTGCTGGCCGTGCTGTTCTCGCTGGTCGGCGCGTTCTACTACATCCGCGTGGTCAAGGTCATGTACTTCGACGATCCGGTCGACAACGCCAAGATCGTCGCCACTCCCGACATGCGCCTGGTGCTGAGCCTCAACGGCATCGCCGCACTGGCCATCGGCCTGTGGCCGGGCCACTTGATGGATGCCTGCACCAATGCCATCGTCACCACGCTGGCGACCTTCCTCAGCAAGGTCGTCGCGTAAGGGGCGGGAGACGTGAACGTTTCCCTCTTCAGTTGGTTGGTGATCCTGTTGGCCGCTTTCGCGGCCAATTTGCCTTTCTTCAACCAGCAACTGTTCGCCCTGGTGCCGCTACGCAAGGACGACGGCTGGATCAAGCCGATCTGGGTGCGCCTGCTCGAACTGCTGGCGCTTTACTTTGCCGTGGGCATCGTCGCCCACTTCCTCGAAGCCGGCATCGGCAACGTCTTTTCCCAGGGCTGGGAATTTTATGCGGTCACCGGCTGTCTGTTCCTGGTGCTTGCCTATCCCGGCTACGTGCTGCGCTACCTGCGCAAGAAGCACGGCTGACTTCGAGCCCGGCTGACTCAGGCATGCGCGGCCATCCGTTGCGACGGGCCGCCGCGCTATCCCACCACCCGGTTCTTCCGGCCGCCACGGGCCGGAGAGAGCCGCGCCGTTTTCCACTCACCTTCGATCTCGCGAGCCTACGATGGATGCACACCTGAGAGAAACGAAAAAAGACAGCCAACAGGTCTATGACGGCCACTTCCTGAAGGTGCAGTGCGATACGGTGACTTTGCCCGACGGCAAGGAAGCCGTGCGCGAATACATCAAGCACCCCGGCGCGGTGACCATCCTGCCGCTGTTCGACGACGGCACCGTGCTGATGGAAAAACAGTTCCGCTATCCGTTGAACCGCGTCTTCATCGAATTCCCGGCCGGGAAGATCGATCCGGGCGAGGATGAGCTGGCTTGCGCCAAGCGCGAATTGCTGGAAGAGACCGGCTATACCGCCACCGACTGGCAGCACATCTGCACCATCCACAATGCCATCGCCTATGCCGACGAGCGGCTCGAACTGTATGTCGCGCGCGGCTTGCAGGAAGGGGAGCGCAAGCTGGATGAGGGCGAGTTCCTCGATATCTACAAGGCGCCCTTGTCCGAGCTGCTGGAACAGGTGCGCAGCGGCCAGATTACCGACGTCAAAACCGTGATCGGCACCTTCTGGCTGGAAAAGATCGTCAACGGCCAATGGACGCCATCGGCGTCTTCGTCTCCTGCCGCGTGATGGAACGTTGAGACAGCCTCGTTCGTGAGCGCCAATGAAAAAGCCGCATCGGAGATGCGAATGCCGTTTCGTCAAGGATAATTCTGCAGCGCTCATCAGTGTAATGCTGAAACGCAATTCTCCTTTCTATCCGCCTGCCGGCCGTCGAATCTGGCAATTTGCGGTTGCAAACTCAACAAATCCGATGATAGGATTAGGCTCAAGGCGTCTGGGCCGGACCTGCTCCCGGGTTAAAGCAGACATGAAATGCAACACTACTTCCGCATTCCATTCATTGGGTCGGTACGTAATCGGGAGATGCTGACCAATTAAATGATTGGAGTGTCTCCATGGCCGCTACTTGCGCGCCCGCATTTTCTGCTGATGCCGCTCGTAAGCTGAAGCAATCCCTCAAAGACCGCCTCACCAAAGTTTCATCGTCGCACCTCAGCGAAGCAATTGCCTCGGCACTTGGCTTCCAGAGCAATATCGCGCTGAACAAGGCAATCACGGATGACGTGGCGCCATCGCTAGATTTGCTACAAGACCAGCCATTCTTCGCGCGGCTCGAGGCGTTGGGCTATCAGGATATTCCCCTTTTCCACCTTGTGGATATCATCGTCCGCGAAGACAACAAGGCGGAATTCCTCAATGTGCTTGAGCGAATTAGGGTGTTGGAGATTGACGATGTCAAAAACTACGACCAAATTAACCTACTGCGGCGCCGGGCTGTTGCCCTGTTCGCCAAAATGCACGGTTTAGGCTATCCAGGGTCTGCGTACACGACAGATTTACCCACCGAGATATCGATGCGATTCATGCATGGTATCGATCACGCAGCGGCAGCTGAAGGATGGGGTGACTTGGTCAACACCCGGCACCCGCAACTCGAATTTCCCAAGACTGACCATCGCTACCGTTTTTATCAACGACTGCCGCTCGCAAATGGTAAGTTCATCGAGTACAGCTTCGCGCTTGTCTCAATGCCTTACAGAGATTCTTTCCGTCATAACGAACCAGGGCCGAGCGGCCAGGAGTACGCGCGCGAAGTCGGCTGGAAGTATTCCGAGCACGACGAATCCGGTTGGTATGCGGTTGGGAAAACAAATTTGCAGCTATTCCAGCGCACAACGCCTCATCATGAAACGCTGCGGATGTGGAATACATCCTTTAAGAAATGGCTGCTCGATAACAAAACGCGACTCCTCAAGTCAGCTCGCGGCGACAAGAGGCTTGTCATCAAGGATGCGATAGATTGCCCCCACTTGCCGCTGCACGTTCAGACCTGGGAAGAGCTGCGTGAGTCCTACTTCAAAGAGTTCTCACCAAAACTATACTACCCATGGGATGACTCAATGGCAAAAGCCTTCCAGCGCTTGTTCCAGCAATGGCGGGATGAGCAAAGCACCGTGAGTTGATATTCCACGTACTATTCGAGAAATGCAAAGGAGCTGCCAGCCGGCAGCGCCTCCCCCAAAACGTGGCCAGGAGAAATTCATGAAGCGAGACTGGGATTTAATCCGCCAGCAACTGACGGATATTGAAGAAGACCGCGACGTCTTCGTCGATATTCCGAAATCTCCTCGATGGTTGGATGGAGAAACCGAGGCACAGTACCAGGAAAAGATTCGCGAATACTTTGCTACTTCGAATCGGATATGCGGGCATGTAGAACTCTTGGCGGAGGCCGGCTATATCGAAGGTATTAAGATAATTCGCGATTCGACTGGGGAATGCCACTGGGCGATTACCACGCCGAGGCTGACCATGACGGGCCACGACCTGCTCGACACCATGCGCTCCAACTCAGTGTGGACCGCGGTCAAAGACATCGCAAAAAAGAAAGGCATCGACCTCACGTTCGAGGTCATCAAGCAACTTACAGGCTTGGCGCTTAAGCAGGTGGTTGGCTCCTAGATTTAGGCCCGCTCGATTTTCTCAATCAGAGAAGCTGGTCGACCTATTTGCTGGAATAAGCGTCCTTCTTCGTTGAGATGCAGCCTTCGACGATAACCATCGTTTTCTCGGGAATTTGCAGAGGTCGTTTAGAGCGCTCACTCAATACACGCTGAGGCTGGTCAGCAAAGACTGGCGAATGGAGGAAATAGTAGCGATTGCCTTCTTTTTTCGTAGCGCGCAAGTCATTCAAAGTTGGAGAGGTCAAAATTCCAAACCGAATTTTAGTGATACCATTCCCATGGGGTAATAATTAATTAAAAATCGAAAGGGGAAGTTCGTGCAATTACGTCCGGTGCTTAGCAAGACATTCGGGGGGCTGAATAGTCGTTACTACTTCAGGCAATTTGTATTTGGCCTAATTTTCCCCGTAATGATGTACTTCGCGTCGACAAGCGGCAACCATGCATTCCAGTTGAAGCTCATTCCGCTATTCATTGTCTGCACATTGCTATATCCGTACGCGCGCTTCGTCTACGAAAGCATCGTGTCATTCATCATGGGGGACAATGTCTTCTACGTGAACGCAATTCTGATGTTGGTAGTGAAGCTATTCATGATGGGCCTATGCTGGTTCCTCTCTCCAGTCATCGCTCCAATCGGCCTGCTTTATTTGTACATCCATCACAGCCGCGCAGAGCGGACACAGTGAGACATTCGAGTTCACGCTGGTCACAAATATTATTGTCGACCGGCTGTGCCCTGATTTAGAATCGCAAAGCCGCTTCGGTTGGAGCTTAACCAGGCCCGCGTTAACGCAGGCTATTCGCATAGTATCCCCGTTGTCTTCTGGTTGCGAACAGTGTATGTGGTCGCAACTGATATAGGAGAAAGACAACCGGGGCGGCACCTACTGTTGGCAACATGCCCAATCCATTTCTTTTCCCAGCTCTAACGGATAGCTTGATACGAAATGATGTTGCGCAATTTTCGCGGCGCATTCTCGGTTTGCCCTATTCTCAGCTGCAAAAGCTGATTTATCCGCAGCCCAATTACCGAGTATTCACGCTTACAAAGCGCAATGGGAAACTCAGAAGCATTGCGGAGCCCTTCGCCAATATCAAAGCATTTCAGCTTCTGATACTAGAGTATTTAACGAAGAAAAGTAGCCCATTTAAGCCGTCCGTTCACGGCTTCGTTCCTCATAGAAGTATTTTGACTAATGCGAACGCGCACTGCTCTCCGCGGACGCAACATGTATTAAATATCGACCTGCAGGATTTCTTTCCGAGCATTTCGTTTTACCGAATTAGAGGGGTTCTGCAAAAGCGCCCCTTTAATTTCTCTCATGCAGTTGCATCAGTTGTCGCACATATTTGCACCTTTGACGGCTCACTTTCCCAAGGAGCCCCGACATCACCGTTCTTTTCAAATCTAGTTTGCCGGTCGATGGACCGCGACCTACAAGATTTGGCAAGACTGACCGGCCTGAAACAACTGGTCCAGACTTAAAGTTAGTCTAAGCGGCAAGCCGCAGTGGTGCTGGGGTTGTTGCCGGCAGCGTAGCCTGCGGTG
>NZ_VFNI01000002.1 GCF_006715495.1 Herbaspirillum sp. SJZ106
GCCGCGTTGGGGGAGCGTTTTAGCGTTTAGCCCTTCTGGCTCTGGGCTTCGCTTCGGCTTGGAAGCTTGGGCTGCCTCTGCGAGCGTACCTCCATACCCGCCGCCAAGGCACGCCGTATTCGGTGGCAACCCCTGCATCTACCTCCTTACAGGTCCATACGCATCCCGTCATCACTCCTGGACTGCAGGCGCAGGATCATTCCCGCGTGTGATTCAACATCACTGCCCAGGTTCACCTTGATAAAACCGGCAAGGCCATCCGCCTTCGCTGCGGACAATAGAAAAACCGGCTGATGCCGGCTTCTCCTCTCCCCCGAAGAAATAGGACTTCGCAAGACCAGCAAGAAAACAGCAGCTTTCAGCTATCCACCGCTGATGCCCTGACCTGCCCTGATATTTTTCTTCTCGTCCTTGAGCCAGCGCTTCAACACCTTAAGGTCGGAAAATTTCCCCAGACTGTCTTCCATGACATCGATGCTCGTTTTCACTTCTTCCATGTCGGCACGCAGCGAAGCAATAAGCGTATCCGGCGCCAGGTCCCGGGAAGCCGTCAGGCCGTAGCTGTGAACGAATTGTGCTTCAGTCTGCTGGATTTCTCTCTCAAGCGCCTCTGATTGATTTCGCAACAGGCTGTTGTATTCCCTGAGCCGCTCATCGCCGATATCGTGCAGCGCATCCCGATCGATCTGCTGTAGCTCGATTTGCAGTTCCAGCAATCTCAGCAAGTCCTGCGCGGCATAGGCCTGGTTCAATGACTGCATGAGCGCGGTCTTGCGTATCCGCAATTGCGGATCGGGTTCGCGATCGGGATGCAAGGCGCTGGCCAGCTTGCGATAGATCTCCCGCAGCGGTTGGGCCAGTTCAGCCTGCAATTTTTCCTTGCGTAGTGGGGATTCAGTCGATTTCCCTGCCTTCGCGCGGCCGGCTTTCGACGCCTTTTCATCTTTCCTGCGCGCTCGCGCTTCTTCTTTGGCCGCTTCCCTGGCTTGCTGCTGTGCCAATTTGGCGCGCGCTCGCCGCATCAGTTCTTCCCGCGAACTCACATCAAGATCTTCACCCAGCGACTCGCCGAACATCTGTTCAAGTTCGGCCTTCATGTCAGCCACTTCCAGCGCCACTTCCTGGTCATAGTCGGAAGAACCATGCCGGTTGTAGATTACCTTGAGTTCCGCATCCAATGCCTCGCTGTCAAACTCCCGCAGCAGCCTGAGAACCAATGCCGATATCGTTTGCCGCTCCGAAGAACTGAGTTCCTCATGGCTTTCATGCGCGTCCAGCTTCAATATCAGTTCACGCGCGAGACGGCTGGCAGTCAGGCGCAGCGGGACTAATTCCGCGGCATAGATCTTCTGGAACAATCCGCCTGCCTGCTCCCAGGCGGCAAGCAACTCCCGTTGCCGGCCGATCTGCCGGATCAAGGCATTGAATGCTTCCTGCTCCGTCGACAAGATGGAGCCGGAGCGTGACGCCGCGCTGAGCGCGACAGCCTTGATAGATGATGCAGCCATAAGGGACTAATAAAATAAACGGCGGGTTCCCAGTGTAGCAACCGCTGGCATCAGGAATGCGGAACTATCGGGAACACGACACTGGCATTGAGCCCAACGCAGGTCGCATGGCCGCCTTCGAAGCGGTTATGCAAATTAATGGTGGCGCCCATGGAATCGACGATCTCGCCGCAAATGGTCAGGCCCAGGCCGCCTGAGGAAGAACCGCTGGAAGAAAATGCCTTGAACACGGTATCCATCGCTTCGGGGGCGATGCCGCCGCCGCTGTCCCACACCAGCAATTCGATGCGTTGATTCTCTTGCCGGATGCGTATGCCCAGCCTGCCGCCCGCAGGCGTATGGCGGATCGCGTTATGCAGCAGGTTGGAAATGAGTTCGCTGACCATCCACGGATGGCCCATGACGAACGCCTTGCCGCCCTCCAACTCGAAATCGAGATTCTTCTCAGCGATCAGCGGCGACAGGTCGACCGCCGTCTCGCGCGCCAGCATGCCCAGGTCGCATACCTCCTGCACGCCGCGCCCGCGCAATTGCTCCACCTTGGCCAACGATAGCAACTGGTTGGCCAGGTTGGTCGCACGGTCCACCGTGCCGGACATCTCGGCCAGGATTTCCTGCGCCGGCGCATCGCCGCGCAAGCCGGACTGCAGCTGCGTCTTCAGCACCGCCAGCGGCGTGCGCAACTGGTGCGAGGCATTGGCGACAAAGCGCTGCTGGTGATCCAGCAGGCGGCGCAGGCGCGCCATCAACTGGTTCAGTGCATTGATGAACGGCTGCAATTCGCGTGGCGACATGGGCGGCGCCACCGGCGACAAATCATCGGCGCTACGCTCATCGAGCTGGCGCCGCAGCGCGTCGACCGGTTGCAGCGCGCGCGACACCACATACAGCGTCACCGAGACGATCACCACCAGCAACGCCATCTGGCGCACCAGCGTCTCCCAGAAGATCTTGCGCGCCAGCGCGCTGCGGTTCTCCATGGTCTCGGCTACCTGCACCAGCGCCGTGCCGCGCGGGCCATTGGTCGCTACCGGCTGGAATAGCGCGGCCACGCGCACCGGTGCGCCGTTATAAGTATCTTCATAGATATGCGCCAGCGATGGATAGATGGCGGACCTGTCAGCCTTGCCCGAATAGGCGGGCAAATCGTCATCGCCGTCGAAGAGCTTGCCGTCGAGGTCGTTGATGCGATAGATCATGCGGCTGGAATAGTCGGCCTCGTAGATCTCCAGCGCGGCATAGGGCAGCGAGGCTTTCAGCTCGCCGTTTTCGATGCGCAGCAAGTCGCCGATCGAATGCACCGACGCGATCAGCATGCGATCGTAGGCCGTGTTGACCGACTCCAGCGTATTGCGATACAGCGAGAAGGAATCGATCACGATGAACAGCGCGATCGGCGAGATGATCCAGGCCAGCAGGTAAGTGCGTACCGAGCGGCGGCGCGACAGCAGGCGCATCTTCTCAGTCCCCGTTATCGGCTGGACGTACGCGCAGCAGGTAGCCCAGGCCGCGCAGCGTCATGATCTCGGTGCCGGTGGGCATGAGCTTCTTGCGCAGGCGATGCACCACCACCTCGATGGCCTCGATCTGGGTATTGTCTTCCATCGGGAACACCAGCCTGAACAGGCGTTCCTTGGTCACGGCATGCCCCGGCTTGGCGATCAGCGCCTTTAACAGCGTATGCTCGCGCGGCGTGAATTCCAGCGGATCGTCGTCGCAATAGGCGGCACCCGAACCGCGCTCCAGTTTCAGCCGGCCGCAACGCAGGAAGCCGTCCTCGGCATTGTTCCGGCGGCGCAGCAAGGCGCGGATGCGCGCATCCAGTTCATCCAGGTCGAACGGCTTGGCCAGGTAGTCGTCGGCGCCGGCATTGAGCCCCACCACGCGGTCGCCCACCGCGCCGCGCGCGGTCAGTACGATCACCGGCGTATGGATGTCCTGCGAGCGGATGCGCTGCAGCAGGTGCAAGCCATCCAGGCCGGGGATATTGAGGTCCAGCACCACCAGGTCGCCGATGCCATCCTTGATGTGCGACAGCGCGCTGATGCCGTCGGCGCAATGCGTGACCTGGAAGCCGCGCCGCTCCAGCGCCCTCAGCAAGGCGCGCGACATGTCGATGTCGTCCTCTACCAGCAGGATATGCATGATCTCCGGTGTGGTTCTTGTTGGTCAGCCGCCTTTATACCGCCAAACCGCGCCCGGCGCGAGTCCCGCTGCGGGTGTGGTGGGCGTGGCGGGTATCCTGGGGCCGTTGCCGCGCCCGGCAAATGGACACAGGGCCGCCCTTGAAAGCAGATTGAAAGCCGGCGGAAAGGTCGCTGCAAGGAAAGTGCGGCTTTCATCGGCCGCAGGGTGGCAAAAGCCGCGGCCCTCGCCTACACTCCCGCACATCTTCCGGCATGCGCCCCACATGACGCATGAAATCCGGCAATGACCATAACCATCTTCAGGAGACAGCATGACCCAGCGTCTGATCAAGACCCTGCTCGCCCTGGCCCTCGCCGTTCCGGCGATCGCCTTCGCGCAGGACAATTGCCCCAACCGCGGCGACCTCGACCAGCAATACTGCGACGCCAACAACGACCTGACGGCCGATACCCCGACCGATCCCAAGAAGCTGAAGACCCCCAACACCTTGGTGTTCACCTTCACCCCGGTGGAGGACCCGGCCGTCTACGACAAGATCTTCAAGCCCTTCACCGACTATCTGTCGCAATGCACCGCCAAGAAGGTCGTGTTCTTCCAGGTGCAGTCCAACGCCGCTGAAATCGAAGCGATGCGCTCGGGCCGCCTGCACGTCGGCGGCTTCTCGCCGGGCCCCACCAACTTCGCCGTCAACATCGCCGGCGCCGTGCCGTTCGCCGTGATCGGCGACGCCAAGGGCTACCAGGGCTATACACTCAACGTGATCGTACGCAAGGACAGCACGATCCAGAAGATGACCGACCTCAAGGGCAAGAAAGTCGCGCACACCGCGCCCTCGTCGAACTCCGGCCACATGGCGCCGATGGCCCTGTTCCCCAAGCTGGGCGTGACGCCGGACAAGGACTACAAGGTCATCTTCTCCGGCAAGCATGACCAGTCCATCCTGGGCGTGAACTCGGGCGACTACGACGCCGCCGCGATCGCCTCCGACGTGTTCGACCGCATGGTGGAGCGCGGCGTGATCAAGGCCGAGAACTTCCGCGTGATCTGGCACAGCGAAAAATTCCCGACCCAGGATTTCGCCTACGCGCACGATCTGGAGCCGGTCTTCCGCGACAAGATGCTCAAGTGCTTCTACGATTACCGCTTCACCGATGAGTTGAAGAAGGCCTTCGCCGGCGCCGACCGCTTCTACCCGATCAACTACAAGAAGGACTTCGAAATGGTGCGCTTCGTCGCCCACGCCGCCGGCGAATCCTTCAACCGCGCCGCTTACGACAAGCAGAACTCCGGCAAGAAGTAAGCCGCGTCATCCGCCCACGGCCATGCACGCGCATAGCGGCGTGGGCTGCGCAACAACCGCAACATACCGATTCACGCAACACCGGCCCGGGAGCGATCCCGGGCCGCGGCCGCCTGCGTCCTGCAGCCGCGCCGCGACCACCGAGAGAAAGCTCCGCCCATGTCACACGCCATCGAAATCCAGGGCTTGGTCAAGGAATACAAGCCCGGCCATCCCATCCTCAAAGGCATCGACCTGAAGATCGGCGACGCCGGCCTGGTTGCCATCATCGGCCCTTCCGGCACCGGCAAGTCGACCCTGATCCGCTGCATCAACCGCCTGGTCGACCCCAGCCGCGGCGCCATCTGGTTCGACAGCGAAGGCAGGCGTGTGAACCTGGCCGAACTGCGCGGCCGCGCCCTGCGCGAGGCGCGCCGCCACATCGGCATGGTGTTCCAGGAATACAACCTGGTGGAGCGCCTGTCGGTGATGGAAAACCTGCTCTGCGGCCGCCTCGGTTACGTCAACGCCTGGACCGCATGGCGCCGCAACTTCGCCAAGGAAGACATCGCCCATGCCTTCGAGCTGCTCGATACCGTGGGCCTGGGCAACTTTGCCAACCAGCGCGCCGACGCGCTGTCCGGCGGCCAGCGCCAGCGCGTGGGCATCGCGCGCGCGCTGATGCAGCGCCCGCGCCTGCTGCTGGCCGATGAGCCGACCTCCTCGCTGGATCCCAAGACCTCCTTCGAGATCATTTCGCTGCTGAAGGAACAGGGCCGCGCGCAGAAGATCCCGGTGATCGTCAACATCCACGACGTCGAACTGGCCAAGCGCTACGCCGACCGCATCATCGGCATGTCCGGCGGGCACGTGGTCTACGACGGCAATGCCGAGAACCTGTCCGACGATTTCCTCAAGCAGATCTACGGCGGCGAGGATTGGCTGGCATGAGCACCGTCCTCCATTCCAACAACGGCCGCGTCAGCCTGGCCTTCCGCCCGCAGCTCGCCACCCGCATCGCCGTCTGGCTGATCCTGCTGTACGCGGTCTACGCCGCCACCCAACTGGGCTTTTCGTGGGAGCGTTTTTCCGCGGGACTGGGCAATGGCGCCAAGTTCCTCGGCCGCATGTTCCCGCCTGACGTCAGCAAGGGCGACATCCTGTGGGACGGCATCAAGGAAACCCTGCAGATCGCCGTGCTGGCCTCGCTGTTCGGCATCCTGCTCTCGCTGCCGATCGGCCTGATGGGCGCGCGCAACCTGATGCCGGCCTGGATCTCCTGGCCCGCGCGCGCCTTCGTCTCGGTGTGCCGTTCGCTGCATCCGGTGATCGTCGCCATCCTGTTCGTCAAGGCGGTGGGATTCGGCGCGCTGGCCGGCGTGCTGGCGCTGATCGTGGCCTCGATCGGTTTCATCGGCAAGCTGTTCGCCGAAGCCATCGAAGAGATCTCGATCAAGCAAGTCGAAGCCATCCGCGCCACCGGCGCCTCGTTCATGAACGTGATCCTGTTCGGCGTGCTGCCGCAGGTGCTGTCGCGCTTCGTCGGCTTCTCCACCTACCAGCTCGACTCCAACCTGCGCAATTCGACCATGGTCGGCATCGTCGGCGCCGGCGGCGTGGGCGGCGTGCTGTTCTCCGCCTTCCAGCGCTTCGACTACGATTTCGTGTTCACCATCCTGGTCACCATCATCACCATCATCGTCGTCGGCGAACTGCTGGCGAACTCGGTCAAGAAGGTCTTCCATGTCTGATACCGCACTCCGCAACCCGCAGGCCGCCATCAGTCCGGCCGAGCGCGAATGGCAGCGCCATACGCCGTTGCAGCGCCTGCTGCGCTTCGCCGTCTGGCTGGTCATCGCGGCCGCCGTGGTGCAGTCGCTGCGCTACATCGAGATCATCCCCGAGTTCCTGTACGACGCGCCGGAACAGATGAGCGACATGCTGGGCCGCATGTGGCCCATCGACTGGGATTACTTCGGCACCGATGTGAAGGCCGGCCTGATCGAGACCTTGCATATCGCCACGCTGGGTACGCTGCTGTCGATCGTGCTGGCGATCCCGTTCGGCCTGTTGGTCGCTTCCAACCTGACGCCCCACCGCGGACTCAACTTGTTCGCGCGCATCGTGCTGGTGGCCAGCCGTTCGGTCAATTCGCTGGTGTGGGCGCTGCTGTTCCTGGCGATCTTCGGCCCCGGCCCGCTGGCCGGCACCCTGGCCATTGCCTTCCGCTCGATCGGCTTCGTCGGCAAGATGGCCGGCGAAACCATCGAGCAGATGCCGCGCGGGCCGATCGAAGCGCTGCAGGCCTCGGGGGCTGGCAAGTTCTCCGAGATCTGGTACGGCTACTGGCCGCAGCTGAAACCGGCCTTCATGTCCATCGTGCTGTTGCGCTGGGACATCAACGTGCGTGAATCGGCGGTGCTGGGCATCGTCGGCGCCGGCGGCGTGGGCATGGTGCTCGATACCGCGCTGAACCTGTTCCAGTGGCCGCGCGTGGCAACCGTGCTGGTCTCGATCTTCGCCATCGTCATCGTCACCGAAGTGGCGGTGACGCAGATCCGCAAGCGCGTCCTGTAAGAGGCGATACGGCATGCAAGCACACAGCAAACAATCGGTATCCTTCCCCCTGGAGTGCGACGTCCTGGTCGTCGGCGGCGGCATCAACGGCGCCGGCATCGCGCGCGACGCGGCCGGCCGCGGCCTGTCGGTGGCGCTGTGCGAACAGCACGACCTGGCGGCGCATACCTCGTCGTCGTCGTCCAAGCTGATCCACGGCGGCCTGCGTTATCTTGAGCACTACGAGTTCGGCCTGGTGCGCAAGGCGCTGATCGAGCGCGAGGTGCTGTTGCGCAGCGCCCCGCACATCATGTGGCCGTTGCGTTTCGTCATGCCGCACGACCGCGGCCAGCGCCCGGCCTGGCTGATCCGCCTGGGCATGTTCCTGTACGACCACCTGGCGCGGCGCGAACTGCTGCCGGGCTCGCGCGGGCTGGACCTGCGCCGCCACGCCTCGGGCGCCCCGCTCAAGCCCGAGTTCACGCGCGGCTTCGTGTATTCGGACGGCTGGGTCGACGATGCCCGGCTGGTCGTGCTCAACGCCATGGACGCCGCCGAGAACGGCGCGCGCATTTTCACCCGCACCCGCTGCGAATCCATCGTCCGCCAGGGCGAGCAGTGGCAGGCCAGCCTGCGCCAGGCGGACGGCCACCTGCTGCAGTTGCGCGCGCGCTGCGTGGTCAATGCCAGCGGCCCGTGGGTGGCGCAATTCCTGGGCGAGTCCGCCCATGTGCGTTCCAGCAAGTCGGTGCGGCTGGTCAAGGGCAGCCACATCGTGGTCAGGCGCCTGTTCGAGCACGACCACGCCTACATCTTCCAGAACCCGGACGGCCGCATCGTGTTCGCCATTCCCTATGAGCGCGACTTCACGCTGATCGGCACCACTGACGTCGAGTACCGGGGCGCCACTGAAAACGTCGCCATCTCGGCCGATGAAATCGCCTATCTCTGCACGCTGTCCAACCGCTACTTCAGCAAGCCCATCGCGCCTGCCGACGTGGTGTGGTCATATGCCGGCGTGCGCCCGCTGCTGGAAGACGCGGCGGCCGACGCTTCGGCCGTCACGCGCGACTACCAGCTCGACCTGAACCGGGAAGGCGCGCCGCTCCTGTCGGTGTTCGGCGGCAAGATCACCACCTTCCGCAAGCTGGCCGAAGAGGCGGTCGACATGATCGCGCCGCTGCTGGGCAACAACCGCGCGGCATGGACCGCCGGCGCCTGCCTGCCGGGCGGCGACCTGTTCGGCGCGCTGCCGGAAAATCGTTCGGTGCGCGAGTTCGACGGCTTCGTGCAAGGCTTGCAGGCGCAATACGCCTGGTTGCCGCCGCAACTGCTGCGCCGCTATGCGCGCGCCTACGGCAGCCGCACGCATACACTGCTCAAGGGCCGCGGCAAGCTCGAAGAGATGGGGGAGGAAATCCTCGCCGGGCTGTACGCCGCCGAGGTGGACTATCTGGTGCGCCACGAGTGGGCCACCTGCGCCGCCGACATCCTGTGGCGGCGCTCCAAGCTCGGCCTGCATCTGCCCAAGGGCAGCGAGACCGTGCTGGATGGCTGGCTGGCCGCGCCAGGCGGCCGCCGTTCAGAACAAGACGCGGATCAGGACGCGCTTCAGGCCGCCAGCAGGTAAGCGCCCACGGCGGCGATGCCCACGCCGCCGATGCGCACTACGCGGTCGGCCATCTGGCGGCCGGCCACCACCCCCACCACCAGGCCGGCCGCATGCAGCAGTGCGGTGGCCAGGATGAAGCCGATGCCGTACATCGCGGCCGACGAGCCGTGCGGCAGTTCAGCGCCGTGCGCATAGCCGTGGAACAGTGCAAACAGCGATACCACCAGGGTGCTGCCCCACAGCGGCATGCGCACCGCGAACGCGATCAGCAAGCCCAGTACCGCCACCGAAGCGGCGATGCCGGTTTCCACCGCCGGCACGCTCAGGCCGGCGATCGCCAGCAGCGCGCCCGCCACCATCATCAGCGGAAAGGCCAGCGGCAACACCCACAGTGTGCGCTGCTTGTTCTGCGCGGCCCACAGGCCAACCGCCAGCATGGCCAGCAGGTGGTCGATGCCCGAGAACGGATGTTCGAAGCCGCTCATGAAGCTGGCCGAGGCGTGCATCACCGAATCCGGATGGCCGGGGTGCGCCGCCGCCGAACCGGCTGCCAGCGCGGTCACGGCCAGCATGCCCAGGCGGGCGCGGTGTTTGGTCGAGAGTGCAAACATGTTTTCTCCTTGTGCGTAGCTGAAATCAAATCGTCTGAAATCGTTGGATGGGGCGGCGCAGCGCGGCGCCTCAGTTCTTCGGCTTGTTGTCCAGCAGGCCCTGCTTGCGGATGTAGTCGATCACCTTTTCCACACCGTCGCCGCTGCGCAGGTTGGTGAAGACGAAGGGGCGCTCGCCGCGCATGCGCTTGGCATCGGCCGCCATGATATCCAGATTGGCGCCGACATACGGCGCCAGGTCGGTCTTGTTGATGATCAGCAGATCCGAACGAGTGATGCCGGGGCCGCCCTTGCGCGGAATCTTCTCGCCGCCGGCCACGTCGATCACGTAGATGGTCAGGTCCGACAGTTCCGGGCTGAAGGTGGCGGCCAGGTTGTCGCCGCCGGACTCCACCAGGATCAGGTCGAGGTCGGGGAAGTCGGCGCTCATGCGCGCGATCGCCTCCAGGTTGATCGAGGCGTCCTCGCGGATGGCCGTGTGCGGGCAGCCGCCGGTCTCCACGCCCATCAGGCGCTCGGCTGGCAGCGCATCGGCGCGCAGCAGGATCTCCATGTCTTCCTTGGTATAGATGTCATTGGTGATGACGGCCATGTCGTAGCGGTCGCGCATGCGCTTGCACAGCATTTCGCACAGCGCCGTCTTGCCGGAGCCGACCGGGCCGCCGATGCCCACGCGCAGCGGATTGGAAGTGGGATTGCTCATATGTTCGGTCTCTTGGTGGTGTTGAATGTTCGGGTTGGCATCCTGGGCGATATCAGGTCGATATCAAGATCGGTAGATGCGGCTGTACTGCACCTCGTGCTGCATCGACAGCAGCGACAGGCCGGGCGACCAGTTCGACAGTTCGTCGTCTGGCAGCGCCTGCGCCGTGGCCGCCGCCCGTTCCAGTTCGGGCCGCAGCGCCAGCAGCATGCGCTGGCCGGCGACCTGGCCCAGCGGCACGGTCTTCACGCAGGCCAGCACCTGGTTCTCGGCCCAGGAAAACAGCATGCCCAGCACCGCTTCGGCCAGCGGCACCTCCAGCGCCACGGCGGCGAACGCCAGCGCGGTGGGCAGCGGTATCTCGGGTTGCGCCTGCAGGATCGCCAGCAGCTCGGCGTCGCCCAGCTTGAGGTCGGCGGCCAGCTTGCCCAGCGAATAGCCCATCTGGATCGTCTCGGCGCGGAATTCCGAGGTGTCGCGCGCGGCCGTGAAGCGCTCGCTCCACAGCGCGACCGCCGCGGCGTCGCGACTCTGGAACGCCTGCATCAGGCGCAGGAAGACCGGCGCCTCGAAGCGCGCCACCACTTCATGCAAGGCTTGCGCGATCCAGGCCTTGGCGCCGGCCTCGTTGCTCACGCTGCCGTTCTCGATGGCCGCTTCCAGTCCTTGCGAATAGCTGTATGCGCCAATCGGCAGCGATGGGCTCGACAGCTGCAGCAAGTGGAGCAGGGCGGTGGCTTGCATGGCGTTCAGGATGGCTGCGGATCGTTGGGGCGATGGATCTTCTGGCGCAGCGGGATCGGCGCCAGCGGGTTGTGGTGGTCATCGCCATGATGGTGATGGCCGCCGCCATAGGCGCCCGCTTCCGGCTCGAACGCGGCCTGCTCTTCGGACACGCGCGCGCCCAGGCCTTCCAGCATTTCCTTGAGCACCGGATCCTTGCGGATGCGCAGGAAACCGGCGCCGCCCTCGTGGCCGATGTGCGCCTGCGTATGGCGATTGCCGAGGTGGAAGGCGCAGCGCAGCAGCAGGTGCGCATCGGCGGCGTCGACGCGGTAGGTTGGCTCCAGCGCGGCGGTGATCTTCACCACGCGGCCGTCGTCGCCGCGCAGCAGGTCGCCGTCGCGCAGCACCGTGCCGCGCAGCGTGAACACTGCCGCATCCTCGCCGGAAACCAGGGTGGCGCGCAGGCGGCTCTTCTCGCGCTGGTCATACGGCAGCACCAGTTCGCCATCGATCCGGTCGGCCTGTTCGATCTTGGTATTGAGTGTCAGCATAGGTATCAAAACAGGAAATAACGTTGCGCCAGCGGCAGCGACCTGGCCGGTTCGCATACCAGCAATTCGCCGTCGGCGCGCACTTCATAGGTTTCGGAATCGACTTCCATCTTCGGCGTGGCGCCGTTGTGGATCATGTCGCTCTTGCGCAGGTTGCGCATGTTCTTCACCGCCACCAGCGGTTTGTTCAGCTTCAACTGCTCGCCGATGCCGGCGTTGAAGGCCGCCTGCGAGACGAAGGTCATCGAGGTCTTCAGGCCGCCGCCGTAGGCGCCGAACATCATGCGGTAGTGTACCGGCTGCGGGGTCGGGATGGAGGCGTTGGGGTCGCCCATCTGGGCCGCCGCGATCATGCCGCTTTTCAGGATCATCGACGGCTTGGCGCCGAAGAAGGCCGGCTTCCACAGCACGATGTCGGCGATCTTGCCGATCTCCAGCGAACCCACCACATGCGAGACGCCGTGCGTGATGGCCGGATTGATGGTGTACTTGGCGATGTAGCGCTTGATGCGGAAGTTGTCGTTGCGCGACGGGTCTTCCTTCAGGGAACCGCGCTGCACCTTCATCTTGTGCGCGGTCTGCCAGGTGCGCATGATCACTTCGCCCACGCGGCCCATGGCCTGCGAATCGGACGACATCATCGAGATCGCGCCGATGTCGTGCAGGATATCTTCGGCCGCGATCGTCTCGCGCCGGATGCGCGATTCGGCGAAGGCGATGTCTTCGGCAATCGCCGGGTCGAGGTGGTGGCACACCATCAGCATGTCGAGGTGCTCGTCCAGCGTGTTGACGGTGAACGGCCGGGTCGGGTTGGTGGAGGAGGGCAGCACATTGCCTTGCCCCACCGCCGCGATGATGTCGGGCGCGTGGCCGCCGCCCGCGCCTTCGGTGTGGAAGGTGTGGATGGTGCGATCCTTGAAGGCGGCCAGCGTGTGTTCCAGGAAGCCGCCTTCGTTCAGCGTATCGGTGTGGATCGCCACCTGGATATCCATGCGGTCGGCCACCGTCAGGCAGTTGTCGATGGCGGCCGGGGTCGAACCCCAGTCCTCGTGCAGCTTGAGGCCGATGGCGCCGGCGCGGACCTGTTCCTCCAGCGGCAGCGGCAGGCTGACGTTGCCCTTGCCGAGGAAGCCCAGGTTCATCGGGAAGGCATCGGCCGCCGCCAGCATCGAATGGATGTGCCACGGGCCGGGCGTGCAGGTGGTGGCCGCGGTGCCCACCGCAGGCCCCGTGCCGCCGCCGATCATGGTGGTCACGCCGCTCATCAGCGCTTCCTCGATCTGCTGCGGGCAGATGAAATGGATGTGGCTGTCGATGCCGCCGGCGGTGACGATCATGCCTTCGCCGGCGATGATCTCGGTGGCGCCGCCGATGGCCATGGTCACGCCCGGCTGGATGTCCGGATTGCCGGCCTTGCCGATGCCGGCGATCTTGCCCGACTTGATGCCGATGTCGGCCTTGACGATGCCCCAATGGTCGACGATGAGCGCATTGGTGATGACGGTATCCATCACGTCGGCGTGTGCGCGCTGCGACTGGCCCATGCCGTCGCGGATCACCTTGCCGCCGCCGAACTTCACTTCCTCGCCGTAGATCGTGTAATCCTTTTCCACTTCCAGGAACAGCTCGGTATCGGCCAGGCGCACGCGGTCGCCGGTGGTGGGGCCGAACATCTCGGCATAGGCCGAACGGGAGATCTTGCTCATCGTCTTACCCTTTCCGTTGCTTGAGGCCGCCCATCACCAGCGCGTTGAAACCATAGACGCGGCGCTCGCCCGCCAGCGCCACCAGCTCGACCGTGCGCTGCTGGCCCGGCTCGAAACGCACCGCGGTGCCGGCGGCGATGTTGAGGCGCATGCCGTAGGCCGCGTCGCGCTCGAACAGCAGCGCCGGGTTGGTCTCATAGAAGTGGAAATGCGAACCGACCTGGATCGGCCGATCGCCGCTGTTGGCCACGGTGATGGTGGCGGTGGCGCGGCCGACATTGAGTTCGATGTCGCCGGGCTCGACCAGCATTTCGCCTGGGATCATGGCGTGCTCCTGTGTCAGAAATTCAAGGGATCGGATGGTGGACGGTCACCAGCTTGCTGCCGTCCGGGAAGGTGGCTTCCACCTGGATATCGGGGATCATTTCCGGCACCCCTTCCATGACATCGGCGCGCGTGAGGATGGTGGCGCCTTCGGCCATCAGTTCGGCCACGGTCTTGCCGTCGCGCGCGCCTTCCATGATGGCGGCGGTGATCAGCGCCACCGATTCCGGATAGTTCAGCTTCAGCCCGCGCGCGCGGCGGCGTTCGGCCAGCAGCGCCGCGGTGAAGATCAGCAGCTTGTCTTTTTCCCTTGGTGTCAGTTCCATGTTGGCTCCCGGCCGGCTTGCGGCCTTCAGGTTCTACGAATGTTCTAGGGTTGGATGCTTCTTGTGTATTCAGGTATTCCAGATGCGCGGTATGGCCGCATCGCGCCGCATGAGCGGCGGGCGCAGCACATGCCACGCCGCGTGCAGCCATTGCCGCGCCACCTGGCTGGATTGACCCATGTAGCGCGCCACCAGCACCTGCTTCATCAGCGTGGCGCCGCTGCGGCCTTCCAGCGCCAGCGCGCCGATGGTCTCGCGCAAGGCGCCCAGCAGGGCATTGTCCATGCCGTCGCCTACCGCGACCAGGGTGGCGCACACGGTCTGGCCATCCAGCGCCAACGGGCCGTGCATGGCGCCGGCTTCGGCTTGCAGCTTGCCCTGTTCGAACCATACCAGCTTGCCGCCGCGGCGGATGGCGGTGCGCTGGCCGACGCTGCCGCTGTTGAAGCGCTCGCCGGAGGCGGTGCGGCCGAAGCACAGGATCTCGGCGCCGATATAGGCGGCATTCGCGGCCAGTTCGACCTCGTGCTCCATGCGCACGTCGGCGGCATCGAAGAAGATGGTTTCCTGCGGCAGCCATTCCAGCGTCGCACCGGCGCCGGCCCGCAGCGATACCGCCTGGCGCGAGACGCCGCCATTGGCGCGGTACCACTTGCCGGCGCCCGGCGTGGTCAGCAGCGCATGGGCGCCGTCGCCAAGCTCGGCCGCGATCGCCAGCTGGTCGCCGCCGACGATGCCGCCGGGCGGATGCACGATGATGGCGTGGCACACCGCGGGCGTTTCGGGGTACAGCGGTTTTTGCACGCGTAGCGGGCCGAAGTGCTGGCGCCGCGTCAGGCGCGTGGTGCCGGCGTCATCGGTGAAGCCCAGCAGCAGGCGGGCGTGGTCCGGCGCGTGTTTTTGCTCAGCATGCGCAGCGCTCCCTCCTGTCGCGGCGACGGGAAGGGGCGGGGACGTGCTGGCGGCGTCGGCTTGGCCGGAAATGCGTTTCATACAAAGACGACAATGCTGGAGTTCGGGCTGGAATTCGGAACGGGCGGCAACGCCGCGCGCCGGGAAGTTGAACGCTCCCTGCGCGCACGGCATGAAGATGCGTTGTTATAGCAGACCTGCCGCAAAAACGCATGCCTTGCCGAAGCGGCATGCGCGGCGGCGGGGCCGCCGGCGTTACACCGCCAGGTGTTTCTTGACGTTCTCGTCATCCATCTGGTCTTGCGTGCCGGCCGCCACCACTTCGCCGCGCGACATCACGGCAAAGGTGTCGGCCAGCTCGCGCGCGAAATCGAAATATTGTTCGCACAGCAAAATGCCGATATCGCCGCGCTGACGCAACAGGCTGATGACGCGGCCGATATCCTTGATGATCGAAGGCTGGATGCCTTCGGTTGGCTCATCCAGGATGATCAGCTTGGGCTCGGCCAGCAAGGCGCGGGCGATCGCCAGTTGCTGCTGCTGGCCGCCGGAGAGGTCGCCGCCGCGCCGGTGCAGCATTTCCTTCAGCACCGGGAACAGCTCGTAGACCTCGCCCTTGATCATCGAGGCCTTGCGGCCGGACTTGGTGGCCATGCCCATGAGCATGTTCTCTTCCACCGTCAGGCGCGCGAAAATCTCGCGGCCCTGCGGCACGTAGGCGATGCCGAGCTTGGCGCGCTGGTGCGGCTTGAGTTTGGTGATGTCGTGGCCGTCGAACGTGACGTTGCCCCTGGCCACCGGCAGCACGCCCATCAGGCATTTGAGCAGCGTGGTCTTGCCCACGCCGTTGCGTCCCAGCAGCGACAGGCACTTGCCCTTTTCGACGTTGAGCGACACCCCGCGCAGCGTGTGCGCGGCGCCGTAGTACTGGTTCAGTTGGTTGACTTGCAGCATAGTGTTAACGCCCCAGATAGACTTCGATCACGCGTTCGTTGGACTGCACCTGCTGCATGTTGCCTTCGGCCAGCACCGAACCCTCGTGCAGCACCGTGACCTTGCCGCCCTGCGCGATCTCCTCGACGAAACCCATGTCGTGCTCCACCACCATGATCGAATGCTTGCCGCGCAGCTCGTTCAACAGTTCGGCGGTGCGCACGGTCTCGGCGTCGGACATGCCGGCCACCGGTTCGTCCAGCAGCAGCAATTGCGGTTCCTGCATCAGCAGCATGCCGATTTCCAGCCATTGCTTCTGGCCGTGCGAGAGCAGGCCGGCCAGGCGGTTTTCCTGGCCGTTCAAGCGGATCAGCTTGAGGATCTCCTCGATCTTGCAGATCTGTTCCGACGACAGGCGCGCGAACAGCGTGGTCTTGACGCGCTTGTCCATCTTCATCGCCAGCTCCAGGTTTTCGAACACCGTGTGCTGCTCGAACACGGTAGGACGCTGGAACTTGCGGCCGATGCCGGCGTGCGCGATCTCGTACTCGGTCATTCGCGTCAGGTCGATGCTCTGGCCGAAGAAGGCGGTGCCGGCGGTCGGCCGCGTCTTGCCGGTGATCACGTCCATCATGGTGGTCTTGCCGGCGCCGTTGGGACCGATGATGCAGCGCAGTTCGCCCACCGAGATGTCGAGGTTGAGGTTGTTGATGGCGCGGAAGCCGTCGAACACGACCGAAATGTTTTCCAGGTAGAGGATGGCGCCGTGGATGGTGTCCACGCCTTCGGGTTTGATGCGTTCGTAGGACGTGCCGTGGTCGGCGTGCGGCGTGTCGACATTGCCGCCCAAGCCGCCGATGCCGGCCGGGGCGCTGGGCGCCTTGCCCGGTTCGATTGCGCTCATGCTGCCTCCTTGGTCGCGGCCTCGCCTTCGCCGGCTGGCGAGGGCGGCGCGTCGCGCTTTTTCAGTTTCTGGATCAAGCCGACGATGCCCTGCGGCAGGAACAGCGTGACCAGGATGAAGATCAGGCCCAGCGCATACAGCCACAGGTCGGGGAAAGCCGCGGTGAACCAGCTCTTGAGGCCATTGACGGTGAACGCGCCGATGATCGGGCCCAGGAGCGTGCCGCGTCCGCCCACCGCGGCCCAGATCACCATCTCGATCGAGTTGGCCGGCGACATTTCCGAGGGGTTGATGATGCCCACCTGCGGCACGTAGAGGGCGCCGGCGATGCCGCAGATCACGGCCGACAGCGTCCACACGAACAGCTTGAACCACAGCGGGTTGTAGCCGATGAACATCAGGCGCGACTCGGAATCGCGCACGCCCTGCAGCACCCGGCCCAGCTTGGAAGTGACGATCAGGCGGCACAGGAACAGCGCGCCGAACAGCAGCGCCAGCGTTACCAGGTAGAGGGCTGCCTTGGTGCCCGGCGCGGTGATGGTGAAGCCGAGGATGCGCTTGAAGTCGGTGAAGCCGTTGTTGCCACCGAAGCCGGTGTCGTTGCGGAAGAACAGCAGCATGAAGGCGAAGGTCATCGCTTGCGTGATGATCGAGAAGTACACGCCCTTGATGCGCGAACGGAAGGCGAAATAGCCGAACACGAACGCCAGCAGGCCAGGCACCAGCACCACCAGCAGCATGGCGAACCAGAAGTGCTCGGTCATCCACCAGTACCACGGATAGGCCTTCCAGTTGAGGAACACCATGAAGTCCGGCAGGTCGCTCTGGTACACGCCGTCGCGGCCGATGGCGCGCATCAGGTACATGCCGTGCGCATAGCCGCCCAGCGCGAAGAACACGCCATGGCCCAGCGACAGGATGCCGGTATAGCCCCACACCAGGTCCAGCGCCAGCGCCGCCATGGCATAGCACATGAACTTGCCGACCAGGGCGATAGTGTAGCCCGACACATGCAGCGCGCTGCCCTCGGGGAAGGCCAGGTTGCACAGCGGCAGCAGCGCCAGGATCACGGTGCAGACCACGATGCCGGTCCAGGCGGGCCTGGAAAATAAAGAGGGTCGCATGATCATGGCGTTCATTCCACGCTCCTTCCCTTGAGTGCGAAGAGTCCCTGCGGACGCTTCTGGATGAAGACGATGATGAATACCAGGATGGCGATCTTGGCCAATACCGCGCCGGCCACCGGTTCCAGGAACTTGTTGACTTCACCGAGGCCGAATGCCGCGATCACGGTACCGGCCAGCTGGCCGACGCCGCCCAGCACCACCACCATGAAAGAGTCGACGATATAGCCCTGGCCGAGGTCGGGGCCGACGTTGCCCAGCTGCGACAGCGCCACGCCGCCCAGGCCGGCGATGCCGCAGCCCAGGCCGAAGGTCATCATGTCGATCTTGCCGGTGGACACGCCCACGCAGTCGGCCATGCGGCGGTTCTGCGTGACCGCGCGCACGAACAGGCCCAGGCGCGTCTTGTTGAGGATCAGCCACACCGCGAACACCACGAACAGCGCGAAGAACACGATCACGATGCGGTTGTAGGACAGCACCAGCGACCCCAGCACGGTGACGCCGCCCGACATCCAGCTCGGGTTGGCGACCTCGACGTTCTGCGCGCCGAAGATGGAGCGCACGCCCTGCATCAGCATCAGGCTGATGCCCCAGGTGCACAGCAGGGTTTCCAGCGGACGGCCATAGAGCCAGCGGATCACCAGGCGCTCCAGCGCGATGCCGACCGCGCCGGCGACGATGAATGCCGCCGGCAATGCCACCACGAGATAAGCGTCGATGGCGCCGGGGAAGTATTTGCGGAACACCAGCTGGCACACATAGGTGGTGTAGGCGCCGATCATCAGCAGCTCGCCGTGCGCCATGTTGATGATGCCCATCAGGCCGAAGGTGATGGCCAGGCCCAGCGCCGCCAGCAGCAGCACGCTGCCCAGCGAGATGCCGTAGAACAGCTTGCCGGCGAAATCGACGATCGACAGGTGGCGCTCCAGCGCCGCCAGCGTGCGCACGGCTTCGATCCGCACGCCTTCGTCGGGTTCGAGGTAGCTGCCGTCGGGGTTTTTGGCCAGCATCTGTTGCAGCGCGGGTTTGAGCGATGCGTTGGTGGTGTCGCCCAGGGTTTTCACCGCGGCGCGCCGGGTGGCGGGATCGGGCGCATGCAGGTTGGCGGTGGCCTGCACTTGCTGCAGCACGTCCTTGATCTGCGGATCGGTTTCCTTGGCCAGCGCCTTTTCGATCAGCGGCAGCTGCGCCGGATCGGCATTCTTGAGCAGGTCGGCAGCGGCCGCCAGGCGGATGTTGCGCTCCTGGGACAGCAGTTTCAGTCCCGACATCGCGCCTTCGACCGCGCCGCGCAGGCGGTTGTTGACGGTGATGCCTTCGGCATCGTCCGGCGCCGGGCCGCTCTGGCCGGTGGCCGGGTTGAAGGCGTTGCCGGCATCGTCGACGATCAGCACCTCGCCGGCCGGCGTGGCGTACAGCGCGTCGCTGTTCAGGGCATTGAGGATCTTCGCCGCGTCATCATTGGCGAGCGCGGCAATCTTGTTGACCGCCTCGATGCGGGCATCGGGATCGTCTCCTCCCAAGGGTTTCAACAGATCCGGCGCGATGGCGGCGCCGGCGGCCAGCGCGTGTGCGCAGAGCCACATCGCGAGCATCGCGCGTAAGAGCTTGAAGGCTGTTTTCATTTTTGGTTCTGGTCCCGGCGCTGCCGGACGTAGGGCGATATGCCGGACGGCGGGCGGCAGGCACAGCGGGAAGCGGCTGTTTTGTCGTGGTGGGTGTGACCGCTGGACTGGCGGCGCGCCTTCGATACGCCGCGCTGCGGCTGCCCAGTCCGAACGGGCGGTGGGTATAACAGGTCCCGTTCGGACTGGGTAGCGGCGTAGCCGCGTATCGCAGGCGCACCCCAGCGCCATGACTGCAATTACATCTTCTGCTTGCCTTCGTTGCCCGGGATATACGGGCTCCACGGTTGCGCCCGGATCGTGCCCTTGGTCTTGTTGACCACGTTGAACTGGCCATCGGCCTTGATCTCGCCGATCATCACCGGCTTGTGCAGGTGGTGGTTGGTCTTGTCCATTTCCAGCGTGTAGCCGGACGGCGCCTTGAAGGTCTGGCCACCCATGGCCGCGATCACCTTGTCGGTGTCGGTCGACTTGGCCTTTTCCACCGCCTGCTTCCACATGTAGATGCCGACGTAGGTCGCTTCCATCGGATCGTTGGTCACCACGGTGTCGGCGTTGGGCAGGCCCTTGGCCTTGGCATAGGCTTTCCACTTCTTGATGAAGGCGGCGTTGACCGGGTTCTTCACCGATTCGAAGTAGTTCCAGGCCGCCAGGTGGCCCACCAGCGGCTTGGTGTCGACGCCGCGCAGTTCCTCTTCACCCACCGAGAACGCCACCACCGGCACGTCGGTCGCCTTCAGGCCGGCGTTGCCCAGCTCCTTGTAGAACGGCACGTTGGAGTCGCCGTTGATGGTGGAGATCACCGCGGTCTTGCCGCCGGCCGCGAACTTCTTGATGTTGGCGACGATGGTCTGGTAATCGGAGTGGCCGAACGGGGTGTAGACCTCGTCGATGTCGGAATCCTTCACGCCCTTGCTGTGCAGGAAGGCGCGCAGGATCTTGTTGGTGGTGCGCGGGTAGACATAGTCGGTGCCCAGCAGCACGAAGCGCTTGGCACCGCCGCCTTCTTTCGACATCAGGTATTCGGTGGCCGGGATCGCCTGCTGGTTCGGCGCCGCGCCGGTGTAGAACACGTTCTTCTCCAACTCTTCGCCTTCATACTGCACCGGGTAGAACAGCAGGCTGTTCAATTCCTTGAACACCGGCAGCACCGACTTGCGCGACACCGAGGTCCAGCAGCCGAACACCACCGAGACCTTGTCCTGCGAAATCAGCTGGCGCGCCTTTTCGGCGAACAGCGGCCAGTTGGATGCCGGGTCGACCACCACCGGTTCCAGCTTCTTGCCCATCACGCCGCCGGCGGCGTTGATTTCATCGATGGTCATCAGCGCCACGTCCTTCAACGAGGTTTCCGAGATCGCCATGGTGCCGGAGAGGGAATGCAGGATGCCGACCTTGATGGTGTCCGCAGCGAAGGCGGACGGAAGCCAGGACGATGCGGCCAGTGCGAATGCGCCAAGTGCAGTTGCTTTCAGTACGGTACGACGTGACATGGTTGCTCCCTCAGAGAATAGAGTTGGAAGAGTTTTTCTGACTGCCTTGTCGCTTTAGCAGAATGCGTGCCAATGATGGGGCGCGGGTGGCCGCATGCATCAAAGCGGGGCGGGGGAGGGCGAGGGAGGGGCAACAATGTTGCCAATGGGCGTAAATTTACGCACCAAATATGGGAAGTTTTGTCGGCAAGGCCAGGATCCGGCCAGCGCTTTCACCAAGCTGGCGCTGACGCGTGCGCGAAGTTGGGGCGCGCGGCGGGCCGGCATGGCCATTGTCATGCCGGCGAGGCGGGAGTGAGGCGGTTCAGCGCAGCAGTACGTGCCGCATGAACTGGCGGATCGGGAACTCGATCATGTTCTGCACCATGACGGGCAGCTCCAGCGGCCGCATGATCATCTTGATCGTAGTTTCCGGCTTGAGGTTGATGCGCACCGTGCGGCTCATCCGCGATGCCAGCTCCTTCAGGCGCGCCGGGTCGGCCGCCAGGTCCGGGCGGTGCGCTTTCACCACATGGCGGATGGCGCAGTCGGCGTCTTCGTTCTTCAGTTCCAGCGTGCGCCGGCCGAGCGTGCCGAGCACGCGCGAACGGCCGATCTTCTCCAGGCGGCGGTAGCGCCGGAAGTATTGGTAGAAGTGCTTGTAATGGTTCACCTCATCGTTGGCGATGAGCCCGGCCAGTTGTTTCAGTACCGGCTCATCGGTAGCGCGCGCCAGCGCCCGGTAGTAAGTCGCGGTGCCGGTCTCGACCACGCAACGGGCGGCCAGCTCCTGGGCGCGGGTGGATTCCAGCAGTTCCACCTTGCAATATTGCGAATACTCATCAAGGAAGCTCGCGTAGGCGCGTTCCCATGCGAACTCCGGCCATACATATGCGACATAGGCGCGCAACGCGGCCCCGTGCTGCAGTTCCTCGCGCTCCCATTGTTCGCGCAGCCAGCTTTCCACCTCATCGTCGCCGCGGTAATACTCGACCAGGTTGTGGGTATAGAGGTCGGAGCCGCTTTCGACGAAGGAAGCGCAGGCCACGAGGTAGAACAGATTCTCATCCTTGCGGGCACGCGCGGTGTCGATGCGTGCGAAATCGATATCCTCGATGGTCCAGTGCGTTTTTGCTTCACGGCGTATGGTCATTTGCTTGTCCTCGGCGTGGTTGGCATCAAGGTATGATGCAGCACGGTATCTTTGGTTCAGGCAATGGCCGTCGCCTTGCGTTTCTTTGCATGTCGGCGCGTATTTGGGCCAGTTGTCAGGCCTGTGTCAGCGCACGTCCGGTTTCCCTTGCCTGAAGGAAAATGGCTGAGGACTTATAATGACCGACTCACTTCACCGGCCGTCCGCAGGCCGTCCTACCGATTTCCCATGAGCATCAAAGAAACCTCGCAAGACACATCGCTCTCAACGGGCAAATTTCCCCCATGGCTGGCGGTGCTCGCGGCCCTCACCGCGATGGGCGCGCTGGCCATCGACATGTACTTGCCCAGTTTCACCGCCATTGCGCAAGACCTCAACGTCGGCACCAACCTGGTCCAGCTCACGCTGGCCACGTTCCTGGTCGGCCTGGCGCTGGGCCAGATGTTCTACGGCCCGCTGTCCGACCGCTTCGGCCGCAAGCCGCCGCTGTTCTTCGGCATCACGCTGTATTTCATCTGCTCGCTGCTGTGCATCTTCGCCCAAAACATCGAGACGCTGATCGTGCTGCGCTTCTTCCAGGGCCTGGGCGGCAGCGCCGGCATGGTGATCCCGCGCGCGATGGTGCGCGACCGCATGGGCGCCGAAGGTTCGGCCAAGGCCTTCTCGATGCTGATGCTGGTGTTCGGCCTGGCGCCCATCCTGGCGCCGTTCATCGGCGGCATCATGCTGGTGATGGCGAGCTGGCGCGGCATCTTCGTGGTGCTGACCATCTTCGGCCTGCTGTGCCTGGTCGGCACCCGCAAGTACCTGACCGAGACCGTCGACGTGCATCAGGCCGAGCCCTTGCACCTGGGGCGCACGCTGCGCCAGTACTGGGGGCTGCTGCGCCACAAGCAGTTCATGGCCTATGTGCTGTGCGGCGGCCTGGTGCAGGCCGGCATGTTCGCCTACATCGCCGGCGGCCCGTTCGTGATCATCGAGCTGCATGGCATCAAGCCGCAGTACTTCGGCTTCGTCTTCGCTTCCAACGCCATCGGCCTGATCGCCGCCTCGCAGGTCAATGCGCGGCTGGTGATGAAGCGTTCGGCCGAGCGCGTGCTGGGCCGCGTGCTGTGGCTGCCGGCCGGCCTGTCGCTGTTCGTGGCGCTGATGGTGGCGGCCGGCCAGGAAAGCCTGCCGCTGCTGCTGGTCGGCTTCTTCGGCTTTCTTACCTCCTACGGTTTCACCGGCCCCAACGCCACGGCCGTCGCCTTGAAGCACCAGGGCCGCCAGGCCGGCACCGCGGCGGCATTGATGGGGACGCTGCAATTCGGCATGGGCGTGCTGTCGGGCGTGGCGATGAGCTTGTGGCACGACGGCACGGCCCTGCCGCTGGTGACGGTGATGGCAGTATGCGGCATATCGGCGTTCCTGCTGTATCACCTGGTGGCCAAGCATGAGACTGCGGCGCCGGCGGTGGCGCCGCGATGACCTGAACCGATCCGGGGTTGAAGGGGTGAGCGCCGCTGGTGACAGCGGCGTTTTCTTTTGCGGGCGGCGGATACGCGCCGCGCCCGCGGCATTCCCAACTTGGCGCACGCCCTCCCCGGCGCGCACATTCTTGGCGCTGGATGGCCGGCATCCGCCGCATCGTTCCCCGCATTTTCCCGCGCCATGGTTCGCCGGCGTTTGGCTCGCTAATTGCTGATCCTGTTGTCGCGGTCTGACCAGTCAGGCCGGGCGTGGCGCACGAGGAGGATTGCGAAGTGGTGGCGCTGCGCGGGCGCATCGAGGTGCGCCTGCCGGCATCCGCGGCGGCGGATTGACCGGCGGCCAGCCGAAAAGGGCGAATCCTGCAATAATGTCGCCTCTCATCGGGCAGCTACGCCAACCATAACAAGGCCCGGTTTTTTTCCGATTTCCTGCGCCGCAATGCTCTACGCCATCTCCAGTTTCCTGCTGTGGGGACTGTTCCCGCTTTACTTCAAGATGCTCAAGGAGATTCCCTCCTTCGATATCGTCATCCATCGCCTGTTCTGGTCCTTCATATTCCTCACCGGGGTGCTGCTGTGGCGGCGCCAGTGGGCGTGGCTCAAGCGGGCCGCGCAACAACCGCGCGTGCTGCTCGGTTTCCTGTTGTCGGCGCTGCTGTTGTCGGGCAACTGGACCTTGTATGTGTGGGCGGTCAACGCCGGGCGCATCGTCGACACCAGCCTGGGCTACTTCATGAGCCCGCTGGTGAGCGTCTTGCTGGGCTACCTGCTCCTGAAGGAACGCATGCGGCCGCTGCAGTGGCTGGCAGTGGTCCTGGCGCTGGGGGTGGTACTGTGGCTGACCATCGCCAACGGCAGCCTGCCCTGGATCGGCCTGATCATCGCCGCCACCTTCGGGCTCTATGGCCTGCTGCGCAAGACCGCGCCGTTGGGCGCGCTGGAAGGCTTGTCGCTGGAGACGCTGATGATGCTGCCGCTGGTGCTGGTTTTTCTGGGCGTCGATACCTGGCGCGGCAGCAACAGTTTTCTCACCGCCTCGCCTGGCGCGCAGCTACTGCTGGCGCTGTCCGGGCCGGTGACCGCGGTGCCGCTGCTGTTGTTCGCCCAGGCAGCGCGCCGCATTCCATTGTCGTTGTTGGGTTTGTTGCAATACATCTCGCCCACCATCCAGTTGCTGACTGGCGTGCTGATCTACGGCGAGTCCTTCGCCGGCGATCGCGCGGTCGGTTTTAGCGTGATCTGGCTGGCGCTCGCGGTATACTCCGCCGAAGGCTTGTGGCGCTTCTGGCGCACCCGTGCGCAAACCGCCTAGCACATCCATCATTTCTTTCTTTGGCATCGTAAACATGGCTCAATACGTATTCACTATGAACCGCGTCGGCAAGATCGTGCCGCCGAAGCGGCAGATCCTGAAGGACATCTCGCTGTCCTTCTTCCCCGGCGCCAAGATCGGCGTGCTGGGCCTGAACGGCTCGGGCAAGTCGACCCTGCTCAAGATCATGGCCGGCATCGACCGCGAGATCGAAGGCGAGGCGATCCCGATGCCCAACCTCAACATCGGCTACCTGCCGCAGGAGCCGCAACTGGACGCCGACAAGACCGTGCGCCAGGAAGTGGAAAGCGCGCTGGGCGAGGTGTTCGAGGCGCAGGCCAAGCTGGACGCGGTGTATGCCGCCTATGCCGAGGAGAATGCCGACTTCGACGCGCTGGCCACCGAGCAGGCGCGCCTGGAGGCGATCATCGCCGCGGCCGACGGCAACAGCCTGAACCAGCAGCTGGAAATGGCCGCCGACGCGCTGCGCCTGCCGCCGTGGGATGCCAAGGTGGGCGTGCTGTCGGGCGGCGAAAAGCGCCGCGTGGCGCTGTGCAAGCTGCTGCTGTCCAAGCCCGACATGCTGCTGCTGGACGAGCCGACCAACCACCTGGACGCCGAATCGGTGGACTGGCTGGAGCAGTTCCTGCAGCGCTTCCCCGGCACCGTGGTGGCCATCACCCACGACCGCTACTTCCTCGACAACGCCGCCGAGTGGATCCTGGAACTGGACCGCGGCCACGGCATTCCGTGGAAAGGCAATTATTCATCCTGGCTGGAGCAGAAGGAAGCCCGCCTGAAGCAGGAAGAGGCCAGCGAATCGGCGCGCCAGAAAACCATCGCCAAGGAACTGGAATGGGTGCGCCAGAACCCCAAGGGCCGCCAGGCCAAGAGCAAGGCGCGCCTGGCGCGCTTCAACGAACTCTCCGAACACGAATACCAGAAGCGCAACGAGACCCAGGAAATCTTCATTCCCGTGGCCGAGCGCCTGGGCAATGAAGTCATCGAGTTCAAGAACGTCAGCAAGGGCTACGGCGACCGCCTCTTGATCGACAACCTGAACTTCAAGATCCCGGCCGGCGCCATCGTCGGCATCATCGGCCCCAACGGCGCCGGTAAGTCGACCCTGTTCCGCATGCTGGCCGGCCGCGAACAGCCCGACAGCGGCGAACTGGTGCTTGGCCCTACCGTCAAGATTTCGCTGGTGGACCAGTCGCGCGAGGATCTGGAAAACAAGAAGACCGTGTTCGAAGATGTCGCCGGCGGCGCCGATATCCTGACCGTGGGGCGTTTCGAAATGCCGTCGCGCGCCTATCTGGGGCGCTTCAACTTCAAGGGCGGCGACCAGCAGAAGATCGTCGGCAACCTGTCCGGCGGTGAACGCGGCCGCCTGCACCTGGCCAAGACCCTGCTGCAGGGCGGCAACGTGCTGCTGCTGGATGAACCGTCCAACGACCTTGACGTGGAAACCTTGCGGGCGCTGGAAGATGCCTTGCTGGAGTTTGCGGGGACCGTGCTGGTGATTTCCCACGATCGCTGGTTCCTGGACCGTATCGCTACCCACATCATTGCGTTTGAGGGCGATTCGCAGGTCAGCTTCTTTGATGGCAACTATCAGGAGTATGAGGCGGACAAGAAGAAGCGGTTGGGTGAGGAGGCTGCCAAGCCTAAGCGGATTCGCTATAAGCCTGTTACTCGCTGATTTTTTTGTTTTGCTTTGATGGAGACGCCGCTGATGTTTAGCGGCGTTTTTGTTTTTTGGGGGTAGTCTGGTCTTGCTGCGTGTTGGTGTACTGGCTTTATGCTTTTCTTTCTCCGGTCGGAGGGGAGCGCCGGGAGAGGCTGGTCAGAAGCGGACTTCGTGTCCGGCTCGCCTGCGGCTTCGGTGTTGGGGTTCGCGATTTTTCTTCGGTGTCCTTTCTCCAATGTAAAGAGTTGTAGGAACGCATGACGTCATCGCTGTGCCCCGCTAACATCGTCGAACATAAGAACACCGTGGGAGCGGCGATGAATCAGCGATATGGGATGGCGGCATCGTTGCTGCTGGCGGCGTGCGCTTCGTCCGGGCCAGTGACGCAGCTGGGCCAGGATACCTACATGCTCACCGCCAGCTCGCGCTGGCATGGCAACGATGGCGTGGCTATCCAGGGGTTGCAGCAGGCCGATGCCTATTGCAAGAACCTGGGCGGACGCATGCGGGTGGTTGGCAGCGAGCGTTCCGAGGGCGTGGTGTTTTTTTTGCCGCCCAAGGCGCTGATCACGTTCAAGTGCGACAAGGTTTCCTGAGAGTCGACGCCAGGCGCTTACTTCCGGCGCGTTGCGGTTTCGGCAGGCAATCGCCGGCGCCGGCAGGATTTTCCGCAGGCGGGTAAAATCCCGTCCTTGCGCCCACAAGGCGTGATAACGAGAAGAGGCCGCCGCCGCATCGGGTGCGAGCCGAACCTGCCTGTCTGTTGTCCGCGCAACCCGCGATCTTCCTATAACTAAACTAAACGCGCCTCCCATGTCTTTCACGAAAGACGGGGACAGTAATTACTCATCCGGATTCCATCATGCTCGCAACCATTACCCGCCTGTTTCCAGTGTGGGCGCTGCTGCTTTCGGCGGCAGCTTATTTCACTCCGCCGACCTTCACGCCGATCGGCAAATATGTCACCCAGTTGTTGACCCTGATCATGCTGACCATGGGCGTGACGCTGACGGTCGATGACTTCAAGCGCATCATCAAGCGCCCGGCGCCGGTGGCCGCCGGCATCGTGCTGCATTACCTGGTCATGCCGCTGGCGGCGTGGATCATCGCCAAGGCGCTGCGCATGCCGCCCGACCTCACCGCCGGCATGGTGCTGGTGGGCAGCGTCGCTTCCGGCACCGCTTCCAACGTGATGATCTATCTCTCGCGCGGCGATGTCGCGCTGTCGGTCACCATCTCCACGCTGTCGGCGCTGGTGTCGGTGTTCGCCACGCCGATGCTCACCGAACTGTATGTGGACGCGTCGATCCATTTCGACGCGCATGCGATGCTGATGTCCATCGTGCAGATCGTGGTGGTGCCGATCGTGGTCGGCCTGGTGCTCAACATCTTCGCCGGCGGCTTCATCCGCCGTATCGAACCTTACCTGTCGCTGGTGTCGATGGTGGCGATCCTGCTGATCATCGCGGCCGTGGTGGCGGGCAGCCAGGCCAGCATTACCTCGGTCGGGCTGGTGGTGCTGGCGGGCGTGATCCTGCATAACGGCCTGGGTTTGCTGGGCGGTTACTGGGGCGGGCGTTTGCTGGGTTTCGACGAGGCGATCTGCCGTACGCTGGCCATCGAGGTCGGCATGCAGAACTCCGGCCTGGCGGCGGCGCTGGGCAAGCTGTATTTCACGCCGGTGGCGGCGTTGCCGGGCGCATTGTTCTCGGTCTGGCATAACCTCTCGGGTTCGCTGCTGGCCGGCTACTGGCGCGGACGCCCTCCGCGCGACTGACGCAGTCGCGATGTGTTGCCGCCCATGCCATGGGCGGAGAAGGGCAAGAACGGGGCTGCGGCTCTCATGCCGTTCAGTTAAGCGCTGAACGGCATTTTTGTTTGTGCAGCCCAGACCCCGTTCGCCCTGAGTAGCTGCGCAGCAGCGTATCGAAGGGCAGGCAAGATCGGTAAGGTTGGCACGCTGATACGCTGGCTTCGATACGGCCCTGGCGGGCCTACTCAGCCCGAACGGGATAGGAGGGATGAGTGCTTCAGAATTAGCTTTAACGGAACGGTATTAGGGCTGCGGCTCCGTTTTTGTTTTCGGAAAGCAATATTATTTCGATCCACTTCGATATTTCCAAAATATTTTCCCTGGGCGTATTCTTGCCGTTACCCAGCAGCTACCTTTCTTGCTTTTTCAAGTCGGCCGCCAGCCTTGCGAACTGCCAGGCGCGCTGCCGGCAGGGTTTGGAGATGTGCATGTCCCGTGTTTATTGTTTTGCCCGACGTATCGCATTGGTTGTGCTCGCCTGCCTGTTGCCGCTGCCGGGCCTGGCCGCGCCGGATGCCGACGATCAGGCGCGGGTCGTGCTGGTCGGGTTTTCCGGTGCCTTGAGCGGGGTGTCGGAGACGTTCGGCAAAAGCATGGCCAACGCCGCCGACATGGCGCTGGGCGAGATCAATCGCCAGCAAATCAGGATCGGCAACCAGCGCGTCTTTTTCCGCCTGTTGCGCCAGGATGACCGCAACGATCCCGAGACCGCCGTGGCGGTCGCCAGGCAATTGCTGCAGGCCGGGGTGGTGGCGGTGATCGGCACGTCCAACTCCACCACCGCGCAAGCCGTTGCCAAGATCTATTCCGATGCCGGCGTGCCCATGCTCACCCCGGCGGCGAGCGCGTCGTCGCTGAGCGAACAGGGCAACGAGGGATTTTTCCGCATGGTCGGACGCGATGACCTTGCGGCCGCCAACCTGGTCGATTACGCGGCGCGGAGCATGGGGATCCGCCGTCTCGGGGTGGTGGATAACGAGTCCATGTTTGGCATCGGCCTGGCCACCAGCGTCACCGAGTATGCGCGCCAGGCGGGCATCACGGTGGTCGGGCGCGAACGCATCAGCTACACCAGCGACTTGCGGCAGATGATCCGCGAGATGAAGCGGCGCGGCGCCGAGGCCTTGTTCTTCGGCGGCTACAGCGCACAGGCGGTATTGCTGACCCAGCTGATCCAGCAGGAAGGCGGCGGCATGCGGCTCTTGCTGGCCTCCAGCGGCGTGGCCGGGGCCACTTACCTGATCGCCGCGCGCTCGGCGGCCAACGGCGTGGTGGCTATCGAGTCCGGCATGCCACCGCGGGACATGCCGGGCTGGCGGCGGTTCGAGGAGGAATACCACCAGCGCTTCGGCCTCAATATCTACGGCACGACGCCGTTTGCCTACGATGCCGTGCAGGTGCTGGTGGCGGCGATGCGCCAGGCCAACAGCACCAATCCGCGCACGCTCATCGACACGCTGCACAAGATCGTCTTCAAGGGATTGACGGGGACGGTGGCTTTTGAGCCCGACGGCGATCCGCGCATTCCCGTCTTCACGGTCTACCAGGGGCAGGGACAGCGCTGGGTTCCGTTGAAGACGTATGAGGGTTATCCGGCCGCCGCCGCCCCAATAGCGGCGGAAGCCGCGGAGACGCCCCTTGCCGGCCCTGACGGCGGCAAGCCCTACAATGCCGGCGCCGCGCCGGATAAGCCGGTTTCCGGGGCACGCCATTGAGAGGAGGAACATGAAGAAGAGGGATTTCCTGCGTACCGCCGCGTCGGCGCTGGCGACTGCGGCGGCCGTGCCGGCCATGGCCGCCGGCAGCAAGCCGGCGCCGTCCGGCCCGGTGCTGCTGACGGTCACCGGCGAGATTTCCGCGCCCAACCGCGGCCCCATCGATCCCGCGCTGGACCAGATGATGCACAAGCAGAAGCTGGAATTCGACAAGGCCCGCACCTTCGACTTCGCCGCGCTGGCGGCGCTGCCCGCGGTCGGCATCCGCCCCACGCTGGAATACGACGGCAAGCGCCATGCGCTGCGCGGCCCGCTGCTGGCCGATGTGATGCGCGCGGCCGGCGCCGATCCGGACGCCGAGGGCTATGTCTTGCGCGCCATCGACGGCTATGCCGTGATGGTGCCGCGCGAGGATGCCTTGAAGTACCGTTTCATCGTCGCCACCCATCTGGACGGCAAGCCGATGCCGCTGGGCGGGCTGGGGCCGCTGTGGGCGGTGTACGAGGCCGACCGTTTTCCCGAGATGGCCGCGCGCCCGGTGACGGAGCGCTTCGGCTTGTGCCCCTGGGGCATCTATCACATCGCCGTGCGCAAGCGCGCCAAGGGCTGAGCGCGGCGCGCCATCGCTTCAGACGTCGATGGCGCTGTCGGATTTCATGCGCTTGCGCAGTTCGAACTTCTGGATCTTGCCGGTGGAGGTCTTGGGCAACGGACCGAAGTAGACCGCCTTGGGCGCCTTGAAGCCGGCCAGGTGGCCCTTGCAGAAATCGATCAGGGTCTGCGCATCGACTTGCGCGCCATCCTTCAACTCGACGAAGGCGCATGGCGTCTCGCCCCATTTCTCGTCCGGCTGCGCCACCACCGCCGCGGCCAGCACCGCCGGATGGCGGTACAGCACATCCTCCACCTCGACGCTGGAAATGTTCTCGCCGCCGGAGATGATGATGTCCTTGCTGCGGTCCTTGATCTTGATGTAGCCGTCGGGGTTGACCACGCCGAGGTCGCCGGTATGGAACCAGCCGCCGGTGAAGGCTTCCTGCGTTGCCTTGTCGTTCTTCAGGTAACCCTTCATGCAGATGTTGCCGCGGAACATGATCTCGCCGATTTCCTCGCCGTCGGCCCGCACCGGTTGCATGGTGTCGGGAGAGCGCACGCTCACGCCCGCCTGCAGGTGGTAGCGCACGCCCTGGCGCGACTTCAGCACCGCGCGCTCGTCCACCGTCTTGCCGGCCCAGTCGTCCTGCTCGGCGCACACGGCCGCCGGCCCGTAGACTTCGGTCAGGCCATATACATGCGCCAGCTCGAACTGCATCGCCTCCATCTTCGCCAGCACCGCGGCCGGCGGCGGCGCTCCCGCCACCATGCCGCGCACCGGGCCGCGGATGCCGTCGCGCCATTCGGCCGGCGCGTTGGCCAGCGCGGCATGCACGATGGGTGCGGCGCAGTAGTGGCTGATGCTGTGCTCGCGGATCAGGTCGAATACCAGCTTCGGTTCGAACTTGCGCAGGCACACGTTCACGCCCGCGCGCGCGGCCACCGTCCAGGGGAAGCACCAGCCGTTGCAGTGGAACATGGGCAGCGTCCACAGGTAGACCGGATGCTTGGGCATGTCCCATTCGAGGATGTTGGAAATCGCATTGATGGCCGCGCCGCGATGGTGGTAGACCACGCCCTTGGGGTCGCCCGTGGTGCCCGAGGTGTAGTTCAGCGCGATCGCATCCCATTCGTCGGCCGGCAATTGCCAGGCAAAATATTCGTCGCCGCCGCCCAGCAGGGCCTCGTATTCGCAGTCGCCGAAAGCTTCTTCGGTGACCGGCCCCAGCGCGTCATGGACTTCCACGATCTCCAGCGCCGGCAACTGCGCCTTGAGCTGGCGCGCCATCCCGGCGAATTCGCTATCGACCAGCAATACTTTCGCTTCGCCGTGGCGCAGCATGAAGGCGATCGATTCGACGTCGAGCCGGATGTTGAGCGCATTCAACACCGCGCCCGCCATCGGCACGCCGAAGTGGGATTCCACCATGGCCGGCGTGTTGGGCAGCATCGCCGCCACCGTGTCGTTCTTGCCCACGCCGAGTTGCTGCAAGGCGCTGGCCAGGCGGCGCGTGCGGCGGTAGGTCTGGTCCCAGTTCTGGCGCAGCGTGCCGTGCGCGATGGCCAGGCGCTGCCCGTACACCTCGGCGGCGCGCGCGATGAAATCGATGGGCGTGAGTGCCGCGTAGTTGGCGGCGTTGCGGCCGAGGCCGGTGTCGAAATCTGCCATGGTGCCTGTCTCCTGATGGTGCGTTTGCATTATTCGTATGGCTGCCGTTCCGCATCTCGCAGATGGAGTGGGAACAAGGCCCTGTGAGCAGGGTAGCACCAATGGCGTGTGCGCTTTGTCATCAGGGCGACAGGGCGCTCGTGCGACAATCGGCGCATATCGACTGGCAACGGCATCGGGGATGGAGCAACAATTATCGCAGCACGACTGGTTCTGTGCGCTGTCCGGCGAACACCGCAGATTGGCGGCGGCGAGCGCCCAACTGGCGCGCTTTGCGGCCGACTCGTTTATCGCCCGGCGCGGCGAGGCTTCCAACTATTGGATCGGCGTGCAAGAGGGCCTGATCAAGCTCGCCGTCTACAGCGTGGACGGGCGCAGCAGCACGCTGTCGGGCGTCCCCGAAGGCGGCTGGTGCGGCGAGGGCAGCGTGATCAAGCGCGAGCCGCGCCGCTACGACGTGATCGCGGTGCGCGCCTCGCACATCATGCTGGTGCCGGCCGACACGTTCCACCGCCTGATGGCCGAAAGCCTGCCGTTCAACTCCTTCGTGATCCGCCAATTGAACGAACGCATGGGCCAGTTCATCGCCACCGTGCAGAACGAGCGCCTGCTCGGCGTCGACGCGCGCGTGGCCCTGGCCATCGCCCAGCTGTTCCACCCGATGCTGTATCCGCGCACCTCGCCGGTGCTGGAGCTGTCGCAGGAAGAGATCGGCCTGCTGACCGGCTTGTCGCGCCAGCGCGTCAACCAGGCCATGCGCACGCTGGCCGGACTGGGACTGGTGGAGATTTCCTACCAGAGCATCCGCGTGGTCGACCTCGACGGTTTGCGCGCCTTCGGCATGGCTTCGCTATGAGACGTATCATGGTCGCCGCAATGACAGTCTGCGGTTGCCCGCTCGCTTAACATCCATCATCGGTATTCCGTTTCCAACGCTCATGGCCATCGTCACCCACCATACTTTGCTGCTGCGCGAACTGCGCTTCGCCGCGCCTGCGCGCGTGAAAGTGTGGAAGGGCGCGGCCACGCTCAAGAGCGGCGGCGTCGCCATCGAGTTGCGCGCAGGGGAGAGCTTTACCGTGCCGCCTTTCGTGCGTTTCTCCTGCCTCGCGCATCCGCGCCTGGCGCCGGGCCAGGCGCGCCCGGCGGTGTGGTCGCTGGCGCTGGAGGCGCACGCCAGCCCGGAGATGGAACGCGCCGCCGACGCCAGCAAGCCGTGGACGCGCAAACTGGCCGCGGCCATCTTCGACGATCCCGCCGCCGACTGGCGTGCCGCGCGGGTGGCCGGCATGTGGCAAGTCACGCCGGCGCGTTTGCGCGCCTTCCTGTTTGCCGAAGGCGAATCCTTGCGGGCGCTGGTGCGCGAGCAGCGCGTGGCGAGGGTGCTGGCGCAACTGGCGCGCATGGACGGCGCCGGCGGCGGCTTCGCCGAAGCCGGGTTCGCTTCGGCGGCGGCCATGGCGCAGGCTTGCCAGGATGTCATCGGACTGCCGCCGGAGATCGCCCAGCGCGCCATTGCGCTGTTGAGCCCGGCGCCGCTGCAGCCGGCGCCCGAGCCGCTGGGCGATGCTTTGCGCCGCCCGCGCTACCGGCCCTATTTCTGAATGCTGCCGCGGCAGCTGTCGCCGGTAGCGCCAAGTTTGCTACCATCTGCGTTTCCTTTTCCATTCCCTGTTGCCCTTCGCGGGCCGATTTCCCCATGAGCAAGTTCTGGAGTCCCATCGTCAGCCGCCTGACGCCTTATACCCCGGGCGAACAGCCCAGGATCGCCAACCTGGTCAAGCTCAATACCAACGAGAATCCCTACGGGCCGTCGCCGCGCGCGCTCGAGGCGATCGCGCGCGAAGTGGGCGACAGCCTGCGCCTGTATCCCAACCCCGATGCCGAGCCGCTCAAGCTGGCCATCGCCCGCCGCCATGCCGCCGATGGCATCACCGCGCGCGAAGTCTTCGTCGGCAACGGCTCCGACGAAGTGCTGGCGCATGCCTTCCATGCGCTGCTCCAGCATGGCAAGCCGATCCTGTTCCCGGACATCACCTACAGTTTCTATCCGACCTACGCCGGCCTGTACCAGGTCCAATACCGGACGGTGCCGCTGGCCGACGATTTCACGCTGCGCGCCGACGACTATCTCGGCCACGGCGACGCCATCGGCGGCATCATCTTCCCCAATCCGAACGCCCCCACCGGCTGCCTGTTGCCGCTGGCCGAGGTCGAGCGCATCGTGCAGGGCAACCCGCAGCGCGTGGTAGTGGTGGACGAGGCCTATATCGATTTCGGCGGCGACAGCGCGATCCCGCTGGTGCAGCGTTATCCCAACCTGCTGGTGGTGCAGACGCTGTCCAAGTCGCGTTCGCTGGCCGGCATGCGGGTCGGTTTCGCCATCGGCCACGCCGACCTGGTCGATGCGCTGGAGCGGGTGAAGAACAGTTTCAATTCCTATCCGCTGGACCGCCCGGCGATCGCCGGCGCCACCGCCGCCATCGAGGATGAGGAATATTTCAGGAAGACCTGCGACATGGTCATCGCCAGCCGCGAGAAGCTGGTCGCCTCGCTGGCGCAGCTCGGTTTCGAGGTGCTGCCATCGGCCGCCAACTTCGTGTTCGCGCGCCATCCGCAGCACGACGCGGCCAAACTGGCGGCCGCCCTGCGCGGCGACGGCATCATCGTGCGCCACTTCGGCAGCGCGCGCATCAGCCAGTTCCTGCGCATCACCATCGGTACCGACGAGGCTTGCGGCACGCTGGTGCAGGCGTTGCAGCGCCACCTTTCCTGAAGAGAGGGCCAGTCGGCGTTACTTTTCCAGCGGGCGCTGCCGCCATGCGACCAGCGCGCCCGCCAGCAGCGTCAGCGCCGAGAACACCAGCCCGCGTTGCAATCCGCCCGCGCCATCGGCGATCCAGCCGACGATGGTGGGGCCGACGATCTGCCCTGCGGCGAAGATGATGGTGAAGGCGCTGATGCCGGCCGGCCAGTCGGCCTGCGGCAGGTTGTGCCGCACCATCGCCGTGGTGGAGGCCACCGCCGACAGGAAGCAGGCGCCGAACAGGATGCCCGAGGCGAACACCGCCGCCGCCTGGCTGGTGAGTGCCGGGATCAGCGTGGCCACGCACAGCAGCGTGTTGAGGATGGCCAGCGACTGGCCGCCGCGAAAGCGGTCCAGCATGCGCGCCCAGATGCGCGACGAGGCGAAGGTGGCCACGCCCAGCAGCGTGAAGAACAGCGTGATGCGCTGCGGCGCCATGCCTTGCTCCTTGAGCAGCGCGATGACGAAGGTCATGTAGCCGATATAGCCGAGCCCGAAAAACAAATATCCAGCCAGGCCGAAGATCAGGCTGCGCGGCTTGAAGCTGCCGCTTGCCGACGCCTGCGCGGCCGGCGCCGGGATATGGCGCGCCGGCAGCGACATGAATATGCTGGCCGCCAGCGCCAGCGCGCCCAGCAGCAGCCAGGCCCATTGCCAGGGATGCGCCGCGCCGTGTTCGGCGGCCGCTTGCATGACCGCCGGCACCGTCAGCGAGGCCACGGCGATGCCGATGCCGGTGCCGCCGTAATACAGTCCCAGCAGCAATCCCGCGCGTTGTGGGTGCAATGCCGCCAGGCGGCTGACCAGCAAGCCGCCGGCGACGAAGAGGAAGGCGCTGGTGATGCCGGTGGCCACGCGCAGCGCGAGTTGCGCGGCAGTGTCGGTGACGAAGCCGGGGACGAAGGTCAGCAATGCGGTAGCCAAGGCGCCGCCGATCAGCACGCGAGGCGCCATGTAGCGCCGCATCAGCCATGGCGTAATCAGTGCGCCCAGCAGATAGCCCAGCGCGTTGCCGGTATTCATGCCGCCGGCGACCAGGTAGGGCCAGCCGAGGTCGGCGCGCATCGGCGCCAGCAGCAGCGCATAGGAAAAGCGCGCCACGCCCAGGGCGATGGCGGTGCCCAGCGACAAGGCCAGCGCGGTCAGGATGGGATGGCGCAGGATGCAATCGCGCGGGGCGGGATCGGTGGTGGCGGACATGGGCTGGCGTCTCCGAAGCCTGGGGCCTCATTTTATGTGCGCCAAGTGTAGCCCAAATGGGGCCGGCGCCGCTTGGCCGGTCCCGGTACCGCTTAGGCGGCCGCGCTTCGGTTCCCGGCGGCGTCTTGCGCCAAGACGCGCAGGCAGGCGTCCACCACGCGCGGGTCGAGGCGCGTCCCGCTCAGGCGGCGGATCTCGTCGAGCGCTGCCGCCATGCCCAGCGATTTGCGGTAAGGGCGGTCGGCCGAGATCGACTCGACGATGTCGGATACCGTCAGGATGCGCGACTCCAGCGGGATCGATTCGGCCGTGACGCCGCGCGGATAGCCGCTGCCGTCGAGATATTCATGATGGCACCAGACGATCTCGGCCAGGTTGAAGGGAAAGCCGATCTTGCTGAGGATGTCGTAGCCGGCCTGCACATGCGTCTTGAGCAGCGCGTATTGCTCGTCGGTGATGCGGCCGGGTTGGGTCAGCAGCGCCAGCGGTATCCTGGCCTTGCCGATGTCATGCACTTGCGCCGCCATGCGCAAGACGTCGATGCGTTCGCGCGGCAGGCCGAGCTGTGTCGCGATTTTCACGCACAGCGTCGCGGTGCAGTCTTCGTGGCTCGGGGTATAGCCATCGGTAAACCGGTGCATGGCCACCAGCGCATCGATGATTTCCTGGTAGATCGGATTTTGGTGCGGGTTTGAGTCTGAGTCTGGCATGCGATTCCTGCGATATCGCAGCGCGCCGGCCGGGAGCGGATGCCCCGGATGTCGGATAATAGCGGCTGCAATCCCGAAGCAGTTTACCTTCACGATGTATCAATGACAATCAAGCTTTCCACTTCACGCGCGGGCCTGCCGACCATCCGCAGCCGCCAGATCGCCATTTTGCTGTTCTTCCTGTTGCTGGGCATGGTGTATGCCAGTTGGGCCGCGCGCATCCCGTCCATCCGCGACATCCTGCAGCTCGACGCCGCCACGCTGTCGCTGGTGCTGCTGTGCGGCGGCATCGGCGCGGTGGGTTCGTTCCCGCTGGCGGCCTGGCTGACCGGCCATTACGGCGCGCGCCACAGCACGCTGTATGCGGGGCTGGCGCTGCTGCTCTCGTTGCCGCTGCTGGCGCTGGCGCCCGGCCTGTGGACGCTGATGGCCGCCAGTGCGCTGTATGGCGCCGCCTCCAGTTGCTTCGACGTGGCCATCAATGCGCTGGGCGCGCAGGCCGAGAAGGAGGCCGCTCGTCCCATCATGTCCATGCTGCATGGCTGGTTCTGCGTGGGTACCTTCACCGGCGCGCTGGTCGCCAGCGCCCTGGCGGGCATGGGCATTACGCCGGTCTGGCATTTCCTGCTGGTGTCGGCGCTGTTCCTGGCGCCGCTGTGCATGGCCTACAACGCGCTGCCGGACGACCGTCCCGAGCACGATCCGCACCGCAAGATCTTTGCCATCCCGCACGGCCATCTGGTGGTGCTGGGCGTGATCGGTTTTTGCGGCGCCATCGTCGAAGGCTCGATCGCCGACTGGAGCGGCATCTACATGAAGGATCACATCCATGCCAGCGACGGCGGCGCTCCGTTGGCCTATGCGGGCTTCGCCGGCATGATGCTGGTCATGCGCATGGTGGGCGACCGCCTGAAGGAGCGCTACAACGCGCGCCGCGTGGTGGCCGTTGGCACGCTGGCCGCCGCATTCGGCATGGGCATCGCGGTGATGGCTGAGGGCATGGCGCCCGCCGTCCTCGGATTCGCCATCGCCGGCGCCGGCGTGGCGGCGGTGTTCCCGTTCGTCTTCAGCGCCGCCGGCCGGCATGGTTCGACGGCGCTGGCGGCGGTGGCCACGCTGGGCTACAGCGGTAGCCTGATCGGTCCGCCCGCGGTCGGTTTCCTGGCGCATGGCTGGGGCTTGCCGGCAGCCCTGGCGCTGATCGGCGCGCTGTGCCTGGCCATTGCCGTGTGCAGCAGCCGCGCGCAGTGGCTGGAATAGGGCGCAGGCTCCTGGCGACTGCCCAGGCAAGATAGCGAAAAGAAATAAAATGGCGGTTTTGCCGATGCCCGGCGTCAGCGCCGCATCGTTCATGCAATAAGGGGAAACATCATGCGCAACCTGGTTCTGTTGCCAGGCTTCATGCTTAACCGGCACCTGTGGGACGACATGCAGGGCGACCTCGCCACGCTGGGCACGCTCACCTTCGGCGACCTGGGCCAGGAGGTCGGCATCCAGGCCATGGCCGACGCGGTACTGAGCCAGGCGCCGGAGAAATTCATCCTGTTCGGATTTTCGATGGGCGGCTTCGTGGCCCAGGCGATCGCGCTCAAGGCGCCGCAGCGGGTGCTTGGCCTGGCGCTGCTCAATACCTCGTCACGTCCGCAGACCGCGCAGGAGTCGGCCGCCACCAAGGCGCAACTGGAGATCGCCCAGCGCACGCCGTTCAAGGGCCTGACGTCGCGGGCACTGGCTTCGTCGCTGCATCCCGCGCGCAGTGCCGAGCGCGCGCTGCTCGACCGTTTGCAGGCGATGGCGCTGTCCAATGGCAAAGAGGTGTTCCTGCGCCAGCTGCAGACGCTGCGCGACAGCAATGCCGAACAACTGCAGCAACTGCGCTGCCCGGTGCTGGTGGTGGCCAGCGACCAGGACAAGTTGCGCACGGTGGAAGAATCGGAAGAGATGGTGCGGCAGATCCCCCAGGCGCGTTTTGAGATCGTGGCCGATTGCGGCCACATGACGCCGATGGAAAAGCCGCATGAATTGTTCGCCCTGATCCAGGACTGGATCGCGCAATCGGGCCTGTGAGGCGGGGGCGGGCGCCGCGCCCGGCGGCAAGCAAAGCGAAAGGCAGCCGGACGATCGCCGGCTGCCTTTCTTTTTCCGGCGCAGGCGGGAAAAGCCTGCCTGGAGCCGCCGGGCGTTTCCGGCAGCGCCTTACTTCTTGCGCGGCGCGTCGGCGGCCACGCGTCCGGGAGCCTTGTTCATTTCATCCAGGCCGCCGCTGCCGCGCAGGTCGGTATCGACCTTGCCTTCGCGGATATCGTCGTAGGCCTGGCGAATCTCCGGCCGTTCCACCTTGCGGCCGCTGTCTGCCGGATCCTGGCGGTCGAAGCTCTGGTCATGCTCATGCGGCAGTCGCGGCTTGTCGTGTTTGGGATGACGGTCTTTTCTGGTTCTGAGAAAGCTGGTCATGTTGTCCTCGCGTCAAATGTTGGACTTTCTTCCATCGTTGCGGATTACCGTGGCGGAGATTGCGGCAATGGCGCCGCGCGCAAAAAGATGGAAGCGAACTGATACGACCGGTTGCCCAGGAAGAAGTGCCGGACGTTACAAATTGAGCGGAAAGTAAGGGCGTTGTCCGACGGACAATTCGGACAAGCGGAGGAGGGATGGGGCAGGTGGCGGCGGGCGGGAAGCCGTTTGGAGCTCCGTACCTGCCGCTGCGTTCAATCGCGGCGAGGCGGTTCGGTCTGGCGCATGCGCTGCCGCGGCAGCCAGGCCGCACCGGGCGATATCGCCTTACAGCGCCAGGCGCGCCCGCGCCGCCCGGTATTCGGCTTCAAGGCGGTCGGCCATTTCGGCCACCGAAGGGATGTCGTCCATCAGGCCCACGCCCTGGCCGGCGCCCCAGATGTCGCGCCATGCCTTGGCCTTGCTGCTGCCGCCAGAACCGAAATTCATCTTGGTCTTGTCCGCTTCCGGCAGGTTGTCCGGGTCGAGCCCGGCGTTGACGATGGATTTTTTCAGGTAATTGCCGTGCACGCCGGTAAACAGGTTGGTGTATACCACATCGGCGGCGGTCGATTCCACGATGGCCTGGCGGTAAGCCTCGTCGACGTTGGACTCCTTGGTTGCCAGCCAGCGCGAGCCGATGTAGGCGAAGTCCGCTCCCATGGCCTGCGCTCCCAGCACGGCGTCGCCGGTGGCGATGGCGCCCGACAGCACCAGCGGCCCCTTGAACATCTTGCGCACCTCGCCCACCAGCGCAAACGGCGATAGCGGGCCGGCATGGCCGCCGGCGCCGGCCGCCACCAGGATCAGGCCATCCACGCCGGCTTCCAGCGCCTTCTCGGCGTGGCGAATGGAAATCACGTCGTGCAGCACGATGCCGCCGTAGCTGTGCACCGCATCCAGCATCTCCCGGGGCGGCGCGCGCAGGCTGGAGATGATGATCGGCACCTGGTGCCGCACGCAGACCTCGACGTCATGCGCCAGGCGGTCGTTGGACTGGTGCACGATCTGGTTGACCGCGATCGGCCCGACCTTGCGTTGCGGATGTTGCTCTTGCCACTCGGCCAGCTCGGCCTGCAGCTGGGTCAGCCACACATCCAGCTGTTCGGCCGGCCGGGCGTTGAGGGCAGGGAAGGCGCCCACCAGCCCGGCCTTGCACTGGGCCGCCACCAGGGCCGGGCCGCTGGCGATGAACATGGGCGAGCAGATGATGGGCAGGCGCAGATCTTGCAAGGCTTTCGGGTAAGCAGGCTGGGGCATGGCTGTCTCTCGGTTGTCGTTATGGAAAGGCGCTGGTCCTGAATTTGTTCGACGATTATAGGTGAAAATATTACGATCGTGCTTTTTGTTGCGCGGACGTGAATTTCATCCGGAAATTGCTAAATAATTTCCAGGATCGGCCGGCCTGCGTGTTATGTTTTTTTCGTACCTGCCGTAATGCATGTATGGATGGGCCGCGCCGGGGCGCGTGCCCCCGGTGTCCGGAGCGTTTCCGGCACGGATGGCAGGATCCATCGTTGTCATGCAATCGCACGATCCGTTGTGGGGAAAGTCATGGAAACCTTCGAGTTCGCCAATATCGCCATCGTTGCCGCATTGGGCGGCGGGCTGGTTCTGTGTGCGGTGCTGCACCACCGCTTCCTGAAAAAGGCCGTCGTCACCGCCGACAAGCGGCACGTGCGCGGCCTGCGCCGATACCGCCAGTGACCGCCCGTGACCGCCTTGCCGCGCCGGCCGATGTATCGCGGCTTGCCTTGCCGGCTGGCCGGGCTGGCGTTTTGCCGGCGGTCATCAAAATGTTTCGCTGAACCGAGGCCTTCCAAAGAAAACGCCGGGATTGCCCCGGCGTTTTTGTTTGGCGCATGCGAAGCGTTCAGGCCGCGCGCTTGGCCGCGATGGCATTGCCGGCGCGGCTGACCGATTTGCGGCCCAGGTGCTGCGAAATGAACTGGCCGGCGTCGACCACCGCATTGAGGTCGACGCCGGTGTCGATGCCCAGCCCCTGCATCATGTACAACACGTCTTCCGACGCCACGTTGCCGGTCGCGCCCTTGGCATAGGGGCAGCCGCCCAGGCCCGCCACCGACGAATGGTAGATGGTGATGCCGGCCTGCAGGCTGGCGTAGATGTTGGCCAGCGCCTGGCCGTAGGTGTCGTGGAAGTGGCCGGACAGGCCCTCGATATGGAATTCGCGGATCGCCGTTTCCATCACCGGCCGCACCTTGTCGGGCGTGGCCACGCCGATGGTGTCGGCGATGTCGATCTCGTCGCAGCCCAGTTCGCGGAAGCGGCGCACCACATCGGCCACCGCGTCCAGCGGCACCTCGCCCTGGTAAGGGCAACCGAAGGCGCAACTGACGGCCGCGCGCAGGCGCTTGCGGTGCTGCTTGGCGGCCGTGGCGACTTCGCGGAAGCGCTCGATCGATTCGGCGATCGAGCAGTTGATGTTCTTTTGCGAAAACGCCTCGGACGCCGCGCCGAAGATCACCACTTCATCCACGCCGGCTTCCAGCGCCGCCTCGAAGCCCTTCATGTTGGGCACCAGCGCCGAATACACCACGCCGGGTTTGCGCGTGATGCCATGCATCACTTCGCTGGAGGTCGCCATCTGCGGCACCCACTTGGGCGAGACGAACGAGGCCGCCTCGACATTGGGAAAACCGGCCGCGGTGAGCCGGTTCACCAGCTCGATCTTCACCTCGGCGGAGATGGTTTCCTTCTCGTTCTGCAAGCCGTCGCGCGGGCCGACTTCGACGATTTTTACTTTTTTCGGCAGGCTCATGTTGCGTGTCTCCTCTTGTCTCTTGTATGGCCGGCGATGCGGTGGCATCAGGCGGCGTTGGGTACGGGATCCAGCTTGACGTCGGCGACCAGGCCGCCGGTCATCTTTTCCAGCTGGGCGGCGGTCAGGTTGAACACCGCGTGCGGATGGCCGGCCGCCGCCCACACGCTGGGATAAAGGAACAGGTCGCGGTCGATCAGCATCACCGGCTTGACCACATGGCCGACCGGGCATACGCCGCCGATCGCATAGCCGGTGCTGTCGCGCACGAACCTGGCGTCGGCCTTGCCCAGGGGGCCTACCAGCGCGGTCACCTTGGCTTCGTCGACGCGGTTGCTGCCGCTGGCGATCACCAGCACCGGCGCATCGTCGGTCACGCGCCGGAAGATGATCGACTTGGCGATTTCCGACACGCTGCAGCCCAGGCCGGCGGCGGCTTCGGCCGAGGTGCGGCCGGTCGCCGGCAGCATCACCACCGGTTTGTCATGCCCGAGTTGGGCCAGCAGGTCGGAAACGCGTTGGGCGGAAGAGGGCAGGGCGGCGGTATCGGCGGTCTGGGTCATGGCATGGCGGGGAATGAAAACTGATCCGACATGATAGCAGCGGCGCGCATGTCCGTTTGGGCAGCCATCGGTTCAGGCATCCAGCAAAAACATGCCGTCGTTGCGCGCCGCGCCCGCGCGTTCCAGTTGCGCGGCAACCCAGTGCGCCAGCGCATCGTCGTCCATGTGCATGAAGCGTTCATTGGCGATGCGCAGCAAGGGGATTTCGCACATCATCGCCGGCAGGTCGGCCAGTGCGATGCGCTGCCGCTCCAGCAACAGGAACTTCACCAGCACCTTGATGCCGTTCTGGGCATTGCGCAGCGGATCGGCTTGCAGGTAATCGAGGCGGGAGAAGGCCTTCTCCAGCGCATCGTCCACCTCTGAAAAAGGCGCGCCATGCCCGGGAATGACCAGCTTCACCTCCAGCGTGCGGATCAGCTCCAGCGTGGCGCGCGCTTCGGCAAAACCCGATTCGCCGTCCAGCTCGGGAAAGATGATGCCGAAGCCGTTGCGCCACAAGGCGTCGGCCGAGATCAAAATGCCTTCCGGCGCGCAGTAGAAAACCAGCGAATGCGGATCGTGGCCAGGCGCCGCCAGCGCCTGCCAGTCGAGGTCGCCCAGGCGCAGCATATCGCCGGCGCGCACCGTATCGTTGAAACCGAAGCGCGCGCAGCGCTGGCCGGTGGCGCGGTAGCTCAGCGCATCCTCATCCCAGGCGCCGACCTTTTGCGCCTCTGCCGCCGGGATGGCGGTGCGGCAGCCATAAGCGGCCTGCAAGGCGGCATTGCCGCCGCAATGGTCGGAATGCAGGTGGGTGTTGAGCAGCAGGTCGAGCTTGTCGCGCCCGCGCTGGCGCAGCACGTGGCGCACCAGCGCCAGCGTCTGTTCCGCATGCGAGACATAGCCGCTGTCGATCAGCGCCACCTCGTCCCGCCCGAACAGCAGCACATTGTTGGACGACAGCCAGCCGCGCTCCAGCACATGGATCGACGGCGGCACATGCAGGGCCGGTGCGTTCATTGCCGGCGCCTATGCGGTTTTGAATTCGAGCAGTTGCGCACCTTCGGCGACCTGGTCGCCCACCGCGTACAGCATGTCTTCGACGGTGCCGCCGGCGGGCGCGGCGATGGTGTGTTCCATCTTCATCGCCTCCATGATCAGCAGCGGCGCGCCCTTTTCAACGATGCTGCCTTTCTGCGCCAGGATCGCCACGATCTTGCCCGGCATGGGCGCGGTCAGGCGGCCGCCTTCGGCTTCGCTGTGCCCGGCATGCGCCATCGGATCGGCATAGCGCAGGCTGGATTGCGCGCGGCCGTCGAACACATGCAGCAGTTCGCCTTCGCGCACCACCTCGGCTTGCAGCATGCGGCCGTCGAGCGACAGGCGCAGGGTATCGCCGTCGGCGGATTCGATGCGCATGGCATGGACGTGGCCGTTGGCCAGTAATTTCCAGCCGCTGCCGTCGCCCGCATATTCCAGTTGCAGTGTCGACGGGCCGGACTGGTCGCTCAATTGCAGCGTGCGCAGCAGCTTGCCGTTGAGCCGCCAGCCATGGGTGGACGACCAAGGATCCGCGCCGCTGGCGGCGCGCGCTTCGCCTTGCAGCAGCGCAGCGGCGGCCAGCGCCAGCGTGTCGATGGATGCCACTGCGGGCGGCGGGAACAGCGCGTCGTGATGACGTTCGATCAGGCCGGTATCGAGGTCGGCCTGCGCGAACGCGGCGCCGGCAACCAGGCGCTGCAGGAAACCGATGTTGGTCGCCAGGCCAACCACCTGGTATTGCGCCAGCGCGCGCGACATGTTGCGCAATGCGGCCGCGCGGTCGGCGCCCCAGACGATGAGCTTGGCGATCATCGGATCGTAGAAGGGCGAGATGGCGTCGCCTTCGCGCACGCCGGAGTCGATGCGCACGGCGGCCGGTTGCGCCGCGCCCGCCTCATGCAAACGGAATTCGACGGCGCTTGCCGTGCGCATGCGCGCCAGCGTGCCGATCGAAGGGAGGAAACCTTTCTCCGGATTCTCGGCATAGATGCGCGCTTCGATCGCATGGCCGTGGATGCGCAACTGCTCTTGCCCCAGTGGCAGCGCTTCACCGGACGCCACGCGCAATTGCCATTCGACCAGGTCCTGGCCGGTGATCATTTCGGTGACCGGGTGCTCCACTTGCAGCCGCGTATTCATCTCCATGAAGTAGAAGCTGCCATCTTGATTGGCGATGAATTCCACCGTGCCCGCGCCCACATAGCCGACCGCCCGCGCGGCGGCGACAGCGGCGTCGCCCATGGCGGCGCGGCGTTCGGCGGTCATGCCGGGCGCCGGCGCTTCTTCCAACACCTTCTGATGGCGCCGCTGCACCGAGCAGTCGCGCTCGAACAGGTAGACGCAGTTGCCGTGGGTGTCGGCGAACACCTGGATCTCGATATGGCGCGGCCGCGTCAGGTATTTCTCGACCAGCACGCGATCGTCGCCGAAGCTGGAAATCGCCTCGCGCTTGCAGGACGCCAGCGCGGCCTCGAAGTCTGCCGAACGCTCGACCACGCGCATGCCCTTGCCGCCGCCGCCGGCGCTGGCCTTCAACAGCACCGGGTAGCCGATGCGGTCGGCTTCGGCGCGCAGAAAATCACTCTCCTGGCGCTCGCCGTGGTAGCCCGGCACCAGCGGCACCGCGGCCTTTTCCATCAGCGCCTTGGCGGCCGACTTGGAACCCATTGCGCGGATCGCCGAAGCCGGTGGGCCGATGAAGACCAGGCCGGCGTCGGCGCAGGCCTGGGCGAATTCCGCATTTTCCGACAGGAAGCCGTAGCCGGGATGGATGGCCTGCGCGCCGGCGGCCAGCGCGGCGGCGATGATCTTGTTGCCGCACAGGTAGCTTTCCTTGGCCGGCGCTGGGCCCAGGCGCACGCTTTCGTCGCAGCTCTGCACGTGCTTGGCGCGGGCGTCGGCATCCGAATACACCGCTACCGTGGCGATGCCGAGACGGCGCGCGGTGGCCGCCACGCGGCAGGCGATTTCGCCGCGGTTGGCGATCAGGATCTTGTTGAACATGGGGTCTCCTCCGTGGGCGCGGTTCAGATGCGGAACACGCCGAATTTGGTTTCTTCGATAGGCGCATTGAGCGCCGCCGACAGGCCCAGCGCCAGCACCGTGCGGGTGTCGGCCGGATCGATCACGCCGTCGTCCCACAAGCGCGCCGAGGCATAGTAGGGATGGCCCTGCGTTTCATATTGCGCGCGGATCGGTTCCTTGAAGGCGGCTTCTTCTTGCGCGCTCCAGCTGCCGCCGCGCGCTTCGATGCCGTCGCGCTTGACGGTGGCCAGCACGCTGGCGGCCTGCTCGCCGCCCATCACCGAGATGCGCGCATTGGGCCACATCCACAAAAAGCGCGGCGAGAACGCGCGTCCGCACATGCCGTAATTGCCGGCGCCGAAGCTGCCGCCGATGATCACCGTCAGCTTGGGCACGGCGGCGGTCGACACTGCCGTCACCATCTTGGCGCCGTGGCGGGCGATGCCTTCGTTCTCGACTTTCTTGCCGACCATGAAGCCGGTGATGTTCTGCAGGAAGATCAGCGGGATCTTGCGCTGGCAGCACAGCTCGATGAAGTGCGTGCCCTTCTCGGCCGATTCCGAAAACAGGATGCCGTTGTTGGCGACGATGCCCACCGGCATGCCATGCAAGTGGGCGAAGCCGCACACCAGCGTGGTGCCGTAGCGGGCCTTGAACTCGTCGAACTGGCTGCCGTCGACGATGCGCGCGATCACTTCGCGCACGTCGAAGGGCTTGCGGGTGTCGGTGGGGATCACGCCGTACAGTTCATGCGCCGGATACTTCGGCGCGACGCTCTCGCGCAGCGCCAGTTGCTGCGGTTTCTTGCGGTTGAAGTTGCCGACGATGCCGCGCGCGATCGACAGCGCATGCAGGTCGTCTTGCGCCAGGTGGTCGGCCACGCCGGACAGGCGCGTATGCACGTCGCCGCCGCCCAGTTCCTCGGCCGTGACCACTTCGCCGGTGGCGGCCTTCACCAGCGGCGGGCCGGCCAGGAAGATGGTGGCCTGTTCCTTGACGATGATGGATTCGTCGCTCATGGCCGGCACGTAGGCGCCGCCGGCGGTGCACGATCCCATCACGACGGCAACCTGCGGGATGCCCTTGGCCGACATATTGGCCTGGTTGAAGAAAATGCGGCCGAAGTGGTCGCGGTCGGGAAAGACCTCGTCCTGGTTGGGCAGGTTGGCGCCGCCGCTGTCGACCAGGTAGATGCAGGGCAGGTGGTTGAACTCGGCGATCTCTTGCGCGCGCAAATGCTTCTTGGCGGTCATCGGGTAGTAGGTGCCGCCCTTGACCGTAGCGTCGTTGCACACGATCAGGCATTCCTGCCCGGCCACGCGGCCGATGCCGGTGATGATGCCGGCCGAGGGCGCGGCGTCTTTCAGGTTGCCGTCGCGGTCCTTTTCACGGTACATGCCATAGGCCGCCAGCTGCGAGAATTCGAGGAAGGGCGTGCCGGGGTCGAGCAGCATCTGCACCCGGTCGCGCGGCAGCAGCTTGCCGCGCGCCAGGTGCTTGTCGCGCGCGGCCTGGCCGCCGCCTTCGGCGATCGCCGCGACCTTTTGCTTCAGGTCGTCGACGATGCGTTGCATGGCATCGCGGTTGGCCTGGAAATCCTCGCTGCGCGGGTTGAGCTTGCTTTCGATCTGCGGCATGTCGTGTCTCTCTCTTCAGTTTTTCTGTCTGCCGGTGGTGGGCTTGTGATGGACTTATGGCGGGGCTTATGGTGGGGCTTATGCGTCGCCCGGGAAGTTGCCATCGACGTAGTACCAGCGCGGCGTGCCATCGGCGTCCGGCTGGCGCACGAAGTTGCTGATCTCGTGCATGCGGTGCGCCTTGCCGCCGACCTTGAAGCGCGCCACGAACTCCACCGTGGCTTCGTCGCTGCCGGCGACATGGGTTTGCTTCTTGATGTCCAGGCCGATCCAGTTGACGTCGGTCTCGCCGGTCAGATCTTCTTCCGGCAAGGTCTCGGGGAGCCAGGTCGCGCGTAGGTAGGCTTCATCGCGCAGCGCATAGGCGCTGTAGCGCGAGCGCATCAGCAGTTCGGCCGTGGCGGGAATTTCCGCGCCCGAGATGAAGCGGCCGCAGCAGGCGGCGAAGGCGCCCTTGCCGCAGGGGCATGCGCTGCCCTTGGCGTGGTCTTTCTTGGCGGCCATCAGATCTTCCCGTTTGCCAGGAAGGCATCCAGTTGCGGGTAGCGGTCGAAGCCCCAGAACGGTTCGCCGTCCACGATCACGAAGGGCGAGCCGAACACGCCTTGCTTTGCTGCTTCCTCGGTCGCCAGGCGCAGCTTGTCCTTGATCTCCTGGGTGCCCAGCGCCGCTTCCAGCGCGGCATGGTCGATGCCGAGGTCGCCGGCGATGCGCAGCACGTTGGCCGGCACGCTGATGTCGATGTCTTCGGTGAAGTAGGCGCTATAGACGGTCTGGATGAAATCGACCGCCTTCGCCGGCTGCTGCTCTTGCACCCACAGCGCGGCGCGCGCGGCGACTTGCGTGCCGATGGGGAAGTTGCCGGGTTCCTTGAAGAAGATATTGTGGAAGCGGGCGGTGCGCCCCATGTCGTGGCGCGAGTATTCGCCCTTGACCGGGATGGTGACCAGCGAGTTGGTGCCGATGTTCTTGAAGATCGGTCCCAGCAGGATGGGATGCCAGTTGACCTGGCGGCCGTATTTCGCCGCCAGCTTGCCGATCTCGACGGCGCCGAAGTAGCCGTAGGGGGAGCTGAAGTCGAAGTAGAAGTCGATGGGCTTGCTCATGATGTGGTGTGGGTACGGGGAAAAAGGTCAGAGGGTATCGGCGAACAGTTCGCGGCCGATCAGCATGCGGCGGATCTCGCTGGTGCCGGCGCCGATTTCGTAGAGCTTGGCGTCGCGCCACAGGCGGCCCACCGGATATTCGTTGATGTAGCCGTTGCCGCCCAGCGCCTGGATCGCTTCGCCGGCCATCCAGGTGGCCTTCTCGGCCGAGTACAGGATGGCGCCGGCGGCGTCCTTGCGCAGCGCGCGCACCTGTTCCGGCGAGGCGGCGCGGTCGCAGGCCTGGCCCACGGCATAGACATAGGCCTTGCAGGCCATCATGGTGGAATACATGTCGGCCAGCTTGCCCTGCATCAGCTGGAATTCGCCGATGGCCTGGCCGAACTGCTTGCGGTCGTGCACGTAGGGCACCACCGCGTCCATGCAGGCCTGCATGATGCCCAGCGGGCCGCCGGAGAGCACCGTGCGTTCGAAGTCCAGGCCCGACATCAGCACGTTGACGCCGCGGCCGACGCCGCCCAGCACGTTTTCTTCCGGCACCTCGCAATCCTGGAACACCAGCTCGCCGGTATGCGAGCCGCGCATGCCCAGCTTGTCGAGCTTTTGCGCCACCGAGAATCCCTTGAAGCCCTTTTCCACCAGGAAGGCGGTCATGCCGCGCGCGCCGGCTTCCAGGTCGGTCTTGGCGTACACCACCAGCACGTCGGCGTCGGGCCCGTTGGTGATCCACATCTTGCTGCCGTTGAGCACGTAGCGCTCGCCCTTCTTGTCGGCGCGCAGCTTCATGCTGACCACATCGGAACCGGCGTTGGGTTCGGACATCGCCAGCGCGCCGATGTAGTCGCCGGAGATCAGCTTGGGCAGGTATTTTTGTTTTTGCGCGTCGTTGCCGTTGCGCTTGATCTGGTTCACGCACAGGTTGGAGTGGGCGCCGTACGACAGGCCGATGGAGGCCGAGGCGCGCGAGATTTCTTCCATCGCGACGATGTGCGCCAGGTAACCCATGTTGGCGCCGCCGTATTCCTCGCTGGCGGTGATGCCCAGCACGCCGAGGTCGCCCAGTTTCTTCCACAGGTCCATCGGGAATTGGTCGCTGCGGTCGACCTCGGCGGCGCGCGGGGCGATTTCGGCGGCGGCAAAGGTGGCTACGGCCGCGCGCAGCGCATCGATGTCTTCGCCGTGGTTGAAGCTCAGTCCTGGCAGGTCGGGCATGCTTGTCTCCTCATTGTCGGTAGTCGTTTTTTCGATGCCGGTTCTGTGCCGGCGTGTTGACGTTAACGTCAACTATATTGTCTTCCGGTGTGCGCGGTATCTTCAGGCGGCCTTGCGGCGGGGCTTCGGCGCGCCGCTTCTTTTGCCCGCGTCTTCCAGCAGCGCGCGGCATTCGTCTTCATGCGCGGCGATCTCGGCCAGCGTCAATTCCAGGTCTTCGCGCTGGCGTTCCAGCTTGTCGCGGTGCTGCTGCAGCACGCCCAGGAAGCGCTGCAATTGCGGCTCGGTATCCTTGGGCGATTCGTACATGTCGATCAGATCCTTGATCTCCGAGAGCGTGAAGCCGAGGCGCTTGCCGCGCAGCGTCAGTTTCAGCCGCGTGCGTTCGCGTGCCGGATAGACGCGGTTGCGGCCGCCCGCGCCTTCGCGCTTGGGATTGAGGATGCCGTGATCCTCGTAGAAACGGATCGCCCTCGGGGTGATTCCGAACTCTTCCGCCAGTTCGCTGATGGTGTAGGTGGGCATGATGGCTCGCTCTGCGTCGAACGGGAATATTGGTTAAGCTGGTCCGGAGGTACCGCCATGCGTCTCTTTGCACGGAACGGATGCGGCATCGAAACTTCCGGAACTGGCACTTTACGTTAACGTAAAGTATATTGTGCTCCGTCGTCCAGTGGAAAATGCAGGAGACATGACGGCCTGGGCGTTTTATTGTCCGTACGGCAATGTCTTGCCCGTTCTTCGTTCCGCTTTCTTTCGTTTCATCTTGTCAGGTATTTCATGAATGAACTTGAATCCCAGCTCGACTACGCCTTCGGCGACGCCATGCCGGAAAGCGGCCGCACCATGGAGGTGGCGCCAGGCGTGCGCTGGTTGCGCATGGGTTTGCCCTTCGCGCTGAACCACATCAACCTGTGGCTGCTGGAAGATGAAGTCGAAACGCCGCAAGGTTTGCGGCGCGGCTGGACCGTGGTCGATTGCGGCATCGCCACCGATGCGACCAGGCAGGCATGGGAAACCATCTTCGCCGAGGAGTTGAACGGCTTGCCGATCCTGCGCGTGCTGGCCACGCATTGCCATCCGGACCATGTCGGCCTGGCCGACTGGCTGTGCCGGCGCTGGCAGGCGCCGCTGCTGATGAGCGCCGGCGATTATGCGTTCGCGCGCGTCATGTCGGCGGCCTTGCCGGGCGCCGAGGGGACGGCGGCGACGCCGCATTTCCAGCGCCACGGCCTGGCCGATCCGCAGACGATCGCCACGCTGCAGGGCCGCAACAATTACTACCAGGAATTGGTGCCGGCGATGCCGCATGCCTATGCGCGGCTGCAGGATGGGCACGCCGTGCGCATCGGCGGGCGCGACTGGGAAATTATCACCGGCTTCGGCCATTCGCCGGAACATGTATCGCTGTACTGCGGCGAATTGAACGTGCTGATTTCAGGCGACATGGTGCTGCCGCGCATCTCGACCAATGTCTCGGTATTTGCGATCGAACCGGAATCCAACCCGGTGCAGCAATTCCTGGATTCATTGAAGAAGTATGCGCACCTGCCAGCCGACGCGCTGGTGCTGCCGTCGCACGGCAAGCCGTTCCGCGGCCTGCACACCCGCATCGCCCAGCTCGACGAGCACCATCGCCTGCGCCTGGCCGAGGTATTGGAAGCGTGCGCCACGCCGCAGACCGGGGTGGATATCCTGCCGGTGCTGTTCAAGCGCGCGCTGGATACGCACCAGCTTTCGTTCGCCCTGGGCGAGGCGGTGGCGCACTTGCACAAGCTTTGGTACGACGGTGCGTTGCGGCGGGAATTGGGCGAGGACGGGGTTTATCGTTTTGTTGCCGTCTAGTTGGGAAGTGGTTATTGCGAATTTATGGCAGTTTCTAGCCGGAAACAGTCCATCTTCTTGGATGGCTTATTGTGTTGCAGAGGTATCACCGGCCAATTCTCTATAAAAGAGCACGCATTGATATCCGGACATGCGGTGCTGCTTACAAAAAATTGATCTAAAAATCGCATTTTGGCTGACGTCCTGGATGTATGCATCTTTGCCACTGCGTAAAATGGTTTCATCGAGCGACTTGGCTTCCAACACGTTTAAACACATGGCTGTAATAGCATGTTCCTCGACTGCGATAGATTTTCCATTCATTGATTCTCGTGCGCGCTGAAGCGTGGCCAAACACCGCGTGGAGTCCGGATTTTGAATGCCGTATTTTTCTGCGTTTGATAACTCCATACATCCACGAGCCACGGCGGCGAATGCCCTTAAGTCTTCTGTTCTGTATTCCAATTCACCGGCAATTGCCACTGCACACAGTATTTCCTTTTGCTGTGTAGGTAAGGACAGTGACGCTGCATTTGCAGAAGACAATGTCACAGCCAAAATCAAAGTGATTATTGGGAATTTCATATTTCTGGTTTAGTAAGCTGCTGCCCCATTAAAAGGTTGCACCTTATGAACACAATCCCAAAGAAGTTCATGAGCTTCAGTTTTTCTGTGCAAGAGCATTGCGTTGACTCACCAACGTTTGCATAGCGGGTGACCTGAGGGCATTAATTATCGCATCCGATATTGTTTCGCATCACGATCAGTACGTTCATCGGAACGTCTTCGCCAAAACTTCGCCAGGAGCCCAGTTAAACCACCGCAGCGCTGAACGTCTCGGGCCGCCGCGCAAGCAGGTGGGACAGCTGTTGAAGACTCGCCTGCAAGCGCCCGCGGTCCTTGATGCTACCCAAGGAGATCCGGATTGCATTGACGGAGCCGCTGCCAGTTGCGAATGCTTCCGCCGGCGTGATTGCGATGCCCTCGCCGTCGGCTGCGCGCGCAAGCTGTGATGAGCTCCAATACGCCGGCAACTCGAGCCATACATGCAGGCCGTCTCCGGCGCCGCTGTACCGTCCCGCCAGGATATCCCGGGCCATCCGGTGGCGCAGGCGCGCTTCGTTGCGTATGCCTTGCATCAATCCGTCGGCCGAACCGTCGAGGATCCACTGCGTGGCCAGTGCGGCCGTCAGCGGCGCGACCATCAGCGCAAACGATCTTAGCGCGGCCAGGAAGCGTTCGCGTTCGTGCGGGTCGCGTACGAGCACGAAGGCGACCCGCAAGCCGGGCGTCAGGCATTTCGACAGGGTTGAGATGTAGTACACCTGTTCCGGGGCAAACGTGGCGACAGGCGGTGGCGGCGCATCGGCAAGGAGCCAATAGGGATCGTCCTCGACGATGCGGACATTGCAGCGCTTCGCGATGCTGGCGAGCTCCTTGCGCCGGTGTTCCGGCATGGTGATGGCGGTCGGGTTCTGTAGTGTTGGATTGAGGTAGAGCAGCCCGGGTTTGTGCTGGCGGCAGGCTTGCTCAAGCATCTCGGGCAGCATTCCGTGCTGGTCGGTTTCCACGGCAATGATGTGCCGGCCGAATTGGGTCGCTGCGGCACGCAAGCCGGGATAGCTCATTGGCTCTGCCAGGATGGCATCGCCCGGCTCCGTGAGCGCAAGGATCAATGCGGCGATTGCCGCTTGCGCACCCGGGCAGACAACAACCTGCCGGGCATCCAGATGCCCAAACATCGGTTCGAGCCATGTGGCTCCAGCCTTGCGGTCGGAGTCGCTTCCCCCGGCCAAGTGGTAAGTCATCAGCAATTCATTATCCGCCCTCATCAATACTTGGGACAAACCTTGTTTCAGCATATCGTCGAAGTCCACGCCATCCGGCGGCGGCGGGGTATTCATGCTCAGGTCGAGGATCGGGGTCAACTCGACTTTCGGCGCGGCGACATAAGTGCCTCGAGCGCCGCGGCCTTCCAACAGGTTGCGGCGTCTGGCTTCGTCGTATGCGCGCGTGATCGTCGTCAGGTCGACATCCAGTTGTGCCGCCAACTGGCGCTGCGGAGGCAGACGGTCACCCGGTTTCAGCGATCCGTCTGCCATTGCGGCCTGCAACGCATCCGCAATCTGCAAAAAACGTGGCCCGCCGTGCATGGCCAATCTTGGCAACCAGATGGGCACATTGTCATCTTGTACGGTTTTGGGCTGGGACATTTTGTCTCAATGTATGGAAATTGCTTTTAAGTAGTATGTCCCGGAACGTGCGGCAACACCATCCTTGCATGGCAGCCGCTGGCGTTTTTGCCTCTCTCATCGGGGAGGTGGTGTTCCTCACGACAGTCGATGTCAAGCAATAGCCTGGAAATACGCAAAATGATGGATTGGGTTCCTATAGTCTTCGTTACATTCAAGGTGCTCGTGCTCGGCACGGGCATGTTCTTTGCCATCAAGTGGCATTACGATCAAGGGAAAAAGGGGAGGAAGACAGTGCAGCGCGCGGTGCTGCGCGCCAGCGGCAAGGTGGCCGTAGTCTTCGTGCTATCGCTCCTGGGGCTGGGACTCGCCACTTTCGCCGTTACCAGGATGCAGGGGTTGGACTTGACCTTCCCATGATGGCAAGCAATAGCCGGCATGGGCATTGTATGGTTTCGCCGCCGCCTGGTCGGGATGAGGCTATCGAGAATCTATGACGGCCTTGGCCGCCGAAAGCAGGCGAAGGCTCGCATGTGTCACTCAGGAAGCGCTGCCGGCACGAGGTGCTGCAGATGTCCATACCCTGCGGCTCTGGCGAACTCGGGAAGCTTCCAGATGGCGCCGTTCGCCCCCCAGCAGCCGTCCGCTACTTCGAAGAAGACGGTAGACATCATGACCCGGGGTTGATCGCCGGCGGGCATGCTTTTCTCAAGTATCGCGTAAATGCCCGCAATCGCATGTCGTGAAATAAAAAACGCCGGACGATCGGTCCGGCGTTTTGTCTGGCTGAGCGTGCGGCAGGTTCAGGCGGTGGCCGCGCTCTTCTTCATCTCGCGCTCTTCCTTCTGCAGCTTGGTCTTGATGCGGTTGCGCTTGAGCGGCGACAGGTATTCGACGAAGACCTTGCCCTTCAGGTGGTCCATCTCGTGCTGGATGCATACGGCCAGCAGCTCGTCGGCTTCCACCTCGAACGGGGTGCCGTCGGCGTCGAAGGCGCGCACCTTCACGCGCGCCGGACGCTCGACGCCGTCGTAGATGCCGGGCACCGACAGGCAGCCTTCATCGTAGACTCGCTTTTCCTCGCTGGCCCACAGCACTTCCGGATTGATGAATACGCGCAGCTCGCCGCCGTTGTCGGAAACGTCAATGACGATCACCTGTTCGTGCACGTCGACCTGAGTCGCGGCCAGGCCGACGCCGGGCGCGGCGTACATGGTCTCGGCCATGTCGGCGACCAGCTTCTTGATACGCTCGTCGAACACGGTGACGGGCTTGGCCACCTTATGCAGGCGCGGATCGGGGTAACGGAGGATATTGAGCAGGGCCATACGCGTGAATCTCGGCAATCGACTTGGAAGTCGGAAAAGGTCTGGTACATCGTCGCTCGCCATTTTGTGAGCAACGGGAAAATTTTTATCGGGAATATCTTTTAAATAAGGTCGGATTACGCGGCATCAAGTGCGGCGACGGCAGAATGACAGCTCCCGTCGGCGGGATTGGTGCCCGGCAAATCCGGGCGGCATGCCGGTTCCGGCTGCTGTCGCCGTATGCCTTGCCGACACTGGCCAGCTTTGTTTTGATCTTCCCGAAACGATGAAAAAGTTTAGCACAGGCCCGCTGCTTTTCGCTTGCTGGGTGCCCGCAGGGGCGGTTTCGGCGCAGGAGCCGCCGCCGTTCGTTGTTTCTCCGCCGCTGCCGGAATACATCTTGTCGCCGCGACCGCGCGTGCTGGCGCCGTTGCCGCAAGCCCAACAGGCGGCCGATGACGGTGCGTGGCCGCAGGCGATGGTGCTGGATGGGGATGCCGGCCCGTTTGCCGAGGTGACCGGGCTTGTGGCGGCGCGTGATGTCGTGCGGGATGCCGCGCAGATGTTCGTGTCCGGCCAGGTGGTGCGCATTGCCCCGGTTGGCGCATCCGGCGCGCCGCTGGAAGAGGGCGTTTCGATCTACCGCCTTGGCCCGGTGCTCGGTTCTGCCGACGGCCGTACGGCGCTGGGGCGCATGGCTTACCGGATCGGCAGCGCCCGCATCGTCCGCCGCGATGCGGATGGCAAGGCGACCAAGGCGGTGATTGCCCACGGCAACCGGGAGATCGCCGCGGGCGACATCGTGCTGGATGCGCGGGCATGGCCGGCCGCAGCAAGGCAAGAAACCGTGCGCGCGGTGGCTGCGCGCGTGGCGTTGCAGTCCGGCGCGGAACGCATGCGCCTGGCCGCCATGGGCCAGGTGGCGGGGCTGGACCGTGGTGCGCTGGACGGCGTGCGCGCCGGCATGTGCCTGCGCGCGGTGGAATGCGACCGCACGGGAGATGTCGTCGGCCGCGTGCTGCACGCCGGCGGCCGGGCGTCGGTGGCGCGGCTGGAGCACGGCGCCGCTTTGCTGGCCGGGGGCGACGAAGTTTGCGTCGCGGCTTGCCCCGATTGATGTCCGATTCAACGCCTGTGTGAACGATATGGATGATTTCCCGCTTTCCCCGGATCTTCCCGCGATGGAGAATCCGGCCTCCCTGGAGGCATGGTTGCGATTGACGCTGACCGATGGCGTCGGCAGCGAAACCGGGCGGCGCCTGCTGGGCGCCTTCGGCTTGCCGGGACTGGTGCTGCGCGCCGGGCGGGCGGCATTGGAGGCTCTGGTCACGCCGCGCGTAGCCAACGCCTTGTGCAAGCCGCCCGGCGCAGCCATGCGCACCCACATCGATGCCACGCTCGCCTGGGCCGAGGCGCCGGGCAACGCGATCGTCACGCTGGCCGATGCGCACTATCCGCGAGCCTTGCTCAATATTCCCGACCCGCCGCTACTGCTTTACGTGAGGGGCAACATCGCGCTGCTGGAGGCCAACGCGCTGGCGGTGGTCGGCAGCCGCAACGCCACCGCGCAGGGGCTGGCGCATGCCGAGCGCTTCTCGGAACAATTGAGCCATGCGGGCCTTGCCATCGTCTCCGGCCTGGCGCTGGGCATCGACGCCGCCGCGCATGTCGGCGGTTTGCGCGGACCGGGTTCGACGGTGGCCGTGATCGGCACCGGCATCGACATCGACTATCCGCCACGCAACCGTGCATTGGCGCAACGCATTGCGCAAGAAGGCTGCATCGTCAGCGAGTATCCGCTGGGCATGCCGCCGCTGGCGGCCAACTTTCCGCGCCGCAACCGCCTGATTTCGGGGCTGGCGCGGGCGGTGCTGGTGGTGGAGGCGGCGGCCCAGTCGGGCTCGCTGATCACCGCGCGCATGGCGGCCGAGCAGGGGCGCGACGTGTTTGCGATCCCGGGCTCGATCCATTCGCCGCTGGCCAAGGGCTGCCATCAGCTTATCCGCCAGGGCGCCAAGCTGATCGAGACCACACAGGATATCCTGGAGGAAATGCCGCCCTTGTTCGCGGCAAAGGGAAATGCCTCGCTTGCGTCGCCCGATTGGCAACGGTCGCAACCTGCCGGAGCGGAGGGCGTGGGCGGCGCCGGTAATGACGATGCGGCAACAGCTCTTGTCATGCAGGCAATGGGCCACGATCCGGTCGGCACGGATACCCTCGGCGCGCGCTGCAAGCTGGACGCGGCGCAACTCTCGGCAATCTTGCTGGCGCTTGAGCTGGCGGGGCGCATCGAAGTGTTGCCGGGGGCGCGCTATCGTCGTCTGGCGTAGGGGCGGGTTCCTAAAAGTTTATGCAGCAGGCTCGGAAAAATCCTGCCATACTGGGGGCGCCGACTTGTGTATTCACACCCTTCGCGATAGAGTAGACCTATGTTCGATGTCCTCGTTTACTTGTACGAAACCTACTATCGCCCCGATGCCTGCCCCGAACCGGAGGCGCTGGTGAAGAAGTTGTCCGCGATAGGTTTTGAAGAAGATGAAATTTCCCAGGCGCTCGGCTGGCTGACCGACCTTGAAGTCGCCAACCACGAGTTCGCCGATTCCTATCCCCGGCAAACCTCCTTTTCCTTCGGCACGCGCATCTACGCACGCCAGGAAACCGACGTCCTCGGCACCGATGCCGTGGGTTTCATCCAGTTCCTGGAGTCGGCCAAGATGCTCGACGGCATGCAGCGCGAGATCGTCATCGAACGCGCGCTGGCCGCCGGCGAGGTGCCGATCACGCTGGAAAAGCTCAAGGTCATCGTGCTCATGGTGCTCTGGAGCCAGGGCAAGGAACCGGACGGCCTGATGTTCGAGGAGCTTTTCCTCGACGAGGAAGACAGCGAACCGCGCCTGTTGCATTGATGCATTGCGTTGACGGCGAGGCAATATTGCCAGCCGTGCGCAAGGCGCACTTGTCCGAAACCTTGCAAATCCGCCTTCATCCAACTTATCCCGGCAAGCCATCAGGCTTGCCGTTTTATTTGCATCACGCTTATCATTCCCCCGCGCCGGGCCAATATTGGCTACTATATAAATATCCGTTGTCCAAAAGCAATCAAAGGAGCGGCACGCATGCTGTGCCGCCCGCACCAACAAGATTTCCCATGCTTTGGGCGACATGGCGTTGTTTAAGGAACATCCGGCCCCAGATTGGCGCTGGTATTTCTGACAACGCCAGCAACCGACCTCTCTTTCGAGACCCATACCTATGAGCAAGACCCTCATCATTGCCGAGAAGCCCTCTGTCGCGAACGACATCGCGAAGACGCTCGGCGGCTTTACCAAGCACGATGAGTATTTCGAATCCGATGAATATGTCCTGTCGTCGGCCGTCGGCCACCTGCTTGAAATCGCGGTGCCCGAGGAGTACGACGTCAAGCGCGGCAAATGGAGCTTCGCCCACCTGCCGATGATCCCGCCGCACTTCGCGCTCAATCCGATCGCCAAGACCGAGTCGCGCCTGAAGGTGCTCTCCAAGCTGATCAAGCGCAAGGACGTGACCACCCTGATCAACGCCTGCGACGCGGGCCGCGAGGGTGAGCTGATCTTCCGCCTGATTGCGCAATACACCAAGGCCAAGCAGCCGGTGAAGCGCCTGTGGCTGCAGTCGATGACGCCGGGCGCGATCCGCGACGGCTTCAAGCAGCTGCGCGACGATGACGAAATGATGCCGCTGGCCAACGCCGCCCGCTGCCGCAGCGAGGCCGACTGGCTGATCGGCATCAACGGCACGCGCGCCATGACCGCCTTCAACTCCAAGGAAGGCGGCTTCTACCTGACCACCGTGGGTCGCGTGCAGACGCCGACGCTGTCGATCGTGGTCGAGCGTGAAGAGAAGATCAAGAAATTCGTCTCGCGCGACTACTGGGAAGTCCACGCCGAATTCGTCTGCGCCGCCGGCATCTACAAGGGCCGCTGGCTGGACAAGGCGCACAAGAAGGATGAAGCCGATCCCGAGAAGCGTCCGGAACGCCTGTGGGCCAAGGCGGCGGCGGACTCCATCGTGGCCGCCTGCCGCGACAAGGTCGGCACGGTCACCGAGGAATCCAAGCCGACCACGCAAATGGCGCCCGGCCTGTTCGACCTGACCAGCCTGCAGCGCGAAGCCAACTCGCGCTTCGGCTTCTCGGCCAAGAACACGCTGGGCCTGGCGCAGGCGCTGTATGAAAAGCACAAGGTGCTGACCTATCCGCGTACCGACTCGCGCCACCTGCCGGAAGACTACCTCGCCACCGTCAAGGACACGATGGAGGCGCTTTCCGAGAACAACAATTACCACCAGTTCTCTAAGCAGATCTTGAAGCAAGGCTGGGTCAAGCCCAACAAGCGCATCTTCGACAACACCAAGATCAGCGACCACTTCGCCATCATCCCGACCACCCAGGTGCCCAAGAACCTGTCGGAACCGGAACAGAAACTGTACGACCTGGTGACGCGCCGCTTCATGGCGGTGTTCTTCCCGGCCGCCGAGTTCCAGGTGACCACGCGCTTCACCGAAGTGTCGGGCCACCAGTTCAAGAGCGAAGGCAAGGTCATGATCAACCCCGGCTGGCTGGCCATCTACGGCAAGCAGGTCGAGGAAGACGACAAGGACGGCAAGGAAGGCGGCGGCAACCTGGTCGCCGTGGCGCCGGGCGAGAAGGTCAAGACCGACAAGGTGGTCGCCACCGGCCTGGCCACCAAGCCGCCCGCGCGCTACACCGAAGCCACGCTGTTGTCGGCCATGGAAGGCGCCGGCAAGCTGGTCGATTCCGACGAGCTGCGCGAAGCCATGGCGGGCAAGGGCCTGGGCACGCCGGCCACGCGCGCGGCCATCATCGAAGGCTTGTTGAACGAGAAGTACCTGCTGCGCGAAGGCCGCGAAATGATGCCCACCGCCAAGGCGTTCCAGCTGATGACGCTGTTGCACGGCCTGGGTGTGGACGAACTGACCGAACCCGAGCTGACCGGCGAGTGGGAACACAAGCTGGCGCAGATGGAGCGCGGCAAGATCAGCCGCGAGGAGTTCATGCGCGAGATCGCGCAGATGACCCAGATCATCGTCAAGCGCGCCAAGGAATACGACAACGACACCATTCCGGGCGACTACGCGACGCTGCAGACGCCCTGTCCGAACTGCGGCGGCGTGGTCAAGGAAAACTACCGCCGCTTCGCCTGCACCAAGTGCGAGTTCTCGATGACCAAGGTGCCCGGCGGGCGCCAGTTCGAAATCGCCGAAGTGGAAGAGTTGCTCAAGAACCGCACCATCGGTCCGCTGCAGGGCTTCCGCTCCAAGATGGGCCGGCCGTTCGCCGCCATCCTGAAGATTTCGCGCGACGAGGAAATCAAGAACTACAAGCTGGAGTTCGACTTCGGCCAGAATGACGGCGAAGGCGAGGGCGGCGAGCCGGTCGATTTCAGCGAGCAGACGCCGCTGGGCCCATGCCCCAAGTGCGCCTCCGGCGTCTATGAAATGGGCCTGGCCTACGTCTGCGAAAAGACCGTGGCCAAGCCCAAGGCCTGCGACTTCCGCAGCAGCCGCATCATCCTGCAGCAAGAGATCCTGCCCGAGCAGATGGCCAAGCTCCTGAATGAAGGCAAGACCGATCTGCTGCCGGGCTTCATCTCGCAGCGCACGCGCCGTCCGTTCAAGGCCTTCCTGGTGCGCGGCAAGGATGGCAAGATCAGCTTCGAGTTCGAGGAGCGCAAGGCCAAGGCGCCTGCCAAGGGCAAGGCCGCCGCTGCGCAAGCCGATGGCGATGCCGCTGAGGCAACGGCCAAGCCGGTGAAGAAGGCGGCAGCGATCAAGAAGCCTCCCCTGAAGAAGGCGACGCCGAAGAAGGCCACCAGCGCGTAATCGTCATTCACTGTTGCGCTGCCCAAAAAGAAAACCCTCGCGATGCAAGTCGCGAGGGTTTTTTGCTATCGGCCGCTTTTCCGCTGGTCACATGCCGAACGGCCGCTGGCCCAGCGCCTCGACCACATGGTCGACGAAGCAGGTGATCCGGGCGGCCAGGGCAGTGTTGCGGTAGTAGACCGCGTTGATCGATTGGGGCGTATCCAGCGTGTGCCCGGCCAATACCTGCACCAGCCGGCCGCTGCTGCGGTCTTCGCGTGTCATGAAATCCGACAGGCAGACGATGCCCAGGCCCGCCAGTGCCATATGCCGCAGCGTTTCGCCGCTGGACGAGGCGATCGTCGGCCTGATGTGGAAGATGTTGCCGTCGGCGTCGCGCAGCGGCCAGTCGTTCAGCGTTTCCGGCTGGTTGAAGCCCAGCAGCGCGTGTTCCTTGAGTTCACCTGGTTCGGTGGGCGTGCCGTGGCGCTTGAGATAGGCGGGGCTGCCGAATATCCGCAGGCGGCTGGTGCCGATGGGGCGGGCGTGCAGGGTGGAATCCTTCAGGGGGCCGATGCGCAGCGCCACGTCGGTGCGCTTTTCGATCAGGTCGACGATGCCCTCGTTGGAATTGAGCTCCAGTTCCACCTCGGGGTAGCGCGCGCGAAAGCCTTCCAGCAGCGGCACCAGCACATGCAGCATGAAGGGCGTGGCGGCATCGACCCGCAGCCGCCCGGCCGGGCGCATGCGGCGCGCCGCCATCTGTTCCTCGGCCTCGTCGACCGAGGCGAGGATGGCGCGGGCGTGCTGCAAAAAGGCCGTGCCTTCCTCGGTCAATTCCAGCCTGCGGGTGGTGCGGCGTAGCAGGGTGGTCTGCAATTTTTCCTCAAGCCGGCCCAGCGTGCGGCTGGTGGCCGAGATCGTCAATCCCAGCAGCTCCGAGGCGGCCGTGATCGAGCCGGTATCCACGACGGCCGTAAAGGCCTGCAATTCGTCGAGCGTGGTTTTCATTGTTGAATTGAAATCAAAAGTATTTGGCTTATACGAGGCTTAATCTGCAAATATAAACCAAGGACAATGCAATCCATCGAAAACCCACGATTTCCACTCAAGATTTCCCTCAAGGAGAAGTTGTAATGAAGTCTTCCTCAGCCTTACTCGCCCTGGCCATCGGCGCATTCGCCATCGGCACCACCGAATTCACCCCGATGGGCCTGTTGCCGGTGATCGCCGACGGCGTGCAGGTCAGCATCCCCACGGCGGGCATGCTGGTTTCGGCCTATGCGGTTGGCGTCATGGTTGGCGCGCCGGTGATGACGCTGCTGTTCAGCCGCTTCGGCAAGCGCGCGGCACTGATGTCGTTGATGCTGATCTTTACCGTCGGCAACCTGCTGTCGGCGTTCGCGCCCAGCTACGCGACGCTGCTGCTGTCGCGTTTGATCACCAGCCTCAACCACGGCGCCTTCTTCGGCATCGGGGCGGTGGTGGCGGCCAGCGTCGTGCCCAAGGAAAAGCAGGCCAGTGCGATCGCGGCCATGTTCATGGGCCTGACCATCGCCAATATCGGCGGCGTGCCGGCGGCCACCTGGATCGGGCAGCAACTTGGCTGGCGCCTGGCTTTCGGCGGCACCGCTGCGCTCGGCCTGATCACCATTGCCGCGCTGTGGCTGGCATTGCCCAAGGGCGAGCCGGGCGCGCGTCCGGATGTGAAGCGCGAGCTCAAGGTGCTGACCCGTCCTGAAGTCCTGCTGGCGATGGGCACCACGGTGCTGGGTTCCGGTGCGATGTTCGCGCTCTATACCTATGTCGCGCCGATGCTGGCCGACATCACCCATGCCAGCCCGGGCTTCGTGGCCTTCGCACTGGTGTTGATCGGCATCGGCTTCACGCTCGGCAACAGCCTGGGCGGCCGCCTGGCCGACTGGTCGCTGGACGGCGCCACCAAGCTGATCCTGGCTGCGCTGGCCATCGTCATGATCGTGCTGCCGCTGGCGATGACTACCCATGTGGGCGCCGCTATCGGACTGGTGGTGTGGGGCGCCGCCGCTTTCGGCATCGTGCCGCCGGTGCAGATGCGCGTGATGCAGGCTGCCGCCCAAGCTCCCGGCCTGGCTTCGTCGGTCAATGTCGGCGCCTTCAACCTGGGCAATGCGGTGGGGGCTGCCCTGGGCGGCGCCGTCATCGGCCAGGGCTGGGGCTATGCCGCCGTGCCGCTGGTCGGCGCAGCGCTGGCGGCCGGCGGCCTGGGTTTGGTCTGGCTGGGCAATATGGGCCGCCGTGGCGTGGCGACCAGCGCCTGAGCGCACATCCGATTCCCTTTGAATTGTTCCTTTTACCTAATTTGATTCAGGAGTTTTTATGAGCATACCCTCCTTTGGCGTCGGCACCTTCCGCCTGACCGGACAGGCCGCGATCGATTCCGTACGCAATGCACTGGACGTGGGCTACCGCGCCGTCGATACCGCGCAGATCTATGGCAACGAGGCCGAAGTCGGCCAGGCGATCGCCGCCAGCGGCGTGAAGCGTTCCGAATTGTTCGTCACCACCAAGATCTGGACCGAAAACTACGCCAAGGGCAAGCTGGTCGCCAGCCTGCGCGACAGCCTGCAGAAGCTGCGCACTGACTACGTGGACCTGACGCTGATCCACTGGCCGGCTCCCGGTAACGGCGTGGCACTGGCCGAATACATGGAAGCGCTGGCAGAGGCCAAGGCGCTGGGTTTGACCCGCCAGATCGGCGTCTCCAACTTCAACATCGAACTGACCAGGCAGGCCATCGCGGCGGTCGGCAAGGGCGAGATCGCCACCAACCAGATCGAACTGAGCCCTTACCTGCAAAGCCATAAGCTGACCGCCTTCTTGAAGGAGCAAGGCATTGCCGTGACCTCGTACATGACCCTGGCCTATGGCAAGGTCCTCAAGGATCCGGTGCTGGCCAAGATCGCCGACAAGCACCAGGCCACGGTGGCGCAGGTGACGCTGGCCTGGGCGCTGCAACTGGGCTATGCGGTGATCCCGTCTTCGACCAAGCGCGAGAACCTGGCCAGCAACCTGCTGGCGCGCAACATGACGCTGGACGCCGGCGACATGGCGCAGATCGCCGCACTGGAACGCAACGGCCGCGAAGTCAGCCCCGAAGGCCTGGCCCCGGCATGGGATTGATGGAGCGTTTGCGATGACAACGTCTTTGGCATGTCTGGCGGACGGGGGCTTGAGCATCGGTATCGAGGCACCGCTGGACAACGACTGGACGTCCGCTGGCGAGCAGTCGCGGCGCCAGGCCGACCGCCGGCCCGGAGAGCCGGATCTGCAGCGCCATGCCGAACTGGCCCAACTGGCCGACCGGCTCGGTTTTCGCGCGCTGTGGGTGCGCGACGTGCCGGTGTACGACCCGTCTTTCGGCGATGCGGCGCAGGTATTCGAGGTGTTTTCCTACCTGGGCTACCTGGCCGGCATCACGCGCGATATCTTGCTTGGCACCGCCGCGGTGGTGTTGCCGATCCGCGAACCGCTGCTCACGCTGAAGTCGGCGGCGACGGTGCAGCGCCTGAGCGGCAATCGCCTGATGCTGGGCGTGGCCAGCGGCGACCGGCCGGTGGAATATCCGCTGTTCGGCCGCGATTTCGTCGGCCGTGGCGACAACTTTCGCGAACAGGTGGCATTGCTGCGCGATGGCGCGCAATCCAGCCTGCCTTCCGGCCTGGATGTGCTGCCCAGAATGGAGGCGCCGCTGCCGTTGCTGGTGGCGGGTCTGGCCCAGCAAAGTCCGGCATGGGTGGGGCAGAACATGGACGGCTGTTTGGCCTATCCGGGCACACCCGAGGATCATGCGCGCCGCGTGGCGGCCTGGCGCGTCGTGGCCGGCGACAAGCCGTATGCCAGTTTCATCCACCTCGATTTGAGCGAGCGCGCCGATGAACCCATGCTGCGCTGGCGTTTCGGCTTGCGCGGCGGCCGCCAGGCGCTGGTTGCCGAACTGCGCGCGTTGCATGCCGCCGGCGTCGATCATGTCGGCCTGCATTTCCGCCGTAACCGGCGCCGCTCGACGAAACCTTCCATGAGATCGCCGAGCATGTGCTGCCTGTTTTCCATGCCAGGCCGGCGGGCGCTGCCGTACCGGCCCAGGAGATTTGCCATGTCTGATACCCAGGCTGCGCTCCATCGCATGTAAGGCCCGTCGTCCGCATTGGCGGAGTAAAGTAATCCGGTCCCGCCAATGCGGGAGGGGGTTATCCGCCGTATACGATTGTCAGCGGCGCATGGTCGGAGAAGCGCTGCTCCTTGTAGATCGCCGCGCTCTTGGCGCTGGAGGCGATGCCCTTGGTTGCCACGTGGTAATCGATGCGCCACCCCACGTTATTGGCCCAGGCCTGGCCGCGGTTGCTCCACCAGGTGTAGGCGTCGCCGGTGGTGTCCGGATGCAGCAGGCGGTAGACATCGACCAGTTCCAGCTTCTCGAAGATGTGGGTCATCCAGGCGCGTTCTTCCGGCAGGAAGCCCGAGTTTTTCTGGTTGCTCTTCCAGTTCTTCAGGTCGATTTCCTTGTGGGCGATGTTCCAGTCGCCGCAGATGACGATCTCGCGGCCGCTCTTTTCCAGCGACATCAGGTGCGGCAGGAATACTTCCATGAAACGGAACTTGGCCTGCTGGCGTTCGTCGCTGGACGAGCCGGACGGGGCGTACAGCGAAATCACGGTGAGGTCGCCGAAGTCGCATTCGACATAGCGTCCCTCGTCGTCGAATTCGGTGTTGCCGAAGCCGATGCGCACCGAGTCCGGCTCGCGCTTGCTGTAGACGCCCACGCCCGAATAGCCCTTTTTCTGGGCGTAGTGGAAGTGGCCGACATAGCCCTCGGGGGCCAGGAACTGGCCGGTCATGTCGGCGGCCTGGGCCTTCAGTTCCTGGACGCAGACGAAATCGGGCGATTCCTTCTGCAGCCATTCGAAGAAACCCTTCTTGGCTGCGGAGCGGATGCCGTTAAGATTGGCGGAGACGATGGTTGGCATGTTCTGATCCTGCGAAGTAAGGCCGGTAGCATAACCGATAGGGCGTTTCATTTAAAATACCGGTCTGATTTCGCTGCGCGCCCGGCTTGCCGATGGGCAAACATGTGTTGCGCCAGCCTTCGACTCCACTTTTCCCCGGGAATGTATCTTGAGCAACTTGAGACAGGAATTCATCGAATTCGCCGTGTCGGCCGGCGTGCTGCGCTTTGGCGAATTCGTCACCAAGGCGGGCCGCACCTCGCCCTATTTCTTCAACGCCGGCCTGTTCAACGAAGGCGCGACGCTGGCCCAGGTGGCGCGCTTCTACGCGCAGACCCTGGCCGACGCCGGCATCGAATACGACATGCTGTTCGGCCCCGCCTACAAGGGCATCACGCTGGCCTCGGCCACCGCCGTGGCGCTGGCCGGCATGGGCCGCAACGTGCCGTTCGCCTTCAACCGCAAGGAAGCCAAGGACCACGGCGAAGGCGGCACCATCGTTGGCGCCAAGCTGCAGGGCAAGGTGGTGATCATCGACGACGTCATTTCGGCCGGCACCTCGGTGCGCGAATCGGTGGACATGATCCGCGCCGCCGGCGCCACGCCGTGCGCGGTGCTGATCGCGCTCGATCGCATGGAGCGTTCGGGCAAGGACGGCGCGTTGTCCGAACTCTCGGCGGTGCAGGAAGTGGCGCGGGAATACGGCATGCCGGTCATCTCCATCGGCAACCTGAACGACCTGTTCGAGTACATCTCCAGCGGCGGCGACGCGCGGCTGGCGCAGTACAAGGATGCGGTGGCGGCGTATCGCGCGCGTTACGGCGTGTGACCGGATCGGCCCGGCGAGCCCGGGCAAACGCCCCAAATGGAAACGGCTGCATCGGAAGATGCAGCCGTTTTTCTTGGGCGTGCCGCTGGCGGCAGGGATCTTAGAGCGGGCGGATGGCGCCGGCCACGTCATGCCGCTGCAGCCGGTCGTCCAGCTCGCCGAGCTGGGCTGCCACCGCGTTCTCGGTCTGCTCCACGCGCAGGCCGATGTCCTTTTGCAGGGTATCCAGCCGTTGCGCCAGCAAGGCCTGTTGCTCGGCCTGGCGCTGGTTCAACTGATCCAGTTCGGTCTTCAGGTAGCCGCGCAGGTCGGTGAAGCGCGAATGCTCGGCCTGGTCGGCCAGGTCGCGCTGCGTTTCCAGCTGCTTGGTCAGGCGCCGGCTCTCCAGCAGTATGCTGGTTTGCAGCGCCAGGATATAGAGCAGGAAAAAGGCCGTCAGCACCACCGTCACGCCCAGCATGACCAGGCCCAGCGGCGCCTGGAAATCGGTGTAGATCAGCGACAGCGTGGTCGGCGTCATGAAGGCGGTCCAGTTGACGGCGGCGAAGATGGCGACCAGCGCCAGCAGAACGATGAGGAAAATAGTCCGGAATCTCATGGCAGCCTCCTGTTTTGGGTTTGTTTGCAGGCACGCGATTGCGAGTGTAGCAGGTGCAGTCGCGATCGGAACCAGTCTTGACGGACAGGCAAGATGAGCCGGTTGGACTGCGGGGACGGAGGGATGTTCCTGCGCAGGCAACGGATGTTGCCAATCCGGACATATTTGGGGGCGCGCCGGGACGACGGGAGTGGCCGCCCGGACCGGCAAGATCAGCGCGGCACGTCGCCTTCCACCGTGGTGCGGTACAAGGTGCGGCGCAAGTGCTGCGGCGTGATGGCGGCGTAATGCTGGGTGCTGCGGTTGTCCCAGAACACCATGTCGTGCGGCTGCCATTTGTGGGTGTAGATATTCTCCGGCCGCGTGATGTGCGCGTGCAGCTCCTTGAGCAGCGCATCGCTCTCGTCGAGGGGGATGCCGACGATGTGCGAGGTGAAGCCTTCGCTGACGAACAGGATCCTGCGGCCGCTCTCGGGGTGGGTGATGACCACCGGATGCTCGACCGGCGGCACTTCGTCGATCTGCTGTTGCGTCAGTTCGGCCCGCCACGGCGAGAGCTTGCGCAGGCGCTCGTAGCGGTAGACGTAGGAATGCACCGCGCGTTTTCCTTCCAGCAGCTTCCTGGTCGCCGCCGGCAGCGTGTCCCAGGCGTCGGCGGTGTTGGCGTACAGCGTGTCGCCGCGCTCGGCGGGCAGTTCCTGCGAATGCAGCAGCGCGCCCAGGCTGGGTTTGGGCATGTAGGAGAGATCCGAATGCCAGTCGGCGCCGGCATCGACCAGGCCGATCGGCTTGCCGTCTTCCACCACGTTGGAGACGATCAGGATCTCGGGATGCCCTTTCAGGTGGAAGCGGTTGAGCACATGCACCTGCAGCGGCCCGAAGCGGCGGCTGAATGCGATGTGCTGTTCGGGCGTGATGCGCTGGTCGCGGAACACCGCCACGCCGTGCTTGACGAAGGCGCCGCGGATGCGCGCCAGCTCGTCGTCGCTCACCGGCAGGTTGAGGTCGAGACCGACGATTTCCACGCCCAGCGGTCCACCGAGGGGACGAATCTCGAACTGCTGGTGCGCACGCGGCGCGCTTTCCAAAGTGGCAACTGACATGCCCGCTCCTCCATGATCGGCAATGGCTGCAGGCTGCAACATGATCGCTCAGGCAGTCCCGGCAGTAAAAACATTGATTACAACGCCTGCCGGACGAGGGGGCAAGGAACAAGAACGCATATCGATATGCGCGCAGCGTTGCCGGTGGCTGTCGCTGCAGCCTGCCGCGCTAGTCTGCGGCGCTACAATAGCGCCGATGAAACAGGCCACTTCCGACTCCTCTGCCGACGCCAGCCAGCACCCCGCACGTCCGCTGCCGCCGCGTCCGGCGGTGGCGGCGCTGTCGCCCGAGGAAGCGGCGGCACGCAAGCAGGACAAGGAAAGGCGCGATGCGCAGGTTCGCGGCGTGGCGTCCATTGCCGCGATGCGCGCGGCCATCCGCCAGGCCAGCGCCCGTCTGCCGGTGCTGGCCGACATCCCGCGCCTGGGGCCGATGAAGACGGCGGCGTTCCGTCAGCGGGCCGCCGCCGGCCTGCCCTTCATCATGACCGGCATGGCCACGCGCTGGCCGCTGTCCACCCTGACGGTGGCCACGCTGCGCGCCCGTTTCGGCGCACTGGCGGTACGCGCGCGCGTGGGCGACTACATCAATACCGCCTTCGCCCCGGACCGGGCCATGCAGGACATGCGCCTGCTGGACTACTTGGACCTGGTGGAGCGCGACTCCGGCGACCTGCCGCCCTACCTCGGCAACCTGGAATTGCGTGAACTCAATGCGCTGTGCCACTGGCCCAACTTCTTCGACAAGATGGGGCCGCCGCGTTTCTGGATCGGCCCGGCCGGCACCGTCACGCCGCTGCATTGCGACTATGACGACAATGTCTTCACGCAGATCTGGGGCAGCAAGCGCATCTGGGTGGCGCCGCCGCATCACGATCAATATCTCTATCCACGCGAAGCCAATGCCATCCTGTTCGGCTCGCCCTTCGATCCGGACCATCCCGACCTGGAACGTTTTCCGCTGGCGCGCCAGGCCGCGCTGGTGGACTGCGTGATGCAACCGGGCGAGATGCTGTACCTGCCGGCCGGCTGGTACCACCAGGTCAGCTCGCTGAGCTTCTCGCTGTCATGCAATCGCTGGGCGCGTGCGCGGCCGCTGGTGCTGGGGACGTGACAGTGCTAGCGGCGGCTGCGTAGCGATGCGCGCTGTAGCCGCGCCACCGCCCGCACCAGTTCATCGGGTGACATCAAGGCAAATCCCGGCCGTAATCCATGGATGGATTCTCCCCGCGGCGAGAACGGGCTGCCGCTGCGCACGAACAAGCCCTCGCTGATCGGCCTGCCGGGGCAGTAGACCGGTACGGTTTGTCATGGCGGGGACGAAAAAAAACCGCATCCGTGGATGCGGTTTTTTCTTGTCGCTGCTGCCCGATCCCGGACAGCAGCGGCGACGATCAACCCGCCAGCTTCTTGCGCAGCAGCTCGGTCAGCTGGGCAGGGTTGGCCTTGCCGCGGGTGGCCTTCATGGCCTGGCCGATGAGGGCGTTGATGGCTTGCTCCTTGCCGGCGCGGAACTCGGCCACCGACTTTTCGTTGGCCGCCAGCACCTGCTCGACGATGGCTTCCAGCGCGCCGCTGTCGGAGATCTGCTTCAGGCCCTTGGCTTCGATGATGTCGTCGGCCAGGCTGTCCTTGCCGGACTTGGCTTCCCACATGCCGGCGAAGACTTCCTTGGCGATCTTGTTGGAGATGGTGCCGTCGGCGATGCGCTTCAACAGCAGCGCGAACTGCGCGGCGCTGACGGGGGCGTCGGCGATATCGGTGTTCTCGCGGTTGAGCGTCGAGGCGACGTCGCCCATGAGCCAGTTGGCGGCGGACTTGGCTTGTTCGCGGCCGGCGGCAGCCACCACCGCTTCGAAATAAGCGGCCATCGCCTTCGATTGGGTCAGCACGGCGGCATCGTATTCGGGCAATGCGTAGTCGCTGACGAAACGCTCGCGCATGGCGCCAGGCAACTCGGGCATGGTGGCGCGGACGCGCTCGATCCACTCCTGCGAGATGGCCAGCGGCGGCAGGTCGGGGTCGGGGAAGTAGCGGTAATCCTGCGCGTCTTCCTTGCTGCGCATGGAGCGGGTTTCCTTCTTGTCCGGATCGTAGAGGCGGGTTTCCTGGACGACCGTGCCGCCGTCTTCGATCAGCTCGATCTGGCGGCGCACTTCGTAATTGATGGCGTCTTCCATGAAGCGGAACGAGTTCAGGTTCTTGATCTCGCAGCGGGTGCCGTATTCCTTCTGGCCGACCGGACGCACCGAAACGTTGGCGTCGCAGCGGAACGAGCCTTCCTGCATGTTGCCGTCGCAGATGCCCAGCCACATCACCAGCGAGTGCAGCGCCTTGGCGTAGGCCACCGCTTCGGCGGCGCTGCGCATGTCGGGTTCGGTGACGATTTCCAGGAGCGGCGTGCCGGCGCGGTTCAAGTCGATGCCGGACATGCCCTGGTAGTCTTCATGCAGCGACTTGCCGGCGTCTTCTTCCAGATGCGCGCGCGTCAGTTGCAGGGTCTTGATCTCGCTCTTGCCATCCTTCTCCAGCACATAGGAGATCTTGCCGCCTTGCACCACCGGGATTTCGTACTGGCTGATCTGGTAGCCCTTGGGCAGGTCGGGGTAGAAGTAGTTCTTGCGGGCGAACACCGAGCGCGGCGCGATGGTGGCGCCGATGGCCAGGCCGAACTGGATGGCGCGTTCGACCGCGCCGCGGTTCAATACCGGCAGCACGCCCGGCAGCGCCAGGTCGACCGGGCTGGCCAGGGTGTTGGGTTCGGCGCCGAACTGGGTCGGGCTGCCGCTGAAGATCTTGGAGCGTGTCGAAAGCTGCGTGTGCGTTTCGAGGCCGATGACGACTTCCCACTGCATGATGTTGTCCTTGCGAATTCTAATTCTGTTAGTTGGCGACTCTTCAATAAAAAGGCTTACGCGGGTTCGCGCAGGTGCCAGTCGGTCGCTTGCTGGAACTGGTGCGCCACGTTCAGCAGGCGGGCTTCGTCGAAGTAGTTGCCGATGATCTGCAGGCCGACCGGGCGCTTGGCGTTCTTCTCGCCCTGGCCAAAGCCGCAGGGGATCGACATGCCCGGCAAGCCGGCCAGGCTGGTCGACAGCGTGAAGATGTCGGCCAGGTAGTTGGCGACCGGGTCATCGGTCTTGTCGCCCAGGTCCCAGGCCACCGTCGGCGAGACCGGGCCCATGATCACGTCGCACTGGCGGTTCGGTCCTTCCAGCGCGTTTTGGAAGTCCTGCGCGATCAGGCGGCGGATCTTCTGCGCCTGCAGGTAGTAGGCATCGTAATAGCCGTGCGACAGCACATAGGAGCCGACCAGGATGCGGCGCTTGACTTCGTCGCCGAAGCCTTCCGCGCGCGACTTCTTGTACATGTCGGCCAGGTCCTTGTAGTCCGCGGCGCGGTGGCCGTAGCGCACGCCGTCGAAGCGCGACAGGTTGCTCGACGCTTCGGCCGGGGCGATCACGTAGTACACGGGAATCGACAGTTCGGTCTTGGGCAGCGAGATATCGACCAGCGTGGCGCCCAGCTTCTCGAATTCGGCCAGCGCGGCGCGCACGGCCTGTTCCACATCCGACGCCAGGCCGGCGCCGAAGAATTCCTTGGGGACGCCGATGCGCAAACCTTGCAGGCTGTCGCCCAGCGAGCGGTTGAAGTCTTCCTTGGGACGCTGCAGGCTGGTGGAGTCGCGCTCGTCAAAACCGGTCATGGCGTTGAGCAGCAGGCCGCAGTCTTCGGCGGTCTTGGCGATCGGGCCGCCCTGGTCGAGCGAGGAAGCGAAGGCAATCATGCCGAAACGCGACACGCTGCCATAGGTCGGCTTGATGCCGGTCACGCCGCACAGCGAAGCCGGTTGGCGGATCGAGCCGCCGGTGTCGGTGGCGGTGGCCGCCGGCGCCAGGCGCGCGGCCACGGCGGCGGCCGAGCCGCCCGAGGAGCCGCCCGGCACGGCAGTCTTGTCCCAGGGGTTCCTGACCGGGCCGTAGTGGGAGTTCTCGTTGCCGGAGCCCATCGCGAATTCGTCGCAATTGAGCTTGCCCAGCGTGACCGTGCCGGCCGCGTTGAACTGTTCCACCACGGTTGCGTCGAAGGGGCTCACATAGTTTTTCAGCATCTTCGAGCCGGCGGTGGTGCGCCAGCCGCGGGTGACGAAGATGTCCTTGTGCGCGATCGGGATGCCGGTCAGCGGGCTGGCGTCGTTGCCGGCCAGGCGCGCGTCGGCGGCCCTGGCTTGCGCCAGCGTCAGTTCGCGGTCGACATGCAGGAAGGCGTTGAGGTCGCTGGCTTCGATGCGGTCGAGGAACAGCGTCGCCAGTTCGGCGGCGGAAATCTTGCGCGACTGCAGTTGCGCGGACAGTTCTTTGAGGGTGAGCTTGTGCATGTTTATCGTTTCGCTGCGTATCTGCGTATTCGTGTGGAGCGCCGCGCCCGGGGGCGCAATCGGCGAGGGCCTTATTCGATGACCTTGGGCACCAGGTAGAGCCCGTCCTGGGTGGCCGGGGCCGGCTGCTGGTAGTCGGCGCGGCGATTGGGCTCGGTCACCTCGTCCTCGCGCAGGCGCAGCGCCAGTGCCGGCTCGATGGCGGCGATCGGGTGCGGGAGCGGCTCCACGCCGCTGGTATCGACGGCCTTCATTTGCTCCACCAGGGCGAAGATGCCGTTGAGCTTGTCCAGCGTTTGTTCGGCCTGGGCGTCGGTCAGCTCCAGGCGGGACAGGTTGGCGATGCGTTTGACGTCGGAAAGGGCTAGGGACATGGTCGAAAAGGCGCGCCGTCGCGCGTTGCATGATGTTGAATTGGAGGTCGGCACGAACCGGCGGCCGGGGGCGCGCACAGTCACTTGGGAGGCAGGCGCTTTTCCGGATCGCCGCTGCGGTCGGAAAGCCCGCTTGCCGGGCGCGTCTCCGGCGGCAGCGGTTTACAGTCGAAAAGACGGGAAATCCTTGCCAAATGCCCGCCAAATGGCCTTATCGGGCTGGAATTTTTGGCGGTTGTGCCTGCTGGTTTCCGTTGAATTATAAGGTAGAATGTCAGATTAATGCCTTGCCGGCGCCGGTTTTTCGTGTCGCCGCGGTCATGAACGGACACTCCCCTATCAAAAAAGTTAGGCGCCCCGCGCGGGCGCATCAGGACAATTCATGTTTGGATTTTTACGCAGTTATTTCTCGAACGACCTGGCGATCGACCTGGGCACGGCGAACACGCTGATTTACGTGCGCGGCCAAGGCATCGTGCTGGACGAGCCGTCGGTCGTGGCGATCCGCCAGCAGGGCGGCCCCAACGGCAAGAAGACGATCCAGGCGGTCGGCAAGGAAGCCAAGCAGATGCTGGGCAAGGTGCCCGGCAACATCGAGGCGATCCGCCCGATGAAGGACGGCGTGATCGCCGACTTCACCGTCACCGAGCAGATGTTGAAGCAGTTCATCCGCATGGTGCACGACTCCAAGCTGTTCCGTCCTTCCCCGCGCATCATCATCTGCGTGCCCTGCGGCTCCACCCAGGTGGAGCGCCGCGCCATCCGCGAATCGGCGCTGGGCGCCGGCGCCTCGCAGGTCTACCTGATCGAGGAGCCGATGGCGGCGGCGATCGGTTCCGGCCTGCCGGTCTCCGACGCCACCGGCTCGATGGTGGTCGACATCGGCGGCGGCACCACCGAGGTGGGCATCATCTCGCTGGGCGGCATGGTCTACAAGGGTTCGGTGCGCGTGGGCGGCGACAAGTTCGACGAAGCCATCGTCAACTACATCCGCCGCAACTACGGCATGCTGATCGGCGAACAGACCGCCGAGGCGATCAAGAAGGAAATCGGCTCCGCCTTCCCGGGCTCGGAAGTCAAGGAAATGGAAGTCAAGGGCCGCAACCTGTCCGAAGGCATCCCGCGTTCCTTCACCATCTCCAGCAACGAAATCCTCGAAGCGCTGACCGACCCGTTGAACAACATCGTGTCGGCCGTCAAGAACGCGCTGGAGCAGACCCCGCCGGAACTGGGGGCCGACATCGCCGAAAAGGGCATGATGCTGACCGGCGGCGGCGCGCTGCTGCGCGACCTGGACCGCCTGCTGATGGAAGAGACCGGCCTGCCGGTGATCGTCGCCGAAGACCCGCTGACCTGCGTGGTGCGCGGTTCGGGCATGGCACTGGATCGCATGGACAAGCTGGGTTCGATCTTCTCGTCCGAGTAAGCTTCCTGCCGCCGGCGGGTTGCGCCGGCCATCAGCTCTACCGGCGGATCACGCCGGATCACCGGGGAACCGATACGTTCGATATGACGCAGTTCACACCGACTGGCCCACAGGAGCGGACTTTTATGCCGCCCATGGCGCAGGCTCGGCTGCAGGACTGTTCCGGCGTGCGCGCCGGGGACGCATCGGGCTCCCTTTTCATACCGTTCACGACGCAGGAAATGAGTGCCTCGTCCTGCAGTTGGCCGCACCAGCCGGCCCTGCGGCCGGCCTGACGCTATGGAAATCCCACCACTGTTCAAGCAGGGCGCCTCCGCCCGCCTGCGCGTTACCGTGTTCGCGCTGTTGTCGATCGTGATGCTGGTGGTCGACGCCCGCATGCATGTGCTGGGGACGATCCGCCAGGGCATCGGCACCGTGCTCTATCCCTTCCAGCGGGTGGCGATGATGCCGCGCGACGCCGCCTCCAGCGTGGCCGATTACTTTTCCGCGCTGAGCGTGCTGCAAAAGGAAAACCAGGGCCTGCAGCAACAGCAGATCGTCAATTCCCAGCTGATGCAGCAGGCGCGCCAGCTGGCCGCCGAGAACGTGCAACTGCGCAAGCTGCTGGATATGCAGCAGAAGGTGCCGGTCAAGTCGCTGGTGGGCGAGATCCTGTACGACGCCCGCGACCCCTTCACCCGCAAGATCATCCTCAACCGCGGCTCCCAGCAGGGCGTGGCGACCGGCCAGCCGGTGATCGACGCTATCGGCATCGTCGGCCAGGTCACGCGCGTGTTTCCGTTCACCGCCGAAGTCACGCTGCTGACCGACAAGGACCAGGCCATCCCGGTGCAGGTACTGCGTAACGGCTTGCGCAGCGTGGCCTACGGCCGCGGCCAGGCCGGCGTGCTGGACTTGCGCTTCATGCCGGCCAACGCCGATATCCAGAAGGGCGACATCCTGGTGACATCCGGCATCGACGGCGTCTATCCGCCCGGCCTGTCGGTGGCCACCGTGGCGCAGGTGGAAACCCGTTCGGCCGACTCCTTCGCGCGCATCGTCTGCCAGCCGCTGGCCGGCATCGACCGCCATCGCCAACTGCTGATCCTGCTGGTCGAACAGAATTTGCCGCCGCGTCCCGAACCGGAAGTCACCGATGAGAAAGCCGCCAAGCTGTTCAAGCGCCGCTTGCGCGACAGCACGCGCGACTCCAGCAGCGACGACGCCAATGCCACGCCCAAGGATAACGTCTCCGAAGAGCGCAAGGGCGCGGCCAACGTGATACCGCCGGGCGCCGCACCTGCTGCGGCGCCCGCCCCCGCCAAACCTGCCGGCAAGGAAAACGCACGATGAACGATCCGCACTACATCCTGTTGCCGGCCAACCCGCTGTTCATCGCGTTCAGCCTGGTAGCGGCCTTCCTGCTCAACCTGATGCCCTGGGGGCAGATGGTCGGCGTGCCCGATTTCGTGGCGCTGGCGCTGGTGTTCTGGAATATCCACCAGCCGCGCAAGGTCGGCATCAGCGTGGCGTTCCTGATGGGCTTGCTGATGGACGTCAACGAAGCCACGCTGCTGGGCGAGAATGCCCTGGCCTATACGCTGCTGTCGTACTTCGCGATCATGATCCACCGCCGCGTGCTGTGGTTCCCGCTGCGCACGCAGGCGCTGCACGTGCTGCCGCTGCTGTTGCTGGCGCAAGCGGTGCAACTGGTGATCCAGCTGATGGTGACGGGCAAGTTTCCGCACTGGTTTTACTTCAGCGAGAGCTTCATCTCGGCCATCCTGTGGCCGGTGGCGAGCTGGCTGCTGCTGGCGCCGCAGCGCCGCGCGATCAACCGCGACGAGAACCGTCCCATCTGACGGCCTGAAACAGATCATCACAGGCGCCAGGCAGCATGACCGAATTCAAGAACACCGCGCATGAACTGAAGCTGTTCAGGCTGCGCCTGCTCGCCATGAGCGTGCTGGTGCTGATCTGCTTCAGCCTGCTGCTGGCGCGTTTCCTGTGGCTGCAGGTGGTGCGCCATGACGCCTACGCCGCGCAAGCCGAGGAAAACCGCATTTCGGTGGTGCCCATCGTCCCCAACCGCGGGCTGATCATGGACCGCAACGGCGTGGTGCTGGCGCGCAACTACTCCGCCTACACGCTGGAAATCACCCCGTCCAAGATCAAGAACAATATCGACGACCTGATCGACGAGCTGGGCACGCTGGTGGAAATCCAGCCGCGCGACCGGCGCCGCTTCCGCCGCCTGCAGGAAGAGTCCAGGAACTTCGAAAGCGTCCCCATCCGCACTCGCCTCACCGACGAGGAGGTCGCCAAGTTCACCGCCCAGCGCTACCGCTTCCCGGGCGTGGAGGTGCAGGCGCGCCTGTTCCGCCAGTACCCCTACGGCAAGACCGCGGCCCACGTGATCGGCTACATCGGCCGCATCAGCCAACGCGACGCCGAGCGCATTGCAGACTCCGACGACGAGGCCAACTACAACGGCACCGACTACATCGGCAAGGAAGGCCTGGAAAAGAGCTACGAGAGCCAGTTGCACGGCACCACCGGCTACGAGGAGGTCGAGATCTCGGCCAGCGGCCGCGCGGTGCGCTCGCTCTCGCGCACGCCCGCCACGCCCGGCAAGAACCTGATCCTGTCGATCGACATCGAGCTGCAAAAGGTGGTGGAAGAAGCCTTCGGCGACCAGAAGGGCGCGCTGGTGGCGATCAACCCGGCCACCGGCGACATCCTGGCCTATGTCTCGCAGCCGTCCTACGACCCTAACCTGTTCGTCGAGGGCATCGACCAGCAGAGCTGGGATGAGCTCAACAAGTCGCCCGACCGGCCGCTGCTGAACCGCCCGCTGTCGGGCACCTATGCGCCCGGTTCGACCTACAAGCCGTTCATGGCGCTGGCCGCGCTGGAATTGGGCAAGCGCCGTCCGCAGGACTCCATCCGCGACCCCGGCTTCTTCATCCTCGGCAACCACCGTTTCCGCGACGACAAGGAAGGCGGCCACGGCGTGGTCGACATGTACCGTTCCATCGCGATCTCTTGCGACACCTATTACTACATGCTGGCCAACGACATGGGCGTCAACGCCATCCATGACTTCATGAAACCCTTCGGCCTGGGCCAGATCACCGGCATCGACCTGGAGCACGAGCGGCGCGGCATCCTGCCCTCCACCGAGTGGAAGCGCAACGCCTTCCGCAAGCCCGAGCAGAAACGCTGGATTGCCGGCGACACCGTCTCGCTGGGCATCGGCCAGGGCTACAACAGCTTTACGCCGCTGCAACTGGCTCAGGCCACCTCGATCTTGGCCAACAACGGCGTGGTGATGAAGCCCCACCTGGTCAAGATCATCGAGGATGGCGTCACCCATGAGCGCACCGAGACCGTGCCCAAGGAGAGCTACCGCATCCCGCTCAAGCAGGAAAACATCGACTTCATCAAGCGCGCCATGGTCGGCGTGGTCAAGGAGGGCACCGCCCGGGCGGCGTTCCAGGGCGCGCCCTACGAGTCCGGCGGCAAGACCGGCACCGCGCAGGTGGTCAACATCGGCAAGAACCAGAAGTACGATTCCAAGAAGCTCTCGCGCATCTACCACGACAATGGCCTGTACATCGGCTTCGCCCCGGCGGATGCGCCGCGCATCGCCATTGCCGCGGTGGTCGAGAACGGCGGCTGGGGCGCCGGCGTGGCCGCGCCGCTGGTGCGCAAGGCGATGGATTACTTCATGCTGGGCAAGCGCCCCAACGAGCCGATCAAGTCGGTGGCGCCGGCCGATATCCCGGCCGACGCGCCGGCCGAGGACAGCGCCGTGACGCCCACCGTCCAGCCCGATGTGCAGCAGGACTGACATGCGATTCGTTTATCATTCCCGTGCGCGCCGCGCCCATCCGTGCCTTCCGGCCGGAAGCGCCGACGCCGCCGACCTAGCAAGGGAGCCGGCATGAGCCTGCAACGTCCGCCCCTGTGGCAAACCATCAAGCCGCACCTGACGGTGTTCGACGGCGCGCTGTCGCTGATCGTGTTCCTGATCCTGTCGGTGGGCATCGTCACGCTGTATTCGGCCGGCATGAATTTCCCCGGCCGCGTGGAAGACCAGCTGCGCAATATCCTGATCGCCTTCATCGTCATGTGGGCCGCCGCCAACGTCTCGCCGCAACTGTTGCTGCGGCTGGCGGTGCCGGTGTATACGATAGGGGTGACGCTGCTGATCGCGGTGGCGCTGTTCGGCATCATCAAGAAGGGATCGCGCCGCTGGCTCAACATCGGCATGGTGGTGCAGCCTTCCGAAATCATGAAGATCGCCATGCCGCTGATGCTGGCGTGGTACTTCCAGAAGCGCGAAGGCATGTTGCGCTGGGACGCCTTCCTGGTGGCGGCGGTGCTGCTGCTGATCCCCGGGTTCCTGATCATCCGCCAGCCCGACCTGGGCACGGGCCTCTTGGTGCTGGCGGCCGGCTTCTACGTGATCTTTTTCGCCGGCCTGCCGTGGAAGGTGCTGGTAGCCCTGGTGATCGCCGGCGCGGCCAGCCTGCCGGTGGTGTGGTCGTTCATGCATGATTACCAGCGCCAGCGCGTCATGATGCTGATCGACCCGACCTCCGACCCGCTGGGCAAGGGATTCCACATCATCCAGTCGACCATCGCCATCGGCTCCGGCGGGATTGCCGGCAAGGGCTGGCTGATGGGCACGCAGACCCACCTTGAATTCATCCCCGAGCGCACCACCGACTTCATCTTCTCGGTCTATTCGGAAGAGTTCGGCCTGATCGGCAACATCGTCCTGCTGGTGCTTTACCTGCTGCTGATCGGCCGCGGCCTGATGATCACCGCCAATGCGCCGACGTTGTTTACGCGCCTCCTGGGCGGCGCCATCACGATGATTTTCTTCACCTACGCCTTCGTCAACATGGGCATGGTGAGCGGCATCCTGCCGGTGGTCGGCGTGCCGCTGCCGTTCATGAGCTATGGCGGCACGGCGCTGGTGACGCTGGGCTTGGGGGCGGGCATCCTCATGAGCATCCAGCGCCACCGCAAGCTGGTGCAGACCTGAGCGTTTGACGCGGCATCCGGCGCAGCGGTTCTGTTGCCGGCATGACAACCGACCCGACACACGGATGAACTTGCGCCGCCGATGCGTTGTCAGCCATACGGCAACGCACTCTGGTATCGTTGCGAAAAATTCCAGCCGGATACACGCACCTATGCACACAATATCGTTCGACTATTTCCGCCGGGCCCGGCGCCTGCCGGCCTTGCAAAGGGCCTGGCGCGCGGCGGCGCTGGCCTTGCCGGTGTTGCTCGCGGCCTGCGGCACCACGCCGCCGCCGGCGCGCCAGAGCGCCGAGGCGCCGCCGCCGGCCAAGGCCAGTGGCGCTTCGCGCCCGTCCAACGTGCCGGCCTTGCCGGCCGCGGGTTCCGGACGCGGCGGCTACTACAAGGACGACGGTCCGGGCGACCACATCCCGGACGGCCTGCTCGACGTGGCCGATGCCGAACCGCAAGTCGAACCCGTTTCCAGGGCCGCCAGCCGGCCGTATGTCATCTTCGGCAAGACCTACGTGCCGATCACCGATAACCAGCCCTTCATCCAGCGCGGCATCGGCAGCTGGTACGGCAAGAAATTCCACAACCAGAAAACCTCTTCCGGCGAGCTGTACGACATGTACAAGATGACGGCCGCGCACCCGACGCTGCCGATCCCGTCCTATGCCCGCGTCACCAACCTCAAGACCGGCAAGCAGGTGATCGTGCGCGTCAATGACCGCGGGCCGTTCCATTCCAGCCGCATCATCGACCTTTCCTACACCGCCGCCTTGAAGCTGGGCTACCTCAGCTCCGGCAGCAGCGAGCTGGAAGTCGAGCGCATCCTGCCCGACGAGGCGCAGCGCATGGCCGATGCCCGTCGCAACGGCACCGCGCTGGCGGCGGCCGACAGCGGCGCGGGCGTCGCCACCGGGGCGGTGGCCATCAATTCGGTCACGGCCCAGAACCTGCCGCCGCAGCCGACTGTGGCCGCGGTGCAGCCGATCAATGCCACGACATCGACTTCCGCCAACGGCGCCGGCATGGCCGGTGGCGGCGGCATCATCAATGCGGTGGCCAGCGGCTCCTCGCCGTCGCCGGCCATGCCGCAGGCGGTACCGTTGAGCGCCGGTTATTACCTGCAGTTCGGCGCCTATTCGCAAGAAGCCAATGCCTTGCAGGCGCGCGAGAAGCTGATGCCGAGCCTGTCGGGCATCGTCGACAACCTGCAGGCGGTGCAGGTCAACGGCCTGTATCGCCTCTACGCCGGCCCGTATCCGACCCGCCCCGATGCGCAGAATGCGGCCTTGATGGTGCGCCAGCGCAGCGTCGGCGCGCCGTTCGTGGTCGAGCGCTGAGCCGGCGCGGGGCAAGCACATGCATCCTTATCTCGCGCTGGGTATCGCCATCGTCTCCGAAGTCATCGCCACTTCCGCGCTGCGCGCCTCCGACGGCTTTTCGCGGTTGTGGCCTTCGCTGGTCGTGGTGGCCGGTTACGGCCTGGCGTTCTTCTTCCTGTCTGTCACGCTCAAGTCGATTCCGGTCGGCATCGCCTATGCGATCTGGTCCGGGCTGGGGGTGGTGCTGATCTCGGTCGTGGCCTGGCTGCTGTTCGGCCAGAAGCTCGACCTGGCGGCGATCGTCGGCATGGGCCTGATTGTGGCGGGCGTGCTGGTGCTGAACTTGTTTTCCAAGTCGTCAGCGCATTAGGACCCAACGGGTTCCTGGTTATTCGTTCTTCAATGCCAGCGCGCGCTCATAGAGCGCATTCTTTTTCTGGCCGGTGATCTGCGCGGTGAGCGCGGCGGCCTGCTTGACCGGCAACTCTTCCAGCAGGATGCGCAGGATGCGCTCGGCATCGGCCTGGTCGCCATCGGACTGCGGCGCACCTTGGACCAGCACCACAAACTCGCCGCGCTGGCGGTTGGCGTCTTCCTCCAGCCACGCCGGCGCATCGCCGAGCGGGCAACGATGGATGCTTTCGAACAGCTTGGTCAGTTCGCGCGCCAGCACGACCTGGCGTTGCGGCCCGAATACCTGCAGCATGGCTTGCACGGTCTCGACGATGCGGTGCGGCGCTTCATAGAACACCAGCGCCGCCTGCATCGAAGCCAGTTCCTGCAATGCCGTTTCGCGCTGGCGCGCCTTGGACGGCAGGAAGCCGACGAAATGGAAGCGCTGCTCGTCCAGCCCCGATGCCGACAGCGCCGTCACCGCCGCCGAGGCGCCGGGAAGCGGCACCACCTGCAAGCCCGCCGCGCGCACCGCCTCGACCACGCGGGCGCCGGGATCGGAGACGGCCGGCGTGCCGGCGTCCGACACCAGCGCGATGCGCTCGCCCTGGCGCAGGCGGTCGACGATCTTCGCCGCGGCTTCGCGCTCGTTGTGCTCGTGCGTGGCCATCAGCTGCTTGGACAGGCCGTAGCGCTGCAGCAGCTGGCTGGTGTTGCGGGTATCCTCGCACGCCACCGCGTCGGCGATGGCCAGCACGTGCAGCGCGCGCAGGGTAATGTCGCAGGCATTTCCGATGGGCGTGGCCAGCACATATAATGCCGACACCGGATAGTTTTGCTGTGCGGCATCAGACAGGATGGCAGCGGCGACGCTCGGGTTCTGGTTCATTGGAGGAGGCGGGATGTTCACTGGATTCAAAAAAATGGCCGCGCTGGCGGGTTTGGCCTGCGGCCTCGGCGGATTCTGGATGCCGGTTTGGGCGGCATCCCCGACAGCCGACAGTGTACCCCCGCTGGCGCAGGCTGAGGCGAGCGCGCGGCAGCTTCCGTTTACTGATGCGGCCAATGTCGCCGCGCTCCAGTCCGCTCCGGTGCGCATGGCGCTGTTGCTGCCCAATCGCGGCGGCATGTTCGGCGCCGCGGCCGACGCCGTGCGTACGGGTTTCTTGGCGGCCTATGCGCGCCAGAAGGAAAACATCCAGTTGTCCATCGTCGAGAGCGGCGACTCGGCGGCGGACATGCAGCGCGCCTATGACGATGCCTCCGGCAAATTCGACATCCTCATCGGCCCGCTCTCGCGCAGCGCCGTCACCTCGGTCGCCCAGAGCGGACGCGTTACCAAGCCGACCATTGCCCTGGCCCAGCCCGACCTGCCCGGCGAAACCGAACCGCAATTGCCGCCGATGATGCTCACCGTGGGTTTGTCCATCGACGATGAGGCGCGCCAGGTGGCCAACTGGGTCGAGAAGGAAAAGGCGCCCGGCAAGATCTTTGCGGTTTCCACCTCGGTGGCCTGGCAAAAGCGCGCCGCCCGTTCCTTCCTGGTTCGCGCGCGCCAGCTCGGGCTGCAGGTCGAGGCCCTGGAACTGAGTACGCCCGGCAACGCCCTCAGCGCGCCTGGCCTGGCCCAACTGGTCCGGCGCATCGAACAGGAAAAGCCGGCGCTGATCTTCGCCGCGCTCGACGCCGGCCAGACGGTGCAGCTGCGCAGCGCGGTGGGCGCCGAACTGCCGCTGTACGGCACGTCGCAGATCAATCCCTTCACGCTCAATCGCAGCAATCCCAACGACAAGCTGCCGGAGCTCGATGGCGTCAAGCTGATCGACCTGCCATGGCAATTGCAGCCCGACAATATCGCGGTGGCGCGCTATCCGCGCCCGGCCGGCAATGAAAGCGACCGCCCCAATCCCGACCTGGCGCGCCTGTACGCGCTGGGCATCGACGCCTACCGTATCGCCTACGAAATCGCCCAGCAGCGTTCCGGCTTCGATCTCGATGGCGTCACCGGACGCCTCAACGTCAACATGGTCACGGGCGGCTCCACCTACTTCCAGCGCCAGGAGACCCAGGCCGTGTTCCAGGACGGCCTGCCGGTGCCGACCGCCGACCAGTATTGAGGCATCCCCCATGGGCCTGTTCGACCGCTGGCGCCGCGCCGCAGGGGACGCGCAACCGGCCCGCTCCGATTCCCGTTCCGATTCCCGCACCGGCCGCCAGCGCACCGGCGACGCCGCCGAGGATGCGGCGCTGGCCTACTTGCGCCGTCGGGGCCTGGAGCTGGTCGAACGCAATTTCCAATGCAAGGGCGGCGAGATCGACCTGGTCATGCGCGACGGCGCCACGCTGGTCTTCGTCGAAGTGCGCGCCCGCGCCAGCCGTTCGCACGGCGGCGCCGCGGCCAGCATCACGCCGGCCAAGCAGCGCCGACTGATCGTGGCCGCCCACTTGTTCCTGCAGCGTTACGCCTCTGCGCCGCCATGCCGCTTCGACGTGCTGGGTTTCGACGGCGAGGAGGTGGAATGGCTGCGCAATGCCATCGAGGAATAATGCCGCAAGGAGGCGCGGCTCGCCTTTGATGCCCGCCTGCCAGCCGGCGCCCGCCGGGCCGCCGCGGTGCGCTTTTGCGCGCCGTTTTGCGGCCTCCGGCCGTATCTGGCGGTATCATATGGGCCGCAATCGAGAAACTTTTCTTTACGAATTGCGCCGGCTTGGCGCCGCGCAACTCAACTATAATCGCAGGCACTATGACAAATCCCCGCATCCTTGCCCACTTCCAGGAAAGCGCCGACCTGAAGATGAAGGCAGCCAACGTATTGGCGCAACCGATCGAACAGGCGATTGAACTTATGTTTACCGCGCTGTCGAATGGCAACAAGATTCTTGCCTGCGGCAACGGAGGATCCGCTGCCGACTGCCAGCATTTCGCGGCCGAACTGGTCGGACGTTTCGAACGCGAACGCCTGCCGTTGCCGGCCATGGCGCTGACCACCGACACGTCCATCCTGACCGCGGTCGGCAACGATTACAGCTACCAGGAAATTTTCTCGAAGCAAGTCCAGGCCTTCGGCCAGGCGGGCGACGTCTTGCTGGCGTTTTCCACTTCGGGCAATTCGGGCAATGTCCTGGCCGCCATCGAAGTGGCCCACGAGCGCGACATGCGCGTCGTGGCCATGACCGGCAAGGGGGGCGGCGCCATTGGCAAGACCCTCAACGACGCCGATGTCCACATCTGTGTGCCGCATGACCGTACCGCGCGCATCCAGGAAGTGCATCTGGTGACTTTGCACTGCATTTGCGACGGCATCGACGTCGCGCTTTTTGGAGATGATGCGAATGAATGATTCACGATCGCTGTTTGTTAGGATGCGCCGCCCGCTGGCGGCAGTGGCGCTGGGCGGCATGCTGGCCCTGAGCCTGCAAGGCTGCTTCGCGGTATTCGCCGGCGGCGCGCTGGCCGGCACCTTCGCCGCCACCGACCGCCGCACGCTGGGGGCGCAGACCGAAGACAAAGCGATCGTGGTCAAGGGCGAAAGCCGCATTCCCGGCGTGGTGGCCGCCGGTTCGCACGTCAACGTGACCGCCTTCAATCGCAAGGTGCTGCTCACCGGCGAAGTGCCGGATGAAGCGTCCAAGGCCGCCGCCGAGCGCGAAGCCAAGGCGATTGCCAACGTCGAGACCGTGTTCAACGAACTGTCGATCGAGCCGGCATCCAGCTTCGGCTCGCGTTCCAGCGATGCGCTCATCACCAGCAAGGTCCTGGCCAGCCTGGTGGACGACAAGACGCTGTATTCCAGCGCCTTCAAGATCACCACCGAGCGCGGCATCGTGTACATGATGGGCCGCGTGACCCAGCGTGAAGGCCAGCTGGGCGCCAAGATCGCCAGCGGCGTCTCCGGCGTGCAGAAGGTGGTGACGCTGTTCGAGTACATCTCGGAAGAAGAACTGCAGGATTACCAGCGCAAGCCGGCCAGCGAAAACAAGGCTGCCGCCTGAACGGGTTTCCAGGGCCAGTTTGGCCCGATTGGTTCGATTGGTCCATTTGATGCAGGTCAACACCGCCGGCTTGTCCGGCGGTTTTCACATCCGCGCCGCCGCCCGCAGGAATCGGCCGGCGCGATTATAATGGCCGGGTTTCCTTCCCCTTCCCCTTTCGCTTTTTCGGCGTCCGGCGCCATGTTGTCGCCGCGACATCGCCGCCAGGATTGTGGCGCCGGGGAAAAATCCGTCAACGGAGCAAGCTCATGCCAGCACAAGCCGCAGTGTCACGCAACCGCCTTTGGATCAAGATCGCCGGCCTGGCCGTGGTCGCGGCCATTGCCGTCTTCGCCTATTTCAAGGTGAGCGCCGGCAACGCGGCGCCTGACGTCACCTTCACCCGGCTCGATGGCCAGCAGGTCGCGTTGAAAGACCTGCGCGGCAAGGTGGTGATGGTCAACTTCTGGGCCACCAGCTGCACCACCTGCATCGGCGAGATGCCGCAGATGATCGAGACCTACAACAAATTCAAAGACCAGGGCCTGGACTTTGTCGCCGTGGCGATGAGCTACGATCCGCCGAACTATGTCCTGAACTACACCGAGACCCGCAAGCTGCCGTTCCAGGTCGCGCTGGACACGCAAGACAAGCTGGCCCAGGCCTTCGGCGACGTCAAGCTCACCCCGACCACATTCGTCATCGGCAAGGACGGCAACATCATCAAGCGCTATGTCGGCGAGCCGCAGTTCTCCGAACTGCACCAGTTGCTGGAGAAGGCGCTGGCCAAGGCCTGAACCTGAGATGTTCCCATCATGAAAAAAACGCCGGCAATTGCCGGCGTTTTTTGTTGTTGCGCTCCTCCACGTTTCCGATCCGCCCGCAAGGAAGGGATCAACGCGGCGGCAAGGCCGGCGCGCCGCTTTCCAGGCGAAATACGCTCACTGCCTCCGACAGTGCGGTGGCCTGATCCTGCATGGCCTTGGCTGCCGCCGCCGCTTGCTCCACCAGCGCGGCATTCTGCTGCGTGGCCTGGTCGATATGCGTGATGGCCAGGTTGACCTGTTCGATGCCGTCGCTTTGCTCCTGGCTGGCGGAAGTGATCTCGCGCACGATGTCGGTCACGCGCGCCACGCTGGCGACCACTTCGCTCATGGTGTTGCCGGCTTGCTCAACCAGGCGGCTGCCGTCATCCACCTGTTGCACCGAATCGTCGATCAACTGCTTGATTTCCTTGGCCGCCGCCGCGGCGCGTTGCGCCAGTGTGCGCACTTCCGCGGCGACGACCGCAAAGCCGCGTCCTTGCTCCCCTGCGCGCGCCGCTTCCACCGCGGCATTCAGGGCCAGGATATTGGTCTGGAAGGCAATGCCGTCGATCACGCTGATGATGTCTGCGATTTTTTGCGAAGACGCGTGGATCGAGCCCATGGTCGCCACCACGCGGCCCACCACATCGCCGCCCTGTTGCGCCACTTCCGAGGCCGATGCCGCCAGCTGGTTGGCCTGGCGCGCGTTGTCGGCGTTCTGCTTGACGGTGGAAGTGAGTTCCTCCATGGCCGAGGCGGTCTCTTCCAGCGAACCGGCCTGCTGTTCGGTACGCGCCGACAGGTCCATGTTGCCGCTGGCGATTTCGCGCGAGGCGGTATTGATGGTTTCGGTGCCCAGGCGCACGCGGCCGACAATATCGAGCAGGTTGTTGTTCATGGTGCGCAGCGCCGCCAGCAGCTTGCCGGTCTCGTCGCGCGCATCGCTGGCGATGTGGGAGGTGAGGTCGCCGGCGGCCACGGTCTGCGCGATGCTGACCGCCTGGTTCAGCGGCCGCGTGATGCTTTGCGTGAGCAGCCAGGCCAGCGCCGCACCCAGCACCAGCTCGATCAATCCCAATCCCAGCAGCAGGTTGCGGCCGGAACGGTAGTTGTTGTTGATATCGGAGGCCGCCTGGTCGATCAACTGTTTCTGGAACTCCGCATAGCGCAACACGCTGTCGGCATAGGCATCCATCATCTTCACCAGTTCGCCATCGGTCATGGCGCGCGCGCGTTCGGCGTCGCCTGCCGCCTTCATGTCGAAGATGCGCTGGCGCGTATCGCGGTAGGCGGCGCGCAACTTGCCGACTTCATCAAAAAGGCGTTTCTCGTCGGCGCTGAGGATGGCCGACTCGACGCGTTTCTGCAGTTTGCTGATGTTGTTCGATTCGGTATCGATCTGGGCCTGGAAGAACTTCTGGAAAGCGGCGTCCTCGCTTTTCATCACCGCAAAAGTACGCACGCCATTGGTCTTGATTGCCGCATGCCATTGTTCGGCGTCGCGTTCCTTTTTCAGGGCGACACTGACCATGTCCGCGGTAGCGTCGCCGATGTTCTCCAGGCGCCAGACCGCGATCCCCACCATCACCGCCATGAGCATCAGCAATGCAATGAAGCCGATGGCCAGACGCACGCCTATCTTGAGGTTTTTCATCCCTGTCTCCCTTGTGTTGCGACCCTGGTTCTTGTTGCTTGGGGTGGGCCGATGATGACGTCGGCACGGACAGTGCCGCACCGGTCCAGCGTAACACAGGCGCATGCCTGTGCGGCTGCAGCAAATGCAGGATGAATGTGCCGGCGATAAGGCCTGGCAATCACCGGGTTCGGATGGATAGGGAGGCGCCTCAGTGCGTGCGCCGTTGAGTCGCCAATCCTCGGGGCAGCAGCACGCACAGCGCCGCGCAAAAGATCAGCGCAAATCCGGCCAGGTCGGAAGAAGTGGGTTGATCGCCCAGCAGCAGCACCGCACCGGTGACGCCCACCACCGGCACCAGCAGCGTGCCCAGCGCGGCGACGCCGGCCGGCATGCGCGCCACGATGGAGAACCAGATGATGTGGGCCAGCGCCATGCCAAACAGGATGTGATATCCCAGCGCCAGCATCACTTCGCCGCGCATCGCATGCCACGCCGGAAAATACGGCGCGCTTTCGAAACTGAAAAGACCCGTCAGCGCCACCAGCGCACCGGTCAGCAATTGCCAGCCGGCCATGGCCAGCGGCTCTGACGAAAGCCGCGCCCATTTGGTGTACACTGTCCCGGCCGCCCACGACAAGGCCGCACCCAGCGCCAGCAGCACCCCCTGCGGCAGGCCGTTGGCGGCCAGCGGCCACAGCAGGGTCAGCAGGCCGCTAGCGCCCAGCAGCAAGCCGCCGCCGCGCAGCGCATCGAGCCGTTCGCCCAACGCGAAGCGCGCGAATAGCGTGGCCCACAGCGGCATCGAATAGGTGATGATGGCCACCCGGGAAGTGGCCGCGCCCAGTTGCGCGAAAGTCAGCAGGATATTGAACAGCGCTACATTGAGCAGCCCCGCCACCACGATGTGCAGGCGCTCGCGCCCGGAACGGATCGCCAGCGGGCTTCCTCGCAGCAGTCCCAGCGCGAATACCGTGCAGGCCGCCGCGCCTAGGCCGATGCTGCGCAGCGCCCAAGGCGACACGCCCGTCAGCGATACTTTTACCGCCGGCCAGTTCAGGCCCCACAAGATGCCCAGCAGCACCAGCAGCGCCCTGGATTGGCCGTGGCCGGCCGGTGCGGCGCCGTTCATGATGGTCGTCTCCTTGGAACCCGTTCATTATGGCCGCAGCCGCCCGCGGCTGTGGCATGGCGCTTCACCAGGTGATATCGGCATCGAGCGGATAGACCGGACGGCGCACCTTCTTGATCGGGAACAGCTTGAAATTGGCGCTGGTCGGGCCGCCGCTGTCCGAATCGCATTCCACCAGGCCGCGGCTGATCGGCACGAATACCGGACGGCAGTACATGCGCGACTTCAGGATCAGGAAGGACTGCGCCGCCGGATCCAGTCCGAAGCTGGTAAACACGCCCAGGTCGTAGGGTTCGACGCGTTCTTCCGTCACCACGATTTTTGCCGCGCCGATATCGAACAGCACGCTCCGGCCCATCTGTATCGTCGAGCCGGTATAGATCGGCCCGGTCACGGTGAACTTGCCGTCGGTGATCGCCGCCACCTTGCCGGTCAGCACCGGCGGCACCTTGGCGATGCCTTGCTGGATCAGCGGCACCTTGTTGCCCACCGCCAGCGTGACGGTGGCGCCCACACCGGCTTCCACCATATCCGCCACCGCTTCCGGATCGCTGATCGGGCCCACCGCGATGCCCTCCAGGCCGGCCGCCAGCGCCGCTTCCAGGACATCCATGGTGTTGCAGGTGCCGCCCGACATCACATTGTCGCTATGATCCAGCAGCAGCACCGGGCCGCTGCCGGCGCCCTGGCTGCGCTCCTTTGCCTGCGCCAGCGATTGCATCAACGGCAAGCTGTCATAGACGAAGTCGTCGCGTTCGGCCCACATCTGGCGGGCAATCCCTTCGGCCACGGCATCGGCCAGGGCACGGTCGTTCTCGGTGACCACCACCACCGACATGCCGGCATCGCGGAAATCGGACAGCGGGAACCCCGCCAGCACCGACACCGCCAGCACGCCTTCCCGCTTCTCGGCCTCCTTGGCGGCTTCCACCGCGCGTTGCATGGCCGATGCCGAGGTGTTGCTGGTCAGCGTTGCCGACAGCAACGGCAACTGGCGCCAGCCGAGCGCGGGCCGGGATTTCCCATTGAGCAGGTCGACCAGCAGGCGGCCCGCATGCTCGCCGGTCTCAAACATGTCGATGTGCGGATAGGTCTTGAAGCTGACGATGATGTCGGCATGGTCCACCATCTTTTGCGTGACGTTGCCGTGCAGGTCCAGCGCCACGGCCATCGGCGTATCGGGGGCGATCCTGCGGATGCGTTCCAGTAGCGCGCCTTCGCCGTCATCGGCGTTCTCGGCCACCATGGCGCCGTGCAGGTCGAGCATGATGGCGTCGCAGCCCTGTTCGATGGCGCGCACGATGCCGTCGCACATCACGGTGTAGGCATCGGCCGCAACGGCTGCGCTGGGATTGGCCCAGGCCGCCAGCGGCGTGACGATCTCGGCGTCGAGTTTTTCGGCGATGTCGAGAAAGGCGCCCATCGCGGTGCGCGCACCTTTCTGGTCTTTGTAAGCCGCCGCGTCCCACTGCGGGGAGAAAGCTTCGAGCGGGGTGGGAATCGGCGAGAAGGTGTTGGTCTCGTGATTCATGCGGGCGATGACGATCTTCGGCTTCATTGCACTACCCCCGCGCTGGCCAGCATGGCCTGCAGCAGCACGTTGCAGCCGGCTTCCAGGTGCTCCGGCCTGGCGTCCTCGATCTCGTTGTGCGATACCCCGTCCTTGCACGGCACGAAGATCATTCCGGCCGGCGCCATGCGCGCGGCATAGATAGCGTCATGGCCGGCGCCGGAAACCACGTCCATGGTCTTGTAACCCAGGCCGGCGGCGGCATCGCGTACATTGCCCACGCACTCCGGATGGAAGGGGCAGGGCGGGAAATAGGACACGCGTTCCAGCGCGATGTGCAGGCCGGTCTTCTGGCGCATCGATTCGATATAGGCCAGCAGGTCCTCATGCATCTGGTTGAGCAGCGCGTCGCTGACATTGCGCAGGTCGACCGAGAACTTCACCTGGCCCGGGATCACGTTGCGGCTGTTGGGCATCACCTGCACCGAGCCGACCGTGCCGCGGCCATAAGGCGGATAGCGGTTGGCGATGGCCACTACTTCCTGCATGATGTACGTGGAGACCTGCAGCGCATCCTTGCGGATGGCCATCGGTGTCGGGCCGGCATGCGATTCGAAACCGGTCACCGTGCAGTCGTACCACGACAGGCCCAGCACCGCCGGCACCACGCCGATGACGGTGTCGGCGTTCTCCAGCACCGGCCCCTGCTCGATGTGCGCCTCGTAGTAGGCACCGATCGGATGGTCGCCGCACTTCTGCTCGCCGATGTAGCCGATGCGCGCCAGCTCATCCTTCACTTTCCTGCCGTCGACATCGGTAGCGTTGTACGCATGCTCCAGCGTGAAGGCGCCGCAGAACACGCCCGACCCCATCATCACCGGAACGAAGCGCGAGCCTTCCTCGTTGGTCCACACCGCCACCTCGATCGGCGCCTCGGTCACGATCCGGTGCCGGTTCAGCGTGCGGATCACCTCGATGCCGGACAGCACGCCATAGTTGCCGTCGAACTTGCCGCCGGTCGGTTGCGTGTCGATGTGCGAACCGGTCATCACCGGCGGCAGGTCGTTGTTGCGGCCGGGGCGGCGCATGAAGATGTTGCCGATCTGGTCGACCGTCACGCTCATGCCCTCGGCCCTGGCCCACGAGGTGACCAGGTCGCGGCCCTGCTTGTCGAGGTCGGTCAGCGCCAGCCGGCATACGCCGCCCTTGGCGGTGGCGCCAATCCGGGCCAGTTCCATCAGTGAGTCCCACAGGCGCTTGCCATCGATGCGCAGCGTGTTTGTGTTGGTTTTCATGTCCATGATGCTTTCTTTTTGTTAACAGGCCCTAGTGCGGTGCACCTTCGATACGGCCTGCGGCCTACTCAGGCTGAACGGTAGTTAAAACATCCAGCTACCGTTCGACCTGAGTAGCCGCGTAGCGGCGTATCGAAGGCGCGCGATTTGTCATGCCGCCAGGTTCACGCCCAGGTAGCGGTCCTTGACGCCATCGTCGGCCAGGAACTCGGCATTGCTGCCGCTGTAGGCGATGCGTCCCTGTTCGACGATGTAATGGCGGTCGGCCAGTTGCGTGCATACTTCCAGGTTCTGTTCCACCAGGATGATGGACATCCCGGTGCCCTTGATCAGCTTGATCTGCGCCACGATCTCGTCGACGATCACCGGCGCCAGGCCTTCCACCGGCTCGTCCAGCATCAGCACCTTGGGATGGGTCATCAATGCGCGCGCGATCGCCAGCATCTGCTGCTCGCCGCCGGAGAGCTGGCCGCCGCCGTTCCTGCGGCGCTCCTTCAGGCGCGGGAAGATCTTGTACACGTCCTCCAGCCCCCAGGCCGATTCCTTGCGCGCCGCCATCTTGAGGTTTTCCTCGACGGTGAGCAGCTTGAAGATGCCGCGGTGTTCGGGCACCAGGCACACGCCGCGCGCCGCGATCTTGTAGGACGGCAGGCCGCTGACCTGCTGGCCTTCGAACAGCACGCGCCCCTGGGCCGGCGGCACCACGCCGACGATGCTCTTCAACGTGGTGGTCTTGCCGGCGCCATTGCGCCCCAGCAGCGTCACTACTTCGCCGGCATCCACCTGCAGCGAAACGCCCTGCAGGATATGGCTTTTGCCGTAGTAGCCATGAACGTCTTCCACTTGCAGGATCATGCCTTGCCTCCGGTAATCATGCTGCCGAGATAGGCGCGGCGCACGCGCTCGTCGTTGCGGATCTCGTCGGGTTTTCCCTGCGCCAGGATCTGGCCCAGTTGCATCACCGTGATGCGATCCGAAATGTCCATCACGATATCCATGTTGTGCTCGATCAGCACCACCGTGTAATCCTCGCGCAGGCTGTGGATCAGGCGCTTCATGTCGGCGATGTCGTCGATGCCCATGCCCGAGGTCGGTTCGTCGAGGAAGATCACCTTGGGCCGGCCGGCCATGGCCATGCCCACTTCCAGCCGGCGCTGCTGGCCGTGCGACAGTTCGGCCGAGACGCGTTGCGCCACGCCTTGCAGCGACAGGCGCGCGAGCAGTTTGTCGGCCAGTTCGCAGGCGGCGTGCAGGTGCTCGGCGCGTTTCCACGGGTTCAGTGCAGCCAGTGGATGGCGGCCTTGCGCGGCCAGCCGCAGGTTTTCCCACACTGTCAGGTTGGGGAACAGGCTGGTCACCTGGAAGGAACGCGCCAGCCCTTTCTTGACCCGCTTGTAGCCGGGCAGGTGGGCCACTTCCTCGCCTTCGACGCGGATGCTGCCTTCGGTGATCGGCGTGGTGCCGGTCAGCGTATGGAACAGCGTGGTCTTGCCGGCGCCGTTGGGGCCGATCACCGAATGCACGGTGCCGGGCATGATATCCAGCGTGATGTTGTTGACCGCGGTGAACTTCCCATAGCGCTTGGTAACGTTGACCGCTTGCAGGATCGGGGTGCTCATGAATGCTTCTCCTTGGCAGCCACCTCGACGGAGCTATCGCGTTTGGCGGGGCGCACTGCATTGACCAGTTTCATGGCCAGCCCGAACAGGCCTTTTTGCATGTACAGGCTGACCGCGATCAGCAGCAGGCCCAGCAGCATCAGCCAGCGCGGCCACAAGGTGGAGAGCCAGTTGCCGGCCAGCACGTAGAACGAGGCGCCCAGCACCGAGGCGAACAGGTTGCCGGTGCCGCCGATGACGGTCATGATCAGAATCGACTCGCTGGTGTGGTACTCGATGTTGGACAGCGGCGCCACGCCGGTCATCATCGCATGCAGGCCGCCGGCCAGGCCGGTCACCGCGCCCGAGATCACGAAGGCGGCGAGCTTGAGCAGGCGGATGTCGTAACCCACCGCCGAGGCGCGCGCTTCGTTGTCGCGCACCGCCAGCAAGGTGCGGCCCAGCACCGAATCGACCACCCGCTGCAGCAGCCAGAACACCAGCACGAACAGGATCGCCACCACCGTGTAGTACTGCCACGAGGACGTGGTCGGCAGCAGCGTCAGGCCGAACAGGGCGAGCGGCGGGCGCGGGATGTCGAGCAGGCCGTTGTCGCCGCCGGTGACGTCCTTCATCGTGTAGGCCAGGAAGTAGAACATCTGGGCGAAGGCCAGCGTCAGCATCACGAAGTAGGTGCCGCGCTGGCGGATCGAGAACCAGCCCACCAGCAGTGCGGCCATCGCACCGCCCAGCGCCGCCATCGCCAGCGTCGCCAATAGCGGCGCCTTGAGCTGCAGCAGCACCACGCCGGCGGTATAGCTGCCCACGCCGAAGAAGATGCCCTGGCCGAACGACATCAGGCCGGTGTAGCCCAGGAGCAGGTTGCAGCCCAGCGCGGCCAGCGCGAACACCAGCACTTCGGTGGCCAGCGTGCCCGAACCCAGGCACAGCGGCAGCAGCAGGGCGACGGCGGCGGCCAGCAATGTGTATCGGAAATGCGCGATATGTTTCATCAGTTTCCTCTTCCCGCCATTATTACGCCGCGCCCGGCCGGCCGAGCAGGCCATTGGGCCGCAGCAGCATGACCGCCGCCATGGCGACATAGATCATCAGGTGCGCGCCTTCGGACCACACCGTACTCATCACGCTCTGGACGATGCCGACCAGGATGCCGCCGATCAGCGCGCCCCAGAAACTGCCCAGGCCGCCGACCACCACCACCACGAAGGCAATGCCCAGCGCCTCTACCCCCATGAACGGGTCGGCGCCGCGGATCGGCGCGGCCAGCGCCCCGGCCAGCCCGGCGGTGGCCGCGCCCAGCGCGAATACCAGGCTGAAGATGCGGTTGATGTTCAGGCCCAGGAGCGACACCATCTCGGTCGACTCGCTGCCGGCGCGCACGATGGAGCCCAGGCGCGTGCCTTCCAGCACCCACCACAAGAGGATGGCCATGACCGCGGTGACGGCGATCACGAACAGGCGGTACTTGGGATAGACGAAGCCGCCGGCCATCACCACGCCCTGCAATATGTCGGGCGGCGAGACATTGTTGCCCAGCGGCCCCCAATACGAGATCACGGCCTCCTGCAGCACCAGCGCCAGACCCACCGTGAACAGGATATGGAAGTGGTGCGGCAGCGCATACACATGCCGCAGCACGAAGCGCTCCACCACCCAGGCGAACAGGCCTACCACCAGCGGCGCCGCCAGCAGCGACCACCAGAAGCCGATGCCCATGTCGGCGAGCTGGAAGCACAGGTAGGCGCCCAGCAGGAAGAACGCGCCGTGCGAGAAATTGACGAAGCGCAACAGGCCGAACACGATGGACAGGCCCACCGCCAGCAGGAAGTAGAGCATGCCGATGCCTATGCCGTTGGCGATCTGCAGCAGGTAGATATTCATGAGACCTCGTGACACTCAGTAATACACAATGACCGTTCGGACTGAGTAGACCCGAAGGGTCGTATCGAAGACGCACCATCATGTTTCGCACGCAGTCGCGTCTTTGATACGCCGCTGGAGCGGCTACTCAGTCCGAACGGTTGAGTAGCCGCTCCAGCTCGGACGCATCACAGTTTGCACTGCGTCTTGTCCAATGCCAGGAACGATTTGCCCGACGAGACGATGTCGGCGTAATCGTTCTTGTTGGCCATCTTCGACTTCGCCTTGCCCTTGAGCAGATAGTAGTTCTTGATCACCTGGTGGTCGCCCTTGCGGATTTCCTCGGTGCCGGTCAGGCCTTCGTACTTCATGCCTTCCATCGCCGCGATGACCGCCTTGGGGTCGGTGCTGTTGGCCTTGATGATGGCGTCGAGCATGATCTTGGTACAGATGTAGGAGCCGGCCAGGCTGTAGTTCGGGTCGATCTTCAGCGTGTCGTTGACCAGCTTGACGAACTCCTTGTTGAACGGCGAATCGATCGCGTGCCAGTACTGCGCGCCGAAGTACACGCCGTCGCAGATGTCGGCGCCCAGCGTCTCGAACTGCTCCAGTCCCGAAGCCCAGGCCATGAGGATCGTACAGTTGTTCTTCATGCCGAAGCTGGCTGCCTGGCGCAGCGTGTCCGACGACTGCGAACCGAAGTTCAGCAGCAGCAGCACGTCCGGCTTGGCGGCCATGGCGTTGGTCAGGTAGCCGGAGAACTCTTTCTCGGTCAGCGAGTGGTAGCTGTTGCCGACGTGCTCGATGCCCTTTTCCTTGAAGATATTCTTGGCCGCTGTCAGCAGGCCTTCGCCGAACACGTATTGCGGCGTGATGGTGTACCAGCGCTTGGCGTTGGGCAGCTTCTCCAGCAGCGGGCGCACGGTCTGTTCGATGGCGCCGAAGGTCGGCACCGACCAGCGGAAGGTGGAGCGGTTGCAGTCGCTGCCGGTGATCTCGTCGGCGCCGGCGGTGGTGATGAAGATGCCGCCGGCCTTGTCGGCTTCCTTGCCCATGGCCAATGCCTCGCCGGAGAGGATGCCGCCGGCGAAGAAGCGCGTACCCTTCTCGATGGTCTCCTGCATCTTGCGCACGGCGGTGGCCGGCTTGCCTTCGGTATCGAGCGTGACGTAGCTGGTGTTCTTGCCGAGCACCTTGCCGTATTTCTGCAGCACCAGTTTCATGCCCATGTCGGCGAACTTGCCGTTGGCGGCGAAGGGGCCCGACATCGGCACCGGGCATCCGAAGGAAATCGCATCGGCTTGCGCGAAGACATCGTTGAAAGTAAGCGCGCCCGGTGCGGCAAGTGCGGACAGCTTCAGAAAATCGCGACGACTGATCATATTCACATCTCCCTCAGGATTAAAAACGACAGGTGACATCCACGAAAACTTCAACGGCGATCAACGCAAATTCCATGCCCAGCAAGAGTGAAAATCCGAATGAAATGAGACGCCGGCATGGCGGCAGGACGAGCGAATTCCTCCGCCGGAAAAACGCGGATAAAAATGGTCGAACGGGCATGACATGATGCGAACGATCATGGCGGGCTCCTCCTGGCCGTGAAATGCAGTGTCTCTTTGGTCTTTCTTCGATGCTGCCATCCGTTGTCCATGCCCCGACGTATGCTCATGCGGTGGCCATGCGGATTTTCTTGTTTTCCGGAGATGCTCATCTCCATCGCGATTGTCGTCTTTTCCCTCCCTTTGTGCGCTCAGAACGCATCTCACGTTTATTGATGAAATGCGTTCTCATATTTTTCACTGACATTGCGGTGCATTTTGTGCCGCGCCGCTGCTTTCCGGCACCAACAACCGGCAGTTCCCGCGGCGTGGAAAAACAAAAAACGGCATGAAGGACTCATGCCGTTTTTCATCGTTTCCTTATTTCATCTGCGGGAACGCGAACTCCGCTCCAGCGCTTGCGGTGTTCGGCCAGCGCTGCATCACCGCCTTGGCGCGCGTATAGAAACGCACGCCTTCCGGTCCGTACATGTGATGGTCGCCAAACAGGCTGCGCTTCCATCCGCCGAAGCTGGAGAACGCCATCGGCACCGGCAGCGGCACGTTCACGCCGACCATGCCGACTTCGATCTGGCGCACGAACTCGCGCGCCACGCCGCCGTCGCGCGTGTACACCGCCACGCCATTGCCGTATTCATGCGCGTTGATCAGTTCCACCGCGCTGGCGATGTCGGGCGCGCGCAGCACGCACAGCACCGGGCCGAAGATCTCTTCCTTGTAGATGGTCATGTCGGGCGTGACATGGTCGAACAGCGTGCCGCCGACGAAGAAGCCCTTCTCGAAACCGGCCACTTTGTGGCCGCGGCCGTCGACTACCAGCCTGGCGCCTTCTTCCACGCCGCGGCCGATCAGGCCTTCGATGCGTTCCTTGGCCGCGGCAGTCACCACCGGGCCCATTTCGGCGCCGGCGGCCATGCCTTCGTTGATCTTCAGGTTGCGCGCGCGTTCGGCCAGGGCTTCCACCAGCTTGTCGCCGGCCGCGCCCACGGCCACCGCCACCGAGATCGCCATGCAGCGTTCGCCGGCCGAACCGAAGGCCGCGCCCATCAGCGCGTCGACTGCCAGCGCCATGTCGGCGTCGGGCATGACCACCATGTGGTTCTTGGCGCCGCCCAGCGCTTGCACGCGCTTGCCCTTGGCGCTGCCGCGCGCGTAGATGTATTCGGCGATCGGGGTCGAGCCGACGAAGCTGATGGCCTTGACCTGCGGGTGGTCGAGCAACGCATCGACGGTCACCTTGTCGCCCTGCACGACGTTGAACACGCCATCCGGCAAGCCGGCTTCCTGCAGCAGTTCGGCGATCAGCAAGGCGGCGGACGGATCGCGTTCGGAGGGCTTGAGCACGAAGCTGTTGCCGCAGGCGATGGCGATGGGGAACATCCACATCGGCACCATCGCCGGGAAGTTGAACGGCGTGATGCCGGCCACCACGCCCAGCGGCTGGCGCATCGACCAGGCGTCGATGCCGCGCGCGATCTGGTCGGTGTATTCGCCCTTCAACATCTGCGGGATGCCGGCGGCGAACTCGACGATCTCGATGCCGCGCGCGACTTCGCCTTGTGCGTCGGAAAAAGTCTTGCCGTGTTCGCGCACGATGATGCGCGCGAAGTCGTCGGCGCGTTGCTGGATCAGGTGCAGGAAGCGGAACAGCACGCGCGCGCGGGTCAGCGGCGGGGTGTTGGACCAGGCGGGGAAGGCGGCGGCGCCGGACTTGACGGCGGCGTCGACCTCATTGGCCGTGCCCAGCGCGACTTGCGCCACCGGCACGCCCAGCGCCGGGTTGAATACATCGGCGTAGCGGCCGCTGGCGGTATCGACGCGCTTGCCGCCGATGTAGTGGGTGATCTTTTCCATTGTTGCCCGTTGCTCCGTTATTTGTGATCAGGCCGGCTGTGGTCAGGCCAGCCGTGGTCAGGCCAGCGTCTTGAGGATCGCGGCCAGCTTGCCGAACAGCTCGTCGATCTGCTGCTTGTTGATGACCAGCGGCGGCGACAGCGCGATGATGTCGCCGGTCACGCGGATCAGGATGCCGTCGTTGAAGGCGCGCACGAAGGCGTCGTAGGCGCGCGCGCCGACCTTGCCCGGGATCGAGGCCAGTTCGATGCCGGCGATCAGGCCGATGGTGCGCACGTCGATCACATGCGGCAGGCCGCGCAGCGCATGCGCCGCATCCTGGAAATAGTCCGATACCGACTGCGCATGCTCCAGCACGCCTTCCTGCTGGAACACGTCCAGCGAAGCCAGGCCGGCGGCGCAGGCCAGCGGGTGGCCGGAATAGGTATAGCCGTGGAACAGTTCGATGCCGTCCGGGCCTTGCATGAAGGCGTCGTGGATCTCCGGCTTGACGAACACCGCGCCCATCGGCACCACGCCGTTGGTCAGGCCCTTGGCGGTGGTGAAGATGTCCGGTTCGACATCGAAGTAGTCGGAGGCGAACGGCGTGCCCAGGCGGCCGAAGCCGGTGATCACCTCATCGAAGATCAGCAGGATGCCGTGCTTGCTGCACAGCTCGCGCAGGCGCTTGAGATAACCCTTGGGCGGCACCAGCACGCCGGTGGAACCGGCCACCGGCTCCACGATCACGGCGGCGATGTTGGAGGCGTCGTGCAGCGCGACCAGGTGTTCCAGCTCGTCGGCCAGGTGCGCGCCGTATTCCGGCTGGCCCTTGGTGAAAGCGTTCTTTTCCAGGTTGTGGGTGTGCGGCAGGTGGTCCACGCCCGCGATCAGCGCGCTGCTGAAGGTCTTGCGGTTGCCGCCGATGCCGCCCACCGACATGCCGCCGAAACCGACGCCATGGTAGCCGCGCTCGCGGCCGATCAGGCGGGTGCGGGTGGCGTTGCCCTTGGCGCGGTGGTAGGCCAGCGCGATCTTCAGCGCCGTATCCACCGCTTCCGAACCGGAGCCGGTGTAGAACACGTTGGCGAAGCGGTTGCCGGTATAGGCCTTGAGGCGCTCGGCCAGTTCGAAGGCGCTCGGGTGGCCGAGCTGGAAGGACGGCGCGTAGTCCAGCGTGGCCACCGACTTCTGCACGGCCGACACGATCTTGGGATGGGCGTGGCCCAGCGGCACGCACCACAGGCCGGCGGTGCCGTCGAGGATGGCGTTGCCGGCGTCGTCGCGATAATGCATGCCTTCGGCCGAGACCAGCATACGCGGGCTGGCCTTGAAGTTGCGGTTGGCGGTGAAGGGCATCCAGTAGGCCGACAGGCCGGGTTTCTGTTCGGAAGTAGTCATGGGGCGCACCGTGGCAGGGTGAGGGTTGACGAAGTTGGGAATGACTTGATGAATGGCTTGATTATTGCCAGACACTGGCAGTATTGTTAGCTACACTTTTTAATTTGATCCAAGACTGTATTGTTTATTTGAGCGAACTGTATTGATTCATCTGGCGGGAATGCCAGCGTGCGGCTGATCCGGTCGTATTGCCGGTAAACGTCGAATGGCGCTGATTTCGGCCATTCATGCCAGGGAGAGGGCATCGCAGGTTGCGCCAGCCGGAAGCAATACACTTCTTGGAAAAGCAAAACACTCCAGTCGGTCGACCAATGAACTCGCCCGACTGCACGCCGAAAGGATGTCCATGGCCAAGCTCCAGCGCGCACCGCTGCAACTGGATTTGCAAAGGAATACCGCCGCCCGGCTGGTGGAGCAGGTGGCCGACGGGTTGGCGCTGCTGATCGAGCGCGGCGAACTGCGCTCCGGCGAGCGCCTGCCGTCGGTGCGACAACTGGCCGGAAGCCACGGCATCGGCGCCTCCACCGTGGTCGAGGCCTATGAGCAGCTGGTGGCGCGCGGCATGCTGCTGGCGCGGCGCGGGGCCGGCTTCTTCGTCGCCGCGCGCGCCGGGCAGTCCGGCGCGCGCGCGGTGTTCACGCCGCACGAGCCGGTGATCGACTCGGCCTGGCTGCTGTCGGAAATGTTCGCCGACGAGCGGGTGCCGATCAAGGCCGGTTGCGGCTGGCTGCCCGGCAAGTGGCTGAACGATGAAGGCCTGCACCAGGCCGAGCGCCGTATCATCCGTTCGCCCGGCGCGCAGCAGGTCGGCTACGGCCATCCTTTCGGCTATGCGCCGCTGCGCCAGCTGATCGCGCAATTCCTCGGCAATTGGTCGCTGGACGTGGCCATCGACCAGGTGCTGACCACGCACGGCGCCACGCAGGCGCTGGACCTGGTGATCCGCACCATGACCCAGCCCGGCGACACGGTGCTGATCGACGATCCCGGCTATTGCAACCTGATCGCCATGTTGCGCCTGGCCGGGCTGGACGTGATCGGCGTGCCGCGCACGCCGGGCGGCGTCGATACCGACACGCTGGAAACGCTGGCGCGCGCGCACCGGCCCAAGATGTTCTTCACCACCAGCGTGCTGCAGAATCCGACCGGCACGTCCTACACCCCGGCCTGCGCCATGCGCGTGCTGCAGGCGGCCGAGCGGCACGGTTTCTGGGTGGTGGAAGACGACATCTTCCGCGAGCTGGGCCAGGCCACCGATCCCATGCTGGCCGCATTGGACGGCCTGCAGCGGGTGATCTACGTGGGCAGCTATTCCAAGACCATCGCGCCTTCGCTGCGCGTGGGTTACGTCGCCTGCCAGCGCGACCTGGCGCGCCAGATCGTGCATACCAAGATGGTGCTCACGCTCACCAATTCCGAGATCAACGAGCGCCTGGTACACAACGTGCTGACCGAAGGCCACCACCGGCGCCATGTGCAGACGTTGAACGCCACGCTGTTGAATGCCCAGTCCACGCTCAACGCCAAGCTGGCCGAAGCCGGGTTGACGCCGTTTACCGCCGCACGCGGCGGCATGTTCACCTGGGCCACGCTGGAAGGCAGCGGCCTGTCGGCGCGCGAGATCGCCGACCGCGCGCGGCAGAAAGGCATCTGGCTGGCGCCCGGCGATTTCTTCCACCTGGATGCGCCGGAGCAGGCCAGCTTCCGTTTCAATGTGGGTTACGCGGATGCGCCTGAGCTGTTCGATTTCTTCCGCTCCCTGTAGCAAGAACCGCTTACACTTCTTCACGCAGGCGTCATGGCGCGACAGTAGAATGGCCGTTCCACATTCGCGAGGAACGCCACGCATGAGCATCACTACCCCGACTTCCGGCATTCGCGCCGTCGTGTTCGACTTTGGCGGCGTGCTGTTCGACTGGAGCCCGCTGCACGTCTACCAACACCTGATCGCCAACGATGCCGAGCGCCTGCATTTCCTCACCAAGGTCTGTTCGCCCGAATGGAATATCCAGCAGGACGCCGGGCGCTCGCTGGCCGAAGGCACCGAGTTGCTGGTGCGGCAGCATCCGCAGCATGAAAGCCTGATCCGCGCCTTCTACGACCGCTGGAAGGAAATGCTGCGCGGTCCGCTGGATGACGGCGTGGCGCTGTTGAAGGAACTGCATGCGAAGCAGGTGCCGCTGTTCGGCCTGACCAACTGGTCGGCCGAGACCTTTCCGTTCGCGCGCGACAACTATGATTTCCTTGGCGTGTTCCAGGACATCGTGGTGTCGGGCGAAGAGAAATGCATCAAGCCCGATGCGCGCATCTACCAGATCGCGCTGGCGCGCTATGGCCGCCATCTGCCCGACTTGAAACCGGGCGAGCTGGTGTTCATCGACGACGTGAAGAAGAATATCGAGGCGGCGCAGGCCTTGGGATGGCACGGCATCCATCATGTGGATGCGGGACAGACGCGTGCGCAGTTGAAGCTGTTGGGATTGCCGTTATAAAAGAGACGCAGCAAAGATGTAGCCTCATCCCTAATGCCGTTCAGTTAAGCACTGAACGGCATTGTGTTTGTGCAGTCCAGACTCCGTTCGCCCTGAGTAGCTGCGCAAGCAGCGTATCGAAGGGCAGGCAAGAGCGCCAACGGTGACACGCTGGCTTCGATACGGCCCTGGCGGGCCTACTCAGCCCGAACGGGGTCTGTTTCAGAATTAGTCTTAACTGAACGGCATTGCAGCCTCATCCCGGCTTGCGTCGGGAGGACGGATCGATGGAGACGGCTTAGTTGCAATTACCGCCGTCGATATCGCATTGCGCGACCGATGAACCGGCATGGCCAGCCGTCTCGCCGCGGGTTTGCTGCTGCAGGAACTGCGCCCATTCCTGCGGTCGCCCCAGCCACATTCCCGTATCCAGCACTTCCAGCGCATCGCCCCGCTGCAGCACGAAGGTGGGGAAGCCGCGTCCGCCGACCTGGTTCAGCAGTGCGCGGCTGGCTTCGATGTGCCGGGCCAGTTCCTCTTCTTCGATCTTGCGCAAGGCCTGCGTAAAAGCATCCGCATCGGCGCCCAGCTTCTGCGCCAGTTCAACCAGCGTGCCTTCATCGGAGATGCGCAGGCCATCCTGGTAATGCGCGCGCTGGATCGCGGCCAGCATGTCCAGCCCGGCGTCATTGCCCTTGAGCGCCTGCATGGCCAGCACGGCCGCAATCGGCGGGGCCGAGTCGAATACCGCATCGGTATCTTTGAGCAGGCCGTTGAAGTAATGCTCGCCAAAGACCTGCCCGGTCAGCTGCGCGATGCGGCGGTCGTGCGGCATCACATAGTCGCGCAACCCGGCATCGACCCGGCGCCGGTTGCGGCCCGCCATCATGCCGCCGCCGTGCGCCTGTACCGGCAACACGCGGCGCGCGGCCGCCACCAGCGGCGCGGCGCCGTAGCACCAGCCGCACAGCGGGTCGTGGATGTAGTGGAGAACTTGGGTTGCAGCGCTCATGCTCAGTAGCCTACCGTGAAACGCGCACGCACATGCTTCGGCTGTTCCAGCTCATCGAGCAGGGCGATGGCGAAGTCCTCATAGGAAATCGAACTCTTGCCGTCGGCGGCCACCAGCAGCTGGTCCTGGCCCAGGCGGAACTTGCCGGTGCGCTCGCCCGGCACGAACAGCGCGGACGGCGACAGGAACGTCCAGGCGATGTCCTGTTCCTTGCGCAGGTCGTTCAGGAAGTCGCGCCCGGCCGAGGCTTCCGGCTTGTATTCGGCGGGGAATTCCGGGGTATCGATCAGCGCCTTGCCCGGTGCGATTTCCAGGCTGCCGGCGCCGCCGACGACCGCGATGCGCTTGACTCCCGCCTGCTTGACTGGGGGCAGCAGGTCGGCCGCCTTGAAACTGGCGAAGCGGCCGCTGGAAACGACCACGTCGGCGCCCTGGATGGCGGCAGCCAGGGCGGCGGTGTCCTTGACGTCGGCGCTGCGGGCGGTGACGCTGGCGCGCGCTGCGATCTTGGAGGCGTCGCGGGCGATGGCGATGACGCTGTGGCCGCGGCGCAGGGCTTCTTCGAGGATGCGGCTGCCGACGTTGCCGGTGGCGCCGATGATGGCGATGTTCATGGTGTTTCCTTTCGGTTCAGTTGATGTGGTGGGCGGTTGAGGGTTGAGAATTGGCTCAGGGCCACTTCATCTCGCCCTTGATGACCTTGGCGGAGAGTTCCAGCGAAGCGCTGTCGCCCAGTTCCGGATAGCGCTGCTGCATGGCGGCGATCAGTGCGGTAGAGTCGGCGGCCTTGGCGGCTTCTTCGTCGAAAGCCTTCAGGTAATCGCGGGTGAAGCGCACCGATTCGATGTCCAGCGGCGCGCCTTCAGAAAAGTGGCCCGGCACCACGACCTTCGGTTTCAGTTTCTCGATGCGGTTCAGCGTGCCCAGCCAATCCTTGCGCGACTTCAGGCTTTGCGTATCGGCGATCCAGACATGCATCTTGCCGTCCACCACCACGCCGCCGACCACCGCCTTGATCGACGGAATCCACACGAAGCTGCGTTCCGGTTGCGGGCTGTCCAGGCCCATGATGTCCAGCTTGCGGCCTTCCAGCGTCAGGCTGCGACCCTTCAGCACTTCGGGCACGATGGTCACGGCCGGCGCGTTGTCGCCCAGCTTGGGGCCCCAATAGGCCAGCTTGCCTTCCACGGTTTCGCGGATGTGCGCCACGGTTTGCGGGGTGGCCACGATCTTCGCATCCGGATAGGCGGCGTGGATGGTGTCCAGGCCGAAGTAGTAGTCCGGGTCGCCGTGGCTGATGTAGATGGTGGTCAGCTTCTTGCCGCTGGCGCGGATCTTCTCCACCACTTGCTGCGCTTCGCGCTTGCCGAACTGCGCATCGACCAGGATCGCTTCGCGCTGGCCGCTGACCAGTACCGACGAGACAGGGAAGATGGCTTGCTTGCCGGGGTTGTAGACGTCCAGCTTGAGCGCGTCGGCGGCTTGCGCGCCGGCCGCGATGAAACCGGTGGCGGCCAGCGCCAGGGCGCGACGCAGCAGGCAGGTAGGGAAGTTCATGGCGAGATTCCGTATCGGTGGAAGGAGTACTCATCATAGATTCGCTTTTGTTTTTTAAAAACAGCATAATCGATCACAGTTTGTTTCTAAAAACGTTCAGATCGACAGGCGGGTGCACGATGGACAGATTGACGGCAATGCAAGTATTCGTGGCGGTGGTCGATGGCGGCAGCCTGTCGGCGGCGGCCCAGCAGCTCGACCTGTCGCGGCCGGTGGTGTCGCGCTATGTGGCCGAACTGGAGGAATGGGTCGGCGCGCGCCTGCTGCACCGGACCACGCGCCGGCTGTCGCTGACCCCGGCCGGCAACGAAATCCTGCCGCGCTGCCGGCAGATGCTGGAGTTTTCCGACGACATGCGCCACGCCGTCGACGCCCCCGGCGAGACGCCGCGCGGCTTGCTGCGCATCACCTCCAGCACGTCGTTCACGCAGAGCCAGCTGGTGCAGGCGGTGGTGGAGTATGGCCGCCGCTATTCGGAAGTGGCGGTCGACCTGGTGGCGCTGGACCGCACGGTGAACCTGGTGGAGGAACGCATCGACCTGGCCATCCGCATGACCACGCGGCTGGAACCCAACCTGATCGCGCGCAAGCTGACCGTGTGCCGTTCGGTGATCTGCGCCGCGCCCGATTACCTGGTGCGCCACGGTACGCCGAAGAAGGTGGAAGACCTGGCCCTGCACAATTGCCTCACGCACTCCTACGTCGGCCGCAGCCTGTGGCAGTTCGAAGGCAAGGGACGGGGCGCCAAGCCGGCTTCGGTGGCGGTGGGCGGCAGTATCAGCGCCAACGAGGTGACAGTGTTGCTGCAGGCGGTGCTGGCCGGGGTGGGCATCGGCCACATGCCGGCCTATTCGGCGGCGCCGCTGGTGGCTTCCGGGCAACTGGTGCAATTGCTGCCGGAGTACGAGCCGATCCAGCTCGGCATGTACGCCGTGTATGCCTCGCGCAAGCACATGCCGGCGACCTTGCGCACGATGCTCGATTTCCTGGCGGAACGTTTCGGCGGGCAGCCGTTCTGAGCGCCGGAAGAGGGCGATCAGGGGGTAATGCTGAGCAGCTTGTGAACCAGTTCGGAAGACGTCGATGCGGCGAACTTGCGCATCAGCCGGGCCCGGTGCATCTCCACCGTGCGCGGGCTCAGTTCCACCTGGCGCGCGATCAGCTTGCTGGTCTTGCCTTCCACCAGCAGCGCCGCGATCTCGCGCTCGCGCGGCGTCAGGCCCGGCGCGATCGGGCGCTTGGCGCTGACATCCTCGAAGGTCCAGATGCCGGCCGCATGCGGATCGCCCTGCACCAGCGAATGGCCGGTGACGTGGCACCAGAACATTTCGTCGCTGGCGCGCTTCATGATGCGCTCGTCGGAGTAGAAACCCTTTTCGTTGAGGATGGGCACCAGGCGCAGGCCGGTGCGTTCGAACTCGTCGGCGGTCGGGTAGATTTCCTGGAACGACATCTGGCGCAAGTCCTCGACCGCATAGCCGAACATCGCCGCCATCGCCAGGTTGCCCTGCTGGATGATGCGGTTATGCGAGACGCACATGCCGATCGGGGCATGCATGAATACCTGTTCGAAATCGATGGCCGGTGGGGTGCTCATGGTGTGCTGCGGATATCCTGGGGTTCCCTCGAGCCTGGCGGCTGCAGCTCGGTGTATGCTGCATTGCGCCAGGTATTTTTACCGTATTGTATGGCCTATTTCGCTGACCTATGATGATTGGCGCTTTTTAATAGCACAATGTGCAGCTACGCTCGCAAGACAAGAGCCGAAAGGAGACTCGTGAACAAAGTGTATCCAGACGCGGCCACCGCGTTGAAAGACATCGTCAAGGACGGCCAGACCATCGCGGTCGGCGGCTTTGGCCTGTGTGGCATCCCAGAGGCGTTGATCGCCGCCCTGCGCGATTCGGGCGTGCAGAACCTGACCGCCATCTCGAACAACGCCGGGGTCGACGGCTTCGGCCTGGGCCAGCTGCTCTCCACCCGCCAGATCAAGAAGATGATCGCCTCCTACGTGGGCGAGAACAAGGAGTTCGAGCGCCAGTACCTGGCCGGCGAACTGGAACTGGAATTCACCCCGCAAGGCACGCTGGCCGAGAAGCTGCGCGCCGGCGGCGCCGGCATTCCGGCGTTCTTCACCAAGACCGGCGTGGGCACGCTGGTGGCCGAAGGCAAGGAAATCCGCGAATTCGACGGCGCCAGGTACGTCATGGAGCGCTCGCTGGTGGCCGACGTCTCGCTGGTCAAGGCGCAGAAGGCCGACAAGGCAGGCAACCTGGTGTTCAACAAGACCGCGCGCAACTTCAATCCCAACGTCGCCATGGCCGGCAAGATCACCGTGGTCGAGGTGGAAGAACTGGTCGAGGTCGGCCAGCTCGATCCGGACCAGATCCATACCGCCGGCATTTTCGTGCACCGCATCGTGGTCAACGCCACGCCGGAAAAGCGCATCGAACAACGCACCGTCAGCGCGGCGAAATAAGGAGACAGCAATGGCTTGGACCAGAGATGAAATGGCTGCGCGCGCAGCGAAGGAATTGCAGGACGGCTTCTACGTCAACCTCGGCATCGGCTTGCCGACCCTGGTGGCGAACCACGTGCCGGCCGACATCGAAGTGTGGCTGCAGTCGGAAAACGGCCTGCTCGGCATCGGCCCCTTTCCGACCGAAGACAAGGTCGATCCCGACCTGATCAACGCCGGCAAGCAGACCGTGACCACCATCCCCGGCTCGTCCTTCTTCAGCTCGGCGGACTCGTTCGGCATGATCCGAGGCGGCAAGATCAACATCGCCATCCTGGGCGCGATGCAGGTTTCCGGCAAAGGCGACCTGGCCAACTGGATGATCCCCGGCAAGATGGTCAAGGGCATGGGCGGCGCGATGGACCTGGTGGCCGGCGTCGGCCGCGTGGTGGTGCTGATGGAACACGTGGCCAAGGCCAAGGACGGTTCCACCTCGAAGAAGATCCTGAAGGAATGCAACCTGCCGCTGACCGGCGTGGGCGTGGTCAACCGCATCATCACCGACCTCGGCGTGATCGACGTCACCCCGAACGGCCTGAAGCTGATCGAACTGGCCGCCGGCGTGACCAAGGAAGAAGTGATCGAGAAGACCGAAGCGCCGCTGGATGTGAGCGCGGTCTGATCGTGTTGACCTGATGGACAAGGCAAGGGCGCTGGATTTCCGGCGCCCTTGTTTTTTTGCGTTCAGCCAATCTTCCCGCTTGCAACGCGTCATCCCGGCGAAGGCCGGGATCCAGTGTCTTCCGTTGCGCATCAACGGCCGTTGAACGACGCTGGACCCTGACTTTCGCCAGGGCGACGGTCATTCAATTCCACGCCCCGGTCGCCGCCAGGAACGGCGACAGCTCCGGCGGCTTCCAGCGCAACGGCAGCGCATGCCGTACCAGCCGCGCCGATTCCACCGAAAACCGCAGCAGCCGCTGCGCGCCCGTGAAGGCGTCCACCTCCGGTCCCTCCCAGATCACTTCGCCGCGCACCGCAAGGTAGAGCAGGGCGCCGTTGTCGAAATCCGCGAACAGCAGTCCGGCGCGCGGCTGCAGCAGCAGGTTGCCGATGGTGTTGAAGAACGAATTGCCGATGAAGTCCGGCACGGTCAGTATGTGGTCGCCATCGATCCGGACGAAACCGGGTTTGCCGCCGCGGTGCGATACATCGACGCCGTGGCGCCGGCCTGCTCCCCGCGCTTCTTCATCGTCGCTCGCCAGTGCGGTGGCGATGAAGAAGGTGTCGGCGCGGCCGATCATCTGCGCCATCTGCGGGGTGAGCGCGGGAGCGTCGGTGATCGCTGCAGCGGGCAGGGCATGCGCATCCAGCAGTTCGGGCTGGCGCGCCTGGATGTATTTGGGGCAATTGCCGAAGCTCTGCTCGATGGCGATTGCCATGCCATCGTCCGACAGCGCTTGCACCATGCCGTTGGCCCGGTTGCGCCGGCGCGTGTGCGGTTCGATGCCGAGCAGGCCCAGCCTGGCGCCTTGCCGCAGGTTGCCATGCAGCGGGTCTCCCGGCGCGATATGTTGGCCGTGCACCTGCAGCGTGCGCGCATCGGGCGAACGCACGAAGCCCGGCGCGCCGCTCATGATCGAGGCCCAGGGGCGTCCTTCCGCATCCACCGACCCCACCACCATGAAGGGCAGTTGCTCGAAGAACGCGCGGTGCTGGTCGGGCATGAAGTCGCGGATTACGCGCGGGCCGACCGTTGCCATCTTCTCCAGCATGCCGGCGCGCTGCTGGGCGAGCAGTTCGCCGCGATGGAAAGCCCGGTCCGGCGCCCCGGGTGCGGGGATGGATGGGGTGGATGGCATGGCAGGCTCCTTGGCGGCGATGCTCAGGCGGCGATGGCGTGCGGCGAGGCCGGCATGGGAACGAAACCGGGCAACTGTTCGACGCGTGCGATCCAGCCGCGCACATTGGCATAGGGCGCCAGGTCCACGCCGCCTTCCGGCACGTGGGCGACATAGGCATAGCAGGCCACATCGGCGATGGTGGCGTGGCCGGCGGCGAGGAAGTCGCGGCCATCGAGATGGCGTTCGAGCAATGCCAGCACGGCCAGGGTCTTCTGGTGCGCCAGCGCATAGTCGAGCTCGCGCTTGAACAGCTTCACCAGGCGCACGCGATTGGGGCCTTCGAATATCTCGCCCGAGGCCAGCGACAGGAATTGTTGCACCTGCGCCGCGCCCAGCGGATCGGCCGGCAGCCACCGCCCATCATCGTAGCGCTTGGCCAGATAGACCAGGATCGCGGTGGAGTCGTACAGCGTAACGTCGCCGTCGACGATCACCGGAACCTGGCCGCGCGGATTGAGTGCGAGGAATTCCGGCTGCTTGTGCTGGCCGTGCGGCAGGTCGACATCGACCACCTCGTGCGGCAGGCCCAGCATGGACAGCAGCAGGCGCACGCGGTGCGCGTGGCCGGACAATGGAAAGCCGTAAAGGCGGATGGATTGTGGTTGCGGTATCTTCTTCTCCCGACGGGTGGTGAATGGGCGGCAAGCATGTTGCCGGCTGGCTGAGGTCTTGCGCGATATAATGAACCGAACGATCGGTACAATAGAAGATAGGATTCCCGCTGTCAACCATCGGCATGGAAAATATTTTTTATCCCGGAGCGCCGGGAGCGGACTCGTCCGGCATGCCAAGCGGTCTTATAATCGGTAGCAACCCCGGGAGCAATCCCGCGTTGCAGTTTCGTTCGAAGGCGCCCGCCATGCCCGTGCATGCAGGCGCAACATTGCGCACCAACAGAAAACCGCCATGCCTGCACCCAGCCTGTCGCGCGAAGAAGTCGCGCAGATCCTGCTTTCCGAATTCCGCCGCTCCGGTTATGAAGGCGCCAGCCTGTCCAGCCTGTCGGCCGCCACCGGCCTGGGCAAGTCCAGCCTCTACCACTATTTCCCCAACGGCAAGGTCGACATGGGGCGTGCCGCCATCGAAGTGGTCGGCCAGTGGATGCGCGAGAAGGTGATCCCGCTGCTGACCTCGGATGCCGAGCCGGAAAAGCGCCTCAAGCGCTATTTCGCCGCCATGAGCGATTTTTACGCCAGAGGCACGCTGCCTTGCCTGACCGACCTGTTCACCATCGGCGAGGCGGCAGGCTACTTCCAGCAGCAGTTCAAGCAGAACATCGGCAACATCGTCAAGCTGATCGCCGCCGTGCTGGAAGACGCCGGTTTCGCGCCCGCCGAGGCTGTGCGCCGCGCCGAGGACGGGATGGTGATGCTGCACGGCGCGTTGGTGGTATCGCGCGCCCAGGGCAGCACTGCCGTCTTCACGCGCGTGGTGCGCGGCATCCCCGACATGCTGCTGGCGCCGTAGCGGTTTTCCCCGAACCTGTTCCGTTCCCGCGAGGGCCGCGCCGCAAGGCAGCGGCCCTTGTCGCATTGGCGGGTCACTTTTTGCCGCCCGGTGCGGTGTTGCGAAAACGCCCGCGCGAAAAAATGCCGGCTTGACAGCCGCCAAGTTACTTTTATAATGATAGTAACTATCTTCATGAAAGTAAGTCGCCGCACCCGGCAACACTCCCTCGAACCAGGCACATCGCCCAACCAAGCAGACAAGGAAACCCAATGAATACCAGCAAACGGCCAGGCAAGGCCCTTATCACCGGCGCATCGGCCGGCATCGGCGCAACCTACGCGCAGCGCCTGGCGGCGCGCGGCTACGACTTGCTGCTGGCGGCGCGCGACGCCGCCCGGCTGGAGCAGCTCGCCGCCGAATTGCGCGGCAAGCACGGCGTGCAGGTGGAGGTGCTGCCGGCCGACCTGACCGCCAAGGCCGACCTGCTCAAGGTCGAGCAGCGCCTGCGCGGCGACGCCGATATCACGCTCCTGCTCAACAATGCCGGCATGGCGGTGCAGGGCAAGCTGATCGAGGCCGACATCGACCGTTACGAGGCGATGCTCCAGCTGAACGTGGTGGCGGTCACGCGCCTGGCCGCGGCGGCCGCCGCCAACTTCGGCCGGCGCGGCAGCGGCGCGATCATCAATGTCGCCTCGGTGCTGGCGCTGGCGCCGGAAATGTTCAATGGCGCCTACAGCGGCACCAAGGCCTACGTGCTGAACCTGAGCCAGTCGATGCAGCAGGAACTCGGCCCGCTGGGCGTGCAGGTGCAGGCGGTGCTGCCCGGCGCCACGCGCACCGAGATCTGGCAACGCTCCGGCGGCAGCATCGATCAGCTGCCGGCGGAAATGTTGATGGAAGTCGGCGACATGGTGGATGCCGCCCTGGCCGGATTCGACCAGGGCGAAGCCGTCACCATCCCTTCGCTGCCGGACGTTGCCGACTGGAACGCGCTCACCTCCGCGCGCCATGCGCTGGGCCCCAACCTCTCGCGCAACCGGCCCGCCGCGCGCTATCTGGACCATGCCGGCTAAGTCCCGCCCGCGCACGGCCGCCCAGCCGGACCATCCAGCCGGCTTGCCCGGCTCGCGCCAGCAGGTGCGGGCGGCGCAGGCGGCGCGCCAGTTGACGCGGCAGGGCCAGCCCTGCCCGGTGGCCGGCTCGCTGCAACTGATCGGGGAATGGTGGACCGTACTGATCGTGCGCGATGCCCTGCGCGGCATGACGCGCTTCGAGCAATTCCGCCGCAATCTCGACATTTCCCCCGCCATCCTCTCGCGCCGCCTGCAGGCGATGGTCGACGCCGGCCTGATGCAACGACGCCGCTACCGCGAGCATCCGCCGCGCGACGAATACGTGCTGACCGAAGCCGGCCGCGCGCTGCAGCCGGTGATCGCCGCCCTGCGCGGCTGGGGCCGCCTGTACCTTGCGCGGCGCGCTGGCGCCAGCAAGGAAAGCTGAAAGCGGCCACAATGGCAAGGCTTGAGAACCAGCTTGCCGCCAGCAGCGATGCGGGCACAGACCACAAGGAGAAAAGATGAAGACATTGATCGTAGGCGCCGGCGCCGTCGGCGGCTATTTCGGCGCGCGCCTGCATGCGGCCGGCCGCGACGTCGGCTTCCTGGTGCGCCCGCAGCGCGCGGCGCTGCTGCGTGAACGCGGCCTGCGCGTGAAAAGCCCGATGGGCGACCTGACGCTGCGCGATGCCCGCCTGCTCGATACGACCGAACTGGTTCCGCATTACGACCTGGTGGTGTTGAGTTGCAAGGCCTACGACCTGGAGAGCGCGATCGAATCGCTGGCGCCGGCGATGGGTGCGCAGACGGCAATCCTGCCGCTGCTCAACGGCATGCAGCACCTCGACATCCTGGAGCAGCGTTTCGGCGCCGCCGCCGTGCTGGGCGGCCAGTGCGTGGTCGCCGGCACGCTCGACGCCGACGGCGCCATCGTGCACCTGAACAGTGTCGCCGGCCTGACCTTCGGCGAACGCGGCGGCGGCATCACCGCGCGCGCGCAGGCGATCTGCGATGCCCTCTCCGGCGCCGGATTCGACGTCAAGCTGAGCGAGAACATCCTGCAATCGATGTGGGAAAAATGGATCATGCTGGCCACGCTGGCCAGCGCCACCTCGCTGATGCGCGCCTCGGTGGGAGACATCCTGCAAGGGCCGGGCGGCCAGGCCTTTATCGAAGGCATGCTGGCCGAATGCGCCGGCATCGCCGGGCTGCAGGGCTACCAGCCGGGCGAGAGCTTCTACAACCGCACGCGCGGCATGCTGACCGAGCATGGTTCATCGCTGACGGCATCGATGTTCCGCGACATCGGCAACGGCAACCGGATCGAGGCCGACCACATCGTCGGCGACCTGATCCGCCGCGGCGACGCCAAGGGCGCCAAGACCACGCTGCTGCAGCTGGCCTATCTGCACCTGAAGACCTACGAGGCGCATCAGGCGCGCGTGTCGTCCTGAGATCGGGATGCCTGGGCCGCCTTGGGCGTCCCGGGCATCCCGGGCATCTCCCGCTTCATTACCAGCCACCCCCCAGCGCCCGGAACACCGACACCGCCGCCCGCGCGTTGTCGGCATGCACCTGCGCCATCTGGTCCTGCGCCGCCAGCAGCAAGCGGTCTTCGGTCAGCACCTCGGCCAGGCTCAGCACGCCGCCCTGGTAGGCTTGCTCGGCGTTGCCGCGCGCGCGTTGCTGGGCATCGACCTGCGCCGCCAGTTCGCGCGACTGCTGTTCCAGTTGCACCAGCGCCATGATGGCGTTTGCCACATCCTCTACCGCCGTCAGCATGCTCTTGCGGTACAGCGCCAAGGCTTCCGCATGGGCGCCTTCGGCGCGCGCGATCTCGGCATCGATGCGGCCGAAGTCGAACAGGCGCCAGCGCAAGCCGAGCCCGCCTTGGGCCTGCAGGCTGTCGGCCGTCAGGAAGCCGGCCGCCCCCAGGCTCTGGAAGCCCAGCAGCGCCGACAGCGACAGGTCGGGATACCACGCCGCCATCGCCTGGCCGATGCGTTCGTTGGACGCGGCCAGCCTGCGCTCGGCCGCGATCACGTCGGGCCGGCGGCGCATCAGTTCCACGCTGCTTTGCGACACCGCGATGGCTGGCACGCGGCCGGTGTCGGCGCCTTCGGAAAGTCGTTGCGCGTAAGTCCCGGGCGCGGCGCCCATCAGCACGTCGAGGCGGTTGGTCTGGCGCTCCAGTTCGATGCGCAGCGGCGGCAGCGCCGCACGCGATTGCGCCAGGCGGGCATCGGCCTGGGCGATCTCGGCCACGCTCGCCAGGCCATCCTTGAGGCGCAGCCGCACGATTTCGCCGAGCTCGGCGCTGGCCTTGACCTGGTGTTCGGCCAGCGCGATGCGTGCCTGCGCGCCGCGGATGCGGAAGTAGGCATCGGCCGCTTCCGCCGCCACCGATATGCGCACGCCGAGCTGCTGCGCCTGGGCCGCCTGCAGCTCGGCATCGGCCGCCTGTGCGCCGCGCTTCAAGGCGCCGGCCAGGTCCAGCTCCCAGCTGGCGCCGGCGTCCAGTTCGAACAGGTTCTGCGTGCGCTGGTAGCCGGGGAAGCCGCTGGCGATCTCGCCCAGCGGACTTTGCAGCGATTGCCTGGCGCGCGCGGCCTGGCCGCTGAGTTCGCCTTCCGGCAAGCGGCGGGCGCCGGCGATGCGTGCGCTGGCCTGGCCTGTTCGACGCGCGCGAACGCTGCCGACAAATCCAGGTTCTGCGCCAGCACGCGCTGGATGATGTCGCTCAGCACCGGGTCGTCGAACCCGTCCCACCAATGATCCAGCGCCGGCGCCGGCGTTTGCGCGGAGCGCTGTTGCAGCAGGGCGACGTTGCGCAGCGGGGTGTCCTGGTATTCGGGGCGCCGGTAGTCCGGGCCGGTCGTGCAGGCGCTCAATGCCAGCGCAGCGGCTAGCGCGCCCAATGCCGGCAGGCGGCCGGCGCGCGAGGGAAACAAGGGGTTCATGCTTCTGGCCTTTTTTTCATCTGTTTCCGATGCCGGGGACGGCGACGGAAGAAGTGGTCGATCAGGTTTGGAATTGTTACTTGCAAAATGATAGCTTGAAGTTTAAACTCACTATCGTTTTGAAAGCAACTTCTATTTGAGGCCTGTCGCGCAATGGGAAAAGGCGACGGGCAGGCCGTCATCCACATCCAATCGCCATCGAGGCCACCATGACCACCCAGAGCACCATCGGCGCCCCCGCGCAACCTGCCGCAACGATGCCGGCGCCCAGAAAGAAATCCACCCTGCTGACATACGCGCTCCTGGCCATCGCCGCGGTGGCGGCCGTTGCCTGGCTGGCGCACTGGCTGGCGGTGGGGCGCTATATCGAGAGCACCGACGACGCTTACGTCGGCGGCGACATCACCGTCATCGCCCCCAAGGTGGCCGGCAACATCGAGGCGGTGCTGGTCAAGGACAACCAGGCCGTGCATGCCGGCGACCTGCTGGTAAAACTGGATGGCCGCGATTACCAGGCCGCGCTGGCCAAGGCGAACGCCGCGGTGGCGGCGCAGGAAGCGGCGCTGGCCAATCTCGACGCCGAGCGCCGCCTGCAGGAATCGGTAATCGACCAGGGCCGTGCCGGCGTGGCCGCGGCCGGGGCCGAGACATCGCGCACCCGCGACGACCAGGCGCGCTACCGCAGCCTTTCGGCCAAGGCGGCGGTGTCGCTGCAGGCGGCGCAAAAGGCCGATGCCGACTACCAGCAAGCGCAGGCCAACGGCCAGAAGGCGCAGGCGGCATTGAACGCCGCGCAGCGCCAGCTGGACGTGATCGCCACGCAGAAGCAGCGGGTGCAGGCGGCGTTGCAGCAGGCCCGGGCGGAGCAGCGCCTGGCCGAACTGAACCTGGCCTATACCGAGCTGCGCGCACCGGTCGATGGCGTGGTCGGCAACCGCCGCGCGCGGGTCGGCGCTTACGCCACCATCGGCGCGCAGCTGCTGTCGGTGGTGCCGGAGCAGGGCCTGTGGGTCGATGCCAATTTCAAGGAAAGCCAGATCGCCCGCATGAAGCAAGGCCAGGCCGTCACCATCAAGGCCGACGTGTTGCCGGGCGAGTCCTTCAGCGGCCATGTGCTGAGCCTGGCGCCGGCTACCGGCGCGCAGTTCAGCGTGCTGCCGGCGGAGAACGCCACCGGCAACTTCACCAAGATCGTCCAGCGGGTGCCGGTGCGCATTGCGCTGGACGGCGAGGGCGCGCGGCTGGGCAAGCTGCGTCCCGGCCTGTCGGTGACCGCCGAAGTCGACCAGCGCGCCGGCCGGAGCTGACATGGCGTCCGCCGCCGCGCCGGCCGTACCCCGGCCTGCCCCCGCTCCGGCCATGGGGCTCACGCTCACCACCCGCCAGCGCGTGTTCGCCTTCGCCACCATGTGCGTGGGCATGTTCATCGCGCTGCTGGATATCCAGATCGTCTCGGCCTCGCTGGCCGACATCGGCGGAGGCCTCTCGGCGGGCGCCGACGAGACCGCCTGGGTGCAGACCAGTTACCTGATCGCCGAGATCATCGTCATCCCGCTGTCGGGCTGGCTCTCGCGCGTGATGTCTACGCGCTGGCTGTTTTCGGCCTCGGCGGTGGGATTCACCGTCGCCAGCCTGCTGTGCGGGCTGGCCTGGGACATCAACAGCATGATCGCCTTTCGCGCGCTGCAGGGCTTCCTCGGCGGCTCGATGATCCCGCTGGTGTTCACCTCCGCCTTCGTCTATTTCCAGGGCAACCAGCGCGTGCTGGCCGCCGCCACCGTGGGCGCCCTGGCCTCGCTGGCGCCCACGCTGGGGCCGACCATCGGCGGCTGGATCACCAGCAACTATTCGTGGCACTGGCTGTTCTTCATCAACCTGGTGCCGGGTATTTTCGTGGCCGTGGTGGTGCCGATGATGGTGAAGATCGACAAGCCCGACCTGTCGCTGCTGCGCGGCGCCGACTACCCGGGCATGGCGTTGCTGGCGCTCGCGCTGGGCTGCCTGGAATACACGCTGGAAGAAGGGCCGCGCTACGGCTGGATGGGCGACGACGTGATCCGCGCCACCGCCTGGGTGGCGGCGATCTCCGGCATCGCCTTCGTCTGGCGCAGCCTCACCTACGCGCATCCGGTGGTCGACCTGCGCGCGCTCAAGCAGCGCAACTTCGCGCTGGGCTGCTTCTTCTCCTTCGTCACCGGCATCGGCCTGTTCGCCACCATCTACCTGACGCCGGTATTCCTGGCGCGCGTGCGCGGCTTCTCGGCGCTCGACATCGGGCTGGCGATCTTTTCCACCGGCCTGTTCCAGATCCTCGCCATCCCGTTCTACACCATGGTGGCGCGCAGGGTCGACCTGCGCTGGCTGATGATGTTCGGGCTGGCCTGCTTCACGCTGTCGATGTGGAACTTTACGCCCATCACGCACGACTGGGGCTGGCACGAGCTGCTGCTGCCGCAGGCGCTGCGCGGCTTCTCGCAGCAGTTCGCCGTCGCCCCGGTGGTGACGCTGACCCTGGGCTCGCTGGCGCCGGAACGCCTGAAGCTGGCGTCGGGGCTGTTCAACCTGATGCGCAACCTGGGCGGCGCGATCGGCATCGCGGTGTGCGGTACCATCCTCAACGACCGCACCAACCTGCACTTCCTGCGCCTGGCCGAACACCTCAACGCCGGCAACGAGGCGATGGCCGATATGTTGCGCAACGGCGCGCACAACCTGCTGGCTGCCGGTGTGGACGCCGGCGCGAACGAGGTCGGCGCCCTGCGCAACCTGGCGCGCCTGGCCATGCGCGAGGCGCAGACCCAGGCCGTGGCCGACGCCTTCTTCGTCATCATGCTATGCCTGCTGACGGCCACGCTGATGGTGCCGCTGATGCGCAAGGTGGAACCACCCAAGGCGCCGCCGCCGGACGCGCACTGATGGAGCGCGGCAAGCGAGCCTGAACGGGTGGCCGGCATCAGAGTGAAAACGCTTTGCGGATAGAATCGAGAGCGCCGCTTCATGTTCCGACCCCGATGCCATGCCGCCAGCCTGTCTTGCCCGTTCCGTTTCCCTGTGGCGCACCGCCTCCCTGGCGTCGCTGCTTGCCTTCCTGTCAGCGCCGGCCTGTGCCGCCGGCGATGCGACGGCCGGCCGCGCCGCCTTCGCCAAGTGCGCCAGTTGCCATCAGGTCGGGCCATCCGCGCGCGGCGGCTTCGGGCCGCAGTTGTACCGGGTGATCGGGCGCCGCGCCGGTTCCACCGCCGACTACAAATATTCGCCGGCGATGGCGAACGCCGGTTTCGTCTGGAGCGAAGACAAGCTGCGCGCGTTCATGAAGGCGCCCGGCGATGTGGTGCCAGGCAACAAGATGCGTTTCTGGGGCATCGGCAGCGACCGCCAGATCGACGACATTTTGGCTTACCTGCGCAGCGTCAAATAGATCGCGGACATCAACTTCTTCTTATTGCCGTCGTCCTGACGAAAGTCAGGACCCAGCGTCGTCCGGCGGACATCGAGGCATGACAAACGCCACTGGGTCCAGGCTTGCGCCGGGACGACGGGAATTGCCGGATGGCTCAGCCAAACGGCGCCAGCCCCATGCGCCGGCGCGCCAGGTGGATCGAGCCGTTGCGCACCGCCCAGCGCACCGGCACGGCGGCGACCGCTACCGAGCGGGTCAGCATGGCGCTGCGCGCGGGCGAGCGTTGCGTCACGCCCAGCATCTGCTGCGCCCAGTCCGGCAACAGGTCGATCCCGGCGCGCATCATCAGCCGCGTCCACGGCAGGGCCAGCGCGTTGGGCGCCGGCGCGTTCAACACCAGTTCCAGCGTCTTGCGGGTGCGGTCGTTGCAGCGCAGTTGCGGGCGCATTCCTTCGATATAGGCATCGACCGCCGCGCGCGAACGCGGCACATCCTGCGCGCCCAGCGCTTCGGCCACCTGCGCCATCTCATCGAAGTAGCGATCCTGCCTGGCGGGCGGGAAATCCGGGTTGCGGTAGCGCAGGTAGGCGCGCAAGAAGCAGCTGACCTCGGCCGTGTGCACCCAGCTCAACAATGCCGGGTCGCTGGCGGCATAGGGCGTGCCGTCGGGGGCGGTGCCGCTGACTTGCAGGTGGATATGCCTGACGCGCGCGATCAGCCGTTCGGCGTCGGCGCAGCTGCCGAAGGTGGTGCCGGCGATGAACTGCGCGGTGCGGCGCAGGCGGCCCAGCATGTCGTCCTGGAAATTGGAATGGTCCCACACGCCGGCCAGCGGCAGCGGATGCAGCATCTGCAGCAGCAGCGCCGCCACGCCGCCGGCCAGCATGGCGGTGAAGTCGCTGTGCACCTGCCAGGCGGCCGAATCGGGGCCGAACAGGCCGGGGTCGCCGGGCGGGTTGAGGAAGTCGGCGCTGCCGGGCGGACGGCTGATGGCCAGCACGCTGGCCTCGATGCGCTTGCGCAGGAATTCCATACGGTGAGAATCGGGGGTGATGGGAGGCGGCCGCTTTCGACAGCGGCCGGCATGCAGTTTGCCACAGCCTGCCGGCCGCTGCCGGCGTCTCTCAGCAGTGGCCGCGGCGGGCGCGCCTAACTGACATTTCTGTCAGAAAAAATTCCTGCCCGCCGGCCGGCACGCCGTGTTGTGCGCCGCTACAATAACCGGCGCTGCAGGCTGCTCACGAACAAGAACAGGTCCCAGGACATCAGGTCCGCACAGGCGAAAGCCGCGCGGAAGGGACGGCGGCCCGGCAAGGCATCAGGACTGGAAATCAGGGAGCGGGGCCGCACAGGGGATACGCGCGGCCGCGCATGACAAGAAACAAGCAAAAGAGGGCGCTCACGACACGCCGCGGCGTCTCCGGCAATAGCCGGAGACGATCGACGCGCGCCGGCCCGCGCCTATTGATGAAATGAGTTCCACCCCATGAACATGGTTGCGCTGGCCTTGCGCCGCCCGTACACCTTCATCGTGATGGCGATGCTGATCGTCCTCGCCACGCCGTTGACCCTGCTCAACATGGCCACCGACATCTTCCCGGAAATCAATATCCCGGTGGTCAGCATCATCTGGAACTACAACGGCCTGTCGGCCCAGGAAATGGGCCAGCGCATCGCTGCCCAGAACGAGCGCGGGCTGACCACGGTGGTGAGCGATATCGAGCACATCGAGTCGCAATCGCTGGCCGGGGTGTCGGTGATCAAGGTGTTCTTCCAGCCCAAGGCCAACATCCAGCAGGCCATCGCGCAGGTGGTGGCCTCGGTGCAGTCGCAGGTGCGCCAGCTGCCGCCGGGCATCACGCCGCCGCTGGTGATCAAGTACTCGGCCTCCAGTATTCCGGTGATGCAGCTGGCGCTGTCGTCGCCGACCCTGCCGGAACAGACCGTGTTCGACGCCGCGGTGCAGACGCTGCGCCCGCAACTGATCACCATCCCCGGCGTGGCCGTGCCCTATCCCTACGGCGGCAAGTCGCGCCTGATCTCGGTGGACCTCGATACGCAAGCCCTGCAGGCGCGCGGGCTGGCGCCGATCGACGTGGTCAACGCGGTCAACACGCAGAACCTGATCCTGCCCTCGGGCACCGCCAAGTTCGGCGCCACCGAATACACGGTCAAGATGAACGGCTCGCCGGAAGCGGTGGCCGGCCTGAACGAACTGCCGGTGCGCACCGCCAACGGCGCCACCATCTACCTGAAGGACGTGGCCAACGTACGCGACGGTTTCTCGCCGCAGACCAACGTGGTGCGCCAGGACGGCGCGCGCGGCGTGTTGCTGTCGATCCTCAAGAACGGCGGCGCCTCCACGCTGGACATCGTCGCCAACCTGCGCAAGATGCTGCCGCAGGCGCAGCAGACCTTGCCGGAAGACGTCAAGATCACGCCGCTGTTCGACCAGTCGCTGTTCGTGAAAGCGGCCGTGGCCGGCGTGATCAGCGAAGCCCTGATCGCCGCCGGCCTGACCGCGGCGATGGTGCTGCTGTTCCTGGGCAACTGGCGCAGCACGCTGATCATCGGCCTGACCATCCCGCTGTCGATCATGGCCGCCATCCTGGCGCTGGCGGCGCTGGGCGAGACGCTCAACCTGATGACGCTGGGCGGCCTGGCGCTGTCGGTCGGCATCCTGGTGGACCAGGCCATCGTCACCATCGAGAACATCGAGCGCCACATGCACCTGGGCAAGCCGCTGCACGACGCCATCATCGTTGGCGCCGGCGAGATCGGCGTGCCGGCCTTCGTCTCCACGCTGTGCATCTGCATCGTGTTCGTGCCGATGTTCTTCCTCTCCGGCGTGGCGCGCTTTTTGTTCGTGCCGCTGGCCGAGGCGGTGGTGTTCGCGATGGTTGCCTCCTATATCCTGTCGCGCACCCTGGTGCCGACGCTGGTGATGCTGCTCATGGGCAGCCACGGCCAGGTCGACAGCGCCAAGAAGAGCCTGCTGCAGCGCGTCTACCTGGCTTTCGACAACCGTTTCGAGCGCGTGCGGCGCGGCTATACGCTGGTGCTGTCCTCGCTGCTGTCGCACCGGCGCCGCTTCGCGCTGGGCTTCCTCGGCTTCTGCCTGCTGTCTTGCCTGCTGTATCCGTTCCTCGGGCGCGACTTCTTCCCCAGCGTCGATGCCGGCCAGTTGCGCCTGCATATGCGCGCGCCCACCGGCACCCGCATCGAAGAGACCGCGCGCCTGGCCGACCAGGTCGAGCAGGTGATCCGCGAACTGATTCCCCCGAGCGAACTGGAAACCATCCTCGACAACCTCGGCGTGCCCAACTCCGGCATCAACCTTTCCTACAGCAACGCCGGCACCATCGGCACGCTGGACGGCGAAATGCTGATGGCGCTCAAGGAAGGCCACCGTCCCAGCGAAGAGCTGATGGCGCTGCTGCGCGCGGAATTGCCCAAGCGTTTCCCGGGCGTGGAGTTTTTCTTCCAGCCGGCCGACATCGTCACCCAGATCCTCAACTTCGGCTTGCCGGCCGCCATCGACGTGCAGTTCACCGGCGCCAACATGGAGAAGAATGCCGAACTGGCGGCCGAGCTGACCAAGCAGATCCGGCAGATCCCCGGCGCCGTCGACGCCCACGTGCACCAGCGCCTGGACGGCCCGGCGCTGGACCTGCGCATCGACCGCACGCGCTTGCAGCAGTTCGGCCTGTCGGCCTCCAACGTCGGCCAGAACCTGCTGATCGCGCTGTCGGGCAGCTCGCAGACGCAGCCGGCGTTCTGGCTCAACCCCAACAACGGCGTGGTCTACAGCATCGCGGTGCAGTCGCCGCAATACACGGTCGATTCGCTGGATGCGCTGCTCAACATCCCGGTCGGCGCCGGCGCCAACGCCGCGTCCAATGCGTCGCTCGCCAACGCCAACACGCAATTGCTGGGCAACCTGGTCGATGTGCGCGCCGGGCGCCAGATGGCGATCGCCTCGCGCTACAACATCTCGCCGGCCATCGACGTGTTCGTCAGCGTGCAGGGCACCGACCTGGCCAGCGTGGCCGGCAAGGTGGAAAAGCTGGTGGAGCAGGTCAAGCCAAAACTGCCGCGCGGCAGCCAGGTGGCGATCCGCGGCCAGGTGGAAACCATGCAGTCTTCCTTCATCGGCCTGGGCGTGGGCCTGGCGATGGCCATCGTGCTGGTCTACCTGCTGGTGGTGGTCAATTTCCAGTCGTGGATCGATGCCGCCATCATCATCGCCGCACTGCCGGCGGCGCTGGCCGGCATCGCCTGGATGCTGTTCATTACCGGCACCACGCTGTCGGTGCCGGCGCTGACCGGGGCCATCATGACCATGGGCGTGGCCACCGCCAACAGTATCCTGATCGTGGCGTTCGCGCGCCAGCGCAGGGAGGAAGGCGCCACGCCGCTGGCCGCCGCGCTGGAGTCGGGCGCGACCCGCATCCGGCCGGTGCTGATGACGGCGCTGGCGATGATCATCGGCATGATCCCCATGGCGTTGGGCCTGGGCGAGGGCGCCGAGCAGAATGCGCCGCTGGGGCGCGCGGTGATCGGCGGCCTGCTGCTGGCCACCGTATCGACATTGTTTTTCGTGCCGGTGGTATTCGCCGGCGTGCATCAGAGACTGGCCCGCCGGGCGGAGCGGCGCGGATCGCCTGTGCCGCCGGCCGGGCACGTACAGGAGAATTGAGTCATGTCGCAAGAACGCCATTCCGAACTGGGCATCCACGCCCTGCCCGATGAGGGCGAGCTGTTGAAGCGCCGGCAGATGACCAGGCGCGCCAGGCTGGTGCTGGTGGTGGTGCTGATTTTGCTGGCCGCGGGCGCGGCGCGCACCATCATCAGCCGCGTGGTCAACGCGCGCGAACTGCAGGCCGGCACCGCCGAGCGCGCCAAGGTATTCGTGCGCGTGACCGAAGCCAGGAGCAGCGCCGAAGGCCAGACCCTGGCGTTGCCGGGTACGCTGCAGGGCTTCGTGCAGTCGCCCATTTCCGCGCGTTCCTCCGGCTACCTCAAGCGCTGGTACAAGGACATCGGCAGCGAAGTGAAGAAGGGCGAACTGCTGGCCGAACTGGATACGCCGGAAATCGACCAGCAGCTGTCGCAGGCCGTGGCCGCGCGCGGCCAGGCCGCTTCCAGCATGGAGTTGGCCAAGAGCTCGATGGCGCGCTGGGAAGCGCTGCGCAAGAAGGACGCGGTGTCGCAGCAGGAAGTCGATGAGCGCCGCAGTGCCTACGCCCAGGCCAGCGCCAACCTGGCCGCGGCCGAAGCCAACGTCGAGCGCCTGCGCCAGGTAGAAGGTTTCAAGCGTATCGTCGCGCCGTTCTCCGGCATCATCACGCGCCGCAACGTCGATGTGGGCGACCTGATCGATCCGGGCGCCGGGCGCGCGCTGTTCGTGCTGTCGCAGACCGACCCGCTGCGGGTGTATGTGAACGTGCCGCAGTCTTACGCCAACCTGGTCAAGCCGGGCCAGAAGGTGGTCGTCACCCAGGCCGAACTGCGCGGCCGCAAGTTTGAAGGCAAGGTCGCCCGCACCGCCGGCTCGATCGACCCGTCGACCCGCGCGATGCAGATCGAGGTCAGCCTGCCCAATGCCGACAATGCCTTGCTGCCCGGCGCCTTCGTCCAGGTTTCGCTGCCGCTCAAGCCCAGCGGTACCTTGCTGGTATCGGCGGACACCCTGATGTTCCGGCGCGACGGGGCGATGGTGGCGGCGGTGGATGGGCACGACAAGGTGCGCCTGAAGAAGGTGCAGGTCGGGCGCAACCTCGGCTTGACGGTCGAGGTGCTGGACGGCCTGGACGGCAATGAAAAGCTGATTCTCAATCCTTCCGATTCGCTGGCCGAAGGCGACCAGGTCGTGCCGAGCATGGAGCAGAAGGAAGGCGGCAAGAAAGAGGCCGCATCGTGACCGTCCGCCGCACGCTGACCGCCCTGGCTTGCGCGCTGGCGCTGGCCGGTTGCGCCGCCGGGCCGGATTACAAGAAACCGCAGGTCGACATGCCCGCCGCCTGGACGCCGCAGGCGCCGTGGCGCCCGATGCAGCCGCAGGACGCCGCCGCGCGCGGCGCATGGTGGGAGCGCTTCGGCGATGCCCAGCTGAACGCGCTGCAAGCGCAGGCGCTGGCCGGCAACCAGACCCTGGCGATTGCCGCGGCGCGCCTGTCGCAGGCGCGCGCGCAACTGAATGTGGCGTCGGCCGGGCAGTATCCGCAGGTCGGCATCAATGCGCGCGCGGCGCGCCAGCGCATTTCCGCCAACCGCCCGCTGACCAACTACAACTCGCCCAACTATGCCACGGTGCAGAACGACTTCGCGCTGGGCCTCAACGTCAGCTATGAGCTCGACCTGTTCGGCCGCGTGCAGCGTTCGGTGGAAGGCGCGGCGGCATCGGCGCAACAGTCGGCGGCCGATTTAGAAAACACCCGCCTGCTGCTCACGGCCGAACTGGCCAGCAATTATTTCAACCTGCGCGCGCTGGATATCGAACTCGACGTGGTCGTGCGCGCCATTGCGCTGCAACGCCGCGCGCTGGAACTGGCCACTGCGCGCCACGACCTGGGCGCCACCTCGGGCCTCGATGTGGCCCAGCAGCAGGCATTGCTGGACAGCACGCTGACCCAGGTCGATATCCTGGGCAAGCAGCGCGCGCAGTACCAGCATGCCATCGCCACGCTGACCGGCGCCCCGGCGCCCGGTTTCTCGATCGCGCCGTCGACCGCGGCCATCGCGTTCCCCGACATCCCGCTCGGCGTGCCGTCCGACCTGCTGGAGCGGCGTCCCGATATCGCCTCGGCCGAACGCGCCATGGCTGCCGCCAACGCACAGATCGGCGTGGCCAGCGCGGCGTTTTATCCGAGCTTCATGCTGCAGCCTGCCTACGGCGTCGACAGCCGCAACTGGGGCGCACTGTTCAACGCGCCCAGCATGTTGTGGTCGCTCGGCGTGTCGGCCACGCAAAGCCTGTTCGATGCCGGGCGCCTGCGCGCCGGCGTGGATTTCACCCAGGCCGGATACGAAGCCGCGGTCGCCGCCTACCGCCGCACCGTGCTCACCGCCATGCAGGAAGTGGAAGACGGCATCACCGGCATCGCCTCGCTGGACCGCGCCTACCGCCAGTCGCAAGCGGCCATCGCCAGCGCGCGCCGGGTGCTGGAACTGGCCAACAGCCGCTACGACGGCGGCGTCACGCCCTACCTCGACGTCATCACCGCGCAGCAGGCGTTGCTCAACAGCGAACGGCAGGCGGCGCAATTGATGGGGCAGCGGCTGCTGGTGTCGGTGTTCCTGTTCAAGGCGCTTGGGGGCGACTGGCCTGCGCGGCATGACGAGGCGTTCCCGCCGCAAGCCCGGGCGGCCAGCCCGGTGGCGGACAAATAATTGCGCCGGCGCAGCATCTGTCCCTCAACCCATCTCCACCATGGGAGAAACGCTGGCCCTTGATGCGCCGCCGCAATCCACCGCCGCATTTCCCATGGACCATCCCTTGATTCAATGGCAAGGCCGCGCCGCTTCATGCCTGGCGCTGCTGACAGCTTGCTGACGGTGGTCTGTCATGCTGACGGGCAACTGTCCGCCAAGGGCAAAATTGCCGGCTAAACCCATCTTTGCTTGCCGATATGGCACATTCCCCCCCTGCATAGAATGAGTAAGGGGACTTTGTATCAATCGTCAATTCGAGGGTGCCATGAACTGGTTCTACAACTTGAAAATAGCCAGAAAATTGATTCTTTCCTTCACCGCGGTGATCTTGCTGACGGTGATCCTGGGAGGCTTTGCCATACGCCAGCTCAGTGCGGTGAACCAGGCTTCCACCGAGATTGCGCACAACTGGTTGCCGGCCATCAAGGCCGCGCAAGCCATCCAGGCATCGATGCCGCGCATGCGCATCTCCGAATTGCAGATAGTGACGGCCAACCAGCCAAGCGACCGGGAGGATGCCGAAAAGGCCATCAATACACGCCTTGGCATCATCGCCAAGCAACGCGCCGCCTACGAGGCAACGATATCGGAGGCGGAAGAGAAGGCCCTCTACGGCCAGTTTTCCAAGACCTTCGCCACGTATCTCGACGTCAGCAAGCAGGTCAAGGCCCTGGCCATTGACGGCAAGGAAGAAGAGGCGCGGGCGCTGTTCAAGGGCGAGTCGAACAAGCTGTTTCGCACGATGAACGAGCAGCTTGACGGCATCGTCAAAATCAACGACGCAGGCAGCTTGCATTCGGACCAGGCTGCCGCGGACATGTACGAGGCAGCCAAGCTGTGGATCGGCAGCCTGCTGGCGGCGATCGTGGTGATCGCCTTCGGCCTGGCCATGAGCGTGGCGCGCATCGTGTCGCGGCCGCTGGGCGACGCGGTCGAGGTCGCGCAGCGCGTGGCGCAGGGCGACCTGACGGTGGACATCCGCGCCACCGGCACCGACGAGACCGGCCAACTGATGCAGTCGCTCAAGGCCATGAACGACAGCCTGCAAAAGATCGTCGGCGAAGTGCGCATCGGCACCGACACCATCAGCACGGCCTCGTCCGAGATCGCCAGCGGCAACCTCGACCTGTCCTCGCGCACCGAGCAGCAGGCCGGCTCGCTGGAAGAGACCGCTTCGGCGATGGAGCAGCTGACTTCCACCGTCAAGCAGAACGCCGACAACGCGCGCCAGGCCAACCAGCTGGCGGTATCCGCTTCCGAGATCGCCAGCCAGGGCGGCAGCGTGGTGGGCCAGGTGGTGGAGACCATGGGTTCGATCAACGCCTCGTCCAGGAAGATCGTGGACATCATCAGCGTGATCGACGGCATCGCCTTCCAGACCAACATCCTGGCGCTGAACGCGGCGGTGGAAGCCGCGCGCGCCGGCGAGCAGGGGCGCGGCTTCGCGGTGGTGGCGTCGGAGGTGCGCTCGCTGGCGCAACGTTCGGCCGCCGCCGCCAAGGAGATCAAGCAACTGATCGACGACTCGGTCGGCAAGGTCGATGCCGGCAGCGCGCTGGTCGAGCAGGCCGGCGCCACCATGAGCGAGATCGTCAGCAGCGTGCAGCGCGTGACCGACGTGGTCAGCGAGATTACCGCCGCCACGCAGGAGCAGAGCACCGGCCTGGAGGAGATCAATCGCGCCATCACGCAGATGGACGAAGTCACCCAGCAAAACGCCGCGCTGGTCGAAGAAGCCGCCGCCGCCGCACAGTCGCTGCAGGATCAGGCCGGCCGCCTGCAACAGGTGGTCGGGGTGTTCAAGCTCAGGCACTGAGCGCGCCGCCGCTTGACTAGTTGCAAGAGCCCGCGTCATGGATGGCGCGGGCTTTTTTGCGTGAAGCCTAGCGTGAGGTCTTGCGTCAGGCCGGCCTGGAGCTACTCCGGCAGTTCGAAGCTGTAGCCGACCCCATACACCGCCTGGATCGCGTTGTGGCCGGGGAAGAACGGCTCCAGTTTGCGCCGCAGGTTCTTGATATGGGTGTCGATGGCGCGGTCGGTGACCGAGCGGTATTCGTCGTGCAGGTGGTTGAGCAGCTGCTCGCGCGAGAACACTTGCCCCGGCGCGCTGGCGAAGGCCTTGAGCAGGCGGAATTCGAGCGGCGTGAGGGCCAGCGCCTCGCCGCGCACGCTGGCCTGGAGGCGAGCGTCGTCGATGACCAGCGGCGACGCTGCCGAGGCTGCCGGCGCAGCGTTGGGCGTGCGCTGCAGGCGGCCGTTGCGGCGGAGCATGGATTTGACGCGCGCCACGATCTCGCGCGGACTGAACGGGGTCTTGCAGATGTAATCGTCGGCGCCCAGCTCCAGGCCGCGCAGGCGGTCTTCCTCTTCCACCCGCGCAGTCAGCATCAGCACCGGCACGTCGGTGAAGCTGCGCAGCTCGCGGCAAATGTCCCAGCCGGTGCGTCCGGGCAGCATGATGTCCAGCAGCACCAGGTCGGGCAGCCTGGCGCGCACCGCCGGCACCGCGTCGTCGCCGTGGGCCACGTGGCGCGAACCGTAGCCGGCGGCGGCCAGGTATTTCTGCAGCAGCTCGGCCAGCTTGGGCTCGTCTTCGACGATCAGGATCTCGGCGCTGGCAGGCGCTTCGAACTGGAAATTGTCGCTCATGCCGTTGCCTCCGGGGCCGGCAATCCCGCCGGCAGCAAGATAGTCACGCGCAGGCCGCCCAGGGGCGAGGCCTCGGCGCTGATGACGCCACGGTGCGCCTCGACGATGCGGCGGCAGATCGCCAGGCCCAGGCCGGCGCCGCCGCTGGCGCGGTTGCGCGAAGCCTCGACCCGGAAGAAGCGCTCGAACAGGCGCGCCAGTGCCGGCGCTTCCACCCCCGGCGCGCTGTCGTCCAGGACCAGTTGCCATTGCTGCTGCTGCAGGCTGCAGCGCAGCTCCAGCCTGCCGCCCCGGTCGGTGTAGCGCAGGCTGTTCTCGAACAGGTTGTTCAACAGTTGCTGCAGGCGCGCGCCGTCGGCGTGCAACGGTATCGATTCGGGCAGGCGCAGGACGATATCCAGTCCGCGTTTGCGGAAGCCCTCTTCATAGTTGCGGGCGGTGTCGCGCAGCAGCGGCGCCAGGTCGATGTCGGCTTTGCGGTAGGCCAGCGCGCCGGCGTCGGCCAGCGACAGGTCGTAGAGATCGTCCACCAGCTTGTTGAGATGGTCGACTTCGCTCTTGAGCGAGCGCAGGGTTTGCTCATCGGGCTGCAGCACGCCATCTTCCAGCGCTTCCAGCTGGCCGTTGAGGATGCCCAGCGGCGTGCGCAGTTCGTGCGAGACGTCGGCCATGAATTCGCGCCGCAGCTTCTCGTTGCGTTCCAGCGTCGTGGCCAGTTGGTTGAAGTCCTGCGCCAGCCGGCCGATTTCGTCGCCTGATTGGACTTCCACCCGGATCGCATAGTCGCCGCCGGCCAGCCGGTGGGTGGCGCGCGCCACGCGCGAGAGGGGCTGCAGCAGCACCCCGGAGATGCGTATCACCATGAAGGCCGCCAGCATGATGGCGACGGCGGCGATGATGATCTGCGCCAGGAACTGGCTCTGCTGGAAGCGCAGGTCGACCGCGCCGATCACGTTTTCGAACGGCGTCTGCGCGATCCAGCCGACAATGGCGTCGTCTTGCATGAGCGGGCGCAGGCGCGCGTCGGGGCCGATGTCGGGGTAGCCGATGACCAGCTTGCGGTTGGCGTCGAGCAGCGAGAAGCGCAGCGTGGCGCCGGTCAGGTCGGAGGGCGTGAAGGTCGGGCCGGGGGCGGCGCCGCTGTGCTCGACGATGGCCGGTTTCATCAGTTCGAACCAGGTGCGCGGGTTGTTGCGGATGAAATCCCAGTTGCCGTTGGCGCGGTAGGCCTGTTCCACGCGCGGGATCAGGTCTTCCATGCGTTGCTGCGCCTGCTCGTTGAGATAACCGAGGAAATCGCGCGTGAAAATGTAGTGTCCCGCGCCGTTGATCGCGGCGATCAGCGCCACGATCAGCGCCAGCATCGCGTAGAACAGCTTGAGGCGGATGTTGGCGCGGTAAAAGAAGCGGTCGGTCAGGTCCGCTATCGGATGGGGGAGGAATCTGGACACGGCTGGAAATCGGTTTGTAAAAAGATGTGAAGATGGCGGCGGGCGCCATGCATGGCCGGCAACAGGCGCCAGCTTAGCAAGATAAGAGGCGTGGGGGCGAGGATGTTGTAAATGCGGTTTTACTCAATTTTCCTCCACATTTTGTTTTTATGATGCAAGGTCCAAGCAGTTTATTCAGTTCATTACGCCCGGCCCTTGCCAGAATTTCAAGCAAACGGACGGGCAGAAAGCCAACGACGATGCCCGACAAGAATATTTCATCCCGTTTCGTTTCCCTGCCCGGCCTGCCGGCGATGACCCGCCTGGCCGCGGCCCTGATGCTGGCCGCCGCGCTGGCGGCCTGCTCCAGATCCGGCAACCAGCCGCCGGCCCAGGCCCAGTCCGAGGTCGGCTACGTGGTGGTCAAGGTCCAGCGCCAGGCGCTCACCACCGAACTGCCCGGCCGCACCACTGCCTACCTGACGGCCGATATCCGCCCGCAGGTGGGCGGCATCATCCAGAAGCGCCTGTTCAAGGAAGGCGCGACGGTCAGGCAGGGACAGCCGCTGTACCAGATCGACGCTGCCAGCTACCAGGCCGCCTATGACAGCGCCAAGGCCTCGCTGCTCAAGGCCGAGGCCACGCTGGCTTCCTCCCGCCTGAAGGCCCAGCGCTACGCCGAACTGGACAAGATCGACGCCGTCGCCAAGCAGGACAACGACGACGCCCAAAGCACGCTGCGCCAGAACCAGGCCGACGTCGAAGTGCAGAAGGCGGCCGTCAAGACCGCCGCCATCAACCTCGAATACACCCGGATCCTGTCGCCCATTTCCGGCCGCATCGAGAAGTCGAGCGTGACGCCGGGCGCGCTGGTGACGGCCAGCCAGACCACCGCGCTGACCACGGTGCAGCAGATCGACCCGATCTACGTGGACGTGACGCAATCGACGGTGGAACTGCTGCGCCTGCGGCGCGAGCTGGCCAGCGGCCAGATCAAGAAGAGCGGCGAGAATTCGGCGCCGGTCAAGATCGTGCTGGAAGACGGTTCCACCTACGAGCGCCCGGGCAAGCTGGAATTCTCCGGCCTGTCGGTCGACACCGGCACCGGCATGATCACGCTGCGCGCGGTGGTGCCCAATCCGGATGGCATCCTGCTGCCGGGGGCCTATGTGCGCGCGGTGCTGGAAGAGGGCGTGGACGAGCAGGCCATGCTGGTGCCGCAAAAGGCGGTCAGCCGCGACCAGACCGGCGCCGCGACCGCGCTGGTGATCGGCGAGGGCGGCAAGGTCGAGCAGCGCCTGCTGACGGTGGCCCGCGCGGTGGGCAATAACTGGTGGGTGACCAAGGGCATCAAGCCCGGCGACAAGGTGATTGTCGACGGCCTGCAGAAAGTGCGCAGCGGCGACGTGCCGCGCGCCATCGACATCACCGACACCCTGCAGAAGGATCTCGCCAGGGAAGCGGCCGCGGCGGCCGCCGACCCGTCCCTCGGCGGCGACGCCGGCGGCGCGAAGTAAGGGGCGCACATGGCACGTTTCTTTATCGACCGGCCCATCTTCGCGTGGGTCATCGCCATCATCATCATGCTGGGCGGCCTGATGTCGATCCGCTCGCTGTCGCTGGAGCAGTATCCCGATATCGCCCCGCCCAAGGTCAACATCAAGGCGACCTACACCGGCGCCTCGGCCAAGACCCTGGAAGACTCGGTCACCCAGGTGATCGAGCAGCAGATGAAGGGCCTGGACAACCTGCAATACATGTCGGCCAGCTCCAGCTCGGCCGGCAGCGCCACCGTGTCGCTGACCTTCACCGCCGGCACCAATCCGGACGTGGCGCAGATGCAGGTGCAGAACAAGCTGCAGCAGGTCACCGCGCGCTTGCCGCAGGCGGTGCAGAACAACGGCGTGACGGTGACCAAGGCCTCCACCGATATCCTGATGGTGATGTCGCTGACCTCGGACGACCCGCGCATCACCGCCATCGACATCGGCGACTTCATCAGCAGCACGCTGACCGACCAGATCAGCCGCGTCGAAGGCGTGGGCGACGTCACCGCCTTCGGCACCAACTACGCCATGCGCGTCTGGCTCGACCCGGCCAAGCTGCAGAAGTACGCGCTGATGCCATCCGACATCACCAGCGCGCTGGAGGCGCAGAACACCGAAGTCTCGGCCGGCGAAATCGGCGCGCTGCCGGCGGTGCCCGGCCAGCAGATCAACGCCACCATCACCGCGCGCAGCAAGCTGACCACGGCCGACGAGTTCAGGCAGATCATCGTCAAGTCTTCCAGCGACGGTTCGGTAGTCAAGCTGTCGGACGTGGCGCGCGTGGAACTGGGCGGCGAAAGCTACCAGGTCGCCTCGCAGCAGAACGGCAAGCCTTCCTCGGCGCTGGCGATCCAGCTGGCCACCGGCGCCAACGCGCTGGCCACGGCCGACGCGGTCAAGAAGAAGATGGCCGAACTCGAGCCCTACTTTCCGGCCTCGATGAAGCTGAAGACCAACATCGCCTATGACACCACGCCGTTCGTGCGGGTGTCGCTGGAAGAGGTGGTCAAGACCCTGATCGAAGCCATCGTGCTGGTGGTGCTGATCATGTACCTGTTCCTGCAGAACATCCGCGCCACCTTCATTCCGGCCATCACGGTGCCGGTGGTGCTGCTGGGCACGTTCGGCATCCTCGCCATGTTCGGCTACTCGATCAATACGCTCACCATGTTCGGCCTGGTGCTGGCCATCGGCTTGCTGGTGGATGACGCCATCGTGGTGGTGGAAAACGTCGAGCGCCTGATGAACGAGCAGAAGCTCAGTCCCAAGGAAGCCACGCGCAAGTCCATGCAGGAGATCACCGGCGCGCTGGTCGGCATCGCCATGGTGCTGTCGGCGGTGTTCATCCCGATGGCCTTCTTCGGCGGCTCGACCGGGGTGATCTATCGCCAGTTCTCGATCACCATCGTCTCGGCCATGGCGCTGTCGGTGATGGTGGCGTTGACGCTGACCCCGGCGCTGTGCGCCACGCTGTTGAAGCCGCATGCCGGCGGCCATGTGCAGCAGGGTCGTTTCTTCAGCTGGTTCAACCGCACTTTCGACCGCAACGCGGGCCGCTATCGCGGCGGCGTGGGCGGCCTGCTCAGGCGCGGCAAGCGCGGCCTCCTGATGTATGGGCTGATCGTGGCGGCGATGGCGGTAATGTTCATGCGCCTGCCGACCTCCTTCCTGCCCGAGGAAGACCAGGGAGTGCTGATGGCGCAGATCCAGCTGCCCACCGGCGCCACCGCCGAGCAGACCGGCACGGTGGTCAAGACGGTGCAGGAATACTTCATGAACAAGCCGGAAGTGGTGGACTCGGTGCTGGCCATCGTCGGTGCCGGCGTCGGCGGCAACAGCCAGAACGGCGCGCGCGCCTTCATCCGCCTGAAGGACTGGAGCGCGCGCACCGGCGCCGGCCAGTCGGCCGCCGAACTGGTGCGCCGCGCCAACGCCGACCTGTCCAAGATCCGCGGCGCCCGCGTGTTCCTGATGAATCCGCCGGCAGTGCGCGGCCTGGGCCAGAGCTCCGGCTTCGACCTTGAGCTCAAGGATGTGGGCGGCGTCGGCCACGATGCGCTGGTGCAGGCGCGCGACCAGTTCCTGCGGCTGGCGCGCCAGAATCCGCGCCTGGCCAACGTGCGCACCACCGGACTGGACGACACGCCGCAACTGCGCGTGACCATCGACGACCGCAAGGCCGACGCGCTGTCGATCTCGACCGCCAGCATCAACGACACCATGGCCACCGCCATGGGCGGCACCTATGTCAACGACTTCCTGTCCAACGGCCGCGTCAAGAAGGTCTATGTGCAGGGCGACTCCGCCTTCCGCATGCAGACCGAAGACCTGAATCGCTGGTATGTGCGCAATTCGGCCGACCAGATGGTGCCGTTCTCGGCCTTCATGAGCAGCAAGTGGTCCTTCGGCCCGTCGCTGCTGGAGCGTTATAACGGCGTGTCCTCGTTCGAGATCGTGGGCGAACCGGCGGCCGGCGTGAGCTCGGGCGACGCCATGGCGGAAGTCCAGAACCTGGTGGCCCAGCTGCCCGCCGGCGTGGGCTTCGAATGGACCGGCGCCTCCTACCAGGAACGCCTGTCCGGCAACCAGGCGCCGATGCTGTATGCGATCTCGATCCTGTTCGTGTTCCTGTGCCTGGCCGCGCTGTATGAGAGCTGGTCGGTGCCGTTCGCGGTGATCCTGGCGGTGCCGCTGGGCATCGTCGGCACGGTGCTGCTGACCGGTCTGTTCGGCATGAGCAACGACGTCTACTTCCAGGTCGGCTTGCTGACCACGGTGGGGCTGTCGGCCAAGAACGCGATCCTGATCGTGGAGTTCGCCAAGCAATTGCACGAGTCCGGCAAGTCCTTGTGGGATGCCACGCTGGAAGCGGTGCAACTGCGGCTGCGCCCGATCCTGATGACCTCGCTGGCCTTCATGATGGGCGTGCTGCCGCTGGCCATCGCCTCCGGCGCCGGCTCGGCCAGCCGCCGCGCGATCGGCACCGGGGTCTTGGGCGGCATGATTTCGGCCACCATCCTCGGCCTGTTCTTCGTGCCGCTGTTCTACTTCGTGATCGGTTCCTGGCTGGACCGCAAGGGCAAGTCCGGGGCCAAGACCGATGAGGGCCGCGGCGACGACCAATCCATGCAAAAGGAGGGCGTGTGATGCAAACGCTCGCTGACAACAACAAGACTTTCCTGCAGCGTTCGGCAATGGCGCTGGCCCTGGCCGCCGCGCTGGCCGGCTGCGCCAACCTGGCGCCGGACTATGCGCAACCGGCCGCGCCGGTGCCGGCCAACTGGTCGCAAAAGGTGGATGGCAAGCAGATCGTTGCCGCAACCGGCGACCAGGCGGCAACGAACAATGCGAATGCGGACAGCATCGGCTGGCGCCAGTTCTTCCTCGATCCGCGCCTGCAGCAGGTCATCGCCATGTCGCTGGAGAACAACCGCGACTTGCGCGTAGCCGCGCTCAATATCGAAAAGGCGCGCGCCCAGTACCGCATTACCGACGCCGACCGCTATCCGGCCGTTTCCGCCACCGGCAGCAGCACCGCCAGCCGCACGCCGGCGCAGCTCTCCTCCAGCGGCCGCGCCACCGTGTCGCACCAGCAGAGCGTCACGGTCGGCATCAGCGCGTATGAGCTGGACTTCTTCGGCCGCCTCAAGAACCTCTCGGATGCGGCGCTGGAAACCTACCAGTACCAGGTCGAGACCCGTCGCAGCACGCACATCAGCCTGGTCGCCGAAGTGGCCACGGCCTGGCTGACGTTGGCCGCCGACCGCGAGTTGCTCAAACTGGCGCAGGACACGCTGCAAAGCCAGTCGCGCACGTATGAACTGAGCCAGCGCAGCCATGACATCGGCACCGTCTCCGGCGTCGACCTGGCCAGCCAGGAAGCGACCGTGGAGTCGGCCCGCGCCGATGTGGCCCAGTACACCGCCCAGGTGGCGCAAGACATCAACGCGCTGCGCCTGATGGCAGGCGCCGACCTGGACGAGGCCCTGCTGCCGCAAGGCTTGCCGCAGACTGCCAGCGTGCTGCTGGAGACGCCGGCCGGCTTGCCGTCGGAGGTGTTGCTGCGCCGTCCCGACGTGCTGGCCGCCGAACACACGCTGAAGTCGGCCAATGCCGACATCGGCGCCGCGCGCGCCGCCTTCTTCCCCAGCATCACGCTGACGGCCGACGGCGGCACCGCCAGCCGCACGCTGGGCGGGCTGTTCAAGCCGGGCAGCGCATCATGGAGCTTTGTGCCGTCGATCAACCTGCCCATCTTCAATGCCGGCAGCCTGCGCGCAAGCCTCGACTCGGCCAAGATCACGCGCGATATCGATGTGGCCAATTACGAGAAAGCGGTCCAGACTGCGTTCCGCGAAGTGGCCGATGCGCTGGCGGTGCGCGCCACGCTGGACCAGCGCATGCAGGCGCAAACCAGGGTGGCGGCGGCCAACGAGAAATCCTATCGCCTGTCGGAAGCGCGTTACCGCAACGGCATCGACAGTTACCTGACGACGCTGGTGTCGCAACGCTCGCTGTACAGCGCGCAGCAGACGCTGATCTCGCTGCGGCTGACCGAGCAGAGCAACCGCATCACGCTCTATAAGGTGCTGGGCGGGGGATGGAATGAACAGAGCCAGCCGCCGCAGGCGGTTGCGGACGGCAAGAGCGCGTCCTGACGGCTGCGCCATGAAAACGCCCCGCAGGCTGGATTGCCTCCGGCCTGCGGGGCGTTTTGCCGTCGCCTCGCCGTCTTGGCCCCGTCGCATTTTTCGGCGATGATCGGGATTTCCCCTCCGGATGATGTTGCCGATGTCCCGTAACGTAGAAATCAAAGCCCGCATACCGGGCATTCAAGCCATCCTGCACAAGGTGAAGGGCATTGCCGACCAGGGCCCCATTGAGATTGCGCAGGACGACACCTTTTTCCGCTGCGACGCCGGGCGATTGAAGCTCCGCCAGTTTTCCGCCGACCGGGGCGAACTGATTTTTTATCGTCGCGCCAATCAGGCCGGCCCCAAGGAATCCTTTTTCGTCCGCACTGCCACCGCCGAGCCGGCCGTCCTGCGCGAGGCCCTGTCACTGGCTTACGGCGAATCTGGCCGGGTCATCAAGCAGCGCACCCTGTTCCATGCGGGGCGAACCCGTATCCATCTGGACCGGGTGCAGGGGCTGGGGGAATTCGTCGAACTTGAAGTGGTGTTATCGGACGGCGATGCCATCGAGGACGGCATCCGCGAAGCGGAAGACATCATGCAAAAGCTCGGCATTGAACCTGCGCAACTGATTGAATCGGCTTATGTGGATCTGCTCGGCATGGCGCCCGCGGGCGCCTGACGGAGGGATCCACTTGCCGTCGCCGCCAGGCATCGGCCGGCGTCAGGCGCCGTCGGGAATCTCCGGATCCGTCAGTTGCGCCAGCAACTGCAGCGATTCCTGCCATCCGGCATAACAGAACTCCAGCGGGATCGCCGGCGGGATGCCTTCCTGCACAACGATGAGCTCGCTGCCGGTCAGCACCGGCCGGATCGTTACCGTCACCTTCATTTCGCCGGGCAGGTTTGGATCGTCGAACTTGTCGGTGTAGACGATGCGTTCACCGGGCACCAGCTCGACATAGGTGCCGCCGAAGGAGTGCGAGCTGCCGGTGCTGAAATTGGTGAACGACATCTTGTGCGAGCCGCCCACGCGCGCATCCATGTGATGCACCTTGGCGGTAAAGCCATGCGGCGGCAGCCATTTCACCATCGCATCGGGATCGAGGAAGGCGCGATAGACGCGCTCGGGCTTGGCGCGCAGGACGCGGTGCAGGCGGACGGTGTTGGGAGTGCTCATGGGGTGTTTCCTCCTTGAAGAAAATGGCAAGCGATCCGTGTGTGCGCTTACTGTCGGGCTGACGCCGCGGGACGGATCGTGGCCCTCGGTTCGTCGCCAGACCATATAGTATGCCTGTGCGTGGCCGGCGCAAACGCGCCGATACGCCGCAAGCACATCCATGCCGCATGCGCCGCCGACTTCACATATCATTCCCCTTATCATTTCCTTTTTCCCGCGCGAACCTTTTGCCGCCCATGCCTGCTTCCGACGAATTCCCTTTCCCCCGCCACGCCGTCATCATCGGCGCCGGCGCCATCGGCCTGATGAGCGCCATCCATGCGCTCGACCAGGGGCTGCAGGTGACCTTGCTGGACTTCAACGAGGCCGGCAGCGAAGAAGCATCGAGCTACGGCAACGCCGGCTGGTTGTCATCGCATTCGGTGATTCCGCCGGTGGAGCCGGGGATGTGGAAAAAGGTGCCGGGCTACCTGGCCGATCCGCTGGGGCCGCTGTCGATCCGCTGGCGTTATCTGCCGCGGCTGATGCCGTGGCTGCTGCGCAATCTGGCCAGCGCGCGGCGTGAGCGCATCCGCGCCACGGCCAGCGCCTTGCGTTCGCTGGCGGTCGATGCGCGGCTGCTGCACCAGGAAGTGGCGCAACGCGCCGGCGTCGGCCATCTGATCGATACCTCGGGCGTGCTGCATGTCTACCGCTCGCGCCGGCACTTTGAGGCCGATGCCTTCGGTTGGGGCGTGCGCCATGAGCTTGGCATCCGGTGGACCGAACTGGAAGGCGAGGCGCTGCGCCGGCGCGAGCCGGATCTCGATCCGGCGTTCGGGTTTGCCGTGCATGTGGATGAGGCCGGTCATTGCCGCAACCCCGGCGCCTACATGCAGGCGTTGGAGGCCTATGCGCGCGCACGGGGCGCGCGCCGGGTACAGGGGCGCGCCACCGGTTTCCGCATCGAAGAGGGACGCCTGAAGGCGGTGCTGACCGGGGATGGCGAACTTGCCTGCGACGCCGCCGTGATTTCAGCCGGCGCGCGTTCCGGGCAGCTGGCCGCCGCGGCCGGCGACCGCGTGCAGCTGGAGAGCGAACGCGGCTACCACGCCAGCATCGCCGGTCATGCGCAGCAAGCCACTGCGCGCACGCCGATGATGGTGTCCGAATTCAAGGTCATCGCCACCCAGATGGACGGCGGCTTGCGCATTGCCGGCCAGGTCGAGTTCGCCTCGTTCGAGGCCGCGCCCGATTGGCGGCGCGGCGAGATCATGCGCGACATCGCGTTGAAACTGTTCCCGGGATTGCCGCGCGAGCTGCCGGCAGCGGATGTGAAATTCTGGCTGGGCCGCCGCCCCAGCACGCCCGACGGCATGCCCTGCATCGGCTATGCCAGCGCCAGCCGCGATATCGTCCATGCCTACGGCCATGGCCATATCGGCCTGGGATGTTCGGCGCGCACCGGGCGCATCGTGGCGCAATTGCTGGCGGGACAGGAACCGGAGATCGACCTGGCGCCGTTCAGTCCACAGCGGTTCTGAGAGATGGTTCCGATACTTCAGAATGAAATGTCTTGCGCGGCCTTGACGGTCGTGCGCACGCCATACGCGCCGAGGTTGGACGTGTGGGCGGATCCGTACAGATAGTCACGGATTCGCATCTGTCCCGGCCCTGATCTTCATTGCGCCAGATGGTCGCGCAAATGCCTGCCGCGATATTCCTTGCGGAACAATCCCCGCCGCTGCAATTCCGGCACCACCTTGGCCGCGAAGTCATCGAAGCCGTAAGGCAGGTGCGAGGGCGAGATGACGAAGCCGTCGGCGCCGCCCTGCTTGACGATATGCTCCAGCCAGTCGGCGATATCGGCCGCGGTGCCGGCCACTTGCGGCGTCAGCACCCCTTGCGCGTAGAGGCGGCCGGCATCGGCCAGCGTGAGCTGGCGCTCGGCCGAGATTTCCCTGAGCAGTTTGAACAGGCCCTGGATGCCGCCCACCTGCACATCGCCGATGGGCGCCTCCAGCGCATAGGCGGAGAAGTCCACGTTCATGTGGCTGGACAAGGTCGACAGCCCGACCAGCGGGTCGGCCAGGGCGTTGGCCTCTTCACGCAACTGCTCTGCATGCGCGCGCGACTGGCCGACGAAGGGCATGACGGCGGACAGGATCCTGATGTCTTGCGGGCGGCGGCCGAACTTGCCGGCGCGGCCCTTGAGGTCGTCGTAGAAGCGTTGCATGCGCGCCAGGTCGGGCTGGATGTTGAACACCACTTCGGCCCAGCGCGCGGCGAAGTCCTGGCCGCGATCGGAGGAACCGGCCTGGATGATCACCGGGCTGCGTTGCGGCGAGGCCGGGATGTTGAGCGGGCCGCGCACATTGAAATGCGTACCGGCGTGGTCGATGGCCTCGACCTTGCCGGCGTCGGCATAGCGGCCGTCGGCGCCAAACTGCAAGGCGTCGGGTTGCCAGCTGTGCCACAGCTTGTGGGCGACGTCGAGGAATTCGTCGGCGCGGTCGTAGCGCACGTCATGCGGCAGCGTTTCCTTCAGGCCGAAGTTGTCGGCCTCGCCCTGGTTGACCGAGGTCACCACGTTCCAGGCGGCGCGTCCGCCGGAAAGGTGATCCAGCGTGGCGAATTCGCGCGCCAGGCTGTAGGGCTGCGAATAGGTGGTGGAGCGCGTGGCGCCCAGGCCGATGCGTTCGGTGACCGCCGCCAGCGCGCCGAGGATGGGCAACGGATCCAGCCGCGTGGCGTCCTGGTCGCCGGTGGCGATACCGTGGCGGTGGCTTTCGCCGTAGCGCGTCGACACCGCCAGCCGGTCGGCGAAGAACAGCAGGTCGAAATTGGCGCGCTCCAGCGTCTGCGCGATGTGGCGGTAATAGTCCAGCTGCAGGAAGCCGCCGGGGTTGCTTTGTGGATGCCGCCACAGCGCCTGGCTGTGGGCGGCATTGCCGGCGATCAGGAAGGCGGCCAGGTGCATTAGAGACACTCTTTAGACCAGCACTTCGGGGTAGACATTGTCCTGCACCCGCACCGCGCTTTTCAGCAGGCCGAGCTTGAGGAAGGCGTCGGCGATCTGCTGCTGTTCGGCGACGATGCCGGCATCGACCGCCACCGTGGTGTAGTTGCGGCGCTCGGTGGCCAGCTTCAGCACCTTGGGATCGACGCCCAGTTGCGGCGCCAGCAGGTCGGCGGTTTCCTGCGGATGCGCCTGGGTCCAGGCGTTGGCCTTCTTCAGTTCGGCGAACAGCGTGCGCACGATGTCCTTGTTCTGGTCGACGAACTTCGGCACGGCCAGGTGGAAGGTGCGGTTGTTGGACAGTCCGCTGCCGTCGCGCAGGATGCGCGGACGGGTCGTGATCTCCTGGCCGGCGAGGAAGGGATCCCACAGCGTGGCGGCGTCGACGTTGCCGGACTGGAAGGCCGCGCGCACGTCGGCGGCGTTGGTGACGTAGACCGGTTCGATATCGTTGTAGCTCAGGCCCACCTCTTCCAATGCCTTGAGCAGCAGGAACTGCACGTTCCAGCCGCGCCCGGTGGCGACCTTCTTGCCCTTGAGGTCCTTCACCGTGCGGATCGGCGAATCCTGGGCCACGAAGATGGCGATGCCCTTGGGATACGGTTGCTCGGCGCCGAGGTAGACCGCGTTCACGCCCGAAGCGTTGGCGAACACCGATGGCGTATCGGCGGCATGGCCGAAATCGATGGCGCTGGCATTGAGCGCTTCGGTCAGTTGCGGGCCGGCCGCGAACTCGAACCATTTCACCGACCAGCCGCGCGGCTGCAGCGCCTGCTCCAGCTGGCCGGTGCCCTTGAGGATATTGAGCGTGTTGAACTTCTGGTAACCGATGCGCAAGACCTTGTCCTGCGCCGCCCGCACCAGCGGCGCGCCGCCGGCCAGCGCACTGGCCGCCAGGCCTTGCAGCAGCAGGCGCCGCTTGAGATTGTGTTGTCCGCCGTTCATGCCCGATCCCCTTTTGTCATCCAAAAGGCAACAGGGTAGGCAACGGCGGGGCGCGCGGGAAGGAAGAATTCCGCAGTTGCAAATGCGAAATTATTTGTAGCCAGCCCGGCAATACCTTTCAGGCCCATTGCTTTTATGCCACTGCGGCAATTTGTCCCATTGCCGGAAGGCCTGGGTGTTTTTAAAATGACGCTTCTTCATCGCATCCCTTCTTTTTCCCATGACCGCATTGTTCGACCGCGTGGAAGCATTCGTGCGCAAGGCTTCAGGATGGCACATCGTGCTGGCCCTGCTGCTGGTGTGCGGCCTGTTGTGCTGGGCGGTCTGGGTATGGGCTACCGGCGAGGGCCGGACGCCTTTCGCCATGTTCGACTTCTGCATCACGCCGCCGGCAGCCGCCGGGAAGTAAACGTCGTCAGCCGTTAAAATGGGCGCTCGTTTTGCTGACGAGGCCGCATGCGCCCCCACTCCGCCACTTCCCCTTCTCCAGTCCGTTTCCAACCGCGCCTGACGCTGCAAACGCTCACACGCGGCGACGGCGTGCTTGGCATGCGCGCGCACGGCCTGTTCGGCCCGCGCGGCGGCATGGTGACGGTGGCGCAGATCGACTGGGTGTACGGCGAAGGCGCCGGCCGCTGGAGCATGCCGGCCCCGGTGCGCTTCGAAGACGAAGGCGGCGCCGGCTACACGCCGGCGCATGTGGTGCGCGACGTGGCGGCCGAAACGGCCGCCCTCGAACTGATCCGCGAACTAGGTTTCCTGCCGCTGCGCGAAGACGCCTTGCAATGGCGCGCGCACAATCCCCTGCACGATGCCGGCCCGTTGTGGACGCTGGTGCAGGAAGCCGCATTCGGCGACTTCTGGGCCGACCAGGCGCCGCGCCTGCAGCAGCTCGGCTGGCAACTGGTGGTCAGGCCCGGCTTCGCGCATGAGAGCGTGCCGGTCACCGCCTGGCGTTTCATCGTCAGCAGCGAGACCGGCGAAGTGCTGGGCAAGGAAGTGGCCGCGCCCCTGCAGCCGCGTGCGTTTTCGAGCGAGGTGTTCGACGGCCTCGATCCGTCCGGGCGCTGGCTGCTGTCGATCGGCATCGAGGTCGACGGCGAGACCATGGACGTCGGCCCGATGGTGGCCGACCTGTTGCGGCGCGACCCGCGCTGGGCCGATGCGCAGCAGGTCGAGAAGATGGACGACCACGCGGTGATCTCGCTGCGCGCCCCGGGCGGGCGCCGCATCGACGCCATGGCCGGGCCGCTGAAAGCCGTGGTGCTGGCGCTGCTCGACTTGCTGGGCGACCTCAAGCGCAAAGACGGACCGCTGAAACTGACGCCGTGGGACGCGCACCGGCTGGATGCCATCCATGCCGCGCTGCTGGATCTGGACGGCGGCACGCCCTGGCACATGAGCGGCGAAGCCGGCGTGCTGCAACTGGCGCGGCGTTTGCGCGAGGCCGGCGCGGTTCCAAGACTTGGCAGCATTGACGCGCCGCAGGGATTGGGCATCGCGCTGCGCGGCTACCAGCTGCAAGGCGTGGCCTGGCTGCAATATTTGCGCGAGCAAGGGCTGGCCGGCATCCTGGCCGACGACATGGGGCTGGGCAAGACCGCGCAGGTGCTGGCGCACATGCTCATCGAACAGCAGGCAGGCCGGCTCGACCTGCCGGCGCTGGTGGTGGTGCCGACCTCGCTGCTGTTCAACTGGCAGCAAGAGGCGCAGCGCATCGCGCCGGCCTTGCGCGTACTGGCGCTGCATGGCGAAGGGCGCGCGCGGCATATCGAGGCCATCGGCAACGGCGCGGCCGACCTGGTGCTGACCACCTATCCCTTGTTATGGCGCGACTTGGGCGAACTGGCCCGATTGCGTTTCCACCTGCTGGTGCTGGATGAAGCGCAAACGGTGAAGAACGCCGCCTCGCGCAGCGCCACCGCCGCGCGCAAGCTGTACGCGCGCCACCGCATCTGCATGACCGGCACGCCGCTGGAAAACCATCTGGGCGAGTTGTGGACGCAATTCCATTTCCTGATGCCGGGCTTCCTCGGCGACGCGCGCAGCTTCTCGCGCCTGTGGCGCAAGCCCATCGAAGAGCAGGGCCAGACCGTGCGCGCGCGCCTGCTGGCGCAGCGCGTGCGCCCCTTCATCCTGCGCCGGCGCAAGGAGGATGTGCTGCAGGAACTGCCGCCGCGCACCGAAATCATCGAACGCCTGCAACTGCAAGGGCGCCAGCGCGAGCTGTATGAAAGCGTGCGCATCGCCGCCGACAAGCAGGTCAGGCGGGCATTGCAGCGGCGCGGCCTGACCGGTTCGCAGGTCACGGTGATGGATGCGCTGCTGAAGTTGCGCCAGGTCTGCTGCGATCCGTACCTGCTCAAGGACGGTCGCATGCCCAGGGGCATCGAGCGCGCCAAGATAGAACTGCTGCGCGACATGTTGCCGGCGCTGGTGGCGGAAGGGCGGCGCATCCTGGTGTTCTCGCAATTCACGGCGATGCTGGCGCTGATCGAAGCCGAGCTGCGCGAACTCGGCCTGCCCTGGCTCTCGCTGACCGGCGACACCGAACCTGCCGCGCGCGGCGCCGTGATCGCGCAATTCCAGGCGCGCCAGGCGCCGCTGTTCCTGATCAGCCTCAAGGCCGGCGGCGTCGGCCTGAACCTGACCGCGGCCGACACGGTGGTGCTGGTCGACCCCTGGTGGAACCCGGCGGTGGAAGAGCAGGCCATCGCCCGCGCGCACCGCCTGGGGCAGACGCAGCAAGTGTTCGTCTACAAGCTGGTGGTCGAAGGCAGCATCGAGGAACGGCTGCTGGAACTGCAGGCGCGCAAGTCGGCGCTGGCCGAAGGCGTGCTGGGACGCGACGATGCGCAGGCGGTCAAGTTCGGCGAGGAGGAGTTGCAGGCCTTGCTGGCGCCGCTGGGAATGGGCATACGGGAGAAAGTGGCGGAGATTCCCGCGCGCTCATTGACGGCCGATGTATGGGACGGCGTGTCCTGAACACAGGCGCTACAACTCCGCCACTTCCTCCAGTCCTTTCCGCTCCGCATCCACCGCAAACTTCAGCGCGCATAATCCCGCCGCGATCGCCAGCGCCGCACCCAGCGCGTATCCCCCCGCCACCGCATGCCGGTCGCCGCCGGCGATCAGCCAGCCGAACAGCGCCGGCGCGATGAAGCCGCCGGTGCCGGTGCCGATCGCGTAGAAAATGGAGATCGCCATCGCCCGCATCTGCAATGGGAACACTTCGCTGGCGGTGAGGTAGGCCGCACTGGCGGCCGCCGAGGCCACGAAGAACACCGCGCTCCAGCACAGCGCCAATGTCAGCGCATCGAGCAGCCCGGCATCGAAGGCCCAGGCGGTGGCGGCCAGGCCGATGCCCGACAGCAGGTAAGTGGCGGCGATCATGCGGCGCCGGCCCAGGCTGTCGAACAGGTGGCCCAGCAGGAGCGGCCCTAGCACGTTGCCCAGCGCGAACGGGAAGATGTAGAGCGCCACGCGGTTGTCCGGCACCTGGTAGAAGCGCGTGAGCACCAATGAATAGGTGAAGAAGATGGCGTTGTAGATGAAGGCCTGGGCCACCATCATCAGCGCCACCATCAGGCTGCGCGCGGTAATGGCGCAGCAGCACATGCGCGATCTCGCCCAGGTTGAGCATGCCGCTGCCGGCCCGGCGTCCATGCCGGGGAAGCTCGGGAACGGGCAGCGCGCCATGCTCGGCGGCGACCTCGGCTTCGATCCCTGCCACGATGCGTTCGGCCTGTTCGCGCCGGCCATGCATCAGCAGCCAGCGCGGGCTTTCCGGCACATGGCGGCGCACCAGGATGATGGCGGCGGCCAGCACCGCGCCCAGCAGGAAGCATGCGCGCCAGCCATTGACCGGCCCCAGCATGCGCGCGTCGAGGATGACCAGCGACAGGCCAGCGCCCAGCGCCGCGCCGATCCAGAAGCTGGCGTTGATGATGAGGTTCACGCGTCCGCGCACGCGCGCCGGAACCAGCTCGTCAATGGCCGAATTGATCGCCGCGTACTCGCCGCCGATACCCAGGCCGGTGGCGAAGCGGCATAGCGCCAGGAACAGGAAGCCGGACGAGAAGGCCGTCGCCAGCGTGGCCAGCATGTAGACCGCCAGCGTGATCATGAAGAGCCGCTTGCGGCCCAGCTTGTCGGTCAGGCGCCCGAACAGCAGCGCGCCCGCCACCGCGCCGCCGATGTAGAGCGAACCGGCCCAGCCGACCTGGATGGCGTCCAGCGCCAGCGTGTCGGGACGCTCCAGCACGCTGCCGAGGGAACCGACCAGCGTGACTTCAAGCCCATCCAGTATCCACGCCACGCCCAACGCGATCACCACGCGCCAATGCCAGCGCGACCATGGCAGGCGGTCGAGGCGGGAGGGGATGTCGCTGGCCGCAGTCATGCTTGCCTCCTGTTTTGCTGACCTTGTCCAGACCAGACCGGCGGCATTCGCGCGCGGTTCCCCAAGCCGCGCAAGGAGGGACGTTTCCGGGATGGAAATGTGCGACGGTATGGCCGAGCTCTTCAGGCAGTGTCAGGCGCTGTCGGCGCGGCGCGAACCAATAAAGACGACGATCAGCAGCGTCGCCAGCAACTCGACCAGCGCGATGCCGGCCAGGCCCTGGGTGTAGCGGCCGGTGGTGGTCTTCAGGTAGCCCAGCAGTTGCGGCGAGAAGTAGCCGGAGAGGTTGGCCACCGAATTGATCACCGCCAGCCCGATGGCGATGGCGCTGCCCGACAGGTATTGCCCCGGCAATTGCCAGAAGATCGGTATCGCGCCCATGGTGCCGGCCGATGACAGCGCCAGTGAAAGGATCAGGCCGGCCGCATTCTTCTCGCCGACGAAATAGGCCGCCAGCAGCAAACCGGCCGCGCCGATGGCGGCGGCCGCCGCCGTGTGCAGGCGCGCTTCCTGGCGGCGGTCGGACAGCCAGCCGTTGAGCACCATTCCGCCCCAGCCGCAGGCATAGATGCCGCCCATGATCCAGCCCAGCGTCTTGATGTCGGTGAAGCCGACCTCCTTGACCAGGCTGGGCCCGTAATACACCAGCGTCGCGTTGCCGGCGATGATGCAGAAGAACACGGCGATCAGCACCCAGATCTTGCCGTCCCTGAGCGAGGCGAAAAAGCTGTGCTCGCGCGGGCCCAGCTTGCGGTCTTCGTCGGCCAGCTCGGCGGCGATATGCTCCTTTTCGCGCGCGGACAGCCACTTGGCCTTGGACGGCAGGTCGGTCAGGATGAAGAAGGCGACGATGCCGATGATCACCGAAGGGATGCCTTCGACGATGAACAGCCATTGCCAGCCTTGCATGCCGAACGCGCCCTGGCTCATTTCCATGATGTAGGCCGCCAGCGGGCTGCCCACCACCAGCGAGATCGCCGAGGCCGAGACGAACAGGCCCAGCGCCTTGCCGCGCCGGTGCGTCGGCAGCCAGTAGGTGAGGTAGAGGATCACGCCCGGTTGCAGGCCGGCTTCGAAGGCGCCCATCAGGAAGCGCAACAGGTAGAACTGGCCGGGCGTCTGCACCCAGGCCATCGCCACGCATATCACGCCCCAGCCGATGGTGATGCGCATGATGGTTTTGCGCGCGCCGATCTTTTGCAGCAGCATGTTGCTCGGCACCTCGAACAGGAAGTAGCCGATGAAGAAGATGCCGGCGCCGGCGCCGTAGACCGCATCCGACCATTGCAGGTCGTTCATCATGGTCAACTTGGCAAAGCCGACGTTGACGCGGTCGATCCAGGCCAGGAACCAGATCAGCGTGACGCAGGGGACGATGCGCCAGACCACCCGGCGGAAGGTGGCATCGTGTTCATTCAGCGCCGCGGAGGCGGGCAGCGGCGACGCGGTTTCGACTACGGACATGGGCTCTCCCTGGAATGGACGATGGCGGCGGAACGCGCCCGGCCGCAGGCCGGGCTTGCGTCGCCTTGTCGGGAGCATTTTTCATGCCATCAACTGCATCCTCCGGCGGCGGCCATTGTGCCGATAGCCTTATTTCTATCCCGGCGATAGCTGCCGGCGATTATTCCGCTTTGCAGAACACTCCATTCTTGTTTTCCAGGTTTTTCTCCGCGCGGAGAACCCCTACACTGAAGACTCATCCCGCTCCTGTCGATGAGATGTCTCTTGGTCGAATCAGGTAAAACAAGAAAAGAGGAAACCATCATGTTGCACCAACTGTTCTCACGCGGCTTGTCCGTCTATCCGCGGATCTACATGCAGTTCGCCGCCCTGGTCGGCCTGCTGATCGCCGCCGAGTTCAGCATGGGAACGCTCGGCATGATGCTGACCCAGCGGGCGGTATACCGGGTCTCGCAACGCCTGCGGCGCCGTCGCGACGCTTCGCGCAGGATGCCCGATGAGCATATCGGCGGCAATTGCTGCGCCTGAGCCGCTTTCTTGAACAACTGGCAAGAGCAGCCCGATGCGGATGATTTCGCATCGGGCTTTCGCTTTTTGGGACCCGGTGCGCGGGTAGCGGCGGCAGCGCCATGGATGTCCGGAAAATCGCCTTCCCGGACGTGCTTTTTGATGCCAATCCCGCATCTGGCGCGCCTTATGCCAAAATGGCATGGGACACCGGCGGCCTGCATTTGTATAGTGGCTGCCGGGCAATCGTCGGGCGGCGCGTCATCTGCGTCAGATGGAACGGGAAACAATGGAAATCAAATGGGTTGAGGACTTCCTCTCGGTGGTGGAGACGCTGAATTTCAGCCGCTCGGCCAAGCTGCGCAATGTCACGCAGCCGGCTTTCGGCCGCCGCATCCGCTCGCTCGAAACCTGGCTGGGGGCCGAGCTGTTCGACCGTTCTTCCTACCCTTGCACGCTGACCCCGGCCGGCGAATCCTTCGTGCCCATCGCCAGGGAAATGCTGAACCAGTCGATGCAGGCGCGGCTGGTCTTGCGCGGCCAGCTGGCCGGCGCGCAAACGGCGGTTCGATTTGCCATGCCGCACACGCTGCTGCTGACGGTGTTTCCCAAGCTGCTGTCCGAGATCGAAAAGAAAGTCGGCGCCATCGCCACCACGGTCATGGCCGGCAACGTGCACGATGCCGTGATGGCCTTGGTCGAACGCAACTGCGACTTGCTGATCTGCTACGACCACCGCCAGCAGGGCATCGCCCTCGACACCGAGCGCTACGACGTGCTGTCGCTGGGCAAGGAGCCGCTGCGCCCCTATGTGAAGACGCTGCCCAACGGCAAGCCCAAATACGTGCTGCCGGGCACGCCCAACGATCCCTTGCCGTTCCTCAGTTATTCGCCATATTCGTCGCTCTCGCGCATCGTCGAGAAGGCGCTGCATACCAGCCCGCGCCGCGTGCACCTGTTCCGCCGGTTCGAGACCGACCTGGCCGAAGGCCTGAAGAACATGGCGGTGGAAGGCCACGGCATCGCCTGGCTGCCGGCCAGCGCGGTCGCGCGCGAAGTGGCCGAAGGCAAGCTGGCGCTGGCAATTGCCCCCAACGACAGCGAAGCCCTGGAGCAGGGGCTGTGGTGCGATGAAATGGATATCCGCGTCTATCGCCGCCTGGACGGCGCCAATCCGGAAATCGACCGCATCTGGAATTACCTGAAGGCCGAGCATGCGGGCGGATGATGCCCGCATGCCCGGCCTGTATTCGAACCGTTTCAACATTTTTACCCGATTGAAGGAGTCCCCATGAAATTGCTCAGCAACCAGCAGATCAGCGAGCTGCTCACCACCGAAGACGCCATTGGCGCCATGCGCGAAGCGTTCGCGGCAGCCGGTGAAGGCGCCCACCAGGGGCGCGTGCGCACCAGCGCTTCCAACGGCGTGATGCTGTCGATGATGGGCGCGGTGATTCCCGGCGCGGGCATCGCGGGCGCCAAGGTCTATACCACCATCAAGGGGCAGTTCAAGTTCGTGATCGTGCTGTTCTCCAGCGAGACCGGCGCGCCGCTGGCCACCATCGAGGCCGACACCATGACCGGCCTGCGCACCGCCGCCGCCACCGCGGTGGCTTGCGACGCGCTGGCGCGTCCCGATGCGCAGGTGCTGTCGGTGATCGGCACCGGCGTGCAGGCGCGTTCGCACGTGCCGGCCTTGCTGCAGGTGCGCAAGTTCAAGGAAGTGCTGGTGGCCGGTATCAGCGGCCAGCAGGAACTGGCCGAGGAGATCACCCGCACGCTGGGCGTGCCGGCGCGCGTGGTCGAGGTCGATGAAGCGGCCGCTGCCGCCGACGTGCTGGTGACTGTGACCCGTTCGGCCACGCCGCTGTTCGACGGCAAGCTGCTGCGCCCGGGCGTCTTCGTGGCGGCAGTCGGCGCTTCCAAGGCCAATGTGCGCGAGCTGGACGACACCGCCATCGCGCGCGCCGCCGCGCTGTTCGTCGAATGGAAGCCGCAGGCGCAACAGGAAGCCGGCGACCTGCTGCAATGCGCGCCCGGCACCTTCGACTGGAACAATGTGATGGAACTGGCGCAGGCGGTGGACGGCAGCATGCCTTACCAGCGCCGCGCCGATGACATCGTGATCTACAAGGCCATCGGCATCGGCCTGGAAGACGTGGCGCTGGCCGGCCTGGCTTACCGCAAGGCGTGCGCCAAGTACGGCTGGTAAGCGCCGCTGCTGTATGAAAAAACGCCGCATGGCCTTCGGGCCTGCGGCGTTTTTCTTCGGGCGGCGCGGATTGGCCTCAGGCCGATGTCTTGCCCGGCACGCGCGGCGGCGCCGGCTTGGCGCGCAGCGCGGTGGCCGTGGCCAGCAGCACGATGGCGATGCCGGCCACGGTGCCGACGGTGACCGGCTCGTCCAGCAGCAGCCAGGCCCACAGCGAGGCGAACACCGGGATCAGGAAGGTGACCGTGATCGCGCGGGTGGCGCCTTCGGTCGAGATCAACTGGAAGAACAGGGCGTAGGCCAGGCCGGTACAGACCACGCCCAGCACCAGCACCGCCAGCAGCGATGCCAGCGTGCCGGCCTGCAGCGCATGCGGCAGGCCGGGCAGGGCCAGGGGCAACAGGCATAGCGAGGCGGCGAACTGGCTGCCGGCGGCGATCGCGATGGGCGAGATGCCGCCGCCGCGCATGCGCGTGAAGGTGGCGGCGAAGCCATAACTGAGCGCCGCGCCCATGCCGGCGAGCACGGCCAGGATCACCATCGCGTCCACCCGCATCGGACCGATGCACCAGCACCCCAACCCCGAACAGGCCCAGCACGAAAGACGCCATACGTATCGCGGTCAGCCGTTCGCCCAGCAACAGGAAGCCGAACAGCGCGGTGAATACCGGCGCCAGCGAATTCATGGTGGCCATGTAGGAAGACGGGATGTACAGCGCCGACCAGGCGAACAGGCTGAACGGCAATGCCGTATTGGCGATGCCGATGACCAGGTACGGCAGCCAGTTGCGCCGCCATTGCAGCGGCACGCCGCGCGAGCGCGCGAAAGCCAGCAGCGCCAGCGTGGCCAGCGAGGTACGGCCGAACGTGGTGAGCATGGGGCCCAATACCGGCGCGGCGATGCGCATGAGCATGAAGCTGGTGCCCCAGATGGCGGCGAGCAGGAGCAGCCTGGCAATATTCGATGAAGACATGGAGGCGACCGGATGCGATGGAGCACCGAGTGTAATGCGCCTCGTCGCCTGCGGCATAGGTACAGTTGCACGGATTTCCACCGGGCCACCTTGCGCGTCCGTAACAGTGTCGCGTGCGGCTGTTGTTCAACTGTACATGTCGCCTGGTCCGGGCAACTGCTAATCTCCGTATGCTCAACGCAAAGGGAGACGGATGTGCTCAAGATCTACGGCAGGGACAATTCCATCAACGTGCGCAAGGTGCTGTGGGCCTGTGCCGAGCTGGACATCGTATGCCAGCGCGAGGATTGGGGCATCGGTTTTCGCTCGACCCGGGAACCGGCGTTCCTCGACATGAACCCGAACGCCATGGTGCCGGTGATCGACGACGACGGCTTCGTGCTGTGGGAATCGAATTCCATCCTGCGTTACCTGGCCGGGCAATACGGCGGCGGCGCGCTCTATCCGGCAGCGCCCCGCGAGCGGGCCCGCATCGACCAGTGGATCGACTGGCAGGCCAGCGACCTCAACCGTGCATGGAGCTACGCCTTCATGGCGCTGGTGCGCAAGTCGCCGGAGCATGGCGACACGCAGCAGCTGGCCGCCGCCATCGAAAACTGGGGCGGCTTCATGCGCGTGCTGGAGCGGCAATTGCAACGGACCGGCGCCTATGTCGCCGGCGCCGCCTTTTCGCTGGCAGACATCCCGGTCGGCCTGTCGGTCAACCGCTGGTTCGGCACGCCGCTGGCGCATCCGGACTTGCCGGCGGTGGCGGCCTACTATGAATTGCTGACGCAGCGGCCGGGCTTTCGCGCGTTTGGACGCAACGGCCTGGCCTGAGTGTGCGGCCCTGATGGGTTTGCATGCGGCGGGGAAGGTACACTTCGGTCTCGCGCATTTTTTATCGCGCCTTTTCTTCTTGCCAAACCGTCCATGAACCGAAAGAAAAAACTGCTGTTCCTCGCCGCCTTCCTGGGATGCCTGCTGCTGTCGAGCGTGCCGCTGATTACGCTGCTGTTTTATTGAAGCAACAGCGCAAGCGCGGCAACCCGGAGCGGATCAGTAACGTTCCAGCCAGTGCGCGTAGGGCGCCGGCAATGTCCACGAGGGACGCTCCACGCCCAGTTCCTTGGCGGCGGCATAAGGCCAGTGCGGGTTGGCCAGGTGCGCGCGGCCGACCATCACCACATCCAGCTGCTGCTCCTTGACCACGCGTTCGGCGATCTCGGGCGTGCCGAAGCCCCAGGCCGAGGATACCGGCACATCGGCTTCGCGGCGCACGCGTTCGGCGATCGGGCCGAGGAAGGCCGGTCCCCAGGGGATATTGGTTTCAGGAATAGTGAAGCCGATGGTGACGCTGATCATGTCCATGCCGGCGGCCTTGAATTCCCGCACCAGGCCGATCGATTCCAGCAGTGTCTGTTCGTTGCGGCCGTCATATTCGAGCACGCCGAAACGCACCGTCAGCGGCAGGTTTTCCGGCCACACCTGGCGTACCGCGCGCAGGGTTTCCAGCAGGAAGCGCGCGCGGTTTTCCACGCTGCCGCCATAGATGTCGTCGCGCTGGTTGGCGTGCGGGGAGAAGAAGCTCTGCGCCAGGTAACCGTGGGCGAAGTGCAGTTCCAGCCATTCGAAACCGACGTCGCGCGCGCGGATGGCGGCATCGACGAAGTCCTGGCGCACGCGGGCGATGTCGTCGATGGTCATGGCCTTGGGTACCTTGGGCAGGCCTTTGCCGTAGGCGATGGCCGAGGGAGCGATGGTCGGCCAGCCGCGGGGGTCGCCTTCGGCGATATGGTCGTCGCCTTCCCACGGGAGGTTGGCGCTGGCCTTGCGTCCGGCATGGCCGATCTGGATGCCCGGCACCGCGCCGGCCTTCTTGATCGCCTGTACCACCGGCACGAAGGCCTGGGCCAGGTCGTCCGACCAGATGCCGGTGCAAGCCGGCGTGATGCGACCTTCGGGCGAGACGGCGGTGGCTTCGACGATCACCAGCCCGGCGCCGCCGCGCGCGATGCTGGCGTAGTGGGACAGGTGCCAGTCGTTGGCGCGGCCGTCGACGGCCATGTATTGGCACATCGGCGGCACGGCGATGCGGTTGCGCAGGGTAACGTCTTTGAGCTTGAACGGTTGGAACAGAGCGGACATAGGGGCCTCTTGGGATGGGATCATATTCGGTAGTTCGAATATATTCGAACTATGGAAACAGTATAACCCAAGGTGTATCATGTTGCAGATGCGCCCCTACAAACACCCCGCCGCCAGCGAACTGCTCCTCGAACGCGTGCTGTACGCCTTGAGCGATTCCATCCGCCTGGACATCGTGCGTCACCTGGCGCGCGTGGAATGCGCGACCTGCGGCGAGCTCGACGGCGGCCGTCCGAAATCCACCGTCTCGCACCATTTCAAGGTCCTGCGCGAAGCGGGCCTGGTGCTGACCGAGAGCACCGGCACCACCCTGATGAATACGCTGCGCCGCGCCGATATCGAAGCCCGGTTCCCGGGTTTGCTGTCGGCGATCCTGTCGCAGGGCGCACCGACGGCGGGCAAGGCCGCCGCCAAAAAGAGCCAGGGCGAGGTGAAGGCCCGGTAACAGCCAGTACGGCCCAGGCCGGTTTCACCGCCAGGCCCTAGCTGGTTTTGGTCACCTTGTTCAGGTGCCTGGGCTTGTCCGCATCCATTCCCCGCGCCGCCGACAATTGCGCGGCCATCACATAGAACGCCTGGATGGCGACAATCGGATCGAGGTCGGGCGTGGCCGCCACCGGCAGCGTCAGGTCGCGCTGGGGGATGTCGTCAGGCGCCGCCAGCAGCACCCTGGCGCCGCGATGGCGCATCTCGTCGGCCAACTGCACCATGCCGGCCTGGGTCGGCCCGCGGGTGGCGAACATGAGCAGCGGATATCCCTCGTCGATCAACGCCATCGGCCCGTGCTTGATCTCGGCGCCGCTGAAGGCTTCGGCCTGGATGGCGCAGGTTTCCTTGCATTTCAGGGCCGCTTCCAGCGCCAGCGGAAAGCCGATGCCGCGGCCGACCACCATGATGCGGTCGCTGGCGGCCAGCGTCTCGACGGCGGCCGACCAGTCGCTGTCGGCGGCCCGGCGCAGCGCATCGGGCAGGCTGTCGATGCCGTGCAGAAACGCCGCATCGTCCTGCCAGTGGCCCGCCAGCAGCGCGCCGGCCACCAGGCTGGCAATGAAGCTCTTGGTAGCGGCCACGCTGGTTTCCACGCCGGCATGCAAGGGGATGCTCCACTCGGCCGCCGCCGCCAGCGGCGAGGCGGCATCGTTGACCAGCGCCAGCGTGGTGGCGCCGCCGGCGCGGAAATAGCGGATCGGTTCGACCACATCGGGGCTTTGGCCAGACTGCGAGATGGCGATGGCCAGCGCGTTCTGCGTCATCAGCGGCGCACGGTTCAAGGTCACCAGCGACATCGGCAGCGAGGCCACGATATGCCCCAGCCGCGCCATGATGAGATAGGCGCAATAGCCGGCGGCATGGTCGGAACTGCCGCGCGCCACGGTGACGATGCCCGAGGGCGGCGCCGCGCGCAGCCGCTGGCCGAGTTCGGCGTAGCGTTCGCGCTCGCGCGTGACTTGCACGGCCACATGGTCGGCGGCCGAGCGGGCCTCCTTGAGCATTTGGGAGGTATCAGGCATCGGCGAGGTCAATTTCTTCTCCTTCCACATAAACGGCCTTCAAGGCGAACTGGCGATCCAGCACCACGATGTCGGCATGGCAGCCGGCGCTGAGGCGGCCGCGGTCATCCAGCCCGAGGTAGTCGGCCGGATAGGTCGAGGTGCGCAGCGAGGCTTCCGACACGTCCAGCCCCAGCGAAACCAGGTTGCGCAGCGCCTGGTCCATGGTCAGGATGCTGCCGGCCAGGGTGCCGTCGGCCAGCCGCACCCCGCCGGCGCATTTGTGCACCACCTGGCGGCCCAGCGTGTAGTCGCCGTCGGGCATGCCGGCGGCGGCGGTGGAATCGGTCACGCAATACAGGCGCGGGATGGCGCGCAGCGCGGCGCGGATGGCGCCGGGATGCACGTGCAGCAGGTCGGGAATCAGCTCGGCATATTTGGCGTGCGCCAGCGCCGCGCCGGCCATGCCGGGCTCGCGGTGGTGGAAGCCGCTCATGGCGTTGAACAGGTGGGTGAAGCCGGAAGCGCCATGCGCCAGCGCGGCCACGCCGTCGTCGTAGCTGCCCAGCGTGTGGCCGATCTGCACCTTCAGGCCGCGGTTGGCCAGCTTGCAGACCAGCTTCAGGTGGCCGTCGACTTCGGGCGCGATGGTGATCAGCTTCAACGGCGCCAGGCTGTTGAGGTAATCGACCTGCTCCAGCGAGGCCTCGATGGCGAAGTCGGGTTGCGCGCCCAGCTTGCCGGGGTTGATGTAGGGGCCTTCCAGGTGCACGCCGAGGATGCGCGCGCGGCCGGCCGCGCGTTGCGCGCAGGCTGCGCCGACGGCCTTGAGCGCGCTTTCCAGCTCATCCAGCGGCGCCGTCATGGTGGTGGCCAAGAGGCTGGTGGTGCCGTGCCGGGCATGCAGGCGGGTGATGGCGGCTACCGCATCGCCGCCTTCCATCACATCGCGCCCGCCGCCGCCATGCACATGCAGGTCGATGAAGCCCGGCAGGATGTAGTCGCCTTCATCGATGAGGCGCGGTTCGTGTCGCAGCGGCCGGCCTTCGATCGAGCGGATGCGCCCGTCGAAGACGATCTCTCCGCTGACCCAGCCCTGGGGCGTCAGCACATTGCCATGGATATTCTTGATGGTGTTCATGGTGTCACTCCTGGAGCGTGTTAGTGCCATGCAAGGCTTGCCGGGCCAGCAACAAGGCGCCGTCGGCGGCATCGGCGGCAGCAGCGACGACGCGCTGGCGCAGCCCGGAAGAGAGATAGCCGTTGAGGGCCCCGGCCAGTCCGCCGCATAGCGCCAGCGGCAGGCGCTGCTGCGGATCGAGCGCGCCGGCCATCAGTTCGATTTCATCGGCGGCCGCTTGCATGATGGCACGAGCCGCATCGTCGCCGCCGGCATGCGCCACCACCAGCCGCGCCAGGCGGGCGAAGGCGGCCTGGTCGGCTTGCGACAGCCAGGCCAGCACCGTCTCGCGTTCGCCGCGTTCGCCGCCGCCAGCCGCGGCGGGCAATTCGCCGGCGCAGAAGGCCAGCACCGCCTCGGCCAGCGGGCCGCGTGCGGCACGGCCATCGATGGCGTGCTGCGTGTGGTGGATGGCGCGCATGCCCATCCAGGCGCCGCTGGCGTCGTCGCCGGACGGAAAGCCCCAGCCGTCGACCATGCGCTGGCGGCCATCGATGTCGGCGGCGATGCCGATGGTGCCGGTGCCCACGGCGATCACCGCGCCGGGCTTGCCCTGGTGCGCGCCGAGCAGGGTGGTGATGCCGTCGGTGGCGGCTTGCAGCATGCCGAAGGCCGGCGCCGCGGCGTGGAAGTCGGCCGCCCATTGCGCCACGTTATAGCCGGCAATGCCGACGCCAACCGCCAGTTGCGACAGCGGCGGCATCGCCTGGCCGGCATGGATGAAGGCCTGTTCGATGGTCGGCACGATGATGCGCCATGCCGTCCCGGCGCCGTTGCGCAAGGCTGAGCCGGGGCCGGCCGCTTCGGCTAGCACGCGGCCATCGGCCGCGGCGATGCGCACCAGGGTCTTGGTGCCGCCGCCATCCACGCCGGCCAGCCAGGCGATGGAGGGAGCGGGGGAAAGGGATGTGTTCATGGCGGCAGCAGGCGTCTCAATGGCGCCGCGACGATTGCAGGTTGCCGGGTTTGAGGCGGCGCAGTGCCTGGCCTTGCGCGTCGAACGCATGGAACGCATGGCTGTCGGCCGACAAGGCCAGGCGGGAGCCGAGGTCGAGGTCGCGGTTGCCGTCGCCGCGCACCACGATGTCTTGCCCGCCATCCAGCGTCAGGTAGATGAAGTTGGCTTCCCCCAGGTGCTCCACCAGGTTGACCGTGCCGTCGAGGCGTTCCGATCCCTGCGCGTGTTCGCGGATCTGTTCGGCGCGCAGGCCCAGCGTCACCTTGTCGCCCGGGCGGACGGCGCCGGGCTCGACGTCGGCATGCAATTGCGCGCCGCCGGCGATTTCCACCCCCAGGCCGTCCGCGGCGACATGCGTTACGGTGCCAGGCAGCAGGTTCATCCTGGGCGAGCCGATGAAGCCGGCCACGAACAGGTTCTGCGGATGCTGGTACAGCTCCAGCGGCGAGCCGGCCTGCTGGATGCGTCCTTCGTGCATGACCACGATCTTGTCGCCCAGCGTCATCGCCTCGACCTGGTCATGGGTGACGTAGACGATGGTGGCGGCCAGCTCCTTGTGCAGCTTGGCGATCTCCAGCCGGGTTTGCACGCGCAGCGCGGCGTCGAGGTTGGACAGCGGTTCGTCGAACAGGAACAGGCGCGGCTTGCGCACGATGGCGCGCCCGATCGCCACGCGCTGGCGCTGGCCGCCGGACAACTCGCGCGGCAGGCGCTCGAGCAGGTGGTCGATCTTGAGGATGCCGGCGGCGTGGCGGATGCGCTCGTCGATGTCGGCACGGCTGCTGCCGGCCACCTTCAGGCCGAAGGCCATGTTCTTGTACACCGTCATGTGCGGATACAGCGCATAGCTCTGGAACACCATGGCGATGCCGCGCTCGGCCGGCGGCAGGTGGTTGACCACCTTGCCGCCGATGGCCAGCTGGCCGCCGCTGATGTCTTCCAGCCCGCACAGCATGCGCAGCAGGGTCGACTTGCCGCAGCCGGAAGGGCCGACCAGCACGCAGAATTCGCCGTCGCGGATGTCGAGGTTGAGGTCGGCCAGCACATCGGCGCGGCCGTCGTAGGATTTCCTCAGGTTTTCTATGCTTACGTTGGCCATTTTCAATTCCAGTATGAGTTTATTTGACGGCGCCGGCGGTCAGGCCGCGGATCAGCTGGCGCGAGAACGCGACGTACAGCAGCAGGATCGGGATCACCGCCATCGACAGCGCCGCCAGCACCGAATTCCAGTCGGTGGCGTACTGGCCGATGAACTGCTGCACGCCCAGCGTGACGGTGCGGGTTTCCTCGCCGGGCGCCAGGATCAGCGGGAACCACAGGTCGTTCCAGGCCGGGATCATGGTGAACACCGCCACGGTGGCGATGGCCGGACGCAGCAGCGGCAGGATCACCTGGAAGAAGATGGCGATCTCGCCCACGCCGTCGCAGCGCGCCGCATCTTTCAGTTCGGACGGGATCTGGCGGATGAACTCGGACAGGATCATCACCGCCAGCGGCAGGCCTTGCGCGGTGTACACCAGGATCAGCGCGGTGCGCGTATTGATCAGCTCCAGCGCCACCACCAGTTGCAGGATGGAGACCGTGCCCAGCCGGATCGGGATCATGATGCCGATGGCCAGGAAAAAGTTGAGGAAGCGGTTGCCGGGAAACTTGTATTCCGACAGCGCCCAGCCGGCCATGGCGCCCAACAGCACGATCAGCACCAGCGAGCCCAGGGTGACCACCAGGCTGTTGCCGAAGTAGAGCAGGAAGTGGGTGCCCGAGAGCACCTTCTGGAAACCGGCCAGGGTCAGGGTATCGGCGGTGGGCAGCGCCATCGGGCCATCGAAGATGGCGCTGCGGGTCTTGACCGAATTGATCAGGATCAGCGCGATCGGAAACAGCGCGATCACCGCGTAGATGCACAGCACCAGATGCACCCACAGGCGGCCGATGGAACCGAAGCCGCGCCGCATCAGCGTCGGTCCGGCTGGCGCGGCGGAGCTGGCGTAGGAAGAGGGCGCAGAGGAATAAGGGGAAGAGGGCATCGGGGTCTCCTCGCGCTTACAGCGCATAGCGGGTCAGCCGGCGCTGCACCAGATAGAAGTACGTGCCCACGCCGGCCAGGATCACCAGGAACATCAGCGTGGCCACCGCGGCGCCCATGGTCGGGCTGCCGATCTGCGCCTGGTAGCCGAAGAAGGTGCGGTAGAAATAGGTGCCCAGCAGGTCGGCCGAATAATTGGGCCCGGCCAGCGCGCCCTTGACCGAATAGATCAGGTCGAAGGCATTGAAGTTGGCCACGAAGGTGAGGATGGTCACCAGGCCCAGCGTCGGGTAGATCAGCGGCAGCTTGATCTGCCAGAAGATGCGCATGGCGGAGGCGCCCTCGGCGTGCGCGGCTTCCAGTATTTCTTCCGGCACCGCCAGCAAGGCCGCATAGATCAGCATCATGGGGATGCCGATGTATTGCCACACCGAGATCAGCGACAGCGTCACCAACGCGGTCGATTCCTGGCCCAGCCAGGGGCCGAACCAGTCGGCCAGGCCGACGAAACCCATCAGCTTTTCGCCCACGCCCCACAGCGGCGAGAGGATCAGTTGCCAGATGAAGCCGATGATCACCACCGACAGCAGCGTGGGCAGGAAGATCAGCGTGCGGTAGGTGCGCGCGCCGCGCAGGCCCTTCAGACTGAACAGCGTCGCCAGCAGCAGGCCGATCGGGTTTTGCAGCGCCATGTGCATGCCGAAGAACTTGATGTTGTTCCACATCGCGTTCCAGAAGGCGGCCGACCAGTCGGGGTCGAACAGGATGGTGCGGTAGTTGTCGAGGCCGACGAAGCTGGTCGCGCCGGCGTCGTTGCTGGTGTAGAAGCCCAGGCGCAGCGTGTCGGCCAGGGGCAGGGCGCTGAACATGGAATAGATGAGGACGGCAGGCGCGAGAAATACCACGAGCTGCCAGGCGCGGACTTGTTTCACTGCGTCTCCTGAGAGGGATGGCCCGGGATGGAACCGGACCGGCGTCTTGGCGCGCCGCTATCCGGCCTCCTCTTTTTATTTCAGGCCATGCCGCCGCCATCGGATGCGGCATGGCCCTGACGGCGTCCGCTTATTGTTGCGGCTTGTACCACTTGGCGAAGCCGGCCTGGATCTTGGCGGCGGCATCCTTGGGCGCCAGCTTGCCGTTGAGCACCTGGGCGTTGACGTTCCACATCTCGTTTTCCATGCTCGGCGTGCCGCGGTTGAGGATCTGCGAGTTCACCCGGATGGTCGAGGCGCAACCCTTGCGCCAGCCGATCATCTGCTTGGCGATCGGGTCCTTCACCGAGATCAGGTGGTTCGACAGCGAGAAGAAGCCGGTGACCTTGTTGGTGTAGAGGTCGGCGAACTCCTGCGAACCCAGCCAGGCCAGGAACTTGTAGGCGTCTTCCTTGTTCTTCGATTTCTTGTTGATGCCCATGCCGATGTCGTTGTGGTCGGAGATGTAGCAGGCATCGCCGGCCTTGGGCACCGGCGGCGGGAAGGCGCCCATGTCCAGCTTGCCGTTGAAGTAGGCGATGTCCCAGGAGCCGGCCGGATATACTGCGCCGCGGCCCAGGGCGAACATGTTCTGGCTGTCGCTGTAGGTCTGCGCCGAGGCGCCCTTGGGCAGGTACTTGCCGAGCTTGGCTTCATACTCCCAGGCCGCCACGAACTGCGGGTCGGTGAACTTCGCGCGGCCGGCGATGAGCGCCTTGCGGCCCTCCTCGCCCTTCCAGTAATTGGGGCCGATACCGGTAAACAGCACCTGGTGCGATTCCCATTGCTCGGAGGTGCCCATCACCAGCGGCGTGTACTTGCCATTGGCCTTGACGGTGTCGAGCAGCTTGAAGAACTCGGCCTCGGTCTTGGGCGGCTCCAGGTTCAGTTCCTTGAAGATCCGGGTGTTGTAGAAGAAGCCGTGGATCACCGACGCCATCGGCATGCAGAAGGTGTCTTTGCCGTCGTCGGTCTGCCAGGCGGTCTTGGCCGCCGGCGCGAAGAATTCCATGCCGGGCTTGCCGTCCAGCTTTTCCAGGTGGCCCTTGTTGTACAGCGAGAGCGACACGTCGAACGGACGGCAGGCCACCAGGTCGCCGGCGGTGCCGCCGGCCAGGCGCGCGGCCAGGCTGGAGTCGTATTCGGTGGGCGCGGTCGGCGCGAACTTCACGGCGATGCCGGGGTTCTGTTTCTGGAAGGCGGGGATCAGTACGGTTTCCCACAACTGCAGGTCGTCCACGCGCCAGCTTTCGATGGTCAGCGTGCCGGCCTGCGCATGGCCGCCGATGGACAGCGCCAAGGCGGCGGCCGTAGCCAGCGTGGCCGCGGCGCGTTTCATGAAGGGAATGGCGGCGTCGGTCTGTTGCTTGGTTTGCATCGTTTGTCTCCTGGCGTTATTGGCTGTTGGTCGCTCTTGCCTGTCGGGATGTGCGGCCCGGCAACCGGCAACGAGGTGCGCGATGACAGTGGGCAGCGGCGCGACAGTAGCACCGCGCCGCATGTGATGCGAGCTTGGCGCGGCAACCGCCGGCAATGGCGTAAGATGCTGATTTACATGGGAAAATCAGCAAACGGCGCGAGCGCGCCGATTACATATCCTTACAGGTCGCGCCAGGGCGGCGGCAGTCCCTGCCCGCGATGCGAACCGATAGGCGAATGCGGGCGCGGCGCGGGACGGCCAAGCTAAGGAAAGAAAACATTACATTTCTTTACAAGAGGTGAATTGAATTAATGTTTTCATCTAGCCGCTGCAAATTGCAGCGCGGCAGTGGCCGGGCTATAGTCTTTCCCGGTTTGGAGACACACGGACATAATGATAAAAATGAGACGCCCAGTCCGCGCGTCGTTCGCATCGGTCATGCACCGTTGCGCGACGGCGGCGATGCGGGCGACCCTTCCCCTGCTGATGCTGGCGGCGCTGGCGGTATATGCAGCGCTGCCGGCGCAGGCGCGCGCGGCCGCGGCGTCGGCGGCGCCGGCCTCGCTGCAGGTGCTGCACTGGTGGACGTCGGCCGGCGAACGCCGCGCCCTCAACGTGGTGGTGAACCAGTTGGCCAGGCAGAACATCCAATGGCGCGACGTGCCCATCCCGGGCGGCGCCGGCATGGGCGCGGGCAAGGTATTGAAGAGCATGGTGCTGGCCGGGCATGCGCCCGAGGTCACGCAACTGAACGGCGTGATCTTCGGCGAATGGGCCGACCTTGGCCTGCTGCTGGAGCTGGACAATGTGGCCGTGCAAGGCAACTGGGAAAAGCAGATGTTCCCCACCGTCTGGGCGCTGCTGAACAACCGCGGGCATGTGGTGGCCGCGCCGCTGGGCATCCACCGCATCAACATGCTGTTCTACAACGTCGCCATCTTCAACCGTCTGGGGCTGACGCCGCCCAGGACCTGGGATGACTTCGAGCGCGTAGCGCAGGCCTTGCGCGACGCCGGCATCACGCCGCTGGCGCAAAGCGGCGAAGCCTGGCAGATCGCCACCCTGTTCGAGAACCTGGCGCTGGCCGAAAGCGGCCCGGCCTACTATCGCCGCCTGTTCGTCGGGATGGATCCGGCGGCCTATGCCGATGGACGCATGCTGCACATCCTCAAGCGCCTGCGCCGGCTCGGCCAGGCGATGGACCAGCCGGTGCGCGAGCGGCCGTGGACGGAAGTCGCGCGCAGCATGGCCGACGGCGAAGCCGGCATGTTCATCATGGGCGACTGGGCCAAGGGCGAATTCAATGCCTGGGGCCTGGCGGTGGACCAGCAATTCGGCTGCGTCCCGGTGCCGGGAACGGGCGATTATCACCTCTACAGCACCGACACCCTGGCCATGTTCGCCGGCGACTATGCTCACCAGGCCACGCAGGAGACGCTGGCGCAGATTGTCACCTCGCCGGCGGTACAGTCGGAATACAATAAATTCAAGGGTTCCATCCCGGTCTGGCGCACCGCCGATCCGCACATGGACCGCTGCGCGCGCGATTCCTGGCGCGCGTTCAGCAAGGGCCCGGCTTACCAGGCGCCCAGCCTGGTGCACCGCATGGCCACCGATGAAACTACCAAGGACGCCATCATCGCCGAGGTGCAGCGCTTCTTCTTCGACCGCCAGGGCAGCGAGGAGCAGGCGCAGCGCAGGCTGGTGTCGATCGCGCGGGCACTCTCGCGCGGGCGCGGCCAGTGATGGGCAAGGAACCAGGCATTGAGACGAGACAACCTGATTAGCGAAGGCCAACGATGACACGCAAGATATTGATCGTCGACGACGACCAGAAGACCCGCACCCTGTTGAAGGCCTATCTGGAAAAGAACCAGTACGAGGTGCGGCTGGCGCACGACGGCGCCACCTTTCTCGGCGAGTTCCAGCGCTACGCCGATGAGCTGGCGCTGGTGATCCTGGACGTGATGCTGCCCGACACCGACGGCTTCGCGTTATGCAAGACGGTGCGGCGCAAGTCCAACGTGCCCATCATCATGCTCACCGCCAGCTCGGACGAGACCGACCGCGTGGTCGGGCTGGAGCTGGGCGCCGACGACTACATCGCCAAGCCCTACAGTCCGCGCGAACTGCTGGCGCGCATCAAGGCCATCCACCGCCGCACCGGCATCGACAGCACGGCCGCGCCGCGCTATTACCGCTTCGTCGGCTTCACGCTCGACACCGTGGAGCGCACCCTGACCGACAGCGTCGGCCAGGTGGTGGCGCTGACGGGCATGGATTACCAGCTGCTGAAATATTTCGTCGAACACCCGGGCGATGTGCTCGACCGCAATGTCCTGTGCGAAGAGACGCGCGGGCGCGACGCCGGTCCGCTGGACCGTTCGCTGGACGTGCAGATCAGCAAGCTGCGCCTGCGTCTCAACGACGGCGGCCGCCAGCCGCACCTGATCAAGACCGTGCGCGGCGCCGGCTACGTGTTCTCGGCCGACGTCAGCGCGGCCGCCGCGTGAGCGCCATCCCGTGAACGAGAGCGCACCTGCGGCGACGGCGGAGGCGACCGCGCAAGCGGTCCGGCCGCGCTCGCTGCGCGCACGGCTGGCGGCGGTGCTGGACTGGGTCTTGCCCAACTCCCTGCTGGGCCGCCTGTCGGTGGTGATGATTTTCGGCGTGCTGGTCACGCAGGTGGCCGGCGGCCTGATCTGGGCCGCGCAATTGCGCACCAAGTCCGAAGCCGAGACCCGCATCGCCGCGCAGCACCTGGCGCACAGCGCCTCGGTGGCGATCCGTTATTTCATGAGCCTGCCGTCCAATTACCGGCCGCTGATGATCCAGCAGTTGCGCGAGATGGGCGGTACGCGCTTCTTCATCAACGCCAACAGCTCGGCCGTGCCGGTCACGCCGATCGCCCCCAACCAGCTGGCGGCCGTCGCCATCGACGTCGCGGCCCAGACCCTGCGCGAAGACTTGCCGTTCATGCCGGAAGCCCGGCTCGACTTCGCCTGGCCGGACGGCCTGCAGGTCTCCAGCGACGGCCTCAAGGTGGGCGACCTGCCCGACAACTGGGTGCAGCATATCCTGCTGACCAAGCCCAACTCGGCGCCGGTGCTGGTGATACAGATGCAGGTCGAAAGCGGCAAGTGGCTATACCTCGCCGCGCTGATGCCCAACCCGTATTTCCTCGACAGCGGCAACCCGCTGTGGCTGGACCGGCTGGTGCTGCAGGGCCTGTCGCTGGCGGCGATCCTGTTGCTGACCATCCTCGTGGTGCGCTGGACCACCCGTCCGCTGGCGGCGCTGGCCGACGCCGCCGAAGCGTTCGGCAAGGGCGAGACGGTGCCGGAGTTGCCCGGCACCGGCAGCCGCGAATACGTCAAGACCGCCTATGCCTTCTCCGGCATGCGCGAGCGCATCAAGCGCTACCTGGAAGACCGCGAGCGGCTGTTCGTCTCCATCTCGCATGACCTGCGCACGCCCATCACGCGCCTGAAACTGCGCACCGAACTGATGGACGACGACGACATGCGCACCGAATTCCACGATGACCTCGACGAGCTCGACATGATGGTCAAGGGCGCGCTGCAGTCGGTGAAGGACAGCGACATCCACGAGAACCGCACCGAGGTGCGGCTGGACGCGCTGGTGATGCGCATGATCCGCGACGCCAAGATGGCCGGCCACGAGATCGCCTTCACGCCCTCCGGCATCAACGTCATGGCCAAGCCGCTGGCCTTGAAGCGCGCCATCGGCAACCTGTTCGACAATGCGCTGTATTACGGCCAGAAGGTCGAGATCGCCATCCGCCCCTCGCAGGGCGCGGGCGGCGACCTGGTCGAGATCGAGATCCGCGACCACGGCCCCGGCGTGCCGGAAGACGCCATGGGCACGCTGTTCCAGCCCTATGTGCGGCTGGAGCACGGGCGCGCCCAGAACAGCGGCGGCATGGGGCTGGGGCTGGGCATTTCGCGCAACATCGTGCAGGCCCACGGCGGCGAGCTGCTGTTGCGCAACCATCCCGAAGGCGGCCTGATCGCCACCATCATTTTGCCGGCGCGGTAAGCAATGCAGTAAATGGCGCGCGGCATTTCATTCAACCCTCGATAAGGATAGCCATGACTTATATCGCCAACCCTTCCCGCTACGACGGCCAGATGCCTTACCGGCGCGTGGGCAAGAGCGGCTTGCTGCTGCCGGCCATCTCGCTGGGTCTGTGGCAGAACTTCGGCGGCGCCGACAATTTCGAGACCGGCCGCGCAGTGCTGCGGCGCGCCTTCGACCGCGGCGTCACCCATTTCGACCTGGCCAACAACTACGGCCCGCCGGCCGGTTCGGCGGAAGAGAATTTCGGCCGCTGGCTGGCCAAGGACTTCGCACCCTACCGCGATGAACTGGTGATCTCCAGCAAGGCCGGGTGGCAGATGTGGCCCGGCCCCTATGGCGGCCCCAGCGGCGCGCGCAAGCACCTGATCGCCAGTTGCGAGCAGAGCCTGCGGCGCATGGGGCTCGATTATGTCGACATCTTCTATTCGCACCGGGTCGACCCCGATACGCCGCTGGAAGAAACCATGGGTGCGCTGGCGCACCTGCACCGCCAGGGCAAGGCGCTGTATGTCGGCATCTCGTCCTATTCGCCCGAGCTCACGCGCAAGGCGGCAGCGATCCTCAAGAGCGAAGGCGTGCCGCTGCTGATCCACCAGCCGAATTATTCGATGCTCAACCGCAGCATCGAAAACGGCTTGCTGCAGGCGCTGGAAGAACTGGGCGTGGGCTGCATCGGCTTCTCGCCGCTGGCGCAGGGCATGCTGACTTCCAAGTACCTCAACGGGTGCCGGAAGGCGCGCGCGCCACACGTGCGCCGTCGCTGCCGCCGAGGATGCTGTCGCCGGAAAATCTGGAACGCATCCGCGCGCTGGACGAGATCGCCCAGCGCCGCGGCCAGACCCTGGCGCAGATGGCGATCGCCTGGGTGCTGCGCGATGCCCGCGTGACCTCGGCGCTGATCGGCGCGCGCAATGTCGAACAGCTGGACGGTTCGCTGGACGCGTTGAAGAACCTCGGCTTCAGCGCCGCCGAGCTGGCGCAGATCGACCAGCATGCCATCGATGGCGGCGTCGACCTGTGGCGCGTGTCTTCGTCGATCACCTGAGCATCTCCGGCGTCAGTCTGACCGGAGTGGAATGAGAAAAGGGAAAATAGGAAAGGGCCTGCGCCGGTAACGGTGCAGGCCCTTTGTCATTGGGGCGCGGGGGAGAAAATCGCCTTACTTCGGCGCGTCTTCATCGGCGCCGCGGTCGGCGACCTGTTCCGGCCGCGACCACATCCACAACGCACCCGCAGTCATGCCGATGGCTGCGATGACGATGATCCAGCGCTGTTTGATCGTCAGCAGCATGATCACCAGGCACAGGCTCATCATGATGGAGGCGCTCAGCTTGGCGCGCCGAGCGACTACCTTGCCGTGGCGCCAGTGATGGATCATCGGGCCGAACGCCGGATGGTTTTCCAGCCAGCGTCGCAGCCGCGGCGAACCCTTGCCGGCGGCCCAGGCGGACAGCAGGATGAATTCGGTGGTGGGGATGCCGGGGATGAAGATCGCCAGGATGCCGATGCCCAGGCTGGCATAGGCCAGCGCCAGCCACAGCCAGCGGGTGCCGGCCGGCGCCAGTTTGCCGGGAGTGCCGTCGCTGCCGGGCGGCATGCCGTCCCCTTGTGCCGGATCGTTCATCGCGGTCGGTATGGCGTTCCCGCTCACGCCAGCCCGAAGTGGCGCTTGAGCAGGCTGCCGAAGCGGGCGTAGGCCGCGGCGGCGCCGGCGATGACGGCATCGTGCTCTTGTTCTTGCAGCGCGGGCCGGTCAAGGAAGCCGACGAAGCGGCGCCATACGATGGCGCGCCCTTCCGGATACGCCGCCAGGTTGCGGGCGCCGAAGGTCTCGCTCAATCCCAGCCTGGCCTTGGCTTGCTTGAGCAGGAAGGCCGCGCCTAGGGTCGAGCCTTCCGACACGTAGAGCCAGCCCAGCGCACCGGGCATGGCGACGCCGGCGCTGGCGGCCGGTTCCGGCACGGCATCGAAACCCAGGTCGGCCAGGTCGGCCAGCGATGCCGCTGCGCGGCCGCGCACGTCGAGGTCGGGCACGGCGGCCTGGATGGCGGGATCGGCGAACAGGTGCTCGATATCGCGCTGGAAGTGGTATTGGGCGGCGACAAAGCGCGCGTAATTGTCGCGGTTGGCGAACGGCTGGCCCTGTTCCATCAGGGCATGCATCAGTTCGTGCAGGTCAGCAGTCTCGATTTTGAGGCGGGAAGAGAGCAGGGCGGGGCGTTCGATGACGGTGTTCATAAGCAGGAAGGTCGATGAGATGTCCGGTATCCGGGAGGCAACCCCGGACGCATTATCGATAAATCGCAAGTCCTGTTGAGATCGCGGAAGGACAGGCTTGGTTCAGGCTATGCATGAAGCCGGCCGCATTGCGTGATTTTTTCGACATCTTGCGGCATGGGCGTGCGGTCATGGCCGGTTCCTTCAGCTGCCCGCGTTGCGCGGCTTGGGCAAGGGATCGTTGGCATCCACCTGGCCGTCATGGTCGGTGTCGGCGGCTGCGAAGCGCTGGCGGCGCACGCTGTCGTATTCGGCGCGCGTGACCACGCTATCGCGGTTGACGTCGTAGCTGCCCATGAAGGCTTCGCGGCCGTGGCCGCCGGCCGGGCGCGCCGAGGTGGTAGTGCCGGAATCGACCTGCACTTCGGAATACATTTCCGGATCGATGAAGTCGCGCCCCTGGCCGAAGGTGCCGATGGAAGCGCGGCCGCTGCCGGAAGTGGCCGAGCGGTCCACCGCTTCCGGCATTTCGACGTCGTCCACATCCACCCCGACGCGGTTGCCTTCGACGCCGCGGATGTTGTAGTTGGTGCTGCCCGGATGGTCGTAGGCGCTGGTGGTGTTGGTGGTGCCCGCGGTGACGCCGGGCACCGAGACCAGCGGCTGGTATTTCAATACATCGGCAAAGCTGCCGGCGCCTTGCTTCTCAAGCTCTTCCTTGGTGACTTTGACCGAGGCGCCGGGTTTGTGCTGTTCTTCGCGTGCTTCTTTGACTTCGATGTCGGGCAGCTTCTTGCCGGGGCGCTCCTTGCCGGCCATCGGGCTGGCGGAAACGTTTTCCTGGGCGCCGGCGTTGGGCGCGGCCAGGCAGAGCAGGGCGCCGTTGATGGCCAGCGCGAGGGTGAGCGGTTGCAGGGACGAACGTCGACGCCGGCGCATGACGCCGACACCCGATGGTTGCTGAGCCATGTGGGCAAGCCTTATCAATAAGTGGAGAGGGATGAGGCTGGCGCAACACAACGGAATAACACGGCACTCTTGCCGGAGCAGGCGCTATTTTTCTTGTTGATGTCTAAGCTGACGTGGCAGGGATTTTAGCACGCAAATAATAATGATTTCTATTTGCAATTGGGGAAGAGGTGTCGTGCGCGGCCGCATTTCATATTGCAGCCGGCCGGCATGAGCGCATCTTGAACCGTTTTCCCATGCGCGGCGCCTATTCGCATGTGCCCCACGCATGTGAAGCGGCGCAAATCTCGTTTGATCGCGTCACAGGCGGGTGCTCCAATGCAGCTGTCTCCCGGCGTCTTGCATTTGCGGTGGGAGAAACAGCCGATTGACCAGGAGCCTGCCATGCATATGCAACCCTATCTCTCATCCCCGGGCATTGAAGCGGCCGGCGTCATCGCGCCGCTGAGTTATCTCGCCGCCGATGCCTGCCATCCCGTCAGTTATACCTACACGCCGCCGCCCGGAACGCCGTGGGAAAGCGCCGCCTATGAGGCGTATCAAAGCTTCATCGCCGACGCCCGCCGGCAACAGGGGCTGGCGCTGGACGGCAACGGTTTCCTTCTGGCCGACGCCCCGAGCGCGGTCCGCGACTTCAGCGACGAGGATGAGATCGTTTCCACCTATTACGCCGAAGCGATGGAACTGGCGCTGATGGCCACCGGCGGCACGCATGCCTATGTCTTCGACCATCTGGTACGCCGGCGCGAAGCCGACCGCGCGGCCTTGGGTTTTGGCCGCGCATCGGTGCGAGGTCGGGCTGCCGCCAATGGCCGCATTCATAACGATTACACCGAAGAGTCGGGGCGCCGTCGCCTGGCGCTGGTGCTGCGCGAATCGGACCTGCTGCCTTGCGTGCAGCATTTTTCCATCATCAATATCTGGCGTTCCATCAAGGGGCCGGTGCAGGACACGCCGCTGGCGGTGTGCGATGCGCGCAGCGTGCAGCCCACCGAACTGGTGCGCGGCGAGGTGCGTTATCCGAAGCGGACCGGCGAGATCTACCAGTTGCGCCATGCGGCGCATCATCGCTGGTCTTATTTTCCGCACATGGACCGGCACGAAGCACTGCTGTTCAAGCAATACGATTCGCGCACGCAGGGCGTGGCGCGTTTCACGCCGCATGCCGCCTTCGACTTGCCGCATATCCCGGCCGATGCGCCCCTGCGCGAGAGCATCGAGGTGCGTTGCCTGGTGGTGCACGCATGAGTACGCCGGCCATCGAGTTCTGGTTCGACTTCGGCAGCAACTACAGCTATATCAGCGTCATGCGCATCGGGCCGGAAGCGGCAGCCGCGGGTGCGCGGGTGGTCTGGCGTCCGTTCTTGCTGGGGCCCGTTTTTCGCGCGCTGGGCTGGAGCACCTCGCCGTTCGTACTGCAGAAGGAGAAAGGCGACTACACCTGGAAGGACATGCAGCGCCAATGCCGCAAGTACGGCTTGCCGTGGCAACGTCCCAGCAACTTTCCGCGCTCGGCGGTGCCGCCCACGCGCATCGCGCTGGCCAACGCGGAACAGCCGTGGATCGGTGAATTCTGCCGGCGCGTGATGCAGTTGAATTTCGTCGACGACCGCGACATCGATCATGCCGGAGTCGTGCAAGAAGTATTGCTGGCGATGGGGCTGCCGGCGCAGCAGTTGTGGGAGCAGGCGCAATCGCAAGCGTGGCGCGAGCGGCTGCGGGCTCAAACCGGGATGGCGCGCCAGCGCGGCATCTTCGGTGCGCCGACCTTTTTCGTCGGCGATGAAATGTTCTGGGGCAATGACCGGCTGGACGATGCGCTGGCGTATTGCAGGCCCTAGTCCCCGGCCTGGCTGCAAATCCAGCCGGCAACCAGGCGCACTTCGCGCCGCGGCGCGGCATCGGCCTGGATCAGCCAATAGGCGTGGCCATCCTCGGGTTGCGCGCGTGGCGGCGCCAGCATGATCAGCTGGCCGTTCTCCAGCAGCGGCCGGATCAGTTCCATGCGCCCCAGCGCTACGCCCTGGCCGGCCACGGCTGCCTGGATCACCATGTCGTACTGGTTGAAGCGCAGCATTCCGCGCTTTTTGCCCTTGCTTTTGCCGGCGCCGGCGAGGTCTTGCCATTGCTGCCATGAGAGCCAGGCATTGGGCTGGTCGAATTCCAGCAGCGGGATATCCGGCGGCAATTGCCCGGCGCTGGCGCCGGCCAGCAGCAGCGGATGCGCCACCGGCGCCACCGATTCGCCGAACAGCCGCTGCGCGCCGGGCGGCGCCAGCGCGGCGGTGGTGTAGCGGATCGCCAGGTCGATGCCGTCGTGGCGCAGGTCGGCCAGGCTGTCGCTGGCGGCCACGCGCACGTCGATGCCGGGCAGATGCTGCTGCAGGTGCGCCAGGCGCGGCAGCAGCCACAGGCCGGTGACGCCGATGCTGGCGGTCACCGTCACCGGCTTGGCCGCCTGCGCGCTGCGCAATTCGCCCAGCACATCCTGCAATTGCTGCAGTACCGCGTCGGCGCTGCGAAACAGCCGCTCGCCTTCGGGCGTGAAGGCGATCGAACGATGGCCGCGCACCAGGAGACGGATTCCCATGAATTCCTCCAGCGCATGGATCTGGCGGCTGACGGCCGATTGCGTCAGGCACAGGTCCTGCGCCGCCAGCGTAATGCTCATGCGGCGCCCGGCGGCGACGAAGCCGCGCAGCAGGTCCAGGGAGGGCAGTTTCAGCAGCGGAAGAGACATTCCTTGGCGGCATGCGAAAGAGGAAGGCTCCATTGAACCACAAGGCGCCTTCGGCTGCAGAAGGCAAGCCTGGAAAGGCCGGCGTCAGCCGGCGGGTTTGCCGGCCGGCAGGATGACCGTGACCATCAGCCCGCCTTCGGCGGAGGTATCCAGCGCGACGCTGCCGCCGTGTTCCCGTGCCACCGTCCTGACGATCGCCAGCCCCAGGCCGCTGCCGCTCTGGACCTGGTCGGGATCGCGGAAGAAGCGGTCGAACACGCGCTCGCGCATGGCCGGCGCGATGCCCGGACCGGCGTCCGACACGCTCAGTTGCACGCCTTGCGCGCCCAGGTGCACAGCCACTTCGACCCGCGCGCGCGCCGGGCTGTACTTGATGGCGTTTTCCACCAGGTTGTCCACCAGCGACACCAGCCCTTCGCGTGCGCCATCTACCCATGCCTCGCCGCGCGCATCCAGTTCCAGCTCCACCTCGCGCTCGGTCGCCAGCGGCGACAGCGCCGCCAGCCGCTCCTGCACCAGCGCGGTCAACGCCACCGGACGCAACGGAATGCCGGTGTGCGCCTCGCTGCGCATGAGCAGCAGCAACTGGCGCACCAGTCGCGTGGCGCGGTTGCCGCTGTTGAGGATGCCGGCCAGCAGTTCGCGCTGGTGGGCATCGGCCACGCGCGACTGCATCGCCTCGACGTTGATGCGCATGGCCGCCAGCGGGGTGCGCAGCTCGTGCGCGGCGTCGGCGATGAAGGCGCGTTCGCGCCCGGCGCTCTCGCGCACCCGCGCCAGCAGGTCGTTGATGCAGTCGACCATGTTGCGCAGCTCTTCATGCTTGGGCATCGATTGCAGCGGCGCCAGGTCGTGCGGCCCGCGCTTGGCAACCTCGCGCGCCACCTTGCTCCACGGCCGCAGCGCCATGCGCACCGAGAGCCAGGCCGGCAGCAGCAGGAAGGGCAGGCTGATGAGCAGCGGCAGCAGGTAGTAGCCGCGCGAATTGATGTGGATGAAGAAGGCCCAGGCATCGCCCGGTATCACCAGCATGGCTTCGGCATCCGAGCGCGGCGAGCGGACGGTGCGGCTGCGCCAGGAGCGTTCGCCGACGGCGATACGTTCATTCGTGTCGTAACGCGTGTTGCGTACCTCCAAAGGGGCGCCTGCGGACGCATAGACTACCTGGCCGTGGCTGCGCACGATCAGGCTGCTCGAAATCTTGGAATCGTCGCCGGGGCCGTAGTCTTCGCGCAGGGCCATGTCGATCTGGTGCAGGACTTCATGGCGTGCCTGCGGGCGATCTTGCAGTTCGTCCGTGACGGCCAGGACGGTGTCGAATACCTTGGCGCCGCCCAGCAGCCCCGGACCGCGCAGGCTTTCCCACAGCACGTAGGTGAGGAAGGCGCACCACAGCAGCGTGAGCAGCAGCAACTGCGCCAGCATGATCCGCCGCACCAGGGAGGGCGTCGCCACGCGACGCCACCAGCCGAGCATCATCATGCGTTTTCCTTGCGCTGCGCCACGGTGTCGATCACATAGCCTACGCCGCGCACGGTGCGCACGAAGCCGTCGCCGATCTTGCGGCGCAGGTTGCCCATATGCACGTCCAGCGCGTTGCTGGCATTTTCATTGGCGCCGGGCAGCGCTTCTTCCTCCAGCAGGCGCCGCGTGACCACGCGGTCGGCGCGCACCATCAGCAGCTTGAGCAAGGCGTATTCGCTGGCCGTCAGTTCCACCGCCCGTTCGCCTGCCGTCACGCGCCGCGTCGGCACGTGCAGCGTCAGGCCCCGCACTTCCAGCGTTTCGCCGTCGAAGCCGTAGCTGCGCCGCGCCAGCGCCTTCACGCGCGACAGCAGTTCGGCCAGCACGAAGGGCTTGACCAGGTAATCGTCGGCGCCGCCGTCCAGGCCGCGCAGGCGGTCTTCCAGGGCGTCGCGCGCGCTCAGGATGATGACCGGCATGTTGTGCCGCTCGCGCCGCAGGCGCGCCAGGATGCGCATGCCGTCGCCGTCGGGCAGGCCGAGGTCGAGCAGCGCCAGTTCGCAGGCGCCGGTCTCGAGCTGGCGCAGCGCGTCTTCCTGCTGGCGCACCCACACCACGTCGAAGCCATGGTCGGCCAGCGCGATGCGCACGCCATTGCCCAGATCGAGGTCGTCTTCTATCAGGAGGATTTTCATGCCGCGAGTGTATACGCGGCGCGTGAAGAATGGCTTAAGACGCGTCAGGCCGGCATGCCCGTTGCGTGCAATGACGGGGGGCGGCACTGCGGGCGGCTTCATTTTTCCTTCATTTCCGGTTCATCCGGACTTCATGCGTGGATTCCATACTGCGTTGCCACGGGGCCTGGCCTCGTCTTGCCCTCTTTCCTCCACCAAAGGTGTTTCATGCAAAGTATCGAATCGTACCGGCAGCCGCGTTCGCGGCGCATTCCTGGCGCAATGTCCCGACTCTTGCGGCAGTCTTGTCCGCCGATGGCGCTGCTGGCGGTCGCTGCGCTGGCGGTATTGGCCGCTCCCACCCAGGCCGCCGAAGCGCCCAAAGGCGATGTGTTCACGCTGGGGGCGGGGGTGGCCATCGGCCCGCGTTATTCCGGTTCCGACCAGAACCGCGCCGGCCTCGGACTGGCGGTGGATTATGCGGCGTCCAACGGTTTCTTCATCGGCACCACGCGCGGCATCGGCTACGGCAGCCAGGCCGGCAAGCTCGACTACAGCATTGCCCTGGGTTATCGCGAAGGCCGCAAGGACAGCATCCAGAGCAGTTTCATGGGACGTACCGGCAGCGATTACCTGCGCGGCATGGGCGAGATCAAGGGTTCGGTGACGACGCTGCTCGGACTGGGCTATACCGTGACCGACTGGTTGCGTCTCGGGCTGCAGGCCGAGGTGCCGCTGTCCCAGCGCGACAACGGCAGCGCCCTGCATTTCAGCGCCAGCAGCCCGTTCTACACCAGCGACTCCGACCGGCTGACGCTGGGCCTGACCAGCAGCTGGGGCAACCGCAAATACGTGCAGACCTACTACGGCGTGACGGCGGCCCAGTCGGCCGCGTCCGGTTTCCGCCAGCACGGCGCCAAGTCGGGAATCTACGCTTATGCGCTGGAATTGGGCTGGAAGCACAAGTTCGACGCCAACTGGAGCCTGATGGCGTCGGTCGGCGCCATGCAGCTTGCCGGCGACGCCGGCAACAGCCCTATCGTCAAGCGCAAGACGGCGCCGATGGGCAGCGTCTTCGTCACCTACAGCTATTGATGCGAACCGGCTACGCCGATTCCTTGGGCCAATCGAGAAAGGACTTTCATGACGAACGAGCATGACGACTTGATCCTGCTCACCGGCGCCACCGGGTTTCTCGGCGGCGCGGTGGCGGTCGAGCTGATGCGGCAACGCCAGGGCGCGCGCCTGCTGTTGATGGTGCGCGGCGCGGATGCGGCCGGCGCCCATGCCCGCGTCACCTCGCAACTGCGCCGCCTGGGCGCGCCGGAAGAAGCGCTGCGGCGCTTGCGTCCTGCGCAGATCCTGCTGGCCAGCCTGGAGCAGGTCGAGTCCATCGCCGGCGATGCGCGGCTGGCGCGGGTAGGCGTGGCGATCCATTGCGCGGCGCATGCCAGCTTCACCGCCCATCCGGCGATGGGGGCACTCAACGTCGACGCCAGCATAATCCTGGCGCGGCTGCTGCAGCGCCATGCGCCGTTGCGCCGCTTCGTCTACATCGGTACCGCCATGGCGTGCGGCAACCGGCAAGCGGCCGGCAGCGACATTCCCGAGAGCGCGGCGCTGCCGCTGGACGAACGTGCGCATTTGGTGACTTATACCCATTCCAAGGCGGTGTGCGAACTGCTGTTGAGGAAGATGGCGCCGGCGTTGCCGCTGGTGGTGCTGCGCCCATCGATCGTCGTCGGCCATACCCGGCTTGGCTGCGCGCCATCGGCCAGCATCTACTGGGTTTTCCGCGCCTGGCGCGCATTGGGCGCGAGCGTGGCGGAGCTGCAGCAGAAGATCGACGTGGTGCCGGTGGACTGGTGCGCGGCGGCCATCGCGGCGGCGGCGCTGCGGCCGGAGTGGAAACACGACTTGCTGCACCTGTCGGCCGGCGCGCAGCGAAGCTGCAGCTTCGCCGATATCGACGCCGAACTGGCGCGGGCTGCCGGCGAGTCGCCCGGCGCCTACGGCATCCTGCCGCCGGAGCGCCTGGGGGAACTGCTGCCGCGCATCCGCGAACGACTGCCCGACTGCAATCCGCGCCTGATGTTGCGGGCGTTGCGGCTCTACGGCGGTTTTGCGCGGCTGGGCTACACCTTCGACAACCGCGCCACGCAGGAAGCCGGCATTCCGCCGCCGCCGCCGCTGACGCGCTACATCGGCCTGTGCGCGCAGAGCGTGGCGCACCAGCCGGTGTCGCAGCAGATGGCCTGGGATTTCAAGTGAAGATGGATGCAGCGGCGGCTTACAGCCGCACTTCGGCTACGCCGGGAAAGGTGATGCGCACCACCAGCCCGCTGCCTTGCGCCGGGCTTTCCAGCGCAATATGGGCGTGGTGCATGGCGGCGATTTCGCGCACGATGGAAAGACCCAGGCCGGTGCCGGAGGGGTTGATGTGCTGCGTGGCGCTGGCGCGGTAGAACGGTTCGAAAACGCGTCCGCGCTCGATGTCGGGAATGCCGGGGCCATTGTCTTCCACTTCCAGCAGTGCGCGCGTGGCGCGGCCGGGCTCGCTGGCGGCATGGACGCGCAGCGTGATGCGCCCGCCGTCGGGCGTGTAGCGGATGGCGTTGTCGAGCAGGTTGACGATCAGTTCATGCAGCAGCAGCGCGTTGCCTTCGATGCGGATGTCGCCTTCGCTTTCGAAGGCCAGTTCGATGCGGCGCATCACCGCCTGCTGCGACAGTTCCAGCGCCACCTGGCGTACCGCGTCGGTCAGCGAGACCGGCGCCGTGCCGCCTTCGGCGGCGCCGTGTTCGGCGCGCGCCAGCGTCAGCAAGCGGTTGGCCAGGTGCACGGTGGCGTCGGTGGTGTGCGCCATGCCTTCGACCAGTTCCCGCAATTGGGCCGGGTCGTGTTGCCCGCGCCTGAGTTCGCGCAAGCTCAGTTCGGCCTGGGTCTTCAAGACCGTCAGCGGCGTGCGCAGCTGGTGCGAGGCGTCGGCGATGAAGCGGCGCTGGCCCGAGATCAGGGTTTGCAACCTTTCCATGTAGCCGTTCATGGCCAGCACCAGCGGCCGCATTTCCTTGTGCACCAGCGTCGGATCGAAACCGGAGAGATCGGTGGGCGCGCTGGCCTCGACTTCGCCGCGCAATTGCATCATCGGGCGCAGCACGAAGCGTACTGCGATCCATACCAGGAGCGCGGCCACAGTCACCAGCGTGCCCTGGCGCCACAACGTGTCGAACAGGATCTTGCGCGTCATGCCATGGCGCGCATCCATGGTTTCCCCGACCTGGATGAGCACGATGCCGCGCATGCTGTCGTCATATACCGGCTGCAGCAGCGCGGCGATGCGGATCGGCTGGTCGTGGTAGTCGGCCTGGTAAAAGCGCACCAGCGCCGGATAGGCTTCCGACCGCTTGACATCGGGCGGCACCGGCGGCAGGTCGTCGTAGCCCGACACCAGTTCGCCGTTCAGGCCGGTGACCTTGTAATAGATGCGGCCCAGGGTATCGGTTTCGAAACTGTCGAGCGCTACATAAGGAACGTCGGCGATGACCTGGCCGTCGACGATGGAAACGCGCTCGGCCAGCGCCCGGGTGGATGCCAGCAGCGAGCGGTCGTAGGCCAGGTCGGCCACTTCCAGGGCGTTGTAGTAGACCGAGACGGCGTCCAGCGCCACCAGCAGCGTCAGCGGAATCAGCAGCCAGCGCAGCAATTGGCCGCGCAGGCTGCCCAGTTTCGCTTGTGCGGCCATCACACTGCCTGCAGCAGGTAGCCCAGGCCGCGCAAGGTGGTGATGGAGACGCGCCCGGGGCCGGCATGTTCCAGTTTCTTGCGCAGGCGATGGATGTAGATTTCGATGGCGTCGACGCTGGCGCTGTCGTCCAGCGAAAACACCTGCTGGAACAACTTCTCCTTGGGCACCGTATGCCCGTGGCGCGACAGCAGCGCTTCCAGCACCGCATGCTCGCGCGGGGTCAGCGCCAGCAATTCGCCGCCGTAGCTGAAGGTGCGCGAAACGGTATCGAAGCACAGCGCGCCGCAGCTGACGGTGACCGCCTCATTGTTCTGGGTGCGGCGCAGCAGCGCCTTCACCCGCGCTTCCAGTTCTTCCAGTTCGAACGGTTTGGCCAGATAATCGTCGGCGCCCAGGTTCAGGCCGTTGACGCGGTCGGCCAGCCCGCCGCGCGCGGTCAGGATCAATACCGGCGAGCGGCTGCCGCGGGCGCGCATGCGCTTTAGCACCTCCAGTCCATCCATCCTGGGCAGCGTGAGGTCGAGGATCACCAGCGCGTATTCCTGCGTCAGCAGCAGGCTGTCGGCGTCGGCGCCGTTGCGCGCGCATTCCACGTTGAGGTGGGCATCCTGCAGGGCTTTGGAAATCCAGCGGGAAAGTTCGACGTGATCTTCTACCAGCAAGATGCGCATGATATTGCCTTATTAGAATATTGTTGATGCGGAGCCGGGCTGTTATAGACACGCGTCCGGCTTGCCCCCAGCGCGGATGCTAACAGATGCATGCGCAGGGTTGAAATGCATGGATGGCAACTGCGCAAATCGCACACAGGATTTCTTGCATGGGGGCTTTCCATTGAAAGCCGACTGAAAGACTTTTCTTGTAGGATTAGCCAAACCCAAAAAGAATCAAGCCGGAGACAAGACCATGACGTATTTCCCCGATTCCCGATATTGCGCAGAGGCCTGAGCGGTGCACCCGCAAGACCAGGCATGAAAGCACGCAGCCTGCGCATCCTGTTGATGGCATGCCTGTTGGCGTGCGCCGCGCCGCGGGCGTTGGCGCTGGAATGCATCGTGCCGGCCAAGCCCGGCGGCGGCATGGATGTCGCCTGCAAGATGCTGCGCAAGATCTTCCCGGCGGGCGCCGGGAGCGAACAGGTCAAGCTGAGCTACTTGCCTGGCGGCATCGGCGCGGTGGCGTGGAGTTCGGTCGTGTCGAAGCGGCGCGGCGGGCCCGATGTGCTGGTGACCTTTTCCGGCGGTTCGCTGCTGAACCTGGCGCAGGGGAAGTACGGCAAGGCCTCGGTGGATGACGTGCGCTGGGTGGCTGGCGTGGGCATCGATTACGGCATGATCGCGGTACGCAGCGACGCTCCCTGGCGCAGCCTGCGCGAACTGATGCAGGCCATCCGCAAGGATCCGGCCAGGACGACGGTCGGATTGTCCGGCACGGTGGGCAGCCAGGACTGGCTGAAGATGGCGCTCATTGCCAGCCGCGCCGGCATCGAGCCCCGGCAGTTCCGCTTTGTCGCCCTGGAGGGCGGCGGCGATTCCTTCGCCGCGCTGCAGGCCGGTCATGTGCAGGTGATTTCGGGCGACGCCTCGGAGGTGGCGCACTTCGCCGCCGAAGGCCGGGTGAGGATCCTGGCGGTGCTGTCCGAGCAGCGCCTGCCGGGCGCGCTGCAGGGAGTGCCCACCGCGCGCGAACAAGGGTACGACGTGGTCTGGCCCATCATCCGCGGCTTCTACATGAGCCCGCATGTGCCGGAGGCGGATTACCGCCGTTGGGTAGAGATTTTCGACAAGGCGATGGCCGATCCCGCCTTCGACCTGCAACGCAGCGCCAGCGGTCTTTATCCCTTTGCCATGACCGGCAAGCCGCTGACCGATTACATTGCGCAGACCGTTGCGCAGTACCGCAAGCAGTCCCAGGAGCTAGGGCTGGTTCGTTGACCAGGCGCTTTTCGGCGCCGCACAACCAGCCTCATTTCAATATCAAGGAGAACCCATGTTGCACAAACGTCGCCTGAGCGTCGCGCTCAGCCTTGCCCTCGCTTTGCCTGTCGCTTTGACGAACGCCGCATTTGCGCAAGTGCCGGCCGGCTATCCCGCCGACTACGCCAAGATCATCGAAGGCGCGAAGAAGGAAGGCAAGGTGGTGGTCTACAGTACCACCGATTCCAAGGCCGCCGAATCGCTGATCAAGGATTTCAGTGCGCTCTATCCCGGCGTGAAGGTCGAATACAACGACATGAATTCGACCGAGGTGTACAACCGCTTCATCTCGGAAGCGGCCGCCGGCGGCGCCACTGCCGACGTGATGTGGTCGTCCTCGATGGACCTGCAGGTCAAGCTGGCCTCCGAAGGCTACGGCCTCGCCTACAAGTCGCCCGAGGCCGCCGCCCTCCCGGGTTGGGCCAACTGGAAGGAAACCGCCTACGGCACCACCTTCGAACCGGCCGCCATCGTCTACAACAAGCGCCTGGTGCAGGAAGACGAAGTCCCGACCACCCACGCCGAATTCACCAAGCTGCTGACCTCCAAGCAGGACAAGTTCAAGAACAAGGTCACCACCTATGACATCGAGAAGTCCGGCGTGGGTTTCAGCCTGATGATCTATGACCTGAAGCTGAACCCGCAATTCTGGGATTTCGCCCGTGCCATGGGCGGCGTCGCGGCGCGCGTGCAGTCGTCCACCGGCACCATGCTGGAACGCCTCTCTTCGGGCGAAAACCTGATCGGCTACAACGTGCTCGGTCCTTATGCGCTGATGCGCGCCAAGAGGGATCCGTCGATCGGCGTCGCTTTCACCAAGGATTACAACCTGGTGCTCTCGCGCGTGATCTTCATCAACAAGTCGGCCAAGAACGCCAATGCGGCCAAGCTGTGGCTGGACTACATCCTGTCCAAGCGCGGCCAGACCATCATCGCCAATGATGCGCAATTGTTCGCCATCCGCGGCGACGTCACCGGCGCGACCACCTCGGCGGAATTGAGCAAGCAACTTGGTGCGGCCCTGAAGCCGATGCCGGTGTCGACCGAATTGCTGGAATACCTGGACCAGACCAAGCGCCTGGCATTCCTCAAGCAATGGAAAGAAGCCACCAAACGATAAGGCGGCCCGCCAGCCGCAACGGGTGTGTGCCGTTGCGGCGATTTTCAACCGAGGGATCTGCATGGAGCGCGGCTGTCCGCGACTCCATCGCCGCTTCGCCTGTCGCATGGCAAACCGGCACGAGCGGATTCCGGTTTTTCGAGCTGAATCATGCAAACAACTACATCGCTGCCTCAGGGGGAATACGCGCCGGTCAAGCGGCGCCTGCGCCTGAACTGGCCGCGCGGCCTGGTCGTCACGCTGGCCGCACTGGCCATCTTCACGCCGCTTCTCCTCATCGTGTACCAGAGTTTCCTGTCGGCGCCGTTCTTCGCGCCGGTCAAGCAACTGACCCTGGATTCCTATCGTTTCATTTTCGATGACCCGGACTTCCGCCAGGCCTTCGTCAACGGCTTCACGCTGGCCACCGGCCTGACCCTGATCGCGGTGCCGATGGGCGGCATGCTGGCCTTCCTGATGGTGCGCACCGATCTGCCCGGCCGCAACTGGATCGCGCCGGCATTGCTGGTGCCCATCTTCGTTTCGCCCATGGTGATCGGCTTCGGCTATGTGGTGTCGATGGGGCCGGTGGGCTTCTATACGGTGTGGGCCAAGGAGCTGCTGTCGTTCTTCGGTTTCGATGGCGAGCCGTGGAACATCTATTCCTTCACCAGCATCGTCATCATTGCCGGCCTGACCCACGTGCCGCACGTTTACCTGTACGCCTCCTCGGCCCTCAAAAGCCTGGGCTCGGATGTCGAGGAAGCCGCCCGCGTGGCCGGCGCCTCGCCGCTGCAGGTCGCGCTCAACGTGTCGCTGCCGATGATCATGCCGGCGCTGGCCTTTGCCGGCGTGCTGGTGTTCTTCCTCGGTTTCGAAGTGTTCGGCCTGGTGCTGGTGCTGGGCGATCCGGAAGGCCACCTGGTATTGCCCACCTACCTGTACAAGCTGACCAACAAGCTGGGCACGCCTTCCTACCACCTGATGGCGGCGGTGGCGGTGTGCCTGGTGGCGGTCACCATGCCGCTGGTCATGCTGCAGCGCTGGCTGCTGCGTTCGGCCAACAAGTATGTCGCGATCAAGGGCAAGGGATCGCGCCAGAAACCGCTGCCGCTGGGCAAGTGGCGCTGGGTGGCGTTCGCGCTGATCGCGGCATGGCTGCTGTTTACGGTGGTGATCCCGCTGTCCGGCATCGCATTGCGCACGTTCGTCTCGCACTGGGGCCTCGGCGTGCATCTGTTCGATGTGCTGACCTTGCAGAACCTGCGCGATGTCTGGGATCAGCCTTCGCTGGTGCGCGGCATCATCAATACGGTCGCCATCGGCGTGATCGGCGGCGCGTTTGCGGTGGTCTGCTACACCGCCATCGCCCTGGCGATGCACCGCAAGCCGGATGGCATTACCCGCTTCCTCGACTACAGCGTGCTGGTGCCCCGCGCGGTGCCGGGCCTGCTGGCCGGCCTGTCCTTCCTGTGGGTGTTCCTGTTCGTGCCGTCGCTGCTGGAATCGCTGTTCAAGGGGAGCGACAATTTCTTCGCGCTGTGGATGGTGGACAGTTTCATCCCGGCCATGCGTTCGCTGCGCTCGACCATCTTCTCGGTCTGGCTGGCGTACACGGTGGTGTGGCTGGCCTATGGCCTGCGCCTGATCAATGCCGCGCTGCTGCAGGTCGGGCCCGAACTGGAAGAGGCGGCGCGCGCAGTCGGCGCGCCGCGTGCGAGGGTCACGCGCGACGTCACCATCCCGCTGGTGCGCTATGGCCTGATCGGCGCCTGGCTGATGGTGTTCCTCATCTTCGAACGCGAATACTCCACCGGCGTCTACCTGCTCTCGCCGGGCACCGAGGTGATCGGTTCCCTGATCGTGTCGATGTGGGCCGCCGGCGCCGTCGACCTGGTGGCGGCGCTGTCCTTCATCAACATCACGCTGGTGGCCGTGGGCCTCGGCATTGCGCTGCGCTTCGGCGTCAAGCTGCACGATTAGGAGTCGCTGACAAAACGCCGCTGGCGGCGTTGCTTCTCCCTGTCGTACTTCTGTACTTTCGTACTGCCTGCGTCGGCGCGCCTTGCCACCGACGCTTTGTTAGCGACTCCTTATAAAGGAAACCATCATGTCCGAACTTTCCGTCAACGACCTGCACCTGGACTACGGTAGCGGCGTTCACGCCAACCCCATCCTCAAGGGCGTCTCGATGCAACTGCAGCGCGGCGAAGTGGTGGCGCTGCTGGGCCCCTCCGGCAGCGGCAAGACCACGCTGCTGCGCGCGGTGGCCGGGCTGGAATCGCCCAAGGCCGGCACCATCGACATCGGCACGCGCCGCGTGTTCGAGGGTTCGCGCAACTTCGAGATGCCGGCCGAAGAGCGCAACCTGGGCCTGGTGTTCCAGTCCTACGCGCTGTGGCCGCACAAGACGGTGTCGGAGAACGTCGCCTACGGCCTGAAGCTGCGCAAGGTATCGACCGCCGACATCGGGGAACGCGTCAAGGCGGTGCTGGCGCAACTGGGGCTGGGCCATCTCGGCGAGCGCTATCCGCACCAGCTTTCCGGCGGCCAGCAGCAGCGCGTGGCGATCGCCCGTGCGCTGGTCTACAACCCGCAGGTGATCCTGCTCGACGAACCGCTCTCCAACCTTGACGCCAAGCTGCGCGAGGAAGCGCGCGCCTTCCTGCGCGAGCTGATCGTGCGCCTGGGCCTGTCCGCGCTGATGGTCACCCACGACCAGGGCGAGGCGATGGCGATCTCGGACCGCATCCTGCTGCTCAACAACGGCCGCATCGAGCAACAGGGCACGCCGCAAAGCATGTACCAGACCCCCGACACCCTGTTTACCGCCGAATTCATGGGCAGCAACAACAAGCTGGCCGCACAGGTGATCAGCCGCGAAGGCGAGCGCGTCACGCTCAAGCTCGACGGCGGCACCGCGACGGCGACCCTGCGCGGCAACCCCGATGCCGCGCCCGGCAAGGAGGTCACCGGCATCATCCGCGTCGAGCAGGTGCGCATCTCCGACCAACCTGCCGACAACGCCATCCGCCTGCCGCTGTCCACCTGCATGTACCTGGGCGATCGCTGGGAATGCCTGTTCAAGGCCGGCGACCTTGCGGGTGCCGGCAACGGCACGGTGGTCTTGCGCGCCTACTCCCCGCAGCGGCTGGAGCCGGGCGAGTACTGGCTGTGCCTGCCTGAGCAGGCGCTATGGGCTTTCTGATTCATCCGCTGCCAAGGGGATGACGGGGGCGCGCGGCCACAAGCCGCTGCGTCCGCCACAGCAGCATGCAACGCCGGCGACACCAGCAGTGCAGAAACAAGCAAATCAAAACGAGCAAATCAAAACGAGCAGATAACAACAAGCCGCAGCCGTCCCACGGCATGCGATATGCGGCAAAGAGCATCACAACCGCTTTCAACCAAGGAGATCACAGTGCAGAAAAAACATCTGGCGGCCGCTGCAGCGGCTACCGCATTTGCCGCCGCCGGCGGCGCCGTCCAGGCCCAGAGCAGCGTCACCGTCTATGGCTTGCTCGACACCGGCCTGGAGTTCGTCAACAACGCCGGCGCCAATGGCGGCAGCGTCACCCGCCTGTCGTCGGGCAACATGAACACCTCGCGCATCGGCTTTCGCGGCAGCGAAGACCTGGGCGGCGGCCTGAAAGCCATCTTCCAGCTGGAAAACGGCTTCAAGCTGGACACCGGCAACTTCGATGGCGATGCCAACCAGCTGTTCAACCGCCAGTCCACCGTCGGCCTGGAAGGCGGCTTCGGCCGCGTGGTGGCGGGCCGTTCGTATACCACCACCTATGACTTCATCCTGCCGTTCGACCCGATGGGCTATTCGGCCAATTATTCGTGGGTCACCTCGGCCGGCGCCACCGGCGGCCGCAAGGATGGCATGCTCTCCAGCGCTTCCAACCTGATCAAGTACCAGGGACAATTCGGCGGCGTGAAGATCGGCGCGACCTACGCCTTCGGCGAAGTGGCCGGCAGCCAGAGCGAGGGCGCCAAATACGCCCTCGGCCTGGGATATGGCAACGGCCCCTTCTCCCTGGCGGCGACCTACGATCGCAACAACAGCACGGCTGCGGCCACCGGCGGCGCCTATGACAAGGCCACCTCCGCCCACCTGGCCGGCGGCTACCAGGCGTCCGATGCGTGGAAGCTGAACCTGGGCTACCGCTACTACAAGAAGACGCTGGCCTCGGGCGCGACCGACCTGCGCAGCGATATGTTCTGGGGCGGCGGCAGCTACAAGATCACCCCGGCGATGACCCTGATCGGCACGGTCTACTACCAGAACATCAAGAACGTGGCCAACGATGCAGATCCCATCATGTATTCGTTGCGCCTGAAGTACGCGATGTCCAAGCGCACTGACCTGTACGCCAGCACCGCGTATGCCAAGGCCAAGAACAACCAGCTGGTCGGCCTGTCGCGCGACGAGTCCGGTTTCGGCAACAGCCAGTTCGGCCTGACGCTGGGCATGCAGCACCGCTTCTGATGAAGGAAACGCATGGCGCAAGCGCGCCATGCGTGAGCAGTTTTTTGAGTAGTCTTGAGCCGTCGGACTTGATGCCGGCGCAAAAGGAACCCACCGGTTCTTTTTGCGCCGGTTTTTTTATTTGCCGAGCAGCAGGTAGTAAGTGGGATTGTCTGCGCAGGCGCCGGCGCCGCATTCGAGCACCGTCGAGGCCAGGTTGCCCGCTACCAGCAGCAGGAACAGCAGGCAGGCCAGTTTGCCGCCGGCCGATTTCCATGCCGGGAAGCGCGCCGGCACTTCCCAGCTCTTGAGCATCAGCAGCGCGGCGATGCCGGCCAGCGCCGCCAATGAGGCCAGTGCGGCCAGCGTGTAGAAATGCAGCCCCATGACAGTCGAACCGTAGCCGGCGTCGCCCGGCGCGATGTGCAGCAATACCTGGCGCAGCGCGATGACGCCGGTGGCCAGCGCGCCGGCCAGCGCGACGCCGTAGTGCGCGCTCCTGACGCCGAAGCGCACGTTCATCATCAGGCCGATGCCGGTCAGGATCAGGCCGGCGCGCTGCAGCAGGCACAAGGGGCAAGGGAGTTCGTTGCGGGCCAGCTGGTAATAAAAGGCGATGCCCAGCGCGGCGCAAACGGCCAGCAGTCCCAGCACGTTCAGTATGTTGCCGCCGGAAGTGGCGCGGTCGCGCGAGGACGACAGGATGGATCGGTTCATGGCGGCCGGCCTCAGAAGGAAAGGTTGAGCGCGCTGGTGGCGTGGAAGCCGAACCAGTACAGCGTCACGCACAACGCGCATAGCCACAGCGCGAAACTGAACGTCCTCCAGCCGATCACGATGCCGATCGCGGCCAGCAATGCCAGCAGGAAGGGAAGGTACATGAACATGGGAATGCCTTTGTTTTGATTGTTGTCTATGGGGCGGTTCGTTTGTGCGCGATGATAGCGTAAAGATGGCTGTTGGCAGGTGATAAGCTGCAGTCTTTTCGGAAGACGGGTGCAATTTTTGCGCGGGCAGCAGGCGTCTTCTTGTCATACCGATAATCAAACCGGCAGGCCCGTCCGATGGCCGCCAACCGAGGAGAGGCACATGCAGCAAACAGGCGGCACGCCAGGCAAAGGCGAAATCAAGCGTATTGCCGTGGTCGGCACCGGTGTGATCGGCGCCAGCTGGGTCGCGTATTTCCTGGCACGGGGCCTGGACGTGTCGGCCACCGACCCCATGCCCGAAGCCGGGCAGAAATTGCGCGCGGCCGTCGCGCGCCATTGGCCCAGCCTGGAAACGCTGGGCCTGGCGCCAGGCGCATCGATGTCCCGCCTGCGCTTTTTCGAGAAGCTGGAAGATGCGCTGCAAGGCGCCGATTTCGTCCAGGAAAACGGCCCCGAGCGCGAAGACCTGAAGACCGACCTGTTCCGGCGCATGGATGCCGCTTTGCCGGCGCAAGTGATCCTGGCGTCGAGTTCGTCGGGCCTGCTGATGAGCAAGGTGCAGGCAGCCTGCCGCCATCCCGAACGCGTGGTGCTGGGCCATCCCTTCAACCCGCCGCACCTGATCCCGCTGGTGGAAGTCATCGGCGGCCAGCTGACTTCGCCGGAGGCAGTGCAAGGCGCCATCGATTTCTACGCCGCCATCGGCAAGAAGCCGATCCATGTGCGTAAGGAGGTCAAGGGCCATATCGCCAACCGGCTGCAGGCGGCATTGTGGCGCGAAGCCTTCCACCTGGTGGAGCAGGGCGTGGCCAGCACCGAGGATATCGATACCGCGATTGCCTACGGGCCGGGATTGCGCTGGGCGCTGATGGGGCCGTACCTGAACTTGCACATGTCCGGCGGCGAGGGCGGCATCAAGCATATGCTCGACCACCTGGGACCGCCGATCGAGAGCTGGTGGGCCGACCTGGGAACGCCGGCGATCACCGACGCGCTGAAGGAAACCCTGCGCGCGGGCGTGGAACAGCAGATGCAGGGGATGACCTCGGCCGAGGTGGCGGCGGAGCGCGACCGGCTGCTGGTGAAGTTGCTGGCGTCCAAGGCGGAGTCGAAGATATTGCCTTGATGGTTGTGATTCCATGAATCCGATCCCGGCGCAGGCCGGGATCGGGCAGTTCATTTCCCCTTGCGCCTGCTTGGCGCCATCTCGCGCATCAAGGCGATAAAGCGCTGCGCCCCCAGACCCAGCGGCTTGTCCTTGTTCCACACCACGTCCACCCACAGCCGCAACTGGTTGCTGATGTTGTCGAAGTCGATGGCGGCCAGCGCGCCCGAATCGATTTGCGGCTGCACCAGGCTGTGCGGCAGATAGGCCCAGCCCAGCCCTTCGCGCACCAGCGACAGCGTGGCCAGGTGGTTGTCGGTGCGCCAGATCTGGCGCGCCAGGAAAAAGCGCGGATCGGAGACGCTGGCATCGCGGCTGGCCACGGCGATCTGGCGGATGTCGTACAGGTCTTCGTAGCGCAGCTTGCGTTTCTTCGTCTTCAATGCCGGATGCTGTGGCGAGATCACCGCCACCAGCATTTCGCTGCTGAATTCCTGGAACGCCTCGCGGTCGTTGCCGGCGTGGCGCTCGAACACCAGCGCCAGCTGCGCGCAGTCTTCGTACAGCATGCGCATGGCATCGGCTTGCGGCGAAGACAGGACCTCCACTTCCAGCGACGGAAATTCCTCGGCCAGCACCGCCAGCGGCCTGGCCCAGGGCACCGACAACAGTTCGGGGGCGACCGCCAGCGTCAGCTTGCGTTCCAGGCCCTGGTGCATGGCCAGCGCATGGGCGTCGAGCTGGCGCAGGGTGCTGGCCAGCAGGCGCGCGTCCGGCTCCAGCGCGCGCGCCATGTCGGTGGGGCGGGCGTCGCGCGCGGTGCGGTCGAACAGCACCAGGTCCAGTTCGGCCTCCAGCTGGCTGATGGCCATGCTGACCGCGGAGGGCACGCGTCCCAGCATGCGCGCCGCGGCTGAAAAGGAACCGCCGTCGAGCACCGCCAGGAAGACTTTCACATTGTCGCTGGAGAAGGTCATGTTGTCTTTTTGGTTATCAATAAAACTGAAAGAAGCTGACTTCTTCTATCAATAATTAAACCATAAAATGCTTCCCGTACCCAAGGCCGTCCCCTCTGTCGTGGCTGGCGGCCCGCAATCCAATCAGGAGAGTTTCCATGCAAGGTTTCAAACGCAAATTCGTCTACGCTTGTATGTTCGAGCTGCTGGCGATCTGTTTCACCACCTTCGGCCTGGCGGTGATCGCTGGCCATGACGGCGCCCATTCGACGGCGGCGGCGGTGGCCTCGTCGACGGTCGCCTTTATCTGGAACTTCATCTTCAACGGCTTGTTCGAGCGCTGGGAAGCGCGCCAGGCCAAGCGCGGCCGCGGCGTTGGCCGCCGCATCGCGCATGCCCTCGGATTCGAGGGCGGGCTGGTGCTGATGCTGGTGCCGCTGTTCGCCTGGTGGCTGGATATCGGCCTGTGGGATGCCTTCGTGCTGGATCTCGGCCTGATCGTGTTCTTCATGGTCTATACCTACCTGTTCAACCTCGTGTTCGACAAGGTGTTCGGCCTGCCCAGCTCGGCCATGCCGGCGCCCCAGACCTGAACCGGGGGAGCCCCTGCCGGCGACAGGGGAAAGTCTTCCGCATTTGCCTCTAGAATTGGGCGGACGCCAGCGCGTCCATCGCCACCCAACCGGCAGCCTCCGGACCCGGCCATCTCCACGGCCGGGACATTCAACATTACGGAGCAATGCCATGCCTTATTCCCTGCCAGTCCTTCCCTATGCCTACGTCAACAAGCTCAATGCCGCCGTGGCCGGCGTCGAATGGGAGCGGCTGACGGTGGAGGAACAGGTCGGTGCGTAACCAGGGCGCACATGCATCTCCGCAACGGCGATGCTGGCTGCAACATTGGCCGCATTAAGGCTCATGCCGGCACGCGGTTAGTTTTTTATGCCATGATTCCAGCCAAATGAGATTGGTGGAGACCGGCTTCGATATTGAATGAATCCGGTTTGACGCCGTCATCGTTGCCATTCCCATTCCCACTGCCCAGCCTACCTGCCAGGAGCCGCCATGTACGTACCCTCCCACTTCGATGAACCGCGCACCGAAGTCTTGCACCAGATGATCGCCAGCCACCCGTTCGGGGTGCTGGTCTCGCATGGCGCCGGCGGGCTGGATGCCAACCATCTGCCGTTCCATCTCGATCCGGCGCAGGGCGCGCTGGGTACCTTGCATGCCCACGTGGCGCGCGCCAATCCGTTGTGGCGCGCATTGGCCGATGGCGACGAGGTGATGGTGATCTTTTCAGCCGGCGACGCCTATATCTCGCCCAACTGGTATCCCAGCAAGCATGAGGCACATCAGCAGGTGCCGACCTGGAACTATATGGTGGCGCATGCCCACGGCCGTATCGTCATCCGCGACGACGAGCGCTACGTGCGCGGCGTGGTGGGACGGCTCACGCGCACCCACGAGGCGGCGCAGCCGGCGCCGTGGAAGATGTCGGACGCGCCAGCCGATTACATCGACACGATGCTCAAGGCCATTGTCGGCATCGAAATCGAAATCACCCGCCTGGCCGGCAAGCGCAAGCTCGGCCAGAACAAGGACGTGCGCGATATCCGCGGCGCCGGCGAGGCGCTCAGCGCCAATGGCAGCCACGCCGTGGGCGATGCGATGCTGGACGAGGCAGCGGCCAGGGAAAAATAAATCCGTCGATGCAACGTTCGCCATGCAACGTGGCGAACGCCGCCGGCCTGCCGCCTCTTGCCGTGCGCTTTCGGCGCTGATGGGCGGAGGCGATGCTGCGATGTTGATTCCATTTCCGCACAAACTGATGACGATTAATCGTTTGCCAACACCCCCCGGCAAACACAATAATTTTTCCTCAATGGAAACGGCAGCCACATTCCCGAGGAGACAGCATGGCGCAGCGTTATCAGCTTTTCATCAACAACGAATGGGTCGATCCGCTGTCGGGCCAGTGGTTCGATTCGCTCGACCCGTTCAGCGGCGAAGCCTGGGCGCAGATCCCGCGCGCCAACAAGGATGACGTCGAACGCGCCGTGGCGGCGGCGACGGCCGCCATGCAGGGGCCGTGGGGCAAGATGTCGGCCACCGACCGCGGCCTCTTGCTGCACAAGCTGGGCCAACTGATCGAGCAGCATGCCGAGACGCTGACGCTGGCCGAGAGCCGCGACAACGGCAAGTTGAAGAGCGAGGTGGGCGGCCAGGTCAGGTACATGGCCAAGTACTTCTACTACTACGGCGGCCTGGCCGACAAGGTACAGGGCGCGGTGATCCCGATGGACAAGCCCAAGGTGTTCAACTACACCAGGTACGAGCCGGTCGGCGTAGTGGCCACCATCACGCCTTGGAACTCGTCGCTGTTGCTGACCGCATGGAAGGTGGCGCCGGCGCTGGCCGCGGGCAACACGGTGGTGGCCAAGCCGTCGGAACATACTTCGGTGTCGCTGTTCGAGCTGGCCAGGTTGTTCGTCGAAGCCGGTTTCCCGCCGGGCGTGTTCAACGTGCTGACCGGCTTCGGCCATGAAGTGGGCGAGCCGCTGGTGAAGCATCCCCAGGTGCCGCGCATCGCCTTCACCGGCGGCGACGAGGGCGGGCGCAAGGTCAACGTGCTGGGTGCGCAGCACTTCAAGCGCGTCTCGCTGGAGCTGGGCGGCAAGTCGCCGCACATCATCTTCGACGACGCCGACCTGGCGCGTGCGGCCAACGGCGTGATCACCGGCATCTTCTCGGCCGGCGGCCAAACCTGCATGGCCGGCTCGCGCCTGCTGCTGCAGGAGAGCATCCACGATGAATTCGTCGAGCGCCTGGTGGCCATTGCCAGCAAGGCCAAGCTCGGCGACCCCACCCGTTCCGACGTGCAGGTCGGCCCGGTGGCTACGCGACCGCAGTTCGAGAAAATCATGGATTACATCGACATCGCCAAGAATGAAGGCGCGCGCTGCGTGTTCGGCGGCAACGCGCGCACCGGCGAAGGATTCGGCTGCGGCCAGTTCGTCGAGCCGACCATCTTCGTGGATGTGGACAACGGCATGCGCATCGCGCAGGAAGAAGTGTTCGGACCGGTGCTGTCGGTCATCCGCTTCAAGGACGAGGAAGACGCCATCCGCATCGCCAACGACATCCGTTTCGGCCTGGCGGCCGGCGTATGGACCAGGAGCCTGCATCGCGCCATGCTCATGTCCGATAAGATCAAGGCCGGCACGGTGTGGATCAACAACTACCGTTCCACCAGTTTCACGACGCCCTTCGGCGGCTACAAGGACAGCGGCATGGGGCGCGAAGGAGGCATGGAGGCCATCAAGGAGTACCTGGAGACCAAGAGCGTATGGATCTCCACCGACCTCGACATGCCGGACCCTTTCATCCGCAAGTATTGACCGCGCGGCCAATGCCGCGCCTACCGACAAGATCACGCCGGCCACGCGCCAGGCGTACGGATATTGAGGAGACAAGATGAATGCGCAGACGGATAGCTTGCCTGCCTGTGATGTGCTGGTCATCGGCTGCGGCATCTCGGGTTTGTCGGCCGCGGTGTCGGCCCGCGCCGCCGGCGCCCGCGTGCTGGTGCTGGAACGCGCGGTAAAGGAAAAATTCGGCGGCAACACGCGCTGGACCGAATCCTATTTCCGCATGAAGAACGAGCACGAGGTCAGCGATGACTTCGAAGAGCGCCTGATCGCCAACGCCGGCTACAACCTCGACCCGCACATCATCGGCGAGGTCGGCGCCGACTACGGGAACTGGCCCTCCTACGTCAGGGCGCACGGCATGACCGACCCCGAGCTGGTGTCGACGCTGGCGCAGCAGGCCGGGCCCACGGTGCAGTGGCTCAAGACCTTCGGCATCCGCTTCAGCAACATGCCGACCTATTTCCTGACCGCAGCGGCGCCGCGCATGATGCCGGACGGCGGTGGCCTGGCCATGATCGAGGCGCTGCGCGCGCACGCCGAGAAGATTGATGTTCCCATCAGCTACCAGACCACCGCCAACGCCATGCGGCGCGAAGCCGACGGTTTCGCCGTCGACGTGGTGCGCGATGGCGGCCGCCAGCAGACCATCCTTGCGCGCAACGTGGTGATCGCCTCCGGCGGCTTCGAGGGCAATGCCGAGATGCTCACCCGCTACCTGGGCAGCAGCGCCAAATACCTGCGGCCGGTGGCGCCGGGCGGTTACTTCAATCGCGGCGAAGGCATTCGCATGGCGCTGGAAAACGGCGCTGCGCCGGCCGGCGACTTCGGCTCCTATCATGCCGAACCGCTCGATCCGCGTTCGGCCGCGGCCGAGGCGCTGGTGATGAATTTCCCCTACGGCATCCTGGTCAACAAGCGCGGCAAGCGCTTCACCGACGAGGCGCCCGGCCCGGTAGACATCCACTACGACCATATTGCGCGCGACATCGGCGACCAGCCCGAGGGCATCGCCTACGTGCTGTTCGATCGCAAGATGGATGACGTGCCGAACTGGAAGAAGAGCATCCGCACCGACCAGCCGCCGCTGCAGGCCGGTACGCTGGAAGAGCTGGCGGCGCTGTGCGGCATCGACGCCGCGCCGCTGCTGCGCACCGTCAATGAATACAACGCCGCCTGCGGCAAAGCGGGCGGGAAATTCTCTGCGCTGGAGGTGGATGGCCTGGCCGCCGAAGGCCTGGACATCCGCAAGTCGAACTGGGCGCGCGCCATCGACCAGGGACCGTTCTTCGCCTACCCGATCGTGCCGGGCATCTGCTTCACCTATGGCGGTGTCAAGACCGATACCTCGGCCCAGGTGCTGGACCAGGATGGACGTCCCATCCCCGGCCTGTACGCCGCCGGCGAAGCGGCCGGCCTGTACCACCAGGTGTACACCGGCGCCACGTCGGTGATGCGCGGCGCGGTGTTCGGGCGCATTGCCGGCGAGCACGCCGCCGCGCGCCAGCGCTGAGCGCAGGCCTGCCGCCAAGGCCGGCAGGCACACATGCATGGAAAAACAGGCGGCATGCCGCCATTGCCACGGCGCGTCGATGCGCCGGGGAGGCGGCTTGCCGCCGGATAACAAGACCATCGAAGCGAGGAGACCAGGATGAAAACGAAGCACGCAGGGAAACAGCGTTTGCGGCAGTCTGCGGCGATCGCGCTGGCCGCGGCAGTAGCAGCGGTGGCAGGCGCGGGCAATGCCATGGCCCAGGATCCGAAAATGTCCGACGGCGTGGTGCGCATCGGCGTGCTGACCGACCTGTCCGGCACCTTCTCGGACTTTGCCGGCAAGGGAGCGGTGGAAGCGGTCAAGATGGCGGTGGAGGACTTCGGCGGCAAGGTCAATGGCGTGCCGATCGACGTGATCGCGGCCGACCACCTGAACAAGGCCGACATCGCCGCCTCCACCGCGCGCGAATGGATCGACCAGCGCAAGGTCGACATGATCACCGACATCTCCGGCTCGGCCACGGCGCTGGCGGTCATCAAGGTGGCCGGGGAGAAGAAGCGCATCTCCATCGTCACCGGCGGCGGCACCACGCGCGTGACCAACGAGGACTGCACGCCCTACAGCCTGCATTACAACCACGATACCGCCGCGCTGGCCAATGTCGCCGGCAAGTACATCGTCAGGCAGGGCGGCAACAGCTGGTACTTCATCACCGCCGACTATTCCTTCGGCTACTCGCTGCAGGCCGACACCACGGCCATCATCGAGGCCGCCGGCGGCAAGGTGGTGGGATCGGTCAAGCATCCTTTCAACACCTCGGATTTTTCTTCCTACCTGCTGCAGGCGCAAAGCAGCGGCGCCAAGATCATCGGCCTGGCCAACGGCGGCTCGGACACCATCAACGCCATCAAGACCGCCGCCGAGTTCGGCATGCTCAGCCCGGCCAGCAAGCAGAAATTCGCCGGCCTGCTGATGTTCATCAACGACGTCCATGCGCTGGGCCTGAAGACGGCGCAAGGCCTGTTCATCACCGAAGGTTTCTATTGGGATCTCAACGACGAGACCCGCAAGTGGTCGCAGCGTTTTTACAAACGCATGGGCAAGATGCCATCGGCCATCCAGGCCGCGGACTATTCTTCGGCGATGCACTACCTCAACGCCGTCAAGGCCGCCGGCACCGACGATCCGGATGCGGTGATCAGGAAGATGAAGGAAACGCCGGTCAACGACTTCTACACCAAGAACGGCAAGATCCGCGCCGACGGCCTGCTGGTGCACGACATGTACCTGATGCAGGTGAAGACGCCGGCCGAATCCAAGGGCCCCTGGGATTATTACAACCTGCGCGCCACCGTGCCCGGCGAGGATGCCTATCCGCCGCTGTCGGCCAGCACTTGTCCGCTGCTAAAGAAATGACCGACCGCGATAAGGCCGCAGAACCGGGGTTGCACGCGGCGGGTACTATAGAATAGCCTGCGCTGCGAGGCCCGCAATCCGCAGGCTTCAGTCGATTCTGGATGAGCGATGAGAAGAAAGATTCCCGGCACCAGCATGCTGGAGGCGTTCGAATCGGCGGCGCGCCATCTGAGCTTCACGCGCGCCGCGGAAGAGCTGTCCTATACCGAGGGCGCGATCAGCCGCAAGATCGCCATGCTGGAAGACTACCTGGGCGTGAAGCTGTTCAGCCGCGTCAAGAAGCGCCTGCTGCTCACCGAAGCCGGGCGCAACTACAGCCAGACGGTGCGCGCCACGCTCGACCGGCTGGAAATCGAAACCACCCTGGCCATGGCGCACGACGAAGGCCGCGTGGCGCTGGAGCTGGCGGTGCTGCCGACCTTCGGCCTCAAGTGGCTGATGCCGCGGCTGGAACAATTCCGCCTGCAGCATCCGCTGATCACCTTGAACGTCACCGCGCGCGAAGACCCCTTCCTGTTCTCCGAAGAGGGCTTCGATGCCGCCATCCATTTCGATCATCCGGTCTGGACCAATGCGGTCAGCACCTACCTGTTTACCGAGGAACTGGTGCCGGTGTGCAGTCCGGCGCTGATCGGCGCGTTGCAATGCAAGCGTCCGGCGGACCTGCTGGCGCATGTGTTGCTGCACAAGTCGGGCCGTCCCGAAGCCTGGTCGCGCTGGTTCGAACTGGCCGGCGTGGCCGACGTGCGGGCCCTCAAGGGGCCGCGCTATAACATGCACGCGATGCTGATCGAAGCCGCGCGCGCTGGCGCCGGCATCGCCCTGGTGCCGCGCACCTATGTCGCCGATGAGATCGCCGGCGGCCAATTGACCATTCCCTGGGAGATGCGCGTGCCGGGCGCCAAGGACTATTACTTCATCGCGCCCGAGGACAAGCAGGGCAATCCCGGCGTGCAGGCGTTGCGCGACTGGCTGCGCGCCGTGTCGGAGCAATATCGCAAGGAGCACGACCGCAACTGATCCGGTTCCAGGCGCGTACTTGCGCCACGCCGTCGCGCCTGTTAGTCGCTGGCGCCGATAAACTTAGAATGTTCCGCGCCTGTTGAGGAAACGAGTTTCATATTGATAAGTCCTAAACATTCATCGGCTTCTCCCATCAAATGGGACTTTGTCGCTGGTGGATACGCAATCGAGCCCCCATAATAGGCGCCACATGTTTCCAACAGCGAGGAGTCCGACGTGGCCAGAAAATCCATCACCCAGGGAAGCAGGCAGGATCCCGGCTTCATCCGTGATCCGGACGGTTTCATCAACGTGCCGGTCAGCAAGGAAACCCGGGAACAGCTGCATGCGCTGAAAGTCAGCATGCAGGTTGCCAGCCAGGCAGAAGTGATCGAAAAGGCCATCGCCATCGTCAGCGCAATCGACGCTGCGGTGCGCAAATGAACGCCATCGGCCATTGCCGGCGATGGCCGTATCCCGAAACGCAACCCTGACAAGCAGCTGTTGCGGCCGCGCCAGGAAGGGCAATGCCCTTCCTGGCGGCTTTCTTGGGGCCTGTTGTTAATTGGCCTTAGTAATATCCCGAGCGAATCACAGGGCATTGAATAATATATTGGACAACTGGGGCCGCCCACGGCACCCTAGTGCTCCTTTTCGTTCGCAGCTCTGAGGAGACACCCAACATGCCTACCTACCGTTCCTATACCACCACCCAAGGCCGCAACATGGCGGGCGCCCGCGCATTGTGGCGCGCCACCGGCATGAAGGATGGCGATTTCTCCAAGCCCATCATCGCCGTGGTCAACTCGTTCACCCAGTTCGTGCCGGGCCACGTGCACCTGAAGGACCTGGGCCAGCTGGTGGCGCGCGAGATCGAGGCGGCCGGCGGCGTAGCGAAAGAATTCAACACCATCGCCGTCGACGACGGCATCGCCATGGGCCATGACGGCATGCTGTACTCGCTGCCCTCGCGCGACCTGATCGCCGACTCGGTGGAATACATGGTCAACGCCCACTGCGCCGACGCCATGGTGTGCATCTCCAACTGCGACAAGATCACCCCGGGCATGCTGATGGCCGCCATGCGCCTGAACATCCCCGTGATCTTCGTCTCCGGCGGCCCGATGGAAGCCGGCAAGGTTATCAAGACCGTCAACACTGACAAGAAGATCATCAAGCTGGATCTGGTCGACGCCATGATCCAGGCCGGCGACCAGAACATCTCCGACGCCGACGTGGCCGAAGTCGAACGCTCGGCCTGTCCGACCTGCGGTTCCTGCTCCGGCATGTTCACCGCCAACTCGATGAACTGCCTGACCGAAGTGCTGGGCCTGTCGCTGCCGGGCAACGGCACCATCCTGGCCACCCACGCCGACCGCAAGGAACTGTTCCTGCGCGCCGGCCGTCAGATCGTGGAACTGGCCAAGCGCCACTACGAGCAGGACGACTACTCCATCCTGCCGCGCAACATCGCCACCAAGGAAACCTGGGAAAACGCCATGACCCTGGACGTGTCCATGGGCGGCTCCACCAACACCGTGCTGCACCTCCTGGCCGCCGCGCATGAAGCCAAGGTCGAATTCACCATGGCCGACATCGACCGCATCTCGCGCAAGGTGCCCTGCCTGTGCAAGGTCGCGCCGATGACCAACAAGTACCACATCGAAGACGTGCATCGCGCCGGCGGCATCATCGCCATCCTGGGCGAGCTGGCGCGCGCCGGCCTGCTGGACACTTCGCGTCCCACCGTGCACAGCAAGACCCTGGGGGAGGCCATCGAGAAATACGACATCCGCGTCACCAGCGACCCGGCCGTGCACAAGCTGTTCCGCGCCGCGCCCGGCGGCGTGCCCACGCAAACCGCGTTCTCGCAGGAAGAGCGTTTCGAGACCAGCGACCTGGACCGCGCCAACGGCTGCATCCGCGACATCGAGCACGCTTACTCGAAGGACGGCGGCCTGGCGGTCCTGTACGGCAACATCGCCGAGAAGGGCTGCATCGTGAAGACCGCCGGCGTGGATGAAAGCATCCTCAAGTTCTCCGGCACCGCGCGCGTGTTCGAAAGCCAGGAGGCCGCCGTGGAAGGCATCCTGGGCGACAAGGTGCATGCCGGCGACGTTGTCATCGTGCGCTACGAAGGCCCCAAGGGCGGTCCGGGCATGCAGGAAATGCTGTACCCGACCTCGTACATCAAGTCCAAGGGCCTGGGCAAGGCCTGCGCGCTGTTCACCGACGGCCGTTTCTCCGGCGGCTCCTCGGGCCTGGTGATCGGCCACGCTTCGCCGGAAGCGGCCGAAGGCGGCGCCATCGGCCTGGTGGAAGAAGGCGACATGATCGACATCGACATCCCCAACCGCACCATCAACCTGCGCATCTCCGGCGACGACCTGGCCAAGCGCCGCGCCGCCATGGAAGCGCGGGGCGACAAGGCATGGCAACCGGGCAACCGCGAACGCGTGGTGTCGCAGGCATTGCAAGCCTATGCCGCGCTGACCACCTCGGCCGACCGCGGCGCGGTGCGCGACCTGTCGCAGCTTAAGCGCTGATGCAAACGCTAATGCAAATGCTGATGCAAATGCTGATGCAAATGCTGATGCAAGCGTGAGCGCCGGAAGAAACCCGCCTGAAGTTCGAGGCGGGTTTTTTTTCGTGGCGGCGATGTATTGCGGTCCTGGCCAAGTTCGACTACTACCGGTTGGCCGCTGAGCATTCCGGGCTACGCCTTGTTCGATGCCGCGCTCCACTACGACTTGCCGAGCTGGCGCCTGTCGCTGACCGGCAGCAACCTGTTCAACCGCGACTATGTCACTGGCTGCTATTACGATGGGCGCTGCATCTATGGCAACAGCCGGCAGGTGCTGGCGACGGCGCGTTACCGCTGGTAAGGCGCGTCGATGCGAATGAGCGGCTAGGCCGGCAAGCCTTGTCTTCGTCGCAGTTCCCGGATGAGGCCGCTATGGTCCAGCTCGCCGTCGCCGTGCTCGATCATGTCGGCGAACAGGCGGTCGGCCTGGTTGAGCATCGGCAGCGACAAGCCCACGCTGTGCGCGAAGGCGATGGCGGTGCGGGTGTCCTTGAGTTGGTACTTGGCCGGTCCGCCGGGCGTGAAGTCCGAGGCGATCATGCGCAGCGCATGTTGGCGCAGGATGGTCGAATCGGCGAAGCCGCCCAGCAGCGCCTCGCGCACCTTGGCGACGTCGGCGCCGCCATGTTCGGCCAGCAGCATGGCTTCAGAGACGCTGGCGATATTGGCTGCCACCATCATCTGGTTCACCAGCTTGGCGAGCTGCCCGCAGCCTGCCGGGCCGACATGCGTGGGCCGGCCCATCAGCGCCAGCAACGGCTGCGCGGCGTCCCAGGCCGGTGCGGCGCCGCCGGCCATGATGGCCAGCGTGGCTTCCCTGGCGCCCTTTTCCCCGCCCGAGACCGGCGCATCCACATAGAGCACGCCATGTTCGCCGGCCGTGGCCGCCTGCCGCCGCGCCGTCTCCACCGGGATGGAACTCATCACCACCAGCAGCGCGCCCGGCTTCATCGCGATGATCAGCCCTTGTTCGCCCAGCAGCAGCTCGTCGCAAGCCGGGCCGGAACTGAGCATGCAGACCAGGGCATCGGCATCGCGTACCGTGTCCGCTGCGGCGGGCACCAGCTGCGCGCCCAGTGTTGCCAGCGGCGCGGCCTTGGCCAGCGTACGGTTCCAGGCCTTGACCGCCAGCCCGGCGCGCAGCAGGTGGCCGGCCATGGGCAAGCCCATGATGCCGGTGCCGATGAAGCCGATGGTCTTCATGCGGGGCTTCCTTCCCAGTGCCGGTGCATCTGGCCGAAGCGCACCGGCAGCTCGCGCACCACCAGTGCCGGGAAACCGGCCTGGAAGCGTTTGAGATGGGGCGTGTCGAGATGCAGGTCGAAGGCGCGCCGGTCGTCGTACAGCTCGTAGAACAGCACGTGGTTGGTGCCGTCGAGCCGCACTACATCGAAGCGTTGGCAACCCGCTTCGCTATTGACGGAATGATGGGCATCGTCATGCGCCAGCGCGAGAAAAGCCGCCATGCAGGCCGGCTTTACCTCGAACTCCGCGATGACGGCAAATGCGTCTGCGTTTGCCATGCGCACCCCTAGCGGACGTTGCCGCGCGCCTGGTTTTCCATCTCGCGGCGCAGCGCCACCACATCCAGGTCGTTGAGCAGTTCCACGTCCTCGAAGCGCACCACGGTGTCCTTGGCGACGGCGCGCTTGAGCTTGACGTTATGCGCCAGGCCGATCGGCAAGGCGCCGTGGGCCAGGCTTTTGGTCGCGGGAATGGCGTTGGCCCAGACCGCGTAGCCGCCTTCGCCGTCGAGGAATTCGCCCGGCTTCAGGTCGCGCTTGGCGGTGGCCACGGCATCGCCGCGGAACTCCTTGGAGCAGCCGGTCGATTCGCCGCGCAGCACGGCCGACAGCACGCTGATGCTGGTTTCCAGGCCGATCATGTGGAACGGGCGCCACATCGAGCCGTACCAGCCCGACTTGTCCACCAGCAGACCGTATTGCTTGAAGCAGGCGCGCGCATATTCGGTCGGCGCCTTGAAGGTGACGAACACGCCGTAGCGGATGTTGTTGAACACTTCGCGGCCGTCGGGCTCCTGGCTGGCGGCGATGTCGACCAGGCCGGCGCGCGGCAGGCGGCCGCCTTCGGATGCGGGCTTGAACACGCCGGCCAGGTCATGCAGTCCGGTCGGCGGAAACGCCAGGCCGTCATCCGGGCAATCCAGGCCGGTGCCGTTGGCCACCGCCGCCATTTCGATCGCGGCCTTGGTGCCGTCGGTGAAAGAGTTGTACATCTTGGGATTGAAGTCGCCCTTGGCCACTTCTTCATCGGTCCAGCCGAAATAGCCCCAGACGGTATCCGGCGTCGAGTAGCGGTAGCGCGGCTCGAAGTTCATGCCCTTGCCGGCCGAGACCAGTTCGAAGCCGCACGAGCGCGCCCAGTCCACCAGTTCGCAGATGATGGCCGGCTGGTCGCCATAGGCCATGCTGTAGACCAATCCCTTGGCCTTGGCGCGCGCCGCCAGCAGCGGGCCGCACATGGCGTCGGCTTCGACGTTGACCATCACCACGTGCTTGTTGCCGTCGATGGCCGAGAGCGCATGGCGCACGCCGGCGATCGGATGGCCGGTGGCTTCGATGATGCATTCGATCTCTTCGCAGTCGGCCAGCGCGGCGGCGTTTTCCAGCACGCAGGTGGTGCCGTTCTTGACGGCTTCGCCCAGGCTCTTGGCGGCGTAGCGTTCCTTGGGCCAGCCCACGCGGTTGAGCGCGGCATGCGTCTTTTCGACGTTGAGGTCGGCCACGCCGACCACGTGCATGCCTTCGATATGCTGCGCCTGGGCCAACACCATGGAGCCGAACTTACCGGCGCCGATCAGGCCGACGCGCACCGGGCGGCCGGCGGCCGCGCGCTCGCGCAGCAAGCTGTACAAATTCATGTCAATTCCTTCTCGTAATGTGCGGCGGCCCGATGCGTGAAGCGTCATGCGGGCGCCGGATGCGACTGACTCGTCAAAGCGGCAGGGATGGGTTCCTTGCCGTGTCTCCTTTTTGCGGGGCGGCTGCGGTGTGAAGCGAGCGCGCAGCCAACCCGTGCAAAAAAGTTTAATCAGCGCATCTTGTTAAAACAATTAACATTTACGATAGGAATGCTTAGTTTTTCTAATTATTTGCCGCCGGGCATGCCGGGCGGGATGAATTGCTGCGCCTGCCACTGCTTCACTTCTTCTTTGAGCCAGTCCAGGAACAGGCTGACCTTCTTCTTGCGCAGGCTGTCCACCGGGCACACCACCCACTGCGTGGTCTGCGCCACCCGCGGCGGGTGGCGCAATGGGCAAACCAGCGTGCCCTCGCGCAGCTCGCGCCACATCATGAGCGAACTCTCCAGCGCCAGGCCGATGCCGTCGGCGGCCGCGTCGATGGCCATGTGGCTGCGGTCGAACAGCACGCGCCGCATCTGGTTCGGCGCACTGAGCTTGTTGAGCGAAAACCAGTAGGGCCATTGCACCTGCGACTTCACCGACTGGATCAGGCGGTGCTGCGCCAGGTCTTCCGCGTTCAGGCTGCCGGGCGCGGCGTAGCCGGGGTGGCACACGGGGAAGAACAGTTCTTCGGTCAGCCCTTCGGTGTAGAGCCCCGGCCATTGGCCGCGGCCGTGGCGGATTTCCACATCCACCGTTTCACGCGTGAAATCGGTGACCTCGTTGGTGCCGTTGAGGCGCACTTCGAGGTCGGGATTGGCGTCCAGAAAACCCTTCAGGCGCGGCAGCAGCCACTTACTCGACAGCGTGGGCGTGGCGCGCACCGTCAACAGGGTGACCGGCCGCAGGCCGCGGATGCTTTGGGTGGCCTCGGAGATGCGGTCGATCTCTTCGGCGATCAAGGAGAAGTAGCGCTCCCCCGCCTCGGTCAGCGCCACGCCGCGCCCCACTTTCACCATCAGGGATGTGCCCAGGTGCGTCTCCAGCGCCTGGATCTGCTGGCTGACGGCCGAGGGCGTCACATTGAGTTCGTCGGCGGCCGCCGAAATGCTGCCGGAGCGGGCGGCGGCGTGGAATACGCTGATGGCGCGAAGCGGCAGATACATACGCTAACCCTTTAAATTTTCTAAAGATTAATGAAAAATAAATTAATTGTACTTCACCAATAAACCTTTTAAATTCAAGCTCGAATGCACCGTAGCAGCCACAGAGCTGCACTATCAGGACATGGTCGCCAGCCCGCTGCAACCGGCAGGCGGCACTCCTCCGACACATAAAAACTGGAGACACAGCATGAGCAAAACCAACCCGCCGCGCGGCGTGTCGCGCCGCTCCGTCCTGGCCGCCGCCGCGGCCCTGCCGCTGGTGACGATCTGGAGCAAACCGGCGCGCGCCGCCGAATTCAACTACAAGCTGGCCACCGGCCAGTCGCTCGACCAGCCGATCAACGCCCGCTTGAAGCAGGCCACCGAGCGTATCCGCGAAGCCAGCTCGGGCCGGCTCGACATCCGTTTCTTCCCGGCCAGCCAGTTGGGTTCCGATACCGACCTGCTGACCCAGGTGCGCACCGGCGGCGTCGAGTTCCTCAACATCGCCGGCTCGGTGCTGTCGACCGTGGTGCCGCTGGCGGCCATCACCAATGTCGGCTTCACCTATTCCGATTACCAGCAAGTGTGGTCCAGCGTGGATGGCGAACTGGGCAAGATCATCCGCGCGCAGATCGACAAGAGCGGCATCGTGTCGGTCTCCAAGGCCGCCGACAACAGCTTCCGCCAGATATCGTCGACTTCCAAGCCGATCAAGGCCCCGGCCGACCTGCAGGGCTACCGCATCCGCGTGCCGGTGTCGCCCATGTTCACCTCTCTGTTCAAGGCGCTCGGCGCCAACCCGACCTCGATCAACTTCAACGAGCTGTACACGGCGCTGCAAACCAAGCTGGTGGACGGCCAGGAAAACGGCTTGGTCGCCATCGATGCCGGCAAGCTGTATGAAGTGCAGAAATACATCAGCCAGACCAACCACATCTGGGACCCGTTCTGGCTGCTGGGCAACCGCCGCGCGTTCAACAATCTGCCGGACGACCTCAAGGCGATCGTGCGCCGCGAATTCGACCGCGCCAGCGTCGAGCAGCGCGGCGATGTCGAACAGCTCAACGTCTCGCTCAAGGAGCAACTCACCAGGAAGGGCATCGTCTTCGACAGCGCCAATCGCGACGCCTTCCGCAAGGCGCTGGCCGACGCCGGGTTCTACAAGGAATGGAAAGACAAGTTCGGCGCCGCGCCGTGGGCCGCGCTGGAATCGGTCGTCGGGAAGATGACATGAGTGCCGTGCACAGCATGCAGCCGGGCGCGGCGATGGGAACGCACGATGCCCCGCGCAGCCTGATCGACGCCTGCCAGCACTGGTTGCAGAAGTCGGTGGAGACGCTGGCGGCGGTTGTGCTGGTGGCCGAGGTGGCGATCCTGATGGCCGGCATCGTCGCGCGCTCGGTGCTGCACAGTTCGCTGGTGTGGAGCGACGAGCTGGCCTCGATCCTGTTCCTGTGGCTGGCCATGCTGGGCGCGGCGCTGGCGGTGCAGAAGAATTGCCACATGCGGCTGACCTTCTTCATCTCCAAGCTGCCGCCGCGCGCCCAGGTATGGGCCGAAACGCTGGCCATCGGCGTCACGCTGGTGCTGCTGGCGCTGGTGCTGCACCCCAGCTTCGATTATGTGGAAGACCAGGGTTTCGTCGAAACGCCGGCGCTGGGATGGAGCGGCATGGTGCGCGCGCTGGCCTTGCCGGCCGGCTTCGTGGTCGCGCTCGCCAGTTGCGTGCTGCGCCTGCTGCAGCATGGCAAGCGCGACGTGGCCAGCGTGGCGGCGCTGCTGGCGCTGGTCGCCGGCGGCTGCTACCTGGCCGCGCCGATGCTGGCGGCGATGGGGCAGCAGGCGCTGCCGGTGTTCTTCCTTGGCATGCTGGGCGTGGCGGTGATGGCCGGCGCGCCGATCGCCTTCGCCTTTGCCATCGCCACCAGCGCCTACTTGCTGTGCACTACCTCGACCCCGCTGGTGATCGTGGTCGGGCGCATGGACGAGGGCATGAGCAGCCTGATCCTGCTGGCCGTGCCGATGTTCGTGCTGCTGGGCCAACTGGTGCATGCCACCGGCCTGGCGCGCGTGATGGTCGAATTCCTGGCCTCGCTGGTGGGCCACGTGCGCGGCGGCATGTCGTATGTGCTGCTGGGGGCGATGTTGCTGGTGTCGGGCATCTCCGGATCGAAGACCGCCGACATGGCCGCCGTGGCGCCGGTGCTGTTTCCCGAAATGCGCAAGCGCGGCATGCAGGACAGCGAATTGATTTCGCTGCTGGCCGCCTCCGGCGCGATGAGCGAAACCATCCCGCCCTCGCTGGTGCTGATCGCAATCGCCTCGGTGACCGGCATCTCGATCGCGGCGCTGTTTACCGCCGGCATCCTGCCGGCGATCGTGCTGGCCGTGGTGCTGGCGGTCGTGGCCTGGTGGCGCGCCGGCAGCGACCATGTGGAAACCGCGCGCGCTCCCGCCAAGTACGTGCTGCGCACCTTCGCCATCGCGCTGCCGGCATTGCTGCTGCCGTTCGTGATCCGCACCGCCGTGGTCGAAGGCGTGGCGACGGCGACCGAGGTCTCGACCATCGGCATCGCCTATTCGCTCATTGTCGGCCTGCTGATTTATCGGGGCAGCCTGAAGTGGAGCATGGGCATGCCGATCCTGGTGCAGACCGCCGCCTTGTCGGGCGCGATCCTGTTCATCGTCGGCGCCGCCAGTGCGATGGGATGGGCGCTGACGCAATCGGGCTTCTCGCACGACCTGGCCGCCATGATGACCCATGTGCCGGGCGGCACCACCGGCTTCCTGCTGGTGTCGATCGTGGCGTTCATCGTGCTGGGCAGCGTGCTGGAGGGGATTCCCGCCATCGTGCTGTTTGCGCCCTTGCTGTTTCCGGTCGCGCACCAGCTCGGCATCCATGAAATCCACTACGCGATGGTGGTGATCCTGGCCATGGGTTTGGGCGTGTTCGCGCCGCCATTCGGCCTGTGCTACTACGCCGCCTGCATCATCGGGCAGGTGCCGCCGGAGACCGCGCTCAAGCGCATCTGGCTGTATCTGGGCGTGTTACTGGCGGGGTTGGTGGCCATTACATTCATTCCCGCGATTTCAACCTGCTTCCTCTGAATCGCGATTGCCGGGCAGCAGGCTGCAAGCGCGGCCGGCGCGGACTGTGGCCGCGCCGGCCTTGCCGATACGCGCTCGGGCGGCGGCATCGGCTGCAGTGACTTTTTCTCACAGGGCGCGGCTTTAATATCCATTGAGCCGGCGTTTTCCGTCTCTCATAATCTGCTCCAATCATGCATGCTTCGGCACGGTCGATCCGGCGCCGCAGCGAAAAAATTGGGACAGGAGACAACGTGGAAGAGACGCAACGCAAGAGCAACGGCAGGGTAGCAGTAATCACCGGAGGCGCGGCCGGCATCGGCGCCGAAGTGGGCGAGCAGCTGGCGGCAGCCGGCTATCACATCGTCATTGCGGACCTGGATCTGGCGGCGGCGCAAGCCACCGCTGCACGCTTCCAGGGCCAGGGCCATGCGGCATCGGCGCTGCAGATGAACGTGGCCGACGCGCAATCGATCGCCGCCGGCTTCAGCCAGATCGGCCAGGAGTTCGGGCGCTGCGACGTGCTGGTCAACAGCGCCGGCATCGCCAAGGTCTTGCCTTTTGTCGAATACCCGCTCGACATCTTCCAATCGACCATGAACGTCAACGTCACCGGCAGCATGCTGTGCGGCCAGCACGCGGCGCGCCTGATGATCCCCAAGCATTGGGGCCGCATCGTCAACATCGCCTCGGTGGCCGGCATGCGCGCCGTGGGCAGCGGCCGCACGGCCTATGGCACTTCCAAGGGCGCGGTGATCGCATTGACGCGCCAGATGGCGGTCGAGCTCTGCCCGCACGGCATCACCGTCAATGCGGTGGCGCCGGGGCCGGTCGATACGCCGATGACGCGGGTCCTGCATACCGATAAATTCCGCGAAGAATATACGCGCGCCATCCCGATGAAACGTTACGGCACGACGGCCGAGATCGCTTCGGCCGTGACCTATCTCGCCTCGGATGGCGCTTCGTATGTGAACGGCATCGTGCTGCCGGTGGATGGCGGGTTCCTGGCGCATGGCGCCGGTTCCATCTGAGGCCTGTTTGCAAAGGTTGGCGCACCGGCGCCGTTTTCGATGGCTCCGGTGCGCAGTGATGAATCAGCAGTCAGGAGTGGCCGGCGAGGCGCAGGATGCGTTGCGCCATGCGGACGTTGGCGTAGTCGACCATCTTGCCGTCGACCGACACCGCGCCCTTGCCGTTGCGTTCGGCATCCTCCATGGCCGCGACGACGCGCTGCGCGAATGCCTGTTGCGCAGCGTCCGGAATGAACGCATCGCGCGTGGCTGCGATTTGCGATGGGTGGATGACCTGTTTTCCATCGAAGCCCATCGCCGCCGCTTTCTCGGCCCAGGCCTGGGTGAGCGTGGCATCCCGGTACGCGCCGCATGGGCCGTCGACGGCGCGCAGGTTGAATGCGCGGGCTGCGACCAGGAGCCGCATCATCGGATAGGCGAACAGGTCGAGCGGCGCGCTCAGGTAGTTGCCCGCGGCAGCAACGGTTTGCCGGTAGCCGTCCGGCGAACTGCCGATCTCCGTGCTGCGGGCGCCGATGGAAGCGGCGAAATCGCCGACGCCAAGGTGCAGCGCCGAAACCCGCGCATGGCTTTGCGCCAGCGCATCGACTTGCACCAGGCCGAGCGCGGTTTCGATGAGCAGTTCCAGTTGGAGCGGTTGGGCGCGCGCCGTTTCGGATGCATCCAGCCAGCCGGCAATGGCGGCGATGTCGCCGCAGCGTTCGGCCTTGGGGATGATGATGGCGTCGAGCCGGGAGGCCTTCTTGGCCAGCGTCTCGATTTCGGCTTGCAGGAAACGGCTGCCAAAGGCATTGACGCGTACGGCCACATGCTTGCCGCTCCAGTCGAGTTCCTGCAGCGCCAGCAAGGCGTCGTCCAGCGCCTGCTGTTTTTCGGACTCGGGAACCGCGTCTTCCAGGTCGAGGAAGACGGCATCGGCCTGCGAGCGGGCCGCCGACTCCACCAGCCGTCGCCGATGGGCCGGCACGGCAAGGAAGGTGCGCACGATGCGTACGGTTTGCCCGGAGCTGGCCGGAGTCATGCGGCGCTCCGCTGGCGCAAATGTTGCAGGCCGAGCTCGCCCAGGATGGCGTCGTTGTGCTGGCCCACGGCAGGAACCGGATGCATGGCCGGTTCCAGGCCGTCGATCGTGATGGCGGGCAGGAACATGGTTTGCGGGCCGTGGGGCGAGTCCACTTCGCGGGTGCGCTTGCGGGCATGCAATTGCGGATGCCGCGTGAATTCTTCCACCGTGTTCATGCGCGCGTTGGCAATGGCGGCCTGGTCCAGCCTGGCGAGCAGCTCGTCGCTGCTCCAGCGGGCGAAGCGTTCTTCGATGAGCTGTTCGAGCGCATCGCGGTTGACCAGCCGCTGCGGATTGGTGGCAAAGCGGGCATCGGTGCCGACGGACGGGTCTTCCAGCACCGTCTGGCAGAACGACTCCCATTCGCGGGCGTTCTGGATGCCGAAGAAGATGCTGCGGCCGTCGCCGGCGCGGAACGGGCCGTAAGGAGCAATCGTGGCGTGGCGCATGCCGGTGCGCTTGAGCGGTGCGCCGGTGCCGCTGGTGTAGAAGGCCGGATAACTCATCCATTCGGCCATGGAATCGAACAGCGAGACTTCGAAGGCGGTGCCCTGGCCGGTGCGTTCGCGATGATAGAGCGCCATGAGGATGCCGTTGAGGGCATACATGCCGGTAGCGGTATCGGCAATGGCCAGCCCGCATTTGGCCGGTTGCTCTTCGGTGCCGTTGATGGCGAGGAAGCCCGATTCGCACTGGACCAGCAGGTCATAGGCTTTTTTCTTGCCGTACGGGCCGCCGCTGCCGTAGCCGGAAACGTCGCAGGCGATCAGCGCCGGAAAGCGCTTGACCAGCGTGCGCGCGTCGAGCCCGAGTTTGGCGGCGGCGCCCGGCGCCAGGTTTTGCAGGAACACATCGGCCTTGGGCAGCAGCGCGTCGAGGACCTGCTTGCCCTCGGGGCTCTTGATGTCGAGCGCCAGGCTTTCCTTGGAGCGGTTGGTCCAGACGAATTGGCTGGACATGCCGTTCATGGCGGTGTCGTAGTCGCGGCAGAAGTCGCCCCGGCCCGGACGCTCGATCTTGATCACCCGCGCGCCCCAGTCGGCCAGGTGGCGCGAGGCGATCGGTGCGGCAATGGCTTGTTCAAGCGTCACCACGGTGACGCCGGAAAGAGGAAGTGGCATGTCTGGTCTCCAGGACGGTTGGATTTTTCGTTGTAACGAGGCGAATGTCGTGCCGATGAAAAATCTTAGCCCGCAAAAGGAGACGCCGGGAAATACTCTTTTTGACTAGGGGGTATAGCCAAAACCAATGTGGTGGGCGCCTGCCGCCGGCCAGGGAGGTTAGGGCGTTACCTTCAGCGACGGCGCCAGGTCGGCCACGATCGCCTGGATGCAGTCCTGCACCGCGCGCGATGCGGCGGTCTGCGGGACGGAATTGAGGCGGCACAGCGCGACCGAGCGCTCCAGCGTCGGCTCCACCAGATAGCGCGCCGGCAGTTCGCCGTGGCTGCCGATGGTGATGAAGCCGGACAGGATCGTGGCGACGCTGCCGCGGCGGGCCAGCGAGAGCATGGTGGGCAGGGAGTCGATATCGGCGACGACGTTGAGCTCCAGCCGTTCGGCGGCAAACGTGCGTTCCACCAGCAGGCGCAAGCCGTTGGATTTGCCCGGCAGGACCAGCGGCACGCCGGACAGCATCGACAGCGGCAGCGACCGCGCCATCGGATCGCCGATCCAGGCCGCGCCGTGCACGGAGAGCAGTTCGTTGAACAGCGGGATGACGCTGATGCCGCGCGTCTCGGTCTCGCGGAACAGGATGGCCATGTCCAGCCGGCCGTTGGCCAGCAGTTCGGAGAGGCTGCCGCTCATGCTCTCGATGATCTGCAGTTCGATGCCGGGATACCTGCTGCGCATGCGGTCGAACAGCGGCACGGCGATGACGGTGGCGACGCTGGTGGGCAGGCCGATGGCGACCGGGCCGGAGAGTTCGTACTCGCCGCGGCGTACTTCGGCGCGCATCTGTTCGACCTGGCCGAGGATGGTTTTTGCATGCCGGTACATTGACAGTCCGGCCTCGGTCGGCCGCACGCCGGACCAGCTGCGCAACAGCAATGGAAGACCCATGTCGCCTTCCATTTCGACGATCTGCTGGCTCAGCGAGGGTTGCGAAATGGCCAGCTTCAGCGCGGCCTTGGAAAGGCTGCCGGCTTCGACGACGGCCACGAAGTAACGCAATTGTCGTACGTCCACGAACTTGTCTCCTACAGGTTCCATGGCGGGCGCCACACATGGAGAAACGATGGAAAAGCGGTGTTTTTACGGTTGGTATAGGCGTGGATTATATCCTCTATTGGCAATTCGTATTTGTAGCGCGGGCTTTTAACTCCCTATACTTTTTTCCAGCACCGGAGCAAGGCCCCGCCTTGCAACGATGGCCAATACCGCCGCAACACCACTACAACGATCGAGACATCAGGAGGCATCACCATGGCTGCACAAGCCCAGACCATCTTCATCAACGGCGCCTGGAGCGCCGCAGCATCGGGCGCGTCCATCGACGTGCGCAACCCTTCCGACGGTGAAGTGTTCACTGCGATTGCGCGCGGCGCCAAGGACGAAGTCGAGCGCGCGGTGCAGGCCGCGCGCCGCGCGCTGGCAGGCGCCTGGGGCAGCATGGCAGGCTTCGAGCGCGGCCGTATCCTGGCCCGGCTGTCGCAACTGATCCTGGACAACGAAGAAGACCTGGCGCAGCTTGAGGCGCGCGACACCGGCAAACCGATCAGCCAGGCCCGCACCGACATCAAGGCCACGGCACGCTACTTCGAGTTTTATGCCGGCGCCTGCGACAAGATACTGGGCGACGTGCTGCCGTTCCTCGACGGTTTCCAGGTGACCGTCCAGCGCGAAGCGCGCGGCGTGGTGGGATTGATCATCCCGTGGAACTACCCGGCGTCGATGTTCGGCCGCACGCTGGGCCCGGCGCTGGCGACCGGCAACACCGCCATTCTCAAGCCGGCCGAAGACGCCAGCATGAGCTGCATCCGCCTGACGCAACTGGCCGCGCAGGCCGGCTTGCCGGCGGGCGTGCTCAACCTCGTCACCGGCCTGGGCGAAGAGGCCGGCGCGGCCTTGTCGAACCATCCGGATGTGGATTTCCTGTCCTTCACCGGCTCGCCGGAGGTGGGCACGCTGATCCAGACCGCGGCGGCGAAGAACCACGTGCCATGCGTGCTGGAGCTGGGCGGGAAATCGCCGCAGATCGTCTTCGACGATGTCGATGCAGAACTGGCCGCCAGGACGATTGTCGGCGTCATCACCCAGAATGCCGGGCAGACCTGCTCGGCCGGCAGCCGCGTGCTGATCCAGCGTTCCATCTACGACCGCTTCTCGGCGCTGCTGGCCGAAAAGATGGCCGCCATCCGCGTCGGCGCGCCGGCGGCCGACTTGCAATGCGGCCCGGTCATCAACGCCACCCAGGCCGACAAGGTCAAGGGATTCATCGACCGCGCGCGAAAAGACGGCATCAAGGTGCTGGCGCAAGGGGGCATGGATGCCAGCGTAGTGAAGACGGGTTACTTCGTGCCGCCGACCTTGTTCGGCCCGGTGCCGACCACCCATGAACTGGCCCAGGACGAAGTGTTCGGGCCGGTGCTGGCTGCCATTCCGTTCGAGGACGAAGCCGAGGCGATTGCCATCGCCAACGGCACCGAATACGGCCTGGTGGCAGGCCTGTGGACCGAGAACGGCGCGCGCCAGATGCGCGTGGCCAAGAAGCTGCGCGTCGGCCAGGTATTCATCAACAACTACGGCGCCGGCGGCGGCATCGAACTGCCGTTCGGCGGCGTCAAGCGCAGCGGGCACGGCCGCGAAAAGGGCCTGGAAGCGCTCAAGGAATACACCGTCGCCAAGACCATCGTGCTGCGCCACGGTTGAACAGAACAACGCCATCCCATCAGGAGACAGACTGCATGACACCCATTCCGGAGTTTTCCCGCGCGGCCGTGCTGCGCGAATTCAAGGCGCCGCTGAAGATCGAAGAAGTGCCTGTGCCGCGCGAGCTCGAACCCAATGCCGCCATGGTCAAGATCGAGATGTGCTCGATCTGCGGCACCGATATCCATTTGTGGCAGGGCTCCCTGTCGCTGAAGGTGAACCTGCCCGTGATCATCGGCCATGAAATGGTGGGCCGGGTGATCCGCGCCGGCAAGGGCGTGGAGACCGACTCGGTCGGCACGCCGCTGAAGGTCGGCGACCGGGTGGTCTATACCCATACTTCCTGCGGCGGCTGCTATTTCTGCACCACTGCGCGCAAGCCGACGCTATGCATCAACCGCCGCGCCTACATGTATGAAAACATCGAGCAGTCGCCTTACTTGCTGGGCGGGTTTTCCCAATACGGTTACGTGCTGCCGCAGTCCGGCCGCTTGCGCGTGCCGGACTCGGTGCCCAATGAGCTGGCCAGCCTGTCGAGCTGCGCGCTGCGTTCGGTGATGAACGCCTTCTCGCAACTGGGCGAGATCGAGCCGACCGAGACCGTGCTGATCCAGGGCGCCGGCCCGCTGGGCCTGCTGGCGACGGCCAATGCCCGCGTCCGCGGCGCCCGCAAGATCATCGTGGTCGGTTCGCCGGCGCCGCGCTTGGAGATGGCGCGCCAGTTCGGCGCGGATGTCTGCATCCCGGTGGAAGGCACGACCCCGCAGGAACGCCTGGACCTGGTGCTGCAGCACACCGAAGGGCGGGGCGCCGACATCGTCATGGAGTTCACCGGCGCGCCATCGGCCTTCAATGAAGGCTTGGCGCTGGCCCGCAAGGGCGGCCGTTACCTGGTGGTCGGCCAGTTGGGCGAAGGCGCCACCACGATGCAGCCGTCGATGATCGTCAAGAAGAACCTGCAGGTGATCGGCTCGTTCTCGGGCGATGCGCGCAGCTATTCGCTGGCCCTGCAGTTCCTGGAAAAGCACCAGGACGATTTCCCGTTCCAGAAAATGATCACCGGCCGCTACAAGCTCGATGAGGTCAACCTGGCGCTGGAGCGCATGAAGAATTTTGAGGAGATCAAGCCCGTGATCGCCGTCGACTGAGCGATGCCGGCAGCGCTGCGATAGAGAACCAGGCAGAGAACCAACGCATACCAAGGGTAGGGAGACAGCCGATGCTGCGGCAGGGTACCGCCTTGCCGTCGCCAGGCACATAAACGCCGACAACGGTCGGCAATTACATCAAGGAGATAGCAATGACTTTCGATCGCCGCAAATTCCTCATCACCGGGGCAGGTTCCGTCGCGTTGGCCGCATCCGGCGTGATGGGCGCACCCTGGATTCGCCGTGCACATGCGGCCGAGTTCACCTACAAGGTCGGTACCGACTTGCCGGCTTCGCACCCGCTCAATACGCGTATCCAGGAAGCGGCCGATGCCATCAGGAAGGAAACCGACGGGCGCATGGAAATCCGCCTGTTCCCCAACAACCAGTTGGGCGGCGATCCCGACATGTTCGCCCAGTTGCGCGCAGGCGCGCTGGAGTTCTTCACCTTGTCCGGGGTGAACGCACTGTCGGCGCTGGTGCCGAAGACGGCGATTTCGGGCGTCGGCTTTGCCTTCAAGGATTACAACCAGGTGTTCTCGGCGCTGGACGGCGAACTGGGCGCACACCTGCGCGGCCTGATCAACAAGGCGGGACTGGAAGTGCAGGACAAGATCTGGGACAACGGCTTCCGCCAGATCACCAGCAGCGTCAAGCCGATCGCCACGCCGGGCGACCTGAAAGGCATGAAGATCCGCGTTCCGCCGGGACGCGTATGGATTTCCTTGTTCCGGGCCCTGTCGGCGGCGCCCACTTCGATCAGCTTCAATGAAGTGTATTCGTCGCTGCAGACCCGGGTGGTGGAAGGCCAGGAGAATGCACTGGCGGTGATCGATTCGGCCAAGCTGTTCGAAGTCCAGAAGTATTGCTCGATGACCAGCCACATGTGGGATGGCTTCTGGTTCCTGGGCAACCGCAACGCCTGGCAGAAGTTGCCCTCCAGCGTGCGCGACGTGGTGTCCAGGCATCTCAATGCCCATGCGATGAAGCAGCGCGAAGATGTCGCCAGGCTGAATGCTTCGCTGCAAAAGGACCTGGAGGCGAAAGGCCTGGTCTTCAACCGGCCCAACATCGATGCCTTCCGCGATGTGCTCAAGAAGGGCGGTTTCTATGCCGAGATGCAAAAGACCTTCGGCGATGAAGAATGGTCGCTGCTCGAAAAAGTCACAGGGAAGCTGGCATGACTCCGGCCATCGCTGAAGAGTTCGCCGCAGCGCGCGGCGGCGAGGCAGTGGTTGCCGGGCCGCCGCATTCCATGCCCGGCTGGCTCAAGCGCATCGACCATGCGCTGGGGCTGATGGTGGCCGTGCCGGCCGCGCTGCTGGTGCTGGCGGAGATCGTGCTGCTGTTTTCCGGCGTGGTGATGCGGTATGCCTTCCACAACCCCTTGTCCTGGGGCGATGAGCTGGCGGCGATATTGTTCCTCTGGCTGGCGATGACCGGCGCGGCCACCGCCTTGCATCGCGGTGCGCACATGCGGATGACGGCCATCGTCAACCGTGCGGGAAAAGAGTGGGGCAAGATCTGGGACAACGTCGCCCTGATGTCCAGCATGCTGTTCCTCGGCCTGATCCTGGCGCCGGCATGGGCCTTCATCAGCCAGCAATGGGGATTGGTGACGCCGGCGCTGGAGTTCAACGATGGCTGGCGCGTGGCCGGGATCATGTATGCGGTGCTTTGCATGCTGGCCATGTGCATCGTCCGCCTGCTGGCGATCGGCTGGAAGCAGATGCTCGGCGGCATCTGCATGGTGGCGCTGGCGGTGTTCGCGCTGGAGTTCAGCGGCCCGCTGCTCAAGGACCTGGGCAACCTCAACTTGCTGATCTTCTTCGTCGGCGTGGTCGGCTTCACGGTGCTCAGCGGCATGCCGATCGCCTTCTCGTTCGGCCTGGCGACGTTCTCCTATTTGTCGCTGTCGACTACGATGCCGCTGGAAATCGTGGTCAGCCGGATGGACGAGGGCATGTCGCAGCTGCTGTTGCTGGCGGTGCCGATGTTCGTTTTCCTAGGCTTGCTGATCGAGATGACCGGCATGGCCAAGGCGATGATCAATTTCCTGGCCTCGTTGCTGGGGCATGTCCGGGGCGGCTTGTCGTATGTGCTGGTGGGGGCGATGTACCTGATTTCCGGAATTTCGGGGTCGAAAGCGGCGGACATGGCGGCGGTGGCGCCGATCCTGTTTCCAGAGATGACCAAGCGCGGGGAGAAGCCGGGCGAGCTGGTGGCATTGCTGTCGGCCACCGGCGCCCAGACCGAGACGGTGCCGCCGAGCATTGTGTTGATTACCATCGGTTCGGTCACCGGCGTATCGATCTCGGCGCTGTTTACCGGCGGCTTGCTGCCGGGCCTGGTGCTGGGTCTGGCCTTGTGCGTCCTGGTCTGGTGGCGCGCCCGCAAGACGACGCCGTCGGCGGCGCGGGCCTCGGGCCGCGAAGTCGGCAGCACCTTGCTGGTGGCCATTCCGGCGCTGGCGCTGCCGGTCGTGATCCGGGTGGCGGTGGTCGAAGGCGTGGCCACCGCCACCGAAGTGTCGACGGTGGGCATCGTGTATGCCGTCGTTGCCGGCCTGCTGCTGTACCGCACCTTCAACTGGAAACGCATCGGGCCGATGCTGGTGGAAACGGCGGCCCTGTCCGGCGCCATCCTCATCATCATCGGCACCGCCACGGCGATGGCATGGTCGCTGACCCAGTCCGGCTTTTCGCACAACCTGGCGCTGTTCATGGAGAACCTGCCGGGTGGGGCGATCGGTTTCATGGCCATGTCGATCGTGCTGTTCGTGGTGCTGGGCAGCGTGCTGGAGGGGATTCCCGCCATCGTGCTGTTCGGGCCGCTGATGTTCCCGATCGCCCGCGAGGTGGGCATCCATGAGGTGCAATACGCGATGGTGGTGATCCTGTCGATGGGCCTGGGCCTGTTCTCGCCGCCGTTCGGCGTCGGCTACTACGGCGCCTGCGCGGTCAGCAAGACCCATCCCGATGCCGGCATCAAACCGATCATCGGCTACATGGTCGCGCTGCTGATCGGCATCATCGTGGTCGCGGCCATCCCGTGGATCTCGATCGGGTTCCTCTGATATCGGAAACACATTCCGCAGCTTGGTATGTGGATTTGGCGGCAACTCCGGTTGCCGCCTTTTTTTATGTGCGACGGACCGGCGGAGAAAACAGCGCGGGAATCAGCGCGGGAATCAGCTGGGGAATCGGCACGACAAAGCGATACCCGCCGGACTGGGCCGGATGGGTATCAGCGGAGGGGGGAAAATGGAGAAGGAAGAGGATGCGACGACGACGGTTCAAAGGTTGTTGCCGCGCAATGCCGTGACGAAGAAATCGGCATTGCCCATCTGGCCGCCTTTCAGGGAAATTTCCAATCCGCGCAATTCTTCCTTGTCGGAGATGACTTGGCACAATGGGGCGCCCGGCGCCAGCTTGGCCGAGATTTCCAGCGCGTCCGGCCCCAGCACCTGCGTGATCTGGCTGGACGTATCGCCGCCGGAGAGGATCAGGCGCTGCAGCGGCGCCGCCTTGAGGATGGCTTGCGTGAGCAGGCCCAGGCGCTGGCCCAGCAGGCGTCCGCCCTGGTGGCGCGCCTGTTCGCGGTCCATGCCGCGCTGCGCCAGGCTGGCGATCATGGCATCGATGCGCGCATCACCGGGGCCGCGCGCGGTATGGATGATGACGCTGCGCCCGGCGTGCAACGCGGCGACGGCCCGTCGCGCCATCGTCGCCTGCGCGTCTTGCCAGGTGTCGTCGCCGACCAGTGCGGTCGCGTCGACGGCGATCTCTTCAAAGCCGGCATCGATGGCGGCATCGACCTGCTGCGCGCTGAGCGGCGAGGCGCTGCCTGAGACGGCCAGGATGCAGGCGGCGGCATCCACATGCCGGTAACTGCGGCTGGCTTGCGGCAAGCGGCCTTGCGATTGCCACCATTGGGTCAGCGCATATTCCAGGCCTGAAGAGCCGACGGCGAAGAGCGTTTTGCGCGATGCCCGGCGCAATTGCGCTTCACGCTCCAGCAGCCGTCCGAGCTCGGTCAGGTGATCGCTGCTGGCGGTATCGAGCAGCACGGCGGCGGCGTCGGCAAACTGCGCATCCAGTTCCTGTTCGCGCACCTGCGGCGCAAGTTCGAACAAGGGCAGGTGAAAATTGCCGATCGGCAGTGCGGTTTGCCGGCCCAGGTGCGCGGCCAGGTCGCCTTCATCCATCGGCGTGACGGGGTGGCGGCGCATGATGGGATGGCGGTCGATACGGTAGACCCGGCCGTCGGTGCCCGAACGCGCAAACAGGTTCCCGAACAGGCAATAGCGCTGCAGCGCCGGCGTGCCGGCAACGATGGGAATCGCATCGGCGCCGATCTGGGCGCGCGCGATCTCCATGACCCGGCCGATGCTGCCGATGGCCGGCGAACTGTCGAAGGTCGAGCACACCTTGTAATGCACGATGGGCGCATCCAGGGCGTGCAGCGCCTGGAACACCGGCGGCAGGGCGACATCCATTTCCGCCGGCGACATGCCGCGGCTGTCGCCGGCCACGCCGATGGCGTCGAAGCCGCCCAGCCGCTCCAGCATGGCCGGCGTGGGCGCTTTCAGAAAGAGCGCGCAACGCAGTCCGGAGAAGGCAAGCACTTCGAGCGCATCGGTCGAGCCGGTGAAATCGTCGCCATAGAATGCCAGGCGCAAGGTCGGGGATTGTCCGTTGCCGCGCATGCTCAGTCCTTGTTGAAATAAGCCAGTGCCGCCTTCAGCGCCGGACGGGTCTGGGCATATTGTTCCAGCGAGACGCCCGACACTGCCGCCTCCCATCCTTCCTTCATGCTGGCCACGCCCGCTGCGATTCCTTGCGGATGCCCGATGATGCCGCCGCCGGCCAGGTGCATCAGGTCGGTGGATTGCAGCAGGCGGTACAGGTCGGGCGCTTGTCCGGCCCATTGCCCGGAAGAGAACACCGGCATCAGCGGCCGGGTGCCGGCGAAACCGGCCAGGCACTGCCTGGCCGAAGCGATCACGGAATCGTCCGGTTCCCAGAATTTGCCGCGCAGGCCGTTGACGTGCAGATGGTCCACCCCTGCCAGGCGCCACAGCTTCTGGTAGGCGGTGAACGAGAAACCGAGATGGGGAAAGCGCGTGAACGCGCCCCAGCCATTGCGATGGCCGTGGATCGGCAACTGCGTGTGGCGGCGCAGATGCTCTACCCCGGCAAAGCCGACCCAGTTGGCGCTGACCATCACGCAGGTGCCGCCGGCAGCCAGCACGGCGTCATGGCGCTGGCGCAGCTCTTCGATGCTGCCTGAGATATTGATGGCATACATGGGCATGCGTCCCAGGCGGTCGGCATGGCGCTTGAGCACCGGCATGACGGCTTGCAGGCGGGCGTCGAAGCTGGCGTAGTCGGGATCGGACAGCAGTTCGTCGTCCTTGATGAAGTCGATGCCGGCCGCGCATAGCGCATCGACCATTTCCGCCGTTTGTTCAGGCGACAGGCCGATGCTCGGCTTGATGATGGTGCCGACGATGGGGCGGCCATGCACCCCGGCGAATGCGCGTGTGCCTTCGATGCCGAACCTGGGGCCGGGAAAGCGCGCGGCGTAATCGTCCGGCATGTCGATGTCGAGGATGCGCAGGCCGGTGATCTCGCCCAGCTCGAACAGGTTGCCGGCGACGGTGGCCAGCAGCGAAGGCAGGTTGGCGCCGACATTGGCGCACGGGAAGGCGATTTCTATTTCACCGCGATGGAACACGCCTTGATGGCCGTTGCGTTCGGCGTGGGCGCTGCGCAGCGACGGCTCCATGGCCGGCGGCAGCATGGCGACATGGGTGACGCGGGCGCGCGAACGTTGCTTGAGCTCTTCGGTTTCGCCGGGCAGGGAAAGAAAGGTCCCGCTGGATTGTTCGCCGGCGATGATTTCCGCCGCCTTCGGAATGGGGACGGTGCTTTCGACGAAATAGCGGGCGGTGAATTCTTTGCGTGGAGAAGGTTGGTTTGGCATGTCGGCTACGGGTTATTGGCAGCGCCGTATGGTGTTGTCGTATGGCGCAGCAAGGTCGTCTCTTGTCGTTTGAGTTGGGATGGCGCACACCGGGCGGCCAGTGTCGAATATAAGATTGACCGTCAAAAGCATCAAACGATATGATTTCTGGACGCCCTGCAAAAAACTCACAATAGCGAAGACAGGCCACACCAGGATTGCCCGTGCCATCGTCTCTGCACGACACCCCCGGGCATGCAGAACAGAGGAGACATGCCAGATGGCATATGTTGCGCCAACGCGGATACCCCGCCCGTCCCTGAATGCGCTGCGCGCGTTTGAAGCGACCGCGCGCTTGCGCAGCTTCGGCGCGGCGGCCGAAGAGCTGTCGGTCACGCATGGCGCGGTGAGCCGGCATATCCGCTCGCTGGAAGACACGCTGGGCGTCATGCTGCTCATGCGCAACGCCCATTCGACCGAACCTACCCCGGAAGGCGCGCGGCTCGCGGAAGGGCTGTCGCGCGCCTTCAACCTGATCCAGGCCAGCGTGGAGCAGGTCAAGCCGGGGCCGTTGATCCTCTCCTGTTCCGAGTCCATCATGATGTATTGGCTGCTGCCGCGGCTGGCGCAGTTCCACGACCGCTATCCGGACATCAAGGTCAGCTTCAACATGAACCATGGCCATGTCGATTTCGCGCGCGACAACGTGAGCGTGGCGATCCGCATCAATACCATCGAGCCGCCGCGTGACATTGTGCCCATCGAGTTGGTGCCGGAGTGGATCGGGCCGGTGTGCACGCCGGAATACATGCGCTCATTCAGCCTGCGCATCCCGGCCGATTTGGCCCGGGTGCGCCTGCTGGCCACCAAGACGCGCCCGCAGGCCTGGCAAGAGTGGTGCGACGCTTCCGGCCAGGCCGGAGTGCAGCCCGTCATCGCGGAGGCCTTCGAGCATTTCTACCTGCTGATCCAGGCGGCGAAATGCGGATTGGGCGTGGCCAATGTCCCGCGCATGCTGGTGCGCGACGAACTGCGTTCGGGCGCCCTGGTGGCGCCGTTCGGTTTTGTGCCGGGACCGCACCACCTGGTGCTGTGGGTGGCGCCGCATATGGCCGGACGCCACCAGGCCGATGCGCTGGTGGCGTGGCTGAAGCAGGAACTGGACGCCGCCGAAGGCGCTGCCTGAACCGTGCTTGCTTACATCGCCGAACCGCCATCGGCGTTGTAGACCGAGCCGGTCACGAACGACGATTCATCCGACGCCAGGAAGGCCACGACCGCAGCGATTTCATGCGGCTGCGCGCCGCGCGCCAGGGGCGTGGACGCCATGATGGTATCGACGAAACCAGCCGGCTTGGTTTCCAGCTGGCGGGCCACGAAATCGGTCAGGGTGAAAGCGGGCGCGACCACGTTGGCGCGTACGCCGGTCTTGGCGAACTCGCGGGCGATCGATTTGGTCATGGCGATGACGGCGCCCTTTGAGGTGGCATAGGCCGCCGTGCCCAGCATGCCGCCGCCGCGGATGCCGGCAATCGAGCTGATGTTGACGATGGCGCCGCCAGCCTGCCTGACCATGTGCGGCAATACCGCTTGGCAGCACAACCAGGTTCCGGTGGTATTGACTTCCATCACCTTGCGGAATTCGGCAGGCGCGATGTCGAGGAAAGGTTTGGCGCTTTCCAGCCCGGCGCTGTTGACCAGCGCATCGATCCGCCCCCACTTGCCGATGACCGCCTCGGCCATCTTGGCCACGCTGTTTTCATCCGACACGTCGACTGCCACGGCCATCGCTTGCAAGCCTTGCGCCTGGAAATGTTGCGCAGTTGCCAAGGCGGCATCTGCGCGCAGGTCGGCAATGGCGACGCGGTAGCCGCGCTGGGCCAGCGTGAGGGCGGATGCTGCGCCGATACCGCTGGCGCTGCCGGTAACGATGGCGACTTTGGTATTGTTCTCCATGTTTTTTCTGGGTAGGTATTGGGTTGATGAATGACGCGCGCAGCCTGAAACCATCACGTCTACGCTGCATCTTAAGAGACGGGTATGCGGCGGGCAAACGATATGAAATCCCGGTAATGTGAGCAAAAGTCACAGGTGGAAATGGCATGGCGGCGGCCTGAAGGCGGCCAATGTCCTTTTCCTGCGGCATGCGGAATGCGAAAATCCGGGCCGGAACACCTGAACCAGGAGAAGAATCAATGAGAGACGAAATCAAGATCCGCCCGGAAGAGCATTCCGACATCGGCGCAATCCGGGATGTCACTGAAGCGGCATTCAGGCATGCGGCGTATTCCAGTCACACGGAGCACTGGATTGTCGATGCCTTGCGGAGAAGCAATCAGCTATCCATTTCCCTTGTGGCCGAGCTCGATGGAAATATAGTCGGCCATGTCGCCATTTCGCCCGTCAGCATTGCGGCCGGAGTAGCGGGAGTGACCGGGGTGGCTGGCTGGTACGGTCTCGGCCCCATTTCCATCCTGCCTGGGCACCAGGGAAAAGGCATCGGCTCCGCACTGATGAGGGAGGCGCTGTCCGAACTCAAGGCAAGCAATGCGCAAGGATGTGTCGTCCTTGGCGATCCTAATTACTATGGCCGATTCGGGTTCCGCGTTCATGAGGGGCTTTTTTATCCGGGCGTTCCCCCCGAATATTTCCAGGCGCTTGCGTTGAATGGCGGCATGCCCACCGGCGAGGTTGCCTACCATGACGCATTCAATGCGACAGAATGACGAGAAATAAAAAGAGCAAGACCTGTCATTGCGACCGGCGCGCTATTCTTCTGCCTCGGGAGCGAATTCCTCAGCAATATCAACGCTCAGTACGAAGTGCCGGCGCAGGTGGGGTGGGTGATCGATACCGGCGCATGCCCTGCTCAATCCGGTAACGACACAACCGCTGGCCAAACTTGCGACTGGCGTACCGAACCGATTCAATCGGCCTCGCAACACCTTGAATTGAGGGGGTATGGGGCAAAGTGCCCAGCCGGTATTCAGCCATCGTCTTTCTGTATGACCTGGATCTTGTTGCTGCTGCGGGTTGTCCTGGAGGTGCTGGCTAAAATGGCGGCACGCATTTCTTTGGCCATGAGTTCCGCGGCGGGCCGAAGCACATTGCCCTTGCGGGTGATCAGGCCCAACGGGCGCGTGATGACGGGCCTGGTAAGGCGCTTTGAAACGATGCCGGTATAGGGCGCGCCTGTGATGGCAAGCTCCGGCAGCAAGGCGATGCCGACGCCGGCCGCCACGAGGCTGATGGCGCCGGAGACATGGTTGATTTCGTACTGGATGACGGGCCGCTCCTGGATCCTGGCGAAGGCGCGATCGATGACGCCGCGGTTGCCGCTGCTTGACGAGACCGAGACCAGCCTTTCGCCGCAGAGCGCTTCGCACGAAACCGACCCCAGGTGCGCAAGCGGATGATCCGCCGGCATCACCGCCAGATAGTGTTCATTGGCGATTTCTTCAAACTCGATGTCCGCTTCCTGCGCGCCGATGAAGTTGATGCCGAAGTCGGACTCCCCCTTGCGAACGCTTTCGAGAACGTCGATGGCGCTTTCGTCGATGACTTTCACCCTGACGTTGGGATGCTGCAGCGAGAATTTCCGCAATACGCGCGGAAGGACGCGGGTGGCCACCGAAGGAATGCAGGCGACCGTGACGTGCTCCCTCCTGTGAACCGTTCCTTGCTCGACGTTCTTCATGGCAATGTCGAGCTCCTCCAGCACTGCCAGGGCATGGGTGAGAAAAATCTCGCCGGCGCGCGTGAGGGAAACGCGCCGCGTCGTCCTGTTGAACAGACGTTCCTGGAGCGCATGTTCAAGGTTCTCGATGCGCCTGCTGAGGGCGGGCTGGGAGATGAAAAGCCCTTCTGCCGCGGCCTTGAAGCTCGATTGCCGGGCCACGGCGACAAACGCCTGAATTTCACTGGTCTCGATATTGATGCGCATTGTTTATTAATCGTTAAATTAAATGCATTTAACTTTTTAAACAGATTTGCCCAATATTGCAAGTTTCAATAACTCTACTGAAGGAGACCGTGATGAAAAGGAATTCTCTGGCCGTTCAATTCAAACGTGTGGTCTTCGCGTTGGCGCTCGTCTCGGTCGCAAGTTGGGCCCAGGCGGCGGATATCCACGTGGTCAGCTCGGGCGGCTTTGCCGCGGCGTACAAGGCGCTGGGCCCGGGCTTCGAGAAGAAGACCGGCCATAAGCTGATTTCCGATTGGGGGCCTTCCATGGGCGAGACCCGGCAAGCGATTCCCAATCGCCTGGCCCGGGGCGAACAATTCGACGTGGTCATCATGGTTGGCGATTCGCTGGATGGTTTGGTCAAGGCCGGCAAGGTGTCGCAAAAAGACCATGAGCTGCTGGCCTTGTCCCGCATCGGCCTGGCGGTCAAGGCCGGCGCCCCCAAGCCGGACATCTCCAGCATTGATGCCTTGAAGAAGACCTTGCTCGCCGCGCATTCGATTGCGTATTCCGATAGCGCCAGCGGCGTTTACCTGTCGACGGTCCTGTTCAAGCGTTTGGGAGTGGAGGAACAGCTCAAGGGAAAAGCCCGCATGATTCCGGCCGAACCCGTCGGCAACGTGGTGGCGCGCGGTGAAGCGGAGCTGGGCTTCCAGCAGCTATCCGAGTTGAAGCCCCTGGCCGGCATCGACATCGTCGGCCCGCTGCCGGAGGCGGCGCAACAGGTGACTCCCTTCTCTGCGGGCATCGTCGTCGGTGCGCGGCAGCCGGAAGCGGCCCGTGAGCTGCTGGACTACCTCGCCTCCCCGGAAGCGCAGGACATCATCAGGCAAGCGGGGCTGGACCCGGCTCCCAGGCACCGACAATAAACTGAACCAGGCGAGCGAGAGAGACAATAATGCATAACCAACACGCCAAACCATCGAAACTGTCGACCGTCATTCGCGTGACGAGCGGCAATTTCCTGGAAATGTTCGACTTCTTCCTGTACGGCTTTTACGCCAGCTACATTTCGAAGACCTTTTTCCCGTCCGACAATGAGTTCGTATCGCTCATCCTGACGTTCGGCACATTCGGCGCGGGCTTCCTCATGCGTCCCCTGGGCGCCATCATCCTGGGTTCCTACATCGACCGCGTCGGGCGCCGGCAAGGCCTCATCGTCACCTTGAGCATCATGGCGGTCGGCACCGTACTGATCGCTTTTGTGCCGGGATACGCGTCGATCGGCATCGCCGCGCCGGTCCTGGTTCTCATCGGGCGCCTGTTGCAAGGCTTCTCGGCCGGCGTCGAGCTGGGCGGCGTTTCCGTGTACCTGGCGGAAATGGCGACGCCAGGCCGCAAAGGTTTCTACGTGAGCTGGCAATCCGCCAGCCAACAGGCCGCCATCATGGCATCCGCGCTGATCGGCTATCTGCTGAGCCAGTGGCTGGCGCCGGCCCAGATCAGCGATTGGGGATGGCGCGTTCCGTTCTTTATCGGCTGCATGATCGTGCCGGTGATTTTCATCATCCGCCGTTCGCTCCAGGAAACGGAAGAGTTCCTGGCGCGCAAACACCATCCGTCCTTCGGCGAAATTGTGGCGTCGATCGCCCAGAACTGGAGGATTGTCATCGCCGGGATGATGATGGTGGTCATGACGACGGTTTCCTTCTACCTGATCACCGTCTACACGCCGACCTTCGGCAAGAACGTCCTGAAACTGTCGGCATCGGAAAGCCTGATTACGACTTTCTGCGTCGGGTTGTCGAACTTCATCTGGCTGCCCATCATGGGCGCCGTATCCGACAAGGTGGGGCGGCGCCCGGTCCTGATCGTCTTCACGCTGCTGGCGATCCTGACCGCCTATCCGGTGATGAGCTGGCTGGTCGCCAACATCAGTTTCCGGAATTTGCTGGTCACCGAACTGTGGTTGTCCTTTATCTATGCCAGCTACAACGGCGCGGCAGTGGTGGCGCTCACTGAAGTGATGCCTGCCCATGTGCGCACGGTCGGCTTTTCGCTCGCCTATAGCCTGGCGACGGCGATTTTCGGCGGCTTTACCCCGCTGGTCTCTACCTGGCTTATCGAAGCAACCGGCGACAAGGCTTCCCCCGGTTACTGGATGACCTTCGCTGCCGTATGCGGACTGGTTGCCACGGTTCTTCTGTATCGCAACCAAGGCCGCGATACGGCCATCGGCGGCGTGGGGCAGGCGAGCCGGTAAGCGAGTCGGTAAGCGCGCCGGCGGCGGAAGGATCGGGAAGGAAAACCCCTCCGCGCCGCGGCCGCCGGGATCATGCGGGCAGTCCGGAGGGAGCTTGTCTTCGCCAGCCGGCCGATGGCACGGGATGTTAAGATTTGTGCGCAACAGAGGGAGCGCGCCGTTGCGAAACGCCTCCTGAAAAATAATGCACTGATCCCGGGCCTTGTATGGAAATCCGCCAGCTAAGATATTTTGCCAGCATCGTTGAACACGGCAGCATCGGCAAGGCCGCGCTGGAGCTGGGCATGGTGACCTCGACCCTGAGCCAGCAGATCACCAGGCTGGAGAACGAACTGGCGACCCGCTTGCTGCAACGGACCTCCACCGGCGTGGTGCCGACCGACGCCGGGATCGCCTTTCTGAAGCAGGCGCAGCTGGCGTTGCGGCATATCGACGACGCGGCGCTGGCGGCCCGCCAAGCACGCCTGTCCGGCCATGTCAGCGTTGGCATGGCCTCCAGCACGGCGGGCGTGATGGGGCTGGCGTTCATGGCGGCGATGCGGGCGCGTTATCCGGATGTGCGCCTGCGCATGGTGGAAAGCCTGTCCGGCCATTTGGGGGCCATGCTCGGGGCGCGCCAGATCGATCTGGCCATCCTGTTTCAGGAAGAGCCGGTACAGCGCTGGAGCGTGATGCCCTTGCTCGACGAGCGCCTGTTCGTCATCGGCGCGGCGGCGTTGCCGGGCATGCCCGCGGCGCGCCAGGCACGGTTGAAATCGCTGGGAGACTTGCCCCTCATTCTTCCGACCCGCAAGCACGGGCTGCGCTCCTTGCTGGATACGGCGTTCAAGCATGCGGCCTATGCGCCTCGCATCGTGATGGAAGTCGACGGCTTGCCCATCCTGATGGATGCCGTGCGCGCCGGCATTGGCGCCACCATCCAGCCTGGCGCCGCGCTGGCCCGTTCGGAGAACGCCGGCCTGGCCAGTGTGCCGCTGGCCGGCGGCGACGCCACGCGGCCGAACCTGATCGTCAGCGTATCGGATGACGAATTGTCCCCGGCCGGCCTGGCCGCCCGCGTGCTGCTGGCGGAGGTGGCGCGCAAGCAGGTGGAAGAGGGACGCTGGCCTGGCGCCGCCCTGCGTCCCACCACCCTTCACAAAAACTGAATATCTCTTGCCGGCCCGCCGATAGCGGCGCGGGGCCGGCGTGCCTATAGTCGTCTCCTGGACATATCTCAAGGAGGGGACGGCGATGATCGACGTTCTAGTCATCGGCGGCGGCAACGCCGCGCTGTGCGCCGCCATTATGGCGCGCGAGGCCGGCGCCTCGGTGTTGATGCTCGAATCGGCGCCGCGCGCCTGGCGCGGCGGAAACTCCCAGCACACCCGCAACCTGCGCTGCATGCACGACGGCCCGCAGGACGTGCTGGTGGATGCCTATCCGGAAGAGGAATACTGGCAAGACTTGCTGAAGGTTACCGGCGGCCTCACCAATGAGCACCTGGCCCGCCTCACGATCCGGGCCTCGGCCATCTGCCGGCCCTGGATGCGCAAGCACGGCGTGCGCTTCCAGCCGCCGCTGTCGGGCGCCTTGCATGTGGCCCGCACCAATGCATTCTTCATGGGGGGCGGCAAGGCCTTGGTCAACGCCTATTACCGCAGCGCAGAGGCGCTGGGGGTGCAGGTTCTCTACGACACGCCGGTTGACGCCATCGAGCTGGATGGCGCACGCTTCGTCGCCGCGCGCAGCGGCAGCCGCCGTTTCGCGGCGCACGCCTGCGTGCTGGCTGCGGGCGGCTTCGAATCCAATCGCGAATGGCTGCGCGAGGCCTGGGGGCCGAACGAGCGCGGGGAATGGCCGGCCGATAATTTCCTGATCCGCGGCACCCGCTTCAACCGGGGCGACCTGCTGCGTTTCATGATCGATGCCGGCGCCGACAAAATCGGCGATCCGACCCAAGCCCATATGGTGGCCATCGATGCGCGGGCGCCGCTGTATGACGGCGGCATTTGCACCCGTATCGATTGCGTCTCGCTGGGCGTGGTGGTCAACCGCGATGGCGAGCGGTTCTATGACGAGGGCGAGGATTTCTGGCCCAAGCGCTATGCCATCTGGGGACGCCTTGTGGCGCAGCAGCCTGGGCAGATCGCCTATTCGGTGATTGACGCCAAGGCGGTCGGGCACTTCATGCCGCCGGTATTTCCCGGCGAGAAGGCCGACACCCTGGCGGAACTGGCCCGCAAGCTGGGCGTGCCCGAGGCGCGCTTCGTCCAGACCGTCGAAGCCTATAACGCCGCCTGCAGCGGCGGCCGTTTCGACCATACCGTCTTGGACGACTGCCGCACCGAACATCTGCATCCCCCCAAGACCCACTGGGCACGGCCGATCGACAAGGCGCCGTTTTACGGCTACGCCCTGCGGCCTGGCGTGACATTTACCTACCTGGGCCTGAAGGTCAATGAGCAGGCCCAAGCTCATTTCTCCGGCCAGCCCAGCGAGAACCTGTTCGTGGCTGGTGAAATGATGGCCGGCAATGTTCTCGGCAAGGGCTATACCGCCGGAGTAGGCATGTCCATCGGCACCGCTTTTGGACGCATCGCCGGCGCCCAGGCGGCGCAGTTCGCCACACGGCAATCTGGAGTTGAAAATGCACAAACTTGAAACCCTGGCCAGGCAGGCGCGCGACGATGCCGGCAATGCCGGTTCCTCCCCGGCGCCGGCACATCGGCGCATCATTCCCATCGCGGCGATGAACGCCGAAGAAACCGAAGTGGCGCGGCAGATGCAGATCTGCAATGCCTGCCGCTATTGCGAAGGTTTTTGCGCGGTCTTCCCGGCCATGACGCGGCGGCTGGAATTCGGCAAGGCCGATGTCCACTACCTGGCCAACCTGTGCCACAACTGCGGCGCCTGCTACCACTCCTGCCAGTACGCGCCACCGCATGAATTTGCGGTCAACGTGCCCAAGGCCATGGCCAAGGTGCGGCTCGACACCTATGCCAGCTATGTGTGGCCGGCGGCGGCCGGGGCGCTGTACAAGCGCAACGGATTGGCGGTCGCGCTGGCGCTGGTGGCCGGCCTGGCGCTGTTCCTGCTGATGGCGCTGGCGGCCAATGGCACGCTGGCCGGCGGTCAGCTGGGCGCCAACTTCTATGCGGTGTTTCCCCACAACCAGTTGGCCGGGATGTTCGGCGCGGTTTTCGGATTCTCCGTGTTGGCGCTGGGCATCGGCGTGACGCGTTTCTGGCGCGATGTCTCGGCCGGAACGGCGAGCGCCGGCGCCGTGCTCGAAACGACCGGCAATGTGCTCGCGCTGACTTATCTGGGGGGAGGTCACGGCGAGGGATGCAACGAATCCGACGACGCGTTCACCCTGTTGCGCCGGCGCTTTCACCACTTCACTTTCTACGGTTTCATGCTGTGCCTGGCGGCGACTACGGTGGCGACCTTCTATCACTATGCGCTGGGGATGGAGGCGCCTTATCCGATCTTGAGCTTGCCCGTCCTGCTGGGAACGGCCGGCGGCATCGGCTTGCTGATCGGGCCGGCCGGCCTGCTGTGGCTGAACCTGCGGCGCCATCCCGAGCATGGCGATATCAGGCAACGCCCCATGGACCGCGGCTTCATCGTATTGCTCCTGTTGACCAGCCTGACGGGCTTGGCGCTGCTGGCCTGGCGCGACAGCGCTGCCATGGCGGCACTGCTGGCCCTGCACCTGGGATGCGTGATGGCGTTGTTCGCCACGCTCCCCTACGGCAAGTTCGCCCATGGCATCTACCGCTGCGCAGCACTGCTCAAAGCCGCCATCGAAAAACGACAGGCCGTCCACATCGATCCCGGATCCACCTGATTCGCCCGATCCACCGAGGCCGGCCAGGACGGGTCAATAAAAAGAGAAAGGCCCGTCATTGAGGCTCGTCTTGAGACCAGTCATGGCGCCCGGCGCGCTATTTGCGTTCTATCCGCGCTTGCTGCGGCGCCATTTTCCCCAGCATGCCCGCATCGCCCTGAATCCTGCCCAGCTTGACCAGTCCCTTTGAATAGCCGAATCCCTTGTAGAAAATCGCCAGGTTTCCCCAAGGGGCATAGAAGGCGATATCTCCTGCCTTAGGAGTGAATCCCTCGGGAGAGCCGGCTGTTGAAAGCCCTCTGGGCAGTTGGGCGATCTTTTCCGTGCGGTTGTAATCGGTCAGTTCGACAGATAGGGGGAGCATTGCCGCGAAATCCTGCGCGGCGGCGCTGGATTCCAACTCTGCGGTAAGCACAGCGTCATTGGTCGTAATGCGGATCTGAATGGTGCCAGTCATTGTGGTCGCAGTTTGCTGTAGAGGATCGGAAGACGCTTCAGCAATGGCTGGAGCGGTCAATACGCATGCCGTCATGAGCGCCGGCATGCGAAAGGAAGAACGGTTCTTGGACATATTAGGGTTGAGATGCTTTGCTTTCCACGGTTCATTGTTTCAGCAATGGGCAAATCAGAATACCGATCGATGGCTACTTGCTCCCATAAGCCACATTAATTAATCGGGCTTGCTGTCCTCGCATTGCCCAGGCATTGTCACGCATCTCGCCATGCATATCGCCGCGCATCAATGTCGGCGGCTCTCATAGCGAAGCGCATTGACGACCAACGCAAATGCCGGCGACGGCTGCCGCCGGCTCGGATAGTACAGGTGATAGCCCTCAAATCTGGGGCACCAGTCTTCGAGCACTCTGACCAACCGTCCCGATTCCAGGTGAGCGGCCAAATCGTCCTCCGGCAACAGCAGTATGCCCAGGCCGGCCAATGCCGCATCAATCTGCGGCGGCGCCGTATTGAAGATCAAGGTGCCGTCCACCCGCACATTGATCTTCTTGCCGCGCTTCTCGAAGTCCCAGACATAGAGCCCTCCCGAGGTAGGCATGCGCTGATTGATGCAGTTGTGGGACATCAGGTCGTCGGGATGTTTGGGAACCGGGTGTTGTTCGAAGTAAGCGGGCGATGCAGCGACGACCATCCTCAGCGGCGGGCCAATCGGAATGGCGATCATGTCCTTGTCGATCGTCTTGCCCCAGCGCACGCCGGCGTCAAAGCGGTCGGCGACGATGTCTCGAAACGCATAGCTCATGTCGAACTCGAACTTGATGTCCGGGTACTCCCGCAGCAGCGGCGTGAGCTTGGGAAGCAGAATGCGCTCAATAATGCCGTCTCCGGAAGTGATGCGCACCGTACCGCCGGGCTTCTCGCGCATGGCGGTCAACGCGTCCAGTTCGGCCTCGATCTCGTCAAAGCGATTATGCGCTGAACCACTCGCAAACGCTGCAACAGCGCCAGCAGATCATCGCCGAGGCGGCCCGGCAGCGATATGCCGAGTTCACCGGCGGCGCGACCAGGTATACCAGCGGCACGGTGCATCGGCTTGATGCGGATACCCACCCGATCCAGCGCGAGTTCTATGACTTCTATCGCACGCCTCGCGGCGAATTCACGCCGGCGACCTCGACTCCCGAGGTCACCACGCATCCGACGCTGACGAGCAACGTGAAGTTCATGAACTTCTACCCCTTCAACGATATCGAGACGATCTCGCCGCGCCCGATGCTGTTCATTGCCGGCGACCAGGCGCATTCGAAGGAGTTCAGCGAGGAAGCATATCGCCTGGCCGGACAGCCCAAAGAGCTCTATTGGGTCAAAGGCGCGGGGCACGTGGATCTCTACGACCGCACCGATCTCATTCCCTTCGACAAACTGGCGTCCTTCTTCCGTTCAAGCTTGAAATGAAGCGCGCATGAGGCAATCCGGGTAATCCGGGCAATGTAGCGCCGCCCGGTGAACCCTGGAAACAGCTCATCTAAAGCAGCTCATCTTCATTCATCCGGCTGTCAAAAATCGGGAGTTCGCTGGCGCAAGTCAGGCCAGTTTCTGACATACCTCTGAAATGCTGTCGCCTAACATGGCGATTCAGCCATGCACGGAGGTCGACATGAATACCCATGAGACAGAATCCATTCCACCCCAGCACCAGGATCGTCAGCCCGGCAGCGAGCAGCTGATGGAACCGCAGCCGGCATCCGGGCCGGCTGCCCGCCCGGCGCGGCGCCTGGCCGGAAAAGTCGCGCTGGTTTCCGGCGGCGACAGCGGCATCGGGCGCGCCGTCGCGCTGGCCTTCGCGCAGGAGGGCGCCAGGTTGGCCATCGTCTATCTCGATGAGCACGAGGATGCGCACCGTACCTGCGACGAGGTGCAGGCGATGGGCGCGCCCTGCCTGCTGCTGCCGGGCGACATCGCTTCCCCGGCCTTCTGCCGGCAGGCCGTGCAGTCTACGATCGATGCCTATGGCCGTCTCGACGTGCTGGTCAACAACGCTGCCCAGCAGTATCCGGCGGCCACCATCGAAGATATCTCCGGCGAGCAGCTGGAGCACACCTTCCGCACCAATGTCTTTTCGATGTTCTACATGGTCAAGGAGGCGCTGCCTTACCTCACGCGCGGCGCGCGCATCATCAATACCGCCTCGGTCACCGCCTATCGCGGCAGCAAGCACCTGATCGATTACTCGGCGACCAAGGGAGCGATCGTCTCGTTTACGCGTTCGCTGTCACAGCAGCTGGCGCAGGCCGGCATCCATGTCAACGCAGTCGCGCCGGGACCGATCTGGACGCCGCTGATCCCATCCAGTTTCACTGCCGAAGAGGTTGAACAGTTCGGCAAGAACGTGCCGCTGGGCCGCCCCGGCCAACCGGACGAGGTGGCGCCGGCCTACGTCTTTCTCGCCAGCGAGGGCGCTTCCTACATGACCGGGCAAGTGCTGCACCCCAACGGCGGCGAGATCATCAACAGTTAGGAGGACGCATCATGCTCACCCGCAATCAACCGTTGCCGGAAGGCGAAGCCGATTCTTGCCGGGAGGCCTGTTGGCATTGCCACGAGGTCTGCCGCAAAACCGCGTTCGACATGAGCCCGGCTGCGGCGCAGGAAATGAACCTGGACGATGTCCGCGTGCTGTTCGAATGCGCCGAGCTGTGCCAGCTGTCGGCCAACTGGCAACTGTCGGGCTCGCCATATCGCCGCCAGATATGCGCCGTGTGCGCGCAGGTCTGCCGCGAATGCGAGCGCCGCTGCGCGGGCAAGATCGACATGGAAGAGTGCGAGTACGCCTGCCGCCGCTGTGCGGAAAGCTGCGAGGCGATGGCGTGATGCGCCGGTCGCTGCCGCGCAGGCCCGGCCCTCATCAAGCCGCGCCGACTTCATTGTCGGAAAATGCTCACCAGGAATGGCGTGCTGGGCCGATAGCCGCGTGGCGGCGACTTCGTTAGGCTGGATGTTCGGAGCGCCGATGCGCGTCCGAGTTTTTCAACCGACCAAGGAGATATGCAAATGTCTAGTGAACATACCCGTGGTGGCAGCCACGAACAGCACGTCAAGGCAGGACAGCAAAGCCACAAGAACTCGCCGGGGGCGGGCAGCGGCGGCGCCAGGTCGGCCGGCTCTTCCCAGGGCGGCACGCATGAGCAGCACGTGAAGGCCGGGCAGCAAAGTCACAAGAACACCAAGTGATGCGCTGACCGCCTCAACGGCAAAAGGCGGCCGTTGCTTCGTCAACAGGCTGGCCTGAGGCGGCCATGATGACGAGCGTTCCTGAAGGGAGGCTGTCATATCCGTCGCATCCTTTTTCAGGGACGGCGGCCTCGAATCCCAACGATTACAATGGAAAAATGAATGAAAACTCAACAGATCGTTCTTTCAATGGCGTTATCGCTGGCCGCGGCTGCGGTCAGCGCCCAACCGTTTAGCCAGCCGGGTCCCACCGGCGATAATCGCGCCGCCACCGGGAACCCCGGCACGCAGGAGCCACCGGCAGGCAACGGGAAAAAGGCTGCGCAGCAGAAGAAACCGATGCGCGGAGGCGCCGCCGCGCCAGGCGCATCGAAGCGGGCGGCGCCGGATAGCCCGGCGCCTGTCCACTCCTCGGGAACGCCGGCAGAAAACTCGTCGCGGCCGGAAAGCGCGAAATAAACGGGCTTGGCCGATTCCCCAGCGTTACCTTCCATCGATCGCGGGTAGCTATCACGAGCAGATTTTGCTCGTGATAGAACCGCCGATCTCATGCCGCCAGCGCCAAGGATTGATTAGCCTGGCTAATATCCTCTTTAAGTATTCTTCACCTAATCTGTACTTTGCGAACCGGCGTCAACAGTCGCCAGCACTGGCTCTGGTAATCGACGCGTTGAAAATGACCTCGTGATAAGCCAATGGCGAAGGCCGATATCGACCATTCACCCTGGCGCCGGCTGGACGTCCATTGCAGGCGAGTCGTTTATGCGTGCTCAGATAATTGGCAAGTTCTGCCTGAAGCCGCCTGGGCTGCCTTGCAGGATTGGGCATCCGTGCTATCCACGGGCTTTTCCCCGACAACCTTGGCAAACGCTCCGTCACGAACATTGAGACCTATCGAGGTTGCGCGATGGTGCTGGCTAAATCAGCCAGTGTGGTGCCGCGCATAGCTTCGCTGAATCGTTCATGCGCTTGTTGCAGTGCTCCGCCTACGGCCGAATTGACCGCAGCCTCGACCGGGCATTGGGGATGGTCCGACGATGGTCCAATTGCGAAGATATTTTCTGTGCTCAGTGCATTTTGCACGTCCAGTAGTGACACATGCTCGGCTGGCTTGGCGAGGATCCAACCGCCGCCTTTCCCGCCTTCCGATTGGACAATGCCGTGGCTCTTCAAGCATGCCATCGTTCTTCTGACGACCACCGGATTCGTGTTCAGCATGAGCGCAATGGTTTCCGACGTTTCCCTGCCGCCGAGTAAATGCATATGAACCAGAACGTGCAACATGCGGGACAAACGCGTGTCAGTGCGCATCTACGACTTTCCATGAACAACGATTGGTGGGGTTGACCGGGAAATATGTGTAACTTATGATGTTACGCGTATTTCATGTCCGGAGATTCTATCGTGAAAGCTATCCAAAGCCGATTGGTTGCTGTGAACGGCATCAACATGCATGTCTCTGAGCAGGGACAGGGGCCTGTGATATTGCTTTGCCATGGATTTCCTGAGACATCATATTCATGGCGGCACCAGATGGGGCCCCTGGCCGAAGCCGGTTACAAGGTGGTCGCACCGGATATGCGCGGATATGGGAGGACTGATAGTCCTGGTAGCGTCGAGGAATTCTCGATGGAGCATTTGGTGGGCGATATAGTCGGACTGCTTGATTCCATGGAGGTTGAGGATGCCCTGATCGTTGGTAACGACTGGGGGGCTAGCGTGGCTTGGCAAGCGGCATTGAGATTTCCGCGTCGTTTCCGCGGCTTGGTAGCCCTTGGCGTGCCCATGATGCGGCGGGCACCTGTACCGCCGACGACGTTTTTCCCGCGCACAGAAGAGTTAGAACTCTATGCGCTTTACTTCCAGGGTGTTGGAACCGCAGAACAGGAATTCGAAGAAAACGTTGCCGAATCCGTGCTCAAGATACTGTACGCAGCCTCAGGTGAGGCTGGGCCGCGCAAAGAGGGGGATGGAACGCCAAATCCATTTGGAATGGTGAACCGGAAGGCGGGCCTGCTCGCAACTCTTCCGGTTCCCAACCCACTACCGCCTTGGATGAGCCAGGAAGACATCGACGTCTATGCACAGGCGTTTGGAAGAAGTGGCTTCCGAGGAGGACTAAATTACTACCGGAACCTGGATAGGAACTGGGAACAAGAGGCAGCTTACTCGGATGCCGTCGTTGTTGTGCCGACGCTATACCTGGTTGGTGAGAGGGACACAGGGTTGAGCATCCCCGGCATGAGAGAAATAATCGCGTCGATGCCGGAACTGGTGCCAGATTTGCGTGGTGCGCATGTCATTCCAGAATGCGGTCATTGGATTCCACAGGAACGACCAGCCATTTTGTCCAAGATGATCATCGACTTTGCTAATGAGTTGGAGGTCAGGCAGGCGTAGCAAAGATTTCCAGTCAGGCTCCGAACTAAAACGCTCTGGGTATCGATGCGAAGATTGCTCGTCTATCGGAAAGGCGCTGATGGCTACGGAAAATGAATGGTTCGTTTCCAACGGATGCAGGAAGGTTTAGCGGGCCTTTTTGGCGGCGCCAGTTCGTGCACCCGGTGTTTTCACGGAACGTTTGCTCGAGGATTTTATTGGCGCCGAGTCGCGCTCCTTGATGCTGGCGGCCGTTTCCTGGAACAGTTGCCGCAACCACAGGACCGACGGGTCATTGTCTCGAAACTTGTGCCACTGAACGTTTTCCGTGAAGTGAGGGATTTCTGTAGGACAGGGCAATAGTTTCAACGGAAACTGCCTCGTAATCTTCGCAGCTAGTCTGTGCGGAAGAGTTGCAATCAAATCTGTCCCGATGAGTAGTTCTGGAACGAGGGAGAAACTCGGTGCAACCACCGTTTGTTTCCTGTGCTTGTTGCCGGCTGCAATGACACGCGTATCGAACGTGATTCTTCGGCCACCACCCCATTCCACGCTGATGTGATTCGCGTCGAAGTATTCCTCAGTCGTCAATTCTTCTTTGTCTTTAAACGCCCCATTCGCACAGACTAAGCAAGAGAATTTGTCTTCGAACAGCTCTTCTTTGGGATGCCCCTGGACAATCGCATAGTGCGGAATGATAAGAATCTCAGCATCTCCATTCTCCAGATTGTCCGGTGTCTGTGGATTGATTGACCGCAGGTCGAACTCCATCATCGGCGCCACCACTGACGCGCGCCTAATCACCTCCGACAGGAAAACATTGATGACGTAGTCGGACGATTCGATAGTGAATTTGCGAGTCGACGTCGACGGGTCGAACGACGGCCGCGCGCGGGTGATTGTTTGTACCTGCAAAAGCACGTCTCGCACGGGCTTGATGAGGCTGGAGCCCAGCGGTGTGAGCGCATTTGTCTTCCCGACAGACACGAGTAGGTCATCCTCAAAATACTCGCGAAGTCTCGCAAGGGCGCAGCTGGTGGCGGGCTGGCTAAGGAACAGACGCTCCGAAGACTTGCTTACGCTGCGGGTAGATAGCAGCGCGTCCAGGACAACCAACTGGTTCAAATCGAGTTTATTGAATCGCATGGCAAGATATTTATGCTGTAAATGTTTCGGATTTAGACAATCAATTTCACAAATGTAATGCCAAACCTATAATCCATTCAAGCGGTGAAGAACAACCGTCGACATTCAACTACAACTGGAGAGAGACGGTGATTGTTCAAAATGGAACGCCACGTTCGAGGTTCGGACAGTGGGGGCTGGTCGCCACCCTGACGATACTGAGCATGCTGGCGCAGCTCGACAAAAACATTCTGGTTTTGATGGTCGCGCCGATTCAAAAGACCTACGGCGTCAGCGACGTCGAAATCAGTTTCCTGATTGGTGCAGCATTTGCAATCGCCAACATCGCTGTTGGCATACCGGCTGGTTGGATGGCGGATAAGTGGAACCGCCGTGTAGTCATTGCGGCCGGCGTCATTATTTGGTCCTTGGCCTTGTCGGCGAATGCGGTGGCAGCCAGCTTCTTCGGCCTCGTGGCGGCCCGTGTGATTGTCGGCGGAGCTGAAGCGCTCATCCCGCCCTCGTCGTACTCGCTCATTCGTGATGGTGTCGATGAAGACCGCCGGGCACGCGCACTCTCTATTTACACAATGGCCCTGATGCTGGGGACAGGCCTGTCCTTGGTTCTTGGCGGGCCGCTGCTAGCCGCTGTTCATAATGCCGGATGGACGTATATCCCGGTTCTGGGTCACGTCACCTCTTGGCAGTTCACGTTGTTCTTGATTGGCGCCGTGGGCTTGCCGCTGGCCATGACCGTGTTCTTGAATCGCGACCCGGGCCGGTCTGCTGCGGCACCGGCGGAGCTGGCTGCCTCGAATGCGCGAGCTTCATCACTGCCGGACTATCTCTGGGCGAATCGCGCGTTCTTCATCCCCATCCTGCTGTTCGTCGTCGCCAACGCAATTGTCACCTTCGGCATGGCGGCTTGGTTGCCTGCAATGGCGGGTCGCAAGTTCATGCTGGAGATGCGTACGTTTGGTCTTTCGCAGGGCATCATCATGCTGACCGCCGGCCCCCTGGGTCTCTGGCTGGCCGGTATCGCGATGCAGAAGAAGAATGCCAATAATCCGCTCGCTCGAATCATGTCTGTCGGCCTGGTATCGAGTCTGGCGATGACCATCATGCCGACCGCGCTGGTCTTGTCTTCCAGCCTGCAGTGGTTCTGGACCATCAACTGCTTCGTCGTCCTGAGCTCCTGGACCTTCATGTCAGTCACTTCCGTGGTCATCGCACGTACGGTGCCGGCCACATCAGTTGGCCTGGTGATGGCGGTGGTGCTCTTCCTCAACGGCCTGGTCGGCCAAGGCTTCTCCCCGACGCTGATTGCCCTGGTTGGACGCTACGTCTACGGCGGTAGCGAGCATGCGCTGCCCTATGCGATGGCCACAGTGTTCGTTACAGCTGGATGTATTGCCTGCCTGGCGGCGATGAGACTGGTTTTTGTTGTGCAGCGCAGGTTCACAGGCGGAATCAAAGCCGAGCATCAGAATTCGGCCGCCTGATTACATAAAAAACAGGGAGACATGACGTGTTGAAGAAGACTTTATTGGCAGGAGCAGTGATGCTTGTCGCTGCGTCGGCACAAGCCCAGACAGAGAACGTGACGATTTCAGGTGTGTTGGGTGCGGGCGTTTTATACACAAATAACGCAAGCTACCCCAATGGCGGCGCCCGCATGCAGCAAGGCAATACCCATGCTGTCCCGTTCATCGCATTTACCGGCCGTGAAGACTTGGGGGGCGGCGCATCGGCCATCTTCAAATGGGCCAACTATGTACAACTCGATACCGGCGGCTTCAGCCCCTTCGAGACCTTCGTGGGCCTGAGCTCGCGTGACTACGGCACCGTAACACTGGGCAACCAGTACGACTTGCTGGCCGACCTGGTTCCGTACACGTCCGAGCGCTTCACCTCGAACCTTGCGACGCACCCGGGCAACCTGGACCGCACGGTCGGCAATCCGCTCAACAGCCTGGTCAAGTACAAGTCGCCGGAGATGAAGGGTTTCCAGTTTGGCGCCCAATATGGCTATGGAACCCCGACATCGACCACCAACAACGGCAATACGATGGGTTTCAGCGCCAGCTACACCTCCAATCCGTGGCAATTCTTGGTGGTGTGGGAGACGGTGCATGACGTCCCTTACTCGCCGCGCAGCTCCCTGGGCGTGCCGACGCTGTATGGCATCGACTTGGTGAAGAACCCCACCACCAAGGTGGCACAGAACCAGAACACGGCGAGCACTGGTGTTGTGTATTCCAACGCAGGATGGCGCCTGATGGGCAACTACAGCTACACCAAGCTGTCCGCGCTGGGAATTTCAGCAAAGGCCCAGACCATCGACGTCGGCGCCTATAAATATGTCACAACGGCCCTGCGCCTTGGCGGCGGCTACGCCTACACGAAGCTGGAGAACTACAAGTGGAACGTGGTGCATGCACACGCCGATTACGCCCTGTCGAAGCGCACCAGCCTCTACGCTCTGAGCGTCTTCCAGGCAGCAGGCCAGGGGCAGGTCGCGGCCATGCGGTTCCAGCCTATCGCTTCGACGAGCAGGCAGGTCGTGTTTGAGGTCGGTGTTACTCATGTCTTCTGACCCCGGTTAAGCAGTTTGTTGTTTCGTTCAACTCGTTCATACGGAGAGTGAAAATGCAGTGGGATGTGGTCGTAGTCGGGGCAGGGCCCTCGGGTTTAACAATGGCGGGTGAACTCGCAGGCGCCGGCGTGAAAACCCTGGTAGTGGAGAGGCGCACCGCAGGCGTCCAGTCGCGCGCAGGAACCATCCTTCCTCGTGTGCTCGAGTTGTTCGATGCACGCGGTATAGCAGACCGCTTCATCAACAAGACGAAGCAAATCGCTCCGTATCCGTTCAGGCCGTCGCACATCTGGTCGGGGTTCCATCCCATCGACTGGAAGTACCTGGATTCGCGCTTCGGCTTCACGCTGGGTCTGCCCCAGAACCATACCGAGGAAATTCTCTGGGAATGGGCCAAGGAGTGCGGCGCCGAGGTCGTCTCGGACAGCGAGCTCATCGACCTTCGTCAGGACGCTGAGGGCGTCACGGTTCTGGTGCGCTCGTCTGCCGGTGAAGAGAGGGAGATCCGTGCCCGTTATGTGGTGGGCGCTGACGGCGGCCGCAGTGCCGTCCGCACGAAGCTGGGCATGGACTTCGACGGTCACTCCGGCACCTTCCGCGGCATTGTCGTGGATGCACACCTGGAAGCACCGTGGCCGGGCGGCCGTATCAACGTCGACAACGAGATGGGCTGGATTCGCGGCTACACGTTCGGCGAGGGCATCACCCGCTTCAACATCGTCCACCGCGACCGGCGCCATGCCCCCAAGGAGGAGCCAGTCGAGCTGCCCGAGGTGCTCCAGTGCCTGCGCGACGTGCATGGCACCGACTACGGGATTGCCTCCTATCGCTGGGCGTCGCGCTTCGATGACCAGATGCGTAGCGTCAAGCAGCTTCGCCAGGGACGTGTGTTCCTGGTCGGTGAATCGGCCCGCATTCACTACCCGGCCAGCGGCGTGGGCATGAACTTCTGCCTGCAGGACGCCTTCAACCTGGGCTGGAAGCTGGCCAACGTGGTGAAGGGTCTCGCCAAAGCCGATACCCTGGATACCTACCATTCCGAGCGCATGCCGGTCATGGAACGACTGCTGGAGAGCGTGAAGGCGCAATGTGCGCTGCAGTTCAACTTCTCCGAGGACGCCGTTGTCCTGAAGCGCCGCATGCAGGAGCACATCATCCCGCTGCCGGATGTCCAGAAGAAGCTGGTGCTGGAGCTGTGCGGCCTGGAAACTCCGTATCCCCGCGCTGAAGGGGCGCACCCGGCGGAAGGGTTGCGCTGTCCGGACATCCTGCTGACGCTGCTGGATGGCTCTACGCCCAGCATGCTGTCCCTGCTGCGCTCGCGCAAGTTCCTGCTGTTGGACCTGGAGGGCTTCAGCCGCCAGTTCGCCGATCTCGATGTCTCGAAGTACCCCATCGATGTGGTTCAAGCGCGCCTGGCGAAGATTCCCGACGTGCTCGGTGACGTGAAGGCCCTGTTGGTCCGGCCGGATGGCTATATCGCCTGGGCTGGCAGCAGCACTGGCCTGGTGAGGGAAGTCGAAGGCCAGCTTTCGAAATGGTTTAACGGGAGTCTCTGATGCAAACGCAGCGGAAGCTTTTGAAGGGCGGCTGGGTCGTCAGCATGGACCCGAAGGTGGGTGACCACCGTTCGGCCGATATCCTGGTCGACGGCGACAAAATCGTCGAGGTTGCGCCCAACCTGGAAGTGGCGGACGCCGAACTGGTTGATGCCTCCGGGATGATTGTCATCCCAGGCTTTGTGGATACCCATCGCCACACCTGGCAGACCTGCGTTCGCCACCGCTACGCTGATATCGACCCGCAAATCTACTTCGCGGAGATGTTGGGAGCGAAGGGCGCGGCGTATCGGCCGGAAGACGTGTATATCGGCACGTTGCTGGGCGCGGTGTCGGCCTTGGACTCCGGCATCACCACGATGCTGGACTGGTCGCACATCCAGAATAGCCCTGAGCACACGGATGCCGCGGTCATCGCCCTGCAGGACTCTGGCATGCGCGCCATCTTCGCCCACGGCTGGCCGCTGGTCGAAGGCGCATCCTGGATGTTCAACAGCCAGCGCGGACACCTGGAAGACATCCGTCGCCTGCGCCAGCAGTTCTTCTCGTCCGACGACCAGTTGGTCACCCTGGCCATGGCCGGCCGTGGCCCTGAAATGGCCACCCGGGATGTCTGGCTCGGCGACCTGCGCCTGGCCCGAGAGCTCGGTATTCGCTCCAGCATCCACATGGGCGCCTATGCACGGAACGCCAAGGTGCGCGCCATCGCGCAGATGCATGAAGCGGGCGTCCTCGGCGCGGATTTGACCTTCGTCCATTGCTGCTGCTCCCACGACGACGAGATTTCGATGATGGCTGATGCTGGCGTCACCGCATCCCTCGGGGTGCACTGCGAGCTGAACGCCCAAGGTATCGGCGACATCCCGTTCGACCGCCTGCTGGCGGCCGGCATTCGCCCCAGCCTGAGCGGCGACACCGAAACGAAGTGCGCCGGCGACATGTTTACCCAGATGCGGCATGCATTCGCCTATTACCGTTCCTGGATGGGCGGCGGCCACTCCAAGGCAAAGGGTGCACCGGAGACGATGACGATGCGCGACGTGCTGGAGTTCGCAACCCTGTCGGGCGCGCAGGCGACCGGCATGGAGAGCAAAATCGGCTCCCTGACTCCTGGCAAGCAGGCTGACATCGTCATGATTCGTACCGACGACATCAATCTGGCGCCGGTCTCGGATGCAGTGGGAGCCATCGTCCTGGCCGCCCACCCCGGTAACGTGGATTCGGTGTACGTGGCCGGCCGCGCGGTCAAGAAGGGCGGCAAGCTGCTGTCCGTGGACCTCGATCAGGTGCGCGACCGCGCTGTGAGCTCGCAGAAGTTCGTTCTGGGGCTGCAATGACGTCGACCAATTCAGCAAAAGAGTTGGATCCTCAACTGGCGGAAATCGTCCGCAAGGTGGCCGAGGTCGGCATTCCTCCGCCGTTTTCAGGCACGCCAGAGCAGGCCCGGGGCCGCCTGCGCCAGGCAATCGAGCGCGCAAGGGCGGGTAAGACCTTGCCTGAGGTGCTCTCGACGGAGGATGTCGTGGCATCGGACGAGGTCAATGGCCAGCTTATCGAGGTTCCTGTCCGTGTGTATCGGCCCTTGGCTTTCCAGGGGCGGATCCCAACCGTCGTGTTCTTCCATGGTGGCGGCTTTGTCCTGGGCAGCGTTGAGCTCATGGACGACATCGTGCGCAAGCTGTGCCGTGATACCGGCGCCGTCGTGGTGTCCGCGGATTACCGGCTGGCGCCCGAACATCCTTTTCCGGCCGCGCACGATGACGCCCTGGCGGCTACTCGCTGGGCCTTGAAGAACGTGGAAACGCTCGGTGGCGACCCGCTCCGTGTGGCCGTTGCTGGCGAAAGCGCCGGCGCCAACCTGGCAACGTCCGCCGCAATTCTGGTTTCCCGTGAGTCTCCAAGGAGCCTTGTGGCCCAGCTGCTGGTGGTCCCTGGCATTGATATGGCCCGGGATGTGTCGGAAATTGAGGCCCGTGGCATCGACTATCCGATGCTCAAGCCGAACGATTTGCGCGACATTTCCCGCCTGTACATGGGCGAGAACATGACCCAGTCCACGGAATTCCCTCCGTCGCCGCTGCGCGCGACGGCCCTGGAAAGTTCGCCGCCGGCGCTCATTGCGGTCGCCGGCCACGACCCGTTACGGCCAGAAGGCCTGGCGTATGCCGACAAGCTGGCCCAAAACGGAGTCCCGGTGAAGGTGCTCGACTTCGACAGCATGTTTCACCTCTTCTTCGGCATGTTCGAAGCGTCGGCCGGGGCGCGCCTTGCCAATGACCAGATTTGCCAGTCTTTCTCTCGCTGGATTGAGGCCTATTCCAGTGAGGGCGCGGGATGCAGCGCCGCTACTTTCAGCTGATTTTTTCTTAGGAGTTCTGTAATGCGTTACGTATCGGTTTTGTATCAAGGCAAAAAGGCCCTCGGTGTTCGCGAAAGCAAGGGAATTCGCATCATCGGTGAGGAATCTCTGGAAGACCTCCTGGCGCGTGGTGTCAGCCTCAAGAACTACGGCGGGACCTTCAAGGAAGGCGTGGTCGTGGCGGAACAGGACGTTACCTATCTGCCGCCGCTGTCCCGTCCGCCGAAAATCATCTGCGTCGGCCTGAACTATGCCGACCACACCAAGGAGAGCAACTTCGTCCAGCCGGATTACCCCACGCTGTTCTTCCGCGTGAATACCAGCCTGGTTGCGCATGCGCAACCGATGATTCGCCCAGCGGTGAAGGACAGCGAAGGCCTCGATTTCGAAGGTGAGATTGCCGCCGTGATTGGCAAGGGCGGTCGCCACATCGCGCCCGCTGACGCTCTGGAGCATGTGGCCGGATACAGCCTCTTCAACGACGGTTCCGTGCGCGAGTACCAGTTCAAGACCCCGCAATGGACCGTCGGCAAGAACTTCGACGGTACCGGCGCCTTTGGCCCAGACCTGGTCACCGCCGACGAGCTGCCGGCCGGCGCCAAGGGCCTGCGCCTGGAAACCATCCTGAACGGGGAAGTGGTCCAGTCGGCCAGTACCGACGAGATGGTCTTCGATATCGCAACCGTTATCAGCATCGTCAGCCAGGCTATTACCCTGGAACCGGGTGACGTGATTGTCACCGGCACACCGTCGGGTATCGGCTGGGCGCGCTCGCCGAAGCTGCTGATGAAGGCCGGTGACGTGTGCGAGGTCCGCGTCGAGGGTATTGGCACGCTGCGCAACGTCATCATGGACGAAGCACGCTAAGTAGTCCCGGAAGTAAAACGGGCCTCCGGCAACGCATCGTGAGGCCCGTGGCGTTTAGGAGATATGTCGTGACAGCCATCCATTCGATTGACCATTTCGCGCTGGCAGTACCAGATTTGAACCAGGCCAGGACGTTTTTCTCCACCTTCGGGCTGGATATCAAGGAGAACACGAGTCCGGAAGGTGGCCTGAACGTGTTCGCCGCCGATGGCCACCGCTGGGCGCGGCTCGTGCCGGGCGACCGGAAGCATCTGGATTATCTGACCTTCAACGCCTACCAGGAAGATATCTTCCGGTTGCATAGCCAGGTGGTGGAGGCGGGGGCGACTCAGGTATCGGCCATTTCGCAGGGTGACGAGCCCTCGTTCTGGTTCCGCGACCCGGATGGCAACCGGATTCAGGTACGTGTCGGCCCCAAGACCACGCTGGATGAGAAACCGACCAGGACGAGCGAGAGCACGCCGGCGGACAAGCGCGGGGCATGCACACGCGCTGAGGCGGTGACAGTGAAGCCCACCCGGCTCTCGCACGTGCTGCTGTTCACGCCGGATGTCCTTGGCTCGGTGGCTTTCTATGAGCGCGCCCTGGGACTGCGCCTTTCGGACAAGTCCCGCGATATCATCGCCTTCATGCATGCTCCCCATGGCTGCGACCATCACCTAGTGGCTTTCGCCAAGAGCAGCGCGCGAGGCTGGCATCACTCATCCTGGGACGTACCAGACGTCAATGCGGTGGGTGCCGGCGCCGCCCAGATGGCTGCTGCTGGGTATGTGAAGGGCTGGGGCACCGGGCGCCATGTACTCGGCTCCAATTACTTCCACTATGTAGAGGATCCTTGGGGTTCCTTCTGCGAGTTTTCGGCCGACATCGACTATGTGTCCGCAGGCAAGCCATGGCCGGCCGGCGACTTCCCGCCGGAGGACTCCCTGTATCTGTGGGGGCCCGGCGTGCCGGAGAATTTCATCTTCAATACCGAGGCATGAGCCAGTATTGAGCGCACATCACTTTAAGGATGAACAACTTGAGCCCCAGACTGCCCCATTTCTCCGTTGAAAGCGCATCTCCGGAGCAGAAGGACGTATTGCATGCGATTCTCTCCGGCCCGCGCGGCAACCTGAATGGCCCATTTCTCTCGTGGATTCATAGCCCCGAGCTGGCAAGCCGTGCGCAGGAGCTGGGGGCGTTCTGCCGCTACGGCACGGGATTGTCTCTGCGGCTCTCCGAGCTCGCCATCCTGTGCACGGCGGCCAAGTGGAAGTCGCAAGCCGAGTGGTATATCCACTACCCGATAGGCGTTGATGCCGGGCTCAAGCCAGAAGTGCTCGAAGACCTCCGGCAGGATAAGCCGCCCAAGTTCGATAACGGCGACGAAGCCTTGATTTGGCGATTCGTAGAGGACCTGTACCAGAAGAGACGGGTGTCCGACGAGATCTATCACGAGGCGGTCACCAGTTTCGGCGTCAAGACGGTGGTGAATCTGGTGGGGCTGCTGGGGTACTACACCTTGGTGGCGATGAGCCTGAACGTATTTGACGTCAGGGCGGACGGGCAAGTCGAGCTGCCGTTCCCAGATACCCCGTAATGGTCCGCTGCAACCGGGCCAGTCCTTTTTCGAGCGGATGACTGGCCTGATCCCGTTATCCGCTTTAGCAGATTTCTGAACTAACGGAGGCGGTAGAAATGATGGATACGAGTTTGCAGACGAAATTCACGCACGTGAAGCCTGGTGACACTCAGTTCGTTGAGGGGGGCCTGCGGGATTTTTTCGTCTATCGGGACCTGGGCGTCGCCGAGGCCACCCAAGGAAAGGTCATCGCCCAACTGGTGCGCGCAAATGCGGCTCCTGAGGCTGGCACCGGATGGCACGTGCACGAGGCGGAGTTCCACATCGTCTACATGCTGAAGGGCTGGGCGAAGTTCATGTACGAAGACAAGGAAACGCTCGTCAGCGCTGGCGACTGCGTGCATCAGGCGCCGGGTATCCGCCACTTCCTGTTCGACTACTCGCCCGATATGGAGTACCTGGAAGTGGTCGGCCCGGCCGACTTCGCCAGCATCGGGGTAGCGGAGCCATGTGCAGTGCCGGAACCCGCGCCCTGGGCATAAGGCTGAACAGTTTCATCTCCTCTGCTGCCAGCGGAGGTTCTGCCCAGAGGACTTCCCGGGGCATTTTTATTCCACCGTCACCGACTTAGCCAAATTCCGCGGCTTATCCACATCGGTGCCACGCGCCAACGCCGTGTGATAAGCCAGCAACTGCAACGGCACCACGTGCAGGATCGGCGACAACACCCCATAGTGCTCCGGCATGCGGATCACGTGCAGGCCTTCGCTTGAGTGGATGTGCGAATCGCTGTCGGCGAACACGTAGAGCTGGCCGCCACGGGCGCGCACTTCCTGCATGTTCGATTTCAGTTTTTCCACCAGCGCGTCGTTGGGGGCGATGGTGACTACCGGCATCTGGTCGGTTACCAGCGCCAGCGGGCCGTGCTTGAGTTCGCCGGCGGCGTAGGCTTCGGCGTGGATGTAGGTGATTTCCTTGAGCTTCAGGGCGCCTTCCAGCGCGATCGGGTAGTGCAGGCCGCGGCCGAGGAAGAGGGCGTTTTCGCGGCGGGCGAAGGTTTCGGCCCAGGCGACGATGCTGGGTTCGAGCGCCAGTACGCTTTGCAGCGCGGCAGGCAGGTGGCGCATGGCCTTGAGGTGGGCTTCTTCCTGCTCTTGCGTCAGCAGGCCGCGGGTTTGCGCCAGCGACAGCGTGAGCAGCAGCAGGGCCACCAGTTGGGTGGTGAAGGCCTTGGTCGAGGCGACGCCGACTTCGACGCCGGCGCGCGTGATGTAGGCCAGTTCGCATTCTCGCACCATGGCGCTGGTGGCGACGTTGCAGATGGTCAGCGTGTGCGGCATGCCGAGGCTGCGCGCATGCTTGAGCGCGGCCAGGGTGTCGGCGGTTTCGCCGCTTTGCGAAATGGTGACGACCAGCGATTTCGGGTTGGGCACGCTGTCGCGGTAGCGGTATTCGCTGGCGATCTCGACGTTGACCGGGATCCTGGCGATCGATTCCAGCCAGTACTTGGCGGTGAGGCCGGCGTAGTAGCTGGTGCCGCAGGCCAGGATCAGGACCGAGTCGACTTCCTTGAAGATCTTGTAGGCCTTGTCGCCGAACAGTTCGGGCATGATGCCGGCCACGCCTTCGAGCGTGTCGGCGATGGCGCGCGGTTGCTCGAAAATTTCCTTTTGCATGTAGTGCTGGTAGGGGCCGAGTTCGACCGCGCTGCTGAAGGCTTGCACCGTACGCACTTCGCGTTCGGCCGAGCGGCCGGCGGCGTCGACGATCCAGACTTTTTGCAATTGCAGGTCGACCACGTCGCCTTCTTCCAGGTAGATGATCTGGTCGGTGGTGCCGGCCAGCGCCATGGCGTCGGAGGCGACGAAGTTCTGGCCTTCGCCCAGGCCGACGATCAGCGGCGAGCCTTGGCGGGCAGCGACCACGCGGTGCGGTTCGTCGGACGAGAACACGGCGATGGCGTAGGCGCCGGTCAGGCGGCGCACGGCCTGTTGCACGGTGGCGAACAGGTCGCCGTCGTACATGTGGTCGATCAGGTGGGCGATGACCTCGGTGTCGGTCTGGCTCTCGAACGTGTAGCCGGCGGCTTGCAGCTCGGCGCGCAGTTCGTCGTGGTTTTCGATGATGCCGTTGTGGACCAGCGCGATGCGATCGCGCGAGAAGTGCGGATGGGCGTTGTGTGTGGCCGGGGCGCCGTGGGTGGCCCAGCGCGTGTGGGCGATGCCGGTGAAGCCGGCCAGGCCGGTCTGTTCGATCTGCTTTTGCAGTTCGGCGACGCGTGAGGTGCTGCGCGAGCGCTGCAGCTTGCCGTCCACGTACAGCGCGACGCCGCAGGAGTCGTAGCCGCGGTATTCGAGGCGCTTTAAGCCCTCGAGCAGGATGGGAGTGACGTTTTGTTGCGCAACCGCGCCGACGATGCCGCACATGATGAACCTCGCTGGAAGAAATGTGAGGCCATATTAGGCGAGGGGGTATGAAATAAGATTTCTAAAATAATTTAAATATGAACTATTATTGCCATTAGGATTTATGTTGGAATTAACGTAAACATATTTAATTAATATGAAATTATGTTTCATATTTAATTGCTCGAACAACTTCATTGCAAGCAAGGTGCCGGATGAAACTCGAACTCGACGACCTGGATCGCCGTATCTTGAAGGCGCTGCAAAGCGATGCCAGCCAGACCAACCATCAGTTGGCGGCGTCGGTGCACGCGTCGCCGCCGACTTGCCTGCGCCGGGTCAGGCGGCTGACCGAGGCGGGCGTGATCGCGCGCCAGGTGGCCTTGCTAGATACGGACAAGCTGGCATCGACCTTGACCGCCATCGTTGAAATCACGCTGGATCGCCAGGGGGATGAAGAGCAGCAATCGTTTGAGTCGCTGGTGGCCGATGAGCCGGCGGTGCAGCAGTGCTATCGGGTGTCGCCCGGCCCGGATTTCGTGCTGGTGGTGCTGGTGGCCGACATGCCGGCCTATCATGCGCTGGCGCATCGCTTGTTCGCTTCGCAAAAGAACGTGCGCAACGTGCGCAGCTATTTCTCTGTATTGCGCAGCAAATTCGAGACGGCGGTGCCGATCGATGTGCAGAAGGAATAGGCAGGAGTGGGATCAATATAAAAAGGACCGGCCCGCGTGTTGTGCAGTCACGGAGCCGGTCCTTTTTGTTTTTCGGCGCTGTTTGCCGGGATGATTATTTCTTGATTTTCACCGGACGCTGCCAGCCCGGCAGCGAGAGCTGCTTGGCGCGCGACAGCGTGAGCTGGCCGGCCGGGGCATCCTTGGTCAGCGTGGTGCCGGCGCCCAGCGTGGCACCCTTTCCGACGCGCACCGGCGCCACCAGTTGCGAATCGCTGCCGATGAAGGCGTCGTCTTCGATGACGGTGCGGAATTTGTTGGCGCCGTCGTAATTGCAGGTGATCACGCCGGCGCCGATGTTGACGCCGCTGCCGACATCGGCATCGCCCACGTAGGCCAGGTGGTTGGCCTTGCTGCCGATGCCGACGATGCTGTTCTTGACCTCGACGAAGTTGCCCACGTGGACATCCTGCTCCAGTTCGGTGCCGGGGCGCAGGCGCGCGTACGGGCCGACCTGGGCGCCGGCGCCGACGGTCGCGCCTTCGATGTGGGTGAAGGGCTTGATGTTGGCGCAGGCGCCGATGCTGGCGTTCTTGATCACGCAATTGGCGCCGATGGCCGCGCCTTCGGCGATGCTGACGCGGCCTTCGAATACGCAGTTGACGTCGATGGCGACATCGCGGCCGCAGGTGAGCTCGCCGCGGACATCGATGCGCGCCGGGTCGGCCAGCGTCACCCCTTGCTCCAGCAGCCGGTTGGCGATATTGCGCTGGTGCACGCGTTCCAGTTCTGCCAGTTGCGCCTTGCTGTTGACGCCCAGCGTTTCGGCCACATCGTCGGGCTGGGCCGAGACCACCTCGACGCCATCGGCCACCGCCAGGGCGATGATGTCAGTCAAATAATATTCGCCCTGGGCGTTCTGGTTGGACAGCGCGGCCAGCCACTTGCGCAGCCGGGCGGTGGGCGCGGCGATGATGCCGGTATTGATCTCGCGGATGGCGCGCTGGGCTTGGCTGGCATCCTTTTGCTCGACGATGCTGGTGATCCGGCCGTTCTCGCGCACGATGCGACCGTAACCGGTCGGGTCGTCCAGGGTAATGGTCAGTACGCCCAGCTTGTCGTTGCCGGCCGCGTCCAGCAGGCGCTGCAGGGAAGCCGACGTGGTCAGCGGCACGTCGCCGTAGAGGACCAGGGTCGGCGCATCGTCTTCGATGTGCGGCAGGGCTTGCATCACTGCGTGGCCGGTGCCCAATTGCGGTTCTTGTTTGGCGAACGACAGGCCGGCATCCGCGAACGCCTTGGGCACCGCATCGCCGCCGTGGCCGTAAACCACGCACAGTTGCCGGGGCGAGAGCGAGCGGGCGGTGTCGATGACGTGGCCCAGGAGCGGCTTCCCGGCGAGCGGATGCAAGACTTTGGGCAGGGCCGACTGCATGCGTTTGCCCATGCCTGCGGCGAGGATGACGATGTTCATGTAAGAGCTTGTAGCGAGCGGAACGAAAGCCGGAAGTCTAGCATGCAGGCCTTGTTCCGGGCCTTGTCCAAATGCAAAGTTGAAGGTCATTTCCGCATGTGCTCGACCCTTTGCGTGGCTGGGCGGCAATTATGATGGCACTCTGCACTGAATGCGTCTGACGCACTGGGAGACGCATTCAGTTGCGGCGCGGCATCATTCCGGCGGCCGGGTTGCAATAGCATCAAGATAACGATAACGGATCCCGGCAAGACCGGGATATCCATGGAAGCAGTCAATGAAGATCTTATTGTTGAACGACGAGTTTTATACCACCGGCGCGAGCATCGCAATGTTGCGCCTGGCAGAACGGCTGGTGCAGCACCACGAGGTATACGTCATGCCGCGTATCGACGGCCAGGGAGATGTGCGCAAGAAGTTCGAAGCCTTGGGCATTCCCATCGTCAAGAACATCGATAGCGCCGACGTGATCGTCTCCAACTGCATCTTGTCGGGAGCGGCGGTCGCCGACCTGGCGTCGCGTTGCCCGGTAGTCTGGTGGATCCATGAGGCAGAAATCGGGCGCGATCTGCTAGTGCACTACCCGCAAATGGCAGCCGGTTTCAAGAAGGCTTCGCATATCGTTTTCCAGACCGAATTCCAGCGCATCGTCTACGGCAGTTTCCTGTTCGACAGTCCGGCCGCCACCCATGTGCTGCCGTTCTGGAACGATGCCATTTACCGGCAGGAAGACCTCGCTCCCAAGTCGAAAGACAAGAAGCGCATCGTCTGCATCGGCACCATCGAGCAACGCAAGCGCATGGAGGACGTCATCATGGCGGTCAACGCCATGGATGAGGCGTTGCGCGACAGCGTCGAAGTGCTTTTCATCGGCAAGTACTTGCAGATGAGCGATGGCGCCAGGCGCCTGGCCGAAGCGTTCCCCAATCTCTACCGGTTCATGGGCGAGCTTCCCAACGAAGAGACCCTGCGCTACCTGGCCTCGGCCGATGCTTACGTGCTGGCCAGCAATTCCGAGTCGCAGCCGCTGACGATCTGGGAGGCTTTCGAGCTCGAGGTGCCGGTCTGCCTGTCCGATTTGGAAACCTACCGGCATATTGGCCTGCGCAATGGCGTCAATGCGTTGATGCACCCGGTGGGCAACATCGAAATGCTGTCTTCCAACCTGCGCATGTTGCTGACCAGCGACGAGGTGCGCCGCAGTGTCTCCCGCGCCGGCAAGAGCCTGCTGCTCGGTCGCCTGGCCAGCGACTGGGCCGATGAGTTCGAGCGCATTATCTATCGAGCGCAGGCGCAGGCGGAGATTAAGAGTTTAGGTTATTGAGTCCTCTCCCAAGAAATTTTGTATTGGCTCTAGTTCATCCTAGAACTGTTAATTTGTCTTTTTTAGAATGTTACGGGCGCTGGCAGTTACTCCAGCATTAATGCCAGCGATTCGTCGTGGGATAGCTTGGGGAGTGGACATGTTTATTTCTGACGCAGAGCGTTGGACGGTTGGTTTAGGCGCGCCATGGATGAAGCTTGAGTAGACCTCGTTGTACAAATGTACATGTTGTTTTAAGCCGAAACGGTTTTTGACCTCTTGCTGAGCCTGTATTGCCAATTTACTCCGCAATTCAGGAGATTCAATCAGTGAAACGATAGCATCCAGCCAGGCTTGACTGGAGTTTGGCATGAGCAAACCGGTGCTCTCATTCGTAACAACGGCGTTATAGACTGATACGTCACTAAAAATAGATGCGATGCCAGCGGCAGAGTAATCCAGCCATTTGACAAAGCTTTTGCATTGATTGTATTCGTCCTGAGCCAAAGGAATCAGGGCAATATCCCATTCCATATGCTTAAGTTGTACTGCATATTTCTCGTATTCATGAATGAAGGATGTGAAGCGAGCATTGGGATGCTGTTCCCAGCCTTGGGGACAATGCCAACCAACGAAGTCGATGCGTACTTTATCCCTATAACGTTCACATATTGTGCGCAAGGCCTGATGTACGAGTGCAAAATTCGATGGCTGAATAGATGAGCCGAGCAGGCCAATAGTGATGGCCTCTCCTTTTTGCTTGCGCGGCACGTCTCGATGAAAAATGTCGTAATCCAGATAATTCTGGAGGACGTGAACATTAGCGTTGAGCTGACGATACTTTTCGGCCAAGAAATGGGTGGATACCACTACGGCTTGCGCCCGTTTCACAGAGTATTCGATACCTTCTTTCCAGCTGGCGCCGGCAGCGGCTTCGGGATGGTCTGTGGGAATCTCATTAAGTAGATCATCGGATTCGTAGATGACTGGTTTGCCTAACTTGAATATCACATCCAGTGCCGAGATTGGCAGTAAGCCGGGGGTAAAACGATGTAATAAGATAACATCGGCACGTGCGGCGGCAGCGGTATCAAGCTGGCTGTTTTTGATGCCCCATTCTATTTCCCATTCGTCGGACATTTTCGCAAAAGGACGAATTAACCGGATCTGCGGGCAGGGGCTCCAGGTCGATTCCACACTGAACACTAACAGCCGTTTTTTCCGTTTCGCGAAGACCCCGCCAACAGGAGGTAAAGTTGTTGCTGTGATGGTTGAGTTCACCGCAACCGGTGAATGTGTTTTATGTATAGGTTCACCATTCAGGCCTACTGCCGACTTTTGTGTTTTTTCGACGAGGCTGCGAAGATCGTTCCAAAATGCATCTTCTTCTTCCTGATAAACATCACTGGCTTCATGTACAGTTTGTTTTGCTTGCGCAATATCTTCAGGATTGAGGCCCCAAGAAATGCCCTTGCCTTTCATGAGCCATGGAAAGCTTTCTGGGAGAGAGGTTGCATTCATGATGTAGACAACCGGGCACCCGCACAAAAGGGCTTCAAAGCACACTGTTGAGTGCTCATACATATACAAACATTCGACAGATCTAAAGATTTCGGCCAGTTGTGCTGCGGAACGCTCGGGTACTCGATATGAAATTTCTATCGAATCTGCAGCGATGGGGTGTAGTTCCCCTCCTTTATTTAGATGCCTATGGATGAAAACAGCCGTTCCTTTACGTTTTGTATCATCGACGCCAATGCTGTTGAATAGCCGCGTGTCGACAAGAGGGATGCGCAACATATCGGCAACCCATCCCTTGGGGACAAGCGTGGGGCCAAATGTATAGACCAGATCCCGAGGCTGAAGATTGATTGGTCGTCCTGTGTAGATAGCTGGTTCAGCAAGCAGATAGCGGACAACGTTACGTGCGTTGAGCGGGTTGTCGCTGACAACTTCTGGGTAAATTGCAATAGGACTGCGCCCGGCTTCCTGATGCATTCGTATGATGTCCTGCGTTAGGATAGGCGTGCGAAGTTGAGGGTTGACATTAGGGTTTAACGCATAAGCCTCTTCCCCGATCAGATTCAGCGCGTGACAGAGGTAGTGTAAGGCCCTCGCTCCTCCAGAAGTTTGGTGGAAAGGTGGGCTATAAACGTAGTACGGCTGATTTAGCGGAGCGAAGATTTGAGGATTCTTCATTCTAGATGTCTAGTTATTAGGTACGGAAATCTAAAGTAGAGAGCAGATGATGAGTTGTTCATCAGATCTAATCGATTATTCTTTTTGCTTGTAATAAGAGAAAAGCAAGTCACAAACTTTGCGTTGCTCTGCCTCTGAAATTCCATAGTACAGAGGGAGACGCACTAAGCGGTCACTGATGTCATCCGTTACATGCATAGCGGATTGCTGTTTGCCGAAACGTTTGCCTCCCGGGGAGCTATGTAGTGGGACATAATGGAATACCGCACTACAGCCATGCTCACGTAGAAACTGCAACAGATTGGTTCGATCTTCAAGATTTTTAGCCAGGAAATAAAACATGTGGCCATTGCCGGTTTCATGCAATTTGGTCTTGGGCAGCACAATTTTTTCGGTATCGGACAATGGAAGCAGCATGTCATGATAGCGTCTTACGGCGTTCAAGCGCTCATTGGTAATGGCGTCGGCATGTTCCAGTTGGGCATAGAGGAATGCAGAAATAAGCTCGCCCGGAAGATACGATGAGCCAATGTCAACCCAAGTGTATTTATCAACCATTTGCCTGAAAAATTGAGAGCGATTGGTTCCCTTTTCGCGAATGATTTCGGCGCGTTCAGCTAATTCCAGATTGTTGATGAGGAGGGCTCCGCCTTCTCCGGAGATAACATTTTTTGTTTCATGAAAACTGAGGCAACCCAGGTCTCCAAGACTGCCGAGCATTTTTCCTTTATAGGTAGATTGGAATGCTTGCGCAGCGTCTTCAATCAGCCATACTCCATGTTCCTTGGCCAGCAGAGCCAGTGCGTCCATTTCACATGGTACCCCCGCGTAGTGAACCGGAACAATGGCTTTGGTTCGATCGGTAATGGCTTGAGCTACAAGATTTTCATCGATATTGAGAGTGTCTTGCCGGATGTCTACGAATACCGGAGTTGCGCCGCGGGTAACAAAGGCATTGGCTGTCGAGACGAAAGTATATGAAGGCATGATCACTTCATCGCCGGGGCCTACCTCAGTCAAAATGGCAGCCATCTCCAGTGCAGCTGTGCAAGAATGAGTCAATAAGGCACGTTGCACACCAAGATTATGTTCCAGCCATGCATGGCAAAGCTTAGTGAATCGCTGGTCTCCGGCTAAGCTACCTTGTGCGACGGCTTGAGCTATGTAATAAAGCTCCTTGCCGACAATGAAGGGGCGACCGAAAGGAATTGTTTCCAAGTTGGACTTTTCTAACATGCCTATCCCTGCAATGAGTGCTCTAGGTTGGTGCAAATAATCCATACAATTTGTAGCCTAGTTTGTAGCGATACAAATCTTCAGGTGTTTTAATTTCTGCAGTCGTGCCCAACAGATCTTGAATGGTTCTGGATTTTTCTTCGTCACGAAAAGCCATGATACGGTCGAATTCGGTGATGCATGTGCCAGTTTCAAGGCAACGATATCCGGCCCTGCCCATGACGTCAGTTAACGTGGTGTCTGTGAAATGCTGCCAATGCCCAACGCAGTAATTGGAGTTTCGGCTGCCTTCAAGACGTACCAACAAGCTGTTGTAATTCGGGACCTGAATCAGTACTAAACCATTCGGTGCCAGGTTGTTCTTCAAGGAGCGGGCAAAACTTACAGGAGTAATCATGTGCTCAAGCACATCCAATAGGGTGATGAGATCGAAGGGGGGCCACAGTGGAGCTATATCGGTAGGAAAGTATCCGTTAATTACGCGTCCTGGAAATTGTTCGTTGAGCGGCTCGGCCATGGCACTGTCGGGTTCTATGCCATAAGCCTCAATTTTTTCGTAATTGGCGGCTGCGAGTACTGCCCCCGTACTTGCGCCGACATCCAGAACGGTTTTGAGATTGTGGTGATGGCGTATCGCTTGCTGCAAGAGAAATCTGGCTTTGGTAACTTCAAGTCGTGTAAACAGAGAGTGACGTTTGAGTCTTACATAGGCGCGCATGAATTCCGTATCGTCGTACTGTGCGGCATCGGCAGCGTCTGTTAATGTCATCGATGTATAAACCAAGCCACAAGTATGGCATTGAACATGCGGCACGCCGTTTTTCTCAAAGAGTACGGTTGCATTTTCAGTATTGGCGAGACAGGATGGGCAATTCAGGCGGTAGGTGACTTCGGAGTCGTGTAAAACATGCTGGCTATGGGTTTGTTTGGTGCGAAATTCTTTATAGATTTCCGCTAGTTGATCACGCATCCCGGGTTGCGTGGCAACGTCGAAGTCGCTAGGGGAGACGGTAAGTACGGACATTTACGCATCCTTTCTGACAAGAATTGTGAATTCGTAAAGTCCATAATCATGAAGAAGTGCAATCTGGCGTGAATAGTTACGTTTGCAGTAATCAAACAAAAAACATGGATCGGCGTAATAGAGTAGGTCGGGACGCATGCGTTCGGAATCGGAATAGCTGGTCAGGCAATTGAATGAAAAGCCTTTTTTGGAATACGCGTTCAGGATATCCAAAGTCGAGAGAATGTACTGAAGCCATGATGTGTCATCACGGCCTTGTCTTAAATTGAATATTCCGCTCGCAATGGTGAAATCGGCTTGTGAAGCGGGATGAGCAGATTGGGAAAAATGCGTATGCTCAAGGTGACCATAACGTGTCTGCGCTGTGTGAATCATTTCCGCCGAAATATCGTTTCCCATATAAAGCTGCATCGGTAAACGATTTTTTGCATATTCTAGAAATGCTCCATAACCGCACCCAAAGTCATTGAGAGAGAAATTTTCTGATCTGGGTAGGATTTTCGAGAGTTCCTCGAACCGTTGAAATTGACTGGTTTCGCTATTCCAGTCAACGCCGCGAGCGGTCGCCCCATATTCGGTCAATTTGGAATTGTAATAATGTGCCACGTCGAGGTGTATTCCCGACAGTAAAGAGTCATCCATTGAAATCCTTCTTTCCGCGGCTTGGCAATGCATGATGTACGGATTGAGGGCCGCAATTGAAAAGCAGATCGAGGATTGTTACGCCATGCGTAAATTCTCCCCAAAGTTGAGGGTAGGTGGGATAGCTTGGATAGCTGAACCAATCGACTGCCACGCCAGCTTCCCTGAAAATATTTTCGTCCAGATATTCTTGAGCGGCCGGCCCGGATAGATATCTCAGTGCACCTGCTTGCAGGCAGATGTTCAATAGTTTTTCGGAACGATCTCCTTGCAGTTGGTAATCTGACGAAGAGGAAATCGTTGTTTTAATTCCTAACTGTGTATTAACCCACTCCAGGAGTGTGCGGTTCAGATCGCTAAGAAAAACAAAAGGGCGCTGGAGGTAGAGTTGTTCAAGTTGGTTTGCGTAATAAGAGAAAAAAGGCGCGCGTGAATAGTTCTGCTGCAAACTTTTCCAGTGCATAGCCGCCCATTCGTTTCCATCGATTTCGGTTTCACGAATTGTCTGGAGATATTTTCCTTTGACTTTGACGGGGACGGTTAACCACTGTACGCCTTGTGGTGTCTTGATTTGATTTCGATTTCGCCAATCGCGTCGGGTATATTGCATATCGTCATACAAGACGAATTCGTCAACCGATGAGATTAAGTCAAAATAACCTTTCCAGGGAATGTAGTTCGACTGGACGATTGCTACTCGCTTCATACCTACTTTCAGGCAGGAATGTGGCCGTAACGGTACATATCGACGAGTTCCGGTGGAATGCCCCAGTCGGTAGCGCCAAGTTTGTCATGTAGTGTCTCAAGGTCAAACTGGATTGACTGTTTCAACTGCTCCACCATTCTATTTCGGGCTGGAACGAAATCATGTTGATAAGATGCATTGATCTGATGTCGAACGGCCTTCGCTATGGCGGCTTCACGCGATATATTACGAATTAATTTTCGCTCGGGCGCCAATTGTGAGTAACGTGGATCGATGTCTTGGCCAGACATCGCTGATACTAAATCTCGGCAGATGATGGGCGACAGATGGAAGCCATCTCGTTTGGTACCCCCCAGTATCCAGAGATTGTTCAATGAAGTGCGCCCGAAAAGCGGGTATGTATCTGATGTAGTTGGCCGCCAACCAACATTTACATTCACCAGGCTGGCACGGGAGAAATGGCTATTGATTTGATCCATGGCTGATTTGAGCAGGGTATAGGCGCTTCCGGCATGTCCATGATTTAACGGCCATGGACTAATATAGTTACTTGCGCCTACTAAAGTGCGATCTTTGCCGTAGGGAACAGAATATACGCCGCATGCCAAACCTCTATTCGTGGTTCGGACACAATGTGTATGGACGTTGTCTTTGCTCTGCAATTCAATGGACATGCCGACGCCATAGAATAGCCTTTGCACCGGTAACTGCTCTTTAAGAGATTCCAGCAATTTCGTGAGGCTTGCCCCATTACATAGAATGAATTGATCGGCCTCTATTGTTTCGCCGTTATCCAGGGTTATATGTGAAAGGGCTCCATTCTTCGAAACCAGTGTTACAGCTTGGGCATCGATTAATCGTGCATTGGGGTTACTGCGTACTGTGTCGGTCAGTTTGTCGAGGAATTGTTTGGGATTAACCCAGCCCTCCCTCTTTAGGTAAATCGCTTTTAGGGCTCGATGCCTTGAGTCCGGATGATAATTGGGAATGTCGCGAGGGGCGACTATCTCATGGGGCTCGTCATATTCTTGGCAGAACCGCTCGACAGCAGCGAAATTTTCATCATCCAGATCGTCTGTTGCAGCATTATTGAGTACGTACGTTCCGAAACCGTATGTTATTTCCGAGCCGTGGCAAATTTCCTGGAAGACTTCTGGCCACACAGCGGTCGCAGCTCGACTAAGGTCGAATTTGAAGCGATCCAGGTCAGTTTTTAAAGAGTCGCCCTCTAATTCAGTGAAGGAATTGAGCATCGCGGCAGCGGCCCGCGTTGCAGAGCCTGGACGATCGGATGGGCCAATAAGCGATATTTCGGCATTCGGATTTGCATACAGCCATGCACGGGCACTCATCATTCCGAGGATGCCATTTCCGATGATTGCGATTTTCATTAGAATCCGCCGCCTTCTGGAAAAGTAAGATAGCAAAGCGAGGGGTAAGCTTCAGCCTTATGTATGGTGTGCTTGTACTCGCCGAGAATGTCATTTAAATAATGCATGCCTTCTGTCGGGACTTGTCCCCCACGAGTTAATTGCCAAAATGCAACAATCCCTCCTGGGACTAACTGGCGTATTACGTCTTTGAAAGAGTCGCGGGTTGGTTCGAGCACGTTTAGATCGAACCATGCCAATGAGATCATTTCGCCGGGGAATTCTTTTCTGAAAGTATCGAAAGTCTGGCGGCAATCTCCTTCCCAAACACGGTGTTTCCCATTGACATGTCCCATGGCATTGTTGCGTTCATGTAATTGAAGCAGGGTCTTTAGTAGATTTGCGTACTCAGAGGAGAGCGAATAGGTGCCATCTGAATACAGTTTGGCATCACGGGGATCTTTTTCGTTGAAGCCTGCGTAACCCGTGAAGGTATCGAAGGCATGGATTCGACGTTGAAAATTGAGCGGCTCCAGAATTGCCCGGAAATTTTCACAAAGTACGGCAGTTTGACCGCGCCATGTCCCCATATCAACAATAGCTCCGGGTAGCTTTACAATTCGTTGATACACTTCGAACGTCGCTAAAATGCGGGCGAGCAATGAACCTCTGATGAATAGTCCAAGTGATCTTTCCGTTTCCTCTTCAGTCGCCGGATATGCCGCCATCATGGAAAACAGCTCTCGTCGGGCTTTTACTTGATCTTGATCGGCATTGGTAATGATCGATGACTCATGCATGTTTGACTCCAAAAGGGGAAGCGGTTCGATTGCAGGATGTATTGAACTATACGGTCAGTGCAACAGGTAGAAATGCAGGAAAAACGATCCTATTGGGGGTTATATTCACTTTCGCCATGTTTTTTGTCAGTTTGGGAGGGGGGCGACGCGCCTAAGCTAACTTATAAAAAGAAGATTTACGCATGATAAGCAGGTTAGCTTGGTACTTGTTACGACAATAAAATAGGTAGGATTCTTATCACTGATAGAAATGTGTTTAGCGGAGGTTTTATGCAGAGTTGGCAAGAAAATTCAGGTGGAGGGTACTGTTGAAAGTCGTCATTCTCGCAGGTGGCCTGGGCACGCGGCTCGGGGAAGAAACCGATGTGCGGCCGAAACCGATGGTCGAAATCGGCGGCAAACCGATCCTGTGGCACATCATGAAGGGCTATTCGCAGCACGGCTTCAACGAATTCGTGATCCTGCTCGGCTACAAGGGCTACATGATCAAGGAGTTCTTCGCCAATTACTTCCTGCACCAGGGCGATGTCACTATCGACCTGGCCGACAACCGCGTCGAGGTGCATCGCAACAAGTCCGAGCCGTGGAAGGTCACGCTGGTGGAAACCGGCCTGCATACCCAGACCGGCGGGCGCCTGCTGGCTGCGCGCGATTACCTCAAGGGCGACGATTTCATGCTCACTTACGGCGATGGCGTCTCCGACGTGGACGTGGGCGCGCTGGTGCGGCATCACCGCAGCCACCAGTCGCTGGTGACCATGACCACGGTGCAGCCCGAGGCGCGTTTCGGCATGGTGCAGACCGACGAGGCCGGCCTGATTCGCGACTTCCGCGAGAAGCCGCCGGGCGACCTGGGCTGGATCAACGGCGGCTTCATGGTGTGCCGCCAGGGCGTGTTCGATTATTTGAAGGACGGCGAGAGCACCATCTTCGAGCGCGCGCCGCTGGAGCAGATCGCCGCTGACGGCAAGCTGCTGAACTGGCCGCACCACGGTTTCTGGAAATGCATGGATACGCTGCGCGACAAGATCCAGTTGAACCAGATGTGGGACCAGGACCAGGCGCGCTGGAAGACCTGGGATTGACGTCGTGAACCTGCGGATCGAGGAAACCGGCATCGCCGGCGCCGTGGTCGTATCCAGCGTGCGCCGCGGCGATGCGCGCGGCGGTTTCGCGCGCTGGTTCTGCGAGGATGAGCTGGCGTCCGTGCTGGGGGGCAGCCGCATCGTGCAAATCAACAATTCGGTTACGGCCGAGCCTGGCAGCGTGCGCGGCATGCATTTCCAATATGCGCCGCATGCCGAAAAAAAACTCATCCGCTGCATCGCCGGCCGCGTGTTCGACGTGGTGCTGGATCTGCGGCGCGGTTCGCCGACTTTCCTGCAATGGCGCGCGGTTGAACTGGCCGCCGGCGACGACCGCGCCATCCTGATTCCCGAGGGCTGCGCGCATGGTTTCCAGGCGCTCTCGGCTGACGCTTCCCTGCTTTACCTGCATACTGCGGCCTATGCGCAGGCTGCCGAAGGCGGCGTGCGCCACGATGATCCGCGCGCCGCGATCGCCTGGCCGCTGCCGCCGAAGAATTTGTCGCCGCGCGACCTCCAGCATCCGTTGCTGGCTTCCGATTTCGATGGAATCTCTCTATGAAATGCCGCCATTGCCAGACTGAATTGCATGACACCTTCATCGATCTGGGCTTCTCGCCGCCGTCCAACGCCTACCTGAAGGCGGAGGACTTGCAGCGGCCCGAGACCCATTACCCGCTGAAGGTGATGGTGTGCCGCCAGTGCTGGCTGGTGCAGACCGAGGATTACACGCATTACGACCAGTTGTTCGCTACCGACTACGCGTATTTCTCGTCAACCTCCAGCACCTGGCTCAAGCATGCTTCCGACTACGTCGACATGATCGCCGCGCGGTTGAACCTCGGTGCGAAGTCGCTGGTGGTGGAGCTGGCCGCTAACGATGGTTACCTGTTGCAGTACGTGCAGCAAAAAGGGATTCCCTGCCTGGGCGTGGAGCCGACCAGGAGTACCGCCGACGCCGCGCGCGAGAAGGGCATTCCCATTGTCGAGGAATTCTTCGGCGTTGCACTGGGGCAGCGTTTGCGCCGGAGCCATGGCGCAGCCGACCTGATCGCCGCCAACAACGTGTTGGCTCATGTGCCCGACATCAATGATTTTGTCGGCGGCATGGCGGCGCTGCTGGCCCCGCAGGGCACCGTGACGGTGGAGTGTCCGCATCTGCTGAACCTGATCGGGCAATCGCAGTTCGACACCATCTACCACGAGCATTTCTCTTACCTGTCGCTGGTGGCGGTGGAGCGCGTGATGCGCGCGCAAGGGCTGCGCGTATACGACGTCGAGGAGCTGCCCACGCACGGCGGCAGCCTGCGCATCTATGCCTGCCATCTGGATGCGGCGCTGGCCACGACGCCGGCGGTGACCGCCATGCTGGCGCGCGAACGCGCTTTCGGCCTGGAAAGCATCGAGGCCTACGACGGCTTCCAGCGCAAGGCCGAAGAAATCAAGGCCGGCTTGCTGGAATTCCTGCTGGCGCAAAAGCGCGCCGGCAAGAAGGTGTTGGCCTACGGCGCCGCGGCCAAGGGCAACACGCTGCTCAATTATTCCGGTGTCCATCCCGACCTGTTGCCGCTGGTGGCCGATGCCGCGCCTTCCAAGCAGGGCAAGTACATGCCGGGCAGCCATATCCCCATCGTTTCGCCGGCGCGCCTGCTGCAGGACAAACCCGACGTGGTGCTGATCCTGCCATGGAACATCAAGGACGAGGTGGCCCGGCAACTGGCCGAGATCCGCGGCTGGGGCGGCCATTTTGCCATCGCCGTGCCGCAGTTGCAGGTCTGGTGAGGCGCGCGGCGACACAATAAGGCATTCATGAACATCCATCTTTTCCAGATTTGCCCCGATGGCGGCGACGCCGGCGATGCCGGTTTCACGCCGCTGGCCAATCCCGCCTCCGATACCTGGGGCGACTTCGCTGCGATTCGCGGCTTTTTCCATGCGCAAGCGGTGGATGAGGAGCATTGGTACGCCTTCGTGCCGCGCGACTTCATCGCGCAGACCGGTTTGAACGCCGCGCACTTGATTGAATTGGCGCAGGCCGCGCCGGGGTGCGACGCTTATACCTTTTCTCCGCACACGGTCGATGCGGCCGGGAATTTGAACCTGCTCCTGCAGGGTGAGCGCCAGTTGCCGGGGTTGGCCGGCACGACGCGCGCCTTCCTGGAGAACGTGGGGTTGGCGCTCGATCCCGAGCATTTCGTGCCGCCCTGGCAAAGTAATGTGCTCAATGGCTTCGTGTTGGCCAAGCCGGTGTTTTGGCGGACTTGGTTCGATTTGGCCGAACGGCTGCATCAACTTGCGGACCAGGAGCCCGGGCCGCTCGCCGACCAGCTCAATTCGGTAGCGCCGGCGAGCCGGACGACCAGCGCCAAGCGCTTGCTGGGGGAGCGGCTGGCCTCGCTGGTGCTGGCGTTGGATCAGCAATTGACAATATGGCACTGCCCGCCTGCGCGGATGCCCGGGGCGCAGCAACTGGCGTCGCAGGACCTGGCGGCGCTCGAGGCGCTGCGCGCCGCTTATGCGCAATACAACGATCCTCTCGTGCGTTCCCGTTTCGATGCGCTGGCAGCGCGCCTGCTGCGTGAAATGGACGCGGCGCCGGTTCGCCCGCCGTCGGCGGTGGCGGCCGAGCAGCGCCCGCTCAGTATTTCTTCCGCTGCTGCGGCGATTTCGTCATCCGGGCTCAGGCTGGGCGGCATTTCGCCTGTCGCAGCTACCGATGCCGCCGCACAGGCCGCGCGCGGCGAACTGGTGTTCGGTTGCATGACCCACGTGCCGCTGCCGGTGAAGTTTCCCGATCATGTCTTGCCGATCTACCTGGGCGAATCGCAGCATGACGGCGCGCTCAACCTGCGCGACCTGGCGCCGGAATGGGTACCTTATCACCCCATCGTGGGCGGCATGCTGGGCAATTTCGCGCTGCGCAACCTGATCTTGCGCGAATATCCCAAGGCGCAGCGCGTGGGCGTGTGCATGTATCGCAAGTTTGTCTCGCGCGAGCGCATCAGCGGCGTGCCGGCCGACGACAACTGGATGATGGACGTGGTGTCCGACCGGGAATTTGCCAGCCAGAGCCTGGAGCAGATGCTGGAGCCGGGTTCCCAGGACTTCGTGGTCGGCCGCACCTGCGGCTTCAGCTATGGCGGCCAGGGCGCCGGCTACCTGACCCACTATGCGCATGCGCACCATGCCGAGGACCTGTTGCGCTACGCGGCGGCGGCAACCGAGCTGGGGGTGTTCGGCAAGGCCGAAGCCGAGGCATTCTTCAATGAAAAGGTGTTCTTCATGGGCGGTGTCGAACTGGGCGTGTTCCCGGCCCAGTTCTGGCTGCAGGCCATCGGCCAGATCGAGGCTGTGACCTGGTATTGCGTGCAGCGCTACGACACCCGCCGCGAGGGCTACCAGGCCCGCGCCTGGGCGTTCTGCGCCGAGCGCCTGGGCAGTTACCTGTTGTTGCGGGAATTGCGCGCGCGTTATGGCGAGCCGGCTTACCAGCGCTTCTTCGGCCAGCTCAACCTGATCACCAAGGGTGACCAGAAGCAATACGTGCCCAGCCACTGACGATGTTTTCCGGAAACGACAGCGCCGCCGCACTTTCAACGAGTGCGGCGGCGCTGTCGTTTTTGGCGCGTGCGGTTCGCAGTTCAGTCGGGCAGCAGCTTGCCCTGGTCCAGCCCGTAGTGCGCGATGATCTGCTGCAGGCAGGCCAGCGCATCTTCATCCCAGGTCGGCAGCGTGATGCCGAAGGTACGTTCCAGCTTGCCACAGTCCAGGCGCGAGTTGAGCGGGCGCTGCGGCGGCGTGGGATAGGTGGAGGTCGGCACCGGCGTGATCTGTTCCAGGCCCTTGAGCTTGACCGGGATGCCGCGCGCCATCAGTTCCCGGGCCACCAGCGAGGCATAGCCGTGCCAGGAGGTGGCGCCGGCCGCGGTCAGATGGTAAGTGCCGCTGGTGGCGTGCACCCGTTCGCGGCCACCGTGTTCGCCGGCCAGCATGCGGCAGCACACCGCGGCGATGGTCGAGGCCCAGGTCGGCGCGCCGAACTGGTCGCCGACGATGGTGTAAGCCTCTTTTTGCTGCGCCAGCCGGATCGCCGTCTTCATGAAATTGCCGCCATGCAGGTTGTACACCCAACTGGTGCGCAGGATCCAATGTGCCGCCCCGGTCGCGGCGATGGCCAGTTCGCCGTCGCGCTTGGTGGCGCCGTAGACGTTGATGGGGCAGGTCGGCATGTCTTCGGTGTAAGCGCCGGCATGGCTGCCGTCGAAGACGTAGTCGGTGGAAAAATGCAGCACCGCGGCGCCGATCTTCTTCGCTTCTTCGGCCAGCACGCCCGGTGCTTCGGCATTGATGGCGCGCGTCAGCGCGCTGTCCGATTCGGCCTTGACCACGGCGGTGTAGGCGGCCGGGTTGATGATCAGGTCGGGTTTGGCGGCCTGGACGGCCTGGCGTATGGCTTGCGGATCGGCCATGTCCAGCTGCGCGCGATGCGGCGCGATCACCTCGATGCGGTTTGGCATGGCGCGCAGGCGGCGCAGGAATTCGCCGCCCACCTGGCCGCTGGCGCCGGTCAACAGGATACGCATGGCGTTCATGCATTGGCTTTCATTCAAATACCTCGGCCGCATTCAGCAAGACGCCCAGCTTGTCTTTGTCGGACATGATGGGCGCATCCCGCAATTGCCAGTCGATGCCGATGGCGGGATCGTTCCAGAGGATGCAGCGCTCATGTTCGGGCATCCAGTAATCGGTGGTCTTGTAGAGGAATTCGGTATCGTCTTCCAGCACCGAAAAGCCATGCGCGAATCCGGGCGGAATCCAGAGCTGCAATTTGTTTTCTTCGCTTAACACTGTGCTGAACCATTGGCCGAAGGTCGGCGAATTGCGGCGGATGTCGAGTATCACGTCCAGCACGGCGCCGCGGATGACGCGCACCAGTTTTCCTTGCGCATGGCGGATCTGGTAGTGCAGGCCACGCAGCACGTTGCGGGCCGACTTGGAATGGTTGTCCTGGACGAATGGCGCATCGATGCCGGTTTCTTCCAGGAAGCGCCGGGCATTGAAGCTTTCATAGAAAAAGCCGCGGCTGTCGCCGAACACGCGCGGTTCGATGAGGAGCACGCCGGAGAGGGGGGGGAGTTTGACCTGCATATTGATGGGGTTCCGGATGCTGGTTTTCAGTAGCTCATATCGGTCAGCAAGTGCATCAGGTACTGGCCGTAGGCATTCTTTTTCAAAGGCGCCGCCAATTTCTCCAGTTGCGCCGCATCGATGTAGCCGCGGCGATAGGCGATCTCTTCCGGGCAGGCTACTTTCAGGCCCTGGCGTTTTTCGATCGTTGCGATGAACTGGCCTGCATCGAGCAGCGACTCGTGAGTGCCGGTGTCCAGCCACGCGATGCCGCGTCCTATTAGTTCCACCTGCAGTTGGCCCAGTTCCAGATAGGCCTTGTTGACGTCGGTGATTTCCAGTTCGCCGCGCGCCGAGGGTTTGAGCGAGCGGGCGATGCCGCTTACCTGGCTGTCGTAGAAATACAGGCCTGTGACTGCGAAATTGGATTTCGGCTGCACCGGCTTTTCTTCGATGCCGATGGCTTTGCGCTGCTTGTCGAACTCGACCACGCCGTAGCGTTCCGGGTCCTGCACGTGGTAGGCGAAGACGGTTGCGCCGTCGGCTCGTTCGCTGGCGGCGCGCATTGGCGGTTCCAGGTCGCGCCCGTAAAAGATGTTGTCGCCCAGGATCAGCGCGGAAGGATCGTTGCCGATGAAATCGCTGCCGATGATGAAGGCTTGCGCCAATCCGTCGGGCGACGGTTGCACTGCGTACTGGATATTGAGGCCCCATTGGCTGCCGTCCTTGAGCAGGTCGGCGAAGCGCGGCGTATCCTGCGGCGTGGAGATCACCAGGATGTCGCGGATGCCGGCCAGCATCAGGCTGGTCAGCGGGTAGTACACCATCGGCTTGTCGTAGATCGGCATGAGCTGCTTGGAAACCACCGTGGTGGCCGGATACAGGCGCGTGCCGGAGCCGCCGGCGAGAATGATGCCTTTGCGGCGGTTCGCTGTATGTTCCATTTTTATCCCCTCACGCCGTATTGCTGTTCCATCCATGTCAGATAGCCGCCCGAACGCACATTGGCCACCCATTGCGGGTTGGCCAGGTACCATTGAACTGTCTTGCGGATGCCGCTTTCGAAGGTCTCGGCCGGCTTCCAGCCCAGTTCGCGTTCGATCTTGCGGGCATCGATGGCGTAGCGGCGGTCGTGCCCCGGACGATCCTTGACGAAGGTGATCTGGTCGCGATAGCTGCCGTCGGCCTTGGGTTTGAGCTGGTCGAGGATGTCGCACAGGGTGTGCACCACGTCCAGGTTGGCTTTTTCGTTCCAGCCGCCGACGTTGTAGGTTTCTCCCGGCTTGCCGCGCGCCAGCACTTCCCGGATCGCTGCGCAGTGGTCGCGCACGTACAGCCAGTCGCGCACTTGCATGCCGTCGCCGTAGACCGGCAGCGGCTTGCCGTCCAGCGCATTGGAGATCACCAGCGGGATCAGCTTTTCCGGGAAGTGGTAGGGGCCGTAATTGTTGGAGCAGTTGGTGGTCAGCGTAGGCAGGCCGTAGGTGTGGTGGTAAGCCCGCACCAGATGGTCGGAGGCCGCCTTGGAGGCCGAATAGGGGCTGTTGGGGGCATACGGCGTGGTTTCCGAGAATGGCGCGTCTTGCGGTCCCAGCGTGCCGTAGACCTCATCGGTGGAAACGTGCAGGAAGCGGAAGGCCTCGCGCTCCTCGCCCTGCAACGTGTTCCAGTAGTGGCGTGCCGCTTCCAATAGGTTGAAAGTACCGTTGACGTTGGTGCGGATGAATTCGTCCGGGCTGGCGATGGAGCGGTCGACGTGGCTCTCCGCTGCGAAATGCAGGATCGCCCGGGGCCGGTGTTGCGCGAACAGTGCGGCGATGGCCGTTTCGTCGCAGATATCCGTTTGCGAGAAAAGATAGCGGGCATCGCCGGCGATGGTGGCCAGGTTGTAGGGATTGCCGGCGTAGGTCAGCTTGTCGATGTTGAGCACGGGATCGGCCGTACCGGACGCCAGCCAGTCGAGGATGAAGTTGCTGCCGATGAAGCCGGCGCCGCCTGTAATGAAGAGCATATCTTTCTTGGTTCGGTTACGGCTTGAAGCCGTTGGGGTTCATCTGTTGCCAGCGCCATGAGTCGGCGCATATGGCATCCAAGCCTCGTTGGGCTTCCCAGCCCAGCTTGCGCTTTGCTGCGGCGGGGTTGGCGTAATATTCGGCAATGTCGCCCGGGCGGCGCTCGGCGATGATGTAGGGCAGTGTTTTGCCGCAGGCCTTCTCATAGGCCTTGACCACGTCCAGCACGCTGTGGCCGGTGCCGGTGCCGAGGTTGATGGCGAAGCATTGCGGTTCGGTCAGTGTTTGCAGCGCAGCCAGGTGTCCGGTTGCCAGGTCGACCACGTGAATGAAATCGCGTACGCCGGTGCCGTCGGGCGTCGGGTAGTCGCCGCCCCAGATGTTGAGCCGCTCGCGGCGGCCGATGGCGACTTGCGCCACGAACGGCATCAGGTTGTTGGGGATGCCGTCGGGGTCTTCGCCGATCAGGCCGCTTTCATGCGCGCCGACCGGATTGAAGTAGCGCAACAGGGCGATCTTCCAGTCGGGATGCGCGCGGTAGCAGTCGCGCAAGATGTCTTCGACCATCATCTTGCTGCGGCCGTAGGGACTGCTGGCCGCCAGCGGGTGGTCTTCGTCCAGCGGCAGATATTGGGGAGGGGCGTAGACCGTGGCCGACGAACTGAAGACAATGGTCTTGACGCCCGTGGCTTCCATGGCCTCCAGCAGGCGCACGGTGCCTAGGACGTTGTTGTCGTAGTACATGAGCGGTTGCTCGACCGATTCGCCGACGGCCTTCAGGCCGGCGAAGTGGATCACCGCCTCGCATTTGAATTCGCGCAGCACGCTCTCCAGCTGTTCGCGGTTGCGGACGTCGCCTTTGACCAGCGATACGGACTTGCCCGCGATTTTCTGGACGCGGGCGACCGCTTCCGGGCTGCTGTTGCAGAAATTGTCGAAGACGACGACTTCGTGGCCTGCCTTGAGCAGTTCCACGCAGGTATGCGAGCCGATATAGCCGGCGCCGCCGGTGACGAGGATGTTCATGGGTGCTTCCGATTCTGAAAACCGCAACAGGGCGATTATGTCAGACTCTGGTAGAAAGCGATCTGGTTCTCGGAGAGCGCGCGCAGGTCCTCATTGTTGAGGTAGCCGGCGTACCATTGCGCCGTCAGCTCCAGCGCCGTATAGAGCTCCATCCTGGGGATCCAGTCCAGGCGCTGGCGCGCCTTGGAGATGTCCAGACGCAGGAAAGCCGCCTCGTGCGGCGCATGCGGCTGCGGTTCCAGGCGCACCTCGACCGGCGTCACGTCGTTCTTCTGCAGCGAATGGTTGAAGGTGGCGCACAACTGGCTGACGGTCTGCAGATCGGTATCGGCCGGGCCGAAGTTCCAGCCTTCGGCATACTTGTTGCCGTGCTCGTAGAGCAACTGGCCGATCTGCAGGTAGCCCGACAGCGGCTCCAGCACGAACTGCCAGGGGCGCACCGCATGCGGGTTGCGGATATTGACCGGTTCATCTTTTTCCAGCGCGCGGATGAAGTCGGGAATCAGGCGGTCGGCCGCGAAGTCGCCGCCGCCGATGACGTTGCCTGCGCGCACGCTGGCGATGCCGGTCTGGTTGTCGGGGGCCTTGGCGAAAAAGGAGCGGCGGTAGGCTGAGGTGACCAGTTCGGCCGCGCCCTTGCTGCTGCTGTAGGGATCGTGCCCGCCCATCGGGTCATCCTCGCGGTAGCCCCACAGCCATTCGCGGTTTTCATAGCATTTGTCGCTGGTGACCACCACCACCGAGCGCACGCTGGGCGTGTTGCGCACGGCTTCGAGCACATGCGCGGTGCCCATCACGTTGGTGGCGTAGGTGTCGAGCGGGGTCAGGTAGGAGTCGCGCACCAGCGGCTGCGCCGCCAGGTGGAACACGATGTCGGGCTGGACGGCGGCCATGGTTTCGGCCACGTGCCGGGCGTCGCGCACGTCGCCGGTCGTGGTTTGCACGCAATTTTGCAGGCGTGCGAGATGGAACAGGCTGGGATTGGTCGGCGCAGGCAGGGAATAGCCGCTGACTTTCGCCCCCATGAGGTGCAGCCACAACGTCAGCCAACTGCCCTTGAAGCCCGTATGTCCGGTTACGAAAACGCGCTTGTCGCGCCAAAAGTTAGCCATCAGGCAGCCTCATACACGTATTGCGGAGAGTCGTTTGAGTGCAGAGGCGAGAATGCGGTGCTGCACGCGGACGACCGGTAAAAGCAGTGTTGCAGGCCTTCCTGTTTTTCCGCGCCGATGTCACGTTTCCCTGCGAAACCACGACTGCATGGTTATGGTTGCTCTTCCCTCGCAGTGGCGCCTTGCGGCATCGACTGCGACGGTCAGATTAGAACATGGGGTTTTTGCGCTTCATGCGAGAATCAGGAGGGTATTTGTCATCTAATCCCGGCGTATATCTTTGCGCCAACAAAAATTTACTTCCGACACCGCCGGAAATCCGGGGGAAGCCAGCAGGGGAGCGGCTTTGACAGGGTAATGGTGGAACGGGGTGTATCGCCATCTGCGGTGGTATGCCGCAGCTGCAGCCAGCACCGCCAGCATCCGGATTGATGTGGCGGCCTGGATTTCAGTCAGTCGGAGGGAAACAGCGAAATGATTTGCGAACCGAATGCATTGTCGGCCGCCAGGCCGGCGCCGGTGCTGCAGGGTTCCTCGTCGAAGGCGATGTCGCCGTTGGCGTCGGCCTCGCCACTGGCTTGCAGCGCGGCAAAACCGAACAGGTCGCGGTCCATCAGGTGCGAGGGCACCACGGTCGACAGCGCCGAGAAGATGTTGTCGACCCGGCCCGGGAATTTCTTTTCCCATTCGCGCATCAGGCCCTTGATCTGCTTGCGTTGCAGGTTCTCCTGGCTGCCGCACAGGTCGCAGGGGATGATGGGGAACTGCTTGATATCGGCGTAGCGGATCAGGTCGGCTTCTTTCACATAGGCCAGCGGGCGGATCACGATTTGCTTGCCATCGTCGGACTGCAGCTTGGGCGGCATGCCCTTCAGCTTGGCGCCGAAGAACATGTTGAGGAAGAAGGTTTCCAGGATGTCATCGCGATGGTGGCCCAGCGCCACCTTGGTGGCGCCCAGCTCGGTGGCGACCCGGTACAGGATGCCCCGGCGCAGGCGCGAGCACAGTGCGCAGGTGGTCTTACCTTCAGGTACCACGCGCTTGACGATGCTGTAGGTATCCTGGTTTTCGATGTGGTAAGGCACGCCGAGCTTTTCCAGGTAGGCCGGCAGCACGTCGGCCGGAAAATTGGGTTGTTTCTGGTCGAGGTTGACGGCGACGATGTCGAAATGGATCGGCGCGCGCTCGCGCAGCGTCAGCAGGATGTCCAGCAGCGCATAGCTGTCCTTGCCGCCCGAGAGGCAGACCATGACCTTGTCGCCGTCCTCGATCATGTTGAAGTCGCCGATGGCCTGGCCGACCTGGCGGCACAGCCGCTTGTGCAGCTTGTTGTTCTCGTAGGCGATCTTCTCCGCTTTCTTGGCGCCGATGGCGGCCTGGTCGGATGCGTCGCCAGCAGGGAGGGCGGCGGAGGTGTCGGCGGAGGGATGGAGTCGGTCGTTCATGGTGCTGCCCGTTGGTTGGTTCAGTTGTCGCGTTTGATGCGGAAGACTTCCACTCCGACCGCGTCGCAGTCGGGGTAGACATCCGGCTTTTCGGTCGACACGCGTGCCGCGCGCACTTTCGGATGCGCCAGCATGGCGGCGACCACGTCGTCGCACAGGGTTTCCTGCAGGTGGATGTGGCCCTGAGCCATGCGGCGGGCGATGGTGGAGCGGATGAAATCGTAGTCCACCACTTCATCCAGCAAGTCGGCCTTGGGCGTCGAGTCGGCCAGCGGGATGAACAGGTCGACGTTGATCAGGATGCGCTGCTCGCCCTTCTTCTCGAATTCGTGCACGCCGATGTTGATGAGCACTTCATAGTTGCGCAGGAACAGGCGGCGGCAATCTTGCAGGGACGGATGGAACAATGCGAGCATGATAAGAAAGGAAAGAGATTATTTCGCCACGAACATGACGTCGCGCGAAAGGGGGAGCAAATGCTGGCCGCCATCGACCAGCAAGGTGGCGCCGGTAACTGCCGGCGCCGAGGCGACGTAGCAGACCGCGGCGGCGATGTCGTCGGGCGTGCTGCTCTTGCCCAATGGCGTGACCTGGTGGGCGCGGCCGAACTCTTCGGCCGTCTGGTCGCCTGAGGCCATCGTGATGCCAGGCGCCACGCCGACCACCCGCACGCGCGGCGCCAGCGCTTGCGCCAGCAGCGTGGTGGCGCTGTGCAGCGCGGCCTTGGACAGCGTGTACGACAGGTAGTCGGGGTTGGGATTGTACAGTTTCTGGTCCAGCAGGTTGACCACCACCGACTGCCCGCCCTCGGGCGTGGCCTCGAACAGCGCCTGCGCCAGCAATACCGGGGCGCCGACGTTGGCGCACATGTGGCGCATCAGGCGCGCATTGCCGAAACTGGCGGCATCGTCGAAATCGAACAGGGAGGCGTTGTTGACCACGCACGACACGCGCCCCAGCGGCGCGGCCTGTTGCAACAAGCCGCGCACTTCCTCCTCGTTGCCCAGTTCGCAGCGCACCCCCAGCGCGCGGCGTCCCAGCGCCTCGATCTCGCGCACCACGTCATCGGCTTCGTCGCGCGAGCGGTTGTAATGCACGGCCACATCCCAGCCGGCATGCGCCAGCGCCAGCGCGATGTGGCGGCCGATGCGGCGCGCGGCGCCGGTGACCAGGGCTACGCGTGGGGCGGTGCGGGAATAGGGTTGGGATGTCATAAGTTCAAATACAATACGGCCCATGCAATTGCAATTACCTGAACCAGGCGCCGATGCACAGGCCGCCTCACAAGCCCTCCGGCAACTGATCGCTGGCGAGATCGCCGCAGCGGGCGGCTGGATATCATTCGAGCGCTACATGGAGCTGGCGCTGTATGCGCCGCAATTCGGCTATTACAGCGGCGGCGCGGCCAAATTGGGCAAAGACGGTGATTTTACAACCGCCCCGGAAATTTCGCCGCTGTTTGGCGCGACTTTGGCGCATTTGGCGACAGAACTGATCGCAACCAGTGGATCGATTGCCAATGTTTTCCTCGAATTCGGGGCCGGCACCGGCAAATTGGCGTTCGACATCCTGTCGGAACTGAAATCCCGCAACCAGCTGCCGCAACAATATTTCATTGTGGAAATATCGGCCCAGCTGCGCGCGCGCCAGCGCGAAACGCTGGGGGAATTCGCTGCGCTGGTTGTATGGCTGGATGCCTTGCCGGAAAGTTTTTCCGGCATCGTGCTGGGCAACGAGGTGCTGGACGCCATGCCGGTGCGCCTGGCGGTCAAGGCGGACGGCATCTGGCTGGAGCGTGGCGTGGCCGTCAATGCCGAGGGCGCCTTCGTATTTGCCGACCGCGCCGTGGATGGGGTGCCGGTGGCGCAGATCCCCGACGCCGAGGCATTGCCCGAGGGTTACCTGACCGAACTGGCGCCGGTGGCCATCGGTTTCATGCGCACGCTGGCGGGCATGATCGCGCGCGGCGCAGGCGCCGTGGCGATCTTGCCGGACTACGGTTTCCCGGCGGCCGAATACTATCTGGATGACCGCTCGCAGGGCACGCTGATGTGCCATTACCGCCACCATGCGCATCCCGACCCTTTCTACCTGCCGGGGCTGCAGGACATCACCGCCCACGTCGATTTCACCGCCATGGCGGTGGCCGCCGTGGAAGCGGGCGCGGAAGTGCTGGCCTATGCCAGCCAGGGCGCTTTCCTGCTCAACGCCGGCATCGGCGAACTGCTGCTGCGCACCTCGCCGGAGGCTAGCCTGCAATATCTGCCGCAAGCCAACGCCATGCAGAAACTGATTTCACCCGCCGAGATGGGCGAGCTGTTCAAGGTGCTGGCCATCGGCAAGAACGTGGAGTGGCCACAGCGCATGCTGCGCCATGACCGCACCCACCGCCTGTGAAGGAGCGCGCGTGATACGCTGGGTTGTCGTGATTTTTCTCGCCGTGATCGTGTTTTCGTCGCTGCTGCCCTGGCTGGAAAAGCTGGGCATCGGCCGTTTGCCGGGCGACTTGCGTTTCCGCCTGTTCGGCCGCACCTTCTCGTTGCCGTTCGCTTCGACTATCTTGTTGTCGACGGTGGTGTTCATCCTGGCGAAGATCTTGTAAAAGAGCGCGGAGCGGATATGCGGGTATTGCTGGTGGAAGACGATCCCATGGTGGGCGAAGCGGTGCGCAAGGGTTTGCGCCAGGACGGTTTCGCCATCGACTGGGTGCAGGACGGCAAGTCGGCCGACGCCGCCTTGCGCAACGAAGACTACGCCATGCTGCTGCTCGACCTCGGCCTGCCGCACAAGGATGGGCTGGCGGTCTTGAAGACCCTGCGCGAGCGCGGCAACCGCATCCCGGTACTGATCACCACCGCACGCGATGCCGTGGCCGACCGCGTGGCAGGCCTGGATGCCGGCGCCGACGATTACCTGATCAAGCCGTTCGACCTGGAAGAACTCGGCGCCCGCATGCGCGCGCTGCTGCGCCGCCAGTCCGGCCGCGCCGACAGCCTGGTGCAGGTGCGCGAGGTGGTCTTGAACCCCGCCACCCATGAAGTCACCGTGGCCGGCCAGCCGGTCAACCTGTCGGCCCGCGAGTTCACCCTGCTGCATGCCTTCATGGACCGCCCCGGCGTGGTGCTGTCGCGCGCCCAGCTGGAAGAAAAGCTCTACGGCTGGGACGACAGCATCGAAAGCAATGCCGTCGAAGTGCACATCCACGCGCTGCGCAAGAAGGTCGGCAGCGACTTCATCAAGAATGTGCGCGGCGTCGGCTATCTGGTGCCGGCATGAACTCGATGCGCAACAAGCTGCTGCTGTGGCTCGGGCTGGGACTGTTCTCCATCATCGTGGCCGCCGGCGTCGGGCTGTATTTCCAGGCGCGCGGCGAGGCCAACCAGATCTTCGATTACCAGATGCGCCAGATCGCCGCCTCGCTGCCGCGGCAGGCTTTCTCGCCGATTTCGCCGGGGCAGCAACTGCCGGAACTGGAAGACGAGATCATGATGCAGATCTGGGACAGCAGCGGCACCGTCATTTACCACTCGCACGCGCGCGGCGCCATGCCGCGCCAGGCCGAGCTGGGTTTTGTGAACGTGCATGGGCCCAACGGCATGTGGCGCGTCTACAGCGCCCAGGTCGGCAGCACGGTGGTGCAGGTGGCGCAGCCGCAAAGCGCGCGCGACGAGATCGCCGCGCAGATGGCGGTCAAGACGGTGGCGCCGTTGTTCCTGCTGTTCCCGCTGATCGGCATCCTGGCGTGGCTGGCGGTCAGCCGTGGGCTGGCGCCGGTGCGGCGCGCGGCGGCCGAGGTGCAGGCGCGCGACATGAATTCCCTGATGCCGATCGCCGACGTCGGCCTGCCGCAGGAAATCCAGCCCTTGACCCATGCGCTCAACGACCTGCTGGCGCGCCTGAAACAATCGACCGAGGCGCAGCGCGCCTTCGTGGCCGATGCCGCGCATGAACTGCGCACCCCGCTGACGGCCTTGCGCCTGCAGGCGCAACTGGCCGAACGCGCGGCCGATGAAGGCGAGCGCAAGGCCGCTTTTGCCGATTTGAAGAATGGCCTGGAGCGCGCCACGCACCTGGTGCATCAGTTGTTGACCCTGGCGCGCCAGGAGCCCGATGCGATGCGCTTCGCGCCGGTCGACCTGCGTGAGCTCCTGCGCGGCGTGGTGGCCGACCTGTCTTCGGTGGCCAGCGACGGAGATATCGACCTGGGGCTGTCCGGCGAGGATGGCGACGGCGGCCCGTTGATGGTGAGCGGCAATGCCGACGCCCTGCGCATCCTGTTCAACAACCTGGTCGACAACGCCTTGCGTTACACGCCGGCCGGCGGCGTGGTGGATGTGTCGTTGGCCATGCCGGAGCAAGGAAAATGCGCGGTGCTGATCCAGGACAGCGGCCCGGGCATCGCCGAGAGCGAGATGCCGCGCGTATTCGACCGCTTCTATCGCGCGCGTCGTCCGCAAGAGCAGAGCGCCGGCCGCGCCGCGTTCGGCAGCGGACTGGGGTTGGCCATCGTGCGCCAGATCGCCGATTTGCATCGTGTGCCGGTGGAACTCAACAATACCGGCAAGGGACTGCAGGCGCGCGTCACGTTTGCGCTGCTGCCATAGTTGATTCGACGCGCAGTGTCGGGATGGTGAGAGACGCTGGAACCCGACCTTCGTCAGAGCTACGGTGTTCGGTGGACTGCGCCGGTTTGCCGCCTGCCGCTTTCTTCCTGCCTTAAGTTTGTCTTAATTTTCCCGCCTTAATCTTCACTCCAACGGTCGAGCAGCCGCGGCATCCCAAGCCATCAGCTGCCGGGCCACCGATATTTCTCTGGAAAGCAAAGGAGTGCATGATGAGCCGTCGAATCGTTTTTGTTCGCAACACATTGGCTGTGGCGCTGGCTGCCGTCGTCGGCGGCAGCTACGTCTATTTCCGTGGCGCCGACCTGCCTTCGGCCCATGCGGCGGCAATCAACACGCCGCTGGTCGCTTCCAATACCGGGCCGACCACGCCGGCCGGACCAGTGATCGCGGCGGCCACCGATTTCTCCGGCATCGTCCAGCGTGCGGGGCCGGCCGTGGTCAACATCAGCGTCACCGGCAAGGTCAAGAAAGTGGTCGACGACAGCGACGATGGCGATCCGGATGATCCGTTTTCCCAGTTCCTCAAGCGTTTCGGCCCGCAACTGCAGATACCGCGCCAGCCGCAGGTCATGCACGGTTTGGGTTCGGGTTTCATCATTTCCCCGGACGGCGTGATCCTGACCAATGCCCATGTGGTGGAGGGCGCGCAGGAAGTAGTGGTCAAGCTGACCGACCGCCGCGAATTCAAGGCCAAGGTATTGGGCGTGGACAAGCAGAGCGACATCGCGGTGATCCGCATCGACGCCAGGAACCTGCCCACGGTGCAGATCGGCGACCCGTCCAACGTGAAGGTCGGCGAGCCCGTGCTGGCTATCGGCTCGCCCTACGGCTTCGACAACACGGCCACCGCCGGCATCATCAGCGCCAAGTCGCGCAGCTTGCCGGATGATAATTACGTGCCTTTCCTGCAGACCGATGTGGCGGTCAACCCCGGCAATTCGGGCGGCCCGCTGTTCAACCTGAAGGGCGAGGTGATCGGCATCAATTCGCAGATCTACAGCCAGACCGGCGGTTTCCAGGGCTTGTCGTTCGCCATCCCGATCGACGTGGCGATGAAGGTCGAGCAGCAGCTGGCGCAGCACGGCAAGGTCACGCGCGGCCGCCTGGGCGTGTCGGTGCAGGATCTGAACCAGGCGTTGTCCGAATCGTTCGGCCTGAAGAGTGCGCAAGGCGCGCTGATCAGTTCGGTGGAAAAGGGCAGCCCGGCCGACAAGGCCGGCCTGCAGGCCGGCGACGTGATCCTCAGCTTCAGCGGCCATGCGATCGACCATTCGGTGGATCTGCCCACGCTGGTGGCCGATACCGCGCCCGGCACCTCGAAGTCGCTGGAAGTGATGCGCGACGGCAAGGTGCGTACCATCAACGTGACGGTGGGCGAGATGAAGTCCGCCAAGAACGACACGCCTGCCAGCAAGGCCGAGAACCAGGGGCGGCTGGGCTTGGCGGTGCGTCCGCTGGATCCGGATGAGCGCAAGCAACTGGGCGGCCAGAACGGCCTGCTGGTGGAAGACGTCAACGGCCCGGCGGCAATTGCCGGCATCCAGAGCGGCGACGTGATCCTGGCCTTGAACGGCACGCCGGTGTCCAGCGTCGAGCAGTTGCGCAAGCTGGCCAGCCAGGTCGGCAAGAGCGTGGCGCTGCTGGTCGAGCGGGGCGATGAGAAGATCTTTGTTCCGTTGGCGCTGAACTGATTTTCCGTAGCGTTTTGTTAGCGGCGCTAAGTAGTCCTGAGGGTAGTCCGTGGAAAGCAGTAAGCAGTGAGGGAGTGGCCGGACATGCGCAAGCATGTCCGGCCTTTTTTCTCCGCTGGCGCCTGCCGCTCAGGCCGGATCGGCCGGCGGTTTTTCCTGCGCCGCCGGTTCGCTTCGCCAATGGCCATGCGCGTGTTCGCGCTCCATCGCTTCGCGGTCGCTGGCGAACATGGCTTGCAATTCTTCGCGCGCCTGCACCGCCATCGACACCATCTGTTGCTGGTCCTTGTAGTGGGGATAGAGCTCGTACAGCGTCTTGATGTTGTGCGCGCGGAATTTCATCGCCGCCCTGGGACAGCAGGAACGCGAAGAACAATTGCTGGCCGCGGGGGATACCGAAGCAACGCCCGAGGCACCACATCACGGCCGTCTTGATCGCCAGGAAAGCCGCCACCAGGCCGAGGATGCGCCAGGGCTGCGCAAGGAACACGCCGAAGTCCACCGACATGCCTACGGCGATGAAGAACAGCCCCAGCAGCAGGCCCTTGAACGGTTCGAGGTCGCTTTCGAGCGCGTGGCGGTACTCGGAGTCGGCCAGCAGCACGCCGGCCAGGAAGGTGCCCAGCGCCATCGACATGCCGACCGATTGCATCAACAGGCAGGTGGCGATCACCAGCAGCAGGGCGAAGGCGGTGAAGATCTCGCGCATGTCGGTCTTGGCGATGATGCGCAGGATGGGGCGCATCAGCACGCGCCCGCCGAAGATCAGCAGGGCGATCACCAGCGCCACCTGGCCCGCATGCAGCCAGCCCTGGCCGCTGCCCTGGCTGGCCGCCACGCCCAGCAGCGGCACCGCTGCCATCATCGGGATGGCGGCGATGTCCTGGAACAGCAGGATGGAAAATCCGGCCGCGCCGGCCGGCGAAGCGGTGAGCTTGCGTTCGCCCAGCGTGGCCAGCGCAATCGCGGTGGAGGACAGCGACATGCCCAGCGCCGCGATCAGGCCGATGCGCCAGGGTACGCCGGCGGCCAGCGCCGCGGCCAGCAGCGCGGACGTCACCGCCAGCACCTGCACGCTGCCCCAGCCGAAGATGGAGCGCCGCAGCGCCCACAGGCGTTTGGGGTCGAGCTCCAGCCCGATCAGGAACAGCAGCAGCACCACGCCGAATTCGGAGAATTCGAGGATGTGCTTGACCTCGGTGATCAGGCCCAGGCCCCAGGGGCCGATGACGATCCCGGCCAGCAGGTAGCCCAGCACCGCGCCCAGGCCGAGGCGTTTGGCGATCGGTACGGCGGCCACGGCGGCGAGCAGGTAAACCAGGGCTTTGAGTAAGTGTTCATCCATGGCGGCGTGATCTTTATGGGATTGGGGCGTCGTCGGTTGCGGAAAGGGCCGGATAGCGTTTCAGCTGGTCGAGATAGCGCTCTACGTGGCGCTGGAAATCGAGCGGCGCGATGTCGTGGGCGCCGTGCAGGATCAGCGGTTCCATCCAGCGCATGCCGCACAGTTGCGCGGTTTGCCGGTAGGGCGGGAGGAAGTCGCTGAAAGGATGGCCGTGGCGTCCGTCGGGAGCGTACGCCCCGGATTCGCCGCCGGTGCTTGCCACCAGCCAGAACCCTTTGCCGCGCAGGGCGTTGCCATCATGGCCGAAGGCCCAGCCGCGCGCCAGCACCAGATCCAGCCATTCCTTTTGCAATGCCGGCATGCTGTACCAGTGGATGGGGTGCTGCATCACGACCAGGTCGGCTTGCGTGAGCAGTTGCCGTTCGCGCTCGATGTCGATGTGGAAGTCCGGATAGCGCTCATACAAGTCGTTGACCACCACGTTGGGCAGTTTGGCGGCGGCCTCGACCATCAGGCCATTGGCGCGCGAGAGTTCGGCGGCGGGGTGGGCATACAGGATGAGTATGTTGGGCATGGCGGTGGCGGGCTTGGCGTTGTTGTCGGGCAGGTCGCGCGATCCGCCGAAATTGGCCGGAACATGCGCGCATTGTCCGCTGTCTGTTTTATCGAGGGAAGGGAGTTTGCCACGAAAGCGCCGGCGGCCGCTGGTTCAACGCGGTATGCCTATGCCAAGGCATGTCCTTCCCCTGTTTTTCCTGCGGGTATCAAAAGCCGGGCAATGCGCTTATACTCAGCCATCCCCCCGCGGCTTCTTCTTGCGCCATGAATCCACGCGCACGCCGCAGCAGATGACACTCGCCGCAGTTTATTCATATTCACTCGTTATTGCAGCCATGTCCGATATCCAAGATTCCGAAGCCAGCCAGCCACGAGAACCCAATCCGGCCAAGCCCGCGCCTGCAGTCCCCCCAGCCACGTCACAAGCCGCCGATGCGGCAGCCCAGCCGAAGCCGGCGGAGCAGCCTGCCCAGGCAGTGCCGCCGCCAGTTGCCCAGCACGCTCCCTTGCCGCCGCCGCCGCACCATGCCACCGACGCGCCGTGGAGGCAGACCTGGCATTTCCTGGCGGCGCGCTTGCGCGCGATGTCCGACAAGGCCGGGCGCCGCGTCATGCAGCGTACGCTCAAGATCGGCGTGTCGGCCCGTATTTTCCACCCCGAGTCCGGCTCCAAGGGCTTGCGCAGCAAGACGCTGCAATACCTGGAAGAGTCGATTGCGCAGTGGGTGATGTCGCGCGACGTGCTGGTGTTCATGATCCCGACGGTCAATACCAACGGCCTGGTCCATCCCAGCAACATCCGTTTGCGCGACTATGCCAAGAATCTCGACGGCCTGGTGCTGCAAGGCGGCGCGGACGTTTCGCCGCAAAGCTATGCCCAGGCGGCGACGCGCCCCGAATGGAGCGGCGACCGCGCGCGCGACATGTACGAGCTGGAACTGCTGCACGAATTCATCGAGGCCGGCAAGCCGGTGCTGGGCATCTGCCGCGGCTGCCAGTTGATCAACGTGGCCTTCGGCGGTACCTTGTACCAGGACATCGCCACCGATGTGCCGAGCGCGATCCCGCACGTCAACGACATGTACGACAGCAATTTCCATGCGCTGCAGTTCCCGCCGGGCTCTTCGCTGGCGACGCTGGTGAAGACCGAGAACGCCATCGTCAATTCGATCCACCACCAGGCGGTGCGCGACCTCGGCCGCGACCTTTCGGTGGAGGCGGTGTCCGGCCCCGACCAGATCGTCGAGGCCATCCGCTACCGCAAGGCGCCGTTTGTCATGGGATTGCAATGGCATCCGGAATTCCACCGCTCCGGCGGCGCCGAGTTGCTGGATTGCACGCCGATTCTCGACAGTTTCCTGCGCACGGCGCGCGAGACGCGTTTTTGAGTGTGGGCCGGGCGCTGCCTGCACATGCATGGCCTATATTTCCGTGCAGGAAACTAATGCCTGGATGTGCCATCGAACTTTCTTTGCGCTGCCGCAATATTGCCCCGCTCCGGCTACACGCCAGCGAACCGTCTCTGTAGAATCGACTCAAGCCGGTCCGATGCGTTGCGCTTGATGGCATCGCTGCCGGCCTCGCATTTTAGTTTTGTCATTTCGCCAACTGGGATAAAAAGGAGAATCCGCATGACCCAATCCGCCGCTCTCAAGACCGTAAGGAACGATATGAAAACCCTCGTCAAGGATGCCCAGGCCCTGTTTGCTGAAGCCGCGACCGCCACCGGCGAAAAGGCCGATGCCTTGCGCGCCAAGGGACTGACCCTGCTGGAGGCAGCGGCGGAAGCTGCGCAGGGCGCGCAGGCCGCCGCCATCGAAAAGGGCAAGGTAGTCGCCGCCAAGACCGATGACTACGTGCATGAAAACCCGTGGCGCGCCGTGGCTATTTCGGCCGGCATCGGTTTGCTGGTGGGGCTGGTCATCGGCCGCAGCAAGTAAGCCGGGTACCGATGGCGACCCCGCACAAGGAAGGCCAGCCGGCGCAGCCCGCCACGCCCGGGCTGACCGCAGGCCTGCTGGGCCTGGCCAAGAACCTGCTCGGCCTCATCATCAGCCGCATCGAGCTGGCATCGCTGGAAATGTCCGAGATCGGCGCAAACCTGGTTCGCTTCGCGGTCATCTTCGTGCTGGCAGCCATTGCATTATGGTTTGCGGTCGCATTCTGGTCGGTGTTGCTCGTCATGCTGGCGTGGGATACCTGGGGCTGGAAGATCCTGGCGTTGCTCGGCGCCATCTTCACCGTCCTCACGGTCGGCCTGGTGTTGTATGCGCGCTCGGTGCTGCTGCAGGGCAAGCTCTCGCTGCCGGCCACCATGTCCGAATTGCGCAAGGACCGCGATGCCTTGCTGTAACGATGGCAGCCGTTGCCGACAAGGAGGAAAGGAGCCGTATGCAAGCAAACCAGGATGACGGTATGACGCACGAAGAACGCAAGCGCAAAGCGCTGGCGCAAGGGGCGTTGTACCGGTTGGGCGTGATGGAGGCGCGTGACGCGGTGCGGCACAGCCTGAGTGCCGAATCGCTGGCCAAGGGGGCATTGAGCCGGGCTGCGCATTTTGCCACTTCCTTCATCGGCGGCGACAAGACCCTGCAGTCGATCAGGTCGCTGGCTGCCGGCGGTCTTGGCGGCGTCAACCTGCAGTCGGCCATGCCGTTGCTGATCACCGGTGTCTCCCTGTTGTCCAGGCGCTGGCTGCGCAAGCCGCTTTTATATGGCGGCATCATCAGCGCGGTCGGCGGCCTGGCGTATTACCTGAGCCACCGTCCCGACAGGCAGGATGCCGCCAGTGAAGCGGCCGGGCAGGACGAACCGCCGGAAGCGCCATGAGCGGCAACCTGCGGTGTTGATGATCAATCGAGACAAAGGCATCCGCCGCGCCGGATGCCTTTGTTCTTTCCGGGAAGCGAAATATCGCTGGCGGCGGAACATAAATGCGTTCATCCTGCTCTGAATCTGACCGGCCGCGAGGCCTGAACAACAACGCTGAGAAGGCAAGAAAGGAAATGAGATGAAGACATTATCGATTGCCGCCATCGCCGGGGTCCTGGCGATTTCCGGCTGTGCGGACATGAGCCAGACGCAGCGCGGTACGGCCACCGGCGCCGGCATTGGCGGTATCCTTGGCGCCGTCACCGGCGGCGGTGGCGGCGGACGTGCATTGGGCGGCGCGGCCATCGGCGGCGCCATTGGCGCCGTGGCCGGCAATATCTGGTCCAACCGGATGGAGGAGCAGAAGCGCGCCATGGAGCAGGCAACCCAGGGCACCGGCGTGCAAGTGACCCAGACCCAGGACAACCGCCTGAAACTTGAAATCCCCAGCGACATTTCCTTCGATACCGGCCGTGCCGACATCAAGCCCGAGCTGCGCCCCGTGCTGGACCGCTTCGCCGCGACCCTGGTCGAAAATCCGGCCACCACCGTCACCATCGTCGGCCATACCGACAACACCGGCAGCGATGCGATCAACGACCCGTTGTCGACCCAGCGCGCAGCGCGCACGCGCGACTATCTGACCACGCGCGGCGTGGGTGTGGGCCGCTTCATGATCGAAGGCCGCGGTTCGCACGAGCCGCTCGTGCCCAATACCTCGGACGCCAACCGCGCCAAGAACCGCCGCGTGGAAATCTACGTGGCTGAACCGCAGCAGCAGGCGCAGCAACAACAGGCGCCTGCCGGATATGCGCCGCCGCCTCCGCCACGTTATTGATGGCGGTCCGATTCCGGTGAGTTGCCGGGAAATAAAAAGCCCCGAATACCATTCGGGGCTTTTTGCTGGCGGCGTCTTATTTCGCGGGGGCGGCCGCTGCGGCGCCGTCGCCTGCTGCAGGAGCTGGAGCTGCGGCCGGGGCTTTCACCTCGGGTTCCTTGAACTTGGCGCCGGACTGGTTGGCCATGTAGACCACGGTGCGCTGGATTTCGATATCGTCCAGGTCGGGATTGCCGCCCTTGGGCGGCATGGCGCGCAGGCCGTTGATGGCATGTGAAACCAGCTTGTCATAGCCTTCGGCGAGGCGGGCTTTCCAGGCGGCCTCATCGCCAACCTTGGGCGCGCCTGCGACGCCGGCGGCATGGCAGGCGGCGCAAGTCGACTTGAAGACTTCTTCACCGGATTGCAGTTGCTTGGGGGCATTGGCGTCACGGAAGGTGAAGCCATCGTCGGCGACCGGCTTGATGCGCGCGGCGACCATCTCGGGGGTTTGTCCATCGGAGCCGGCGCCGGTCTTCTGCCCGTTGGCGACATACTGGACCAGAAGCACAATGCAGACGATTGGAACCAGAAAACCTGCTACGACAGCTGCGATCAATTGCTTGGGAGTCTTGATGGCCGACTCGTGTTCATCATGATGAGCTGTGCTCATTGGTGTCCCTCCGTAATGTTTCCTCGAAATTGGGGCGGAAAACGTCGGTTCCCTTTGTATCGCCTGGCATTATATGGACTCATTATCAGGCAGGGCTTTCATTGCGCTCTCTCGCCGAACCCTTGATTATAGTCACAATGCTTTCCGTTTGACACGCAAAAACGCCTGCGGCAATGGACGGCCTGCATGAAAAACGGTATTCTTCAGGCCTCTTCGGGTTTTGCCCCACAACGCGGCTGTAGCTCAGTGGATAGAGTATTGGCCTCCGAAGCCAAGGGTCGTGGGTTCGATCCCCGCCAGCCGCGCCACAGAATTGATCTTCGTTTCACCAGTTCAAGTTCCAACCTGATGCACGGCATGCGCCGTTGCAGGCAGGCCATGCCATTGTAAATCCCGTTTTTTTCCAAGATTCCCCAACGCTGACGGAGCTGTCCGCCGTTCAAGTCAGTGCTCAGTGATGCTGTTGTTGGCGTCAAGGCAATATCAAGGCGGGCTGTCGGCAACTGCCGCCATGCAGCCTTTGGGATAAAAGGGGCGGAAGGCCCGATTTCTTCGGCCGGTTGCGGGATGATTCCCGATGATGTGATCCGTTTTGGTTTTTCGTTGGTCATGACAAATGAGAACGCTTCTTTTTTCCATATGAGGCGTTTCAATTTTTCTATCTCCAAGCGAAAGGTCAGATCATGGTGCAGGTCCGGGCGTCGAGACGCCGATGCAATTCCGTTTTCCCAATGAAGGCCGTGGCCTGTGCTGCGCGCCATCTGGCGCTGATGGCGCCGATGCTGGCGGCTCCGGTGGCCTATGCCCAGACCGCGTCGGCGGGCGGCGCCGGCAGCAACGGCAATGCCGTACTGCCCACCGTGACCGTCACCGAAAGCGCCGATCCCACCGCGCCCTATGCCGGTGGCCTGGTTGCCCGCGGCGGCAGCCTGGGGGTGCTCGGTACGGCCAGCGTGATGGATACGCCGTTCAGCACCACCAACTACACGTCCCAGGGGATCGAAGACGTACAGGCACGTGCGATCGGCGATGTGATCGCCAATGATGCTTCCGTGCGCAACACCAACGGCAATGGCGGTTTCGGCGACAGCTATCAGATCCGCGGTTTCACGATGTCGGCCAACGATGTGGCCTTCAATGGCTTGTACGGCCTGGTGCCGCTGACCCGCATGCCGATCGCGATGGTGGAGCGGATCGAAGTGCTGAAGGGGCCGGGCACGTTGATGTATGGCATGGGCCCCTCCGGCGGGATTGGCGGCGCGGTCAACCTGGTGCCCAAGCGCGCCACCGAGGATCCCGTTTCCAGCGTGAGCGCGACTTACCTGTCCAACTCCCAATTCGGCCTGAAGGCGGACCTGGGTCGCCGTTTCGGCGAGAATCAGGAATGGGGCATCCGCGTCAACGCGCTGTATGCCGACGGCAATACCGGCCTGTCCGGCAGCAACCAGCAGCAAACCATGGGTTCGGTCGCGTTGGATTACAACGGCGGCCGCGTGCGCTGGAGCCTGGATGCGTACACCCAGCACGAGGACGCGCGCAACTTCCGTCCGCAGTTCAGCATCGACAGCAGCCTGACCACCATGCCGGCCGCTCCTTCGGGCAAGACCAATCTCTATCCGGGCACGACGCTGCAATCCGACGACAAGGCTGTCGCCACGCGCCTGGAATATGACATCGATGACACGCTGACTGCCTACGGCGCGGTCGGTTACCACGTGGCGGAATCGGCGCAGAGCTGGCCCAGCGCCACCATCATGAACGTGCGCGGCGACACCAGCACCTTGTACAACGGCTACTATGATCAGCGCGTCACCTCCACGTCGGCCGATGTCGGCTTGCGTGCGCGCTTCGGCACGGGCGGCATCAAGCACACCCTGATGCTGGGAGCGAACATGCTCGACCAGCAGACCGACTACTTCTTCGACTCCCGAAGCACCGGGGTGAGCTCCAACCTGTACAACCCGGTCGCGCTTCCTGCCGCCGCGGGCGTGCGTGGCCAGCCCGCGCCGCAGAACCAGATCCGCCTGACCAGCCTGGCGCTGACCGATACCTTGTCCCTGGTTGACGACAGATTGCGCCTGATTGCCGGCCTGCGTCGCCAGCAGGTCTACCAGCACAGCCTCAGCGATGACGCGCAAACATCCAACCGAATCGCCATTTCCCCGGTGCTGGCAGTGGTGGTCAAGCCTCTGGAGAACTTGTCGGTGTATGCAAACTACACGGCCGCGCTCAGCGCGGGCGGGTTCACCGGTGCGACTGATGGCAACCCGAATCAACAGTTTCCCCCGTATAAGTCAAAGCAATACGAGACGGGCGTGAAAGCCGACTGGGGACGTGTGACCACGACCGCGGCGGTCTTCCAGATTGAACAGGCCAACAGCACCTCCACCACCATTGACGGCACGACTTATACGTCGCAAGACGGCCGCGCACGCATCCGCGGCCTGGAGCTGTCGGCCTACGGCGAGTTGCGACGCGGCCTGCGCTTCAATGCCAGCGGCACCTTCTTCGACACCAAGCAATCGCACACCGGCGATGGCGCAACCGATGGCAAGGAAGTCGGCGCGGTGCCGAACCACAACTTCAACCTCGGCCTGGACTGGGATACGCCATGGCTGGCCGGCCTGGCGCTCAACACCCGTGTCACCAATACCGGTTCCATGTGGTACAGCAACGCCAATACCCTGAAGGTGCCCGGCTGGACCCGCATGGATATCGGCGCGCGCTACATCGCCAGGATTGCCGGCCAGGTCGTGACCTATCGCGCCAACATCGAAAACCTGTTCGACAAGAACTATTGGGTGATGCAAAACGGCTACGTAGGAACCTCTTCCGGCCGCACCTTCGTACTGTCGGCCAAGGTCGACTTCTGATGGCGCCGGGCTGCGCGCGGTCGGGAGCGCAGCCTTTGCAGCCATCGTTGCAGGCGCCGCCGCTGCCCGTTCCTGGCGGCGCTTTTGTTGACTTGATGGACAAATCGGTTGCCATGGGTACCGTGGTTTTACGGTAGAGTGGCGCCTCGCCGCGAAACTACGCTGTGCTGCAACATAAAATTCCCAAAGCGAAACCTGTCATCGGACAACTTGCGTTCTGCTGTTGACGCGGGAGCGGGGCGCAAAACACTGGCGAGCGGCCCCCGGAGACAGGTAAATCCTTGAATTTCCATGGGTTTTTGCTGGTGGGCCGGGGCGAACCGGATGACATCGGGCGCTGTTCCGACAAAAACCCTGTTGCTGACAGGATTGTCAGGCTGCAGCAGGCGCGACTGCCTCGGACGGCAGAGGGTAATACGCAGCGATCGGACCCCGTCAATTTTCCTGTTGCAACAAATCGCGGCGCGCGGGGCATTTTTCATCGCATTATTTGTTGCAATGCGCAAAATCCAATCCGTCCACTATTTTCCACATCTCGCCGATAAATGGCTGAGATAACGCCGTGATCTGGCTGTAAAAGGTTTGACTAACCTGAAAACGAACCTTTATAATCGCCGGGCTTTTAAGCTGCCGTTTGCTCGTAATGAGTGCGGTGCATGCACGATATTGGATATATATGCTGCGCATCATCCTTTTGCAGCTCGTAACCACGGTCGTCGCTGCTTTGGTGGCAGGCATGCTGGGCGGATTGCCGGCGCTATGGTCCGCCTTGCTGGGCGGAATCTGCTGCGTGGTTCCCAACGCCCTGTTTGCCTTGCGACTCTACGTTAGCGCGCGTAAGCCTGGTGGTACCAACCCGATGACGTTTTTCTTCGGGGAATTTATCAAGATTGCTACGACCTTTGCGCTCATGGGCGTGATCGTTTGGTTGTACCACGGTGTCAACTGGCTCGCATTCGTGCTGAGCTTCATCGTGGTGCTTAAGAGTTATTTCATTTTACTGTTTAGACACCGACCATGACCGTAGAAGCCGCTGAGCACGCGCCAACAGCCTCCGAATATATTGTCCACCACCTCGGACATTTCTCCACGCACCACCAAACCAAGATCGTCGATTTCTCCATCCTGAACGTGGATACCATTTTCTGGTCCGTGTTCTGTGGCGTGATCGCCTGCCTGTTCATGTTCCTGGCGGCCCGCAAGGCCACCTCGGGCGTGCCGGGCCGTTTCCAGGCGTTTGTTGAAATGGTGGTCGAGATGGTCGAGGACCAGTCCAAGGCCATCGTGCACGGCAACCGCACCTTCATCGCGCCGGTCGCCCTGACCGTGTTCGTCTGGGTCGCCCTGATGAATTCGCTGGACTTCCTGCCGGTCGACCTGGCCTCGGCCATCTTCCGCATCTTCGGCATGGGTGAAATGCATCACCGCATCGTGCCGACCGCCGACCTGAACGGCACCCTGGGCATTGCCCTGGGCGTGCTGGCGCTGATGCTGTATTACAGCGTCAAGATCAAGGGCGCCGGCGGCTTCATCCACGAACTGTTCGCAGCGCCGTTCGGCATCTGGCTGGCGCCGTTCAACCTGCTGTTGAACATCATCGAATTCGCCGCCAAGACCGTGTCCCTGGGCATGCGACTGTTCGGCAACATGTACGCAGGCGAACTGTTGTTCCTGCTGATCGCATTGCTGGGATCGACCGCGACCGCTTTCGGCTTTGTCGGCCACGTGATCGCCGGTTCTATCTGGGCAATTTTCCACATCCTGATCGTGCTGCTCCAAGCATTCATCTTCATGATGTTGACACTGGTTTACCTGGGCCAGGCGCACGAAGCGCACTAACAACAAGGCTTGCAGTATCTGTTTTTGGTTTGTTTTTTGGTTTTTGATTTTTTGTATTTACTAACTTTTCTTAAGGAATTGTCATGACTGATGTCTCTTTCGTTGCTTTGGCTTGCGGTTTGATCATTGGCCTGGGCGCTATCGGCGCTTGTATCGGTATCGCGATCATGGGCGGTAAGTACCTCGAAGCATCCGCACGTCAGCCTGAACTGATGAATACCCTGCAAACCAAGATGTTCCTGCTGGCCGGCCTGATCGACGCTGCGTTCCTGATCGGTGTTGGTATCGCCATGCTGTTCGCATTCGCAAATCCGTTCATCGCCAAGTAATTCGGGCTTCCTAGCCACTCTCACCCTGCCGGACGATTGGTTCCGGCACTCGTTATTCTGAGAAGGAAATTACCGTGAACTTAAATGCAACATTGATTGCTCAGTTCGTGGTCTTCTTCATCCTCGCCGGCTTCACGATGAAATTCGTGTGGCCGCCGTTGATCAAGGCGCTCGACGAGCGCGCCAAGAAGATTGCGGACGGCCTGGCAGCCGCCGACCGCGGCAAGGCAGATCTGGCTGCCGCTGAAAAGCGCGTGCAGGCTGAATTGTCGTCGGCCCGCGATGAAGGCCAGAAGCGTATCGGCGAAGCCGAAAAGCGCGCGCAGCTGATCATCGAAGAGGCGAAGAAGACGGCCGCTGACGAAGCAGCCCGCATCATCGCCAATGCCCGTGCCGATGCCGAACAGCAAGTGAACAAGGCGCGCGAAGAACTGCGCGGCGAAGTCGCGACGCTGGCGGTCAAGGGCGCCGAGCAGATCCTCAAGCGCGAAGTCAATGCGGCGGCGCATGCCGAATTGCTGAACCAACTGAAGGCAGAGCTGTAATATGGCCGAACTCGCAACGATCGCTCGCCCTTACGCCGAAGCCCTGTTCCGTGTGGCCAAGGCCGGAAGCCTGGCAGCCTGGTCCGATCTCGTTACCGAGATGGCCCAGGTGGCAGCGCATCCCGAGCTCAAGGCACTCGCGCAAAATCCTTCCGTTTCGCATGCCAAGCTGGCTGAAGTGTTTGCCGCAGCAGTGAAGACTCCGCTTTCAGTTGAAGCGCAGAACTTCGTCAAGACCCTGGCCGACAATGGCCGTCTGACCCTGTTGCCGCAGATCGCCGAACAATTCCATGCGCTGAAAAACGCCCAGGAAGGTTCGGCCGATGCACATATCGTCAGCGCATTCGAGATGAGCGATGCGCAGGTCAAGGATGTGATCGCCACCCTGGAGAAGAAGTTCGGCCGCAAGCTGAACCCTTCTGTGGAAGTGGACAGCAGCCTGATCGGCGGCGTGCGTGTCGTGGTGGGCGACGAAGTGTTCGATACCTCCGTGCGCGCGAAACTGCAGCAGCTGCATGTTGCTCTGGCCGCGTGAATAGCCGGACCCTGGCGTAAGCGAAAGAAAAATTTTTAGGAGTTAGTATGCAACTCAACGCATCTGAAATCAGCGAGCTGATCAAGAGCCGGATCCAAGGCCTTGGCGATACCGCTGAGATTCGCAATCAGGGCACGGTGATTTCCGTGTCCGACGGTATCTGCCGTATCCATGGTCTGTCCGACGTGATGCAAGGTGAGATGCTGGAATTCCCGGGCAACACCTTCGGCCTGGCGCTGAACCTGGAGCGTGACTCGGTCGGCGCCGTTATCCTGGGCGAGTACGAGCACATTTCCGAAGGCGACACCGTCAAGTGCACCGGCCGTATCCTGGAAGTGCCTATCGGTCCGGAACTGAAGGGCCGCGTCGTCAACGCCCTGGGCCAGCCGATCGACGGCAAGGGGCCGATCAACGCCAAGCTGACCGCCCCGATCGAAAAGATCGCTCCGGGCGTGATCGCGCGCCAGTCCGTGTCGCAACCGATGCAGACCGGCCTGAAGTCGATCGACTCGATGGTGCCCGTCGGCCGCGGCCAGCGCGAGCTGATCATCGGCGACCGCCAGACCGGCAAGACCGCCGTCGCGATCGACGCCATCATCAACCAGAAGGGTCAGAACATGACCTGCATCTACGTCGCGATCGGCCAGAAGGCTTCGTCGGTCAAGAACGTGGTGCGCGCACTGGAAGCGCACGGCGCGATGGAATACACCATCGTCGTGGCAGCGACCGCCTCCGAATCGGCAGCGATGCAATACGTGTCGGCCTACTCGGGTTGCGCTATGGGCGAATACTTCCGCGACCGCGGCCAGGACGCCCTGATCGTCTATGACGACCTGTCCAAGCAAGCTGTTGCCTACCGTCAGGTTTCGCTGCTGCTGCGCCGTCCGCCGGGCCGTGAAGCTTACCCGGGCGACGTGTTCTACCTGCACAGCCGCCTGCTGGAACGCGCAGCCCGCGTGAACGCCGACTACGTCGAGAAGTTCACCAACGGCGAAGTCAAGGGCCAGACCGGCTCGCTGACCGCGCTGCCGATCATCGAAACCCAGGCCGGCGACGTGTCCGCCTTCGTTCCGACCAACGTGATCTCGATCACCGACGGCCAGATCTTCCTGGAAACCTCGCTGTTCAACGCCGGTATCCGTCCTGCGATCAATGCCGGTATTTCGGTGTCGCGCGTCGGTGGCGCAGCGCAGACCAAGGTCATCAAGGGCCTGTCCGGCGGTATCCGTACCGACCTGGCGCAGTACCGTGAACTGGCCGCGTTCGCGCAGTTCGCTTCCGATCTGGACGAAGCCACCCGCAAGCAGCTGGATCGCGGCGCGCGCGTTACCGAACTGCTCAAGCAGGCTCAGTACACGCCGCAATCGATCTCGATCATGGCCGTCACGCTGTTCGCGGTCAACAAGGGCTACATGGACGACGTCGAAGTGAAGAAGATCCTGGCATTCGAAGCCGGTCTGCACAACTTCATGAAGACCAGCCATGCCGACCTGCTGAAGAAGATCGAAGACACCAAGCAACTGGATAAGGATGCTGAAGCGGCCCTGGCAGCAGCCATCGCCGACTTCAAAAAATCCGGCGCGTACTAATTTTACTGAAGCTATAAGGAGTCTTACTCATGGCTACAGGTAAAGAGATACGTGGCAAGATCAAGAGCGTAGAGAATACGAAGAAGATCACCAAGGCGATGGAAATGGTGGCGGCATCCAAAATGCGCAAGGCGCAGGACCGGATGCACGCTGCCCGCCCATACAGCGACAAGATCCGCAATATTGCGGCCAACCTGTCGCAGGCCAATCCGGAATACACGCATCCGTTCATGGTCAAGCAGGATATCGCCAAGCGTGTTGGTTTCATCGTCGTCACGACCGACAAGGGCCTGTGCGGCGGCATGAACACCAATTCGCTGCGTCTGCTGACGACGAAGATTCGTGAACTGGAAGGCCAGGGCCTTGCCATCGAGACCGTTGCCATCGGCAACAAGGGTCTCGGTTTTCTGAATCGTATTGGCGCCCGCGTGGCCGCCAACGTAACGCAATTGGGCGATACGCCTCACCTGGAAAAGCTGATCGGCCCCGTCAAGGTGCTGCTCGACGCATACCAGGAAGGCAAGCTGGACGCGGTGTACCTGGTGTACACCAAGTTCATCAATACGATGAAGCAGGAAGCAACCCTGCAGCAATTGCTGCCGCTGACCAGCGACAAGCTCAAGGCTGATGAGGGTTCGCACTCCTGGGATTACATCTATGAGCCCGATGTGCAAAGCGTGGTGGACGAGCTGCTGGTGCGTTACGTTGAAGCACTGATTTATCAGGCTGTCGCTGAAAACATGGCGTCCGAGCAATCGGCGCGGATGGTGGCGATGAAAGCTGCAAGCGATAACGCCGGCAGTGTGATCGGAGAGCTGAAGCTGGTCTACAACAAGACCCGCCAGGCAGCGATCACCAAGGAACTGTCGGAAATCGTTGCTGGTGCGGCCGCGGTCGGCTGATAGCGGCAGACGTAACGCAGCGATGCGAATCAGATTTTAAATTTTATCTATTGAAGGAACGAAAATGGCTGATGGCAAAATCGTTCAGTGTATCGGCGCTGTGGTGGACGTAGAGTTCCCGCGCAATGCGATGCCCAAGATTTACGATGCCTTGAAATTGGAAGGTTCTGACCTGACCCTGGAAGTCCAGCAGCAGCTGGGCGACGGCGTGGTTCGTACCATTGCGCTCGGTTCGTCGGACGGTCTGCGCCGCGGCCTGACCATCACGAACACCGGCCATGGAATCACCGTGCCGGTCGGCACTGCGACCCTGGGCCGCATCATGGACGTGCTGGGCAACCCGATCGACGAATGCGGTCCGGTGAGCCATGCGCAAACCGCCGAAATCCACCGCAAGGCTCCTGCATACGACGAACTGTCGCCGTCGCAAGAGTTGCTGGAAACCGGCATCAAGGTGATTGACCTGGTGTGCCCGTTCGCCAAGGGCGGCAAGGTCGGCCTGTTCGGCGGCGCCGGCGTGGGCAAGACCGTGAACATGATGGAACTGATCAACAACATCGCCAAGGCGCACAGCGGTCTGTCCGTGTTCGCCGGTGTTGGTGAGCGTACCCGTGAAGGTAACGACTTCTATCACGAAATGGCAGAAGCCAAGGTCGTGGATCTGGAAAACCCGGCCAACTCCAAGGTGGCCATGGTGTACGGCCAGATGAACGAGCCGCCGGGCAACCGTCTGCGCGTGGCGCTGACCGGCCTGACCATCGCCGAAGGCTTCCGTGATGAAGGCAAGGACGTCCTGTTCTTCGTCGACAACATCTACCGTTACACCCTGGCCGGTACCGAAGTGTCCGCGCTGCTGGGCCGTATGCCTTCCGCCGTGGGCTACCAGCCGACGCTGGCTGAAGAAATGGGCCGCCTGCAAGAGCGCATCACCTCGACCAAGACCGGTTCGATCACCTCGATCCAGGCCGTCTACGTCCCTGCGGATGACTTGACCGACCCGTCGCCGGCAACCACCTTCGCCCACTTGGACTCGACCGTCGTTCTGTCGCGTGACATCGCTTCGCTGGGTATCTACCCTGCGGTCGATCCGCTGGACTCGACCTCGCGCCAGCTGGACCCGCAAGTGGTCGGCCAGGAACACTACGAAACAGCCCGTGCCGTTCAAGGTACCCTGCAGCGCTACAAGGAACTGCGCGACATCATCGCGATTCTGGGCATGGACGAACTGGCTCCGGAAGACAAGCTGCTGGTGGCGCGTGCTCGCAAGATGCAACGTTTCCTGTCGCAGCCTTTCCACGTTGCCGAAGTGTTCACCGGTTCGCCGGGCAAGTACGTTTCGCTCAAGGACACGATCAAGGGCTTCAAGATGATCGCCAGCGGCGAACTCGATCACCTGCCGGAACAAGCGTTCTACATGGTCGGCACGATCGAAGAAGCAATCGAAAAAGCCAAGAAGATCAACTAACAAGCTGTTGAAAAGCGTAGCGCGCGGTTCGGGCCTGGGCTCGAGGAGCACAAGCGTACGAGAGTACGCTGGGCGCCGCAGGGCTCAAGACCGGACGGCGCAGTAGTTTTGCGACAGTTTGTATTTATTGATCTTTGGCGCCGCGTCCGTGCATTGCTGATGTACGGACGCGGTCAATCGGATAGGAAACGACATGGCACATACTATTCACGTGGACGTGGTTTCGGCGGAAGAGGAAATCTTCTCCGGCGAGGCTGAATTCGTCGCGTTGCCGGGTGAAGCGGGCGAGCTGGGTATCTATCCCCGCCACACGCCGCTGATCACGCGCATCAAGCCGGGTGCCGTCCGTATCAAGGTGCCGGGCCAGGCAGCAGAGGAGTTCGTGTTCGTGGCGGGCGGCCTGCTGGAAGTGCAGCCGGATGCCGTGACCGTGCTGGCCGACACCGCGATCCGTGGCGCCGACCTGGACGAAGCCAAGGCAACCGAAGCCAAGAAGCTGGCCGAAGAAGCATTGGCCAACCGCGATTCGAAGATCGATTACGCCGCTGCGCAAGCCGAACTGGCTGCCGCAGTCGCGCAATTGGCTGCGATCCAGAAGTTGCGTCAGAAGCGCTGATTCGTCGGCATCGCCATCTCCGCAAGGGATGGCGCAAGCAAGAAGTCAAAAGGCAGCCTCGGCTGCCTTTTTTCATTGGTGCGCGCGCCGATGGATGCGCGCTGGCGCATATTGCGCTAGTCTGCCTCAATATAAACGGCGCTCTTGAGCACAGACGTACAACGCCGGAACCGAACGAGACAGGAGGACTTCATGCAGCAAACCGGGAACGTCCCGCCACTTTCATTCCATGCCGGCGGCAAGCCGGTGATTGCCGTGGTCGGCTTGTCCAATCGCCCCGTGCGGGCCAGTTACGATGTCGCGGCTTATATGCAGTCCGCGGGGTATCGGATCGTCGCGGTCAATCCCATGTACGCCGGCCAGACCATCCTGGGCGAGCATTGCCACGCCACATTGCAGGATGCGGCGTCGGCGCTGGCGAAAGAAGGGCTGGCTATTTCCATCGTCGACTGCTTCCGCAAATCGTCCGACATCCCGCCGGTGGTGGATGACGCCATCGCCATCGGCGCCGAATGCGTGTGGATGCAGCTCGACATCTTCCACGAGGAGGCCGCTGCCAAAGCGCGTGGCGCGGGATTGAAGGTGATCATGGACAAGTGCATCAAGATCGAACATCGCCAGGGAAATTACCTCGGTGTGCTGTAGCGGCGCGGTTGCAACTGACATGCCGCAGCCGGCAGGACGCAATCGGCAAGACATAATCAACAAGATGTAATCAGGACCTTCCCACAACAACCGCAGAGCCCCAGCATGCCGAAAAAAATTGCAGAGCAATTCGTCGCCGACAGCAAGGTGGAGATCAATGACGGCCACGCTTCGTCCAAACCGCTGTCATCGGGCAACAAGGAGCAGGACAAGGCCGAGATCGGCCGCCTGGCCGCCGCCATCGGCGAGCAGCAACAGATGTTCTATGCCGGCCGCCGGCACAAGCTGCTGGTGATTTTGCAGGGGATCGATACCAGCGGCAAGGACGGCACGGTCAACGACGTGTTCGCCGGCGTCAACCCGCAAGGCATCCGCATCGCCAACTTCAAGGCGCCGACATCAGTCGAGCTGGCGCATGACTATCTCTGGCGCGTGCACCAGCAGGTGCCGGCGGCGGGGGAGATCGTCGTGTTCAACCGCAGCCATTATGAAGACGTGCTGATCACACGCGTGCATGAGTGGATCGACGACAAGGAATGCAAGCGCCGCTACGCCCAGATCAACGACTTCGAGCGCTTGCTGAGCGAGACCGGCACGGTCATCCTCAAGTTCTTCCTGCATATTTCCAGGGATGAGCAGAAGGCGCGTTTGCAGTCGCGCATCGACGATCCCAACAAGCATTGGAAATTCGAGCTCCAGGACCTGGAGGAACGCAAGCGCTGGGATGCCTACCAGCAGGCCTACCAGAATGTCCTGCGCGCCACCTCCACGGAACATGCGCCCTGGTACGTGGTGCCGGCCGATTCCAAGACGCATCGCAACCTGGTGGTTGCCAATATTGTGCTGGAAACGCTGGAGGCGTTGAAGCTGAAGTTTCCGGATCCCAAGCCGGAACTGAAAAAACTCAAGGTCGACTGAGCCGCCAGTCCTGGGCCTGAAGCCGGCCGGACTGGCGATCCGCCATCACTTGAGCCACTTGTCGAATACCTGCTGGTACTCGCCGGTAGTCTTGGCCAGGTGCAGCCAGGCATCCACATATTCCTTGAAGGCGATATCGCCGCGCGGCAGCATATAGGCCTTCTCGGCGAACTGCAGCGGCTGCTGGGGGTTGACCGGGCACAGTTCCGGATGCAGCTTGGACTGCCACATGGTCTCGCTGGCATCGGTCACCATCACGTCGGCTTTGCCGTCGACGATCTGCTGGAAGATGGTCACGTTGTCGGGGTGCAGCGCCAGCGTGGCGCGTTTGTAGCGCGCACGCGCGAAGCGTTCGTTGGTGCCGCCGGGGTTGACGATGGCGCGCGTGCCCGGCTGGTCGATCAGGTCGAAATTGAGGAACTTGTCCTTGTCGGCGCAACGCACCACCGGCGCCTTGCCATCGACCATGGTCGGCGCCGAGAACGCCGCCTTCTTCTGGCGTTCCAGCGTAATCGAGACCCCGCCCATGGCAATGTCGCACTGGGCGATGAAGTCATTCATCAGGTTGCTCCAGGTGGTCTTCACGAACTGCGCTTCCACCCCCAGCGACTTGGCCAGCGATGTGGCCAGTTCCACATCCATGCCTTCGAACGTCTGGTCGGGGCGGTAGAAGGTGAACGGCTTGTAGTCGCCGGTCATGCAGACGCGCAGCTTGCCGGATTTGAGCACCTGATCCAGGCGCGATGCGTTGGCGTCGCCGTCGGCGGCAAGCGCCGGGCGGCTTGACAGCGAAACGAGGGCGAGGACGGCCAGCAAGGCGGCGCCGAGAAATTTTTTCATGTTGTCTCCTGATCGGTTTTGGCAATGCGGCGCCCGATTCTTGAGTGATGGCGTGCCGCCTGTTTGTCTTTTTGTTGCCCGCCGATCATAACAAAAATGCTTGCGCTTTCGCAGGATGATGCGCTTTGTCGCGGCTTGCCGGCGCGTAGCGCAATCCCGCGAGGAAATGACGGGTTCGCTGCCATCCAGGTCGATATCGGCGCCGGCCGATACCGATAATTAGCCGGGCTTTGCCGGTTTGGATGAGATAATGGAGGTTTGCCGTTCGCTATTGTCCAGGTCGACCATGTCCCGATTCGCACCGCTGAAAAACGATACTTTCCTGCGCGCCTTGCTGCGCCAGCCGACAGATTACACGCCGCTGTGGCTGATGCGCCAGGCCGGTCGCTATCTTCCTGAATACCGCGCCACGCGCGCGCGCGCCGGCTCCTTCATGGGCCTGGCGGCCAACCCCGACTACGCCACCGAAGTCACGCTGCAGCCCCTGGCACGTTATCCGCTGGATGCCGCCATCCTGTTCTCGGACATCCTCACCGTGCCGGATGCGATGGGCCTGGGGCTGTATTTCGCCGAAGGCGAGGGTCCCAAGTTCGAGCGCCCATTGCGCGACGAAGCGGCGGTCAAGGCGCTGCAAGCGCCCGACCTTGCCAAACTTGACTACGTATTCAACGCCGTGACGCAGATCCGCCGCGAGCTCGATGGCCGGGTGCCGCTGATCGGTTTTTCCGGCAGCCCCTGGACGCTGGCCTGCTACATGGTCGAAGGCGGCGGCTCGGACGACTTCCGCCTGGTCAAGAGCATGCTCTACGGCCGGCCGGACCTGATGCACCACATCCTCAGGACCAACGCCGCCGCGGTGGCGGCTTACCTGAATGCGCAGATCGACGCCGGCGCGCAAGCGGTGATGATCTTCGATACCTGGGGCGGCGCCCTGGCCGATGGCATCTACCAGCAATTCTCGCTGGCCTACATGGCCGACGTGGTGCGCCAGTTGAAGCGGGAGCAGGACGGCGTGCGCATCCCCGTGATCGTGTTCACCAAGGGCGGCGGCCTGTGGCTGGAGCAGATCGCCGCCATCGGCGCCGACGCCGTCGGCCTGGACTGGACGGTCAACCTGGGCGAGGCCCGCCGTCGCGTCGGCGACAAGGTGGCGCTGCAGGGCAATCTCGACCCCAACGTGCTGTTCGCCGGCGACGACGCCATCCGCGCCGAGGTGCGCAAGCTGCTGGAATCCTTCGGCAAGCCATCGGCGGGTAACGGCCATGTCTTCAACCTGGGGCACGGCATTTCCCAGCATACCCCGCCCGAGGCGGTGAGCACGCTGGCTGCCGCAGTCCATGAGATCAGCCGCAGCATGAGGTCTTGAGGTCGCTGTACGCCTGTGCGCCGGCCACCGGCCACGGTTCGTAGTGTGTGGCAGCGTGAACCGGCACGGTGCAAGCATGCATCCTTGATAAGTCATTTTTTGACTTATGCACATTTTTGGCTTGTTTCTAATTAAGAATCAATAATATCGACATGCGAAATTCCTCGCTGGAAGCGTTTTCTCAAGTCATTGATTTTATTGATGTTATTTTCTGCTTCGCTTTTGGGCAATCTATCGGGAGGCCCAGCCTTGGCGGGCTTGCAGGTTGTCAAGAGGTACTTTTCAACAAAGTTACCCACAGGATTTGTGCATAACCCTAAAAGCGCTTATTAAACCGCCATTTACGCGCGCTTTTCACGTTTTACTTTAAATGCGCGTCGTCATTCTTGCTGGGTGGATATGAAAAATTCCCCCGCATTGTCGATGGCGGACCCTTGACAAATGGCTGCGAGGGACTAGTGGCTTCCGGACTTATGCACATGGAAGAGGTTGGAACGGCGGCTGAAAAAATTTTAGAAAATAAATTTTCCGTTCATTAAGTAAAAATACAAGTATTTGATTTTATTGAATATTTTTTTTGCTTTTGATTTGGGCAATTTATTGAAAGCCGCCTCCAGTCTGGCGGAAAGCATGTCAAGAGCGACTTGTCCCCAAAGTTATCCACAGGATTTGTGGATAGCTTAAAAAGTACAGTTGAAACCTATAGTTAGCCCGGTTTTTCAGGAATTACATTAAGTTCGTGGAACAGTGCATCCTCCAAGTCGCGCTCGATACCCCCTTGCATACCGTCTTCGATTATTGTTGGCGCGGGCAGGAGGATGAGACGATCCCCGCCATCGGCCAACTGGTCGTGGTGCCATTCGGGCGGCGCGAAGCGGTCGGCGTGGTGGTCGGCCATGCGGCCCGGACCGAACTGAGCGCAGACAAGATCAAGGACGTGCTTGCCGTACGCAGCCAGTTGCCGCCGTTGTCCGCGCATTGGCTGGCGCTGTGCGGCTTTGCTGCCGACTATTACCAGCGACCGCTGGGCGAAGTGATGTTGCCGGGCCTGCCCAAGAACCTGCGCGCGCTGACCACGGTGGCGCTGGACAAGGCGCTCAAGGCGCTGGGCAAGATCGCCGCGCCGCCCAAGAAGCGCAAGGCAAAGGCCAAGGACGCCGAGAGCGAACCGGCTGCCGAGCCGGCGCCGCCCGCCGATCCCATGCAGTTCGGCGCCGCGCCGCCGCTCAATGCCGCGCAACAACAGGCCGTCGACGTCATCGCCCAGGCGGAGGGTTTCGCGCCGCTGCTGCTGTACGGGGTCACCGGCAGCGGCAAGACCGAAGTCTATCTGCAGGCCGCCGCCGCCATCCTGAAACGCGCGGCCGATGCCACGGCTGCCGCGGAGCCGCCTGCCGCGCCGGCGGAAGCGCCCGCGCAGATCCTGGTGCTGGTGCCGGAAATCAACCTCACCCCCCAACTGGAAGGCAATATCCGCGCGCGCTTCCCCCATCTGAACGTGGTGGCGCTGCACAGCGGGCTGGCCGAGGGCGAGCGTACCCGCAACTGGCTGGCGGCCCACCTGGGGCAGGCGCACATCGTGCTGGGCACGCGCCTGGCCATCCTGTCCTCATTGCCGCACCTCAAACTCATCGTCATCGACGAAGAGCACGACCCGTCCTATAAGCAGCAGGAAGGCCTGCGCTATTCCGCGCGCGACCTGGCGGTATGGCGCGCGCACCAGCTGGGTATCCCGGTGGTGCTGGGTTCGGCCACGCCATCGCTGGAAACCTGGCAGCACGCCCAGGCCGGCCGCTACCGCCGCCTGGAACTGCGCCAGCGCGCCGCCCAGCAGGCGGTGCTGCCCACCGTCAAGGTGGTCGACATGGAGCGCGACAAGCCGCAGGACGGGCTGACCTCCACCCTCATCGGCGCCATCCGCAAGCGGCTGGAAAACGGCGAGCAGTCGCTGCTGTTCCTCAACCGGCGCGGCTATGCGCCGGTGCTGGCGTGCGACGCCTGCGGCTGGATCAGCAATTGCATGCGCTGCGACGCCTTCATGGTGGTGCACCGGCCCGAGCGCCGCCTGCGCTGCCACCATTGCAGCCTGGAGCTGCACATCCCAAAGTCCTGCCCGACCTGCGGCAATATCGACCTGCAGCCGCTGGGGCGTGGCACCCAGCGCGTGGAGGAGGGCTTGCATGCGATCTTCCCGGAAGCGCGGGTGCTGCGCATCGACGCCGATTCAACGCGCCTGAAGGGTTCCGCCCAGGTCGCCTTCGACAGCGTGCACCGCGGCGAGGTCGACATCCTGATCGGCACCCAGATGGTGGCCAAGGGGCACGACTTCAAAAAGCTGACCCTGGTGGGCGTGATGAACCCCGACACCGCGCTGTTCTCGCACGACTACCGCGCCAGCGAACGTCTGTTCGCGCAACTGATACAGGTGGCCGGCCGTGCCGGCCGCGCCGGGTTGTCGGCCGACGGCAGTTCGGGCGAGGTACTGATCCAGACCCGTTATCCGCACCATCCGCTGTACCAGGCGGTGATGCGCCACGACTACGACGGCTTCGCCGGCACGCTGCTGGAAGAGCGCCAGCAAGCCTGTTTCCCGCCCTTCATGTACCAGGCGCTGCTGCGCGCCGAAGCGCGCGAGCTGGCGCAGGCCGTGGGTTTCCTGCAAGAGGCGGCGGCCATGCTGACCGCGCCCGCCATCACCATCAATGCCCCCATCCCGATGACGATGATGCGCGTGGCCAACGTCGAGCGCGCGCAATTGCTGGTGGAATGCCCTTCGCGTCCCGCCTTGCAGGCTTTCCTGAGGGAATGGCTGGCCGAACTCAGGCTGGTGAAGACGCGGGTGCGCTGGTCGCTGGAGGTCGATCCGGTCGACATCTGAGCACCTGTATCTGAGCACCTGTTCCAGGCTGCCGCCGCACATCAGGCCGCACATCAGGCCACACTTACGCCGCACTTCACACCGCTGCCAGTGCGCTTGCCCGTCGGCGCCATGCATTTCGTCGCAAGGCGCTGTGCCGGCGTTGCAGCGGCCGCTAAGCTTGCTCCCGTCACTCATCCATTGCACAGGAGCATTCCATGATCGCCGGCATCGTCACGCACACTCCTTTATGGGTCTGGCCCTTGCTGGCCTTCCTGCTGTATCGCGGCTGGCAAGCAAGCCGCGACCAGGAAACCCCGCTGGTCAAGGCGCTGGCGATGCCGGTGGTGATGCTCGGCTTGTCGTTGTCGGGCTTGCTGCTCAGTTTCAGCGCCCATCCGGCCAACGCCCTGCCGGGTGCCGTCGCCATGCTGGCCGCTGGGTTTCTCAGTTTCCATAGTCGCGCTGCCGCCGCCATCGGCGTCGATGCCGCGCGCCGCCGGATCGCCCAGCGCGGCAGTTGGCAGCCATTGTTGCTGACGCTGGGAATTTTCACCGTCAAATACAGCGCCGCGGTCATGCTGGCCTTGCATCCGCAACTGGCGTCCATGGCCTGGTTCACCCTGCCGCAGGCCGCGCTGTATGGCGCCTTCTCCGGCATCTTCGCCGGCCGGTTGTTGCGAATCGTGCATCTTTATCGCCGCGCGCTGGCCGGTCACGCCCAGGCGGACCCGGCGCTGGGCTGAGGGCGGCCGCAAAAAGCTGGAATGGCGGCGCCCCCGGGCGCAAAGCGGGTCGGCAAGCCGGTATAATCTCGGCTGCTCAACTAATTTCAAGCGATTCCTCCCGGCGCGGGTGTTCCGATGCGTCGCGGCCGCTTCCGCTTTACCTGCCATTCCCATGCTCGCACAACAGAAACAAAGCATTGCCGACCTGTTTTCATCCGCGTTGAAGCCGCTCGTCGCCGGCACCGACCTGCAACCCAGCATCACGCTGGAGCGCCCGCGCGATCCGTCGCATGGCGACATCGCCTGCAACATCGCCATGCAACTGGCCAAGCCGCTGAAGAAGAACCCGCGCGAACTGGCGCAAGCCATCGTGGACGCCGTGCTGGCCGATCCGGCGCGCGACGGCCTGGTGGAGTCGGCGGAAATCGCCGGTCCCGGCTTCATCAACCTGCGCGTGGCGGCTGCCGCCAGGCAGGCGGTGGTAAAGGCGATCTTCGAACAGGGCGCCGACTTCGGCAAGAGCCGGGCCGGCGAAGGCAGGAAGGTGCTGGTCGAGTTCGTCTCCGCCAACCCCACTGGTCCGCTGCACGTAGGCCACGGCCGCCAGGGCGCGCTCGGCGATGCGCTGTCGTCGTTGCTGGAAGCGCAGGGCTACGACGTGCTGCGCGAGTTCTACTACAACGACGCCGGCGTGCAGATCGCCACGCTGGCCACTTCCGTGCAGGCGCGCGCGCGCGGCGTCAAGCCGGGCGACGCCGGCTGGCCGGAGTCGGCCTACAACGGCGACTACATCGCCGACATCGCGCGCGACTTCCTCGACCAGAAGACCGTCTCTGCCAGCGATGGCGAACCGGTCACCGCCAGCGGCGATGTCGAGGACATCGAATCGATCCGCCGTTTCGCCGTGGCCTACCTGCGCCATGAGCAGGATCTCGACCTGCAGGCCTTCGGCGTGAAGTTCGACAATTACTATCTCGAGTCCTCGCTGTACGCCGACGGCAAGGTGGCCGCCGCGGTCGAGGCGCTGGTCAAGGCCGGCAAGACCTACGAGCAGGACGGCGCGCTGTGGCTGCGCACCACCGACTATGGCGACGACAAGGATCGCGTCATGAAGAAGACCGACGGCACCTACACCTACTTCGTGCCCGACGTCGCCTATCACATCAACAAATGGCAGCGCGGCTACGGCAAGGTCATCAACGTCCAGGGCAGCGACCACCACGGCACCATCGCGCGCGTGCGCGCCGGCCTGCAGGCCGCCGGCGTGGGCATCCCGCAGGGCTACCCCGACTACGTGCTGCACAAGATGGTCACCGTCATGCGCAACGGCGAAGAGGTCAAGATCTCCAAGCGCGCCGGTTCCTACGTCACGCTGCGCGACCTGATCGAATGGTCGGCCGGGGAGGCCATCGAAGGCGAAGCCCGCGACCTGACCCGCGGCCGCGATGCGGTGCGCTTCTTCCTGATCTCGCGCAAGGCCGACACCGAGTTCGTGTTCGACGTCGACCTGGCGCTGGCGCAGTCCGACGAAAACCCGGTCTATTACGTGCAGTACGCCCACGCGCGCATCTGCACGGTGCTGGGCAAGTGGGGCGGCGACGAGGAGGAACTCAAGGCCGTGGCCGACTTGTCGCCGCTGACCGCGCCGCGGGAAGCTGCGCTGCTGGCCAAGCTGGCCGAGTATCCGGAAATGCTGGCGCATGCGCTGGCCGAGCTCGGGCCGCACCAGGTGGCTTTCTATTTGCGCGATCTGGCAGGCGAACTGCATAGCTACTACAATGCGGAACGCGTCCTGGTCGACGATGTCCCAACCAGGCTCGCACGCCTGGCGCTGATGGCCGCCACCCGCCAGGTGCTGCGCAATGGCCTGGCGCTCTTGGGCGTATCGGCGCCGGCCAGAATGTAAATTGCTAACCAAGCCGCTAGGGCCTGTTAACAATTAATTTGCGAGATGCAACCCTCCGGGAGCAGCCAGCAAGCGTCGCCTGCCGTTGTTGTGGCTCCTTGCCGTAGCACCACTACGACGCGTCGCCACGCCTAGGCAGACAACGCTTGCTGGACACTCGCACTCGTAAATTAATGTTAACAGGCCCTAAGCTAATCAAGACAAGAGAAACGTGAAACAGTTGAACGCGAAACATCACAAACAGGCCGGCGGCACGCTGTTGGGCCTGATCCTGGGGTTGATCGTCGGGCTGGGCATCGCCGTCGGCGTGGCGCTGATGATCACCAAGTCGCCGATTCCCTTCGTCAACAAGGTGGTCCGTCCCGAGCGCGCCGATCCGACCCCGGCCCAGGCGGCCGACCCCAATCGTCCGTTGTACGGCAACCGCGACAGCAACCCGCCGCAATCGCAGACGCCGGTTCCGCCCAACACGGCCGCGGCGCAGCCAGTTGTCCCGGCGCCGGTCGCGCCAGCCAAGCCGGCTGAAACGAAGACCGCCGACGCCAAGCCTGCCTCCCAGGCGCCAGCCAAGGGCGATGCCGCCGACGACAAGTGGACTTACTTCCTGCAGACCGGCGCCTTCCGCGACCAGGCTGATGCGGAAAGCGCCCGCGCCAAGCTGGCCCTGCTCGGTTTCGAAGCCAAGGTCACCGAGCGTACCGCCGACAGCGGCGTACTGTACCGCGTGCGCATCGGCCCCTTCGAACAGGCCGAAACGATGAACCGGACGCGCAGCAAATTGTCCGATAACGGGGTCGATGCGGCGATCGTCCGCATTCCCAGGTAATTTAGTACAGGTTCTCAGACAAGAATCCGATTCGTCCCGGCAACAGGGGATAGCTGGCGGGGGAGCCGGATTCGGGGGCCGTGTCATCGGCCCTTTCCGAATATCCATCAGAGAAGGGTAATTTCATGCGTTTTTATCAACAGCTGCTGGCGGCAGTCAGCTTTGGCGTGCTGGCCCTGTCGGCCAGCGTGAATGCCGGCGCTTCGCCGGCCAATCCGCAAGCGGGCGCCGATTATCGCGTGCTGGACCAGGCCCAGCCCACCGACTCGGGCAACAAGGTGGAAGTCACCGAGTTCTTCTGGTTCGACTGCCCGCATTGCGCGGCCTGGGATCCGTCGCTGACGGCCTGGGTCAAGAAGCAGGGCGACAAGATCAACTTCAAGAAGGTGCCGGTGGCTTTCCGCGACAGCTTCGTGCCGCAGCAAAAGCTGTACTACGCGCTGGAAGCGATGGGTAAGGCGGAAGAACTGACGCCGAAGATTTTCCATGCGATCCATGTTGAAGGGCAGCGCATCAATACCGACAAGACCATCCTGGCCTATATCGAGAAGGTGGGCCTGGACAAGCAGAAATTCCTCGACCTGTACAACTCCTTCGGTGTGCAGACCAAGGCGCGCCGGGCGGCCCAGCTGCAGGAAGCCTACAAGGTCGATGGTGTGCCGATGATCGCCATCGAGGGCCGTTACGTCACTTCGCCGGCGCTGGTCGGCGTGGCGCTGGCCAACCAGCCGGAGTCGATGCAGCAGGCCGCAGCGCTGCAGGTGATGGACCATCTGGTTGCCAAGGCCGCGGCCGAAAAGGCGGCAGGCGCAGCAAAGAAGAAGTAAGCGCCTTGATTCGCCAGAACGGCACGCGTCCGCAAGGTCGCGGGCCGTTTTCATTTTGGCGCTGTCCGGTGCCGGCGCCCAGGCGCAACGCCGATAGCAATGGCGATGTCGATGTCGATGTCGATGCAGCGATCGTACGCGTTTCCGTGTAATTCATCCGATCAGAATCCGATGTGCGCCGGCGGCAGGGGATAATCGTCGCGGGAGTGTTGGGCAGGGGCCGGGGCCAGGGTTGGCGGCGCTGTCGGATATTTATCAGAGAAGGGTAATGTCATGCGCTTTTATCAACATCTGCTGGCGGCAGTCAGCTTTGGCGTGCTGGCCCTGTCGGCCAGCGTGAATGCCGGCGCTGCGCCGGCCAATCCGCAAGCGGGCGCCGATTATCGCGTGCTGGACCAGGCCCAGCCCACCGACTCGGGCGGCAAGGTGGAGGTTGTCGAGTTCTTCTTTTTCGACTGTGCGCATTGCGCCTCCTGGGATCCGTCGCTGATGGACTGGGTCAGGAAACAGGGCGACAAGATCAGCTTCAAGAAGGTGCCGGTGGCTTTCCGCGACAGGTTCACGCCGCAGCAGAAGCTGTACTACGCGCTGGAAGCGATGGGCAAGTCCGACGAGCTGGTGCCCAAGATTTTCCATGCGATCCACGTTCAGAAGCAGCGCATCAACACCGACAAGACCATCCTGGCCTATATCGAGCAGGCCGGCCTGGACAAGCAGAAATTCCTCGACCTGTACAACTCCTTCGGCGTGCAGACCAAGGCGCGCCGCGCGGTTCAGCTGCAGGAAGCCTACAAGGTCGACGGCGTGCCGATGATCGCCATCGACGGCCGTTATGTCACCTCCCTGGCGCTGGTCAGTGCGGCGCAGGCCAACCAGTCCGGACCGATGCTGCAAGCCGCAACATTGCAGGTGATGGATCACCTGGTCGCCAAGGCCGCGGCCGAGAAGGCGGCCGGCGCAGCAAAGAAGAAGTAAGCGCCTCGATCCGCCAGAGCGGCGCGCGTTTGCAAAGCCGCGAGCCGTTTTGATTCCAGGTTGTCCATCTTCACCCAGGCGCATGCATCAGAACAGACAGGAGCCGATATGGCGGATTCTCCCGGAACGACGAAACCTCAGCGCGTTTTCCTGACCGGCGCCTCCAGCGGCATCGGCATGGCGCTGGCGCGGGCCTATGCGCAGCAGGGCGCGACGCTGGGTCTGGTGGCGCGGCGCGCAGCCGAGCTGGACGCCTTGCGCGCCAGCCTGCCCGATCCGCAACGCCACCGCGTCTATGCGCTTGACGTCACCGACCATGCGGCGCTGCAGGCGGCGGCCGATGCCTTCATGGCCGAGTTCGGCGGCGCCGATGTGGTGATCGCCAATGCCGGCATCTCGCAAGGCACGTTGACCGAGTACCGCGAAGACCTGGCCGCCTTCGAGCGCATCCTGGCGGTCAACGTCACTGCCACGTTTGCCACTTTCACGCCTTTCGTCGCGCGCATGAAGGCGCTGCCCGAGGCCGAGCGCCGCCGCTGCCGGCTGGTCGGCATCGGCAGCGTGGCCGGCATCCGCGGCCTGCCGGGCGCCGGGGCCTATAGCGCCTCCAAGGCCGCGGTGATCAGCTACTGCGAGTCGCTGCGGGTGGAGTTGCGCAGCAGCGGCATCAGGGTGGTCACTATCGCCCCGGGCTATATCGATACGCCGATGACCCAGGTCAACCACTACCGCATGCCGTTCCTGATGCCGGTGGAGACATTCGCGGCGCGCGCATTGCAATCGATTGCCGACGGCGCCAGTTACCGCGTCATCCCGTGGCAGATGGGCGTGGTCTCCAAGTTGCTCAGGATGTTGCCCAACTGGTTGTACGATATGGCGTTCGCACGCGCCCCCCACAAGAAACGCAATCTGTAATAACGCAATCTGTATTTTTTGCCGCCGCGCAGTGCCGGCGGCATTTGGAGCCACCATGAAGATCATCTTTGCCGGCACGCCGGAATTTGCCGCCGTCGCGCTCGAAGCGCTGTACGCCGCCGGCCACGACATCGCCCTGGTGCTGACCCAGCCCGACCGTCCGGCCGGGCGAGGCATGCAATTGCAGGCCTCGCCGGTCAAGCAATGCGCGCAGAAGCACGGCACGCCGGTGGCGCAGCCGGTCTCGCTGCGGCTGGACGGCAAGTATCCCGAGGTCGCCCAAGAGGCGCATGCACTGCTGCGCACGACGCCGCACGATGTCATGGTGGTGGCGGCCTACGGCCTGATCCTGCCGAAGAGCGTGCTCGACATTCCGCGCCTGGGCTGCATCAATATCCACGGATCGCTGTTGCCGCGCTGGCGCGGCGCCGCGCCGATCCACCGCGCCATCGAAGCGGGCGACGCCGAGACCGGCATCACCATCATGCAGATGGAAGAAGGGCTCGATACCGGCCCCATGCTGCTGATCGAAAGCTTGCCGATCGCCGGCGACGATACGACTGGCAGCCTGCACGACAAGCTGGCCGTGTTGGGCGGCAAGATGATTGTCGACGCATTGGCCAGGCTGGAACAAGACCGGTTGCCGGCTACGCCGCAGCCGGAGCAGGGCGCCAATTACGCCCCCAAGATCGCCAAGGAAGAGGCCGCGCTCGACTTCTCGCGACCGGCTGCCGAGCTGGCGCGCAAGATCCGCGCCTTCAATCCCTTCCCCGGCGCCAGCGGGCGTTTCGGCGAAACCGTCATCAAGATCTGGCAGGCGCGGCCGGTCAGCATTGCGCTGCAGGGCGTGCCGGGCCAGGTGCTGTCGGCCGATGCCCAGGCCGGCATCGTGGTGGCTTGCGGCGATGGCGCGCTGCTGCTGACCGAACTGCAAAAGCCGGGCGGCAAGCGTTTGCCGGCATCGGAGTTCCTCAAGGGCTTCGCGCTGGAGGGCGGGCGCTTAGCCTGAGCGCCAGGGCCTCGGGTTGGGGCAATACCCGACGCAAGAGCGGGATGCAGGGCAGGAGTGTTTTTCCAAAAAGGGGGGAAATCATGGATCAATTGACAGCCATGCGTACGTTCCGCCACGTCGTCGACGCCGGCGGATTCTCGGCGGCGGCGGTGGCGCTGGACATGTCGCACAGCGTGGTGTCGCGCCAGGTGCGCCAGCTGGAGCAGGCACTGGGCGCGCAATTGCTCAACCGCACCACACGCCGCTTCGCGTTGACGGAAGTGGGGCAGTCCTACTATCAGCGCTGCGTGCAGATCCTGGACCAGATCGAGGATGCGGCGCAGATGGTGCACCATCACCAGAGCCACCCTTCCGGCCTGCTGCGCATCAATGCGCCGATGGTGTTCGGCATCATGGAAGCCGGCAAGTGGCTGCCGGACTTCATGCGCAGCTATCCCGAGCTCAAGGTCGACTTCGTGTGCAATGACCGTTTCGTCGACCTGATCGCCGAGGAATTCGACGTCGGCTTGCGCATCACGCGCACCCTGCCGGACTCGACGCTGGTCGCCAGGCGCCTGTGCGCGAGCGACATGGTGCTGGTCGCCTCGCCGGCCTATGTGAAGCGGCACGGCCTGCCGCGCACGCCCGCCGATCTGGCGGCCCACAACTACATGGCGTATTCGCTGGCGCTGCAGACTACCGAACTGACTTTTACCGGGCCGGACGGCGCGCTGTCCAATGTGGCCGTGGGCGGCAATCTGCAATCCAACAGCGGCATGGTGGTGTGCGATGCGGTGCGCGCCGGCATGGGCATTACCGCTTCGGCCACCTTCGTCGTTTGCGAAGACCTGCGGCGCGGCGACCTGGTGCAGCTTTTGCCCGATTACCGTCTGCATTCGCGCGACCTGTATGCGCTCTATCCGCAAAACCGCCACATGTCGCCCAAGGTGCGCGCCTTCGTCGACTTCGTCGGTAACTACTATGCGCAGAACCGCTGGGCATTCTGAATGCTGCTTGCCCGGCACAAATAAAAACCCGCTGCAAATGCATGCAGCGGGTTTTTGTTTGGGGGAATGCGCTTACTTCTTCTCGACCGGAATCAAGTCGAAGTGGTCCGCCTGATATTGGAACAGCACGCAGTCGTCGCCCTTTTCGCAACCGCTGTAATGCGGCATGCGCGCCGGCAGGTTATAGAAGGAACCGGCCGGGTACTGGATGCGCTTGCCGTCGATGACGGCGTAGAAGGTGCCCTTCAGGACCACCGTCGGCAGGTTTTGTGTGTGCATGTGGTAAGGATTGTCCTTGCCGGCCGGGAAGATCACGAAGGCGTCGTAAGGACCCTTGCCGGTGATGCTGCCGCGCACATCGGCGACCTTGATGCCGCCGGTGCCCGGCAGTTCGCGCCATTGCAGGTCGGAGGCGGGGAACGAGACCAGCGGTTGGGCCTTGACTTCCGCCTTTTTGGGGGCGTTTGCCAGGGCGGCGGAGGTGGCGGCGATACCGGCGATCAGCAGTGCGGCGGTGGCGATACGTTTCATGTCGGAGTACTCCTTTAAGGTCGGGTGAGTCAAGCGTGAAGAAAGACGGGCCGGATCGGCTCAGGCTACGTTCATTTCCAGGATGGCATTGGTGTCGAGCACGCTGCCGAAGGTGTCGGCGATGCTGACCAGGGATGCGCGGTGCAGTGCGTCGTGTGCGATGACGCCGCCGTGGGGCGCCTCGATGTCGCGCGTGGCGCAGGCATCGGCGGCCACGATCACGTCGAACCCGGCCGGCGCCGCGTCGCGGGCCGCGCCTGCCACGCAGGCATGGGTCATCAGGCCGGTGATCAGCAAGGTCTTGATGCCGGCGGCCTTGAGCTGCGCCTCGATGTCGGTGCCCTGGAAGACGCTGACATTGGCTTTCCTGACCAGGTGGTGATGCGCTGCCGGCTGGATCTCGGGATGGAGGGCGACGGTGGCGCCGCCTTCGGCGAAGATCGGCGTGCCGGCCGGCGTCACATGCTGCACGTGGAACACCGGCATGCGGTGGCGGTCGGCCATGGCGACCAGCCGCCTGGCGTTGGCCAGCGCCGCCTTGCCGTCGGGGATCGGCATCATGCCGGTGAAATATTCGTTCTGGAAATCGATGACCAGCAGGGCGGTGCTGGCGGCCTCAAGCGAAACCGGGGCAAGCGCGCCGGCGATGCTGCGGATGGTGGGGTGCGACATGTTCTGCTCCTGGTTGATTGACGACAGGACGAAGCATAGTCAGGCGCAGGCGTGCCCGATAGTAGTGGCACGCGACAAGATCTGTGCTGAAAACGCACAAATCCGGATGGAGGGCTTCAGGCAGGGGAGGGTTGTTTCAGTCGGGAAGCGGCAGCGGGCTGGCGGGCTTGATCTCTTCCATGCAGACCATCGAGCGCACGCCGGCCACCCCCGGCACCTGCATCAGGCGGTCGGTCAGGAAGGATGACAGGCTCTTGAGGTCGGCCGCCGCCACCTTGAGCAGGTAATCGAAGTCGCCCGAAATGGTGTAGCACTCCAGGATTTCCGGGAATTGCCGGATCGCTTTCTCCACGCTGCGCACCTGCTTGAACTGTTCGCGCGCCAGCGAGAGGCTGACGAAGGCGATCACTCCCAGCCCCAGCGCGGCCGGATCGAGCCGGGCGGCATAGCCGCGGATCACGCCGTCCTGTTCCAGCCGCTGCACCCGCCGGTAGCACTGCGGGGGCGACAGGTTCGCCTTGTCCGACAGTTCGACATTGCTGGCGCGACCGTTTTGCTGCAGGGTTTCCAGTATGATGCGGTCGAAACGATCGAATTTTTCCATGTTGATGGATTTTTAGAATGAATCGTTCATATTTTAATGTTTAAGAGAATAAAAAAGAACGGTAATTTCGCAATCCTGAAACTATCATGTATCCATGGAGTCAATTGGCGGCGCTGAACGGATCTTGCCGCAAAGGCTGCGCCAATGTGCATGGGAGGCAACATGAACGCCCGCATCGATAATCCGCACATCGCATTGGAGCAACGCTATTGCGCGCATAACTACGCGCCGCTGCCGGTCGTGCTCAGCCGCGGACACGGCGTATGGCTGTGGGACGACCAAGGCCATCGCTACATGGACATGATGTCGGCCTATTCGGCCGTCAGCTTCGGCCATGCCAACGCCGCGCTGGTAGAGGCGCTGACGCAGCAGGCGCAGCGTCTGGCGGTGACCTCCCGCGCCTTCTACAGCGACCGGCTGGGGCTGTTCCTGCAGCGCCTGTGCGAGATGACCGCAATGGAACGCGCGCTGCCCATGAACAGCGGCGCCGAGGCGGTCGAGACGGCCATCAAGGCGGCCCGCAAATGGGCCTACAGGCGCAAGGGCGTGGCCGATGGCCGGGCGCGCATCGTGGTGTGCCGCGGCAACTTCGCCGGCCGCACCACCACCATCGTCGGTTTCTCGTCGGAGGCGCAGTACCGTGACGGCTTCGGCCCCTTCGACGGCGGTTTCGACAGCGTGCCGTTCGGCGACGCCGCCGCGCTGGAAGCGGCCATCACGCCCGATACCGCGGCCTTCCTGGTCGAGCCCATCCAGGGCGAAGGCGGCATCATCGTGCCGCCCGAAGGTTACTTGCGGCAATGCCGCGAGATTTGCACGCGCCATCGCGTCCTGATGATCTGCGATGAGGTGCAGACCGGGCTGGGACGCACCGGCAAGCTGCTGGCCTGCGACCACGAAGGCATCCGGCCGGATGGCCTGGTGCTGGGCAAGGCGCTCGGCGGCGGCTTGTTGGCGGTATCGGCGTTCCTCGCATCGAGCGAGGTGATGGATGTGTTTGTTCCGGGCGACCATGGCAGCACCTTCGGCGGCAATGCGCTAGCGGCGGCAGTCGGTTTCAAGGCGCTGGAGCTCCTGCAGGATGGCGCCCTGGCGGCCAATGCCGGGCGGCTCGGGGAGCGTTTGCGCGCAGGCTTGCGCGCCATCGGCCACCCGGCCATTCGCGAAGTGCGCGGCAAGGGTTTGCTGATCGGCATGGACCTCGATCCCAAAGCGATCGGCGCGCGGGCGTTTTGCGAACGCCTGATGGCGCACGGCATCCTGTCCAAGGAAACCCACGAGACCGTGGTGCGCTTCGCGCCGCCGCTGGTCATCGACGATGAGCAGATCGATACCGCCTTGCGCATCATCGGCGAGGTTTTCCATGAAATCCCGGCCCCACCCCAAGGAGAATCAATATGAAGCAGCAACGCCACGAGCTCTTCCTGATGTGCCCGCCAGGACACTTCGAAGTGTCCTATGTGATCAACCCCTGGATGGAAGGCAATGTCGCCCATGGCGACCGGGCGCTGGCCGCGCGGCAGTGGCAGGCGCTGCGCGACGGCCTGGGGCAGGTGGCCGAGGTGCGCGAGATGCCGTCCGCCGCCGGCCTGCCGGACATGGTGTTTACCGCCAACGGCGGCCTGGTGCTGGAGGACAAGGTGGTGTTGTCGCGTTTTCGCCATGCCGAGCGCCAGGGGGAGGAAGCGCATTTCGCCGGTTGGTTCGGGGAGCAGGGCTTGCGCGTGCTGCGCATGCCCGACGCGGTTGCCTTCGAAGGGGCCGGCGACGCTTTGCTGGATCGGCAGTCCGAACTGCTGTGGATGGGTTACGGCCATCGCACCGACGTGCTGGCGGCGCCGCTGATCGCCGGCTGGCTGGACCTCGAAGTGCAGTCGCTGCAACTGGCCGACCCGCGCTTCTATCACCTGGATACCTGCTTCTGCCCGCTCGAGGGCGGCTATGTGATGTACTACCCGGCCGCGTTCGATGCCGCTTCGCAAAAGGCGATCGCCTGCCGGGTGCCGCAGCAACGGCGCATCGTCGTCGGTGAGCAGGACGCGCTGGATTTCGCCTGCAACACCGTCAATGCCGGCCGCCACGTATTCCTGAACCGGGCCTCGCCGCCATTGCGCGCACAGCTGGAGGACAAGGGGTTTGAGGTGCATGAAACGCCGTTGTCCGAATTCATGAAGGCCGGCGGCGCCGCCAAGTGCCTGACCCTCAAGCTGACCGAGCCGCGCCGGCGCGCGGCCAATGCCGGCCGCCTGGAGGAGGGGACGGCCAGATTGTCGGCCTGAGCGGCTTTTATCGGCCGACCACCAGCGGCAGATGGCGCCAGAACAGCTCGGCGCCCAGGTGCACCTTGTCTTGCCAGTCGCTGGCCGAATCGTCGTCGGCGCCGTCGGTGATGAACTTGAAGGCGCGCCAGGGCACGCCGAAGTGGCGGCATACGCGGGCGATGGCGAACAGTTCCATGTCCACCAGGTCGATCTTTTCCCGCAGCAGCCAGTCGTCGGCGGCGGTGACGAAGCTGTCGCCGGTGCCGCACACGACTCCCGGATAGCCCGATTCCAGCCGCGCCGGCTGCTCGGTTTCACTGGCCAATGGCGTCACCCCGCGCGGCGCCAGCGGCATGGCCAGCATGTCGCGCTGGACCACGGCAGCCACTTCCAGCAGGCCGTCATGCAACGGATCGATCTTGCCGGCGGTGCCGAAGTTGATCACCAGTTCGGGTTTGCCGGCCAGTAAGCGCCGGGTCGTGTGCAGGGCGGCATTGACCTTGCCCACGCCGCAATAGACCACTTCCACGCCCGGCGGCGCATCGGCGGCATTGAGTTCGCTTTCCAAGGCGGTGAGGATGACGATGCGGGCGTGCGGGTTCTGGGAGGCGGGCATGGAGTGTTGTTGGGCTGTTGTCGTTCTGGAATGTTGCGGTCTTGCCGGGCGCAAGCGCCCGCCGCCGGGGAAGGATAGCCCCTTTGGCGTATAATTTAACAATATTTTTCGCCCTGAAAACCGGCCCCGCGACGGCCGTTTTTTTTGCCCCGGACCCCGGGGTACGGCGCATTTCCGCTCTAAGACGAGAACCAGCCAGATGAAGCCGAACGAACTCTGCCAGACCGAATTGCTGTTGCGCGACCTGATGTCCAAGCGCATCCTGATCCTCGATGGCGCCATGGGCACCATGATCCAGCAATACAAGCTGACCGAGGAAGACTACCGCGGCCAGCGTTTCGCCGATTTCAGCGTTCCCGGCAAGGAACTCTTCGTCAAGGGCAACAACGAACTGCTGTCGCTGACCCAGCCGCACATCATCCAGGAAATCCACGAGCAATACCTGGCCGCCGGCGCCGACCTGATCGAGACCAATACCTTCGGCGCCACCGGCGTGGCCCAGGACGATTACCACATGGCCCATCTCGTCTACGAGATGAACCTGAAGTCGGCCCAGCTTGCGCGCGCCGCCTGCGACAAGTATTCGACGCCCGACAAGCCGCGTTTCGTGGCCGGCGCGCTCGGCCCCACGCCCAAGACCGCCTCGATCTCGCCGGACGTCAACGACCCGGCCGCGCGCAACGTCAGCTTCGACCAGCTGGTGGCCTCGTACCTGGAGCAGACCCGCGCGCTGGTCGAGGGCGGCGCCGACGTGCTGCTGGTCGAAACCATTTTCGACACGCTCAACTGCAAGGCCGCGCTGTTCGCCATCGACACCTTCTTCGAAGAATCCGGCAAGCGTCTGCCGATCATGATCTCCGGCACCGTGACGGACGCTTCCGGCCGTATCCTCTCGGGCCAGACCGTGACCGCGTTCTGGAACTCGATCCGCCACGCGCGCCCGCTGACGGTGGGCCTGAACTGCGCGCTGGGCGCGGCGCTGATGCGCCCGTATGCGGAAGAATTGTCGCGCATCGCCGACACCTACGTCTGCATCTATCCCAACGCCGGCCTGCCCAACCCGATGAGCGACACCGGCTTCGACGAGACGCCGGACGTCACCTCGGCGCTGTTGAAGGAGTTCGCCGAAAGCGGTTTCGTCAACGTCGCCGGCGGCTGCTGCGGCACCACGCCGCCGCACATCAAGGCGATCGCCGAGACGGTGGCCTCGATCGCCCCGCGCAAGATCCCCGATACCACGCACGAAATGCGCCTGTCGGGACTGGAGCCGTTCACCATCAACGACCAGTCGCTGTTCGTCAACGTCGGCGAGCGCACCAACGTCACCGGTTCCAAGGCCTTCGCCCGCCTGATCCTGAATGAACAGTACGACGAGGCGCTGGCCGTGGCGCGCCAGCAGGTCGAGAACGGCGCGCAGATCATCGACATCAACATGGACGAGGCGATGCTCGATTCGGTCGCCGCCATGACGCGCTTCCTGAACCTGATCGCCTCCGAGCCGGATATCGCGCGCGTGCCCATCATGATCGACTCCTCCAAGTGGGAAGTGATCGAGGCCGGCCTGAAGTGCGTGCAGGGCAAGTCCATCGTCAACTCCATCTCGATGAAGGAAGGCGAGGCCAAGTTCCTGCACGAGGCCAAGCTGTGCCGCCGCTACGGCGCGGCCGTGATCGTGATGGCCTTCGACGAGGTCGGCCAGGCCGACACCTACGCGCGCAAGATCGAGATCTGCGAGCGCGCCTATCGCCTGCTGGTGGACAAGGTCGGCTTTCCGCCGGAAGACATCATCTTCGACCCCAACATCTTCGCGGTGGCCACCGGCATCGAAGAGCACAACAACTACGCGGTGGACTTCATCGAAGCCACCCGATGGATCCACGACAACCTGCCCTACGCCAAGATCAGCGGCGGCGTGTCCAACGTGTCCTTCAGCTTCCGCGGCAACGACCCGGCGCGCGAGGCGATCCACACCGTGTTCCTGTACCACGCTATCAAGGCCGGCATGACCATGGGCATCGTCAATGCCGGCATGATCGGCGTCTACGACGACCTGCCGGCCGCATTGCGCGAGGCGGTCGAGGATGTGGTGCTCAACCGCCGTCCGGATGCCACCGAACGCATGATCGAGATCGCCGCCACCCTCAAGGCCGGCGACAAGAAGGAAGAGGCTACCCTGGAGTGGCGCAACGGCAGCGTCGAGCAGCGCCTGTCGCACGCGCTGGTGCACGGCATCACGCAATGGATCGTGGAAGACACCGAGGAAGCGCGCCAGAACCTGCTCAAGTCCGGCGGACGTCCCATCCACGTGATCGAAGGCCCGTTGATGGACGGCATGAACGTGGTCGGCGACCTGTTCGGCCAGGGCAAGATGTTCCTGCCGCAGGTGGTGAAATCGGCGCGCGTGATGAAGCAGGCGGTGGCCCACCTGATTCCCTTCATCGAGGAAGAGAAGCGCCTGCAGGAGATCGAGACCGGCGTGGTGGCCAAGCCCAAGGGCAAGATCGTGATCGCCACCGTCAAGGGCGACGTGCACGACATCGGCAAGAACATCGTCACCGTGGTCCTCCAGTGCAACAACTTCGAGGTGGTGAACATGGGCGTGATGGTGCCGTGCTCGCAGATCCTGGCCAAGGCCAAGGAAGAGAACGCCGACATCATTGGCCTGTCCGGCCTGATCACGCCGTCGCTGGAAGAGATGGCCTATGTCGCCAAGGAAATGCAGCGCGACCCGTATTTCAGCGGCGTGAAGATGCCGTTGCTGATCGGCGGCGCCACCACTTCGCGCGCGCATACCGCGGTCAAGATCGCGCCCAATTACGAAGGCCCGGTGGTCTACGTGCCGGACGCCTCGCGTGCGGTATCGGTGGCGCAGTCGCTGCTCACGCCCGAGCAGAAGGACCAGTACATCGCCGATATCAATGCCGACTACGAGCGCATCCGCGAGCAGCACGCCAACAAGAAGGCGGTGCCGATGCTGGAGCTGGCGGCCGCGCGCGCCAACAAGACCAGGCTGGATTTCGCGCCGGTCAAGCCCAAGTTCATCGGTCGCCGGGTGTTCAAGAACGTCGACCTCGGGATGCTGGCCAACTACATCGACTGGGGCCCGTTCTTCCAGACCTGGGACCTGGCCGGTCCTTACCCGGCCATCCTCAAGGACGAAGTGGTGGGCGAAGCGGCTTCCAAGGTGTTCGAGGAAGCCCAGGCCATGCTCAGGAAGATCGTCGACGGTCGCTGGCTGACCGCCAACGGCGTGGTGGCGCTGCTGCCGGCCAATACCGTCAACGACGACGACATCGAGATCTACACCGACGACTCGCGCAGCCAGGTCGCCTTCACCTACTACGGCACGCGCCAGCAGACCGAGAAGCCGGTGGTGGACGGCGTGGCGCGCCCCAACCAGTGCCTGTCGGACTTCATCGCGCCCAAGGACTCGGGTATTGCTGATTACATCGGCATGTTCGCGGTGACGGCCGGTTTGGGCATCGAGAAGTACGAGAAACGTTTCGAGGACGCGCATGACGACTATTCCTCGATCATGCTCAAGGCCCTGGCCGACCGCCTGGCCGAAGCCTTTGCCGAATACCTGCACGAGCGCGTGCGCAAGGATTTGTGGGGCTATGCGCCGGACGAGTCGCTGAGCAACGCCGAGCTGATCAAAGAGCAATACCTCGGCATCCGCCCGGCGCCGGGTTATCCGGCCTGCCCGGAGCATACGGTCAAGGCCGATGCCTTCCGCGTCATGCAATGCGAGGAAATCGGCATGCAGCTCACCGAGTCGTACGCCATGTTCCCGGGCGCGGCGGTGTCGGGCTTCTACTTCGCGCATCCGCAGTCCAAGTACTTCGTGGTCGGCAAGATCGGCGAAGACCAGGTGGAAGACATGGCCCAACGGCGCGGCGTGCCCAAGGAAGAGATCGAACGCTGGCTGGCGCCCAATCTCTAACGTTCTATCTTGAATTCGTATACCGTCCTGCTATCATCCTGCGCCATGATCGATTCCGCCGACAACGCCACCCATCCGCTGCCCGTGACCGGAGCCACGCGCCTGCACTTTTCCGGGGCCTCGCGCAGCACCTTCATAGTAGACCTCGGCCAGGACTTGCTGGGCGACTGGATCCTGACCCAGACCTGGGGCGGTACCCAGATGCAGCGCGGCGGCGGCAAGCGCATCGTGGTCGACGGCCATGAAGCGGGCTTGCTGATGCTGCGGAAGATCGCGCAGAAGAAAGAGCGCAGCGGTTATCGTCAGGTGCATCCTTACCACGTGCGTTCGTATTGGCTGTAGCGTTTGGCCGTCAGGTTCTGGCCAAGGCCGCCCGCAGGGTGTAATGCCGTTCAGTTAAGCGCTGAACGGCATTTTTGTTTGTGGAGGTTTATGCAGTCCAGACTCCGTTCGCCCTGAGTCGCTGCGCAGCAGCGTATCGAAGGGCAGGCAAGAGCTCCAACGGTGATGCGCTGGCTTCGATACGGCCCTGGCGGGCCTACTCAGCCCGAACGGGTTCTGTGATGAGGATTCAGAATGAGCCTTAACCGAACGGCATTAGTCCGCTGGGCGGCCTTTGTTTTTGCGCCTTATCAGGCTCGCCTGCAGCCAAAATGCGACCGTGTTAGTCTGTGCAGCGCACGCCGCCACCCGGGCGGCATGATGCCGAAGCGATAAAAACCACAAGCGCGTGGTTATAAGAACACGGAGACAAACAGTGGATTCCAGCCCATCCAGCCAGGCCGCAAGCCGGCACCAGATCGACTCGCCCTACGCCGCCATACGGCTGTTCATCACGCTGATCCTGATGATCGTCGGCGCCAGCGGCATGTATGTGGTGGCGGTGGTGCTGCCGGAAGTGCAGGCCGATTTCGGCGTGGCGCGCGGCATGGCTTCATTGCCCTACACACTGACGATGCTGGGGGTGGGCGTTGGCGGCGTGCTGATGGGGCGCCTGGCCGACAAGGCCGGCATCACCGTGCCGCTGATGCTGGGCGGCGCCTGTCTTGGCGGCGGGTTTGTCGCGGCGGCGCTGGCTCCCAACATCTGGGTCTTCATGGCGGCGCACTGTATCCTGATCGGCCTGCTCGGCACGTCGGCGACCTTTTCGCCGCTGGTGGCCGATACCTCCTTATGGTTCCTCAAGCGGCGCGGCATCGCGGTGGCGGTATGCGCCAGCGGCAATTACCTGGGCGGCGCGATCTGGCCGCCGATCGTCCAGCACTTCGTCGGCGCGGTCGGCTGGCGGCAAACCTATATCGGACTGGGCATCATCTGCGCCGTCGTCATGTGCTCACTGGCCTTGCTGATGCGCGCGCGTCCGCCAGCGCTGGCGGCGGGCGCCCATGCCGCGCGCGCCGGCGCCGGCAACCGCCCCTTCGGCCTTGCCACCGGCCAGGCGCAACTGCTGCTGTGCGTGGCCGGCGTGGCCTGTTGCGTGGCGATGGCCATGCCGCAGGTGCATATCGTGGCGTATTGCGGTGACCTCGGCTACGGCCCCGCACGCGGCGCCCAGATGCTGTCGCTGATGCTGGCCTGCGGCGTGGTCAGCCGGCTGGTATCGGGCGCCATTTGCGACCGTATCGGCGGCCTGCGCACGCTGCTGCTGGGGTCGGTCTTGCAGTGCCTGTCGCTGCTGCTGTTCCTGCCGTTCGACGGGCTGGCTTCGCTGTATGTGATCTCGGCGCTGTTCGGCCTGTTCCAGGGCGGCATCGTGCCGTCCTACGCCATCATCGTGCGCGAGTATTTCCCGGCGGCCGAGGCTGGCCAGCGCGTGGGGACGGTCATCATGTGCACCATGTTCGGCATGGCGCTGGGCGGCTGGATGTCGGGCAAGATCTTCGACCTCACCGGCTCCTACCACGCGGCGTTTGCCAATGGCATAGGCTGGAACCTGGTCAACCTGTCGATCGCATGCCTGTTGCTCATGCGGGTGCGCGGCGTTCGCCTGAAGACGGCCTGAGCGCCGTCCAGGCCGCATGGCCGGTTGCCGCGGTTGGCAGCCGGGCGGCTTTCCGCTACGCTTGTGGGCGGCGGGGAATCCGCGCCATCCCTATAACGATTTGCCACCCTTCCTGCGCCCAGCATGCTGATCCTGTTCCTCAAAGCGGCCATCCTGATCCCGATCACGCTGCTGCCGATCCTCAACCCGCTTGGCATCGCCCCGGTGTTCGCCAACCTGCTGGGCAATGTCAGCCGCAAGACGGAAAAGAAGATTGCGCGCCAGGTGGCGATCAATTGCTGGTTCATGCTGGTGGGGGCGATCTTCATCGGTTCGCACGTGTTGACGTTCTTCGGCATTTCGCTGCCCATCGTGCGTGTCGGCGGCGGCTTGCTGGTGGCGGCATCGGGCTGGAAACTGCTCTCCAATAACAGCCAGGACTCGGCCATCCCCAACCAGGTGGCCAAGAGCTACGACGAAGACCTGCCGGACGAGGAAATCAAGGCCCGCAGTTTCTACCCGATGAGTTTTCCATTGACCGTCGGGCCAGGCACCATCGCGGCATCGATCACGCTGGGCGCGAACACGCCCACGCGCTTGCTGGATTGGGTGATTTCGGTAGGGAGCGCGGCCTTCGGCGCGGCGCTGACCGCGCTGGCGGTTTTCCTGTGCTACAACTATGCGCAAAAGCTGGTGCAGCTGATGGGGCGCCTAGGGACGATGGTGGTATTGCGCCTGTCGGCGTTCATCTTGCTGTGCATCGGCATCCAGATCTTCTGGTCCGGCATGGCGGCCTTGCTGGCGGAAGCGGGCATCAGCGGCGCGGCGCCCTGAGCGCCTTTCCCAGGCCGATGGCCGCTTATCTCAGCCAGCCCAGTTCATCCAGCGCATCCTGCACCAGCTCCAGCCGCACCAGCGGATTGTCCAGCGCCAGCAGTGTTTGCTTGACCTCGACCGGCACCGGCATCATCTCGGCCCAGCGGTTGGCGACCCAGCCGCAATCGTTCAGTTTGAACGGCATGGCGATCGGCACCTCGCTCTCCGGCAATCCCTGGCGCATCACCGATTGCAGCAGATGCTCCAGCGCCTGCGAGGTATTGGTCAGTTCTTCGGGAATCGCCACCGCATGGTCGGCTTCCATCATCTCCACTTCGGCCGTCCATAGCCCGTGCTTTTGCTGCTCCGCCTGCAGGATGCGAAAGCGTGCGGCGCCGCTGCAGGCGATGCGCATCAGGCCCACCGAGGGAGTGGACCATTCGTTGATGCTGGCGACCGTGCCGACGCCGACGAAGCGTTCGGTCTGGCCCGGCCGGCGCACTTCCGAACCTTCGGTCAATGCCACCACGCCGAAGCCGCTGCCTTCGGCGATGCATTTTCCGATCATGTCGAGGTAGCGTACTTCGAAGATCTGCAAGGGCAGGCGGCCATCGGGAAACAGCGTGCTGGCCAGCGGAAACAGCGGGATGGTTTGCGCCGAAATCGGCCGGCGGGGTGTGGCGGGAGCGGCGGGCATGATCGGTGACGGGCGTTGTAAGCGGGCCTTCACGTCCGCAGCGAATACCGGTTTTCCGCCACGCATTCATAGCGCTGGACGATGTAGCCGTTGTCGTCCACGCTCTCCAGGTAGACGTCGAATTGCCATAGCCGCGCCATGTGGCGCAACACCTCGTTGGTGCTGTCGCCCAGCGAGCGGCCGTCGCTGCGGAAATGGCGCAGCGTCAGGCTGCGGTTGCCGCGCGTGTTGACCGACCATACCTGGATGTTGGGTTCGCGGTGGTTGATGTCGTACTGGCGCGAGAGCGCCTGGCGCACATACTGGTAACCGCGCTCGTTGTGGATGGCCGACACTTCCATTTCGCTGCGGGACTCGTCGTCGAGCACCGCGAACATGCGCATGTCGCGCATCAGCTTGGGCGACAGGTATTGCGCCACGAAGCTCTCATCCTTGAAATTGCGCATCACGTGATGCAGGGTTTCCAGCCAGTCGCTTCCGGCGATGTCGGGAAACCATTCGCGGTCTTCATTGCTTGGATCTTCGCAGATGCGGCGGATGTCGCTCATCATCGAAAAGCCCAGCGCATACGGATTGATGCCGTTGTAATAGGGCTTGGTGATGGGCGGCTGAAACACCACGTTGCTGTGCGAATGCAGGAACTCCATCATGAAGCCGTCGGTCAGCCGTCCCTGGTCGTACAGCGTATTCAACAGCGTGTAGTGCCAGAAGGTGGCCCAGCCTTCGTTCATTACCTGGGTCTGGCGCTGCGGATAGAAATACTGGCCGATCTTGCGCACGATGCGCACCACTTCCCGTTCCCATGGTTCGAGCAGCGGCGCGTTCTTTTCGGCGAAATACAGCAGGTTCTCCTGCGGCTCCGGCGGGAAGCGTTCTTCGACCAGCGCGGCAGCCGCTTCCTTCTTCGCCGGCAATGTGCGCCACAATTCATTGACCTGCGACTGCAGGTAAGCCTCGCGCTCGCGCTGGCGCGCCCGTTCCTGGGACAGCGACAGCCGTTGCGGACGCTTGTAGCGATCCACGCCGTAGTTCATCAGGGCATGGCAGGAGTCCAGCAATTCCTCGACCCGCTCGAAGCCATGCCTTTCCTCGCATTCGGCGATGTAGTTGCGGGCGTATACCAGGTAGTCGATGATGGCGCTGGCGTCGGTCCACAGCTGGAACAGGTAGTTGCCCTTGAAAAAGGAGTTGTGGCCATAGGCCGCATGCGCGATGACCAGCGCCTGCATGGTCATCGTGTTTTCTTCCATCAGGTAGGCGATGCAGGGATCGGAGTTGATCACGATCTCGTAGGCCAGGCCCATCTGGCCGCGCTTGTAGTCGCGCTCGGTCAGCATGAAATGCTTGCCGTAGGACCAGTGCCGGTAGTTCACCGGCATGCCGTGCGAGGCGTAGGCATCCATCATCTGCTCGGCCGAGATGATCTCCAGCTGGATCGGATAGATATCCAGCTTGTATCCCGCCGCCACGCGGGCGATCTCGTCGTTGTAGCGTTCGATCAGGTCGAAGCTCCAGTCCGACGGGCAGGGCAGCGGATCGTACTTGAAGCGGCTGTTCATGCGTGCACCTGTTTTTCAAAGAGTTCGCGGAACACCGGATAGATCTCGGCCGCTGATTGCACCTTCTTCATGGCGAAGTGCGGGTGCGAATCGATCAGTTGCAGGTACTCGGTCCACAGGTTCTGCTCCGGCTCGGCCACCTGGATATAGGCGAAGTAGCGCATCAGCGGCAGGATCGCGTTTTCCAGGAGCTCGCGGCACTTGGGGGAGTCGTCGTTCCAGTTGTCGCCGTCGGAGGCCTGGGCGCCGTAGATGTTCCATTCGCTGGGGGGATAGCGTTTGGCGATGATCTCGTGCATCAGCTCCAGCGCGCTGGAGACCACGGTGCCGCCGCTTTCCTGCGAATGGAAGAAGGTCTCCTCGTCGACTTCGTCGGCGCGCGTGTGGTGGCGGATGAACACCACCTCGATGTGTTCGTAATTGCGCGTCAGGAACAGGTACAGCAGGATGAAGAAGCGCTTGGACAGATCCTTGCGCTGTTCGTCCATCGAGCCCGACACGTCCATCACGCAGAACATCACGGCGCGGCTGGACGGCTGCGGCTGGCGTACCCGGTTGACGTAGCGCAGGTCGAACGGATCGATGAAGGGGATGCGCCAGATGCGCGAGCGCACATGGTGGATTTCTTCTTCCAGCAACTTGATTTCGGGCAGGTGTTCGTTCGGGTCGCGGTTGAGTTCGGCCAGCTGCGCTTCAAGTTCCTCCAGCTTGTTCTGCAGCGGCGCCCCCAGCGCGATGCGCCGCCCCAGCGAACTGCGCAGCGAGCGCACGATGTCGATGTTGGTGGGGGAGCCGTCCACCGAATAGCCGGCGCGCATGTTCTTCCAGTTGGGCAGCGTCATCAGGTTGGTTTCCACCAGCCGCGGCAGCTCCAGGTCTTCGAAGAAGTACTGCATGAATTCTTCGCGCGTAAGCTCGAAGGCGAAGTCATCCTCGCTTTCCCCTTCGTTGCTGGCCGCGCTGCCGCCTTCGCCGCCGCCGCCGTTCTGGCGCGGGATGCGGTCGCCCTGCAGGTAATCCTGGTTGCCCGGATGCACGGCTTCGCGCCGGCCGCCCTTGCCGTGATGGAAAAAGGGTTCCGAGACATCCTTGCGCGGGATGCTGATGCTCTTGGATTGTTCCAGATCGGTGATGCTGCGGTCGCGGATCGCATCCGCCACCGAGCGTTGAATATGCCCGCGGAAGCGCCGCAGGAAGCGCTCCCGGTTGGCAATCCCCTTGTTTTTGCCAGCTAGCCTACGGTCGATAATCTGATGCAGCACTGTCCGTTCTCCTGCTGGTCTGGGGAACTGTCCACGCTCTCCACGGGGAGAGCGTGGACAGTTCCCAAGCGGGCGGGCTGTCGCGGCAGTCTTGGCAGACAGCCCGAGCGTTTTGGCGAATGCACCGGCCGTTGATCAACCGGTGCGTTCGTCGGTACAACTTACGACGACTTGCGCACGCGCAAATACCATTCGCACAGCAGGCGCACCTGCTTGGGCGTGTAACCCTTGCTGACCATGCGGTTGACGAAGTCTTCGTGCTTTTGCATTTCTTCCGTGGAGCCCTTGGCATTGAAGGAGATGACCGGCAGCAGGTCCTCGGTGTTGGAGAACATCTTTTTCTCGATCACCACGCGCAGCTTTTCGTAGCTGGTCCACAACGGGTTCTTGCCGCCGTTGTTGACCCGCGCGCGCAGCACGAAGTTGACGATCTCGTTGCGGAAGTCCTTCGGATTGCTGATGCCGGCCGGCTTCTCGATCTTTTCCAGTTCGGCGTTGAGCGCGGCGCGGTCGAAGCTTTCGCCGGTGTCGTGGTCGCGGTATTCCTGGTCCTGGATCCAGAAGTCGGCGTAGGTCACATAGCGGTCGAACACGTTCTGGCCGTACTCCGAATACGATTCCAGGTAGGCGGTCTGGATTTCCTTGCCGATGAATTCGGCGTAGCGCGAGGCCAGCGTGTCCTTCACGAAGGACAGGTATTTCTGCTCCAGCTCCTGCGGGAACTGCTCGCGCTCGATCTGCTGCTCCAGCACATACATCAGGTGCACCGGGTTGGCCGCGACCTCGGTGGTGTCGAAGTTGAACACGCGCGAGAGGATCTTGAACGCGAAGCGTGTCGAGATGCCGTTCATGCCTTCGTCGACGCCGGCGTAGTCGCGGTATTCCTGGTACGACTTGGCCTTGGGGTCGGTGTCCTTCAGGTTCTCGCCGTCATACACCTGCATCTTGGAGAACAGGCTGGAGTTTTCCGGTTCCTTCAGGCGCGTCAGGATGGAGAACTGGGCCATCATCTTCAGCGTGCCGGGCGCGCAGGTGGCCTTGGCCAGCGAAGAGGTGCGGATCAGTTTCTCGTAGATCTTGATCTCTTCGGACACGCGCAGGCAATACGGCACTTTGACGATGAAGATGCGGTCCAGCAGCGCCTCGTTGTTCTTGTTGTTGCGGAAGGCCTTCCATTCCGATTCGTTGGAGTGGGCCAGGATCACGCCGTCGAAGGGGATCGCGCCGAAGCCTTCGGTGCCCTTGAAGTTGCCTTCCTGGGTCGCGGTCAGGAGCGGGTGCAGCACCTTGATCGGCGCCTTGAACATTTCGACGAATTCCAGCAGGCCCTGGTTGGACAGGCACAGGCCGCCCGAGTAGCTGTAGGCGTCGGCGTCGTCCTGCGAATACTGTTCCAGCTTGCGGATGTCGACCTTGCCTACCAGCGTGGAGATGTCCTGGTTGTTTTCGTCGCCCGGCTCGGTCTTGGAAATGGCGATCTGGCGCAGGATGGACGGGTAGCGCTTGACCACCCGGAACTGGCGGATGTCGCCGTTGTACTCATGCAGGCGCTTGACCGCCCACGGGCTCAGGATCGGCTTCAGATAGCGGCGCGGGATGCCGTACTGCTCTTCCAGGATAGGGCCGTCCTCGTCGTAGTCGAACAGGCCGAGCGGCGATTCGTTGACCGGCGAGCCCTTGATGGAATAGAAGGGCACCTGTTCCATGAGCTGCTTGAGGCGTTCGGCGATGGACGACTTGCCGCCGCCGACCGGGCCCAGCAGGTAAAGGATCTGCTTTTTTTCCTCCAGGCCTTGTGCGGCATGGCGGAAATAGGCGACCACCTGTTCAATGACCTCTTCGGCGCCGTAGAACTCCCTGAAGGCGGGATAGACCTTGATCACCTTGTTGGCAAAGATGCGCGAGAGCTGTGGGTCTTCCCGGGTGTCGACCTTTTCGGGGTCGCCGATGGCCATCAGCATCCGTTCGGCAGCAGATGCATACACCGCCGGATCGTTCTTGCAAAGATTCAGATACTCTTCAAGCGAACATTCTTCTTCTCTGGTCTTGTCGAACCGGCTTGCAAAGCTGCTGTAGATATCCATACCACCTCCGTCGCTTCAAAAGATACGAAACAGATTCATATGTCTGGACTTGCCATCTGCGGTTATCGAAGAGCGCGTCGGCGGGCTTGGAAAGGCGCCATTGCCGAAGTGCTCTTTGAAAGCCGTAGCATCGACAGCGCGATGCGAAAGACCTCGGTTTTTATTCTATTCCTTTTTCTCTTTCTGCTACTGATCGAATCGCATGTGCTTTGTTTCAGCATAGGCCGGATTTATTTTCGCGTAGCGGAAAACACCTGGCGTTTTGCATCCCTTCTTGCAGAAATGGGCCGCCGTCATGCCGACGCGCTCGCGCGATGGATCCCCGTCTTCCCATGCTCTTTCAATGTGCGGCAAGGCACGGCGGTTGACGCTGCGATGCGCTATTTTTGCGCGTCACGCCGCCCAGGAAAGACCTGCTCGCCAATATGGGAAAACGGCGCGGCAACGACGCTGCCGGCCTGCCGCGGCAGCGCCTCCGGTCGTGCGCGCCGGGCTGGTTTTTCGCGCCGCGCATGCACGCGCATCCCTCGCTTTCGTTATAGCTGGAATCGTGCCAGATGGGGAAAACTTCTTGCGTGCGCAGCGGTATGGCATGCCGCGCCCTGCGTTCAAGTGCGCGGCCCGGCAATATCATCGCTGCGACATGGCAGTTGTTCTTTTGGGCGAGCGACAGCGCGGCTTTTTTGTAACGACGGCGGGATGCATTCGCCAAGTGTTGCTGTTGAGCCTCATTTGCCATGCCCGCAGCGTCGGCGGCTGCAGGGCTTGGCGGAATCGTTTTTTTTCGCATGTCGATATGCAACGTATGCATGCGGCTGCGCGGTAAGAAGGCCATTCCGCGATCCGGGGATGGAGGGGGGGCAAGACCGTGCGCTCGAAATCTTTTAGAACATATATTGAGCGATCGGCGTGCGTGCGGGAGCGCATCTGGCGCGATGGCATTTCCCGGATGCATCATTTGTGTGCGTCGAAGGCGGCGGGCATGAAAATGATGTCATGCAGGAAATGTTTCCATGTTTGCATATGGGCGGTGTGGCATATCGGAGGAGCAGGATGCGCCCAAAAGCAGATAAGTCATTGACAGGTAAATGGAAAATGCAGTCTAATTCAGGGTTCACCATCTGAAGAATTGCGCACGGTGCCGTCGCAGTGCTCTTTCAGCTTTCAACTGGTCTGAATACCAACGTATAAAGACAAGAAGACACGCGGACGAAGAGGGGCCGACAAATGGTGTCAGCGATGCGGGGCTGCCGGGGCAACGGACAGCAGGGCATCGGTGATACGGAACAGGCACATTGAAAGCGGTTCCAGAATTCCGATTTATTTTTGCTGTTTGCTGAATAAGCATCCCAACTAAGCGAGTCCAACATGAAACGTACTTACCAACCTTCCGTCGTGCGTCGCAAGCGTACCCACGGTTTCCGCGCTCGTATGGCAACCCGTGGCGGCCGCGCCGTCATCAACGCTCGCCGCGCCAAGGGCCGCAAGCGTCTGGCTGCTGTTTAATAAGCCAACAAGCTGCGACAGTGCGCTGCTGCATCGCGTGACGGACGTACTTCCTACGCTCTCTACGCTTTTCCCACGCGATCGGCGAATCGTTAAAACGGATGAGTTTTCATCCGTTTTTCGTTTGCGCCCCGTCCATCGTACGGAGCATTTCGTGTTGTACGCGCGCCGCAACAACTTGCCGCATGCTCGTCTGGGTGTGGTGGCGGCCAAGCGTTTTGCGCCGCGCGCGGTGACGCGCAATACGATCAAGCGCGCCACGCGGGAACTGTTTCGCCAGGCTTCCTTGCCGGCCGTCGACTGCATCGTGCGTTTGTCCCGGCCCGTGAACGCCAGGCGCGATGCGGCCACCAATTCGGCGCTCAAGGCCGCCTTGCGGGCCGAGCTGACGCAGTTGTTCGACTTTTTGCCGAACGCGCCAGCGTTTGCCAGGAAATAGGAAGCCGGAAGTGATGAAAACGCCTTTGCTCCTGCTGTTACGCGCCTACAAGCTGGGAGTGAGCCCTTTTCTCGGGCAGAATTGCCGTTTTTATCCCAGCTGTTCCGACTATGCCGCCGAGGCGGTGCGCCTGCACGGCGCGCTCAAGGGCAGCTGGCTGGCGGGCAGGCGCTTGTGTAAATGCCATCCCTGGCATCCCGGCGGGCTTGATCCTGTTCCCAGTTCGCCCGGCGCCGCCGATGGCACGGGCGACGCCAAGGCGGCAACCGAGGCTCCCCTGATTTCCCCACGTTCTTCGCCGCAGAGCAGCGCGGCGCGAGTTTCCCCTGCTGTGGCCGCTGACGGTTGCAGTCACTCCTGAACTAACCAATACGCATATGGATATCAAACGTACCGTCCTGTGGGTTGTATTCTCCTTCTCTTTGCTGCTGCTCTGGGATGGCTGGATGCGCCATAACGGACATCAGTCGATGTTCTTCCCATCGGCGAACCAGACTCAGGAGCAGGCCGCCAATCCTGCCGCCCCGGTCGCCAGCCCGTCCGGCTCGCCGGTGCCGCAGGCCGGCACATCGGCGCCCGCCGCGGTGCCCGCCGACGCGTCCGCCGCGCCGGTCGGCAAGGGCGAAACCATCACCATCACCATCACCACCGACGTGGTCAAGGCCGACATCGATACCCTGGGCGGCGAGCTCAAGCGCCTGGAGCTGCTCAAGCAGCGCGACGTGGTCGATCCGAGCAAGAACCTGGTGCTGTTCGACTCGGGCGCAACCCATACCTACCTGGCGGAAACCGGCCTGATCGGCGGCGCCTTCCCCAACCACAAGTCGCTGTTTGTCGCCAAGCCGGGTGCGCGCACCCTGGACAACGGCAACGAAGTGCAACTGGTGCTGGAGTCCGAACAAGGCGGCGTCAAGCTGACCAAGACCTACACCTTCAAGCGCGACAGCTACCTGATCGACCTCAAGCACACCGTCACCAACGACAGCGGCGCGGCGATCACTCCTTCGCTGTACCTGCAACTGCTGCGCGACGGCAACAAGCCGGGCGGCGAGTCGCATTTCTACAGCACCTTCACCGGTCCGGCGGTCTACACCGACGCCAGCAAGTTCCAGAAGATGACCTTCGAGAAGATCGAGGAAGGCAAGGCCGAGCACGCCACCAAGGCCGACAACGGCTGGATCGCGCTGGTGCAGCACTACTTCGTCTCGGCCTTCATCCCGCCGCAGCAGGCGCAGCGCGACATCTTCACCAAGAAGGTCGCCACCAACCTGTACGCGGTCGGCACCATCCTGCCGCTGGGCACCGTGGCCCCGGGCGCTTCGGTCACCATGGATGCGCACCTGTACTCCGGCCCGCAAGAGTCCAAGGTGCTGGAAGCCACCGCTCCCGGCCTGGAACTGGTCAAGGACTATGGCTGGCTGACCCTGATCGCCAAGCCCATCTTCTGGCTGATGACGCACATCCACGCGCTGGTCGGCAACTGGGGCTGGACCATCATCCTGCTGACGGTGCTGATCAAGCTGATCTTCTTCCCGCTGTCGGCCGCTTCGTACCGCAGCATGGCCAAGATGAAGGCGGTCTCGCCGCGCATGCAGGCCATCCGCGAACGCCACAAGGGCGATCCGCAGGCCATGAACCGCGAAATGATGGCGATGTACAAGACCGAAAAGATCAATCCGCTGGGCGGCTGCCTGCCCATCGTGATCCAGATCCCGGTGTTCATCTCGCTGTACTGGGTGCTGCTGGCATCGGTCGAAATGCGCGGCGCGCCGTGGCTGGGCTGGATCCATGATCTGACCGCCCCGGACACGCTGTTCGGCACCATCCCCTACTTCAACATGCCGGTCGGCCTCTTGCCGATCATCATGGCGGCTTCGATGTTCCTGCAGACCAAGCTGAATCCGACGCCGCCGGACCCGGTCCAGGCCAAGGTCATGATGTTCATGCCGCTGGTGTTCTCGTTCATGTTCTTCTTCTTCCCGTCCGGCCTGGTGCTGTACTGGGTGACGAACAACATCCTGTCGATCGCGCAGCAATGGGTGATCACCAAGAACATCGAAAAAGGCAAGACCAAGTAAGCGGATTGCCGCGCCAGTCCCGGTGCGCCGGGACTGATCCTGAAAAACCCGTGGAAATACACGGGTTTTTTTTCGCTCGCAGATTCTTCACAGGCCTTAACATGGCGGTTGTGCCGAGGCATGTCAGCGCCAGGGAAAGGCGGCACCGCAACAAGCCACTACGACAATAAATGACTCACACGATGACTTTCGATTCCTCTCCCATCGCCGCCATCGCCACCGCCCCCGGACGCGGCGGCATCGGCGTGGTCCGCATTTCCGGCAAGAACCTGGTGCCGGTGATCGCCGCGCTGTGCGGCCGCGAGCGCCTGGCGCCGCGCCATGCCACCTATTTGCCGTTCCGCCGCGCCGACGGCAGCCTGATCGACCAAGGCCTGGCGATCCACTTCCCGGCGCCGCATTCCTATACCGGCGAAGACGTGCTGGAACTGCAGGGCCACGGCGGCCCGGTGGTGATGCAGATGCTGCTGGCGCGTTGCCTGGAGGCTGGCGCCGAAATCGGTTTGCGCCTGGCCGAGCCGGGCGAATTCACCCAGCGCGCCTTCCTCAACGACAAGATCGACCTGGCCCAGGCCGAGGCCGTCGCCGACCTGATCGAGGCCACCACCGAAGCGGCCGCCAAGTCGGCCTCGGAATCCCTGAGCGGCGCCTTCTCCAACGTCATCCATGAACTGGTGGAGCAGGTCACCAGCTTGCGCATGCTGGTGGAAGCCACGCTCGACTTCCCGGAAGAGGAAATCGACTTCCTCAAGCAATCCGACGCGCGCGGCCAGCTGGCAAGAATCCGCGCGACCCTGGAAGACGTGTTCAAGCACGCCGCCCAGGGCGCGCTGCTGCGCGACGGCTTGAATGCCGTGCTGGCCGGCAAGCCCAATGTGGGCAAGTCATCGCTGCTCAACGTGCTGGCCGGCTCGGATGTGGCCATCGTCACGCCGATCGCCGGCACCACCCGCGACAAGGTCACGCAGACCATCCTGATCGAAGGCATGCCGCTCAACATCATCGACACCGCCGGCATCCGCGAGGCCGGCGAAGATGGCGGCGGCCCCGATGAAGTCGAACGCATCGGCATCGAGCGCACCTGGGCCGAAGTGGCCAAGGCCGACGTCATCCTGCACATGCTCGACGCCGACCTCGGCCCCACGCGGGAAGACGAGAAGATCGCCTCGCGCTTCCCCGAAGGCGTGCCCATCATCCGCATCTGGAACAAGATCGATCGTTCCGGCCACAAGGCCGCGGTGGACCAGATGCCGGACGCGACGCACGTCTACATTTCCGCAGCGGAAGGACAGGGCGTGGACATGCTGCGCGCGGAACTGCTGCGCATCGCCGGCTGGCAGCAGACGGTGGAATCGCGCTATCTCGCGCGCGAACGCCATCTGCTGGCGCTGAAGGCGGCCGACGAGCATTTGGCGCACGCCGCCGCCCACGCCGCGCTCGACAACGAGGCAGGCGAGCATGCGCTGGACCTGTTCGCGGAAGAGTTGCGCCTGGCGCAGGGGCGCCTGTCGAGCATTACCGGCAAGTTCACGCCGGATGATTTGCTGGGGGTGATTTTCTCGCGCTTCTGTATCGGCAAATGATGTCGCGCCCGCGCCCTGACAAAGCGCTGATGGACGTAACAAGACGTTGCCATCGGCATGTAAACGCTTGATGAACTGATAAAACTTCGCAGCGGATGTTACAGCGTGTAAAAACGATAGTGGCGTCGGAGGGAGATGGATATTCTGAAGTTCCTCCCCCTCCAATTCATCACCCCTGAGAATTGGATTTAGCCCGCGAACCGCAAGGTACGCGGGCTTTTTTACGTCCATGTGCGTACCAGCGGATGTTGATGCGCTTCACCCGCTTCGGCTTTCATTGCGCCGCCGAAGAGCTCGCCTGCAGGAATGGCGCGCCGCTGCTAAGATGCATTTTTTTTCACGACTCATCCACAGGAGTGCGCATGTCTTCCAATCCACGTCTGGCCGATTACCCCATTGATCCGCATTTCATCAACCGCTGGTCGCCGCGCGCCTACACCGGCGCCGAGATCTCGGAAGAAACCGTGCTGACCTTCCTGGAGGCCGCACGCTGGGCGCCTTCGGCCTACAATGCGCAACCCTGGCGCTTCGTTTATGCGCGTCGCGGCACGCCCGCATGGGACAGCCTGCTGGGCCTGCTCAACGAATTCAACCGCAGTTGGGCCGAGAGGGCATCGGTGCTGATCGTGGTCTTGTCGCGCACCGTGATGGTCCCGCCGGGCGCCACCGAGGCGGTGCCGGCGCCGACCCATTCGTTCGACGCCGGCGCGGCCTGGGGCTACATGGCGCTGCAAGCCAGCATCTCCGGTTGGCACGCGCACGGCATGGCCGGTTTCGACAAGGAAAAGGCCCGCGTGGAACTGAACGTGCCGCCCGAATACGCAGTGGAAGCCGCCATCGCCATCGGCAAGCTGGGCGACAAATCCATCCTGCCCGAAGGCCTGCAAGCCCGCGAATTGCCCAGCCCGCGCGAGCCGCTCGCCAAGCTGGCGTTTGAAGGCAAATTCAAGGCGTAAATAATTTTGGCGAAAGCGCGACAAAACGCTGGATTTTCTGAAACACCTCTTATAGAATAGCGGTCTTTCAGCGAGAACCAACAGCTGAAGACGGTTTTAGGAGTGGTAGTTCAGTTGGTTAGAATACCGGCCTGTCACGCCGGGGGTCGCGGGTTCGAGCCCCGTCCGCTCCGCCAAATAAAAGGGTCTGCTCATTGAGCAGGCCCTTTTTCTTTTTGCGAAGCAAAAAGTGGCGGTGCGGAGCAAGCCGCCTGCGCGGCTTGCGGCGGGGCGAGAAGGGAATCGCTTGCAAGCGATTCCGCGGCCTGCAGCATGTAGGAGAGCCCCGTCCGCTCCTCCGCCAAATAAATAAAAGGGTCTGCTCATCGGGCAGGCCCTTTTTGTTTTTGTCATCCAGGTTCTCGCTGCGAATCGTCATCCCGGAAGCGGCGCCGGCAAATCGTCCGTCCCATCCGCCACCAGCGCAATCCACTCCCGGAACGCCTTGATCCCCCTGGCGCCCGCGTCTCCCCGCCGATAGCACAGGAAGTGCATTTCCCGTCGAATCGTCTTGAACTTGCCATCCCCTGCCACCACCAGCTCCCCGCGCGCCAGTTCGGCCTCGGCGAAGCGTGCCGTCTCCAGCGCCACGCCCAGTCCGTCCACCGCGGCGGCCACTGCCAGCGAACCGCGGTCGAAGGAGGGATGGGCGCGCGGCGGCAGGCGGATGCCGTGCAGGTCGAACCAATCCTTCCAGCGCACCGGATTGAGTTTGGACTCGATCAGCGTCAGTTGCAGCAGGTCTGACGCCTGCTGCACCGGGTGGCGCGCCAGCAGGCGCGGCGAACACAAGGGCAGCGTGGCTTCGCTGCCCAGCGCTTCTACCGCCACGCCTTCCCGATGTGGCGGTGGGCCATAGGCGATGTCGATATCGGCGCCGCCGTCGCGGCCCAGGTCGGCCGGTTCGGCGCTGGACGACATCTGCAGGGTGATGCCGGGATGCGCCTGCATGAACTGCGCCAGTCGCGGGCTGAGCCATTTGCTGGCGAAGCTGGGAGCGCAATGCACCGCCAGCACGCTGCGGTCATCGCCCGGGCGGAAGGCCGCGCAGGCATCTTCGATGGCGTCGAAGGCCGGCGACAGCTTGTTCTTCAACAACTGGCCTTCCATGGTCAGGCTCACGCGCCGCGTCTGGCGGAGAAAGAGGGCCTTGCCGCACCATTGTTCCAGCGCCCGCACCTGGTGGCTGATGGCCGAAGTGGTCAGGTGCAGCTCTTCGGCGGCTTGGGTGAAACTGCCCAGGCGGGCGGTAGCCTCGAAGGCGCGCAGCGAAAAGAAGGACGGGAGCTTGCGCATCGGCGATGAAGATATGGTTGAGCCTGATTCAACAATCGGTGAAAACACGTCTTTTGTCAACGCCGGCGGCAGCTGCCACCATGGGCTTTCACAACCAGAACATCTGAGGAGACCCCATGCTCGACAGCGTCAAACGCACCTCCGTCTACCAGCCCGAGCAACTGGGACTGAAATTCCCCGACATCCCCGATTTCAAGAGCCATGAAGAGCAGCGCCTGCACCTGAAAAAGCGCCTGGTCGCCGCCTGTCGCGCCTTCGCGCAGCAGGGCTTCGATTACGGCTTCGCCGGTCACCTGACCATCCGCGACCCGGAGCATCCGCACCTGTACTGGACCAATCCGATGGCCGTGCATTTCGCCCAGGTGCGCCTGTCCAACCTGATCCTGGTCGATCATGAGGGCCGCGTGGTGGAGGGCGATTATGCGGTCAACCGCGCCGGCTTCGTGCTGCATGCTGCCGTGCACGAGGCGCATCCCGAGATTGTGGCGATGTGCCATGCCCATACCGAATACGGCACCGCGTTTTCAGCGCTGGGCCAGCCGCTGTTGCCGATCAGCCAGGATGCCGCGGCCTTCTATGAAGACCACGTGGTGATCGGCGACGAGGCCGGCCAGGTGGCGGTCGAGGTCAAGGCCGGGCATCGCGTGGCCAACGCTTTTGCCGGCGTGAAGGCGGCGATCCACCAGAACCACGGCTTGCTGACCGCCAGCCGCCATAGCATCGAATCGGCGGCGTTCTGGTTCATCGCGCTGGAGCGCTGCTGCAAGCAGCAACTGCTGATTTCCGCCAGCGGCCAGGCGCCCCGGCTGGTGCCGCCGGAGAAGGCGCGCTACAGCCGCGAACACGTCGGCAGCGACTACATTGGCTGGCTGCATTTCCAGCCCATCTACGAGCATCTGGTGGCGACGCAGCCGGACATGTTTACCTGAAGTTCACCTGAAGACGCGAAAAAAAAACCGATGCATCGCAAGATGCATCGGTTGTGAGGTGCCGGAGAAGATCAGCCCTTGGCTTTGTTGCCGCTCAGTTGCTCCACCACCTGGCGCGGCGCCTCCGCGTAGTGCTTGAACTCCATCGAGTAGGTCGCGCGGCCCTGGGTCAGCGAGCGCAGCGTGGTCGAGTAGCCGAACATTTCCGACAGCGGCACCTCGGCGCGCACCAGCTTGCCACCGCCCACCATGTCTTCCATGCCCTGCACCATGCCGCGCCGCGACGACAGGTCGCCCATCACGTTGCCCATGAATTCCTCGGGCGTTTCCACCTCGACCTGCATCATCGGCTCCAGCAGGATCGGGCCGGCGCGCTTCATCGCTTCCTTGAAGGCGATCGAGCCGGCCATGCGGAAGGCGTTCTCGTTGGAATCGACGTCGTGGTAGGAACCGAAGGTCAGCGTGGCCTTCACGTCCACCACCGGGTAGCCCGCCAGCACGCCAGCCTTGAGCGACTCCTGGATGCCCTTGTCGACCGCCGGGATGAATTCGCGCGGCACCACGCCGCCCTTGATCGCATCGACGAACTCATAGCCCTTGCCGGGCGGCTGCGGTTCCAGCTTCAGCACCACATGGCCGTACTGGCCGCGCCCGCCGGACTGCTTGACGAACTTGCCTTCGACATCTTCCACCGCCTTGCGGATCGCTTCGCGGTAAGCCACCTGCGGCTTGCCGACGCTGGCTTCCACGCCGAACTCGCGCCGCATGCGGTCGACCAGGATCTCCAGGTGCAGCTCGCCCATGCCGGACATGATGGTCTGGCCCGACTCCTCGTCGGTATGCACGCGGAACGAGGGATCCTCCTGCGCCAGGCGGTTCAGGGCGATGCCCATCTTTTCCTGGTCGGCCTTGGTCTTCGGTTCCACCGCCTGCGAGATCACCGGCTCCGGGAACACCATGCGCTCCAGGATGATCGGGTGCTCCGGGTCCGACAGCGTGTCGCCGGTGGTCACGTCCTTCAGGCCGACCGCGGCGGCGATGTCGCCGGCGAACACTTCCTTGATCTCCTTGCGCTCGTTGGCATGCATCTGCAGGATGCGGCCCAGGCGTTCCTTCTTGCCCTTGAGCGGGTTGTACACGGTGTCGCCCGAATTGACGATGCCCGAGTAGACGCGGAAAAAGGTCAGCTGGCCCACGAACGGGTCGGTCATGATCTTGAAGGCCAGCGCCGAGAACGGTTCATCGTCGGACGGATGGCGTTCGATTTCCGAGTCGTCTTCGGCATGGCCGGCGATCGCCGGCACATCGATGGGCGAGGGCAGGTAGTCGATCACCGCATCCAGCATGGCCTGCACGCCCTTGTTCTTGAAGGCGCTGCCCGCCAGCATCGGCACGATCTCGTTGGCCACGGTACGCAGGCGCAGGCCGTGCTTGATGTCGTCCTCGGTCAGCGGCGTGCCGGAGAGGTATTTCTCCAGCAACTCTTCGCTGGCCTCGGCGGCCTGCTCGACCATGTTGTCGCGCCACTGGCGCGCGCTGGCTTCCAGTTCGGCAGGAATGTCCTCGTACTTGAATAGCACGCCCTGGCTGGCCTCGTCCCAGATGATGGCCTTCATCTTGACCAGGTCGACCACGCCGGAGAAATGGTCTTCGGCGCCGACCGGGATCTGGATGGGGACGGCACGGCCCTTGAGGCGTTCCTCGATCTGGCGCTGCACGCGGAAAAAGTCCGCGCCGACGCGGTCCATCTTGTTGACGAAGGCGATGCGCGGCACCTTGTACTTGTTGGCCTGGCGCCAGACGGTCTCGGATTGCGGCTGCACGCCGCCCACCGAGTCGTACACCATCACGGCGCCGTCCAGCACGCGCATCGAGCGTTCGACTTCGATGGTGAAGTCGACGTGGCCCGGCGTGTCGATGATATTGATGCGGTGCTCGGGATAATTGCCGGCCATGCCTTTCCAGAAGGCGGTGGTGGCGGCCGAGGTAATGGTGATGCCGCGTTCCTGTTCCTGCTCCATCCAGTCCATGGTGGCCGCACCGTTATGCACTTCGCCGATCTTGTGGTTGACGCCGGTATAAAAAAGGATGCGCTCGGTGGTCGTGGTCTTGCCTGCGTCGATGTGGGCGCTGATACCGATGTTGCGGTAGTTTTCTATTCGGGTCTTGCGGCTCATGGCATATCCTTTCAGTGGGTGCCGTCATTCCTCAGTCTGTTGCGTGGATGGTGATGAAATGATTGTTAGTGGATTCCAAGGGCGCCTGTTGACTTTGGTCCGGCGCCCGTCTTGTTGGCGGCAGGACAAGAGTTGCGCTCCTGTTCCGCCATTTTCGCCACATTTCTGTAACGAGGATTAGATAATAAGAACCTGCGGAGGTTTCTTCAAGAGCAATTCCCGATATTTTTGTAATGCAGATTAAAATAAACTACACTGCGCACTGCGGGAACGCTCGCGACAGAAACAAGGCAACCAGGCAATAAAGGAACACCGATGATACGAACACGCGGCCGCCCCCGCAGTTTTGACCGCGAGCAGGCGCTGCAGCAGGCCATGCAGGTCTTTTGGAGCAAGGGGTACGAAGGCACCACCATGGCCGACCTGACCGAGGCGATCGGCGTCAAGGCGCCCAGCCTGTACGCGGCTTTCGGCGACAAGAACGCCTTGTTCCGCGAGGCGGTGGAGTTTTATTCGCGCACCGTCAGCGCCGGGCCGTTGCGCGAATTGCAGGCCGGCAACGGCATTCGTGAAGATTTATACGCGATGCTGCGCGCCAGCGTGCAGATGTATTCCGGCAAGGGCGGCGTAGCGGGCGCGGGCTTGCCGGCGGGCAGGGGGTGCATGGTGGTGATCTCGGCCATCAACTGTGCTCCCGAGAACGCGGAACACAGTGACGCGCTTTCGCAACGCCGCCACAAGCGCCGCAACGAAATCCGCGCGCGCCTGCAGCAGGCGCAGCGCGACGGCGAGATCCGCGCCGATGCCGACGTCACGGCATTGGGCGACTTCTACACCAGTTTTCTGAACGGCATGGCGCTGGGCGCGCGCGACGGCGTGTCCAACGCGCGGCTGGCGGCGACCTTGCGGCATGCGATGCTGCCACTGGAGAGCGTGCTGGCCGAACCCAAGGGCGAGGCCGTTCCGGTCCGGCGCAAGGTGGCCAAGCGGGCAGCCTGAAGCGGGCGCCTGAGCATGTGCCGCGCCGCGCGGGCAAAGAAAAAGGGAGCGATCATTGCTCCCTTTTTCTTTGGATGGTTACTTTTGCAACGGCCGCTTACGCCGCCTGCGCCAGCGTCCCGTCGTTTTCCTTCAACTGGCCGCCCAGCGCTTCCACCAGAGATGCCAGCAGCTTGGACAGCTCGCCGGTCATCAGCATGAAATCGCCGTCGAAGCGCTCATCCTCGTTCTTGCCGGTGAAGTCGGCATCTTCCTTCAGCACGTCCAGCGGCGCGATGCGCTTGACCGACAGGTTCTCGGTCAGCACGAACGACACCTTGTCGGCCCAGGTCAGCGCCAGGCGCGTGCATTGCTTGCCGGATTCGATGTGGCGGCGCACGTCTTCCGGATCCAGCGTGTGGCGCACATAGCGCACGGTGGCCTTGCTTTCCGCGGTGGAACGCAGCTCGGTATCCTGGTCCACGGTGAAGCCGTTGGGCGCTTCGTCGCTGGCCAGCCAGTCGGTCATGGCGGCCGCCGGCGACATGGCGGTGCGCAGGGTTTCCAGCGGGAACTTGGGGATCGCCTTGAACAGCAGCTTCAACACTTCCTCGGCCTTGCCGGGGCTGCCGGCATCGACCAGCAGCCAGCCGTTGACCGGGTCGATCCAGACCCAGGTGCTGCGCACGATGGAGAAAGCGCGCGGCAGCAGCTCGTCGGTGACCTGCTCCTTCAATTCCTTGGTCTGCTTGCGGCCCGGCGGAAAACCTTGCTGCTCTTCCAGCTCGGCCGCGCGCGCCTTGGTGACCTGGTTGATCACGGTCGAGGGCAGCAGTTTCTTTTCGGTGGAGAGTTGCAACAGCAACTGGCGGTTCACCACGTGCACCAGCTTCTCGTTGTTGCGCGGCGAGACCCAGCCCTGGCTCTGCATTTCGATGCTGGAGCAAGCGGTGAATTCCTGTGGGGCGAGATGGGATTCGAGCTCGTCGGCGGTGATCGCCCACGGCGCGGGCAGGCGATAGATCTGGAGGTTCTTAAACCACATAACGTTCCGGGCAAAAGCGTTCATTTTACACGCCTGGCTCTTGCCGAGCGATGCCGGATTGTCCATGAGTAGTTTGTGGAAATTCCTCAGGGGAAGGGCAAGAAAGGCTGTTCGCCTGCGCCGCCGAAGCCCGCGTACTTCAGCTTGATGCCGTTAACAGGAGAGAGGCGCCTAAAAGGGATTGTCAGAGCAAGCGTCTGCCAGAATAAGATACAAAGTGGCTAACTATGTAAGAAAATCCGAGCATAGGATTTCTTCAGCACATCTTTGCTGGCGGTCTTTGTGAAATGCCAGCAACTTACTTGAATTTCAGACCATGCCAATTTGCCGGCGTATTGCTCATATTGATATGGATGCGTTTTTTGCATCTTGTGAGCTATCTCAATATCCTGAGTTGCGTGGCCAGCCGATGGTGGTTGCCGGAAGACAATCGCACGCTCCCAGAAAGAGACAGGATGGCACCCTCGAGTTCTCCAGGCTTCGCGACTACGTGGGAAGAGGCGTTCTTACGACGGCCACGTATGAAGCCCGCGCTCTGGGCGTGCATTCAGCGATGCCGGCGATGAAAGCCGCGAAACTGGCTCCTGATGCAATTCTTCTACCTGTAAATTTTGACTTGTATCGCAACTACTCGCGATTGTTTAAAGATGCGATCAGGGCGATCAGCCCGATCATCGAGGATATCGGGATTGATGAAATCTATGCTGATGTCAGCGCTTTAGATGGAAGTGCCGAGGACATTGCCAAGCAACTGAAAGCCGCGGTATTCAATGCGACGAAGCTCACATGCTCGGTTGGAATTGCTCCGAATAAGCTACTGGCAAAGCTCTCCTCCGATATGCAAAAACCGGATGGATTCACCATTATCACGATGGCGGATCTGGCTAGCCGGATCTGGCCGATGTCTGTGTCGAAGGTTAATGGCATCGGCCCCAAGGCGGCTGAAAAGCTGGCCTTATTGAACGTCCGGACAATTGGCGAACTGGCGGCTTGCGAGGAATTATGGCTGATTGAGCATTTTGGCCGCAGCTTTGGAGCCTGGTTGCACAGGGTCGCTCACGGTGTAGATGACCGGCCGATTATTACGGAAAGTGAGCCGGTATTAATGAGCCGTGAAACGACCTTTGAGAGCAATCTTGATGTTGCTCGAGATAAAGCAGAGCTCGGCAGAATTTTCACGCGATTATGTGAACAGGTTGCAGCGGATCTGCAGCGGAAAGGCTATGTTTGCAGAAAGATTGGCGTCAAACTGCGCTTTCAGGATTTTTCTACTATTACCCGCGACGTCACCTTGAACGCGCTTACATCAGACGCTGTATCAATACGAATGGCGGCCGGTACTTGTCTGAAAAGAGTCAGTTTCACGCAATCCCTCCGTCTCTTGGGGGTGAAAGCAAGCGGATTGAGCCGACCCGGCACTGATCAGGGAACGGGCGCTGGGCAGCTTACGTTGGATCTGGATTGAGTTCAGGCGAATTTTCTCCCATCGGATTTCTTGTCACGAAGAGGGTGCATCGGCAAGCAGAATACATAGCCTGTTGAGTTGCTCGCTGAATTGCCCTTCTCCATTTTTCCTACTTGCAGTCGATTAACTACTGTTGTTTAACCAACTCCGATAGTTGTGCGAATCTTAGCGGGGCTCGGCGACGCAGATGAAGTGCATAAAATGATGCCAGGCCTCCCGCAATCAGGACACTAAATGCCAGGAAGTAGCTGACTTCGGAAGACAGTCCCGACAAAAGCTGTACATGGTTGATCATCTGCCACAGGAAGAAAAGCAGTATGAGCGTACTGACTACCGGTGCAAACATCGATCGCCAACGTGACACGTTTGTTTTGGTTCGACGGAAAAAAGTCGCCACGCTGACAGCTGCCAGTACTTGACAGCTCAAGACTCCCACCGCCGATGGAACGCTGGCCCAAGGCAAGGCCTGGAGCATCGGATCCAACTTGGCCATCGCACAGAGAAAAATCAGCGTACACGATATACACATCGTGATCGCGGAAGCCACGTGCGGAGAGCGATGCTTGTGATGGGTTCTGGACAGCGGTTGCCAGACGAGGCCGCGGATAGCCATGGCGTGCCAGTATCTTGCCACTACATTAGTGAAGCTCAGGACCGCAGCAAAGAGGCTGGTAATGACCAGTGCCGCACCAATCTTGGCCGCAACGGGGCCAGCCAGGGTCTGGAACATTGCCAGCCACATGCCTCCAGGGTCGTTCGCGGCAACGCTTACTGCATGCGTTAACCCAAAATGATTGAGCATGAGGTAAATGGACGTTGCGTAGAGAAGGCCGATAAACGCGATCGAGAAATACATTGCGCGTGGTACGGAACGTTGGGGATCTCTCGCTTCTTGCGCGTAGATTGCCGCCGTTTCAAAGCCCATGAAGGATGCCACGACAAAAATCAGAGAAGGGCCGAAACCTGGCGTGAAAACGGACTGCGGCCAGAAAGGCTCCAGGGAAAGATGCGTCCCGGGCATTGGATGACGGAATAGCTCCAGCACATCTACCCATACAATGACGCCGACCTCGCACATCATCAGCATCAATAGCAAGCGTCCGCTGAATTCGATGCCCCGAACGCAAAGCAGGTGAGCTCCGATGGCGCAAGCAAAAGCCCACGCCCACCAAGGCGCGGCGATTCCCAACGATGCCATCGCGACTTGCATGAAGTGCCCAAGCATGGCATGGCAGGCGAGCAGCATCGCAATATAGGACAGCACGGCAATGCAAGCGCTGCCCACTCCGGCGATGGTTCCCAAGCCTTTCGTGATATAGGCGTAAAAGGCTCCGCCATTCTCCACATAGGGAGTCATCGCACAGAAGCCAATCGCGAATAGGAGGTAGGCGAGACAGACGATAGCGTAGGAACCGGGCAAGCCAATGCCGTTTCCCAGGGTGATGCTTACCGGTACTCCGCCTCCCATCGAGGTTAGCGGGCCATTTGTCGTGATCACCATAAGGAAGATGCCGAACCAGCCGATTGCATCTCTTTTGAGGCCGGTATGCTCCACCGGTGATCGAGCTGATTCAGACATCCTAGGCTCCTCAAAGATTAGTGTAATTCAGGTAGTCGCTCTGTTAGCTGGCGCTAAAAAGACCGAAGCCATACATGTCGGCCACAATACGCCAAGTGTCCGTTTCTTTTCGCCATGCTGTAAGCGAGCGGAATGAAATCGTATCGCCTTTGCCGTCGGCAGAAGGAGAGCTCCATTCCAGCCAGGTCACCGCAGCGTTTTCGGTGAGTTCGACTGTTCGTACGGACCGTATCGAGAGCTTCGGCGTGACCTTGAGCATCTCTGTCAGTGCTGGCAGCAGATCGGAGCCGACGGTGATTCCCTGTGCGCCTTCTCCACTGATGCTGCAATCATTGGAAAACATCTCGCGATGAAGCTTGGCGGCGTCGCCATTACGGCACAGCGTCTGGAGTTTTTCAATTGCCAGGTTGATATTCATGAGATTTTCCTCGGGAAAAATTTGGTTGTGAAATGACCAGGTTTATGCACGCAGGTGCAGGAAGTCGATGACATCCCTGGCGCCGCGGATGCCATCTTCGATCGCGCCGTCAATAAAACCTCTCCAGCCGCTCGCCCAGTCCGTATTCGCAAAGAAAAGCGGCGGTGTTGAGGTTTGTAGTGCAGCAAGCACCCTTGTCGTCTGGCCTGGCTCAAACCAGGTCCATCCACCCTTTGCGTAAGGATCGTTTGACCAGTCGTGCGCAAGCACATTGGTGACATTGATCCCAGGGAGGAATTTGCGCAGTTCCTTTTCGATCTGCTCGATGTTGTTCAGATCAATTTTGTCGTCCGGGCCAAATCCTACGAGCAGGGACTTGCCATCGATTTCACGGTCAGCGATGACCATGGTCAGAGGATTGGGGTAGGGGGCAAAGCCGACCCAGGCCCCTACATTGCGATCGATGCTGGCAATGAACTTCGTGCCGGCGCACACATGGTTCTCCCGGTGTGCGGATTGACGTTCTGCCGGGAGGCCGGGCGTGAATTTGATATCACTCAATACATTCATGGGAACAGCAACAACAACTGTCTTGCTGTTTAGTGAAATATTCTTTCCCTTGACGCGTATTCCGCCTGCGACGGAGGTGATCTCGGTGACGGGTTCGCCCACCAGAAGTTCGGCTTTCGAATCTCGCAGCAACGCCAGGGCGAGTGCAGAAGTACCCTGCGCGATTTTGTACCGGCCCAGGCGCTTGAGGAGTGAATCGGCGGAATATTCACCAAGTGCCCACCAGCGCAACTGGTCATACATACCGCCTTTAGCAGGATCAGTCGCCGCATTCATGGTGATGAATGCTTGCAGCAAACTGCGTTGCCGGCCGGAGATGTTGATCTCGGCAAGCCGATCGGCCAGGCTTGACTGATCGAGGTGGCCTGCCACGTCGGATGGAGCATGTGGGTTCGCGAACATCATTCGGCCGCCAGTGCCGTCAATATCGCAAAATAACTGCAAAGCGGTTTCGAGATCTTTGCCCATCGCTTCGGCCGTGTCGCTTTCCAACCCGGCGTCGGTCAGTAGGCTGATGGTATCTGCTGTCCCGCTCACCGACTCGGAGATCCCCAGGCCATATCGCTGCAGTTCACTCCAAACGTAAGGTTGTCCCCAATGGATCCATGTGCCGCCAATTTCGTACTTTTGTCCTTCCTGCTCTGCCAGGAAGGTTCGTCCTCCGATGCGATCCCGCGCTTCGACGATCGCGACGCGCAGCCCTCTTGACCCTAGTTCGCGTGCAGCCGTAAGTCCTGCAAATCCGGCGCCTACTACAACGGCATCGTAGTCGGCGTGGGCAGGGGCGCGATGATCGAAGGCGGCAGGTGAGGTCAGGCCCTGATCCAGGGGGAATCCGCGTTTGATATTGTGTCCGTCTGAAGTCTTTTTCATGAGATGGAGGCGTAATGATGTGTAGGGAAACGAGCAGGCTGATTCTCGCTTTTGGGGCCATGCGGAGGTAACCCAAATCGGCATATGCCAATCAGTGCCCAGCCCCTCCAAGGGCATCTCAATTTCATGCAGTCGGCGTCATGCCCGGTAGAGATGTGTGAGCGTTGTCCGAACTCGGCGGGAGCAGAACCATCACCCCTATTACTCTGAAAAAGATGGTGGTGTGTGTGGGCGGCTAATTGTCTGAGAAAAACATCCGCCTGATGGCTCGATGCAACTTGGTTCAAGCGCTTGCAGATGCTGCATTGTTCTTGTGCATAAATAACAAAAATTGCACAATGTTGAAAAAATGCATCTTCTATGTTGAAAACATAAAATAATATTTGCCAAATTTCTCCTTTGAGATAAAGATGCTAAAACTAATGGGTGGGCCATCTGTGGCAAGCCGCGTTCGCATGCGAACGCTGGTGACCACCTCATGAATTGAGCACCACCGAAAAACAATCAAAAAGTTGGCACGTTAGATGCTTAACGACAGAACCACGCTTGTCGTAGAAACGTGGTTCATTTGGAGAGAGACAATGTTGCAAAGCATTCACCGGTTTCAGGACGTGCATGCGCACGCTGCTGCAATCAGTCCATGGAATTTGAGCTACGCGCAGATTTCGGCGGGGCGTTTGGAAAGTTCCTTGATACAGGTTTCGACCCGGCGCTGCCATGCTTTCCGCGAGCGTATCAACAAGCGCGTTGTGCAGCATGGCGAAGCGCCCAAGGGCCAAATCTGCTTTGCCTTTCCTGTTTCCGCGCCTGGAGGAGCCCATGTCCAAGGACGTGAAGTCGATGAAGGATGCATGCTGTTTCTTCAGGGCGGAGAGGAATTCATGTGCCATATGCCCACGGATACCGATCTCTTCGCCATCACGTTCGATCAAGACTTCTTTTATAAATACTTGCCTCGAATGGCTGATCCGGATCGCATTGCCGCGCTGTTGAAGCAGCCGGTCATGAAAGTCGCCTCCAATGGCTTGCATATGTGCCGAGAGCGGCTCTTGAAGATTTTCTCGCATGCAATGTTGCCGGTTGCGGGTGATCAGCTGCGGCAGGATGAGCAGTCCGAGCGGAGCGCACGGCGCGAGGAGGCCTTGGAGTTGGCGCTGTTGGGGGAGTTGCTGGGGCTGTTGTCGGCGCCTGATTGCGATCCTCATCACCATCTGAGCACCGTCCGCAGCTATATCGTTGACAAGCTGCACCGCCAGATCATCGAAGACGCCACCAACGTACCCAGCATTTTCGAAGTATGCCAGCGCTTGCGGGTGAGCCGACGCACAATCCAGAACAGTTTTCGTACCGTGGCCGAAACGACGCCCCTGAATTACCTGCGCTGCGTACGTTTGAACGGAGTGCGTCGCGAGCTGCTGTCGAGTGAGGACGCCTCGATCGGCGACATTGCTTCCCGCTGGGGCTTTTTCCACCTCAGCCACTTTGCGGAGGATTACCGCGCGTTGTTCGGTGAACTGCCTTCCCAAACGGCGCGCCGTCCAGCGCAAATAGTCCTCCAGTAATTCGCGTCGCATTGGAATTCAACCTGCCAATTTGGGCTAAAGGAAAAAAAGCATCTCTTCTAGACTGCCAGTTCGCCCATGCTGCATGCGGGCGTGAAGGAGTCGATAGCTATCATCGGCGATGTCCAGGAACGCTGGTTTTTATAAGGTAAAGGCCGATGAGCCAGGTCGATTACGCTACCCAAGGCAGGCAAGAAAGCACGCTGAGGAGGAATGCCCTGGGCGTGGGCTTTATCATCTTCTTCGTGGTTTCCGCTGCCAGTCCGCTGAGCGTGATCGCCGGCGGCTTTCCTATCGGCATCATGCTGGGCAACGGCGCCGGGACCCCAGCGCTGCTGCTGCTGATTCTGCTGTTGCTGCTGGCCTTCTCCGTGGGCTACACCACCATGGCGCGCCACGTCACCAATGCCGGTGGCTTCTATGCGTTTTCCAGTGCCGGCCTGGGAGGCATCGCCGGCGGTGTGGCCGGGGTGTTGGCTATGTTCGCCTACAACATCCTGCAGATCGGCCTGTACGGCATGTTCGGCGGGGTGATGTCAGCTACCATCTTCGATGTCTTCGGCGTCCAGTTGGCGTGGTGGGTCTATGCGGCTGCCGCCATGTTGAGCGTGGCTGTTCTCGGTTATCGCAATATCGACCTGTCGGCACGGCTACTGTCGGTGGTGGTGATAGCCGAATACATGGCAGTGCTGGTGCTGGATTTCTGTATCCTCCGCTCGGGCGGCGACCACGGCATCAATCTGGATTCTTTCGCCCCGGCCAACGTCATGAGCGGTACGCCCTCCATCGGCCTGCTGTTTGCCTTTGCCGCCTTCATCGGTTTCGAAGCCACTACCATCTATGGCGAGGAAGCCAAGGATCCGAAGCGCGCCATCCCCATTGCCACCTATACCGCAGTGCTGCTGATCGGCGGTTTCTACGGCATTTCGCTATGGGCACTGATCATCGGCGCCGGCAGCGACAAGGTGGTCAAGCTGCTGGAACATATGCAGGATCCAACTGCCTTCATCTATGTCATGTCGAACCACTATGCAGGCGCCGGCCTGACGGCGCTCATCCGCATCCTGTTCGTCATCAGCATCTATGCCGGGCTGCTGGCCTTCCACAGTTCCGCGGCGCGTTACTTCTACGCCGTGGGGCGCGATGGACTTCTGCATCGCCTGCTTGGTACCACGCACAAGACCTACCAGAGCCCGCACATGGGATCGGTTCTGCAAAGCGCGATCGCGGCGGTGGTGGTGACGTTGTTCGCGCTGCTCGATGCCCATCCCATCTTGCACCTGTTCGCCTGGTTCTCCAGCCTGGCCGCGCTGTGCCTGATTCTGCTGATGATCATGACATCTGCTGCCGTGATCTGCTATTTCCGCCGGCATCCCGATGCCTGTTCCAGCGCCTGGCGTGTGCGCATCCTGCCGGCGGTGTCGCTGGTGGCTTTGCTCTACATCCTGTGCACGGCGGTCGTGCATTTCGACGTGTTGACTGGCGCCAGCAAGTCCATGTCCTATGCGCTGTGCTCGATGATTCCGCTGGCCATCGTGCTGGGTGTCATGTTGGCCACCCGCTTGCGCCGCTGTGCACCGCTGCGCTTTGCTGCATTGGGCAGCCACAAGCTCTAGGCCGACGCGCGGGCGAGCGTATAAACAACGGGCCTTGCTGTTGCAAGGCCCGTTCTCATTTCTGATGCCGGCGACGATAGCGATGCCGCGGTTGGTCAGGATCTCGTAGGCATTGGCGCCGGCCCAGGGATGGCTGGACATGTCTGGGGGAAAAGATGAAAAAAAGACGCGGCGCAGCTCACGCCACGTCGCGTCTGTCAGGAGGGATTCGGAATCAGGAGGCCAACAGCACGGTGACCGTCTTTTCTTCGGTGTAGGCCAGTGCGCCCGCCAGGCCGCCTTCGCGACCCATGCCGCTGTCCTTGATGCCACCCCAGGGCAGATTGGCGTCCAGCGGGCTCCAGCAGTTCACGCCCACCGCGCCGACCTTGATGCCGGACGCGACGCGATGCGCACGCGCCAGGTTGTTGGTCCAGACGGTAGCGGCCAGGCCGTAGTTGGAATCGTTGGCCAGGGCGATGGCTTCTTCTTCGGTATCGAACGTGATGATGGTTCCTACCGGCCCGAAGATTTCTTCGCGGGCAATACGCATGCTGTTGTTGGCATCGGCGAAGATGGTCGGCTGCACGAACCAACCCTTGTCCGGACGCGAGACGCCTCCGGCCAGCAGGGTGGCGCCTTCATCTAGGCCTTGCTGGATGTAGCGGTTCACGCGCTCGAACTGCGCCTTCTTGGCTACCGGCCCCATGCGCACACCCGGCTGGCTGGGGTCGCCCACGGTGATGCCGGTGGCAGCCTCGGCCAATGCCTTGGCGAAGCGCTGCGCCAGGCCGCGCTGCACCAGGATGCGCGAGCCGGCCGCACACACCTGGCCTTGGTTGACGAACAGGCCCAGCGTGCAGCCGAACAGCGCATCCTCGAAGGGCGCATCGTCGAATACGATCTGTGGGCTCTTGCCGCCCAGTTCCAACGTGACGCGCTTGAACTGTTCGCCGGCGATGCGCTGGATGGCGCGCCCAGCTTCAGGGCTGCCGGTGAAGCTGATCTTGGCCACGTCGGGATGTTCGCACAGTGCGCGGCCGACGGAGTTGCCATAACCGGTTACGACGTTGATGACGCCGTCCGGGAAGCCGGCTTCCTGTGCCAGGCGCGCCAGATGTAGCGCCGATTGCGGGGTTTCCTCGGCTGGCTTGACCACTACCGTGCAGCCGGCCGCGAGCAACGCCGCGACCTTCCAGCTGGTAATCATCAGCGGCGCGTTCCAGGGGAGGATCGCGCCGACTACGCCGATGGGTTCGCGCACGGTATAGGACAGGGTTGGCTTGCCCATGTAACCGGCTGTAGGGATGGTGCGGCCTTCCATCTGGTTGGCCCAGCCGGCCGCCGCGCGTAGATGGCTGATGGCGTTGGGCACGTCCATCATGCGCGGTTCCATCGGTGAGCGGCCGATGGCGCGCGCATCCATGTCGGCCAGCAGGTCGCTATCGCGCTCCACCAGCGCGGCCAGCTTGTGCAGCAGCTGGCCGCGTTGCAGACCTGACAGCTTGCTCCAGGCGCCGCCTTCCAATTGCCCCTTGGCGGCGGCAACAGCGCGTGCCACATCGGCGGCCGTGCCTTGTGCGGCGCTGGCATAGACTTCTTCGTTAATGGGATTGACCAGGTTCATGCGCTGGCCATCGGAGGCCTCTGTGGCCTGGCCGGCAATAAAGTGCTGAAGATGGAGAGACATGCTCATTCTCATGTTGGCGGTTGTCGAGGGAAACGGCATGCGGCCACTTGCGCGCTGCTCACGCTGGGAGTTATGCAATCTGGCCTGCATGTAGCCAGAATGTATAGAGAGCAGGGCGGTGCAGTTAGCCCAAATGAGCAATTCGGCGTGGCAGGAAACGCCCCGGAATTCGTATAGGGGGTACGAGCCGCAAGCCTGCCATTGCCATCAGGAAAGGGTTGTTGCTCATTTCCTGCTCGGGGTGCATTGATGTTGTGCGTAAAAGCAGAAATTGCACTATTTTGAAAAATGAGGTGACAAGGTATATAAATTTGTAAAAGTATTTGCTAAATTTTTCCTTTGAGATAAATTTGCATAAAATAGAAAAATAAAGCAGGTGCTATGCGATCCCCGGGCCGGTTGCCAATCCCGTCCTTGTTGCTGCGGCAGACCTTGAACGAAAAATAACAGTGCAGGCACATTAAATGCATGGAGACAGAGCCGCGCTCGCGGGAGCAATCGCGGCTCACTTGGAGAGAGACCATGTTGCAAAGCATTCACCGTTTTCAGGATGTGCATGTGCACGCCGCCGCCATCGGTGCGTGGAAGCAGACCTATGCGCAGATTTCCGCCGGCAAGCTGGAGAGCTCGCTGATGCAACTGTCGACCCGGCGTTGCCATGCCTTCCGCGAACGCATCAACAAGCGGGTGGTGCAGCATGGCGAAGCGCCAAAGGACCAGATCTGCTTCGCCTTCCCCATCACCACGCCGGGTGCGGCGCACGTGCAAGGGCGCGAAGCCGATGACAAGAGCATCCTGTTCCTGCAGGGTGGTGAGGAGTTCATGTTCCACATGCCGATGGACACCGACCTGCTGTCGCTGACCTTCGACAGCGACCTGTTTGAGGAGCATCTGCATCAGATGCCTGATCCGGATCGCATCGCCGCGCTGTTGAAGCAGCCGGTCATCAAAGTACCGCCGGCGGGCTTGCGCGCCTGTCGCGAGCGGCTGCTGAACATCTTTTCGCGTGCGATGCTGCAGATCGATGGCGGCCAGTGGCAGTACGATGCCCAGGCCGATCAGCGCGAGCAGGCGCTGGAATCGTCGCTGCTGGGAGAGTTGTTGGGGCTGTTGTCGGCGCCGGATTGTGATCCCAGCCGCCAGATGAGCACCACCCGCAGCTATATCGTCGAAAAGTTGCATCGCCAGACTATCGTCGATGCTGCCAATGTCCCTAGCATCTTCGAGGTATGCCAGCGTCTGCAGGTAAGCCGGCGCACGGTGCAGAACAGTTTCCAGGCCGTGGCAGAGACCACCCCGCTGAACTATCTGCGCTGCTTGCGGCTGAACGGCGTACGGCGCGAACTGTTGTCCACCATGGCGCAGCAGGCATCGATCGGCGATATCGCCTCACGCTGGGGCTTTTTCCACCTGAGCCACTTTGCCGAGGATTACCAGGCCTTGTTTGGCGAGTTGCCATCGCAGACCTCGCGACGCTCGATGCAGAAAGTATTCCAGTAGTCGTCGCCGGTCATGCAAGCGCGCCGCCCAGGGGCGGCGCGTTTTTCATGCGGGTTCTTCAGCCCGCAATGCGCGCCGTGATCTTGCGCGCCGCATCGGTAATCAGTCCCGACAGGAAGTCGCGGTTGAAGGCATTGACCCGTTCGGTATTGCCGGCCAGCGTGATGCTGCCCAAGATGCGCTGCTTCTCGTCGAAGATGGGCGCAGCGATGCCGATCTTGCCCGGGTCCAACTCGCCCTCGCTGACGCAGAAGCCATCCCTGCGTATTTTCAGCATCACCTTCGAGAAATCCTTCCAGTTGCTGCCCACCAGCCGCAGTTCCTCTGCATTGGCCTGGTCGAAGTGCTTGCGCAATTGGCGCGGCAGCAGGTAGGCCAGGATCACGCGCGCCGTGGCGCTGTGGAACAGATCCATGGGGGAGCCGCGTCCATAGTTCAGGCGTGCGTCATTGCTGCCTGACTCCTGCAGGATGTTGATCACCGTCGACCCGTACAACTCGCTGATCAGCAACTCCAATCCGGTCTGCGCCACCAGGTCGCCGACGATGTCTCGGCTGGCCGAGAGCAAGGGGTCGAAGCGCGTCATGTGACTGTCAAGCTCGATCACCTTCGGCCCTACTGCGTAGCCTCGCGGCATCTTCACCAGCAGACCGGCATTGCCCAGCTCCCGCACATAGCGATAGGCGCTGGCCGGCGTATAGCCCAACTGGGCGCAGATCATATCGACGTCGATGACGGGTTGGCTGGGTTTGAACAGGGTCAGGACATCCAGCATGCGGCTCAGGCTATTCATGGTCTTGGTCGTGGTTGAAGGCATTCGGGGCGCCTGATGGCTGGCTATTGTAAGGCCCCCCGGCTTCATGGGAACGGGGTGGTTGCACCAATTGCCGATTTGGGCTCAAGGCTATTGCATAAATCTCTTATATTCAAAATCAAGCAATAAATCATTAGTTCGATATGATGAATTATGTACAAATTTCATCTATACGAAAATATGTAATTTTACGCCGGATTGATTTGAGATGCCGCAAACCAGCTCGCCGCTACGGTGATGCTGGTCTGTTCAACCCTACAAGAGCGCCCATGTGCGGCGCTGGCCGCTGGCGGCAAAGGAAGAGAAATGACCCGATACACTGGAGCGCACGCATTATGGGCCGGCCTGCTGGCGCAAGGCGTGGACACCTGTTTCGCCAACCCCGGCACGACTGAACTGGATCTGGTGCGCGGCCTGGAGAGCTTTCCCAAGCTGCGCTGCGTGGTGGCCCTGCAAGAGAACGTCTGCACGGGCGCTGCCGACGGCTACGGCCGTATGCTGGGCCGTCCGGCCAGCACGCTGCTGCACTTGGGGCCGGGCTTTGCCAATGGCATCGCCAACCTGCACAACGCGCGCCGCGCCCGTACGCCCATCGTCAACATCATCGGCGACCATACCAGTTGGCACCTGCCCTATGACGCGCCGCTGACGTCGGACATCGAATCGCTGGCCTATCCGGTTTCGGGCTGGGTCCACCGCATCACCGGTTCCGCCGATATCGTTCCGGCCGCCACCGAGTCCGTGCGCCAGAGCATGGCGGCAGGCGGGCAAGGCAGCACCCTGATCTTCCCGGCCGACTACCAATTCGAGGTGATGGAGCCGGTAAGCGCCGCTGCGACCGGTCAGGCCAGCGCCACCGAGCCCGCCGATGACTACCAGCCCGCCCAGGCCATGGCGCGCATTCAGCGTGCTCGGCGCGTGGTGTTCCTGCTGGGCGGCGGCGGCGATGACAGCGGTCTGGGCGCGCGCGCGCAGCGCGCCGTGGCGCGCATCGCCGCGCAACTGGGATGCGGTGTCTACGCTGAAACCTTCCCGGCGCGCGCCGAGCGGGGCCAGGGTTTGCCTTCCTTTGACCGCCTGCCTTATTTCCCGGAACCGGTGCGTCAAGTGCTCGATGAGGCCGACCTGGTGGTGCTGGTAGGCGCCTTGCCGCCAATCACCTACTTCGGCTACGTCGGTCATCCCAGCGCCTTGGTGGCACCCGAACGCTTGTTGACAATCAGCCTGCCCGGTCATCCCGCCGCCGAGCGCGTCGAGCAACTGGCCGACGCGCTGGCCGCGCCGGCCTACGTGATGCCGCAGCACGACTTGCCTGCCATGCCCGAGGGTGAACTGACGCCGCAGAAGATCGCCGCCGTGCTGGCGCGCGAACTGCCGGAGCGCGCCATCGTCTCGGTAGAGGGGGGCACCTGCGGCTATCCCTTCTATGCCGTCTCCGATGCGGCTCGTGCGCATACGGTCCTGACTAACACCGGCGGTGCCATCGGCCAGGGTTTGCCTGTGGCGTTGGGCGCGGCGGTGGCCTGCCCGGATCGCACCGTGGTCGGCCTGCTTTCGGACGGCAGCACGCAATACACCATCCAGACGCTATGGTCGCTGGCGCACGAAAAAGCCAAGGTGGTGGTGTTGATCGCCGCCAACCACCAGTACGCCATCCTGCGCAACGAACTGCGCCGCGATGGTGCTGTCCTCGGCGAGCGCGCCGCACAGATGACCTCGTTGGACCATCCCCGCATCGACTGGGTGGGACTGGCGCAGTCCTATGGCGTGCCCGCCTCGCGGGCCGAGAACGCGCAGCAATTGCAGCAGCAATTGCAGGCCGCTTTCGCCGGCGAAGGCCCGGCCCTGATCGAGATGGCGCTGTAAGGCTCCAGCCGGGCGCATTCGCTTACCTGCCGGCATCGCCGGAACGTATTGATCGCATTGAACAAGGAGCAAGCATGGAATTGAAACTGCAAGGCAAGGCCGCCATCGTTACCGGCGGCAGCCTGGGCATCGGCCGCGCCGTGGCCGAAGTATTGGCGCGCGAAGGCGTGCGCGTGGCCATCGTGGCGCGCAGCAAGGCCAAGCTGGAAGAAGTGGCCAAGGAGCTGAGCGAGTCCACCGGCACTGAAGTCATCGCCGTGGCCGCTGACGTCAGCAACACTGAACAGGTCGAGGCTGCAGTGGCGCAGGCGGTGCAGCGCTTCGGCCGTCTCGACATCCTGGTCAACGGTGCGGCCCATCCGGGCGGCCTGGTGCGCTCCGAGATCCAGCATGCCAGCCCCGAAGGCCTGCTGGAAGACATCAACATCAAGGTGGTCGGCTACATGCGCTTCGCCAAGGCTGCGGCCTCGCACATGCGCGCCGGCGGCTACGGCCGCATCATCAACATCGGCGGCCTGACCGGGCGCGGCAGCAAGCAGTTGTCGGGCATGCGCAACGTGGCCATCTGCCATCTCACCAAGACCTTGTCCGACCAGTTGGGGCCGGACGGCATCACCGTCAACGTGATCCACCCCGGCGTGGTCGAGACCCCGCACATCCACGAGCTCTACGAGAAGGAAGCCAAGCTGCAAGGCCTGACCCCCGGGCAAGTCGAGCAGAACTACGCCAAGGCCACGCCGATCCGCCGCGTGCTGCAGGTGGAGGAAATCGCCGATGTGGTGCTGTTCCTGGCCTCGCCGCGAGCCGCAGCCATCACCGGCGAATCGATCGCGGTCGACGGCGGCATCACCCGCGGCATCTACATCTGACCTGACAGAAAAAAGGACACCATCATGCAAGGAACCATCCTGGTCGGCACCGCCGGCCAAGGCATCGTGCGCAGCGTCGACAATGGCGCGACCTGGCATCGCCTGGGCCTGAAGGAGGCCATTGAATTCGACGGCGTGGTGCGCAGCCTTGCCGTCGATCCATCCGATCCGGCGCGCGTACTGGCTGGCGCCGATGCCGGTATCTGCCTGAGCACCGACGGGGGCGCGCACTTCAAGCGCATCGCCTCGCCCGCCGATGACCAGACCGTCTGGTCGCTGGCTTTCAGCCCCACTAATCCCAAACTGGTTTTCGCCGGCACGGGTGCGCCTTCGCGCGCCCGCATGTACCGTTCGCACGATGGCGGCCTGTCGTGGCAGCAACTGGATGTGGAACTGCCGGAGTTCTGCTCGGGGGTGCACAAGCCGCGCATCCTGACTATCTTCGTGCGCGCCGATGCGCCCAATGAAGTCTGGTTCGGCGTGGAAGAAGGCGGAGCCTGGCGCAGCCAGGACGAAGGCGATACCTGGACCCGCATCGACACCCCGGGACGCGGCATCAACAATTCCGACATCCACGCCATCACCGTGCTGCCGGCCACGACCGATGCACCCGTGAAGCATGTCGTGGTGACCGTCAATTCGGTCTGCGAGAGCACCGACGACGCTCGCAGTTTCGTGGCCAAGGCTTCCAAGGAACGCTTCGACGGCATGTACTACACCCGCACCATCCAGGCGCTGGATCCGCAGGGCAATACGCTGCTGCTGGCCATCGGCGATGGCACACCCGGTACCCGTACCCGCATCTATCGTTCGGAAGACCGCGGCCAGAGCTGGACTGCGAGCCTGCTGCATACCGCACCCAATTCCACGGTATGGGCCTTCGGCGGGCATCCGGCCGATCCGCAACTGCTCTTCGCCGGCGCCAAGTACGGCTACCTGTTGCGCTCCACGGATGGCGGGCGTAGCTGGTACAAGGAATGGCGCGACTTCAGCGAGATCACCTCGGTGGCCTGGACGCCCTTCGTGGCGCCCGTACATGCCCATCCGCAATCGATCGACTAAGGAGCCGGCGCCATGTCCGACATCCCCACCATCAAGCCGCGCATCCGCCGCACCCACCTCGCCCTGTTCGTCAAGGACCCGCATGGCTCGGCACCCTGGTACGAGGACGTACTGGGCATGACGGTCACCGCCCGGGCAGAACGCTGGGTCTTCCTTTCTTTTGGCAAGAAGCACCATGACATCGCGCTGATCCGCGTCGAGGATCCGGCCAGGGCCGTGCGCGGCGAAGTCAACATGCAGCACTACGGCCTGGAGGTGGAAGGCGACATGGATGAATTCCGCCGCCTCTACGGCATGTTGCTGGCCAAAGGCATCGAGATATTCAAGATCACCGACCACAAGGTCGGTTACGGCATCTACTTCCACGATCCGGACGGCCACCGCTTCGAATTCTTCTTCGAGACCGCGCACGACGATGAAGAGGGGAAACGCCTGCTGGGGCAATACAACGCACCCAGCGACAATTTCCACCTCGATCCGTTGTAAGCGACTGACTCCCTTTTTAGGACACATGATGAAAACTCCGAATTTCGAAAATTTCCATATTCGCAAGTGGTACCAGCAAATTGAAGACACCCTGGCCGGAGAGACCGGTAAGGCAGCCGATGGCGCCCCGCTGCGCAAGATCGTGATCGCCGCCTGTATCCACAACCCCTTCGCCGGCAAGTACGTGGAAGACCTGTCGTCCTGGATCGATCCCTCGCCGGCGCTGGGTGTGGAGTTCGGTCGTCGCATCCGTGAAGCGGCTCAGGGCCAGGCTATCGAGAGCTATGGAAAGGCTTGTCTGGTCGGTATCGATGGCGAGTACGAACATGGCAATGCCTTGTTGACCAATCCCGCTGCCAATCCAGTACGCGATGGCGTGGGCGGCGGCAAGTCCTGGGTGCCCTCCACCGGCAAGCGCGGCGGTCCCGGCACCATCATCGACATCCCGCTGGCGCACAAGGATGCGCTCTACGTGCGCTCGCACTACGACACCGTCAGTGCCCAGTTCAACGATGGCCCCAACCGCGATGAGGTCGTGCTGATCTGGGCTTTCGCTACACGCGGTCGCCTCAACGCCCGCCTGGGCGGCCTGAAGGCCTCCGAGGTCAAGGGACAAGACGGTCTGGTCTGACAAGGGACGGAGACCATCATGCAGCGCAGAGACTATTCGCTGGCCCTGTCGGGACTGAACTTCCACATCACCGAATGGGGCGATCCGGAAGGCTTTCCCCTGTTGATGCTGCATGGCATACGAGGCTATGGCGAGACCTTTGCCGACCTGGTGCAGCGGCTGCCGGCGAATTACCGCTTCATCGCCCTGGACCAGCGCGGGCGCGGCGACAGTGACTGGGACGTCGGCTGCAACTACTACACCGATACCTACGTGGCCGACATGGAAGCGCTGGTGGTTCGCCTGGGCCTGCGCCAGTTTGATCTGCTCGGCCATTCGATGGGCGGCATCAATGCCATCGTCTATGCCGCCCGGCATGCCGCCAAGGTGCGCCGGCTCATCATCGAGGATGCCGGTCCGGGCGCATTCGAGAACAGTCCCGGCGCCACCCGTATCCGCCGCGAGCTGGCCACCACCCCCAGCCGGTTCGCCAGTTGGGAAGACGCCAGCGCCTTCATGCGCGAGCTACGCCCCAGCGTCACCGAGGAGGCCCGCCAGCAGCGCCTGCGCAACATGCTCAAGGAGATCGATGGCGGCTACACCTGGCGTTACGACCACGTCGGCATCAGCACCACGCGCCTCACACCTGACCTTTCCCGCGTCATTGACCTGCGTCCGCATGTCACGGCGCTGAAGTGTCTCACCCTGGTGGTGCGCGGCGAACGTTCGGACTACCTGTCGGCCGAGATCGCCGCCGAGATGCGCCGGCTCAATGCGTACATCGTCACCCGCACCATCGCCGATGCCGGCCACTACATCCACGATGATCAGCCGGAAGCCTTTGCCGAGGTGGTGCGGCAATTCCTGGCGCAAGAACAACATGCAACGGTAGGGGAAAATCCATGATCCACGAACTGCGCACCTATACGATGGTGCCGGGCGGCGTGCGCGATTACGTACGCATTTATAACGAGTGCGGCCGCCAACACCAGATTCGCCATCTGGGCAATTTGGTGGCGATGATGATTCCCGAAAGCGGTGACCTGAACCAGCTGGTCTACCACTGGGCTTTCGACAGCCTGGAAGAGCGTGCACGCCGTCGCTCTGCGCTGCTGGCCGATGCGCAATTCGCCGAATTCCGCAAGCAGGTGCGAGGCCTGCTGGTGCAGCAGGAAAGCCGCCTGCTGATCAGCGCCCCGGAGCCTTCCGGTGGGAGCGCTTCATGAGTGCAGGCGCGCAAGCCCAGGTGCTCATCGTCGGCGCCGGGCCGGTCGGCGTGACGCTGGCCAATTTGCTGGGTACCTATGGCATTGCGACCCTGGTCATCGAGCGCAACCTGGACGTGCTCGACTATCCGCGCGCGGTCGGCATCGATGACGAAGCCTTGCGTACCTTCCAGGCGGCCGGCATGGCCGACGCCATCGTGCGCGATGTGATCCAGAACGTGCCCATGCGCATGTACACCGCCGACCGTCGCTGTTTCGCCGAGATCCAGCCGACCACGCGCGAGTTCGGCTGGTATCGGCGCAACCTGTTCTCGCAGCCGCTGGGCGAGGCTACCCTGCGCCAGGGCCTGCAACGCTTCCCGCATGTGGAGCTGCGTTCGGGCGTGGAACTGCGGGATCTGGTGCAGGATGATCAGGGTGTGCTGGCCACCATCGTCGATGCCCGGGGCATGCAGGACACTTTGCGCGCGCAGTATGCGGTGGGCTGCGATGGCGGCCGCAGTACGGTGCGCGAAAAGATCCTCAAGCTGCCCTATGAGGGCAAGACCCATCCGGCCAAATGGGTGGTGATCGAATGCGATGGCGATCCGCTCGATGCGCCCTACACCGCGCTGCATTGCGAACCACGGCGTCCTTATGTCTGCTTGGCCCTGCCCTATGGCGTGCGGCGCTGGGAATTCATGCTCTTCCCCGGCGAGGATGGCGAGCAGATGCTGGCCCCGGAGAAGGTGCGGGAACTGTTGCACGAACACGTAGCCGACGTCGAATCCCTCAACATCATCCGTGCGCGTGTTTATACCCACAATTCGCGCGTGGCCGGGGCGCTGGTCTGCGGCCGCATCTGCCTGGCCGGCGATGCCGCCCACATCACCCCGCCGTGGATCGGCCAGGGCTTGAACGCCGGCCTGCGCGATGCCTTCAACCTGGGCTGGAAACTGGCCTGGATTCTCCAGGGCAGGATGAAGCCGGAACTGCTGGCCAGTTATCACGAGGAGCGTCATGCCCACGTGAAAGCCATGATCGCCCTGGCCGATTTGTTCGGCGCTGTGCTGTCGCAGAAGAACCGCCTGCTGGCCTGGTGTCGCGACAAATTCTTCCTGGCCATCAAGGATATTGCGCGGGTGCGCGACTATATCTTGCAGATGAAATTCAAGCCCATGCCCAGCTTCAGAAGCCAGGCGGTGATACAGGGCGATCCGCGCAGCCGCAGCGATCTGGTGGGGCGCATGTTCCTGCAATCTCTGGTGGAAAACGGCGCGGGTGAGGTGGTGCGGCTGGATGACCTATGTGGCAGCCGCTTCACGCTGCTGAGCTGGCGCAGCGATGTGCTGGCCGGGGCCGACCTCGAACTGCGCCGCCGCATGGAGGCCTTCGGCTGCGACTACTTGCAAGGGGCGCGCTCGCGATCCGGGCAGCGAGGCCAGCCGCCGACCGGCGCCGGCGTGGTGATCCAGGATTATGAAAACAGGCTCAATGCCTGGTTCAAGGAAAAAGGCGTGGACTGGGTCTTGCTGCGTCCGGACCGTTTCATCGCCGCCGCCGGCCGCGCCGAAGATGCGCCGGCCGTGATGGCTCGCTACCTTGATCGCGTGGCAGCCTAGGCCGCGCATTTATTCTCAGTGCGCCCGGTGGGTGCGCCTCTTTTTCAAGGTGATACATATGTATCCAGATTTGCAGCTCTACATCGATGGACGTTTTCTGGGAGTTGAAGGCCGTCGTTATCAGGAAGTGAACGACCCCGCCAGCGGCGAGGTGTTAGGGCGTCTGCCATGGGCCGAGGCCTCCGACATCGAAGAGGCCATCCAGGCCGCCCACCGTGCCTTCCTGCTCTGGCGCCAGGTGTCGCCGCTGGAGCGCTCCGACATCCTGCGCCGCGCCGCCACGCTGGCGCGCGAGCGGGCGCATGCGATGGCGCCGGCTATCACCATGGACAACGGCAAGCCACTGGCCGACGCCGTGGCCGAGATCCTCAACGCCGCCGAACACCTGGACTGGCACGCCGAGGAAGGCCGTCGCCTGTATGGCCGCGTGGTCAGCCCGCGCCATCCTGACGTACGGCAGCTGGTGGTGCGCGAGCCGGTGGGCGTGTGTGCGGCCATCAGCCCGTGGAACTTCCCCTTCGGCCAAGCCATGAAGAAGGTGGCCGCCGCCATGGCCGCTGGTTGTACTGTCGTCCTGAAGGGGCCGTCGGAGTCGCCAGCGGCCATCGTACTGATGGCCCGCCTGTTTCATGACGCCGGGGTGCCGCCGGGCGTTTTCAACATCGTCTCGGGTGTGTCGTCAGAGATTTCGCGGCAACTGATCGAGTCGCCGCTGGTGCGCAATATCTCCTTCACCGGCTCGGTGCCGGTGGGCAGCAAGCTGGCCGCCCAGGCAGCGTTGCACATGAAGCGCATGAGCATGGAGTTGGGCGGTCATGCGCCGGTGCTGGTGTTCGACGACGCCGAGGTGGAGCCGGCGGCGCGCCTGCTGGCGCGCCTGAAGACCCGCAATGCCGGACAGGTCTGCGTTTCGCCCTCGCGCTTCTATGTTCAGAAGGGGATTTACGATCGCTTCGTGGCGGCCTTCGCCAGTGCTTTGCAGCAGGTCAAGGTCGGCCCCGGCAGTGAGGCGGGCGTGCAGATGGGGCCGTTGATCCACGGTCGCCGTTTCGAGGCCGTGCATGGTTTGATCGAAGATGCCATGGCCCAGGGGGGGAAGTTGGTTACCGGCGGCGCGCGCATCGGCCAGCGCGGACATTTCTATGCCCCAACGCTGGTGGTGGATGTGCCGCAAACGGCCAGGGTGATGCAGGAAGAACCCTTCGGCCCGGTAGCGGCGGTCACGCCCTTCGCCCAGGTCGAGGATGCCATCGCCATGGCCAATGCCTTGCCGCTGGGCCTGGCCTCCTACGTGTTCACACAGTCGCTGACAACAGCCCATCGCGTCTCCAATATGTTGCAGGCCGGCATGGTCAACATCAACCATTCAGGCATGGCTCATCCCGAGCTGCCTTTTGGCGGTATTGGCGAGAGCGGCTTCGGCAGCGAAGGCGGAGTAGAGGGGTTCGAGAGCTTTCTGGTCACCAAGATGATCAGCCAGATCACCCACGTACCGGGCTGAGCGCCGGGTGTGCAATGAGGGGCAGGGACATGGGGCAGGCGTTCAAGGGGTTCAGTATCGCGGCCAAGCTCAGGCTGGCCTTTCTTTTGCTGTTGCTTATGCTGATTGGCATGGCCGTGTTCTCGTATGGTCGCATGAGTCGCATTAATACCCAGGTCGATCTGTTGGGACGGGTGAATGTGCCGGCGATGGAATCGGTCTCGGGCATCCGTATCGGCATGGCGCAGTACCGAGTAGGCGTGACCTTGTCCCTGCTGGCCGACGATGGCGCCGGCGGCATGGCAGCCGAAGCAGCCAGGCGCGATGGACTGGCCTATGCGGAAAAGTACTTGCAGATTCTGCTCGACTTCGCCGGCAATGACGATGAACGCGCCATCAGCCGGCAACTGGCGGAGAGTTGGAAAACCTACCGCGAACTGGCTGAGAAGGCCATTGCCTTGGCCAAGGCCGGACAGTCAGCCGAAGCGCTGATGCTGGCCGATGACAGCGCCCGACCTTACGACCAGATGGCGGGCATCCTCAAGTCCATCAGTGACTCGGTCTCCCAGGAGTCGGCTGCTTCGGTGGTCGATGGCGAACAGGCTTACCAGTCGGCCCGGCGCGCGCTGATCGCTGTCGGCGTGGCGGCTCTGCTGTGCACGATGGGTTTGGCGAGATTGTTGATCCGCAGTATTGCGTCGCCTTTGCAGCGCGCGGTGCAGGCTGCCAATCATATTGCTGCGGGAGCGCTCGACCAGGAGATCAGCGTTACCGGGCGGGACGAAATTGCCCAACTATTGGGAGCGATGCAGCGCATGCAACATTCGCTGGTGGGTATCGTCGCCGGAGTGCGCCGTGAGGCCGAGAACGTAGCCGCCGCCAGCATCGAAATCGCCTCCGGCAACGCTGACCTGTCCACCCGAACCGAGGCGCAGGCCGCGGCGCTGGAAGAGACGGCGGCCACCATGAATGAACTGAGCGTGACCGTGCAAAAGAATGCCGACGATGCCCGCCAGGCCAGTAGCACGGCGCAGCGGGCCAGTGCCGTGGCGCTGCAGGGCGGGCAGGTAGTGGAGCAGGTGGTGCAGACCATGCGCGGCATCGAGAACAGTTCGCAATGCATCTCCGATATCGTCGGCACGATCGACGGTATCGCCTTCCAGACCAATATCTTGGCGTTGAACGCCGCCGTGGAGGCGGCACGCGCCGGAGAGCAAGGCAGGGGCTTTGCGGTAGTCGCGACCGAAGTGCGTTCGCTGGCCCAGCGCAGCTCGCTGGCCGCGCGTGAGACCAAGGTCTTGATCGGCGAGTCGGTCGAGCGCATCCAGACCGGTGCGCGGCTGGTGGATCGGGCTGGCCAAACCATGCAGGAGATCGTGGCGGCGGTGCGCAGCGTCTCGGCTATTGTGTCCGAGATCAGTCAGGCCAGCGTGGCCCAGAGCGGCGACATTGCCGAGGTCGAGCGCGCCATCCGGCAATTGGACGACGCCCTGCAACAGAATGCGGCGCTGGTTGAAGAGAGCGCTGCCGCCAGCGAAAGCCTGCGGCAGCAGGCCGGCAATCTGCTGGGGACGGTGTCGGTATTCAGGATCGCTGCCGTCCCGGCGGCGCTGGGTCAGACGGCCGGGACGGCTGCCGATTTGCAGGTGCCGCTGCTGGCAGGATGAGTGTTTCGGTGTGTGTTCATGGTGCTTGACTGTGCCTTTGACGGCGGCTTCGGCCGCCATTTTTTTTGCCGACCAGGGCGCGCAGAAATGGCAGTGGATAACACCTTTGCCAGGGTAACTGATCCAGTGTTGTCAGAGATTTGTCAGTCTTGTGCTCCTTGCGAGTGATACGCGGATGGCCCCCCGCGAAATTATTTACAGCTCCGGTTTCCCTGCCGTGATGACTTGCTCATTTGGGCTACTGGCTTATCCGGCAAAAGGGTTTTAATCCTTGCATGCCGGAAGGAAGTGATTCCAACGTTTCCGACAGTGTCTTTCCTTGGTAATTCGCTTGCCGCTGGCGCAGGCGAACACTTTCTTGAAAACGGTTTAGAAAGGTACGTTCATGATTGAAGCAGAACTGGAGGCACTCAATTTTGCCGACGCTCCCAAGATGGTGTCATCCACCTATCCTGGCCCCAAGACCGCGGCGGCGTTGGACCTGTCGGCGCGTACCGAGTCGATGGCGCGCGGCGGCGGACGCATGCCCATTGCCATGGATCGCGCCTTCGGCGTGACCTTCAAGGATCCGGACGGCAATACTTTCATCGACCTCTCCGCCGGCGTGGGCGTGAGCAGCGTGGGGCGTTGCAATCCCAAGGTGGTCGAGGCCATTCGCACCCAGTCCGAGATGTTGATGCACTCGATGGAAGTCAACAGTTCCAAGCGCACTGAATTGGCGGCCAAGATCTCCGAGATCATGCCCGAAGGCCTGCGCGGCAATTGCATTACCTTCTTCACCCAGGGCGGCAGCGATGCGCTGGAAGCAGCCGTCAAATTCGCCAAGCGTGTTACCGGCCGCCACCAGGTCATCGCCTTCCACGGCGGCTACCACGGCATCTGGAATGCCTCCAATGCGCTCACCACCGGTACCGCCTATCGCAAGGGTTTCGGTCCCTTCATGGGCGGCGTGATCCATGCTCCTTATCCCTATGCCTACCGTTTCCCCTTCGACACCAGCAACAAGAGCGCCGAACAGATCGCTGGTGAATATGTCGACTACCTGCTCAACACGCCCTATACCGCCGCCGATGACGTGGCTGCCGTGATCGTGGAGCCGGTGCAGGGCGAGGGCGGTTATGTGCCGCCCTCGCCGGAGTTCCTGCAAATCCTGCGCAAGGCTTGTGACCGCAGCGGCGCGCTGCTGATCGTCGATGAAGTGCAGGCCGGCGCCGGCCGCACCGGCAAGATGTGGGCGGTGGAACACTCGGGCGTGAAACCGGACATGCTGACCTTCGGCAAGGGCATCGGTGGCGACATGCCGATGGCGGGCCTGGTCATGCGTTCGGACCTGGCGGCCAAGATCCCCGATGGTTCACAGCCCAATACCTTCGCCGCCAACTCGATCTCGGCAGCGGTGGCGCTGACCAATATCAGCATCCTGCAAGACCCCCGTCTGAACCTGATCAACCGCGCCCACGCGCTGGGGCTGGAAGCGCAGCAGCGCATCCGCGACTTCAACAGCCCCTGGGTCGGCGAAGTGCGCGGCCGCGGCCTGATGATCGGCATCGAGCTGGTCGAGAACAAGGAAACCCGCGAGCCGCTCTCGCGCGAGAAGCTGGGCAAGCTGATGGACTATGTGGTCGGTCACGGTGTGCTGATGATTCCCTGCGGTCGCTATACCAACGTCATGCGCGTGATGCCTTCGCTGACCATCCCGCGCTCGCTGATGTTCAAGGGGCTGGATATCTTCGGTGCTGGTCTCGCCTCCCTCTGAACAGGATAGACAGGACGCCGGGATGAGGCCTGGCGGCTTGCCCTGATTCCTCATCAATCGCAACAGGTTTGAGTCAATGGAGAAAGTGGTCATGAAGAAAACGATCCTCGGTTTGTCCACCCTGGTGGTGGGCGCGACGTTTGCGCACGCTGCTTCGGTGCAAGATCTGGGTACTACCTTGACGCCGCTGGGAGGCGACAAGGCCGCCGGCCAGGGCGTGCCGGAATGGAAGGCGGAAAACGTGGAGTTGCCAGGCTGGTCCTACGGCAAGCTGCGCAAGGATTATTTCAAGTACAAGGATGAAAAGCCCACCGAGGTCATCGATGCCTCCAATGTGGAAAAATACGCCGCCCACCTCACGCCGGGACAGGTGGCCTTGATCAAGCAGGTCAAGGGCTACAAGATGGATATCTATCCCAGCCATCGCTACTGTGCCGCGCCCGACTTCGTGGTCGAGAACACCAAGAAGAACGTGGCCGATGGCAAGATCGGCGCGGACGGCTGGAGCCTGGCCGAAGCCAATGTGCCGGGCATCCCCTTCCCGCTGCCCAAGACCGGCCTGGAAGTGATGTACAACAGCAAGATGCGCTATCGCGCGCTGGGCGTGGACTTTCCCAATACCATCACGGCCGTCTCGCCGCGCAAGGGAAGCAATGAATGGATCAAGGCCAGCGAACAGATGACGCTGTTCTATCCGGCCAGCGTCAAGGGCAGCACCAAGCTGTCCTCTCTGTCGGGGATCGAGTTTTATACCTACTTCGCCTATTCTGCGCCGACCGCGCTGGCCGGGCAAGCCCTCGTGGTGGCGACCTACCTGAATCGGCCTAGTACCGAGACCTTCTACTACTTCCCGGGCCAGCGCCGCGTGCGCCGTATGCCTTCCTATGCCTACGATGCACCGCAGATCGGCATGGAAAACCAGTACACCATGGATGAGCCGACCGTCTTCAACGGCACGCTGGACCGCTTCGACTGGAAATTGGTCGGGAAAAAAGAAATCTACATCGCCTACAACAGTTTCGGGGCCAACAACTTCAAGGCCAATCTCGACGACATCGCCAAGCCTGACTTCGTGGCCGAGAACGCCCGCCGCTACGAGTTGCATCGTGTCTGGGTGGTTGAGGCCAGCGTCAAACCGGGAGTACGCCATCTTGCGCCCAAGCGCACGTTCTACGTCGACGAGGACAGCTGGAACCTGGTGCTGGCCGATGACTACGACGCTCAGAGCAAGCTGTGGAAGCACCGCGAGGGTTACATCATCCCGGTCTACGAGACCGGCGCCTGCGACCTCTCCGGTTTTGCCCAGTACAACCTGGCCGAAGGCCGCTACCTGATGGATTCGCACTCGGCCGGTACCGGCAAGGACATTCGCTGGGAAACCGAAGCCAAGGACAATCCGCGCCTGCGAGACGCCTTTTATGGCGCCGACAGCCTGCGTGCCATCAGCGACCGCTGAAGTGCGCGTGCAATTCTCTGACAAGACCTTTACGGGGAAGGGAAAACCATGAAGATGCAAATGCGTAAGAAGCCGCAGCGTGCAGGATCGCTGCTGCCACGAGTGTTGCCGATCGTGCTGCCGTTGATGGGCGCCTGTCTTTACTCGGGCATCGCCCAGGCCTTTACCTTCGACGGTGAGACGGTCTCGGGCAACTTCGACTCCACCGTCACGGTGGGCGTCGGCATCCGTGCCAGCAAACCGGTTTGTTCCGGCATCATCGGCAGCGTCAACGGCGGTCAGCCATCCGGTCCGACCGGTGCAGGTGCGCCAAGTGGCTGTGCCGATTCGCTGTCGCAGTACAACGACCAAGGTAACCTGAACTACGACCGTGGGAGTGCCTTCACCACCTACATCAAGGGCACCCACGATTTGATGTTGAAGCTGCCGGAGGACGTCAAGTTTCTTGGTCGTGTGAGCTGGTTGCGCGACTTCTCTGCCGATAGCGCCACCGGCTACGTCAGCGGCGGCGGTGGTAGTTCCTTTCCCGGAAATTCGGCCAGCCAGCTACGCAACAAGACGCGACTGCTGGATCTGTGGGTGAGCAAGGAGTTTTCGCTCGGTGACCAGCGCGCCCGCCTGCGGGTCGGTAATCAGGTGGTGAACTGGGGCGAGAGCCTGTTCATCCCAGGCGGTATCAACCAGACTAACGCACTGGACCTGATGCGCCTGTCGCAGCCCGGTACTCAGATGAAGGAAGCAGTGCTGCCGGCGCCGATGGTCAACTTTGCCAGCGGGCTGGGCAATGGTTTCAGCCTCGAGACCTACGTGCAGCAAGGATGGCAACGCAACTACTTCCCGCCGGTGGGGAGTTACTGGTCGGTGGGTACCATCGGCAATGGTGCTCAGGAGCTGGGCGTGCCGACCACCAGTACGCCGCGTTCCAGCGGTCAGTATGGCGTGGCGCTGCGTTACAGTCCGAAGGATACCGAAATGAATTTCGGTCTGTACCTGATGAACTACCACGACAAGTCGCCGGTCATGTCGACTTCCACTAGTGCAGTCTCGGGCTTTGGTTACTCCTACCTGCAGGATCGTAAGATGCTCGGCGCCAGTATGAACTTCCCGGTCGGTAACTGGGCGGTGGGTACCGAGCTGTCGTATCGTCCCAAGGATCCGATCTCGCTCAACACTTCCTCCGCCGGCAACAGCCCGACCACCAATGGCACCGGCTGCCTGACCAACGGCAATTGCTACGTCGAGTCCGCCAAGTACCAGTTGGCCGTCACCGGTCTGCTGAGCATGACTCCTAGCGACAATCCGACCATCCTAAAGGCGCTGGGTGGGGCCGATACTGCCAACCTGATGATCGAAGCGGTGGGTATTTACTATCCCAACATGAAGAGTTCCTACCAGGGCATCCCGGTGGCCTCCGGCTTATGGGGATGGGGTTATGACACCACGGCCAATGCCCGTGCGACCGGCGCCAATACGCCATCCGGAGTTGGCACGGCACTGTCCTATGGCTACAACCTGGACTTCAGTTGGGTTTATGACGGTTCTTTGATTCCAGGCTGGCAGGTGGTGCCGGAGGTTTTCTACTTCCAGGCTCTGCATGGACGTACGCCCAATTTCGCGGGTACCTTTATGCAAGGCGCCAAATCGGCCAACTTCATCGTCAGCTTTATCCAGAATCCGGCCAAGTGGCAGTTCTCGCTTAATTACGCCATGTTCTGGGGCGGCGACACGATCTTCGACCAACCGCTGCGCAGTCGCAATTTCGTGGGTGCTACCGCGACCTATAACTTTTGATCCCGGCCTGGCTGCGCCCTCGGCGGGCGTAGCCAGGTTCGGTCTATCGACGCCTTTCCTGTTGAACCAAGACCATTATGCATTTTCCTAGCGGCTTTCTTAGCCTGGCCCGGCTGGAGGCACTGGCGTTCCGCGCGCGCGTGCCCATCCTGCTGGCGTTGCTGGCCTTCACGGCGCTCATGGCGGTATTCTCGCTGAAGCTGCGCATGGATGCCGGCTTCGAGAAGCAGATTCCCTCGGATCACGAATACGTCGCCACGCAGCATCAATACCGTGATGAGCTGTTCGGGGCCAATCGCTTGAACATCGTGCTGCGCGCACGTCACGGCAGCATCTGGAGCAAGGAGGGTCTGACGCGTCTGAACGCCATGACCCAGGCCGTCATGTTCCTGCCCAACATCAACCGCCTGGGCGTGCAATCGTTGTGGACGCCCAATACCTTCGTCAACGAGATTACCGAAGAGGGTTTCCGTGCCGATCCGGTTATCGCCGGCACCGTCACGCCAGAGAACCTGACGCCAGAGGTGATCGTAGGCATTCGCGACAGCGCCAACAACGGCGGCTTCGTCGGCACCCTGGTGTCGCGCAAGCAGGATAGTGCAATGATCATCGCCGAGATCAACGAATTCGACGCCAATGGCAAGAAGGTCGACTATCTCGCCTACAACGACCTGCTCAATCGTGAAATCCGCGCCAAGTTCGAGGATGCCGATTTCGAAGTGCAGATCATCGGTTTCGCCAAGCAGATCGGCGATGTCGCCGATGGCGCCCAGGGCGTTTTCAAATTCTGCGTCATGGCCATGTTGCTGACTGCGCTGGCTGTGTATTGGTATTGCCGTTCGCTGCCGTTCACATTGTTGCCCATCTTCTGTTCGCTGGTGTCGCTGGTGTGGCAGTTCGGCACGCTGCACTTGCTGGGATATGGACTGGACCCGCTGGCGGTGCTGGTGCCTTTCCTGGTGTTTGCCATCGGCGTGTCGCACGGGGTGCAGCAGATCAATTACATCGTGCGTGGCATCGCCGCCGGCATGGGGTGCGAGGAAGCGGCCCGCGCCAGTTTCCGCGGCCTGCTGGTTCCGGGCGTGCTGGCGTTGGTGACGGCTTTCGTGTCTTTCATCACGCTGACGCTCATTCCAATTCCCATGGTCAAGGAGCTGGCTATCACCGCTTCCATCGGCGTCGGGTACAAGATCATCACCAACCTGTTCATGCTGCCGCTTGCCGCTTCGCTGCTCAAGGTCAACAAGGCCTATGCCGATGCCGCCATGCGCGCCCAGCAGAAACGTGCGCGCTGGCTGCAGGTGTTTGCTCAGGCCGCGCATCCGCGCAATGCCAAGGTGATCGTGCTGGGGACGCTGGTGCTGTTCGGAGCGTCGGTCTGGTACAGCAATGACCGCCTGGTGGGAACCTTGCAGGCCGGCGCGCCGGAATTGCGCGCCGATTCGCGCTACAACCTGGATGCCACGTCAATTTCGAAAAACTATGACACCGGACTGGACTGGCTCTCGGTGATCCTGGCCGCGCCTGAGAATTCCTGTGACAAGGTGGCCTTCGGCCGCTATCAGGAACAGTTCGATGCGGCCATGCGCTACGTGCCGGGCGTGATGTCGGTAAGCTCCTTTGCGGAGCAGATGAAGGTCTACAACGAGGGCTACAACGAAGGCAATCCCAACATGTATTCGGTGCCGCTGGATCCCGCCAACTACGCGGCGCTGGCGGTGGAGATCGGGCGCGTGCGCGGCTACCTGTCCAAGGATTGCAGCATGCTGGCCACCCACCTCTATCTCACCGACCACAAGGCCTCCACCATCAATGGCGTGATCGCGGCAATCAAGCAGTACCGCGCAGCGCATCCCTTGTCGGGTCTGACGATACGCCTGGCCGCAGGCAATGCCGGAGTGATCGCAGCAGTCAACGAAGAAGTGGAGAAGTCAGAGCTGCCGATGATGCTTTACGTTTATGCCGCCATCGTGGTGCTGGTGTTTGCGGTCTATCGCGACTTGCGCGCGGTGGTGGCTTGCTGCCTGCCGCTGACAGTGGCCACCTTTATCGGCTATGCCTTCATGAAGCAGTTGCAGATTGGGCTGACGGTGGCCACGCTGCCGGTGATGGTGCTGGCTGTCGGCATCGGCGTGGACTATGCGTTCTATATCTACAGCCGCCTGCAGATGCACCTGGCAGCGGAGGAGCCTATAGACGTGGCACTGGAGAAGTCGATCCAGGAAATCGGCGTGGCGACCATCTTCACCGCCATCACGCTGGCCATCGGCGTGGCGACCTGGTCGTTCTCGCAGCTTAAGTTCCAGGCAGACATGGGCAAGTTGCTGGCCTTTATGTTCATCGTCAACCTGATCATGGCCATGACTGCCCTGCCAGCTTTTGCGGTGGTACTGGAACGCCTGTTCCCGCGCAAGGGAAAGATCAAGGTCAACAGCATGATGAGCCATTGAGGAAACCGAGATGCGCGGGAGAATAGATGTGATGAGAGTGTGCGAGAAGCTACCATTTATCGTGGCGCTGGCGGCGGGAGTGCTTGGCAGCGCAAGCGTGTGGGCGCAGGGCATGGAGCCGGTGCCGATCCGGGCGGCAGCGGCCGACCGCCATGCGGATCGCGCCATGATGCTCAATGCGGCACTGGCCGGCGAGCGTATTGTCGCCGTCGGGGCGCGTGGTGATGTGATTCTCTCCGACGATGGCGGCAAGACTTGGCGGCAGGCGCGGCAGGTGCCGGTCGACTTCACGCTGACCGGCGTGTCGTTCGTCGATGATCGCCAGGGTTGGGCGGTGGGGCACGGCGGTACCGTGATGCATACCGAAGATGGCGGCGAGACTTGGCAATTGCAGCGCAGCGCCACCGATGTCGACCAGCCGCTGTTTTCGGTTTATTTCCGTGACAGCCAGCACGGCTGGGCGGCGGGATTGTGGTCTCTGCTTTTGCAGACCACTGATGGCGGTAAGACCTGGACTACTTTGCATTTGCCGGTGGCGGCTGGCGCCAAGCGCAGTGATCTCAACTTGCTGCGTCTGTTCCCCGGTACAGACCAGACGCTCTATCTGGCCGCCGAGCAAGGTACGTTGTTCCGTTCCAGAGATGCCGGCCAGAACTGGGAAATATTGACGACCGATAGCAAGGCCTCGCTTTGGAGCGGCGCTGTGGCCACGCCATCGGGAGCGCTGATCGTAGCGGGCCTCGGTGGGAAATTGCTACGCAGCACCGATGGCGGGATAAGCTGGCAGAAGGTGCAAGTACCGACGACTGGCTCCATTACCACCGTGCAGGCGAGCCAAAGGTTGATCACGGCGTCATCGCTGGAAGGCAAGGTCTTGCAGAGTCGAGACGATGGCGTGAGCTGGCAGGTTCTGTGGAGCGCGCCGCAGGCGTTGACTGCAGTGCTGGTCAATCGGCTTGGGCAGGTGGTGCCGTTTTCCAAAGAGGGCGCACTCAAGCCCATCGATGGTGACATATCCGCCAAACGCTGAGCGCGATGCCATCTTGGCAGTGCATTCCCCTATTTTATTGATTGATGAAAATGAAACTTCTCCATCTCGATTCCAGCATTTTGGGTGAGAACTCCGTTAGTCGAAAACTCTCCGCCTACATCGTAGCGCGCTTGTGCAGCTTGCATCCTGGATTGGAGGTGGTCTATCGTGACCTGGCCAGCCAGGCACCATGGCATCTTTCGGCGCGGCACTTGGTCGCCAGCCAAGGCGCAGAAGTCGATGATCCCGCGTTGTGCGGCGACTTTGCGTTGGGGCAGGCCTGCCTGGATGAATTGCTGGCCGCCGATGTGCTGGTGATCGGCGCGCCGATGTATAACTTCTCGATTCCCTCGTCACTCAAGGCGTGGATAGATCGTGTGGCCGTGGCTGGCAAGACATTCGCCTATACCGATCAGGGGCCACAAGGCTTGCTGGCCAAACGGAAGGCTTACATTGCTTCGGTGCGCGGCGGGCAATATGCGGAAGGCATGGCCGAGGTCGCGCTGGATCATCAGGAGCGCTATTTGCGGGATCTGCTGGGTTTCTTGGGGGTTACGGACGTGACCGTAATTCGAGCTGAGGGCGTCGCCATGAGCGATGCCGATAAGGAGCAGGCGATTGCTGATGCATCGGCGCGCATCGCGGCGCTGAGCCTGGACTAAACTTGTGCCGGATTCACTCTTCAGAGGAAATGTATGCTGAAAAACACTGCAGACCGTTTTGGCGCGGTTGCCAAATTCTTCCACTGGACGATGGCGGCGGCATTCGTGCTGGCATATATCGTGGTGTATTACGTGATCTGGTTTGTTGATCCGGAAACGAGCATCAAGCCGGCGCTATTCGATATTCAGCCTAACGGCGCGCTGGTGGTGCCGATCCTGAACATCCATTGGGTGCTGGGCGTGACGATTGGCGTACTGGTGATTCCGCGCTGGATTTGGCGCATGATCAATGTCGAGCCGGATCCAGTGCCTGGCAGTGCGCTTGAGCATTGGTTGGCACGTTTGGCGCATTGGGCATTGTATGTATTCATGATTGTGATGCCGCTGACAGGTTACCTTAACACCTATGATCCAACTGATTTCGGTCTCTTCGTCATTCCGGCATTTCGAGACTCAATAGTATTTCATTGGATTTCGGCGTCATTTGGTTGGACCGCGGAGCAGGTCGAGACGCCTATGTATGCCATTCACAAATTCGTCGGGCATTGGGTCGCCTGGGTCGTAGTCTTGCTGCATATCGCCGCTGCATTGTTCCATCACAGAGTGCGCAAGGATGCGACCTTGACGCGGATGTTGCCGGCTTTTGCATCGCGGATGCCTGGGTCGACAGAGCATTCGGGCAAGGAAGAAAGCAAGGATCGCTGAGTTTAGCGCTGTCGCCAAGATCCTGTGGAGTTCATGCGTGGCGAGCGCTAGTCCAGGGCTGAGAGAGAGGATCCGCGGTATACCGTCTCGTATCATCTCGCCGGTGATCATTTCCGGCCTGATTTCCGGCACGCTGAAGCATCAGATATTTGCCGTCATCAAGGACGACAACAGATCGGCCAGCGCCGCACCGGCGACCATCTTGATTATCTTTTCTACCTGCTTGCTGCCACTGCTTGCATGGCTGTGTGGCCGCAACCAACCAGATTGAATTGACGGAGTGTCCTCATGCTACAACTGAAAGATCCTACCCTGCTGCGTCAGCAGGCTTACATCAACGGTGTCTGGTGCGACGCCGACAGCGGCGAAACCATTGCCGTCACCAATCCTGCCACCGGCCTGCAGATCGGCACGGTGCCGAAGATGGGCGCAGCCGAAACACGGCGTGCCATCGCTGCGGCGAACCATGCTTGGAAGGCATGGCGCGCGAAAACAGGAAAAGAGCGCAGCATCGTCCTGCGCAAATGGAACGACCTGATACTGGCAAATGCCGATGATCTGGCCCTGATCATGACCACCGAACAAGGCAAGCCTCTGGCCGAAGCCAAAGGTGAAATCGCCTATGCTGCATCGTTCATCGAATGGTTTGCCGAAGAGGCCAAGCGTATTTACGGCGACACTATTCCTTCGCCGTCGACAACCAGCCGCATCGTCGTGACCAAGGAGCCGATCGGTGTCTGCGCTGCCATCACGCCGTGGAATTTCCCGGCGGCGATGATCACGCGCAAGGCCGGGCCTGCGCTGGCGGCCGGATGCCCGATGGTGCTCAAACCGGCGGAAGCCACACCCTATTCGGCCTTGGCATTGGCGGTGCTGGCTGAGCGCGCCGGCATTCCGTCCGGCGTCTTCAGCGTGCTGACCGGGGTATCGCGTGCCATCGGTGGCGAAATGACCGGCAACCCGACGGTGCGCAAGTTGACGTTTACCGGCTCGACCGAAGTCGGCCGTATCCTGATGGAGCAATGCGCCCCAACCATCAAGAAATTGTCGCTGGAACTGGGCGGCAATGCGCCTTTCATCGTGTTTGATGACGCCGATTTGGACGCCGCAGTTGAAGGTGCCATCGCATCAAAATACCGTAACGCAGGCCAGACTTGCGTCTGCGCCAATCGTTTGTACGTACAGGACGCAGTGTATGATGCCTTCGCTGAAAAACTGGTGGTGGCGGTACGAAAACTGAAAGTCGGCGACGGCGTCGAGGCCGGCGTGACCCAAGGCCCGCTGATCGACGACAAAGCTGTGCAGAAGATTGAAGAACATGTCGCCGATGCCGTCGCCAAAGGCGGCCGAGTACTACTGGGAGGAAAACGCCATGCACTCGGACACAGCTTCTTCGAGCCGACAGTGATCGCCGACGTTACTTCCGGCATGCGCGTGGCTAAGGAGGAAACTTTCGGCCCGATGGCGCCGCTGTTCCGCTTCAAGAGCGACGAAGACGTCCTGGCGATGGCTAACGATACCGAATTTGGCTTGGCAAGTTATTTCTTCTCGCGCGATATTGGCCGCATCTGGCGTATCGCGGAAGGACTGGAAAGCGGCATGGTGGGCATTAATACCGGCCTGATTTCTAACGAAGTGGCGCCCTTCGGCGGCGTCAAGCAATCGGGTCTGGGTCGCGAAGGTTCGCACTATGGTATTGACGATTATCTGGTGGTCAAGTACCTGTGCATGGGGGGCATTTGACGGTCGCTATCCGTCCTGGCGCAAGCCGGGATCCAATGTCTTTCGTTGTACCTCAACGCCGCTCAACGACACTGGGTCCTGACCTTTGTCAGGACGACGGAGAGAATTTCAACTTCACTGAATAGTGTTTGTTGCTTAATAATGTGGCGGCTTCTCGTTGGCCGCGGCGCGGTCCTGGCTGGCGTCGGACAATTCGCGGAAGCGCTTGGCCAGCGCGCCCAGCAGCATTTCCAGTTCGTCGATCTTCTTTTGCTGGCGATAGACGGCCTGGTTCAGCTCGTCTACCAGGTGTTCCTGGTGCGCCAGCTTGGTTTCGATGTCGATGATGCGGTCTTCGCTGCTCACTTCTGTAGCTCCTGTTGGGTGGACAGCCAGTGTAATACAGCGGCGCCGGCGGCGTGGCCGGTGGCGAAGCAGGCGGTCAGCAGGTAGCCGCCGGTGGGCGCTTCCCAGTCCAGCATCTCGCCGGCGCAGAAGACGCCGGGCAAGGCGCGCAGCATCAGCGCGTCGTCCAGTGCCTCGAAGCTGACGCCGCCTGCGCTGCTGATGGCTTCGGCGATCGGGCGCGGACGCGTCGGCGCCAGCGGCAGCGCCTTGATGGCGCGCGCCAGTCTGGCGGCGTCGGCGAAGTCTTCCTTGCTGGCGCATTCGCGCAGCAGGCCGGCCTTGACGCCCTTGAGATGCAAACGGCTTTGCAGGTGGCTGGACATGGAGCGCGCGCCGCGCGGATGGGCCAGTTCGGCCTGCACCTTTTCCAGCGTCCAGTCGGGCAACAGGTCGAGGTACAGGTGCGCCTGCCCGTTGGCGGTGATGGCGTCGCGCAGGCTGGCCGACAAGGCGTAGACCAGGCTGCCTTCGATGCCGTGGGCGGTGACGATGAACTCGCCGCGGCGGTTGAGCATGCCGCCATTGGGCCGTGCCACGCTGGCCACCACCGGTTTGACCGGCGCGCCGGCGAAGCGTGTGCGGAAGTGTTCGCTCCAGGCCAGGTCGAAACCGCAATTGGCCGGCTGCAGCGGCGCTACTTCGACTTGCTTTTGTTGCAGCAGCGGCGCCCAGGCGCCGTCCGAACCCAGGCGCGGCCAGCTGCCGCCGCCCAGGGCCAGCACCACGGCGTCGGCCTGCGCACTGATTTCGCCGGCGGGCGTCGACAGGCGCAGCGAACCGTCTTCGTTCCAGCCCAGCCAGCGATGCCGCATGTGGAAGCGCACGCCCGATTCGCGCAAGCGATGCAGCCATGCGCGCAGCAGCGGCGCCGCTTTCATCTCAAGCGGGAACACGCGCCCGGAGCTGCCGACGAAGGTATCGATCCCCAGCGCATGAATCCAGGCGCGCAGGCGTTCCGAGTCGAAGCGGCGGATGAAGGGCGCCAATTGTTCGCGGCGGTCGCCGTAGCGCGGCAGGAAGTCCGGCTGCGGCTCGGAATGCGTGATGTTCATGCCGCCGACGCCGGCCAGCAGGAACTTGCGGCCGGCCGAGGGCATGGCGTCGTAGACGTCGACATCTATGTCTGCGCCTTGCTGCGCCAGCACTTCAGCCGCCATCAGGCCGGCCGGGCCGGCGCCGATCACGGCCACGCGCGCGCGGCCGGGGGAAAGGAAAGGTAAATTGTGCATGCTTGTTCCAGGCGCGCTGATCGCGCCGGTTGGCGGTTCAGCGGCGGTGCGGCGCGCTGTACTTGTGTTCCAGGCGGGCCACGACCAGCGCCAGGCAAATGGTCATGGCGAAGTAGATCACGGAAATGGTGATGTAGGGTTCCCAATAGCGCGCATAGGTGCCGGCCACGGTACGCGCGGCATAGGCCAGCTCGGCCAGGCCGATGGCCGAGACCAGCGAGGAATCCTTGAGCAGAGTGATGGCTTCGTTGCCCAGCGGCGGCAGCATGCGGCGAAACGCCTGCGGCAGCACCACGTAGCGCATGGTCAGGCCGTAGTTCATGCCCAGGCTGGCGGCGGCGTAGGACTGGCCGCGTTCGATGGACTGGATGCCGGCGCGGAAGATTTCGGAGATATAGGCCCCGGCATTGAGCGAGAGCGCCACCGTGCCGGACAGGAAGGCGCCGTAGTCCTGCTTGATCACGCGCGCCAGGTCGCCGGAAATGATCAGTCCGTGTTCCTGGTGCACCAGCACCGGCATCACCGCGAAGTGGATCAGCATGATCTGCACGAACAGCGGGGTGCCGCGGAAGAAGGCGACGTAGAAACCGGCGATCCAGCGGCCCAGCTTCAGCGGCCACTTCCAGCCGCCGTGGCGCACTTCCGACAGGCGCAGCATGCCCACCATGAGGCCGATCAGGGTGCCGATCACGATACTGATCAGCGACACCTGCAGCGTCATCAGGACGCCCTTGGCGAACAGCGGCGCATAGCCTTGGATGATGCTCCAGCGGAAATCCATGTCGGACTCGATTGGTGGGTCAGAAAAACACGACGGCGGCATGCCGCCGCCGTCGCCGGGTCATGCCTTGCTTACTTGCCGAAATACTGGGTGCTGATGGCGGCGAAGCTGCCGTCGGCCTTCATCTCGGCCAGGGCCTTGTTGACCTTGGCCAGCAGTTCCGGGTCATCGCGGCGCACGGCGATGCCATAGTCTTCCTTCGGGAAGGTGGGATCGTTGACGGTGCGCAGCTTGCTGTTGGGGTTGTTGGCGATGTAGTTCTTCACCACAGGTTCGTCGGCCACGACCGCATCGACGCCGCCGCTTTCCAGTTCCTTCAGCGCCAGCGGGGTCGATTCGAAGCGCTTGATCCTGGCGTTGTTCTTGCCCAGCACCTGCTGCACCAGCTCGTCGCCGGAGGTGCCGCTCTGGGTGCCCACGACCAGCGTCTTCAGGTCGTCCATCCTGGTGACCTTGGTGTCATTGGCCGGGACGGCGATGGCCTGGGTCGCCACGAAGTACGGGTCGGAAAAATTGACCGACTTCTTGCGTTCGTCGGTGATGGTGATGGCCGAGATCAGCAGGTCGAGGTCGCCCTGGGCCAGGGAGTTGAAGATGCTTTCGAACGGGGTCGGCACGAACTTCACTTCGATGCCGATCTTCTTGGCCAGCACCTTCATCACGTCGATGTCGAAGCCGACCACGGTCTTCTGTTCGTTTTCCGCCGAGAACGGCGCATAGGCCGATTCCACGCCGACCAGGTAGACGCGCGGCTGGGCCGAGGCTTGCGGCGCGGCGGTCTGGTCTTCTTGCTTGCCGCAAGCGGCCAGTCCCAGCATGCCGATGAAGCCGGCGGTCAGCGCCAGTGCGCGCGCACGGCGGAAAAACATGTTGTTCATCTTCAAAACCTTATTCGAATGTCGGTATGTGCCGGGCGTTATTTTCTTGCCAAAAGGAAACGTCCGGATTTTTTTGCAGGCGAGATTGTAAACCGCGACAGCGCCGGCGATGGGCAATGACAGGCAAAAAGCATCGATCCTTGCCCTGAAAACCACGTTTTTCCGGTTCTGCGCGCGTAAATGTTGTGCGTCGGGAAACCCTTGTGCAAGGTCCGCTCAGATCGGGTCCGGCGTGGGGCGCGGTTTGGCCAGCAATGCCTTGAGGTTGGCCAGGCGCGCCTGCGGCGTGATCTTTTCCGATTCCTGCGGCACCGCTTCGCCTTCGTCCAGGCGCATTTCCTTGACGAAGCGCGAGATCTGGCATTCGATGATTTCCTTGGCGCGCTTGCGGCGCTTGCACCACGACAGGTGCAGCGAGCGCTGGGCGCGCGTGATGCCCACGTACATCAGGCGGCGTTCTTCTTCCACCCGCGCGGCGGCTTCCTCGGGCGGGGTGTCGGGGTCTCCCTTGTGCGGCAGGATGCCTTCTTCCACGCCGACCAGGAACACATGCGGAAACTCCAGGCCCTTGGAGGCGTGCAGGGTGGACATGCGCACCGCGTCCTGTTCTTCGTCCTTGCCTTCGAGCATGCTCATCAGCGCCACCATCTGCGTGATTTCGAGCAGGTTCTTTTCCTCGCCGTCGCGGTCGCGTCCGCCGCAGGCGCGTTCCTTGAGCCAGTTGGTGAAGTCCAGCACGTTCTGCCAGCGGGCCTGGGCGGCGCGTTCTTCGAACGAGTCGTAGAGGTAGAACTCGTAGTTGATGGCCTCCATCATGTCATCCAGCACCTTGGCGGCATTCTCGCCGCTGCCGGAGGGGCCGGGCCGGGTGGCGCGCGGCTCCATGGCATTGATGAAATCGCAGAACTTGCGCAGCGGCAGCAACTGGCGATCGGTCAGCTTGTCTTCCAGGCCGCCCTTGTAGACCGCTTCGAACAGCGAGCACTGCCACTGGCCGGCCAGCGTGCCCAGCACTTCCAGCGTGGCCTGGCCGACCCCGCGGCGCGGCGTGGTGACGGCGCGGATGAAGGCCGGGTCGTCGTCCTGGTTGGCGATCAGGCGCAGGTAGGCAATGATGTCCTTGATCTCGGCGCGGTCGAAGTAGCTCTGGCCGCCCGACATCACGTAGGGAATGCGCTCGCGCCGCAGCGCCTTTTCAAAGATGCGCGCCTGGTGGTTGCCGCGGTACAGGATGGCGTAATCGGAAAACTTGGCGTGGCGCTCGAAGCGGTGCGCCGACAGCGAGATCGCCACCTGGTCGGCCTCGGCCTCCTCGTCGTCCATGGCCATGACGCTGATCGGGTCGCCCAGGCCGTGTTCCGACCACAGGGTCTTGTCGAACAGCTTGGGGTTGTTGGAGATGACCGCGTTGGCCGCCTGCAGGATGCGCGTGCTGGAGCGGTAATTCTGTTCCAGCTTGATCAGGTGCAGGTTGGGGAAGTCCACCCCCAGCAGTTTCAGGTTCTCGATGGTGGCGCCGCGCCAGGCATAGATGGCCTGGTCGTCGTCGCCCACGGCGGTAAACATCGGTTTCTTGCCCACCCCGGTGACCAGCAGCTTGACCAGTTCGTACTGGCAGGTGTTGGTGTCCTGGTATTCGTCGATGAGCAGGTAGCGCAGCTTGCGCTGCCAGCGGTCGCGCACTTGCTCGTTGGCCTGGAACAGTTCCACCGGCAGGCGGATCAGGTCGTCGAAGTCGACTGCCTGGTAGGCCTTGAGGGTGGCGACATAGCTGCGGAAGATGCGCGCCGCCTGCGCCTCGTCTTCGGTGCGCGCGTTTTTCAGCGCGATTTCGGGATCGACCAGGCCGTTCTTCCACAGCGAGATGCTGTTCTGGATGCCGCGGATGATGGCCTTGTCGGTGGTCACCGCCAGTTCTTGCACCAGGGCAAAGCAATCGTCGCTGTCCATGATTGAAAAGCGATCCTTCAACCCCAGATGCTGGGACTCCTGGCGCAGGATCTTCACGCCCAGCGAGTGGAAGGTCGAGACGGTCAGATGCTTGGCCTGCTTCGGATCCTTGAGCAGCTTGGCGATGCGCTCCTGCATTTCCAGCGCGGCCTTGTTGGTGAAGGTCAGCGCCGCGATGTTTTTGGATTCGTAGCCGCAGTTCTCGATCAGGTGGGCGATCTTCTGCGTGATCACGCGCGTCTTGCCCGACCCGGCGCCGGCCAGCACCAGGCAGGGGCCTGCCATGTAGTGGACGGCTTCGCTTTGAGGCTTGTTCAGGCCGAAGGAGGGGGCGGACATACGGATCGTGGTGGGCGGGGAAACGGGCCATTGTATCAGTCCCGATGTTCGCGCCCGATGTGGGACAATGCCGCAAACCGGCAAACGGAAAAACTATCAGCGTTCTAGAAGCATAGCCATGAAATTCAACCACCTCATCCAGATCAACGATCCGCTCAACCCGCTGATCGAGCCCCTGACGCGCGAGCAATTGTGGCGCGGCCTGGTCATGCGCGCGGAGGCGCCCAAGTTGTTCATGCCGCACCTGGACGACTGCCGCCTGAGCGACAAGAGCATGGACAACGTGCGCCGCGAGCTGCGCTATGGCGAGCTGGTGATCCATGACCGCGTGACCTACCTGCCGCAAATTCAGGTGCTCTACGAAGTGCCGGCCCAGGGGGAGATCCCGCCTTCGCGCATGAGCATGACCATCGAAGAGCCCCAGCCCGGCTCGCTGTTCGTGCGTTTTGAATACGACGACGGCCATCCCGAGGATGAAAACAGTCCCGAAGCCTTCTATAACCAATTCCGCCGTTCGGCCTACGAGGAGGCCGATATCGACACCATCCGCATCATCCGCGAATTGACGGTGGACGGCAGCTTGCACTGAGGCGAGGCGCCAGGCCGGCAACGGCCCGCGCTTTTTCATTCGGTTGGGGATTCAAGCCAGCAGGCGGCCCAGCGCGCCATTGACCAGCGCGCCGCCGATGACCAGCCAGGCGAACAGGATGGCGCCCAGGATCATCGGCTTCACCCCAGCATTGCGGATTGCAGAGAGGTGGGTGGTCAGGCCCAGCGCGGCCATTGCCATGGCCAGCAGCAGCGTGTCGACCTGCAGCACCAGTTGGGCCACGGCGGCGGGCAGCGGCAGCAGCGAGTTGAGCAGCACCACGCCAATGAAGGCAAACGCGAACCAGGGAATGGACAGCTTGCCGCGTTGGCCGGAACAAGACGGGCCGGCCTTCATCGACAGCATCAGCAGGAACGGCGCCAGCATCATCACCCGGACCATCTTGGTGATCACCGCGGTGTCGGCGGTGTGCTGGTCGATCGAGCGCGCGGCGGCCAGCACTTGCGCCACTTCATGCACGGTGGAGCCGATGTAGATGCCGAAGTCGGGCAGGCGCGCGCCCCATGCCGGTTCTGCCTGCAGGGTGTAGAGCAGCGGATAGAGGAAGATCGCCAGCGAACCGAAGATGACCACGGTCGATATCGCCACCGTCACCTGTTCGCTGCGCGCGCGCAGCACCGGTTCGGTCGCCATCACCGCGGCCGCGCCGCAGATCGAACTGCCGGCGCCGATCAGCAAGGCGGCGTCGCGCTCCAGTTTCAGCAGTTTCACGCCGGCCAGCCAGGCCAGGCCGAAGGTGGAGAGCAGCATGGCGGCGTCGATGGCCACGCCGGCCAGGCCGACATGGGAGATGTCCTGCAGCGTCAGGCGGAAACCGTACAGGATGATGCCGGCGCGCAGCAGGGTTTGCTTGGAAAAGCGCACGCCATCGCCGCACGGCGCCGCGATGCGCGGGTAAAGGGTGTTGCCCAGCACGATGCCCAGTACGATGGCTACCGTGAGCGCCGAAAAGCCATGTTCTTGCAGCCAGGCGACATCGCCCAGGCGCATGGCGGCCCAGGCCACGGCGGCCGACAGGGCAAGGCCGGGCAGGGCCGGCGGCAGGGTTTGGAGATGGCTTGCGGCACGCATGTCGTTATTTGTTCGGGTGTTTTTTTATGATGGGGTGGACTTTACGCGTCGGGAATATAAAAGAAAAACGCGTTATTTTGTTAATATCAACCTGTTTATTAGGTTGATATGGGGTCAACCGCCATCGGTGCGATCATGAAAATTACCCTGAGGCAGTTGCAAATCTTCCTGGCGGTGGCGCAATCCGGCTCCACCACGGCGGCGGCCGGGCTGGTCGCGCTGTCGCAGTCGGCTGCCAGCGCTTCGCTCAATGAGCTGGAGAGCCTGCTCGGCGTGCAATTGTTCGACCGCGTCGGCAAGCGCCTAGTGTTGAACGACAGCGGCCGGCTGTTGCTGCCGCAGGCGCGCCACATGCTGGACGCGGCGCACACCATCGAGCGCCAGTTCGCCGACCCGGCTGCCGGCAGCGAATTGCACATCGGCGCTTCCACCACCATCGGCAGCTACATGCTGCCGGCCATGATCGCGGCCTACCGCAAACGCCATGCCGGCGCGCGCGTGCGTGCGCTGGTGGCCAACACGGCCGACATCGTCGATGCGGTGGTCAATTTCGATGTCGACGCGGGGCTGATCGAAGGGCCGTGCCACGCCAGCGATGTCAGCGTGGAACCCTGGATGACCGACGAGCTGATCGTGGTGGCGGCGCCGCATCATCCCATCGTCGCCGGCGGCCGCAAGATCAGCTTCAAGATGCTGCGCGAAGCCGACTGGCTGTTGCGCGAAGCGGGTTCCGGCACGCGCGAGGCGGTCGAGCATGCGCTGATTCCCTACCTGCACTACCTGCCTTCCTCATTCGAGTTCGGCAATTCGGAAGCGATCAAGCGCGCCACGGCCGAAGGCCTGGGCATCAGTTGCCTGTCGCGCGCGGTGGTGGAAGACCTGATCGAATCGGGAAAGCTGGTGGAACTGGCGACGCCGCTGCCGACCTTGCGCCGGCATTTCTACATGGTGGTCAGCAGCCACCGGACGCCATCGCCCAGCCTGGCCGCCTTGCTGGAATTCTGCCGCGCGTGGGCGCGCCTGCATGGCGGCGCCTGAAGTGCGCGTGGCTTATTGGATGTGTTCGAACACCCCGGCGCTGCGGTTCTTCGCCACCTTGTCCCAGGCGAAGACCTGGCCGTTCATGGCGACATAGACGCCGGGCGGCAGCAACTGCGCCACGCCGCAGGCGAAGCCGAAGTTGAAGAGCGCGTCGGAGTTGGCGATTTCGTAGGGGATCATGGCGCCGGTCAGCACGATGGCCTTGTCCAGTTGCGCCTGGCCCAGTACCTGGGCGGTCAGTTGCATGGTGTCGGTGCCGTGCACGATGACGATGGCGCGCTGGGACGAACCGCGGCAACTGGCGAGGATGCGCTGGCGGTCGGCGTCCTGCATTTCCAGCGAGTCCAGCAGCGGCAATTCCTCCAGCGCCACGTCGGAGGTGATGCGCGCGCGGGCGATGACTTGCGGCAGGTGGCTGGCGCCGAAATCGAGCTGCCCCGCGATCTCGTCGTAATGCTTGTCGAAGGTGCCGCCGGTGGCGATGATGCGTAGACTCATGGTTGTCCTGTCAGAAGTAGAACGCATCTCACGCCTATCGATGAAATGAGTTCAAAAAAAAGCACCGCCCGTTATCTTACACGGACGGCGCTTCGCTCCCCCTCCCCAGACTTCAGACTTGTCGCAGCTTAGGCCGCCATCAATTGCCTTTCCCCCGGCATGGCTTGGGGGGCCGCATCCAGTTCCTGTGCCGGCGGCGGCAGCGGAATGGTGCCGTCGATCACGTAGGCGAACAGCCGTTCGACCTCGATGGCCTGGATCAGCAGCTTGCCGCCATTGGCCTTGATCACCTGCGATACCAGCATGGAGTCGCCCTGCATGGCCAGCGGCGTGTGGGTGATTTGCGCCGGGCTGAACTGCGGCACGGCATGCAGCTCATCGACCAGCAAGCCGATGGTGTGCGCGCCGTGACGCACGATCATCACCTGGCTGCTGCTGGTGACCGCCGAGCGTGTGCCGCGGATCAGGTGGCCGAGGTCGAATACCCAGACGAATTCCCTGTGCTGGTTGTCGTGGTTCAGGCCGAGTACGCCCACCTGCTCGGCGCGATTGCCCATCGAGGTCGGCAGGACGGCCGAGAACGGCACGGCTTCCATTACGTTGGCCGCCGAGATGGCGAACAGGCTATTGTCGGAGAAGAAGGTGGCGTATTCCAGGTCGTCCGGCGATGTAATGCCGCTCTCCAGCAGGAATTGGCTGGACGCGCCTTGCTGGTTGCCCTGGTTGGTCGCGCCAAAGCACTGGAACACCACCGCGATCACGTCTTCCTGGTAGCCGTCGCTGACCTTGAATTCGCGATAGCCGTTGGAGGCGCTGCAGGCCACGATGGCGTATTGGCCGTCATGCAAGGTGACGCCGGAGCTGCATTGGCCATTGGCCAGCTGCAGCATGGCAACGTCGATGTCGAGCGTGCTGCCGACCGGGCGGTTGTCGTCGGTGCTGGAGAGGATGCGTCCGCTGCGGTCGACGTAGAACGCGCTCATCTTTTCCTTGCCCGCCAGCCCTGCGCGCAGCATGTTGCGAAATTCCGGCGCGGCGTCGAACACGATGCCGATGCCGCCTACCACTGCGCCGTCATTGTCCAGCGCCCGCACGGCCGCATGGTAGATGTAGGTGTCCTGCCCGCCGTACAAGGCGCTGGGGCCGAAGGCGCTGACATGGTAGTGCTGCTGGCTGCGCAGCGAGGTCACCTGCGCCAGCGTGGCTTCATCGATGCTGCTGCCGACCACGCTATCGAGATCGTCGCCGGTGCTGGCGACGATGCGGCCGTTGCGGTCATAGATGAACAGGCGGGTGTAGACCGTGTACAGCCCGTTGATGTAGGCGAGGATCTCGGTCAGCCTGGCGGTGGTGGCTTCATCGAGCGCCGGTTGCGCCAGCGCCGCGCGCAGCTCCGGCGTGAGCGCCCACCAGCGGCAGTCGTCCGAGCGTTCGTAGAGGTTGCGGTCGAGCAGGTCGACCAGCAGGCTGGTCGTGAACTCGGCGTCGCGCATGCTGGACGATAGCACGGTCTGGTACAGGTCGTGGATCGACTGTGCGAACAGTTCGTTGCTGCGGTTGCCGGTTTCGCTGATCTGGTCGAGGATGGTCTTGAGCTTGAGCATCTCGCCGCGCTGCCCGGCGGTCATCACCTGGCCGTTCCAGACGATGCGCTGGATGGTCTTGGCCGCGGTCATGATGTCGTACAGCGGCGGGCAGAACGAATGCGCGTGCGACAGCAGCCCCTCGGCCAGCTCCGGCGACAGGCGCGAGAGCACGTCGCCGGCGATGCCGGAAAAGGCGACTTCGACCGGAATCATGACCTGCCCCTGCCAGCCAACCGGGCCCGGATAACCCTGGTAGCCTTCGGAGGCGAAGGTGCGCACCAGGTATTCGCGGCCGCAAAACATCATCAGGCGCGCCTGGCCGCCGGCGTTGACCGGCACTTCGGTGCCGGGCGGAATCCATAGGGCGTCGGCGCTTGCAATCACGCGGTTGTCGCCGTCCAGCAGCAACATGTTGGCGCGCGCTTCCGGGTCGCGGTGCGCGCAGAAGATGCCGGCCATCTCCTCTTCAAAATGGAAGCACAGGCACAGCACGCCGATCACTGCACCGGTTTGGGGATGGTGCATGCGGCGCGAATAGATCAGTGCGCGATCCTTGGACGGCCGCAGGTCGGTCGCACGGAAGGTTTCGACGTAGGTTTCGGATTCCAGCGTCTGCCTGATCAGCGGATCGGCCGTGTGCTCCAGCGGCGTGGCCGGGTCGATCTGCACCAGTACGTTGCCGTCGGTGTCGGTCAGGATGATTTCGTTGTAGACCGTGTATTTGTTGCGGTACTCGCGCAGGCGATAGCGCGCGGCCTCGACCGAATCGCTGATGCCGGCGACGAAGTTGCACAGTTCGCGGTCGGTGGCCAGGAAGCCGACGTCGGCGGTGCGTTCATACAGGTTGCGCACCACGATGTCGATCACGTATTGCGCCTTGGTGCCGATTTCAGCCAGCACGTTGCGCACTTTTTCTTCCACCAGGCTGCTCACCAGTTCGCGTTCCAGCCGGGAGAATCCCGAGCGGGTGGCGGCCATGGTGGGGAGGATGGTCTTGGCTTCGGTGGGGCAGTTCATCTTGGCCGAGGCTTCGATGACGCGCCACATCAGGTTCAGTTCCTGGAGCGACTGTTCGCATTTGGCGACGTCGCGCATGTAGGGCAAAAACGTTTCCGTCTGTACGGTCGTGGCATGTTGCATGGTTGTCGAGCCCCTCTGGTAGCGCCGCAAGACCAACGAATCGCGATGTTGGATCTTCCGACATCTGTTGTTTGTTTTTTTGTGTTTTGCAAAGGAGGCGCTGCAAATTGCGTGCCAATCCGAACAGCGGTGCGCATCGATTTTTGATGCCGCACGGCAATGCGCGCGCGGCGCTGTCAGCCCCGGCGGCAACGACGCCGCTCATCATCGGAATGAGGTGCGGAATGAGGTACGGAATGAGGTACGGAATGAGGTACGGGATGGGGCGGGACCTCATCAGAAAATGAACCTTATAATGCAGCGGATATGAAACCATTGGCGCCCGGCACCGTCATCTTTCATCGCCATCGCGGCTATGGCGTGATCGTGTCCGTCAATTTGTTGACGGGCTGGATTTCTGCGCGCTTTGGCAGCGAGGTGCGCACGCTCGATCTCAACCTGTCGTCCGACGAAGTCCAGCATGCGGACGGCACGCCGATCCTGTTTCGACGCTCGCCGCCGGACCGCATGCCGCATGCGCGGCTGATGGCGATGGTGCGCGAGTTGCACCGCAACGGTTATCAGCGGCTGTATCTCTACAGTTGGCCCAAGCCTTCCGGGCTGCATTGGCGCTGGCACTTGTTTACCGGGCCGCGGCAATGGATAGAGCGGCCCTGGCGCGAAGGTTGGTATGGTTCAGGGGCCGACTACAATTTCAACCCGGTGATGGGGTGGGGCGATACGCCCGGCGCAACGCCGGAAGAGCTGGCGCGCCTGTTGGCGCAGTTCGATCCGCAGGGCCTGGCGCAGGCGCTGGGTGAGGATGAAGAGCACAGCAACTGGTTCGAAATGGTATGCGCCACGCTGCTGCCCGATTATGCGTTCAGCCTGGGCTGGCATGACAACGGCAGCATGCCGGAGTACTTGCCGGTCATTCCGATACGCCGCAACGTGCCTGAATATGCCGGGCCGCCATTGCCATGGCCGCCCGGTTGGCGGCATCTGTGGCGGGCGTCGGGCAAGGCGCCGCCGTTGCGATACGACCCGCCCGTGCGCGCCACTTACCGCATCACTCCAGAGTAGGACCTGGCACGCTCAGGGGTTGAGGACGTTCCTGGGCGTGCCCGCGGCATAGTCCAGGATGTTCTGGAAGGCCGCGCGGAAGTACAGCTCGTAGCCATCCTTTTCCACGTAGCCCAGGTGCGGCGCGGCCACCACGTTATCCATCTTCAGCAAGGGCGAGTCCACCGGCAGCGGTTCCTGTTCATAGACATCGAGCGCGGCCAGGCCGGGGCGGCCCTGGTTCAAGGCGGCCACCAGCGCGTCTGCCTCGACCAGTTCGGCGCGGCTGGTGTTGACGAAGCAGGCGGTCGGTTTCATCAGCGCCAGGTCGGTCGCCTTGACGATGCCGCGGGTGGCCTCGTTCAGGCGCAGGTGCAGCGACAGCACGTCGGCCTGGCTGAAAAATTCTTCCTTGCCGGCAGCGATGCCGTAGCCATCCTTGGCGGCCTGTTCGCGGCTGGCGTCGCGCCCCCAGATCACTACCTTCATGCCGAAGGCGCGGCCGTAGCCGGCCACCATGCGGCCGATCTTGCCGTAGCCCCAGATGCCCAGCGTGCGCCCCTTCAATGCGCTGCCGATCGTATTGTGATGGGGCGTGGCCGATACCTGCTGCCAGGCGCCGGCGCGCAGGGCGAGGCAATATTGCGGCACGCGGCGCATGGCGGCCATGATCAGCGCCCATGTCAGCTCGGCCGGCGCAGTGGGATCGCCTACGCCTTCAACGATGGTGATGCCGCGTTCGGTGGCTGTCGCCACATCGATGTGGCCGCTGACCTTGCCGGTTTGCGAAATCAGTTTCAGCAGCGGCAATTTCTCCAGCAGCATCTTGTTGAGCACGGTGCGTTCACGGATCAGCACCAGGGCATCGAAGGGCGCCAGCCGCGCCGCCAGTTGCCCCGTGCCGCGCACGCTGTTGTTGAACACCTTGACGTCGTGGCCGTCGAGCATGCGGAAGCAATCGAGGTGGCGGACGGCGTCCTGATAATCATCGAGGATGGCAATTTTCATGAGGGTCTCCGTGGCTTTGCCTGTTCAATCGCGTCATCGCGGAAAAGATGGATGAGGCGCACCGGCAACATCATAAAGGGATTGCCGGGCTTCGGGCTGCCCGGGAGCCGATGCGGCAATCCCTTTGGGGCGGGTTCGTCCGCAGGTTTCCCCCTGGTGTATTGCGGGCGATGCTTGCATGATTATCTGCTTTACTCGCATATTTTTTTTGGAGAAAGTGGCGGCGCTGGACGCACTGCGGCGGCGGGCGCGGATGCCGGGGCCGGGCCGCGGGCCTGGGTGTTGTCCAGGCGCGGGCGACGTCAGGCGGCGACGGCATGGCGGGCATCAATTCCATGATCCCTGGCGCCAGGCCGGCAAAAACATGGGAAGAGGGGCCGGATGAAAAATTTTGCCGATTTCCAAATCAGATATTCTCTGTGTGAATGACTGACTCCCCGCAATCCCGCTAGAATCCAGTATTCATGCGGATTTGGCGAGAAATCGTGTTATGCGCCTGGGTAATGAAAAAACAGTTTTTTTTTAATTTGTAATTACCTACTACATAAGTCGGGTATTTCCTGCTACAAATTTCAGTAAATTCTTTTTTATCGGGGTACAATCCCTGCCACTTTTTCTCACTTTTGACTGTCGAAAAGTGACTGGAGCCCGCCCCCATCCACGGCGCGGGCCTTGCAGCCGAGATCCGGCCGCTATCGACAAGACCGCCGTATCGCTGGCTGGCGTGACCTGCGCCCACACCCACCCGCCAGTTACAAGCAGACGACGATCCTGCCGTGCCAAGACGAATTCTTTAACTTGTGGCATTGGAGGTACAACCTATGAATCAACCCCTTATGGCTGGTGTTCCCGCAGTCAACGCGCCCGCGTACGTCAAACATCAGAAATTGATCAACTGGGTTGCGGAAATCGCCGCGCTGACCAAGCCGGCTCGCATTTTCTGGTGCGATGGCACCCAGGAAGAATACGATCGCCTGTGCGCCGAGATGGTCGCCGCCGGCACCATGAAGAAGCTGAACCAGGAAAAGCGCCCCAACAGCTACCTGGCTTGCTCCGATCCGTCCGACGTGGCGCGCGTGGAAGACCGTACCTTCATCTGTTCCAAGACCAGGGAAGAAGCCGGCCCGACCAATAACTGGACCGACCCGGCCGAAATGCGCCAGACCCTCAACGGGCTGTTCGACGGCTGCATGGCCGGCCGCACGCTGTACGTGGTGCCGTTCTCGATGGGCCCGCTGGGTTCGCCGATCGCTCACATCGGCGTCGAACTGTCCGATTCGCCCTACGTCGCCGTCAATATGCGCATCATGACCCGCATGGGCCGTGCGGTGTATGACGTGCTGGGCGCCGATGGCGACTTCGTGCCTTGCGTGCACAGCGTTGGCGCGCCGCTGGCCGCCGGACAGAAGGACGTGGCATGGCCGTGCAACGCCACCAAATACATCGTGCACTATCCGGAAACCCGCGAAATCTGGTCTTACGGCTCCGGCTACGGCGGCAACGCGCTGCTCGGCAAGAAATGCTTCGCGCTGCGCATCGCCTCCACCATGGGCCGCGCCCAGGGCTGGCTGGCCGAGCACATGCTGATCCTCGGCGTGGAGTCGCCCGCGGGCAAGAAGCATTACGTCGCGGCGGCTTTCCCGTCGGCCTGCGGCAAGACCAACTTCGCCATGCTGATTCCGCCCAAGGCGTTCGGCGGCTGGAAGGTCACCACCATCGGCGACGACATCGCCTGGATCAAGCCCGGCGCCGATGGCCGCCTGTACGCGATCAACCCGGAAGCCGGCTACTTCGGCGTGGCGCCGGGCACCAACGAAAAGAGCAACTACAACTGCATGGCCTCGGTCGCGGCCAATACCATCTTCACCAACGTGGCGCTGACCGATGACGGCGACGTCTGGTGGGAAGGCATGACCAAGGAAGCGCCGGCGCACCTGATCGACTGGCAGGGCAAGGACTGGACTCCGGAAATCGCCAAGGAAACCGGCCGCAAGGCCGCGCACCCGAACGCGCGCTTCACCGTCGCCGCGACCCAGAACCCGGTGATCGACGCCGCCTGGGACGACCCGGCCGGCGTGCCGATCTCGGCCTTCATCTTCGGCGGCCGCCGCTCCACCACGGTGCCGCTGGTGACCGAAGCCCGCAACTGGGTCGAAGGCGTCTACATGGCCGCCACCATGGGCTCGGAAACCACCGCCGCGGCCGTCGGCCAGCAGGGCGTGGTGCGCCGCGACCCGTTCGCGATGCTGCCTTTCGCCGGCTACAACATGAGCGAGTATTTCCAGCACTGGCTCGACATCGGCAAGAAGATCGCCGCCTCGCCGGCCGAGCTGCCCAAGATCTACTGCGTCAACTGGTTCCGTACCGACGAGAACGGCAAGTTCGTGTGGCCGGGCTTCGGCGACAACATGCGCGTGCTGAAGTGGATGCTGGACCGCATCGAAGATCCGCAAGGCGTGAAGGCCGGCGCCACCGAACACCTGTTCGGTTTCACGCCGCGTTTCGACGACCTGCAATGGGATGGCATCGACTTCACCGCCGAGCAGTTCGCCACCATCACTTCCATCGACAAGGCCGCATGGAAGAAGGAACTGGAGCTGCACGCGGAGCTGTTCGAAAAGCTCAAGTACAAGCTGCCGGGCGAGCTGGAAGGCGTCAAGGGCAAGCTGGAGAAGCAATTGGCCGCCTGAGCCTGTGCTGCATCGATGAAGTAAGGAACGCCTGCCGCAGCGATGCGGCAGGCGTTTTCATTTGGGCGGCGGCTTAGCCGGCGACGGCGATGCGGGCCAATGCTTCGCGCATCGGCGCCGGGATGTCTGTCGGGCGGCGGGAGGCGCGATCCACATAGACGTGGATGAAATGGCCTTGCGCGGCGGCGCTGTCTTCTCCCGCTTTGAAGATGCCGAGCTCGTAGCGCACGCTGCTGCGTCCCATGTGCGCCACGCGCACGCCGACGTCAACCTGCTCGGGAAACGCCACCGAGGCGAAGTAGTTGCAACGCGTCTCGATCACCAGCCCGATCACCGGGCCGCGTTCGATGTCCAGCACGCCGCCGGCCACCAGGTAATGGTTCACCGCAGTGTCGAACCAACTGTAATAGACCACGTTGTTGACGTGGCCGTAGACGTCGTTATCCATCCAGCGCGTCGGGATGGCGTGGAAGTGGCGATAGTCGGCGCGATGGCCGGGGATGGGTTTGTGCTCGTTCATAGTGGTTTGGTTGCGGTCGTGGACGATGGTGCGGATGCACAAAATCCGCTTCCTTGCAGTAACATTGCAACGGGATCCTTATCCTGCGGCATCGCCGGCGTGCTGTCGAGTTCCGGACGGCGCCGCTTCAATGTTAAGCGATCGCGATCGGAATTTGCCGGGATGGCGGCTTGCAGAAACGCGCAGCGCCGCCATGTGGTCTGGATGGATACGCAAGTGCCCATGCGCCGCCGGATCCGATAGCATTGCCCTCAACGTCGATAGTTAAATCCAATCAAAAATATTGATTAAATAAAATTGATCTATTTTGTTTGGCGTTTTACTATTCTTCCCACTGCTTCACTCAACCCCCTAAAAAGGAAATAGACATGTCCCTGATCAACACCACTATCAAGCCGTTCAAGGCAACTGCATACCACGATGGCAAGTTCGTCGACATCTCCGAAGCGACCCTGAAGGGCAAATGGTCCGTGTTCGTGTTCTATCCGGCCGACTTCACCTTCGTCTGCCCGACCGAACTGGAAGACCTGGCGGACAACTACGCCGAATTCAAGAAGCTGGGCGTGGAAGTCTACGGCATCTCGACCGACACCCACTTCGCCCACAAGGCATGGCACGACACCTCGGAAGCCATCAAGAAGGTCCAATACCCGCTGGTCGGCGACCCGACCGCTACCCTGGCGCGCAACTTCGAAGTGCTGATCGAAGAAGAAGGCCTGGCGCTGCGCGGCACTTTCGTGATCAACCCGGAAGGCCAGATCAAGGTCCTGGAAATCCACGACAACGGCATCGGCCGCGACGCTTCCGAACTGCTGCGCAAGGTCAAGGCTGCCCAGTACGTCGCTTCGCACCCGGGCGAAGTCTGCCCCGCCAAGTGGGAAGAAGGCGCTGCAACCCTGAAGCCATCCCTGGATCTGGTCGGCAAGATCTAAATCATTGATTGGGCTACTGCGCGGCTCAATCTCGGCACTGCGATGCTCGCCGTACTAATCGTACGGCTGCGCTTCTCCTGCCGACCTTGAACCGCTCGCTACGCCCACTCAACGATTTACGCGGTTTGAAATACTGAAGAAGTACACGTCCGGACCCGCCAAACATCAACGGCAAGCGGCTGAAACCCATAAGGCGGATGCCGTGGCCCGGACGATATGAAACTCTCAACAGAGGAAGTGAATCATCATGCTTGATGCCAATCTCAAGACCCAATTGAAGGCCTACCTGGAAAAGGTCACCCAGCCGATCGAGATCGTCGCATCGCTGGATGATGGCGCCAAATCCCGTGAGATGCAGGAACTCCTGCAGGAAATCGTGCTGCTGTCGGACCGCATCAAGCTGGTCGAGCAACGCGACGCTGCGAACGCACGTACCCCGTCGTTCAAACTGAACCGCCCCGGGACCGATATCAGCATCGAATTTGCTGCGATCCCGATGGGCCACGAATTTACCTCGCTGGTGCTGGCCCTGCTGCAGGTCGGCGGCCACCCGATCAAGCTCGACGACAAGGTGATCGAGCAGATCAAGAACCTGGATGGCGACTACAGCTTCGAGACCTACGTCTCGCTGACTTGCCAGAACTGCCCGGAAGTGGTGCAGGCGCTGAACGTGATGTCCATCATCAATCCGCGTATCCGCTCGGTGACCATCGACGGCGCGCTGTTCCAGGGCGAAGTCGAGCAGCGCCAGATCATGGCCGTGCCGACCGTCTACATGAACGGTGAAGTGTTCGGCCAGGGCCGTACCGGCGTCGAGGAAATCCTCGCCAAACTGGATACCGGCGCCGCCGCCCGCAAGGGCGAGGAGTTGAGCGCCAAGGAACCGTACGACGTGCTGATCGTCGGCGGCGGTCCGGCCGGCGCGGCCGCTGCGATCTACGCGGCGCGCAAGGGCATCCGCACCGGCGTGGTCGCCGAGCGCTTCGGCGGCCAGGTGCTGGATACCTTGGCGATCGAGAACTTCGTCTCCGTCAAGGAAACCGAAGGCCCGCAATTCGCCACCGCGCTGGAGCAGCACGTCAAGGCCTATGACGTCGACATCATGAACGCGCAGCGCGCCGAGCAACTGGTGGCCGGCGACAAGCTGATCGAAGTCAAGCTGGCCAACGGCGGCGTGTTGAAGGGCAAGACCGTGATCCTGTCGACCGGCGCCCGCTGGCGCGAAGTCAACGTGCCGGGCGAGCGCGAATACCGCAACCACGGCGTGGCCTACTGCCCGCACTGCGACGGCCCGCTGTTCAAGGGCAAGCGCGTGTCGGTGATCGGCGGCGGCAACTCCGGCGTGGAAGCGGCGATCGACCTGGCCGGCATCGTCAGCCATGTCACCCTGCTCGAATTCGCGCCGGAACTGAAGGCCGATGCGGTGCTGGTGAAGAAGCTCAAGAGCCTGTCCAACGTGACCATCATTACCTCGGCGCAGACCACCGAGATCACCGGCGACGGCAAGAAGGTCAACGGCATCAGCTACAAGGAGCGCGAAACCGGCGAGATCAGGCACGTGGAGCTGGAAGGCGTGTTCGTGCAGATCGGCCTGGTGCCCAACACCGAATGGCTCAAGGGCACGGTCGCATTGAGCAAACATGGCGAGATCGAGATCGACGCCCGCGGCCAGACTTCGATCCCCGGCGTGTTCGCCGCCGGCGACGTGACCACGGTGCCGTACAAGCAGATCGTGATCGCCGTGGGGGCGGGCGCGACTGCCGCACTGTCGGCCTTCGACCACCTGATCCGCTCCTCGGTGGAAGACGAGGCGCCGGCGGTAAAGAAGGAAGCGATCGTCGCGTAAGCACCAGCCACATCAGGCAGCAAGGAAACGCCATCGGGTAACCGGTGGCGTTTTTGTTTGTATGCGAGCAGGCAACCGTTCGGACTGAGTAGCCGCAAAGCGGCGTATCGAAGCTTCTCCGTCGATACTTTGTCGGTCCAGGCTGGCTTCGATACGCGCCTGCGGCGCTACTCAGCCCGAACGGTGAGATACGGCGGCATGCGAAGAAAGACGCAGGGAGCCGGGGACGTTCAAGCATAGTCGCCAGCCATAAAAAAACGCCATCGGATCCCGATGGCGTTTTCGTTTGAAGCAGGTAGCTGATTACTTGAACATCAGGCGCAGCGAATCCCAGGCGCGCCCCAGGAAACCAGCCGGGCCGACCGATTCCAGCGCGACCACCGGCAATTCCGTCACGGTCTTGTCGTCGATGGTGACCTTCAGGGTGCCGACCTTGGCGTTTTCCGAGATCGGGGCGATCAGCGGGTCGTTGCGATCCAGGTGGGTCTTGACCTTGTCGGCGGTGCCCTTGGGGATGGTGATGTAGACGTCGTTCTTGAAGCCGACCTTGATCTTGCCTTGCGAACCCTTCCATACGTCAGGCGTGTCGACCGGCTGGCCCTTGGCGTACAGCTTTACGGCGTCGAAGTTCTGGAAGCCCCAGTTCAGCAGCTTCTGGCTTTCCTGCGTGCGCACTTGGTCGGACACGGTGCCGATCACCACCGAGATCAGGCGGCGTTCGCCGTTAGGTACCGGGCGGTGGGCCGAGGTGATCAGCGAATAGCCGGCGCTGGAGGTGTGGCCGGTCTTCATGCCGTCGACCGTCGGATCCAGCCACAGCAGGCGGTTGCGGTTGGGCTGGGTAATGTTGTTGTAAGTGAATTTCTTCACCGAGTAATACTTCTTGTAATACTCGGGGAAGTCGTTGATCAGGTTGCGGCACAGGATGGCCAGGTCGCGCGCGGTGGTGTATGTGTCCGGGCTGGGCAGGCCATGCGGGTTGGAGAAGTGGGTATTGGTCAGGCCCTGGCGCTGCGCTTCGCGGTTCATCAGCTGCACGAAGGCATCGTCGGTGCCGGACACGGCTTCGGCCACCGCCACTGCCGCATCGTTGCCCGAGACCGAAATCAGGCCGTACAGCAGGTTCTCGATCGACACCGGCTTGTTCGGTTCGATGAACATCTTGGAGCTGCTCGGATCGACCTTCCAGGCGTTGACCGAGACGCTGACTTCCTGCGGTTCGCTCAGGCGCTTGTCGCGCAGGGCGGCGAAAGCCAGGTAGGCGGTCATCAGCTTGGTCAGCGAGGCCGGTTCGACGCGCGTGTCGGCATCGGCGGAGGCGATCACCTGGTTGGCCGAGGCGTCCAGCAACAGCCAGGACTTGGCGGCCACGGTCGGCGGCGGCAGCGTCTGCGCGGAGGCGGACAGGGCGGAAATCGAAAGGACGGTGGCGGCGAAGGCCGCGAGTATTTTTTTCATCGGTGCCAAAGAGAAAATGCCAGCAGAGGGAAACATCGTTGCTGTAGTTTGAAAAGAAGATGGGTGGGTTCGGTTGCCGCCACGCAGCGAAAGGCCATTGGCCGGAGCCGCATGGCGAACTGCACGCCCGGGATTATAAACGCCGTGCGGCTTCCGTCCCAAGTTGAATGGATCGACTTCCCTGACGACCCCCCTCTCGGAAACCGCGCGCGGCGGCGATTTGCCGCATCGCCGCCGGTGCGCCGAAGCTCAGGGCAACGGCTGCGCCGGACGGCGATGCCAGGTTTCGACCACCACGTTCTTGATATGTTGCAGCTTGCGATGAAAAAAATGATCCGATCCGGGGATCACCACCACCGGCAGCTCCTGCGGACGGGCCCAGTCGAGCACGGCCGACAGTGGAATGGTGTCGTCCTGCTCGCCGTGGATCAGGATGGTGTTGGCCGGCGCCGGCGGCATCGGCCATTTGCCGGCGGCGGTGCCCACCAGCACCAGGCGTTCGGCGGCGCTGGCGGGAGCGTCCTGCAGCAGGCGCTGTTGCAGTTGCGCCTGCACGAAGGTGCCGAAGGAAAAGCCGCCGAGCGCCAGCGGCAGGTCCGGATATTGGCCGCGCATGTGCTTGAGCAGCAGCGCCATATCGTCGGTCTCGCCCACGCCGTGGTCGTGCACGCCCTCGGATTTGCCGACGCCGCGGAAATTCATGCGCACGGCGACATAGCCCAGCGCGAGGAAGGTGCGCGCCAGCGTCTGCGCCACCTTGTTGTCCATGGTGCCGCCGAACAGGGGATGCGGGTGGGCCACCAGCGCCAGGCCGGCCGGCGCGGCGAAGGTTTCTGGGTCCGGCAGGTCCAGCGCGCATTCGAGCTGGCCGACGGCGCCGGCAATCATGAAATTCTGGGTATGTGCGTTCATTGCTTTCTTGTCTTGCGGTTCAGATCTTGAGGCGGTCGACGATCTTGCCGCCGACGATATGGCTGTCGATGATCTCGTCGATGTCTTCATTGTCGACGTAGGTATACCAGGTGCCCTGCGGATAGATGACTACCACCGGCCCTTCCTCGCAGCGCTCCAGGCAGCCGGCCTTGTTGATGCGCACTTTGCCTTCTCCCGCCAGGCCCAGTTGCTTGATGCGTTTCTTGGCATGCTCCTGTGCGGCCTGGGCGCCCTTGTTGGCGCAGCAGGTACGCTCGCCGGGCTTGCGCTGGTTGAGGCAGAAGAAGACGTGGTGTTCGTAGAAAGGTTGGTCGCTCATGATGCGGATCGGTCCGTGGTCAGGTGGCGCGTGGGCGCCTGGTCAGCCTTGATGCGCCTGGTGTCGCGGCAAAACCGCCATGATACACCCCGCTCATTTTTGTTTCCGGTGCACCGGGTGGTAGAGGAACCAGATCGCCAGGAACGGCCATAGCACCGACAGGAACTGCGCGGCGCCGTCGAAGTTGAGGAACTTGCCTTGCACCCAGGTCTCCAGCGTGGAGATGTAGTACGGGTTGGCCGGTACCGCATTGGTAAGCGCCAGGCTGATGATCAGCGCCAGCGCGGCCAGTCGCCGTTGCGCCGTGGGCGGGGCGAAGGACAGGCCGGTGACCATCATGGCGCCGATCACGATGCCGCCGGCGGAACTGGCGGAAACCCAGACGAAGGCATTTTGCGGCGCGAAAAACAGCGCGCAGGCCAGCGATTTCACGGCGATGCAGCCGAACAGGTAGAGCATTACCAGCGCGCGGCGCGGCGCTTGCTTGCGCAACAGCAGCAAGAGCAGCAGCGCCGCGCCGGTCAGGCCGCAGGCGGTGACGATGACGTCGGCCAGCCAGTATTGTTCGGCGCTGAGCTGGGCGTTGTTGATCCAGGTGGTGGCCAGGTCGACAGGGGTGTCGAGCAGGTCGGAAAAGAAGGCCGACAGCGGCGGCACCAGGTGGCCCAGCCCGAACAGGTGGTTTTGCGGATAGACCAGCGCCAGCGGCCACAGCCCGGCGACCGCCAGGCCGCGGCTGGCCTCGCCGGAGAACCAGCGCCGCCGCATGGCAAGCAAACGGCTCTCGCGCAGGAAATAGCGGCTGCAAGCCGCGCCCAGCAAAGCCCCGACGAATACGCCGGCGGCATTGGTGAGAAGGTCGAGATTGGAGGGGATGCGCGTAGGCAAGTAAGTCTGCACCGCTTCCATGCAGGCCGACAGCAATACGCCGGCGGCCGTGGCCGGCCAGATCGCCCACGCCGGCGCGATGCGCGGGTGCATGGCCAGCACCAGCAGCATGCCCAGCGGAGCGTAGCCGGCGATGTTGGTCCAGATGTCGAAACCGGTCCAGTAATACGGCAGGCGCGACCACAGGTAATCGAACGGCCCCAGGCCCATGTCGCGCCAGCCCGAGAACGGATACCAGCTGGCATAGACGATCAGCAGCGTGTACACCAAGAGGCTCACGCGCGCGAAGGACGAGGCGGCGGGGGCAATGGGGGTGTTGGGAGGCGGCTTGCCGGATGGCGCCGGTGTCGTATTGGGCTTGGCTTCCATGGGCCAGAGGGTAACCGATTTTACCGGCCGCCACAGCCGCGTGCGCGGCTCTTTACATGGAATGGAGGTGTTGCGCGGCGGGCCTCCTGCGCGCCGCAGGCGGCGCTTTGTGGCCGTCTGCCGTTACAATGCGGCCTATGAACAAGACTTCCCATTTGCCGGCCGCGGCCTTGCCTGAACCCGCCTTCCGCGAGCGCGGCGACGGCGGGATGCTGGTTCAGGGCGAACGCGTCGCCAAGCTGCTGGCCGGTTCCGATAACGCCAACGTCAAGGACATCGTCGTCGAGGCCGTGGCGCAGACCGGGTCGACCAATGCCGACCTGATGCAGCGCCTGCCGACCCTGGCGCTGCCGGTGCTGCGCGTGGCCGACTGCCAGAGCGCCGGCCGTGGCCGCGCCGGCCGTGCGTGGCGCACCGCGCCGGAGACTTCGCTGACCTTTTCGCTGGCCTGGCGTTTCGAGCGGCCATTGCACGCGCTGCTGGGATTGCCGTTGGCGGTGGGCGTGGCGCTGGCCGAAGCGCTCCAGGTGCTGGGCGTGCAGGCGCAACTGAAGTGGCCCAACGATGTGCTGCGCGATGGCGCCAAGCTGGCCGGAGTACTGATCGAGACCGCCGCCGATGGCGGCGCCGGCCAGGCCACCTGGGCGGTCATCGGCATCGGCCTGAACCTGGGAGTGCCGCCCGATCTGGAATTCGAACTGGGACGCGCCATCGGCACTGCGCCTGAACTGCAAAAGCAGCCGCGCGAGACGGTGCTGGCCATCATCACCAGCGCGCTGGCCGATGTGCTGGTGGAGTTCGAACGGTACGGTTTCGGCGCTTTCATCGCGCGTTGGCAAGCATTCCATTCGTATGCCGGGCAGCCGGTGAAAATAATCGATAACGGCCGTATTGTGCAGGAGGGTATCGCCGCCGGCGTGGATGTGATGGGGCGCTTCCTGATCGATACCGGCGCCGGCCAGGCGGCGGTGCTGGCGGGCGATGTGTCGTTGCGTTTGCAGGAACAGGCATCGTGAGCATGCTGCTGATCGACGCCGGCAATACCCGGATCAAATGGGCGGTTCCGGCCGAAGGGGGCGCCAGCCGCTGGTTGCGCCAAGGCACGGTGGCGCGCGGCGAGGCCGCGTCGCTGGCGGCCGCATGGCGGCAACAGGGGCTGACGGTGGAGCGCGTATGCGTATCCAATGTCGCAGGGCCGGCCTTGCGCGAGACGCTGGACGAGGTATTGGAGCAGGCCTTCGGCGCCGATGTCGCGATCGAATGGTTCGCCTCGGTGCCGCAGCGCGCCGGACTGCGCAATGGCTACCGCAATCCCGGCCAGCTCGGTTGCGACCGTTTTGCCGCGGCCATCGGGGCGCGCGCCTTGTTTCCCGGGCAGGAGCTGGTGGTCGCGACTTGCGGCACGGCAACTACGATCGATGCCGTGAGCGCGGAAGGGGTGTTCATCGGCGGCATGATCCTGCCGGGGCTGGGCACGATGGCCACTTCATTGGCATTGTCGACCGCGCAGTTGCCGCAGATCGAATCCATTTCGCCGCTGGCGCAGCCATTTGCCGACAACACGGTGGATGCCATCGTCTCCGGCTGTATCGCAGCCCAGGCCGGCGCCATCGCGCATTCGCTGGATGAGCGCCGCCGCCAGGCGCCGCCGGGGCGCGCCTTGCGCTGCGTGCTGTCCGGCGGCGCCGGCGCGGCGCTGGTTGCGCATTTGAGGTTGGGCGATACGCCACTGGAAAAGGTGGATAATCTGGTCTTGGCCGGCCTGCATGCGGCCATGGTCTACAGCGGCTGAACGGCCGGCTGTCTCACTGGACAAGGCAAAGGAAGACGGAAGCGCGGATGAAGCTGAAATTGCTTTTTTGGCTACTGCTGATCGGCAACGGCATCCTGTTCGGATTGCAGCACGGTTATTTGGGCGCCACCGCTTCCGAGCGCCGCGAGCCGCAGCGCCTGGCCGAACAGTTGCACCCGGAGTTGCTGTCGATCCTGCCGCCCAACAGCCAGAAGCTGGTGCCGCAAGTTCGCACGCAAGACGCGCCAGCCCAGCCTGCCGCCGCCGCACCTGAGCCGGCATCCGGCGTCGCGCCTGCCACAGCGCCACCGTCGCCTGCGGCACCCCAGCGGGCCGCGGCGGCTGTCGCGCCGTCCTGCACCGAGGTCGGCAATTTCAGCGCTGCCGATGCGCGCCGCTTTTCCTCGCAACTGGCCAGCCTCAACCTGGGCGAGAAGGTGGTCCAGAAGCTGACGCAGGACGTCACCAGCCATATGGTCTACATCCCGTCGCAGGATGGTCGCGACGGCGCCGAGCGCCGTACGGCCGAACTGCGCCGCCTGGGCATCGGCGACTTTTATGTGATCCCCGAGAGTTCTCCCAATCCGGCGCTGCGCTACGGCATCTCGCTGGGCATCTTCCGTACCGAGGAGGCGGCCAAGGCGTATATCGGCCAGTTGATTGGGCGGGGCGTGCGCAGCGCGCGCATCATCGCCCGCCGCTCCGGCGCCGGCAAGCAGGTGTTCCAGCTGCACGACCTGAGCCCGGATGCGCGCGCCGCGCTCGACCAGATCAAGGGCGCCTTCCCGGACCAGGAAATCCGCGCCTGCTCGGCCTGAGCGTTCCGCGGCCGGTACGTTGCCATTAACGCACAGCCACGCACAGCCGCGCGAACGGATCGTTCTTTCCATGTAAAATCGCGTACCCAAGAACCCACCCCCACCCACAGGACACCGCCATGACCACCGACCTGACCAATGTTGCGCCACAGATCAAAGCCGAAATCCTGGCTGAGGCGCTGCCTTACATCCGCAAATTCCACGGCAAGACCATCGTCGTCAAATATGGCGGCAATGCGATGACCGAGGAAAGCCTGAAGCACGGTTTCGCGCGCGATGTGATCCTGCTGAAGCTGGTCGGCATGAACCCGGTGGTGGTGCATGGCGGCGGCCCGCAGATCGATGCCGCGCTGAAGAAGATCGGCAAGCAGGGAACCTTCGTGCAGGGTATGCGCATCACCGACGAAGAGACCATGGAAGTGGTGGAATGGGTGCTGGGCGGTGAAGTGCAGCAGGATATCGTGATGCTGATCAACCACTACGGCGGCCAGGCGGTGGGCCTGACCGGTAAGGACGGCGGCCTGATCCGCGCGCGCCGCATGCAGATGCCGGACAAGGAGAAGCCGGGCCAGTTCCTCGATATCGGTTTTGTGGGCGAGATCGAGGCGATCAATCCGGCGGTGGTCAAGGCGCTGCAGGATGACGCTTTCATCCCCATCATCTCGCCGATCGGCTTCGGCGACGACGGCCAGGCCTACAACATCAACGCCGACGTGGTGGCCGGCAAGATCGCCGAGATCCTGCATGCCGAGAAACTGATCATGATGACCAACATCGCCGGCGTGCAGGACAAGGCGGGCAACCTGCTGACCGACCTGTCGGCGCGCGAGATCGACGAAATGTTCGCCGACGGCACCATCTCCGGCGGCATGCTGCCGAAGATTTCCTCGGCGCTGGACGCGGCCAAGTCGGGCGTGAATACCGTGCACATCATCGATGGCCGCATCGAGCATTCGTTGCTGCTGGAAGTGCTGACCGAACAGGCTTTCGGCACGATGATCCGTTCGCACTAGGAATACAGGCGCTGGCGGCGGCCGGCGCCAGCGTGCATGCCATGGCAATGGTTGCGGGAATGAAAAAGGATGAGCTTGCTCATCCTTTTTCGTTTTTTGGTTTTCCGGTTCGCGGGTTTGAGGTCACGCCGTTCAGTAAATCTGTTCTACCTTGAGCCCTTTTTCTTTCAGCAGCGCGGGCACGCTGCGCGGGCCGACCAGGTGCAGAATGCCGATGGCGGCCACCGCCTTGTCATGCCTGGTCAGCAGCGCGGCGATGCCGTCGGCCAGATCTGGATTGCGCTCGTCCAGCAGCGCCTGGCGGGTGAAGGCACTGGCGAAGGATCGGTCTTGCTCCATTTCCTGCAATGCATTTTCGAATCCCTGGCTGTCCGCATGGCGCCAGGCGCCGACCAGTTCAGCCAGCTTGCGGGTGGTGTCGGCGTCATCCATCTCATCGAGCGTGTCGCCCAGGAATTGCGCCTGATGCGCGGCATCGAGCCGGGCGAAGATCGACATCTGCCGTTCGGCGCTTTCCAGTTCCACCACTGTTGCGCCATGCGCGCGGGCGGCGCCGGCCAGGTAGCTGTCTACCGCCAGTTCGGGGTGATAGCCGCTGCTGGCGTATTCCTGTACGGTCAGCACCATGGCCAGCATCCATGGCCGCAAGCCTTGCATCTGTTGCGCGGGCAACTGGTAGCGCTTGAGCGCGGCCATCGTGCGCTGGGCCAGCGCCGGGTCGAGATGATCTTCGAAGCGCTGGCCGGACGGGTAGATGCCGTATTTTTGCACCGCCGCCTGCAAGGCGCCGGCGTTTTGCGGATCCAGTTCCAGCGCCAGGACGGGGGCTTCGCCCAACGCCTGCGCGATGCGCCGTTCCAGCGGATAGAAGTCGCTGGCGCCGACGTGGATGGTGCCGAACAGGTGCAGCGTGTGGCGGCCGTCGGAAACCCGGTAGAGCGCGCCGCGGTTGGGCGGCTCCTGGCCGGTGGCCGCAGCCGCGGGCGCGGCGCCATGCGCCTGCGGCAGATAAAAACAGGACAGCAAAGCCAATGTCACTATAATCAGTCGTCCCGCAAAGCCTTTCACTGCTTGCCTTTCTTTTCTTGCATCGATATCGCCGCGACCCGGTACGGGGCGCGGATGGTTTGATTTATGGCGCCCAATACTACACCGCTCTGGCTGTTCGATCTCGACAATACCCTGCACAACGCGTCACACGCGATCTTCCCCGCCATCAACGCTAACATGAACCGGTACATGACGCGCGTGCTGGAGCAGGCCGGCCATCCGTGCGACGAGGCGGCGATCAACCATCTGCGCCGCCATTACTGGAAACTGTATGGCGCGACGCTGCTGGGAATGGTGCGCCACCATGACGTGCGCCTGGAAGATTTCCTGCACGAAGCCCATTTGTTCGATGATTTGCCGGGGATGGTGCGTGCCGAACGCGGCATCGGGCGTTGGCTGCAGCAGCTTCCGGGGCGCAAGATCCTGTTGACCAACGCGCCGCGCCGCTATTCCCGCGAGTTGCTGCGCCATCTGGGGTTGCACCGGCATTTCTCGCGCCATATCTCGATCGAGTCCATGCACGTGCACCGCCAGCTGCGTCCCAAGCCGTCGCGCCTGATGCTGCGCAAGCTGCTGGCGCGCGAGAAGATCAGTCCGCGCCGTTGCATCCTGGTGGAAGACACGGTGGACAACCTGAAGGCCGCCCGCGAGCTGGGCGTGCGTACCGCCTGGGTGACCCAGTATCTGATCGGCAATGCGATGCAGGGGCATCTGGCGGCGCAGCGCGTGCGCAGCCGCCTTCCTTCCTATGTCGACGTCAAGGTGAGTTCGGTGCGGCAGTTGCCGCGGCGGCTGGCCGGGCTGGGTGCCGCGCGTTCGCGGCACTGAGTGATGGGGACGGGGATGTGGCGTGGGTCGCCGGACTCAGTCCGCGCAGTCCGCGCACCAGCCTTTGATGGTCAGTTCCACTTCGTGGCTTTGGAAGCCCTTGCCCAGCGTCTTGCGCAGGGCCGATTGCAGTTGCGCGGCGGTGGAGCGGTGCTTGTCGGCGTCCGGCAGCACGGTGGCCAGGAAGTCGGTGCCGTCGCTGGCGTCCAGGCAGAATACGCGCGCGCAGCGCGTGCACTTGAAATGCCCGTGCTGGTGCTGTTTGCCGTGCGAGTGATCGTGCAGGCCGTGTTCCGGATGGTCGGCGCCGGCGCTGTAACGGAAGATGCGGTCGTCGCTGGAGATCTTGTGTGCCAGGCCGGCTTCGGTCAGGCAATCCAGCGCGCGGTACAGGGTGACGCGATCCATGCCGGCGAAGCGATCCTGGATATCCTGGTGCGAGGCCGCGCTGCGGGTTTCCAGCAATGCGCCCAATACGTTCACGCGCGCCTGCGTCACGCGCACGCCCGCCTCGCGCAGCTGCGCCTGGGCCAGCGCGGCCATGGAGTCGGCTTGGGCGCTGTGGCTGCTGGCTGGAATAGCGGCGGGTTTGGCTTTCATGGGCGGCATCAACATGGTGATTCAGCCTCTATTCTAGCCGATGCATGACGGGGTTTCCTGTCGCCTTGCAGCAGGAATCGATGGGGCCTATTTGGGGCCGTTCTTCTTGGCGCGCGGATGCGCCTGGTCGTAGACCTGGGCCAGGCGCTGGAAGTCGAGCGCGGTATAAACCTGGGTGGCGGTGATGGAGGCGTGGCCCAGCATTTCCTGCACCGCGCGCAGGTCGCCGGAGCTTTGCAGTACGTGGGAGGCGAAGGAGTGGCGCAGCATGTGCGGATGCACATCGCTGGCCATGCCCAGCGCCTGGGCGTGGGTTTTCAGGCGCAATTGGATGACGCGGGCGGACATGCGCGTGCCGCGCTCGGTCAGGAACAACGCATGCCGGTCGGGCCCGGCATCCGCTTTCACCAGCGATGCGCGGATCGGCAGCCAGTCGGCAATGGCTTGCCGGGCGGCTTGCCCCACCGGTACCTTGCGCTTTTTGTCGCCCTTGCCGGTGACGGTGACCTCGGCGTTCTCCAGGTCGATCCAGCCGGCTGACTCATAAGCGCCTTCCCGGGTATCGGCGATGTCGATCGTCCCCAGTTCTGACACGCGCAGGCCGCTGGAGTACAGCAGCTCAAACATGGCGCGGTTGCATGCGGCCATGGTGGAAGAAGGATCCTTGCCCGGATTGCCCTGCGACACCAGCCGGATGGCATCGTCGGCGGCCAGCGCCTTGGGCAGCGGCTTGCTTTTCTTGGGCGGCTTTACGCCATCCACCGGATTGGCCTTCAATTCGACTTCCATCGACAGCCAGGCGAAAAAACCGCGCCATGCCGACAATTTGCGCGAGATCGAGCGCGCATTCAGGCCGCGCGCGTGCAGTTGCGCCGCGCATTTGCGGATCTGGAATTGGCTGGTCTTGCGGAAATCAAGGGCGCCATCGCCGCTGGCCGGATTGGCCGCCGTGGACAGCAGGCCGAGCAGTTCCTGCAGGTCGCGGCCATAGTTTTCCGTGGTATGGGCGGACAGTTTGCGCTGGGTGCGCAGCGTGGAGAGGTATTGCTGAATCAGCGAGTGCGGGGCGGTATCCATCGGCGCTCATTTCTTAGAACCTGCTCAGGTTCCCAGGCTGTGCCACGCTGCCCGGACGCGGCGAAATAAGGCGGAGGCGGATAAAGGCCGTACGGGCGGCCCGTTTTCAGCGCAGCAGGCAGGCCAGTGCCGCGCTGGCGGTTTCGCCGATGCGGGTGAGGAAGTCGGTGCCCATCTCCGCAGTGAAGCGATTGGGGTCGCCCGAGCCCAGCACCAGCAGGCCGAATGAGTCCGGCGAGGCGCCGCCGCGCAGCGGCAGGATCGCGACCGATTTGACCGAGGCGGCGTCTTCCAGCCATGAGGCGGCTTCGAAGTCCTTGTTGGGACCGCAAAATGGCGCGGAGAGGCCATTGGCGAAAATCCGCGCATCTTCCGACACCGACTGCGTGAACCATTGCGCGGCATGCGTTTCGGGCAGATTCCACAGGCGCAGGGTAACTTGCGGCACATGGAAGATTTCTTTCAACTGATCGGCCAGCGTGTGCGGCAGGTCGGTCTCATTGCGCGCCAGCAGCAGGGCGCGCGTCCATGCCTGGAACTTGTTGGTGATTTCGTCGTTTTCCTGGGCGATGCGCATCAGGTCGGCCATGTGCAGCTCCTGCACCTTGATCTTTTCGCGCAGGATTTCCATCTGGCGTTCCTGCAGGGAAACGGCGCGGCCCATGACCGGGCTGGTCAATTTGATTCTCGACAGCAACTCTGCATGCTCTTCGAAGAAGCCAGGGTGATCAAGCAGGTATTCGGCAATCAGATCGGAGTCCAGTTGGGTGGTCATCGCTAGTGTGTTCGTATGTGTGTCACGGCAGTGTTGTCAGGCGGGATCATGTTTTCTCCATGCCGCCAGGCAATGCCAAGAGTATCGCGAGATTATCCTCGCTATCGGAAAGGCTGACAATCGCTGAGAGCGCTTCTTCCGGCTTTGCCGGCAGGCGGTCTGTTGCGGAGTGCGTAGGCACAGAGAGTCAAACCGGGAGGGCCGTTCGGAAAAATGACGCAGGGGCGCGGAATAAGAAACGGGCTTGCATGATTGCTCATGCAAGCCCGAATCGGTTTTAACTCAAGTAGTGAAGACCGGCATTTTCATGCCGGGCATCAGGTCCTTAAATTAGAACTTGTGGCGGATACCAACTGCAACAGCGGTTTGGCTGGCATCGGAACCAGTCGTGTCGCCGTAGACGCCAGTGTTGATCATGTCCGAAGCACGGATGTTCGACACGAAGGCATACAGATCGGTACGCTTGGACAGCCAGTAGTCAGTACCCAGGTTGATTTGGGTCAGCTTGCCCTTGCCATCAACGCTCTTGAAGCTGGCGCGAGTGTGTTGCACGCTAGCCAGCAGCTTCAGGGAGGGGCTCAGGGAGTAAGCGGTACCCAGTTCGTACACGTCAGCCTTGTTGGCGTTTGCCAGGGTCTGGTTGGCAGTCGTAGTCACGGAAGGGCTCAGGTCTTGCTTGACGCGCGACCAGTTACCGTACACACGTGCCGGACCAAACTGGTAGCTAGCCACAACGTTCAGAACCTTGGCAGCGGAGTTGCCTGCGTTGGTTGCATCGCCAGCGCCAGCGGAGCTCAGCAGCGAGGTGTCAGACGGGGTCGAACCTTGCTTCGATTGGTAGTAGTTCAGACCCAAGCCCAGAGGGCCGTTGTCGTATTTACCGCCAATACCGAAAGCTTGGCCAGCCGAAGTTTGACCAGCGGTTTCACCGAAACCGTAGATCAGGTTACCGGTAAAGCCGCTCAGGTTAGCGGTGGTGTAGCTGATCGAGTTGTTGGTACGGGTGCCTTCCAGGCGATCCAGGTTGTGGCCGACGGCGCCGGTCACGCCACCGAAGTCAGCCACCGAAGTGTAAGCGGAGATGGTGTCGGCGAAGTCGGTTTGACGACCCAGCAGCACGCTACCGAAACCGCCTTGCAGACCGACGACCGACTTACGACGGAACAGGGTGTTGGTGGTCTTGGTATCATCCAGCGCACCGGTGTCGTTCTTGAAGCCAGCTTCCAGGTTGAACACGGCCGACAGACCGCCGCCCAGATCTTCAACGCCCTTGAAACCGATACGCGAACCCTGGATGACGCCCGAGTTCAGGCCGAACTTGCTGCCGGTGTTACCAGTGGTGGTGTTAACAGCCTTGCTGGTGTATGCAATACCAGTATCAACGATACCGTAGATAGTAACGGAGCTTTGTGCTTGAGCAGCACCTGCGAACGCGCCGAGAACGGCCAGTGCCAGCAGAGATTTTTTCATTTGACATCCTTCTATAAAAATAGTCTTGAGGATCCGTACTTCTAGTCGGATGGTGAGACATTAAGGGTTCTCATTTGGCATGGCCGCAGATTGGTCGTTTGGCGGCTGGAATTTTGGTTGAAAGCGTCAAACTGCTTGCTGAGTGTTGTTTTTTTCAAACGCTTTCCATGCGAAGGATCCGTTCAAAGCGGATTTTCGCTTGCGGGGTACGCCTTGTTATCGGCCCTTTGAGGGGGAACTTGATCCGATCCGTCTCATGCGTCAAATTGTTGTTAAAAAGATGCATTTATAGTGTTTCGTCTTCCATTTTAAAAAAATGTGATTTGTAGGGCATAATTTTGATTTTCTGATCTATCGCAGAAGGCTAATGGCAAATCGAGAAGATCTGGCAATCATCCGCGCCGCGCGGGCCGGCCAGGCCGAGGCGCAGCTCACCCTGGGCAAGCGTTACCTGTTTGGCGGTAACGGCTTGCCCCAAAGTCTGGGAACCGCATTCCACTGGCTGGAGCGCGCCGCGCGCCAAGGACTGGCGGATGCGTGGATGCTGATCGCCCAGCACATCCCCTATGAAGTGGTCATGCCCCTGGCCAGGCCGCAGGATGCGGCCTTATGGTACGAGCGGGCATTCGATGCCGGACTGAGCAAGGCCGGACTGGTGTTTGCCAGGCTGGTGCTGGGCAATGTTGCGCAGATCAGCGCCGATCTTAAAAAGAAGGCGATCCGGGCGCTGGAGGTGGTGGCGCGCGAGGGCAACCCTGATGCCCAATGGTTGTTGGCCCAGCAAAGTCCTGAGGTACAGCGGCAGTTGGCCCAAAGCGGCGAGGCTGTGGCTGCAGTTGCAGCCGGTGCAGAGCTGGCGCCACAGGTAGCCCGGCCGCAGGATGAAATCCGCCAGTGGACCCAGAGGGCTGCCGACGCCGGCATCGAACAGGCCCAGCATGCGTTGGCCGATGCGGCGTGGAGCCAGTCGGACATGCCGGGGTTCCTCCAGCGCGCCCAGCCCCTGGCCGATGTATTGCTCAGGCAATATGAGACGGTGGCCGGCCAGCTGAATGCGCCGGCCGAGATGCTGGCTTCCAGCCTCGGTGGACAGAACATACAACTGTTAAGGCGTTTGGCCCAGGTACGGCTGGCCGAGGCGCAGCCCAACTTGCTCTATGTCCAGCAATTGCTGGAGCTGGCCGCTTTGGCCGGGGATCGCGATGCCCAGTTGGGGCTTGGACTGTTATATGGGCGGATGGACGAGCAGGGTGAGCGGCAATTCCCTGGGCGAGGTTCTGCTAATTACAAGAAGGCGATCCGCTGGCTGACGCTGGCCGGAGAGCAGGGCATGGCGGCAGCCTGGTATGCCTTGTCGCGCATTTACCTGAAACCGGAATTTTCCCAGCGCAACCTGGCCGATGTACAGCACTATCTGGAGCGCGCGGCGGAGATGGGGCATATGGCGGCGCAACTGGAATGCGGCGTCACGGCCTGGCGCAATCGCCGCGACGACCCGGCCAATGATGTGCGCGCCCTTTACTGGCTGCAAAAGGCCGCTACCCAAGGCAGCGTCCAGGCGCAAGCATTGCTGGAGAAAGTCGCCGATCGTCCCGGCACGGCGCCGTGGGCGGTGCAGGCGCGCGCGCAGCTGACCCGGGAGCAGGTCAACGCCTACCCGTTCCTGGCGGCGCGCATCGAGCTGGCGGCCTTGTTCAACCTGACGCGGCCGGAGGCCTTGCTGCTCGACCTCAAGCAGGCCGACTGCGGCCATTGCCTGATGGTCGACATCCGCGCCCAGTATGCGCGCAGCAAGCGCCGCCTGATCATGGTCGAGACGGGCGAAGAACGCGGCGCGCTCAACCGCATCGGTCGCTTGTTCGAAGACGTGGATTGCGGACCATCCGGTCCCGAGGGCAATTACCGGCAGCGCCTGTATCGTTTGAAGACGGTTGTGCCCGATGCAGACTCGAACGCGGAAGAGGCTCAAGAGCAAGGTGTGGGCGTTGAATGAGGATTCATTGCTCTTCCTGTCGATGCACTGAGTTCCAGGCGCTTCCCTGAATAAAAATGGCTTGCCAAGCGGCAAGCCATTTTTTATTCAGGACGATACTTCGGCCAGCGGCGCCGGTATCAATCCGGCAAGTCGATTTCGCCTTCGAACACCGACACCGCAGGGCCGGTCATCAGCACTGGCTGGCCTGCGCCCTGCCAGGCGATGCTGAGTATGCCGCCATGCGTTTGCACGGCGACCGGCGAATCCAGCAGGCCGCGGCGAATCCCGGCCACCACCGCCGCGCAGGCGCCGGTGCCGCAGGCCAGCGTTTCGCCGGCGCCGCGCTCATACACGCGCAGGTTCACATGATGGCGGTCGACGATCTGCATGAAGCCGGCGTTGACCCGGCGCGGGAAGCGCGGATGATGTTCGATCAGCGGGCCATCCTGCAGGACCGGGGCCGCTTCGGTGTCGGCCACCACCTGTACCGCGTGCGGGTTGCCCATCGATACTACCGAAATCCAGGCTGTCTTCCCGGCAACATCGAGCGGCCAGAGGGCGTCCTGGCCTTCCATGCGGCTTTCCAGTCCGGCGCTGTCGAACGGCACGTCGGCCGGCGCCAGGATCGGGGCGCCCATGTCGACGGTGATACGCCCATCCTCTTCCAGCCGGGGTTCGATGATGCCCGACATGGTTTCCACCCGGATCGCGCGCTTGTCGGTCAGGCCCTTGTCGGTCACGAATTTCACGAAGGCGCGCGCGCCGTTGCCGCATTGCTCCACCTCGCCGCCATCGGCGTTGTAGATGCGGTAACGGAAATCCACGCCATCGCCGCGGGCCTTTTCGACCACCAGCATCTGGTCGGCGCCGATGCCGAAACGGCGGTCGGCAATGAACTTCCACTGGTCGGGCCGGAGGAAAATGGCTTGGTTGATGGCGTCCAGCACGACGAAGTCATTGCCGGCGCCATGCATCTTGGTGAATTTGATCTTCATGAAGACATTATAGGGCCGCTTTTTTACAGGAAGGCAGGCTGAATGTTCAGCCGGCCGTGTCGCGGCGGTAAGGATCGGGTTCGCCGGGCGGACGGGTCTTGAAGCGCTTGTGGGCCCAGAAGTATTCGGCAGGGGTTTCGCGCACGCGTTCTTCGATGAAGGCGTTCATGCGGCGGGTGGCGGCGACGATGTCGTCGCCCGGGTAATCCGTCCAGGCCGGATAGAAGGTGGTCTTCCAGCCGCGGTAGCCGGGCAGGAAGGTGGTGACCACCGGCACGACCGACGCGCCGGTGGCCGAAGCGATGCGCGCGGTGGCCGTGAGCGTGGCGGCGGGCACGCCGAAGAAAGGGACGAATTCGGCGTCGCGGATGCCGAAATCCATGTCCGGCAACATGAGAAAGGGCAGGCCGCCGCGCATGGCGCGGATGATCGGTTTGACGCCCTTCTCGCGCGTGAGCAGGGTGACCGGCTTGAAGCGCGAGCGTCCCTTGAGCAGGGCTTCATCGATGATCTGGTTCTGCTGGCGTGCATAGAGGGTGCATACCGAATACTCGGAATTGATCCCCAGCGAGATGCCGGGGATTTCCAGGCAGACAAAGTGCGGGCACAGCAGGATGACGGGGCCGGCCTTGAGGGTCTCGAAGGGGATGCCCGGCTCGATCTTGATGAGTCGTCTCAGGCGCGCCTCGGAGGCCCACCACAGCACGCCGCGCTCCAGCGCGCTGCGGGCATAGGCCTGGAAATGCCGGCGCGCGATGTCGCGGCGCTCTTCCTCGGACTTTTCGGGAAAGCACAGGCGCAGGTTGACCAGCGTGATGCGCCGGCGCGGCCGCATATACATATAAAGCAGCGAGCCCAATGCTTCGCCAAGGCGGCCAAGGATGGGGAGTGGCAGCCAATGCAGCAGCCACATGAGTCCGATCAGGGCCCTCATTGCATCTCCTCCGGTCTGGCCACGCCCGGCGGCACCTTGTAGCGGTTGTAGCTCCATATATATTGGGCCGGACATTGGGCGATCAGCGCCTCCATGGCGGCGTTGATGGCGCACGCCTGTTGCTGCGGGGTATCGCCCAGTTCGCCTTCAAAGGGCACGAAACGCACGGCGTAACCGCGTCCCCACGACAGCCGCTCGGCATAAACGAGCACGATGGGCGCGCCGCTCATCTGGTGCAGCTTGGCCGACAGGGTCATCGTATAGGCCGGTTTGCCGAAGAAATCGGCCCAGACGCCTTCGCCATTCTGCGGCACCTGGTCGGGCAGCAGGCCGATCGCCTGGCCGCTCTTCAGGGCCTTGAGCAGGATACGCACGCCCGCCAGGCTGGCCGGAGCCAGGTGCAGGTTGGCGCGCGCCCTTGCGCCCTCGATCAGCGGCTTGAGCGCCGCCTTGCGCGGCGGGCGATACAGCGCGCTGAGTCGGGTGCGCTGCGCCACGGCCTGTGCGGTGATCTCGAAGCATCCCAGGTGCGGGGTAAGCAGAATCAGGCCGGACTTGGCATCCAGCGCCTGCTGGGCGAATTCCCAACCCTCGACGCGGGCGGTACGCAACACCCGGCCGGGGTTGGCGCACCAGATGAAGGGCAATTCGAACATGCCTTTCCCGGCTTCGCCGACAGCCTTATATAAATGGGCGCGATGGCCGGCGCGTTCGATGTTGTCGATGAAACGCCGCCGGTAGGCGGGCGATGCCAGAAAGACCAGCCAACCCATTGCCAGCCCGATGGCGTGCAAAACCGGCAAGGGCAAAAAGGACAACAGGCGGAATAAAGAAACGAGCATACTTGCCGATAACAGGGACAGGGCCGTAAAAACAACCGTCAAATTGCAGAAAATCGCAAGAGGCGTAAAATAGCACATGCCGTCGAGTTAATGACAACTTGCGAGACGGGGTACAAATATCGCTAAAGCGTCGCAGGCTCGACAAATGATTGGCCGCGACATGGGTTTAATCACTTATTGTTAGAGGCTGCAGCATGTCCAACGAATTTCTCTTCACCTCCGAATCCGTCTCCGAAGGCCATCCCGACAAGGTAGCCGACCAGATTTCCGACGCGATCCTGGACGCCATTCTCACCCAAGACCCGCAATCCCGCGTTGCTGCAGAAACCCTCTGCAACACCGGCCTGGTCGTGCTGGCCGGCGAGATCACCACGCGCGCCAACGTCGACTACATCGACGTCGCCCGCGAAACCATCAAGCGCATCGGTTACGACAACGCCGACTTCGGCATCGACTACAAGAGCTGCGCCGTGCTGGTCGCCTACGACAAGCAATCGCCCGACATCGCCCAGGGCGTTGACGAGGGCCGCGGCGTCGATCTGGAGCAAGGCGCCGGCGACCAGGGCCTGATGTTCGGTTATGCCTGCAACGAAACCCCGGAACTGATGCCTGCCGCGATCTACTATGCGCACCGCATCGTCGAGCGCCAGTCGCAACTGCGCAAGGACGGCCGCCTGCCATGGCTGCGTCCGGACGCCAAGTCGCAGGTGACGCTGAAGTACGTCGATGGCAAGCCGGTCGCCATCGACACCGTGGTGCTGTCGACCCAGCACTCCCCGGAGATGCAGCAAAGCGCTATCCATGAAGCGGCCATCGAAGAGATCATCCGCCCGGTATTGCCGGCCGAATGGCTGAAGAATACCCGCTACCTGATCAACCCGACCGGCCGCTTCGTCATCGGCGGTCCGCAGGGCGACTGCGGCCTGACCGGCCGCAAGATCATCGTCGACACCTACGGCGGCGCGGCTCCGCACGGCGGCGGCGCGTTCTCCGGCAAGGATCCGTCCAAGGTCGACCGTTCGGCCGCCTATGCCGGCCGCTACGTGGCCAAGAACATCGTGGCCGCCGGCCTGGCCGAGCGTTGCCAGATCCAGGTCTCCTACGCCATCGGCGTGGCCAAGCCGACTTCGGTGATGGTGACCACCTTCGGCACCGGCAAGATCAGCGACGAACAACTGGGGCACCTGGTGCGCGAGCATTTCGACCTGCGCCCGAAGGGCATCGTGCAGATGCTGGACCTGCTGCGCCCGATCTACGCCAAGACCGCCGCCTACGGCCACTTCGGCCGCGAAGAGCCGGAATTCAGCTGGGAGCGCACCGACAAGGCCGCCGCACTGCGCGCTGCCGCCGGGCTGTAATATCTTCTGCGCACGCGGGGCGATTGGGGCTCGCAAGGGTTTCCCAATCGCCATCGGCGCGCTAGAATGCACCTCCCGCGGGGTTTCCTCCGCACCGTTCCCGCACGTTGGCATTGCATGCAGGGGACGGCAGCAAGATTGCACAATGCCTCACCGCGGCAAGGAGCGTTGCGACAGGGAAATCCTGCCAGGCTTGCTTGCGGTGAACAGGCTCCCGCCAGGGGGCCTGGCAACCGCGCTCACGTTACTTTTTTTCTGATTCTATGAAAGGAGGGCGTGAACAACGCCGTTGCCATGTCTACTACCGCATCCCAAGACTACATCATCGCCGACATCGGCCTGGCCGACTGGGGCCGCAAGGAAATCAAGATCGCCGAGACCGAAATGCCGGGCCTGATGGCGATCCGCGAAGAGTTCGCCGCGGCCCAGCCGCTGAAGGGCGCGCGCATTACAGGCTCGCTGCACATGACCATCCAGACCGCGGTGCTGATCCAGACGCTGGAAGCGCTGGGCGCCAAGGTGCGCTGGGCTTCCTGCAACATCTACTCGACCCAGGACCACGCCGCCGCGGCCATCGCCGCCAACGGCACCCCGGTGTTCGCGGTCAAGGGCGAGAATCTTGACGAATATTGGGAATACACCCACCGCATCTTCGAATGGACCGACGGCGGCTATTCCAACATGATCCTGGACGACGGCGGCGACGCCACCCTGCTGCTGCATCTGGGCGCGCGCGCAGAGAAGGACATCTCGGTGCTGGACAAGCCGGATTCGGAAGAAGCGGTGTGCCTGTTCAACTCCATCAAGCGCTACCTGGCCAAGGATGCCAACTGGTACTCCAAGCGCCTCAAGGAAATCAAGGGCGTCACCGAAGAAACCACCACCGGCGTGCACCGCCTGTACCAGATGCACAAGGAAGGCAAGCTGGCCTTCCCGGCGATCAACGTCAACGACTCGGTCACCAAGTCCAAGTTCGACAACCTGTACGGCTGCCGCGAATCGCTGGTGGACGGCATCAAGCGCGCCACCGACGTCATGATCGCCGGCAAGATCGCCGTCATCGCCGGCTACGGCGACGTCGGCAAGGGCTCGGCGCAGGCCATGCGCGCGCTGTCGGCGCAAGTCTGGGTCACCGAGATCGACCCGATCTGCGCACTGCAGGCCGCCATGGAAGGCTACCGCGTGGTGACCATGGATTACGCCGCCGAACACGGCGACATCTTCGTCACCTGCACCGGCAACTACCATGTGATCACCCATGACCACATGAAGAAGATGAAAGACCAGGCCATCGTCTGCAACATCGGCCACTTCGACAATGAAATCGAAGTCGCCGCGCTGAAGCAATACACCTGGGAAAACATCAAGCCGCAAGTCGACCACATCATCTTCCCGGACGGCAAGCGCATCATCCTGCTGGCCGAAGGCCGCCTGGTGAACCTGGGCTGCGGCACCGGCCACCCGTCCTACGTGATGAGCTCGTCCTTCGCCAACCAGACCATTGCCCAGATCGAGTTGTTCGTCAACACCAAGAACTACCCGATCGGCGTCTACACGCTGCCCAAGCATCTGGACGAGAAGGTCGCCCGCCTGCAGCTCAAGAAGCTCAATGCGCAACTGAGCACGCTGACCGAGGAACAGGCGGCGTATATTGGCGTCAAGACCGAAGGTCCGTACAAGGCCGATCACTACCGTTACTGATCGGTTGTGCACGATCGGGCTGTTGCCTGATCGTGCCGTGCCTGCACCATACGGGCTGTCGTCACGTTGCCGCTGCGCGTGCGGCAGCCCGTCCAATTCTGACAAGGCCCGAAAGGAAGTGCCATGTTTATGTTATTGCTGACCTGGCTGATCAATGCCCTGGCCCTGCTGGCCGTTCCCTACCTGATGCACTCGGTGCAGGTCGACAGTTTCGGCTCCGCCCTGGTGGCCGCGCTGATCCTGGGCTTCGTCAATACCATCGTGCGCCCCGTGCTGGTGGTGCTGACCCTGCCGGTGACCGTGCTCACGCTGGGCCTGTTCATCCTCATCATCAACGGCCTGATGTTCTGGGTGGTGGCGCAACTGGTGGGCGGTTTCCATGTCGGCGGTTTCTGGTCGGCGGTGGGCGGCGCGCTGCTCTACAGCATCGTGTCCTGGGCCTTGTCCACCCTATTGCTGAAATCCGGATCGAACCGATGAACAAGCATAATTTCAGTATCGAATTCTTCCCGCCCAAGACGCCGGAAGGTGCCGAAAAACTGCGCGCCACGCGCGCCAGGCTGGCCGAATTGCAGCCGAAGTATTTCTCGGTGACCTTCGGCGCCGGCGGTTCGACCCAGCAGGGCACGCGCGATACCGTGCTGGAAATCACCGCCGAAGGCCATGAGGCGGCGCCGCACCTGTCCTGCATCGGCAGTTCGCGCGCCAGCCTGCGCGCCATCCTGGACGACTACAAGACCAACGGCGTCAAGCGCCTGGTGGCGCTGCGCGGCGACTTGCCCAGCGGCTATGGCGCGATGGGCCAGGCCTCCAGCGAATTCCGCTATGCCAACGAGCTGGTCGAATTCGTGCGGGCGGAAACCGGCGACTGGTTCCACATCGAAGTGGCGGCTTACCCCGAGATGCATCCGCAGGCCAAGTCGCCGCAGGACGATGTGCAGAACTACGCGCGCAAGGTGAAGGCCGGCGCCAATTCGGCCATCACCCAATACTTCTACAACGCGGATGCCTATTTCCGCTTCGTGGACGATGCCGCCAAACTGGGCGCCGAGGTGCCGGTCATCGCCGGCATCATGCCCATCACCAATTACTCGCAACTGGTGCGCTTCTCGGACATGTGCGGCACCGAAATCCCGCGCTGGGTGCGCCTAAAGCTGGCCAGCTACGGCGACGACGTCGACTCCATCCGCGCCTTCGGGCTGGATGTGGTCAGCCAATTGTGCGAACGCCTGCTGGCCGGCGGCGCGCCTGGCCTGCATTTCTACTCGCTCAACCAGGCCGGGCCGACGCAGGCGGTGTGGCAGCGTCTGGTCAAGTAAGCTTGGCTGGAAAGCGGCAGTAATGAGCCGCAGTAATAAAAAATCCGGATATACACATATATCCGGATTTTTTTATTGTCGTTCCGCTACGCCTATGCAGAACATCTTGGTGCGGTGCTGTCGTATTTATTCAATGGCATCGGTCAGCACCAGATCCAGCGGCATGTCGTGCCGTTCGGCCGCGAATTCCACCAGCCCGAAGGCATAGCATACCCCCACGGCCAGCGGCCGGTGCGGACCCGCCAGTGTGCGGTCGTAAAACCCGCCGCCATAGCCCAGCCGCATGCCGGCGGCATTGAAGCCGACGCAGGGCACCAGCAGGGCCTGCGGCTGCACTACCGGCGCCTCTTCGCCCGGAACCAGTGTTCCCAGGGCGTCTTTGCTCAGCGCTTCGCCGGGCAGCCAGCGACGAAATTCCAGAGGTGAATCTTTATTGGTGACGATCGGCAAGGACAGGTGCACGCCACGCGCGGCCAGCGCGTTATAGGCGGCAAGCAGGTCGGGTTCCTTGCGGATGGGATGATAGACCCCGATGCTGGCGATGCCATGCGCCAGGCACCAGGCCAGCACGCGACGGCCGATCAGTTCATCCGAGACCGCCTTGCCATGCGCGTCCAGCGCCTTGCGGCGCGCCAGCAAGTCGGCGCGCAGGGCGTTTTTCAGTTGCCTGTCCAAGGCCTGTTCCCGATTCGGCGCGTGAGGGCCGCATGCTATGCTTGGCGTCGTCGTCTGTTTCGTCATCTGTTCCGTCGTTTGTTTCATTCACACTAGGTTCTACAAGAATGCGCCTGAAGAATTATCTGTTCGGCAAATGCCTGCGTCCGCTGGCGGTTTCACTGGTCGTGGCCATCGGCGCGGCGTTGAGCATCGCACCCGCAGCCCAGGCGCAAAAGCGCCTGGCGCCCGATGCTTCCCCGGATGACATCTTCCTTGCGCTGCGGCAAGCGGCCGCCAGCGACAATGGCGCCCTGGCGCAGGAGCTGGCAGGGCGCTTGTCGGGTTACGACCTGCCGTCGTATGTCGACTATTATCGGCTCAAACCGCGCGTGCGTGACTATTCCGCCAGCGAGCAGGAAATCCGCGACTTCATGACCCGGTACGAAGGCCAGGCCCTGGTCGATCGCCTGCGCAACGACTGGCTGCTGGCGCTGGGCAAGACAGGCAACTGGGCCTTGTTCGACGAGCAGTATCCCAAGTTCATCCTGGACGACGACGTCCAGGTCAAATGCTTCGCCTTGAACTCGCGCGCGCTCAAAGGCGCCAACGTCGCCGACGAGGCGCGCGCGCTGCTGGTTTCGCCCAAGGATTACGGCCAGGGTTGCAGCGACCTGATCGCCACGCTGGCGCAGAACGGCCAGTTCACCGATGCCGATGTCTGGTTCCAGATCCGCCAGGCCGCCGAGAACGGCAACACCACGGTCGCGCGCCGCGCTGCAGTGCTGGTCGACAATGGCGATGTCACCGTGCAGCAGGTCATGGACAAGCCCGCGCTGATGCTGGCCAAGGGGCCCGGCAGCGGCGTTGCCAACCACCAGCTCTACATCATTGCGCTGGGCCGCGTGGCCCGCAGCAATCCGGCCCAGGCCGCCACCTATCTCAGCGACCGTGCGCGCCAGATGACGGCCCAGGAGGTTGCGCAAGGCTGGGCGCAGATTGCGCTGGCCGCTTCCTACAAGCTGGCGCCGGAAGCCATGGACTACTGGCGCAAGACCCGGGATGCGCTGCTGACGCAGGATGCGCTGCAATGGAAGGTGCGCATGGCGCTGCGCGCGGGCGACTGGAAGACCGTGCGCACGACGATCGAGAGCATGCCGGCGGCGCTGCGCAACGATATCACCTGGACCTACTGGCTCGGCCGCGCGCTCAAGGAAGATGGCCAGAACGACGCCGCGCGCCGCCTGTTCGAATCGATCTCGGCCAACTTCAGCTTCTATGGCCAGCTGGCGCTGGAAGAACTGGGCCAGAAGATCACCATTCCGCCGGGACCGATGCCGCCGACGGCCGGCGAAATCGCCCTCTATTCGCAAAATGCCGGCTTCCAGCGTTCGCTCCGGTTCTACCAGCTCAACCTGCGCTTCGAGGCGATCCGAGAATGGAACTGGGAGCTGCGCAAGATGACCGACCGCCAACTGCTGGCCGCGGCCGAATACGCGCGCCAGAGCGACGTGCTGGACCGCATGGTCAACACCTCCGACCGCACCCGCGCCGAATTCGACTTCACCCAGCGTTTCCCGGCGCCGCATCTGGGCGAGATGAACGCGGCCACGCGTCCGCTGGGGATGGAAAATGCCTGGATCTACGGCCTGATCCGCCAGGAGTCGCGCTTCATCAAGAGCGCGCGCTCGCACGTCGGCGCCTCCGGCCTGATGCAGTTGATGCCGGCCACCGCCAAGTTCGTCGCCAAGAAGATCGGCATGACCGAATTCACCGCGGACCAGGTCAACGACATCAACACCAACCTGCTGCTGGGCACCAGCTATCTGAGCATGGTGCTCAACAACCTGGACGGTTCCGAAACCCTGGCCACCGCCGGCTACAACGCGGGGCCGGGCCGCCCGCGCACCTGGCGCGCGACCTTGCCGCGCACGGTCGAAGGGGCGATCTTCGCCGAGACCATCCCGTTCAACGAAACCCGGGGCTATGTCAAGAACGTGATGTCCAATGCGACGTACTATGCGGCCATGTTCGAGAACCGTCCGCAGTCGCTCAAGCAACGCATGGGCATGGTGGCGCCTAACTCCAACGTCGCCACCGACCTGCCCTGATTCGAACCGGCCGCCGTCGCGCAGCTAACGCGGGCAGCGCAGCAAACGCAGGCGGCACAGGATACAGGAGGCGCAACATGGCAGTACGCAAGATCCTCGTCATTGGCGGCTCAGGCTTCATCGGTACGCGGCTGGTGCGGCTGCTGGGCAGCGCCACCGACTACCGTGTCATGGTGCCCACGCGCCGTTACGAGCGCGCCAAGCACCTGCTGGTGTCGCCGGTGGTATCGGTGGTGCAGGCCGATATCCACGACGATGCCGTGCTGTCGCAACTGGTGGCCGAGGCGGATGTGGTCGTCAACCTGGTCGGCATCCTGCATTCGCGGCCGGCGCGCCGCGGCCAGCCCTACGGCCCGGATTTCGAACGGCAGCAAGTGTCCCTGCCGCGCCGCATTGTCGCCGCCTGCGTGCGGCACGGCGTGCCGCGTTACCTGCACATGAGCGCGCTGGGCGCCGATGCGCACGGCCCCTCGATGTACCTGCGCTCCAAGGCGGCCGGCGAGCGCGAGGCGCTGGCGGCGTCCTCCTTGGAGGTCGCCATCTTCCGTCCTTCTGTCGTATTCGGCGAAGACGACCGTTTCCTCAACCTGTTCGCCGGCCTGCAGCGGCGTTTTCCGGTGATTGCGCTGGGCAGCGCCGAGGCGCGCTTCCAGCCGGTTTATGTCGGCGACGTGGCGCAGGCCTTCAGGAAGGCGATCGCGCTGCCGCATATCGGCGGCAAGGTCTATGAACTGGCCGGGCCGACGCAATACAGCCTGCGCGAACTGGTGCAACTGGCCGGTTGGTATGGCGGCCATATGCGCCCCATCGTCGCCTTGCCGCCAGCGCTGGGCCTGCTGCAGGCCTGGGCGCTGGAACACTTGCCCGGCAAGTTGATGAGCCGCGACAATGTCGCCTCGATGCGGGTGGATAATGTCATGTCCGGCCCCATCGCGCCGGAGCTGGAACTGGTTCCCACTGCGCTGGAAGACGTCGCGCCGGCCTGCCTTGCGCCGCGCGACCTCCAACGCCAGTTCGACCTTTTCCGCAGCAACGCCAGGCGCTGAGACGTTCGCGTCATTTGCGCCGTTTTCCGATCCAAAGTTCCGATCCAAAGAAAAGAGCCCCTATGCAAGACACAGAACTCGATCCGGTATTGTCCGCCACGCTGCGCAAGGCCGGGCGCCATCTGCCCACGCTGGTGATCGGCAACAAGAACTACTCGTCATGGTCGATGCGTCCCTGGGTGGCGATGACCGCGTTCGACATCCCCTTCAAGGAAGTGCGCGTGCTGCTGGACCAGCCCGATACCGTCGCCGAGATCGCCCGCTATACCGGTTCCGGCCGGGTACCGGTGTTGCTGGACGGCGATATCGCGATCTGGGATTCGCTATCCATCTGCGAATACCTGGCCGAGCAATTCCCCGACCGCGGCCTGTGGCCCGAGCGCACCGACGCGCGCGCCATCGCGCGCAGCATCAGCGCCGAAATGCATTCCGGTTTCATGGGCCTGCGCAGCGCCATGAGCATGGACATCCGCGGCCGCTACCCGGGCCAGGGGCGCACGCCCGAAGCGCAGGCCGACATCGGCCGCGTTTGCGAAATCTGGGAAGAATGCCTGTCGCAGTTCGGCCATCATGAATTCCTGTTCGGCGACTTCTCGATTGCCGACGCCTTCTACGCGCCGGTGGTGATGCGCTTCACCAGCTACCAGGTGCCGCTGGCGCCGGCGCTGCAAGCCTACGCCGACCGCGTCAAGGCGCATCCTGCGGTGGCGCGCTGGATCGCAGAAGCCCTGGCCGAGAAAGAAATCCTTCCCAACCACAAATGATGAAGACCTACACCGTCGGCGGCGCAGTGCGCGACGGCCTGCTGGGCCTGCCGGTGAAGGATCGCGACCACGTGGTGGTCGGCGCTACCCCGGAAGAAATGCTGGCCCAGGGCTTCCGTCCGGTGGGCAAGGATTTTCCGGTGTTCCTGCATCCGGATACCCATGAGGAATACGCGCTGGCGCGCACCGAGCGCAAGACCGCGCCCGGCTACAAGGGTTTCGCTTTCCATGCCGCGCCCGACGTCACCCTGGAAGACGACCTGGCGCGGCGCGACCTCACCATCAACGCCATCGCCCAGGACCAGGACGGCGCCCTGGTCGATCCTTACCATGGCCAGGCCGACATCGAGCGCCGCATCTTCCGCCATGTTTCCGACGCCTTCATCGAAGACCCGGTGCGCATCCTGCGCGTGGCGCGTTTCGCCGCGCGCTTCGCCGATTTCAGCGTGGCGCCGGAAACCAATGCGCTGATGCGGCGCATGGTGGAAGAAGGCGAGGTTGATGCGCTGGTGCCGGAGCGCGTCTGGCAGGAAATCGCGCGCGGCCTGATGGAGGCAAAACCCTCGCGCATGTTCGAGGTGCTGCGCGGCTGCGGCGCGCTGGCGCGCATCATGCCCGAGCTGGATGCGTTGTGGGGCGTGCCGCAACCGGAGCAATGGCATCCCGAGATCGATACCGGCGTGCATGTGATGCTGGCCATCGACTGGGCCGCCGGACAAGGCTATGCCTTGCCGGTGCGTTTCGCCGTATTGATGCACGATCTCGGCAAGGGCGCCACACCGCCCGAAATGTGGCCGCGCCACCATGGCCATGAAGCGCGCAGCGTGCAACTGGCCGAACAGGTTTGCGCGCGCCTGAAGGCGCCGGGCGATTGCCGCGACCTGGCCCTGATGACCGCGCGCGAGCATGGCAATGTCGGCCGCGCTTTCGAGATGCGCCCGGCCACGCTGGTGACGCTGTTTTCGCGCTGCGACGCCTTCCGCAAGCCGCAGCGCTTCGTCGACATGTTGCGCGCTTCCGAATGCGACCACCGTGGCCGCACCGGTTTCGACGCCAGGCCCTTCCCGCAGGCCGCCTATCTGGAAGGGGCGTTGAAGGCGGCGCAAGACATCGATGCCGGCGCCATCGCCGGCCTGTACCAGGCGCAGCCGCAGAAGATCCCGGAGGCGATCCATGCCGCGCGCAGCGAGAAGGTCGCCGTTTTCGTTGCCGCCCAGCGGCCGCCGGCGCAGGACTGAGAGATGGCCAATCCCTTTTTCTCCTGGCTGCAACGTCGGGGCGGCAAGCAAGAAGCCGGCGGCGATGCGCCGCATGCCGATCCGCAGCACAAGGCCGAACGGCCGATGGTGTTCGTCAAGGAGTTGTCGCCGAAGTCGCGCCGCCACCTGCTGCGCCATTTCCTGGCGCTGGAAGACAAGGACCGGCTGTTGCGTTTCGGCTCCAAGCTGTCGGACGATATGGTGACCCGCTACGTGGAGAACATCGACTTCGCGCGCGACACCGTGTTCGGCGTGTATGACCGCAGGCTGCGCCTCCTCGGGGTCGGCCACCTGGCGTTCGCGCCGCGAGAGAGTTCGCGCATCAGCGGCGCCACCATCAAGCCGGTGGTGGCCGAGTTCGGCGTCTCCGTTTCGGCCGCCGCACGCGGCCTGGGCGTGGGCACCAAACTGTTCCTGCGGGCTTCCATGCGCTGCCGCAACGCCGACGTCGATACGCTCTACATGCATTGTCTGTCGTCCAACAAGGTGATGATGCATATCGCCAAAAAGGCCGGCATGGACATCCACCGCGACTATGGCGAGGCCGACGCCTACCTCAAGATCAGCCCCGCCAATTCGGCCACCGTGTTCCAGGAAGCGATGGAAGAACAGGCCGCCATGCTGGACTACATCGTCAAGGCCAATTTCAAGGCCCTGCTCAAATGGGGCGCGCGCGTGACCGGCCTCGGCGGCAAGGGCAAAGGGAGCGGCGGCCAGCCCTGATCCGGCCCGCGCACTGCACGCCGGCATGACCGGCGGCGCAATGCGGCGCATAATATGCATCTGACTTTGACATCGGATTTGCCATGAGCACCAATCCCAATACCGACGACTTTTTCGCCACGGTCGCGACAAAATCCGACAGCGGCGCATTGCGCGGCGACTACAGCCAGGCCGACGCCAACTACGTGGTGGCGCAGAACTGGGACAGCTACACGCCGGAGCAGCACGCCCGCTGGCGGCGCCTGTATGCGCGCCAGGCCAAACTGATTCCCGGCCGCGCCTGCGATGTCTTCATCGACAGCCTGAAGGCGCTCGATGTCTCGCAAGGCATCCCGCGTTTCGACCGCACCACCGAAGCCTTGTACCAGGCCACCGGCTGGCAGCTGGTCGCCGTGCCCGGCCTGGTGCCGGACCAGACCTTCTTCGAACACCTGGCCAACCGCCGCTTCCCGGTCACCGTCTGGCTGCGCGAAGAGCGCGAGTTCGACTACATTGTCGAGCCGGACGTCTTCCACGACTTCTTCGGCCACGTGCCGCTGCTGTTCAACCCGATCTTCGCCGACCACCTGCAGGAATACGGCAAGGGCGGCCTGAAGGCGCTCAAGCTGGATGGCCTGGCCTATTTGGCGCGCCTGTACTGGTACACCATCGAGTTCGGCCTGATCCAGAGCGAGCAGGGCTTGCGCATCTACGGCGCCGGCATCCTGTCATCGGGCGGCGAGGTCGAGTATTGCCTGTCCAGCGACCAGCCGCGCCGCATCCCGTTCCAGGTCGAGCGCATCATGCGCACGCTGTACAAGATCGACTCGTACCAGGAAACCTATTTCGTGATCCGTGATTTCGAGCAACTGTTCAACGACACCGCGCCCGATTTCACGCCGTTCTACGAACAGCTGAAAACGCAGCAAGCGCTGCCGGCCGATACGCTGCTGGCGGGCGAGACCAACTTGCCGCCGAACCGCTGATCGGGGCGCGCGCGGAAAAGGAGCAGAAAGGAACGGAAAGGAAGCGGGAATAAAAAAGCGGATCTGACAGGGGAGGCCAGATCCGCGAGCTAGTGGTGCTTTCAACACTAGAGGGGAGGAACCTTGCACAGAGAGTGGATACCATTCAATCGCTGTTCAAGTGATTCTTATTAAACGCCAGCCGCGCCGTCCATCCTATTTCTTTTACCGGTTGTTACATTCGCGTCTTGCTTGTAACAACTTGCCTCTTTTGCGCTTTCCGTCCTCTTTTTTCACAGCTGGAAATATTGTTGTTTCCCCCTTTCCGGCATTTTCTTCTTTGCAAGCCGCCCCCTTCCGCAGGACGTGCGGAATTGTTTCCGGCTTGCCAAAAAAACACCTCCAAAACGCCGGAAACCCTGCTGCGACGCGCGTAGCGGGCTACCCATCGTTGTGCTACCTTGGCTCCATAAATAGAAACAAACCTGCGCCCACAAGGCGCCGGCGTTTTGACCGCCCGTGAAGCCAGGCCCACACCAAGCTCAGCGGCACAGGCGCATGTGAAACCAAGAACACGATTTTTGGCACGGAGACCGCATGAACGCACCCCTACCATCCAGCCCGCGGCTGTTGCTGGACGACGTCTCGCTGGACGACAAATATACCCTCGAACGCGGCCGTGTCTTCATGACCGGCATCCAGGCGCTGGTGCGCCTGCCGATGCTGCAGCGTGAGGCCGACCGCCGCGCCGGCCTCAACACCGCCGGCTTCATCACCGGCTATCGCGGTTCGCCGCTGGGCTCGGTCGACCAGACCGCCGAGAAGGCGAAGAAATACCTCGACGCCCACCAGGTCAAATTCCATCCGGGCATGAACGAAGACCTGGCCGCCACCAGCGTGTGGGGCACGCAGCAGGTCAACCTGTTCCCCGGCGCGCAGCACGACGGCGTGTTCTCGCTGTGGTACGGCAAGGGGCCGGGCGTGGACCGCTGCGGCGACGTCTTCAAGCACGCCAACATGGCCGGCACCTCCGCGCACGGCGGCGTGCTGGTGATCGCCGGCGACGACCACGCCGCCAAGTCCTCCACCACCGCGCACCAGAGCGAACACATCCTCAAGGCCTGCGGCATCCCGGTGCTGTATCCGTCCTCGGTGCAGGAATACCTCGACTACGGCCTGCACGGCTGGGCCATGAGCCGCTACACCGGCTTGTGGGTGGCGATGAAATGCGTGACCGACCTGGTCGAGTCCGGCATGTCGGTGATGATCGACCCGGACCGCGTGCAGATCCGGTTGCCGCAAGATTTCGCGCTGCCGCCGGACGGCCTCAACATCCGCCAGCCCGACAGCGTGCTCGCGCAGGAAGCGCGGATGAACAACTACAAGTGGTATGCCGCGCTGGCCTACGCGCGCGTCAACAAGCTCAACCAGATCGTGTGGGACAGCCCGCGCGCCAAGATCGGCATCATCACTGCCGGCAAGTCCTACCTCGACACGCGCCAGGCTCTGGACGACCTCGGCATCGACGAACAGGTCGCGCGAGACATCGGCATCCGCCTCTACAAGGTCGGCATGACCTGGCCGCTGGAAGCCGAAGGCGTGCGCGAGTTCGCGCAGGGGCTGGAAGAGATCCTGGTGGTGGAAGAGAAGCGCCAGATCCTCGAATACCAGTTGAAGGAAGAACTCTACAACTGGCGCGACGACGTGCGCCCGCGCGTGGTCGGCAAGTTCGACGACACCGGCGAATGGAGCGGCTCGCAGCGCGAGGGCCACGGCAACTGGCTGTTGCCGGCCACCTACGAGCTGAACCCGGCGCAGATCGCGCGCGCGATTGCCACGCGCATCTCGCGCTACTTCGCCGGCCATCCGGTCGAGCAGCGCGTGCGCGCCCGCATCGCCTTCCTCGAAGCCAAGGAAGCCGCGCTCAACATCAGCAGCAAGCCGGACCCGAACAAGGACCGCATCCCGCATTTCTGCTCCGGCTGCCCGCACAACACCTCGACCAAACTGCCCGACGGCAGCCGCGGCCTGGCCGGCATCGGCTGCCACTACATGGTGACCTGGATGGACCGCGAGTCCAGCATCTTCACCCACATGGGCGGCGAGGGCGTGACCTGGGTCGGGCAAGCGCCGTTCACCAGCGAGAAGCACGTGTTCGCCAACCTCGGCGACGGCACCTATTTCCACTCGGGTTTGCTGGCGGTGCGCGCCTCGGTCGCGGCCAAGGTCAACATCACCTACAAGATCCTCTACAACGACGCGGTGGCCATGACCGGCGGCCAGGAGTTCGACGGCCCGCTCGATCCGGCGATGATCTCGCGGCAACTGGCGGCGGAGAACGTCAACCCGATCATCGTCGTCACCGACGAACCGGACAAGTATCCGGACGATATCAAATGGGCCGACGGCGTCACCATCCGCCACCGCAGCGAACTCGACGCCGTGCAGCGCGAATTGCGCGAAGTGGCCGGCGTGTCGGCCATGATCTACGACCAGACCTGCGCCTCGGAAAAGCGCCGCCGCCGCAAACGCAACGCCTATCCCGACCCGGCCAAGCGCGCCGTGATCAACGAGGCGGTATGCGAAGGCTGCGGCGACTGCAGCGTGCAGTCCAATTGCCTGTCGGTCGAGCCGCTGGAAACCGAGTTCGGCCGCAAGCGCCAGATCAACCAGTCCTCGTGCAACAAGGATTACTCCTGCGTCACCGGCTTCTGCCCCAGCTTCGTCACCGTCGAAGGCGGCAAGCTGAAGAAGCCGGCGCGGGTGCAGCCGGGCGCGGATGCGGCGCCGGCCATGCCGCTACTGCCTGAACCGGTATTGCCGTCCTTGGCCGATCCCTACGGCATTTTGGTCACCGGCGTGGGCGGCACCGGCGTCATCACCATCGGCCAGATCATCGCCATGGCCGCGCATGTGGAAGGGCGCGTGTGCTCGGTGCTGGACATGAGCGGGCTGGCGCAGAAGGGCGGGCCGGTGATGTCGCACGTGCGCGTGGCCGACAGCCCCGAGCATCTTTATTCGACCCGCGTGGGCACCGGCGCGGCCGACCTAGTGATCGGCTGCGACGTGATCGTCACCGCCGGGCGCGATGCCTTGTCGCGCATGGGCGAAGGACGCACCCATGCGGCCGTCAATTCGACCCAGATGCCCACCGCCGCTTTCGTGCGCAATCCCGACTGGCAATTCCCGGCCGCTTCCAGCGAAGGCGAGATTGCCAAAGCCTGCGGGCGCGACAACGTGGCGCTGGTCGATGCCGGCCGCATCGCCACCGCGCTGATGGGCGACGCCATCGCCACCAACATGTTCATGCTCGGCTACGCCTGGCAGAAAGGTTGGGTGCCGTTGTCGGAAGCCGCTTTGCTGCGCGCCATCGAGCTCAATGCATTGCAGGTGGACTTCAACAAGCAAGCCTTCGCCTGGGGTCGCGTGGCCGCGCACGACATCGATACGGCGTTGAATGCCGCCAAGCGCAACGGCATGACGGCGCAGGTGATCGAGTTCAAGCGCGCGCCCACGCTGGAGGAAACGGTGGAGCGCCGCATCGGCTTCCTGACCTCTTACCAGAACGCCGCCTACGCGCGCCGCTACAGCGACTTCGTGCAGCAGGTGCAGATGGCGGAAAGCTTATTGGGCGAGGCGGGAAGCGGATTGAAGCTGACCCGGGCCGTGGCGCAATACCTGTTCAAGCTGATGGCCTACAAGGACGAATACGAGGTGGCGCGGCTCTATACCGACGGCGCGTTCCGCGACAAGATCGCTGCCATGTTCGAAGGCGACTACCGGATCAAATTTCATCTGGCGCCGCCCCTGCTGGCCAGGCATGACGATAACGGCCACCTGGTCAAGCAGCAGTACGGCTCGTGGATGATGCCGGCCTTCGGCGTGCTGGCGAAATTGCGCTTCCTGCGCGGCACCGTCTTCGATCCCTTCGGCCACACCGCCGAGCGCAAGCAGGAGCGGGCGCTGATCGACGAGTACTGCGCGACCATGTTGCGGCTCTTGGGGCAACTGACCGCGGACAACCTGGCGCAGGTGATCGCGGTGGCGCGCATTCCTGAAGATATCCGCGGCTATGGCCACGTGAAGGAACGTCACCTCAAGGCTGCCAGGCAGAAGGAGGCATCGCTGCTGAAGATGATCGAGCAACCGGCGTTGCGCAACATCGCGGTAACGGATACGCCGGCCGGGCCGGATGGGGGCGGAAAGAAAGCGGCGTGAGGACTTGATGCGCTGTTGAACGCCGCCGGGCCCTGACGCAAGCCAGGGCCCGGCGGCTTTTGTGCGGCCGCAGCGGGAGAGTGCGCCTAAGCTTAATCCTGCCTGCCGCCGGTCACCCGCTCGATGCCTGCCAGATCCCGCCAGCTTTGCACTTCGGAAAAACCGGCCCCGGACAGCAATGCCCGCACCGCGGCCGCCTGGTCGTAACCATGTTCCATCAGCAGCCAGCCGCCGGCGTTGAGGTGGGCGGACGCGCCGCCGACGATGGCGTGCAGGTCCGACAGGCCGTCGGCATGGTCGGTCAGCGCATCGACCGGCTCGAAGCGCAGGTCGCCTTGCGACAGATGGGCATCGCCTGCGACGATATAGGGCGGGTTGGAGGCGATGACATCGAACCGGGCCGCGCCATCCAGCGCCTGATACCAGTCACTCAGCATGAAATCCACCCGTGTGCCGTTGGCCGCCGCGTTGCCGCGCGCCACCTCCAGCGCGGCAACGCTGGCGTCGAGCGCGGCCACCCCGGCATCGGGCCGGGTATGGGCAATGGCCACCGCGATGGCGCCCGAGCCGGTGCCCATGTCCAGCAATCGGCCGCCTTGCGGCAAGCGTTCCAGCGCCAGCTCCACCAGCAGTTCGGTATCGGGACGGGGAATCAATACATCCGGCGTGACGCGGAAATCCAGCCCGTAGAATTCGCGCGCGCCGACGATGTAGGCGATTGGCTCGCCGCGCAAGCGGCGCTCGAACAGGGTTGCCAGCGCCTCGGCCTCGGCGATGTCCAGCCGCCGTTCGGACTGGGTGATCAGCTGCACCCGCGTCAGCTTGAGCGCGTGGCATAGCAGGATACGGTTTTCCAGCGCATCCAGCGGTGCCACCTTCAATACCGTCGCCAGGCTGCAGCCGGCCAAGTTGGATGCATGTCCGCTCATGGGAAGGGATTCAGCTGCGCTTGAACATCGGGCGCAGCAGCACCAGGCCCAGCACCACGAACCAGATCAGCGACCAGGTCGGGATCTGCAGGCCGAATATCGGCGGCCACGGCGCCGAGCAGAAACCGTCGGCGGTGAACATCTGCGGCAGGAGCTTGGCGGTAGGCAACTGGTTGAGCGCGGTTTCCAGCGGGTCGGTGGTGCAGGACACGCCCGGATGCGCCTTCACATACAGGTGCCAGATGGCGGTGCCGGCGCCGCCCAGCGCGGCCAGCAAGCCCAGCGCGGCGCTGGCGCGGCGTGCCGGGGCCGGCATGAAATAGCCGATCAGCGAAAATACCGCGACCAGCACGAACATGTAGCGCTGGATCACGCACAAGGGGCAGGGCTGCATCTCTTCGACGATCTGCAGGTACATGGCGAAACCGAGCAGCGCGATGCACACCAGCGCCACCAGCAGGAAGACCGGTTTGGATGATTTCATGAGTCGTTCACCTTGAAAGAAGAGGGCTGACAGGGATTGTAGTGGAGAGTGCGAAGCCCGGTTGGACGTTGTCAGCTATCGCCCAGTTCCGCCAGCAATTCCGCCTGGTGTTCGGTGATCAGCGCATTGGTCAGTTCTTCCAGGTCGCCGTCCATGATGAAATCCAGCTTGTACAGCGTCAGGTTGATGCGGTGGTCGGTCATGCGCCCCTGCGGGAAATTATAGGTGCGGATGCGTTCGCTGCGATCGCCCGAGCCGATCAGCGACTTGCGGGTGGCCGCTTCCTTCGACTGCTGCTCGCGCAATTGCCCGTCCTTGATGCGCGCGGCCAGCACCTTCAGCGCCGAGGCCTTGTTCTTGTGCTGGCTGCGGTCGTCCTGGCATTCCACCACGATACCGGTCGGCAAGTGGGTGATGCGCACCGCCGAGTCGGTCTTGTTGATATGCTGGCCGCCGGCGCCGGAAGCGCGGAAGGTATCGATGCGGATGTCGGCCGGATTGATCTCGACATCCTCGACCTCGTCGGCTTCCGGCATCACGGCCACCGTGCAGGCCGAGGTATGGATGCGGCCCTGGGTCTCGGTGGCCGGCACGCGCTGCACGCGGTGGCCGCCGGACTCGAACTTCAGGCGCGAATAGGCGCCGAAGCCGGCGATGCGCGCGATCACTTCCTTGTAGCCGCCCAGTTCGGATTCGGAGGAGGAGACGATTTCCACCTGCCAGCGGTTGCGCTCGGCATAGCGCGTGTACATGCGCAAGAGGTCGCCGGCGAACAGCGCCGATTCGTCGCCGCCGGTGCCGGCGCGGATTTCCAGGAAGATGTTGCGCTCGTCGTTCGGATCCTTGGGCAGCAGCATCTTCTGCAGGTCGCCTTCCAGCGCTTCCATGCGCGCGCGGGCGGCATTGATCTCTTCCTGCGCGAAGTCCTTCATGTCGGGGTCGGCCAGCAGTTCCTGCGCGGTCTTGATGTCGCGGCCGGACTGCACGTAGTCGAGGTAGAGCGCCACGAGCGGGCCCAGTTCGGCATGTTCGCGCGTCATCTTGCGGAAGTTGTCCATATCGGCCGTGGCGTCTTCCTGCGCCAGCAGGCTGTTGAGTTCTTCCAGCCGTTCGGCGAGCTGGTCGAGTTTGGCGAGCATCGATGGTTTCATGTGCTTGGGTAGGGTGAAAATGTCTTGCGGAACCGTCACGCGGCAAAGAAGGGCGACGGCAAGGCGGTGGCCCATGCACGCAGCACGGGCGTAAAGAGGAGGGGCGCTAACGCTTGGCGCGGAACAGTTGCGGCAGCAGTTCGACCAGTTGGCTGCGCTGCTCGCCCTGGGCGTGATGCAGGGCCTGTTGCGGGCCGTGCAGGAACTTGGCGGTCAGCCCCCTGGAGAGGGCTTCCATTACCGCCTCGACATCGTCGCCCTTGGCCAGCATCTTGCGGGCGCGTTCGAGTTCGGCCAGGCGCAGCGCCTCGCCGGTTTCGTGCAGGTCCTGGATCAGCGGCACCATGGCGCGGCTGTCGACCCAGTGCATGAAGGACTGCACGCGGGTCTCGATGATGGCTTCGGCCTGCGCCACCGCGGCCTGGCGGTTCTCGACGCCGCTCTGCACCACCGAAGCCAGGTCGTCCACGGTGTACAGGAAAACGTCGTCCAGGCGCGCGACTTCGGATTCGATGTCGCGCGGCACGGCCAGGTCGACCATGAAGATGGGCTTGTGGCGGCGTGCCTTGACCGCGCGTTCGACCAACCCCAGGCCGATGATCGGCAGCGAAGACGCGGTGCACGACACCACGATGTCGAAGCGCGACAGTTGCGCCGGCAGGTCGGCCAGGCGGATCGCGCTGCCGTTGAAGCGGTGCGCCAGCATCTGGCCGCGTTCCATGGTGCGGTTGGCCACCGTCAGGGTCTTGGGGTTTTGCGCCGCGAAGTGGGTGGCGCACAGCTCGATCATTTCGCCGGCGCCGATGAACAGCACGTTCTGGCCCGCGATGGAATCGAAGATGCGCTGCGACAGCCGCACCGCGGCGGCCGCCATCGACACGCTGTGCGCGCCGATCTCGGTGGTGGTGCGCACTTCCTTGGCCACCGCGAAGGTGCGCTGGAACAGTTGGTGCAGGTAGGTGCCGAGCCCGCCGGCGGCTTCCGCCTGGCGCACCGCATCCTTCATCTGGCCCAGGATCTGCGGCTCGCCCAGCACCATCGAATCCAGCCCGGAGGCGACGCGGAAGGCATGGCGCACGGCATTGTCCTGCGGCAGCGCATAGAGGAAGGGGCGCAGGTCGGCGTAGGGAATCTTGTGGTACTCGGCCAGGAACTGCGCGGTGCGGTCGATGGCGAAATCCACGCCATCCCGGCCGGCCGCCGCGGCAGCATACAGTTCGGTGCGGTTGCAGGTGGAGAGGATGGCCGCTTCGCCGGCCGAGATGATGCGGTCGTTGCCGCCGAACCAGGCGCGCGCCGCCGCCACCGCCTGACCGATCTGGTCAGCGGGGAAGGCCACTTTTTCGCGCAATGAAACCGGCGCGGTAGTGTGGTTGAGTCCGACGGCGAGCAAATGCATGGAATAACGCGGCTTTCGATGCCGCTGGGCTTGAATTCGGAGCCAAAGTCGACGGTAAATCGACCATTTACAACACCGCTATTATACCCGCTGCGCAATAAGGGGTTTGGCGGCGGGCCGATAGTCGGTATTCATCCCTGATATGGATCATGCTTTGACACAGCTTGACACAGGCGCCAGCACCGCCGCCGCAGCGTCACGTCCGGGTTGCGCCTGCAGTAGAGGTTGGCGTTCCGGCAACAAGTCTTGCGCTGTCATTGCCAGACAGAAATGCCTTCCAGGGGGAATAAGGCGGTTGCCGTCTGTTGCAGGAATGCCGCATCCCGGGCCGGAGGCCGTGCGTTCAGCGGGCGGGGCTTAGCCTGCGGCCGTGCTGGATTCGATGCGTTCCAGCTGGTAGCCATAGCCGTAGACCGTGGCCAGCTTGTAGCCATGTTCCGGTTTCAGGCCGAGCTTGTTGCGCACGCGCGAGACGTGGGTGTCGATGGTGCGCGTGGGCACCTCGGGTTCGGCGCCCCAGATGCGCTCCTGGATGAACGCGCGCGACAGCGGGCGGCCAAGGTGTTCCAGCAGCAGCAGCGCCAGTTCCGACTCCTTCCGGGTGAGCGCGGCATCCAGCGACGGACGCGCCGGGCAGGAGACGCGCAGGCGATCCAGGTCGAACACGAAGCCGCCGCTGTGCACCACGGACCCTGCCGCCTGCGGATCGGCCGCATGCAACAGCAATTCCAGCCGCAGCGCCAGTTCGTTGCGGCGGATGGGTTTGACCAGGTAATCGTCGGCGCCGGCGGCGCGCAGCGTTTGCAGCAAGGCTTTTTGCGCCGGGGCGGCCAGCAATAGCACGGCGGGCGCGACGCCGCCCTCTGGCGGCGCCGGTTCGCGCCAGGCGCGCAAGCCGGCTTCGAGCGGCGCAGCCTGCGCCTCAAGTCCGTCCAGATCGATGATCAGTACCGCGACCCCCTCCATGCGCGCGGCCAGCAAGCCATCTGCGCCGGCATAGGCCGCGCAGTTGCGCGCGGCGGGCAACTGGCGCAGCAGGGCCACGCAGTCGGCGGAGGAGGAGAGGATCCCGATCTTCATCGCATCAGGGAAGAAAGAAAAAACAGCGTACCGGGACGTGGTCGCCGTCGTCCTGGGGCGGGGCCAGGACGACGGCCGGGATGCGAGGCGTTAAGGCGGCTCAGACCGGCGCCGAATCGGCGTCCGGCAGCACCACGTTCACGTCCAGCACTTCCAGGTTGCCCTGGCGATCCAGCGAGATCTTGATGTCATCCGCATTGACCTTGGTGTACTTGGAAATGACCTCGATCAGTTCCTTGTGCAGGGCCGGCAGGAAGTCCGGGCCCTGGCGGCCGTTGGAGCGTTCGCGGGCGATGATGATCTGCAGCCGTTCCTTCGCTGCAACCGCGCTCTTGGGCTTGGTCGGGAACAGGAATGAAAGCAGGGACATGTCACTTACCTCCGAAAATGCGCTGCAGGAAACCCGGCTTTTCGTAGTTGGTGAAGCGCAGCTCGACATTCTCGCCAAGGAAGCGCGACACCACATCCTGGTAGGCCTGGGCCACGTCGCTGTCCTTGATGTGGATGGCGGGGCTGCCCTGGTTGGACGCCGCCAGCACCGATTCGGATTCGGGGATGATGCCGATCAGCGGGATGCGCAGGATTTCCTGCACGTCGGTATACGACAGCATCTCGCCGTCTTCCACGCGCTTGGGCGCATAGCGGGTGATCAGCAGGTGTTCCTTGACCGGTTCGCCGCCGCTCGATGCGCGGCGCGACTTGGCCTGGATGATGCCGAGGATGCGGTCGGAGTCGCGCACCGAGGACACTTCCGGGTTGGTCACCACGATCGCCTCGTCGGCGAAGGTCAGCGCCATCACCGCGCCGTGCTCGATGCCGGCGGGCGAGTCGCAGATGATGTATTCGAAGTCCATCTTGGACAGGTCGTTGAGCACGCGTTCGACGCCTTCCTCGGACAGCGCGTCCTTGTCGCGGGTCTGCGAGGCCGGCAGGATGAACAGGTTGTCGCAGTGCTTGTCCTTGATCAGCGCCTGGTTCAGCGTGGCTTCCTTGTTGATGACATTGATCAGGTCGTACACCACGCGGCGTTCGCAGCCCATGATCAGGTCCAGGTTGCGCAGGCCGACGTCGAAGTCGATCACGGCCGTCTTGTGGCCTCGCATTGCCAGGCCCGATGCGAAACTGGCGCTCGACGTCGTCTTGCCGACGCCTCCCTTACCGGAAGTCACAACGATGATTTTTGCCACAAAAAACTCCTTAAGAAGAACAGATGTGCTGATGCGATTCAGCCTATTGGATTGGCTTGCCAGAACGCATTTCAGGTTGATTGGTGAAATGCGTTCTATCTAAATTCGGTATTGCGTTCAGGCCGCCTGCATCGCCAGCACGTCGATGCGTTCGCCATTGAGGCGCACCTGCACCTGCTTGCCGGCGACCTCCGCCGGAGGGCCGTTCTCGAAGGTTCGATAGACTCCGGCGATGGAGACCAGTTCCGCTTCCAGCGAGGCGGCGAAGATGCGCGCCTCGGTGTTGCCCGAGGCGCCGGCCAGCGCCCGTCCGCGCAGCGGCGCATAGACGTGGATGCTGCCGTCGGCGATGATCTCGGCGCCGTTGTTGACTGCCGCCATGACCACCAGGTCGGCGCCGCGCGCATAGATGCGCTGGCCGGCGCGCACCGGGGTGTCGACGATCATGGTGCGGGCTGCCGGGGCGGCTGCGGCTGAGGGAGCGGGCACGGGCGCGGCAGCAGGTTCGGGCTGCGGCGCGGGCTTGGCGGGCGGGGCTTTGTGCTCCGCGGTTTCCTGGGCGCGCGCATTGGCCGCGCCGGCGCCGGCCGCGGCCGGAGTGTCGATCGCCAGGCCATGGGCGACGATGCCTGCGTGCAAGTCTTGCGGCGCATTGCGCACGGCCACGGTGTTCAGGCGGAACGCCTTGAACAGGCCGACCAGCGCCTGCCAGTCGATGTCGGCAGCGGTGGCGCCTTCCAGCGCGCCGATGTCGAGCACCGCAAACTCATCCTCGAAGAAGTCGGATACGCCGCCGGTCATGTCCTTGAGCGCCTTTTCCAGGGCGGCAGGATCGGTTTCATGCAGGATTGCCGAGATGGCAACGACGGTGGATATCTTGATTTCGATCGGTTTGCGGGCTTTTTGCATAAATCGTCTGGTCTGGAACGGGGGACATCGTTTCCCGTAAATATTGGCTGTGCATTATACAGGCAGGCTGGCGCTGCGATAGCGGCCGACGGGGCTTTTCGGCGGGATCAGGGGGCCGGGGCGGCCGCTTGCCCCGCGGAGTCGGCTGGAGGCGACAAAAGCCGTTGCAGGGCCTGCAGGTCGTGCATCACCCATTGGGCGTCTTCGGCGAATTTCTTGTCATCCATGCCGGGCTGGCGGAACAGGATGAAGGTGAGTTCGCTGGCCGCATCGCCATTGGCCACCACCCGCATCGGCACGGCCACCCGCGCGCCACCGGGCAGCGTCACCTCGTGGTCCAGCACGCCGTAGGGATTGGGCTCGGCGAAACGGATGCTGACCTTGCCCGTTTCCCCCTCGGCCACCCAGGCGCCGCCTTCCTGCGTCAGCCCCTGGCCCAGGCCCGAGGCCCATTGCGCCATGTTGCGCGGATCGGCGAGAAAGGCGTAGGCCTGCGCCGCCGCCACGGGCAGCGTCACATGCAAGACAAGAACCGGCAGCGGGGCGGACATGGCGTCTCCAGAAAGGGCGATGCGCCATTATCCCTCCATCGCGGCCTGGCGCCGCGGCAAATGCCCCGGCCCATGAAAAACGGCCGGGGCGTCTGGCGACGCTCCCGGCCGTTGGCTTGCCGGTTGCCCCGGCGCGCCGGGGCTATCAATCTTCAGCCCGGCACCTTGCCATCCACGCCTTCGACGTAGAACTTGATGCCATGCAGGAAACCGTCGTCAGCCACGGCGTCCTTGCCCAGCACTTCCTTGCCGGCGTTGTCCTTGATCGGACCCTTCCAGATCGGCGCGCTGCCGTCGACGATGCCCTTCTTGCGCTCTTCCACCAGCGTCTTCACGTCGGCCGGCAGGTCCGGGTTGAAGGCGGCCAGGTCGATGCCGTTTTCCTTCAGGCCGATCCAGCTGGTGCTGCTCTTCCAGGAGCCGTCCAGCACCGCCTGCACGCGCGCGGTGTAGTACACGCCCCAGTTGATGATCGACGCTGCCAGGTGGGCCTTGGGGCCGAAGCCGGTCATGTCGCTATCCCAGCCGAAGGCGTACACGCCTTTTTCCTGCGCGGTCTGCACCACGGCGGCGGAGTCGGTGTTCTGCATCAGCACGTCCACGCCCTGGCCGATCAGGGTGGTGGCGGCTTCACGTTCCTTGCCCGGGTCGAACCACTTGTTGACCCAGACCACGGCGGTGGTCGCCTTCGGGTTCACCGAACGCGCGCCCAGCGTGAAGGAATCGATGTTGCGGACCACTTCGGGAATCGGCACCGAAGCCACCACGCCCAGCTTGCCGGACTTGCTCATCTTGCCCGCCACCACGCCGGCCAGGTAGGCGCCTTCATAGGTGCGCACGTCGTACTGCGCCAGGTTGTCGGCGGTCTTGAAGCCGGTGGCGTGTTCGAACTTCACGTCCGGGAATTCCTTGGCCACCTTCAGCATCGCTTCCATGTAGCCGAAGGTGGTGCCGAAGATCAGCTTGTTGCCGTCGGTGGCCAGCTGGCGGAACACGCGCTCGGCATCGGCGGCCGACTCGGGAATGTTCTCCACGAAGGTGGTCTTGACCTTGTCGCCGAACTTCTCCTCGACCGCCTTGCGGCCCTTGTCGTGGGCGAAGGTCCAGCCGGCGTCGCCGACCGGGCCGATGTAGACGAAGGCCACCTTCAGCGGATCGGCGGCGGGCGCGGCGGCGGCAGGGGCCGCAGACGGGGCTGCCGGAGCGGCTTCTTCCTTCTTGCCGCAACCGATCAGGGTTGCCGCGGCCAGGGTGGCGAGCATCGCCAGCGAGGCTCTGCGCGAAATGATCATTGTGGTTCTCCCTCAGGTTGGTTGGAATGCGTATTGCGACTACGAAAAGCATCTATTCGAAATGAACGGCCGGACCGCTGCGCTGGCGTCGTTGTACCGCCTTGCCGTACCGAACGTACTTCCGGCCGTTCATGCGGAACCGGGACGGAACGGCTTGCCCAGCGACGCCGGCATGTTCAGCCGGATCCAGTCCGGATTGCGCGAGATCAGCGCCAGCACCACGATGGTGGCGATATACGGCGCCATCGACAGGATCTGCGACGGCACCGTTACGCCCATGCCCTGCAGGTAGAACTGGGCGATGGTGACGCCGCCGAACAGCAGCGAACCGAGCAATACCCGTGCCGGGCGCCAGGTGGCGAAGGCGGTCAAGGCCAGCGCGATCCAGCCGCGCCCGGCTACCAGGCCTTCCACCCACATCGGCGTGTACACCAGCGACATGTAGGCGCCGGCCAGGCCGCAGCAGGCGCCGCCGAACAGCAGCGCCGCGTAGCGGATGCCGCGCACCGAATAGCCCAGCGCATGCGCCGACTCGGGCGACTCGCCCACCGCGCGCAGCACCAGGCCGGCGCGCGTGCGGTACAGGAACCAGATGCTGGCCAGGCACAGCGCGAAGGCCACATAGCTCATCCAGTGCTGGTGGAACAGCGCGGCCCCGATGAAGGGAATGTCGCCCAGCAGCGGCACCGAATTGGCCTGCGCCGGCAGCGCCAGGCCCACGAAGCGCTGGCCGACGAAAGCCGACAGGCCGGCGCCGAAGATCGAGAGCGCCAGGCCCGTGGCCACCTGGTTGGTGGCCAGGCGCAGCGCCAGCCAGGCGAACAGCGTGGCCATCAGCATGCCGCACACGGCGCCGGCCATGAAGCCCAGCAACGGGCTCCTGGTCGAATAGCCGACCGCGAAGCCGGCGATGGCGGCCACCAGCATCATGCCTTCGGCACCGAGGTTGAGCACGCCGGAGCGTTCGTTGATCAGCAAGCCGATGGCCGCCAGCAGCAGCGGGGTGCCGGCGTTGATCGAGGCGGCAATGAGGGGAGCGAGTTGTTCCATGGTCTTAGGCTTTCTTCTTCCAGGCCAGGCGGTAATCGATCAGGGTGTCGCAGGCCAGCAGCAAAAACAGCAGCATGCCCTGGAACACGCCGGTGATCGCCGAGGGCAGGCCCAGGCGCGACTGCGCCAGCTCGCCGCCCAGATACAGCAGCGACATGATCAGCCCGCCGAGGATGGCGCCGACCGGGTGCAGGCGGCCGATGAAGGCCACGATGATGGCGGCGAAGCCATAGCCCGGCGACACCGACGGCAGCAACTGGCCGATCGGCCCGGCGATCTCGAAGGCGCCGGCCAGGCCGGCGAAGGCGCCGGAGATCAGCAGCGACACCCACAGCGCCGAGCGTGCCGAGAAGCCGGCATAGCGCGCCGCGTGCGGCGCCACGCCGCCCACCGTCAGCGAGAAGCCGCGCAGGCTGCGCAGCATGAACACCGCCATCAGCAGCGCCGCCGCCACCGCCACCACGAAGCCCACGTGCAGGCGCGTGCCGGCCACCAGCATGGGCAGCATGAACTCGTCGGAGAACACCTTGGACTGCGGGAAGTTCATGCCGTTGGGGTCCTTCAGCGGGCCGTTCACGGCCCACATCAGCAGCAGCTGCGCCACATAGGTCAGCATCAGCGACACCAGGATCTCGTTGGCATTGAACTGGTCGCGCAGGAAGGCGGTGATGGCTGCCCAGAAAGCGCCGCCCGCGATGCCGGCGGCGATCATCAGCAGCAGGCCGGCGCCGCCGGAGATGCCGTGGCCCGGCACGTCCAGCCACACCAGCATGGCGCCGGAGGCCAGCGCGCCGACGGTGAACTGGCCCTCGGCGCCGATGTTCCAGATGCTGGCGCGAAAGCACACCGCCAGCCCCAGCGCGCACAGGATCAGCGGGATGGATTTCAACAGCAGCTCGCTGATGGCGCGCTTGCCTGAGAACGGGGCGACCAGGAACACCTTGAGCCCGGCCAGCGGATCCTTGCCCAGCGCCAGAAACAGCAGGGCCCCCAGCAACAGCGTGAGCGCGATGGCGATCACCGGCGACCAGTACGTCATCGCGCGCGAAGGCGCGCCGCGCAGCTCAAGGCGGAAGGGCAGCGACAGCAGCTTAGACATGGCCGGCCTCCCTGGCGGAAGCGGGCTCATCCCAGAGACCGCTCATCCATACGCCGACCTGTTCGCGCGTGGCCTGCTCGATCGGGATCGAGGGCGACAGCCGTCCCTTGGCGATCACATGCAGGCGGTCGCACAGCGCGAACAATTCATCCAGTTCTTCCGAGATCACCAGCACCGCGCAGCCTTCCTGTTTCAGTTTCAATATCTCGCCGTGGATCTGGGCGGCGGCGCCCACGTCCACCCCCCAGGTCGGCTGGGCCACCACGAACACCGCAGGCTTGCGTTCCATCTCGCGGCCGACGATGAATTTTTGCAGGTTGCCGCCCGACAGGCTCTTGGCCGGCGCATCGGGGCCGGCCGCCTTGACCTTGAAGCGCTCGATGATGGAGGCGGCGGCGCGGCGGGTGAAGCCGAAATCGATCATGCCGCGCTTCACATAAGGCGTCTTCTGGTGCGACAGCAGCATGTTGGCGGTGAGCGAGAGCGTCGGCACGGCGCCGCGGCCGAGGCGTTCTTCCGGCACCAGGCCCAGTCCCAGCGCGCGGCGCGGGTTGGGCGGGAGGTGGCCGGCCGGGCTGCCGCCCAGGATGAGCATGTTGGGCGCGGCCCGCTGGTCTTCGCCCGACAGCGCCGCCAGCAGTTCCTGCTGGCCGTTGCCGGAGACGCCGGCGATGCCGACGATCTCGCCGGCGCGCACCTCGCATTCGATGTCCTTCAACTCGGTGGCGAACAGGTGGGCCTTGGGCAGCGACAGGCGGTTGACGTGCAGCTTGCGCTCGTTGCGCAGGGATTCCGGATTGCGTTCGCGCGTCAGGCGCACCAGTTCGTCGCCGATCATCATGCGCGAGAGGCTGGCGCTGCTTTCGTTGCGCGGGTCGCAGTTGCCGGTCACGCGGCCGCCGCGCATGACGGTGGCGTTGTGGCACAGCGCGCGGATCTCGTCGAGCTTGTGGCTGATGTAGAGGATGCTGCAGCCCTCGTCGGCCAGGCGGCGCAGGGTGACGAAGAGTTTCTCGACCGCCTGCGGCGTGAGCACCGAGGTCGGCTCGTCCAGGATCAGCAACTGCGGATCGGTCAAGAGCGCGCGCACGATCTCCACCCGCTGGCGCTCGCCCACCGACAGCGTATGCACATGGCGGTGCGGCTCCAGTTCCAGGCCGTATTTCTCGCCGGTCTGGGTGATGCGCTCAGCCAGTTCCTTGAGGTCGGTTTTGGCATCCAGGCCGAGTGCGATGTTTTCGGTGACGGTCAGCGTGTCGAACAGCGAGAAGTGCTGGAACACCATGGCGATGCCGAGCCGGCGCGCCGCCTGCGGGTTGGCGATCTGCACCGTCTCGCCGTTCCAGCGGATCTCGCCGGCGTCGGGCTTGACCGCGCCGAAGATGATCTTCATCAGCGTCGATTTGCCGGCGCCGTTCTCGCCGAGCACGGCATGGATTTCGCCGGGCGCCACGCACAGGCTGACGTCGTCATTGGCCAGCACGCCCGGATAGGCCTTGCGCACATGCTTGATTTCCAGACGGAGTGGAGCTGCGCTCACGTGTTTTCCCTGTGGTTCTCTTGCTTTTTCATGATTGGCGGCCGCCTGTGCGGCGGCGCGCTCCCCTGGGTTTTATAAGGCCTTTGGCGAATTGCCGATACGCGCCTCATCATAGACAAATTGGCGCCGGCCGCAAACCGCTTTTACGCGCGCCGGCCGGCCATCGGCTCACTTGCCGCGATGCGCCCAGGCCGTAGTGCGCCGTTCGATGATGGCGAACAATTCATACATCGCCATCGCCATGGCGCCGATCACCACCAGCCCGGCGAAGGCCAGCGGCATCTTCATCGAGGAACCGGCCGATACCAGCAGGTAGCCGATGCCTTCGTTGGAGGCGTTCATCTCGGACACGGTGGAACCGACGAAAGCCAGCGTGATGGCGACCTTCAGCGAGGCGAAGAAATACGGCATGGAGCGCGGCAGGCCGACCTTGAGCAGGATGTCCATGCGCCTGGCGCCCAGCACGCGCAATACGTCTTCCAGTTCCGGCTCCAGCGTGGCCAGGCCGGTGGCGATGTTGACCATGATCGGGAAGAACGAGATCAGGAAGGCGGTCAGGATGGCCGGGCCGGCGCCGATGCCGAACCACACCACCAGCACCGGCACGAAGGCCGCCTTGGGCAGGGCGTTGAAGGCGGTCATCAGCGGATAGGCGGCGGCATACAGCAGCGGCGAGGAACCGACGATGAAGCCCAGCGCCACGCCCACCGCCACGGCGATGGCGAAGCCCACCATGGTGACCCAGAAGGTCGACAGCGCATGGTGGGCGATCGGGCCGGAGAATTCCACCATGGCCTGGATGATCGACATCGGGCTGGGGAAGATGAAGTCGGAAACCTGCCACACGCTGCAGATGAACTGCCAGACGCCGAGGATGGCCAGCAGCAGGATCCATGGCGCCAGCGTGGTGGCGGCTTTGTTGAGTTTGCCGTTGAACGGGGTTTTCATGTCGTGTTCTCCGCCGGGTCAGGTGTTGCGCACGTGGCCGATATGCTCGCGCAGCTCGTGCACCAGGGCGTTGAAGGCATCGGTATAGGTGGTTTCCAGCGCGCAGGGGCGCGGCAGCGGGTTCTCGCGGCGCACCACGATGCGGCCCGGGCGCTTGCTCATCACGTAGATGGTGTCGGCCAGGAAAGCCGCTTCGCGCAAGTCGTGCGTGACCAGGATGACGTTGAATTTGCGCTCGGCCCACAGGTCGCGCAGCACGCACCACAGTTCCTCGCGGGTGAAGGCGTCGAGCGCGCCGAAGGGCTCGTCCAGCAGCAGCATCTTGGGCTCATGGATCAGCGCGCGGCAGATCGAGGCGCGCTGCTGCATGCCGCCCGACAACTGCCAGGGGTATTTGTCGGCATAGCCGTCCAGGCCCACGGTCTTCAACAGCTTCAGGGCGCGCTCGGCGTATTCGGCTTTCTTTTGCTTGAAGTCGCGGCGATACGGTTCGACGATTTCCAGCGGCAGCAGCACGTTCTCCAGCGTGGTGCGCCAGGGCAGCAGCGTGGGCGCCTGGAACGCCATGCCGACGAACTTCAGCGGGCCGGTGACGGGCTGGCCGTCGATCACCACGCTGCCGCGGTTGGGCTGCTTCAGGCCCGTGGCCAGCTTCATGAAGGTGGACTTGCCGCAGCCCGAAGGGCCGACGATGGCGATGAATTCGCCGGCCCGGGTCTGCAGGTCGATGTCTTCGACCGCGAACTCGGCGGCGCCGTCATAGGCCAGGTAGACGTGGCGGAAATCGACGAAGGTATCGCTCATGGGTGGTGGTTCTTGTGTACGTGTTTGCGGCAGGCGCCGCGGGTTGCAACTGCCGACTGTCCGCATTGCCGCGGCCGGCCGGCATGGCATGGTGTGGCGCGTTACTTCGGCAAGACATCCAGTTCGGCCCTGGACGGCAGGAAGGAACCGTTCCAGACCTTGTCGGCGTTGACGCGGGTCTTGGTGCCGTAGGCATCCGACACCTGCGAGGCCATCAGCGTCAGGCGCGGGCCGAACACCTGGCCGTAGCCTTCGGCCTTGGCGTGCGGCGTGGCGATGGCGCTGGCAATGGCCAGCTTCAGGCGGCGCAGCTCCAGCTTCTCGTCGATCAGGCCATCGCGTTCCTTGACTGCCTTGATGGCGGCTTCGGGATTGGCGATCACATCCTTGGTGGCCTTGGCGAAGGCGCGCAGGAAAGCCTTGATGGCTTCCGGCTTCTGCCTGACCATCGCTTCCGAGGCGATGATGGCGTTGCCGTACAGCTTGACGCCGTAGTCGGGGAACATCATCACGTTGACGTCTTCATCCTTGATGCCGCGCGCGTTCAGGTTCAGCAGCGAGGTGAAGTAGAAACCGGTGACGGCATCCACGTCGCCGCGCGCCAGCATGGTTTCTCGCAGCGGCGGATCCATGCTGGTCCATTGTGTCTTGGCCGCATCCAGGCCGTTGGCCTTGGCGAAGATCGGGTAGCCGCGGCGGCCGGCGTCGAATACCGGAGCGCCCAGTTTCTTGCCCGCCAGGTCGGCCGGTTTCCTGATGCCCGATTTCTTCAGCGAGAAGATCGCCGCCGGGGTGTCGTTGTAGACCATCATCACGGCGACCGGCTTGGAAGGCGCATCCGGATTGTTGGCGGCGAATTCCATCAGCGCGGCCATGTCGGCAAAGCCCATGTCATAGGTGCCGGAGGCGACGCGGTTGACGGCGTTGCCAGAGCCGTTGCCGGCGTCGATGGTGACGTCGAGTTTTTCCTGCGCGAAGTAACCCTTGGACTTGGCCACCAGGAACAGCGCGGACGGGCCTTCGAAGCGCCAGTCCAGCTGGAATTTGATCTTGGTCTCTTGCGCGAAAGAGGACGATGCCGATACCAGGCCGAGCAACAGTGCCGCCGAGCAGCCGAGGAAGCGGAATGAACGCATGGGGAAGTCTCCCGAAAAGCGATTGAAAGAAAAAGAAGGTGGAAACCGCAATGCGCGCAACACCAAGGAGGAGATCGGCCGAGCAAAACGAACGGCTCGCGACGCATTCCGGTAATGCGGTTCCCACCGAAGTACAGGCTCAAGACTTGGCTTGCCGGCCCAGAAGGAGTCGCCGGCTCGCCGTACTGCATGCACTACGTTGCTGCTGTTGCCGGAGCCTGCCGCACGGGAAGGAAGACCGCCCGGCAGGCTCCTTTGAAGCGCCCCGTCGCCGGAGCGCTTCAATACTGCGCATCCGTCAGAAACGATGACGAATGCCGACGCCGAAGGAAGTGGCGTTGCTTTGGGTCGAGATCTTGTCGTTCATGACGATCGCATACACGTCGGTGCGCTTGGACAGGAAATAGTCGTAGCCGACCGAAGTGGTGTTGCGCGAGACGTCGCCGCTGGTGCTGGCCAGCAGGTCGCCGGTGCGCTTGGTGCGGGCGAAGCCGGCCAGGATCGAACCGTTGCCCACCGGCGCCGACAGGCCCACGCTGTAGACCTTGTCCTTGGCTTGCGGATTGCCGTTGGTGGTGTCCTTGCTGGACTGGAAGGTGCCGTACAGCTTGACCACCTTGAAGTCATAGGTGGCGCCGGCCATCCAGGTCTTCTGGCGGGTGATCGAGGCGAACGGCGCGGTGGCGTCGATGATGGCGCTGCCCGAGTTCGGGTTGCTGACCTGGGCATCGAAGTACAGGCCGGTCAGGGCCAGGCCGCCGTTGAAGTACAGCGCGTTCACGCCGATGTTCTTCTTGCCGGTCTGGCCGGCGACTTCACCCAACTGGTAATGCAGGTTGGCCTGCAGGCCGCCGAACTTGGGCGTGGTGTAGATGATTTCATTGCTCCAGCCGCTATCGGCCGCGTTGGCCTGGGTCCAGCTGCGGGCGCCGAAGTTTCCCGATGGCGTATAGACGTGCAGCACCAGCGGCGAGAAGGTGAAGGAGTCGCCGAACGGGTTGAACAGGACGGTCGGCAGGAAGCTTGGCGCCAGGCCGCGGCCCAGCATCACGCGGCCGTAGCTGCCGGCCAGCGCGATGTTGGCGTCGCGCGAGAACAGGTTGTCGCCGGCAAAGCGGCCATAGGCGCCGGTGTCGGTCTGGAAGAACGAGGTCAGGGCGAATTCCGCCTTCAGGCCGCCGCCGAGGTCTTCGGTGCCCTTGAAGCCGATCCACGAAGTGGTCAGGCCGCCGGAGCCGACCGATGCCTTGCCGCCGGTGTCGCCGCTGTTCTTCATGCTGCCGGCGAAGGCGTCGACCAGGCCGCTGATGGTGACGCTGGACTGTGCCATTGCGCTGCCGGCCACCAGACAGGATGCCAAGGCCAGTGCCAAACGAGTTTTTTTCATTACGCTCCCCTGTTTAAAAAGACGCCGAACGGAATTGCCCGGCAAGTTCAGATCGTTCCACCGCAGGCGAACGGTGTTGCTGCTCTCCCGTTCCATTCGTCACTACGGATTCAGAACGGATGTTTAGCAGATATCGTGCCAATGCCATTTCGTTTGCTGGTGGAATTTCCTGCGCCTTTTCCGGGGCGGGACGCGCGTGGGCGCCATGCAGGCTGCGAGGCCGGTGCGGGCCTGGCTGTTTTCCCCCAACAATAGCCGCTGTAGCGGGTTGCCAACGCGACCTCATTTTGTTGACAATGGTTTTTTCTATTTGCAACAACTTGGTGCTTCGCATGCACTGGATTTGACGCAATGCACTAAAACCGGAGGAGCGCCGGTTATGCATGTGAATCAAGGTAACCCCGAAGAACCGCGCCAATACTGGTCATCCGGGAGTTGTCATGAGGGCTTGCGCTTTGATTCTGTTAGAAAATATTGTCGACATTATTTTCGACGATTGTGGCGAATCATGATGCGAATGCGGCCCTGTCCGTATCATCGGGGCGGCAATGGGGCATGATTCGCCATGGGCACGGTGCCGAGCGCCGGTCGGCGATTCCGTGGGTGCTTGCCGGATATTGCTCTCGTGACCCGGCACTATTTATGCTAGAACCGACAACATCCACCGGCCTCGCATGGTGGGCCGCCTAACAACCCTGAGGAAACCGATCCGAACATGGAAGCCTATATCTTCGACTGGCTCAACCTGCTGCTGCGCTGGCTGCACGTCATCACGGCGATTGCCTGGATAGGCTCCTCCTTCTATTTCGTCTGGCTCGACAACAGCCTGGTCAAGCCCACCGATCCCGAACTGCAGGAAAAGGGCGTTGGGGGCGAGCTGTGGGCGGTGCACGGCGGCGGTTTCTACAACCCGCAGAAATACCTGCTGGCGCCCAAGGCGGTGCCCGAGCATCTGCACTGGTTCTATTGGGAGTCGTACAGCACCTGGCTGTCCGGTTTTGCGCTGTTCTCGCTGCTGTACCTGTTCAATGCCAACGTCTTCCTGGTGGACAAGAACGTGTTCGACATGTCGGGCTCCATGGCTGGCGGTACGGCGATCGCTTTCCTGGTCTTCAACTGGCTGATCTACGACGCCATCTGCAGCAGCATCGGCGACCGTCCCAATGGCGAGCGCCTGGCCAACATCCTGGTCGGGCTGCAGGTGGTCGTGTCGGTCTGGGCCGCCTGTCACCTGTTCTCGGGCCGCGCCGCGTTCCTGATCAGCGGCGCGTCGCTGGCGACCATCATGAGCGCCAACGTGCTGGTGTGGATCATTCCCGGGCAGCGCAAGATGGTGGCGGCCATGCGCGCCGGCCAGGCGCCCGATCCGATCCACGGCAAGCGCGGCAAGCAGCGCAGCGTGCACAATACCTACTTCACGCTGCCGGTGCTGTTCGCCATGCTGTCCAACCACTACAGCATGACCTACGCCGCGCCGCATAACTGGGTGGTGCTGCTGATGATCATGGCGGCGGGGGCGTTGATCCGGCAGTTCTTCGTGTTGCGCCACAAGGGGGTGAATAACTGGTGGTATCCGGGGGTGGCGGTGGCCTTGCTGCTGGCGGTGGCAATCGGCCTGAGTCCGATGATGCGCGGCAAGCCGGTGCCGGCGGCCTTGCATCATGCGGCAGAGGCGAAACCGGTTGCGGGCGATGGCGCTGAGACGGAGCCTGCGCCTGCAGGGACGGGCGGGGTGAGTTTCGCGCAGGTGCAGCAGGTGATCCAGGCGCGTTGCATCCAATGCCATGCGGAGAAGTCCACGCTGATGCCGGTGCCGGGCAAGGGGGTGTTGCTCGATAGCCGCGAGCATATTGCACAGCATGCGCAGCAGATTTATCAGCAGGCGTATGTGGCCAAGAGCATGCCTTTGGGGAACATGACTCATATCACTGATGAGGAGCGGGCGGTGATTGGGAAGTGGTTTGAGGCGGGGGCGGCGACTAACTGAAGTTTCTTGGCTTCTTTTTTGGTAGTTTGCTCTTGCTGCTTATCGATGTACTGGCTTTATGCTTTTCTTTCTCCGGTCGACACGGAGCGCCGGGGGCGGCCCGGCAGCCGCTCACTTTCTTTGCTTCGCCAAAGAAAGTAAGCAAAGAAAGGCGACCGCAACTACCCAGCCCCTTCGGGGTCCCCGGCGGAGCGGGCAAAAAAATGGGCAATGCAGAGTCGCTTCGCTCCGACTGCTTTGCTGATCCATTTTTTTGCCCGCTCCGCCGGCTGGTTAGATGCGGACTTCATAACCGGCTCGCCTTCGGCATCGCGGTGCTTGCTTCTCGCCTGCGGCTTCGGTGTTGTGGTTCGCTATCTTGCTTTCTGAGGCATCCTGATGAAGTCAGGATTCAGTGGCGTTCGTTGCGCATCAAGGAAAAAAACACCGGCATCTGCCGGCGTTTTCATTTCTGCACACATCAACCTGCCTGATACGGATGCACCTTCTTCCAATGCTCCGCAATATCGATGCGCCGGCAGATCCATACGCGCTCATGCGATTGCACGTAGTCCAGGAAACGCTGCAGCGCGCGGAAGCGGCCGGGGCGTCCCAGCAGGCGGCAGTGCATGCCGATCGACAGCATCTTGGGCGATTCCTCGCCTTCTTCGTATAGCACATCGAAGCTGTCTTTCAGGTACTGGTAGAAGTGCTCGCCGGTGTTGAAGCCTTGCGGGGTGGCGAAGCGCATGTCGTTGGCGTCCAGCGTGTACGGCACTACCAGGTGCGCTTGCGCGTTGCCGTCGCTGGTCTGGACCTGGGTCCAGAACGGCAGGTCGTCGCCGTAGTAGTCGGAGTCGTAGGCGAAGCCGCCGTGTTCGACCACCAGCTGGCGGGTGTTGGGCGAGTCGCGGCCGGTGTACCAGCCCTGCGGAGCGGCGCCGGTCAGTTCGCGGAAGATCTTGACGGCCTCGCGCATGTGGGCGCGTTCGGTGTCGATGTCCATGCTCTGGTAGTGGATCCAGCGCAGGCCGTGGCAGGCGATTTCGTGGCCGAGTTCAATGAAGGCTTGGGTCACGTCCGGGCAGCGCTGCAAGGCCATGGCCACGCCGAATACCGTCAGCGGCAGGCCGCGTTTCTCGAACTCGCGCAGGATGCGCCATACGCCCGCGCGCGAGCCGTATTCGTAGATCGATTCCATCGACATGTGGCGCGCCGGATAGGCGGCGGCGCCGACGATTTCGGAGAGGAACTGTTCGGAGGCGGGGTCGCCGTGCAGCACGCAGTTCTCGCCGCCTTCTTCGTAATTCAGCACGAACTGCAGGGCCACGCGCGCCTGGCCGGGCCATTGCGCATGCGGCGGGTTGCGGCCGTAGCCGGCCAGGTCGCGGGGGTAGTTTGCTTGCAAAGACATGTTGTTCAATCAGGTTGCGGTGAAAATCGCGCGGCCTTGCGGACAGTGGAGCTGCCGGCGCCCGGCCGCAGGGGAAACCTACAGTCCCTTGCCGAGCACGGCGCGCAGGTCGAACTGGTCGTCCGCGTCGGGGCGCACCCGATCCTCGCACAAATGCAAGTGATGTGCCATATGTTCCTGGGCGGCTTCGACGTCGCCGCTCTCCAGCGCCTCCAGCACGGTTTCGTGTTCGTCGAAGGAGCAGGCGTTGTGGCCCGGCGCTTCGGTCTTGGCGATCATCAGCGTGGTGCGCGAAACCAGCTTGCGCAAGGTGTCCACCAGCAGCACATTGCCGGTCAGTTCGGCCAGCGCCAGGTGGAACTGCGCCGACAGGCGGATCCAGCGCGGCCGGTCGCCGGTCAGGTAAGACTCGCGCTCTTCCTCCACCATGCGCCGCAATCCGGCGATCTGGCGGGCGCCGGCTTCGCGGCCGACTTTTTCCAGCATGGCGTGTTCGAGGATATTGCGCAGTTCGAACATGTCGCGCACCTCGGCATGCGAGGGGCTGGCGATGAAGGCGCCGCGGTTGGCCTCAAGATCCACCATGCCTTCGGTGGCCAGGCGCGAGAGCACCTTGCGCACGGTGTGGCGCGCGGTATCGTAGATCTGGCAGAGCGTCTGCTCGGTCAGCTTGGTCCGCGGCGGCAGGCGGTGTTCCATGATGGCGTCGTAGATGTCCTGGTACATGCGTTCTTCGACTGCCATGGACGATTCGCGGTCGCGCGTGGAGACAGCGGCGCGGGTCTGGACGGTGGCCGCTGCGCGGCCGGATTTGCTGGCTTTGTTCATGATGCTCATGCTTTCGATGAAGATCCTGTTCCTGCGGATGCCGGGCATGTCTTGGCGCAGATCGTCGACAATCACGGAAAATATTTGCAACAAAACGGAGCTATTTTGCACCAAAAAGAGCGCCATCCGCTTTTCTTTGGTTCATCCTGGGCCAGCCGTTGATGCTGCGGCGCAGCGCAAAATCTCCGTTTCCTTGAGGTCGGCCGCAACAAGCCAAATACCGCTTGCCTCAACAGCCCAGGCTTGCGTACGGCCTTTGCGGCGCAAATGATTGTCGCCAATCTACATACTGATTCCCGGCAATATTTCTGGCCGATGTGGTCGTTTTCGGATTGCGGTTCCAGACAATCCATTCGCCAATCCGGCTCAGGACTTCCATGATGCAAGAAGCGTGCTTGATGTGCGCGGGCCGCTTGGCGACCGTGCGGGAGGGGGCTTGAGGGGAGTGCGCCCGGCGCGGCGGCCGGGCAGGAGGGCAAAAATCCTAGTTGACGGCGGCGTACTGTTCCAGCTCCTGCAGCAGCGCGGCCTTGTCTTCCTCGGGCAGGAAGCAGGCCTCGATGCCGTTGCGCGCCAATTGCAGGACCTGTTCGCGGCTCAAGTCGAGCGCGCCGGCCACGGCCTGGTAGTTGGCGGTCATGTAGCCGCCGAAATAGGCCGGGTCGTCCGAATTGACCGTGACGGCCAGGCCGGCATCCAGCAGGCGCGCCAGGTTGTGCTCGGCCATGTCCTTCACCACGCACAGCTTGAGGTTGGACAACGGGCATACCGTCAGCGGGATGCGCTCTTGCGCCAGGCGCTTCATCAGCGCCGGGTCTTCCTCGCTGCGCACGCCGTGGTCGATGCGTTCCACCTTCAGCACATCGAGCGCACCGGTCACATAGGCCGCCGGGCCTTCCTCGCCGGCGTGGGCCACCAGGCGAAAACCCAGTTCGCGGCAGCGCGCGTAGACGCGCGCGAACTTTTCCGGCGGGTTGCCGCGCTCGGAAGAATCCAGCCCGATGCCGCTCCACAGGTCCTGGTACTGGTCGCGCAGCGGCAACGCCGCTTCCAGCGTGGCGAAGGCGTCTTCTTCCGAAAGATGGCGCAGGAAGGACATGATCATGGCGCTGCCGAAGCCGTCGCGGCGGCGCGCATCGCGCAGCGCCGCGGCAATGCCGGCGAATACGGTGGCGATCGGGATGCCGCGTTCGGTATGGGTCTGCGGATCGAAGAAGATCTCGGCATGGCGCACGTTGTCGGCTTGCGCGCGCGCGATGTAGGCGGCGGTCATGTCGTAGAAGTCCTGCTCGGTGCGCAGGACGTCGGCGCCGGCGTAATACAGGTCGAGGAAGGATTGCAGGTCGCTGAAGTCATAGGCCGCGCGCAGGTCTTCGACCGAGGCGTAAGGCAGCGCGACCTGGTTGCGCTGGGCCAGCGCGAACATCAACTCGGGTTCCAGCGTGCCTTCGATGTGCAGGTGCAGTTCGGTTTTCGGCATGCCGGCGATAAAGGCTGCAAGCGCCTTGCCCGACGCGGATGGAGAAGTGACTGCTGAGTTCATGGCTGACTACCCTTTAAGAATGGCGAGAACGATGGGAGCGCCAAGGATATCCGCTCCCGAATCTGACATTATCACGCAAATCCCATACCGGACCTATCAGGCCACGGCCGGGGCTGAACCTTATCGCGGCCGCATGCTCTGAACAGCAAGTCGCCAGGATGGGCCGATATCGAATGTGAAAGCGATGTAAAAATTCGATGAAAACGCTTGGATGGCGGCAAAGCATGTTTAAATGCAAACCTTCATGGGGGAAATGCATGCGCAAGACGATTCAGGGTTCGTTGCAATTGCTGGTGTGTACAACGGCGCTGGCCGGCATGTCCGGTTGCGCCTGGATGCCGTGGGCGGAGAAGGAAGATCCGACGGTGGTGCCGTTCAAGACCATCATGAGCGGTTCCTACCAGGGCTTCCTCAAGAATTGGGACGACAGCCGGCAGCCGGTTTTCTGCGCGCTGATCCGCAGCCGCGCCGAGTGGGACCAGTGGATGGCGCCGGCGCCGGTGATGGGGGACAAGCGGCCGGCCGGCCCCTCGGGCGCGCATTTCGACACTAAGCAATACCTGCTGGTGGCCCGCACCATGCAAGCCCCCGATGCCGCCGAGCGCCCGCATGTGTTCACGCCGCTGTCGGTCACGCTGCGCGACGGCGCGTTGCGGGTCAATTACCTATATCGCATGCCGGCCTCCGGCGCTTCCTACCGCATCAAGGACTATCTGATGCTGGCCATTCCCAAGGAGCGTTACACCACCGGGCCGGTGGTGTTCTACGAAAACGACCGCAAGGTGTGCCAGCTGGATCGCTGAACGCAGCGAACGTAAAAAAGCCGGAAGCGCGCAAAACGCTTCCGGCTTTTTCATGCGCCGATGCGGGATCAGGCGCCCTGGGTCATGCCGATGAACTGCTGCAGTTCCGGCGTCTGCGGACGGGTGAACAGCTCTTCCGGCGGGCCGACCTCATGCACCTTGCCCTGGTGCATGAAGACCACGCGGTCGCACACCTCGCGCGCGAAGCGCATCTCGTGCGTCACCATCAGCAGGGTCATGCCTTCCTTGGCCAGGCTGCGCACCACGGCCAGCACTTCGTTGACCAGTTCCGGATCCAGCGCCGAGGTGATCTCGTCGCACAGCAGCGCCTGCGGCTCCATCGACAGCGCGCGGGCGATCGCCACGCGCTGCTGCTGGCCGCCGGAGAGCATGTCCGGGAACTCGTCGAACTTGTGGCCGAGGCCGACCTTTTCCAGGTTGGCCTTGGCCGTGACCATGGCTTCGGCTTCCGAGGTGCCCTTGACGATCATCGGCGCGATCATCACGTTGCGGCCCACCGAGAGGTGCGGGAACAGGTTGAACTGCTGGAAGATCATGCCGACCTTCAGGCGCAGGTTGCGCAACTCCAGTTCGGAGGCGCCCAGCTTGGCGCCGGCCACGCTGATGTTGCCCTCGTCGATGGTTTCCAGGCCGTTGATGCAGCGCAGGAGGGTGGACTTGCCCGAGCCGCTCTTGCCGATGATGGCGATCACCTCGCCGGGTTCCACGTCCAGGCTGATGCCTTTGAGGACCTCGTTGTTGCCGAAGCGTTTCTTGACGTTGTCAATGGCGATGAGCGGCATTGTATTTCCTTTCTAAAGACTGGCTGTACTTGGACAGCGGCCAGCAAAGCACGAAGTAGAAGAGGCCCACGATGGCAAACACCGTGAAGGGGCGGAAGGTGGCGTTGGTGATCACCGAGCCGGCCTTGGACAATTCGATGAAGCCGATGATGGAAGTCACCGCGGTCGATTTGATGATCTGCACGCCGAAGCCCACGGTGGGCGCGATGGCGATGCGCAAGGCCTGCGGCAGCACGATGTGGCGCATCTGCTGGAAGTAGTTCATGGCCAGCACCGACGACGCCTCCCATTGGCCCTTGGGAATCGCTTCCACGCAGCCGCGCCAGATCTCGGCCAGGTAGGACGCGCTCCAGAAGGTCAGCGCCAGGCCGGCCGCCAGCCAGGCCGGCACTTCCACGCCGAACAGGGCGATGCCGAAGAACACCAGGAACAGTTGCATCAGCAGCGGCGTGCCCTGGAACAGTTCGATGTAGAGGCGGGCGATCTGGCGCAGCCAGTTCTGGCGCGAGGTGCGCATGAACAGGATGATCAGGCCCAGCGTGCCGCCCAGCACGAAGGTGACCAGCGACAGGACGATGGTCCAGCGCCACGCCAGCATCAGGTTGCGGACGATGTCCCAGGTGGTGAAAGAGATCATGCGTTCCTCCGGGCGGTGATGAAGTATTGGCCGATCAGGCGCAGCAGCTGGCGCAGCAGGATCGCCAGCACCAGGTAGATCAGGGTGGCCACGATGTAGGCCTCGAAGGCGCGGAAGTTGCGGCCCTGGATGAAGTTGGCGGCGAACGACAGTTCTTCCACTGCGATCTGCGAGCACACGGCCGAACCCAGCATCACGATCACCACCTGCGAAGACAGCGCCGGCCAGATCTTTTGCAGCGCCGGGCGCAGGATGATGTAGCGGAAAATCTGCATGCGCGACATCGACAGCGAGGCCGCCGCCTCGATCTGCCCGCGGGAAACGGCCTGCACGCCGGCGCGGATGATCTCGGTGCTGTAGGCGCCGAGGTTGATCACCATCGCCAGGATGGCGGCCTGGATTTCGCTGATGTGGATATTGAGCGAAGGCAGGCCGAAGAAAATGAAGAACAGCTGCACCAGGAAGGGCGTATTGCGGATGATCTCGACATAGCCGCTGACGATGGGCTTGAGCCATGCCGGCCCTTGCGTGCGCGCCCAGGCGCCGAAGATGCCGACCGCGATGCCCAGCACGCCGCCGATGGCGATCAGTTCGATCGTCGTCAGCACGCCTTTGACGATGACGTCGCCGTAGTCGAAGGTTGATAGGAAATCGAATTGATAGGCCATGATGTCGTGTTTGCCCTGCCTCAGTGTTGCTGGGATTGCCGCGCGATGTTGCCGTCGCGGCGCCCCGGTGGTTCGCCTGCCCCCATTGCTGCCGTTGCCCGCATCGCCGGCGCCAGGCGAAATCGCGCCGGCGATGCGTTATTGCTTTAACTCAGCCCAGCAAGTTACAGGCCAGCCGGCAGCGGCAGGCCCAGCCACTTCTGCGAGATGGCGTTCAGGCTGCCATCCTTCTTGGCCTCGGCCAGGATGGCGTCGACCTTGTCCTGCAGCTTCTTCTCGCCCTTGTTCAGGCCGATGAAGCACGGCGAATCCTTGATCAGGAACTTGGTTTCAGGCTTCTTGGGCGGGTTCTTGGCGATGATGGCCGCGGCCACCACGTTGCCGGTCGCCACCAGTTGCACCTGGCCCGAGAGGAAGGAGCTGATGGTGCTGTTGTTGTCCTCGTAGCGCTTGACGGTGGCATTGGCCGGGATGATCTTGGTCAGTTCCAGGTCTTCCACCGAGCCGCGGGTCACCGCCACGGTCTTGCCGGCCAGGTCGGCCGCGCTCTTGACCGGCAGGTCGGCCGGGCCGAACACGCCGTTGAAGAACGGCGCGTAGGCGGAGGTGAAATCGATCACCTTTTCACGTTCGGGGTTCTTGCCCATGCTGGAGATCACCAGCTCCACCTTCCTGGTGGTCAGGTAAGGAATGCGGTTGGCGCTGGACACCGGAATCAGCTCGACCTTCACGCCCATTTTTTTGGCGATCAGGTTGGCCACGTCGATGTCGAAACCCTGCGGCTTGAGGTTGGCATCGACCGAGCCAAACGGCGGGAAGTCCGCCGGCACGGCCACGCGCAGCGTGCCGTTCTTCTGGATATCGTCCAGCGCGTCGGCGCGCGCGGCGCTGGCGGAGAACATCATGGCGCCGGCCATCAGGCCGATCAGGAGTTTGGATAATTTCATGGCAGTTTCCCTTTACTTGACGACGTTGATGAGCGGCCCTCTCACTGCGGCCTTTTGGATGGATGACGTTGAGACATGATGTCGGTGACGGCTGCCGTCTTCACGGCCCCTTCGTGCGACACCGGCGCCAGCGCCTGCCGCAGCGGTTCCAGCGGATCGCTGCTGCGCACCTGGTTCAGCCCGGATTCAACATGCTGCAGGTGGGCCTGCATCAGTTGTTCCGCTTGTTCCAGATCGCCGCGTTCCAGTGCCTCGACGATCAGCACATGTTCCGCACATGAATCCTCCGCCTGCTCCGACGACTGGTGCAGCATGGCCGTCAGGGTGGTGCGCGCGGTCAGGTCGCGCAGCGTTTCCGACAACAGCGAGTTGCCCAGGCATTCGCACAGGCAGACGTGGAAGTCGCCCAGCAGGTAGCTGCGCGCACCGACGTCGGCGCCGGCGATGGCCGCCTCTTCACGCGCGATGTGCTCGCGCAGCTGCTCCACCGCGGCCTGCGGGATCGGCCGCAGGCGTGCCTGGCGCAACAGGCCGAGCTCGATCACGCGGCGCGCCTCGAAGGCTTCGCGCGCTTCTTCCGGCGTCGGCTCGATCACGAACCAGCCGCGCCGCGCGCTGACCGTGACGATGCCGCGCGCCATCAGCCGCATCAGCGCCTCGCGCACCAGGGTGCGCGACACGCCGAACAGGTCGGCCAACTGCTGCTCGCCCAGGCGGGTGCCCGGCGCAAGCTGCTTGGCCAGGATCGCTTCGGTGATGCGGATCGCGATCTGGGAAGAAGACTTGACGGAAGGATTTGTGCCCATGTCCACTCATCAGCAAGTTGCGTGCCACACTGATATACAAGATTGGAATACAAAACTGCGCGACGATTATTGGCAGCGAAAGCCTTGTGTGACAAGGATTTTCGGACAGTCATGCATGTGCGGTCGCACAAAAATTGCAGAGGGGAAAGGCGGCAATGCAGATCGGCAATGCCTGGGATATGGGCACGTGGCGCCTTCTGGTGCCTTCTGGTGCGCGCCCGCCGCGATGGCATGCACCGTCTTTGTGCGGTGCTTCAGGGAGGGAAGATGGGTCGAGGAGGCAATGAAAGCCGGACTTCCCGTCGCGGGAAGCACGGCCCGGTTCAGCCTGGAATGCCCAGCCGCCTGCCCGCCAGCCGGTATTCTTCATGGAGTTGCTCGACGATCTGCGCCGCCGGCAGGATGGCCGAGATGGCGCCGATGCCCTGGCCGCTGCCCCAGATGTCCTTCCAGCGCCTGGGCTTGCCGAAATCCATCGCTTGCTTGTCTTCCTTGTCCAGGTGGTCCGGATCGAGCCCGGCGGCGCGGATGCTGGGCTTGAGGTAATTGCCGGGAACCCCGGAGAAATGCGGCGTATACAAAATGTCATCGGCAGTGCCGTCGACGATCATCTGCTTGTGCAGCGGCGCGGCCGAGGATTCTTCCGAGGCGATGAAACGCGTGCCCATATAGGCCAGGTCGCAGCCCAGGGCCTGCGCCGCCAGGATGCCCTGGCCGTGGCCGATGGCGCCGGCCAGCACCAGCAGGCCGTCGAAGATGGCGCGCACTTCGGAGGCCAGCGCGAACGGGCTCAAGGCGCCGGCATGGCCGCCGGCGCCGGCGCAGACCAGGATCAGGCCATCCACGCCGGCGCCGATCGCCTTTTTGGCATGGCGCAGCGTGGTGACGTCGTGCAGCACGATGCCGCCATAGGCATGCACCTGCTCCACCACCCGGTCGGGCGCGTGCAGGGAGGTGATCACGATCGGCACGCGATGGCGCACGCAGGTGGCGAGGTCGTCTTCCAGGCGCGGGTTGGACTGGTGCACGATCAGGTTGACCGCATAAGGCGCCACCAGCGCCTGCGGGTACTGGCGCCGGTAGGCGGCGAGCCCTTCGGCGATGTCGGTCAGCCAGGTCTCCAGCGCTTCCTGCGGCCGGGCGTTGAGCGCCGGGAAGGAGCCGACCACGCCGGCGCAGCATTGGGCGATCACCAGCGCCGGATTGGACACCAGGAACATCGGCGAACCGATCACGGGCAGGCGCAGGCGGCCCGGCAGGGCGGCGGGCGAAGGGAGCAGCAGTTCAGTCATGGCGCGATAGGGAAAAGTCATTTCTTGCCGAAAGCGGCGATGCGCTCCTGCATGTCTGGCCCTTTGCCGGCGTTGCGGAACACTTCATGCGCCAGCCCGGCTTGCAGCGGCAGGCCATCGGTTTCCAGCAGCAGGCGCTTGTTGGCGCGATGCGAGAACCAGGAACCGGCCAGCAGTTCGCGCGCCAATGCGTCGACATCGGCGTCGAACTCCTCATCGGCGAAGCAGAAATTGGCCAGGCCGAGCGCGGCCGCCTGGGCGCCGGAATAGGTGCGGCCCAGCAGCATCATCTCTTTCGCGCGAGCTTCGCCGACCCGGCGCGGCAGGCGCTGGCTCATGCCCCACAGCGGCGTCAGGGCCCACTTGGCATGGGTGTCGGCGAACCTGGCCGACTGCGCGGCGGCGATCAGGTCGCCCGCCAGCGCCAGCTCCAGCGCACCGGTGTAGCAGTGGCCATGCACGGCCACGATCACCGGTTGCGGCAGGCGCGCCAGGCGATCGATGGTGTGCGCCTGCAAATGCGGTCGCGGCAATGGCTGGCCGGCGGCGAGGTCGCGCAGATCGTTGCCGGCCGAGAAGCAGCGGCCGGCGCCGCGCAGCAGCACTGCGCCGATGGTCTCGGTCTGCCGCTCCAGCGCCGCCACGTGTTCGTCGAGTTCGAGGAACATCTGCACTGTGAGCGCATTCATCTTTTCCGGACGGTTCAGCGTCAGCGTGCAAAGGCCGTCGCGATCCTCGCGCAGGACCTGGGCGCTCATGGCTGTGCCGCCTGCGAGGATTGTTCCTGCTGCTGGCGCGCGCCTTCATGAGTCAGCACCAGCACATCGCTGTCGCCTTCCTGCGCCACTTCGCCGCGCTGGTTGCGCAGGCGGAAGCGTCGCCCCAGCTTGCCGCTGCGGCCGCTCTTGCCGGGTTCGACCGACAGGATCTCCAGTTCCAGATGCACCGTGTCGCCGACCACGATGGGCTGCTTGAAATTCCACTCGCGCAGGCCCAGCATGGCGATCACCGATTTCTCGAAGATGCCGATCTGGTGCAGCATCCCGGTACAGATCGCAATGCCCAGCGTGCCGTGCACCAGGCGCTGGCCGTAACGCGTGCCGCGGGCGAATTCGGCGTCGGCGTGGATCGGGTTCCAGTCGCCCGAGATCATCGAGAACATGGTCAGGTCGGCCTCGGTGATGGTGCGCCCGCTGCTGGTGAAGATCTGGCCGGGCTTGAAGTCTTCCAGGTAATACGAACTCATCGTTTGCTCCGAAAAGGGTCAGGCTGTCTGGGCCAGTTGTTGCAGCGCCATGTCGCGCAGTTTCACGCGCTGGATCTTGGTGCCGTTGGAACTCTGCGTAGTGGGGAATTCGTCGACCAGCCAGATGCGCGCCGGCACCTTGAAGGCGGCCAGCGCGGCCGCCGCGGCGCGCACCATCTCTTGCTCCGCCGGCCGGCTGCCGGGCGCGGCGATGACGAAGGCCACCGGCCGCGCCTGGTTGGCGATGTCGACCGCCACCACCTGCACATCGGCCACGCCGGGCACGGTCTTGATCACATCCTCGATTTCCACCGGGCTGACCAGGTAGCCGCCCAGGCGCATGGCGTCGCCCTGGCGGGTCTGGTAGACGAAGCTGCCATCCTCGCGCAGGTAGCCGACGTCGCCGGTACGGAAGAAGCCCTCGCCATCGATGGCCTTGGCAGTGGCTTCCGGGTTGTTGAGGTAGCCGATGAAATTGGTGTCGCTGCGGATCTCGATGGCGCCGCTGCGGCCCACCGGCAGCAGTTCGCCGCTGTCGATATCGCGGATGCGCACCTCGGCGCCGAGGCCGTGGCTGGCCGGCATGCCGCCGCCCTTGATGCGTTCCTCCAGGGGCAGCGCGCGCTGCTGCAGCGAGAACAGCGCCTGCACTTCGGAGGAGCCGTACAGGCCGATCATCGGAATGCCGCGCGCCCAGGCCGCTTGCGTATATTCGACGATGCCGGGATGGAAGCAGGCGAAACCGAACACGCGCGCGCTGGGGAAGGGCCGCTCGCCTTCGCCGTTCTCGATGATGCGGCGGAACATCTCGTCGCTGCCGAACACATGCGTGGCATGGTGCTGCCTGATCAGCCGCGCCGCGCCGGGGCCGTCGAAGGTATCCATCACCACGATGGGTTTGCCCGCGGCAAACGCCGCCATCGTCGCGTTGAAACCGAACACGCCGGCAAACGGCAGCGCCGCCAGCAGGCGCACGCCTTCTTCCGTGAAGCCGTAGGCCGGGGCCACGCGCTGGCTGTGGAGGGTCACCGTGCGCTGCGGATGCAACACCAGCTTGGGGCCGGAGGTGGTGCCCGAGGTGGTGAACAGGATGCTGTGGGCGTCGGGCGAGGAGACGTCCGGCACATCGGCGTGCGGCAGCCCGGCCAGATCGAAGGCGACGGTGGGTTTGCCCAGTACTTCGGACGGTATGGCACCATCGGCGGCGCCAGCGGCATCGACCACGACCACCTTCTTCACGGTGCGGGCCGATTCGGCCGGCACGTCGCGCAGCACGGCAGGGAAGTCGATCTTGCGGAAGTTCAGCTGCAGCACCAGCATGCAGGCTTGCGAACGCTCCAGGATGTAGGCCAGCTCGTGCGAACGGTAGCGCGTGTTGACCGTCATCATGGCCGCGCCGATCCTGGCCAGGCCGAAGTACATCGCCAGCCATTCCATGCGGTTGACCAGCCAGACCGCCACGCGGTCGCCGGGTCCGATGCCCTGCTGCTGCAGCCAGGCCGCGGTGCGCCCGGCCATGCGGTCGAATTCGCGGTAGGTGATGTGGCGCTCGCCATCGATGAAGGCAACCGCATCGCCGCGCTCGGCGACATTGCGCGCCAGCAGCGCGGGCATGGTGAGGAGAAGGTCGGTAGCGGGCATGTCAGTACAGCTCCATCAGTTTCGCGTTGTCGTTGAGTTCCTCGGGCAGCGCCTCGCGGATGATGGCGCCGGACTTCATCACCACCACGCGGTCCGAGATCTTCAGGGCTTCTTTCACGTTCTGCTCCACCAGCAGGATGGCCATGCCGCCGCCTTCTTTCGTGCGTTGCAGTTCCCGGATCGGCTGCAGCAGATCCTGGAACAGCTTGGGCGCCAGGCCGATGGACGGTTCGTCCATCAGCAGGCAGCGCGGGCGCGAGAGCAATGCGCGCCCGATCGACACCATCTGCTGCTGGCCGCCGGAGAGGTTGCCGGCGCGGCGCTCGTAGAACTGCTTCAAGGCCGGCAGCACCGACATCACCCAATCCAGCCGCGCCGCGCGTTCGCCCGCGGGGACGCCGGCCGACCACAGGCCCATCTTCATGGTCTCGGCCACCGTCAGGCCGGGGAAGATGCCGCGGCCTTCCGGCACCAGCGAGATGCCGGCGGCGGTCAGGCGGCGCGGCTCCACGGCATCCAGCGCCCGGCCGTCCAGCAGGATCTGGCCATCCTGGCGCTGTACCAGGCCGAACAGGGTCTTGAGCAGCGTCGACTTGCCGGCGCCGTTATGGCCGATCAGGCACAGCACCTCGGCCGGACGCAAGCCGAAGTCGAAATCGCGCAGCACCGGTCGGCCGCCATAGCCGACGACCAGGCCGCGCGTTTCCAGCACCAGCGGCTGCGGTTCGTGATTGGGTTGCGCGCTCATGTGTTCTGGTCTCCGAAATAAATGGCCGCCAGGTGCGGATCCTTGAGCACCACATCGGGCAGGCCGTCGGCCAGCAGCTTGCCCTGGTCGAGGAAGGCGATGCGGTCTGAAATGCCGACCACGATGTCGAGGTTGTGTTCGATGATGCACACCGTCACGCCCTTCTTCACCTCGGTGCGCAGCAGGTCGAGGAACAGTTCGTAGGAACTGCGATCCAGGCCCGAGGCCGGTTCGTCGAGCAGCCAGATGTTGGCCTCGGCGGCCATGATGCGCGCCATGCTGAGGAACTTGCGCTCGGCATAGGCCAGGTCGATGGCGCGCGTGTGCGCCTTGGCCGCCAGGCCGGTGCGCTTGAGGATGGCCTGCACCTTCTCGCGCCGCCGGTTGCGCGCGGCGCGCCCGCCCGGCTGCCAGATCCAGGAAGTCGGCTCCATCACGGTCAGCACGTTTTCTTCCACCGTCATATGGTTGAACAGGCGCAGGTCCTGGAAGGTGCGGGCGATGCCCATGCGGCTGATCTGGAAATGCTTCTTGCCGAGCACCGACTGGCCGCGCCACAGGATGTCGCCCGATTCCGGCACCAGGTGGCCGGTGATCTGGTTGAACAGCGTGGTCTTGCCGGCGCCGTTGGGGCCGACCAGCGTGGTCACGATGCCGGCGCGCAAATCCAGCGAGACATCGTTGGTGACCTTCAGCCCGCCGAAGCTCTTGTTCAGGTTGCGGATCGACAGCAGCACTTCCCCGCCCGGATTCTGGCCGGCGGCCTGCAGCGCGCCGCGGTCGTGTTCGATGATGGCGTTCATGCGGCTTGCTCCTTGGTAGCGCGCGGTTTGCCGGAGCCGACGATGCCGCCCGGCCGGTAGATCATCAGCAGCACCATCGCCAGCCCGTAGGCGATCTGCTGGATCGAGCCGATCTCGGTCTGCGGCAGGAAGGACATATAGCTGAACACGCCCGGCAGCAGCATCAGCAGCACGGTGCCCACGATCGGCCCGAGCAGCGTTCCGGTGCCGCCGATGATGACCATCGCCATCAGCAGCACGGAAGTGTCCAGCATGAAGCTCTCGACGTTGATGAAGCCCATGTAGAACGCGTACAGCGCGCCGGCCACCGCCGCCAGCATGGCCGAGATCACCACCGACATGGTCTTGATGACGGCCACGTTCTTGCCGAAGGCGTGCGCCGCCGATTCGCTGTCGCGGATGGCCTTGAGGTTGCGGCCGAAGGAGGACCGCAGCAGCACGCTGGTGACCAGCAGCACCGGGATCAGGCAGCACACCGCCAGCAGCAGGAACTGCACCGGGTCGACCACGGCATGGCCGAAGATGTCGGCTGGCGGGATGCCGATCATGCCGCCCAGGCCGCCGGTGACCGACTTCCATTCGGAAAACACCGTCACGCCCAGCACCTGCAGGCCCAGCGAAGCGGCCACGAAGTATTCGCCGCGCACGCGCAGCGCCGGCAATGCCAGCACCAGCGACAGCAGCCCGGCCACCGCCATCGCCACCGGGATCACCAGGAAGATGGAAGCGCTCACATTCAGCGCGAAATACGCCGCGCTGTAGGCGCCTACACCGAAGAAGATGGCATGCGCGATCGAGAAGATCCCGGCGTAACCCATGATGAAATTGAGGGTGATCGCCAGCACCGCGTTGATGCACATGAGGGTGGCGAGATTAAGGATATAGGCAAGCATGGCAACCTCAGCTGGCAGTGGCCCGGCCGAAGAAACCGGAAGGGCGGAACAGGATGAACAGGAACAGCACGATGAAGGTAATGGCTTCGCTCCACTGCGGCTCGAACCAGGCCAGCGCCAGGTTTTCGGCCAGCCCCAGCAGCAGGCCGGCGCAGGCCGCGCCGCGCAGGCTGCCGACGCCGCCGACGATGGTGGCGGCCAGGCTGATGAGCATGACGTGGTGGCCGATGGCCGGGTTCAGCCCGGAGCCGGCCGCCGACAGCAGCGCTGCCGGCACCACCAGCAACGAGCCCAGCGCGAACACCGTCATCGACAGGCGCCGCGGCGACAGGCCGTAGGCGCGTACCAGCTCGGGATTTTCCGACAGCGCGCGCATGGCCATGCCGGTATGGGTGCGCATCAGGAACAGTTGCAGCGCAAAGAAAAACACCAGCGCGATGACGATGGCGATGCCGGCCAGCGGCGAGACGAACAGGCCGGGCAGCATTTCGACGCTGCGCGAGAGCGGCGTATTGACCGACACGAAGCTGCGCCCGAACAGCATTCCGCACAGGTTCTGCACCACGATGCCCACCCCGAAGGAGGCGACGAAGACGGTGAAGAAGGAGCCTTCATGTTTCTGGATCGGCACGTAGACGAAGCGGTTCAGCGCCAGGCCGAACAGGATCGCCGCCGCGCAGGCGCCCAGCACCGCGACCGTCCAGTGCAGCTGCATGATCGCCAGCAGGTCGTAGAACACGTAGGCGGCGATGGTGAAGGTCGAGCCGTGCGCGAAATGGAAGATGCGGGTGGAGCCGAAGATCAGCGAAAAGCCGACCGCGATCAGCGCATACAGCGCGCCTACCTGCACCCCGTTGATCAATAGCTGTAGCAGCAGCATGTCTTTGTCCTTGCGCCGCCGTCCCGCATGCGCGGGCCGGCGGCATCATTGCATCCGAAGCGGAATGGCCCCGCTCACCTGGCCGCGGCGCTGACCACCTTGCCGCCCTTGCCGTCGATCTCGTTGATTTGCATCGGCATGGTCACGGTGCCGTTTTCGGCGAAGCTCACCTTGCCGCCGACCAGGTCGAAGGTCTTGGTCTCGATGCGCTGCTTCAACAGGTTCTCGCCGGTGATCGGCTGGCCCTTCTTGACCAGCTGCTGCGCCAGCAGGCCGAACATGCGCACCGCGTTGTAGTAGTTGGCGATGTAGGCGGTCGGCATCTTGTTGTACTTCTTCTTGTAGTCGTCGACGAAGCGCTTGGTCACCGGGTCCTGCGAATTCCAGTCGATGTTCTGCGAGGTATAGAGCGAACCGGCGGCCTCGGGCTGGGCATTGATCTCGGGGATCGAGAAGGCGGTATAGCTGGCCAGCTGCTGCTTGATGCCGTTGTCGCGGAACTGCTTGACGATCTGCGACTGTTGCGAGCCGTAGGAGGCGATGTAGATCACGTCCGGGTTGGCCGCGCGCACGCGCGCGGCGATGCCGCCGAATTGCTGCGCCGTGGCGGGGACCGACAGCGCCTCGGCCAGCTTGCCGCCGGCGGCCGGCAGCGCGCTTTCCATTTCCTTGCGGATGGCTTGCCCGAGCGGGTCGTCGATATAGACCAGCACGAAGTTCTTCATCTTGCGCTCGTTGACCAGGTAAGGAATGATGGCGCGCACTTCATAGTTGGCCAGCGGGATGATGTTCCAGAAGTAGGGGCCCAGTTCCGCCAGGTCGGGGCCGACGCCGCCGCCATTGACCGCCACCGTCCTGGTGCGGGTGGCGATGGTGGAGATCGCCTTGGAGACGCCGGTGAACGCCGACAGCACGTACGGCACCTTCTGCACGTTGACCAGCTTGTTCATGCCGATGACGCCTTGTTGCGGCAGCGCCTGGCTGTCCTCGTACTGGATCGACAGCTTGCCGCCCAGCAGATTGTCGGCGTTGATGTGCTCGGCCGCCAGGTTGGCGCCGGAGCCGAAGATGTCGCCGTAAGAGGCGTTCGGGCCGCTCATCGGGAACAGCGCGCCGATGGTCACGTCGGCGGCATGGGAGGCGGCCGACGCCGCCAGTGCGCAGGCCAGGACGCCCGCTTGGATTGCCTTGCTGAACTTGGTCATCATCATCTCCTTCGTTTCCTGTTATGGTCGGCGCCGTTCCCGCGGCGGCCGTCTTTTTCTTCATGTTCGGCCAGGCGATTGTGCGCCGGCCAATTGCCCTGTGCTTGCTGCTGCGCTGCTGCCTTCGGTCTACCGCCCTTTGAATACGGCACTGCGTTTTTCGCGGAATGCGGCCGCGCCTTCCTGGTAATCGTCGGTATCGCCGAGCAGGCGCTGCGATGCCGTTTCCAGGTCAAGTTGCTGCGCCAGGGTGTTGCTCTGGGCGGCATAAATGGCGTGCTTGGTCAGGGCCAGCGCGCGCGTGGCCGATTGCGCCAGTTGCGCCACCAGCGCGCGGCTGGCGGCGTCGAATTCATCGTCCGGCACGCAGCGCCAGATCAGGCCCCAGTCGGCGGCTTGCTGGGCTTCCAGCTTGTCGTTGAGCAGGCACAGCGCCATCGCGCGCGCCGTGCCGATGCGCTGCGGCAGGAACTGCGAGGCGCCGCCATCGGGCATCAGGCCCAATTTGGTGAAACCCTGCAGGAAGTAGGCCGAGCGCTTGGCGATCACGATGTCGCAGGCCAGCGCCAGGGTCGCGCCCACGCCCACCGCCAGCCCGTTCATGGCGCACACCACCGGCGCCGGCAGCGCGCGCAGGCGCAGCATCAGCGGCTTGTAGTAACGCTCCAGCGCCGCGCCCATGTCGCGCTTCTGGCCGTCCGGCAGCGGCTTGCGGTCGCCCTGGTCCTGGCCGGCGCAAAAGGCGCGGCCGGCGCCGGTGATGACCAGCACGCGCAGCGCCGGGTCATGCTCGACGCGGTCGAGGAAAGCGGCGATGGCGTCGTGCATCGCATCGTTGAGGCTGTTGAGCCGGTCCGGCCGGTTCAGCGTGACGGTCGCCACGCCATCGGCGAACTCGCACAGTACGGGAGGCTGATCCATATTCCTGGCTCCGTTTTCAGCCGCGCAGGTGGGCGCTGGCGCGGTCTTCGATCTCATGCCACAACCGGTAGGACATCGGCGACTGCGATTCTTCCAGGATGTGGCCCACCAGGCCGATGGCGCGCGCCATCACGCCGAAGCCGCGCACGATCTGCCAGGGGAAGCCGAACTCGCAGCAGATCGCGCCCAGCGCGCCGGTGGCGTTGATCGGCAAGACCTTGCCGGTGGCGCGTTCGGCCTCGGCCTGGATCAGTTGCACCAGCTTGACGTACTTGCCGGCCATGTCGTTTTCTTCGGCCAGCTGGAACAGGCGCGGGGTGCGCGGATCGATGGGCTTGTGCACCGGATGGCCCAGGCCGGGGATGGCCTGCTTGCGGGCGCGGAAAGCGGCCACGGTCTGTTCGGCCAGCGCCTGCAGGTCGGGCTGGTCGCCGGCGCCTTCAAAGGCTTCGTACAGCATCTTGGCCGAGCCTTCGGTGGTGCCGACGAACACCGTGCCCAGCCCGCACAGGCCGGCGGCCACCGCCGCCTGCAGCGATTCGGGCGCGCCGGCGTAAGTCATGCGGGCGGCGATCGCGCTGGGAGTGATGCCGTGCTCGACCAGCGTGATCAGCAGGGCGTTGAACATGCGCGACTGCTGCTGCGTGGCGGTCTTGCCGGTCAGTTGCAGGTAGGCGAAATCGCCCAGGTTCATCTTGCCGAGAATCTCGTTGGGCAGATCCTTGCCGCGCACCACGATGCGGTCTGGGGTGCTGTAGGCGATGTCGGATCTGATGTCTGCTGTCTTGCCGGTCATGTCTTTCTCCGTTGTGCTTGCGGTATAGGTGGTGTCAGGCGGCGATTTCGGCCGTGCCGTTGGCCAGCACGACCTGGTTGCGCTCGACTGCGCGCGACTGGAATTGCAATTGCGTACCGTCGCGCCAGATTTCGGTGCGGATGGTTTCGCCGGGATAGACCGGCGCCGAAAAGCGCGTGGCCAGCGCGCGCAAGCGGCTGGCGTCGTAACCGCAGCAACTGCGCACCAGCGCATGACAGGCTACGCCGTATGTCGCCAGCCCATGCAGGATGGGGGAGGGAAAGCCGGCGCGGCGCGCGGTTTGCGGGTCGGCATGCAGCGGATTGCGGTCGGCCGACAGGCGATATACCAGCGCGCTTTCGGGGCGCGTCGGCAATTCGCACACCAGGTCGGGTTCGCGTCCGGGCACGGCCGGCATGGCGGGCGGCGTGTCGTCGCTGGGCTGGCCTTGTGCGGCAAAGCCGCCGTCGCCGCGGCAAAAGCTGGTCTGCTCGACGGTGGCCAGCAACTCGCCGGACGGGTCGCGCAGTTCGCGCTCGACGATCAGCAAGGCGCCCTTGTCGCGGCCCTTGTCGACGATCGCTTTCACGCGCGATACGCCGGTCACCGTGCCGGACGATGGCAGCGTGCGATGCAGGCGCAGGCGCTGTTCCCCGTGCACGACCTTCAACAGGTCGACGCCGGCTTCCGGCGCGCCCATCCACAGGCCGGGGTGGGCCAGGATCACCGCCATGCTGGGCATGGCCTGCAGGTTCTTCTCATAGACGAAGCGCAGCGCGCCTTCGCCGTCAGGCAAGGCCGCCGCGGCGCCGACGCCGATGCCCAGCGCGTACAGCATGCTGTCGTCTGCGTCGTAGCTGTGCTGCAGCACCGGGAAGTTCCAGTTCTTCAGCTTGTGGTAGTCGATGGCCATGGCTGTGTTTTCCTTGCCGCCGCGCTTACACCGGATCCCACTGGAACACATCGGCAGAGCGATCCAACGGGATGAAGCTGGCCTTCAGCGCCGGCATCGCATGCTCGGCCACCGTCTGCGGCGTCCAGCCTTCGGCGCGGTGGATCGAGCGCAGCGGGCGCGGCTGGCTCATCAGGAAGATCTCGTTGTTGCGCACCGTGAAGACCTGGCCGTTGACGTCGGCCGCCGCATCGCTGGCGAGGTAGGCCGCCAGCGGCGCGATCTTGTCCGGCGTCATCTGCTTGATCTTTTCCACGCGCGCCTGCTGCTCTTCGCTCTTGACCGGGATCGAGCTGATCATGCGGCTCCAGGCGAAGGGCGCGATGCAGTTCGAGCGCACATTGAATTTCTGCATGTCCAGCGCGATCGATTTGGACAGCGCGGTCAGGCCCAGCTTGGCGGCCGAGTAGTTGGCCTGGCCCAGGTTGCCGATCAGCCCCGAGGTGGAAGTCATGTGCACCAGGCTGCCCGACTGCTGTTCGCGGAAATGCACGGCGGCGGCGCGGCTGACGTGGTAGGCGCCGTACAGGTGCACCTTGAGCACGGCGTCCCATTCGTCGCCGCTCATCTTGTGGAACAGCGCATCGCGCAGGATGCCGGCATTGTTCACCACGCAATCGATGCGGCCGAAGGTTTGCACCGCCTGTTCGACGATGCGTTCGGCGCTGGCGGCATCGGCCACGCTGTCGGTGTTGGGGGCGGCGCGGCCGCCGGCGGCCTTGATCTCATCGGCGACCTGCTGCGCCGGGCCGTTGCTGGCGCCCTCGCCGGCAAGCGAGGCGCCGATGTCATTGACCACCACGGCGGCGCCCTGGCGCGCCATCGCCAGCGCGATCTCGCGCCCGATGCCGCCGCCCGAGCCGGTGACGATGACTACCTTGCCTTCCAACATGCGTGCATTGCTCATGACTGTCTTTCCCTGTTCTGAAACGATGGGCAAGGCTGCGCCCTGCGGACGATCCCGCATTCTCGTTTCGGTTGGCTGGTGGCGGCGGCGCGCCTGCGTGGGGCGCCGCCTGCGTTTTTCCCGCGCCGCTGCCGGGCGGGAAAAACGTGTCTCTCTTGCGTTGTTTCTTGGTGTTTTTCCGGAAGGTGGTGCGGCGTCGTCATGGACGCCTCCGGTGCTGCGATGTGCGTATAGTCTGGAAGCGGGGAGGGGGTGTCAAGCAGGGTTTTGACGGTGTTCCGTACAACGGAATATGCTTGACCCTTCCAAAACATGGCGCGACAGGTCAGGGTATTGCGCCGTTGCATCTTGCGCTGCGGGATAAACCGATGTGGATGGCTAAAGTTGAAGAAAGGCGGGCCATCTACAGGCCTATCGCGGCTTTTTCTTGACTGTCGCGGTGGCTGGCGCGGCGCAGCAATGAATGTTCGCCATTCAAAACAGTGTTGAAAATTTCAAAGTACGGAACATAAAATATTCATCGGTTGACCCTGCCGCGGCAGCGGCCGCATGGTGTCGGCAGAGCGCGGAAAAATACGCTTGCAGGTTCGCGTGCGGCAGCGCGAGGCAGAAAAAAGATGCGCATCCACACGCAGATGCGCGGCAAGGCAAGGAGACCCAGTGAATTTCGCCATCTTGTTTGTATTGCGCAGCGTGCGGCATGGAAGGCGCGCATGAAGGCGGCCGTGCGCAAGCCGGCGCGGCGCGTCAAGGACGTGCGCATCGTGCTGCGCGCGCCCAATCCTCCTGAATACCGCAATGGCAATGCCGTGTTGCGCGCCGATGCGTCGGCGCCAGGCACCATCAAGCCGATCGAACGCGGCTTCGCCGTGCTCGATGCCTTCCTTGGCGAGGCCGACTGGCTGGCCAACCAGGACATCGCATTGCGCACCGGCTTGCCCAAGGCCACCGTCTCGCGCCTGGCGCAGACGCTCACCGCGCTGGGATACCTGACCTACAGCGAGCAGCGCCGCAAATACCGCTTGGCGGTATCGGTGCTCACGCTCGGCTTCGCCGCCATGGTCGATACCGATGTGGTGCTGCAGGCGCGTCCGCTGATGCAGAAGCTGGCCGACGACAATGGGGTGTTTGTCGCGCTCGCCGGCCGCGACGGCCTGGACATGATCTTCTTTGAAAACTGCCACAGCGCATCCAACACCGCCACCGTCGGACTGGGCGTGGGCGAGCATATGCCGATGGCGTCATCGCCGGTGGGATGGGCATTGCTGGCTTGCCTGCACGAGAACGAACGCGGCTACCTGCTGGACCACATGCGGCCCTACCATAAGCGCGACGAGTGGATGGCGGTGCGCCAGAAGCTGACCGACGCCGAAACCCAGATCGGCGAGAAATCGTATTGCGTCTCTACCGGCGACTGGGGGCCGGACATCACCGTGGTGGCCACGCCGCTGAAACTGGCCGACCGCTTGCCGATGGTGCTCCTGTGTGCCGGGCAGTCGCGCACGCTGACCAAGGCGCGGGTGGAGCAGAAGGCCGGCCCGCAGTTGCTGGCGATGCGGCGGCAGTTGCAGGAAATGGAGACGCAACGTGCGCAAGCTTGAGATATCGCGGCGGAACACTGGGAGCAGTGGGCGCACTGGGCACAATGCGCGCGCCGAAGACGCCTCCTTGCCCGACGTGGTGCATGACGATGCCGCGGCCGGCGCGCAAGCCTCGGCCGGCACCCATACGCTGGAGCGCGCGCTCCAGCTGCTCAAGGTATTCCATGGCAGCGCCAAGCCGCTGGCGCATGCCGAGCTGGTGCGCCGTACCGGCTATTCGAAAGCGTCGGTGTCGCGCCTGACCGCGACCCTGGTGGCGTTGGGCTACCTCGACCGCGCCCCGGACGGCGTGCGCGTGCAGATCGGCGTGCGCGGCCTGCGACTGGGCCACAAATATCTGGCCAACAGTCCGGTGCCCGACATCGCGCGGCCCATCATGCAGGATTTCGCCGACCGCTACGACATGTCGGTCGGGCTGGCCGTGGCCGACCAGCTCGACATGGTCTATCTCCAGTACTGCAACAGCAGCAAGATCGCCACCCTGCGCCTGGGCGTGGGACGGACGGTGCCGATGGCGCTCAGTTCCATCGGCCGCGCCTATGTATGGGCGCAACCGCCGCAGCAGCGCCAGCGCCTGCTGTTTTCGATCTGGAAGAAGAGCGGCGAACACGGCCCGCAGGTGGTGGCGAAGATGGAACGCGCCTTCGGCGACCTCGATACCCACGGCTATTGCCTGGCGGCCGGCGAATACCAGCGCGACACCTTCGCCATCAGTGTGCCGCTGGCGCTGGGCGCGCCGCCCCTGATGATGGGCCTGAACTGCAGCGCCGTGGGGCCCTTGCCCGACCGGCTGATGATCCGCGATGAGCTGGCGCCGGCGCTGATGAAGACCGCGCGCCTGTTGCAGCTGGAACTCGATGCGATTGACAGCAGCCTGTTTTGACGCCGTCCCATGCCATTCATGTTTGCTTATTGCGGCAGCTGCTGCGCTTTCCATTTCTTCCACAGCCGCCGGACCTTCTCTTCGCCGTCGCTGACCTGCGCGGCCAGGAAGCCGCGCGCATAGCCGATGCCGGCCGCCAGCGCCGGATGCCTTGCCTGCAGTTCGTCCAGCAGGCGGTTGGCGACCGAGATGTCGTTGAGCAGGCCCAGTTGATCCTGCAGGCGCGACAGCGCCTTGAGGTAGGGCTTGCTGTTCTTTTCCCGGTACAGCGCCTGGAAGAATTCGGTGTCGTAGCGCATCCGCTTGGCCGCGATGCGGGCGCGGTGGCGCGAACGGGGATCGTCCTTCATCTTGCTGCCGCGCTTTTTCATGCGCTTCTCGTCATGGCGCAGCATCTGGCGCGCGAAGCGCGATAGCGGTTGTTCCAGCGCCGCCAGTTGTTCCCCGGTCATCGCTTCGCGCCATTGCGCGGCCAGCATCCAGCGGCTCAAATGCAGCGCCAGCGCGGTATAGCGGGGCGATGCCACAACTTCTGCCGCGGCCTGGTGCAGCGCCCGCGCCTGCTTGTGCGCCGCTTTCTTCACCGCAGCCAGGCCGGGCGCATCGAGGTCTGCGGCCGGCACCGACGCCAGGGTGGCGCCGGCCAGCACGTCCCAGTCGCGCGCGGCGCCGATGTGCCGGGACAGCCATTCGAATTCGCCCGCCAGCGCATCCGGCAACGCGATCACTTCGCCAAACAGCGTGAAGGCCGAGCGCAGGCGGCGCAGGCCGACCCGCATCTGGTGCAGGCGTTCCACATCCCCGGCGTCGCCATCGGCGATGTCGTTGGCCTGGATCTGCTCCACGCAGTTGCCGACGATGGCGCTGAAGGCTTGCTCCACGCTCATCTTCTTCGACAGCGCCAGGGCGGCCGCCTTGGTGGCGTTGCTGGCGGGCGCGCCGCCGGCGGCCTGGTGGTACAGCGCGTAGCCGCGCTGGGCCTTGCTCTGGATGCCGACGCGCAGCGGGATGTCCTGCATCAGTTGCAGCGCGAAATCGAACAGCGCCAGCGGGCTGCCGGCCTTGAGTTCGAGTTCGATCTCGCACACCCGGGTTTTCAGGTCGCCATGTTCGACCGTGCCGCGGTCGAGCACGAATTCCACCTCGGAACCGTCGGGCAGCTTCAGGTCCCACAGCATGCGCTTGATCCGGGTGGCGAAGATGGGGCGGATCTGTTGGGCCAGCTCGGATGTAAAGACCCGCCTTGCCCATTTGGCGTCGGCCGGCACCATTTCGCGCAGCGCCGCGAGGTCGGGCTGTTCGCCCGCGACCTGCGATTCCCATTCGTTGCGCTGGTGCAGGCCGCCCTGCACGCCGCCGCCGGCTTTCAGGGTCTGGATGTATTCGCCGCCGGTGCGCCGCACGCGCAGGCCGGCGTCGTTGCGGCGCAAGTCGTTGCCGGGAGTATCGAAGTACACGCCGGTCTGGTCCTTGGTGCGCGGCGCGGCCAGCGCATGGCGCGCCAGCAGAGGATGCCTGATGAGTGCCTTGACGTGCCCGGGGGCGAGCAGCAGTTTCAGTTCGGTTTCCATGGTGGAGGAAGTTAATGAGGGTGGATTGCCGGTGTGCATGCCTTCGTTTTAAAACGGCAGGCCTTTGCCGTCAACAGTCCAGCACATCCGTATTCGAGCGGGACAGCCCCTGTTCGATCGAAACCCGGTAGCCCGCCGGCAGGTTTTCCGGAAGCGCATCAGGCGCGAACAATCCCACCCGCTTGTGTTCATGGCTGACGTCCGGCGCGAAGGCGCCGATGAGCGTGCAACCGTAGGTGACGATGAATACCCGTTTGCCGGGGATCACTTCGAACATCCAGGCGTCGATGATGGAGCCTGCTTCCACGCGCAGGTTCAGTTCTTCTCCGATTTCCCGCGCCAGGCATTGTTGCGGCGTTTCGCCGTCTTCGATCCGGCCGCCCGGCAGTTCCCATTCGTTGCGTTCGTTTTCGAGCAGGACGATGTTGCCGTCCGGCGCCTGCAGCACGCCTTTGATGGAGATCGGGTACATGGGCCCGCCTCAGCGCTTGACCGCGCGTGCGGCCGGCTTCGCGGCGCCGGTCAGCGTGCCGCCCTTGTAAGGCACGCGCCCCGAGGGCACCACCACGGATGCGGTTTCGACATGGCCTTCCTGGTCGTCGAAGAACATATGGGCGCCGAAGGCTTGCAGTACGTCGGTTTTCTTCAGGCCGCCGAGGAAGAAGGCTTCGTCGACATTGACGTTCCAGGTGCGCAGCGTGTGGATCACGCGCTGGTGCGCCGGGCTGTTGCGGGCGGTGACGATGGCGATGCGCACCGGGCATTCGGCGGGCGGGAATTGTTTCTGGATGGCGGAAAGCGCCAGCAGCAGCTTGGCGAACGGGCCTTCCTTCATGGCTTTCTTGCGGTGGCGCTGTTCGTGTCTGGCAAAGGCCTCCAGGCCCTTCTCGGCGAAGATGCGCTCGGACTCCGGCGAGAACAGCACGGCGTCGCCGTCGAAGGCGATGCGGATCTGGTTTTCCGGCGCGCTGTATTCGACCGGCGCGGTGTAGAGCTGGGCGGCGGCGACGCCGGCGTCGATGGCTTCCTGCACGTCGCCGGTATCGCGCGAGAGGAACAGGTCGATCTTGAAGGCCTTCAGGTAAGGCGCGGTCGGGCCGCCGCCGGTGAAGGCCGCGCGGCTGATGTCGAGCTTGTGGGCGGCGATGGCGTTGAAGGCGCGCAAGCCGGTGTCGGGCGTGTTGCGCGAAATGACCACCACTTCCACCAGGCGGCGTTCGGGAATCAGGTCGTTGAGCCGCAAGAGCGCCTTGACCAGCGGGAAGGCGGTGCCGGGTTGCAGCGCGTCGTTCTCATGGGCGCGCTGGTAGTCGGTATAGGCATCGACCCCTTGCTCGTCATAGATGGCGTTTTCGGCTTCGAGGTCGAACAGGGCGCGCGAGGAGATTCCGATGACGAGTTTGTCCGAGAGGTCGTAGGGCATGAAGGCATTTCCGTGTAACTGGCTGGGTAAGCCGTGATTGTAGAGCGGCCCAGGCGGGCCGACGCCGGCTAAATCGCCAGTTATATGAAATTTTAATGTCTGGGGTGAACTTGTCGATATAACTGATTAACATCGCTTAATTGTATTCATTTATCTCGATTAAAGGCTGTTTCTCCCGGTAAAAAGAAAAAATCGCGTTGCCGAGCCATCGATAAATTTGTATGATGACCGGATAACCTTACGATAACGACGCGAGACAGCATGTTTCAGAAAATCCCCGCGCAAGCGCTCAGCGACACGGTTGCCAGGCAGTTGCTGGAGAACATCGATGCCGGCGCTTTCCCCCGTGGCAGCAAGCTGCCGACTGAAGTGGTGCTGGCGCAGGAGTTCGGCGTCAGCCGTACGGTGGTGCGCGAGGCGATCTCGCGCCTGAAGCATGAGGGCGTGGTGGAACCGCGCCAGGGCAGCGGCGTTTTCGTGACGGAGCAGGCGGGCATCAAGCCGCTGCGCATTGACTATGCTGAAGTAAGTTCGCCCGATGCGGTGCTGCAGATCGTCGAGCTGCGCCGCGCCATCGAGGCGGAAGTGGCGGCCCAGGCGGCCAAGCGCCGCACCGAGGAAGACATCGCCGCCATCGACGCGGCGCTGGCGCGCATCGGCGCCGATGTGGCCGCCGGCGGCGACGGCGTGGCAGCCGATGTGGCTTTCCACCGCGCGCTGGCGCAGGCCACGCGCAATCCTTACTTCATCAAGACGCTGGAGTTCCTCTCGCAGTACCTGGAGGCGGCCACGGCGGTCACGCGCGGCAACGAAGCCCGCTACGAGGATTTCTCGCGCCAGGTGCGCGAGGAGCACGAAGCCATCGTCGAGGCGATCCGCGCCGGCGACGAAATGGCGGCGCGCAGCGCGGCGCAGGCGCACATGTTCAATGCGGCGCGTCGTTTGAGCCAGGGGCAAAGTTAGTTTTTACCAACAAGGATTCAGTAACAGGCGACGCCGGCCTCGGGCCGGCGTCACATCATCAACCGGCGCAGCGGTCTGCATCACGATAATGGCAGCGGCGCCTTTTGCTTCTCAGTGGAGACAACAATGTCCAAGAATGTGGGTGTGATCGGTTTGGGTGCGATGGGCTTCGGCGTCGCCAGCTCCCTGTTGCGTGCCGGCTTCAATGTGCATGCCTGCGATGTGCGCCGCGAAGTGCTGGACAAGTTCGCCGCCGCCGGCGGCGTGGCCTGCGCCAACCCGGCCGAGCTGGCCAAATCGGTCGACGTGGTGATCACGCTGGTGGTCAACGCGGCCCAGACCGAAGCCGTGCTGTTCGGCGAGAACGGCGCCGTATCCGCCCTGAAGCCCGGCAGCGTGGTGATCTCCAGCGCCACCGTGGCGCCGGACTTTGCCGTCGAGCTGGGCAAGCGCCTGGGCGAGAAGGGCTTGCTGCTGCTGGACGCGCCGGTTTCCGGCGGCGCCGCGCGCGCCGCTTCCGGCGAAATGACGATGATGACCTCCGGCCCCGATGAGGTGTACGCCAAGATCGAAGACGTGTTGCAAGGCATGGCCGGCAAGGTCTACCGCCTGGGCAACGCGCACGGCATCGGTTCCAAGGTCAAGATCATCAACCAGTTGCTGGCCGGCGTGCACATCGCCGCTTCCGCCGAAGCGATGGCCCTGGGCCTGCGCGAAGGCGTGAACCCGGATGCGCTGTACGACGTCATCACCCACAGCGCCGGCAATTCCTGGATGTTCGAGAACCGCGTGCCGCACATCCTCAACGGCGACTACACGCCGCTGTCGGCGGTTGACATCTTCGTCAAGGACCTGGGCCTGGTGCTCGATACCGCCCGCCGCAGCAAGTTCCCGCTGCCGCTGTCGGCCGCCGCGCACCAGATGTTCATGATGGCATCCACCGCCGGCCACGGCGGCGAGGACGACTCGGCCGTGATCAAGATCTTCCCGGGCATCGACCTGCCCGCGGCCAAGGCCAGGTAAGCAGTCAAGCAGCGCCGATAGGCAGCAATGAGTATCGATCAGATTCCGGAGTCCATCATGTCCCAAGCCAAACCTCTGCTCGGCTGCATCGCCGACGATTTCACCGGCGCCACCGACCTGGCCAACATGCTGGTGCGCGGCGGCATGCGCACCGTGCAAACCATCGGCGTGCCGGCCGAGATGCCTGCCGCGGTTTCTACATTGACCGCCGATGCGCTGGTGATCGCATTGAAGTCGCGCACCATCCCCGCCGCCGAGGCCATCGAGCAATCGCTGGCCGCGCTGCGCTGGCTGCAGCAGCAGGGCTGCACGCAGTTCTTCTTCAAGTACTGCTCCACCTTCGATTCGACCGACGCCGGCAACATCGGCCAGGTGACCGATGCCTTGATGAAGGAACTGGGCGTGGACTTCACCATCGCCTGCCCGGCCTTCCCGGAAAACGGCCGCACCATCTACCGCGGCTACCTGTTCGTGGCCGATGCGCTGCTCAACGAATCCGGCATGGAAAACCATCCGCTTACGCCGATGACCGACGCCAACCTGGTGCGCGTGCTGCAGCGCCAGACCGCATCCAAGGTCGGCCTGGTGCGCTACGACGCGGTCGCGCGCGGCGCATCCGCCGTGCAGGAGCGCTTTGCCGCGCTGCGCGCCGATGGCGTCAAGATGGCCATCGCCGACGCGGTCTCCGACAAGGACCTGTTCACGCTGGGCGAAGCCTGCGCCGAACTGAAGCTGATCACTGGCGGCTCCGGCGTGGCCCTGGGCCTGCCGGAGAATTTCCGCCGCGCCGGACTCTTGCATGCGGTTGGCGAAGCGGCGCAACTGCCCAAGGTCGACGGCCTGTCCGTGGTGCTGGCCGGCAGCGCCTCCAAGGCCACCAATGCCCAGGTCGCCGAATGGAAGGCCAAGCGCCCGTCGTTCCGTATCGACCCGCTGGCGCTGGCGCGCGGCGAAGACGTGGTCGGCCAGGCGCTGGCCTTCGCCGACGAGCGCATCAAGAATGAACCCGTGCTGATCTACGCCACCGCCACCCCGGACGAAGTCAAGGCGGTGCAAAAGGAGCTGGGCGTGGCCAAGGCCGGCCATATCGTCGAGCAGGCGCTGGCGTCCATTGCCGCCGGCTTGAAGCAACGCGGCGTGCGCCAGTTCGTGGTGGCCGGCGGCGAGACCTCCGGCGCGGTGGTGCAGGCGCTGGACGTGCGCGCGCTGCGCATCGGCCCGCAGATCGATCCGGGCGTGCCGGCCACGGCCACGCTGGATGAGCAACCGGTAGCCCTGGCGCTGAAGTCGGGCAATTTCGGCACGGTCGACTTCTTCGAGAAGGCGCTGCGCGTATTGGCGGGGAAGGCGGCATGAGCAACGAAGCCAGACTGCGCGAAGAGATCTGCCGCATCGGCGCATCGCTCTACCAGCGCGGCTACACCGTCGGCTCGGCCGGCAACATCAGCGCACGGCTGGACGACGGCTGGCTGATCACGCCGACCGACGCCTGCCTCGGTTTCCTCGACCCGGCCGCGATCTCCAAGGTCGACGCCGGCGGCAACTGGGTGGCCGGCGACAAGCCGTCCAAGACCCTGGTGCTGCACCGCGCGGTGTATGACAACAACCCTGAGATGCATGCGGTGGTGCACACCCATTCCACCCACCTGGTCAGCCTGACCATCAAGGGCGTGTGGAAGGAAGAGGATGTGCTGCCGCCGATCACGCCTTATTACGTGATGAAGGTCGGCCATATCCCGCTGATCAGGTATGCCCGTCCCGGCGCGCCGGAAGTGGCCGAACAGGTCGCCAGGATCGCCACCCGGGTGCGCGGCGTGCTGCTGGAGCGGCTCGGCCCGGTGGTATGGGAAAGCTCGGTCTCCAAGGCCGCCTTCGCGCTGGAAGAGCTGGAAGAGACCGCCAAGTTATGGCATCTCTCAGGCGGCGCCACGGGGCTGGACGAGCCGGCCCTGCAAGAGCTGCGGGACGTATTCAAGGCGCGCTGGTAAGCGGCGCATCGGCCATCGATACCTCAGCACATCAGTAACGTAACAAGCATGGCGGCGCTGCCTGCGCCGCCATCCATCGCCATGCCGCCGCCAACGGCTGGAAGATGCAAGAGCCGGCATAAGACCGGACGATCAATGTCAAGGGACGCAGCCTGCCATTTGCCGGCCAGCCTGAGCGCCCGTCCATATTGAATCCATAAATTGCCTGCATGCGAATGCAGGCGCCAAGCAACCAGCGGCCGCCACCAACGGCCGAATACCTCTTAGGGAGATGTCGTAGCATGACCACCGCAACAACCACTGGCGTCGCAAGCGGCGCCAACGATCAGGCCAAGGACGGCCTGTACAAGAAAGTCTTCTGGCGCATCATGCCGTTCCTGATGCTGTGCTACGTGATCGCTTATCTCGATCGCGTCAACGTCGGCTTCGCCAAGCTGCAGATGTCGATCGACCTGGGCTTCTCGGAAACCGTGTTCGGCCTGGGCGCCGGCCTGTTCTTCATCGGCTACTTCCTGTTCGAAGTGCCCAGCAACGTCCTGATGCACAAGGTCGGCGCGCGCATCTGGATCGCCCGCATCATGGTCACCTGGGGCATCCTGTCGGCCTGCTTCATGTTCGTGCAGACCCCGACCCAGTTCTATGTCCTGCGCTTCCTGCTGGGCCTGGCCGAGGCGGGCTTCTATCCCGGCATCATCCTGTACCTGACCTACTGGTTCCCGTCGCACCGCCGCGCCAAGGTGATCGCGGTGTTCATGTCCGGCATCCCGGTCGCCGGCATCCTGGGCAACCCGCTGTCGGGCTGGATCATGGACGCCTTCCACGGCAGCAGCGGCATGCAGGGCTGGCAGTGGATGTTCGTGATCGAAGCGATCCCGGCCGTGCTGATCGGCCTGGTCACGCTGTTCTACCTGGACAACGACGTCAAGAGCGCCAAGTGGCTCTCCGACGATGAGAAGAAGGTCCTGCAAGCCGATATCGACGGCGACCAGAAGGGCAAGGAAAGCGGCCACAGCTTCGGCGACATCGTCAAGGATGGGCGCGTGTGGCTGATGTGCCTGATCTACTTCGCCTTCGTCATGGGCCAGTACGGCCTGACGCTGTGGATGCCGACCCTGGTCAAGGCCACCGGCGTGACCGGCAACCTGCATATCGGCCTGCTGTCGGCGATCCCGTTCGGCTGCGCCATCGTCGCCATGAACCTGATCGGCCGCAGCGCCGACCGCACGCGCGAACGCCGCTGGCACCTGGTGGTCCCCGCCATGATGGGTTGCGTCGGCTTCATCGGCGCGGCCATGTTCGCCGACAATACCGTGATCTCGATCGCTGCGTTGTCGCTGGCCGCCGCCGGCGTGCTGACCTGCGCGCCGCTGTTCTGGTCGCTGCCGACTTCATTCCTGTCGGGCGCCGCCGCCGCGGTGGGCATCGCCGCCATCAATTCGGTGGGCAACCTGGCCGGCTTCGTCAGCCCCTACCTGATCGGCTACTTCAAGGACCTGACCAAGAGCAATGCGATCGGCATGTACATGCTGGCCGTGATGCTGGTGGTGGGCGCCATTGCTACACTGGCCACCAAGCCCAGCGTGGTCAACAAGTAAGGACCTGGCCGGTTCCGACTGAGCGGAGCCGGCCGCACGTCAACATTCAAGGAGAGCACGATGCTGCGTTTTGCCGCCAACCTGAGCATGATGTATGTCGAACATGACTTCCTGGACCGTTTCGCCGCCGCGGCGAAGGACGGTTTTCCGGGCGTCGAATTCCTGTTCCCGTACGACTACCAGCCTGAGGAAATCAAGTCCCGCCTGGAGGCCAACGGCCTGACCCAGGCGCTGTTCAACGCGCCTCCGGGCGACTGGGCCGGCGGCGAGCGCGGCATCGCTTCGCTGCCGGGCCGCGAAGACGAATTCAAGCGCAGCATCGAGACCGCGCTGAAGTACGCTTCGGTGATCGGCAACAAGACGCTGCACGTCATGGCCGGCCTGATCAAGCCCGGGCAAGACCGGGCCCGGCACCGCGCGGTGTACCTGGACAACCTGTCCTATGCCGCCCACCAGGCCGAGTCCGCCGGCATCACCGTGGTGATCGAGCCGATCAACACCCGCAATATCCCGGGCTTCTTCCTGAACCGCCAGGATGAGGCGCAGGCCATCTGCGCCGAGATCGGCGCCGAGAACCTGAAGGTGCAGTTCGACTGCTACCACTGCCAGATCGTCGAAGGCGACGTCGCTGTCAAGTTGAAGCGCGACATGGCCGGCATCGGTCACATCCAGATCGCCGGCGTGCCCGAGCGCCACGAGCCGGACGTGGGCGAGCTGAACTATCCCTACCTGCTCAAGCTGATCGACACGCTCGGCTACCAGGGCTGGATCGGCTGCGAATACAATCCTGCCGGCGCCACCTCGGCCGGCCTGGGCTGGCTCAAGGCGATCGCGGCACAGGGATTGACCCAGCTGAAGGCTTGACCAGGGCAGTTGCTGCCAGGGCCGCATACGGGCCACAAACAAAAAGCGGAACGCATGCGTTCCGCTTTTTTCTTCCGCGTCAGAAAGACGCGTGAAAGACGCGTTGGCGCGAGCGCCATCACACGGGCACGTTTTTGGCCTGCTCGGTCACCGAATCCTTGTTGCGGCATTTCACGCAAGTGGCGTAATGCCAGATGGCCGACGCCAACGGGTGCATGCCGGCCTTCCGGCCGCATTGGCGGCAAATCAGATTGCCCTGTTCAGGGATGTTCATTGTTGTTGATCCGGGTCCAATGGAGGGGGCTGCCGGCGCATGCAGGTGCATATGCCCGGCGCAAGCGCCCAAGCCTGCGATTCTACTTGCTGTTGCGCATCTTTGCGCGCCGGAGCGAGGGATGAGTGAGGGATATCCGTCATCGCCAGCACCGGCGCAACATGTTAAGCTTGCCAGCTCAACATGACCCAATCCCGGTTCGCTCTGATGGAGACGTTTTTGTACAGGCATCGCTCAAATGCCGGAGACAGGAATCGGACAGGCAGTTGAATCCGGCAGGCGCATCGGGCCAGGTTTGGTGCGCGTTGTGGCCATCGCCGGCCGCACCCGGCAAGTGTTGCGTACCCAGCGGTGGGCGCAATGCGGGCGGAACGGCAGGAGCGCCGCGCTCGACCTTCCAGGTTGGCCGACCCCTGGCGTTTGCAAAGCCGGTTGTCTGAAATCCCCAAGTCCATGCAGGCATGCGCCATCGGCGACGAAAGTGCGCTTTTGGCGCCGTCGCATCCTGCATTTGCCGTTTTGGCAAGCTTGGGGTAGATCTCACTTCATCAAACATGGATTAGACAATGTTGAAAAAATCCTACCTGGCATTGCTGGGTTTTGTATTTGCGCTGGTGCTGGCACCGGCTTCGCAGGCAGCCGACGTCAAGAAGGTTGATGTGCTGCTGATCGGCGGCGGCATCATGAGCTCCACGCTGGCGGTCTGGCTCAATGAGCTGGAACCGGGCTGGTCGATGGAAATGGTCGAGCGCCTGGACGGCGTCGCCCAAGAAAGCTCCAACGGCTGGAACAACGCCGGCACCGGCCACTCGGCGCTGGCCGAGCTGAACTACACGCCGGAGAACAAGGACGGCAAGATCGAGATCGCCAAGGCCATCGAGATCAACGAAGCGTTCCAGATCTCGCGCCAGTTCTGGGCCTGGCAGGTCAGGAACAGCGTGCTGAAGAATCCGCGTTCGTTCATCAACTCGACCCCGCACATGAGCTTCATCTGGGGCGACGACAACGTGACGTACCTGAAGAAGCGCTATGAAGCGCTGCAGGCCAGCCCGCTGTTCGCCGGCATGCAGTATTCGGAAGACCACGAGCAGATCCGGAAGTGGGTGCCGCTGATGATGGAAGGGCGCGACCCCAAGCAGAAGCTGGCCGCCACCTGGACGCCGCTGGGCACCGACGTCAACTTCGGCGAAATCACCCGCCAGTTCGTCGCCTACCTGCAAGGCCGTCCCAATTTCACGCTCAAGCTTTCCAGCGAAGTGCGCGATATCACGCGCAATGCCGATGGCACCTGGCGCATCGGCTATAAGAACCTCAAGGATGGCAGCAGCACCGAGACCGATGCCAAGTTCGTCTTTATCGGCGCCGGCGGCGGCGCGCTGAAGCTGCTGCAAAAGTCGGGCATCCCCGAGGCGCGCGAGTACGCCGGTTTCCCGGTGGGCGGCTCCTTCCTGGTGACCGACAATCCGGCGGTGGCCGAACGCCACCTGGCCAAGGCCTACGGCAAGGCCTCGGTCGGCGCGCCGCCGATGTCGGTGCCGCACCTCGATACTCGCGTATTGGACGGCAAGCGCGTGATCCTGTTTGGCCCCTTCGCCACCTTCTCCACCAAGTTCCTCAAGGAAGGCTCGTATTGGGACCTGTTCTCCACCACCACCACGCACAATGCCTGGCCGATGGCCAAGGTCGGCATCGCCGAATACCCGCTGGTGGAGTACCTGGCCGGCCAGCTGATGCTGTCGGATGACGAACGCTTCGCCGCGCTCAAGGAGTATTTCCCCAACGCCAGGAAGGAAGACTGGCGCCTGTGGCAAGCCGGGCAGCGCGTGCAGATCATCAAGCGCGATGCAGACAAGGGCGGCGTGCTGAAGCTGGGCACCGAGATCGTGGTTGCCAAGGACGGCAGCATCGCCGGCCTGCTGGGCGCTTCGCCGGGCGCATCGACGGCTGCGCCGATCATGCTCACCGTGCTGGAAAAGGTGTTCAAGGACAAGGTCGCCACGCCCGCATGGCAAACCAGGATCCGCCAGATCGTGCCGAGCTACGGCACCAAGCTCAACGACCACCCCGACCAGGTCGCCAAGGAATGGGCCTATACCAGCGACGTGCTGCAACTGGCGCCGCCCCCGGTCATCGGGCCAAAGCCGGCGCAGCTCGACGGCAACAAGGCCAGCATGAGCAAGCCGAAGGAAAACGCGGCGGCCGACATGGCGCTGTGACCGCGATGGCCTGATGTCAGGCAACTGACAGGAAAGGCCATTGAGGCTGTGATGCCGTCCAGTGAATCACTGGGCGGCATTTTTTTTGTACTGCTGCAAGATGCCGCCCGTCCGGATCGACTCATCAGTAGCGCGCTGCGCATTGGCGCCCACAACGGATTTCCCGATAAAAAAATACAACAGATGCCATTTTAATTTTTTGATCTCATCTAAAAAATTGCTTCTATAAACAAAGGTGAAGTCACGAAGAATCAGAAGCATTAATGTCTGTGCATCCGACTGAAAGTACGGATCCTCAAGACTATTTTTATAGAAGGATGTCAAATGAAAAAATCTCTGCTGGCACTGGCCGTTCTCGGCGCGTTCGCAGGTGCTGCTCATGCACAAAGCTCCGTCACCATCTACGGCATCGTTGATACCGGCGTTGTCTACCAAAGCAAAGTGGCGACCAGCACTGGTGGCACTGGCAGCAAGTTTGGCCTCAACTCGGGCGTCATCCAGGGTTCGCGCATCGGCTTCAAGGGCGTGGAAGACCTGGGCGGTGGCCTGAATGCGGTGTTCAACCTGGAAGTCGGTTTTGCCAACGATACCGGCGCCCTGCAAGGTTCGGACGCATCGACTTCTTCGAACCTGTTCCGCCGCAAGTCGGTCGTCGGCCTGCAAGGTGGTTTCGGTAGCGTGCTGCTGGGTCGTCAAACCGACTTCGCCGATACCATATCTTCCTACACCTCGGTTGCCGACTTCGGCGGCTGGACCGGTAACGTCGGCCACAACCTGGATCGCCTGGAAGGCACCCGCACCAACAACTCGATCAGCTACACCACCAACAACCTGAGCGGCTTCACCGGTAACCTGATCTACGGCTTCGGCGAAACCGCGGGCCAGACTTCCGCCGGCCAGGCTTTCGGCGCCGGCTTGAAGTACGACAACGGTCCCCTGGGCCTGGGCCTGAACTACTACCAGTCCAAGGCGAACGGCACCGGCTACTCGGCTGACACCAGCCTGATCCCGTCGTCGAGCACCACCGCTTCGGTCAACACGCTGTCGGGTAGCGCAGGCAGCACCGCCTACAAGGGCTGGAACCTGGTGGCTTCGTATCAGTTCGGCCCGGCGCGCGTGTACGGCAACTGGTCGCGCGTCAAGCAAGACCTCAACACCCAGGCCAACCTGAGCGCGGTTGGCGTCGGCTCGCTGGACACGGTGACCAACCGTACCCTGGCGCGCGCGAACAAGGCTGACGTGTACGAAATCGGTACCGCCTATTCCCTGACCCCATCGCTGAAGCTGCTGGGCGCTGTGGAACACACCCGCGCCCAGTTCGATGGCGTCTCGGGCAAGGGCAAGTTGACCCAATTCAACATCGGTACCGACTACTGGCTGTCCAAGCGCACCGACCTGTATGCCTTCCTGGCGTACACGAAGGCGACCGATATCGTCAACACCGGCGTGTCTGACAGCACCGGCAACGACGGTAACCAGGCCGCTGTGGCTGTAGGTATCCGCCACAAGTTCTGATGCATCGGTCGTCATTCGGACGACAGTAGGAAAGACGTAAAAAAAAGAGGGGGCACTGCATGATTGTTCATGCAGTGCCCTTCTTGTTTTCCCGCCGAGGAATCGAGGAAATCGATTCCCGCCGAGCTCAAGCCGAACCGCATCGCCATCCGGATTCCGGTCCGGATGGCGCCGTTTTCGCAGCATGGTCGCATCGTGTCCTGACGCTTCTTTGCAATGCTCAACAGTAACCGGGAACCTTGTCGTGGCGCGGCTCTTAACAGTCATCAACCATTGGTAAGAGTCCATTTCGCCATGAAATTTTCGGCGTCTTCCGCTGCCAAAATAGCGCTGCCTTCGACATTGAAGGCGACGTCGATTGCGGGTGGAAGAAGCCGCCAAACCGAACTACGTGCCTGACGCGATTTCATCGTCCGACGATCCCCGGGGGCACGGAAAAACCGACGCAATGATTTGCGCCGGAAGGGATTCTTTTGCCTTTGATTTTGCGATTGCGGCGGCTGTTGCGCGGACATCCATATGGAAGAGGTCGGATGCCGCATCGCCCCGACACCACGTTTCATCACGCTCACGAAAGCAACAGGTAACCACCATGGCGACACGAGAAGAATTGGCCGTTATCAAAGCTGCACGGGCAGGCGAGTCCAGGGCCCAACTGGCATTGGGAAGCCGTTACCTGTACGGCGGGAGCGGCCTGCCCAGGAGCAATGGCACCGCATTCTATTGGTTGAAGCGGGCGGCGCAGCAAGGCGTGGATGACGCATGGATCATGATAGGGCGCAATATCCCCTATGAGCAGGTCAAGGAATTGTCGTCCCCGCGCGAAGCCGCGGTCTGGTACGAGAAGGCGTTCGACGCGGGGATTGCCCATGCCGGGCTCACGTTTGCCCGACTGGTCCTGGACAACGCCGAGCAGTTCGACAGCAACAGCCATGCGAGGGCCATCGGCGCCTTGTCTTTCCTGGCCAGCCAGGACGACCACCAGGCGCAGTGGCTGCTGGCGCAGCAAATGCAGAGGCACGGCCATGATGATGCCGGCGGCGATGGCGATGCGGCCGGGGAAAACTTCAAGGCGATATTGCATGACGGCGCCCTCAAGTTCGAAGAGCGCCTGATCACCGAGGCCGCGCATGCGGGCATTGAGCAGGCGCAATACGCCTTGCTCGACAAGGCGTGGAAAAAATCCGATTACGCCGGTTTTTCCCGCGGCGCCGTCCCTCTGGTAGAGAAGCTGTTTGCGCGGAACGCCGTCGCGGTGGCGCAAATGGAGAAGGACGCGGAGGTCACCAGCGGCGTATTGCTCTCATCCGAAGAGTCGACCCTGCTGCTGCGGTTTGCGCAATGGCGCCTGCAGGCGAACCATCCCGATCCCATCGAGATCGGACGCATCCTTGAACTGGCCGCCCTGGCCGGCAACACCGAGGCGCAACTTGAGCTCGGCCTTCTCTGCGCCAAGATCGACCGCCACGGCAACAGGGTATTCATGGAGCATGGCCTGGCGAATTTCAAGAAGGCGCTCAACTGGCTGGTACTGGCCGGCGAGGGCGGCGCGGCGCAGGCATGGCATGCGCTGGCCCGGATCTATTCGCGCTCGATCTATTCGCAGCGCAATCTCGAGGTCGCCTTGCAATACCTGGAAAAGGCCGCCGACATGGGCCTGGTGGAAGCCCAATATGAGTTCGCCCAGATCTCCTGGAGAAACCGCCGCGATGACAAGCTCAACGATGTCAGGGCACTCTATTGGTGGCAAAAGGCGGCGGAGCAGGGCCATGAAAATGCGAAGGTCGCGCTGGAGGCATTCTCGGCCAGGTCCCATGCCAATGGCTGGGCCAAGGAGGCCATGGGCTACCTGAGCGACAAATTCAGGAATGCGAATCCATTCCTCAGCGCCCGGGTCGAACTGGCGGCGACGTTCGGCCTGACCAAGCCCGAAGCCTTGCTGATCGATGTGAACAATGCCGACTACGGCCATTGCCTGGTCGTCGATATCTGCGACTACTACGCAAGGAGCAAGCGCCGCCTGGTGGCCATCGAGACCGAGGAGCAGCGTTCCATATTGAACCGCATCGGCCGCCTGTTCAGCGACGTCGATTGCAGCTTCAATGGCCTCGAGGGGAATTACCGGCAGCGCCAATACCGCCTGAAGACATCGTTTCCCGATATCGTGCAGGGCTGAGGCGCCCGGCGCTTGTCCAGCGGGAATGGCGCGGATGCCGAGATCGGCCGTCGCCGGATGCCGCCAAAATGCAAAACGCCAACCGGCGACGGTTGGCGTTTTGCTTGGGAAACCCGGCGCTCCGCTGCGTAGCCTGGCCGGTCTTATTTTTTCTTTTTCTTGACGGTCTTCTTTGTAACCGGTGCGTCGTCATCGCCCTGCACCGCGAGGTTGCCGCCAGTGCCCAATCCGCCGGCGACGGTCTGTTGCTTGTAGTTGCGGATGGCGCGCACGACGTTGTTGTAGGAGTCGGTGAACGCGGCAACGATCACTTTGCCTTCCGCCGTATTGGAATAGCCGCCCAGCGAACCGCCGGCCGAGCTGCCGACGAGCCGTCCCAGCGCGCCAAAGTCCATGCTGGTGGCGCTGCCTTCGGCCGCTGCCAGCTGTACGCCCGAGCGGTTATCGATCACGGTCAGCAAGGTGCTGGCTTCCTTGGAGTTCATGTTGCCGGCAAGCGCGCCGATGGCCGAGCCGAATCCGCCGGGAAGGAGTCCGGCGACACTTGCGCCGGCGCCGCCTGCGTTGTTATTGGTAAATGTGATCGATGGGCTCAGGCCGTAGTCGGCCGCGACCATTTTCCCTTTGCCGAAATTGGAGCGATTGCGCAATTCGCCGGAGTCTTGCAGGGCGCGTTCGCCCATCATCGTTGTCATGCCGCGGCCGCGTTCCACCACCACGAAGCAATTCGACTGTTGAACCAGCAGTTTGAGCACCGGAACCGTCGAGCCCAGTTTGTATTGCCCGGTCAGAATCCCGTACCAGGGGGCTGACGTATCTTCAATGATCGCCATGGTGCCTAAAGGCTTGTCGCATTTCTCCAGCTGGGCATTCGCATTCTGCGCGTTGGCACCGCCGGCGGAACCGGTGGCGGCCGTCTTGGCGCTGTTGCTTCCCATGTCCATGGTCGAGCAGCCGGCAAGGAACAGCCCGGCAAATAGCGCAGCTGCTGCTTTATAGTTTTTCACTGAAGTATCCATCGGATTTAACACCCCTAAATAAGTTGATCTATCAAGGCGCACGAGGTCAGATTGGCGACTGCGCGATAAGACATGGGAGGAGCATTAAATAGTTGCTGAATTGGAACTTCCTCCGCATTGCGGTGCTGATCCTAGCATATTTCCTTATGTCAACAATATTTGCGCGATATTTCATGTGTAAATTTATTCCCGATACTTACGTTTTTTATTGAATTCAGGTCACCGGGAGCGGGTGGCGGCAAGGCGCTATGCGTCGGGGGAATTTGGCGTGTGCGGATCGATGGGGCTTCGTCTTGTCATGCCGGGAGGGGGCCGGAAAGCGCCAGGCAAACAAAAAAGACAAATACAAAAAGCCCAGCGCGAAGCTGGGCTGAATGTTTTTAAATCCTGTTGGGCGACCTGGGGCGGAATCGAACCTTGGACACAAGGATTTTCAATCCGGGCGTCTGTTTTTCTCCTGCAACGTCGAAACAATACCGGACTCTAGGCAGGCCAACGCATCAGGAAGCACGCGCCTCCCAACTCGGAGCGCCTGCAGATGACGGTTCCATGGTGAGCGCCAATGATGGCCCTGACAACCGCAAGCCCCAGGCCACTGCCTTTGGGGGCGGTATCGGGCTCCAGCGGGCCGCGCTGGAAAGCGTCAAAGATGATCTGCGCATCGGCCGCCCTGATGCCTGGGCCGCTGTCTTCGACGCTGAGTTCATGCATGCCGTCGTTTGACGATGTTCTGATCGTCAGCGGACCCGGTATCGCGTGGCGCAGGGCGTTTTCCAACAGCGCCAGCAGCGCCTGCCGGATTCGGATCGGGTCGCATATCGCCTGCTGCGTATCCAGCGCCAGCGACAGACGAAAACCCTTTTCCAGCAGGGTCGATTCACAGGCCTTCAGCACCGTCATCACTTCTTTCTGCAGATCGGTCTGTTGCAACTGCAATTGCAAGTGTCCGCTGTCGGCCAGGCCGACTACACGTAAATCCTCGATCAGCCGTCCCAGGCCTTCGACCTGGGTCAGCAAGCTGGAGAACAGCGCATGCTCGGGCCGGAAAATGCCTTCCGCCAGGCCCTGCAGGCGGCCGCGCAGGATGGTGACCGGGGTGCGCAGCTCATGCGCGATGGCCGCGTTCCAGAAGATGCGTTCCTGTTCCGCCCGCTGCAGCCGTTCGGCCATGGCGTTGAAGTCGTCGACCAGTTGGGCGGCCTCGCCCAGCGAATGATCGTCGGTGGCCGCGCGTGCCGCCAAGTCCCCTTGCGCCACTTGGCGCAGGCTGGTGGCCACCGAGTTCAGCGGCGCCAGGATGCGGCGCGAGAGACGAATGGCGACCCACACCGCGATGGCCAGGCCGGTCAGCGTGGTGGCGATGATCCAGCCCCATTCCGCCGGCGAGGGGAGCCAGCTGTCGGGCGCCGACAGGCCGGCCGGATAGAACACCCACAGCGTGGCGTAGAAGACATAGGAGCCGAGCAGCACCATCATCATGATGGCCAGCACCAGGATGGCGACCGAGCTGACGATCTGGCGACCCAGGCCCCTGGAGCGGGCGACGACGGGCAGGATGTTCATGGCGCGCGCGTCAGAGGCCATGGTGGAAGCGATAGCCGACGCCGCGGATGCTGACCGGGATACCGGCGATGCCGAGGTCTTCCAGCTTCTTGCGCAGCTTGCTGACGTGGCTGTCGACGGTGCGTTCCAGCGTGTCGCCTTCTGGCAGGCAGGCCGTCAGCAGCTCGGCGCGGCTGAATACGCGTCGCGGCGCACGCGCCAGTTGCGCCAGCAATCTGAACTCGGTCAGCGTCAGCGCCAGCGTGTGCGAACGATCGCCGATTTCGACCACCGCCTCGTGCTGGTCGAAGTCGATGACGAATGGCGCCACTCTCAGGATGCGGCGCTCGTCGCGCTGCTGGCGCGGCAAGCTGCGCCGCAGCACCGCCTGCACCCGCGCCACCACTTCGGCCGGGTTGAACGGTTTGACCACGTAGTCATCGGCGCCAATGCGCAGGCCGATCAGTTTGTCGACGTCCTGGTCCAGCGCGGTCAGCATGATGACCGGCGTGTCGCCGCGCTGGCGGATCTGCGACAGCACCTGCCAGCCGCTGACCTGCGGCATCTGGATGTCGAGCAGCACCAGGTCGGGCTTGAGCGCCAGGTGCAGTTCCAGGGCCTGGGCGCCGTCGGCGGCATGCATGCTGCGCATGCCGCTGCGCGCCAGGTAGGCGGCCAGGATCTCGGCGATCTCGGGCGCGTCCTCGGCGATCAGCACCAGCACGTTGGTTTCCTGCACGGTTTCCGCAGGACTTGCCTCGCCCGTGGCTGTCGCATTCTCTGACATTGTTCCCCTCTCCATCAAAACTCCACAATTGCGTAGCGCAATCCTCATCTTCGCCGGGCAGAATCCGCCTTTTCTTGCGATTGTACTGTCGTGTCGCCGCGCCCAGCAAAGAGACGTCGGTGGCGCCCTATCGCGGGCCGATTCCAGGAGTGTTGCATGCCCCAGTTTTTCATCGACCGTCCCATCTTCGCCTGGGTGGTTGCCTTGTTCATCATCCTGCTTGGCGTGATCGCCATCCCGCAGCTGCCGATAGAGCGCTATCCTTCGGTTGCGCCGCCCACCGTGTCCATCAGCGCCAGCTATCCCGGCGCCACGCCGCAGGCGATGAACGACGGCGTGGTCGGACTGATCGAGCGCGAGCTCTCCAGCGTCAAGAACATGCTGTATTTCGAGTCGTCGGCCGACACCTCCGGCTCCGCGCAAATCACCGTGACCTTCAAGCCCGGGACCGATCCCGAGCTGGCCCAGGTGGACGTGCAGAACCGCCTCAAGGCGGTCGAGGCCCGCCTGCCGCAGGCGGTGCGGCAGAACGGCGTGACGGTCGAGTCGGCCGCTTCGAGCTTCCTGCTGATGGTCAGCCTCACCTCTGCCGACGGCCGCCTGGACGAAGTCGCGTTAAGCGACTACATGGCGCGCAACATTGTCGAGGAGCTGCGCCGTATCGACGGCGTGGGGCGCGTGCAGCTGTTCGGCGCCGAGCAGGCGATGCGCATCTGGGTCGACCCGTTCCGGCTGAATGCCTACAAATTGTCGATGAGCGATATCGGCGCCGCGATCGCGCAGCAGAACGTGCAGATCGCGCCCGGGCGTCTGGGCGACATGCCGGCGTTGCCCGGCCAGCAGATCTCCGTGCCGCTCACCGTGCAGGGGCAGCTGCAATCGCCGGCGCAGTTCGCCGCCATCGTGCTCAAGGCCAAGGACGACGGTGCGCGGGTCACCTTGGGCGATGTCGCGCGCGTCGAGCTGGGCGCGCAGTCCTACGGCTTCTCCAATCGCGAAGACGGCAAGGCCGCTGTGGTAGCGGCGGTGCAGCTGTCGCCGGGCGCCAACGCGGTGCGCGTCGCCGAGGGCGTGCAGGCGCGCATGGCCGAGCTGCGCGCCAGCCTGCCGTCCGGCGTGCATTACTCCTTGCCGTACAACACCGCGCCCTTCGTCAAGATATCCATCCAGAAGGTGGTGCAGACGCTGATCGAGGCCATGGTGCTGGTGTTCATTGTGATGTACCTGTTCCTGCAGAACATCCGCTACACGCTGATCCCGGCAATCGTGGCGCCGATTGCCCTTTTGGGCACACTGGCGGTGATGCTGGCGGCCGGTTTCTCGGTCAATGTGCTGACCATGTTCGGCATGGTGCTGGCGATCGGCATCATCGTCGACGATGCCATCGTGGTGGTGGAAAACGTCGAGCGCATCATGGCGCATGAAGGATTGGGGCCGCGCGAAGCCACGCTCAAGGCAATGAAGGAAATCACCGGCGCCATCGTCGGCATCACGCTGGTGCTGACGGCGGTATTCATCCCCATGGCGCTGGCCGGCGGCTCGGTGGGGGTGATCTATCGACAGTTCACGTTGTCGATGGTGGTGTCCATCCTGTTTTCCGCCTTCCTCGCGCTGAGCCTGACCCCGGCTTTGTGCGCCACGCTGCTCAAGCCCGTGGCGCCTGGCCATCATGAGAAGCGCGGCTTCTTCGGCTGGTTCAACCGGGCGTTCGCGCGCATGACGGCGCGCTACGAGTCGCGCCTGGTCGGCCTGGTGGCGCGCGGCGCACGGGTGATGCTGGTGTTCGTGGGACTGTCGGCCATCCTGCTGTTCGCGTTGCGTTCCTTGCCGTCGGCTTTCTTGCCGGAGGAAGACCAAGGATATTTCATGACTTCCTTTCAGCTGCCCTCCGATGCGACCGCCGAGCGCACCTCGAAGGTGGTCGAGCAATACGAGCGTTACCTGAAGACGCGTCCCGACATCGGCGCCAATCTGTCGGTGCTGGGGTTCGGGTTCTCGGGCTCCGGCCCGAACGCGGCGATGGCGTTCACCGAGCTCAAGGACTGGAAGCTGCGCCAGGGATCCGATGCCGTCACGGAAGTCATGCATGCCCAGGCCGCGATGGAGGGCAGCTCGGACGGCGTCGTCATGAGCCTGATGCCGCCGGCCATCGAAGAGCTGGGCACCTCGTCCGGTTTCGCGATGCGCCTGCAGGACCGAGCCAACCTGGGCTATGCCGCACTCAAGGAGGCCGAGGCCAGGCTGCTTGAGCTGGCCGCGCACAGCAGCAAGGTGAGCGGGGTCTACCCGGACGGGCTGCCTGCCGGCGCCAGCGTCCGGCTGGAAATCGATCGCCAGAAGGCGGCGGCGCTGGGCGTCTCCTTCGGCAGCATCAGCGACACCCTGTCGGCGGCGATGGGTTCACTTTATGTGAACGACTTCCCCAACGAAGGCCGCATGCAGCAGGTCATCGTACAGGCCGATGCCGCCTCGCGCATGCAGATAGAGGACGTGATGAAGCTCTACGTGCGCAACGCCGGCGGCGGCATGGTGCCGCTGGCCGAGCTGGTCAGGCCGGTCTGGCAGAGCACGCCCACGCAGATGGTGCGCTACCAGGGCCTGCCGTCCGTGCGCATTGCCGGCAGCGCCGCGCCCGGCGTGTCGAGCGGCGAGGCCATGGCCGAGATGGAGCGGTTGGCGCAGCAGCTGCCGCCCGGTTTTTCCGTGGCCTGGACCGGACAGTCGCTGCAGGAACGCTTGTCCGCCGCTCAGGCGCCGATGCTGATGGCGTTGTCCATGCTGGTGGTATTCCTGGTGCTGGCGGCCCTGTATGAGAGCTGGTCGATTCCGCTGTCGGTGATGCTGGTGGTGCCGCTGGGCCTGATCGGGGCAGTTGCCGCGGTGCTGTTGCGCGACATGCCCAACGACGTGTTCTTCAAGGTCGGCCTGATCACCGTCATCGGCCTGTCGGCCAAGAACGCCATCCTGATCGTGGAGTTCGCCAAGCAGCTGCGAGAAGACGGGATGAGCCTGGCACAAGCTGCGGTCAAGGCATCCGCCTTGCGCCTGCGGCCGATCCTGATGACTTCGATGGCGTTCGCCCTGGGTGTCGTGCCGTTGATGCTGGCCGGCGGCGCCAGCGCCGAGACCCAACAGGCGATCGGCACCGGCGTGTTCGGCGGCATGGTCAGCGCGACCGTATTGGCGGTGTTCTTCGTGCCCGTGTTCTTCGTGTTCGTACTGGGCTGGGCGGAGCGCATGCGCGGCAAGGCGATGCGCTGATGTGCCCGCGCGCCGACTTGCGCCTGTATGGAAGGCCGCGTGGCAGGCAAGGAAGCCCCCGGTCGCTTGTCCACCACGCGCAATATCGTTGCCATGACATCCGCGTTGTCGCCACGCAGAGTCGGCATGGTTGGCAAATGACCTTGCACATACTGCATCAGGGCAAGCGGATCGTCCGCCGCCATGAACCGGGGCACTTGTATCTGGACTTTGAGCACGCTCGCATTGCCGGTCTGCTTCTGGCGTATGAGACTGTAGATCTGCGGTTAACCGGGCAATTGAGCCGGGCGTGAAATTCTATGGCGGCGACGACTCCGCAATCGAATCCGGGGCGCGCCATCCGTCGCCAGACCTCCAAGCAGAATGGCTTGGAGGCGCCCTGCCAGCACAAGATTGAACGGGCTTTCGGCCATTCCATCCATCATGCGCTGTCTCTGCAGTAAGAAGCGCCTCTGTGGCGCCAGCCCCAATCTCACACTCCGCCGCCAGCGTCGATCCGCAGCTGGCGGATCTTCCTGTTGATCAAGGCGTTCACCAAACGCGACCGATGGTTCTGATGCCGGGTTTTTCGCCTGGCAGGGCGGCGGCAGCGCGCAATGCATGGTGGGGCAAATGGCGCGGGCCGTCTCCAGGCGCATCGGCATGCGTCCATTGCATGAGTAAATGTAATGATTTTATTAGATAAATTCATTTTTATTCATGGATTGATCGGCATAGAATTCGTCTCGCATATCGTCAATGACAAGACTGCCGAATCAAAAAAACAAAATTTTTTGGAAGTACTGAAAAACAGGCGCAAGCAGTGGGCGCAGGCTTGATCTCAGAAATTAGGGTACGGGACCATCATGAGTAAAGAATTCACATTTGCCATCAAGAGCATTTGTTTCGATGAGGACTATCGTCCTTCCGAGAATACGCGCATCACCACCAACTTCGCCAATCTGGCCAGGGGGGAGAGCCGCCAGGAAAACCTGCGCAACACCTTCCGGATGATCGACAATCGTTTCAATGCCCTGGCGCATTGGGACAATCCCACGGGGGACCGTTATAACGTCCAGCTCGAGATCATCTCGGTCGAGATGACCGTCGATGGCGCAAGCGCCGGCAACGCGCTCCCCCTGATTGAGATCTTGAAGACCATCATCATCGATCGCCACACCAACGAACGTATCGCCGGCATCGTGGGGAATAACTTTTCCTCCTACGTGCGCGATTACGACTTCAGCGTTGTCCTGCCGGAGCGCAACAAGAACCAGCCGGTGTTCAGCGCGCCGGAGGATTTTGGCGACCTGCACGGCAAGCTGTTCAAGTCCTTCGTGAATTCGGACACGTACAAGAAACATTTCAACAAGCCGCCCGTCATCTGCCTGAGCGTGTCGAGCAGCAGGACCTATCAGCGCACTGAAAACCAGCATCCGGTATTGGGCGTGGAATACGTGCAGGACGCGTATTCCCTGACCGACGAATACTTCAAGAAAATGGGCATGAAGGTGCGCTATTTCATGCCGCCGAACAGTGCCGCGCCGCTGGCTTTTTATTTCTCCGGCGATTTGCTCGGCGATTACACGAACCTTGAGCTGATCAGCACCATCAGCACGATGGATACCTTCCAGAAGATCTATCGCCCCGAGATCTACAACGCCAATTCCGTGGCCGGAAGATCCTATCAACCCAGCCTGAAGCACCAGGACTATTCATTGACCCGGATCGTCTATGACCGGGAAGAGCGCAGCCGGCTGGCTGTCGAGCAGGGCAGGTTTGTCGAGGAGCATTTCATCAAGCCTTACCAGGCCGTTCTGGCGCAATGGTCCGCCAATTGCGCGCATTGATTCACTGATTCATTGATTCATTCCCACACCAGGTCATCTATTGTGAAAAAACTGTTACCCACGTCGACTGCCGGCAGCCTGCCTAAACCTTCCTGGCTCGCAGAGCCCGAGAAACTCTGGTCACCCTGGAAGCTGCAAGGTGAAGAACTGCGCGACGGCAAGCGGGACGCCTTGCGCCTGGCGTTGCAAGAGCAGCAGCACGCCGGCATCGATATCGTCAGCGATGGCGAACAGACGCGCCAGCATTTCGTGACGACCTTTATCGAGCACCTGGATGGCGTCGATTTCGAGAAGCGCGAGACCGTCAGAATCCGCGACCGCTACGATGCCAGCGTGCCGACCGTCGTGGGCGCTGTCTCGCGCCAGAAACCGGTCTTCGTCGAGGACGCCAAGTTTCTCCGTCAACAGACCGGGCAACCCATCAAATGGGCGTTGCCAGGTCCCATGACCATGATCGACACGCTGTATGACGCGCATTACAAGAGCCGCGAAAAACTGGCCTGGGAATTCGCCAAGATCCTCAATCAGGAGGCCCGGGAGTTGGAGGCCGCCGGTGTCGACATCATCCAGTTCGATGAGCCTGCGTTCAACGTCTTCTTTGATGAGGTGAACGACTGGGGTGTTGCCACCCTGGAAAAAGCCATTGAGGGACTGAAATGCGAAACGGCCGTGCATATCTGCTACGGCTATGGCATCAAGGCCAATACCGACTGGAAAAAGACGCTGGGCTCCGAGTGGCGGCAATATGAAGAAGCATTCCCCAAGCTGCAAAAATCCAGCATCGATATCGTTTCGCTGGAATGCCATAACTCTCATGTCCCCATGGATTTGATCGAACTCATCCGGGGCAAGAAAGTGATGGTCGGGGCCATCGATGTGGCCAGCAACACCATTGAAACCCCCGAGGAAGTCGCCAATACCCTGCGCAAGGCGCTGCAGTTTGTCGATGCGGACAAGCTCTATCCTTGCACCAACTGCGGCATGGCCCCCCTGGCGCGTGGCGTGGCAAGAGGCAAGCTCAATGCCTTGAGCGCCGGCGCGGAAATCGTCCGCAAAGAACTCGCGAAGTAATTCCGAGGCGGGAAATGGCCGTCGCGACAAATGCGCGACGGCCAGATGCAAAGTGCCGTTTTGGCCCGGCCGGCGCTGGTTGATGAGCGCCTTCCACATCCGTAACGGCCCAAGTCAGCCTGCATGAGTCCGCTAATATTTCGGACGACGCCGGGCTCCCCTTAACGCTGTCGATCCGTACCTGTATTTCATTCTTGCCATGTCAATTTCCAGTACCGCCGTCGAGCCATTGCGCTTTCGCGAAGCGCTCGGGCATTACGCTTCCGGTATCACGGTGATTACATCGCTCGTCGATGAAGAGCCGATCGGCTTCACCTGCCAATCGTTCTATAGCGTCTCGATGAGCCCGCCGCTGGTGTCCTTCAGCGTCATGTCAGGCTCGGCCAGCTATCCCAGGATTCGCCAGGCAGGCCGGTTCGCGGTCAATATCCTGTCAAATGAACAGGTCCGTATCTCCAACCAGTTCGCGCGTCGAGGCACGGACAAGTGGCATGGCATCGAATGGCGAGAATCGCCGCTGGGTAATCCGCTCATTGCCGGAAGCCTGCACTGGCTTGATTGCGAAATCTACGCCGAACATGCCGCGGGTGACCACGTCATCGTGATTGGCGAAGTGAAAGCCTTGAACCTGCAGGAAGCGGTTGCCGCGCAGCCGTTGCTGTATTTCAAAGGCCAGTACCGCAACATCGCCGCGCATAGCGTGGCTTGAGCGCTTGCCGCCGCCCGCTATTGCCGCAATTGTTGCAATCGTTGCTCGATAGCGACTGCGTCACCTTCTGATCTATAAAGGTCGCTGCCTTGAGCGTATTGAAACAGGTGCTGAATGAAGGGCGCTTCGTCTGCGTACTGGAGATCATTCCTCAACAGTCAACTGCGCGCCTGGCCGCGCTTGAGCGGATCGTGCAACGCGGGCATCTGGCCGGCTGGCCGTTGCTGCCGGCCTTTTCCGACCGGGTCGGGCTGCGCTCGGACCTGAGTCCCCTGGCAGGCGCCGGCGCATTGGGCGATCCGGCCTCATCCTTACTCCACTTTTCAGGCAAGGACCGCGAGCGCGCAGACTTGCTGCTGCAGATGGAGGCGATGCAAGCCCGCGGCCTGCGCCAATTGTTGCTGCTCAGCGGCGATCGCTTGCCGGGTCACCGCCCCGGCCAGGCGCCGGTGCGTTATCTTGAGTCGGTGCCCGCGCTGCAACTGGCCCGTGCGCATGGCCCGGACTGGCTGTTGGGCGCCGCGTTGAACCCATTCAAATACCGCGAAGAAGAAGGCGGCGCCCAGTATCTGAAGGCGCAGAAAAAGCTGTTGGCCGGCGCCGATTTCCTTACCCTGCAACTGGGTTTCGATGCCGCCAAGCATATTGAGGCCCAGGCCTGGATGCGCGCCCAGGCATGCGCAAAACCGATGCTGGCCTGCGTCATGCAGCTGACAGGAAAACGCGCGGCCGCCCTGCAGAAGGTGCCCGGCATCGTCATCACCGAATCCATGCGCGGGTTGCTGGAGCGGGAGCGGCAGGTATCGCCCGCTTATGCCGGGGCACGAAGCCGCGCGCGCCTGGCGCTGCAGATCGTGGGCTTGCAATTGATGGGCTACGCTGGAGTCCATGTGTCCGGGTTGCATGCGCTGGACGAACTGCTGGCGTTGGAGCAGGCAATCTGCAAGCAGCGCGACAGCGTGGCCTCACTGGCCGCTTGGATCGAACGCTGGCAGGTAAGCTGGGAGATGCCTGACGCGCCCAGGGTCTGCTTCACCCCCGATGCCGGCGCCTGGAAAATGGGGCAATCCAATGTCGCCGCCACCCGCCGGGAGCGCCTGAAATACACGCTGCTATCCAAGGTACATGGTCGGTTCTTCAGCCGCACAGGGTGGCTCAGCCAAGCTTTTGGCTGGAGCGTGACGCGCCCGCTCTGGCAAGACGGCATCGCCGCGCAGGCGCTGCATGCCGTCGAACGGGCGATCAAACGGCCGCTGCTCGGCTGCGATACCTGCGGCCGCTGCCGCTTGCAGGATACCCTCTACATATGCCCGGAGACATGCCCCAAAGGCCTGGCAAACGGCCCCTGCGGCGGCACCCATCTCAATCGTTGCGAATTTGGCGACCGCGAGTGCGTGCATGGCGTCAAATACCGGATCGCCAAATCTGCCGGTCAGTTGCCCGTGCTGGCGCTGACCTTGATTCCTGACATCGAAGCGGGTCACAGGCGCCGCAGTTCCTGGCCTGAGTGGTTTGCGCGGGTGGATTCGACGTCGCGGCAAGCATGCAAGCGTCGCTAATGAAGCGTGCAACACCCGAAGCGGAAAGAATGGCAAGACGTTCAGGATGAATCTGGCGATCAGCGATTGAAGTTTCCTGAGATCGTTATGGCAGTGGCAGCTTCGAACCGAAGCTGGTGACCAAGAAGCGCCAGATGGCGTCAACGCGTAGTCGAGGGGGCAGCGGCACTTCTTGTGGCATTGCTGTTGAAGGCAATGGGCGCGTAAGCGCTTTAACGTCTTACTATCAACGCTCCGTTTGATGTGCATTCTGCCTACATCAGGACGCTATCGAGACATCTGTAAGAGGTCTGTCGGCCAAGAACTGAAAAGTAGACTGACGCTCTGTTTTTATACAGCCTCGGCCGGAAGTGGACTATCAACGGTTGGGACTATTGAATTCTACCAAGGCACCATGCGCAACTTGGGCCATAGTTGAAGCCAATTTTTGGCAACAACTCGGTTTTCCATAATTTGCTTCTTCTCCACTTGATATCGGGGTGTGGGGCGAATTACTCCTTCGTAAAGATCATCCAGTCCATACGGAGCTGTTATTTGGATACCTTCATTCTCTTCCCACCTCACGCCTATGGCTGTCGCAGTCTCGGGCCAAAAGCGCATAGCATCGGTGGACGATTGATAGGCCTTGTCACCATTTTTCGAATGCATTCTGCTCTGGTTTTTGACGGACCATTGAACCGTACTATCCATAGTCATCAGAAGGCTTTCCAGCTCCTGATCGATTCCTGGGTCACATCGCGTGGAATCGAACCATATAACATCAATATCCGACAGATGAGGACGGCTTGCAAAGCCGTGGATGGCATCCCATACGGTGTTTCGCACAAAACCCGCGCCTATCCAGCAGTCAGGCAAGGACAATGTCGCTACGATCTTCAGTAGCCTTAGTCTGTATGGATCATTTAGTAATAGCGCAGCCAAGTTGCTTTTGAATTTCATTGCGAGAAGCCTGGTAAGCGAAAAGTTGCGGCTTTATGCTGGATTTAGTACTGGATGCACTTTCGTATCGCGCTGCCGTGGGATTAGGAGTGCTACGGGAAGCCCCATGGCTTTTCTTGTTGAAGCGTTTCCTGAGAATTCTCGGCCACGTACTTGTTGAAATAGCGTCGGTGCAACCCTCCACCCGGGCCGGCATGACTACACCTGCGAGCCTTCGGACGTCACAGTCTTGTCCTCCCTCGTGATCCGATTCCGGCCTATCGGCCTCAGACTGCCATCTGCGTTGACATAATGGCGCAATGTTGCATACTTGAAATTCTTTTTCTCAGCAAAGCGAACAAGGCTACCTGCGTCGCGAACTAACCCTGGATTGGCTTTCACTTTCCGTAGAAAGGTAGTATCAACAGGAGCAAAACGGTGTCCGTCCTTCTCGGCGATCCGATCCCGGGCCATCTTCCTCAGACTGCCACTTTCATTGAAATAATTGTTCAATACGCTATAAAAATAACCCCTCTGTATAGCAAAGCCAGCAACGCCGCCTGCGTTTGGAATCAAGCTTGGGTTGGCCTTCACTTCCCGTAGCAGGTCATCCTCAACAGTAGTCTTAAGCGTTTCATCCTCCTTGCCGAGCAGATCATTGGCGGCCGGCCTCAGTTCGCCATCCGCAGTGACATAACGACGCAATGTTTCATACTTGACGTTTTCTCGCTCAGCAAAGTCCACCAGGCCATCTGCGTCGCGAACTAACTCTGGATTGACCTTCACTTTCCATAGAAAGTCAGCATCAATAGGAGCAAAACGCCATCCATTTTCCTCGGCGATCCGATCCCGGCCTGCCTTTCTCAGGCTACCATCTGTACAGACATATTCTCGCAAGCTGTGTTTCGGAACGCCCTCCTGCCTGGCAAACTCAGCAAGGCCTATATTTTGAATTAACGTTGGGTCTGCCTCGACTTTCCGTAGCAGGTCAGTACCGACAATAAAACTTTTTTTGACAAGCTTTGCTTGAGGAGGCATGGACATTCGATTTGTCGCATGGTCTGCGCTCCGCTTTCTCATTGCGAGGAGTTGCTCCCCTTGCAGAGCAGTTTCGATGATTGATGACGTTTCTGGCGATGACGGACGTTGTGCGAACGTCGAGGGCGGTATTCCTTTCAGGGCATCTCTAATGACCTGAGGCGTTTCTGGCGGTGGCGGGCGTTGCGCTAACGTCGAGAACCCGGCAGACCACTCCCCTGCGAAAGCATCACTCGGGTTTTCCCTCGTTTCTGGCTGGAACTGCCATGGCTCCCCGCCCCCCATATTAAACGGGATGAACGGAACGGAGTGCACAGCCTGTACATTCTGTGCAAGAGATATCTGCGAAGAGAAAGCTTCTTCTGACGGCGACGTTGCCTGATCAGGCGTACATGCCATACCTGGATATCGGAGAGTCGAAAAGGGGGGGAGACGCATATTTGCTCCTGGTGCCGTGCTCGCCACACGCAGCCTGCTTATCATTGATCAAAATATCCCCGCACACGGAGTGATAGAGGGGGAGACCGCTACTCTATAAAATAAGATGCCCGCCATCTTTCACATTTCGCGCAAATTCCGGTTTTTAATAGGAGGACGTCATGACATTGCAAGATGCTATGGATCGAGCAATCGGTGAGCGGACTTTGTACGGGGTCGCAATGGACTGGGACATGCCGTACCAAATGCTAAGTAAATACGTGCGTGGTGACCGCGTGCCTGACGCAAAAACGCTTTGAAAATGGCAGACGATGCCAGATTGCGCCGAGGAAATGCTGGCCTTGATGGCCGCTGCTGAGGAAACAAAAAAGGCAGCGACACCGGAAAGTGTGGCTGCCTTTTTCGAAAAGGAATCTTTAGTGATATCCATGAACTTGTGACTAGGCGCGTTCCAGATCGTAGGAACCATAAGCGTTACCCATATCGTTTTGGGTGATTAGTGCTTAGAACGCATCTCACGCCTATTTATGAAATGGGTTCTAGAATCCGGTCGAGAAATGCTTCCTCTCCCCTGGCGCGCAAAACCTCTCTTGCAACGTTGTAGCGAACTTCCAGTTCCTGCTCTTTCATCACTGCACTACCCAATTGAGCCAATGCATCGTCATCATCTTCTGACAAACCGACCTCTGCCAATTTCGCCTTCACCTCTTGCTTAAAAGCAGGCTGCAGGGTCGTCAACATCTGATGTTCCCGCTCACGCCAACCGGGCGAAAAACGGGTCAACATTGCCTGCCAAGGCGCCCAATCGAGGAGGAAATACTGAAAAAACTCCGCCTGCTCCCGGCTTTGGACCTCGGTTACTGCATCATCCAGGTCCTGTTTGGTCACCCCGGAGACATTGAAGAACCGCATGTCCACAAGGTCGGTGGGCAAGCCCAGCCGCTCGTGCAATCGGACCTGATAGGCCAGGTAGACTACGATTTCGTCCACTTCTACTTCTTCTTCTTCTTCTTCTTCTTCTTCTTCTTCTTCTTCTTCTTTCATTTGTCGCAATGATTCAACTTTCCTGCTGGCGATCTTCGCCAGCGCATCCAGGCGAAATGCGCCACGTCCGAGCTCGACGAGCGCATCGAGCCTGGTGTCATATGCACCGCGACTGACTTCGTACGCATTATCGAGGTTCTTCATGTCGTTATAAGTCAATGCAACCCGGTCCTCGCAAGACTCGGTCGATCGGTCGGCAATCGCATAGATTAATGCTCGAAGTTCACTATCCTGCGCGATCTTGGGTAGCCACGTGGCTACCGCTGCCTTGAGCTTGGGCGTGTAATTGACGGATTCCCATAGCCGATCCAAAAACAGTGAAAACTTCCCTGCGGCCGGTTCAGCGTCGAGCTCTCGCCATCGTTCCGCTTGAGCTTCATCGACGCTCCCCAGCCATTTCTCGACCGCCTCGTGAAGGGGGCGTGCCGGCGAATTGTTATCGTCCTCGGACATATCAAACAAGATTAGAGGGCCATTGTAGTCTGCTACGGATATGCGTTCCCTTATCCCTGGCAGATCACCTGCCAATCCTGGGTTGCCTGTGATATCCACCTGGCACGTTGGCGGCAGACTGTAAATATTTTCGGGAAACGAGGTTAGTTGGTTGTTGCTGACATCAAGCAGACGGAGGCTCGCGGGCCACTCAGTCGGCCACGAAGTCAGCATGTTCCCCGCTACGTCAAGCAGCTCGAGGTTCTTGGGCAAGGTCGGCAAACCAGTCAGCCGAAGATTGAACCATACCTGAAGCTTCTTGAGATCCTTAGGCAAAGCCGGCAATTCAGTCAGCTCGTGACTCGATACGGTAAGCACTTTAAGGTGCTCGGGCAAGGCCGGCAACTCGGTCAACTGCATGCAAAGTACCTCAAGGCTCTCGAGGCTCGCGGGAAGGTCTGGTAACTTGGCCGCCTCGAGGCTGAATACCTCAAGCTTCTTGAGGCGCCCGGGCCAGGCCGGGAACTCAGGCACCCGGCCGGAACTTATCTTGATGCTATCGAGGTTCGCGGGAAAGGCCGGCAATACAGTCAGGTGAGGGGCAATCAGGTCAAGGTTGGTGAGATGCTTGGGGAACGGCGGCAACTCATCCAATTGGTCCCAGATTAGGGTAAGGCTGGTGCAGTGATCGGGCATGAGCGGCAGGCTATGCAAAGGTATCGCCGATAAATCCAGCGTGCCTTTATTCATATGCAGAAACTGATCCCTCACCTCTTTACGCGTGTCGTCGCCTGGTGGCGCGACTTTCTCCCATACGTGTAGGAAATAGGGATAAAGCGCATCGCCATCGCCGCCCATTTGCTCCTGTAGTTCCGTTGAAATATCGACCGCAGCGCCTAGGATCTGGCTCGTGTGCGCGCCGGTTTCCAGCATCGCGAGAACTTCATCGGCGAGTTGCGTATAAATCAGCGAGAACCCGCGCGATCTGACGCCCGTACTATCCTGGCAAGGCCCCAGAAGGCCGTCGACCAAAGCCTGGATGTTCGTGCTTTCGCTGCATGCACGCATCATGTGTTGCGTGAGATCCCGGCGCGCTGCCGAAATGTCAGGTGGGTACGATTGACTGAACTGATGATGGATCCAAGCTATGGCTGCCAGCAAGCTGACGCAGCGTAGTTTATGAAGAGCAGTGTCCCGCCCCCCTGCATACTCAAGTATCAGCGTTCTGACTTCGGTGAGTTGACGGGGCGATCCGCTTAACGGACTGGCTGCCGCGCCAAGCGAAGAAGGTCCAACAGGAGGGATGTGCATCGATGAAGCATGAAGACTTGTTGTGATGGGGAAGTCATTCTAGCCATGGCTGGATACTGTCTCTTTCAAAAAACGCTCAAGCGTCTCTGCCTCCTCTCCAGTTCTAAACTAAACTGTCCAATTCCCGGGGCAGGTCAAGCGGCTCAGTTTCTAGATCAGCCTTGGTCCAGCCCGAGGGGGGGGACTCCAACAGGAATGACTGCACCTGCGAGTCTTTGGACGTTGCAGCCCCGCCCGCGCTCGCGATCCGATTCCGGGCTATCGGCCTAAGACTGCCATCTGCGTTGACATAATTCCGCAATATTGCATACTTGACATTCTCTTTCTCAGCAAAGCGAACAAGGCCACCTGCGGCACGAACTAACTCTGGATTGGCCCTCACTTCCCGTAGCAGGTCATCCTTGACCTGATCGATTAATTTGTAGTCGCAGCGATTGTTAGTCTTCGACTTCAAACCGCTTTGAAGATGGCTGATGCTGCGCAGAGCAGATTGAGCGCGGAGAAATGCTGGTCTTGATGGCACAGGCCGAGAAAACAAAAAAGGCAGCGACACTCGAAAGTGTGGCTGCCAATTCTGCAAAAAGATATTTTGGTGGCCCGGGGCGGAATCGAACCACCGACACAAGGATTTTCAATCCTCTGCTCTACCGACTGAGCTACCAGGCCAAGACGCAAGATTATAGCAAAGAAAAAAAATACTGCAAGGCCTTTCTCATAAATTGTTTATGAGGCGGCGTTTATAATGCGACCCATGACTTCCAATGCCCAATTCATGACTGCTTCGCCGGCTGCGGCCGGTACCGATATCTGCATCGTCGGCAATGGCGCGGTAGGCAAGGCCGCTGCGCTTGGACTGGCGCAGGCGGGTTTGCGGGTGACGTTGCTGGCGCCGCCGTCGTCGCCATCGCCATCGCGTCCTGCGCCGGCCGATGAGGCCAGCTGGGATGTGCGGGTGTATGCCTTGAACCATACCGCGCGCCGGCTGCTGTCGTCGGTGCGGGTGTGGGAGGCGATGGATGCCGGGCGCATCGCGCCCGTGGACAACATGACGGTGCAGGGCGATGGCGCCTCGGCGCAGGGCGGGGCGGGATTGCTGTCGTTCGATGCCTATGGCGCGCGCACCGATGCGCTGGCGTGGATTGTCGAAGACCGCAACCTGGATGCTGCGCTCAATGCCGCGCTGCGTTTCGCGCCCAATGTAAAACTGGTGCAGGGCCGGGCGACGGCGCTGTCGGTGTCGCCTGAGGCCGCTACGCTCACGCTCGCATCCGGCGAGAGCCTGTCGGCGTCGCTGGTGGTGGGCGCCGATGGCGGCCATTCGTGGGTGCGCGGCCAGTGCGACATCGGGCTCGATTATCGCGCGTACGGCCAGCGTGCCATCGTCACCAATTTCAGTTGCGAGAAGCCGCATCTGGGCGTGGCCTACCAGTGGTTCAGCCCGGTCGAAGGGGTGGTGGCGCTGCTGCCGTTGCCGGGCAACCGCGTCTCGCTGGTGTGGTCGGCGCCGGATGCGCTGGCCGAGCAATTGTTGCGTTTGCCCTTGTCCGAACTGGCGCAGCGACTGGCGGTCTGGGCCGCGCCGGTGCTGGGGGCGCTCACGCCCCTGCAGCCGGAGGTGGTCAAGGCGTTCCCGCTGGCGCTGATCAAGCCGCACGCGATGATTGCCGAGCGCGTGGCGCTGATCGGCGATGCCGCGCATGTCGTGCATCCGATGGCCGGCCACGGCATGAACCTGGGGTTTGCCGATGTTGCGGCGCTGATCGATACGCTGGCCGCGCGCGAGCCGCAATACGACTGCGGCGACAGCCGCGTGCTGCGCCGCTATGCGCGTGCGCGCAAGGAAGAGGTATTGCTGATGCAACTGGCCACCGATGGCTTGAACCGCATTTTTTCCACCGATGCCGAGCCGTTGCGCATGGCGCGCAATATCGGAATGAACCTGATCAACCGCTTGCCGGTCTTAAAGCGTCGGCTGATCGCGCATGCGCTGGGCAAGTGAGCAAGTGAGGCGGGCCGATTTGAGGTAAGGTAATGCGCCTGGCCGGATCCTGGAACCTGTTTGTGATCCGGCCGCGACGTTTGCGCCATCTATCAACCAATTCCCACGGGGTGACCGCCAGGGCAGGTGTGGTACGGTTTTCAGGCCGATGCCGCCAGGATTGCCCGGGCGTTTGATTTGAATCAGGACCACTATGAATAATTTTCTGACCACCGGCCCGGCGCGCACGCTGCGCCACATCGGCATGGCCGTGGCTGTACTGGCATCGACGGTGGCGGGCGTTTCCGCCCATGCGCAGGCCGAAGCGGCCGACAGCACCGAGGCTACCATCAAGAAGCTGATCGAGCCGCGCCTGGGCCAGGGCGCCAAGGTCGATGCCGTGACCAAGACGCCGTATGCCGGCCTGTATGAGATCCAGATCGACGGCGACGTGATCTATACCGACGCCAAGGCGCAATACCTGTTCATCGGCCGCGTGGTCGATGCGCAGACCTATCGCGACTTCACCAAGGAAAAGATCGAGGCCATCAACAAGGTGCCCTTCTCCGGCCTGCCGCTGGACAAGGCGATCAAGACCGTCAAGGGCAACGGCAAGCGCATGATGGCGATCTTCGAGGATCCGAACTGCATCTACTGCAAGCGCCTGCACAAGACGCTGCAGGAAGTCGACAACACCACCGTCTACACTTTCCAGTACAACATCCTGTCGCCGGACTCCATCGTCAAGTCGCGCAACATCTGGTGCGCGCCCAATCCGAGCAAGGCCTGGAGCGACTGGATGATCAACGGCAAGGAAGCGCCGGCCGCTGCCGCCAGCTGCAACGCACCGCATGACGAGGTGCTGGCGCTGGGCAAGAAGATGAAGGTCACCGGCACGCCGACCATCATCTTCACCGACGGCTCGCGCGTGCCTGGCGCGATCGACGCCAAGGCGCTGGAACAGAAGCTGTCCTCGCTCAAGTAAGCCGGCAATGAAAAAGGGGCGTCCGCATGGCGGGCGCCCCTTGTTTTTTATGCGTACGCGCGCGTCCAAGCGGACGGCACGCGTAGTCATTTGCTCGTGTGCAGTTCCATCATTGCCGCTTCGAACTTGCCCTGGCACAGCAGCGGGATGACGTTCAGGCTCTTGTCCAGCGCCTCGTTGATCAGCGCCTGTTCTTCCTTGCGCGGGCGGTGCAGCACGAAGTCCGCCACCGGCTGCTGCAAGCCGAGCGTGCGCGGATGGCCGATGCCCAGGCGCAGGCGCCAGTAGTCTTGCGTGCCCAGCGCGGCGGTGATGTCCTTCAAGCCGTTGTGGCCGCCGGACGAGCCGCCTTTCTTGATGCGCGCCACGCCGGGCGCCAGGTCGAGTTCGTCATGCGCCACCAGCACTTCCTCGGGCGCGATCTTGTAGAAGCGCGCCAGCGCGCCGACCGACTGGCCGGAGCGGTTCATGTAGGTCTGCGGCTCCAGCAGCCAGACTTCGTTGCCGGCGACCGAGGTCTTGCCGGCCAGCGCGTTGAAGCGCGCCTCGCGCGCCAGGCGCACCGGGCCGGCCAGGTTGTCGACCAGCCAGAAGCCTGCGTTGTGCCGGGTTTGTTCGTATTCCGGGCCGGGGTTGCCGAGGCCGACGATGAGGCGAATGGACATGTTGCAAAAATGGACAGAAGTGCGACGTTGAAACGGCGATTATCCCGAGTTTGCCGTTCCGCGTCCAATGTCAAGATTGGCGCACGCGGTTGAATTGCGTATCATCCAACGCTTGTTTTTCTTTACTGTTGACTGGGTTTCACAATGCTGCCTTCTATCGAACAACGACTCGCCCTTGAACTCGTCGCCAAGCCGGTTCAGGTCGCTGCCGCCATCGCCTTGCTGGACGAAGGTGCAACCGTCCCCTTCATCGCCCGCTACCGCAAGGAAGCCACCGGCGGCCTGGACGACACCCAACTGCGCCTGCTGGAAGAGCGCCTGCGCTACCTGCGCGAGCTGGAGGCCCGTCGCGCCGCGATCATCGCCTCGATCGAAGAGCAGGGCAAGATGACGCCGGTGCTGCTGGACGCCATCGTCCACGCGGAAGACAAGACCCGCCTGGAAGACCTGTACCTGCCCTACAAGCCCAAGCGCCGCACCAAGGCGCAGATCGCCGCCGAAGCCGGCCTGACCGAGCTGGCCGATGCGCTGCTGAACGATCCGGCGTTGAATCCCGAAGAAGAGGCCGCCAAGTACCTCAAGCCGGCCTTCACCACCGACAACGGCGACAACCCCGGCGTACCCGATGCCAAGGCGGCGCTGGACGGCGCGCGCCAGATCCTGATGGAGCGTTTCTCGGAAGACGCCGAGCTGCTGCAGAACCTGCGCGAATACCTGACCGAGCACGGCGTGGTCGAGTCGAAAGTGGTGGAAGGCAAGCAGGACGCCGGCGAGAAGTTCGCCGACTACTTCGATTACTCCGAGACCTTCGGCACCATCCCCTCGCACCGCGCGCTGGCGCTGTTCCGCGGCCGCCGCGAAGAGGTGTTGAACGTGGTGCTGCGCCTGGATAGCGAAGAAGAAAAGCCGAAGTGGGATGCCCCGCACAACCCGTGCGAAGGCCGCATCGCCTCGCGCTTCGGCGTGTCCAACAAGGGCCGCGCCGCCGACAAATGGCTCTCCGACACGGTGCGCTGGGCCTGGCGCGTGAAGGTGTTCATGCACCTGGAAACCGAACTGATGACCAAGCTGCGCGAAGAAGCCGAAGCCGAGGCCATCAACGTCTTCGCCCGCAACCTGAAGGATCTGCTGCTGGCCGCGCCGGCCGGCCCGCGCGCTACCATGGGCCTGGATCCGGGCCTGCGCACCGGCGTCAAGGTCGCCATTGTCGACGCCACCGGCAAGGTGGTGGCCACCGATACCATCTACCCGCACCAGCCGCGCAATGACTGGCACGGTTCGCTGCATACGCTGTCGCAACTGGCCGAGAAGCACCAGGTGTCGCTGATCTCGATCGGCAACGGCACCGCCTCGCGCGAAACCGACAAGCTGGCGCAAGACCTGATCAAGCTGCGCCCGGAACTGAAGCTAACCAAGATCGTGGTGTCGGAAGCCGGCGCCTCGGTGTACTCGGCCTCGGAATTCGCTTCCAAGGAATTGCCGGAACTGGACGTGTCGCTGCGCGGCGCGGTGTCGATCGCGCGCCGCCTGCAAGACCCGCTGGCCGAACTGGTCAAGATCGATCCCAAGTCGATCGGCGTGGGCCAGTACCAGCACGATGTGAGCCAGACGCAGCTGGCGCGTTCGCTGGACGCGGTGGTGGAAGATTGCGTCAACGCCGTCGGCGTCGATGTGAACACCGCCTCGGCGCCGCTGTTGGCGCGCGTGTCTGGCCTCAACGCCAGCGTGGCGCAGAGCATCGTTTCCTACCGCGACATGAAGGGCATGTTCGTCTCGCGCGCTGCGCTGCGCGAGGTGCCGCGTCTGGGCGAGAAGACGTTCGAACAGGCCGCGGGCTTTTTGCGCGTGATGAACGGCGAGAACCCGCTGGACGCCTCCGCGGTGCACCCGGAATCGTACCCGCTGGTGGAAAAGATCCTGGCCGACATCAAGAAGGACGTGAAGAGCGTGGTCGGCCAGACCTCGCTGTTGAAGGGCCTGTCGCCGGCCAAGTACGCCGATGAGAAATTCGGCGTGCCGACCGTCACCGACATCCTCAAGGAACTCGACAAGCCGGGCCGCGATCCGCGTCCGGAGTTCACCACCGCCACCTTCAAGGAAGGCGTGGAAGAGATCAAGGACCTGCGTCCGGACATGATCCTGGAAGGCGTGGTGACCAACGTCGCGGCCTTCGGCGCCTTCGTCGACATCGGCGTGCATCAGGACGGCCTGGTGCACATCTCGGCCTTGTCGAACACCTTCGTCAAGGACCCGCACACGGTGGTCAAGGCCGGCCAGGTGGTCAAGGTCAAGGTGCTGGAAGTGGACGAGAAGCGCAAGCGCATCGCCCTGACCATGCGCCTGAACGACACCGCGCCGGCGCCGGGCGCGCGCAATGAGCAGCGCGGCGACCGCAACGATTCGCGCCGTCTGTCGCAGCACCAGAACCAGCGCTCGCGCGAGCAGGCGCCAGTCGGCAATGCGATGGCGGCGGCGTTTGCCAAGCTGAAGGGATGATCCGTCCGGGCGCTTGATTGCGCATCGCCCCGGCTAAAAGAAAACAGGCTGTTCCCGTGAGGGGATAGCCTGTTTTTTTATCCGCGATGGCGCCAGCCCCGAAGTCCGCCGGACAATGCCGCGGCCGATGCGGCGGGTTGGGCAATGGTGCCGGCGCTGTCTGAGATCAGGCCGGCGCGCGTCAGCCCTGTGCTTCGGGTACGTTCGTGCCCATGCCTTCGGGCAGCAGCGGCGCGATCTCGGCCAACTCGTCGGCGCTCAGGCGCAAGTCCGCCGCGCCCAGCAGTCCATCGACCTGCGCGGGACGGCGCGCGCCGACGATGGCGCCGGTGATGGCGGACTGCCGCAGTACCCAGGCGATCGCCACGGCCGCGGGCGTCAGCCCGTGCCGTTTGCCGATGCGGCCGAAGACGTCGACCAGCGCGAGATTGCTCGTCAGGCGCGGCTCCTGGAAATCCGGGCTGCGGCGCTTGCGCCAATCGTCGTCAGGCAGCCCGGCGATGCGCTCGCGCGTCATCGCGCCGGTCAGCAGGCCCGACTGCAGCGTGGAATAAGCGATGACGCCGATGCCGGCCTGCTCGCAGAAGGGGAGGATGTCGGTTTCCACCTCGCGCATCAGCGCCGAGTATGGCGGCTGGAGAGAGGCGATGGCGGTGACCGCCTGCGCGCGTTTGAGCTGCGGCACGTCGAAATTGGAGACGCCGATGGCGCGGATCTTCCCTTGCTCGCGGGCCTTGGCCAGCACCGACAGCGCGGCTTCGATCCCTGCGTCGGGGCCGCCCGGCGGGAACGCCGGCCAGTGGAGCTGATACAGGTCGATCGTCTCGACCTGGAGGCGGCGCAGGCTGTCCTCGATCTCGCGCGCCAGCGACTCCGGGGCCAGCGAGTGCGAGATTTGCCGGGTTGCGCGGTCCCACACCAGGCTGCCCTTGGTGAATACCAGCGGACGGCGCGAAGCCGGAACGCGGCGCAGAAGCTGGCCGACGATTTCCTCGGCATGGCCCAGCCCGTAGACGGCGGCGGTATCGATCCAGTTCACGCCGCGCTCGACCGCATATTCCAGCGCGGCCAGGCTATCGGCGTCATCCTGCGCGCCCCAGCCGAACTCCCATCCCGCGCCAGCGATGGCCCAGGTGCCCAAGCCGATGGGGGAGATCGTGAAATCGGCGCTGCCGAGACGTTTCTGTTGCATGGTTCGACCTTTCGTTCAATGGAAGGCCGTCAGTGTCGCGCGGACGATAGAAAGTGATAAGTCGGGTTATGCTTGATGAACTACTGAGCCATTTTCATCAATATGCTTCCTGACCTGCATGAACTCGATGCCTTTGCGGCGGTGGCGCGCCACCGCAGTTTCCGCAAGGCGGCCGCCGAGCGCGGCGTATCGGCCTCGGCCTTGAGCCATGCCCTGCGCGGCCTGGAACAGCGGCTGGGCGTGCGGCTGCTCCATCGCACCACGCGCAGCGTGACGCCGACCGAAGCCGGCCAGCGCCTGTTGGCCAGGCTCGACCCGGCGTTGCGCGAGGTGGCCGAGGCGCTGGCCGATGCAACCGCCTTGCAGGCCGAACCGGCCGGTACCGTGCGCCTGAACGTGCCGCGCCCGGCGGCGCGGTTGCTGCTGGCATCGGCGCTGGCCGGTTTCGCGGCCGCGTATCCGCGCGTGCAGCTCGAAATCGTGACCGACGACGGCCTGGCCGATATCGTGGGCGATGGCTTCGATGCCGGGATCCGTTTCGGCGAGAGCCTGGCCGGGGATATGGTGGCGGTGCCGATCGGTCCGCCGCAGCGCTTTGTGTGTGTGGCCGCGCCGGATTACCTGGCCGCGCGCGGCGTGCCGCAGGCGCCGCGTGAATTGCATGGACATGCCTGCATCGGCCGGCGCTTCCCCAGCGGGAATCGCTACGCCTGGGAATTCCAGAGCGAGGGCCAAGCGCTGTCCATCGAGGTCGCCGGCCCTTTGCTGCTGGACGACGATGCGTTGATGATCCAGGCCGCGCGCGACGGCGCGGGCATCGCCTATGTCTATGAGGCGATGGTGCGCGAGGACCTGGCCGCCGGCCGTTTGCAGGCCGTGCTGGAGGATTGGGGCGCACCCGCCGGCCGGTTCTTTCTCTATTACCCTGGCCGTCGGCACTTGCCGATGGCGCTGCGGGCCCTGGCGGATTTCATTCGGAAGTAACGCCGGCGGCGGCGCCCGTTCAGGCGGTGGTGCTGATGCGCGTCTGGGTCACCGAGACCGAGACGCTTACCGTCGTCTGGCTGGCGACCACGGTCCCCCCGCTGCCGTCGCCATTGCCGGCGTCGGTATCGCCGCCGTCCTGTTTTTCGCCCTTGACCTTGGCGATGAAGTCGGCCAGCGACTTTTGCACCAGGTCATAGGTCTTGTCGATGTTGCTGGCAATGTCGCCGTTGAGCACGCTCAGGCTGTCGAGAATGCCGCGCGCTTCCTTGAAGCCCTGGTCGACGCCCTTGAAGATCAGGGCCATGTAGTTGTCGATATTGGTGGCGTCGTCCTTGTCCGGGTTGTTCTGCTTGTACAGTTCGAACAGGTTGGTGACGAACGAGACGATGCGGCCCGCCGTGCCCTCGGGCGAGTTGTCCTGCGCCATGGCGTTCTGGATGGCGTTGTCGCCCATCTCGGGGCGCAGCACGTCGTTGATGTTTTCGATGGCGCTTTTGTAGACCAGCGCCAGCGGATCGTTTTGCGAATTGATCGACACTTCCAGCGAAGCCTGCAGGATGGAAACATTGAGCTGGGCACGGGCGCCGGACTCGGTCAGCAGGTTGGCCTTTTGCGCGTCGGCGATCTTGTCGTTGGATGACGCGGCGGACGGCGGGTTGGCCGGTTCGGCGGGCGAGGTGGCGGGCAGCAAAGGCTTGGTGTCTACGCTGCTGGCGGTGGTGCTGATGGCCATGACGGTCTCCTGTACTAGGACCGCACTCGGGGAAGGGGAAAGGGGGAAACGGCAGTCCTTTTTCAACTTACGGCATCGGCCCGGGAATCTGAAGGTCAGGAAGGCAACTTTGATCGATTTAATGTTGAATCGAGACAGTACGTATCGTTTTGCGTGATGTTGCTGGATTTTAACAATGTTCCAACCTTCTTCCGCCAGCCCGCGATGTGTACGCTAATGGGCCAGGGTGCCTGCGCTGGTGATGGTGGTGAGGTCGACATGGGAGGCGCCATGGCGGTTGGGTCCGGAAAAATTGATCCGGTATCCGAGGCCGTCGTAGTTCTTCTCATTGATGCTTTCCAGTGCGGCGATCAGTTTGTTGCGCGTCGGGGCGGGGCCGGCGCGCCTGATGCCTTCGGCCAGCACCCTGGCGGCGATGAATCCTTCCAGTCCAAGATGGCTGAACTCGCTGGCGCGGGCCTGGCGCATCGCCTGCTGGTATTGGCGCACGATGGGGAGGGTGCTTTTCCACGGGAAGGGCATGGCTTGCGAGACGATCATCCCGGCCAGCGCCTTGTGCCGGGAATCGTCCAGCGTGCTGTAGACGAGCGAGGCGGCATAGAAGTAGCCGCGATAGCCTTTGGCGCGCAAGAGTTCGATCAAGGGGAGATTGAGCGCCGGCGAAATGCTCATGACCAGGATGATGTCCGGCCGCGCGCGCAGGAGGCTGCCGGCCATCTCTTCCATGCTCGGCCCGACCGCGCTGACGGTCGTCACCAGTTCTGCCCCGGCGGTGTCGATCATGGTTTGCAGGAGGGCGTGGCTCGGTACGTTGGGATGGTCGGTAAAGATGGCCAGGCGCTTGAGCCCGATCCTGGAAAAATGCGCGAACATGTAGCTGTATTCATCGACGTAGCTGGCGCGGATAGTGAATACGTGGCGGTTGAGCGCGTTATAAACGATGCGGGCGCCGGTGACCGGCGCGAAAAACGGGACGCCGTTCTCATTGACGATGGGAAGCACGGCACTGCTGGTTTGCCAGCCGACATAACCGAACAGCGCCAGCGCCTTGTCCTCTTGCAGCAGTTGCCGCGTGTTTTGGATTGCCAGGATGGGGTCGTTCTGGTCATCCATCGTGGCCAGCCTGATCTGGCGGCCATGGATGCCGCCCTTCCCGTTGACTTGCGCGAAGTAGGCATTGGCGCCGGCGAGGAATTGCCGGGTGAGGTGGGCATGCTGGCCGCTCAGGTCGGCCGATTGGCCGATGACGATGTCGCTGGCGCCGGCGCCCGGGCTGCAGGCGAGAACCAGCACGCCGGTCAGCAATAGCGCAGGCAGTCGCATGGGGGATCTCCTTGTTGGCGCAGTTACCGGGAATCTCCGATGTTAGCAACGCCGGACAGGAGGGCAACGGTCATCAGCCGCAGTGACGTAAATAGAGGCTAAATCTCATATTTTTTTATTTATTATGTCTCTTCCATCAGGAACAGCCGCCGGTGTTCGCGTATCGCGTAGCGGTCGGTCATGCCGGCGATGTAATCGGCCACCTGGCGCGCCTGCTTGTGCAGGCGCTGCGCCTCGTCGGCGAGATCCCGGACCTGGTAGGCCGGCGGCAGCAGGTTGGGCTGGCCGATGAAGGCCTGGAACATCTCGCTGATGATGCGGCGCGCCTTGGCGGTCATGCGGTTGACCTGGTAGTGGCGGTAGAGCTTCTCGCGCAGGAATTTTTTCAGGATCGCGGCTTCGGCCGCCATGGCGTCGGAAAAGGCGATCAGCCGCGGCGCGTTGCGCACGTCCTCGATATCGCGCGGCGCCGCGTCGGCGATGCGCGCCTGCGAGGTATCGATCAGGTCGACGATGAGCGCGTTGATCATGCGGCGCACCGTCTCGTGGATCACGCGGCGGCCGGTGATGCCGGGGTAGGCCTGCTCCACTTCGCGCAGGTGGCGCGCGAAGAAATCCACCTCGCACATCTGCGCCATGCCCAGCAGGCCGGAGCGCAGGCCGTCGTCGATGTCGTGGTTGTTGTAGGCGATCTCGTCGGCCAGGTTGGCCAGTTGCGCTTCCAGCGAAGGCTGCTTCTTGTCGATGAAGCGCTGGCCGATGTCGCCCAATTGTTTCGCGTTGTGCAGCGAGCAGTGCTTGAGGATGCCCTCGCGTGTCTCGAAGGTCAGGTTCAGGCCGTCGAAGGCGGCGTAGTGCTGTTCCAGTTCATCCACCACGCGCAGGCTTTGCAGGTTGTGCTCGAAGCCGCCGTGCTCCTTCATGCAGTCATTGAGTTCATCCTGGCCGGCGTGGCCGAAGGGCGTGTGGCCGAGGTCGTGGGCCAGCGAGATGGCTTCCACCAGGTCTTCGTTGAGCGCCAGGTTGCGCGCGCAGGAGCGCGCGATCTGCGCCACTTCGATGCTGTGGGTCAGGCGCGTGCGGAACAGGTCGCCCTCGTGGTTGACGAAGACCTGGGTCTTGTATTCGAGGCGGCGAAAGGCGGTGGAGTGGACGATGCGGTCGCGGTCGCGCTGGAATTGGCTGCGCGAACCGGGGGGAGTCTCATCGAAGCGCCGGCCCCTTGAATTCGCCGAATTGGCGGCGTAGGGGGCGAGGTGGGGCGGCGCTTCGAAACTCATGTCACTCTCCGGTGCAGGCCGCCAGGGTTTGCATCAGCAACTCCTGCGGCGCGTTGGTAATCAGCGGGCTGCCCAGCGGCTTGACCAGGATGAACTTGATCTGCCCGCCTTCGTTTTTCTTGTCGACTTCCATCAGCTCCAGCCAGCGCTCGGCGCCAAGATCCGGCGCCACCGTCGGCAGGCCGGCGGCGGCCGTCACGGCGCGGATGCGTTCGCGCGCGGCGGCGTCGATGTAGCCCAGGCGATGCGACAGGTCGGCCGCCATCACCATGCCGCAGCCGACCGCTTCGCCGTGCAGCCATTGGCCGTAGCCCAGGCCGTTTTCGATGGCGTGGCCGAAGGTGTGGCCGAAGTTGAGGATGGCGCGCAGGCCGCCTTCGCGTTCGTCCTGGCGCACCACGTCGGCCTTGATCTCGCAGGAGCGCTGGATGGCGTAGGCCAGCGCGGCGTCATCCTTGGCTACCAGCCTGACCATATTGGCCTCGATCCAGTCGAAGAAGGGGGCGTCGATGATGGCGCCGTGCTTGATCACTTCAGCGATGCCGGCGGCCAGTTCGCGGGCGGGGAGCGTGTGCAGCGTGGCGGTGTCGGCGAGCACCGCTTGCGGCTGGTAGAACGCGCCGATCATGTTCTTGCCCAGCGGGTGGTTGATGCCGGTCTTGCCGCCCACCGACGAGTCCACCTGCGACAGCAGCGTGGTCGGCACCTGCACGAACGGCACGCCGCGCATGTAGGAGGCCGCGGCGAAGCCGGTCAGGTCGCCGATCACGCCGCCGCCCAGGGCGATCAGGGTGGTCTTGCGGTCGCATTTCTCGGCCAGCAGCACGTCGAAGATCTTCATCAGGCTGGCCCAGTTCTTCTCGCCTTCGCCGTCGGGCAGCACGATCTCGGTGACTTGCTTGCCGGCCGCGCGCAGGGCGGTGCTGACCTTTTCCAGATACAGCGGGCCGACCTTGTCGTTGGTGACGATGGCGGCGCGCTTGCCCTTGACGAACTGCGGCAGCAGGGACGGATCGTCCAGCAGGCCGCGGCCGATGAGGATGGGATAGCTGCGTTCGCCCAGGTCGACTTCGAGGGTGATCGGGGCGGCGGGGATATCGGCTTGGTTCATGCTGCGTGTGTTCTGGTGGTGGCCGGCGCTGGCGGCGCCGGTGAAGGTGGTGGTCGAGGAGGTCGTGGCGGAGGCGGCAAAGACAACGTGGCCTTCACTTGTGACCAGCGTCGCGCTGGCGCGTTCGATGGTCACGGCGCCGCCGGCGCAGGCATCCGCCTCGGCCTGCTTGGGCGCAAGCTCCAGGTGGCTCATGATGGTCTGCACCAGGAACTGCACATTGGGGCGATTGGTTTCGACGACGAAATCAGCCACTTCGCGGTACAGCGGCTCGCGCTGGCGGGACAGTTCTTCCAGCTTGCGGCGCGGGTCGGCGGTCTGCAGCAGCGGGCGGTTCTTGTCGCGGCCGGTGCGCTGGAGGATCTGGTTGATGCTGGCGCGCAGGTAGATCACGGTGCCGTGGCGCTTGAGGTTCTCGCGGTTCTCGGCGCGCAGGACGGCGCCGCCGCCGGTGGCCAGCACGATGTCGGATTGCGCGCAGAGGGCGCGGATGACTTCGGCTTCGCGGCGGCGGAAGCTCTCTTCGCCCTCGATCTCGAAGATGACCGGGATCGATGCGCCGGTGCGCGCTTCGATTTCGTGGTCCGAATCGACGAAGCGCTTGCCCAGCTTCTTGGCCAGGGCGCGGCCTATGGTGGTCTTGCCGGCGCCCATGAGGCCGACAAGAAAGATGCTTCCTGTCATATCGAAAATTCTGCGCAGCAGGCCGGAAAGCGGCGGCGGTATTGCCGTTGCGCGGTTTTTCGGCCAAAACGCTGATTTTACCGTCCTTGGCGGCCCGCCGGGGAAAAATGCGCATCAATGGCGGTGCTGCGCCGCCACCACGCGCGGCGTCAGGAAGATCAGCAGCTCGGTCTTGTCCTGCACCCGGGCGCTGTGCCTGAACAGGTGGCCCAGCACCGGGATGTCGCCCAGCAGCGGCACCTTGGCTTCGCGCTGGTGTTCGGTCTGGGTGTAAATGCCGCCGAGCACCACGGTGCCGCCATCTTCCACCTCGACCTGGGTCTTGACGTGTTTGGTATTGATCGCCAGGCCGCCGGGCGTGGCGGTGCCGCGGCTGTCCTTGTTGACATCCACATTGAGGATGACATTGCCGTCCGGCGTGATCTGGGGCGTCACTTCCAGCTTCAGGTTGGCTTTCTTGAAGGCGGTGGCGGTCGCGCCGCTGCTGGTGGATTGCTGGTAAGGGATTTCCTCGCCTTGTTCGATCAGCGCGGTTTGCTGGTCGGCGGTGACCACGCGCGGGCTGGAAACGATCTTGCCGCGCCCTTCGGATTCCAGCGCCGACAGCTCGATGTTGAGGAAGCGGTGCGCGGCCGCGTTGAACAGGGTGAAGGCAAAGCTGCCCGGCGGCGAGCCGCCGATGGACTGGGCCGGGAGATTGACGGCGGGTTCCCGGGCGGAGGCGCCGGAGGCGGGCGGCGCCTGGCCGCTGAGCTCGGCCACGTCGCCGTAGGAATTGCCGATGGCCGCGCCGTTGGTCCGGGCCGACAGGCCCAGCTTGATGCCGAGGTTGCGTCCGAAACTGTCGTCGGCCTCGACGATGCGCGCCTCGATCAGCACCTGGCGCGCGGCCACGTCGATGCGTTCGAGCAGCTTGCGGATATTGGCCAGCACGGCCGGGGTATCGGTGACGAACAATTGGTTGGTGCGGGCATCGACCACCGCGCTGCCGCGCCGCGAGAGCAGCCCGTTGCGGCGTTCGGCCAGCGCCGCACCGTCCTCGCCGATGCCGAACGCGCGACGGAAGGTGTCGGCGCGCTGGTAGTTGAGCTGGAACGCCTCGGCATGCAGCGGTTCGAGGTCGGCGATCATGGCTTGTTGTTCCAGTTCCTGCTTTTCGCGCGCCAGCATTTCCTCGCGCGGCGCGATCCAGACAATGTTGCCGTTGCGCCGCATGCCCAGGCCGCGCGCCTGCATGATGATGTCCAGCGCCTGGTCCCAGGGAACGTTCTTGAGCCGCAGGCTGAGCTGGCCGCCCACGGCATCGCTGGCGATGATGTTGAGCCCGGTGAAGTCGGCCAGCACTTGCAGCGCCGAGCGCACGTCGATGTCATGGAAGTTCATTGACAGTTGTTCGCCCTGGTAATTGGGTTCGGCGGCCGGTCGCTGCGCCTGCGGCGCTGCCGGCTGCACCTCGATCACCAGCCGGCGGCCGCGCTGGTAGGCGTCGTAGCGCCATAGCCCATGCGGTTCGATGATCAGCCGCGTGCCGCCGGCATGGCGTATGGCGCTGTAATGCGCCACCGGCGTGGCGAAGTCGCCGACATCGAGGCGGCGCTGCAGTGCAGCGGGCAATGTGACGCCGGGGATGTCGGCGACGATCTGCTGGCCCGACTGGCGGACATTGACCGTGGTGTGCGCCGATGGCAGTTCCAGTGTGATTTGCCCTGCGCCGGTCGGCCCGCGGCGAAAGTCGATGCCGGCCAGCATCGGTTGCGCGTGCTCGTCCTGTTCCGGGGCCGCCAGCCGTTCGCGCAGCACGATGCGCAGCCGCCGTCCGTCGTAGTGCAGTCGATGTGCCGCGTTTTGCTTGAGCTCCAGCAGCAGGCGCAGGCGTTGGCCGTCGGCGGCAAGCATGGCCTGCTGCATGAGTCCCGTGCCGCGCATGCGCCGGTTGATATCGCCGGCACTGGCGGTACGGGGGAAATCCAGCACCAGGCGCGGCGGATTGACGGTCGAGAACTCACCCACCTGAAGCGGCGCGGGCGGATGCGCGAAATCCAGTTCGACGACGGTTGCATCGTCTTCCTGTTTCACGCTGACCGACTCCAGCCGGTTTTCTTCCGCCGCCGACGGAAAAGACAGGAGCAGGCAGCCCAGCAAGCTGAGCAGGCAGCAAATCATCGGCATCATGCGCTCGCTCATGGCCGTACCCAATGGCGTTGTCGTGGCTGGCGCGGTTTGTCCGCGGACGGCGGCGCATTGGACGCCATTTCTTGCGTAGCGCCGCTGCCTACCGCCAGTATTTGCGTTGCGCCCCGGTGGGCCACTTGCACCGATTGTTCATCGATGCGCACCACGCGTCCCAGTCCCGCGGGGAGTTCGTCGCCGACCCGCACGCGCAAACTGCGGCCGTCTACCTGCAGCACGGCATAGGCGGAGGTTTCCTGCACCAGCGTGCCCAATACCCGGATGTGCGGCGCGGATTTCCCGACCGGCCCGGCTTGCTGCATGCGGTCGTCGTTGCGTGCGCTGGCTTGCCGATGTGCGGCTCGCCGTTGCGCCATGCCGAACGGATCGGTTGGTGTATCCGTCAGGGAAAGGGCGGCCGCGTCGGTTTGTTCCGGTTGGGCGTGTGCCGGCGCCGGTACGCGGGAGTCGGCCTCGCGCCTGGCCTGGGCGATCCAGGCGCGGGTGGCCTCGGCTTGATCCGCAGCGCCGCAGCCTGACAGCAGCGTGGCCAGCAATAGATGTAGCGGCAAGCGGCAGGCCGGATGGCGGGGAACGAATGGCGCTGTCATGGTTGGGCAAGGGCCTCGGCATCGCGCAGCACAGCGCCAAGGACGACTTTCATCAGCAAGGTCTGGCGGCCTGCGCGGGCGGCGTGCAGGGCCAGCTCCATCGACTCGACCTGTACCGGCAGCGGCGGCGCGGTGACCAGCTCCACGAACCGCAGCAGGCCGGCGTACTCGCCGCTGAGTTCGATCTCGGCATGGGTCGCCGGCTGGGCCGGCGCCAGCGGCTTGAACGATTCCATCTCCAGGCCGCATTCTTGCGCGCGGCGCGCCAGCTTGAGCTGCAACAGGCCGGCGACGGAATGGCTGTCGCCGGACCATAGCGGCTCTTGCGCGCTCAGCAATTGCATGTCGAGCAGGTTTTCCTGTGAACGCAGGGCGGGCAGTTCCGCCACCTTTTCCAACGCGGCCAGCAGCCGCGATTGCTGGTCGTGGCGAAGATTTTCCGCGGCCTGGCGCAGTGCGCTGCGTGGTTGCACGTACAGGAAAAGCCCGGTGGCGGCGCAAGCCAGCGCCACGGCCAGCAACAGGATGGCGCGCGCTGCCAGCGGCCAATGCGCGGGATGCGCCGGCAGTGCGGATCGGCGTTTCATGGCAGGACGCTGGCATCGGCAGGCCTGTCGTCATGCCTGTCGCCATGCAGTGGCGGCGGTGAGAACGGCAGCGACAGCGTGAAGTCATAGCGTCCGTCGTCGGCATGCCGGTCGGTGGCGCGCAGATCCTGGATGGCGACACGTTCCATGCCGGCATGCAGCAACGCATTGGCGTATGCCTGGATATCGCGTACATCCGCCGCATGGCCGCGCAATTCTCCAGCGCGCGGTTGCAGGGCGATGCGGTACAGCCTGATTTCCGGCAGCGCGGCGGCGGAGGCGGCGCGCAGCAATGACGCGGCTCGCGCGCGCAGGGCGGCCTGGTCGTTGAGCGTCGCCAGCCGGGATTGCATGTGCGCGATGCGGCTTTGGCTTGCCGCGCGCTGATCCAGTTGCGGCTGCAGGGTGTGCAGTTCGGCCGCCAGCAAACGGTTTGCCATGCCGATGCCGTCCGTTTGGCCATCGATGCGCATCGCCAGCGCCAGTACCGGCAAGATGCCCAGCAAGGCTGAACATGCGAGCCAACGGTAGAACGAGAGTTCGCGCGCCCGGCGACGCCGGGGCGGAGGCAGGGCAAAGTTCGGGGAAGCCGTGCGCCTGCTCACGTGAGTCCTTCGCCGGCCAGCGCTACGGCGCAATGGAATGCCGGGAGCCGGCGCGGCGCGATGGCGGCCGCCACATGCCCGGCGACCAGGATGCGAGGAGGAAGCGCGGCCACGGCAGCGGGGATGCCGGCGTACTTGCGCAGCGCCGCCGCAACCGGGTTCAGGGCGGCGGCATCGCCGCTGAGCAGCAGCCGTGGCGGCGATGGCCGCAGCAGCGGCGCCAATTCTTCCAGCAAGGCGGTGATGGAGGCGCCGTCGCCACGCCACGCGAGCGCTTGCCAGTGGTGCGCGTGCCGCGACATCCAGGCCGAGGCGGCGTCCAGATGCAAGACGGCCGCGCCATCGCCGTCGCGCAGGAAGGTCGCAAGGCTCCAGCCGTCGGCCACCACCGCGCGCGCTTGCAGGCCCAGCGCTTCGGCCAGGGCCAGCCGGTCTTCCACCAGCATGGCCGGCGCCGTGACTGCCAGCACCTGCACATCGGCGGGGGAGGCCGGTGCCGGGCCGAGCACACGATAATCGAGCGCCAATTCGTCCAGCGATTGCCGCCGGTGGGCCGCCGCCTCGGCGCGAACCTGCGCCAGCCGTTGCGGTTCGTTCGACGAGGCGGGCAAGACCAGCGGCGTCAACGTGACCGTTGCCGCCGGGATCGCCATGGCCACCGCGCCGGCATGGATCATGTGTTGCCGCATCAGCCGGCGGCAGCCATGCGCGAGCAATTCGAAGTCATCGATCCGGCCATCGTTGCAGATGACCTGGCCGAAGGCATGCTCGGCCAGCAGTTCCAGCCGCAGCCGGCCGCGCCGCCGGCGCAGCACGGCCAGCCGGATGCGGTCGGCGCCGATGTCCAGTCCGGCGCACATGCCATGGGTGCCGATTCGCGATCTCTGCAATGCCAGTGAAAATGCCACGTGGAAATACCCGCTTCGGATACGTTTCGATGGAGCCGGTGATTGTTCGGCAGGCCGCGCATGGCCGGCAATAGATGAAACTTGAGAATGCCGCGCAAATGAATCGGCGCCCGAAGGGAACCGCGGCAGTCGCCCGGGTCAAAGAGGTTTGGTCTATTTGCAACACCGGGCCATCGGCCGGCGCCGGGCAATTGTCTGGCGATTGCATCAAATTGATGCGAATTGGAGGCAGATCGGGGCTAATCCTTGCCCGCGGCAACTTTGGCGCCCCGCTGGCCTGCTGCGGCTGGCGCTCGCCCGAACCTGGCTGCTTGGGTCGCAAGGGCGAGCCGCTATAATGCGTCCTTGTCTCTCTGATTCGGCTACGGCCCGATTTGACTCGCTTAGAACCTGTTTATGATCTCGCCGGGAGTTGATCGAATGCTATTTCAGGATGGGCTGCAAGGCGCAAAACGTAGCCGGGCCGGTGGCCCGGCGAGGTTTTGCAACGCCGCAGACCGCCTGAAAGGGTATTTGAGCGACCCCGGACGGGATCGTAAATAGGTTCTTATCTCGCCTTTATCTAGTTTATTTCGCATGTCTTCACCTCCAAACGCTGGCGAAAAACCGAACCCGACGCCGGCTGGCAAGCCGCCGGCGGACGGGAACAAAGCGCCGCGCAAGCGCCTGCACTGGTCTGTCCGTTTCATTCTCGGCCTCTTCGGCATCCTCCTCGGTGTGGTGGCGATGGCCGTGCTGGGCGTGACCTTTATCGTCGCCCTGACCTATCCCAAGCTGCCCGACCTCGATACCCTGACCGACTATCGTCCCAAGATCCCGCTGCGCATTTTCTCGGCCGACGGCGTGCTGATCGGCGAGTTCGGCGAAGAGCGCCGCAACCTGGTGCATTTCAAGGACATCCCCGACATCATGAAGAAGGCCGTGCTGGCCATCGAGGACGACCGCTTCTATGAGCACGGCGGGGTCGATTACCAGGGCATCGTGCGCGCCACCTTCTCCAACCTCTCAGGCGGCGGCGGCGGCGCCTCCACCATCACCCAGCAGGTGGCCCGCAATTTCTTCCTGACCAGCAACGAGCCGACCTTCCTGCAGAAGGCCACGCGCAAATTCTTCTATGAGATTCCGCTGGCCTGGAAGATCGAGAACAACCTGACCAAGGACCAGATCCTCGAGGTCTACATGAACCAGATTTATCTGGGCCAGCGCGCCTACGGTTTCGCCTCGGCCGCCCAGATCTATTTCGGCAAGCAACTCAAGGACATCACCATTGCCGAAGCGGCGATGCTGGCCGGCCTGCCCAAGGCGCCGTCGGCCTACAACCCGGTGGTCAATCCCAAGCGCGCCCACGCGCGCCAGCAGTACATCCTGCTGCGCATGCGCCAGCTGGGCTACATCACCGAGCCGCAATACCTGGCGGCGCGGGATGAGGAACTGCGCGTCAAGGGCGACAGCTCGGCCTTCGGCATGCACGCCGAATATGTGGCCGAAATGGCGCGCCAACTGATCTATGCCCAGTACAAGGACGAGACGTATACGCGCGGCCTGAACGTGTTCACCACCATCACCAAGACCGACCAGGACGCCGCCTACATCGCCCTGCGCCGCGGCATCATCGACTACGAACGGCGCCACGGCTACCGCGGTCCGGAAGGCTACATGGAGTTGCCCGAAGGCGCCTCCAGGGAAGCGCTGGAAGATGCCATCGAAGTGGAGCTGGCCGACCATCCCGACAGCGACGACATGGTCGCGGCCGTGGTGCTGGAGGCCAAGCCCAAGGAAATCACCGCGCTGCTGGCCACCGGCGAGGAAATCACCATTTCCGGTTCCGGCCTGGGCTTCGGCGCCAACCTGCTGTCGGACAAGGCGCCGCCGCAGAAGAAGATCCGCCGCGGCGCCATCATCCGCGTGTTCCAGGACGGCAAGAACTGGATCATCACGCAGATGCCGGAAGTCGAATCGGCCTTCGTCTCAGTCAATCCGCAGGACGGCGCGATCCGTTCGTTGGTAGGCGGCTTCGACTTCAACCGCAACAAGTTCAATCACGTGACGCAGGCATGGCGCCAGCCGGGCTCGTCGTTCAAGCCGTTCATCTATTCCTCGTCGCTGGAAAAGGGCTTGTCGCCGGCCACCATCATCAACGACGCGCCGCTGACCTTCACCCAGACCGGCGGCCAGGTCTGGCAGCCGAAGAACTACGGCGGCAAGTTCGAAGGCCCGATCTCGATGCGCCGCGCGCTGCAGAAGTCGATCAACCTGGTCTCGATCCGTATCCTGGAGCGCGTCGGCGTGAAGTATGCGCAGGAATACATCACCCGCTTCGGTTTCGACGCCGACAAGAACCCGCCATACCTGACCCTGGCGCTGGGCGCCGGCAACGTCACGCCGCTGCAGATGGTGGGCGCGTATTCGGTGTTCGCCAACGGCGGCTACAAGGTCAATCCCTACCTGATCACCAAGGTCACCGACAACAACGGCAATGTGCTGTCGCAGGCCAAGCCGGCCACGGCCGACGATGAGTCCAATCGCGTCATCGATGCGCGCAATGCCTTCATCATGGACAGCATGCTGCGCGATGTGGTGCGTCACGGCACCGCGGTCAAGGCGCTGTCGTTGAAGCGCACCGACCTGGCCGGCAAGACCGGCACCACCAACGACTCGATGGATGCCTGGTTCGCCGGCTACCAGCCCAACCTGACTGCCATCGCCTGGATCGGCTACGACCAGCCCAAGAGCCTGGGCGACCGCGAAACCGGAGGCGGCCTGGCGCTGCCGGTGTGGATCAGCTATATGTCCAAGGTGTTGAAGGATGTGCCCAACGTGGACCGCAAGGTGCCGGACGGCATCATCGAGTCCGGCGGCGAGTACTACTATGCCGAGTATCCGCCGGCTGCCATGGTGCGCGACCTGGGCATGGGCGACCGCCCAGTGTTGTCGCCGGAAGAGGAAAAGGCCAAGACGCAGATGAAGAACGAATTGTTCTGACTGTTGGCGCAACGCCGCCATCGCAGGATTGAAAAAACGCCGTCCGCTATAACAGCGGACGGCGTTTTTTTATGTGCGCCAGAAAACTGCTTCAGTTTTTGCCGGCAACGAAGTGTGCGATCCGCCGCATCGCCAGCAGGGTCAGCACTTCATCCTGTTCCACACCGTGGTCGCTCAGTTTGACGATCACGGTACGGGTGGCAGGGTTGACGTAGAGGTACTGGCCAAATACGCCGATGGCGGAAAAGTCGCGGTCGGCCTCGTTGCCGGGCGGGATCCACCAGCCGTCGCGGTAGTCGAGGGCATGGCCGCGGTTGACTATCTGGCGCGGTTCGTCGGTCCAGGCGGCGCTGACGACCTGCTTGCCGCCGGCCCGCCCCGCATTGAGGTAGAGCAGGCCCAGCTTGGCAAAGTCGCGGGCGGTGGTGTTGATGCAGCAGAAGGCCTTTTCGACGCCGTGGGCCTGGCTGTCGGTGCTCCAGCTGGCGTCCTGCTCCATGCCCAGCGGTTCCCACAGCGTCTGCTGCGCGTAGCTTGACAGGCTCTGGCCGGTGGCGCGCGCCAGTACGCGCGACAGCACCAGCGTATCGACGCTGCGGTATTCGAAGCGCGAACCCGGCGCGAAACGCAGGCCATTGAGCCCGGCGAGGAATTTGCCGAGATCGGTGCTGACATACATGCGCACCACCGGCGAGGTGAGCGAGCCGCCGTAGCGTTCGTCGACATCGATGCCGGAGCGCATGTTGAGCAACTGGTCGACCGTGATGTTGCCGTAGGCCGGTGCGATCTCTTCGCCGCTGAGGTAATTGCCGATCGGCTCTTGCAGCGATGCCAGCTTGCCCTCGGCCAGCGCGGCGCCGGTCAGCGTGGCGACGAAGGATTTGGCGACCGAGAACGAGGCGAAGCGCGAGGCGGCATCGTAGCCGCCGATGTAGCGTTCGAATACGATCGTGCCATCCTGCACCACCAGGAAGGCGTGGGTATGGGTGGCCTTGAGGAAGGCGGCGACATCCAGCGTGCCACCTTCCTTCCACGGCAGCGCGAGGTCGAGCGGACGCAGCGCGGTCGGCAGCGGGGCCGGATGGCGGGAGCGGCGGATCGGGTTGGCGTCGTACAGCTTGTAGGTCTGGCTGCGCGGCGTCAGGTCCAGTTGCAGGTCTGCCAGCACCGGCAGGCTGGGCAGGTCGGCGGCGCGGCGCGCGATCTCGGCGCCGCCCAGCAGCAACAGCAGGGCGACGACGGCGCCGGCCAGCAGCCTGGATTTCCTGGTCATCGGCTTATGCTGGCTGGATCAGGCCGATTGCTGGCGGGCGAGGTACTGGCGATAGCCGCGCGCGCGCAGTTCGCAGGCCGGGCATTTGCCGCAGCCGTGGCCCCAGTCGTGCAGCGCGCCGCGCTCGCCCAGGTAGCAGGTGTGCGTGTCGGCGCGCACCAGTTCGACCAGCGCATCGCCGCCCAGCGTGCGGGCCAGTTCCCAGGTCTCGGCCTTGTCGATCCACATCAGTGGAGTTTCCACTTTCAGTTGCGTGGCCATGCCCAGGTTGAGCACCACTTGCAGCGCCTTCATGGTGTCGTCGCGACAGTCGGGATAGCCGGAGAAATCGGTTTCGCACATGCCGCCTACCAGTACGTTCAGGCCGCGGCGGTAAGCCAGGGTGGCCGCCACCGTCATGAACAGCAGGTTGCGCCCGGGCACGAAGGTGTTGGGCAGGCCGTTGTCCTGCATGGCGATCTCGACGTCGCGCGTCAGGGCGGTATCCGAAATCGAACCGATCAGCGACAGGTCGATCATGTGGTCTTGGCCCAGGCGCGCCTGCCATTCGGACGAGAAGCCTTTGATCTTTTCCAGCAGCGCCGGGCGCACGCTGAGCTCGATGGCGTGGCGCTGGCCGTAGTCGAAGCCGATGGTTTCCACGCGCGGGTAGCGCGCAAGCGCCCAGGCCAGGCAAGTGGTGGAATCCTGGCCGCCGGAAAACAGCACCAGCGCGCTTTGGGTCTTGACGGTCGGGGCGACCGCGTCGGGAGAGGTATCGGACATGTTGCCTGCCTGCGGAGATGGGGATGTAACGGCGCGGGGCCTGGCCGGCATCGATGCCGGCACAGGCCCCGCGCTGGGATTGCTTGCTAGCTTAGTTGGTTTTCTTGAGCGAATCCAGCGTCTGCTCGATATAGTCGCCATCCGGGTCGGTGAATTTCAGGCGCACCGGATACCACTCCATCGAGGGCGCCAGCCAGATGTCGAGTTTCTGGCCCTGGTCGTCCGGCGGCGGGGCGCGCAGGATGTGGACCGCGGTGGTCTCGCCCTGGGCGGTCCGGATCTTTTCGCGGCCCACGACCTTGAAGGTCCATTGTTCGGCGTCGCGCGGGCCGGCCACGAAGAACTTCCATTCCGAGTTCGGCGTCATCTTGGCCGGGTTGGCGCGGGCTACCGAAACCAGTTGCCAGGTGATGCCGGTACGATCCTGTTCGCCGCCTTGCAGCGGGAAGGTGTCGGACGATTGGGTGAAGGTGATCTTGTTCTGCTCGCGATTGAAGGTGGTGGTCGACGGATCGCGGCGCAGGCGTTTCTCGACGAAGCGTTCCGGCGCCAGGCCGTAGGCATCGACCGCGCCTTCGCTGCTGGTTTCCAGGATCTTGCCCAGCAGCATCGCGCGCGTTTCGGTCGTGGCGCTGTAGGACGTCTTGTTATTCGTCCATTTCACCAGGCCCTGGCCTTTGATGTCCAGGCCGCTTTGCTTGGCCTGGATCGAATAAGCCAGCTCGGCCGAGGGCGGCAGGTTGAAGGCGCGCTTCTCGACCGGATGCGGGCCGTCGGCAGCGTGCGCCGGCGGCACGGCGAGCAGGGCTGCCAGGGCGGCGGCAGTGGCGATAACAGGGGCGATGATAGGGGCGCCCAGGCGGGCGATACGCAGGTTGGTCATGGCGGGTTCTTTGTGTTGATCATCGGTTGATGATAGGGGTTGTTCCCGATTTTGACATGGCTTGCCGCAAAAGTTGCGGCGTCACTGCTTCACCTTCTCCAGCAACATGTCCAGATAATCGCCATTCTGGCGCGGATCGGTATAGCGCAGGCGCACCGGATACCAGTCGTGCAGCGGCGCCAGCCAGATATCGATGCGCTGGTCGTAGGAGCCCGGCTTGGGCATGCGCACCACGTGCCAGGCGCGCAGTTGGCCGATGGGGAGCCTGAGCTCTTCTTCACCCAGCACCTGGATGCGCCAGACTTCGGCGTCGCGTGCGCCGGCCACGAACAGGTCGATTACCGCGCCGGGCCGGTACTGGCCGGCATCGCCGCGGCCGATAGCGGCCAACTGCCAGACCAGGCTGGCGCGGTCCTGCTCGCCGCCGTTGCGCGGATAGCTTTCGGTCGAGGCCGAGAAACTGATGACGTTGCGTTCACGGTTGAAATGCGTGTTGGTGGCCGATCTGCGCATGCGCTTTTCGGTGTACAGCTCGGGCGACACGCCGAAGGCGTCGATCTCGCCATTGCTGGAGAAATTGAGGAAGGTGAAGAGGAAGTCCTCGGCCTTGCCGTCCAGCCGGTAGGTCTTGCCATCGGTTTTCCAGTCCAGCGTGCCGGAGCCGTGCACGGGCATCTGGTTATAGGTGGCCTGGACGTCGTATTCCAGGCGCGCCGTGGGAGGCGGGTCGGTGACGTAATGGGTGCCGGCGGCAGGCGGCTGCGTTTCTGCCGATGGTGGAACGCCGGCGTCCTTGCTGTCCTTGCCGGCAGCGGCGGCCTCTTCCGCGCCGGCGCCGTCGGTTGCGCCGGAAGGGAGCGCGGCGGTTTCCGGCGCCGGTTGCGCGCTGACGACGACGACCGTTTCGCGGATGGGTTCGTCGGGCGGTTCGATCGATTCCGCGACGGGCCGCGCACGGCGCGGGGCGGCGGCCTTTTTCGGCGGCGCGGCTTTGGCGGCGGGCGGTTTGGCCACCGGCAGCGATACCGGTTGTTGCGGCGGCGGCACCGGCCGCAGCGCGACCGAAATGGCGTGCTGCTCGTTGGGCGCGGCAGGTGCGATCAGGTGGCGCTTGCCCCAGTCCACCAGCAGCAGGTGCAATGCCAGGGAAAGCGCCACCAACGCCAGCGCGCGTGACCAGCGTTTGGGATGGCGGGAAACTTCTGTCATGGGCCCAAGTGTATCGGATCGTGCCGGCTTCGTCGTGGTGGCCGGGGCAATTCCGGAGGCAATTTCAAACAACGTACAATGCGGCTTCTCCGTGGGGGAGGCCGGCGCCGGCATGGCACGCGGCCTTTGTGCCCCGCGGTTTTCTACCGGATATCGATGAGGGAAATCGTGCGATTGAAGTTCCATCCATTGCTGTGCGCCGTCGCAGTCGCCGCCACGCTGGCCTTGCATGCGGTTGCGCAGGCCGCCCCGCCTGCCACACCAGCCGTCCCTGCCGCGCCCATCCGCATCGGCATGATCGACGGTTTGTCGGGCCCCTTCGCCAACGCCGGCGAGGCGGTGGTGCGCAACATCAGTTATGCCATCGACCGCATCAACGCGCGCGGCGGCGTCACCCTGCCGGACGGCAAGCATCCGCTGCAGTTGTCCACGTTCGACAACAAGCTGGGGGTGGAGGATTCGCTGGTGCAGTTGCGCCAGCTGACCGACCAGCGCATTCCCTTCCTGATCGAAGGCAACAGTTCGGCCGTGGCTGCCGCGCTGATCGATGCGGTCAACAAGCATAACCAGCGCGAGCCGGACAATCGCGTGCTGTTCCTGAATTACTCGGCGGTCGATCCGGCGTTGACCAACGAGAAATGCAGCTTCTGGCATTTCCGCTTCGACGCCAGCGCGGACATGCGCATGCAGGCGCTGACCGAGGCCATCAAGGCGGATGCCGGAACCAGGCGCATCTACCTCATCGGGCAGGACTACAGCTTCGGCCGCCAGGTGGCCAAGGCCGCGCGCGAGCAACTGGCGGCCAAGCGGCCCGACATCGCCATCGTCGGCGACGAGCTGCATCCGATCGGCAAGATCAAGGACTTCGCGCCGTACATCGCCAAGATGAAGAGCGCCGGCGCCGACGCGGTGATTACCGGCAACTGGGGCAACGACCTGACGCTGCTGGTGAAGGCCGCCAGGGATGCCGGCTTCAAGGCCAAGTTCTACACCTTCTACGCCAACAGCCTGGGCGCGCCCGCGGCCATTGGCGAGGCCGGCGTGGGCACGGTGCGCGCGGTGGCCGAATGGCATCCGAACGCCGGCACCGGCGCGGCCGATTCGCCCAGCGACGTCTTCTACCAGCAATTTCGCAAGCGCTATCCGCAGGCCAAGGACGATTACATGTACCTGCGCATGCAGGTCATGATCGAGATGCTGGCCAAGGCCATTGAAAAGGCCAAAAGCGCCGATCCCAAGGCGGTTGCATATGCGTTGGAAGGCGCGCATTATCAAAGCGCGTTCCACGATGCCACCATGCGCGCGGCCGATCATCAGCTGATCCAGCCCTTGTACCTGATGCAGATGCAGCGCGCCGACAGCGGCGGGATCCGCTTCGACAACGAGGGCAGCGGCTACGGTTTCCGTACCGAACGCTTCATTCCGGCCGAGCAGACCGTGCTGCCTACCTCGTGCAAGATGCAGCGCCCGCCGCGCTGATGCCTCGGTATCCGGCCGCGCCTTCATGCGGCTTCAATCTCCACAGGAGTATGCAATGCTGAATCAGGAAAAGATGCCGGGCGCAGGTTCGGTGGCCGATACGATCGAATTCATGAAGCAGATATGGGGCGGCATGGGGGCGCCATCGATGGCCGCGCCTTCGCTGTCGGTGGACGATATCAACAAGAAGATTGCCGACCTCAAGACCGTGGCTTCCTGGCTGGAGCTCAACCTCAACATGCTCAAGGCCACCATCCAGACGATGGAAGTGCAAAGCGCGACCTTGTCGACGCTGCAGGCCATGAGCGCCATCATGGCCTCGCGCGGGGGTGAACCGGAACAGGCGCCGACCGAAGAGCGCGAAGGCGCGCCGCCGTTCCCGTTCGGTTTCCCGATGTGGCCGGGCGGCATGCCGGCAGGCGCGGCCCGGGACGAGGCGGAGCAGGAGTCGGAACCGGAACCGGCGCCGGCCGGGACGGACAACCAGGCGCAACCGCAGCATGGCGAGCCCGAGCCGGCGGCGGAGCCAGAGACGGCGCCCGATTTCACATCGGCCATTGCCAATCCCAATGCCTGGTGGAATGTGTTGCAGGAGCAGTTCAAGCATGCCGTGGGGAATGCCATGGCCGGCGCGCAGGCTCAACAGGATACTTTGCTCAAGCCGGTAAAGCCCGCTGATGCCAGGAAGGCGGCCAAAACAGGCAAAACCGCCAAACGTAGCGAAAATAAGACAACGCGGCCGGCCGCCAAGCCCGCGCCCAAAGTCAGGCCCAAGCCTGCCGCCAAGAGGGCGGCGCCGGTGAAACCGGCCGAAAAGTCCGGGGCGGACAGGCCGGCGGCCAAGAAAGTGCCCAAAAGTCCGGCAAATACGAGCACGCCGGCCAAGGCGGGTGTTGTACAATCCCGGCAAAACAAGAAGCCAGCCTCCCGCAAGCCAACTTCCCCCTGATCCGATTCGCTTCAAAACCCGGTACGCCAAGCCGGGTTGGTGAAGGTTGTCATATTCCTGAAACCTGACGGTTTTAGTATGGGATAGGGAAAAACTTTGTTAAAATCAAACACTTAACGCATATAGGCAAACCACAGATGCTGTACCCTGAATTGTTCAAATCGCTCGAACAGGTCCGCTGGAACATGGATAAGGATATCCCCTGGGACAAGTTCGACGCTTCGCTGCTCACCGACGAGCAGGCCCAGACCATTCGCATGAATGCGATCACGGAATGGTCCGCGCTGCCGGCGACCGAGATGTTCCTGCGCGATAACCGCGGCGACAGCGATTTTTCGGCATTCATGTCGGTATGGTTCTTTGAGGAACAGAAGCACTCGCTGGTGCTGATGGAGTACCTGCGCCGCTTCCGCCCGGAGCTGGCGCCGACCGAAGAGGAGCTGCACAACGTGCGCTTCGAGTTCGATCCTGCGCCGCCGCTGGAAACCCTGATGATGCACTTCTGCGGCGAAATCCGCCTGAACCACTGGTACCGCTGTGCCGCCGACTGGCACACCGAGCCGGTCATCAAGCAGATCTACAAGATCATCAGCCAGGACGAGGCGCGCCACGGCGGCGCCTACCTGCGCTACATGAAGAAGGCGCTCAACGAGGTGGGCGACAAGGCTCGCGCCGCCTTCGCCAAGATCGGCGTGCTGATGGCCTCCGCCCGCCGCACCGAAAAGCCGCTGCACCCGACCAACCTGCACGTCAACCAGGCGCTGTTCCCCAACGACACGGTGCAAAGCCGCCTGCCGGATCCGGAGTGGCTGGAGCGCTGGCTGGACAACCAGATCAAGTTCGACACCGAATGGGAAAAGAAGGTGGTCGATCGCATCCTGCACAACATGTCGCTGCTGTTCGAGCGCACTTTCGGGACGGTGCAGGAGCTCAATCGCTACCGCAAGGAAGTTTCCCAGCGCCTGATGCCGGGCGAATCCGTCGCCACCGCCTGACTGGGCGGCCGGCAGCGAAACGCCAAAGGGAGAGGCCCTGGCGCGGTGGCAAGCGCATAGTGCCGCACACGGGTGCCTCCCCAGGCAGTAAAATCGAAAGCCGCACATCTGTTGCGGCTTTTTCCATTTTCGGCGGTCATACATCGCCGGCACAAACCAATTCCAAATGGCCAATTTCGAAGACAAGGTATGTACCCGCGCCCAACTCAAGGAGCGCATTTCCCAATTGCCCAAGCCGGTGGTGCTGACCAATGGCGTATTCGACATCCTGCATCGCGGCCACGTGACGTACCTGGCGCAGGCGCGCGCGCAGGGGGCTTCGCTGGTGGTGGCCGCCAATACCGATGCGTCGGTCAAGCGCTTGGGCAAGGGCGACGATCGCCCGATCAACACCTGCGAAGATCGCATGGCCGTGCTGGCTGCGCTTGAATCGGTATCGCTGGTGGTGCCGTTCGATGAGGATACGGCGCTGGAAGTGGTGCAGGAGGGGAAGCCCGAAATCTACGTGAAGGGCGGCGACTACGACATGGGCGCCATTCCCGAGGGCAAGGCGGTGGTGGCCTATGGCGGGCAAGTGCTGGCGATCGCCTTCGAACACGACCGCTCGACGACCAAGCTGCTGGCCAAGGTGCGCAAGCTGGCGGGTTGAGGTTGCGTCCCCGCAATGACAAGGCCGGCAGGAGCAAACGCTCCTGCCGGCCTTGTCGTTTCTGCTCGGCGCTTGACGAGGCAGTGGGGGCAGCGGGGTCAGTGGTGCATGTGGCCCTTCATGTCATCCTTGCCCGCGCCCGAGGCGGCCGCCGGGTCTTCCACATTGAGCGTGACATCCACCTTGCCGGCCTTTTCGAAGGTCAGGCTCAGCGGCACTTTGTCGCCGGCCTTGAGCGGTTTGGACAAGCCCATCAGCATGATGTGGTAACCGTTGCCCGGCTGCATGGCGATCTTCTGGCCGGGTTTGATTTCCAGGCCGCCATCGACTTCACGCATCTTCATCAGGTTGCCTTCCATCGCCATCGTATGGATTTCGGTCGATTTGGCGACCGGCGACGACAGGGCGACCAGCTTGTCCGACGCCGCCCCTTTGTTTTCGATGCTGAAATAGGCGCCGCCAGCCGGCTGGCCGGGAACGGTGGCGCGCGCGTAGGGATGGCCGATTTCCAGTTGTCCCAGCTTGTATTCATGTGCCTGCGCCAGCGGTGCGGCGGCGAGGAGGGCTGCGGCGGCGGCAATGCCGGCGGCGCGTTGGAAGAATTGCTTCATATGAGTGCGTCCTTTGGAGGTGTTGGCGCCGGGAGCGCGCGGAACCTATGCCGCGCGCATTTCATCCGGCCTGTTTTTGCTGCGTTTTTGAAGGGGATCAGGCCGCAGGCGGGGCCCTGGCGCGCTTTGCGCCCGGCGCCAGGCTGGGCGCAAAGCCGGCCTGCCATGCCCGCGCCACAGGATAGCTGATGCCGGACGCGGCGGTTCCGGGCAAGTCGGCCGCAGGCAAGGGATAGGGCGTCTGGTTGCCGCAGCATAGCTGGCAATGGGCGGCGGCATGCGCCGGCGTGCCGCCGGCATTGCCCGCGCCGCCGATGTTGGCCACGCTGCAGATCGCCATGGCGGGAATGTCTTGCGGCGCCTGCGCCAAGGCCGGCTGCAGCCAGGGGCCGGCGGCCATGGACAAGACCAGCCCCAGATGCAGCAAGGCGCGCCGCCAGAACGGCAGCACGGCGTGCTGCTTGGGGCGGCGTGCTGCGGGGGAATGCGAGGCTGGCGGGCGTGAAGGCATGACGGGGGATTATAGCAACTGGCCGCAGCAAGTTCGTCCGGCCGGGTGCGAGGCAGGAATGCGAGCTGCGATAACGGTATCGATACGCCGCGTGTCGAGATGGCATCCTGCGATGTCTCCCGGTTTCCCGGGCGGGCGTTTCAGTCCCGTACGGCGGGCGGCAGGAATGGCGCTGCGCAAATTGATTGTTGAGGTGCGCTAGGCTAGACTTAGCGTCTTTTCGCGTATTCCAAACAATTCCTGAAGGGAGACTTCATGTCCTATCACACTAAACTGCGCGCCCTGGTCGGCGCATTGTCCCTGGCGGCAGTTTGCGCGGCCCCCGCCATGGCGGCGGACAAGGCGGTTTCGGTGACCGCCATCGTCGAACACCCGGCGCTGGACGCGATCCGCGATGGCGTCAAGGATGAGTTGAAGGATGAGGGCTTCGAAGCCGGCAAGAACCTGAAGTGGGATTACCAGAGCGCCCAGGGCAACACCGGCACCGCCGCCCAGATCGCCCGCAAGTTCGTGGGCGACAAGCCTGACGTGGTGGTGGCCATCGCCACGCCGTCGGCCCAGGCGCTGGTGTCCGCCACCAAGACCATCCCGGTGGTCTACTCCGGCGTGACCGACCCGGTCGCCGCGCAACTGGTGAAGGACTGGAAGGCCTCCGGCACCAATGTCACGGGCGTATCCGATGTGCTGGAGCTGGACAAGCAGGTCGACCTGATCAAGCGCGTGGTGCCCAACGCCAAGCGCGTGGGCATGGTCTACAACCCGGGCGAAGCCAATTCGGCAGTGGTGGTCAAGGCGCTCAAGGAGCTGCTGACCAAGTCCGGCATGACCCTGGTCGAAGCCGCCGCGCCGCGTTCGGTTGACGTCGGCACCGCCGCCAAGAGCCTGATCGGCAAGGTCGATGTGATCTACACCAATACCGACAACAACGTGGTCTCGGCTTACGAATCGCTGGTCAAGGTCGGCAACGACGCCAAGATCCCGCTAGTCGCTTCCGATACCGACAGCGTCAAGCGCGGCGCCATCGCCGCCCTGGGCGTGAACTACTACGACCTGGGCCGCCAGACCGGCAAGGTCGTGGCGCGTATCCTCAAGGGCGACAAGCCGGGCGACATCGCTTCGGCCACCAGCAGCAAGCTGGAACTGTTCGTCAATACGGCCGCGGCGCAAAAGCAGGGCGTGACCCTGTCGCCGGAACTGGTGAGCTCGGCCAAGACCGTCATCAAGCAATAAGTTAAAGTAGCACCTGACGCCTCCGATAAAACGATCCCGCTATCGAGCGGGATCGTTTTATTTGGGGGCAAGTCGCCATCTGTACATCGTTTTATCGTCATATATGAATAACGGGCCAGGCAGCGCGGCTGCCCAGGCGCCGACCGCCATGAAAGAGGAGTGGACTGTGTTTGCATTAAACAAATCATTGCGCGCCATTGCCGGCGCGCTGGCCATCAGTGCCGTCTGCGCTTCCGCGCTGGCGGCCGATAAGGTGGTCGCCGTGACTTCCTATGTCGAGCACCCGGCGCTGGATGCCGTGCGCGATGGCACCAAGGATGAACTCATCGCCGAAGGCTTCGAGCCGGGCAAGAACCTGAAATGGGATTTCCAGAGCGCCCAGGGCAATGCCGGAACCGCCGGCCAGATCGCCAAGAAGTTCGTCGGCGACAATCCTGACGTCATCGTCGTGATCGGCACCCCGTCGGCGCAGCCGATGGTGGCCGCGACCAAGACCATCCCGATCGTCTATTCGGCCATCGCCGACCCGATGGCGGCCCAGCTGGTCAAGGACTGGAAGCCATCCGGCACCAACGTGACCGGCATGTCGCACATGCTCGATCCGGTCCCGCAGGTCGAGATCATCAAGCGCGTGGCGCCCAACGCCAAGCGCGTCGGGATCGTTTACAATCCGGGCGAAGCCAATTCCGTGTCGGCGCTGAACAACATCAAGGGCGAGTTGCAGAAACAGGGCATGACCCTGGTCGAGGCTGCCGCGCCGCGCTCGGTTGACGTGGCCCCGGCCGCCAAGAGCCTGATCGGCAAGATCGACGTGATGTACACCACCACCGACAACAACGTGGTCTCGGTCTTCGAATCGCTGGCCAAGGTCTGCAACGACGCCAGGATCCCGCTGATCGCTTCCGATACCGGCAGCGTCAAGCGCGGCGCCGTGGCGGCGCTGGGGGTGAACTTCTACGACCTGGGCCGCCAGACCGGCAAGATGGTGGGGCGCATCCTGAAGGGCGAGAAGCCGGGCGACATCGCTTCGTCGACCAGCAAGAACCTCGAGCTGTACGTCAATACCTCGGCAGCGCAAAAGCAGGGCGTGACCCTGTCGCCGGAGTTCCTGAAGTCGGCGACCAAGGTATTGAACTGATCTGCACGGCACCGCGAGGCGCCGCGCCATCCCTGCGGCGCTTCGTGGAACGCAGAAGACATTCGGCACTGGCGTATCACGCCAATGCCGAATGTGTTTTTTAAGAAAGACCTTTTATGTCGCTGTATACGCTGTTGGGCGCACTGGAAATCGGCCTGATTTTCAGCCTCGTGGCCCTCGGAGTGCTGATTTCCTTCCGCATTCTCACTTTCCCCGACTTGACCGTCGACGGCAGTTTTCCGCTCGGCGGCGCCGTGGCCGCCACCATGATCGCGGCCGGCTATGATCCTTTCCTGTCGACCGGCGTCGCCATCTTGGCCGGCGCACTGGCCGGCTTCACCACCGCCTGGTTGAATGTGCGGCTCAAGATCATGGATCTGCTGGCCAGTATCCTGATGATGATCGCGCTATATTCGATCAACCTGCGCGTGATGGGCAAGCCCAACGTGCCGCTGATTTCCGAGTCGACCATCTTTACCATCCTGCAGCCCGACTGGATCCCCGACTATGTCGGCCGTCCGCTGATCCTGCTGGTGGTGGTGGCCGTCGTCAAGCTGCTGCTGGATTGGTTCTTCTCTTCCGAAATCGGCCTGGCCATGCGCGCCACCGGCGCCAATGCCCGCATGGCGCGCGCCCAAGGCATCGCTACCGGCACCGCCACGCTGGCCGGCATGGCCCTGGCCAACTCCCTGGTGGCGCTGGCCGGCGCGCTGTTTGCGCAGACCCAGGGCGGCTCCGACATTTCCATGGGCATCGGCACCATCGTCATCGGCCTGGCGGCCGTGATCATCGGCGAGAACATCCTGCCGGCGCGCCGCCTGGTGTGGACCACGCTGGCGGTGATCCTGGGCGCCATCCTCTATCGCTTCTTCATCGCGCTGGCCTTGAACAGCGACTTCATCGGCCTGCAGGCGCAGGACCTGAACCTGGTGACCGCGGTGCTGGTGATGCTGGCGCTGGTGCTGCCGATGGGCAAGCGCAAGCTGAAACTGTTGATGAAGGGGGCCTGAGATGTTGAAAGCAAGCGATCTCAAGATCACCTTCAATCCCGGCACGCCGATTGAAAACCCGGCGCTGCGCGGTCTCTCGCTGGAAATCCCGACCGGCCAGTTCGTGGCCGTGATCGGTTCCAACGGCGCGGGCAAGTCGACTTTTCTGAATGCCATCTCGGGCGATTTGCTGATGGATTCGGGCACGATCGAAATCGATGGCACCGACGTCACCCGCAAGCAGGCGTGGGATCGCGCCGGCATGGTGGCGCGGGTGTTCCAGGACCCGATGGCCGGCACCTGCGAGGCATTGACCATCGAAGAAAACATGGCGCTGGCGATGGCGCGCGGCCGCCGCCGCGGTTTCCATTTCGCCATTCGCGGCAAGATGCGCGAGCTGTTCCGCGAGAAGCTGGCGATCCTGAACCTGGGGTTGGAAAATCGCCTGGCCGACCGCATCGGCCTGCTGTCCGGCGGCCAGCGCCAGGCGGTCAGCCTGTTGATGGCGTCGCTGCAGCCTTCGCGCATTTTGCTGCTGGATGAACATACCGCCGCGCTCGATCCCAAGACCGCCGCTTTCGTGCTGGAGCTGACCGCCAAGATCGTGACTGAGAGCAAGCTGACCACGATGATGGTGACCCACAGCATGCGCCAGGCGCTGGACTATGGCGACCGCACCGTGATGCTGCACCAGGGCAAGGTGGTGCTGGACGTGTCGGGCAAGGAACGCGCCGGGCTGGATGTGCCGGACCTGCTCAAGATGTTCGAGCAGACGCGCGGCGAGAAACTGTCGGACGATGCCTTGTTGCTCGGTTGAGCACATCGCACCATCGAAAACGGCTCCTGCGGGAGCCGTTTTTGTTTGTCGTCGCCCCTGCTTGCGCAGGGAGCAGGCATGTATCAGCTTCCGCCCTCGTAGCCGTTCTGCCGCCACGCCTCATACACCACCACCGCCACGGTGTTGGAGAGATTGAGGCTGCGGTTGTCCGGCCGCATCGGCAGGCGGATGCGCTGTGCGGCGGGGAACGACTCGCGCAGCGCCGGCGCCAGACCGCGCGTTTCCGAGCCGAACACGAACGTGTCGCCGGGGCGGAAGGCGAGGCCGGCGAACGGCGTCGAGCCGTGGGTGGTCATGGCGAACATGCGCGCCGGATCGAATTGCGGATCGGCGCGGCGGCGTTCCAGGAAGGTGTCCCAGTCCGGATGCACCTGCATGGTTGCGTAATCATGGTAGTCGAGCCCGGCGCGGCGCATCTTGGCGTCGTCGAGCGGGAAGCCGAGCGGTTCGACCAGGTGCAGTTGCGCGCCGGTGTTGGCGCACAGGCGGATGATGTTGCCGGTATTGGGAGGGATCTCCGGTTCGACCAGTACGACGTGAAACAAATAAATCTCCTGAAAATGCGATGCGGGCCAGGGTTTGTTAATTGGCCCTAGCCCGGCAGGGTGCGCGCGAAAACCAGGTTGGTCACGCGCCTGGCGCCGAAGCGCTTGAGGGTGGCGGCCAACTCGTTGAGGGTCTCGCCGGTGGTCATGACATCGTCGACGATGCCTACGTGGCGGCCGCGCACATGGTCCATGGCGTCGTAAGGCACCACGAAGGCCTTGCGGATGTTGCGGCCGCGCGCCGCCAGCGGCAGGCCGGACTGCGCCTGGGTCTCTTTCACGCGTTCGAGCAGGTAGGGATGCAATGGAATGTCGAGCAGCCTGGACAGCGGCTTGGCGATTTCCAGCGCCTGGTTGAAGCCGCGTTCCCGCAGGCGGACGCGGCCCAGCGGAACCGCCGCCAGCATGGTCGGCAGCGGCGCTTGGGCATCGCCGCCCGGCAGCGGGTCGCGCAGCGCGGCATTGCGGATCAGTTCGGCCAGTAGCGGCGCCAGCCGCAGGTCGCCGCCGAACTTCAGGGCCAGCACCAGTTGGTCGGACGGCGCGAAATAGTCGGTGGCGACAAGGGTGGCGTCGAAGGCTGGCTTGTTCTTGAGGCAGGCGCCGCAACGCAATTCCTTGCCGGCGGCGGGCATCGGCAGCGCGCACTGCAGGCAGCGCCGATGCTGGCGCGTGAAGAAGCGCTGGCGGCAAGGCGCGCACAGCGTGTCGCGCCCGGCGTCGCCGCATAGGGCGCAGGAGGAGGGCAGCAATTGCGGCATGCGGGCCAGCATGCGTTTCATCCAGCCGGCTTTTTGCGGCCTGGCCGGCGCCGCCCGCTTGTTGGCGGCGGTGGTCCGGGGCGCGGCGGGCGCATTGCTGGGTTTGTGCGGTTTGACGTCCATGGGGTTGCGCCCGGGGAAAATGGATTTCGACTAAACTACGGCCATTATCTCACCTGTTTCCCGATTCGATGTCCCTCAGTCCGCCATCCGCCAGCGCCAAACTCAGCGCGCCGATCGACTTGCCTCTGGTGCGCCGTACCTTCGGCCAGCCGCAACGGGTGGCCGAATCCGACTTCCTGCGCCGCGAGGTGTCCTGGCGCATGCAGGAGCGCCTGGCGCTGGTGAAGATCGCCCCCAACCAGGTGCTCGACGCCGGCTGCGGTGAGGGCGCCGACCTGCCGATGCTGCAAAAGCGTTATCCCGAGGCCCAGGTGGTCGGGCTGGACGGCGCCTACGGCATGCTGCGCGTGGCGGCAGAGCACCAGCGCGGCGCCCGATCGGCAGTCGACCGCCTGTTCGGCTCCATCAACAAGTGGCTGGGCGCTGCCGGCGGCAAGGGGCCGGAGCTGGCGTGCGCCGATTTCGCCCAACTCCCGTTGGGACACAATTCGCTCGACCTGGTCTGGTCCAACCTGGCGCTGCACTGGCATCCGCAACCCGACCGCGTGTTCGCCGAATGGCGGCGCGTGCTGCGGGTGGAAGGCCTGCTGATGTTTTCGTGCTTCGGCCCGGATACCCTGCGCGAAGTGCGCAGCGCCTTCGAAAGCATCGACCTGGCGCCGCATACCCTGCCGTTCGTGGACATGCACGACTTCGGCGACATGCTGGTCAATGCCGGCTTTTCCACGCCGGTGATGGACATGGAAACGATTACCGTGACCTACGAGACGCCGCAACGCCTGTTGCAAGACGTGCGCGCCTGGGGCGGCAACCCGCTGGAAACGCGCCGCCGCGGGCTGCTCTCGCGCGGCCAGCGCCAGCGCCTGCTGGCGGCCTTCGAGGTGATGCGCAATGGCGACGGCAAGATTCCGCTGACGTTCGAGGTGGTGTACGGCCATGCCTTCCGGCCGGTGCCGAAACAGACCGCATCCGGCGAAAGTATCATCCGGTTCGATTTGCCCAGGAAGTAGTGGCGGCGGCATATAAGGCTTAGTTGCCAAAGTCCATCTGGGATCGGCCATCGTTGTTGTATCGTTACGCCCTGCCCGAATCGGGTGCCGGCTCGGCAAGCCAGTCTGCAAGCCGGACAGCGGGCGGCAGGGCATGTTTGGCGCAGTTCGGTAAAAACGTTCCGGGGCATGGGGGTGGGTTTGCTTGATCACGGGCGGCGTTACCCCTTATACTCAAACGGTTAAGAATAAATAAAGAGCCGCAATGCGGACAGCACCAGCGCCACAGAACGTCGCGGAGGGCGGCAACCGCCCCGTCGATGCAGCGCCGACGCGGTCTTCAGCGGTTCGACTTAGAGACACGCTCGACCGACAATCATGCTGGCGAGGTGCTATGGAGACGCGGGAATGGATATTGAAGCGCAATTGTTCGATTGCGCCGCGCCAGTTGGCGTGGGTCTTTGCAATACTCTGTGTCGTATCGCTGGCGGTCGCGTTGGCATTCACCGTCCATGGCGCTTGGATCATCCTGATTTTTTCTGTCGTTGAGATTTCGGCGGTCGGCATCGCCTTTCTGGTGTACGCCCGTCATGCAACTGATTGTGAATATGTCGCTTTGTTGGACGACTGCCTGGTCGTTGAATTGACGCAGGCAGGCAAGGCAAGCCGTATCAAGCTGGATCCGCGCCGCGCGCGCATCGCCTTCCCGGTCTCCCGCCAGTCGCTGGTGGGGCTGGAGTGTTCCGGCATGCGTGTGGAAGTAGGCCGTTTTATGAGCGAATGGAAACGACGCGAGTTCGCGCGCGAGCTGGAACGCGAATTGTCCGCAAGGATCGGCGTGTTGGCGAAATTCTAATTCTTATAAATTTTGGGCTTTTGAGGAAATCCATGAAACATGCGAAGCGCCTTCAATCGTTGACCCTCGGTGCATCGCTGCTGGCGGCGGCAATTCCGTCCCAGGCAGTGGTGGACAGTCCAGGGGGACCCGCAGTAAGGCAAATGAACTTCCAGCCGCCCGTCACCCAAATCGCCGAACAAATCTACGACCTGCACATCCTGATGCTGATCATCTGCCTGGTGATCTTCGTGGCGGTGTTCGGCGTCATGTTCTATTCCATCCTCAAGCACCGCAAGTCGCTTGGCCACAAGGCTTCCACCTTCCATGAAAGCACGACGGTGGAAATCGCCTGGACCGTGGTGCCGTTCCTGATCGTCATCGGCATGGCGCTGCCGGCCACCAAGACGGTGGTGGCGATGAAGGATACTTCCAATGCCGACCTCACCATCAAGGTCACCGGCATGCAATGGAAATGGGGCTACGATTACCTGAAGGGCGAGGGCGAAGGCATCTCCTTCCTCTCCAACCTGGCCACGCCGCGCGAGCAGGTCACCGACGCTTCGATCAAGAAGAACGACAACTACCTGCTGGAAGTGGACAATCCGGTCGTGGTGCCGGTCAACAAGAAGGTGCGCATCGTCACCACCGCCAATGACGTTATCCACTCGTGGACGGTTCCCGCCTTCGGCGTCAAGCAGGATGCGATCCCCGGCTTCGTGCGCGACACCTGGTTCCGCGCCGAGAAGATCGGCACCTATCGCGGCCAGTGCGTCGAGCTGTGCGGCAAGGACCATGCTTTCATGCCCATCGTGGTGAATGTGGTCAGCGAGGCCGACTACAAGACCTGGGTCGATGGAAAGAAGAAGGAAATGGCGGCCAAGGCCGACGATCCGAACAAGACCTGGACCATCGACGAGCTCAAGCAGCGCGGCGAAAAGGTCTATACCGCCAATTGCGCGGTCTGCCACCAGGCCAACGGCAAGGGTGTGCCCGGCGCCTTCCCGCCGCTGGACGGCGACCCGGTGGTCAACGGCCCCAGGGCGCAGCAGATCCATGTGGTGTTGAACGGCAAGAACGCCATGCCGGCCTGGAAGACCGTGCTCAACGACACCGAGATCGCCGCCGTGATCACCTATACGCGTAACAGCTGGTCCAACAAGGCGCAGGAAAACATCGTTCAGCCCGCAGAAGTGCTGGCCGGCCGCAAGTAATCGATTGGAGAGCAGGACTATGACCACTACCGTTGATCACACCCCTGATCATTCCCACGATCACGCGCATGGCCACCATCACGACCACGCGCACGACCATCCGCACGGCTGGCGCCGCTGGCTGTTCGCCACCAACCACAAGGACATCGGCACGCTCTACCTGTGGTTCTCGTTCACCATGCTGCTCTCGGGCGGCGTGCTGGCATTGCTGATCCGCGCCGAGTTGTTCCATCCGGGCCTGCAGTTCTTCCGTCCCGAGTTCTTCAACCAGTTGACCACCATGCACGGCCTGGTGATGGTGTTCGGCGCCATCATGCCGGCCTTCGTCGGCTTCGCCAACTGGATGATCCCGCTGCAAATCGGCGCCTCCGACATGGCGTTCGCGCGCATGAACAACTTCTCGTTCTGGCTGCTGCCGCCGGCCGCGCTGCTGCTGGCGGGCTCGTTCCTGGCGCCGGGCGGGGCCACCGCCGCGGGCTGGACGCTGTACGCGCCGCTGTCGACCCAGATGGGCCCGGGCATGGACATGGCCATCTTCGCCATGCACATCATGGGCGCTTCCTCGATCATGGGCTCGATCAACATCATCGTCACCATCCTCAACATGCGCGCGCCCGGCATGACGCTGATGAAGATGCCGATGTTCTGCTGGACCTGGCTGATCACCGCCTACCTGCTGATCGCGGTCATGCCGGTGCTGGCAGGCGCCATTACCATGACGCTCACCGACCGCCACTTCGGCACCTCGTTCTTCAACGCCGCCGGCGGCGGCGACCCGGTGATGTACCAGCACATCTTCTGGTTCTTCGGCCACCCCGAGGTGTACATCATGATCTTGCCGGCCTTCGGCATCGTCTCGCAGATCATCCCGGCCTTCGCGCGCAAGCCGCTGTTCGGCTACGCCTCGATGGTGTACGCGACCGCCTCGATCGCGATCCTGTCCTTCATCGTCTGGGCGCACCACATGTTCACCACCGGCATGCCGGTGACCGCGCAGCTGTTCTTCATGTACGCCACCATGCTGATCGCGGTGCCGACCGGCGTGAAGATCTTCAACTGGATCGCCACCATGTGGCGCGGCTCGATGACCTTCGAGACGCCGATGCTGTTTTCGGTCGGCTTCATCTTCGTGTTCACCATGGGCGGCTTCACCGGCCTGATCCTGGCGGTCACGCCGATCGACATCCAGATGCAGGATACCTACTACGTGGTGGCGCACTTCCACTACGTGCTGGTGGCCGGTTCGCTGTTCGCGCTGTTCGCCGGCTACTACTACTGGGGCCCGAAGTGGACCGGTTACATGTACAACGAATGGCGCGGCAAGTTCCACTTCTGGGCTTCGCTGATCACCTTCAACATCACCTTCTTCCCGATGCACTTCCTCGGGCTGGCCGGCATGCCGCGACGCTATGCCGACTACCCGGCGCAGTTCACCGATTTCAACATGCTGGCCTCGATCGGCGCCTTCGGTTTCGGCCTGAGCCAGGTGTACTTCCTGTTCTGGGTGGTGATCCCGTCGATCAAGGGCGGCAAGCAGGCCGAAGCCAAACCGTGGGAAGGCGCGGAAGGCCTGGAGTGGACCGTGCCCAGCCCGGCGCCTTTCCATACGTTCGAAGAGCCGCCTGTTTTCAAGTGACGAGCCGGGCGCACGCGGGCAATGCCGGTGTGCGCCGACCAACCCGGGATTCCCATGTCTGATCGCAAGAAACCGAACAATCTGCGCACCGGCCTGCTGTTGGGGCTGGTGGCGCTGGCCTTCTTCGTCGGCATCTTCGTCAACCGCATCTGGTTCGCCAAATGAGCAAGAACGATCCGCAAGGCGGAAGCCAGGAGCGCGGCTTGAACCGCGTGATGCTGCGCAAGCTGGTAGTGGTGGCGGTGCTGATGTTCGGCTTCGGCTACGCGCTGATCCCGCTGTACCGCAAGATCTGCGAGGTGACCGGCGTCAATTTCCTGACGCCCAAGGATGTGACGGTGGAGGCGCCGGCCAATACGCAGATCGACAAGTCGCGCACGGTCACCATCGAGTTCGACGGCAATTCGCAAGGGCCGTGGCGTTTCCGGCCGACGGTGGCGAGCATGCAGGTGCATCCTGGCGAGATGACCCAGGTGACCTACGAGGTGGTGAATACGCAGTCGCGCAATGTGGACGCCCAGGCGATCCCCAGTTATGCGCCGCAGCAGTCGGCGGCCTTCTTCAAGAAGGTGGAGTGCTTCTGTTTCACGCAGCAGACGCTGGGGCCGAACGAGGCCAAGCAGATGCCGGTGGTGTTCTACATCGATCCCAAGCTGCCCAAGGATGTGACGACGATCACGCTCTCGTATACCTTCTTCGAGATCGGCGGCAAGGACAAGACGCAGGGCTGAGCAGGCGGATGCGCCGGGAGGACATGCAGTGACCGAGGATCTGAAACAGGCATCGCAACGCAAGGCGTCGTTCGGCGCGACGATGAAGGCGGTGTTCTGGTCCTTCTTCGGCGTGCGCAAGAAGAGCGACTACGAGTCCGATGCCGCCAGGCTCAATCCCGTCCATGTGCTGGTGGCCGGCGTGATCGGCGCGGCCATCTTCGTGGCGGTGCTGGTGGTGATCGTGAAGCTGGTGGTGGCGCAGGCTGCGACATGACAATGAATCAACGGCAAGTGGCCGGCAGCGCCTGAAACGGGCGCAGGTCATTCAAAACAACGAAACAACGAGTCAGCTGAATTTCGTATCGGGAGATGGAAATGAGTTCTCAACAAGCCAAGGCGCCGCACTACTTCGTTCCGGGGCCGTCGCGCTGGCCGATGATGGCCGGCATATCGATGCTCATCACGATGGCTGGCGCATCGGCATGGGTCAACGGCGCGGCATGGGCGCCCTATGTCAATATCTTCGGCATCCTGATGGTGCTGGTGGTGCTGTATTACTGGTTCGGCGACGCCATCAAGGAGTCCGAGTCCGGCCTCTACGGCGAGCACGTCGACCGTTCCTACCGCTGGAGCATGAGCTGGTTCATCTTCTCGGAAGTGATGTTCTTCGCTGCCTTCTTCGGGGCATTGTTCTACGCGCGCAGCATCACGATGCCCTGGCTGGCCGACCTCGACCACAAGGTGATCTGGCCCGACTTCACCGCGCACTGGGGCGGCGTCGGCCCGGCGGGCACCGTGGAGAGCTTCACCACCATGGGGCCGTTCCCGATCCCGACCATCAATACCTTGCTGCTGCTGAGTTCGGGCGTGACCCTGACCCTCTCGCACCATGCGTTGCGCGCCGGCCACCGCCAGAAGACGGCGGTGTGGCTGTTCCTGACGATCCTGCTGGGCGCGGTGTTCATGGGGTTCCAGGCGTATGAATACATCCATGCCTACACCGAATTGAACCTGAAGCTGACCTCCGGCATCTATGGTTCGACCTTCTTCATGCTGACCGGCTTCCACGGCTTCCATGTGACCATGGGCGCGATCATGCTGTCGGTGGTGCTGTATCGCCTGTTGCGCGGCCATTTCACGCCGACCAACCACTTCGCCTTCGAAGGCGCGGCCTGGTACTGGCACTTTGTGGACGTGGTGTGGCTGGGCCTGTACGTTGTGGTGTACTGGCTGTAAGCCTGTTCCTGGCCTCGGGATGTGAAAAAGCCGCACCCGTGTGCGGCTTTTTCATGCGGTCAGCGTATGCCGGTGGGCTGTATCCATCCGAGCTTGTAGCTCAGCAGGATGAACAGGAACAGCGCCACCGAGAAGCCCACGCGCAAGGTCAGGGCCTGCACCGTGCGATTGCTCTTGCCCTTGTCGCGCATGAGGAAGATCAGCGCGGAAGCCAGGCTGGCGAGGATGAGGATGAACGCGATCGCGACGACGATTTTCATGAGGGTAGAATCCCGGTGTCTCCGCCGCGTCGCCGGGGTGCATCGCCGGCGCGGCCGTTTGAAATATTTTCGTCCATTGTAGAGCGTGTTATGACTTATTTCAGCCCCCGCGTTCAGATGAGAGAAGGATGCAGTGCAAGGCGCGGTGCACGCTTCTCATCCGACCCCTCCGGGCCGCCTGCTGCGTTGCTCTTCCTTGCCGTGGCGCCGCCACGACGCGTCGTCGCGCCTTGCATGCGGCCCGTTGCCGGGGCGGCGCGGGCGCTGAAATAAGTCATCACACGCTCTAATGCCAATCAGATTCCGACTCCGCTGGATCCCCTTGTGCGCCACGATCGCGGTCGCCGCCGCCGGTATCGCCCTCGGGCAATGGCAGACTCATCGCGCCGAAGAGAAGCTGGCGATCCAGCAGCGTATAGAAGCGCGCGCCAAGGAAGCGCCCTTGCAGGCGCTGCCGCCCGATAGCGAGGCTGGCGCCAGCGAATTTCGCCATGTCCTGCTGGAGGGGGAGTTCGTGCCGCAGTGGACGGTCTATCTCGAAAATCGTCCGCATGATGGCGCGGTGGGCTTCCATGTGCTGACGCCGTTTAAAATAGCGGGTTCGCAGCGCGTCGTCATGGTGGCGCGCGGGTGGGCGCCGCGCGATGTTGCCGATCGCGCCAAGGTGCCGCATCCGCCCACGCCGGCCGGGTTGACGCGCATCGATGGCGTCTTGCGCCGCGATGCCGGCCATGTGCTGCAGCTGGGGCAGGCCGATGCGCCCAGGCCGGGCGCGATCCTGCAGAACCTGGATATCGCCGCGCTGGCCGCGGCCAGCGGCTTGCCGTTGTCGTCGCTGGTGGTGGAACAACGCGCCGCGCCGCCGGATGGCGACGATGGACTGGCGCGCGATTGGCCCGCGCCTGCGCTGGGCATCGATCGCCACCGCGCCTATGCCTTGCAGTGGTATGCGCTGGCGGCGATGGCGCTGGTATTTTTTCTTGTCACGGGATTGAGACGCAAAGGTAACGACAGGCAATGACAAACCTCGATGTAAGCCGGCCAGCCGCTGCCGCCGACGATGAAAAGCGCCGCCGTCGCGGCCGCTGGAAGATGCTGCTGGTGGTGCTGGTGTGCGCGGCGCCGATGATCGCCTCGTATTTCACCTATTACGTGATCAAGCCGGAGAGCCGCAACAATTACGGCACGCTGATCGACCCGCGCCAGTATCCGATTCCCGACCTGGGCAGCAGCGCGCTCGACGGCGACCGCGCCGGGCTGGAGGATTACAAGGGCAAGTGGATCATGCTGCAGGTGGACAGCGCCGACTGTGCCGCCGCCTGCCGCAACAAACTGTTCACCATGCGCCAGCTGCGGCTGATGCAAGGCAAGGACATGGAGCGCATCGAACGCGTCTGGCTGGTGACCGACAAGGCGCCGGTGGAGACCATGCTCATCCGCGAATACGACGGCACCGATATGCTGCGGGTGGATGCCGCCAGGCTGAAGGCCTGGCTGCCGGTGGAAGCGGGCGGCGCGGCCGAGGATCATATCTACCTGATCGATCCGCTGGGCAATCTGATGATGCGTTTCCCCAAGGACCCGGATCCGGGCAAGATGAAGAAGGATATTTCCAAGCTGCTGCGCGCCTCGGCCATTGGCTAGGCCAGGCGTGACGCGGCGCAGGTTTGAAAGAAGATGAACGCAACGACGCTGATTGAATTGGGGCTGACCGGCCTCCTGGTGGCCTTGATTCCGCTCTCGCTGGTATGGCGGGCCAAGGGCTTCGACAACAAGTACCGCAAGCTGGTGTGGGTGACGCTGTTCTTCACCTTCGACCTGATCATGTTCGGCGCCTTCACGCGGCTCACCGATTCCGGCCTGGGCTGCCCGGACTGGCCGGGCTGCTACAACCATTCCAATCCTTTGCTGGCGCATGCGCATATCAACGCCGCGCAGGAAGCCATGCCGACCGGCCCGGTGACCTGGAGCAAGGCCTGGATCGAGATGACGCACCGCTATCTCGCCATGGCGGTGGGCGTGCTGATCATCGCGCTGATGGCGATGGCCTGGCGACGCTGGATCAAGTCGCAGGGAACCGAATCCCAATACCGCCCGTGGTTCCCGACGGCCTTGCTGGGCTTTGTCTGCCTGCAAGGCGCCTTCGGCGCCTGGACCGTGACCATGAAGCTGCAACCCGTCATCGTCACCATCCACCTGCTGCTGGGATTGACGCTGTTGGCCATGCTGGTCTGGCTGGCCGCGCGCCAGAGTCCGCACCTGCCGGTGACGCCCGCCGCCCGGGCGCTGGTGTGGCCCGCCACGCTAGGGCTGGCGCTGCTGACGCTGCAGATCGCGCTGGGCGGCTGGGTCAGCACCAATTACGCGGCGCTGGCCTGCACCGACTTTCCGCTATGCAACGGCAAGCTGGTGCCGGACATGGATTTCGAACATGGCTTCACCCTGTGGCGCCATCTGGGCATGACGGCCGGCGGCGACTTCCTGCCGTTCCAGGCGTTGACGGCGATCCACTGGGTGCATCGCAGTTTCGCCTTTGTCGTGATCTTGTATGTCGTGTGGCTGGCGCACAAGGCGCTGCGCGACGAGGGCCTGCGCAAGAGCGGCCGCTGGCTCCTGATCATCGTGGGGTTGCAACTGGCCACGGGCCTGGCGACCATCTACCTGAACTGGCCGCTGGCCATTGCTGTGGTGCACAACGGCGGGGCCGCGCTGCTGGTCATATTGCTGGTCATGTTAAACTACAAGACTCGATACGCTCCCGCCGGCATCGCCGAGGCTAATCCGCAGCCGGCCGTTGCCGCGCCACTAGGCTCTGTATGACCACACTGACCGCCCAACCCAACCGCATCGCCCAGTACTGGGCCCTGACCAAGCCGCGCGTGACGCAGCTGGCCGTGTTCTGCGCCGTGATCGGCATGTTCCTGTCGACCCCGGAGCTGCCGGACTGGCACAAGGTGGTGTTCGGTACCGTGGGCATCTGGCTGCTGGCCGGCGCCGCGTTCGCGATCAACTGCCTGGTCGAACGCGAAATCGATTCGCGCATGGCGCGCACCGCCCGCCGTCCGTTGGCGCGCGGCGAGATCACCGTGGCGCAGACGCTGGTATTCTCGGGCGTCATCGGCGGCCTGGGCATGTGGGTGCTCTACAACCTGGTCAATCCGCTGACCATGTGGCTGACCTTCGCCACCTTCGTCGGCTACGCCATCATCTACACCATCGTCCTCAAGCCCGCTACGCCGCAGAACATCGTGATCGGCGGCCTGGCCGGCGCCATGCCGCCGGCGCTGGGCTGGGCCGCGATCGCCAACGACGTGCCGATGCAGGCCTGGGTGCTGGTGATGATCATCTTCATCTGGACCCCGCCGCACTTCTGGGCGCTGGCCATGTACCGCCGCGACGACTACGCCAAGTCCGGCCTGCCGATGCTGCCGATCACGCATGGCATGGACGTGACCAAGTTCCACATCCTGATGTACACCATCGCGCTGCTGGCGACCAGCATGCTGCCCTTTGCCATCGGAATGAGCGGCCTGATCTACCTGGGTACCGCCATCGTGCTGGGCGGCATCTTCTTCTGGCATTCGTGGCAGATCTACCGCCACTACACCGACCTGATCGCCCGCAAGGCATTTGCCTACTCCATCGTCTACCTGTCGATCCTGTTCGCGGTGCTGCTGGTGGATCACTATTTCCTGTTCCGTACCTTCTGACCTGATGACGCGATTCCTCTCCACGCTGCTGCTGGCAGCCTGCGCTACCTTGCTGGTCGCTTGCGGCCAGTCCAAGCCAGAACTCAAGTTCAACAACACCGATGTCACCGGCCTGGATTACGCCAAGGACTTCGCGCTGACCGACCATACCGGCAAGCCGCGCACCCTTGCCGACTTCAAGGGCAAGGCGGTGGTGATGTTCTTCGGCTATACCCAATGCCCGGACGTGTGCCCGACCACCATGGTCGAGATGGCCAACGTGATGAAGGAACTCGGCCCGGATGCAGACCGCGTGCAGGTGCTGTTCGTCACCGTCGATCCGGAGCGCGACACGCAGGAAATCCTGTCGCAATATGTGCCGGCGTTCGACAAGCGTTTCCTCGGCCTGCGCGGCGACCTGGCGCAGACGGAAAAGGTGGCCAAGGAATTCAAGGTGTTCTATCAGAAGGTGCCGGGCAAGCAGCCGGGCAGCTATACGATGGACCACACCGCGGGCAGCTATGTGTTCGACCCGCAAGGACGCATCCGCCTGTTCGTCAAGCACGGCCAGGACCCGCAGATGCTGGCGCACGATCTCAAGCAGTTGTTGTCCTGAGCGAAACAGTACCGATACGTACCCGATAACCCGATACATACCGATAAAAAGAAAGGCACCCGAGGGTGCCTTTCTTTTTTGTTGCCTTGCTTGTGGAGATTACGAATACGCCTGCAGCGAAGTCTTCATCTTCTTCAGCGCCACCGCTTCGATCTGGCGGATGCGCTCGGCGGATACGCCGAACTCGTCGGCCAGCTCATGCAGGGTGGCGCCGGAGCCGTCGTCGTTGGCCAGCCAGCGGGCTTCCACGATGCGGCGCGAGCGGTCATCCAGCTTGGACAGGGCGGCTTCGATGCCTTCCGACTGCATGCGGTCGTAACGCTTGGCTTCCATCACGCGGGTCGGTTCGGTGTTTTCCGAGGACAGGTAGGCGATCGGCGCGAACTTGTCGTCATCGTCATCGGTCGGCGACTCCAGCGCGATATCGCGGCCGGACAGGCGCGTTTCCATCTCGATCACTTCTTCGCGCTTGACGTCCAGCGTCTTGGCCAGCGCCTCGACCTGGGCCGGCGACATCGCGTCCAGGCCTTCCTTGTGGCTGCGCAGGTTGAAGAACAGCTTGCGCTGCGCCTTGGTGGTGGCCACCTTGACCAGGCGCCAGTTCTTCAGGATGTACTCGTGGATCTCGGCCTTGATCCAGTGCATGGCGTAAGACACCAGGCGCACGTTCTGCGCCGGGTCGAAGCGCTTGACCGCCTTCATCAGGCCGATGTTGCCTTCCTGGATTAAATCGGCGTGCGGCAGGCCGTAGCCCAGATAGCCGCGGGCGATCGACACCACCAGGCGCAGGTGCGACAGCACCATTTTCTGGGCCGCGCCCAGATCGTTCTTTTCGCGCAGGTCGCGGGCCAGCTTGACTTCTTCTTCCTGCGTCAGCATGGGCAGGCGGTTCACTGCCGAAATGTATGCGTCGATGTTGCCCAGGCTGCCGGAAAAACCGAGCGCGAGTGCATTCGACTCGACCGGCATAAGTGCAGATTGTGCAGACGCTGATTTCATTGATTCTCCTTGTTTCCTGAACGGAGGGACGTGTAGATTAAAGCAATGCTTTAAAACTGGAGCATTTCGATAAGGTATTTTAGCACTCGTCAATTGAGAGTGCTAATTGCAAGTTTGGAAGACCCCGATAGAACTGCCCTATTGCAGTTTTGATAATCATTGCTTTCGTCCCTGAATATTAGAAGGGCATCCGGGATGAAAGTTGCTGCGGCAGGTCAAAAAGAAAGTCAAAAACCTGTAACAATTTTTGCAAGACGATAAAGTTAAAATTTGATCGTTTTTCAAGGCCCCAATGAAAAATGGCCGCTGGCGATGCCGGCGGCCATTGCATTGCGGGAATGCTTGCTTTTACTGCATGCGCGCCAAGTGCCTGCGCACCGACATCATCGCGCCGAACAGGCCGAGCAGGGCGCTCACCGCCAGCAGCAGGCAGATCGCCATGGCGCTGGGCAGCGCCAGCTGGAATTCGGATGCATACAGGTGGGCGAAATCCAGAATGGCCGCGTTCAGCGGCTGCTGCGCGGCGATCACCAGGCCCAGCGCCACCGCTCCGGCACACAAGCCGAGCAAGGCGCCGGTGTAGTAAAACGGGCGATGGATGAACGCGTTGGTGGCGCCGAGGAGGCGCGAGACCTCGATTTCCTCGCGCTGCGTCATCACCTGCAGGCGGATGGTGTTGAACACCACCGCCACCACCACCGCACCCAGCGTGATACCCAGGAACAGCAGCACCAGCCGCAGGATGCGCAGCAGCGCCGCCAGCCGCTTGACCCAGGCCGAGTCGATTTGCACCGTGTCCACGCCCGGCTGGTTGGTGAGCTTTTGCGCGATATCGTCGACCCGGCCGGCATCCATGGCGTTCTGGAAGCCCGGCAGGCGCAGCACGAAGCTGTCCGGCAATGGATTGCTGCCCAGCGTGGCCAGCACGTCGGCCAGGCCGCTCTTGTTCTTCATGGCATCGAACGCCTTTTCGCGCGGGATGAATTCCACGCGGCCCACCGTATCGCTGTCCTTGAGCACCTGGGCGATGGTCTTGCCCATGGCCTGCGCGGCATCGCGGCTGGCATCCATCTTCATGAAGATGCTGATCTCGGGCTCGACCGACATCTGGTCGGAAATCGGCCGCACGTTCTCCAGCGCCGACAGGCCGGCAAACGGCAGCGCCAGCGCGATCGACACCACCAGCACGTTAAGGATGAAGTTGCCCGGCGAGCGCAGCAGGTGGCGCAGCGCGTCGGCCGCGGCGGCGAGGTGTTGGCGCAGCCAGTTCATGGCGACACCTCCACCGGATTGGCCACGCCGTTGTGCCAGCCATCGACGATGCGGCCGCGGTCCAGGTAGACGATGCGGTCGGCGCCGGTCAGGTATTGCTCGTCATGGGTCGAGATCAGGCAGGTCACGCCCACGCCGTGGAACGACTTGAGCGCGGCCAGCACCTTGTTGGCGTTGGCGCGGTCGAGGTTGGCGGTGGGCTCGTCGGCCAGGATGATCTGCGGGCGGTTGACGATGGCGCGGGCGATGGCCACGCGCTGCTGCTCGCCGCCGGACAGTTCCTGCGGCTCGGACTGCGCCTTGTCCAGCAGGTCGACCTTGTCCAGCGCGGCGCGCGCGCGCTTTTCGGCATCCGCGCGGGAGGCGCCGGTGACGATCAGCGGCAGCATCACGTTGGCCAGCAGGTTGCGGTCCAGCAGCAGGCGCTGCTGCTGGAAGATCAGGCCCAGGTTGCGGCGCAGGTAGGGCAGGCCGGAGCCCTTGATGGCGCCGATGTCCTGGCCGCTCACGGTCAGTTTGCCCGCGCTCGGGCGTTCGATCGCCGCGATCATCTTCAGCAGCGTCGATTTGCCGGCGCCGGACGGGCCGGCCAGGAACAGCAGCTCGCCCTTGCCGACCGACAGCGAGATGTCGCGCAAGGCATAGACCTCGCGCGAATATTGTTTGGATACCCGGGAAAATTCAATCATCAATTCAGCTCAAGAGGGCGTCGACGAAATCGGTGGCGTTGAAGGGCTGCAGGTCTTCGATCTTTTCGCCCACGCCGATGAAATACAGCGGCACCGGCCGGGTCTTGGCGATCGCGGCCAGGATGCCGCCCTTGGCGGTGCCGTCGAGCTTGGTCACCACCAGCCCGGTCAGGCCCAGCGCATCGTCGAAGGCCTTGACCTGGGCCAGCGCGTTCTGTCCGGTGTTGCCGTCGATGACCAGCAGCACTTCATGCGGCGCCGAGGCCATGCCCTTGGCGATCACGCGCTTGATCTTCTTGAGTTCGTCCATCAGGTGCAATTGCGTCGGCAGGCGGCCGGCGGTATCGACCATCACTACGCTGGTGCCGCGCGCCTGCGCCGAATGCACGGCATCGAACGCGACCGCGGCCGGGTCGCCCGACTCCTGGGCGATCACGCTGACATTGTTGCGCTCGCCCCAGATCGCCAGTTGCTCGCGCGCGGCGGCGCGGAAGGTGTCGCCGGCGGCCAGCAGCACCGACTGGCCGTGGGCCTGCAGGTGCAGGGCCAGCTTGCCGATGGTGGTGGTCTTGCCGGCGCCGTTGACGCCGGCGATCATCATCACCAGCGGCTGTTCTCGGCCCAGCACCAGCGGCCGCTGCAGCGGCTGCAGCAGATCGATCAGCAGGCCGCGCAAGGCGGTGCGCACCTGGTCGGCCTCGGCCAGGCGCTCGGTCTTGACCTTTTTCTTCAGTTCGTCCAGCAGCCATTGGGTGGCTTCGACGCCGGCGTCGGACATCAGCAGCGCCGACTCCAGCTCGTCGTACAGGTCGTCGTCGATGCGCGCGCCGACAAACAGCGTGGTCAGGTTGCTGGACGTCTTGGACAAGCCCGATTTCAGGCGCGACAGCCAGGAGCGCTTGGCTTCGGGCGTCGGCTGGGGAGCTTCGACGATGTCGATGTCTTCGGCTGAGTCCTCGGCGGCAGGTTCGGCAAGGTTGCCGGCCTCAGGCTGGGCCGGAGGCAGATCCGGAGGCAGATCCGGAGGCAGATCGGCCTCGTCCGGCGGGGTTGCCGGCACGGCAACAGAGGGTGTGGCTGGCGTTTCAGGCTGGACGGGGGCCGCCGGCTGGATTTCCGGCTGCACTTCCGGCTCGGCTTGCGGCTTGGGTTTTCTTTTGAAGAAACTAAACATCGGTGGCGGAATGGAATCGGTCTGGTTGTTGCCTGCGGCGCAAGCGGTGTGGGGCGCCGCAGGGCGATCCTGGCGGATCGGGTTGCGAGGAAGGCGCCGGAACATGCCCTGACAAGCGCATGGGACAGGTTACAATTGCCCATCCACAAGACCCGCGCACAGCCGCCAGGGTCAATGAATCCCGCATTTTATCAGAGCACAGCGAATGAAATTGAAGATCAGGGCCATCCTCACCATCGGTCTTTTCGGCTTTTGCGCGGCGCTGGCACAGGCGCAGACGGCCCAGGAATTCGTGCTCAAGAACGGGATGAAGGTGGTGGTCAAGGAAGACCGCCGCGCGCCGACGGCCGTCCAGATGGTCTGGTACAAGGTCGGTTCGGTCGATGAGCTCAACGGCACCACCGGCATCTCGCATGCGCTGGAACACATGATGTTCAAGGGCACCAAGAGGCACAAGGCCGGCGAATTCAGTCGCCTGGTGGCCGAGATGGGCGGGCGCGAGAATGCCTTTACCGCCAACGACTACACCGCCTATTTCCAGCAGATCGAGAAATCCCACCTGGAAGCCGTGATGGCGCTGGAAGCCGACCGCATGGCCAACCTGCAGTTCGACGCCGGCGAGTTCGCCAAGGAAATCCGGGTGGTCATGGAAGAGCGCCGCTGGCGCACCGACGACCAGCCCATGGGCTTGCTCCACGAGGCGCTCAACGCCGTCGCCTGGACTGCACACCCTTATCGCCATCCGGTGGTGGGCTGGATGGACGACCTGCAGCACATGACCGTGCAGGATATCGCCGCCTGGTACCGCCAATGGTACGCGCCCAACAATGCCACCCTGGTGGTGGCGGGCGACGTCGATGCCCGGCGCGTGCTGGCGCTGGCCAACAAGTATTTCGGCAAGATCCCGCCGCACGCGCTGCCGCCGGGAAAGCCGCAGAACGAGCCGCAGCAGTTGGGCATGCGCCGCGTCACAGTCAAGGCGCCGGCCGAGAATCCCTATGTGGTGCTGGGTTTCAAGGTGCCGGGTTTGCGCGATGTCGAGCAGGACCAGGAGGCCTACGCGCTGGATGTCCTCTCGGCAGTGCTCGACGGCTATGAGAACGCCCGCCTGACCGCCAGCCTGGTGCGCACCGGCAACAAGGCCACCGCGGTCGGCGCCGACTACAGCGGCGTGGCGCGCGGCCCGGTGCTGTTTACGCTGGAAGGCAGCCCGGCCGAGGGCGTCACCACCGAGCAACTGGAAGGATTGCTGCGCGCCGAAGTCGAGCGCATCGCCAGGGACGGCGTGTCGCCGCAAGAGCTGCAGCGCGTCAAGACGCAACTCATCGCGTCCCAGACCTACAAGCGTGACTCGGTGTTTGGCCAGGCCATGGAAATCGGCATGATGGAAACCACCGGCATCGGCCAGAAGAACATCGACCGCATCATCGACCGGCTCAAGACCGTCACGCCCGAACAGGTGCAGGCTGTGGCGCAGAAATACTTCAAGGACGACAACCTGACCGTGGCCACGCTGGTGCCGCTGCCGCTGGACGGCAAGAAGCCCGCACCGCCGCCGCCGGGGATGCTGCACTGAGTATCGGCAGCAACGTCGTTTTTTGCAATCGGCCAGGTTCGCTGTTCTTCTCGGAGGAAAACATGCCTGTCATCGTTGTCGCCAATCCCAAAGGCGGAGTCGGAAAAAGCACGCTGTCCACCAACCTGGCCGGGTATTTCGCCAGCCGCGGGCATGGCGTGCTGCTGGGCGACATCGACCGCCAGCAATCGGCCCGCGCCTGGCTGAATATCCGGCCGCCGCAAGCCCGGCCGATTGCGACCTGGGAGGTCAGCGAGGACGACATTGCCAAGCCGCCCAAGGGCACCAGCCACGTGGTGCTGGATACGCCGGCCGGCCTGCACGGCTGGCGCCTGAACGATACGCTGAAGATGGCCGACAAGGTGTTGGTGCCGCTGCAGCCGTCGATCTTCGATATCCTGGCCACGCAAGACTTCCTGCGCCGCCTGGCCGACGAGAAAAATGTGCGCAACGGCGAGATCGACGTAGGCATCGTCGGCATGCGGGTCGACGCGCGCACCCGTTCGGCCGAGCAGCTGCATCGCTTCATCGATGGCCTCAAGCTGCCGGTGCTGGGCTACCTGCGCGATACGCAGAACTATGTGCAACTGGCCGCGCACGGGCTGACGTTGTGGGATATCGCCCCCTCCCGCGTGCAGCGCGACCTTGAACAGTGGCAGCCGGTGCTGGACTGGGTGGAAAAGAAACACGGCGGATGACGCGCCAGGACGTCCCCTGGAACGGGCATCCATCGCTTTTAATTGGTATCGGGTCTCATGAAAAAATATTTCGGTTTTCTGTTGTTGGCAATCGGCCTCGGCTTCTCGCTGTCCGCCTCGGCGGCGTTGCAAATCCAGTCGTGGACGCAAGCCGACGGCGCGCGCGTGCTGTTCGTGGCCAACCATGCGATCCCGATGCTGGATGTGAGCGTGCAGTTCGATGCCGGCCAGCGGCGTGATCCGGCCGGCCGTGCCGGCCTGGCCGAACTGACCGTGGCCAGCCTGACGCGCGGCGTGGAAGGTGGCCAAGGGCAGGAGGGCGGCGGCCTGAGCGAGGCGCAGATCCTGGACGGTTTCGCCGATGTCGCGGCCGAACGCAATGCCGGCGCCGGCCAGGACCGCGCCGGCGTCAACCTGCGCACACTGTCGTCGCCGGCCGAACGCGATGCATCGCTGGCGTTGCTGGCGCGCATCCTGGCCCACCCCAGCTTTCCGCAAGCCGGCCTGGAGCGCGACAAGGCGCTGGCCATTTCCGGCATCCGCGAAGAGCTGACCAAGCCCGAGGCCATCGCCGAGAAGGCGTTCATGGCGGCGATCTACGGCAGCCACCCTTATGCCATTGACGCCAGCGAAGCCAGCGTGCAGGCCATCGGCCGCGATGACATCGTGGCTTTCCACCGAACCCACTATGTGGCCAACCGCGCCGTCATCGCCATGATCGGCGACATCACGCGCGCGCAGGCCGAACAGATCGCGGCGCGGCTGACCCGCGAATTGCCGCAGGGCGCCCCGTTGCCGGCATTGCCCGAAGTCGCCGCGCCCAAGGGCGGCGAGGTGCGTATCGCGCATCCGGCCTCGCAGTCGCACATCCTGATCGGCGCGCCCGCCATCCAGCGCGGCGATGCGGACTTTTTCGCGCTCACGGTGGGCAACTACATCCTGGGCGGCGGCGGTTTCGTTTCCCGCCTGACCGATGAGGTGCGCGAGAAGCGCGGCCTCGCCTACAGCGTCTATAGCGGCTTCTCGCCGCTGGCGCAGCCGGGGTCGTTCCAGATCGGCCTGCAGACCCAGAAGGAGCAGACCGGGCAAGCGCTGCAGGTGGTGCGCGACACGCTGGCCCAATTCCTCAAGGACGGCCCGACCGCGGCCGAGATGAAAGCGGCCAAGGATAATCTGGCCGGCGGCTTCGCCTTGCGCATCGACAGCAACGCCAAGCTGCTGGAAAACATGGCCGTGATCGGTTTCTACAACTTGCCGCTGGATTATCTTGAGCGCTGGATCGGCAGCATCCGCGAGGTCGGCATCGCCGACGTGCGTGCGGCATTGCGCCGGCATATCCATCCCGAGCAGTTGTCGACGGTCATCGTCGGTGAAGAGGCTCCGGCCGCCGCGACGGCCGCACAGTAAGGACGGCGGCATGAACCAGGCAAACAGGAAACGTCCGGCGCTCAAGGCCGGGCAGGGCGGCAAGCCGGCCTCGCGCGGCCCGCATCAGGTGCGCATCATCGGCGGCCAATGGAAGCGTACCCCGCTGCCGGTGCTGGATGCCGAAGGCTTGCGCCCGACCCCCGACCGCGTGCGCGAGACGGTGTTCAACTGGCTTACCCATTTGCTGGATGGCGATTGGAGCCGGGTGGCTTGCCTCGACTTGTTCGCCGGTTCCGGCGCGCTGGGGTTCGAAGCCGCCAGCCGCGGCGCGCGCCGCGTCGTGATGGTCGAGCAGAGCGGCCCTGCGGTGCGCCAGCTGGAAGCCAACCGCGACAAGCTCAAGGCCGATGCCATCGCCATCGTTCGCGGCGACGCCCAGGCCGTGGCGCGCAATGCGGCGCAGCGCGAACCGGGCGGATTCCAATTGGTGTTCATCGATCCGCCCTATCACCAGGGCTGGCTGGAAAAGATGCTGCCGGTATGCGAAGCGTTGCTGCCGCCGTCCGGGCTGGTTTATGCCGAAGCCGAGTTTCGGCTGGAGGGAGAACAGGCGCCGGCATGGATGGCGCCGTGGGAAGTGCTGCGTTCGGACAAGGCAGGCATGGTGTTCTATCATTTATTGCAACGCAAAAGCGGCGCGCAAATTCAGGCATAATGCGCGTTCTGATTGAATTGCCGGTGAGGAGACACCATGGTCACTGCAGTATATCCAGGGACATTCGATCCGTTGACGCGCGGCCATGAGGACCTGGTTCGTCGCGCTTCCGGATTGTTTGACAAATTGGTGGTCGGGGTAGCGGACAGCAAAAACAAGAAGCCGTTTTTTTCGCTTGAAGAGCGTTTGTCGATTGCCAATGAAGTGCTGGGACATTATCCGAATGTCCAGGTGGAAAGTTTTTCCGGATTGTTGAAGGACTTCGTGCGCCAGAACAATGCGCGTGTGATCGTGCGCGGCCTGCGCGCGGTGTCCGACTTCGAATACGAATTCCAGATGGCGGGCATGAACCGCTATTTGCTGCCGGACGTCGAAACCCTGTTTCTGACGCCGTCGGATCAATACCAGTTCATCTCCGGCACCATCGTGCGCGAGATCGCGCAGTTGGGCGGCGATGTATCCAAGTTCGTGTTTCCTTCGGTCGAAAAGTGGCTGAAGGCCAAGATAGCGAAGCAAAACGGCTGAGGCCGGTGCGCTCGTCAACGGCAGGCGGGGTAGGGAAATGAAGGTTCGAGCAGGAAAATTCGCAGACGGCAAGGCGCGGCGCGGGAACGGCGGCGCAAAGGAGCAGCCATGGCGCTGATGATTACCGACGACTGCATCAATTGCGATGTCTGCGAACCCGAGTGCCCGAACGAAGCGATCTACATGGGGCCACAGATCTATGAGATCAATCCGGACAAATGCACCGAGTGCGTCGGCCATTTCGATGAGCCGCAATGCCAGCAGGTCTGCCCGGTCGCTTGCATCCCCTTCAATCCCGCATGGCGCGAAAGCCGCGAACAGCTGATGGACAAGTACGAACGCCTGCAGGCTGGAGCCAAGCAAGGCTGATCCCGGGAGTTTCCATCCTGGCGTTGCGATAAAAACCGGCATTGCCGTCATGCCGTTCAGTTAAGCGCTGAACGGCATTTTTGTTTGTACAGTCCAGACTCCGTTCGCCCTGAGTAGCTGCGCAGCAGCGTATCGAAGGGCAGGCAAGAGCGCTAACCGGTGACACGCTGGCTTCGGTACGACCCTGGCGGGCCTACTCAGCCCGAACGGCGTCTGTGATGAGTGTTTCAGAATGAGCCTTAACTGAACGGCATGACGGGATTACCGGCTTTTATCTTTTGCCCGGGCCCAAGCAAAGACAAGACACGCGCATGCAACACATTCCCAAGCCTGCCATTGCGGCATTGCTGTTGAACACCACGATCTGGGGCCTGTCCTGGACTGGCATGCGCGCCCTGGAAGGCATGGGCTTGCATCCGCTGTGGGCTACTGCGGCGATCTTCGTGGGTTGCACTGCCATGCTGCTGGCGATCAAGCGCCGCGATATCGGGCAACTGCGCCGGCATCCCGAACTGCTCGGCGTGGCCTTGGCCACCGGGCTGACCAATACCGCCTTCAACGTCGCCATCGCCTATGGCGACGTGGTGCGCGTGATCCTGCTGTTTTACCTGATGCCGATCTGGACCGTGGTGCTGGCGCGCGTGGTGCTGCGCGAAGCCATTACCGCGCGTTCGCTGGGGCGTGTGGCGCTGGGGCTGGCGGGGGCGGTGATCGTGCTCTACCAGCCGCGCCTGGGTTTGCCGCTGCCGCGCAGCTTGCCTGATTGGCTGGCGCTGCTGGGCGGCATGTGCTTCGCCGTCAACAATGTGCTGCTGCGCCGCTTGCACGGCGTGTCGGACGGCGCCCGCGCCATTTCCATGCTGAGCGGCGGAGCGCTCCTGGCTTGCCTGCTGGGCGTGGTGCTGGCGCTCTCGGGATCGATTGCCTGGCCAAGCGCGACGCCGGGGGCGGCGTGGCCGCTGGTGGGGATGTGGTCGGTGCTGTTCCTGATCTCCAACCTGTGCCTGCAATATGGTGTGGCGCGCTTGCCGGCCAACATCACGGCGGTGGTCATGCTGGCGGAGATCCTGGTGGCAAGCCTGTCGGCGTGGTTGCTGGGCGCCGCCGAGCTGCGGCCCCAGGATGTGGTCGGCGGCGTGTTCATCATCGCCGCCCCGTGGATCATCCGCGACCGGCGCGCGGTCGCGCCTTCGGTCGCCTGATCAGGCCAGCGGCGCCAGCACCACGCGATCGCGGCCGCTTTCCTTGGCCTGATAGAGCGCCTGGTCGGCAGCCTTGAGCATGGCCTGCTTGACTTCCTCGGCCGGGCGGCTGCGGTCCGGCGGCACCAATGAGGCTGCGCCGATGGAGGCGGTGATCTTGAGCGGATCGCGCGAGCCCTCGATCATGATGCCGCGGTTGCCGATGCCGGCGCGGATGCGCTCGGCGATGCGCGCTGCATCTTCGCGCGTGGCATGCGTGAGCAGCACGACAAACTCCTCGCCGCCGAAACGGCCCAGCGCGTCCGACAGGCGCAGTTCCTTCTTGATCCGCGCCGCCACTTCGCGCAGCACATCGTCGCCGCTCTGGTGGCCGAACTGGTCGTTGACGCGCTTGAAATGGTCGATGTCGATGAACAGGCAGGACAACGCCGAACGTTCGCGCTGGCCGCGCGCGACTTCCTCATGCATGCGCTGCTCGATATAGCGGCGGTTGTTGACCCCGGTGAGCGGATCGGTGAGGCCGATATGCTTCAGGCGCTCGTTGTTGATCACGTTTTCCAGGCAGATTGCGGCCACCGTCGCCAGGCGCTGGATGAAGTCGGTGGCCAGCTTGCGCGTGAAGCGCTCCCGATAGGCGCTGCCCAGCGCCAGGTAGCCCAGCAGGCGATGCTGGCGTACCAGCGGCAGCACCGCCACGCTGACCGGCTGGTAGTTGGGAAACAGCGGGCCGTGCAGCGCCGGCAGGTATTCGCCCAGGCGCGGTTTCTCGGCCGACGGGCGGTGCCCGTCTTCATCGGGGAAGTCGATGGGCCGTTTCAGGAACAGCAGGTTGGGAAATTCGTTCAGGCCGATCTGCAAATCGCGCAGGATGCGCTGGATCGCATAGTCGTCGTCGATCAGGGACAGCGTCACGGTTTCCAGGTTGAACACGCCGGGCATGGTCTTCAGCATGGCCTCGATCAGTTCGCGGAATTCGCTGGCGCCGATGAGCTTCAGGTCGAAAGCCTGGTGGCGTTCGATGATGGACTGGTTGATGTGCGCCTGCTGCAGCAGATCCTGCAGTTCGGCCCGCAGCTGCCGGTTGTCGGCGATGAGCGTTTCCGTGTCGACAGCGGATGTCATGTGCATTTTCCGGCGTTGGGCCGGCCCTCGTTGCGCAAACCGGTTTCCCGGTATCCCCTTGCTTTCCCGCCGGCGCTTGTGGCCTCCGGCAGCGTCATGCTGGCTGCTGCTATATCGGCAGCTTCAGCCCCGCGCTGAAGTCCTGCTGTGAAACCCTGTGGCTAGAAACGCCGCTATTTCATTCCAGTGCAAGAAATGTTCCTGCCGCCCTTCTTGGCGTTCGTGTTTCAAGCGACCTGCGGCGCGAAGAAACGCTCTCCCATCTCTTCCAGCCCCAGCGTGCGCAGCACTTCCTGCAGCCGCTCGGCCGGACGGCGGCGCGGCAGGTCGCGGTATTGCGCGATGATCAGTTCGTTTTTCATCGAATGCTCCCAGCCCACCAGCTCGGTCACGCTGACCTTGTAGCCGTGCGCTTCCAGTTGCAGGCAGCGCAGCACATTGGTGACCTGGCTGCCGAATTCGCGCGTGTGCAGCGGGTGGCGCCAGATCTCGGTGAGCGAATTGGCCAGCGACTTGCCCTTGTGACGGTTCAGCACCGAGGCCACCTCGGCCTGGCAGCACGGCACCAGCACGATGAAACGGGCCTGCTTCTTCAGCGCGAAATGAATGGCGTCGTCGGTGGCGGTGTCGCAGGCATGCAGCGCGGTGACCACGTCGATCTGCTGCGGCAATCGGTCCGACACGATGGAGTCGGCCACCGACAGGTTGACGAAGGACATCCCGCCAAAGCCCAGGCGCGCGGCCAGTTGTTCGGATTTCTTCACCAGTTCTTCGCGGGTTTCGATGCCGTAGATGCGCGGCGCGCCCGGCAATGCCTTGAAGAACAGGTCGTACAGGATGAACCCCAGGTAAGACTTGCCGGCGCCGTGGTCGACCAGCGTCACGTCCGGATGGTCCTGCAATACCTCGGCCAGCAGCGGTTCGATGAACTGGTAAAGGTGGTAGACCTGCTTGAGCTTGCGGCGGCTGTCTTGATTGAGCTTGCCGTCGCGCGTGAGGATGTGCAGTTCCTTGAGCAGTTCTATCGACTGGCCGGGGCGGATCTCATTGGCCAGGGGCGCAGCGTCGGCCGCTTGCGTCGGGCGCTTGGCGCGGCTGTTGCCGCTGCCCGGTGACGGGATGGCTTGCTTGCTCATGGTGCCGCTATAAAGGTTGATGCCGGCAGGGTACCTGCCGGCGATGACTGCAATAAGACAAAGTCCGACTGTGGCGTCGGGATCAGACGTTGAACAGGAAGTTCATCACATCGCCATCCTTGACGATGTATTCCTTGCCTTCGGCGCGCATCTTGCCGGCTTCCTTGGCGCCTGCTTCGCCCTTGAAGGCGATGAAGTCTTCGTAGGCGATGGTCTGGGCGCGGATGAAGCCGCGTTCGAAGTCGGTGTGGATCACGCCGGCGGCCTGCGGGCCGGTGGCGCCGACCGGCACCGTCCAGGCGCGCACTTCCTTGACGCCCGCAGTGAAGTAGGTCTGCAGGCCCAGCAGCTTGAAGGCGGCGCGGATCAGGCGATCCAGGCCCGGTTCCTGCATGCCCATGTCGGCCAGGAAGTCGGTCTTGTCGGCGTCGTCCAGGTCGGCGATCTCGGCTTCGATGGCGGCGCAGATGGCCACGATGGGGGCGCTCTGTTCCTTGGCGTAGGCGGTCAGCTGGTCCAGCAGCGGGTTATTGGTGAAGCCCGAGTCGGAAACGTTGGCCACGTACATGGCCGGCTTGGCGGTGATCAGGCACAGCGGCTTGATCAGCAGCATTTCTTCCGCATCCAGGCCCAGCGCGCGCACCGGCTTGGCTTCGTCCAGCGCCGGCATGATGCGTTCCAGCAGGGCCACCAGCTTGGCGGCGTCTTTGTCGCCGGAGCGGGCCTTCTTCTGCTCGCGGTGGATGGCCTTCTCGACGGTGCCCATGTCGGCCAGCGCCAGTTCGGTCTGGATCACGGCGATGTCGTCGAGCGGGCTGACGCGGCCGGCCACGTGGATCACGTTCGGGTCTTCGAAGCAGCGCACCACGTTGACGATGGCGTCGGTTTCGCGGATGTGCGACAGGAACTGGTTGCCCAGGCCTTCACCCTTGGAGGCGCCCGCCACCAGGCCGGCGATGTCGACGAATTCGACCACGGCCGGCAGGATGCGCTCGGGCTTGACGATCTCGGCCAGCGCCTGCAGGCGCGGATCGGGGACTTCCACCACGCCCACGTTCGGCTCGATGGTGCAGAACGGATAGTTCTCGGCGGCGATGCCGGCCTTGGTCAGGGCGTTGAAGAGGGTGGATTTTCCGACGTTGGGCAGGCCCACGATGCCGCATTTGAGGCTCATGACAAATTCTTCCGAAAGCAAAACCGCCATTGTATCAAGCCGGGCGGGGTTGCCCTAGGGCGGGCATGCGCAGCCGGGCACGAAATGGCATGCCTGCGGGGCGTTGAAACGGTACGTATCGACAGGCATGCTCAAGAAGTAGGCAAATGTTGCATATGAACCACGTTCTAATGAATTTGTTGGCTCGGCAGGGTTTTAATGACTGATATGTCATTAAGGAGGGCTGTAGCTAACAACTGGCAACTGACATGAAAATATATTGAAATTGTTAAGATCATGCTTTTTCGTTGCATGCCATTTACACGCTGTATTGCCGTCTTAAAAGCGATTTGTAAATTTTGCTCTACAATGTCGGTTTTCCAAAGAAATCAAAGAAACCGCTTTGCCAAATATCGTAGAAATCCGCGATCTGCATTTCCGTTATGGCGACCGCCCCATCCTGACCGGGTTGCGCATGGATTTCCCACGCGGCAAGGTCGTGGCGGTAATGGGCGGTTCCGGTTCGGGAAAAACCACCATCCTGCGCCTGATCGGCGGCCAGCTGCAGCCGCAGCAGGGCTCGCTGACGGTGGACGGGGAGAACGTCCCCGGGCTCGATACGCAGCAGCTTTATCTGCTGCGCCGCAAGATGGGCATGCTGTTCCAGAATGGCGCCTTGTTTACCGACATGACGGTATTCGACAACGTGGCCTTTCCGCTGCGCGAGCACACCGACCTGGGCGAGGAACTGATCCGCGACCTAGTGCTGATGAAGCTCAACGCGGTCGGCCTGCGCAACGCCGCAGCCCTGAAGCCGGCCGAGATTTCCGGCGGCATGGCGCGCCGCGTGGCGCTGGCGCGCACGATCGCGCTCGATCCGCTGCTGATCATGTATGACGAGCCTTTCGCCGGCCTCGATCCGATTTCCATGGGCGTGACCGCCAACCTGATCCGCCGTCTGAACGACGCGCTGGGCTCGACCTCGATCCTGGTGTCGCACGATGTCAACGAGTCCTTCGGCATCGCCGACTATGTGTATTTCCTGTCGCAGGGGCAGATCGTGGCGCAGGGCACGCCGGCCGAGATGCGCACCTCGACCGATCCCTACGTGAAGCAGTTCGTGCATGCCGAGGCGGACGGTCCAGTGCCGTTCCACTATCCGGGCAAGTCGCTGGCCGACGACCTGGGACTGGGAGGCCGCCCATGATCGTCAATTTGCTGGCCAGCCTGGGCCGCAGTATCCGCGAATTCATCGTCGGCACCGGTTTTGCCGCGCGCATGTTCTTCAATATGCTGGGAGCGTCGCTGGGCCTGTTGCGCCGTCCGCGCCTGATTACCGACCAGATCCACTTCATCGGCAACTATTCGCTGGTGATCATCGCGGTATCCGGCCTGTTCGTCGGTTTCGTGCTGGGGTTGCAAGGCTATTACACGCTCAATAAATATGGCTCCGAGCAGGCGCTGGGCCTGCTGGTGGCGCTGTCGCTGACGCGCGAACTGGGCCCGGTGGTGACTGCGCTGCTGTTCGCCGGGCGCGCCGGCACCTCGCTGACCGCCGAGATCGGCCTGATGAAGGCCGGCGAGCAGTTGTCGGCGATGGAGATGATGGCGGTCAATCCGCTGCAGCGCGTGGTGGCCCCGCGTTTCTGGGCCGGCGTGATCGCCATGCCGGTGCTGGCGGCGATCTTCAGCGCGGTAGGCATCATCGGCGGCTATGTGGTCGGGGTGTTGCTCATCGGCGTCGACGAGGGCGCCTTCTGGTCGCAGATGCAGGGCGGCGTGGATGTGTGGAACGACATCGCCAACGGCGTGCTGAAAAGCATCGTGTTCGGTATCGCGGTAACCTTCGTGGCGCTGTTCCAGGGCTATGAAGCGCAGCCGACGCCGGAAGGCGTGGCGCGCGCCACCACCCGCACCGTGGTGATCGCTTCGCTGATGGTGCTGGGCCTGGACTTCCTCCTGACCGCGCTGATGTTCAGCTGACAGAATCAATAAAAGGTATGACTATGCAACGTAAATCACTGGACGCCTGGGTTGGAATCTTCGTGCTGCTGGGCGTGGCCGCACTGGTGTTCCTGGCGCTCAAGGCCGGCAACATGAGCGCGATGTCGTTCGGCCAGAAAACCTACACCGTCAAGGCCAATTTCGATAACATCGGCGGATTGAAGTCGCGCGCCGCGGTCAAGAGCGCGGGGGTGGTGGTGGGGCGGGTCGATTCGATCCGCTTCGATGACCAGACCTTCCGCGCCATCGTCACCCTCAACATGGATGACGGCTACAAGTTTCCCAAGGACAGTTCCGCCAAGATCCTGACCTCGGGCCTGCTGGGCGAGCAATACATCGGCATCGAGCCGGGCGGCGATACTGCCAACCTGGCGTCGGGCGATACGATAAAAATGACACAGTCTGCGATTGTTCTGGAGAACCTGATCGGTCAGTTCCTCTACAGCAAGGCGGCAGAGGGAAAGGATGATTCGAAATGACTTACGCAGCACGCATCGGCGCATTTGTCCTGGCAGGCGCGGCCCTGACCGGTTGCGCCACCAGCAACAACCCCAGCGATCCGCTGGAGGGTTTCAACCGCGCCATGTTCAGCTTTAACGACACCGTCGACAAGGTGGCGCTCAAGCCTGCCGCGCAGGCCTATGATGCGGTGGTGCCGGACCCGGTGCAGACCGGCGTGGGCAACTTCTTTGGCAACATCGGCGACCTGTGGTCGTCGATCAACCAACTGCTGCAGGGCCGCATCGAGCAGGGCGTGTCGACCTTCATGCGGGTGGCCATCAACACCACCTTCGGCCTGGGCGGCGTGCTGGACGTGGCGACCGAAGCCCGCCTGCCGCGCGAAAAATCCGACTTCGGCCAGACCCTGGGCAAGTGGGGTGTAGGCTCCGGGCCGTATGTGGTGCTGCCGTTCTTCGGCCCGTCCACCATCCGCGATACCGCCGGCCTGCCGGTCGACCTGTATGGCGACCTGTGGACCTACAAGCGTCCGGTACGCTGGCGTAACGTCGGCAGCGTGATCCGCGTGGTGGATCGTCGCGCCGAGCTGCTGGATGCCTCGACCCTGCTGGAAGATGCCGCGCTGGACAAGTACGACTTTGTGCGCGACACCTACCTGCAGCGCCGCCAGTCGCAGATCGACGGCGGCAATGCCGGCGCCGAGCAGAAGGAAGAGGCGATCAAGCCTTGATGGCGCGGCCGTCGGCGGCCGGCCTCTTGAAATCGCGGTAAATCGCACAAACTGTAAGATCCGTCGCCGTCTGTGACGGCGCGGGAACCCGATGGGGGGCGCGGTCTCGAAAGAAGGCCGGCAGTCGTCGGGCGTTTCGCCGGCTCGCCGACTTTCAGCGGCATGCGGATTGGCCGCTCCTATTCGAATGGACAAAGACTTATGAAGATGCTCACCAAATTTATTGCCATCGCCGTTTCCGCACTGGCCTTTTCCGGAGCGGCTTCCGCCCAGGAGGCGCCGGACGCGCTGGTCAAGCGCATCAGCTCGGAAGTGCTGGATACCGCCAAGAACGACAAGGACATCCAGTCGGGCAACAACAACCGCATCATGCAGCTGGTCGAGCAGAAGATCCTGCCTTATGTCGACTTCGAGCGCATGACCCAACTGGCGGCCGGCCGTTTCTGGCGCCAGGCTACCCCGGAGCAGCAAAAGCAACTGATCACCGAATTCCGCAGCTTGCTGGTCTATACCTATTCCGGCGCGCTGTCGCAGGTGCGCGACCAGAAGATCGAATTCAAGCCGTTGCGCGCGGCGCCGACCGACACTGAAGTGGAAGTGAATTCGCAAGTGATCTCGGCACGCGGCGGCGAGCCGATCCAGCTGAGCTATCGCCTGGAAAAGAAGGCCGACGGCTGGAAGCTGTATGACGTCAACGTGCTGGGCGCCTGGCTGGTGGAAGCCTACAAGGGCACCTTCGCCAATGAAATCAACAAGGGCGGCATCGACGGCCTGATCAAGGCGCTGTCGGACAAGAACAAGCAACTGGCGGCGCGCTCGGCCGGCAAGAAGTAAGTTCAAGGCCCGATCCTACCGTTTCAGAAAGACCATCATGTTCAAGCCCGGCGCTTCGCTGACTGTCAACAATGCACGCTCCGTCCTGGGCGAAGGGCTGTCGGCCATCGCCGCCGGCCAGGCCAGCATCGATGTCAGCGCAGTGACGGAGGTCGATTCGTCGGCGGTGGCCACGCTCCTGGCCTGGCGCCGGGCGGCGCAGGCCCGCGGCGCGGCGCTTGAGTTCGGCGAGCTGCCGGCCAACCTGAAAAGCCTGGCCGACCTCTATGGCGTTTCCCCGCTGCTGCACGGCAATGGCTCGGCGGCGCCCACTTCCGCCACCGACCGACATCACTGACGGCCGTCGCCGCCGTCATGGCGGCATTTCCGGGACAGCCTTCGCGTCTGCGGCAGTCCGGCCCGGAAAATCGAATTCCCCTATAATCTCCTGTTTTACCGCCAGTTCATGGCGCTGGTTCTGTGCCACTTCGGCGTGCCTTGCATGGCCCCATGGCGCAGCGGCGCGGCGATCCATCCAATGACATCACAAGGCATCCGCAGGGACGCGACGGCCGCCACGGCGGCCGCGCCAGGATGCCAGGGCGAGGCCGGCAGGGCGAATTCCTGCCACCTTATTCTTTCTTGCAAGTAACGAATGAAACGGGCTATCGGCAATATGGCCGCTTTGCAAATCAATGACATCAAGAAACGCTACCAGTCGCTGCAAGCGCTGGGCGGCGTTTCGCTGGCGATCGAAGAAGGCGAATTCTTCGGTTTGCTCGGCCCCAACGGCGCCGGCAAGACCACGCTGATCTCCATCATCGCCGGCCTGAACCGGGCCGATTCCGGCAACGTCGCCATCCACGGCCACGATGTGGTCGCCGACTATCGCGCCGCGCGCATGAAGCTGGGCGTGGTGCCGCAGGAGCTGGTGTTCGATCCCTTCTTCACCGTGCGCGAAACCTTGCGCATGCAGTCCGGCTATTTCGGCCTGAAGAACAACGACAAGTGGATCGACGAGGTCATGGAAAACCTCGACCTCACCAACAAGGCCGACACCAACATGCGCGCCCTCTCGGGCGGCATGAAGCGGCGCGTGCTGGTGGCGCAGGCGCTGGTGCACAAACCGCCGGTGATCGTGCTGGACGAGCCGACCGCCGGGGTGGACGTGGAGCTGCGCCAGACGCTGTGGAAGTTCATCGGTCGCCTGAACCGCGAGGGCCACACCATCGTGCTGACCACCCACTACCTGGAAGAGGCGCAGGCGCTGTGCAACCGCATCGCCATGCTCAAGTTCGGCCGCGTGGTGGCGCTGGACTCCACCGAAGGCCTGATCAGGCGCATTTCCGGTTCGCAACTGGCGCTGCGCTTGAAGAACGGTACCCTGCCGGACGCGCTCAAGGCGCTGGTGACGCATCCCGAAGAGCTGTTGTCGGGCAATAAATACACGCTGCGCGTGAACGACTACCGGGAAGTCGAGCCGATCCTGGCCGCGCTGCGTGCCGCGGGCGCCGAGATCGACGACATGCAATTGCAGCAAGCCGACCTGGAAGACGTGTTCATCCAGATCATGGGAGATGAAAAATGACCGGCTTCCAGACCCTGTTCTACAAGGAAATCCTGCGTTTCTGGAAGGTGGCGACGCAGACCGTGACCGCGCCCATCATGACCGCGCTGCTGTACCTGCTGATCTTCGGCCACGTGCTGCAAGACCACGTGCAGGTCTATCCCGGCGTGCAGTACACCGGTTTCCTGGTGCCCGGCCTGGTGATGATGAGCGTGCTGCAGAACGCCTTCGCCAACAGCTCGTCCTCGCTGATCCAGTCCAAGATCACCGGCAACCTGGTGTTCGTGCTGTTGACGCCGCTGTCGCACTGGGAACTGTTCGGCGGCTATGTGCTGGCGGCGGTGGTGCGCGGCCTGGTCGTCGGCGCCGGCGTGTTCGTCGTCACCGCCTGGTTCGGTCACCTGGATTTCGTGGCGCCGCTGTGGATTCTGGCGTTCGCCCTGCTGGGCGCGGCGATCCTGGGCACGATGGGCCTGGTGGCCGGCATCTGGGCCGAGAAGTTCGACCAGCTGGCGGCGTTCCAGAATTTCCTTATCGTGCCGCTGACCTTCCTGGCCGGCGTGTTCTATTCGATACACTCGCTGCCGCCGTTCTGGCAGGCGGTGTCGCATTTCAACCCGTTTTTTTATATGATCGATGGCTTTCGCTACGGCTTCTTCGGCCAGTCCGACATCAATCCCATGACCAGCCTTGGCATCGTGACCGTGTTCTTCGTGGCGCTGGCCACGCTGGCGGTGCGCCTGCTCAAGAGCGGTTACAAGCTGCGCGCCGGTTCGCACTGAAGCGCCGGCCCCTTATCGAACCCAGTGAAGAGCCGAACCATGCTACCCACACCCGAACTCGTCAAAAGCTATATCGTCGCCGGCCTTGAGTGCCGGCATATCGAAGTCGAAGGCGACGGCCAGCATTTCAATGCCGTCATCGTTTCCGACGCCTTCGCCGGCAAGCGCCTGATCCAGCGCCACCAGCTGGTCTACGCCGCGCTGGGCGACCGCATGCGCGAAGAGATCCACGCGCTGTCGATGAAGACCCTCACTCCCGAAGAATTCCAGAAATAAGGCAAGAACATGGACAAGCTCGTAATCCGCGGCGGCAAGCGCCTCTCCGGCGAAGTCACCATCTCCGGCGCCAAGAACGCGGCGCTGCCCATCCTGTGCGCCGGTTTGCTGACGGCCGACGACCTGCGCCTGAAGAACATCCCGCACCTGCAGGACGTGCTCACCATCACCAAGCTGATGAAGCAGATGGGCCTGCGCGTGCAGGAAAACGGCGACGAGACCGTGCTCAACGGCAACGACATCACCAAGCTGGAAGCGCCGTATGAACTGGTCAAGACCATGCGCGCCAGCATCCTGGTGCTGGGTCCGCTCTTGGCGCGCTTCGGCGAAGCCAAGGTGTCGCTGCCGGGCGGTTGCGCCATCGGCTCGCGTCCGGTGGACCAGCACATCAAGGGCTTGCAAGCCATGGGCGCCGAGATCCACATCGACGCCGGCTACATCTATGCCAAGGCCAAGCGCCTCAAGGGCGCGCGCATCGTCACCGACATGATCACCGTCACCGGCACCGAGAACCTGCTGATGGCCGCGGTGCTGGCCGAGGGCGAGACCGTGCTGGAAAACGCCGCGCGCGAACCGGAGGTGGGCGACCTGGCCAACCTGCTGGTGAAGATGGGCGCCAAGATCGAAGGCATTGGCAGCGACCGCCTGGTGATCCAGGGCGTGGACAAGCTGCACGGCGCCGCCCATGAAGTGATTGCCGACCGCATCGAGACCGGCACTTTCCTGTGCGCCGTGGCCGCCGCCGGCGGCGACGTCACGCTGCGCCGCACCCGTTCCGGCCTGCTCGACGCGGCGCTGGACAAGCTGCGCGAAGCGGGCGCCATCCTCACCTCGGGCGAGGACTGGATCCGTATCCAGATGGCCGCGCGTCCCAAGGCAGTGAGCTTTCGCACCACCGAATACCCCGGTTTCCCGACCGACATGCAGGCGCAGTTCATGGCGCTCAACTGCATCGCCGACGGCACCAGCCACGTCACCGAAACCATCTTCGAAAACCGCTTCATGCATGTGCAGGAGCTCAATCGCCTGGGCGCGGCCATCGACATCGAAGGCAACACTTCCATCGTCAGGGGCGTGGACAAATTCATCGGCGCGCCGGTGATGGCGACCGACCTGCGCGCTTCCGCCTCGCTGGTGATTGCCGGCCTGGCCGCGCAAGGCGAGACCGTGGTCGAGCGCATCTACCACCTCGACCGCGGCTACGACCGCATGGAAGCCAAGCTGTCGGCCATCGGCGCCGACATCGAGCGCATCAAGTAACGGCACCGGATCCGAAGCAGACAATATGACCCAACAACTGACGCTGGCGCTGTCCAAGGGCCGCATTTTCGAAGAAACCCTGCCGCTGCTGAAAGCCGCCGGCATCACCGTGGCCGAAGACCCGGAATCGTCGCGCAAGCTGATCCTGCCGACCAACGCCCCCGACGTGCGCGTGATCATCGTGCGCGCCTCCGACGTGCCGACCTACGTGCAATACGGTGCGGCCGACTTCGGCGTGGCCGGCAAGGACGTGCTGCTGGAGCATGGCGGCGAAGGCCTGTACCAGCCGATCGACCTCAACATCGCCAAGTGCCGCCTGTCGGTGGCGGTGCAGGAAGGCTTCGACTACGCCAACGCGGTGCGCCAGGGCGCGCGCCTGCGGGTGGTGACCAAATACGTCAAGACCGCGCGCGAGCACTTCGCCGCCAAGGGCGTGCACGTCGACCTGATCAAGCTGTACGGCTCGATGGAGCTGGGCCCGCTGGTGGGCCTGTCGGACGCCATCGTCGACCTGGTCAGCACCGGCGGCACGCTGCGCGCCAACAAGCTGGTGGAAGTCGAGCACATCATCGACATATCTTCGCGCCTGGTGGTCAACCAGGCTGCGCTGAAGTTGAAGCGCGAACGCCTGCAGCCCATCCTCGACGCTTTCGAGAAGGCGTCCAAAGGCAAGTAAGACCGTAACGAAACCAAGCCGAACCCAGCCGTATTGCAGGTGACCCCATGAGCATTGCCATCCGAAAACTCGATTCCGCCGACGCCGGCTTCCGCGACAAGCTGTCGGCCGTGCTGGCCTTCGAAGCCGGCGAAGACGAAGCCATCGACCGCGCCGCCGCCGGCATCCTGGCCGACGTCAAGGCGCGCGGCGACGCCGCCGTGCTGGAATACACGCAGCGTTTCGACCGCGTGCAGGCAGCCTCGCTGGCCGCGCTGGAAATCGGCAAGGAAGCTTTGCAGGCGGCATTGGCCGGCCTGTCCGAGACGCGCCGTGCGGCGCTGCAAGCCGCCGCCGACCGCGTGCGCGCCTATCACGAGCGCCAGAAGAAGGAGTGCGGCTCCGACGGTTTCCTGTACCGCGAGGCTGACGGCACCGAGCTGGGCCAGAAGGTCACGCCGCTGGACCGCGTCGGCATCTACGTGCCGGGCGGCAAGGCGGCCTATCCCTCGTCGGTGCTGATGAACGCGATCCCGGCCAAGGTGGCCGGCGTGCAGGAAGTCATCATGGTGGTGCCCACGCCGGACGGCGTGAAGAACGAACTGGTGCTGGCCGCCGCCGCGATCGCTGGCGTGGACCGCGTGTTCACCATCGGCGGCGCGCAGGCGGTCGGCGCGCTGGCCTATGGCACGGCGACCATCCCGCAGGTGGACAAGATCGTCGGCCCCGGCAACGCCTACGTGGCCGCTGCCAAGCGCCGCGTGTTCGGCGTGGTCGGCATCGACATGATTGCCGGGCCTTCCGAGATCCTGGTGGTGTGCGACGGCAGCACCGACCCGGACTGGATCGCCATGGACCTGTTCTCGCAGGCCGAGCACGACGAGCTGGCGCAATCCATCCTGCTGTGCCCGGACGCCGATTACATCGCCAAGGTCGAAGTCTCGATCAACAAGTTGCTCGACGCCATGCCGCGCAAGGATGTAATCCGCACTTCGCTGACCGACCGCGGCGCGTTGGTGAAAGTGCGCGACATGGAAGAGGCCTGCGAGATCGCCAACATGATCGCCGCCGAGCACCTGGAAATCTCCACCGAAGATCCGCAACGCTGGGCCGACCGGATCCGCCACGCCGGCGCCATGTTCCTCGGCCGTTTTTCGTCCGAAGCGCTGGGCGACTACTGCGCCGGCCCCAACCACGTGCTGCCGACTTCGCGCACTGCGCGCTTTTCGTCGCCGCTGGGCGTGTACGACTTCCAGAAGCGCTCAAGCCTGATCCGGGTGTCTGAAGCCGGCGCCCAGACGCTGGGCAAGATCGCCGCGGAACTGGCCTATGGCGAGGGCTTGCAGGCGCACGCCCGTTCCGCCGAACTGCGCCTGAAGTGATGCGATGACGGCTGCCTCCGACCCGTTTGCAGGCGAAGGCTGGCTGGATCGCGTGCATTGCGAGGATGCGCTGCAGGGGTTGCAGCGTATTCCGGACGGCAGCATCGACCTCCTGATCGCCGACCCGCCGTACGGGCTGGGCAAGGACTACGGCAACGATTCCGACAAGCTCGACACCGCCGCATACCTGGCCTGGACCGAGCAATGGATCGATGCCGCGCTGCCCAAGCTCAAGGCCAACGGCAGTCTCTACATCTTTTTGACCTGGCGCTATTCGCCGGAGATCTTCGTCATGTTGAAGCAGCGCATGACCATGATCAACGAGATCGTCTGGGATCGCCGCGTGCCCTCCATGGGCGGCAGCACCCGGCGTTACTCCTCGGTGCACGACACCATCGGTTTCTTTGCGCGCGCGAAGGATTATTTCTTCGACCTCGACGCCATCCGCATCCCTTACGACGAGCAGACCAAGAAGGCGCGTTCGCGCGCCATCTTCGTCGGCGCCAAGTGGCTGGAGATGGGCTACAACCCCAAGGATGTCTGGAGCGTGTCGCGCCTGCACCGCGAACACAAGGAGCGCGCCGATCATCCCACTCAAAAGCCGCTGGAGATCGTCGAGCGCATGATCAAGGCGTCCTGTCCGCCGGACGGCGTGGTGCTCGACCCGTTCATGGGCAGCGGCACCACGGCGGTGGCGGCGCGCCGCTGCGGCCGGCGTTTCGCCGGCTTCGAACTCAATCCCGATTACTGCGAACTGATCCGCCAGCGCCTTGAGGCGCTGGAACCTGCGAGCCAACAAGATGAACAAGTCACCGGCTGACCCAAGCCCCTGCGGCCCCTTGATTGCCAGCGTGATCCGTCCGCTGGTGCGCGGCTGGCAGGCGTATCACGTGCCTGACGCCGAGGGCATGCTCAAGCTGGATGCGATGGAGAATCCCTACCTCCTGCCGCCCGAGCTGCGCCAGGCCCTGGCGCAGCGGCTGGCGCAGGCGGAACTGAACCGTTACCCGGTGCCGGGGTATGTGCGCTTGAAAGAGGCGATCCGCAGCAAGCTGGGTGTGCCGGACGGCTATGACGTGCTGCTGGGCAACGGTTCGGATGAGCTGATTTCCATCCTGTCGATGGCCTGCGCCGTGCCCGGCCGCAAGGTGCTGGCGCCGGAACCCAGCTTCGTGATGTATCAGGTGTCGGCGCTGGCCGCCGGGCTGGACTATGTCGGCGTGCCGCTGCGCGCCGACTTCACGCTGGATCTGCCGGCGATGCTGGCGGCGATGGAGTTGCATCGCCCGGCGCTCACCTATCTTTCCTATCCCAACAACCCGACCGGTACGCTGTTCGACGCGGGCGACATCCTGCGCATCGTGCAAGCCGCCGCGCCGTATGGCCTGGTGGTGGTGGACGAGGCTTACCAGCCGTTCGCCCAGGCCAGCCTGATGCAGGCGTTGCCGCAGTTCAATAATCTGGTGGTGATGCGCACGGTGTCCAAGCTGGGGCTGGCCGGCATTCGCTTGGGCTATATGTCGGCCGCGCCGGCGCTGTTGCGCGAATTCGACAAGGTGCGCCCACCGTATAACATCAATGTATTGACCGAGACGGCCGCGCTGTTCATGCTGGAGCATCTCGACGTGCTGGAAGCGCAGGCTGCGGCGCTGCGTAGCGGCCGCGCGGACCTGATGGCGCAACTGGCGGCGCTGGACGGGGTGGAGGTATTCCCGTCGGCCGCCAACTTCGTGCTGATCCGGGTCCCGGATGCCGAGAAAGTTTTCGGCGCTTTGCTCGCCGGTAAGGTGCTGGTCAAAAATGCCGGTAAAATGCATGCATTGCTGCACAACTGTTTGCGTATTACCGTTAGCACACAAGAAGAAAATACCGCTTTCCTGACGGCGCTGAAACTGGCGCTGCAAGCGCAATGAGGCACTTGCGGCCGGCGCATCCGGAACCATCTTTGCAGAACCCTTTCGTTTGAATCCCGCTTTACCCTGACCATGTCTACACCCAGAACCGCGGAAGTCGTCCGCAACACCAACGAGACGCAGATCCGCGTCGCGATCAACCTGGACGGAACCGGCAAGCAAAAGCTCGATACCGGCGTGCCCTTCCTTGACCACATGCTGGACCAGATCGCGCGCCACGGCCTGATCGACCTTGATATCGAAGCCAAGGGCGATCTGCATATCGACGCGCACCACACGGTGGAAGACGTGGGCATCACCCTGGGCCAGGCCTTCGCCAAGGCCATCGGCGACAAGAAGGGCATCCGCCGCTACGGCCATGCCTACGTGCCGCTGGACGAAGCGCTGTCGCGCGTGGTGATCGACTTCTCCGGCCGTCCCGGCCTGGAATACCACATCCCGTTCACCCGTTCGATGATCGGCGCGTTCGATGTCGACCTGACCAGCGAGTTCTTCCACGGTTTCGTCAATCATGCGCAGGTGACCCTGCACATCGACAACCTGCGCGGCATCAATGCGCACCACCAGTGCGAGACCGTGTTCAAGGCATTCGGCCGCGCGCTGCGCATGGCCATCGAGCTCGACGAACGCGCCGCCGGCACGATTCCATCCACCAAGGGCAGCTTGTAATCACCAGTATCCGGCGCGCTGTGCGCCGGACTTTCCGATATGAACAAAATTGTTGTAGTGGATTACGGCATGGGCAACCTGCGCTCGGTAGCGCAAGCCCTGCGCCATGTCGCGCCGGAAGCCGACGTGCGCATTTCCGGCGAAGTCGCCGACATCCGCAATGCCGACCGCGTGGTGCTGCCCGGCCAGGGCGCCATGCCCGACTGCATGCGCTGCCTGCGCGAGTCCGGCCTGCAGGAAGCGGTGGTCGAGGCCTCGCGCAGCAAACCGCTGTTCGGCGTGTGCGTGGGCGAGCAGATGCTGTTCGACTGGAGCGAAGAAGGCGATACTCCCGGCCTGGGGCTGTTGCCGGGCAAGGTGGTGCGTTTTGAGCTGGACGGCCTGCTGCAGGACGACGGTTCGCGCTACAAGGTGCCGCAGATGGGCTGGAACCATGTGCGCCAGACGGCGCCGCATCCGTTGTGGGAAGGAATTGCGGACCATGCCTTCTTCTATTTCGTGCACAGTTTCTATGCCGTCCCCGCGGACCAGGCGCAGGTGGTCGGCCAGACTCCTTACGGCCGCGACTTCGCTTGCGCGGTGGCCCGCGATAATATCTTTGCAACCCAGTTCCACCCGGAAAAAAGTGCCGCCGCGGGTTTGCAGCTGTATCGGAATTTCGTACACTGGAAGCCCTGATTTTTGTATTTAAGGCAAGTCCGGCAAATCCTGCCGGGCCTGCCTTGCCCACAAACTCCTTTTACAGATAGTCATACCGTAGCCATGCTGCTGATACCCGCCATCGACCTGAAAGACGGTCATTGCGTCCGCCTGAAACAAGGCGATATGGAACAAGCCACCGTTTTCTCCGAAGACCCGGCGGAAATGGCCCTGCACTGGCTCAAGCAAGGCGCCCGCCGCCTGCACCTGGTCGACCTGAACGGCGCGTTCGCGGGCAAGCCCAAGAACGAGGCGGCGGTCAAGTCGATCCTCAAGGTCGTTGCCGCCTACGCCGAGGAAAACGGCGTCGAAGAGATTCCCGTGCAACTGGGCGGCGGCATCCGCGATCTCGATACCATCGAGCGCTACCTGGATGACGGCCTGTCCTACATCATCATCGGCACCGCGGCGGTGAAGAACCCCGGTTTCCTGCATGACGCCTGCAGCGCCTTTCCCGGCCAGATCATCGTCGGCCTCGACGCCAAGGACGGCAAGGTCGCCACCGACGGCTGGAGCAAGCTGTCGGGCCACGAGGTGATCGACCTGGCCAAGAAGTTCGAGGGCTATGGCTGCGAAGCCATCGTCTATACCGACATCGGCCGCGACGGCATGATGGGCGGCGTCAACATCGAAGCCACCGTGCGCCTGGCGCAGGCGGTGTCGATCCCCATCATCGCCTCGGGCGGCGTGCACAACATCAAGGATGTGGAAGCGCTGTGCGACGTGGAGGATGAGGGCATCGAGGCGGTCATCTGCGGCCGCTCGATCTATGAAGGCACGCTGGACCTGCGCAGCGCGCAGGATCGCGCCGACGAACTGACGCAAGCCGAAGGCGCGGATACCGAAGCCGGCGGCGACTGATGCAGCACATAAGGTAGCAAACAAGATGGCCCTCGCAAAACGCATCATCCCCTGTCTCGACGTGACCGCCGGCCGCGTCGTGAAGGGGGTCAATTTTCTCGAATTGCGCGATGCCGGCGACCCGGTGGAGATCGCGCGGCGTTATGACGAGCAGGGCGCCGACGAGCTGACCTTCCTCGACATCACCGCTTCCTCCGATGGCCGCGACCTGATCCTCGACATCATCGAAGCGGTCGCCTCGCAGGTCTTCATCCCGCTGACGGTGGGCGGCGGCGTGCGCGCGGTCGACGATGTGCGCCGCCTGCTCAACGCCGGCGCCGACAAGGTCGGCATCAACACTTCCGCCGTCACCAACCCGCAACTGGTGGCCGATGCCGCCAGCAAGTACGGTTCGCAATGCATCGTGGTGGCGATCGACGCCAAGCGCGCCGGCGACGGCAAGTGGGAGGTCTACACCCACGGCGGCCGCAAGGCCACCGGCCTGGATGCGGTCGAATGGGCGCGCAACATGGCGCGCCTGGGCGCCGGCGAGATTCTCTTGACCAGCATGGACCGCGACGGCACCAGGAGCGGTTTCGACCTCGATCTCACGCGCGCGGTATCGGAAGCGGTGAGCATTCCGGTGATCGCCTCGGGCGGCGTCGGCGGCCTGCAGGACCTGGCCGACGGCATTACCCGCGGCCGTGCCGATGCGGTGCTGGCCGCCAGCATCTTCCACTATGGCCAGCACACCGTGCAGGAAGCCAAGCGCTTCATGGCCGACCAGAACATTCCAATGAGGCTGGCATGAGCATCAGCGCCAAGTGGCTGAACAAGGTCAAATGGGATGAGGTCGGCCTGGTGCCGGTGATCACCCAGGAAGTCGGCAGCAACGACGTGCTGATGTTCGCCTGGATGAACCGCGAGGCGCTGGCCAGGACGGTTGAGATCGGCCAGGCCGTCTACTGGAGCCGCTCGCGCAAGAAGCTGTGGCACAAGGGCGAGGAGTCCGGCCACTTCCAGAAGGTGCACGAGATCCGCCTCGACTGCGACGAAGACGTGGTGCTGCTCAAGGTCGAGCAGGTGGCCGGCATCGCCTGCCACACCGGCCGCCATTCCTGTTTCTTCCAGAAGTTCGACGGCAGCGCCGACAATGGCGAATGGCTGACCGTCGAGCCGGTATTGAAGGATTTGCCGCCGGGCGCCGGCGGCGCGCCTGTGGCCAAGGCCGAGAAGGCCGCGGACAAGCCCAGGCGCACGCGCAAGACCGCTGACGCGGCCAAGGATACCGAACCGGGCAAGAGCGAATCATGAGCGAAACATTGAAGCGCCTGGCCGAAGTCATCGAGTCGCGCAAGCTGGCCAACGGCGGCAACCCTGAAAAATCGTATGTCGCCAAGCTGTTTGCCAAGGGCGACGACGCCATCCTCAAGAAGATCGGCGAGGAAGCCACCGAAACCGTGATGGCCGCCAAGGATGCCCGGATCTCGGGCGACAAGTCCAAGGTGCTCTACGAGTGCGCCGACCTCTGGTTCCATTCCATGGTGATGCTGGCCCAGTTCGACCTGAAGCCCCAGGACGTGCTCGACGAGCTGGCGCGCCGCGAAGGCCTTTCCGGCCTAGAAGAAAAAGCCGCGCGCAAGGATTGAGCGCCATCCCCCCTATCTACGCAGGAGAACGGTTTGGACAATTGCATTTTCTGTAAGATCGCCGCCGGTGAAATCCCGTCGAAGAAGCTGTACGAAGATGAGGATCTGATTGCCTTCCATGACATCAACCCGGCCGCGCCGGTGCATTTCCTGATCGTGCCGCGCCGGCATATCGCCACGCTGTCCGATTGCGGTCCCGGGGAGGCCGCCTTGTTGGGTAAAATGGCGCTGCTCGCGCCCAGGCTGGCGGCCGAGCAGGGCTGCGGCTTCCAGCTCGACGCCGACGGCAACCGCAGCGGCGGTTTCAAGACGCTGTTCAATACCGGACCGGATGGCGGGCAGGAGGTGTACCATCTGCATATGCACGTCATTGGCGGCCCGCACCCGTGGCGGGTACGCTTCGTGCAACAATAATGAGCCGGCGCGCATGCAGCGCCGGCAGAGACAAGGAACGTTTTGTAGACAGGGCAGGGATGTCCGCTTAGGAGAAGAGAATGGGTTCGTTCAGTATTTGGCATTGGCTGATTGTTCTGGTGATCGTCATGCTGGTTTTCGGCACCAAGAAGCTCAGCAACATGGGCTCCGACCTGGGCAAGGCCGTCAAGGGTTTCAAGGATGGCGTCAAGGGCGCTGAAGACGAGCCGGCCAAGGATCAGGCCATCGATGTCCAGGCCAAGGAAAAAGACAAGTCCGGCAGCTGATCAAGCGGCGCCTGTTGCGCCTCCGGTGCGTCGGCGCTATGCCGCATGCGCGAGGGACGCGTTGCAGGCCGCCTCCAGATTTCCGCGTTCGCCGCTGGTGCGGCGGGCGCGTCCACCGCGCCTCGTTGCGCCTAGCCTGTCGTACTTTGCCTGGCGTACTTTGTCATTAATGTCCAAGACCCATGATTGATATCGGCCTTTCCAAGCTGGCCCTGATCGGCGTGGTCGCGCTGGTCGTGATCGGCCCCGAGCGGCTGCCCAAGGTGGCGCGCATGGCCGGCACCCTGTTCGGCCGCGCGCAGCGCTACATCAACGACGTCAAGAGCGAGGTCAGCCGCGAGATCGAGCTGGACGAGCTGCGCAAGATGCAAAAGGATGTGGAGCAGGCCGCCAGCGACGTGTCGGGCAGCATCCACAAGAGCATGTCCGACACCGAAGCATCGCTCAACGACGCCTGGAACGGCAATGACGGCGCTGCGGCCGGCGACAGCGCCGCAGCGGACGCAAGCAGCTGGAGCCGCACGCCCAATGCCGACATGCTCTCGATCAAGGCCAAGGCATTCCGCCGCAAGAAACTGGCGCGCACCACCGCCGTCCCGGCATGGTACAAGCACCAGAGCGGGCGCAAGACGCGCGTCATCTCGGCCTCGGCGCGAGTGGCAAAATATCGTCCGATCGGCGCCGGCAAGTCGGCCGGTTTCTTTTAACCTAGATCCAGCAGTTGACCGCTTGCTATCTCCTTGGAAATCCGCATGAACACAAGCATTATCCGAATCAATACCGCTCTCCTTGTTGGTGAGAGCGCTATGCATTCGCCGGCACCGTGCTCACCGCGCCATGCGACGTTGCTCCTCCTTGCACACAGTAGTGCGCCGCGTCGTCGCGCCTTGCCTGGCACGCCGATCACGGCACCGGCGAACACATTCAACTGCCGGATCTAGGTTTAATCCCGACGGCACCCCGCTTCCTCACCTTACTTTTGCGCAGCAAACTCCATGGCTGAAGAAAACAATACGGCCGGCACCGAAGACAGCTTCATCTCGCACCTGATCGAACTGCGTAGCCGCGTCGTCAAGGCCGCGGCGGTGGTGCTGGTGGTCTTCCTGTGCATGATGCCTTTCGCGGCCCACATCTTCGACGTGCTGGCCGCGCCGATGATCCACGCGCTGCCGGTCGGCAGCAAGATGATCGCCACCGGCGTCATCACGCCCTTCCTGATCCCGATCAAGGTCACCATGCTGGTGGCGGTGCTGCTTTCGCTGCCCTGGGTGCTGTACCAGCTATGGGCCTTCGTCGCCCCGGGCCTGTATGCGCATGAAAAGAAACTGATCGCGCCGCTGGTGATTTCATCCTCGCTGCTGTTCGTCATCGGCGTGGCGTTCTGCTATTTCTTCGTGTTCGGCGTGGTGTTCCCGTTCATCAACAACTTCGCGCCCAAGTCGGTCTCGGTGGCGCCGGACATCGACAGCTACGTCGACTTCGTGCTGACCATGTTCGTCGCCTTCGGGGTCACTTTCGAAGTGCCGGTGATCGTGATCGTGCTGGTGCGCATGGGCCTGGTGCCGTTGCAGAAACTCAAGCAGATCCGTCCTTACGTGATCGTCGGCGCGTTTGTGGTCGCCGCCGTGGTGACGCCGCCCGACGTCATGAGCCAGCTGATGCTGGCCGTGCCCCTGGTGCTGCTGTACGAGATAGGCCTGATTGTGGCGCCCATCTTCGAACGCGCCACGCGCGCGCCGGATGGCGAAGAGGCCAAATCCTCCGCTGCCGAGTAGGCTCCCGCCAGAAGAAAAAAAGCCCGCCGCATTTGCATGCGCGGGCTTTTTTACATTCGGGCTTTCCCGGGCGTTTATGCGTTTATTCTTCCGCTATCGGCAGCGGAATATTGCGCAGCCAGTTCACCAGCGGATAGGCATCCTTGAAGCCGGCCAGCACATCCTTTTTCAGGTCGGTCGGCACTTTCTTCTTGATGCTGGTTTCGGTCCACACGATGAAGCTTTTCAGCTTCACGTATTCGATATTCGGGCTGTCCGGGTCGAAGCCCTTGGGCGGGCGCACCAGCTTGCCTTCGTCTTGCAGGTCGCCGTAGGTCTCCACCAGTTTCTTGTTCTTGCGCATCCTGTTGAAGCCCGATGCGTCGCTGATGACATGGTTGCGGATGGCGCGCAGGCGATCCGGTGGCGGCATGTATTCGCCGCCTGCGATGAGCAGCTTGCCGTCCGCGTCGATGTGGAAGTAATAGGCCGGGCCGCCGCCCTGGCTGGGTTTTTTCAGGCCGCTGGCGGTGATGGCCGCGGAGAAGTGGGTCTTGTACGGGCTCTTGTCGTGCGAAAAGCGCATGTCGCGGTTGATGCGAAACAATGCCTTCTTGGGATTGCAGCCGGCGATGGCGGGATCGAATTTGGCGATGTCGGCGATCAGCTGCGTGGTCAGCGCCAGGAACTCTTCGCGCAGGATGTCGTAGCGCGGCTTGTTCATCACAAACCAGGCGCGGTTGTTGTTCTCGGACAGTTCGGCCAGGAACTGGGTCAGGTCGCGCACGTGCATCTTGTTCGATCTCCTTGTGATGGCGATGGCCGCGCCCCGCTGTGGGGGCGCGTGGTATCGGGCATTCTAGCCCTTCCGGCTTTTCTTATTCTTCGTCGCTGTCTTCGCTTCTGGGCGGCGGCGGACGCTTGCCCACGGTGATGCTGAGCTTGGTTTCCTGGGCCCGGCGCAGCACCGTCATGGCAATGTTCTGGCCGGGCGTGAGCTGGGCGATCACGTTGAGCATCTCGGTGGTGTCGGAGACCGGTTTGCCTTCGATGCTGACCAGGATGTCGCCCGGCTTCATGCCGGCGCGGTCGGCCGGGCCGCCCTTGAGCACGCCGGCGATGATGGCGCCGGTCTTCTTGCCCAGGCCGAAGCTTTCGGCCAGTTCGGGCGTGATGTCTTGCGGTTCGACGCCGATCCAGCCGCGCACCACCTGGCCGTGGCTGATGATGGCTTCCATCACGGTCTTGGCGGTCGACATCGGGATGGCGAAGCCGATGCCCAGATTGCCGCCGGTGCGCGAATAGATCGCGGTGTTGACGCCGAGCAGGTTGCCGTTGGTGTCCACCAGCGCGCCGCCGGAGTTGCCAGGGTTGATGGCGGCGTCGGTCTGGATGAAGTTCTCGAAGGTGTTGATGCCGAGATGGTTGCGCCCCAGCGCCGAAATGATGCCCATGGTAACGGTCTGGCCCACGCCGAAGGGGTTGCCGATGGCCAGCACCACATCGCCCACCGAACTGTTCTCGGGATGGCCCAGCGTGATGGCCGGCAGGTTGGGCAGCTCGATCTTGATCACCGCCAGGTCGGTTTCAGGGTCGATGCCGACGACTTTGGCGGTCGCCTTGCGGCCATCGGCCAGCGCCACTTCGATCTGGTCGGCCGCTTCCACCACGTGGTTGTTGGTCAGGATGTAGCCTTGCGGGCTGACGATCACGCCCGAGCCCAGGCTCGACTGCTTGTCGTCCTGCTGCTCATCGAACTGGTCGCCGAAGAACTTGCGGAAGAAGGGATCGTTCTGGAACGGGCTTTTTTGCGGACGCGCTTCCATGGTGGTGAAGATGTTCACCACGGATGGCATGGCCTGCCGCGCGGCGTGCTGGTAGGAGCTGAGCGCGGGCGCGTCGGGGGCGGCTTCCTGCATTTGCACCGTGGACTGCGCCGGGCGTGCGCGGGAGCTGAAGGTGCCGGATATCCAGTCGGGCTTCAAGGTCGTTACAATGAACCACACTGCCAAACCGATTGTCACGGTTTGGGCAAACAACAACCATAAACGTCGCATATAGAAACCAGATGAGGATGAAAATGAGCCGGCAAGTTACCAGGGACGAGTTCGGGAAATATCTCGGCCAGACGCTCAATGCCGGGCAATACCGCGATTATTGCCCAAACGGCCTGCAGGTGGAAGGGCGGGCGGCGATTGCCCGGGTCGTCAGCGGCGTGACCGCGAGCCTGGCGCTGATCGAAGCCGCCCTCGATCTGAAGGCAGACGCCATCCTGGTACACCACGGTTATTTCTGGCGCGGCGAGGATATGCGGGTGATCGGCGCCAGGCAGCGCAGGCTGAAGCTGCTGCTTTCCAATGACGTCAACCTGTTCGCCTACCATCTCCCGCTGGATGCGCATCCGCAATTGGGCAACAACGCGCAGCTTGCGCGCCAGCTCGATCTGGCTGCCAGCGGCCGTTTCGGTGACGATGAGCTGGGTTGGCTCGGGCGCAGCAGTTCGCCTTCGGTGAAGACCGCCGCCGATCTTGCCGCGTTGATCGAAAAGCGCCTGGGACGCATGCCGCTGCTGATCGGCGATCCGCAACAGGCATTGGGTGACATTGCCTGGTGCACAGGCGCGGCGCAGGGCATGCTGGCCGATGCGATCGCGGCCGGCGCTTCGGCCTACATCAGCGGCGAGATTTCCGAGCCTACCGTGCATCTGGCGCGCGAGACCGGCACCATCTATATCGCGGCCGGCCATCACGCCACCGAGCGCTATGGCGTGCAGGCGCTGGGCGAGCATGCCGCGCAACATTTCGGTATCGAACACCGGTTTATCGACATCGATAATCCGGTTTGAGCGCGGTTTGTGCGCGGATTGACCGGGAGCGCGGCCCCTGCGCCGCGTATTGCCCCAGCAAGCCCGCCCGGGCTTGCCGATGGCGGAGCTGCCGGTTTACTTCTTCAGCGCATCGCGGATTTCGCGCAGCAGCAGGACGTCTTCCGCCGGCGCCGCTGGCGCTGCTTCCTCTTGCTTGGCGGTCAGGTCGCGCGCCTTGTTGATGATGCGAATCATCTGAAAGATGATGAACGCCAGGATCACGAAGTTGATCAGGATGGTCACGAAATTGCCGTAGGCGAACACCGCGCCGGCCTTCTTGGCCTCGACCAGCGACAAGCCGTAGGGTTGGCCGTTGAGCGGGATGTAGTAGCTGGCGAAATCGAGGCCGCCGAAGATTTTGCCGACGACCGGCATGATGATGTCTTGCACCATGGATTCGACGATCTTGCCGAAGGCGCCGCCGATGATGACGCCGACGGCGAGGTCGACTACGTTGCCCTTGACCGCAAATGCGCGGAAGTCTTTCAGCATGCTCATGGTTGTTTTCTCCTGTGGAAGGTTGCTGTTTGTCTACGAAGGGATGGCGCTAGGGCGTTATATCCCGTCGCGGATGAAAAGTAAATTGGCCGCCATTTTATGTGGCATCGCAAAATAAGAGGAGAAAAGATCAGATTGACAACAGGTTGCGCTGCATCAAACGGTTTTTTGCGCCAGTCGGCGCCATAACTGCCCGTTAGCTTCAAAACCCTATTCAGCTTATATATAATCAAAAGTTGCATGAGGGTCACTTAGAAGGTCCACGCTAACTTACATATGGAGATAGGGGTCTTTATGACGGATGAGAATCAGGTCGACGCAAGTCGACGCGGTTTGCTTGTTGCCACTTGCGCGGCCGGCGGTGTAGCCGGGTTGGCCACTGCCGGAGCTTTTGTCTCCACCTTGCAGCCATCGGAACGGGCCAAGGCTGCGGGCGCACCGGTTGAAGTCGATATTTCAACCTTGGCTCCCGGTGAAATGCGTACCGTGGAATGGCGCGGCAAGCCGGTCTGGATTCTCAAGCGCACCCCAGAGATGGTGGCGTCGCTCAAGCAGGTCGATGGCGCCGTGGCCGATCCGCAGTCCAAGCGCACCGATTTCTCCGAGACGCCCGACTATGCGCTCAACGAATGGCGCTCCATCCGCAAGGATGTCCTGGTCGTGGTCGGCATCTGCCCGCACCTGGGCTGCTCTCCCAGCGCACGTTTCCAATCGGGCCCGCAGCCTTCGCTGCCGGATGACTGGCATGGCGGTTTCCTGTGCCCCTGCCACGGTTCCACGTTCGATCTTGCCGGACGCGTCTACAAGAACAAGCCGTCCCCGGACAACCTCCAGGTGCCGCGTTACATGTTCGAAGGCGACAGCAAGCTGGTCATCGGCAAAGACGAAAAAGGGGAGGCGTGATCATGGGTGCATTCCACGAAAAGAAACTGCCCGACGATGCGCCGGTTTCCGCCAAGGCGCTGAACTGGATCGATGCCCGCTTTCCGCTGACCTCGACCTGGAAAGCCCATCTTTCCGAGTATTACGCGCCCAAGAACTTCAATTTCTGGTACGCCTTCGGCTCGCTGGCGCTGTTGGTGCTGGTGATCCAGATCGTCACCGGCATCTTCCTGGTGATGCACTATAAGCCCGACGCCAACCTGGCCTTCGCCTCGGTGGAATACATCATGCGCGATGTGCCCTGGGGCTGGCTGGTGCGCTACATGCACTCGACCGGCGCATCGGCCTTCTTCATCGTGGTCTACCTGCACATGGTGCGCGGCCTGCTCTACGGTTCCTACCGCAAGCCGCGCGAGCTGGTATGGCTGTTCGGCGTGGCGATCTTCCTGTGCCTGATGGGCGAGGCCTTCATGGGCTACCTGCTGCCCTGGGGGCAGATGTCGTACTGGGGCGCGCAGGTGATCGTCAACCTGTTCGGCGCGATTCCCTTCATCGGCCCTGACCTGTCGCTGTGGATCCGCGGCGACTACGTGGTGTCGGACGCTACCCTGAACCGCTTCTTCTCGTTCCACGTGATCGCCATTCCGCTGGTGCTGATCGGCCTGGTGGTGGCGCACATCATCGCGCTGCACGAAGTCGGCTCGAACAATCCAGACGGCATCGAGATCAAGGAAAAGCTTGACGCCAACGGCGTGCCGCTGGATGGCGTGCCGTTCCACCCGTACTATTCGGTGCACGACATCTTCGCCGTGTCGATCTTCCTGATCGTGTTCTCGGCAGTGGTGTTCTTCGCGCCGGAGATGGGCGGCTACTTCCTGGAGTACAACAACTTCATCCCGGCCGATTCGCTCAAGACGCCGCCGCACATCGCGCCGGTGTGGTACTTCACGCCGTTCTATTCGATCCTGCGCGCCACGACGGCCGACTTCATGGGCTGGCTGATCGCCGGGGTGGCGGCCTATGTCGCCCTGCTGGTGTTCAAGTCGCGCCTGGCCGGGGCATTCAAGATCGCCGCCATCGTCATCGGCCTGGCCGTGATCGCCGGCATGCTGGTGTTCGACGCCAAGTTCTGGGGCGTGGTGCTGATGGGGCTGTCGGTGGTGATCCTGGGCGGCTTGCCTTGGCTGGACCAGTCGCAGGTCAAGTCCATCCGTTACCGTCCGGACTGGCATAAATATATTTACCTTGTCTTTGGCATTGCCTTCATTGCGCTGGGTTATCTGGGCGTGCAGCCGCCGACTGCCATCGGTACTGTCATCTCACAGGTCTGCTCGATCATCTACCTCGGCTTCTTCCTGCTGATGCCGTGGTGGAGCGCCGCCGGCACATTCAAGCCGGTGCCCGACCGTGTCGTCTACCATCCGCACTAAGCCAGCCGCCAAAAGGACAAGAATATGAAATTGCTGAAGAGACTGATCGCCACGCTGGCGCTGTTGCCGGCGTTGGCTTGCGCCAACGAGGGCGATTTTGCGCTGGATCATGCGCCGGATCGCACCAAGGATGTTTCTGCATTGCAAAACGGCGCCAAACTGTTCGTCAACTATTGCCTGAATTGCCATGCGGCATCATCGATGCGCTACAACCGCTTGCGCGACATCGGCCTGTCGGAAGACCAGATCAAGAATAACCTCTTGTTTACAGGGGAAAAAGTCGGAGATCTGATGAAAATTTCGATGCAGCCGCAGGATGCCAAAGCCTGGTTCGGGGCCACGCCACCGGACCTTTCGGTGATCGCGCGGGCCAAGGCATCGGGACTTGGATCCGGTCCGGACTGGATTTATACCTACCTGCGCAGTTATTATAAGGACGACAGCCGCCCCACCGGCTGGAACAACATGCTTTTCCCCAACGTCGGCATGCCGCATGTGTTGTGGGAATTGCAAGGAATCCGGGGCGCCAAGTACGTCGAGGAGAAAGATCCCCACGACGAAGGCAAGACTATCCACAAATTCGCGGGATTCGAGCAGATCAAACCGGGCAAGATGAGCGCAATCGAATATGATAGCGCCGTCGCCGATCTGGTCGGTTATCTTGAGTGGATGGCCGAACCTGCGCAGAATACGCGTAAACGGCTTGGCGTCTGGGTATTGTTGTTCCTGGGCGTCTTCCTGGTTCTGACCTGGCGTCTGAACGCTTCCTACTGGAAGAACGTCAAGTAAAATCTCGACTCCGCGAAGTTTGCGGAATTGCGTATCGGGGTGAGCGTTATGCGTCTCGCCCCCCTTTTGTTTTTAGGGCTCTACAAAATGATGGTTCTTTATTCGGGCACGACCTGCCCATTTTCGCAACGTTGCCGCCTTGTCCTGTTCGAGAAGGGCATGGACTTCGAAATCCGCGATGTTGACCTGTTCAACAAGCCGGAAGACATTTCCGTCATGAACCCCTACGGCCAGGTGCCGATCCTGGTCGAGCGCGACCTGGTGCTGTACGAGTCGAACATCATCAACGAATACATCGATGAGCGTTTCCCGCATCCGCAACTGATGCCGGCCGACCCGCTCATGCGCGCCCGCGCCCGCCTGATGCTGTTCAACTTCGAGAAGGAGCTGTTCATCCACGTGCACACGCTGGAGAACGAGAAGTCCAAGGCCGCCGAGAAGAACCAGGAAAAGGCGCGCAACGAAATCCGCGACCGCCTGACCCAATTGGCGCCCCTGTTCCTGAAGAACAAGTACATGCTGGGCGACGAATTCTCCATGCTGGACGTGGCGCTGGCCCCGCTGTTGTGGCGCCTGGATCACTATGGCATCGAGTTGTCCAAGACTGCAGCACCGCTGATGAAGTACGCCGAGCGCATTTTCTCGCGCCCGGCCTACATCGAAGCGCTGACCCCGTCGGAAAAGGTCATGCGCCGTTAAGTCGCACATGCCGTACATGCCGCCCGTTCCCGCCCCTTTGGCCGGGACGGCGGCAGCAGTCCAGACCGTTTTGCAGTTCCACCCCGGCCATGCCGGCAGATGCGCAGGCCCATGCCCGTGCATCGCACTACACACCCAGTCATGCCCGAAGTTTCCACCAAGCCTTATCTGCTGCGCGCCATTTACGAGTGGTGCACCGACAACGGCTTCACCCCCCACATCGCAGTAGTGGTCGACAGCCATACGCGGGTGCCGATGCAATTCGTCAAGAACGGCGAAATCGTCCTCAATATCAGTTTCGAAGCCACCAGCGGCCTGAAGATGGAAAATGACAGCATCCGCTTCAGCGCGCGTTTTGGCGGCGTTTCCAGGGACATCCTGATCCCGGTCGAGAACGTCATCGCCATCTACGCCCGCGAGAACGGGCAGGGCATGGCCTTCGAAGCGCCCAACCTGGACACTGCGCCCGGCGAGGCCGAGCAAGACAGTGAAAAAGATGGGGGCGCCCCCATGCTGTCTTCCGTCCCGGTATCCGAACCCGAGAAAAAACCGGCCACAACCGAAGCGCCAGGCGATGACGACCCGGAACCACCGAAAAAAGGCGGACGCCCTGTACTTACCCGCATCAAGTAGGCTATAATCGCCGGCTAAAGTTTTTGCTGGCTTAGCTCATCTGGTAGAGCACCTGACTTGTAATCAGGGGGTGGCGGGTTCAAGTCCTGCAGCCAGCACCAGTATTTATAAGGCTCTCCGACCGGAGAGCCTTTTTATTTTGTTCCGCAATGCACTTTTTTTGCGGAGCAGGCTGTTTTTTGGTGATTTTGTGTAGTCGCTAAAACAGGAGCATTTTTACTCGCAAAAAAATAGCCCGAATTTATCGGGCTATTTTTTTGCATGCTAAGTCTGCTTCTGGCCGATTGCAGACTTCCTCCGTATCAAGAATACTCCGCCGCGATCTCATATGCATTCCTCGCGCGATCAATCTGGACCACTCCACCCCACAAAGCGGCGACGATGATCCACACAAGTAATGCAGTCCTTTTCTTTCTTGCGGTGCGGATGAACAAAAAAAACGAGACGAAAAGCATTACTAAAATACTTAAGAGAAATGGCCAAAGCACAAAGAACACGTAAAAGGCATCTCCCGGACCGCCCGGAGTACCCTCCTCACCGTCAATTGGCCATATTTGAGATGCCAGTAGCAAGTACAGCGCCATTCCAGCAAGGTTGCAAAAAGTCCAAGTCGAGTACGCAGGCAATGGTTTACTCAGGAGTCGCATAGAAAATCTCAGGTTCTCTGGATGTGCAATTTATGACCGTAAAGCTCGGCCAACAGGAGTCTGCTTCTGGCCGGAAGCGAATAAGAAACCGACTATTCATTCGTACCAAGGCGAAATCATTCCACCGAAAAGAAACGCTATCACCGAAGCAGCGGTCAGCAAACCTATAGATATCTTTTCCGGTGAGACGCTCAGCCTCCTCAAAAAGAACGCCCTGACATTCAGGAGGATAGCTCCCGGCAATATGGCAATCGTTGGATACAAAATCCCTCCCCACCCAACTTGTGCAGCATCATTGAGAAGCGCCAGTCCGAACGCCACGAATAACGCCGGTGCAAAAGGCAAGACGATGTCGGAGGGTAGCAACGTCTCCTGTTGCCGAAGATATCGCCACGGGGCGATGAGTGCCGTCAGGATCGCCAGAAGAGTCACAGCGAGATAGATGTATATCAGCATAATTTGTTTTTTCTGCGAAACGGCTGCTACTGGCCGATTGCGGACATCGGCAACTGTAGCAAACATTCGTATCCGGCAACGGAAATTCCGCTCCGCAATTCTTTAATGAGCGAGGCCCAATAAGGCTTTGCGAGGCACTATTCTTTTTAATTGCGGAGCAAAAATTGGGCTAAGTATTTGATTTAATTAAATTCTGCGCCGGACTTGTAATCAGGGGGTGGCGGGTTCAAGTCCTGCAGCCAGCACCAGAATTTGAAAGCCCATCATAACCAATTGGTCATGATGGGCTTTTTCTTGCCTGGTTGTCGCCACGTTGCGTGGCGATTCCGGTTTATTTGGTGCCGAAGATCCGGTCGCCCGCATCGCCCAGGCCGGGGACGATGTAGGCATGGCTGTCCAGGTGCGAGTCCAGCGACGCCACATACAGCTTCACGTCCGGATGGGCATCGGTGAACACTTGCACGCCTTCCGGCGCGGCCACCAGCGCCACGAACATGATGTGCGCGGCCGGCACGCCGCGCTTCTTGAGCGCATCCACCGCGTACACGGCAGAGTTGCCGGTGGCGACCATCGGGTCGCACAGGATCATGGTGCGGTCTTGCAGGTCCGGCAGGCGCACCAGGTATTCGACCGGCTGGTGGTTCTCGTCGCGATAGACGCCGATGTGTCCCACGCGCGCCGAGGGGATCAATTCCAGCAGCCCATCGCTCATGCCAACGCCGGCGCGCAGCACCGGCACGATGGCCAGCTTGCGGCCGGCGATCACCGGGGCTTCGTAGCTCACCAGCGGAGTCTCGATGGTTTCGGTGGTCAGCGGCAGGTCGCGCGTGATTTCATAGCCCATCAGCAAGGTGATTTCGCGCAGCAGGTCGCGGAAGGTGCGGGTGGACGTGCGCTTGTCGCGCATGTGCGTGAGCTTGTGCTGGATCAGCGGGTGGTCGAGGATGTACAGGTTCTTGAAGCGCGGATCTTGTCTCATGGCGGAAGGCGATTGGGCTGTGTTGGTGCGGCAGGGCCGCGATGGCGGCATTGTCTCATGCCGCGGCCCGGGGCGGAATCGCACCATGCAGAAGCGGATGGCCGATCAGCGCCGGCCGAACATCATTTGTCCGGCCAGCAGGCCGCGCGCCGTGGGCAGCAGGTCGATCGCGCCCAGCGACAGTCCCAGCAGCGCCTGCGCCGGCGTGCCTTGCGGCGCGCTGGCGAAGATGCGGGCCATGAGGTCGGTCAGGCGGATGGTCAGGTCGCGGTCCTGGCCGCGGCGATGGTGGAATTGCTGCAATGCCTCCGGTGTCCGTTCGCGCGCCAGTATATCGGCCAGTACCCTGGCGTCGCGCAGGCCGAGGTTCAGGCCCTGGCCGGCCACCGGGTGCAGCGTCTGGGCGGCATTGCCGATGGCGACCACGCGCTGCGTCCGGCCGGGTTTGGCGTTCAGGCCCAGTGCATAGGAGTGGCGCGGTCCGGTGCGGGTGAAGCGGCCGACGCGCTCGCCGAAAGCCTGGTTCAGGGCCGCCAGGAAGGCGCCGTCGTCCAGCGCCAGCAGGCGTTCGCCGGTGGCGGGCCGCACGCACCAGACCAGCGCGTAGCCGTCGTCCTGCGGCAGCAGGGCCAGCGGCCCTTCATCGGTAAAGCGTTCGAAGGCGCGGTGGGCGACGGCTTGGTCGGCGTGCACATGGGTAATCAACGCCAGTTGCCGGTAATCGCGCTGTACGCCTTTTTGCTGCTGTTGGCCGAATACGCCGCCCTCGGCCTGGATCGCCAGCGTCGCGCGCAGCACCCGGCCATCTTGCAGCGAGACGGCGACGTGGTCGTGTTCCTCGGTCAGCGCCACCACTTCGGCCGGGCGGAACAGGTTCAGCCCCAAGCCGCCGGTAGCCGTCGCCAGCGCCTGGTTGATGCTGCCGTAGCGGGCCACATAGCCGAGGGCAGGCAGGTCGTAATCCTTGCAGTCGAGCAGGGTGCGGCCGAAATGGCCGCGGCGCGAGACGTGGATCTGTTCGATGATGGTCGCGGTTTTTTCCACGCCATGCCACCCGCCCAGTTCTTCCATGATCTGGCGGCTGCCGTAGGAGAGGGCGATGGTGCGCGGATCGGCGGCGGCCTGTTCCGGCGTTTTCAGGTCGACCAGCGCGATGCGCGCGGCATCCAGTCCGCGGCGCGCCAGCAGGCCGACGGCGCACAGGCCTACCGGGCCGCCGCCGCAGATGATCAGGTCGAAGTCGGCGATGTGCATGGCGCGGGAAATAGATGTCGGGTGATGCGGCGGCGTCGGGTCAGCCCTGGCGCATCAACGCTTCGATGTCGTCGGCCTTGCTCGGCACGCCGGTGGTCAGCAGTTCGCAGCCGGTGGGCGTGACGTGGGCATCGTCTTCGATGCGGATGCCGATGTTCCAGTATTGTTCCGGCACGCCTTCGCCCGGGCGCACGTAGATGCCCGGCTCGACGGTCAGCACCATGCCCGGTTGCAGCGTGCGCCAGGGCTTGCTGCCGTCGGCGGCCGGCGGGTCGCGGTAGTCGCCGACGTCGTGCACGTCCATGCCCAGCCAGTGGCCGGTGCGGTGCATGTAGAACTGGCGGTAGTCGCCTTTCTCGATCACGTCCTGCAGCGAGCCGACCTTGTTCTTGTCCAGCAGGCCGGTGTCGAGCATGCCTTGCGCCAGCACGCGCACGGCGGCGTCGTGGCCATCCATGAAGCGCTTGCCGGGAACGATTTCGGCGACGGCGGCATTCTGCGCGGCCAGCACGATGTCGTATAGCTCCCTCTGCGGGCCGGAGAACTTGCCGTTGGCCGGGAAGGTGCGGGTGATGTCTGAGGCGTAGCTGTCCAGTTCGCAGCCGGCGTCGATGAGCACCAGATCGCCGTCCTTCAGTTCGGCGTCGCCGGCGCGGTAGTGCAGCACGCAGGAATTGGCGCCGGTGGCGACGATGGAACCGTAGGCCGGATATTGCGAACCGTTGCGGCGGAATTCGTGCAGCAGTTCGGCTTCCAGGTGGTATTCGCGCAGGCCGGGGCGGGACAGGCGCATGGCGCGGCAATGGGCTTCGGCCGAGATGATGCCGGCGCGCTTCATCAGGTCGATCTCGAAGGCGTCCTTGAACAGGCGCATGTCGTCCAGCAGGACGCTGACGTCGATGATCGAGCCGGGCGCCGCCACGCCGCTGCGTGAGAGGGCGCGCACGCCTTGCAGCCAGCGCTGCAACTGGGCATCGCGGCGGTCGTCGTGGCCCAGCGCGTAATAGACGGCGGGGGCGTCGGCCAGCAACGCCGGCATGCTTTTGTCGAGCTCGTCGATGGGATGGGCGGCGTCGAAGCCGAATTCCTGCTGCGCCGCCTGGGGGCCGAAGCGGTAGCCGTCCCAGATCTCACGCTCCAGGTTCTTGTCGCGGCAGAACAGGATGCTGCGGTTTTCCTTGCCCGCCACCAGCACCAGCACCGCTTCGGGTTCGGTGAAGCCGCTCAGGTAGTAGAAATAGCTGTCGTGGCGGTAGGGGTAGTCGGCATCGCGGTTGCGCATGACTTCCGGCGCGGTCGGGATGATGGCGACCCCGCCGCCGGCCTGTTGCATGCTGGCGATGAGGCGGGCGCGGCGTTCGGCGAAGGGCGTGGCGTTGAAGCTCATGGACGTATGCCTCCTGGCGGCTGATTGAGTGCTTCCAGTTGATCGATGGTGCCGACGTTGTGCCAGTCGCCGCGGTAGACGTCGCCGCCGACCTGGCCGCGCGCGGCGTATTCGCGCAGCAGCGGGCCGAGCTTGGCGTGCTGGCCGGGCGCGATGGCGTCGAACATCTGCGGACGGTAGACCCCGATGTTGGCGAAGGTCAGCTTGTTCTCGCCTTCATTGGCGATGGAGAAATTGTTGAGCGCGAAGTCGCCATCCGGATGGAACGGCGGATTCTTGACCAGCCAGATCCAGGCCACGTCGCGCTTGTCCAACGGCAGCGGGTTGCCCCACGGGTCTTCGTCTTCCAGCACGGTCTTGACCTGCTCGTAGTCGAAGTGCGGGCACCAGATGTCGCCCGAGACGGCCACGAAGGGCGCCTCGCCCAGCAGATGACGCGCCTTGGCAATGCCGCCGGCGGTTTCCAGCGCGCTGTCTTCAGGCGAGTAATGCAATTGTGCGCCGAACTTGCCGCCGTCGCCCAGCGCTTCCTCGATCTGCTGGCCCAGGTGGGCGTGGTTGATGACGATCTCGGTGATGCCGGCGCGCACCAGCGACAGGATCTGCCATACGATCAGCGGGCGGCCGCGCACTTTCAGCAGCGGCTTGGGGCAGGTGTCGGTCAGCGGGCGCATGCGCTCGCCGCGGCCGGCTGCGAAGATCATGGCTTTCATGTGCATGGACCCTTAGAACGTATAGCCGAACTTGGGCGCGTGTTCCTGTTCGAGCTTTTCGATCAGGCGCACCAGCGGCGTGAAGGCGACGTAGCGGCGCGCGGTCTTGAGCGTGTATTCCATGACCAGCGGCATGTCCTTCAGGTAGCCGTCCTTGCCGTCGCGGTGGTACAGGCGGGCGAAGATGCCCAGCACCTTGAGGTGGCGCTGCAGGCCCATCCATTCGAAGTCGCGGTAGAAACTGTCGATGTCGGGCGCCACCGGCAGGCCGGCGCGGCGCGCCTTTTCCCAGTAGCGGATGGCCCAGTCCAGCACCAGCTCCTCGTCCCACTGGATGTAGGCGTCGCGCAGCAGCGAGACCAGGTCGTAGGTGATGGGGCCGTAGACCGCGTCCTGGAAATCCAGGATGCCGGGGTTGCCCGTGGGCAGCACCATCAGGTTGCGCGAATGATAGTCGCGGTGCACGTAGACCTGCGGTTGCGCCAGGTTGTTGGCCAGGATGGCGTCGAAGGTCTTGGTCAGCACCGCGTTCTGTTCGTCGCTCAGCGTCACGCCCAGGTGGCGGCCGATATACCACTCGCGGAACAGTTCCAGTTCGCGCAGCAGCAACGGGCGGTCGTACTCGGGCAGGGCGTCGGGCCGGCTTTGCGCTTGTAAAAGTACCAAGGCTTCGATCGCATCCATGTATAGTTTGGGCGCGCTGCCTGCGGTGAGCTGGTGCAGGTAGGTGGTCGAACCCAGGTCCGTGAGCAGCAGGAAACCGCGTTCGGTGTCTTGCGCCAGGATCTTCGGCACCGTCACGCCGGTGGCGCCGAACAGGCCGGCGACATGGATGAAGGGGCGCACATCTTCTTGCGGCGGCGGCGCATCCATCGCGATGGCGGTGCCGCCGTCCGGCGTGTCCACCCGGAAATAGCGGCGGAAGCTGGCATCGGCCGATGCCGGGCGCAAGGTGGAAGACAGCACCGGGGTGGCGGCGAGGGTGTCGAGCCAGGCTTGCAAATCGGATAAACGGCGATCGGGGGAAGAACTTGGGGAAGACATGAACTATCTGAGGAATTCGTTTGATGTGGTTGAGTTCCCATATAATAAGGGATTAACTTCAAAAAATCCGCCTGCACGGTGTCTTGCCACTCTTTTCATGATCCGGTTTTCCAAGTCTCTCTCTGAACGCACTGTCAATTGGCGGTTGGCGCGCCTGCTTTCGTCGGCGGTGGTGGCATCCGCCTCAGGCCTGCTGCCGCTTGCGGTGCATGCGCAGATGACGGCGCCCAAGCCGGCGGCGCCGGCCGACGACCAGGATGCGCCCGTCAACGTGAGCGCCGAGCAGATGACCGGACGCCCCGACCGCCAGGTGAACCTGGATCGGGACGTCGAAGTGGTCAAGGGCAGCACCACCATCAAGGCCGACCGCGCGGAATACCGCATCATCCAGGATGAGGTCGAGGCCACCGGCCACGTATGGATGCGGCGGCTGCAAGACCAATACACCGGCGACCATGCGCAGATGAATATGGAATCCGGCGCCGGTTTCGTGACCAATCCGACTTACCTGCTCGGCAAGAATGGCGGGCGCGGCAAGGCCGAGCGCATCGATTTCCTGTCCAACGACCAGGCGGAAGTGACGCAGGGCACCTACAGCACCTGTGAAGCGACCGATCCGGACTGGTACCTGCGCGCCAACACCATGGATCTCGATAGCGGACGCGATGTCGGCACCATGCGGGGCGGCGTGCTGTACTTCAAGGACGTGCCCATCCTCGGTTCGCCCTGGATGTCGTTCCCGCTGTCAGGCGAGCGCAAATCCGGCGTGCTGCCGCCGACCTACGGCATGACCTCGACCGGCGGCGCCGAGTTGTCGGTGCCTTACTATTTCAACCTGGCGCCTAACTACGACTTGACGCTGGTCCCGAAGTACATCGTCCGCCGCGGCCTGCAACTGGGGGCGGAAACGCGCTACCTGGGCGATACCTATTCCGGCACCACTTACGTGGAAGGCATCCAGGACCGTGTGACCGGCACCGGCCGCTACTCGCTGTCTTCGCTGCATAACCAGACCCTGGCGCCGGGATTGGCCCTGGCCTGGAACCTGAACAAGGCGTCCGATAACGACTACCCGTCGGACTTCGCCCATTCGATCACGGGCAGCACCCAGCGCCTGCTCACGCGCGACGTCAGCCTGACCTATTCCAGCACCTACTGGAGCCTGTACGGGCACGTTTCCAAGTACCAGTTGCTGCAAGACGTGGACAACCCGATCACCAAGCCTTACGACCGTGTGCCGCAGATCGTATTCAGCGGCAGCCGCTACGATGTCGGCGGTTTCGACTTCACCACCACGGCCGACTTCACGCGCTTCTCCAGCGGCGACCTGGTCGGCGGCGACCGCGGCTTCATCACGCAGACGGTGGCCTATCCGTGGGTGCGCCCGGGCTACTTCATCACGCCCAAGCTGACCCTGGACGCCACCAGCTATCGCCTCAACAACGTCGGCGTGGGGCAGCCCACCAGCTTCTCGCGCACGCTGCCGACGGTGTCGCTGGACTCCGGCCTGGTCTTCGAGCGCGAATCGACGCTGCTCGGCCGCAGCATGACCCAGACGCTGGAACCGCGCCTGTTCTATGTGCGCACGCCGTACCGCGACCAGTCGCAGCTCCCCAATTTCGATTCGGGCCTGGCCGACTTCAACTTCGCGCAGATCTTCAGCGAGAACCGTTTCTCGGGCCATGACCGCATCAGCGACGCCAACCAGCTGACCGCCGCCATCACCTCGCGCCTGATCGAGGAAAACGGCCTGGAGCGCCTGCGCATGGCGGTGGGGCAGCGCTATTACTTCGCCGACCCCAAGGTCGTCCTGAGCGGCACGACCTCGACCACGCTGGGCAGCAAATCCGACCTGCTGCTGGCGCTGGGCGGACAGATTTCCAAGGAGTTCTCGACCGACAATACGGTGCAATACAGCGAGACCCTGCGCCAGATGGTGCGCTCCACCTTCGGCGTGCGCTGGCAGCCGGCGCCCAAGCGCGTGCTGAACCTGCAATACCGGCTGGACCGCACTTATGTGAGTCCCTATACCGGTTTGCTGGATCCGCTCAAGCAGGTTGACGTCTCCGGACAATGGCCGGTGTCGCAACGCTGGTATGCTGTGGGCCGCATCAACTACTCGATTCCCGACAAGACCGTGGCCGAAGGCCTGCTGGGCATGGAGTACAAGGCCGACTGCTGGGTGTTCCGCGTGGTGGCGCAGCGGATCCCGACTTCCTCCACCAAGGCGTCGACCGGTTTCTTTGTACAGTTGGAACTCAACGGCTTCTCGAAGATCGGCTCCAATCCGTTGGATGCGCTCAAGAGCAGCGTTCCCGGCTATCAGAACGTGAATTTGCCTGACAGCACCGCGAACGACAACTTCTAACCCTTTCCTGACCCAAGTGCTTATCCATGCGTAATATGCGTACACCACTCCTCGCAAAAACCAAAACAGTGACCGCGCTGCTGTGCATGCTGGGCGTGATCGGCAATGCGCAGGCGCAATTTGCGACGACCATCATCCCGGTTGCACCGTCGGAAATGGAGCAACAGGCGCCCGCCAAGCCGGCTGCGGCGCCCGCGGCCAAGCCTGCGGCAACCAGGCCGGCCGCCGCCGCGCCGGTGGCGACGCCGCCTGCAGCGGCGCCGGCGCGGGCCCCAGCCGCCCGTGCATCGCAGGAACCCAGGCCGGTCGACTCCATCATGGTGGTGGTCAACAATGAGGTCATCACGCGCCAGGAAGTGGCCGAGCGCCTGGCCAGCGTCGAACAGCGCATGGCTGCGCAGAACGTGCAAGTGCCCCCGCGCAATCAATTGGTGCGCCAGCTGGTCGAGCGCATGATTGTCGAGCGCGCCCAGGCGCAGATGGCCAAGGAAAGCGGCATCGTGGTCGATGACGCCATGCTGGATCGCGCCATGCAGCGAATCGCCGAGCAGAACAAGATGTCGATGCCGGAATTCCGCGCCCGCCTGGAAAAGGAAGGCATGGTCTACGCAACCTTCCGCGAGGAAATCCGGCGCGAAATCCTGAGCCAGCGCCTGCGCGAGCGTGAAGTCGACAACAAGGTCACCGTCACCGAATCCGAAATCGACAACTACCTGGCCGCCGAAGCCAATGCCGGCGGCGAGCACCAGGAGCTGGACATCGCCCAGATCCTGATCCGCGTGCCCGAGAACGCCTCGCCGGAACAACTGGCCGCGCGCCGCGAACGGGCCGAAGACGTGTTGCGCCAGTTGAAGACCGGCGCCGACTTCGCCAAGACGGCCGCGACCTACTCCGACGCCACGGATGCCCTGACCGGCGGCGACCTCGGCTGGCGTCCGGCCGAGCGCTTGCCGCAACTGTTCCTGGACGGCGTGTCCCAGCTGCAGGAGGGGCAGGTCAGCGCGATTCTCAAGAGCGGCAACGGCTTCCACATCCTGAAACTGGTCGGCCGCCGCGCCGCCGGCAACCAGCAAGCCGCCGCGCCGGCAGTCCAGCAGACCCATGTGCGCCACATCCTGATCAAGGTCAACCAGGTGGTCACCGCGGCCGACGCCAAGCGCAAGCTGGCCGAACTGAAGGAGCGCCTGGACCACGGTTCGGCCACCTTCGAAGAACTGGCCAAGCTGTATTCGAACGACTTGTCGGCCGCCAAGGGCGGCGACCTGGGCTGGGTATACCCGGGCGATACCGTACCCGAGTTCGAGCGCGCGATGGACCAGTTGAAGCCGGGCGAGGTCAGCCAGCCGATCGAATCGCCGTTCGGCTTCCACCTGATTCAGGTGGTTGAGCGCAAGACCGACGACGCTTCCAAGGAGCGTACCCGCCAGGCGGCCCGCCAGGCCATCCGCGAGCGCAAGATCGAGGAGGCCACCGAAGACTGGATGCGCCAGATCCGCGACCGCGCCTATGTCGAGTACCGTAACGACGACTGATGCGGCCAGCGCGCGGCGCCCGTTGCAAGCGGCGCTGCGCGCCTGTGCATCTGGCGTCGCCAGCATGAGAGCCCAGCAAGAAGCCGGCCCTGGCGCCGGCTCTTGCTTTTTTTGACGAGGGATTTTCCAACGCCATGAATCGACCCATCATCGCGCTCACCTGCGGCGAACCGGCAGGCATCGGCCCCGAAATTTCGCTGCGCGCGGCCTGGGAGTTGCGCGCTGAAGTACGTTGCGTACTGTTGGGCGATGCCGCCTTGCTGGCGCAAACCGCGCAAGGCATCGACCCGCAGATGCGGGTCGCCGCACTGTCGATACAGGCCTGGCGCAACAGCGGCTTGCCGGACTTCCCGGCCGATTGCCTGACCGTCATCGACTGCCCGGTGGCGGAACCGGTGCGTCCTGGCCAGCTTGATGCGCGCAATGGCCGCGCCGTGCTACAGGCGCTGGATCTCGCAGTCGAAGGGGCGATGAGCGGCGGCTTTGCCGCGATCGTCACCGCGCCGCTGCAAAAGAGCACCATCAATGACGCCGGCGTGGCGTTTTCAGGCCATACCGAATACCTGGCCGCAGCCACGCATACGCCGCACGTGGTGATGATGCTGGCCGGCGCAGCCACGTCACATGCGCCGCATCTGCGCGTGGCGTTGGCCACTACGCACCTGGCCTTGAAGGATGTGCCGGCCGCCATTACCGGCGACAGCCTGGCGCGCACGCTGGATATCCTCCAGTCCGACTTGCGCGCCAAGTTCGGCATCGCCGCGCCGCGCATCCTGGTCACCGGCCTGAACCCGCATGCCGGCGAGAATGGCTATCTCGGCCGCGAGGAAATCGACGTCATCGCGCCGGCGCTGCAGGCGGCGCAGCAGCGCGGCATCGATGCGCGCGGCCCGTATCCGGCCGATACGCTGTTCCAGCCCAAGTACCTGGAAGGCGCCGATTGCGTGCTGGCGATGTACCACGACCAAGGGCTGCCGGTGCTCAAGTTCGCCAGCTTCGGCCACGGCATCAATATCACGCTGGGGCTGCCGCTGATTCGCACCTCGGTCGACCACGGCACCGCACTGGACCTGGCCGCGCGCGGGCTGGGCCATGCCGACCACGGCAGCATGACGGTGGCGATCCGCGCCGCCGCCGAGATGGCGCGCAACCAAGGCAAGCTATGAAACACATCCCCCGCAAACGTTTCGGCCAGAACTTCCTGACCGACGACACCGTCCTGTACGACATCATCCGTTGCATCGAGCCCCAGCCGGACGACGCCATGGTCGAAATCGGCCCCGGCCTGGCGGCGATGACTTCCCTGCTGCTCGACTCCCTCAAGCACCTGCACGTGGTCGAGCTCGACCGCGACCTGGTCGAGCGCCTGCAAAAACGTTTCGACCCGGCACGCCTGACGGTGCATTCGGCCGACGCATTGAAGTTCGATTTCGGCAGCATTCCGGTGTCTGACGGGCAAAAGTTGCGGGTGGTCGGCAACCTGCCGTATAACATTTCCAGCCCCTTGCTGTTCCATCTGGCCAGCATTGCGCCGCAGGTGCGCGACCAGCATTTCATGCTGCAAAAGGAAGTGGTGGAACGCATGGTGGCCGAACCGGGCGGCAAGGCTTACGGGCGCCTGTCGGTGATGCTGCAATGGCGCTATCACATGGAATTGCTGTTCGTGGTGCCGCCCGCCGCATTCGATCCGCCGCCGAAGGTGGACTCGGCCATTGTCCGCATGATTCCGCTGGCGCAGCCCATGCCCTGCGATGAGAACTTGCTGGCGCAGGTGGTCACCAAGGCCTTCTCCCAGCGCCGCAAGGTGATCCGCAACTGCGTGGCGGGTTTGTTCACCGAAGAGGAATTGCGCCAGGCCGGCGTCGACCCGCAAGCCCGCCCGGAAGCGGTGCCGGTGGCGCAGTTCGTGGCGCTGGCCAATCTGCTGGGCAACCGCAAGACCTGAAAAACGCCGCCTTTGTGCGTATCCGGTTGCAAATAGTCACATTCGGGGTACGACTCGTAAGAACTGTAACCAAGTCACAGAATCGATGGATTTCGAGATTTGTTGGCATATAGTTGAATCGTGCCGCGACAACATAGCGGACTCATTTGACAGGAGCCAATCATGGCCAGCAAAAAAATCGCAACGGTTCTGATCGCAACAACCCTTCTCGCCTCGGCAGCAGTCGTCAGCGCGCCCGCCATGGCGCGTGACCACGGCGGCAATAACGGCGTCGCCATCGCTGCCGGCATCATCGGCGCGGTCGCCATCGGTTCGCTGATCGCCAATTCGGTTCCAGCCCAGCCGGTCTACCAGGCTCCGCCGCAACAGGTGTACTACCAAGCTCCGCCGCAGCCGGTTTATTACCAGGCGCCGCAGCCCGTGTACTACGAGCAGCCGCGCTATTACGCACCGCGCCCGGTGCGCTACGTAGAACGCACCGAAGTGCGCTCCTACCGCTATGACGACCGTCCGTACTACTACGGCCGTTAAGCGATGCGGTAAATCGCAGTCTTGAGGAAAAAACGGGCAAGCCACGCGGCTTGCCCGTTTTTCATTGTGCTCCTGGAGCCGGGGTTCAGGCGCCAGCGTTTCGCGCCAGCTCGATGAAAGCATGCAGGTAATCGATGCCGACTTCGGTTTCGCGCGCGCCGAGGAAGATCTGCTTGGCGATGCCGTGCTTGCCCAGCCGCACCGGCGCCACGTCCATCTTGTCGGCGTATTCTTCCACCAGCCAGCGCGGCAGGGCGGCGACGCCGCGTCCGCTGGCGACCATCTGCAGCATGATGTCGGTGGTTTCGATGGCCTTGTGCCGTTTGGGCGTGACGCCCGCCGGCGACAGGAATTGATTGTAGATATCCAGGCGGTCGGTCGGAACGGGATACGTGACCAGTACTTCATCCAGCAGTTGCTGCGGTTTCACATAAGCGGCGCCGGCCAGCTTGTGGTTGCCGGCCACGACCAGCACCTGTTCGTAATCGAAGACCGGTTCGAAGACCAGGCCGGGCTTGTACAGCGGGTCCGGCGTGACCAGCAGGTCGATCTCATAGCCGAACAGCGCGCCGATGCCGCCGAACTGGAATTTCTGTTTCACGTCCACATCCACATCCGGCCATGCCTCCAGATAAGGCGACACCACCTTCAACAGCCATTGGTAACAAGGATGGCATTCCATGCCGATGCGCAATGCGCCGCGTTCGCCCTGGGCGAACTGGCGCAGCCTGCCCTCGGCCAGGTCCAGTTGCGGCAGCACGCGGTTGGCTACGGCCAGCAGGTATTGGCCGGCTTGCGTGAGCCGCAGGCTGCGTCCCTCGCGCAGCCAGATATCGGTGCCCAGTTGCTGTTCCAGCTTCTTCATGCTGTGGCTCAGCGCCGATTGCGTGACACACAGGATCTGGGCGGCGGCGGTCAGCGAACCTTGCCGCTCGACTTCCTGGACGATGGATAAATGGATGCGTTCCAACATGATGTATGAGCAACTTTCATGGCATTGTGGATTGATGCCATTCTACTTCATGGATGTCCGGTCCTGTGACCGCTCCATTCGACTGCGGACTGAAGACCCGCCAGAGGCAGGAGAAGGGATGCCGGCCTTGAGCAACATGGCGGCGGCCAAGACCTTGCGCGGCCGGATTTTTCCTTCGATCTATTGATCCAGCTTCTCGTGGAAGTCGGAGGCGCCGCGTTTCCAATAGGCGGAAATGCGCATGGCATCCTTGGAGTGCTGTTTTTCGTTGAGCAGCAAGGCGCGCAGTTGGGCCATCGTCGCCGCTTCACCCGCGCCCCAGACGTAACCCTCGCCGGCCGGCAATTGCCATGCGCGGATGTCGGCCAAGGCTTCGGCGCCGTTGGTCACCCATTTCACGTCGACTTGCGCCTGGCTGTCGAACTGGCGGATATCGCCCATGTGGGCAATCTCGATGACCGCCCGCACGCGCGCGCCCGCCGGCAGTTCCTTGAGGCGGCGGCTGATCGCCGGCAAGGCAGACAGGTCGCCCACCAGCAGGTGCCAGTCATAATCGGCGGGGATGATCATGGAGCCGCGCGGCCCGGCGATCACCGCCGTCATGCCGACCTTGGCCCGGCGCGCCCAGTCGGTGGCGGCGCCTTCGGCATGCAAGGCGAATTCCAGCGTGATTTCATTGCGTTGCTCGTCATGATCGATTGGCGTATAGTCGCGCCGCACCGGGACGCCGGCGGCATCCGGAAAGATGAATTTGACGTGGTCGTCAAACGACAGCGAAACGAAATCCGACAAGGCCTCGCCCTTGAATGTGATGCTGAGCATGTTGGCGCCGGTCTGGCGGATGCGCGAGACGGTGACGTCGCGGAATTTGACGTCATGGCGGACACGTTGCACTGCACGCGACGGTGTATTGATGGTATCCATGGAAGCCTATTTAGTTGATAATATCTACCATTATGAAAAATCAAGTTGATAAAGTCAACCAATCACCTGCTGCCGATAAGGTCTTTGAGGCCATCCATACGGTCATGCACTTGTACCGCGCCAGTCGCTTACAGGTTTTCCGCGAGGACGAGCGCGGCATTACGCATATGGAAAGCCGCGTGCTGGATTACTTTGCGCAACACCCCGACGCCACGCTGAGCGACCTGGTGGCGCATTCCGGGCGCGACAAGGCCCAGCTGACGCGGCTCATCCGCGGCTTGCGGGACAAGAACTATCTGGAGGCGAGGGAAGACGCGCAAGATCGCCGCTCCGTGCGCTTGCAGCTCAGCAAGGAAGGCCGGGCGCTGCAGCGCCAATTGAAAAAGACCGGGTCCCGGATCCTGGCGCAGGCAGTGGAGGGCTTATCGGAAAAGCAATGCGATGAGCTGGTCGCGCTGCTCAAGATCGTGCAGGGAAACCTGGAACGGCAAGACTGAATTTCTCCCGATCCTGCCGTGCTTGTCCCGAAGGCGCCACGGGGCACGAAACATCCAGTGCGTCTACAATACGGGTCTTACCCAGCAACATTTTGAGGCACACATGCGAATTCTCCATACCATGCTGCGAGTCGGCGACCTGCAACGTTCCATCGATTTTTACACGCGAGTGCTGGGCATGAAGCTTCTGCGCACGTCGGAAAACACCGAGTACAAATACACGCTGGCGTTCCTAGGCTATGGTTCCAATCCCGACCATGCGGAACTGGAGCTGACCTATAACCACGGCGTCGACAAGTACGAAATGGGCACCGCCTACGGCCACATCGCCATTTCAGTGGAAGACGCATACAAGGCCTGCGAGGCCGTCAAGGCCGCCGGCGGCAATGTCACGCGCGAAGCCGGCCCGGTCAAGGGCGGCGCCACGGTGATTGCCTTCGTCACCGATCCGGACGGCTACAAGGTCGAGTTCATCGAACACAAGAAGTGATGAAGTGATCGCAGGCGCAAGGGATGGGGAGAGGCGAAAGCGATACCCGGTCCCGATGCGCAGGCGTCGTATCCACAGAGCCCGCTTGCGGGCTCTTGTTGTTTACGGTGCCGTTTGGGACTTGTACGCGATCGCCTGCGATCAGAAGATCGGCAGGGTTTCCGGCGCGCTGTCGCGCAGCGCTTTCTTGGCCAGCTCGAATTCGGGGAAGATCGATTGCACCGTGGCCCAGAAGCGCGGGCTGTGGTTCATCTCGCGCAGATGTGCCAGCTCATGCGCGATCACATAGTCGATCAGCGGCAGGGCGAAGTGCATCAGGCGCCAGTTCAGGCGGATGCGGCCGTCGGCGGTGCATGAACCCCATTGCGTGGTGGCAGAGGACAGCGCGTAGGAGCGGTAGGTGACGCCGAGCTTTTCGGCGTAGACGATCAGGCGCTTGCCGAACAGTTCTTCGGCGCGCGCTTGCAGCCAGCCTTGCACGCGGTCCTTCAATTGCTGCTCGCCGGCGTCGGCGGGCAGGCTGACGTTCAGTTCGCGCGCATCCTCGTCGAGATAGACCGCGGCGCGTTGGCCGGCGCGGATGCGCAGCGTGATGTCCGCGCCCAGGTAGGGCAGCGTGGCGCCGTCGCGCCACTGCATCTGCGGCTGCAGGCGGCGTGCCGAGCGCTCGCGGCGCTCATTGAGCTTGGCCAGGATCCAGCGCTGCTTTTCGCGGATGGCGTTTTCGATCTCGGCCAGCGTCACCCATTTGGGCGAGGTCACGCGCAGTCCTTCGTCGCTCACCAGGAAACCGATGGTGCTGCGCTTGGAGCGCAGCAGGACGTAATCCAATGTGTGTTCGCCCAGCTGGATGCGGCGTTTGCCGTCGGCCGGGCGACCGCTCGGCGGCGGCACCAGCGTGGCGGGCGGCGCGACGACCGGGGGCGGCAGCGGCGCGGCATGCACCACCGGCGTGGGCGTGACGATCAGCGGCGGCTGCAGCGTCGGCGACGGCAAGGCCGGGCCGGGATCCTGGATAGGGGTAATCTGTTGCGCGGGCGACTGTCCCTGCTCCGGCTCCGGAGCGAACAAATCCAGTTGCAGCGAAAGCTGGTTGGGATTGGGCTTGGGTTTGCGAAGCAGTTTCAAGGGAGTCGCGGCGTCCTGATATGTCGGTTGGCTATCTGCAAGAACCTGTTGACGATCTCGTCCGGGGTTGCCCAAATACTCTTTCAGGCGGTCTGCGGCGTGGCAAAGCCTCGCCGGGCCAACCGGCCCGGCTACGTTTTACGCCTTGCATTCCATCCTGAAATGACATTTGCTCAACTCCCGGCTAGATCATCAACAGGTTCTAAGACCTGGCCGGATCGACAGGATCGACGGCGGCCTGCCGGGGCGCGTTGTTGTTGTATGCGTCCGGCGAAATCACGCGCATCTCGGATTCTATCCAATTTTCAACGCGCGCGTTGAGCTCGTTGGGCGACAGCCCGGCGGGCGAGATCGGCTTGCCGATCGATACCGTGATGGTGCCCGGTTGCTTGACGAACGAGCCCTTGGGCCAGCGTTCGCCGGAGTTGACGGCGATGGGCACCACCAGCGTATTGGTTTCCACCGCCAGGCGCGAGCCGCCCGCCTTGTATTTGCCTTGCGAGCCGACCCTGGTGCGCGTGCCTTCCGGAAACATCACGATCCATTGGCCGTCGGCCAGCCTGCGGCGGCCGTGTTCCAGCACCTGCGAGAAGGCGTCGCGGCCCTTGCTGCGGTCGATCGGGATCATGCGCAACAGGCCGATGCCCCAGCCGAAGAAGGGGATGTAGGTGAGTTCCTTCTTGAACACGAACACCAGCGGGCGCGGCATGTTGATGACGTAGAAGATGGTCTCCCAGGCCGACTGGTGCTTGGACAGCAGGATCACCGGCGCATCGGGCAGGTTTTCCTTGCCGCGGATCTCATAGCGGATGCCGCAGATGACTTTGGCGCTCCAGATGACGAACACATTCCAGCGCGAGGTCCACCAGTAGCGTTGCGCATAAGGGAAGGGCGCGGACAAGAGGCAGGCGAAGGACCAGATGATGGTGGCCACCGCCATCAGGACCAGGAACACTACCGACCGCAGAATCAAGGTAAGGCGCAAAATACATTCTCCCATGCCGCAGCATGCGTTGTTTGTTGTGATGAAACGGACGGTGCTATACCGACACGTCGACCGGCGACTTGAGGATGAAATCGACCACCGAAGACAGGTTGGGGTAGACCAGCGTACCCGGCGGCAGGCCGCCCTTGGCATGGGTCTTTTCGCCCTTGCCGGTCAGTACCAGGTAGGGCGCGCAGCCGGCCACGAAGCCGGCCTGCAGGTCGCGCAGCGAATCGCCCACGGTGGCCACGCCGCCGCGCAGGCTGATGCCGAAGCGCTTGGCGATCTCAAGGAACATGCCGGGCTTGGGTTTGCGGCAGTCGCAGTTGTCGTCGGCCGAGTGCGGGCAGAAGAACACGGCGTCGATATCGGCGCCGACCTGCTGGGCCGCGGTGTGCATTTTGTGGTGGATGGCGTTGAGGGTCTTGATGTCGAACAGCCCGCGCGCCACGCCGGACTGGTTGGTGGCGACCACCACCCGGTAGCCGGCCTGGTTCAGGCGCGCGATGGCTTCCAGCGATCCCTTGATCGGGATCCACTCGTCGGGCGATTTGATGAACGCGTCGGAGTCGTGGTTGATGACGCCGTCGCGATCGAGGATGATCAGTTTCATGCGGTAGGCTTCCCTTCATGCAATCCGCCGCGCCGGCCTGGGGCCATGCGCGGCGGATCTTCCCGGTATCGGTCTTGCTGATGGATTAGGATTACGCGGCCAGCTTGGAAATATCGGCCACCTGGTTCAGCATGCCATGCAGCTCCGCCAGCAACGCTTGGCGGTTCTTGCGCAACTGTTCGTCTTCGGCGTTGACCATCACGTCGTTGAAGAAGGCGTCGACATTCTGCCGCAATTGCGCCAGCGCCTTCAATGCGCCGGCGAAATCGCCCTTGGCATAGGCCGCTTCCACCTGCGGGCGCGACAGCTGCATGGCCGAGTGCAGGCCCTGCTCGGCGGCTTCGCGCAGCAGGCTGTCCTGCACCTGGCCGTGGCCGTCGATGGCCACGCCTTCGATCTTCTTCAGGATGTTGGTGATGCGCTTGTTGGCCGCGGCCAGCGCTTCGGCTTCGGGCAAGGCGGCGAAGGCCTTGACCGCGTCCAGGCGCTCGACCACGTTGTCCAGCACGGCCGGCTGCTGCGCCACCACCGCTTCGACTTCATTCTGCGCGAAGCCGCGCTCGCGCAGCAGGCCGCGCAGGCGGTCGTACAGGAAGGCCAGCACGTCGGCGCCCGGGTTCTTGAAATTGGCGTTGCCGGCGAACAGTGCGGCCGCGGCCTCCACCAGCACCGGCAGCGACAGCGGCAGGCGCTTTTCGACCAGCATGCGCAGCACGCCCAGGGCGTGGCGGCGCAGCGCGAACGGGTCCTTGTCGCCGGTCGGCTGCAGGCCGATGCCCCAGATCCCGACCAGGGTTTCCAGCTTGTCGGCCAGCGCCACGGCGGTGCCGGTCGCGGTGGCCGGCAGCGCGTCGCCGGCAAAGCGCGGCTGGTAATGCTCGGAGGCGGCTTGCGCGACGTCTTCGGCTTCGCCGTCATGGCGCGCGTAGTAGGTGCCCATGATGCCTTGCAGCTCGGGGAACTCGCCCACCATGTCGGTCAGCAGGTCGGCCTTGGCCAGCAGCGCGCCGCGCTCGGCCAGCGCCACGTCGCCGCTCAACAGGCCGGCGATCTTGCCGGCCAGCGCCTGGACGCGCTCGGTGCGCTGCAACTGGTTGCCCAGCTTGTTGTGGTAGACCACGTTGGCCAAGAGCGGCACGCGCTCGGCCAGCTTTTTCTTCTTGTCCTGCTCGAAGAAGAACTTGGCGTCCGACAGGCGCGGGCGCACCACGCGCTCGTTGCCGCCGATGATGTGTTCGGGATGCGCGGTCTCCAGGTTGGAGACGATCAGGAAGCGCGAGCGCAGTTTTCCGTTGGCGTCGGTCAGCGCGAAGTACTTCTGGTTGGTCTGCATGGTCAGGATCAGGCATTCCTGCGGCACGGCCAGGAACTCATCCTCGAACTTGCATTCGTAGACCACCGGCCATTCGACCAGCGCGGTGACTTCGTCGAGCAGGCTGTCGGGCATCAGCACCTGGTCGGCGCCGGCCTTGTCCAGCAGCGCGGCGCGGATCTTGTCGCGGCGCTCGGCGAAGCTGGCGATGACGCGGCCTTGCGCGGCCAGCGTCTCGACGTAGGCGTCGGGCGCGGCGATCTGCAGCGCGCCCGGCGACAGGAATCGGTGGCCCAGCGTGGTGCGGCCGGCGTCCAGGCCGAGGATGGTCAGCGGCAGCACGGCATCGCCGAACAGGGCCACCAGGTAATGCGCCGGGCGCACGAAATGCACGGTTTCCCCGGCGGCGCGGCCGAACTGGCGCTGGTAGCTCATGACCTTGGGGATCGGCAGCTTGGCGACGGCTTCTTCCAATGCCGCCTGCAGGCCCTGGGCCAGGGCCGAGCCCTTGGCGGTATAGGTGTAGAAGAAGCTTTCGGCCTTGCCGTCCTGCGCGCGTTCCAACTGGTCCGGCGTGATCACGGCGGCGCCGGTGGCGGCGGCCAGGGAAGCCAGCTTCTTGACCAGCGGCGCGGCCGGGCGGCCTTCCGCATCCAGGCCGACTGCGACCGGCAACACCTTTTCGCGGATCGCCTTGTCGGGCGAGGCGGGGCGTACCTTGGTGATGGAGACGGCCAGGCGGCGCGGCGTGGCGTAGGCGGTGGCGGCGGAATCGGATTCCAGGTAGCCGCGGCTTTGCAGGCCATTGAAGATGCCGGCGGCGAAAGCGTCGCCCAGCTTGGCCAGCACCTTGGGCGGCAGTTCTTCGGTGACGAGTTCTACGAGAAGTGTTTGGTTCATGTTGTGTGTCTTGCTGTCTTGCTCGGTGCGCCTGCAATGCCAGGCGCCGGTTCTGTCGTATGCGGTTGCGGCCGCGCTCAGGCAGCGGCCTTGATCCCGGCCTCTCCCAGCATGGGGAAGCCCAGGCGCTCGCGCGACTCGAAATAGGCTTGCGCCACGGCGCGCGAAAGGTTGCGGATACGGCCGATGTAGGCGGCGCGCTCGGTGACCGAGATGGCGCCGCGCGCATCGAGCATGTTGAAGGTGTGCGCCGCCTTGAGCACCTGTTCGTAGGCCGGCAGCGCCAGAGGCACTTCCATCAGGCGCTTGGCTTCGGCTTCGTAGTTGGAGAACAGCGAGAACAGGAACTCGGTGTTGGAGTACTCGAAGTTGAAGGTCGACTGCTCGACTTCATTCTGGTGGAACACGTCGCCGTAGGTCAGCTTCTTCTTGACGCCGTTTTCGATCCATTCGGTCCACACCAGGTCGTAGACGTTTTCCACGCCTTGCAGGTACATCGCCAGGCGTTCGATGCCGTAGGTGATCTCGCCCAGCACCGGCTTGCAGTCCAATCCGCCGACTTGCTGGAAATAGGTGAACTGGGTCACTTCCATGCCGTTCAACCACACTTCCCAGCCCAGGCCCCAGGCGCCCAGGGTCGGGTTTTCCCAGTCGTCCTCGACGAAGCGCACATCGTTTTGCTGCAGGTCCAGGCCCAGCGCTTGCAGCGAACCCAGGTACAGGTCGAGGATGTTTTCCGGGGCCGGCTTCAACACCACCTGGTATTGGTAGTAGTGCTGCATGCGGTTGGGATTTTCACCGTAGCGGCCGTCCTTGGGGCGGCGCGACGGTTGCACGTAGGCGGCGCGCCACGGCTCGGGGCCGATCGCGCGCAGGAAGGTCGCGGTGTGCGAAGTGCCCGCGCCGACTTCCATGTCGTAGGGCTGCAGCAGCGCGCAGCCTTGGGCGTCCCAATATTCTTGCAGCTTGAGGATGATTTGTTGAAATGTCAGCATCTTGTGTGGTTGCCGGAGGAACTGGCGAGGAATTGCTAAAACCTTGAATTTTAGCGTCTTTTGGGCTGTTTGACCCGGTTTCGGGGTGGCCGATTGCAGGCGGGTTTGAACTGTTTCAAGCCTTGAAACAGTTCGGCGTGCCCACTGGCGACTTGTCAGTGGCGGATGCGCGCGGCCTTGTTGCGGCCCCAGGCCACCAGCAGCATCAGCAGGGCCAGCCCGACCACCAGCTTGTTGCCCAGCAGAATGTAGGGCGTCTGGCCGGCATAGCCTTGTACCTGCGCGGCGAGCGTGCCGCGCGTGTAGGGCGGCAGTTCCTCCAGCGCACCGCCGGGCACGATCACGGCGGTAGCGCCGGTGTTGGTGGCGCGCAGCATCGGGCGGCCGGTCTCCAAGGTGCGCATCTGCGAAATCTGCAAGTGCTGCGGCAGCGCGATGGAATTGCCGAACCAGGCGATGTTGGACAGGTTAAGCAACATGCTGGCCTGTGGCTGGCCGGCGCGGTAAGCGTCGCGCAGCTGGCCGGCGATTTCTTCGCCGAATAAATCTTCGTAGCAGATATTGGGCAGCACCCACTGGTCTTTCACGGCGAACGGCGATTGCACGGGGGCGCCGCGCGTCATGTCGCCCAGCGGGATGTGCATCATGTCGACGAACCAGCGGAAACCCAGCGGGATGAATTCGCCGAAAGGCACCAGGTGGTGCTTGTCATAACGATAAGGCGACACCGCCGAGCCGGCTTCGGGGCCGAAGCCCAGCACCGAATTGGCGTATTGCATCGGCGCGTCCGACAACGGAATGCCCAGCGCCAGGTGGCTGCCGCTCGATTGCGCGAAGCGCACCAGGCGCGCCAGGTAGTCCGGCGGCAGTTGCTGGGGCAGCAAGGGAATGGCGGTTTCCGGCGTGGCGATCAGGTCGGCCGGTTCGGCGCTGATCATCTGCTCGTACATGGTGAGCGTGGACACCAGCGCATCGTTGGAGAATTTCATTTCCTGCGGGATATTGCCCTGCAGGAGCCGCACCGAGATCGGCTGGCCTTGCGGCGTGGTCCAGGCCACCTGGCGCAGCGCCAGCCCGCCGGCCCATAACGCCAGTACCGTAGCCAGCGGCACGCCGATGCGGATGGCCGCGCCGGCGGCGCCCTTGCGGCGCATTCCCTGCCACAGCAGCGCCAGCGCGCCGGCCGCCAGCGCGGCGATCCAGCCCACACCATAGACCCCGCCCACGGCCGCGAAACCGGCCAGCGGCCCGGCGGTGTGCGCATAGCCGGACACCAGCCAGGGAAAGCCGGTGAAGATCCAGCCGCGCGCCCATTCGGACAAGGCCCACAGCGCCGGCAGCATCAGCAGGCCCATCGTCAGCGGCGACGACGACCAGTGCTTGCGCAGCCAGCCGGCCAGCGCCATGGCGCCGCCGGCGTACAGGCCGAGGTACAGCGCCAGCAAGGCCACCGCCAGGGCCGCCATCCAGGAGGGCATGCCGCCATAGTCGTGCATGCTGATGTACAGCCAGTGCACGCCGGCCGCGGCCCAGCCGAAACCGTACAGCCAGCCCAGCAGGAAGTGCCGGCGCGCGCCGGCCTGGGGGGAAACGATGGCCTGGTGGAACAGCCAGGCCAGCGCCGCGATCTGCAGCGGCCACAGCCTGAACGGCGCGAATGCGAAGACGTTGGCGGCGCCCGCCAGGATCGGCAGCAGCAGCGGCAGCAGCGCGGCCGGGCCGATGCGGTCGCGCGCGGGGGCTTCCCCGCGTTGTTCAGGAGTGTTGTTCGGGACGGGGGAATTCACGCTGGACAGTGCCGGGAGAGCGGGATTATTCGTCTTCCGCTGCCGCAGACGGCAGCTTGGACACCAGCAGGACATGCACCTGGCGAGCGTCGGCGCGCAGCACTTCGAAATGCAGGCCGTCGATGTCGAACTCGTCGCCCTTGCGCGGCACACGGCCGAGGTGGTTGGCGACCAGGCCGCCGATGGTGTCGGCATCCTCGTCTTCGAGGCGGCAGCCGACCTCGTCGTTGAACTGTTCGATCTCGGTGAGCGCCTTGACGCGCCAGCGCGCGCCGTGGGGGCCATCCTTCAGGGCCAGCACGTTGTCTTCGGCCTCGTCGAAATCGTACTCGTCCTCGATGTCGCCGACGATCTGCTCCAGCACGTCCTCGATGGTGATCAGGCCGGCCACGCCGCCGTATTCGTCGACCACGATGGCCATGTGGTTGCGGTTGGCGCGGAAGTCGCGCAGCAGCACGTTGAGGCGCTTGGATTCGGGGATGAAGATGGCCGGGCGCAGCATGTCGCGCACGTCGAACGATTCTTCGGCGTAGTAGCGCAGCAGGTCCTTGGCCAGCAGGATGCCGACCACCTTGTCGCGTTCGCCGTCCACGGCCGGGAAGCGGGAGTGCGAGGTCGACAGCACGTCGGGCATCCAGGTTTCGATGGGCTTGCTGATGTCGATGCTGTCCATCTGCGAACGCGGCACCATGATGTCGCGCGCGGCCAGGTCGGAGACCTGGAACACGCCTTCGATCATCGACAGGGCGTCGGCGTCGATCAGGTTGCGTTCGTGCGCGTCATGCAGCACCTCGAGCAACTCTGCACGGTTTTCTGGTTCGGGGGAAATCAGGGCGGTGAGACGTTCAAACAATGAACGGTGGGGTTTAGCGTCAGACTTGACGCTACTAGGGTGTTCTTGCATGGCGTTAGGCGCGAGCCCGACGTAGTTTTGAAGAGGCATAGGATACAACAATTATGTGACAAGTCCACTAAACCGCCGCAAGTCCAGGCATGGCGCGGCTTGCGCGCAGATGCCGTCAGTTGCATGCCGGAAACTGGAAAATCCCGCCTGTTGCCGCCATCCGGGCAAAAAAAAAGCCGGCCACGCTCGCGCGTGCCGGCCATTTCCGCGCATCGGCGCTCAGCGTCCGGCGTAAGGGTCGGCAAAGCCCAGCCCGGCCAGCAATTCGGTCTCCAGCGTTTCCATTTCGACCGCGTCTTTCTCGTCTTCATGGTCGTAGCCCTGCGCATGCAGCACGCCGTGCACCACCAGGTGGGCGGTGTGCTCAATGACGCTCTTTTTCTGTTCGGCGGCCTCCTTCTCCAGCACGTCGGTGCAGAAGATGATGTCGGCCTGCGTCACTTCGCTGTCTTCATCCTCTGTATAGGCGAAGGTCAGCACATTGGTGGCATAGTCCTTGCCGCGATAGTCGCGGTTCAGCGCGCGGCCTTCGTCGGCATCGACGAAGCGCAGCGTCAGTTCGGCCGGGGCGAACAGCGCGGCCTGCACCCAGCGGCGCAGCATGGGGCGGGTGACGGTGTCTTTCAGGCTGGCGTCGGCGTATTGCACCGACAAGGCGAGCTTAGGTTTTGCGGACATTGCGGGGCTTGGCTGCTTTGGTCAGGAGGTTGGTGGCCGCGCGCGCGGTGCTGCGGGCGGTGTCGGGTTTCGGGTTGTTGTGCCCATCGTAGGCATCGACGATGCGCGCCACCAGCGGATGGCGCACCACGTCGGCGCTGGTGAAGCGCGAGAAGGCGATGCCGCGCACATTGTGCAGCACCGTCAGCGCATCGACCAGGCCGCTCTTCTGGCCGTGATGCAGGTCGACCTGGGTGACGTCGCCGGTCACCACCGCCTTGCTGCCGAAGCCGATGCGGGTCAGGAACATCTTCATCTGTTCCGGCGTGGTGTTTTGCGCCTCGTCCAGGATGATGAAGGCATGGTTCAGCGTGCGGCCGCGCATGTAGGCCAGCGGCGCGATCTCGATGGCCTGCTTCTCGAACAGCTTTTGCGTGCGGTCGAAACCGAGCAGGTCGTACAGCGCGTCATACAGCGGACGCAGGTAGGGGTCGACCTTCTGCGCCAGGTCGCCCGGCAGGAAACCCAGGCGTTCGCCGGCTTCCACCGCCGGTCGGGTCAGTACGATGCGTTGCACCGAATCGCGCTCCAGCGCATCCACCGCGCAGGCCACGGCCAGGTAGGTCTTGCCGGTGCCGGCCGGGCCGACGCCGAAGGTGATGTCGTGTTCCAGGATGGCGTTGAGATACTGGCTCTGGTGCGGCGTGCGGCCACGCAGGTCGTGCTTGCGGGTCTTCAGGATCGGGCTGTCGGGGATGGCCTGTTCATCGGCCGCGGCCGTTTCTTCCGCGGTCGGCGCCTCCGCCTTGCGCGCGCGGCGAACGCTGGCGCTCAGCGGCGGCAATCCGGCTTCTTCATCGGCGGCCGCATTGGCGCGCTGTTCGACCAGCGTCAGCTGGATATCGTCCAGCGACACCGCGCGGTCGGCGCGTTCATAGAAGCGCTCCAGCACATCCACTGCGCGTTCGGCGTTAGTGCCGGTGACGATGAAACGGTCGCCGCGGCGGAAGATGGTCACATCCAGCGCGTTGGAAATCTGCCGCAGGTTTTCATCCAGCGCCCCGCACAGGTTGGCCAGGCGCCGGTTGTCCAGCGGTTGCGGGATGAAGTGGTGCGGCTGGTTGGGGATCTTTTTCAATGAGGGGTCCGGTCTTTGTTTGGCTATTGTTTGACGACGATCTCGCCGCGCAGCGAGAACGGGAATGCCTGCAGGATGGTGACATCGACCATCTGGCCGACCAGGCGCGCGCCGTTGGGGCCGCCGTCGAAGTTGACCACGCGGTTGTTTTCAGTACGGCCTTGCAGTTCGTTGGGGTCGCGCTTGGAAGGGCCTTCGACCAGGATGCGCTGCACGCTGCCGAGCATGGACGCGCTGATCCTGGCGACGTTGCCGTTGATGACCGCCTGCAGGCGCTGCAGGCGTTTCAACTTGACTTCCTGCGGCGTGTCGTCGGCCAGGTTGGCGGCCGGGGTGCCGGGGCGCGCGCTGAAGACGAAGGAGAAGCTGTTGTCGAAGCCGATGTCGTCGATGAGCTTCATCAGCGCCTCGAAATCCTCTTCGGTCTCGCCGGGGAAGCCGACGATGAAGTCGGACGACACCGTGATATTGGGACGCACCTTGCGCAGGCGGCGGATCACCGACTTGTATTCGATGGCGGTATAGCCGCGCTTCATCGCCGCCAGCGTGCGGTCCGAGCCGTGCTGCGCCGGCAGGTAGAGGTGATCCACCAGCTTGGGCACCTTGGCGTAGGTATCGATCAGGCGCTGCGAGAATTCCTTGGGATGGCTGGTGACGAAACGGATGCGCTCGATGCCGGGCATTTCGGCGATGTATTCGATGAGCAGCGCGAAGTCGGCGATCTCGCCGTCTTCCATGGCGCCGCGGTAGGCGTTCACGTTCTGGCCCAGCAGCGTGATTTCCTTCACGCCCTGGTCGGCCAGGCCGGCCACTTCGGTCAGTACATCCTCGAAGCGGCGCGAGACTTCCTCGCCGCGGGTGTAGGGCACCACGCAATAGCTGCAATACTTGCTGCAGCCTTCCATGATGGAGACGTAGGCGGTGGCCCCTTCCACGCGCGCCGGCGGCAGGTGGTCGAACTTCTCGATCTCGGGGAAGCTGATGTCGACCTGCGCGCGGCCGGTGTAGCGGCGTTCGGTGATCATCTGCGGCAGGCGGTGCAGGGTTTGCGGGCCGAACACCATATCGACATACGGCGCGCGCTTGACGATGGCTTCGCCTTCCTGCGAAGCCACGCAGCCGCCCACGCCGATGAGCAGGTCGGGATTCTTCTTCTTCAGCTCGCGCAGGCGGCCCAGGTCGGAAAACACCTTCTCCTGCGCCTTTTCGCGCACCGAGCAGGTATTGAGCAGGATCACGTCCGCGTCTTCGGGACGGTCGGTCTTGACCAGGCCTTCGGCGACGTTGAGCACATCGGCCATCTTGTCCGAGTCGTACTCGTTCATCTGGCAGCCGAAGGTTTTGATGAATACTTTCTTTTGCATAAATCTCAATCAAGCGTAGGGCGCGAGGGAAGATGCATGTGGGATGCGGGCGCCGGCAAAGGGAGGCGGTCGGGCCGGTCGGCAGTGCGAGGGCGGGCGCGGCGCATGGCATCCGATGCGATGCCTGCGGAGCCTGCCGGCGCGGTGGGCGAGCCATTCCTCAAAGGCTGGCGATTATAGCACCTGATGCCTGGGGCGAGCCCGTCCGAGGCGGCCTTGGCGGGGCGCCGGAGCATGCGCGCAACAGCTTGGGCAGGCGGTGTCCGGAGGGTGTCGATATGGCAACATTCAAAGACCGCCCGGCATGCTCAGGTCGCTGCCGGGGCGTTGCCTGCCGCGGATCCGCCGGTTCAATGTGTCCATTGCAGGAAAAGCTGCGGAGCAGGGCATGATGGGCTCGCTGTGCGCAGGGGAGGCGATGCGCAAGCGTGTGTCAGCCAGCCTTTTTCTTTTTCGCCGCCGCTTTGCGCGCCGGCGTTGCCTTTTGTCGTTGCGGCTGCGGCTGCGGTTGTGGCTGCAGTGCGGCCGGGACCGCAATCGAAGCCTTCAGGAACCACGACAGGACCGATTCGGCCGTCTTGGCGTCCACCATGCCCGGTGCGCAGCGGTGCGAAAAGCTCACGCCTTCGCACAAGGCCATCAGGCCGATGGCGATCTCGCGCGGCGGCGCTGCCGGCGGGGTGCCGGTCAGTTTGGAAAACATCTCGACGAATTCGGCGATCTGGCGATAGCGCTCTTCCAGGAAACCGTTGAATTCGGTACGGAATTTCTCGTCGCGCAAGGCGACGATGCGCGCTTCCATCCACAGCAGGCTGCATTTGTCTCCCTGGTACAACTGGGAGTAATGGGCGGCAACTTCTTCCTTCAGGGCCAGCGGATCGTCGGTCGGGCCGCCCAGCATGCGGTGGAACTCCTGGTCGATGCCTTCGCCTTCGCGGCGCAACAGTTCGAAGAACAGCTGGGTCTTGTCGTCGAAGTTGGAATAGAAGGCGCCGCGCGAATAACCGGCCGCGGCGCTGATGTCTTCCACGCTGGCTAGCGGGAATCCCTTTTGCATGAAAACGGCGTGTGCAGCGTCCAGCAGCCTTTCCCTGGTCTGCTCCCGGCTTTGCTCGCGGCTGAGTCGTTGGCGTGTCATGGGGGAAATTTTAGCATTGATGAATCCAAATACAATGTTGCATTTGAATTCGTATATGAATTAGAATGCCGGAAATCCGAAGCGCTTGCCTTCGGGGATTCGGAGCGCGCGGCGATCCGGACATCTACCTTCCATGAAAGGACCGTCGTGAAGATTGCTCTCCATTCCCGCCATTCCCGCTTGCGCAGCTTGCCTGCGCGCGTTGCCGGCGTGCGGCGCCTGGCGCCTTCGGTGCTGGCGCTGTCGCTGGCATTGGCCCTGGGGGCCTGCAGCAAGCCGGCGCCGGTGGCTGAAGCGCCGCGCGAAGTGGTGGTCTTGCAGGCCCAGCAGCGTAACGCTGCGCAAGTGCTGCACCTGCCGGCCGAAGTGCAGGCGCGCTTTGTCACGGCGATGTCCTTCCGGGTGGCCGGCCAGTTGGTGGAGCGCCGCGTGCATCTGGGCGATGCGGTGCGCAAGGGACAGGCGGTCGCGCGCTTGGACCCGGCCGATGCCGAACACAATGCCGCCAGCGCGCGGGCCGACCTGGCCTCGGCGCGCCAGCATCTGGATGCGGCCGAAAAGCAGCTCAAGCGCGATACCGAGCAGGCGCGCGAGAACCTGATCAGCACGCAACAGCTGGAGCAAAGCCAGGATGCCCATGCGGCGGCGCAGGCCCAGTTCAAGGCGGCCCAGGCGCGCGCGGCGGTGGCCGGCAACCAGCGCGACTATACCGTTCTGCTGGCGGAACACGATGGCGTCATCAGTGCCGAGCAGGCCAATACCGGCGACGTGCTATCGGCCGGCCAGCCGGTGTTTTCGCTGGCCTGGTCCGGCGCGGTGGACGTGATCACCGACGTGGCCGACAACCAGGTCGCGGGCATCCGGCCGGGCGCGCCGGCCACCGTTACGTTGCCGGCCTTGCCGGGGCGCAGCTTCGGCGGCCGCGTGCGCGAGGTCAGCCCGGCGGCGGATCCGCAAAGTCGCACCTACCGCGTCAAGGTCACGCTGGAACAGCCTGACGCAGCGCTGCGCCTGGGCATGACCGGCGAAGTCGCCATCGCACCGGAGGCAGGCCAACGGCAAGCCGCGCCGGTCATGGTGCTGCCGGCCACGGCCCTGTTCCACCAGGGCGACAAGCCCGCGGTGTGGATCGTCGGCGGCGACGGCAAGCTGGAATTGCGGGCGGTGACGGTGGCCGCCTATGGCGAGCGCAGCATCTCGCTGGCGCAAGGCGTGGGCGCCGATGACAAGGTCGTGGTGCAAGGCGTGCATACGCTGACCGCCGGCGAAAAGGTCAAGCCCATCGCGCCGTTGCATGCCGAGGACTTCGCACTATGAGCGCGCCTGGCCGTTTCAATCTCTCTTCCTGGACCCTGCAGCACCAGGCGCTGGTGACCTTCATCCTGGCGCTGGTGACGTTGTTGGGCGTCGGTTCCTACACCAGGCTGTCGCAGTCGGAAGACCCGCCGTTCACCTTCAAGGTGATGGTGATCCAGACCGACTGGCCGGGCGCCACCGCGCGCCAGGTGCAGGAACAGATCACCGATCGCATCGCGCGCAAGCTGCAGGAAACGCCGGACGTGGATTTCCTGCGCAGCTATTCGCGCCCGGGGCAGTCGCAGCTGTTCTTCACCATCAAGGACACGGCGCCTGCCGCGCAGGTACCCAAGACCTGGTACCAGGTGCGCAAGAAGGTCGGCGACATCGCCGCCACCTTGCCGCAGGGCGTGCGCGGGCCGTACTTCAACGACGAGTTCGGCGACGTCTATACCAACATCTACGCGCTGGAAGGCGACGGCTTCACGCCGGCGCAACTGCGCGACTATGCCGACCAGCTGCGCGGCGAGCTGCTGCGCGTGCCCGGAGTGGGCAAGATCGACTATTTCGGCGACCGCAACCAGCACATCTACATCGACATCGGCAACGCCAAGATGACGCGCCTGGGCATCAGCCCGCAGCAGCTGGCCGATGCCATCGGCGGCCAGAACGCGGTGGTGCCGGGCGGCCTGGTCACCACCGGCAACGACCGCGTGTATGTGCGGCCCACCGGCCAGTTCGAGGATGTCAGCGCGATCGAAAACAAGATCGTCCACATCAACAACCGCAACTTCCGCCTGGGCGACATCGCCACCATCCGGCGCGGCTATGACGAGCCGCAGGAGCAGGAAATGCGCTCCAACGGCAAGCCGGTGCTGGGCATCGGCGTGACCATGCAACCCGGCGGCGATGTGATTCGCCTGGGCAAGGCGCTCGATGCGCGCACGGAGGAGCTGCGCAAGCGGCTGCCTGCCGGACTGGCACTGACGGCGGTGTCCAGCATGCCGCACGCGGTGGAGAAATCGGTGGACGATTTCCTCGAAGCCGTGGCCGAGGCGGTCGCCATCGTGCTGGTGGTCAGCCTGGTGTCGCTGGGCATCCGTACCGGCATGGTGGTGGTGATCTCGATCCCGATCGTGCTGGCGGTTACCGCCTTGTTCATGGACATGTTCGACATCGGCCTGCACAAGGTCTCGCTGGGCACGCTGGTGCTGGCGCTGGGCCTGCTGGTGGATGACGCCATCATCGCCGTGGAGATGATGGCGGTGAAGCTGGAACAGGGCTGGAACCGCCGCCGCGCGGCCGCCTTCGCCTATACCAGCACCGCCTTCCCGATGCTGACCGGCACGCTGGTGACGGTATCGGGCTTCCTGCCGATCGCGCTGGCCAAGTCGGGCACCGGCGAATACACCCGCTCGATCTTCGAAGTCTCGGCCATCGCCTTGCTGCTGTCCTGGCTGGCGGCGGTGGTGCTGATCCCGCTGCTGGGCTACCACATGCTCAAGGAGAAACCCGGCGCGCTCACCGACGAGCAGATCGCCGCCAATCCGCATGCCGGCCATGACGAGGAAGACCACGACCATCCGATCTACCAGACCAGGATCTACACCCGCCTGCGCAAGATGGTGGCCTGGTGCGTGGCCCATCGCGGCCGCGTGGTGCTGGCCACGACCTTGCTGTTCCTCGGTTCGCTGGCGGCGTTCGGCCTGGTGCCGCAGCAGTTCTTCCCCAGCTCGGACCGTCCCGAATTGCTGATCGACCTGCGCCTGCCGGAGCGCGCTTCCTTCGAGGCCACCCAGCGCGAGGCGCAGCGCATGGAGGCGGTGCTCAAGGGCCGTCCGCAGATCGACCATGTGGTCAGCTTCGTCGGCACCGGCGCGCCGCGTTTCTACCTGCCGCTGGACCAGCAACTGCCCAGCGCCAATTTCGCGCAATTCGTGGTCACGGCCAAATCGGTGGAGGATCGCGAGGCCCTGGCCCGCGCGCTGGAAGAGCCGTTGCGCACCCAGTTCAGCGGCCTGCGCACGCGCCTGACGCGGCTGGAGAACGGCCCGCCGGTCGGCTTCCCGGTGCAGTTCCGCGTCAGCGGCGAGCAGATCCCCAAGGTGCGCGCCATCGCCGAGCAGGTGGCGGCCGAGATCCGCAAGGAGAGCCGCGCCACCAATGTGCAGTTCGACTGGGATGAACCGGCCCAGCGCTCGGTGTCGTTCGAAGTGGACCAGAAGCGCGCCGGCGAACTGGGGCTGACCTCGCAGCAGATTTCCAACTTCCTGGCCATGCAGCTGTCCGGCTATACCGTGACCCAGTACCGCGAGCGCGACAAGCTGATCAGTGTCGACCTGCGCGCGCCGCGCAACGAACGCGTCGATCCATCCCGCCTGTCCACGTTGTCCATGCCGACCGCCAACGGCCCGGTGCCGCTGGCCGCGCTCGGGCAGTTCCGCAATACGCTGGAATACGGCGTGATCTGGGAACGCGACCGCCAGCCCACCATTACCGTGCTGGCCGACGTGCGCGCCGGCGTGCAGGGCATCGACGTCACCAACGCAGTCAACGGGAAGCTCAATGCGCTGCGCGCCGAACTGCCGGTGGGTTACCGCATCGAGGTCGGCGGCCCGGTCGAGGAAAACGCCAAGGCGCAGTCCTCGATCTCGGCGCAGATGCCGCTGATGGTGATCGCCGTGCTGCTGTTGCTGATGGTGCAGCTGCAAAGCTTCGGCCGCACCATGATGGTGGTGCTGACCGCGCCGCTGGGCCTGATCGGGGTGGTGGGCGCGCTGCTGCTGTTTCGCCAGCCGTTCGGTTTCGTCGCCATGCTGGGCACCATCGCCATGCTGGGCATCATCATGCGCAACTCGGTGATCCTGGTGGACCAGATCGAACAGGACATCGCCGCCGGCCGCGGCCGCTTCGACGCCATCGTCGGCGCCACCGTGCGGCGCTTCCGCCCCATCACGCTGACCGCGGCGGCGGCGGTGCTGGCGCTGATCCCGCTGTTGCGCAGCAACTTCTTCGGCCCGATGGCCACCGCCCTGATGGGCGGCATCACCATTGCCACCGTGCTGACCCTGTTCTACCTGCCGGCCTTGTATGCGCTGTGCTACCGGGTCAAGCCCAATGAAACCCACCACGGCGACGCGGCAACGCAAGGGAGCCACTGATGCGTACTCATGAAATGTTCAAGCCGCAGCGGCTGACCCTGCTGGCGATGCTGGCCTTGTCGGCGCTGTCGGGTTGCGCCCTGGGCCCGAGCGGCGATGCGCCGGCCATGCCGCAGCCCGACCATTACGCGGTGGAAGCCACGCCGGACGCCATCGGCCCCGACGGCGCCCGCCAGCAATTCGTGCTGGGCCAGCGCGCCGTGCCGCAATGGTGGCAGGCCTATGCCTCGCCCGAATTGTCGGCCTGGGTGGAAGAAGCCCTGCAGCACAACCATTCGCTGGCGCAGGCCGAACGCAGCCTGGCCGGCGCCAAGGAGCAACTGCGCGCGCAGATCAACGAATCGCTGTGGCCCACCATCGACGCGGTCGGACAAGCCACCCGCCAGCGCGCGCTGGGCCTGCCCACCATGGGGCCGCCGACCAACCTGTACAACGTCTTTGCCGGCGAGATCAATGCCAGCTATACCTTCGACCTGTTCGGCGTGGAGCGCTACGCCAACTCGGCGCTGGCGGCCCAGGTCGATGCCCAGTCCTATCAGTTCGACGCGGCGCGCCGCACGCTGGCCGCCAACGTGGTGATCGCCGCCATCAATGCGGCCTCGTTGCAAGCACAGGTCGTGCAGACCGAACGCTTGGCGGCGCTGGCCGACACCGATGCGCAAGAATTACAGCGGCGCGCCGCAATCGGCGCGGTGGCGGCCGACGATGTGCTGGCCGCCCAGGCCAGCGCGCAGTCGCTGCGCGCCAGCCTGCCGGGATTGAAATCGCAATGGCAGGCCACGCGGCATGCGTTGGCGGTGCTGATGGGGCGTACGCCGGATGCCGCGCCGGCAGACCTCGATATCGCCGCCTTGCGCCTGCCCGAGCGTGTGCCGCTGTCGGTGCCGTCGGACCTGCTGCGCCAGCGCCCCGACATCCTGGCGGCCGACGCCGCGCTGAAAGTGGCCGCCGCGCAGGAAGCGCTGGCCACGGCCGAGATGTTCCCCAGCCTGTCGATCAATGCCTCGTTCGGGCAATCCGGCTTCAGCTGGCCCAAGGCCACCGGCGCCGCGGGCGCGGTGTGGGGCATCGGCGCCTCCATCACGCAACCGATCTTCCACGGCGGCGCCCTGCGCGCACGCCGGCGCGCCGCGCAGGAAGCCTATCAGGCGTCGCAAGACAATTACCGGCAGACGGTATTGAACGCCTTCCAGAACGTGGCCGACAGCCTGGTAGCGCTGACCCATGACGCCGACGCGCTGCAGGCGGCATCGGCCGCGCGCGGCCACAGCGAGCAGACCTGGCGCAATGCGCAAAGGAAGACCTCGTTGGGCGCGGTTGCCCCGAGCGCCGCGCGCGCCGGCGAGCGCCAATACCTCAATGCGCGCCTTGGCGAAATCCGCGCCACGGCGACGCGGCTGGCCGATACGGCCACCCTGTTCCAGGCCATGGGGGTGAGCATTGATGTGCAGGAGGGGGCTGCGCAGGAAAAGCGTTAGGACAAGACGACGGCAGTCTTGGGTCAGCGTGGGGGCAGGGACAGGGAGGAAAGGGCAAAAACGGCGCGTGCCGGGAAATAGAAAGACATCGCGATACCGCGCTATGATTTATTTGGCGGGATCGTCCTTGATTTTTATTTTTTGGGCATTCTGTTCGCGTTCCAATTGCAAGATGAATTTTTGAATGGACGCCAGAACAGCGCGCGGGGTCTCCACGAATTCACAGCCAAAATGGTGGATATGGCTTGCGTTGGGCTGCTCTTCTTTTTTGAGCGACCGCACCTTGAGCCTGATGGGGACGGTCGTGGCCATCCCCAATTCTAGGTGGCAATCGTCATAAACGGTATTCACCTGCAATGGAACCGACGCGCTTTTGTCGGTGATGCCGACGCCTCCCGCGCTGATATTGCTGATGGCAACCCAGACCAGGTTGAACTTCCCGTCGGGCGAAGTGAAGCGGATCTTGCAGCGCAGGGATGAGGTCGACGGAATGGCAATGCGGAAAAATTCGCGCCGCTGTATGCGCACCAGTTGATCGGGGATGTCGACCTTCAGCGCCAAAAACTGCTCGTGGGGTTCGGTGTGACGGACCTGCTTGGCGGAAAACTTGATCAAGGCGTTGCGTGGATTGGCGGAAAAAACCACGCCGCTGCTTTCCACGATCGCCTTGTTCAGGCTGGGGGTCGGCGCCGCCTTGACGAACATGACATCCTCCTCCATGCGCAAGATGGAAGTCGCGATCGCCTCTTCCATCTCGTTGAGAAGAATGGATAGCTCAAGGTTCTCCTTCATCATCGCGCTCAACAGCGCAATGATTTCCCTCTTGGAGGACACTTGGTATCTGGCCTCTTCTGACTCAGGCATATTATTGTTCATTTGCAAGCCCCCATCATTTCGGTTCAACAAAGAATCGAATTATCCCGTCATTGTGCATTGCAGCAGGCAAGCGCATAAAAATGAGGTCATAGCATAGCACCCGGATTGCCCTGCGGCAATCGCGCATCGTTGCTGGGAAAGGGATTGGGCCGGATAGGCATGCCAGGTCCCGAAGAGAAAACATGCTCGGGAAAATCCTGGCGTTTCTTGCCGGATTTGATGGCGGCGTATGGGAACGGCTATCAGGCCAGCTTTTCCCGGCGCGCCAGCGTTGGGAATATCCGTACCCAGCAGGCCACGATCAAAAGCGTGCCCGCTCCCCCCAGCAGAACGGACGGCACCGTGCCGAACCAGCCGGCCGTCAAGCCGGATTCGAATTCCCCCAACTGGTTGGAGGCGCCGATGAAAATGGAATTGACCGCGCTGACGCGGCCGCGCATATCATCGGGCGTATCGAGCTGTACCAGCGACTGCCGTACCACTACGCTGATCATGTCGAATGCGCCGGTCAGCGTAAGCGCCGCCAGCGACAAGAGGAATGAATCGGAGAGCGCGAACACGATCGTCGCCATGCCATATAGCGCGACCGAGCCGAACATGATCTTGCCCACGCGGCGGCGTATCGGATGGCGCGCCAGATACAGCGACATGAACAAGGCCCCGATGGCCGGCGCCGAGCGCAAGAGGCCCAGCCCCCATGAGCCGGTATGCAGCACGTCGCGTGCGAAGATCGGCAGCAAGGCCGTGGCGCCGCCGAAGAGGACCGCAAAAAGATCAAGAGAGATCGCTCCCAGTACCTCCTTGCGCTTCCAGATGAAGCTGATTCCGGAGAACAGACCCCGGAGCGTGGCAGGTTCACGCGGCGGCAGCGCGCGTTCATAGCGGATCAGCCGCAGGGCGGCGGCGCCGGCCAGCAGCAGCGCCGCACATATGCCATACACCGTTTGCGGCCCTGCAACATAAAGGAAGCCGCCGATGGCCGGTCCGGCGATGGTGGCGAATTGCGAGCCGGCGGAATTGACGGCAAGCGCGCGCGGCAGCGCCGCCAGCGGCACCAATGTGGGCAATAAAGCTTGCTGGGTGGGCATCTGAAATGCCTTTGCTACCCCCAGGGCGATCGACGCCGCCAAGATGACGTCGCGCCCCAGCCAGCCACCGTTCGTGCCTGCAATCAGCACAAGCGCCACCGCGCATTGGCCGCCGAAACTGGCCATCAGGATGATGCGCCGGTCATACCGGTCGGCAGCCTGGCCGACCACCAGGCATAGCGCCAGCGCCGGGATGAACTGAGCGAGGCCGACCAGGCCCAGGTCGTATGCGCTGTGCGTGATGTCGTACATTTGCCAGGCAACGATCACCATCAGCATTTGGTTGGCCATGGTGGTGGCGATCCGGCACAGGAAGAAATAGCGGAAAGAAGGGAGCTCGCGCAGCGGATTGTTCATCGTTGATAAAGCGGTGCAGGGGAGATTGGAAGGCCGTCGCTTATTCCTGGGCCGGATCGACCTTCGGCGCCCATTCGCGGCGCATGAGCACGATGGTATTGGCGGCTCCGACGACCAGGAAGCCGAAGATCGCCATCATCGGCAGCTCGTAGTTGCCGCCCAGGTGCAGCAGCCAGCCGGACAAGCTGGCGGAAATGCCGCCCGCCAGGCTCGTTGCCACCTGCTGCAGTCCGGTATTCAAGCCTACCGCTTGCCTGGGAATGAGCGTGAGCTTGCACAGTGCCAGGTTGTTGGCGGTGACCAGCCCTAGCAGCGACAGCGAAGTCACGTTCCAGAACAGGGCCATTTCCAGGTTCTGCGCGTAGGCGCCGAGCAGGACCGTCGTGCCGCCGATGAAGCCGGCGACGATGAACGACTTGCGTACGCGTACCGCATCCTTGCCTCGTGCGATCAGCCGATCCGATGCCCATCCGGCGATGGCCGCTACGATGGCGATGCCGGCAAAACTGAAGAAGGTATACAGCCCCGAATGGGTCAGCGACAGGCCGCGCTGCTCCACCAGGTACGCCGGCATCCAGGTCATGCAGTAGAAGGTGAAATAGGCGTAGCAAAAATTGTTGACCAGACCGCCCCAAACGACAGGACTGGATAACAGATTGACCAGCGGCACCGAGGACGCTCTCCGCGCGCGGGACGCCAGTTGTTCCCTGGACGGGTAATCGTTGCGCAGCAGGAGCAGCCAGGGGACCAGCCACACCAGCCCGACCAGGCCGGTAGCGATGAACATCACTTGCCAAGAATGGGTGACGATGAGCCAGGCCGCGATTGGCGCGCCCAGCGCCGGGCCCATTTTGCCGCCGATGGAGAAGATACCCAGCGCGGTTCCTTTCTGGTGCTCTTCGAAGTTGTCGGCGAGATAGCGGTAAGTGGCGGGGATGACAACCGACTCGGCTACGCCGATGAGTAACCGCATCAGCAGCAGCGCGGACAAGGTCGTCACCATGCCGGTGGCCGCCGCAGCCAGGCACCAGAGCATGAAGCAGATCGTGTAGGGCCATTTGACGCCATAGCGGTCGACCAACCAGCCCATCGGCATCTGCAGCAGGCCGTACGACCAAAAGAAAGCCGAATTCAACCATCCGCGCTCAATGCTGTTGAGGCCGAATCCGGCGATGAAGCTTTTCTCCGCCAATGCCGACGACAGGCTCGTGCGGTCCACGAAGGCGATCATCAGCCCCAGTGCGAGCAAGACGACGACCCCCCACGGTTTTTCCACTTTCGGATGGTTCCTCGTCCGCATGCCTCTTCCTCTTTTTGTTATGAGATGCCGGCGCCAGTGCCGCGGCGCGGCTTGAGATGGCGTTTTTCCAGTCAAAACAGCATAGGCGATGCGAAGCAGGGCGTCCTTGCATAAAATGAATTTTCATCGGTACTTTTCAGGCTCCGCCGGGCGCGCGTTGCGGCTGCTGCCGGGCGGTGATGCGGAACTGGCTGGGCGTCTGCCCCACTTCCTTGCGGAAGAAGCGGGTGAAGTACGCAGCATCGGCAAAGCCCAGCCAGAAAGCGATCTGTTCTACCGACATGTCGCCGAAAATCAGATGACGCCTGGCTTCCGTGATGAGGCGCGCATGGATCATCTTGGCCGGGCTTTGCCCCGCAGCCGATGCGCAGGCCGTCCTCAACTGCACCAGCGAGACCGCCATCATCGAAGCATAGTCCTGCAGTTGCAGGTTCTCGCGGTAATGCTGTTCGATCAGTTCCCGGAAGCGTTCCGTGAGGCGGATGTCGTTGCGAACGGCGCCTTCGCTGACGGGCTGCTCAAGGTCTGCGCCCCGCACCAGCATCAGCAACAGCGTGGTAAGCAGGGCCTCGGTGCCGACGATATGGCCTACCGCGTTGGACTGGATTTCGTGCTCGAGGCTGCGGACCAGCCGGTAAAAATCGTCCTCGGCCTCCGGTGCGTAAGACAGCGGGATCATGCGGGGCAAGGACCAGAGCTGGATGAATTCATGGAGCTTGGCGTTGACTTGCGTGAGGTACGCCACCTCGATGGTGACCACCCAGCGGTCGACGTCCATCTCATAGTCGAGACCGTGGACGCATTCGGTCGGCAACAGCAGCGCGCACGGGCCTTCGAATGGCAGGCTGCGGCCTTCCAGGTTCATCACGCCGCGCCCCTTGCGAACGAAGATCACCTGGCCGTATTTCGGATGCGCATGCGGCGCGGTGCGCCAACGGCCGCGGTCGGTCATATGGCCGACATTGACGAACCAGTTTTCCTGCTCGGCATCGCGCTCGACATACAGGCGAACCTTGGGAACCGTCTTGAGCGCCGTGTCATCCCGCGGGTTGCGTGGGTGCCTGGTCATCGCACTGTGTGTCATGAAGTCTCCTTGTGCTGCGGGAACGAGTGGATGGCTGGTGCGGGCAGCGTCTGTGGTCGTTTCAGTTTGCATGAAATGAGTCGATCCGGCACGGGCAAGTCATGCTTGCTTCTTGGCGTGTGCGCTTTTCCCCTCGACCGATGGGCGATGCCATTCTAGACCCGGATCGGTTTTGGCTCAATTGATTGGCGCTTCGCGTTACAAATCTCATTGCGCCGTGCCGCCCGGGATACGATCCGGCAAAAAATGCCAGTGAATCTACTTTTTGTATAGGGACGCCCGTTTCGCCATCTCCTATTCTTAGCTCCACCCAAGACCGGAGGCTGAGGCTCCGGCATCGGAGCACGAATATCAAGGAGAACATGTTGGCCAAGAAAGTCCCGCTCAAGATCGCGATCGCCGAGCATCCGCATACCGCAGCCATCCGCAACGGATCCATCCCCATCGAGGGGGTGGATGCCGAATTCGTCACCGTCCAGCCGCAGATCGGCGCCTTCCGACGGATGGTGCGCGACGTCGAATTCGATGTGTGCGAACTGGCGCCCACCACTTACATCATCGCCCGCGCCTATGGCGCGCCCTTCGTCGGCCTGCCGGTCTTCGTGGTGCGGCGTTTCCACCATGGAGGCCTCCTGGTGCGTCCGGACGCTGGCATCCGGACGCCCAAGGATCTCGAGGGAAAGAAGGTCGGCGTGCGCGCCTATTCGGTGACCACCGGCGTGTGGACGCGCCAGGTGCTGATCGACGAGTTCGGCCTGGACTCATCCAAGGTGACCTGGGTGGTCGACGATGAGGAGCACGTCACCCAGTTGAAGCTGCCGGACAATGTGATCCACGCCCCCGCCGGCAGTTCGCTGGCCGACATGATGGCCCAGGGCGAGCTGGCTGCGGGCTTCGCCGCCGCCGCCGGCATCGGCCGTACCGGCGCGCCCACCGGCGGCTGGAAGGAAGTCGAAGCCGATTACCCCGACCTGCTGCCCAACGCCGCCGAACTGGAAGCCGACTATTACGCCCGTACCGGCGTCTATCCGATGCACGGCACCATCGTGGTCAAGGATTCGGTGCTGGCCGAACACCCGTGGATCGCCAAATCGATCTACCAGGCCTTCGACCAGGCCAAGAAAGAATGGCTGGCGCGCCTGGATGCCGGCACCGCCACCAGCGCCGGCGACAAGAAATACCTGGAGATGCGCAAGATCGTCGGCTACGACCCGCTGCCCTACGGCCTGAAGGAAAACCTCAAGACCATCGAAACCCTGGAAGCCACCGCCTTCAAGCAAGGCCTGACGCCGCGCCGCATGTCCATCGGCGAGCTGTTCGTGGACCCGCAAGCCTAAGCCGTACGGAGAAAAACATGATCATCGATTGCCACGGCCATTTCACGACCGTTCCTGCCTCTTTCCGCAACTGGCGCGCCAAGCAGGTCGAGTTCGCCAACGACCCGGCCAACGCGCCTTCGCGTGCCGAGGCGCATGTCTCCGACGACCAGATCCGCGACGCCATCGGCAATGGCCAGTTGAAGCTGCAGCGCGAGCGCGGCAGCGACATGACGCTGTTTTCGCCCATCGCCGGCCTGATGAGCCACCACCTGGGCAACGAGCGCACCAGCCTGGAATGGGCCGAGATCTCCAACGACCTGGTCTACCGCGTCACCGAGATGTATCCGGACAACTTCGCCCCTGTCTGCCAGTTGCCGCAGTCGCCCGGCGCCGCGCCGGCCAATAGCATTCCCGAGCTGCGCCGCTGCGTGGAAGAGCTGGGCTTTGTCGGCTGCAACCTGAATCCGGACCCGACCGGCGGCTACTGGACCGGCAAGCCCGTGACCGACCGCGAGTGGTATCCGCTGTACGAGGCGCTGGTCGAGCTCGACGTGCCGGCCATGATCCACGTGGCGGCATCGTGCAACCCGTGTTTCCACGGCACCGGCGCGCACTACCTGAACGCCGACACTTCGGTGTTCATGCAGATCCTGCAATCCGACCTGTTCAAGGATTTCCCGACCCTGCGCCTGGTCATTCCGCACGGCGGCGGCGCGGTGCCTTACCACTGGGGACGCTACCGCGGCATGTCGCTGGAAATGCGCGAGCGTCCGCTGGAAGGCCTGCTCGACAACATCTTCTTTGACTCCTGCGTCTACCACCAGCCCGGCGTGGAGCTGCTGACCAAGGTGATCCCCGCCGACAACGTGCTGTTCGGTTCGGAAATGATCGGCGCCGTGCGCGGCAAGGATCCGGCCACCGGCCAGTACTTCGACGACACCAAGCGCTACCTCGACGCCTGCGACGCGCTCAGCGGCGAAGACCGCTACAAGATCTTCGAAGGCAATGCGCGCCGCGTCTATCCGCGCCTGGACAAGCGCCTCAAGGCGCGCGGCCGCTGACCAACAAGAAGGACAGTAAACATCATGACTTCCATCGTAGACATCCACCCGCACATCATCTCCGACGATGAGGGCAAATACCCGCCGGCGCCGTTGTTCGGCAAGCGTTCGGACTGGTCCCGGGAGCGTCCTTCCACCGTGGAGGCGCTGATCGCCGCCATGGACGCGGCCGGCGTAGCCAAGGCGGCAGTGGTCCATTCTTCCACCACCTACGGCTTCGACAACAGCTATGTGGTCGACGGCTGCAACAAGTACGCCGGCCGCCTGGTGGCCGTCGGCTCGGTCGATGTGCTGCAGCCGGACGCGGTCCAGCGCATCCGCGAATGGCAGGCGCGCGGCCTGGCCGGCCTGCGCCTGTTTACCGGCGGCAGCACCAAGGAGTTCGATCCCAGCGAGCTGGACGATCCGCGCTCCTTCCCGGCCTGGGAACTGTGCGCTGAACTGGGCTTGACCATGTGCATCCAGACCGGCCCCGTCGGCCTGCCGCAAGTGACCGCACTGGCCAAACGCTTCCCCGGCGTGAAGATCATCCTCGACCACCTGGCGCGCCCGGACGTCACAGATGGCCCTCCCTACGCCAAGGCCGCCAGCCTGTTCGAGCTGGCGCCGCTGGAAAACATCTACTTCAAGCTGACGCCGCGCATCTTCGGCGACGTCAGGAAGGAAAAGGCCAGCGCCGACACCTTCTTCCCGAAGGTGGTGCAAGCCTTCGGCGCACAGCGCCTGGCATGGGGATCGAACTTCCCGACCTCGCCCGGTACGCTGGCCGAGATCCTGGCGACTGCCCAGGCCGGCACGGCTTGCCTGTCGGAGCAGGACCGCGCATGGATCTTCAGCAAGACCGCCAAGACCTTGTACCCGGGCCTGGCTTAAAGCAGGAGGACGGCATGATGCCGTCCTCCCCGCAAGCGACACCACACCAAAAGAAAGAAGAAAATGGAGACAGGCAAGACTGGAAGGCATGGAGCGGCCGGAGGCTGGATCATCCTCGCGCTTCTGGCGATGGGCGTATTGATTTCCTATATCGACCGCACCAGCATCTCGTCGGCATTGGCCGATCCCGAGTTCGTGCGCGAATTCGCGCTCAGCAGCGTCGACCGCGGCTGGGTCAATGCCGCGTTCTTCTGGTCTTATGCGGCGTTCCAGATTCCGATGGGCTACGTGGCCGACCGCTACGGCGTGAAATGGCCGTACGCGATTTGCTTCGCCCTGTGGTGCATTGCCACCGCGCTGATGGGCGCGGTCACCACCCTGGTGGCGTTAGTGGTCATGCGCCTGATCATCGGTGCGGCCGAGGCCATCGTCATCCCGGCCAGCTACCGCTGGATCCGCAACAACTTCGACGAAAGCCGCAACGGCCTGGCGGTGGGAATCCTGGCCATGGGCAACAAGTTCGGCCCGGCCATCGGCGCGCCGGTGGGCGCCTGGATCATCGTCCATTACTCGTGGCAGTTCATGTTCATCGTCACCGGCGCGGCCGGATTGCTGTGGCTGGTGCCCTGGCTGCTGATGGTGCGCAACGATTTCCCGGACAAGAACGAACGCAAGGTGGCCGGCCGCCGCGCAGGCACGGTGCCGCTGAGCCGCATCCTGGTCAGCCCGGTGGTATGGGGCGGCCTGATCACCAACTTTTGCTACGGCTATTTCACCTTCTATTGCATGACCTGGATGCCGGCCTATCTGGTCGAGCAGCGCGGCCTGTCGCTGGCGCAATCGGGTCTGTACACCTTCTTCAGCTTTGCCGGCATCGCCATCGTTGCCGCCATTGCCGGCGCCGCGGCGGATTACCTGATCTCGCGCGGCAACAACCCGGTGCTGGTGCGCAAGGTGTTCATCATCGCCGGTTTCGTCGGCGGCTGTACGGTGCTCTTGGGCGCCCGCGCGGAATCGCTGGAGGCGGCGCTGTTCTGGAATGTGTTCTCGCTGTCGTGGCTGGGGCTGACCACCGCCAACAATCTGGTACTGTCGCGCCTGACGCTGATCCCGCGCCAGGCCATCGGGCTGGTGACCGGTGTCCAGCAGGTCGCCACCAGCCTGGCCGGCGGCGTGGCGGCAAGTCTCTCCGGCTGGCTGCTGCATGCCACCGGCAGCTATGACTTGCCGATGCTGGTGATCCTGGTTTTCCTGCTCATTGGCGCGGCGGCTACGGTGGTGTTGTACCGGCCGCAATGGGCGCCCAGGGCCAGCGAAGACGCATCGGTGGAAGGCAACGCCGAGGATGACAAGCCCAAGGCCCGCGAGCGTTCGCATGAATCGTCGCCGCGCCGGGTGTAAGCCGCCGACCCAATTCAATAAAAACATTCATTAGGAAAAAGTACATGGCAAAAATCGTATTCGGCATGGCGGTGCCGCACAGCGGCATGCTGGGACAAGCGCCGGAAGACTGGCTGAAGAACGGCGAGCGCGACCGCAACAATCCGCAACTCTGGTTCCGCAACCGCACCTGGACCTACCCCGAGCTGGAGGCGCACCGTGGCGCCGCTTTCGAACCTTTCCTGACGCTGGATGAGCGTACCGCCCGCGCCGCCCGCTGCCGCGCCGCGCTGGACAAGATGGCCGCCGCCTACCGCGAGGCCAGGGTCGATGTGGCGATCATCCTCGGAAAGGACCAGAAGGAAATCTTCACCGACTTCTCGCCTTCCATCGCCATCTACACCGGCGAGGAAGTGCACAACGGACCGCCGCAGCGTTCGGTGTACGCGCCCGACCACCATGTCACGCACAAGTGCCATCCGCAGCTGGCGAACTACCTGATCGACCACTTCCAGCGCGCCAATTTCGACCTTACCGATCTGTTCGCCTGGCCCGACAACGTCTGGATGAAACCGCTGCCGGATTACCCGGTCGTGCCGCATGCCTACAGTTTCGTGTACCACCAGATCATGGGCGACAACCCGCCGCCGCATGTGCCGATCATCATGAACTGCTTCTACCCGCCGACGCAGCCGTCGATGGCGCGCTGCATCGAGTTCGGCCGTGTCTTGCGCGATGCCGTCAACGCCTGGCCGGAAGATGTGCGGGTGGGCATCTTCGCCTCCGGAGGCCTGTCGCACTTCGTCAACGACGAGGAGTTCGACCACAAGATCATGAAGATGCTGGGCGAGTACGACTACGACGGCCTGGCCGCGGTCGAAGACGGCTATTACCAGTCCGGCACCTCCGAAATCAAGCTCTATGTGAGCGTGATGAAGGCGCTGCAGGAAACCGGGGCCGAGATGACGCTGGTGGATTACGTGCCTTGCTGGCGCACGCCGGCGGGCACCGGCGAAGGAATGGGATTCATGTACTGGAAAGCCGCTTGAGGCGATTTACCTGAGAGAGAAATGACATGTCGAACACACGCTTAAACAGCATCATCCGCGCATTTGAATCCGGAAAGCCGGCATTCGCGGCGTTTTCCAAACTGGACAAGCAGACCGCCATCGAGATGAGCGATGCGCCGTATGACGGCATCGTCTACGAGATGGAGCACAACCCTTACGATGTCGCCGCGCTGGGCGATGCGCTGCAGTACATGCTCAACCGCAAGAAGATCGCCGAAACCGGCTCGGTGGCGCCGGGCGTCACGCCGCTGGCGCGCATCCCTGCCAACGGCGCCGAGATGAACCAGTCTTTCGCCAAGCAGGTGCTGGACCGCGGCGTCTACGGCGTGATCTGGCCGCACGTTGCCACCGTCGAGCAGGCCTACAACGCGGTGGCGTCGTGCCGTTACGCCCGTCCGAAGAACGCGTCGCTGTATGAACCCAAGGGCGTGCGCGGCGATGGCCCGGCCAATGCTTCGCGCTACTGGGGCCTGTCGATGGACGAATACTACAAGAAGGCCGACGTCTGGCCGCTGGCGCCGGAGGGCGAGCTGCTGGTGGGCCTGATGTGCGAAAGCACCCAGGCCATCGAAAACCTGGACGACATCCTCAAGAACGTGCCCGGCATCGGCTTCATCCTGATCGGCGAGGGCGACCTGTCGCAGGAGCTGGGTTTCCCGCGCCAGTATGAGCATCCGGAAGTGGTGGACGCGATGCGCCGCATCGTCGACACCTGCCACAAGCACAAGGTGGTGGTCGGCAACCCGCACGTCACCGGCAAGAATCACCGCCGCCTGCAGGAAGAGGGCTACCGCTTCCTGATGTCGGCGCCGCAGCGCAGCTACGGCGTGGTCGGCCTGGGCCGCGAGATGGCGGGTTACTGAGATGAACGGCGCCGAAAGCCTGGTCGCGACCCTGGTGGACCAGGGAGTGGATATCTGCTTCGCCAATCCCGGCACCTCGGAGATGCACTTCCTGGCGGCCCTGGAGAACCCGAGGATGCGCAGCGTGCTGTGCCTGTTCGAAGGCGTGGCCACCGGCGCGGCCGACGGCTGGTACCGCATGAAGGACGCGCCGGCCTCCACGCTGCTGCACCTGGGGCCGGGGCTGGCCAACGGCCTGGCTAATATCCATAACGCCAGGCGCGCCTCATCGGGGATGGTCAACATCATCGGCGAGCATTCGACCTCGCACCTCAAGTACGATCCGCCGCTGACGTCCGACATTGAAGGCCTGGCGCGTCCGCTGTCGCACTGGGTGCGGCGCGCGGACTCGGCCGGCGCGATCGCCTGGGACGCCGCCAAGGCGGTGGCCAAGGCGTCCGAACATCCGGGCCGGATCGCCACGCTGATTCTGCCCGGCGACACTTCCTGGCAAGAGGCGGGCGCGCCCGTCGCGGCGCCGCGTGCGGCTGCCGTGCGCAAGAAGCCCGACGCCGCGCGCATCGAGCATGTGGCGCGCGTGTTGCGTTCGGGCGAGCCGGCGCTGATCATCCTGGCCAACAAGGCCACGCGCGGCGCGGCGCTGGAGAAGGCCGGCCGTGTCGCCGCTGCGACCGGCGCGCGGCTGGGTTCGCAATTCTTCACCGCGCGCATCGAGCGCGGCGCGGGACGCGTGCCGATCGAACGCATCCCTTATGCGGTGCCGCAGGCACAGGCTTTCCTGCGCGGCTTCAAGCACATCATCACGGTGGAGACGCGTGAGCCGGTTGCCTTCTTCAGTTATCCGGACAAGCCCAGCCTGCTCAAAAGCGAAGGTAGCGTGGTGCATCCGCTGGTGGAAGATGACGAGGACAGTGCGTTGGCGTTCGACATGCTGCTCGACGCGCTGGGTGCCGGCAGCATCTCGCCCATCCTGCAGCCGCGTATCGAGACGCCGGTGCCGACCGGCGCCCTGAATCCGGTCAGCGTGGCGCATGCGCTGGCCGCCGCCTTACCGGAAAACTGCATCCTGGTGGACGAGTCGCTGACCACCGGCCGCGAGTCGATGGGCCACACCATGGGGGCCTTACCGCACGACCTGATCAACAACATGGGCGGCTCCATCGGCTACGCCACGCCGGTGGCGACCGGCGCCGCGCTGGCCTGCCCGGACCGCCGCGTGTTCTGCATGGTCGGCGACGGCAGCGCGATGTACACCATCCAGTCGCTGTGGACCCAGGCGCGCGAGAACCTGAACATCACCACCATCATTTTCGCTAACAACAGCTACGCCATCCTGAAGGCGGAGTACGCCAACATGGGCGCCGGCACGCCGGGCGCACGCGCCTTGTCGATGATCGACATCGATCGCCCTCGCATCGACTGGCTGGCCATGGCCAAGAGCATGGGAGTGCCGGCAACGGCAGTCGATTCGGCAGAAGGCTTTTACAAGGCCATGACCGACTCGGCGCGCGAACCGGGGCCGTCGCTCATCGAGGTGAGGCTGTAACCATCCACAAGGAGTGAACCAGACATGACAACCACTGCAACCGAGGTGCCTATCTTGCGTACCAACCTGGCCGAATATGCCGTCACCAAGGCGATGCGTGACGGACGCGTGAAATCCGACATCGTCGAACTCGACTATTGTGGGCCGACCCCGGCGCACAACGGCTTCAAGGCCATGGTGCGGGAGAACCAGTTCGATGCCGGCGAGCTCGCCATCGTCACCTTCTTGCAGGCCAAGGCTTACGGCAAGCCGTATGTGTTGCTGCCCACGCCGATCTCCGGGCGCTTCCAGCATCATTGCGCCGGATACAACATCGACTTCGGTCATCTCGATCCGAAGGACATCGAAGGCAAGAAGGTCGGCGTGCGCACCTATACCCAGACTACCGCGCTGTGGATCCGCGGCATCTTGCGCCACGAATATGGCGTCGACCTGGATAAGGTGACCTGGATGACCCTCAACGACGGCCATCTGGCCGAGTACAGCGACCCATCCAATTGCCAGCGTTTGCCCAAGGGATCGTCGATCCCGCAGATGATGCTCGACGGCCAGCTCGATGCGGCCCTGCTGGGCGAGGACATGCCCAAGGATCCGCGCGTGCGCACCCTGGTGCCCAATGCCAAGGAGGCGGCGAAAGACTGGTTCGCGCGCGAAGGCGTGGTGCCGATCAACCACATGTTCGTGGTGCACGAGGACATCTCGAAGAAGCATCCTGAGATCGTGCGCGAGCTCTACCGCATGGTGGTGGAAAGCCGCGCCTTGACCGAAGGCGGCGTGCCGGAGATCTTCCCGCCGATCGGCCTGGAACCTAACCGCAAGGGCATCCAGCTCGCGATCGACTGGGCGCTGGACCAGAAAATCATTCCGCGCAGGTTGACAGTGGACGAACTGTTCGACGATGTCACCGGCGCGCTGGGCTGAGCCGGAAAGATGACGTCGTTGCGCCGTCCCGGACGCCGGCGCAAGGAGCAAGTGGAACGCCATAAGAAAAGAAGAACGACAGTAGGCGCTGTCCGTTCCGGGCAGCGCTTTCCCGCCAATCAATAACAACAATAAAAGAATCTACGGAGACCAACGATGAAACGCAGTATTTCTGCCGGCCTGTGCGCCGCGATGACGCTTGCCTTGCCCGCGCTGGCGCAAGAAAGCAACCCTCCTGCCGGAAGCAGTTCGGTCACGCTGTACGGCGTGATCGATACCGGTGTCGAATACGTGCGCGGCGTGCCCGATTCGAACGGGCAGAGCGGCGGCCAGTTTCGCGTGGGCTACGGCGGCACGCCATCGCGCCTTGGTTTCAAGGGAACGGAAGATCTCGGCGGCGGCCTGGCGGCGATCTTCACTCTGGAAACGGGCCTGATGGCCGATACCGGCGGCTGGAGCCAGGCGCGCATGTTCGGGCGGCAGGCCTTCGTGGGCCTGTCGGGGCCGTGGGGAACGCTGACTTTCGGCCGCCAATACACCATGCGCTACTACGGCATGCTTGACGCCGATATCTTCGCGGCCGCGTCGCAAGGCCTGGGTGCGCTCGACAGCGGCATTCCCAATGCGCGGGCCGACAATTCCGTGTCCTACCGCGGCGCGATGGGGCGCTTGAGCGGCGGCGTGAATTACAGTTTCGGGCGCGACACTGCCAGCGCCAATAATCCCACCGCCACCAACTGTCCGGGGGAGTCGACCGACAAGCAGCAGTGCCGGGAATATTCGGCAATGCTGAAATACGATGGCGGAAACTGGGGCGTGGTCAGCGCATTCGAGCGCCAGTACGGCGGCACCGCGGCTACGTATGCCGGGTTGACGTCGTCGGCCAAGAGCGATACCCGTCTTACCGTGAACGGCTACCTCAAGTTCGGCGGCAACCAGGTCGGCGTGGGATGGCTCAAGCGCAAGAACGACGGCAGTGCGGCCACGCCCAGGAGCGACTTGTTCTGGATCGCCGGCCTCGCGCCGGTGACGCCGGTGGTGGTGCTCGATGGCATGCTGGCCACGCTCAGGTTCGACGACTCGGCCAACCGCGCCACGTTGCTGACCTTGCGCGGCACCTACCTGCTGTCCAAGCGTACCTCGTTCTACCTGTCCGCCTCGGCGGTAAAAAACGGTGGCACGCAGGCCGCCGCCGTCAGCACCAATCCGCCCGGCACGACGCCGTTGCCGGGCGGGTCGCAGCAGTCGGTCATGGCGGGTATCCGGCATACTTTCTGATGCCAAGGAGGATAGGAGAAGGAAAAATGCCAGTGAATCTGATTTTTGTGCAGAGACGCGCAGCCCCCCATCCCCTATTCTTGTAACAACGAAAAAAGTCATGCGCAGCGGCATCCAGGGCAATGCGGGATGCCGCGCGGCGCCAACAAGGCAAGAATGGTCCGCATCCCAGGCATAAGCCTGGCAGCCAAAAGAGGCCAACCACGGATATTGGAGACAGCCGGTAATGATTCGGTCGCTTGGGAAAAATACTCTGGTGCGCGTAGGCGTGATGGCCGCGTTCATTGCGCTGGCATTCGCCGCGGGTTTGTCCTCGCCCGGCGCCAGCGCAGCGAGCGCCGTCGGGGCGGATGAGGAACTGGTCTATGTCGGCATGCACGAGCGCCAGATCCGCGCGCTGCGTTTCGATGCCGCCAGCGGCCGCTTGACGGCGATCGGCCCTGTCGCCGAAGGTATTCGCTCCACCTGGGCGGTTGCCCATCCGGCGTTGCCGATCCTGTATGCCGTCGATGACGACAACACCCGCGAAGGCAGCGTCACCGCGTTCGCCGTCGACCGTGCCAGCGGCGCCCTGCGCAAGATCAATGAAGTCGCTACGGGCGGCAGCGGCACGACGTTCCTGACGCTCGACGCTCCTTCCATGACGCTTCTGGCGGCCAACTACGGCGGCGGTTCGACCTCCAGCATTGCGCTCAATGCCGACGGCAGCCTGGGGGCGCTGGTGTCGACCATCAAGGCCGCCGGGAGCGGCCCCCATCGCCGCCAGGCAAACCCGCATAACCACGGCAATGCGCTCGCGCCGGATGGCCGGCACGTGCTGGTGCCCGATCTCGGCGCCGATCGCGTGTTCATCTACGACTTCGACCGCGCCACCCGCGCATTGTCGGCCGGCGACGGCGCACGCGCCTTTGCGGCGCCCGCGGGCAGCGGCCCGCGCCACCTGGCGTTCGGCGCCGACGGCCGGTTCGTCTACCTGCTCAACGAGTTGACCGCCGAGGTGGCGGTCTTGCGGTGGGACGCACAACAGGCACGGTTGGCCGCGGTGCAGACCCTGCCGGTGAGCAGCGAGGGATTCCAGGGCGCCAGGAGCGGTGCGGAAATCGTCGTCAGCCGCGATGGCCGCTATGTGTATGTCGAAGATCGCGGCGAGAACACGCTGGTGGCGTACGCCGTCGATGCCGCCTCGGGCACGCTGTCGCTGGTGCAGCGGATCGGCTCAGGCGGCGAGCGGCCCTGGGGCTTCGCGATCCATCCGAGCGGCAAGTGGATGTTGGTGGCGAACCAGCGCAGCGGCAAGGTGAATGTGTTTGGCATCGATCCCGTGTCCGGAAAGCTGTCGGAAACGTCTCATGCGGCCGAGGTGCCCACGCCGGTCAGCCTGACCTTCGTGAAGTAAGCGGCCGGATCTCCTACGAAAACAGTTGTCCGAAACGTTGCCATCGGCAACGCGGGGCCTTTGCGCGCCGCGATTTCCCTCGGTGGAAGAGCTAACGAGGCGTTCCTCATGAAACTGAGTATTGCAAGACGGTTGTTCATCGTGTGCGCAGTGCTGGTGCTGGCGCTGGCTGGTGTGGCGGTTTACGGCTGGATGTCCCTCAACGAAGTGGCGATGCTGGCGCGGCGCGCCAGCGCCGAGCGCACCCGGCAACTGATGCGCGTGGCCGACATGGAGCTGGCCATGACCCGAGTCTCGCTGCAGATGCGTGACGCCATGTTGAGCAAGGCGCCGGACAAGGTGGCGCAGACCCTGGCCGACGTGGACAAGGGGCGCCAGCATATCGACGAGGTTCTGGCCGAGTACAAGCGCAATGCCGCGTTCGATGCAGGCAATGCCTTTTTTGCCAACGCCGCCGAATACAGCGGGCAATTCTGGAAGGTGGGAGGGGAAAACCTGGCGTTGATCCGGTCCGGCCGCATGGACGAAGCCTATGCCTTCCTGTCGGGCAAGACGATGTCGGCGCGCGGGCAATTCCTTTCGGCGCTGGCGGCGGAAAAAAAGCGCCAGAGCGAGCGCCTGCTCGAGGAGGTGCAACAGATCGAGGCCAATGCGATCGCCATCAGCAGCATGCTGGCCGGCGCTGTGGCGCTGCTGGCCTGCGCGCTGCTCGGGTTTTCCTGGCATGTGGCGCGTGTCCTGGGGCGCCGGGTACGTGAAGCGCAGGTGATCGCGCAGGGAGTGCGGGACGGGGACCTGAGCGCTTCGCCCAAGGACGGCGGCCGTGATGAGATCAGTCCCCTGCTGCAGGCGCTGGGGGCGATGCAGGGGGCTCTGGTGCAGGTTGTCGGAACGGTGCGCCAGGGGGCCGAAGCCGTAGCGGCCGCCAGCGCGGAGATTGCCCATGGCAACCGGGACCTGAGCGTGCGCACCGAACGGCAGGCATCGGCGCTGGAGCAAACGGCTTCGTCAATGGAGGAGTTGGGCGCCACGGTACGGCAGAACGCGGACCACGCGCATCAGGCCAAGCATCTGGCGATGGATGCTTCGCAGGTCGCGGTACAGGGCGGGGAAGTGGTGGGCCAGGTGGTGGAAACCATGAAGGGGATCAACGAAAGCAGCCGCCGCATCGCCGACATCATCGGCGTGATCGACGGCATCGCGTTCCAGACCAACATACTGGCGTTGAATGCGGCGGTGGAAGCGGCCCGGGCCGGCGAGCAAGGACGCGGCTTCGCAGTGGTGGCGGCGGAAGTGCGCTCGCTGGCTGGCCGTAGCGCCGAAGCCGCCAGGCAGATTGCGCAACTGATCAATACCAGCGTCGAGCGCGTGGAGCAGGGCGCGGCGCTGGTCGACCAGGCCGGCCGCACCATGACCGACGTCGTGACCAGTATCGGTCGGGTGGCCGGGATCGTGACGCAAATCAGCACCGCCAGTTCGGAGCAGGAGGCCGGCGTTGCGCAGATCGGCGAGGCCGTTGCCGAAATGGACCGCGCGACCCAGCAGAACGCGGCGATGGTGGAAGAGATCGCCGCCGCCGCTTCGGACTTGACGCGGCAGGCCGGCGATCTGGTCGACGCGATGGCGGTGTTCAAGATCGCACGCGCGGACATCATGGACGGCGCGGCACCGGGGGACGCGCTGGTCGCCGCCGGTTGAGCCAGGCTGCGCAATCCAGGCCGATTTCTCCGGCGCACGCGCCGGAATGCGTCCGGAGGCATCCGGCGCACAGATGTAACGATGACAACGATAAACAAGGGAGACGACATGCAACAGCACGCAAGGAAAATCGCATCGGAAAACAAGAGAACCTCGTTCAAGGCATTCGCCGCGATGGCCGGCACGCTGGTGGCCAGCGCTTCGGCCCACGCGCTCGACCTCAATCCAGGCGGCGACTGGCAGACGCGCTGGGACAACACCGTCAAGTACAGTGCCGGCTATCGCATCGGTTCGCCCAGGGCAGAGCTGACCAACGGGACGGGCAAGGCCAACAATGACGATGGGGATCGCAATTTCAACCGGGGGCTGATCTCGAACCGGATCGACCTGCTCTCCGAATTCGACATCCAGAAGGATGGCATGGGCCTGCGCTTGTCGGGCGCTGCATGGTACGACACGGTCTATAACAGCGGCACCGCCAATACCTCTCCGGGCACCAGCAACAATGTCAATTCGCCCTATAACCAGTTCTCCGGGGAGACGCGCCGCATCGCCGGCAACAATGCCGAGATGCTCGACTGGTTCGTCTTCAACCGGCACCAGCTAGGCGATGCCACGTTGTCCTACCGGCTGGGCCAGCACTCGCTTATCTGGGGGACGACGCTGTTCTTCGGCATGAACGGCATCGCCAAGGGGATGGCGCCGATCGACTTGTACAAGCTCTCCATTCCCGGCGCCCAGGCCAAGGAAACCACTATTCCGGTGCCGCAGTTGTCGGGAACTTTGCAGCTCACCGACGATACCAGCGTCGAGGCCTATTACCAGTTCAAATACCGCCCCACCCGACTGCATCCGGCCGGCAGCTACCTGAGCTCCACCGACATGCTGGGCGACGGCGCCGAATCGATCTACGCGGGCCCCCTCAAGCTTAAGTATGCCGGCATGGTCAAGGGTTCTCTGCCCAACAACTTCGGTGTCGCGCTTAACACTCGCAGCGAATGGCTTGACGCCGATCTGGGCTTCTATGCCATCCGCTACAACGATACTTCGACACAGGTGGTGACCCAGGCCTCCACCGGCCGCTACTACCTGGCCGTGCCGAACAACGTGAAGTCCATCGGTGCCAGCATCTCGCGCCTGGTCGGCATCGCCAACGTCGGGCTGGAAGCTTCGATGCGCTTCGGCCAGCCACTGGTGGCGAAATCGGGAACGGTCGTCATCCCGGCCGGCGCCAGCGCAGGCTGGCTGGCCAGCAATGTGCCTTATCCGACCGGCCGCACCGCGCACCTGAACCTGTCGACGACGATTGTCACCGGCGCCTCGTCGATGTGGGACGGCGCCAGCGTGGTGGGCGAATTGTCGGCCAACCATCTCAACAGCGCCGATCGCAACGCCGACAAGGTCGACACCTCGCTCAACAAGAACAGCTATGGCGGACGCGTCGTCTTTACGCCGACCTGGTACCAGGTGGCGCCGGGTCTGGACGTGAGCCTGCCGCTGAACCTCGGCTGGTCGTTCAAGGGCAAGTCGGTCATCGATACCGCCTTCCCGTTCTCCGGCAGCCCGGACCATGGCGGAGAATTCATCGTCGGCCTGACCGGCGTGTATCTCAACAAGTGGACGGCCAACTTGTCGCTGATCACCTATCTCGGCAATGCGAGCACGCAGCCGCTGCTGGACCGCGACTACATGCGCCTGAGCCTGCAAGCCAGCTTCTGATCCAACATAGAACGAACAAGGAGACACACTCATGAAAGCGCCATTTTCCAAACCTACCCGCGCCTGGCTGGTCCTCGGACTGGTTGCCGGCCTTGGCATGGCCGATGCGGCGGCGCAGGGCGCCCCCAACCTGAAGTCGGGGACGCTGACGCCATACGGCGCCGAACGCGCCGGCAACAAGGACGGCAGCATCCCTGCCTGGGACGGCAAGGCGGTCAATACGCCCGTGGGCGCCAACAACCGGCGGCCGGATCCGTTCGCGTCGGAAAAGCCGGTGGTATCGATCACTGCCGCCAACGTCGCGCAGCATGCCGACAAGCTGACCGACGGCACCAAGGCGTTGCTGGCGAAATGGCCGGGCATGCGCGTGGATGTCTATCCGACCCACCGCAGCGCGGTGTTTCCGCAATCGATCTATGATGCGGTGGCGCAAAACGCTACCCGCGCCAAGCTGGTCAACGACGGTCTGACGGTGGAAGGCGCCTATGGCGGCATTCCGTTTCCGGTTCCCAAGAGCGGCCATGAGGCGCTGTGGAACCACATGCTGAGCTACCGCGGCCAGCTCACCAGCTTTACTGCCGACAAGTACGTGATGACCGCCGGCGGAGAACGCGTCCTGACCAACCGCCAGCGCACCAGCCTGGCCTATCCGTTCTACGACATGAAAGGCAAGGCGAACGCGTTCAGCGGGGAGTGGGCGCGTGCGCGCCTGGACATCACCGAGCCGCCGGCCAATGCCGGACAGGCGATGATGACCATCGATTACGTCGATAACTACAGCAAGCCCAAGGATGGCTGGCAATACGTTCCAGGCCAGCGTCGCGTGCGCAAGTCGCCGTCCCTGGTCTACGACACGCCGGACGCATCGGCCGCCGGCCTGGCCAATTTCGATGACGTCAATCTGTTCATCGGCGCGCAGGATCGTTACAACGTCAAGCTGGTCGGAAAGCGCGAGATCTATATCCCTTACAACAACAACGGCCTGTTTCTCAAGCCGGTCAACGACGTCATCGGCAAGGGGACGCTCAATCCGGATGCCGTGCGCTGGGAACTGCATCGCGTGTGGGTGCTGGAAGCCACGCTGCGCGACGGCAAGCGTAATGTAGCCGCCAAGCGCCGCCTGTACCTGGACGAAGACACCTGGCAAGCCGTGCTGGCCGATACCTGGGATGCGCAAGGCAAGCTGTGGAAGACAGGCCAGGCCTTCACGCTCCTGGCCGGCGACGAGCCTTCCGCGAGCACGCTGAGCTATACCTGGTTCGACCTGCTGACCGGCGGTTGGGTATACGCGGCGGCGATCAATGAAACCGGCGGCGTGGCATACCAGGATTTCGATGCCAAGCAATTGAGCCGCTTCACCTCCAGCGCGCTGGCCAGCGGCGGTGTGCGTTGACCATGAAGTCGCCGTTTCAGCTCTTCACGCGCCGCGCCGCCGTGGTTGCCGCCATCGCGGCGGCGCTGCTGGCTGTGGACGCCAATGCCGCCGATACGCTGCCATCTGCCTTGCAGCGTCCGGCAATTGCCGTCACCCATCCGGCACAGGCCAACCTGCTGGCTATCGAACGTGCCGGCAAGCGCCTGGTGGTCGCGGGCGAACGCGGCCTCATCATCTATTCCGACGATGCCGGCCGGCACTGGTCACAGGCGCGCGTGCCGGTCAGCGTAACCTTGACCGCGCTGCGTTTCGCCGACCAGCGCCAAGGGTGGGCAGTCGGCAATATGGGGGTCGTCCTGCGCAGCGACGATGGCGGCGCCAGCTGGACGAAGGTGTTGGACGGCCAGGCCGCCGCTGCACTGGCCGAGCAATCGGCGCAACAGGCGTGGGATGCCGTCAGGCCCGACCCGGCCAATGCCGACCATCCGCTGAACCTTCTGCTGGAAGACGCGCAGCGCCTGGTGGATGAGGGCGCGGACAAGCCTTTCCTGGATATCCGCCTGCGTCCCGATGGCAGCGTGCTGGTGGTAGGCGCGTATGGCTTGGCCTTCGCCAGCGCCGACCGGGGCTGTACCTGGCAGGCGCAGATGAAGGATCTGCCCAATCCCAATGGCGCAACCATTTACGGCGCCGTGGCGCGCCAACAGGAGCAATTCCTGTTCGGCGAACAGGGGTTGCTGCTGCGTGCGGCCGATAACCCGCAGGATCGGTTCGCGGCACAGCAGGCGCCGATGGCCGGCAGCCTGTTCGGGGGGCTGCCGCTCAGGAGCGGCGCGCTGATGTTGTTTGGCCTGCGCGGCAAGGTCTACCGCAGCGCCCGGCCGGGCGCGCCGTGGGTGGAGCTGCAGACTCCGGTGGATGCTTCGCTGCTGGCCGGATTGCAGTTGCCCGATGAAACCGTCCTGCTGCTGGGAGCGACCGGGCAGGTGGTGGCCAGTCGCGACCAGGGGCAGAGCTTTTCGCTGCTGCCGATGAAGACACGCTTCCCGTTCACCGGCGCCGCGCTGGCGCCGGATGGCGCGCTGGTGCTGGTCGGAACGCGTGGTTTGCTGCGTATCGCGCCTGAAGAACTGGCCTTCGCGCTGGCCGGCGCTTCCCCTTCCAACCGTTCCGCCCAGGCAGCCCTCGCCGCCGTCCCCAAACCATGAATACCATGCACCATACGCCGCATACGTCGCATACGCAGCAGGACACGATTCCTTTCGACCCGGATTCAGGCAACCGCCTCGAACGTTTTGTCTTCGGCCATCGCCGCTGGCTGCTGGCGCTGTGCCTGCTGGCGACCTTGCTGCTGGGCTGGCAGGCCGGACGCATCGTGCCTAATGCCAGCTTCGACGGCATGTTGCCGCTGAACCATCCCTACCTGCAGAACTATCTGGCCGAGCGCAAGAAACTGGTGTCGCAGGCCAACAGCCTGCGCATCGTGGTCGAGCACAAAGGCGCAGGCAGCGTGCTCGATGCGCGCTACCTGGCCGCGCTGCGCCATATCAACGACGACGTGTTCCTGTTGCCGGGCGTGGTGCGCGGCCAGCTCAAATCGCTGTGGACGCCCTCGACCCGCTGGACCGCCGTCACCGAGCGCGGTTTCGAAGGCGGCACCGTGATTCCCGACGACTACGATGGCTCGGCCGCGGCGCTGGCGCGGGTGCGGTTGAACATCGAGCGCTCGGGCGAAGTGGGTCAGTTGGTGGCGCGCGACTTCCAGTCGAGCGCCCTGATCGTGCCGCTGGCGGAACGCGGCGAGGACGGCGCCGAGTTGGACTACGCGGCGTTGTCGCAGCAACTGGAAAAGCTGCGCGACAAATACAACGGCGACGAGATCGCGATCCATATCACCGGCTTCGCCAAGGTGGCGGGCGATCTGCTGGCCGGCCTGCTGCAAGTGCTGGCCTTCTTCGGCCTGGCGGCGCTGATTGCCGCGGTGATCGTGTTCTGGTACACCCGCTGCCTGCGCAGCACCTTCCTGGTGATGGCGTGTTCGCTGATCGCCGTGGTGTGGCAACTGGGATTGCTGCCGCTGTTGGGGTATGCGCTCGATCCCTACGCAGTGCTGGTGCCGTTCCTGGTGTTCGCCATCGGCATGAGCCACGGCGCGCAGAAGATGAACGGGATCATGCAGGACATCGGCCGCGGCATGCCGCGCCTGGTCGCCGCGCGGTATACCTTCCGCCGCTTGTTCACGGCCGGCTTCACCGCGCTGGCGTGCGACGCGGTCGGTTTTGCGGTGCTGATGATGCTGGACATCCAGTCCATCCGCCGCCTGGCAATCACCGCCAGTCTGGGTGTGGCGATCCTGATCTTCACCAATCTGATCGTACTCCCGGTGTTGCTGAGCTATACCGGCGTGAACCCTCGCGCCGCCCGTCGCGCCGCGTTGGCCGAGCAGCAGGTCGCGGAGCGGTTTACGCTGTGGCGCTTCCTGTGCAAGTTCACGCAGCCGCGCTGGGCCGTCTGCACCATCATGGCGGCGGCGTTGCTTGGGGCGTATGGCCTGTATGCCAGCCGCATGCTGCAGGTGGGCGACCTCGATGCCGGGGCGCCGGAATTGCGGCCGCAGTCGCGCTACAACCGCGATAATGCCTACCTCACGCAGCACTACAGCACCAGCAGCGATGTCATGGTGGTGATGGTCAGGACTCCTGTCCAGGGAGCGATGAAGCATGCCGTGCTGGAACGCGTGGACGATCTTGAATGGCGCTTGCGCCAGGTGGCCGGCGTCGAAACCACGCAGTCGGTGGCTTCCCTGGCACGCCAGACGGCGGTGGCGATGAACGAGGGCAATCCGCGCTGGTACGAGTTGCAGCCGAACCAGGCGGCGTTGAACACGGCCAGTTCGCGGGCGCCGCGCAGCCTGGTCAATTCCGATTTTTCGTTGCTGCAGGTACAGGTTTACCTGGCCGACCACAAGGCGGCGACCCTGCGCCGCGTCAGTGCGGAAGTGGAGGCCTTCGCCAAGGAGAACGACAGCAAGGACGCACAATTCCTGCTGGCTGCCGGCAATGCCGGCTTTGAGGCGGCGACCAACGCTGTCGTGGAAAAAGCCAATCACGAAATGCTGCTGCTGGTATATGCCGCAGTGGTGGCGCTGGCGTATTTCACTTTCCGCTCGTGGCGGGCGGTGGCCTGCGCGATCATTCCGCTGGCGTTGACATCGATCCTTGCCGAGGCGCTGATGGTGTGGCTGGACATCGGGCTCAAAGTGGCGACGCTACCAGTGGTGGCGCTTGGGGTGGGCATCGGCGTGGACTATGCGCTGTACGTGCTGAGCATCATCCTGGCGCAGATGCGCCAGGGCCGCACCCTGGCCGAGGCTTACCGCCAGGCGTTGCTGTTCACCGGCCGCGTGGTGATGCTTACCGGCGTGACGCTGGCGCTGGGGGTGGCGACCTGGGCGTTTTCGCCGATCAAGTTCCAGGCGGACATGGGGATCTTGCTGGCCTTTATGTTCATCGTCAACATGATCGGGGCGCTAGTGCTGCTGCCCGCGCTGGCGCACTTTCTGTTGAAGCCGGCCGCGCCGCTGTGGGCTGATGACGCAAGCCACGCCGCTGCGCCGTCGCCTGTTCTCGGACACTGAACCCAGAAGCCTCCGCCTGCGCCGGCAACGGCGCCGGGGCGGACCGGCCTTTTGGAAAGTACCGGTGAATTTAACTTTTGTTTAATGACACGGCCCGGTACCGCAACTATTCTTGGCACCGTTGGCGCAACTGGCGCGGGGAAATTCCTTCCGTTTTCGCGCTACGGGCAGCAACGGCCATACCGTGAATCAATAACTACGATGAGGAGCACTTCATGGATCGCAGAACCATCCTTCGCCTGTTCGGTTCAGGCACCCTGGCGGCGCAATTGCCGCTGGCGCCGTTGGCGAAGGCCCAGGCCGCCGCAAGTGCGGCGTTGCCGAAAAAAGGAGTGATGCTGATGAATCGCATCGCGCCATCGGTTTCCGAACTGTACGCCGCCAACCCGGACGGCTCCGACGAGCGCAAGCTGCTGGCCGATTCCGCCTATGAATATAACGGCAGCCTTTCTTCCAACGGCCAATGGCTGCTGTTTACTTCCGAGCGCCGCGGCGACGGCCAGTCGGATATCTTCCGGGCCCGGCCGGACGGCACCGGCATCGCGCCGCTGGTCGACAGCGATTCGATGGAAGACGCAGCCGATCTTTCGCCCGACGGCCGCACACTGGCGTTCGTTTCCACCCGCAACGGCTACCGCGCCAACATCTGGCTGATGGATATTTATACCGGCCGCCAAAAGCAGTTGACCGGCGTGGGCGATGTGCGCGGCAAGGAAGGGAAGCCCGATTGCTACTTTCGTCCTTCGTGGTCGCCTGACGGCCAGTGGATCGCTTTCTCCAGCGACCGCAACACTGAATGGACCGGCCACGATAAGGGGCAGGGCTGGGAGCATACGCAGGAACTGGGCATCTACATTATCCGCCCGGACGGCACGGGCTTTCGCAAGGTGGCTTCCAAGCCTGGCTATTGCCTGGGCTCGCCAAAATGGTCGCCAGACGGCAAGCGCATCGTGTTTTATGAGATGACAGTCGAGGCGACATGGGGCGCGCGCCGCCCGAACTACTACGGCAAGGCATTCTCCCAGATCGTGTCGGTCGACGTGGCCAGCGGCCATCGTATCGAGCACACCAGCGGCAACGATCTCAAGTTGTCGCCGCAATTTCTGAGCAATTCGGAGATCGGCTACCTGATCAAGTACGGCCCGAACGAAGGCTTGGCCTACACCTCGGACCGCGCCCCATGCAAGAAGACCTTCATCCGCTCCCCGAGCTGGACCCGGGACGGAAAGTCGGTCATCTACGAAAAGGTATCGTTCCAGCCGATCCGCCCGCTGCTCAAGCCGCTCTTCAGTTGGGATCCGGAATGGGAGTACCGGCATGTCGATGTCTACCCGCTGATGTCGCGCGACGGCTGGATCGTATTCACCGAGAAGCAGTTGGGCAACAGTTCGTTGTTTGTCATGCGCCCGGATGGATCGCAAAAGCGCAAGCTGTTCGAATCATCCGGACATGGGCTCAACGAGGCCAAGGTGCGCATGGGCCTGGCGGGCGCTTTCCAGCCGTGCTGGTCGCCGGATGGCGAGTGGGTCGCTTTCGGCCTGGGCTATTGGTTCTTCGAGCGCAACACCATGACGGCCGCATTGTGGCGCGTGCGCCGCGACGGCACCGGCGCCGAACAATTGACCGACGGCAGCATCCATTCTGGCTTTCCGAGCTATTCGGCCGATGGCCAGGAACTGGTCTACCGCGTCTGGAGCCAGAGGGAAAAGGGCTTGCGTATCCTTAACCTGGACACGAAGAAGATCCGCGTATTGACCGAAGGTATGGACAACATGCCAGGATGGTCGCCGGACGGCCGGCGCATCGTGTTCACCCGCAGGCGCGATGACGGCAACTACGACGTCTATACCATCCGCCCCGACGGCAGCGGCCTGTTCCGCTGTACCGACCATGAGTCCAGCGACGGCCACGCTGTCTGGACTGCGGACGGCCGCATCATGTGGAGCGGTTCGCAGCATGGTTTCCGGGATGAAGCGGCGCTGTACGACCAGACCTTCCAGCAATATGGCCAGATCTACATCATGAATGCGGATGGGACGGACAAGCGCATCCTGACCGATAGCCGGTGGGAAGACTCGATGCCGCTTTACGTGCCGCAGAGCTAAGTCTGAGATGCGGGCGGCTTTCCTTTCCGGCGATGACGGACGGGGAGCCGCGGCACTTCAGGCGGCGAAATCCGGCAAGCAAAAACCCTGATACAGATGCTCCTGGACTTGAGAGGGCAGGAATATGAAGGATCGCACGACCGGCTGGCTGCCTTCAGTAGGCAATGGAAAGCGGGCCAAATGGAGAGGTGGACTTCTGCGAGAAGATCAACATCACTCAAGGCCAAGGTGCCGGGGTCACATCTTCAAACTGTGACTGCTGCCCAGTGCCCATGGAAGCCGTATCCGGCTTGCGGCCGGGATGCAGCATCGCACCGGTAATCAGTTCCAGCTCGCGCTCGGCGGCTACGAAGGCAGCGTCGGTCAGTGCCTGCTCTTTGACCGGCCAGTTGGTCATTGCCCATCGTTTATAGTCGGTGAAGCGGGCCCGTAACTCTTCGGCATAGTGCTCGCGCTGACGCTCAACAACGGCATCGGAATTGGCCGGTGAATTCATGTCAGCCTCCTTTCATCGAGATCAGGCTTTCGCGTACCTTGGCCATGCCGAAGCGCCAGATCTGCTCTATCTTGATGTGCGGCATGGTCGGCAGCTCGGCGGCATCGATGAAGACGTTCAACACCGCCGGGCCGGGTGCGGCCAGCAGCTGCGCGATGCCGTTGTCGAGTTCATCGGAAGTGCGCGCGGTGAAACCCTGTGCGCCGCAGGCCTGGGCGAAGGCGGCGAAGTCCGGGTTGGGAAATTCTGATCCTTCAAAGGCCGGTAGCCCGGCTTCTTCCATCTCCAGATGCACCAGGCCCCATTCACGGTTGTTGAACACGATCACCTTGACCGGCAGCTTGTGCTCGACGCTGGTCATGAACTCGCCCAGCAGCATTGTGAAGCCGCCGTCGCCGACCGCTACCACCACCTGGCGCGCGCGGTCCAGCGCCTGGATGCCGTTGGCCTGGCCCAGTGAGGTGCCGACCGCGGCATTGTTGAACGAGGCGAGGATACGTTGGCGCCCGCTCTGGCGGATCCAGTTGCCGCACCATAGCGTGACCACGCCGGTGTCGATTACGAACACCGCATCGTCCTGCGCCAGGTCGCCCAAGCGGCGTGCGGCGCGCTGCGGCTTGATCTTCTTGCTGTGGCGCTTTGTCTCGGCATCGCGATCCAGTGAGGCGTTCCATTTCTCGCGGTCGGCATTAACCTTGTTGAGGAAGGCGCTGTCAGTCTGGCCCTCTACCTGCGCCAGCAGCTGCTTCACCGCGGGCGCCACCGAGCCGGTGATGCCCAGCTCCACCGGCGCGCGCCGGCCCAACACGAAGCCTCGCTCGTCGATCTGGATTACGCGGTTCTTGGTCGGCAGGAATTCGGAATAGGGATAGTCTGAGCCGAGCATGAGCATCAGCTCGGCATCATGCAGCGCATCGGTGCCGGGCGCGCCGCCGATCAGGCCGACGCCGCCGATCCAGTGCGGATGGTTGAAAGCGGCCATGTCCTTGGCCTTGAAGGTATGCATCACCGGCGCCTGCAGCTTGGCGGCCAGCGCCAGCACGTCATCGATGGCGTCGCGACAGCCGTTGCCGGCGAAAATGGCGACCGTCTTCGCCTCGTTGATCAGCTTGGCGGCAGCGTCGATCTCTGCCTGGTCCGGCGCCAAGTCGGTACGCCGGCGCAGCGTGGCGAGGCTGGGCACTGTTTCCGCCACCTTGGCGCCGATCACGTCAGCCGGAATGTTCAGGTGGGCCACGCCGCGTTGCGCATAGGCCTGGGCGATAGCCTGGTGGAACACGGCGGGCGCCTGCTCCGCGCTGGTCACGGTCTGCGTGTAGCAGGCCACGTCGCGGAACAGGATGTCCGGCGTATTTTCCTGCAGGTAGTCGGTGCCGCGCCTGGCGGCCGGTACGCCGCCAGAGATCGCCAACACCGGTGCATGATCCTTGCGCGCTTCGTACAGGCCGGCCACCAGGTGGTTGGAACCCGGGCCGGTGGTGCCGCAGCATACAGCCAGCTGCCCGGTCAGCTTGGCCTGGCCGGAAGCGGCCAGCGCCGCGCCTTCCTCGTGGCGTACGCCGATCCATTCGATGCGCTTGTCGCGGCGGATGGCTTCGGTGAGCGGGTTCAAGGCGTCGCCGACTACGCCGAAGATCTGGCGCACGCCGATCCGGTAAAGCGTGTCGATGAGGGTTTCTGCTACGGTGGCGGACATGGCGGCTCCATCAAAAGTGAATGGGATACAGCGAAATGGTGTTCGTTTGAGACTAATCCCGTCGGCATCCGGCATGTATCGGCGGGAGCGGTAAATCCCTGTAGGAAAGTCTCACTGTAGGAAAGCCGGATCTTCCTGCGGCCGATTCGCCTTGATGAACAGCAAGAGACCGGCATTCAACGGCTGCTTCGGGCGTATTCCTACGCTCCCTTCATCCACCGGCCGACTGCGCCGCGCCACACGCGCTTCGATAATGTTCCATGAGTGATGACGATAACGGAGACAGCCATGCGCCGCGCATTGTGGACGGGAGCGATCAGCTTCGGCCTGATCAACATTCCGGTCGAGCTCTACACCGCCGAAAAGAAGGACGAATTGGACTTTCACATGCTCGACCGTCGTGACTTGGCGCCGGTTGGCTACAAGCGCGTCAACAAGAAGTCCGGGCGCGAAGTGTCGTGGGAAAACATCATCAAGGGCTACGAATACGAAGAGGGGAAATACGTGCTGATGTCCGACGAGGACCTGCGCCGCGCCAATGTCGAGGCTACGCAGAGCATCGATATCCAGAGTTTCGTCGAGGTCGGGCAGGTGCCGATCCTGTATTACGAACAGCCGTACTACCTGGCGCCGGCCAAGGTTGGCGACAAGGCGTATACCCTGTTGCGCGAAACCCTGCTGGCGAGCGGCAAGATGGCCATCGCCCAGATCGTGATCCGCACGCGCCAGCACCTGGCGGCGCTGCTGCCGCAGGGCGAGATGCTGAACCTGATCACCTTGCGCTACCCGACCGAACTGCGCGCGCCGGACGACATTGCGGTGCCGTCGCGCACCGCGAAGAAATCCGGAGTGTCGAAGCAGGAAGTGGAAATGGCGCGGGCGCTGGTCGAGCACATGTCGGCCGACTGGGCGCCGGAGCAATTCCGCGACACCTATCGCGACGATGTGCTGGCCCTTATCAACAAGAAGATCAAAAGCGGCCAGACCCACGAAGTGGCCGAACCGGAGGAACAGTCCGTCGCTTCTCCGGGCAGCGGCAAGGTGGTGGACTTGATGGCCCTGCTCAAGGGCAGCCTGGAAGGGCGAGGCAAGAGCGCCGGCGCGTCGCGCCAGGCGGCCAATGATGCGCCGGCCAAGCCCCGCGCCGCGAAGGGCGCCAGCGTCCACAAGCTGCCGGCCCGCAAGCCGGCCGCAAAGAAAGCGGCCGCGACCAAGTCCGGGGTCAAGCACAATGCCGCCAAATCCGCCGCACGCACCGCATCCGGCCGCAGTGGCGCGAGGAGGGCTCAGGCATGAGCGCCAATCATCTCGACCGCTATCGCGCCAAACGCAACTTCAGCATCACGCCCGAGCCGTCGGGTGGCACGCTTGAGCGCAAGGTGGGCAAGCGCGCTACGCCCGACAGGCTGCAATTCTTTATCCAGCGCCACCATGCGCGCCGCCTGCACTACGATTTCCGGCTGGAACTGGACGGCGTGCTCAAGAGCTGGGCCGTACCCAAGGGGCCCAGCCTGGACCCGCACGACAAGCGCCTGGCGGTGCGGGTGGAAGACCATCCGTTGGACTATGGCAGCTTCGAGGGCGACATCCCCGAGCACCAGTACGGCGCCGGTCACGTGGTGTTGTGGGATCGCGGCGAATGGGCGCCCGCAGGCGACCCCCAGGCCGGTCTGAAGAAAGGTCATCTGGCCTTCGAGCTGCGCGGCGAAAAGCTGGAAGGCCGCTGGGCGCTGGTGCGCATGGGCCATGCCGACGATCACGGCAAGGAAAACTGGCTGCTGATCAAGGAAGATGACGGCGCCGCCCAGCGCGGCAAGCAGGCCGCCATCACAGATCTGCGCCCGGAAAGCGTGGCCGGCCGGGGCGACGGGCCGCCGAAGAAAGCGCGCAGGTCCACCCAATCGACGTTCAGGCCCAAGGCCGGGCCGGTGCAGGCCGCTGCGCCCAAGTCCGCGCTCAAGCCTGCGCGCATGCCGGCCCGCATTGAGGCGGAACTGGCCACGCTGGCGGCACAGGCGCCGGACGGCGACGAATGGCTGTCGGAGATGAAGTTCGACGGATATCGGGGCTTGTGCCGTATCGCCGGGGGGCACGCCGCCATTTATACCCGGGAAGGCCTGGACTGGAGCAAACGCTGGCCGGTACTGGTGCGCGCGCTGGAAAAGCTGCCGCTAGACGATGCCTGGATCGATGGCGAGGTAGTGGCGCTGGACCAGCATGGCGGCATCAGCTTCGAGGCGCTGCAGAACTACGCCAACGGCGAGCGGCAGCAGGCCGATGGCGTGCGCCTGGCGCTGTATGCTTTCGACCTGCCATACCTGAACGGCCATGACCTGCGCGAACTGCCGCTACTCCAACGCAAGCAGCTGCTGCGCGAGCTGATCCCCGGCGCTGACGAAGAGGGCCTGCTGCTGTACAGCGAGCATATCGTCGGCCACGCGAGCGAAGTATTCAGGCATGCCTGTCGGCACGGCATGGAGGGGATCGTCGCCAAGCGCGTGGATGCCCCCTATACCGGGCGGCGCGACCGCAACTGGCTCAAGATCAAGTGCGAGCGGCGCCAGGAGTTCGTGATCGGCGGCTACACCGATCCGGCTGGACAACGCAGCGGCTTCGGCGCCATCCTGGTCGGCGTCTACGACAGCGACGGCGCCTTACGTTACGCGGGCCGCGTGGGCACCGGTTTCGACGAACGGCTCCTGGCTTCGTTGCTGAAGCAGTTCAAGTCGCTGGAGCAAGATCATCCGGCCTTCGCCAACCCGCCGGGTGGCAGGCAACTGCGCGGCATGCATTGGATCGCACCGAAGCTGGTAGCCGAGGTGAAGTTTGCGCAATGGACCCAGGCCGGCATCGTGCGACATGGCACCTTTGTCGCGTTGCGCGAGGACAAGAAACCACGCGACATCGTGCGCGAAACCGAGCAGCACAGCGCGCCGGCGATGAGCGACGGCGGCGCTGCGAAGAGCGGTTCGTCCCGCAAGAAAACCGGCGCCCGCAACCGGGCCAGGCAGATCGACCAGTCGGCGCCGGTGACGGTGGAAGGCGTCAAGCTCACGCATCCCGGAAAAATCCTGTTCCCCGATACCGGCCTGACCAAGCTGGAGTTGGCGCGCTACTACCAGAGCGTGGCGCGCTGGATCTTGCCTGAGTTGAAGCAGCGCCCGCTGTCGCTGGTGCGCTGTCCGGAAGGCCATGCCGGCAAGTGTTTTTTCCAGAAGCACGCCGGCCAGGGCATGCCGGATGCCATCGCGCCGATCGAGGTGCCGGAAGGCGATGGCACGGCGCAGTACATGATGGTCAACGATGTCGCCGGATTAGTGGCGACGGTGCAGATGGGCGTGCTGGAACTGCATTCCTGGGGCGCCACCGGGCGCGCGCTGATGCAGCCGGACCGTGTCGTGTTCGATCTCGATCCGGCGCCCGACGTGCAGTGGCCGACGGTGGTGGAAGGCGCCCAGCTTCTGCGCGGCCTGTTGCAGGAGATGGGGCTGGAGTCCTTCCTCAAGACCTCGGGCGGCAAGGGACTGCACCTGATCGTGCCGATCCGGCCGGAGCATGGCTGGGACATCGTCAAGGACTGGGCGCACCGCGTGGCAGCGCATCTGGCGCGCCACCTTCCGGATCGCTTCATCGCGCGCATGACCAAGGCTGCGCGCGGCGGCAAGATTTTCGTCGACTACCTGCGCAATGCGCCCGGTTCAACCACCGTGGCCGCCTATTCGGTACGGGCCAGGGATGGCGCGCCGGTCTCGGTACCGATCACCTGGGAGGAGCTTGAGGACGGAACCGGGCCCGACAGATTCCGCGTTGCCAATATGGCCGACCGCGTGCAAATACTGCAAAGAAGTGATCCTTGGAAAAACATTGAAAAATCCAATCAGCGGCTGACCGAAGGAGCATTGAAGGTATTCCCCGCTCTGGCTAAATAAACAAAGCATCCATTCACTTCGTGCTGTTCGTGGTTGCAGCCTCGGGTGTTTCCTGATTAATCAGAACGGCGGCGCAGGGCTATCGACACAGGGCGCCATCTCCGCCGGGCATCTTCCGACAGCGGGGCAGCGTCGGAAGATGAGGGCCGGACCCGCGCCGCTCCCGACGCCTGCCGCCCTCACGCCAACGCCTCGCGGCCCAGCTCGCGCTGTCCGGCCAGCGCCTCGACAAATTGCTGCAACAGCTCGGGCAACTGGCCGGCATCGCCCACCGCCAGCGAGAAGTCGTCATCACCGTTGGGCAACACATTGGGGAGTTCGGCCTTGTCGATCACCGAGCTCGCGCTGCCCACGACCAGCAAGGGTTTGCAATGGCGATACTGGTCACGCACGAACTCCGCCACCAGGGGATCGGCCGCCAGGAGCGTGGCGGCCTGTTCGCCATCGGGAATCGCCACCGCGTCGTACAGCGCCGACGGCGCGGCCGACAGCGTGATCTCCACCTGGAAGGGCTGGCCCGCCGAGCAGGTGATCGCTCCCAGTTTCTGCCCCACCAGTCGCGGTACCGCACCCTGCTGCAGCAGGTGTTCATAGACGTGCCTGAGCATGGCGCCGTCGACGCCATCGGCGGCCAGCACGGCCACGCGGCGGGTGGCAATGCCGGTATCGCCCGGATAACTTGTCAGCGACAGCGCCGGCGAAACGGCATATCGAGGCGCATTCGCCACCAAGACGGGCGCCGCCTCCGGTACCTCCAAGCCCAGTCCCTCCGCCACCTGTTGCGCCAGCATGGGATCGACATTGACCAGCAGCGACACCACCCGTTGGCGTACGGCCGGCGTCTGCACGCGAGTCAGCTCGAAGCGGAAGGCGTTGACGATGTGCAGCTGCTCGGCCAGAGTCTGGCTTTGCCAGAACAGCCGCGCCTGCGAATAGTGATCGGCGAACTTCTCCGGCTTGGCCCGTATCTTGTCGCCCTCGACCGGCTGCGGGAAACTCTTGAAACCCGCGGCCCCGGCCTGGAACGGGCAACCGCCGCCCAGCGAATTGGGCTCGTAGGCGACACGGCCGCGATGCAACGTCTGGCGATGCATGCCGTCGCGCTGGTTGTTATGGACGGCGCGCAGCGGCGAGTTGATCGGCAGCTCGTGGAAGTTGGCCCCGCCGAGCCGGCTGATCTGGGTATCCAGGTAGGAATGGATGCGCCCTTGCAGCAGCGGGTCATTGGTGAAGTCGATCCCCGGCACGATATGCGCGGTGCAGAACGCCACCTGCTCGGTCTCGGCGAAGAAGTTGTCGGGATTGCGGTTGAGCACCATGCGGCCCACCGGGATCAATGGCACCAGCTCTTCGGGCACGATCTTGGTGGGGTCGAGGATGTCGAAGGGCATGCCCTCGGCCTCGTCTTCGGAAAAGACCTGCAGGCTCAACTCCCACTCGGGCGCGGCGCCGGCCTCGATGGCTTCCCACAGGTCGCGTCGGTGATAGTCGGGATCGGCGCCGCCGATCTTGACCGCTTCGTCCCAGATCAGCGAATGGGTGCCGGCCTTGGGCGTCCAGTGGAACTTGCAGAACACCGACTCGCCATCGGCATTGACCAGTCGGAAGGTATGCACGCCGAAGCCTTGCATCATGCGGTAGCTGCGTGGAATGGCGCGGTCCGACATCTGCCACAGCAGCATATGGGGGGATTCCGGCATCAGCGAGACGAAGTCCCAAAAGGTGTCGTGCGCGCTGGAGGCCTGCGGCATGCCGAAATGCGGCTCCGGCTTCAGCGCATGCACCAGGTCGGGAAACTTCATCGCATCCTGGATGAAGAACACGGGGATGTTATTGCCCACCAGGTCCCAATTGCCTTCGTCAGTATAGAACTTGACGGCGAAGCCGCGCACGTCGCGTACCGTGTCGGCCGAGCCGGCGCCGCCTGCCACGGTCGAGAAGCGCGTGAACACCGGCGTTCGCTTGCCGTCCTCGGCAAAGGGGGCCGCGCAGGTCAGCTCGGTCAGCGCCTTGTAGCACTCGAAGTAACCGTGCGCGGCCGATCCGCGCGCATGCACTACACGCTCGGGAATACGCTCGTGGTCGAAGTGTGTGATCTTCTCGCGCAGGAGAAAATCTTCCATCGCGGTCGGGCCGCGCAACCCTGCCTTGAGCGAATTCTGGTTGTCCGAGACGGGTACGCCCTGGTTGCTGGTCAGCGCCTGGCCGCTATCATCGGCGCGCACGCGGTCCAGCGAGCCGGCCAGCGCGTTGGCGCCCGGCACCGGTTGCGCGGCGCCGGTCTTAACCGAGCCATGGGCTTCGGTGACGGTGCTGCCATGCACCACCGGATCGGGGGCTTCGACGGTGGCGCCGGTCGGCGCGGTCCGTCCCCGGGCGCCGATCTCGCCCGGCTTGGCGGGATTGTTCGGCAGGCCCGCCGAGACGGCATTGACGCCGGCAATCTTTTGCAACAGCGCCGTCGGCGAATACTCGCCGGCGCCAAATGCAGGCTTGCCGTCGGCAGGTCCCGACATGGTGGACAGCAGCGAACCCGAACCGGGCTTGCCTGATCCAGAGGCGGAGGTTTTTTTTGCGGCAGGAGCTTTCTTGGTCGGCATGGCGTACTCTCGTTTCAAATGCTGTGGGGGGAGGCTGGCTAGGGAACGCGCAGGGCGCGCACGAAGAGTTGCCAGCATAGGCAGGCGTCGGACGACAGGCCATAAGACGGCGCCGACATCGGCGGTCAGACATGCTGAAGAAGAGTTGGCGGGCGCCGCGGCTCCCGCATTCGCGGCAGGCCTGGGCGTACACGGCACAGCCCTGCTATTCGAACAACAGGCGGACATCGTCCAGGTTCATTTCCTGCGTTGCCGTTGAAATCGGGTCATATTCCTACGATGCGCTGCGCCGTCTGCCGACATTCAGGCGAACCGGCTTTCACGATACTCAAGCTTGGCCCAGCTTCGTCCCCGTTCCTCTTCTCCATCACGAAACCATGGCAGCTACCGACGGTTCCAGTATCGCTTGTATGCTCAATGAGCTCATCGCAGAGCGCATCGACCAGTGCCCCCAGGAAGCGCTGCCATCCCTGGTGGGCGACATCCTGTGCGAGATCGTCGACAACCGCCTCGATCTCCTGCCGCTGCCCGGCAGCGGCGCCACATTGGAACGATGGCGGGTGCTGGCCGCCATCGCCGGACGCGACCTGAGCCTGTTCAAGTTGTATGAAGCCCATACCGATGCGCAGGCCATCCTGGCTGAGGCCGGCGTCACCGACATCCCGCCGCTATCCGTGTGGGGCGTGTGGTGTGCGGAGCCTGCCGGTGCGATGCTGCATGCGCGCCGTATCGCGGCGCAAGGATCGCTGGTGCTTGACGGAGAAAAACGCTGGTGTTCCGGCGCGATGTTCGCCACGCACGCACTGCTCAGCTATCGCAACGAACAGGGGCAAGCCTGCCTGGCCGCGGTGGATCTGGGGCAGGACGGTATCGCGCTGGAAGACGATGGATGGAAAGCCGTGGGCATGGCTGCCACGCGCACGGCCACCGTCAGGCTCACTGGCGTCCATGCGACTCCGGTCGGAGCGCCCGGCTTCTACCTGGAACGGCCGGGGTTCTGGCACGGTGCCATCGGCATCGCCGCTGGCTGGTACGGCGCAGGCGCTGCATTGGCGGAAAAGCTGCGCCAGGCATTGCACAATAAGAACGACCCGCATGGATTGGCGCACTTGGGCGAGGCCGACTGCCAGTTGAGCGGTGCGCTGAACCAGCTGCGCGAGAGCGCGCGTTTCATCGATGCGAACCCGGCCACCACTGTCGACCGGCTGGCCCTGTCCACCCGCCTGCAGGTAGAGGCTGCCAGCCAGGCTGTACTTGGCCATGTCGGCCGCGCCCTGGGGCCTGCTCCCTATTGCCTGGATCGCCACAGCGCACGCATCCTGGCCGACCTCCCGGTGTTCCTGCGCCAGAGCCATGCGGAGCGGGATCTGGCGCAGCTCGGCACCTTATGCATTGAGGGCGAGGAGTCGCCATGGCGACTCTGAATGCCTGCGTAGAGGATGCGCCGTCCCGCCATATCGACATCGACGGCGGCACGCCGGAGCATGTCTGGCAAGCTTGCGGCAAGCTCGAGGCGCTACCGGCAGTCGAGCTCTGCGAGCTGGCGCCCGCACGCTCCCGCGCAGTCATCCTGGCGCCGCATCCCGACGATGAAACGCTGGGCTGCGGCGGCCTGATCGGCAGCCTGGCGGCGCTGGGCCGGCAAGTCAGCGTGGTGGCGGTCAGCGATGGCGAAGGCAGCCATCCGCAAGAATCGAAGCTGCACGCCCGGCTGCCGGAAATGCGCGCCCGCGAAAGCCTCGGCGCCTTGCGCCATCTTGGCCTTGGCGACGCGGCCATCCAGCACGTATGCATTCCGGACGGCGCGGTGACGGCGCATCTTCCTGAACTCAAGAAGTGGTTGCGCGCTTACCTGCACCCGACCGACATCCTGTTCGCGCCCTGGAGGCTGGATGGACATCCCGATCACGAGGCCGCAGGCCATGCGGCGAACGAGATGGAACAGGAGATTGGCTGCAAGCTGGTCGAGGTGCCCATCTGGACCTGGCATTGGGCCCGCCCCGACGATTCGCGCCTCCCTTGGGGGCGTGCCAGGAGCCTGCACCTGACGCCGTCCGCAGAACGCAGCAAGCGCCTGGCGATGCAATGTTACCGGAGCCAGATAGCCGAGGATGAGGGCCGCATGCCGGTTCTCCCGGCTAACGTCCTGGCTCACTTCGTCCGTCCTTACGAGGTATTTTTCTTATGACTGCACTTGCGACCACCGCCGAGCACTTCCGCTCCTTGTATGCCAGCAGCGCTGATCCCTGGCATACCGCCGACAGCTGGTATGAACGACGCAAGCTGTCCATCCTGCTCGCCACTTTGCCCAAGCCACGCTTTTCCAGCGTCTATGAGCCCGGCTGCGGCAATGGCGCACTCACCGTCGAGCTGGCTGGGTGCTGCGAGCGCCTGCTCGCCTCGGATCTCTGTGACGAAGCTGTGCGCCTGACGCTTGAGCGCGTCAACGGGAACAGCCATGTGCAGGTCTCCAAAGAATGCCTGCCGGAGCAGTGGCCCGTCGGGGGGGAACCGGCATTCGACCTCATCGTGCTGTCCGAGCTGTGCTACTACCTGGACGACGAACAACTGCGCACGACCGTCTCACAGTCCGTTGACAGCCTCCTTCCCGCAGGCCACCTGCTGGCCTGCCACTGGAAGCGCCCCTTCGACGACAGGCAGCAGGAAACAGCGGCCATCCACGCCCTGTTTACGGCACACGGCGCACTGCGCGTCTGCGCACACTATGAAGATGAGGAATTTCGCCTCGACATATGGCAGAAGCGAAGCACGGGAGAAGCCGCATGATCGGCATCGTCATCCCGGCCCACAATGAGGAAGAGTTGCTGGACGGCTGCCTCGCCGCCGCACGCATCTCTGCCACACATCCCACCCTTCTGCTCGAACCGGTGCGTATCGTGGTGGTGCTCGACGCCTGCACCGACGATTCCGCCGCCGTTGCCCGCCGCCATCACGTGGATATCGAATACGTCGACGCCATGAATGTCGGCCATGCGCGCGCACACGGGGCGCAGCGCATGCTGGCCGGCGGCGCGCGCTGGCTGGCATTTACCGATGCCGACACGCTGGTCGCGCCCGATTGGCTCACGACCCAGCTGGCGCTGCGTGCCGATGCTGTCTGCGGCACGGTCGGCGTGGCGGACTGGCGCGAACACCCGCGCCATGTCTGGGAGAAATTCCGGTCGGAATATTGCGACCGCGACGGCCACGGCCATATTCACGGCGCCAACTTCGGCATCTCGGCCGAGGCCTACCTGCGTTGCGGCGGCTTCAAGCCGCTCTCCTGCCATGAAGACGTCGATCTGGTGCGCGCGCTGCAAGCCACCGGCGCTGCCATCGCCTGGAGTGCGGCGCCGCGCGTGACCACCAGCGCGCGACTGGCCAGCAAGTCGCGCGGCGGCTTCGGCGACACCTTGCGCAGTTGGGCGCAACCTGTATCCATCGAGCGCGGGTATCCTTGACGGCGGATAGCCCTGCCGAGGCGGGCAACCAGTCGGTTGCCGAGATGGCGCCGATGCCCAATGGGTGATTGCCGCACTCAGGTATTCTGGCCCGTTGTCACATCGATTTTAGGCTGTGGAGTGTCTAGAGTTTCCGGGGGCGATTCAGATATCGTTTAGAAATATTGCGCACATAGATCCAAACCGAAAGAATGCTCACGTAAATACCGACGCCATGTGACCGAGGATTTAGCGATATCCATGGAGTTCAGAATGAAAGCATCCAGTCGTCAAAATTCACGGCAACCGTCTGGCGGTCTGCAATAGTTCACGCTCACAACAATCCACAGCACATATGGTTAAACCAGGCCGCGCAATCGCAACTTCCCGATAGCCCATTCTGAATAAGCAGGAAATCACTTTCGCTCCGCGCGCATGTGCCCTCTCTTACGCTGCAATTCCGCGCTCTGAAAACACGACAGAGCAACTAGCTGAAATTTATTTCATTAAACGGAGTACACCCATGTCAATGATTCTTAACAGCGGATCCTGTTTTTTCAACAGAACCCTCAGCGATAAACTCATCCAACGCGCCATTGAAGGCTCATCAAAAGAAACATCTATCCATATTGGAATTTGGGAAAAAATTAAGGATTGGTTTTGCGGAACCGATTCAAAAAGCGCACTGGATAAAATCTACGACCTGACCCATGCAAACGAAAATCCATCCGAGAATAATAAAACCGAATTTGTGCTTAATAGGGCCGTAATGTTTTTTGATCTTAAACATATGGCGTACCCTGCCTATCAAGACAGATTTCAAGCATCTATTATTAAACTCGACAACGGCTCTCTTGCCTTTTCCTTTTCCATCAAGGACGCCATGGATGAACGAACTCTTCCTTACGGAGACGTGCACAACGAAATTCATAGCGTAAACGAAAGGAATTTAACCAATGATAGTGAATTTCTAGATAAGCGTTCTGTAGAAGAATATGGACTTCATGGAGCAATGTCCACGGTCGAATATGACCTTCAAAAAGACGAATTCAAAGGAATAAATGAACATAATCAAAGAAGGATCAACTCGCACTTATTGCGCCATGAAACAAAGGAGAAGCTATCGGAATATCCGGAACTGGCTCAAGAGTGGATTAGATGGCAGGCTAATTGTTATGACCATTATGCTTCTCTAGACCAGTCCTTGATGACAGGCGGCTCACTGCACCCTGCAAAATTAATAGGGACAGATGATGAATGGATGTACGATCTTTTTAAATCCGTCAATGAAATTAGAGCTGAAACCAACCAGGCTATAGCCGATAAATTTAATGCCGCCATTTATAAGGCTTTTCATTCTGGAATGCCATATTACTCATCTTTGAAAAACACTTCACCCAGGCCGATGATATGCCCTTCCGGTGACTTGACCTGAAAAACTGGTCCGACTTGAAATTCCATATGCTATTGAAAAGGAGAGTCAGACCATGCCCAAGAAGAGATTTACGTCCGCAGACATCATTCACAAGCTGCGCGAGGCAGAAGTCATGTCTGCGCAGGCTAAGACAGTTGTCCAGTCCTAAAATAGATTGACAGGTTTTACTGCCATGCAAAACGCCCGATGCACAGCATCGGGCGTTTTGTATTTCAAGGCTGTATGCGGCTTCTCTCGGTTATACATCCTTACCGATTGCGCAACCATCTTCGCAGCTTGCGCCAGATTCTCAGGACGGTTCAGAAGGAACTCGCCCTTGAGGATGCCATTGACTCGCTCGGCCAGAGCATTCTGGTAGCAGTCGTAGTCATCTGTCATCGAACAGACCAAACCATGTCGGCGATGGATTTCCTGGTAATACGTCGAGAAATATTGAGTGCACCTGTTACTGCACCTGGCAATCGTGTCCGCGATCTTGGGTTCGTGCAGGGCGAACCGTACCATTCAGACTTTATACGATAGGATGATCGTTCACCGAGACCTGCGGCAGAGTAGGGCAATGAGCGGGGCCAGCGCTACCTCGTTGAGTGCCCATGCATTGCATTGTCGTCAGGTAAATATCTTTGCCGTTGGGAAAAATGCAATTGTCATTTTGTATAGAGCTCACTCCTATTTATGAAATGAGTTCTAGTTATGGTGGGCAAGTGCTTGACACTATATCTGGCGGAGATTGCTTAAGCGGAGGAGCGCGCGCTCATGGATAAAATACCTTGGATCGGTAAGGTATGTGTGGGGGGGATTATGAATGTATCGTATCGTCGGCGATGGCTGTGGGCTATCGCAAGCTTATTGCTGGCCGGGATGACACAGGCGGCAGACCGGACGGTCGTCATTGGTTGTGCGGCGCCCTTGTCGGGGCCTTCAGCTGCGACCGGCGCTAGTTTGGTGCGTGCTGCGCAGATCGCGATAGACGATCTTAATCGGCAACCGATCTACCTTAATGGCGACAAGCTAGTGTTCAAGCTGCTCAGCCAAGATGACCGTTCTGATCCGCGCACTGGTGTGTTGGTGGCTAACTATCTGGTCAAGAGTGATGTAGTGGGGGTGGTGGGGCATTGGAATTCAGGCGTTAGCCTTTTGGCCTCACGCATCTATAACGAGGTAGAGTTGGCGCAGATTGCGCCCGGTTCGACTGCGCGCAGCTATACGCAACAGGCGTTTTCGACCACTTTTCGCATTGTGGCGCATGATGATGAAGGGGGCGTTATGATTGCCGAATACGTTCTACGTGAGATGAAGGCTAGGCGCATCGCCGTGATCGACGATGGGACGCCTTTCGGTTCCGGCTATGCGGGCGAATTCAGCAAACAGGTTGTGGCGTTGGGTGGCGAAGTGGTCCTGCAGGGCAGGATTAGCCATAAGACCTCCGATTTTAATGACGTGATGAAAGCCGTCAAGGCGGCCGCACCGGATGTGATTTTCTTCGGCGGATTGGATGCCCAGGCGGGCCAACTGGTACGAGAGATGAGGCGCTTCGGTACCACAGTGCCGCTGATCGGTGGCAGCGGATTGGTCAGTGCGCTATTCCTCAAGACCGCAGGCGATGCCGGCGAGGGTACGATAGGTTTGGAGCCAGGTGCGCGCTCCTACAAGGGTGAACAGTGGCAGCGTTTCGAGAAGGCTTATTCGGCGCAGGGTGCGGCGCGCGAGGACATGAGTATTTATGCGCCGTTCGTCTACGATGCGGTACGGATGTTGGCGGCGGCGATCAAGCAGGCTAATACGCTGGATCGGCGCAAGATCACGCAAACCCTGCATGAGATTCGGTACGAAGGTATGACGGGCAGCATTGCCTTCGACACCGAGGGCAACGTGCGCAATCCGATCCTCAGTTTTTACCAGGTCAAGAATCGGCAGTGGATGGCAATACGCACCATCGGAGGGAGAAAAGAATGAACAGTGGACGATGGACGGCATTGTTCCGAAGGCAAACGGCGTCCGGGCGGTGCGGCAATGGTTCGCGGCGCCGGACGCTGGCAGCCATGCTCCGCAGTGGGACATGGCTCATCTTACTGCTGGCGGGCGGGAGCGCTTGGGCTGACGATACTGTCGAGGTCGCGATCGGTTACTCGGGGCCTTTGTCGGGAATGCCCGAGCTGTATGGGCGCAGCTTGGCTGATGCCGCGCAACTGGCGGTGGACGAGGCCAACCGGCGCAACGTCAGGTTGCAGGGAAAGCGTGCGGTGTTTAAGCTGCAGGTTCAGGACGACAAGCACAATCCAAATACCGCGGTGGCGGTGGCGAACTATTTTATCAAGTCGGACGTAGTCGGCGTGATCGGAAATACCAGTACCACGGTTAGTCTGGCGACCGAGGGCAGCTACGAAGCTGCCATGTTGGCTCATATCTCGCCAGCCTCGACCGGCCGCTCTCTTACGCGGCAGGGACATCGCAGCGTGTTTCGGGTAGTCGGACACGACGGCGCGGCGGTGGATTATTTGAGCCGATACCTTGTCGAGAACATGAAGGTCAAGCGGATCGCTGTGATCGATAATGGTACGCCGTTTGGCACCGGGTTGGCCGATTCCTTCGTCACTTCCTTCGGCAAGGCAGGGGGTATTGTCGCTGGCCGCTTTTCGGTGACTGGACGTACCTACGATTTCAATGCCGCACTGGAGCAGGTGCGAGCAGCCAAACCCGAGCTGATTTTCTGGGGCGGCAATGCGGAGCAGGCTGCCATGTTGACGAGTTCCGTAGTGCGGCTGAATATCGGTGCCAAGGTGGTCAGTTCGCAGATCGGCGCAGCTAGCTTAGCCTTCTTAGAGACAGCGGGCTATGCGGCCGAAGGGACGATCATGTTGGAGTCGGGCTTGCCGCCGGAGAGAATGGCTGGTTGGAAGCGTTTTGAAAACGCCTACAACAAGCAGTCATCGGTGCCGATCAATCCGTTCACGGTGTTTGCCTACGATGCTGCCAATGCCTTGATCGCGGCGGTGGAACAGGCCAAATCCACCAATCGCAAGGCCGTCATCGACAGTTTGCATGCCTTGCGTTACCAGGGCGTCACCGGCCTGATCAGTTTCGATGCAAGTGGCGATGTTGTTCATCCAGCATTTACCATCCTGCGCGCCGAGCGCGACAAGTGGAGGGTGATCAACACCAGCGCGGAAAAATGAGTCATGCCGCCCCGAGGGTAGCGGCGAATTTCAGTTCAGATGCGGCTGCGTCAATGATCCAATGGCAGAAGGGCGTGAAGGTTTGAGATTCCAAGCCTCTTCTTGTAAAGCACTCTTATAAGTGACCATTTCGGTATACGTAATGGAAAATATAGAATGGGCCATATTGGATGTGAACGGACGCCACCCAGCGCCAGAAAACAAAAAACCCGCGTCTCGTAAGAGAAGCGGGTTTTTCGGACGACGCCGCATACACATGAAATGTCCATGCAGCGACGGGTATCTGGTGGTGATAGGTGGACTTGAACCACCGACCCCAGCATTATGAGTGCTGTGCTCTAACCAACTGAGCTATATCACCAGAAGCAAGCCAGACACTATAGAAGCATTGCGACCGTCTGTCAATAGGGTGGCCATTTTTTATGATGGATGCCCGTTCAGCTGGCCTGGCGGGCTGCCAGCGCCTGTTCCACCTGATCCAATACCTTTGCCGTGGCATCCGGGGCATTGCAATCGACCACGATGCGCTCCGGCATGGAGCGCAGCCAGGTAAGCTGCCGTTTGGCCAGTTGGCGGGTGGCGGCGATGCCTTTTTCGCGCATGGTGTCGTAATCGATGAGGCCGTCCAGGTATTCCCAGGCCTGGCGGTAGCCGACGCAGCGTATCGACGGCAGGCCCAGGTGCAGGTCGCCGCGCGCGCGCAGGGTATTGACTTCGTCCAGCAGGCCGCCGCCGCTGAGCATCTGGTCGAAACGCAGGGCGATGCGCCGGTGCAGCACGGAACGGTCGGACGGCTCCAGCGCCAGCGGCAGCAGATCGAAGGGCAGCGGTTCCGGTTCTTTCTGCGCCAGCAGCGATGACATCGGCTGGCCGGTCAGCAGCGTGATCTCGAGGGCCCGCTGGATGCGCTGGCTGTCGTTGGGTTTGAGGCGTTCGGCAGTGACCGGATCCAGCGCGGCCAATCGGGCGTGCATGGCCGGCATGCCTGCACGGGCGGCTTCCTCATCCAGTTGGGCGCGCAGCGCGGGATCTGCCTGCGGCAATTCGTCCAGGCCGTCGCGCAGCACCTTGAAGTACAGCATGGTGCCGCCCACCAGCAGCGGCAGTTTGCCGCGCGCGGCGATCTCGCCGGCCAGGCGCAGCGCATCCTGGCGGAATTGCATGGCCGAATAGGCGTCGGCCGGGTCGATGATGTCGATCAGGTGATGCGGCGCCTCGGCCAGTTCCTGCGGGCTGGGCTTGGCGGTGCCGATATCCATGCCGCGATAGACCAGGGCCGAATCGACGGAAATGATTTCGCAGGGGAGGCGGCGGGCGATCTCCAGGGCCGCCGCGGTCTTGCCGGAGGCGGTCGGCCCCATGATGGCCACGGCCAGGGGAGGTGCTGCCATGCTAGGGCGTGCCATCGTGCATAACACGCTTTATTGTCCGCGCAGGAACAGCTTGTCCAGGTCGGACAGGGCCATCTGGCTCCAGGTCGGCCGGCCGTGGTTGCACTGGTCGGCGCGTTCGGTGGCTTCCATCTGGCGCAGCAGCGCGTTCATCTCGGGAACGGTCAGGCTGCGGTTGGCGCGCACGGCGGTGTGGCAGGCCAGCGTGCCGAGCAGTTCGTTGCGGCGCTCCAGCAGCACGCGCGAGCCGCCGTATTCGCGCACGTCGCGCAGCACGTCGCGCGCCAGCGTCTGGGCGTCGGCGTTCTTGAGCAGTGCCGGCACCGCGCGCACGGCCAGCGTGGTGGGCGACATCACGGCGATGTCGAAGCCCAGCGCAGAGAGCGTTTCCTGGTGTTCCTCGGCGGTGCCGACCTCGACCGCGTCGGCGTAGAAGGTGACCGGGATCAGCAGCGGCTGGACGAACATCTCGTTGCCATCCAGCGCGTTTTTCAATTGCTCGTACAGGATGCGTTCGTGGGCGGCGTGCATGTCCACCACCACCAGGCCGGCGCTGTTTTGCGCCAGCACATAGATGCCGTGCAACTGCGCCAGCGCGAAACCGAGCGGGAAGTCGCCGGCCGGCAGGTCTTGCGGCGCTTGCGCGCGCGCCGCGGCATCGCCCATGTTTTGCGGCGGCGACATGGCGGCGTCGCCGCGGAACATGGCGCCATAGGCTTCTGAATTCTGGCGCACGCCGAAGCCATCGCCGCCGAACGAAAAGGGCTTGGCCGGCTGCGCGGCGAACTGGTTGGCGAACGAGCCTTGCTGCTGTTCGCGCATCCACGGCAGCGGCGCGCCGGCGGCCGGTTGTTGCAACTGCGGGGGCGGCGCATTGCCGAAGGACGTGGCCGATGTCTGCGCCAGCGCGCGGCTGACGGCATGGAACACGAACTGGTGCACGCTGCGGCTGTCGCGAAAGCGCACCTCGATCTTGGACGGGTGGACGTTGACGTCGACCAGCGCCGGGTCGAGTTCCAGCGACAGCGCATAGGACGGGTAGCGGTCGCCGTGCAGCACGTCCTGGTAGGCCGCGCGCACCGCGTGGGTCAACAGCTTGTCGCGTACGAAGCGGCCGTTGACATAGAAATACTGGCTATCGGCGCGCGCCTTGGAGGCGGTCGGCAAGCCGACGAAGCCGTGCAGGCGCAGCGGGCCGGCAGCTTCGTCCAGCGGCAGGCGCGCGTTGGCGAATTCGTCGCCGAGGATGTGGGCGCTGCGCTTGGCGAATTCGCCGACGTTCCAGTGGTCGACGGTCTTGCCGTTGTGCGAGAGCGAAAAACTGACATCCGGCCGGGCCAGCGCGATGCGGCGCACGACTTCGGCGCAATGGCCGTATTCGGTCTGTTCCGACTTGAGGAACTTGCGGCGCGCCGGCGTATTGAAATACAGGTCCTGTACGTCGATGGTGGTGCCCTGGGCGCCCGAGGCCGGCGAAACGGCGCCGTGCTGCGAGCCGGTGATTTCCCAGGCGTGGGCGGCGTCGGCGGTGCGGGTGGTGACGGTCAGTTGCGCCACCGAGGCGATCGAGGCCAGCGCCTCGCCGCGAAAGCCCAGCGTGCCGACGTTTTCCAGGTCGGTCAGCGAGGCGATCTTGGAGGTGGCGTGGCGCGCCAGCGCCAGCGGCAACTGCTCGGGCGGGATGCCGCGGCCGTTGTCGGTGATGGCGATGCGTTTGACGCCACCTTGCTCCAGGCGCACCGTGATCTGGGTGGCGCCCGCGTCCAGCGCGTTTTCCAGCAGTTCCTTGACCACCGCCGACGGGCGTTCGATCACTTCGCCGGCGGCGATCTGCGAGATCAACTGGTCCGGCAGGGCCTGGATAGGGCGATAGGTCGGCGTGGCGGAGGAAGAGGAAAGCGGTGCGTTCATGGCGCGATTATACCGCCGCGGACAGGGCCGGGCCCAGGGGCGCTCCGTCCCCGGGCCCGCTTGCCTGGATCAGATGCGGAACGCGCTGACCGCGGCCGCCAGGTGCTGGGCCTGCTGTTGCAGCGATTGCGCCGCGGCCGCTGCCTGCTCGACCAGGGCCGCGTTCTGCTGGGTGCTTTCGTCCATTTGCGCGATGGCGCGGTTGATCTGGTCGATGCCTTCGCTTTGCTCGCGGCTGGCGGTGGAGATTTCGCTGATGACGGTGGAGACGCGCCGCACGCTGGCCACGACATCGCCCATGGTGGCGCCGGCCTGTTGCACCAGTTTGCCGCCGCTGCCTACCGTTTCGACCGAGGCGTCGATCAGTTCCTTGATCTCGCGGGCGGCGGTGGCGCTGCGTTGCGCCAGCGTGCGCACTTCGGTGGCGACCACCGCGAAGCCGCGCCCCTGCTCGCCGGCGCGCGCCGCTTCCACGGCGGCGTTCAAGGCCAGGATGTTGGTCTGGAAAGCGATGCCGTCGATCACGCTGATGATGTCGACGATCCGCTGCGAGGAGGCATTGATGGCATCCATGGTGTTGACTACCTGGCCGACCACCTCGCCGCCCTGGCTGGCGACGCTCGATGCCGAACCCGACAACTGGTCGGCTTCCACCGCGTTGGCGGCGTTTTGCTTGACGGTGGAGGTCAGCTCTTCCATGGCCGATGCGGTTTCTTCCAGGGCGCCGGCCTGCTGTTCGGTGCGGGCGGACAGGTTGAGGTTGCCGGCCGCGATCTCGCTGGCGGCGGTGTTGATTTCCTCGGTGCCGGAACGCACGCTGGCCACCACTGCCGACAAGCCTTCGCTGATGCCGTTGAAGGCGCGCATCAGGCGGCCGATCTCGTCGCTGCGCACAACGTGCAGGCGGGTTGTCAGGTCGCCGCCGGCGATACGGTCGGCGGCCTGGCATACCGCGTCCAGCGGGCGCGAGACCATGCGCCGCACCACCAGGCTCAGGATCAGGCCCAGGATCGCCAAAAACAGCAGGCCGCCGCCGATATAGAGCTTGCGCATCGTATCGACTTCGCGCGTGAGCTCGTCGACATAGGCTTCGCCGGCGATCACCCAGTTCCAGCCCGGGTAACGGGCGAGGGCGATGATTTTCTTGCGGCCGTCGAGAGCGGTGTAATGCTGCGCGCCTTCCTGGCGTTCCAGCATGGCCTTGATATAGCCATTGCCCGCGGCGTCCTTCAGCTCGAGCAGGCTGGCGCCTTCTTCCTTGCCTTCGCGCGGGGCGCCGGCAATCATCGTGCCCAGCTCCTTGCCTTCCTTGCCGTTGAGCACATAGAAGAAACCGGTGTCGCCGATCCTGAGCGCCTTGATCTGGTCCTTGAGCGCCTTGATGTCGGGCGAGATGTCGATGCCCACGTACAGCACCCCGATGATCTGGCCGGCCGCATCCTTGACCGGCACGTACTTGGTGATGTATTGCTTGCCGAACAACGTGGCCAGGCCGCTGTAGGCCTTGTCGGCCTTGAGCGCCGCATAGCCGGGGTGGGCGCGGTCGAGCAGGGTGCCGATGGCGCGCTCGCCGTTTTCTTTTTTCAGGGAAGTCGACACGCGCACGAAATCGTCGCCGGTCTTGGCGAAGATGGTGGCGGTGACACCGGTTTCTGCGGTGAAGCGGTCGGGAATGGTGAAGTCGAGATTGAGGTCGTGGCCATCGTTTTGCAGTGCCGGCGTGGCGCGGTCGCCGATCTGGATGGTGCGGCCTTCGTCGAGCGTGAATTTGCCCGCGAACTCATTGCCGAACATGGCGGAAAAACGGTCGACCTGGCTGGTGACCGTATGGTCGAACATGCCGACCATGTGCGATACGCTGCGCGCCTCGTTGGACATTTGCTCGAGCGAGCGCTGCTCGACCATGCGCGAGGCCGAGTAGGTGATGAGCATGAGCGCGATGATGAAGACGGCGCCGACCAGGGCTACCGTCAACGCGGTAAGTTTTGCGCCGACGGATCGGTTCAATATGGAGCTGCGGTGCGCCGGAGCGGAGGTATCGATGGGCATGGTGTTTTTGTTGTGAACCAAGAGAAATAGGACGTCGTGTCAACGCCGACCGGAGTGCCTTGCATCTCGCAATCGGTAACCCGTGAGCACCCTTTCAGGTGTGGTACAGCGCATCTGGAACTTGCCAGCCAGGCTCTGCGCCAGGCTGGCGGCAACACAGGAAGCGGCCAGGCTGTGGATCCTGGCGGTTACGTTTATGTCTCTGGATTTGCTGGGGAAGGCAGAAGTATATCGACAGGTTTTTGCTCTGTTTCAATTACTTTCGATGTTTGCGCCCACATTTTCCCGGCCTGTTGTTTTTCCGGCGATGAGATTATTTTTTTGATATCTTATCTTGTTATCGATACCGCGCAATCGATCGATTTCTTTTGCATCGGATGCCGCATTGCCTATCGGATCGGGCTGTTCCCTTATCGCGCCATGCGCGGCGGCGCATTGGTCGCGGCCGATCATGATTGCCTGCTGCAGTAGCTGCTTTTTCCCGCCATGAAATCGCGGATCCAGTTTTCCAGGCCATCGGGCGACAAGGGCCGCGAAAAATAATAACCCTGGGCCACATCGCAGCCTTGCCGGATCAACAACTCGTACTGTTCGGCGTCTTCCACTCCTTCGGCCACCACGGTCAGCTTCAGGCTTTCGCCGATGCGGATGACGGCATTGGTGAGCGCGCTCACGGCGCAATCCTTGGCCATGTCGCGCACGAAGCTCTGGTCCAGCTTCAGCTCGGAGACCGGCAGCTTGCGCAGGTAGCCCAGGCTGGAATAACCGGTGCCGAAATCGTCCATGGCCAGCGGCACGCCCAGCGCATCCACGGCGGCGATGGTCTGGTTGGTGCTGGGGTTGGTGTCCATCAGCACGGTTTCGGTGATCTCGATGGTCAGGTCGGACGGCGACAGCGCGTAACGCTGCAAGAGGTCGGTCAGGAATTGCGGCAATTCCAGGTCATGGAAGTTGGTGGCGGAGAGGTTGACCGAGACCGATGGCACCTTGATGCCGCGCCGGCGCCAGTCGGAGAGCTGGAAGCAGGCCTCCTCCAGTGCCCATTTGCCCAGTTCGCCGATCAGGCCGCATTCCTCGGCAATCGGAATGAAGCGCCCCGGCGAGACGTTGCCCAGTTGCGGATGCTGCCAGCGCGCCAGCGCTTCCACGCCGTGCAGGCGGTTGTCCTGCAGATGAATCTGCGGCTGGTAATGCAGTTCGAAGTCGCCGCCGCGCAAGGCGTCGCGCAAGGCGCTTTCCAGCGCCAGGCGCTCTTGCGCCAGGCTGTTCATTTCGTCGCTGAAAAAGCTGTGGCGGCCGCGATTGATGGATTTGGCCTGGTACATCGCGATGTCGGCGCGGTGCAGCAGGGTCTCGATGTCGTTGCCGTTGGCGGGGAACATCGCCACCCCGATGCTGGCCGACGGATTGAGCAGCGTGCCGTTGATGTGGCAGGGTTCGGACAATTGTTCCTGGACGCGCTTGACGACCTCGGCCAGATGGTTGGCGTCGTATTGCGTGAGCACCACCACGAACTCGTCGCCGGACAGCCGGCCGACGATGTCGGAACGCCGCGCCTGCGACTGCAGCCGGGTGGCTACCGTGCGCAACAGTTCGTCGCCGGCCTGGTGGCCGAGCGAATCGTTGACCTGCTTGAAGCGGTCGAGGTCGATGAACATCACCGCTACCGTGCTGCGGCTGCGTTCGGCGGCGGCGATCGCCTGCCCGGCCTGGACCAGCAGCAGGCTGCGGTTGGGCAGGCCGGTCAGCGAGTCGTAGAAGGCTAACTGGTGGATGCGCGCGCGCGAGGCTTCGCGCTCGATGGCCAGCGCGCACAGGTGCAGGCCGGCATCCACCAGCAGCTGGTGGAAGGCGCTGGGCGCATCGCGGGGTTCGCGGTAATAGAAGGCGAAGGTGCCGATGACCTTGCCGTCGGACGATTTGACCGGCGTCGACCAGCAGGCGCGCAACCCGTTCGGCAAGGCCAGGTGCTTATAGGCGGCCCAGCGCGGGTCGGTCTCGATATCGGCGCACATGACCGGTTCGCCGAGGAACGCGGCGGTGCCGCAGGCGCCGGCGTCCGGGCCGGCCGGGATGCCGTCCAGCGCGCGGTTATACGACTCCGGCAGGCTGGGGCCGGCCAGGGTATGCAGCAGGCCCTGCTCGTCGACCCGCAGGATGGAGGCGACCACTTCCGGCGCCACCCGCTCGACTTCTTCGCACAGCAGGTTCATCTGCTCGGCCAGCGAGGAGTCGCGCGCCATGGCGTTGAGGACGCGGTATTGCAGCACTTCGTGCACCTTGGTGTTGGTGATGTCGGTCATCACGCATACCGCGTTGATCAGTTTTCCCGAAGGATCGAGGATCGGGTTGACCACGGCCGACATCCACAGCGGCTGGTCGTGCATGTCGTGGATCAGTTCTTCGGTATGGAAGCTGCGCCCTTGCAGCAGCTCGTCGTGGCAGCGTTCGATCGAGCGCACGAAGCTGGGGTGGTCGGCGAACAGTTCATGCGGCCGCTCCCCGATGACCTGCCGCGACTGGAAACCGAGCATGCGGGTGAAGCCGATGTTATGGAAGACGATGCGGTTCTGGTCGTCGGTGATGATGACGGCGTTGTCGGTCTCGTTGATGCCCAGCGAGAGCAGGTAGAGGTGTTCGCGGTCGCCGACTTCGCGCGTGACCCGGTAGGTGGCGTCGGCGCCGATGCAGATCACCTTCTCGGGTTGGCCGTGGGCGTCGAGCACCGGCGAGTAGGTGGCTTCCCACCATACTGCGCGCCCATTGCGCGCACGGCGCAGGAAGCGGCCGGAGAAGAAGCGGCCGTTGCAGACATCGCGCCAGAAGGCGGCGTATTCCGGGCTGTTGGCGTAGTCGTCGTAGCACAGCATGCGGTGCGGCTTGCCGACCAGTTCGTCGGCCAGGTATTCCATGGTCTTGAGGTAATTGCTGTTGGCATCGAGGATGATGCCGTCGGCCGACAGTTCGAGCACGCCCAGCGACCGGTTCAGGGCATTGAGCACGCTGTGGGTCTGGCGCGAATCATCGATATGGGCGGTGATGTCGGCCGCCACCGAGATCACTTTCTGCAACTGGCCGCGGTCGTCCAGGATGGGGCTGCAGATGGCCTCCAGCCAAAGCGTGGAGCCGTCGGCGCGGATGCGCTGCAGGGTGCCGGAAATGATCTGCCCGGCGCGCAGGTGTTGCCAGAATTGCTGGTAGTGCCCGGTGGTGATGTAGGTGGCGTCGCACAGCATGCTGTGGTGCCGGCCGACCAGTTCGTCCCGCCGGTAGCCGAGCAGGCGCAGGAAGTTGTCGTTGACGTCGAGCAGGGTGCCGTCGGCGGCGAATTCGAGCATTGCCATCGAGCGAGAAAGAGCGGCCAGCAGCGCATCCCGCTCGTCCCCCGACAAATGCCTGCGGTTCAATTCCCTGATGAACGGCTCATGGTCATGCATCCTCTTTATCCCCCTTTGGTATGGCGGAAACGACGCAGTCCTCGGTTGTGCGCCGTTGTGCTCGATGATATGCCGTTTTTTCCGGCCTGTCCCGCCGGGACTGGCCAGCGCGCAACCGGCGCCTTCGAAGGCGCTCGGGCGATAGGCTCGATGTTCTTTTGATCCGCGGTTTCATGCCGTGGCGGCTGGTTGCCCGGCATGCATGCCATGCCTGTTATCGGCCGGCGCCTGACTGTTCTGAAGAGCCCGTGTTGATTTGTGAGTATTGCGCCACATGGCGCGGGCGGCGCTTGCCCGATTCGATGCAATGTAGTCCGAAAACAGGGGAAACGATGGTGTATGATGGCCCGTCGTGATGAGGCCATTACTCGCCATCGGGCAGTGTTGTCATCAGGGAAATGCGGGCTGCCCATGCGGGCAGGCCCCAGGGCCGTGCGGCACGGGAGCCGACTGGCGATGTAATCGGGACGATGGGGCTTATGGATTATCTGCAGTTGCTGGACGTGCTGGTCCACGTCGATAAATACCTTGGTGTTCTGATTGAGCAGTACGGCACCTTGATTTATGCGGTGCTTTTTCTGATCGTCTTCTGTGAAACCGGCCTGGTGGTGCTGCCATTCCTGCCGGGCGATTCGCTGTTGTTCATCGCCGGCACCTTCTGCGCCACCGGCGCCATGAATATCTGGGTCCTGATGGTCTTGCTGGTGGTGGCGGCCGTTTCCGGCAACACCCTCAATTACTGGATAGGTTCGCTGGTGGGGCACCGGGTCTATACCCACAATTACCGCTGGCTCAATCCCGAGGCGCTGCGAAAAACCCATTCCTTCTACGAGAAACACGGCGGCAAGACCATCGTGATCGCCCGTTTTACCCCGATCGTCCGTACTTTCGCCCCATTCATCGCCGGCGTGTCGGCCATGACCTTCGCCAAATTCCAGCTGTTCAACATCCTGGGCGCGTTCTTGTGGGTGGTCAGCCTGGTCGTGCTGGGTTATTTGTTCGGCAATATCCCGCTGGTGCAGCAGAACCTGAATTGCCTGGTCCTCATCGGCATCGTCGGCGCCATCATTCCCATCGTGCTGGGCGCCTTGTGGCAGGTCTGGCGCAAGCTGCGCGGCAAGCGCAAGGTCAGCAACGCCTGACGGCATTCCTGTCCCTGTTTCCGGACATATGAAAAACCCCGGTACTGCGATGCAGGCCGGGGTTTTTGCTTGAGGCAGGCCGGAATCAGGTCAGCTTGTTCTTGGCCAGCGGCGGGTTCTTGGCGAAATACTTGCGGATGCCGGTCAGGATGGCGTCGGCCATCTGCTCCTGGTAACGCTCGTCGGTCAGCTTGGCTTCTTCTTCCGGGTTGGAGATGAAGGCCGTCTCGATCAGGATGCTGGGAATGTCCGGCGCCTTGAGCACGGCGAAGCCGGCCTGTTCCACCGCGCCTTTGTGCAGGCGGTTGATGCCGCCGATTTCCTTCAACACCGCATTGCCCACGCGCAGGCTGTCGTTGATCTGGGCCGTGGTGGACAAGTCCAGCAGCACGCTGGCCAGTTGGCGGTCATGGGTCTTGATGTTGACGCCGCCGATCAGGTCGGCCGAGTTTTCCTTGTTGGCCAGCCAGCGCGCCGCGGTGGAGCTGGCGCCTTTCTCGGACAGCGCAAACACCGAGGAGCCGCGCGCGGTAGGCTGCACGAAGGCGTCGGCGTGGATCGAGACGAACAGGTCGGCCTGCACCTTGCGCGCCTTGATCACGCGCTGGCCCAGCGGCACGAAGAAGTCGGCGTCGCGGGTGAGCATCACGCGCATGTTGGGGTATTGCTCGATCTTGCGTTTGAGGCGCTTGGCGATGGACAGCACCACGTCCTTCTCGCGGTTGCCGCGCGCGCCGGTGGCGCCGGGATCCTCGCCGCCGTGGCCGGGGTCGAGCGCGATGGTGATCATGCGCGTGAGCTGCATGCGCGGCTCGTCCGGCGCCGGCTTGGGATGCTTTTCGGGCTGTTCCTCCGGCTGCGGCCTGGCTTGCGCCAGCGGCGCCGGATCGGGTTGCGCCGGTATCTGGGCCTGGGCGGAGTCGCGCGGGGCGTCCTTGAACCAGTCGCCCTTCTGGATCAGCGCCGCGATGGGGTCCGGCGGGTTGGCCGGATAGAGGTCGATCACGAAGCGGTATTTGTATTCGCCCACCGGCGCCAGCGTAAACACCTGCGGCTTGATTTCATCCTTCAGGTCGAACACCAAGCGCACCACGCTCGGGCGGTTCTGGCCCACGCGCACCTGCTTGATGTACGGGTCGTTGGGCTGGATCTTGGCCACCAGGTCCTTGAGGGTGCCGTTCAGGTCGATGCCTTCGATATCGACCACCAGGCGTTCCGGATCCTTCACCACGAAGTGGGTGACCTTGAGGTCGCTGTCGTTCTCCAGCGTCACGCGGGTGTAATCCTCGGACGGCCACACGCGCACGGCCAGGATCTGCGAAGCGCAGGCGGGCAGCGGGGTGACGACGGAGACGAAGAGGACGCCGCCTGCTTTGAGGATGGTGCGGCGGCTTTTGGACTTTACAGGTTCGGAGCGAATTTCAGTCGAGCGAGGCATTGATGACCTTTGTCAGACAACGCACGTAATTCTACATCACGCCCGTGCTGTGCGATCATCAGGCTGATGTGAATGTCCGGCGGCGGCAACACTGTTTCCCCCTTTTCTGGCCATTCGACGATACAGACGGTGTTTTCGTTGAAATGTTCACGGAATCCGGCGTCGAGGAACTCCTCCGGGCTGGCCATCCGGTAGAGATCGAAGTGGATGACTGTTACCATGCGCTCTGCGATCTTGACCTCATAGGGCTCGGCCAGCGTATAGGTGGGACTCTTGACCCGCCCCTGGTGGCCCGCCGCATGCAGCAGCGCGCGGGTGAGCGCCGTCTTGCCCGCGCCCAGGTCGCCATGCAGGTACAGCGTCAGGCCGGGCGCCAGCGCGCCGGCCAGGCCCGCGCCCAGCCGGGCGGTGGCGGCTTCGTCGGGCAGGTGAAGGTGAAGATGCTGCATGCTCTTATTTCCGATTGATTGTTTTTCTGGCTCATGACCGACTTAGCCGCACTTGCCATTGCCATCAAATCCTGGGGCCGCGAACTCGGGTTTGCCGAGGTGCGCATCGCCGACGTCGATCTGTCGCATCGCGAAGCCGGCTTCCAGGCCTGGCTGGACAAGGGTTACCACGGCGAGATGGATTATATGGCAAGCCACGGCATGAAGCGGGCGCGTCCGGCCGAACTGGTGCCGGGCACGGTGCGGGCGGTCAGCGTGCGCATGCCCTACCTGCCGGCGCCCCGGCCAGGCGAAGACGAAGATTGGCGCGCCCGGGAAGAGGCCCGCGGCGCCGACCCGGCGGCGGCCCAGGTTTCCATCTACGCCCGCGGCCGCGACTACCATAAGGTCCTGCGTGCGCGCCTGCAGCAGCTGGCGACTCGCATCGAAGGCGAAATCGGCCCCTTCGGCTATCGCGTGTTCACCGATTCGGCGCCGGTCATGGAAGTGGCGCTGGCCGAAAAGGCCGGGCTCGGATGGCGCGGCAAGCATACGCTGCTGCTGCACCGGGAGGCCGGTTCCATGTTCTTCCTCGGCGAGATGCTGACCGATCTGCCGTTGCCGGTGGACGCGCCGGTCACGCCGCATTGCGGCCAGTGCAGCGCCTGCATCGATGTCTGCCCGACCCAGGCCATCGTCGCGCCGTATGAGCTGGACGCGCGGCGCTGCATCTCTTACCTCACCATCGAACTCAAGGGCAGCATCCCGCTGGAGTTGCGTCCGCTGATCGGCAACCGCATCTACGGTTGCGACGACTGCCAGCTCTACTGCCCCTGGAACAAGTTCGCCCAGCGCGCCAGCCTGCCGGACTTCGATCCGCGCCACGGCCTTGACCAGGCCGCCCTGGTGGAGCTGTTCGCCTGGAGCGAGGAAGAATTCCTGAAAAACACCGAAGGCAGCGCGATCCGCCGCATCGGCCATGAGCGCTGGCTGCGCAATCTTGCCGTCGGCTTGGGCAATGCCGCCGCATCATCCGTCGCCAAAGGCGATGCCGGCATCGTGGCTGCGTTGCAGGCACGCCAGGCGCATCCGTCGGCGCTGGTGCGCGAGCATGTGGCATGGGCGCTGCAAAGGCATGGCCTGGAAGGCGCAGCGGACTGAGGCCTCAGGACACCAGCATCAGCCAGAACGGGATGGTGGCCGCCGACACCAGCGTGCCCAAGGAAATCAGGAAGGCCGTGGCCGGCCCGTTGCCGCCCATGCGGGTGGCCAGGATGTAGGCGCTGGAAGCGGTCGGCAGCGCGCAGAACAGCACCACGATCTGCCATTGCAGCACCGGCAGCTGCAACTGGCGTCCGATGAAGAACGCCGCCGCCGGCACCGCCAGCAGTTTGATGGCGAGCAGCCACGCCACCATCAGTTTGCTTTCCTTGAGCCCCGATAGCCTGAGCCCCGCGCCTACCATCAGCAGCCCCAGCGCGATCGACGCGCTGCCCAGGCGCGACAGCACCACCCCGGCCACTTCGGGCAGCTGCAGCCCGGCGGCGGAAAACAGCAGTCCGGCGGCGGTGGCGATCAGCAACGGATTCTTCGCCAGCTCGCGCAGCAGGTTGCCGCTCTTGTGCGCCAGCGCATGCACCGCCGCCGCATTGCATAGCGGCACGCCGAAGCCCAGCAGCATGGCCATCAGCCCGGCGCCTTCTTCCCCGGCCATGCGGGTGGCCAGGGCCAGGGCGATATAGGAATTGAAGCGATAGGCGGTCTGCATGCCGGACTCGTAGGTCATCGGCGTGGCCTTGATGAAAGGCTTGCCCAGCCAGGTCAGCGCGATGCCCAGCAGCAGCGCCAGCATGCCGGTCTGCAGCAGGCCGCCGGTGGCCGACAGGTCCAGCTTCAGGCGCGCGGTGGAATAAAACAGCAGGGCGGGGAACAGCAGGAAATAGACCAGTTTTTCCAGCCCGGCCCAGAAGTGCTCGCCCCAGTTGGTGATGCGGTAGACCAGCACGCCCAGCGCGATCAGGCTGAAGTCGGGCAGCAGGAGATTGAGGATATTCATGACACGGTCCGAGCGCGGTTACTTCAGCAGGCGCGCCAGCTCGACCGCGGTCTTGACGTTCATCTTGTCGAAAATGTGCGCGCGGTGCACTTCCACCGTGCGCATGCTGATGCCCAGTTCATCGGCGATGACCTTGTTCATCTTGCCGGCCAGGATCAGGTTCAGGACTTCGCGTTCGCGCACCGACAGGCCGGCCAGGCGGACTTGTACCGCATCTTCCTCGCCGGCCGCGCACGAGCTTTGCAGCGCTTGCAGCACGCGGTCCATCAGCTGGTTGTCGTTGAAGGGTTTTTCGAAGAAGTCGAAGGCGCCGTTCTTGAGCATGTCGACCGCCATGGGCACATCGCCGTGGCCGGTCAGGACGATCACCGGCCGCCGCCGCGCCAGGCCCTTGGCGGCGAGTTCGTTGAACAGCGCCACGCCGCTCATGTCGGGCATGCGCACGTCGAGCAGGATGCATTCGCCGGCGGGATCGAAGCCGGCGGCGCCTTCCAGCGCCGACAGCAGCGCTTGCGCGCTCTCGTAGCTGGCGGCGGCGATATTGCGCGAACGCGCCAGCCAGGTCAGCGAGTCGCGGATGATTTCTTCGTCGTCGACTATATGCAGCATCGGATTGGAACGGGCCGCGGCCATGTCTGGCGTGCGGCTTGCGTCAGTCTCTTCCCGGTTGTTTTTAGTAGGTCCCGCTTTGCGCGGGCAGCGAAAACCGGAAGATTGTACCGCCTGCCGGGTTGTTGGTGTACGTCAGCGTGCCGCCGTGGAATTCGATGGTGGTGCGGCAGATGTTGAGGCCCATGCCCATGCCTTCGGCCTTGGTCGAGAAAAACGGCGAAAACAGGCGCGCCGCCACGTCTTCCGGGATGCCGTGGCCCTGGTCGATCACCGACACCACCACCGACTCCGCGCTGGCCGGGCTGCGGTCGATTTCGGCCACGATGCGCAGGATGCGGCGTTCCGGCGGCGCTCCGGCCATGGCCTGGATGCCGTTGCGGGTCAGGTTCAGGATCACTTGCTCCAGCAGCACCTGGTCGCCCGATACCGCGGGCAGGTTGGGCGGCACATGGGTTTGCAGCACCACGAAAAATTGCTGCGCCTGCAATTCCACCAGCGGCGTGACGTTGTCGATCAACTGCCCGATCCGCAACGGCTGGCGCGCCGGTTCCCGTTTCTTGACGAACTGGTGCACGCTGCGGATCACGTGGCCGGCGCGTTGCGCCTGCGCGTGGATCTTTTCCAGCGCCGGCTGCAGCGCCGCGGGATCGGCATTGCCTTGCTGCATCATGTTGAGCGCGCCGGTGGTGAAGCTGGAAATGGCCGCCAGCGGCTGGTTCAATTCGTGCGCCAGCGTGGAGGCGATCTCGCCCATGCTGGCCAGGCGCGCGCTGGCTTGCAGCTTTTCTTCCTGGGTGCGGTTCAGGTCTTCGGCGCGCTTGCGTTCGGAGACATCGAGGATGGAACCCATCCAGCCGGTCTGCTTGCCGTTCTGGTCCACCAGCGGCGACTCGAAGATCAGCACCGGAAAGCGTTCGCCGTCGTTGCGCTGGAAGATGGTTTCGAACTGCGGCGTGATGCGTCCGGCCAGCACGTTGGAAAAGCGCTCCTGGTATTCGTCCATCGCCTCCGGCGCCCAGTAGGGCATGGGCGGGATCTTGCCCACCAGCTCCTCGGCCGGGATGCCGACCATCTTGCAGAAGGCCGGGTTGACGTAGGTGATGCGGCCCTGCAGGTCGCGCGCGCGCATGCCGGTGACCAGCGAGTTTTCCATCGCGGCGCGGAAGGTGGCCTCATTCAACAGCGCGCCCTCGGCCTTGGTGCGGCGGTTGACGTCGCGCCACAGCGCCCACAGGCTCCACAGCAATCCCAGTGAGAGCACGATCACCGAACCCACCAGCAGGTTGGGCAGGAGTTTGGGCGCACTCTTGGTGCTGTTGGTGTGCAGCACCAGCGTCAGGCCGGGCAGCTCCAGTTCGCGCCGGTGGGTATAGACGTTCAGGCCCGGGCCGCCGGCGGTGCGGCGCGCCACCACGTTGTCGTCGGTGTCGGTGAGCGAGATTTCATTGTCCTGGGCGAACCACCACGGCACCATTTCGTTGAGGATGCGCGCCACCGCGTAGCTGGCCACCAGGCTGCCGATATAGTGGTTGTCGCGGAACATCGGCACGTGGTAGTCCATCAACGCCGGTTCGGCGATGCCGGGCGGCACGGCCGGCGGGCTGTACAGCGGACGGCGGATCTGGCGCGCGCGTTCGCCGGTCATGCGCGACGGGTCGGAAAGGTCGTCGCGGGTGATAGGGAAGTCGTCGGTGGACGCCACCGGCTTGCCGTCCGCGCCAAACCAGGTGACCCGGTAGAACTCGCGGTTATTGCGCAGCAGGGCGTTGAGGCGGCTGCGGAAATGGTCCTGGCGCAGGTGGCTGTTGATGATCTCGCGGGCGATGATGCGCATGCTTTCATCGTCGCGGCTCAACTGGAAACGGATCGCCTGTTCCACCCACAAGGAGTCGGCGATCAGTTGTTCCAGCCGCTCGCTGGCCTCCATCTGCTGCGCCTGGCGCGGCAGCCAGATCAGCGTGGTCAGGAACAGGAACACCAGCAGGATCGGGATCAGCCAGCGCATGGTGGCCTTGCGGCTGGGTTCGAGCAGCAGCGAAGCGGGCGTGGGCTGGGTGGCAATGGGCGGCGGCGGTTTCATGACGCCGCCAGTGTAGCCGCGCGCGCCGCCGGGCGCCAGCACTGTGCGGCGCAGCATGAAGGCGGGTTCGGCGGGAGATTGTGGTTTTCCACAGTTGCCCCGTTTTGGGGAGCTATGCAAAATCCGCAGGCCACTTGGGCTACGCGCTGCAAGTGCATAACAAAAATTCTTAAATTCCTAAATCAGGGGAGACGCAATGAAACTCAAATCCTTGCTGTTCGCGTTGTCGGCAGCCGCCATTGTCAGCAGCAGCGCCTTCGCGCAGCAGCCCATCATCATCAAGTTCAGCCACGTGGTGGCCAACGACACGCCCAAGGGCAAGGGCGCCGAGCGCTTCAAGGAACTGGCCGAGAAGGCTACCCACGGCCGCGTGAAGGTCGAGGTCTATCCGAACAGCACGCTGTACAAGGACAAGGAAGAACTGGAAGCGCTGCAACTGGGCGCGGTGCAGATGCTGGCGCCGTCGCTGGCCAAGTTCGGCCCGCTGGGCGTGAAGGAGTTCGAGGTGTTCGACCTGCCTTACATCTTCCCCAGCAAGGAAGTGCTGTACCGGGTGACCGAAGGCCCGATCGGCAAGGAACTGTTCAAGAAGCTGGAGCCCAAGGGCATTACCGGCCTGGCTTACTGGGACAATGGCTTCAAGGTGATGTCGGCCAACCGGCCGCTGCATAACCCGTCCGATTTCCGCGGCCTGAAGATGCGCATCCAGTCCTCCAAGGTGCTGGACGCGCAGATGCGCGCGCTGGGCGCCAATCCGCAGGTGCTGGCCTTCTCCGAGGTCTACCAGGCATTGCAGACCGGCGTGGTGGACGGCACCGAAAACCCGCCTTCGAACCTCTATACCCAGAAGATGCATGAAGTGCAGAAGCATGTGACCGTGTCGAACCACGGCTACCTGGGTTACGCGGTGATCGTCAACAAGAAGTTCTGGGATGGCTTGCCGTCCGACATCCGCACCCAGCTGGAAGGCGCGATGAAGGATGCCACCAAGTATGCCAACGCCATCGCGCAACAGGAAAACGATGCCGCCTTGGCCGCTGTCGAGAAGACCGGCAAGACCACCGTCTATCGCCTGACCGACAAGGAAAAGGCGGAATGGCGCAAGGTTCTCTTGCCGGTGCAAAAGCAAATGGAAATGCGCATCGACAAGAACCTGATCGAAGCCGTCAACAAGGAAGCGGCAGCATTGGGCCAGAGGTAATTCCCGCCACCGGCAACCGGGCGCGCGCCGTTGAGGCGCTCGCCCGCTAGCTTGCTGACAAGAAGAAATCAAACCACGCTCGATGGCCGGCGCCTCACGGCGCGCCGGCGGCATCGAAGCAGGAGACACCATGAAGTTTCTCGACCATCTTGAGGAATGGCTGATCGCCTTCCTGATGGCGGCGGCGACCGTCATCATCTTCGTGGCCGTGGTGCATCGTTATGCATCCGGCCTCGACATCCCCTGGCTGCAAGATCAACTGATCCAGATCAACATGAGCTGGGCCCAGGAGCTGTGCATCTACATGTTCGTGTGGATGGCCAAGTTCGGCGCCGCCTATGGCGTGCGCACCGGCATCCACGTCGGCGTCGACGTGCTGATCAATCGCCTCAACACCCCGTGGCGCAACAAGTTCGTGATCTTCGGCCTGCTCGCCGGAGCGCTGTTTACCGGTATCGTCGGCACCTTCGGCGCCGAGTTCGTCTACGACATCGCCCAGCATGACAGCACCTCCGAAGTGATGGAAGTGCCGATGTGGCTGGTCTATCTGGCGGTGCCGCTGGGCTCTTACCTGATGTGTTTCCGTTTCCTGCAGGTGGCATGGAATTTCTCCCGGACGGGCGAATTACCCAAGCACGACCACGCCTATGTCGAAGGCCTGGATGAAGAAGTCAAAGGAGAAAAGGCATGAACGCCCTCATCATCTTCGTCCTGCTGTTCGGCCTGATGCTGACCGGCATGCCGATCTCGATCTCGCTCGGCCTGACCGTCCTCACGTTCCTGTTCACCATGACCGATGTGCCGATCCAGTCGGTCGCATTGAAACTGTTTACCGGCATCGAGAAGTTCGAGATCATGGCCATCCCGTTCTTCATCCTAGCCGGCAATTTCCTCACGCACGGCGGCGTGGCCCGGCGCATGATCAACTTCGCCACGTCGATGGTCGGGCACTGGCATGGCGGGCTGGCGCTGGCCGGCGTGCTGGCTTGCGCGCTGTTCGCGGCGGTCTCGGGTTCGTCGCCGGCTACCGTGGTAGCCATCGGCTCCATCATTTTGCCGGCGATGGTCAGGCAAGGCTTCCCGAACCGCTTCGGCGCCGGCGTGATCACGACTTCGGGCGCGCTGGGCATCCTGATCCCGCCCTCCATCGTGATGGTGATGTATTCGGTCTCGACCAATACCTCGGTGGGCAAGCTGTTCATGGCCGGCGTGGTGCCGGGGCTGCTGCTGGCCTTCCTGCTGGGATTGACGACCTGGTTCCTGGCGCGCAAGAACAATTACCCGCGCCTGCCCAAGGCGAGCTGGAAGGAGCGCTTCGCCGCGTTCCGCAAAAGCGGCTGGGGCTTGTTCCTGATCGTGATCGTGATGGGCGGCATTTATACCGGCGTGTTCACGCCGACCGAAGCGGCGGCGATGGCCGCGGTATATGCCTTCATCATCGCCGTGTTCGTCTACAAGGACATGAGCCTCAAGCAAGTGCCCAAGGTGCTGCTGGACTCGGCCTCGATGTCGGCCATGCTGCTCTACATCATCACCAACGCGGTGCTGTTCTCATTCCTGGTCACCAGCGAGAACATCCCGCAATCGATGGCAGCCTGGATCACCGACTCCGGCCTGGGACCGATCACCTTCCTGCTGGTGGTGAATGTCCTGCTGCTGCTGGCCGGTAACGTGATGGAGCCTTCCTCGATCGTGCTGATCATGGCGCCGATCCTGTTCCCGGTGGCGATGAAGCTGGGCATCGACCCGGTGCACTTCGGCATCCTGATCGTGGTCAACATGGAAGTCGGCATGTGCCATCCGCCGGTGGGGCTGAACTTGTACGTGGCCTCGGGCATCACCAAGATGGGCATCACCGAACTGACCATCGCGGTCATGCCGTGGCTGTTGACCATGCTGGGATTCCTGGCGTTGGTCACGTACTGGCCGGCACTGTCGCTGTGGCTGCCCAACCTGGTATTTAACTGATGCAGGCATGACGAAAGGGGCGTCGCTGACAAGCGCCGCTCCTTCGTCAGATGTCTGTTAAGTTGCCAAAAAGCATGTGTGAAATTCTCTCAAAAAGTGCTTTGAAAAGCGCCTTGAGTACTGTTAAAGTGCGTGCTTTGCTGAACCGTCAGGCGGTGCTTGGCAGCTTCGGCAACCGGATATTCCAGTCTTTGTTGATGTTTTTTGTTGTGATGTGCAATGCCTCGCAGGGCCAGCTTTTCCGATACATCGGAAAGCGGCGTCGGGGCTGACCGAATGTAAGCGGGTGGTGCATAACAAACGGTATAGATACCGAGGAAACTGAGGAGACGTGCATTCGATTGAGCTGTCTTAACAGCCGGGAATGCATCAGGAGTTTTTGAAGGCGCATCGTTGATGCGCCTTTTTCTTTTTGTGCCTTGTTGTGTCCTTGTTTGCTTGCGTTCCTGCCGGCTAGCCCAGCACGCGCATTCCGTGGGGCGTCATGATGGCGGCGGTCAGTGTCGCCGTCTGGGCCGCATGCAGGGCAATCCTTTGGTCGTCCAGCCCGATGGCATGCAGCGAGGCCGACAAGGCGTCTGCCTGCGGGTGGTGCGCTTGCAGCGTCGCCAGCCGGCAACCGAGGTCGGGCAAGGCGGCCGCCGGATGCGGCTGGCTTTGCCACTGGATCAGTGACGGCAACAGGCCGTCGCATTGCAGGCGGCCGTCGGCGGCGATGGTGATCAGCCAGTGCAGCGCGCCCCGGCTCATTTCTTCGACGATGCCGGGTTTGAGCGGCATGGCTTGCAACGCCGCATGGATATCGCCGGTGCGCGCCACCCAGTGCGCCAGGCGTGGCGCGGCATCGCCTGCCAGCGCGTCGAGGCCGAACCAGCGGGGACGCGACGGCGCCCGTGCCAGCGGATCGATGGCGATCACTTCGAGATAGAACCCGGGGCCCAGCGACATGAGCGCATTATGCGTGCCCAGGCGTATATGTTCGCCGCCGATGCGCGGCGCCATGCTCAGCCCCAGCTTTTGTTCTACCCAAGCCATGCCTTGTTCCAGCGAGGCGGCAGTCACTACCAGGTGGTCGGGTTCGCTGCGCAGGGGGCTTGCGGTCATCGGGGGGCTCCATTGGATTGTTGCCGGGCCGGCAGAAACGGCGATGGTATCAAGCCGCATCGCCGATTGCCAGGAGCGCATCGCGCGCCGATCGATGAAATGAGTTCTAAAATAGCGCAGCATCGTTGCCAACCGACTTCCATCATGAAGACATCTGCTCCCGCCACCCAGCTCGCCGACCTGTTCGCCGCCGTCATCCACACGCCGTTCGGCGGCATGGGCATCCGCACCGAAGCGGGCGTGGTGCGCGAGATAGTCTACCTGCCGCGCCATTTCGCCGAAAAGGAAGCCACCGATGCGCTGGCGGCCAAGGCCGCCAAGCAGATCGCGCGCTACCTGAAGGATCCCGAATTCCGCTTCAAGCTGCCGCTGGCCGATGCCGGCAGCCCATTCCAGAAGCGCGTCTGGCATGCCATTGCGGAAATCCCCAGCGGGCAGGTGCTGACCTATGGCGACATCGCGCGCCGCATCAAGTCGGCGCCGCGCGCCGTCGGGCAGGCTTGCGGCGCCAACTGGTATCCGCTGGTCGTGCCTTGCCACCGCGTGACGGCGGCGGGCGGGCTGGGCGGCTTTTCGCATCATGACGATGTCGACAGCTTTTATCTCAACGTCAAGCGCTGGCTGCTCAGGCACGAAGGCGTCACAGGATACTGACCGATGGGACGCACCGACCCCAAGATCGAGGCGCCGCCCGAGAGCAGCGCAGCGATCGATGAATTTTGCGACAGCCTGTGGCTGGAGGATGGCTTGTCGAAGAACACGCTGGAAGCCTACCGGCGCGATATGACCCTGTACGCGCATTGGCTCGGCCAGGAGCGCGCCAAGTCGCTGTACGCCACCCAGCCGGACGACCTCAACGCCTATTTCGCCGCGCGCCACGCCGAGAGCAAGGCCAGTTCTTCCAACCGCAGGCTGGCGGTGCTCAAGCGTTTCTTCCAGCTGGCGCTGCGCAACAACCGCATCAACGCCGATCCTTGCCTCAAGCTGCGTTCGGCCAAGCAGCCGCAGCGCTTTCCCAAGACCCTGTCGGAAGGCCAGGTGGAGGCGCTGCTGGCCGCGCCCGACGTGTCGGCGCCATTGGGGTTGCGCGACCGCACCATGATCGAATTGATGTACGCCAGCGGCCTGCGGGTTTCCGAGCTGGTGCTGTTGAAGAGCATCGAAGTGGGTATGAACGAAGGCGTGCTGCGCGTGACCGGCAAGGGCGACAAGACGCGCCTGGTGCCGTTCGGCGAGGAAGCCGGTGCCTGGATCGCGCGCTACCTGGCCGAAGGCCGGCCGCAGATCATGCAGGGCCAGGTCGACGACGCGCTGTTCGTCACCGCGCGCGGCGGCCCGATGACGCGCCAGATGTTCTGGACCCTGATCAAGAAATATTCGCTGCAGGCCGGCATCACCGCGCGCCTGTCGCCGCACACGCTGCGCCACGCCTTCGCCACCCATTTGCTCAACCACGGCGCCGACCTGCGGGTGGTGCAGCTGCTGCTGGGCCATGCCGATATTTCCACTACCCAGATCTATACCCATGTGGCGCGCGAGCGCCTCAAGCAGTTGCATGCGCAACATCATCCGCGCGGATGAGCGCGGGGCAACGCGCCGGGGGCGCGCAATATGCCGTTCTTGCGGCATAATGTGCGCCCATGGCGGCGTTGCCGGACGATGTATGAAATCCCATGAGCTCCAGAAAAGAACATATCTCCGAGACCCCGGCCACGCAGTTCCTGCGCAAGCATGGCGTGGCCTTCAGCGAGCATCCTTACGACTATGAAGAGCATGGCGGCACATCGGTGTCGTCGCGCGAACTGGGCGTGGAAGAACACGCGGTGGTCAAGACGCTGGTGATGCAGGACGAGGCCGCCAAGCCGCTGCTGGTACTGATGCATGGCGACTGCAAGGTTTCCACCAAGAACCTGGCGCGCCAGATCGGCTGCAAGTCGGTCGAGCCCTGCAAGCCGGAGGTGGCCAACCGCCATTCGGGCTTCCTGATCGGCGGCACGTCGCCCTTCGGCACCCGCAAGGCGATGCCGGTGTATGTCGAGTCGACCATCCTCGATCTCGGCAAGATCTATATCAACGGCGGACGGCGCGGTTTCCTGGTCGGCATCGATCCGGCCGCGATCCTCAAGGTATTGCCCGCCAAGCCGGTGCAGTGTGCGCTGCCGGACTAGCGCGCCGCACGCCCAACAACCGATAACGACAAGAACCACCTGAAAGACTTTTCATCCATGTACAACATCCTTTTCGCCATTGCCGCCTACCTGATCGGTTCGCTTTCCTTCGCGGTGGTCGTCTCCAAGCTGTTCGGCCTGGCCGATCCGCGCACTTACGGTTCCAAGAACCCCGGCGCCACCAACGTGCTGCGCAGCGGCAACAAGAAGGCCGCGGCGCTGACGTTGATTGGCGATGGCTTCAAGGGCTGGCTGGCGGTATGGCTGGCGCAACGGTTCGGCCCGCAATTCGGCGTCGACGACGCCGGCCTGGCGCTGGTGACGCTGGCCGTGTTCCTGGGCCACCTGTGGCCGGTGTTCTTCCGCTTCGTCGGCGGCAAGGGGGTGGCGACGGCGCTGGGCATCCTGCTGGCGCTGAACGTCTGGCTGGGGCTGGCCACGCTGGCGACCTGGCTGGTGATCGCCTATGCGTTCCGCTATTCCTCGCTGGCGGCACTGGTGGCGGCATTGTTCGCGCCGTTCTACTACGGCCTGCTGTTCGGCAGCACCGACGGCATCCTGCTGGCGGTGGTGGCGATGAGCGCATTGCTGATCTACCGCCATCGCAAGAACATCGGCAACCTGCTGGCGGGCAAGGAAAGCCGGATCGGCGACAAGAAGAAAGCGGCGAAGTAGCCGGCAAGCGATAGCGCGCAGCAAATGAAAAGGGCCGTGAAAACGGTAATGCCGTTCAGTTAAGCGCTGAACGGCATTTTTGTTTATGGAGTTCAGACTCCGTTCGCCCTGAGTGGCTGCGCAGCAACGTATCGAAGGGCAGGCGAGGCGGCTGATGCCGGCGCGCTGGCTTCGATACGGCCCTGGCGGGCCTATTCAGCCCGAACGGACTTCTGTGATGGGGGCCTCAGAATTAGCCTTAACTGAACGGCATTACCGTGAAAACGGCCTTTTTTCATGCTGCCTGCGGCGCCCGCAGTTCATCTAGCGGCCAGCGCGGGCGCACGCTGAAACCGTATTCCCGCTTGGCCGCATCCGGCTGCTCGCGCAGGCGCATGGCGCCGGCGAAGGCGATCATGGCGCCGTTGTCGGTGCAGAACTGCAGCTCGGGATAGAACACCTCGTAGCGGCGCCTGGCGGCCGCGGCGTCGAGCGCTTCGCGCAGTTGCCGGTTGGCGCCGACGCCGCCGGCGATCACCAGCCGTTTGAGCCCGGTTTGCTTCAGTGCCGCCATGCACTTGGCTACCAGCACCTCGACGATGGCGTCGACGAAGGCGCGCGCGATGTTGGCTTTGTCTTGTTCGCAGATATTGGTGTTGTGCCGCTTGACCACGGTCAGCACCGCCGTCTTCAGGCCGGAAAAGCTGAAGTCGAGGTTCTTGGCGTGCAGCATCGGGCGCGGCAGCTGGTATGCCGCCGGATCGCCGAACTCGGCCATGCGCGAGATTGCCGGGCCGCCGGGGTAACCCAGGCCGAGCAGCTTGGCCGATTTGTCGAAGGCTTCACCGGCGGCGTCGTCCAGCGTCTCGCCCAGCAGTTCATATCGGCCCACGCCATCGACCCGCATGAGTTGGGTATGGCCGCCCGAGACCAGCAGGGCGACGAATGGAAACGGCGGCGGCTTGCTGGCCAGCAGCGGCGACAGCAAGTGGCCCTCCAGATGGTGGATGCCCAGCACCGGCTTGTCCAGCGCCAGTCCCAGGCCGCAGGCGACCGAGGCCCCGACCAGGAGCGCGCCGGCCAGGCCCGGGCCCTGGGTGTAGGCGATGGCGTCGATGTCGTGCGCCGAGACGGCGGCCTCGGCCAGCGTTTGCTTCAACAGCGGAATGGCGCGGCGGATGTGGTCGCGCGAGGCCAGCTCCGGCACCACGCCGCCATACTCCTGGTGCATGGCGATCTGCGAGTGCAGGGCGTGCGCCAGCAGGCCGCGCTCGGTGTCGTACAGAGCCAGGCCGGTTTCGTCACAAGAGGATTCGACGCCGAGAACGATCATGGATGGAATATGGTGGTGCTGCCCGCATCCGCAAGGGCGCGGGGAAAGGCGGTATTGTAATGGAAAGCCCGTGTGCATGCGCTTGGGCGCTGCAGCGGCTGCGCCCGGACGGGGTTTTGGTGTACCCTTCGGCCATGCAAAACGACCAGATTCCCGCTTCCGCCGGCGCTGCCGGCGGGCAATCCCAGCCACCGTTGGCCGCCGCCCGTTTCATCAAGGAAATCGGCCGCGGCAAGGATGGCGCGCGCAGCTTGTCGCGTGACGATGCGCGCCTGATGTATGAAGCCATGCTCGACGGGCGCGTGTCCGACCTGGAGCTGGGTGCGATCCTGTTGGCCATGCGCGTCAAGGGCGAGGCGGTGGAAGAGATCGGCGGCTTCCTCGACGCGGCCGAAGCGTCGTTCCCGCCGCTTGCCGCGCCGTCGTCCGACTATGCGCCGGTGGTGCTGCCCAGCTATAACGGTTCGCGCAAGATGGCCAACCTGACGCCGCTGTTGTGCATGCTGCTGGTACGGCGCGGCGTGCCGGTGCTGATGCATGGGGTCACGCACGATCCGCAGCGGGTGACCAGCGCCGAGATCATCAGCGCCCTGGGCATCGCCCATGCAGCCTCGGCGGCAGAGGCCCAGGCCTTGATGGCGGCCGGCAAGCCGGCTTTCATTCCGATCCAGGCGCTGGCGCCGAAGATTTCCCGCCTGCTGGACATGCGCCGCATCCTCGGCGTGCGCAATTCGACGCATACGCTGGTGAAGATCATGCAGCCGTTTGCGGCGCCTGCGTTACGCCTGACGTCCTACACCCATCCCGAGTACCTGGACATGTTGTCCGACTACTTCGGCCATGCCGCCCCGCATGAACGCGGCGATGCCTTCCTGATGCGCGGCACCGAAGGCGAAACCGTTGCCAATGCGCGTCGCGCGCAGCGCATCGACTGGTTCAGCCGCGGCGTGAAGACGGTGCTGGTGGAAAAGCAGAGCGTGGCGGAAGACCTGCCGGACCTGCCCGAAGGGCGGGATGCCGAAACCACGGCCGCCTGGATCGCCGAGGTGCTGGATGGGCAACGTCCAGTGCCTGAATCGATTGCGGAGCAGGTCGAGCATTGCGTGCAAGTCGCCGCCGAAATCCGACAGCGCGGATGACTTGTCGCGCGATCTCCCATGCGGCCGGAATCGAGCGGGCCAGGACGCCCCGGCAACGGTAACAGAAGTCAACGGCAAAAGAAGCGCCGACAAGGCGGCCGGGCGGGAAACGGGAAATCAATGTGGGAAGATCCCTGTGCAAACCGAGATCTGGTGACCGGGAGGGGGAATAGCGTCGGAAGGCTGTTTCGGTCAGCTTTTGGTGCGGCGCCGGGTAACCGCTTTCAACGGCGTCGTTCCTTTGTCGGGGGCGTTATTGGCCACGGCCTGGGTAAACGCAAAGATCACCTCCTTGACGATCTTGCGCTGCGGCGCGGGGAGGTTGATGAAGGCCTCGAAGGCTTCGCGCTCGCGGTAACCGATGGCCTCTTCCCAGCGGGCGCGGCGCTTGTCGATGCGTTTGCCAATTTCTTCGCCGAAGCGCAGATGCTGGGGCGTGACGATCAGCCATTCGGCCAGCGTCTCCAGCTTGTCCTGCTTGGGCATCGATTCACCGAGCAGCCAGCGGCGCACGCCATGCAGCGTCATCGGTTTGCCCCAGTAACGCAGATTGAATTCCCTTTCCAGGACAGCGGGCTTGGGTTCGTATCCGGCTTGTTCCATCGAAGCGCGCAGGCGCTTGGCGAATTTTTGATTGGCGGTTTCCATGATTCGAAGTTACTTTGACGCAGCGTTTTCCGGGGTACGTTTGCGTTCCGAATGAGTTACGCAGCAAACGTGATTTACAATCACTGCCCTGATGGGGCCTGTTGCCGGTATCGTCGTCGGCGAGCGGCGGGGGTTCCCGGGCCGTCGGGGGATGTGCTGTCAGGAAGCTGGAAGAGCGCCATGTGTGTGTCTCCGGACAGGATCGCCGGCAATGCTTGCGGCGTTTCCTTGCAAGTGGCATACGTTGCACATGTCAGGTCATCAGTCTGCTTGGCGTACCCAATACGTTGTCGGCAATGACGCTGTCGGATGCGGTGTGGATCGCTACCATGACAGAGAAATTCCCGAGCGCAAACTGTTCATATAGTTATAGTCCAGTTTTAGAAAATTATCAGATTATTATTAGCGTTCATTTGGAGCGCATCTCGCCCCTGGCGATGAAACGGGTCTGATTTCCTGTGCTGGCGGCGCGGCATTCCGAACGGTTTCCCGCCTGCCGTCCGACAGCAGTAATTTTTGTGCAGAGCGGCTAGAATAGGGGCCTTCAGGGGGAGCGCCGCAATTGCGGCGCAGCATCATCGAGGCTTCGTTCTTCCCGAGGGGGAAGCGCTTTATGAAGCCGGTTCATGGACGGGGTTGGCGGATTCTCCTGCTGCAAGGCCCAGGCTGGATGAAACAAATCGAATAATCAAAGTAATCGGCAGCACCTTCGCAGTATCGTTTCAGTTACGTAACTTTTTTGAATTTCGACATCTCGCGGGCGTCGCCGCGGACACATGCATTTGCGCATGCGGTTCGCGCCGGACGGCATCGGGCGAGGTTCGGGATGGAACGCGGCGACCCGTTGGCATGCAGCGGAAGATCGACTGACGCCTTCCGCTTCTGGCTGCCGCGCCTGCGTGCGGCACGGCGCGTGAAGTGCGGTACTGCCGCGATATTGAGCAAGCGCCGTTTCACATGGGCTTCCAGCGATTGCCCATGGCGAGGCTGCCAAAGGAGGCGGGTCCAAACCTATGCCTGGTTCATACAATTTCCTGTTGTTGGCGTTTGCGCTGCTGGTTGCCTGCTTGTCGGCATATGCGGCGCTGGAGGTGTCGGAGCGCATTTCCACCCAGGAGGCGCAGTACCGCAGGCTATGGCTGACATTGGGGGCCGGCGTGTTCGGCCTTGGCCTCTGGTCGGCGCTGTTCTTGTGCGTGGCGGCGCTGCGGTTGCCGATGGCGGTCGGCTTCGAGGTGCGGCTGGGAATCTTGTCGCTGCTGCTGGCGCTGGGCAGCGCGTTTTACCTGATGCACTTGTCCGGATTGCGGCGGCCGCATGCGGCGCGCCTGCTGGTCGGCGGCGTGGCCATTGGCGCGGCGCTCAACGCTGTGTTCCATATGGCGCTCAAGGCGATGATGCTGGTGCCGGAGCTGAAGTACCAGAAATCCCTGCTGTTGCTGGCGGTGTTGGCCACCGAATTGACGGCGGTGTTCGCCGTCGCGTTGTTTTCAGCAACCAATACGCGCAAGGCCGGCGCCAATTCGGTGGGCTCGCTCAATTCGCAGCAGACCCGGCGCGTATTGGCTTCGGTACTGGTGGGCGCGGGACTGGTGGCGAGCGCCTGCGCCGGCCTGCGCGCCGTGGCCATCATGCCCGATGCGCAAAGCCATGCGCTGCGCAGCGTCACACGCGAGCATCTGGTCAATGGCATCGTGTTCGGCGCTTTCTTCGCGATGGCGCTGGCGCTGGTCGTCAGCGGCGCGCAGCGCAACCGGGTGCTCAAGAGGATCGTCGGCCGCACCAACGACAAGCTGCTGCATTTCGCCACGCACGACGTGCTGACCGGCCTGCCCAACCGGGCGCTGCTGGCCGACCGCATCCAGCACGCGATCCAGGTCGCGCGCCGCAACGGCAAGCCGTTTGCGGTGCTGTTCATGGACCTGGACGGGTTCAAGGGCATCAACGATTCGCTGGGCCATGCGGTGGGCGACGGCTTGCTGGTCTCGGTGTCGCAGCGTATTCGCGGCTGCATCCGCGGCGAGGATATGGTGGCGCGCATCGGCGGCGACGAGTTCGTGGTCGTCATGAGCAATCTCTCGTCGCCCGAAGTGGTGGAGCAGTTGAGCGAAAACATCCTGGCGGCGCTGCGCCAGGATTTCCAGATCGAGGAGGCCACTTTGCGCGTGACTTCCAGCATCGGCATCGCCGTCTATCCGAACAGCGGCGATTCGGTCGACATATTGATGCGCAATGCCGACGCCGCGATGTACGAGGCCAAGCAGAGCGGCCGCAACACTTACCGCTTTTTCGAACCGGCCATGCACGCCAGCGCGATGCGCCACCTGACGGTGCGCCAGGCGCTGCAGCAAGCCATCGAGCAAGAGCAGTTCTCGCTGCATTTCCAACCCAAGTACCGCGGCGGCAGCCACCAGCTGACCGGCGTCGAAGCCTTGCTGCGCTGGATCCATCCCGAACTGGGCGAGATGTCGCCGTCCGAATTCATCCCCATTGCCGAACGCTCGGGCCAGATCATTCCGATCGGCGACTGGGTGCTGCGCGCGGTGTGCCGCCAGATCAAGCAATGGGATATGGCCGGCGTCAAACCGGTCAAGGTGGCGCTGAACCTGTCGCCGTTGCAGATGCGTACCGACCTGGTCGACAGCATCACCGGCATCGTGGGCGAGGCGGGCATCGCGCCGCAGCGGCTGATGTTCGAGATTACCGAAACGGCGGCGATGAAGGATGTCGAGCGCACCGCCCGCGTTATCAACGATTTGCAGGCGCTGGGTTTCGATATCGCGATCGACGATTTCGGTACCGGCTATTCCAGCCTGGCCTATCTGGCCCAATTCCATTGCCGCCAGATCAAGATCGACCGTTTCTTCACCGCGCGCCTGGATGCCGGCGACCATTCGGGAAGGGCCATCGTGTCGGCCATCATCGCGCTGGCGCATGCGCTGCAGATGGAAGTGGTGGCCGAAGGCGTGGAGACGGAAACCCAGTTGCGCGAACTGCAGGCGCTGCATTGCGATCAGGTGCAGGGCTTCCTGCTGGGGCGGCCGGCCGAAGCCGCCAAGACCCAGGGGTTGCTGGAGGCCAGCAACGATGACTTGTTCGGCGCCATGTTCCGTAACGGCCCGGGCTCGGCCGTTTGAGGCCATTCGAGGCCGCTTGCGGGTTTCGGGTATCGGGCCTCAGGCCTTGAGCGCGCCGCCGGCACGGCGCTGGATGGTGCGCAGATAGGCCAGCAGGCCGGCGCCCACCAACCCCAGGCTGACGCTGTTGGCCAGCCAGAAGCCGGGCGCGCCCTGCAGGCTGGCCGGCGTCAGGCCCAGCGTATCGAAACCGAGCAGGTAACCGCCGCCCAATCCCACGCCCCACAAAGTCACCGCATAGATCACGGTCGGGACCACCGCCACCTTGTAGGCGCGCAGCACGAAGGCCGTGGTGACCTGCAGCGAGTCGAACAGCTGGTAGAAGGCGATGAACAGGAACAGCGGCAACGCCGCACCGATAATGGTGGGGTCGGGAGTATAGGCGCGGATGATGTGCGCGCGCGCGAACCAGACCACGATGCCGATGAGCACCGACAGCGCGATCGACAGGCGGATGCCGGCATAGCCGATCTTTTTTGCCGCCTTCCATTGGTTGGCGCCGATGGCTTGCGCCACCAGCGTGCTGGTGGCGCTGGCAATGGACAGCGGCAGCATGTACAGCACCGTGCCGACATTGGCGGTGATCTGGTGGCCGGCTACCGGCACCGCGCCCAGGCGGGCGATGAACACCGCCATCAGCGTGAATGCGGTGACTTCGATGAAATAGGACAAGCCGATCGGGATGCCCAGGCGCAGCAGCGTGCGCAGGATCTTCCACGAGGGCGCCACGAAGCCGCTGCCGAACAGTTTGAGCGGGCGGTAAGCCGGTAGTTTCGCCACCAGCAGCCAGGCCACGGCCATCATCAGCCAGGCGATGAGCGTGGTGGCGATCGCGCAGCCGGGACCGCCAAAGGCCGGCAGGCCCAGGCCGCCGAAGATCAGCAGCGCATTGAGCGGCAACTTCAGCAGCAGGCCGCAGAGCTGGATCGCCATCACCATCTTGGGCCGGGACATGGCGGTATTGAGCGCGGCATACACGCGGAACGCCAGCGTGGCAGGTAGGGCCAGCGCTTCGATGCGCAGGTAGAGCGTGGCTTTTTCGACCAGATCCGGCGAGGCCTTGGCGAAGGACAGGAAAAACGGCGAGAAGGCCAGCACCAGGCCGCCGACGATGCTCAGCAACAGCGCCAGCCACAGCCCCTGCTTGACTTCATTGCCGATGTCGCCGTGGCGGCCGGCGCCGAACAACTGGCCGATGGTCGGTTGCAAGGCTTGCAGCACGCCGGACAAGCCGACGAACACGCTCACGTAGATCGACACCCCCAGCGCCAGCGCGGCCAGGTCGAGCGCCGAAAAGCGCGCCACCATGACGGTATCGATCACGCCGTTGGCGATCAGCGCCAGCTGGCCGACCAGCAGCGGCCATGCCAGGCGCGCGATGCGCCCGACGTGGATGCGGGAAGAAACGGCGGGCGTGTCGGAATTCAATCTGCAGCAGCGGAAAAAGGCGCGGCCGGCGTCACTGGCCGGCGCGCCGGTAGAGGCGGAAGCGTTCGTCGCGGTCGGACGGGCGGCGGCCCTCCCACACCATGTGCCAGGAACCCGGATACTGGCGCAGCATCGGCGAGGCATCCTGGTTGCTGATGTCGTCCTGCAGCAGCAGGTAGTCGCAGCGCTGGTCGCGGTCGTCGGCAAAGCGGACGTTGCCGAAATAGGCGAAGGACGCGCGCTGGGCGGGGCCCACATTGCTTTGCACGCATTGCTTGACCGAGGTCAGCCTGGATTCGATCTGCTGGGCCACGCCGGCGTAGCTCTTGCCGTAGTTGGCCCAGGGCAGCCACAGCGTCATCAGCAGCACCCAGCACAGGATCACGCCGCCGGAGGACAAGACCACCGCGCGCCACAGCACCGAAGGGCGGCGCGAGATGCGCCAGTGCACCACCATGATCCAGGCGACCGACGCGGCAATGGCGATGGCCAGCGAAATCCATTCGAAACCGGGCTTGAAGCCGGGCGCCAGCTTGTAGGCATTGCGCGCGATCTGCGCCGGCCAGCCGGTTTCCTTGGCGATCCAGCCGATCCAGATGAACGCGGCCGAGGTGGTCAGCGTCATCACCGAGAACCAGTCCACCGCATTGATGGCGCCGCGCTTCATGGTCGGCAGGCCGAACGCGGCCAGGATCGCCAGCGCCGGCAGCAGCGGCAGCAGCATGCCTTCTTCGCTGTGGACGTTGACCAGCACCAGCAGCGTGAGGGGAATGAAGAAGGCCAGCGGCAGGGCGATATGCAGCGAACCCAGCTGGCGGCGCCAGGCGTACACGGCCCAACCGGCAAAAGGCCAGGCCGGCCAGGCGAACCACACGCCGTATTTGAGGAAGAAGGCCAGCGCGCCCCATGTCGGGCCGTTGAGTTGGTAGATGTTCCAGCTCATCCAGATATCGAACTGGCTGGCGGCTTCCGCCGGCAGCAGGGTGCGGATGGTGTATACCCACAGCGCGCAGATCAGCGCGGCCACCGGCAGCGACACGCCCAGCAGCAGCCGGGAGGCCGGCGCATCCTTGCGCGCTGCGGCCAATACCAGCAAGCCGGCCAGCGCGCCGACCGGCAACAGCCAGCCGTAGGTCAGGACCAGCATGCCCAGCGCTGCGCCCAGCCAGAGCGCATGGCGCCGCTGGTGCAAATCGAATACGCGGGCGGCGCCATACATGGCGTAGGCGACCAGCGCGATCTGCAGGGTCTTGGGACTGGTTTGGTGGCTGTGCAGCAGCAGGCCGAGGAAGCCGAGATAGATCAGGAAGGCGCCGTCGGCCAGCGTGCGGCCGAAGTCCTTGGGTTCGGGCTGGCCGCCGAAAGCCAGTTTCAGCGGCTGCGCCTCGGGACGGCGGCCCAGCAGATAGGTGGTGTACCAGATCGACAGCGAGCCGACCAGGAAGCAGCCGATGGTGGACACGCGCGAGGCCAGCGGATCGCCCAGCAGCCAGCCGAACAGCTTGATGCAGAGGGCGCCGAACCAGTAGGCCAGCGGGCTTTCGGCCGGCAAGGCGAGGCCGGCGACGTTGGGCGTGAGCCAGTCGGCCAGCGTGCCGTGCGCCATGGTCCACATGATGCCGAAGCTGGTGGCGTCTTCGTTTTTCCACGGGTCGCGGCCGATCAGGCCGGGCAGGATGTACAAAAGGGCGAGTGCGAGCAGCACCATGCGCGGAAGCGCGTTGGTGGCTGCTGCTGGAAGACGGACTGGCTTCATCAAGATGTTATTGCTCTTGGTCTTGTCGTGCTGATCGGTTCGAACCCGGCGCCGGTGCGGCGCGGGCAACATTGCGGCCGGTACGGTGCGCTTCATGCGCGCCTGGGCCATTAATTTGCACTGGCATCCCGGACGGTTAACAGCGCTGGCCGGGACAATTTTACGCAGCCGTTATTGTGCAGCAATTCCCCGTAAATAGTTGTTTCTGACTGCTACACGGCGGCTCGCCGGCAAGGCATTTGGGTTTGCTGTTGCGGTGCGCAGACAACGGCGCGCCGGGAGTCCGTTCCCTCTCTCATGCCGGGCCGGGGCGAAACATGATGCGAGATCCCGCGTGCGCAAACAAAAAAGGCAGCCGGAGCTGCCTTTTTCGGATAAAGCGCGGATTACTCCGACTTCGAGACTGCAGTCTTCGAGCCAACCGAACCGAACTTCTGGCGGAACTTCTCGACGCGGCCAGCGGTGTCGACGATCTTGTGCTTGCCGGTGTAGAACGGGTGCGATTCCGACGAAACTTCGATCTTCACCAGCGGGTATTCCTTGCCTTCGAATTCGGCGGTTTCGCGGGTGCCGATGGTCGAACGGGTGATGAACTTGAAGTCGTTCGACACGTCGTGGAACAGGACTTCGCGGTAATCCGGGTGGATGCCTTCTTTCATTTTCTGCCTCAGGGTAGTTTGGTAGCCAATCGCCACTTCGTCGGTCGCACTGCTTCTTGACCCGATTGCCGATCACTTGCCGGTTTGGAAAAATCCGAAATTATACAATCAAATCAGGGGCTTGGGTCAAGCCGCGGCTGGGATGGGGCGCCGCCGCGGCGGCTTTTTCTCGCATTTTCCGGGGATTTGTTGCATTTCATGCAGTTTTTGACTGTCCACGGGCGAAAAAAACGGCATGCGCCTGGCATGCCGTCCTTTGCTGTGGCGCCGTGCAGGGGATCAGTTGCCCCGGCGCATCATGTCGAAGAACTCGGCGTTGTTCTTGGTGGACTTCATCTTGTCCAGGATGAATTCCATCGCCTCGATCTCGTCCATGTCGTACATCAGCTTGCGCAACACCCAGATCTTCTGCAGCTGGTCCGGCTTGATCAGCAGTTCCTCGCGGCGGGTGCCGGACTTGGACAGGTTGATGGCCGGGTAGACGCGCTTTTCGGCCAGGCGGCGTTCCAGGTGCACTTCCATGTTGCCGGTGCCCTTGAATTCTTCATAGATCACGTCATCCATGCGGGAACCTGTTTCGATCAGCGCGGTGGCGATGATGGTCAGCGAGCCGCCTTCCTCGACGTTGCGGGCGGCGCCGAAGAAGCGCTTCGGGCGTTGCAGGGCGTTGGCGTCGACACCGCCGGTGAGCACCTTGCCGGAGGCCGGGATCACGGTGTTGTAGGCGCGCGCCAGGCGGGTGATGGAGTCCAGCAGGATCACCACGTCCTTCTTCATTTCGACCAGGCGCTTGGCCTTTTCCAGCACCATTTCGGCGACCTGCACGTGGCGCGTGGCCGGCTCATCGAAGGTCGATGCCACCACTTCGCCGCGCACCGAGCGCTGCATTTCGGTCACTTCTTCCGGACGTTCGTCGATCAGCAGGACGATCATCACGGTATCGGGATGGTTGGTGGTGATGGCGTGCGCGATGTGCTGCAGCATCACCGATTTGCCGGACTTGGGCGAGGCCACCAGCAGGCCGCGCTGGCCGCGGCCGACCGGGGCGATCAGGTCGATGATGCGGCCGGTGATGTTTTCCTCGCCGCGCATGTCGCGCTCGAGCTGCAGCAGCTTGTTGGGGTGCAGCGGCGTGAGGTTTTCAAACAGGATGCGGTGCTTGGAGGCTTCCGGCGGTTCGCCGTTGACCTTGTCGACCTTGACCAGCGCGAAATAGCGCTCGCCATCCTTGGGGGTGCGCACTTCGCCTTCGATGGAGTCGCCGGTGTGCAGGTTGAAGCGGCGGATCTGCGAGGGCGAAATGTAAATGTCGTCGGTGGACGCCATGTAGCTGGCGTCGGGCGAGCGCAGGAAGCCGAAGCCGTCAGGCAACACTTCAAGGGCGCCATCGCCGAAAATCTGTTCTCCTGATTTCGCGCGTTTCTTCAGGATCGCGAACATCAGTTCCTGTTTGCGCAGGCGCGCAGCGTTCTCGATGTCCAGGCTGATTGCCATTTCCAGCAACGCAGAGACGTGCATCGCTTTTAATTCTGATAAGTGCATATGATGTCCCGGGACGGGAAAAATAAAGGTGGGGGAGGGAGTTGCGTGGTGTGAGTCAACGAATGAGCCTGGCGCGGGAACCTGCAGCGGGAACCTGCATCAGGCGAACGGCGGCGCGGGCGCGCCGCCGTCTGGAACATGGTCAGATATTGCTGTCGATGAACGAAGTCAGCTGGCCCTTGGCCAGCGCGCCGACCTTCTGGGCAGCGGCCGCGCCGTTCTTGAACAGGATCAGCGTCGGAATGCCGCGGATGCCGAACTTGGCGGGAATGGCCTGGTTGGAATCGACATCCAGCTTGGCGATCTGCAGCTTGCCGTCATATTCCTTGGCGACTTCTTCCAGGATCGGGGCGATCGCCTTGCAGGGGCCGCACCATTCGGCCCAGAAATCGACCAGGACGGGTTTGTCGGACTTCAGCACATCGGCTTCGAAAGAGGCGTCGGAGATATGTTTGATGTTTTCGCTCATGGCATGTCCTCGGTATGAGGGAGTATATAAGTAGTCAAATAGCGCCGTGGATAAATACCATTTTGCCTGGCGTCAGCCATCAACGCTTCCGGAATTGCAGAGTCTACGTGGAGTCGTTGCGCGCCAATTCAAGTTGTTTTTGAAGCGCGGCAGGGGTATTCGGCGGGGTACGGAAACAATCATAACCGATTTTTTGCAAAAGTGTGGGCGGCGCCATCGGCGTTGTTGTCAGCCGCCATCAGCGGGGCTGGCCGGCCCGGCTCCCCGCCCGCAGCGCATTTGCGGGCGGATTGGCCGAAAAAGGCCTGAAACGCCTGCGCCGCTGGCATACAATGCGCAGCAGATTGAGAGCGTGTCTACGCCCTGTGATTGATAAAAACTGTCGGGCCGAGAGAAAAATACAATCGCCAGCCCCCTTTGCCGACCACGCATGCCTTTAGCAACGATACCGATCCCGCCTTCCGCCGATTTCTGGCAACAGGCCGTGCGCCTGTTGCTCATGGATGGCCAGCCGCTGGGCGACGCCTTGCGGTCGCAAGCCGGGGACGCGCTCGACTTTTCCTCCTGCCAATTGCTGGTGCCGGCGTTCTCGCATGCGCAGAATTTCAAAAACGCGCTGGCGCGCGAACTGGGGCGGCCTTATCTGGCGCCGCGCATCAATACCCTGTCCGGCTGGTTGGCGATGCTGCCGCCCGACGCGCAGGCGGCGCCCCCGGAAAGCGAACGCCTCATGCAGCTCTATGCGCAACTGCGCGAGCACGGCTGGCTGAAGAAAATGTTTTCCGCGCGGCGCAACGCCGATCTGCTGCCGCTGGCGCATACGCTGCTGTCGCTCTCGGACGAATTGACGCAGGCGCTCTTGCCCGAGATTCGCGCCCATGCCGGCGCCACCGATGCCGCGGACAACCGTTGGCGGCAGGCGCTGGCGCAGTTGCTGGAACCGCTGGCGCCCTCGGCGCACGGCATGCTGTCCGACGAGGCGCAACTGGTGTGGCAGGTCTGGAAGGGACAACTCGATGCCAGCGACCGCATTGCCCAGCGCTTTTCGGCGATGCTGGCGCTGGCCGGACGCGCCAGCATGCCGCTGGTCTGGATCGGCCCGACCGCGCCTGAACCCCTGGACGCCGCCTTCCTGAATGCCTATGCCGAACGCCAGACGGTGCGCGTGGTGACGCTGGACTGGCATCGGCACGCCATCGCGCAGCGTCACCCCTTATATATGCAAGCCTGGCCCGAACTGGCGGACGACGCGGAGGGCGGATATCCGCCGGCCGATGCCGGCGACCCGTCGCGTCCTGTGACGCTGCCCGTGTTGCCCGCCTTGTGCCCGGCCGGCGACCTGGAAGACGCCGCAGTGCAAAGCGCGCAGATCGTGCTGCGCTGGCTGGCGCAAGGCAAGCAGGAGATCGCCGTGGTCGCGCAAGACCGCGTGACCGCGCGCCGCCTGCGCGCCTTGCTGGAACGCGCGCAAGTAGCCGTGGCCGACGAGACCGGCTGGAAGCTGTCCACCACCCGCGCCGCCGCCGCGCTGGCGGCCTGGAACGAGGTGGTGGCCGCGCGCGGCGAAACCGGCGCCTTGCTGGACTTGCTGAAATCCCCCTTCGTCTTTCCCGATGACGCGGCCAAGGCCGACCGCGTCATGCGCATCGAAGCCCGCCTGCGGCGCTACAACATCGCCGGCGAATGGCAGGCGGTGCAGGGCGCCCTGGCCGATGTCGCCGATGGCGCGGATCTGGAATGCGTGGCGACGCTGGCGCGCCAGGCGGCGCAATTCGCCGGCCGCAAGACATTGGCCGCGTGGTGCCATACCGAGCGCGCGATGATCGATGCGCTCGGCATGGCTGCCGCGCTGCGCCAGGATGTGGCCGGCGAGCAATGCCTGCTGCTGCTCGACGAGATCGCCGCCGAGCAATACGGCCTGGACGGCTCGGCGCTGCAGGACGAGTTCTCTTTCGCCGAATGGCGCGCCCTGCTCAATCTGCGGCTGGATGCGACTTCCTATATGCCGCCCATCGCCGACCGCCGCGTCGTGATGCTGCCGTTGAACGGCGCGCGCCTGCGCCGCTTCGATGCCGTACTGGTGATCGGCGCCGATGCCGCCCACCTGCCGTCGCCGCCGCAGGAGACGCTGTTCTTTTCCAATGCGGTGCGGCGCGAGCTGGGGCTGGCCACGCGCGCTTCCCGCCAGCGCCAGCAATTGCGCGACCTGGTCGAGCTGCTGTGCGTGAACGACGAAGTGGTGCTGTGCTGGCAGACGCAGCAGGATGGCGAGCCGAACCCGGTCAGTCCCTGGCTGCAGCGGCTGGCATTGAAGCTGGCGCAGGAAGGCCTGCCCGCGCTGGAAGAGATCCGGTTGCCGCCGCCGCCAAAGACCTTGCCGGCGCAAATGTCGGCCATGCCCGCGCCGGCCGCGCCGGAATTGCTACCGCCCAAATTGTCGGCCAGCGCCTATGGCAGCTTCCTGGCCTGCCCCTACCAGTTCTTCGCTTCGCGCATGCTGCGCGTGGCGGTGATGGATGAACTGTCCGACATGCCCGAGAAACGCGACTACGGCAGCTGGCTGCACGAGATCCTGACGCGCTACCACGAGACCGTGCGCGACGAACAGACCCCGGCGCCGGCGCGCGCGCCCTTGCTGGAAACCATCTCGGCCGAGGTCTTCAACCGCGCGCTGAACCAGCATCCGGCCGCGCTGGCGTATTACGCGCGCTGGCAGAAGGTGATGCCGGCCTACCTGTTGTGGGCCGGCGAGCGCGAAGCGCAGGGCTGGCATTTCGTCATGGGCGAGGAAGCCCTGTCGCACACGCTGGCCTGGGAGGACGGCGCCATCGAACTCTACGGACGGCTCGACCGCGTCGACGAGAACGGGCAGGGCGAACGCGCGCTGCTGGACTACAAGACGCGGCCGCTGGCCAGCCTGCGGCAAAAGGTCAGGGATGAAGACGACCACCAGTTGGCCTTCTACGGCCTGCTGGCCGACAGCCGCATCGACGCCGCCCATTACGTTGCGCTGGAGCTGGGCGCGGACAAGAAGATCGGCGATGCCGCCGCCCCGGATTTCCCGCAAAGGCAGCAGATGCTCAAGCAACAAATTGGCGTCACCATGCAAGCGGTGGCGCATGGCGCCGCGTTGCCGGCCAACGGCATCGATTCCGTCTGCCAGTACTGCGACATGCGCGGCCTGTGCCGCAAGGGAGCGTGGCTGTGAGCAGGGACGGAAAACCGGCCGCCTATGAAGTCGACGGCGTCGCGGTCGACGCCGCCACATTCACGCGCGCGGCGTGCGATCCTCGGCATTCGGTGGTGGTCGAGGCCTGCGCCGGCAGCGGCAAGACCTGGCTGCTGGTGGCGCGCATGCTGCGCCTGTTGCTGGCCGGCGCCCAGGCGTCCGAACTGCTGGCCATCACCTTCACGCGCAAGGCCGCGCAGGAAATGCGCGAACGCCTGATGGAGCTGTTGCACCAACTGGCGCTGGCCGATGACGATGAGGCCGCCGGCCTGCTGCGCGAACGCGGCGTGGCCGAGGCCGATCTTGCGCGCTTGTTGCCGGTGGCGCGCGGCCTTTACGAACGGATCCTGTCGAGCGAGCAAAGCCTGTCCATCGACACCTTCCATAGCTGGTTCGCGCGCCTGCTGCAGATCGCGCCGCTGGCGGCCGGGGTGCCGCATGGCTACACGTTGACCGAGAAGAACGGCGAGCTGCTGGACGAGGCTTATCGCCGCTTCATGCAAAGCCTGCGCTCGCCCAAGGGCGCAGCGGTCAAGGCCGCCTTGCTGGAACTGTACGAACTGGCCGGCGACTTCAACGCCCGCAATCTGCTCGACGCCTTCCTCGACAAGCGCGCCGAATGGTGGGCCTCGACCCAGCAGGACGATGGGGAAGGCGAGGGCGAACCGACGCCGCTGGCCTGGCTGGAACAACTATGCGGCAGCGACGCCCGCCTCGATGCGCGCCTGAGCTTGTGGGACGACAGCGGCCTGCGCGAACGCATCGGCCAACTGGCGCTCCTGCTCGGGCAGGGATCGGCCGCCAACAAGGCGCGTGCGACGGCGATCGAAACGGCGCTGACCGAAGGCGCATCGCTGGACAATTTCGACGCCTTGTTCAGCCAGTTCTACGACGACAAGGACAAGCCCCGCAAGAACGGCAAGGTGAAAGCCTTCCTCGCGGCGCTGGCCAGGCATTACAACGCCGATGAAGAGGCCGCGCTGGAAGCCTTCGAACAGGATTTCAACGTCGCCGGCGAGGCGCTGGCGGCGCTGCAGCAACGCAGCAAGGAAAAGACCGTGCTGCAATTGAACCGGGCATTGTTCGGCGCCGGGCGCGCCTATCTCGATTTCTACCAGGAAGTGAAATCCGAGCAGCGCGTATTCGACTTCGCCGACCTCGAATGGCAGGCCTACCGGCTGCTCAACGACGAGGCCAGCGCCGCCTACCTGCAGACGCGTCTGGATGCGCGCTACAAGCACATCCTGCTCGACGAGTTCCAGGACACCAACCCGCTGCAATGGAGCATCGTGCGCTCCTGGCTGCGCGCCTATGGCGGCGATGTCGAGCAACCCAGCGTGTTCGTGGTGGGCGACCCCAAACAATCGATCTACCGCTTCCGCCGCGCCGAGCCGCGCGTGTTCGTGGCCGCGCGCGAGCTGCTGCGCGAGCAGGGCGCGGCCATCCTGCGCGCCAACCAGACGCGGCGCAACGCCAGCGCGGTGGTGGCGTTGCTGAACCAGTCTTTCATGCGCGGCGGCAATCCGCTGTTCGCGCAGCAGACCACCTTGGGCATCGATGGCGGCGAAGTATGGCGTTTGCCGCTGGCGAAACCGGTTGAAGCGGAAGCAGAACAAGCGGAGCAAGAGGGCGCCATCGCCTGGCGCAACCCGCTGACCACGCCGCGCGAAGAGGAAGAGGACGCGCGTCGCCGCCTGGAAGGCGAAGCGCTGGCGCAGGCGCTGCTCAAGGCTTACCGCGAAGTGCCGGTGGTCGAAGGCAAGTCGGAGCGGGCCATGCGCTGGGGCGACATCATGCTGCTGGTGCGCAAGCGCACCCACCTCGCCGCATATGAAAGCGCGCTGCGCGCGGCCGGCATCCCGTTCATCTCCGACCGGCGCGGCGGGCTGCTGGAGTCGCTGGAGATAGCCGACCTGATCGCCTTGCTGACGTTCCTGATTACGCCCAACGACACGCGCGCGCTGGCGCATGTGTTGAAAAGCCCGATTGTCGGCGCGACCGACCGCGACCTGATCCAGATCGCGATTCGTGGAAAATCGGGCGGCGACGCCGACAGCGGCCACTGGTGGCAGCGCATGCAAGCCATGCAGCGCGACGGCAGCGCCTCGGCCGAGATCGTGCGCGCGGTCAACCTGCTGGAGCGCTGGCTGCAAGCCGCGCCCCATCTGCCGGTGCATGACCTGCTGGACCGGATCCTGCACCAGGGCCAACTGGTGGCGCGCTATGCGCAGAACGCCTCGCCGCTCACACGCAGCCAGACCTTGGGCAACATCGCGGCCTTCGTCGAGTTGTCGCTGAACATGGATGCCGGGCGTTATCCCAGCCTGCCCAAATTCATCGACGCCTTGCGCGCGCTGCAACGCAGTGCTGGCGGCGATGCGCCCGATGAGGCCAGCGTCGATGCCGCCGCCGATGCGGTGCGCATTCTCACCGTGCACAGCGCCAAGGGTCTGGAAGCGCCGGTGGTGGCGCTGCTGGACGCCAACCACAGCGACTCGGTGGATGACAACGTCGGCATCCTGTGCGACTGGCCGCAAGACCGGGACGCGCCCACCCATTTTTCCGCCTTCGGCCGCCGCAGCGAGCGCGGCCGCGCGCGCGCGCACCTGTTCGCCGCCGAGGAATCGTTCCGCCTGCAGGAAGACTGGAACCTGCTGTATGTCGCCGTCACGCGCGCCAAGCAATTGCTGCTGGTGTCCGGCGTGGCCGGCACCCGCGGCGCGAGCGAAGGCGGCTTGCAGGAAGGCAGTTGGTACCAGCGCCTGTTTGCCGCCGAGGCGCCGGTGCGCGATATCGCCATTGAGGCGGTGGCCGGCGCTGCGGCGGCCGATGTGGCGCCGGATGTCGAGATCGCCTTGTTCGATCCGCATCCGATGCCGCCCTCGCTGTTCGGCATGCCGGCCGATGACGATGGGGATGCGCCGCCGGCTGTCGCCGAAGACGGTACATTGGCAAGCAGTGCCGCCATCGACGAAGGCGTGGCGCTGCATGCCTTGCTGGAGCGCCTGACGTATGCGGCGCACTGGCCGCCGCAGGTGCCGCCGGCGCCCGTGCTGGCGCGCTGGCTGGGCATTTCGGCGGAGATGGCGCAGGTAGTGCATGCGCAGGCGCGGCATGTGTTCGCGCAGCCGGAGCTGGAGCGTTTCTTCAATCCGGCGCTGCACTGCGCGGCGCGCAACGAGATGGAAATCGTCACGCCAGGAGGCGTGCTGCGCTGCGACCGCGTGGTCATGTTCGACGACGAAGTCTGGGTGCTGGATTACAAACGGCGCCTGCTGGACAGCGAACGCGCCGATTATGCGGCGCAGCTGGCGCGCTATCGCAGCGCGCTGATGTCGGTGTTTTCTGACAAACGAATCAGGTCAGCACTGATTACCGCCGACGGACGGTTTTGGGAACAATGAGGCTCCCCTAAATGATTGTCTCTGGAGTCAATGTGCTGCGGATAAATTCCGGACGACGAAAATCAAACGAAGAAAATCAATTATTCCGTTGTAATATAAAAAAGACCATCGCGACGAGCGGCACCATCGGTCGGCCCAGATAATCGGCATCGCCATCATCGGGCAAGCATCCATCGACATGTCGGACAGCTTGCCGGCGCTCGCGCGATCTGCATGATGCATGCGTGCATCGGCGGTTTCAATAATCCGAATCATTTTCAGGAGGAGATATGGAGTGGGCTCTTCCGTCTTTCACCCTCGCACAGACGCTGCAATGGAATGCCTTGCTGGTATTCGGCGGCCTGCTGCTGTTTGGGCTGATCGCGGGCTACGTAGTGTCGAAGTCGCCTTGGGTGCCGCGCATCACCGGTTATCTGCTGGTCGGCTTCGTGCTCGGCGCCGGCGGCCTCAACCTGCTCTCGGGCGAGGTGCTCAAGGTCACCAATGTGTTCGCCGATATCGCCGTGGCGCTGGTGGTCTACCAGCTCGGGCGGTATGTCGACATCGGCTGGCTGCGCCGCGAGAAGTGGCTGCTGATCACCGTCGGGACCTCCGCGGTGCTGTGCTTCGTCTTCGTCAGCGTCGCGCTGACCTGGTTCGGCTCCGATCCGGTGATGGCGCTGTTGGGCGGGGTGATGGCGATTGCTACCGCGCCGGCTGTGGTGCTGGTGGTGCTGCGCGACCTCAAGGCCGAAGGCCAGGTCACGCGCCGCCTGGCGGCGATGACCGCGTTGAACAATTTCGTGGCGGTGCTGGCCGCTTACGCTCTGTTGCCGGTGATTGCGCATGAGGCCGGCACGCCAGTCTCTACGCTGATCCAGCACACGCTGTATTCGCTGTTCGGTTCGGCGCTGCTGGCCTATCTGACTTACTGGCTGATGATGCCGCTGGCGCGCCTGCTGGGGCGCGAAGGCAGTTCGCAGTTCGTGCTGGTGATCTCGGTGATCGCGCTGGCCATTGGCGTGGCGCATGCGCTGCACCTGCCGGTGATGCTGACCATGCTGATCTTCGCCATCCTGTCGAAAAACCTGGATCGCCAGTTCGACCTGATGGAACTTGAGTTCGGCGTTGCCAACGAACTGTTCGTGGTGATGCTGTTCGTCACCGTGGGCGCATCGATGCGCCTGTCGGACCTGACCGTGGTCGGTTTTTCCGTGTTGATCCTGATTGCCGCGCGTTTCCTGGCGATGGGGTGCGGCATCTTCCTGTTCGCGCGTTTTGCGCGCATGAACTGGCGCCAGGCCGGACTGCTGACTTTAGGGACCTTGCCCATGACGGAAGTCGGGGTGGGGCTGATGCAAACCGTGTCGTCACTGTACCCGCACACGACCGCCAATGCGCTGCCGCTGCTGGCGGGTTCATTGATCGCGCTGGAGTTCCTGGGGCCGGTCGCGACGCAGTTTGCGCTGATCAAATCTGGTGAAAGTGGACGCGAATGAATACCGAGACACTGACCCGAAACGAGCCCGGCCTGGATGCCGGCGCCCAAGCAGGACATGCCGGGCGCCCGCAAGGCAGCGCCGGCATTTTGCCGTTCAGTTCGTCGACGCCATTCACGATGGGCATCGAGCTGGAGCTGCAACTGGTCAACCGCCGCAACTACAACCTGGCCAGCGATGCGGTCGACTTGCTGAACTGGATCGCCCCACGCGAACTGCAAAAGCAGATCAAGCTGGAAATGACGCAAGGGATGATCGAGCTCAATTCGGACATCCACACCCGCGTCGATGAGCTGATCGAGGAGCTGAAAGGCTTGCGCGCCGCGCTCAACAATGGCGCGCGCTATCTCAACATCGACGTCTCCGGCGGTGGCGCGCACCCGTTCCAGCATTGGAACGAGCAGCGCATCACGCCCAGCGAGCGCTTCCATCACCTGCACGAGAAGTACGGCTACCTGGCCAAGACCTTCACCGTGTTCGGCCAGCATATCCACATCGGTGTGCCTGACGGCGATGACGCGCTTTACCTGACGCATGCTTTCTCGCGCTTTGTGCCGCACTTCATCGCGCTGTCGGCCGCCTCGCCGTTCTACCAGGGCGCCGATACACGGTTCGATTCCTCGCGCAGCAACGTGGTGCGCGCCTTCCCGCTGTCGGGGACGGCGCCGGTGCATACCAAGTGGGCCGAGTTCGAAACCTATTACGACGAGCTCATGCAGATGGGCATCATCGCCAGCATGAAGGATTTCTACTGGGACATCCGTCCCAAGCCCGAATACGGCACCGTCGAAATCCGGGTCTGCGATACGCCATTGACCATCGAGCACGCCGCCCACCTGGGCGCGTATGCGCAACTGTTGGCGCGCTGGGTGCTGACCGAGCGGCCGTTCACGATCACCGACGACTTCTACCTGCTGTACCAGTACAACCGTTTCGAAGCCAGCCGCTTCGGCCTGAACGGCATGCTGGCGCTGCATAGCGCCACGCCGTCGGCGTCGCGCAAGCTACCCATCTTCGAACACCTGCTGCAGCAATTGCAGTTGCTCGAACCCTATGTGCAGAACGAGGCCGAGCATCAGACGCTGCAGCGCCTGCGCCGCATGGCGCATGACCGCCTGTCCGACGCCGGCTGGCTGCGCCAGATGTTCACACAGCGCGGTTCGCTCAACGACATGATGCGCTTGTCGTCCGAACTGTGGATGGGCGAGTCGCCGCCGCCTTACTTCCAGTAAACCGGTCTGCGGCAACTGCGGGGGCGGGTATCGAAAGATGCCGGCCCCTTGTCTTTGTATGTCCGGATCGCGGACAATCACGGTTTTGAACCAAGCTCGGGCAGCATCCGAGATGTGTGCCGGAGATGAGATGAGTTCCCAACAGTTTGATGTCGCCGTGATCGGCGCCGGCGCCGCCGGCATGATGTGCGCGGCCGTCGCGGGGCAGCGCGGGCGCAGCGTGGTGCTGATCGACCATGCGAGCCGCCTGGCGGAGAAGATCCGCATCTCCGGCGGCGGCCGCTGCAACTTCACCAATGCCGGCGCCGGTCCGCAGCACTATCTTTCGCAGAACCCGCATTTCTGCCGCAGCGCCTTGTCGCGTTATACGCCGCAGGACTTCATCGGGCTGGTCAAGCGCCATCGCATCGGCTTCCACGAGAAGCACAAGGGGCAACTGTTCTGCGACGATTCGTCCGATGACATCATCGCCATGCTCAAGGCCGAATGCGATGCCGGCCACGTTGCCTGGCGCATGCCATGCAGCGTGGCGCAGGTGGGCAAGAGCGGCGAGCTGTTCCGCATCGACACCAGCGCCGGCGAAATCCTCGCCTCCAGCGTGGTGATCGCCACCGGCGGCTTGTCCATTCCCAAGATCGGCGCTACCGATTTCGCCTACCGCATCGCCAGGCAGTTCGGCCTCAAGGTGGTGGAGACGCGTCCCGGCCTGGTGCCGCTGACGTTCGATGGCCGCGGCTGGGAGCCCTTTGTCGAGCTGGCCGGCATCGCCTTGCAGGTGGAGGTGGAGACCGGCGTCAAGAAAGAGCGCGGCTACTTCCTGGAGGATCTGCTGTTTACGCATCGGGGATTGTCGGGCCCGGCGATCCTGCAGATTTCCAGTTTCTGGCAACTCAGCACGCCGCTGACGCTGAACCTGCTGCCCGGGGTTGACGTGGCCGAGGCGCTGATTGCGGGCAAGGGGACGCTCAAGAAGAGCCTCGGCAATCTCCTGGCGCAGTGGTTGCCCGGCAGGCTGGCCGAGGGATGGCTCAAGGTCAATGGCTTCGACAGCGGCGCCCGGATCGCGGATATGCCGGACAAGGCGTTGCGCCGGCTTGGCGATTCGCTCAACCGCTGGGTGATCCTGCCCAGCGGTTCGGAAGGCTATCGCAAGGCGGAGGTGACGCTGGGCGGCGTCGATACCCGCGAACTGTCGCAGCAGAGCATGATGGCGACCAAGGTGCCCGGGCTGCATTTCATCGGCGAGGCCGTCGATGTCACCGGCTGGCTGGGCGGCTACAACTTCCAGTGGGCCTGGGCCTCGGGCGTGGCGGCGGGGTCGGCGGTCTGATTCGCTATTCTTGTCGCATAACAAGCCGGGTACAGTTCATGCGCGGCCTTAGCTTGCCGGGAATAAGTGGTTGATTTTTATCCGATTTTTACGTTCCGGGTGGAAAAAATGCTACGTCCGGCCTTCCAATCGGGGTTGCAGTCTGCTAGAATCGCTTTCTTTGCTAATCCAACCTAACCTTTTTGGTTTGAATTTACATGACCACTATTCGTGTTAAAGAAAACGAGCCGTTCGAAGTCGCAATGCGCCGCTTCAAGCGCACCATTGAAAAGACCGGTCTGCTGACCGAGCTGCGCGCGCGCGAGTTTTACGAAAAGCCGACTGCAGAGCGCAAGCGCAAGCTGGCCGCTGCCGTGAAGCGCCACTACAAGCGCATCCGCAGCCAGCAACTGCCGAAGAAGCTGTACTAAGAATTTCTCGCCGCGTGCTCGCGCGGCTGATGTGCAAACCCGCTCCGGTGTTGGTCCGCAGCGGGTTTTCGCATTTTTCGCCAGATTGAGTTCGCGGCTCCCGGGGCGGCGGGTTTATTTGGCAGTGGGTTTATTTTTATCCCCGCAGCCGCATATAGAACCCGGGCGCGATGTTTTATTCTGGCGATAAGCCCATCTATGTTCTACGATCTTAAGGATCGGCAACACGGGCATGCCAGTTGCGTCGTTGCCTGCGCCGGCGGCCAGTCCGCCGCCACGGCAAGAACAACCAATCATCTACCTCATCTTCGGAGCACCTAATGGGTTTGAAAGAGCAGATCACGGAAGACATGAAGGCCGCCATGCGCGCCAAGGATACGGGCAAGCTCGGCACCATCCGCTTGTTGACGGCCGCGATGAAGCAAAAGGAAGTGGATGAGCGCGTCGAACTGACCGATGCGCATGTGCTGGCCATCATCGAGAAGATGATCAAGCAGCGCAAGGATTCGATCTCCCAATTCGAAGCCGGCGACCGCCAGGACCTGGCCGATATCGAAAAGGCCGAACTGGCCGTGTTGGCCGCCTACATGCCGGCCGGCTTGTCCGAAGACGAAATCAAGGCCGAAGTGCAGGCCGCGGTGGCCGCCACGGGCGCCGCCGGCGCCCAGGACATGGGCAAGGTGATGGGCGTGCTCAAGCCCAAGCTGGCCGGCCGCGCCGACATGACCGCGGTGTCCGCGCTGGTCAAGGCCGCGCTGTCGTCCTGATCGCCGTTTCCGATTTCCCGCACGCAGCCTTCCCCAGGTGATTCCACAGTCGTTCATCCAGGATCTCTTGACCCGCGTCGACATCGTCGACGTGGTGGGTCGGTATGTGCAGTTGAAGAAGGGCGGCGCCAATTTCATGGGCCTGTGCCCCTTCCACAACGAGAAATCCCCCAGCTTTACCGTTAGCCCGACCAAGCAGTTCTACCATTGCTTCGGTTGCGGCGCGCATGGCACCGCGATCAGCTTCCTGATCGAATATTCGGGCATGGGTTTCGTCGAGGCGGTCAAGGACCTGGCCCAGAACGTGGGGATGGTGCTGCCGGAAAACGAAGACCGCATTCCCCCCGCGCAGCGCGCCGAAAACCAGGCCAAGAGCATGGCCTTGTCCGACGTCATGGCGCGCGCCAACGATTTTTACCGCCAGCAATTGCGGACCGCGCAGCCGGCCATCGATTATCTGAAGCGGCGCGGCCTCACCGGCGAGATCGCGGCGCGCTTCGGGCTGGGCTATTCGCCCGACGAATGGGACAGCCTGCGCCAGATTTTCCCCGAGTACGAGAACGAAGCCCTGGTCGAGTCCGGGCTGGTGATCGACAAGAGCGAAGAAGGCGGCGGCCACCGCAAGCGCTACGACCGCTTCCGCGGCCGCGTCATGTTCCCCATCCGCAATACCAAGGGCCAGGTCATCGGCTTCGGCGGGCGCGTGATGGATGGCGGCGAACCGAAGTACCTGAACTCGCCGGAAACGCCGTTGTTCCAGAAGGGCAGCGAACTGTACGGCCTGTTCGAGGCGCGCCAGGCGATTCGCGAGGCCGGTTACGCGCTGGTGACCGAAGGCTATATGGATGTGGTGGCGCTGGCGCAATTGGGCTTCCCGCAGGCGGTGGCCACGCTGGGAACGGCTTGCACGCCGATCCATGTGCAAAAGCTGTTGCGCCAGACCGACCAGGTGATCTTCAGCTTCGACGGCGACTCCGCCGGCCGCCGCGCCGCACGCCGCGCGCTGGAAGCCTGCCTGCCGCACGCATCGGACAACAAGACCATCAAGTTCCTGTTCTTGCCGGCCGAACACGACCCGGACAGCTATGTGCGCGAAATGGGCGCGGCCGCCTTTGAGGAGCTGATCCGGGAGGCGTTGCCGTTGTCGCAGTTCCTGTTGCGCGAGATCATCGGCGACAACGACCTGCGCACGCCCGAAGGCCGCGCGCATGCCCAGTTTGCCGCCAAGCCCATGCTGCAGGCCCTGCCGGCCTCGGCCTTGCGTTTGCAGATCGTGCGCAGCGTGGCGCAGGCGACGCAGTCGACCCCGTCCGAGATCGAGGCTTTGTTCGAACTGGAAAAGCCGGTGGCGCGCGTGAGGGTGGCGCCGCCGCGGGGCAAGCGCACCGCTCCCGTCGGATTGGAGCGCCAGATCATGCGCCTGCTGGTGGCGCATCCGCAACTGGCCGCCGACCTCGATGCCGAGGCCTTGCAGGCGATCGGCAACATCGCCCCCGACCGCGCGCAGATGCTGGAGCATCTGGTCGGCGTGGCGCAGGGCATGGGGGAGCAGGCCAGTTTCGCCAGCCTGGTGGAGCATCTGCGCGAGGCCGGGCCCGAGTTCGATTCGATGATCGCCGAGATCGCCTCCGAATCGGAATCCGAGTTCGACGTCGTCCGCGCCGAAATGGCCGGCGCCATACGGCTGAGCAAGATTCGCGCGATCGAGGAGGAAATGCAGGTGCTGGCGACCGCCAACCTGCGCACCGAAGCCGAGCGCAATCGCTACCGCGAGCTGATGCAGTACAAGGAAGCGCTCAAGCGCCTGCCCGGCCCGGCCGTGGCGAACTGAGCATGGCATCGCCTGCGCGGTCCGGGAGATCAGGGGCGGCAGGAGAAAAGGGCCGATTGTCGCCAGGCCGAGAAAGAAAGCGTCAATGAAGGGTAAAGCGGCGCAAATTACCGTCATTTGCCCACTTGAAGGGTGGTTTTCACGGCTTGATCGGAGGGAAAAGAGCCCCATATCTGCTATACTATAGGGCTTTAGTTCCGCCGGATGGCTCTTGCTTCTTACCCTGGCGGCCCTGCGCGGCGCTCACCGGAACCAAACGGCGAGCTATCGCAGGAGCGGTAAATGCGACCCCCGGAATGACGAAACTGCCTGTTTTCCGGAATCGCAGGGTAGAGAGGAAAAGGAACGTTGCGCGTGCAGCCGGAGTCTACCGGGTTGTCCAAGCCGGTACCGAAGTTGCATCATTAGCATGACTTGATTGGCGCAATGAGTAAATCTCAATTGGCAGTTGATTCTATGGCAAATGCAATGAAGAAACCCGCAAAAACTCCAGCAGCGTCCGTAAAGAGCACGAAAGCGGCAGCGACGGTAAAATCCGCCGCTATTGCGAAGACCCCCAGGGCGATGGCTGCCAAGCCGGCAGCCAAGGCGACTGCAGCCGTGACCAAAGCAGTGAAATCGACGGCCAAGACTGCGACAGCAGCAACGCCGAAAAAAGCGGTAGCCAAGGCAGCTCCCGTCAAGCCGGTACGTGCAGCAGCGCCCAAAGCGACTGCGGCGCCAGCCAAAAAGTTACCTCAAGCCGCCGAAAAAGCGGTTTCCGTGAAATCGAAGACTTCCGTGACCACCAAGAAACCCGAAACCAAGACCGTTAAGACGACCAAGGCAGCACAGGTCGAAGCCAAAGACGCCAAAGATGTCAATGCAGCAGCGAGCGCGTCGTCCAGCGTAAGCCAAACCACTGATGCCGCTGCGCTGGCAGCCATCGACACTTCCGGCTATATCTTGCCGAGCGTCAAGGTACCGGGCCGCCGTGGCCGCAAACCCAAGGAATTTCAGCCTGAGAGCGACGAAATCGCCGCGCTCAACGCCGTCGAGCGAGCCGAACTGAAGGCCGTCGACAAGGCCAAGGCCAAGGACCGCAAGGCCAAGGAAAAGGCCTTGCTCAAGGACGCCTTCTCTTCCGACACCGAGGCCAGCGAAGAAGAACTCGAACGCCGCCGCCAGAAGCTCAAGACCCTGATCAAGCTGGGCAAGGAGCGCGGCTTCCTGACCTTCTCCGAAATCAACGACCACCTGCCCGAAAACATCGTCGATCCGGAAGCGATCGACGGCATCATCGGCACCTTCAACGACATGGGCATCTCGATCTACGAGCATGCCCCTGACGCCGAAACCCTGCTGCTGTCGGACAACGTGGCCAACGTGGCCAGCGACGACGACGCCGAAGCCGCAGCCGAAGCCGCGCTGTCGACGGTGGATTCCGACTTCGGCCGCACCACCGACCCGGTGCGCATGTACATGCGTGAAATGGGTTCGGTCGAGCTGCTGACCCGCGAAGGCGAAATCGAGATCGCCAAGCGCATCGAAGACGGCCTCAAGGACATGATCCAGGCCATTTCCGCCTGCCCGACCACGATCGCCGAGATCCTGGCCGCGGCCGACCGCATCTCCAAGGATGAGATCAAGGTCGACGAAATCGTCGACGGCCTGGTCGACCTGAACGAGTCCGTGCAGCAAGTCGAAGCCGCCTCTTCCGATGAAGAAGACGCGGACGAGGAAGACGAAGACGAGGACGAAGAAGAAGACGAAGGCGAGAGCAGCGGCTCCGCCGCCGGCGCCGCCGGCTTCTCGGCCGAGCAGCTGGAACAGCTCAAGCGCGACGCGCTGGGCAAGTTCGGCGTCATTGCCCAACAGTTCGAGAACATGCGCAAGGCCTTCGAGAAGGAAGGCTACAACTCCAAGCCCTACGTCAAGGCGCAGGAAATCATCTCCAACGAACTGCTGGGCATCCGCTTCACCGCCAAGGTCGTCGAGAAGCTGTGCGACACCCTGCGCGCGCAGGTCGAAGAAGTGCGCCAGGTCGAGCGCCAGATCCTGGATGTGGCCGTCAATAAGTGCAACATGCCGCGCGCCCACTTCATCAAGGTGTTCCCGGGCAATGAAGTGAACCTGGACTGGGTCGACGGCGAAGTCGCCGCCAACCATGACTACAGCGCGGTGCTGGGCCGCAACGTGCCCGCCATCAAGGAACTGCAGCAAAAGCTGATCGACCTGCAGGCGCGCGTCGTGCTGCCGCTGCCGGACCTGCGGGGCATCAACAAGAAGATGGGCGCCGGCGAGAAGAAGGCGCGCATGGCCAAGCGTGAAATGACCGAGGCCAACCTGCGCCTGGTGATCTCGATCGCCAAGAAGTACACCAACCGCGGCCTGCAATTCCTCGACCTGATCCAGGAAGGCAACATCGGCCTGATGAAGGCGGTGGACAAGTTCGAATACCGCCGCGGCTACAAGTTCTCGACGTATGCGACATGGTGGATCCGCCAGGCGATCACCCGTTCCATCGCCGACCAGGCGCGCACCATCCGTATCCCGGTGCACATGATCGAAACCATCAACAAGATGAACCGCATCTCGCGCCAGATCCTGCAGGAAACCGGCGCCGAGCCGGATCCGGCAACGCTGGCCATCAAGATGGAAATGCCGGAAGACAAGATCCGCAAGATCATGAAGATCGCCAAGGAGCCGATCTCGATGGAAACGCCGATCGGCGACGACGACGATTCGCACCTGGGCGACTTCATCGAAGACAACAACACGCTGGCCCCGGCCGACGCGGCGTTGCACGCTTCGATGCGCGGCGTGGTCAAGGACATCCTCGACTCGCTGACCCCGCGCGAAGCCAAGGTCCTGCGTATGCGCTTCGGCATCGAAATGTCGACCGACCATACGCTGGAAGAAGTCGGCAAGCAGTTCGACGTGACCCGCGAACGTATTCGTCAGATAGAAGCCAAGGCGCTGCGCAAGCTGCGCCACCCGTCGCGCTCCGACAAGCTCAAGTCCTTCCTCGAAGGGAATTGATCTAAGGGGTGTAAGGGAAAGCCGGCGAGGATGCTAAAATCGCCGGCTATCTTTTTGGCCCTCTAGCTCATGCTTGGTTAGAGCAGCGGACTCATAATCCGTTGGTGCCGTGTTCGACTCACGGGGGGGCCACCAGTACTGACAAGGGATTCCGAGAAATCGGAATCCCTTTTTCTATTTATGCCGTGACAAAAACGTGACGGACTCAGGCGCAGTACTTTCCCGAATCCCCTCGATTCTCGCCGCAGCAACCGCAAGGTTATCCGTAGAGAACTTTGCGTAGCGATCCACCATCTGGCGTGATTTCCAGCCACCCAAGTCCTTCAGTTCATCACATGACGTTCCCGCCTGACGATGCCATGAAGCCCATGTGTGCCGTAAGTCATGAAATCGAAAATCTTCAATCCCAGCCTTCTTCAAAGCACCATGCCATGCCGAATTGGTAAATTCCCAACCTATCGGTTTCCCTTTGTTCGTGAAGCAAAAGCGGGGATGTTGCCCAATTTGAGCAACAAGCACATCTATTGCGTCTTGATTTAAAGGGACACCTCTCGGCGTGCCATTTTTGGTTTGATCGAGCCATGCGGTCTTTCTGGCTAGATCAACCCGTTGCCACTCCAAGCCGGTAATCTCGCGAGCGCGGCAACCTGTAGCCAAGGCAAAGCGAACGAGTGCCGCTAAATGAGTCGGGCAGGCTGCAATTAAGGTCTCAGCTTGTGCCCGGTTCAACCAGCGGTCTCTTTCCACTTCTCCATGGAGCAATCGAATTTTGGGAAAGACATCGATCCACTGCCATTCGTCCCGTGCCATTCGTAGCAGGCTACGAATCGTGGCGAGATAACGGTTGATCGTTGCTGGTTTATTTCCCTTTTTCGATTCCCCTGCAATGACGGCCCAGATCACATCGCCGGTAATTTGGCTAAGCGTGAGACCACCAAGGTAAGGGTCAAGCATGCGACAGATACGACGAACATCCTTGAAACTACGCAGATTACTTTTGATCGCGAGATACCGTACAACGGCTTCTTGCCCTGTTCGTTCACGTTTGATGCCGAAATGCGCTTCGCGGTAGGCATCGAGTGTCAGCTTGGCGAGGTACGCTTCGGCTTCTTCTCGACTTTCAGTCCCAGCGCTTTGGCGTACGCGTTTGCCGTTGGGGAGGGTGGTGTTAATCCAAAAGAACCGTGAATCTTTCCTTCTATAGATTCCAACTTCTCGGGCCATATATGCTCCTTTCCGGCCCGCCCTCGCTGCTTATATTCGTCCAGCCACTTGTCCAAGTCAACTTTGTCGTAGACGCAGCGACGCCCCAACCGAACGAATGGAATACCGAGTTCGTTCAGCAGAGTCACGCCGATCCCCAAGTAAAGCGCCGCCTGTTCCCTGGACAAGCATCGGGCAACAGGCAAAGGCAGGCCAGATTCCTCCATGATTATTCGCCGTCGCTGGCTTTGCGATAGGCGTCGGCAACGGCATTCATGCGCTTGGCCTGCTTATCCACCTCTGTGAGCTGGTCAGCATTCATTGCTCGGTTGTATTGGCGGATTTTGAGCGCCACCTTGTCCCAAACGTATTCCGCGAAGGATTGACCGAACAGGAACGCCTTCTCCTCGTGGTACGCGTGCAACTCTTCCCGGAACAAGGCAAGGCCCTCAGCGAAGTCATAAACGCCTTGGGATGCCATGAATGAAGTGAGCGAGCTAAGCCCGTGGGTCATTAGCCAGTCGTGGCTTGGTTCCCTCGACACAGGGAAGGTGCGTGTCAATGGCCCGCCGTCATCTTCCCAATCGATGGATGCCAGCAGCGCCCATAGTGGATGGATAGGCCAGCGGCTGCGCGTAGCGTCCGAGGGGTTCGGCTCAGTCAATCGGAGCCATTCGGTCGTGGCGTATCCCCAGAGTCCGCCGAGGCCTTCCATCACGAGATCAAAGTCCTTGATCCCCAGCTGACTGATCGCTTCCTGCTTGAACTCGAATTCAAGCCGCCAAACGCGTCCAGAACCACTCCAGCCGGCTTTATGCCAGAGGGGGAACAAGTAGTCCTTCTTGCTCTGACAAACGATCTCCAAGACCTTGTCGTACAGGCGGGCGGCAATCGTTCCGCCGAGTCCGACCGTCCAGCCGGAGAACTGGCCCGCCACCGAGTACGCGTTGATTTGATTGGCGCGTGTCACCCACGCCGTGCGATCCCAGCTTTCCATGTTGATGGACGAGACGAAATCCACGAACAGGTCGATCCGGCTTACCTTGGGCTCTTCCAACTTCGAGCTGATCGTGGAGAGCAGATAATCCAGCTCTTCAACGATTTCCCAAGGCGTCCGTGCAGTGAGATATTGGCTGGAGACTTTCACGTAAGCCATCGGCAGCTTTGAGCCGGGCTTGGCGAGCTGGATTCGGTAGGCGTTGTCTTCGAGAATGAAGCCAAACAGGCCAGTACCCTTGTCTTTGACTTCAAAGATGTGATCGCCAATCTTGATCTGCGCAACAGCAACGTCTGATGGCCGCTGAGACTGTGCCAGTTCTTTGAGGCGCTTTAACTGAATCTTTGCTTCATCCGTCAGCGAGCCTTTGTACGAAACATACAAACTATCGACACCCCAACGGAGCGCCTGAAAATACGGCAGTTGCCCATCCTCGTTGCTATCGATGCAGGTATAGGGTGCTGTGTTACTAGGCGGCGCACCTTCCGCCCCACTTCCGGCGGTGTGCGCTGCGCGCACATCCGGCGAAAGTGAGGCGGCCTGATCTTCATTCAGGGTAGGACAAGCAGGATCATACTGGCGTGCAGAATCAACGCCGTTCAATGACTTATTTTCCGACATGGTGATGGACTCCAAAAGTTAAAAGGAGTCACATGCGCCACCGCAAAGCGCAGGAGGTCGCTATAGCAAATGGACTACTGCTAAAGCGAGAGAGAAAACAGTTTGAGATTTAAATAGGAAAGTATGCGAGGCGGTGTGAGATAGGAGTACGCGATGGAGTTTGGCCGAATGAAGTTTTAATGCGCCGATATATGGATAAGCCTACGTGGGCGAATGGCAGTGGTCGGTGGCGCAGGTCGCAGAGAGAATGGCCGGATATGTGCGTTTGAGTGATTTAAGCCTTCGAGATGAATAAGTAAGTATGTCTTAGCTTTTCTCGAGCCAACTACACTAAACAGTTAAAGAGCGATGTGACAGGATAAAAGTAGCTTACTAACAAAAGGCTGTCAAAAAAAAGATATAGTTTGTGGTAGATTTTGAACGAGTTTTGAGACGAATTATTTTGTTAAGTCATTTGCTAGAAACTTATTGGGGAATCTGTTGTGAAGCAAAAGAATATTCGTGAGGCTATTTCCGAGGGTATTTCCTCGTGGCTTAAATTTGAGAAATTGGCTGGCCGTGAATCACTTTTTTGTGAACGATACTTGGCAATGCCGATAGCCCAGATTTTGTCGCACAATGTAAGAGGCAACATACAAGCCGAGGTTGATCATCCTGTTTTAGCTGTTCCTGGGATCGCTGGCCGTCAGCCGCAACTAGATTTTGTTGTTAAGGATAATGGAATGCCCGTTCTTTGCGTCGAAACGAAGTGGGCTGATGAAAAGGGAGTGAGCGTCGCAGATGTAGTTTGGGACTGTGTTCGACTTGAACTTGCTGCACACAATTTCGGCTGCGAGGCGATGTTTATCCTTGCTGGCAAACGACGTTGCATCGAGAAGATGCTGGCATCACCATCATTTAATCCGGAGAGGAGGAATGGCAAGCAGTCCTTATTGATGAACCTGCATGGTACCGGAAGGATGTCCGTCACTATCAAGGCGAAAAAAGGTGCCGTCAGTAAGACGTTACATAAGATGTTGGAGGGCTATCCAACCGTGAACTTCGCGACAACGTATGTATGCGAGCGTGGAACGCAGGTTCCCAAGGACGATCACCAGGATGCGTATACTGCTGCTATATGGAATATCAGACCTGAAATCGGCGGGAAAAGACATACATTCAATACTAAATAAAAAAAAGCACCGGCAAAGTATCAGCGCTTTTTTTATGTCTGCTCACTTATGCCGCAGCACCAGATCCAAATCCCGGAGAGTTTAAGCGCTCTTCCACGTCATCCGTGAAGTCCATGACCAATTGAATCGGTTGCTCCTCGGGATGACGATCATTCCATATCATTTCATCGATTTTCAGGTGAACTGCGTCTCCAACCATTTGCTGACGGCGATTGGATAAAGACCAAGACATCTGAGCGCGCGTAGCATCCTCAATATCTACCCAGAGAGTATATTGTTTTCCGTCTTTCCTGGAGACGCGCAGAGCATGATTGGCGCGATAGGAGAGACCAGTTTTACTGTCCTGCCGGTATTCTGCCCTAGCCGCGTCTGCTAGCTGCGCCACAAGCAAATCACGAGCAGATTTCGGCTTTGGGAGAGTAGCGCCGCGTTGAATTGCCCAATCGGCGACTAATTCCATATCGACAGTTATGTTGCCGGTTTCGGATTTGTACAACTGAATCATCGACTGCAATTGCTCATTCTTCGTCATGGATCACCTATTTAAAGTCACGCCACTCCAACTGGAGCAATATCGCCCCAACCATCAACTATTGCGCTTGGAAGTACATGGTCCCGGATTTTTGCCAGATGTCCTCTGAACAATTCATATCTGCCAGTCTTAAACTGAATCTGACCTGCTACCAAGCACGGGTGAACCCCCAGAATCTTTGCTAAACCAAGAAAATCTCTTTCTGGGAATAATGGCGCTTTACGAGCGATGAAGCTGTCGATTTTTGCTTGTGGCGCACAGAAGTCCGCTGCAGCTGCATTTGCCAATTTCTCTTCCGTCGTAGTCGAGTACTCAGTCCCAATTTCGATATCTAGCATCGGTTCTGACATTCCGTGCCTCTGGAGGACATGCTCTAACTCGTGCCTTAAAACAAACCAGAAGTTGTCCATCCGATCAAAGCGCAGCGTCATTCCTATCACAGGTGATCTCTCATCAAGCCATAAGCAGGCTCCATCAATTTTTGATGACTTGAGACCCTCCACAATTACCAACCGAATTCCACATTCCGCGAGTAAGCGTGGGACATGTCGGGCTTCTTCAGGTGCGCTCAAGAAGCTCTTGAGTTTTACCAACGATGCCTTGGTACGTTCTTCGCTATATGCCGGCATTAGCATATCTGTTGCGATTTGCCTCACGCGGTAGAGCCATGCAATTTGGGCTTTTGACGCAGGCATGTCTGCGTCTGTTTTTTTTGCAGCATGAGGAAGTGAATTCACTTGGTCAAAGCTACCCGTGCCAAAGAAATTTGAGACAGAGGTTTCAATGGCCTCAATGTCCCGCACGTCTTCGACGTTTATCCACCCTCGTTTAATCATTTCGACAACCGGAATGTCGGCAAAAATCTTTGCTCGTAGTGCGCGTGTCGGATTCGGACGCACGATGATTCTTGCTTTTGCGAGGTCTAGGTTGCGCTGTAGCGTTAAAAATTTTTCCGCAGGAACTTCAAATACTTCTTCCAACGATATAGCCAACTCAGGAGTAACTGCTTTTTTTGCGCTGATTAGCTTGCTCACACCGCTTTCCTCTACGTCGAGAACAGTGGCCAGTAATCTGTTACTCCAACCCCTCTCGGCTAATAGCGTCTCTATCAGTTGACCAGGGGTGCGGTAATTTTCGGAATCCATATTTGCCATGATATGCCAACTTGCACAGAATCGCAAACATTGTAATTTGGAAATTTTTTTTTTGAGTGTGTCAGTTAGCTTGTGAAGGAGCAGGCACGCGATTGCCGGAATTGTGGAGTTACGTAACCAATAATTATGCTAACGTACAAAAAAAATTAACTACATGGCGCCGAACGACGATCAAGAGCCAAAAGAGGAGGGCGGAATGGGAAGCAGATTTAAAATCTATTTTTCTGATTTCTTCGGGGTAACACCGGAAGTAATAGCGGAATATGGGGCGTTTAATATATCGCTTATCAACGATCTACCTCTTTTCGTTGATCCATTCCTTCTTTTCCACAGCGAAAATCCTGAATATCAGCAATTGCATGCTGACATGATTAGCTATGTTCGCTTCTTAAAAACCCAGTCTGGCAACCAGCTGTCTCCTGGTGCATTGAAGATGTGGTTCTATTTCCCAGAAATTAAAGAGAATTGGCTTGGATATAGCAAGTCTGGGAATGGAGGCCGAGGTTTAGGGAAAACTTTTGCACGAGTTTTAAAACTCAACCTCACTCAAGTTTTCAAGGACTTCGGAAACGAGGTACACACAGGAACTCACTTAGAAAAGCTAACCCTTGTCAAAAATGGTATTGGGAAAGATCAAATCAGTGACTTCACATGTAATCTAATTTGTGGATTTTTGGCTAAATACACAGAAGAATTTGCGAAGAAACATATTCACAAAAGTAGGCTAGCCAAATTTAACGTTCCGAAAGTGTACTTTGATTCGAGAACAAAATCGTGGGCAGCTAAACAATTCTTGTTGCCTAAATTTGGAGATCAGTTCGTTTTGCTGACCCCGGTTGACATCCTTACCAAGGATGAGGCTTGGATTAGTCATCGTGGATTTGTGGAGGATTATTCCTCGGTAATGTCGAGCATTGACAATGATCAATTGCGGAGCCAGATCAATACATATTTCACTTCTACTTTGCCTCTTGATGCTACTCAGGAAGAGCTTGAAACTACGTTGGAGAAGTTGATCAATAAATTCCCTGTTGTTTTAGATTACTACATACGTTTGAGGGAAAAGGAAGGCAGTGGTGCGAGAGTACTGAGTTCGGAAAAATTAAAACAAGCAAGTGATCTATTTCTTACTCAGCTGAAAGAGTTGGTTGGAAGATTGGATAAAACTAAGTTTTATCAAACTATTCCAAATAGCTTTGTGGAAGGTTTGGAGCGGGTTAAATATCTGAAGGACGTCATTGAAAAGCAGGATGGATACAAGCTTTTTCTCGTAGGCGGAAAGCCGCTAAAAAGAGAGGCAGATCTCCAGATCATGTTTAAACTTACGTGGTTCGCTTCTGCATTTGATGCAAACGCAGAGGTAAACAATGGCCGAGGCCCTGCCGATTTTGTTGTTTCCTATGGTAGTGCTGACAAAACAATTATCGAATTTAAGCTGGCAAGTAATAACAAACTAGAGGGGAATCTTCTCAAACAAGCCGAAATTTATACTGATGCAGCACGGGCGACTCATCCGCCAATTAAGGCGATTTTGTATTTTTCCATGACGGAGCTTGCTAAGGTGCAGCGTCTGTTGAAGAAGCACGGCTTGGAGAGGAAAAAGGAAATTGTGCTTATTGACGCAATTCCAGAGAAAGCATCAGCATCTAAGGCCTAGGCATGACGAAAGGGCAATCGAACTGGCATCCGTAGGAGCTTGTAGAGAACGATAAAGCAACTATTGTTTGCAATTGCTACAGAGAAGCTGATCTAAGAATTTTACGTGACATGGCGGATCTATTCTTGGCGTAACGTGACGAGCGAGGGCGAGCCAATATTCAATTAAATCAATGGGTTAATCCAACTCATAATCCGTTGGTGCCGTGTTCGACTCACGGGGGAGGCCACCAGTGCCAGAAAGGCTTTCAGTGCTATATGTGCTGAAAGCCTTTTTCTTTGTCTGTGCAACCGCAGTGTAACCAGTTGTTTGCAATCTAATTCCATTCCTATCAGTCACAAATTGTGCCGTCTTACGGATCGCTTCTTGATCCTCTGATTGGTTTGGCATGTGTCGCGCCCGCCGTGTCGAAGGAGGTGCGCGTGATCGACGCCGTCATGCTCCGCCACCATGCGCTCGAGCTTTTCATTCTCAGATTCCAGGTTTATATGGCGCCGCGCATCAGCGGCCTCCATACCGCCGAATTTATTTCCCCGCTGGTAAAAAGCTTGCTCCGTAATGTTGCGGCGCTTGAGCAGATCCGACCTCTCCCCTGATTTGAGTAGTGCGGCGATCTAGAGTCCAATCACGTAGTCAGGAGCTTGGACATGAAGACGCGATTCACCGAAGAGCAGGTCATCGGCCTTATCGATGTCATTGAGGGATTATTGAGAATTTTCGCTCCCTGTGAGGGGGAGGCCGATAATTTCGCTCGAAAGACTGTCTTGCGTCTTTCCAAATGAACCTACCAGAAAAGGCATGAGGCAGTGCGCTAACCCACACGCTAATTAGTGAACATCGTTCTCGCTATCCGATGCCAATGGTCTTATTTTCAAAGAAAGGTATCGGCGGGATAAAGATGGAAATACTAGGTAATAAAGTCAGCATGATTTTCGATAAGGAAACACTGCGTGTCTATTGTCGAACGGGTTGGAGCGGCCAATGTAATGACCGGCCGGATATTGAAATCCGCCATGAAGATCGGCCTGCAGAGGTAATGACAGAAGTGCTGAAGACGCTGTCCGTCATCTATCCGTCGATACAAAACCGCGTTGATATCGTTATAGGCAGCCCTTGGGCGCATTCTGTCGTATTGCCCTGGGCCGACTATGCATGGTCGTTGCGGACCTGGAAATCCTATGCGCAGGCCCAATTTGCCGCGCGTATGCCAGATATGCAATTGAAGATTCGCATTCTGGATGAAGAGCATGGCTACTCCAGGATCGGCGTGGGAATCCACTATGGTTTTCAGATCGCCATCAGGCGCGCGGTTGCTGAAGCAGGATGGAAGATATCGGGTATGCGCGACTTGTTGTCGTTCTCGCTTTCTGCCAATGCCGATGCTATTCAGGACGAGGATTTTTGCTTTCTCCTCGCCGAAAAAGAAGTTGTTACATGCCTTTTCCGGCACCGCAGGGAGTGGCGCAACGCAGTTTCCTTTCCCCGGATCGATAACACGATCGTCGAGTGGATCAAGGTAGGCGCACTGATTTCAGGGCAGCCGGAGCCAGAAAAAGTCTACGCGATTGGTACTGATTTTCTCGGGTGTACAAAGAAATTCGTCACTCGCCAAGTGCCGGATCGTCCGCTTGGACTGCCTCTCCAGCATTCGTATTGCACTGCCTGAAATCGTCGTCTTCCTCCTCCTTGTTAGCCGTTCGGTGATCGGCATGAGCTCGATTTAGGAATGGGCCTATTGAAATCATGATTTTTTGAGGGAATGGCCCATATCAGGCGGAGTCGGATTTTTTTAGAATTTCGTACTGCATATAAAAGTTTATTTGGTCAGGAGACTGTTTGAGCGACGCCGTGTCGGCGAGCCTGGGGATGCATTGCTTTTGCGTCATCGGTGCCGTTTGATGGAGCAGTCGAGTTTCCTCGGCAATTTTTCGTTAGACAGCGCTTAGCATGTGAGTCATGTGCTGGGCGAGCGGTCTGGCGGTGGCGAGGTTCTATTGGATTTTTAGATAAATTTATGAGGTTTTCAGTAGTGGACATCAAGAATCGTGATTTTGATTTCGGGCGCCAGAGGGGCTTCACCCTGATCGAGGCGCTGGTTGTAATGATCGTAGGTATCGTCATTCTGGCGGCGGCGGCTGCGGGTATCGGCAAGCTGTTCCGGTCGTCGGAAATTGCGACGGAGTCGGGCAACATCACCCAGATCGCGGCCAGCGTGAGAGCGCTCAAGAGCGGCGTGGACGGATACAAGGGGCTTGACAATGCCTTGGCCATTCAATACAAGGCCATTCCCTCCAACATGGCGCAGGACGCGAAGACTGGCGCCATCCTCAATGTCTGGACGGGGCAGGTGGACATCAAGGCCTCGGCGAACGATCAGGCTTTCTCCATCACGTACCCCAAGGTTCCGGAGGAGGCGTGCCAGCAGCTGCTGCTGAAGCTGCGCAGCGGCGGATGGGCCTCGGTGACGACGGGAGGGGAAGGCGGCCAGGCCATCACGCCATCGTCATCCTTGGCTGATGTCCGGAAGGCTTGCGCCAGCCCCGACAGCAACACCCTCACGTTTACGTCGCTTTCTTAAATGGGTGCATCCAGGCGCGAGGAGGAAATTGCGTTGCTTCATCGTGTTTTCTTCTCGGCTTTCTTGTTTGCGCGGGAGAGTGGCGAATGAATTGGGGCGCGGCGGCCGCCTTTCCTTTTTTGGGTGAGTGCTGTGCCGGCTTTGTAGGTCTTTGCGTCGGCAGTTTCCTCAATGTAGTGATACATCGGTTGCCGCTGGGATTGTTCGGGCGCGAGGGAAGTGGCGGGGGCGGGTGGGGCATATGCTTCTCGCGGTCCCGCTGCTGCCATTGCCGTGGCGCGATCGCGGCGAGGGATAACGTTCCGCTGCTCAGCTACCTCCTTCTGCGTGCGCGCTGTCGGCATTGCCGCGCGAGAATCTCGCCGCGTTACCCCATTGTCGAAGGCTTGGTCGCACTGCTCTTCGTGGTTGCCGCGATCCACGCGGAAACGGAGTACGCATTAGCCGGGTTCTGCGTGTTGGCGGCGTTTCTTGTGGTCTTGGCCGCCATCGATCTGGATCACCTCATTTTGCCCGACGTGTTGACGGTGCCGCTCATCGGATTGGGCGTCGCTTTCAATGCGGGGCCTGGATTCATCGCGCTGCCTTTGTCCCTGCTGGGGGCGGTCGTGGGCTACGCGTTTCTTTGGAGCGTGGCCAGGGTCGCCGGGCGTATCGCCGGGCGCGAGGCATTGGGGCGGGGCGACGCGAAACTGCTGGCGGCGCTGGGCGCCTGGCTCGGGTTCGGGGCGATCGTGCCGGCGGTGGCGCTGGCCGTGCTGGTCAGCGCACTGGCGATGCTGGTGATGCGCCTGCGGCGCGGGGCCGATGCAACTTTCCATACTTTACCTATGCCATTTGGCCCCAGCCTCGCAGCCGGCGGAGTGCTTGTGGCGCTATACAACATTTGAGGCACGATTATGCGGATCACACGCCCCACACCAAAAACGCTCACCGGGCGAAGGCGGAATGCAGGCTTTACCTTGATCGAGGTAACCGTTGTGATCATTGTGATGACGGCAATGCTGGCTGCTGGAGCCGCCTACCTGAACCGATACAACGACAGCATCGCCAATGAATTGGTCGCCGGCCAGATGCGACGGCTGGGCGACGCGGCGGGGCAATACGTGGCTGACAACTATGAAAAGCTGAGCAGTCAGGAAGGCGGCGCCTTGCTTGATTGGCGCGACATGAAGCGCTATCTGCCGCCGGGTATCGACCAGGACACCGTGAACCCGTTCGGCCAGAGGTACAACGGCGCGCTGAGGGTTGTTCCCTTGAAGGACGACAACAAGCGTATCGAGGTGCTGATCTTCACCGAGCCGGCGCGGGGAGCCAAGCAACCCGACGTGGCGACGCACTCGATGAAGGTGGCGCAGCTCATCGGCGCCGGCGGTCTTTATCTGGATCATGACGGTCGCAAGCCGGGAGCGCGCGCCGTGTACTGGAGCAGTTACGGCCAAATCAATGACCAAAGCAGTCTGGACGGATTCTTTAAGAATAAGCCCGCTGCCGTTGGGCAGATTTTCTACGCGCCGTTCATGCGCGACACCTCCGGTCCGGGGACGCTTGCCGGTGACCTGCTGCATCGCAAGAAGACAGATGGTCATCCTGAATGGAACAAGATGGAAACCGACATCGATATGTCGAAACACAAGATCGATAATGTTGCGAGCGTCGATTTCTCAGGAGCATGGTCGGGAAGAAATCCATCGATTTATGTAGATCAGCGAGGTACTTCTGTCGTTGTCGATCCCGGCGATGGCGGGCGCATTGTGATGGGAGTTGACGGAGCTAATCCAACGGCGGACGTGTTGGCCAACAATTTAAGGGCAGGTGGTGACGTGGAGTTTGGCCAGCGTGTCAACATGACCGGAAAAAAATTTCATTCCGAGGGGGGACGTTGTGATGGTGTGGGCCTGACAATGACTCGTCTGGGGCGTCTCATGACGTGCGTCCGGGGGATCGGCGGTCCTGAGCGGGGGGGCGTTTGGCGGCCAGTCGCGTATAGGTTGGACGAGAGCTATGTTGGGCGATTGAATGAGGGGCGCTCTGGAAGCGATTCTGCCGGAAAAAAAATGCGGTCGGGTAACTGGGATCGTATCGTGAACAACAATCTGACACCTGTTACCGTGATTGTGGCGAAGGCTAAACCGAACATAACTGACGCTTGTGCGATATACGTTTACGAAACACCCATTAGCATCACACCCTTTCGCTCGATGCCGAAAATGAATGACTTCCCCGAAGAGGATGAGTTACCCATTGCGGAGACAGCTATGGAGGCAGGTTATCTTCCTGATGGCTGGGCCTCCGTAGGGGATGGTGGAATGTGTAGCCTCACTTTTGTTGCTCGCGCCAATGCGATTTATTATGTGGTTTATGGCGGTGGTGGTGAAAAAGGGGAGTACGCAGTGCTCCAACCTGACGACTAAATATATGTGAGCGTTCGAAGTGGTACTTGCGCATACAGTCGGAGGAATATCACCGCCGTTTGTCATGCAATCGCTTTCTTCATTTCTGAGCTGAGGTCACCCGGTTCACGGGTGACGCTGATGTTGCCCTCCTCTTCCAAGATTCACTGACTTGCGGTCCGATTCAGATGCGCTTCGTTTCGATTGGGGAGAGGGCGCACGCCTGATATTTCAGTTCTGACTCGATACGCTGAACGTGGCGCTCAAGCGAGAGGGTTTTTCGTTCAAGCGCTACCGCCTGTCGCTCAAAACACAACACTCGCAGGAACTCGTCGTGCAGCAGGCCGCGATCGACCCGCCGCGGCAGGCCGGGCGCGCGAACGCCATTCGCTTGCACTGCCTCGACAACGCAGGCTTTGCGGATATCTGGCGGTTCAACGTAGCTGGTCACCACGACAATTTCTCTCAGATCGAGTCGAGCAAGCGCTGCCAACGCAGCAACTCCAATTCAACACTTGAGGCAGATTATGTGGATAAAACGCCCAACATCCAAGGCATGCGCCGGGCGCATGCGAGCCGAAGGTTTTACCTTGATCGAGGTGACCGTCGCGCTCATCGTGATGGCGACGATGCTGGCCGCGGGAGCCGCCTACCTGAACCGGTACAACGACAGCATCGCCAATGAATCGGTCGCCGGCCAGATGCGACGGCTGGGCGACGCGGCGGGGCAATACGTGGCCGACAACTATGAAAAGCTGAGCAGCCAGGAAGACGGCACCTTGCTTGATTGGCGCGACATGAAGCGCTACCTGCCGCCGGGTATCGACCAGAACACCGTGAACCCGTTCGGCCAGAGGTACAACGGCGCGTTACGGGTCGTTCCCTTGAAGGATGACAACAAGCGTATCGAGGTGCTGATCTTCACCGAGCCGGCGCGGGGAGCCAAGCAACCCGACGTGGCGACGCACTCGATGAAGGTGGCGCAGCTCATCGGCGCCGGCGGCCTTTATCTGGATCATGACGGCCGCAAGCCGGGGGCGCGCGCCGTGTACTGGAGCAGCTACGGTCAACTGACCGATCAGAGCAGCCTGGCCGGTTTCTTCAAGAAGACGCCCACCGCCATTGGGCAGATTTTCTACGCGCCGTTCATGCGCGACACCTCCGGTCCGGGGACGCTTGCTGGTGACCTGCTGCATCGCAAGAAGACAGATGGTCATCCTGAATGGAACAAGATGGAAGCCGACATCGATATGTCAAAACACAAGATCGATGATGTGGCGAGCATTAAGTTCTCTGGGGACGGGCAGGGGAAAAGTCCATCGATTTATGCAAATCAGTCGGGTGGTCCTCTCGTAATCGATCCCGGTGATGACGGCCGTATTGTAATGGGCGCCGATGGAAATAATCCGTCGGCAGGCGTGGTGGTGAACAGCTTGAAAGCAGGTGGCGAAGTGGCGTTTGGCACGAAGATCGTCATGGCCGGCAAGGATTTTTACAGCGAGGGGGAGCGTTGCCATGCTTTGAGCATGACAATGAATGAATCCGGGGACCTCATGACATGCGACTCGAAGAGCCGCGTCTGGCGGCGGCTCTCATATGCGACGCAGTATAGATATACCGGGCGATTGAGAGAGGCGTCTAAATCTTTTGCTCAACATTTTCCGTCTGGTCGTGCGGATGTGGATGCGGTGCGCTATTCGGAAATCAGAAATTCCACGTGGGATTACGTTGTTAACAATTATGATGAACCTGTTACCGTAATCGTGTCGAAGGCTGCAACTCCCAATTCCGTGATGACAGGAGATGATACGAGAATGATAAAAAACGGAAATTACCCTTGCGGAATATTTGTTTATGAATCATTAAATGGCCGGTGGCCGTCTGAGAATGAGCTCCCCATTGCAGAGACAAGCATGCCGTCATTCGATACTGGCGTAAAGGATGCCGCGATATGTAGTCTCACTTTTGTTGCCAGAGCTAATACGACTTACTATGTAGCTTATTCCGGCCAGATGTTTGATCCCAACGATAATGCGGAAAATATTCGTGGCGGGTATGTGGTCCTCCACCCTGACAGCTAAATATATGTAAGCGTTCAAAGCGATACTCGCGCATATGGCTGGAGGGATATTGCTTCCCAAAAGGCCTACTTGGCAGGTTTACTGGGAAACAAGCCGCGCTTGCCGATTTTTGATCGGCCGCGCACGCGAACGCCATTCGCTTGCACTGCCTCGATAACGCAGGCTTTGCGGATCGCTGGCGGTTCAGCGTAGCTGGTCGCCACGAGAATTGCTCTCGAGACCGAGGCGGACGAGCGCTGCCAACGCAGCAACTCCAATTTGCAATTACCGACCAGTTGGGCGCTTATGCCGCGCGCCGGCTCGGCATTCGTATGCGCGGATTGAACTTGCCATCGCCTTTCTCCTGGCTCGCCTTTCGATGATCGGCTCGAGCCCGATTTGGGAATCGGCCTATTGAGATCGTGATTATTTTGAGGAGATGGCCCATATCGGACGGGGTCAAATTTTTTTAAAATTTCGTATTACATATAAAAACTCATTGGCCGGGAGATGATTTAAGCGGCGGCCATGTCAGCGACTCTGAAGATGCATTGTTTTTGCTTTCGTGTCGTTGGTGTTGTTTGCTGGAATAGTCGCGTTTCCTCGAGAATTACCCGTTGGGAAATGTCTTGCATGTTGATCTTGTGCTGGACGAGCAGTCCGGACGGTGGCGAGGTTCTATTGGTTTTTGGATAAATTTATGGGGGCTTAGTGGTGGGCATCAATGATTGTGGTCGTGATTTCGAGCGCCAGAGGGGCTTCACCCTGATCGAGGCCCTGGTCGTAATGATCGTGGGTATCGTGATTCTGGCGGCGGCGGCGGCGGGTATCGGCAAGCTGTTCCGGTCGTCGGAAATTTCTACTGAGGCGCAGAACATCACCCAGATCGCGGCCAGCGTGAGAGGGCTCAAGAGCGGTGTGGGGGGATATAAGGGCCTCGACAATACCTTGGCCATCCAATACAAGGCCATTCCCGCCAATATGGCGCAGGATGCAGATGCTGGCATCATCCTCAATGTCTGGACCGGAAAGGTGGCGATCAAGTCCTTGCAGGACGATCAAGCCTTCTCCATCACCTATCCCAAGGTTCCGGAGGAAGCGTGCCAGCAGCTTCTGCTGAAGCTGCGCAGCGGAGGATGGGCCTCGGTGACGTCGGGAGAGGGGGGCGGCAAGGCCATCACGCCATCGTCATCCCTGTCTGACATCCAGGCGGCATGCACCAGCCCCGATAGCAACACCCTCACATTTACGTCGCTGTCGTAAATAAAGTCCGCGCAAGCGAGCGGGCCGGGTAGGGATTGACCGGCCCTGTGTTGGCGGCGTTTCTCGCGGTCCTGGCGACCGTCGACCTGGATCACTTCATTTTTTTCGATGCGATGGCGCTGTCGCTCATCGGATTGGGCGCCGCTTTCAAATGCGGGGCCTGGATTCATCGCGCCTCTTTTTCTCCTCCTCGGGATCTGCGCGACTTTCCATTGCCGTCCGGAGCAAGGGGCGATGGATAGAGATTGAACAGTAACTATGTGGCCTCTTTCGATTGTTTTTGTCATTGCCATGTTCTTCGCCCATTTCATGGCGGGAGTTTCGGCAAAGGAGCAGCACGTTCAGGATATGCGCCTGCGCGAGAACACCGCAACCATGTTCCGCAGCTACGACGCCGCCGGCGCCGCGATGCTTGCTGCCGCCCCCGCGTTGACGGGCGCCATTGATCGCGCACGCATGGCCCAGGCCTTGAGTGACTTGCACATGGGATGGGTTGGCGTCGATGGATGGTGCGATGGCGGCGCCGGCGCCGGAAAATGTCGCTGGGGGGCACTGGCGGACGACGGGCAGTTCTATGTCTACCGCAAAGATCCTGGTGAAGGCGTTCTGCTTAACGGCGTCTATCACGATCTCCTTGTATGGACCTCTGGGCCCGACCAGATGGGTTTCAAATCCGGCTCGAAACTGCTTGATGCCGGCGGCGCGCCGATTCTCGGGAAAATACTTCCCGCGTCGGTACAGCGCGCAGTACCGGATGGTTCACTGATCAAGATTCTTTGATTGACAAACCGCAATGACGCCGCCACACGCTGTGCGGCGTGGGAAGGCATGCGGCCTAAGGAAATTTTTATGGAATTCAAGACGACGATGAAGAAGAGATTGATTTGCACCCTGTCGGCGTGGGCCTGCGCCATCAGCGCCGGCGCGCATGCCGACCCCGCAGCACAGCCCGGTCCTCAGGCCTCCTCCGTCTCCGCGCAAGAGGCTGCGGCCGGCGCGGTCTGGCAGGCGCTCCCGGGACAGAGCCTCAAGGAAGTGACCGCCACGTGGGCAGGAATGGCCGGTTACGAGCTGGTGTGGGATGCCGGCTACGACTTTCCCATACGGGCCGCCCTGCAGATGCAGGGCGATTTCGTCGGGGCCATGACCAGCCTGTTCAATGCCTATGTCGCGGCCGATCGCCCACTGCTGGTCGACATCTACAAGGAACAGAAACTCGTGCGCGTACAGGCGCGGGGAGAATAACCATGAATATGAGCAAGAACACGATACGCACCATGATCCGGCTCGGCGTGGCCGCCTCCGTAGTCACCGCCCTTGGTGGCTGCACTTCGGTGATTCGCGGCGCGGAAAGCGCCAACGAGCGAGGGATGGCCGAGGCCGGCGACCGGATCGCCGCGATGCGAGCCGTGCAGGCGCCAGCCGTGCGCGTGCATGAGCAAGGTTATTGGGTGGCGACAAAATCGCTGCTGCTGGAGCCGAAGTCGCAGGACGTCGCATGCGATCTCACGCTCTATGAAGCCAGCCCGGTGACGTTGCGCCAGTTTGCAGACAAGGTGTCGCGCATTTGCGGCGTACGTGTCCACGTCAGCGCCGATGCGCTGCATACGCCACGCAATGTCGGTGCGGACGATGCCGATAAATCCGGGAAGAATGGTCCCCGCACGATCAACATCGGCCCCTCGCGCGCCGGCGCGACCGCGCCGCCGCCGGAACCGAAGGTCTCGCTCAACTGGCAGGGGCCGCTCTCCGGCCTGCTCGATTCGATGGGCTCGCAACTGGACCTTCACTGGCAGTTCCGTGACGGTGCGGTGTACGTGTTCCGCAACGAAACGCGTACCTTCCAGATTTACGCGCTGCCGGGAACGGACGCGCTGTCCAGCAGCGTTGCCACCGATACCAGCGCCTCGGTGGGGGTCAGCGGCGGCTCGCAGGGCTCCGCGAGCGGCGGCGGTGGTGGCGGTGGACAGCAGGGCGGTGTGAGCGGCCAGGGCGGCAGTGTGCAATCGGTTGCCACCACGCTGACCAGCTCGGTGATGGACGACGTCGCCAAGGCGGTGTCCGGCATGCTTACCCCCGGCCAAAGCAAGTTCACGCTTTCCAAGGCCACCGCGTCGATGACCGTGACCGATGCCCCGGACGTGCTCGACCGCATCGCCAGGTACATCGACCACGAGAACAAGCTGCTGACCAAGCAGGTGATGCTCAATGTCAAGATTCTCAACATCGACTTCGATCGTACCGACCAATACGGCGTGGACTGGAACCTCGCTTACAAGAGCGCCCGCGCCGGCGGAGAGCTGATCAGCAACAACGACGTGCTGGGAAACAGCGTCAACGTCCATATCCTCAAGGGACCGTTCAAAGATTCCTCGCTGCTGCTCAAGGCGCTGTCCAGCCAGGGCAAGGTCACGGTGGTCACGCAGCCATCGGTCACCACGCTGAACCTGCAGGCGGTGCCGATGCAGGTGTCCACCCAGACCAGCTATGTCGCCTCCATTACCAACACCCTGGTGGCGCAGACCGGCAATTCCGTCGGCATCGAGCCCGGACAGGTGACTTCCGGCTTCAACATGATGCTGCTGCCGTACGCGATGGCCGACAACCAGTTGCTGCTGCAGTACAACATCAGCCTGAGCAGCCTCGACAAGCTGGAGACCTTTGGCGACAAGGCCACCGGCCAGGTGCAACTGCCCACGGTAGGCCTGCGTGCGTTCGCGCAGAAGGTTCGGTTGCGCTCCGGCGAGACGCTGGCGCTCTCCGGATTCGAGCAAAGCACCGATACCAGCAAGCGCGCGGGCATGGGCAGCCCCGATAATTTCCTTCTGGGCGGCAGCCGCTACGGCCAGCAGCGTCACGGCGTCACCATCCTTCTCATCACGCCAGTGGTGATGGACTGACCTATGGCCAGGATCAATCAAGAGGCGGCCCAAGCCATCCAGACCCAGCATTACGGCAAGCCTCTGGTGGCCGGCCTGACGTGGCAGCCGCCGGTCGCCAAGCTGAGTCGCGCGGCCATGCAACGCCAGGGTCTCCAGGGCGGTTTCGGCGTGACGGTGCGGCGTGCGACAGGCACGGGCATACAGGTGGGCTACGGGCCGAAGGGTATCGGCGATCCCGGCGCCCATTCGTTGGCTGTCCTGCTGGCTGAGGCGGTGCGCAAACAAGACTGGATCGGCGCCTTCCGCCTGTCCGATACCCGGTACGCGCTGGTCGGCGTGCGGCAAGGCGCAATCATGGCCGGCCGCGACGTTATCGGCGCGCGCGGCGAGGTCGAAGCGTTGTTGCGCGAAACGGTGCAGTTGGGCGAAGAGGCCGGCGAACGGTGGGAGGCCATCTATGCGCCCAAGGAGTTCGAAACGGCGTGGCCGGAAGTGCATCTTGTGCAGTTGCTGCCGAAATCGGCGCTGCGGTCGTCGGCGGGCAGGCTGGAGTCGTTGACCAGCGATCTGACGCAGCAGCAAAAGAAGCTGTTGCTGGGTGTCGGCGCGGCCGTGCTGCTTCTGGGTATCGGCGGCTGGGCGTGGCACGACCTCCGCGCGCACCATCGGCAGGAAGAGCTCCTGCGTCCGCCGCAAACCATCGAGGCGCCGCCGCCGCATCCGTGGAAGTCGCAGGCAAGGCCTGCCGCGCAACTGGCCGTCTGGAAACATGCCATGGCGAAAATTCCGCTGTCGCTGGCCGGATGGCGAGCCGAGTGGATCCGGTTCGACGCCGGTTCGGCGACGGTTTCCTATCGGCGCGACGGCGGCATGTCCGTCGACGTGTTCCAATCCACGGTGGCCGCGGTGTTCGGCGACGGCGCACATCTTTCCCAATCGGGAGAGCGGGGCGAAGTCGCCATTGGAGTCGTATCGCCGGCCGGCGAGGACGAGCCGTTGCATTCGGCGAATGCGGCGAACGTCGAATTCGCTTCGCACTTCCAGTCGCTCGGACTGGCGCCGCCCAAACTGGCCAAGCGCGCGGTCGCGCAGCGGCTGGGGGGCGCGGCCGATTGGACGGGCTACAACTGGACGCTCGCCACCGACGTTCCCCCGGAGACGCTGTTCGGCGAGGAATTCCCCGGACTGCGGCTCACCACGATGCAGGTTCTCTTTTCTGAAAGCACTCCGCATTGGGTGCTCAATGGGATTTTCTATGCGAAAAACTAATATGAATGCTTTGTTGCTTGGCGTATCGGCCATGCTTGTATTTTCCGCGGCTCACGCCGAGCCCCGGTCCACTGGCCAGGACGCGCCTGCCGTGCCTGCCGCTATGGCGCCGGCGCCGACTGCATCGCCGGCATCCACCGCCGTCGATGCGGCAGATAACGCGGTGGCCGCGCAGTTGGAGCAGTTGCAGACGGAAGTGATGCTGCTCAAGGCGCGCACGGCGCGGGCGCAGGCCCAGGCCGAGCTCGACAATGCTTCAGGCGTGGCAAGCTCCGGGACCGCAGGCGGCATGCCGGCGGTGAAGGCCATCTTCGGCCGCGGCCAGACCCTGAGCGCGACGCTGCTGCTGGGGAATGGGGCCACGATTGACGCACAGGTCGGCGACAACTTGCCGGGCGGGTATCGGGTATCCCGCATCGGCGCCGGTAGCGTGACGTTCATCAAGGGCGGGCGCGAGATCAAGACGGGCCTTGCCGTCGGCGGAACCGGATTGCCCGCGATGCAGAGCGGCCCGCTCATGCTCGCGCCCCCCCTGCCGGGTCGTGGTTGAGGACAGGGAGGCGATGAATTACACGCTTCCCGACCTGGTTACCCTGGTTCGCGAGGGCACGCCCGTGCTTTCGCTGGAACAAGGTGTGCTTGAGGTCGCCGAGGACAATCGCGGGTTGATGTGCCTGATCGGCGTCCCGCGTCAGCCCGGGCATGGCATCCTGGTTGTGTCGTCCTCGCATCGCCTCGATCCCCACGTGCTCAGCTATCAGGAAACGATACGGCGACACGGGTTGTCCCACGAAGTGGTGGTTTCCAGCATGCGCAATGTGCTGGATCTGTACCGGCTCGGCAAGGGACGATATCGCGCGCCGGTCGGCACGGAGTCGGAGGCTCAGCGTTACATCATCGAAATGGTTCGCGAAGCGGTGACGCTGCGCGCCTCCGATATACACATCGTCGCGCGCCACGATTACTGCGAGATCCGGTGCCGCATCGATGGGTATTTGCGTCCGATGGGACAACTCCGGTCCGAGGAAGGGCCGCGCCTTTGCGCAACCATCTATCAAAGCATGTGCGACGTGGCGGAGCCGACCTTCAAACCGATGCAGGCCCAGCGGTCGCGCATGAAGGACGAGTTCCTCCGCGAATGCGGGCTGTCAGGCGCGCGCATCAATACCCGTCCGCTCGACCGCGGGATGATGATGGTGCTGCGTCTGCTGTATGCCGATACCCCGGGCGCCGCCCCGACCCTGGCGGATCTGGGATATCTGCCGGAGCAATGCGAGGCGTTGGACGAACTGATGGAACACCGGACGGGCGTCGTGCTGCTGTCCGGTCCCACCGGCAGCGGAAAAAGCACCACGTTGAAAGTGGTGATGCAGAAACTGATGGCCGAGAACACGGGCATCCACCTGCTGACGCTGGAAGACCCGCCGGAATACGAGATCGAAGGCGCGAACCAGTCGCCCGTGGGCGGCGAGCGCGGTAGCAGCGCCGGCGTGGAGCAGGAATGGGCCAACGCGATCGCCGACGCGATGCGGCTGGACCCCGATGTCATCATGGTGGGCGAGGTGCGCGATGCGGTGACCGCCAAGATGGCTTTCCGCGCGGCCATGACCGGCCACCTCATCTGGACCACCATCCACGCCAACGATGCGCTGGCGATCCTGCCGCGCCTGGAGGACGAAGGCGTGATGCAGTCGCTCCTGACGGATTCCACGCTGGTGATCGGTCTCGTGAATCAGTCGCTGGTGCAGCGGCTGTGTTCCGACTGCAAGATCCCATTGAAGGGCAACGAACACCTGCTGGGGCCGCGTCTGCTCAAGCGGCTCCAGCGCTATTGCGACCTCGACGGCATCTGCCTCCAGGGCGACGGTTGTGAAAGCTGCAAGCAGCAAGGCACGGCCGGAAGAACGGTGGTAGCCGAAGTCGTGCGCACTTCGCCCGGCCTCATGCAGGCCTACGTGCGCGGGCATCACCTCGAGGCGACGCGCTACTGGGTCCGGCACAGCAATGGCATCAGCAAGATCGACGCGCTGATCCGCAAGATCAACGACGGGCTCGTCGACCCGCGCGCCGGCGAGCGCATTGTCGGACCGATCCAGCCGGCCGGCGCCTCTTTGGATTCATTGGAAGCAACCTCATGAACAGTGCACTGTTGGAACGTCTCAACCATCGGATCGCGAAGCTCCAGTTCGGCGCCAAGAAGCGCGTGCGCTTCTATGGCCACCTCACCATGATGCTCGAGAATCGCATCATGCTCATCGATGCGCTGCGCGAAATGCACAACGTCGCCAGCGAAGACGGCAGGAAACCCGATACCAGCGATGCCATCATCCTGGAGAGCTGCCACGAGGCGGTCAGCGAGGGCAGCTCTCTCGCGGACGGCCTGCGCCCCTGGGTGAATGCCAACGAGGTGGCTGTCATCGCCGCGGGCGAACAGTCCGGCGACATGCGCAGCGCCTTCCAGGACGCCATCACGATGATCGAGGCGGGTTCGAAGATCCGCGGCGCGATCGCCGGCGCGGCGATTTATCCCGTAGTGCTGCTGACGATGCTCTGCGTGCTGCTGCACATCGTGGCGGACAGTCTCGTACCGAAGCTGTCCGCAGTTTCCGATCCGGAAACTTGGGATGGCGCCGCGTACATCCTCTACCGGCTGGGAACATTCGTCGACCATTACGGACTCTATGCGCTGGCGGGCGCGCTCGTATCGATCATTGTCATTGGCATCTCGCTGCCCCTGCTGGGCGGCCGCCTGCGCATCTTCCTCGACCGTTTCCCGCCCTGGTCGCTGTACCGGGCGATTCACGGCAGCATCTTCATGCTTAACGTCTCGCTGCTGATCCGCGCCGGCATGATGCTGCAAGCGGCGCTCGAACTGCTCTACGAGCGCGCAGGCTCGCACTGGTTGCGCCAACGCATCGAAGCCACGCTTGAGAACATCGCCGGCGGCGCGGGTTTCGGCGACGCCTTGCATGACACAGGCTACAACTTCCCCGACCGCGAGGGCATCAGTTACCTGCGCCTGTTGTCGCGCCTGCAGGGCTTCGACCAGTCGATGGCCAAGTTCGCACGCCACTGGCTTGACGAAACGATCGCCAAGGTGCAAGGCGCCGCACGAGGCTTCCTGCTGGCATCCATCCTGCTGATGGGCGGCATGCTGGTTCTCGTGGTTTCGGCGGTATCCGACATCGAAAACGCCATCCAGCAATCCGTCTCGCAGCCTGCGGGTTAATCTTGAAACGTAGTCGCATGGACATTGAATCCCCGGCAGAGCTGCGCGAAAGCTTGATGAGCGAGCTTCGCGAGGCCTGCGGCCCCCTCATCCTCGATGCGCTGGACGACAGCGACGTCGTTGAGGTTCTGATCAATCCCGACGGCACGTTGTGGATCGAATCCCACGGCGCGGGCATGCGCATGGCGCAAGCAGACTTTCCCGCCGCGCGCTCGCGCGCAATCCTGCGTCTTGTCGGCCTGCTTCAGAAGTCGCCGGCCGGCGAAGGCGCAGCGATCATCGAGGGCGAGTTTCCGCTCGACGGCTCGCGCGTTGCCGGGCTTTTGCCGCCATTGGTGGCGGCGCCGGCCTTTGCGTTGCGCAAGCATTTCCCTGCGGTGCTTTCGCTGGACGATTATGGAAAAAGCGGCGTCATCAGGCCGATCGGCGCGTTGCCATTTCGTAGCGCAACCGAAGCCACTGCGAGCAAGGTGCGCAGTTTCGCCCACCCGATCGACGCCATCCGCGAGGCGGTATCGCGGCGCAAGAACATCCTGGTGATGGGGGGAACGGGCAGCGGCAAGACAACGCTGGCCAATGCCATCCTCAACGAAATCGCCAGGCAGTGCCCGCGCGACCGCATCGTCGCCATCGAGGACACGCAGGAATTGCAGGTGACGGTGGATAACCGTGCGCTGCTGCGCAGCAGCAAGGAAATCGACATGCGGCAATTGCTGCGCGTGACCATGCGGTTGCGCCCCGATCGCATCGTGGTGGGAGAAGTGCGCGGCGGCGAGGCCTATACTTTGCTCAAGAGCTGGACTTCCGGCCACCCCGGCGGGGTGGCCACGATGCATGCGAATTCCTCCGAAGAAGGTTTGCAGAAACTGGCGCACTACATCTACGAAGACCCGGCGGCGCAGAGCTTCAGGCCCGATGCCATCGGCTGGATGATCGCCAGCGCCGTTAACCTCATCGTAGTCATCGAGAAGCTCGCCTCCGCACCCGGGCGCATGGTGACCGAGATCTGCGAGGTGACGGGTTACATGAACGAGCGCTATACCCTCAACGTGCTGCGGTTGCAGACCGGCACGGGGCGTAGCGAGTACAAACTGCGGATCTGAGGCCGGGTCATGGTGAGGCATCTTTCTGTCGACGGGCTTTTCACCGCCACGCGCCGGGTCGCGTTGGTGCTGGCGTTCTCGGTGCATGCGGCGCAAGCGGCGCACGGCGCCTCGTCGCCAGCCCATGTGGCGGCAAACCTGGACGAACGGATCGCCTGTTCGATCGCCGCGGCGGTCAAGTTCCAGATTCCGGTGAACGCGATGCTTGCCGTGGCCGAACAGGAAGCCGGCCGCCCAGGTTTGAGGGTGAAGAATAGCAACGGTAGCTTTGACCTCGGCGCCATGCAGATCAATACGGCCTATCTCGTGGAGCTGAAGAGATACGGCATTACCGCGCAGGATGTGATCGCCCCCGGTTGCTATCCCTATGAGTTGGCGGCCTGGCGTATTCGTGGGCATATCCTCGCCGACCGCGGCGACATGTGGACCCGTATCGCGAACTATCATTCGCGCACGCCCAAATACAACGCCGTGTACCGCCGCGCCGTGATGGTGAAAGCGGGCAAGTGGGCGGAATGGTTGAAGGTTCGGTATCCGATATACGAGGTCAATGAATTACCCCGGCTGGACTAGACACTTTGAACGCGTACCTTGCCGTGACTGGTTGGCAAGGTACGCGGCAGTCTTTTCAAATGGAGCCACCTCTGATGAGTCTATTGCGAAATTCTTCCGCATGCTGCAACTCAAATGCATCGTCAAGTTGTTTATGCCGACGGATTTTTAGTGTTTCTATGCCGACGTCGCCGATAAACCTTATCAGGGTATCCAACAAGGTTTGCGCTAACGCCTCATCAGTTAAAGTAACGCGGAATATATAAAAAACATGATGCGTGTCGGGATGTAAGCTCATGCATCCACGCTGCCCGATACCAAGCATAAAATTAATTTCGAGCATGTCAGCATATATTTTTGCTGTGTCATCTGATGGGCTCCCCATGTCTATGTAGACAAGTATTCCCTCCGTATCCCCGGTTGTATCGTGGAAAAACGAAATCGTATGATCGTTCATGCGCAATTTTCCACCGCCGAGAAGATGCCTCTTATCTACAAAACCAATCAGTCCACACAGCTCCGTGATCACGCGTTCATAGTTTGATACTGACACGGTTAATTCTCCGCTCTACTGCTGCCCTCTGCAGGCGATGGCATCCTGCGGAATCTTTTTGCCGCGTGAAAACCCGCCAAATTCCGGTCCTGTGTGACGGAGTTTCTTTCTGCTAAAAAGATTTCGTCTTTAACCAGTTCAACGGAAAAATCGTCTCCAAATTTGCTTTCCATAACAATGACGTCGTTCATGCCAAGTAACTCTCTTGCCATATTGCCGACTTCAATGAAGTTACCCGTCGTGATCACAATTGGTTTTGTCGACGGCAAGCGAGTACTCAGGTCTTTTTCCTTTTTACTGCTCATTAATTCCATGATTTTTTCTGCCTGATATTCCATGGGATCAATAACGTCGAGAGAACGACCTAATTTTCTTAATGCGGCTTCTATATGCGGCTTCAAAGCCGGGTAGTGGGTGCAGCACAACCACAGTGATGTAGCATCGTCAGGGATTTTCCTTACGTATTTTTCAACTGATTCCTGAAGTTTTTCAGTTACTTCCGGTTCAGTACTCAAGTGATCAAGCTTGTTTATCATGCTTGCCCATTCTGTTGCGCCGATACGGAACTCCGGTGGTAATGACATCTTCTTATCTGATGCCTGCTTGAGGGCTTCCTCATATTTATTGAGGCCATTTGTTCCCGGCGCTACGACGGCAGGCGTTGCAATGATTGCAGGCTTGTCGCCACCATGATTTACCATGGCCTGCGCGGTTACCTCGATCAAGTCCAATATACGATTATTAACACCCTCCTTCGCCTCTGGAAAAGCTGTGCAAGCGGTATTGCACGCCATTGCAATGACATCGACACCTACAGCATTTGCAGTTTTCAGACCATTCCCAACCAGTGAAACCAGGGTATCCCGGGACTTGTCGCCATAAACAGCATTACCATGGTCCACCACAATGACAAAACGAGCTGTCTGCTGCGATCGCACGGAAATGAACGCTGCTAAATTCTTTGCTGCAATTAAACCGCCATTGCTGGAATCAAAGGCAGCAATTAAGAATGGCGCAGCATTCTGAGGGATGGAGCGGCTAATAAAACCACGATGCATGTTGTCAACAACGCTTTTCAGTAGCGTCACCATTGCGTGATGTACGCCAGGAGCAAACCCATCGACGCCTGTATGCGCTTTTCCATCAACTGACGGCTCTCCAGCAATACGACTCCGGGTAATGCCATCTACCGCACCGGCATCGAGCATGGCATTAATCATGGCAACTTCCTGCTCGGGTGTATGTAATTTTTCGAGCTGACCATGTCTGGCCAATAAAACAGCCGCAATTGCTTCAGCCCCAAAATTCGAGTTCCATGCGGTGACAGGGTATCGCGCCGGGACTGCTGCTTTCATCTCCGAACCATCTATCGCCTTTGGTATGCCGTGAAGGCCACCCATGCCTGCCTCGTTGCCTCCATCACCCACTCCAATGGTAGTAATTTTGAGTTTGTTCGCCTGCAACAGAATTTCGTCTAGCGACGAATTGAAAGAACTGATATCGTCTCCCCGCATGTTGCGTTGAACACCATCAGAATTGCGAGATGGAACCTCAATTGCTACAACGGAATCTGGCATTTCATCACGCAATAATTGTCCGGCGATCGAGCTGATATCGCTTGCGCTCTTAATTGGAAGAGATTTAAATTTTGCGTACTCGGCAAGTTTTGGATTGAGTACATTCAATGCGGCTTTGAGTACGTTGCGATTTTCCCTGTCGGTGACAAATGTCACTACTGTTCCCAATTCATTGAGCGCATGGGCCAACGCGGCAGTTCCTCCAGGTCCATCGGTCTCGGGCATACCTTCTGCCACGTTGAATCCGGTCAACAACATAACCTTTTTTGCGCTCTCCAGGGATTTTGCGGCATCTTCTGCTCCTCCCGGATGAAAGAATTTCCCCAAATCCCGGTTGTTATAGCATTGGAGAAGCGCGTCCAGATTTGACTTCTTCGATTCTGCATGGTCATCACCTGAAGAAGACGCTTGCGACAACGATTGTTGGCCACGTTGTATCGGTTGAAAACTAACACGTGAGGTGACAGGGATCATGAGAATGCTCTTTCCAATGTACTAGTCAACAAAAACTATTTTGATCAATGTAATAAAACTGCGCGTGAATTCAATCTTTCTGCATGCCTGCTAAATTAAGTTCTTTACCGCATGTTTCGGGTAATAGCAGGCAGGCCAGAATCACGATGCCATAGCAAGCAACAGCGATCAATCCAATGCTCTGCCCCAATGGGATACTGGCACTGAGATAGCCGATGAGTGCAGGACAAATAGCGCCAAGCGCCCGGCCGAAGTTGTAGCAAAATCCCTGCCCAGAACCACGTATATCGCTTGGATACAATTCTGACAAATAGGCACCTATACCTGCAAACAAACCGGAGAGAGAGAAACCAAGCACAAAACCGGCTATCAACATCAGATCATTGGCAACCGGAATATTGGTATATAACAAAACCACGGCGGCACTCAGGGACGCAAATAGCATGAAACAGCGACGGCGACCTAACGCATCAGATACCCAGGCGCCTGCCAAGTAACCTGCAAAGGAACCTCCGATTAATACCAAAAGATAAAGACTGGTATCAAGAATAGAGAGATGTTTCTCATTGTTGAGAAAAGTCGGAAGCCATGTCGTGATTGAATAGTAGGCGCCTTGCATGCCCGTTGCTAAAAGACTCGCCAGTATTGTGGTGCGCAGCAGGCTAAAACTGAAGATACGCAGGAAATCATTACGTTTGCCAGTTTCGCGAATGCGCATTTGCTGCGCAAGAAAGACCGGCGACTCCTGCAGGTTGCGGCGGATATACAGTGCCAGTAGCGCTGGCAGAATGCCAATCCAGAAAAGGATTTTCCAGGCCCATTCCGGTGGCAACACGGCATACGCCCCCCAGAAGGCCAAAGCTGATGCGCCCCAACCCACTGCCCAACTGCTTTGCACCAATCCCGAAGCCCTGCCGCGATAACGCGCCGAAACAATTTCGGCAGTCAATACCGCCCCAACCGCCCACTCCCCGCCAAGGCCAAATCCTTGCATGGCCCGCGTAAAAAAGAGTTGAGGAAAAGAATTGGTGAATCCGCTGAGGAAGGTGAAGAAAGCAAACCATACCACTGTCCATTGCAGTACACGAACCCGTCCGAAGCGATCAGCCAAAATTCCCGCTATCCAACCGCCAAGGGCGGATGTGAGCAGCGATCCCGAGGCGATATAGCCTGCCTCGGTTGTACTCATGTGCCAGATTGTGAGCAGTGTTGGGATCAGAAAGGTATAAATCATGTAATCAAAACCATCCGTCGCGTAACCAATGAAGGTTGCCGCAAGGGTTCTTCTTTCAGTTTTTGTAATATGTCTCAACCACATAAGAACCATCCAATCCAGATAGATAACGACTAGAGGAACATCCCGTACGTTTCTATACTGATCAGCTTAGGAGCTCTGCATTCAGCAGATCAGTCACAAGCATGCAGCCTGGAGCGTGGGTGATGCAAAATTCCGGGCATGCAGCAGAAATGGCGGCCTGAGGGGTAACACCGCAGGCCCAGAAAACGGGTAGTTCATCGTCGAGTATGGCAACCGCATCTCCATAGTCTGGTCGACTAAGATCATTGATGCCAATCAGTTCGGGGTTGCCGATATGAATCGGAGCGCCATGCAGGCGTGGAGTTCGGGCGGTGAGTTGAACTGCGTGAATTGCGTCAGCAGCCTTGAGCGGGCGCATCGAAACGACAGTTGGGCCGGCGAAGATGCCAACCTGATTTGTTTGTATATTGCTGCGGTACATCGCTACATTGCGTCCTTCGGTCACATGACGCAATGGAATCCCGGCTTCTAACAAAGTGTGCTCGAACGAATAGGAACAACCCAGGGCAAAAGTAACAAGGTCCTCTCGCCACCATTCGCGTAAATCAGTGACATCCGCTACGCGCGCGCCGTGTTTCCATATGTGATAGCGGGGTACATCGGTACGGACATCAAGATTACGTCCCAGCACAGGCAGCAATGGGGCCCCCGGCTCAGACCAGGTAAACAGGGGGCAGGGAATCGGGTTCAGTTCGCAAAAGCGCCGAAAATCTTCAGCCAAGTTAGCCGGCAGGATCACAAGATTAACTTGAACATGTGCGCTCGCCAAACCACTGGTATGCCCGGAAAGTCGTCCATCACGAGCAGCCAGGCGCACTTCCAATGCGCTGGATTGCGATGTTAAGCCAGATAGTTTCCGATCCTGGGAAATAGTAAAGTTATGCATTTTTGTCTCCTGACTAACACTGAGACCCCTGAGACCCGATCAAACGAAATATGACAAACGGCAAGTTTGTGTTTTTCGGGAACCCAGCAGGTATTTTTATAGTTGATTAGTTGTTGGTTTGGAACTAATGTGTTCCGACTCGGAATCTTGGATCAAATAACACGCTATGCATATGGGGTATTGCCTCAAATATCGGTGAGACATTGACCTCAATTCGTAAAACCGTACACATGTAAAATGAAATGTAGCCATGGCTCCGGAAATTCGGACAGAGGGCAAGCGGAAGTCTTGTTTCATTGATCTGCTCTAGCAGTCATGTAATGCCCCTGAGAGACCTTCTCGCCTTATGCTGCCAAAGAAAATTTCTCAGTCGGTGTCTTCATCTCCGGCGCAGCATCATGCCATCTTCATCAAGGGGCATTCCCAGCAGTTCCGATAAGAGAACGCCATCGTAAGTTGTAGAGCAGCATCTCGCTAAGCGCTCATTTACGGAAAAATCCACAGGAATTTACAGCCAGCTGAGCACATTTCAGTGCAAAGGCAATTTGCGCCAGCGTGAGCTTGCTTTCTGCATGGCATTTCCTCCATTTCCCATTGCGAAAATCATGATCCCCGGCGATAGCTTTCATGTCGGCGGCTAGTTAATTTCCCTCAAATGTTTAGAAAGCATTGAGGAAGTTGGCTACCGATCGTGGATTTTTTCACAATGTCGTCATTGTTTTATAGACGCCAATCGGTTGGGCGACGCCGCAGGATGCGACGTTTCATCTGGCCGCCGGCATTTCTCCCCGATACGATAGGACGCATTCATGAAACGCAGAATCAACGAACGACTCTCCGGCAACAGGCAGGGAGGTTTTACCTTGCTCGAACTGTTGGTGGTTTTATTGATCATTGCGCTGCTGGCGAGCTACGTTGGTCCCAAACTTTTCACGCAAGTGGATCGGGCAAAGGTACGTTCGACCCAGGCGCAGATGAAGACGCTGGGTGACGCCGTGACGCAATTCAGGCTTGACACCGGCCGTTATCCGACAGCCGAGGAAGGGTTGCAGGCGCTGGTGGTTCAACCGCACGACAGCGAAGGCTGGAACGGGCCGTATCTGGCCAAGGACGTGCCCAACGACGGATGGGGGCGGCCATATCAGTGGAATGTGCCGGGGCGCGACAGCGAAGCTGAAATCGTGTCGCTTGGTCGCGACGGAAAGATCGGCGGGGGGAGCGTGGATGAGGATATCGTCTATGGTCTATAGGGCGATGCGGCGGTGGGCAGCGCTTCTTTTTCTCTGTTTCCCTGCCTTGCCCGCCTGGGCCGAAAACTGCTGGAACCGCGTCGGAGCGGCATATGGCATTGATCCGCTGTTGCTGGTGGCTATCGCCAAGGTGGAGTCTTCGCTCAATCCGAAGGCAATCAACCATAACCGCAATGGCACCTACGATGTCGGCCTTATGCAGATCAATAGCGCCAATTTCTCCTACCTGAGGGCAGCGGGCATCACGCAGGAAAAACTGTATGAGCCATGTACCTCGATCAAGGCCGGCGCAATCATTCTCGCCGGGTTCATTGAAACACACGGCTACACCTGGGCGGCCGTGGGCGCCTACAACGCCGGATCTTCACCGGACCGCGACGAGGCGCGCAGACGTTATGCGACCAAGGTCTGGGTGAAATTCACCAAGCTGAAGAAAGACCAGATGGAACGCAAGCGCATCGTGCAGAAATGGTGGGATTGGCGATGATCCAGTTCAAGGTGCGGATGATCGTCGCCGGAAAGCTGGTTCATAAAGAAGTCGAAGGCTCCAGCGAAGCGCATGTGCGAGACAGCGAAAGCGCCAAGGGGCATATCGTGCTGGAAATTCGCAAGACGGCGATGCGGCGTCGAAACAAGGCGCAAGGAAAATTCGAACTGCCCTTGTTCCTGCAGGAACTGACCACCTTGCTCAATGCTGGCCTGGTTCTGGTCGAGGCGCTCGAAGCGTTGCGCGACAAGTCCGATGCACGCCATTTTCGCCGTCACGTGGTTGATTCGATCCTGGCGGCGATGTATGGAGGCGAGCCTTTTTCTCGCGCATTGCAAAGGCATCCGAAGATTTTTCCGGCGCTGCTGGTGGCAACGGTGGCGTCGTCGGAGGGAAACGGACAGATGCCGATGGTACTGCGGCGCTACCAGCAATATGAGGCCAGGATCGAACAGATCCGCAAGCGCGTCGTCAGCGCGCTGATCTATCCGCTCGTGGTCGTCGGCGTGGGGGCCTGCGTGTTGTTTTTCATGGCCTTCTTCGTGGTGCCGCGGTTTGCGGCAGTGTTTGAAACCATGAGCACCTTGCCCTCCTCGGCGCGGGCGATGTTGTGGTGGTCGCATCTGCTGAATGAACACGGCGGCCTTGTGCTGGCAGCAATGGCGGCAACGCTTTGCGGCGTGGTATTCGTCGTCAGGATGCCGATGTTCAAGCGCAAGGCGGCAGGGCTGGTCTGGAATACGCCCTGGGTACGCGACATTTGCGCCTTGTTCGTGTTGACGCGATTTTATCGGACCATCGGCTTGCTCATTTCAGGCGGCACGCCGGTGATCGAGGCGCTTGAACTGTCGGGCGGGATCCTGCCGGCGCGTTTCCAGCCGCGCCTGGAGGCTTCGGTGGGCGCGCTGCGTAGCGGGCGCCTGGTGTCCGAGGTGCTCAAGGAAAATGCGTTGACTACGTCCGTCGCAGAGCGCCTATTGCGAGCGGGCGAACAAAGCGGAGAGTTGGGCGGCATGTGCGAGCACGTCGCCCAGTTCCACGATGCGGAGCTCGACCGCGCGGTGGAATTGCTGAGCAAGGTGATTGAGCCGCTGCTCATGCTGGTGGTGGGCGCCACCGTGGGCGCCGTGCTGATCATGCTGTACATGCCCATCTTCAGTCTGGCCGACAGTATCTGATGAGGCTTTCAACGGCGCCATTCAGGTAGCTGATACTAACGGAAAAAATACGATGCAATACCGGGAAATCGCCAATCAATGGTACAAAGACGCGCATGCCGCCGGCGAAAGCCTGTCGCGCAGCTTGCAGGAAAAAATTGAAGCGGGAAAGGCGGACGCCATCGACGTGGCCGCCTGTTGCGGCCTGTCGCTGACGACGCGTGCGGAACTGGCGCGCGCCACCACATGCTTCGACATGCTGCCGGTACACGACGCATTGACGCTGCGCGTCTTGCCGGTGGAAATCGATGGCGAGCGTCGCCTGATCGTTGCGGATCCTTTTGACCGGCAGGTGAGGGAAGCCTTGCTCGCACGTTTCTTCGGCCAGAAGATGGCGCTGTCCATGGGCGAGCCCGGTGAGGTTGAACGCCTGTTGGACGAGGCCGAATCCAGCGAGCGCGTGATGGACAATATGGCCATTGACGCGTCCGACGAAACGGCCGGAATGACGGTGGAGCTGATCTCGCTGGCAACGATCGCCAAGGATGAAAATCCGGTGATCCGCCTGGTCAACTCCACATTGCATGACGCGCTTCAGTATCGGGCGAGCGATATCCATATTGAATCGACCGCGGAGGGGCTGTCGATCCGCTATCGCATCGACGGTGTGCTCCAGTCGATACGCCAGATCGCCAACCGGGAAATGGCGGTGCAGACCATGTCCCGCCTCAAGGTGCTTGCCACCCTGGATATTGCCGAACGTCGCATACCGCAAGACGGGCGATTCAAGATCGGGATGTCCGGCAGGGAAATCGATCTTCGCGTATCCATCATTCCTGGCGTCTATGGAGAAAATGCCGTGCTGCGTGTGCTCGATCGCGCACAGCGTACCGGCATGGATCTCGATATCTTGGGTTTTGATGACTTCACTGCCGATCGCATTGCCGCACTTTCCCAACGGCCTTATGGCCTGACGCTGGTGACCGGGCCAACCGGCAGCGGCAAGTCGACCACACTGTATGCGATGCTCTCGGGCATCAACACCGGAGACGACAAGATCATCACCATCGAGGATCCGGTCGAATACGAACTCGATGGTGTATCGCAAATTCCGGTCAATGAGCGAAAGGGACTGAGTTTCGCGTTGGGCCTGCGCTCGATCTTGCGCCATGATCCGGACACGATCATGGTTGGCGAAATCCGCGATGCCGAGACCGCGTCGATAGCCGTACAGTCGGCGCTTACCGGCCACCGTGTTTTCTCCACCGTACATGCCAATGATGGCTTCAGCGTGATCGATCGTTTCATCTACATGGGAGTGGAGCCGTCCACTTTCCTCGAAGCGCTCAATGGCGTCATCTCGCAACGCCTGGTGCGTCGCATATGCCGTCAATGCGGCGAGGACGGCGATGGTCGCGCGGATCTCGCTGAGATGCCGCTCGATCAGCTCAAGACGGTCGTCGTTCCAGGGGCCGGCTGCGAGGTCTGCCGCGGTACCGGATACAGCGGCCGCATCGGCCTGGCCGAGGTGCTGACGATGGATGCCGCGATGAAGGCGGCATTGCTGGAAAGATCGATGGAGTCGCGCATGCGGGCTTTGGCCGGCAACCCGAGCTACCGCTCGATGCGTGAAACCGCGACCAACGCCGTCCGACGCAGACTGACCACATTCCAGGAGGTGCAGCGTGCCATCGCTATGGAATGACATCATGCTGCGACTGGACGCCACGACCGTCCATCTTCAGCGCCTTTCCCCGTCGTCCGGACGAGGCGACGGTCCGGCCAGCATCGTCGCTTTGCATGGCGACCGGCCGATCGATACGATCGCCTTGCTGCTGAAGGAGCAAACCAGGGTCAAACCCCTGCTTCGCAATCGAATCCATGTCGCGGTCGGCAGCCCCTGGGCGCAGGCGGCGGTGCTTCCGTGGCAGGAGGGGCTCTTCTCGGACGCGGCTTGGAAGACTTACGCCAGCGCGTTGATCGCCAGGAGCATAAACCGCCTTGATTGGGAAGTCGCCGTGGAAGCGGCGAACTATGGGGCCACCCGTCTGGCGAGCGCGTTGTGTTCCGATCTGGTGGGGGCGATCAAGGAGGTCTGTACCGCCACCGGATGGCGTCTGGAGACATTGAGCGACATGCTCACCATGTCGGTTTTTCATCACGCGGCGACACTGAAGGAGCCTGAGTACTGTTTCATGCTGGTTGAGCCGGAGGTGTTCACTTGCCTGTATCGCGGCCAGCACGGGTGGCGCGATCTGATCACGCTGCCGCGTAACGAACATGGACTGGATGCATGGCTTGCGGCAGGATCGCTTTTGACAAAGCAGCCCCTGCCGGAAAAGACATATGTTTGCGGTGAATTGCCAGAAATCGTGGATGGCGAAAGTGCTTTCCATGTATTGGATGCCTGGGGCGGCGACAGGGCGGCGAAGAAAATCCAGGGGGCTGCGACATGAAGCAACTGCCCGGTTTGGATTTCGTACAGCCGCGATGGAAATTCACGACGTTGACCATGGCGTTGATGGCGGCGGCGGGATTGATGCTGGCGCTGGCCGTGGAAGGCATCTCGCAAATCGACCAGACGCGCACCGAGATCGAGACGATCGAACACAGGATAGAACAGAGGAAACGCGCAAATGAACGTGAAGCGCAGCGCCATAAAAGAATGTCGCCGCAGGAGCGGCATATCGAGAAAGTGCTGAAGGAGCAGGGCATGAATGCGACCGGCTCCGGAATATCGGTGATCGATCGGATCGAGCATGCGTGGACGCCCGAGATTGCGTTGCAGTCAATTGTCGTGGAGCGTGCCGGCCGTCATGTCCGTATCGAAGGAGGCGCGGCCAAGCTGGAGCACATATACACATTCATCGACCGTTTGCGCGAGCAACCCGGGAGCAGGGACGTCGGCCTTTTGCAGCACCATTTGAAAGTTGAAGGTGGAAGAACCATTCGCTTCTTCACATTGAGCGTTGAAAATCCATGATTAGTTTGAATACGAAAGGACATGTCGCGTCGCTTGAAAGGCTTCGTTGGCAGGGCTATCTGGCCAAACGCAGATTGGGGGCGCCCGGTTTGATCATGGCTGCCGTGCTGATGGCCTTGGTGGTGACGAATGTTTTTTTCATCCAGTCCCATGCAAGCCATCTGGAGGCCGTTCGCGATGAGAGCGAGAAAAGGCTCCAGGCCATGCCGGAGCCGCGCATGCACCAAGGAAAGCCAAACCTGACCTTGCGCGAGGTACAGCGTTTGCAGAGCGGCGCGCAGGCTTATTCGATATTCCAGATCCTGAAAAGCCATGGCCTTGCAGGAAAGCAAGCCACCTACAGCCGCCAGATAGAGGCAAAAGGGAAATTACGGCGGCTCACCATCGACATGGCGATGACGGGCAGCTATAGCGGGCTGCGAGCCGCCATCCGTGAAATAGCCGACCAGCCCGCCGCGCGCATCGAGCGGCTTTCCGTCGAACGGGAAAGCATTGAAAGCCCGGTGGTCAACGTGGATCTGAAGATTACCTTGCTGGGGCCGGATTCATGAGGCGTTCATTGCAGGCATGTCTTCTCGCGCTGGTCTGCACGGTGGCCACACCCGCTTTTCCAGGATCGTCCAATGCCGGTGCGAAGGACGTCATCGTCGATATATTCGCCGTTCAGAGCTGGGATTCGCTCGGCGCCATCAATGCGCCGCCCGCGCAGGAAGAGAATCCAGAGGAACCTTCCCCGCCGCCGCCTTCCGATCCGGTTCCCTTGCCGCCGCCGTTCGCGGTGGTGGGGCAATGGCTGGAACGCAATATGCGCATGGTGATCCTGGAGCGCAAAGGGGAGACATTTATCTTATGTTCATCAGCGTGCAATATCCGCGGCGCTGTTCTTGTTGATCAAAAAATTACCGATGGATACCGGTTCAAGAAGATGAACGGCAATGCACTGATCGTTGCCGGCAGTGACGGCATGCTCCATGCGCTGGATCTGTCATGACGGTTTCCTTGAGCGAAGACACTTGAATATGCAAATACTTTACCGATTGTTGCCATTGCTTTGCGCTGCCGCACTGGCAGGGTGTGGCTCACTACCATTGGCCGGCCATGACAGGTCTGGCACGCCGCCTTCATCGAAAGAGCAGTTCGGACTGGCGCAGTTGAAACAATCGCGTCCGGCAGATATCCGCGCCGCGACAGCGATGGAGATAGGGCGCCAGGACTATGTCCAGGCGGAACTGAAGGCGGCGCAACAGGCCGGCGCGCGCGGCAGCGATCACGCTGCCATCGAGCATCTGAACAATGCGCAGCAAGCCGATCCCGGAAACTTCAAGGTCCGGCAGGAACTGCGGCGTCTCCAGCAAAAGGCCAGGACCGATGCCGCCTTGGAGAAAGCCCGCTCGTACGGCGAGCATCGCCAGCAGGAAGCATTGGAAATCCTGGGAAGAATCCTGTCCGAGCAGCCCAATCACGCGCAAGCACGGCGCCTGCGCGATGAATTGCTGCGCGCCGACGAAGCCAAACGGTCAATGCATCCGCAACTTTCCGCCTCGCTGCGCAAGCAGGTCAGCCTGAATTTCAAGTCACAACAGATCGCGACGATTTTCGAGTCGATCTCGCGGGTCTCGGGAGTCAATTTCGTCTTTGACGGCGATGTGGATGTCAACCGGACCGCAAGCATATTCGCCGAAAAGACGACAACGGAGAGCGCCATCAATCTCTTGCTGAAGACCAACCAGCTTGAGAAGAAGGTGCTGGACCGCAATACGCTGCTGGTCTATCCCGCCACGCCCGAGAAAGCGCGTAGTTACCAGGATTACGCGGTCCGTACCTTTTTCCTCTCGCATGCCGATGCCAAGGCGGTCGTAAGCGCATTGCGGCAAGTGATCAAGCCCAAGGACGTCTATGTGGACGAACGGGTCAATGCAGTCATCGTGCGGGACAAGCCGGATAGTCTTATTGCCGCCGAACGGATTGTCATGGGATTGGACATCCCGCAATCGGAGGTGACCCTTGACGTGCAGATCCTGGAAGTCAATATGAACGACAGCGTGGATCTTGGCGTGCAATATCCTGAGAAATTGCAGTTCGGGCCGGCCCCTGACGCGGCAAGCGGCAAGCTGACGCTGGGCGATCTGATGCGGATCAACCGCGACCGCATCAATGTCTCGAGCAATTCAGGCGCATTGTCGCTGGCCATCGACATGCTCCAGAAGCAAGGCCGGACGAAGACCTTGGCCAACCCGAAAATCCGGGTGCGCAACCTCGAAAAGGCCAGTATCAAGATCGGTGAGCGTGTGCCGATCGTCACCACAACCAATGCCAATGGCGTGGTTTCCGAGTCGGTGTCATACCAGGACGTGGGATTGATTCTGCGCGTTGAACCGCGCATCAGCCTCGATGACGAAGTGAGCGTCAAGGTGGACATGGAAGTTAGCAATATCTTGTCGCAGCACACCACCAAGACCGGACTGGTTGCCTATTCGCTGGGAACGCGCAACGCGCAGACCTTGATGACCGCCAGGAACAGCGAGACCCAGATCCTGGCCGGACTGGTCAAGCGCTCCGAAAGCACGCGCGCCAACGGCTTGCCGGGCCTTTCCCGGATCCCCGGGCTGGGGCGGCTCTTTGGTTCGGATGGAAACAGCGATGAGCGTTCGGAGATCGTCCTGTTGATAACGCCCCATATCGAACGAAACCTGGATTTGCCCGCATCGGCGGTGAGCGCCTTCCTGACGGGGACCGAATCAAACGTCACCACCGAGCCATTGACTTTGGAAGCGGCAAAAACGGCGAGGCCGCAGCAGGAACAGGACTTCGACCTCAGCGCGCCGATCGGTGCGGCGCAACCAGCGGCGGCAAGAGACGAATCGCATGGAGCGGGTGCGGATGCATCAAAAGAAGTGGCCAGCGAGGCGCCCGCCGGTATGCCGAAGAACGGCGCGGACACCCACGGGCGGGATGCCCGCGATGCCGGCCATTTCGGAAACGGCATGGGCATGATGCGCACCAGCGCTCTGGAGTCGCGGGGAGGCGAGCCGGCCTTGTCGTTTTTTCCGGGCAATCCGGAGGTGGTCGCGGCCGCAAGGCGATTGGATGAATCGGCGTGAAGCGTTCCGCGAAAAGTCCCATGCATGGATTCTCGATGATTGAACTCCTGGTCACGATCACCTTGCTGAGCTTGCTGGCGACAGCGGCCATGCCGTTACGCGAGGTGGCCAGGCAGCGCGCCAAGGAGTCCGAGCTGCGCAGCGCTCTCATGACGATTCGCTCGGCGATCGACGCATACAAGCACGCGTCCGATGCTGGAAGAATTGAACGCAGCATCGACGACAGCGGCTATCCGCCGACCTTGAGGACATTGGTGGAAGGCGTTCCGGACAAGCAGGCTGCCAATGGAGGCACTTTGTATTTTTTGCGCCGGATGCCTGCCGATCCATTCTGCGAATGTAGCGGCAAGGAGGCCGAAGACACTTGGCAGACGCGTAGCTACGACAGCAGTCCGGAAGCGTTTTCATCGGGAGATGATGTCTTTGACATCCGCTCTTCCAGTCACAAGGAGGGGCTTGATGGCACGCCATACAATGAATGGTAGGTTGAAGCGCCCGTTCAACAATGGATTCACGCTGATCGAACTGCTGGTGGTGATGGCGATCATCGCGACCCTGACGGCATTCGTCGCTCCCGGCTACCTGAAACAAAATGATCGCGCCAAGGAAACGGTGCTGCGCCACAATTTGCATATCATGCGAGAGGCGATTGACGATTATCGATCGGACCATGGGAAAAATCCCGAAACGCTCGATAATTTGGTGCAGGGGCGCTATTTGCGGGCTGTGCCGGTGGACCCTCTCACGGGGAAATCCGAATCCTGGATTTTCAACGCGGGAGATGACGATAATTCTGCCGAGGTGACCAGCGGCGCCAAGGGCAAGGCTTTGGATGGAAGCTCCTATGCGACATGGTAAAGCGCGTCGAGAACAAGCGGGGATAGCCTATATCGGCGTGTTGCTGCTGATATCGGCCATCGGTTTCGTTTCTGCGCAAGCGGCAACGGTGCGCTCGACCATGCTGCAGCGGGAGAAGGAAGCCCAATTGCTTTTTGTCGGGGAGCAATTCAGGGCTGCGATCGAAAGCTATTTTCAATCGGGAAGCGGAGGGCGCTACCCCTTGTCGCTTGATGACCTCGTCGAAGATAACAGGCAGATCAAGCCGATTCGGCACCTGCGCCGAATCTATCCTGATCCGATCAGCGGCTCCGCCGACTGGGGGATAATCCGTTCCGCGGATGGCGGCGTCATGGGGGTGTTCAGCAAGACCGATCGCAAGCCGTTCAAGAGGCAGAATTTTCCCGAAGGCTATGCGGCGTTCAATGACGCGAAGTCTTACAGCGATTGGATATTCGTTTATAAGCAACGTGTTGATCCAAGCGGGGCGGCCGGCAATCATCCGCCGACTGTCATGCCATCCCAGCGATAAAGAGTGACCGCCTGGCATGACAGGGAATTTAGATTCTCTTGAGAAAAATTGTGCTTCTAAACACAAACGGGAAAATGAACGGTGTCCTTAGGGATACGTTTATTAACCACGTGATAGATGCTCATGAAATCAAAACCGAATGCAATCCCAGCAGCACGCTCCACACGCAAGAACAACCAAGGCCTACCTCAATTCACGCTGACAGCCATGGCTGCTGCCAGTCTCTTGTGCTTTTCCAATATTGCCGCCGCAGCTCCTGGAAAACCCTCCTTGAAACAATATGAGATTACTTCCATTCCGCACGGCTTTGTGGAAATCAATCTTCAAAATGCAAGCGGCGCCTCGCCGTACAAGGATATCGTCAAGCTCAATAAAAAGGTGAACGTGCCTTTGCCTTTCGATATCTGGAGCAACGGCAGCGCGGTGAAGGCGGCTGCCGTGATCGATGGCGAGATCGATCCAACCTCGGAAGTGCGCATGTCGGCCGGTTCAACGCAAAGCGGCCAGGTCGTCGCGAACGTGAAGACGCCTGGCAAGAAAAAAATGCAGGTGCGCGTTTTCGATGCCGACGGCAACTGGACAGACAGTGATCCGCTCATGGTGACCGTGTTCGACACCGTGCCAGAGCTGGCTGACGACCTGCCTGATAACGTCGACAAGAAAAACAAGAAGTTCACTCAATCCACCGATGCCGTGGTGGGAACATACTTCACCAGCTGGTCGGTCTACGCACGTAACTTCAGTGTCGACAAGGTGCCGCTGGATAACCTGACCCACATCCTGTACGGCTTCGTCCCGATTTGCGGCGCCGATACGAACGAAGCGCTGCGCGCGGCTGGACAGCCGTATCAGGCGTTGCAGCAGGCATGCGCCGGCTTGCCGGATTTCAGCGTGGCTATCCACGATTCCTGGGCGGAAATCGGCAAGACCCTGCCGGGACAAACCATGCAGTCGCCTCTGAAGGGCGTGCTTGGACAGATGATGGCCGCAAAGAAGAAGAATCCCAATCTGAAGATTCTTCCATCGATTGGCGGCTGGACCCTGTCGGATCCGTTCTTCCGCATGCACGATCCGGCCAAGCGCAAGGTATTCGTCGACTCGGTAGAAAATTTCCTTCGTACCTGGAAGTTCTTTGACGGTGTCGATATCGACTGGGAATTCCCCGGCGGGAAAGGCGCGACGCCGTCATTGGGCAATGCACAGACCGATGGGCAACTGTACGTCACCTTGATGAAGGAGCTCCGTCAGCGGCTTGACAAGTTGTCCAAGGAATTCGGCAAGACGTATCAACTGACCTCGGCCATCGGCGCGCCGCCGGAAAAGGTCAATGTCATCGATTACAAGCAAGCCACGCAGTACATGGATTACCTGTTCGATATGACGTACGACTACTACGGTGCGTGGGACCTTAAGGAATTGGGACACCAGACCGCCTTGTATGCGCCGAAGAATCGCCCCGATACTAAATTTACGACTCACAATTCGGTGGAAGCCTTGCTCAAGCAAGGTATCGATCCAAAGAAGATCGTGGTTGGCGCGGCCATGTACGGCCGTGGATGGACCGGCGTTTCCGGCTACAAGGATGGAAATCCGTTCACCGGAGTGGCCAAGGGCCCGCATGCAGGCCAATGGGAAAAAGGAATCCTGGATTACAAGAAGATCGCGTCCGACATGCTGGGCCCCGACTATGTCGGCATCCGTGGCTATGAATACAATTACGATCAGGCTGCCGAAGCGCCTTACCTGTTCAACAAGAGTACCGGCGATCTGATTACCTTCGATGATGCGCGTTCCGTGCAGGCCAAGGGCGCTTATGTCCGGAAGAACCAATTGGGCGGCTTGTTCTCCTGGGAGATCGACGCCGACAACGGCGACATCCTCAATGCAATGAACAAGGGCCTCGGCCATGAGGAGGGCGGTTCCTCGGGAAATCACCCCCCGGTTGCAGTCGCCGTTGCCAATATGCGTGTGGAGGGGCCGGCGGCAGTGACGCTGGATGCGTCGAAATCGCGTGATCCGGACGGAGATAAATTGACCTTCCGATGGGAGCAGATCCAGGGCGACGCCTTGAAAATTACCAATGCCTCCAGCGCGCAGGCCAGCGTCGCCGTTCCGGCCGTCGCAAGCTCCAAGCAATACACGTTCCGGGTCACGGTTTCCGATCCGGCCGGCTTGAAGGATACCGCACAGACTACCGTGACCGTATCGCCGAAGAAGGACGACCCCGACAAGCCTGATCCCAAGCCGCCGGTTGCTCGCCTGAGCGGACCCGCAGTGGCCGAGGCCGGCCAGTCTGTCGTATTGTCCGCGGCGAAGTCCAGCAGTTCAAGCGGCGCCAAATTGAGCTATTCCTGGGTTGTCCCGCAAGGCGTGAATGCTACGCAAGATGGTCCGACACTGAGCTTCAAGGCGCCGGAACTGGACAAGGACCAAGCCTTCACTTTCAGCGTCAACGTCAAGGAAGGCAAGCTTGTTTCGACTGCCAAGCACACTGTGCAGGTGAAAAAGAAGAGCAGTTCGGAAGACGATGGCGGCGGCGGGAAGTATCCCGCATATAAGCCGGGCGTCCAATATGGCGCAGGCAGCATTGTTTCCAATGCGGGTAAGACATACCAGTGCAAACCGTTTCCTTATTCCGGTTGGTGTTCGGCCGCTCCTTCTGCCTATGAACCGGGGAAGGGCTTTGCTTGGACAGACGCATGGACGGTTTATGGCGGTGAGAGCTCCGGCGGCAAGGAGGACGACACCGGCGGCAAGACGGACGACGGGAAACATTCGCCCTATAAGGAAGGAACGAAGTACGCCCCCGGCCAGGTCGTTGCAAATAACGGGAAGCTTTATCGCTGCAAACCATTCCCCTACGCAAACTGGTGCTCCATGGCCGCCTGGGCTTATGAACCAGGAAAGGGAAGCGCCTGGAATCAGGCCTGGGAGGAATACAAGCAATAAGCTGATTGATTAATGCTCTGCCCGGCCGTGCCATTTCTTCAATACATATTGGAAACGGCACGGTCGGGCTTTTTGATTTGATAAGGAAATATGATGAACCGTCGTCAATTTGGCCTGCTCGGTCTCTCGAAGCTTGCAGTGTTGAGCATCATCGGCTGTTCCCAGGATAATGCCCAAACTACGGTCTTGCCGCCGGAGACCGCTGCGATGACTTCCGCGCAGCAATATCAATTAGCCGCGAAGGCGCATGGCTTTTCAGTAGGTTCTTTGGTTTCGGTCAATAGCGCCTACGTCTTTTTCGATCCCTTGTGCGTCCATTGCTCCGAGCTTTGGAATAACATGAAATCCTTTTCCGGAAAGGCGCATGTCACCTGGGTTCCAACCGGTCTTCTCGCTGGCGCATCAATGCACATCGGCGCCGGGATCCTCGCCGCCGCGAATCCGGTAGTCGCCATGAACGAACATGAAGCGCAACTTGCCCAGAGCCGTGGAAGAATCGAGATAAAGGCGGGCGCGCATCCCGATGAGGAGTCGCAGGTGAGCGAAAACACCCGAATTTTCAAGCAAATGAACGCGCAAGGCGTGCCGTTGATTCTCTACAGGAATGCTGCCGCGGACAGGTATGAAACGTTCACCGGCGGGAGGAGCATCGAACAGTTGGCGGAGATGTTCGACCGATGATATTGGGGTTGATGCTCAATGGCTGTCATCAGCGGCTTAGAGTGAAAACGGGAAGGTGGGGTTAGGTCTTACTTGGATTTCATAAATCCTGAGGGAGGGGGAAATGCTGATTCGGGATATCAAGTTGCAATTATGGGCGCTCATTGTCGTCAATTTGGTTGTCAGCGTGATAATCGGCGGCCTTGGATATATGAAGTTAAAAGAGAATGAGGAGGCGGTGACACAGATTTTGACGTCAAATTTTGATCCAGTGATCCAGATAGCCGACTTTCGGCATAAAGACGCTGTTTTCAATGAATATGTCCTTGTCACTCTTCTCGAGCAGAATTTCCGGGCGAAGGCTCTTCTCAGGCGCCTTCGGCACGACATGGAGCGGAGCTGGCGCATGTACTATGCGTCCGGTGTAAGCAGTTCCGCCGAGACTGTTATCGCAAATAAGATAGACAAGATATTGCCGGAATATTTGAACTCATTGGATAGATTGATGCTGCTGCTGGAATCAAATAATTTTGCAGAGGCGACAGCGGTTTTTTCCGGAGAGGTGCAGTCCAAGCGCTCTCTTATCGAGCAGAATTCAAGGTTGCTCTATGTGGAAAACTCACGGCAAAGTGCCTTGCGTTCCCTGGGGCTCAGCCATAGCGTCGATATCTCCCTTGCGGTGTTCTCCGGATTTTGTATCGTCGGCGTCGGCTTCTCGCTGATTGTCGCGATGCTGGTCTTTCATACCATCTGGAAGTACCTCCGCCAGATACGCCAGCTTGCCAATGACGTCGCCAGAGAGCGCTTGGGGGATCAGCAAGTGGGCGACGAGATAGCTCAGGTCGACCGCCTGCTGATGCTGGCCCGCCAGATCAGATGACGGCAACCTGGCGTGCGGGAGAATCTCCCGACGCAATATGTCTTGGAAAACTGTCCCGAGGCACACCGCCAGACCCGCTTATGGCTTGCCGGTCATCCTCTCCTCGCAGCAGCGCATGCGTTCGCCCATGACCACGGCGTCGCCTCGCCTCGCCGTTTCCACTCCCCCTTCCTGGGCCCGGGTAATGCCCATGCCACGTTCGGCCGCCATTTAATTGCGTATTTAAAGATCGTTGAGAAAATTCGTGTGGGGACAATGCTTCCCGCAAAATGATGAATATGGACAGGATATCTATGGCGCTGGATATCAATTGCAGCGAATGATCGTGACTTCCCATGCCGCTTGTTTAAATTGCATCAATGCTTGTTTGAGAAGGGAGTTTGCCGATTTCCCCATCTGATTTTTGGGGCCTTGGCCTATTTCTTGGGTAATCGACGGTCGTCATAATAGTGGTTTAGGGCGGTATTTCTATTGGGGGAACCGACCGTTTCTTCTATTCCTTCAGCGCTTTTTCAGACTTTATTTCGTCTCTTGTCGGGGCAGAAAACGAGGTTTCGTATTCCGTGTGTTGTCATTCCTCACACTATCCTGTCGTCAGTTTCGGGCTATTCATCATGACGTTTGAAGAAAGGTGAGAACTATTATGGCAACGGTTGATTCTTTCAGGAAGAAATGCATTCGAGTCGGTGTGGCGGACGATTATCCGGTGGTCTTGCGTGGGGTGGAATCCATGCTGGAAACATGCGACGACATTGATCTGGTTTTCTCGGCGGAGACCGTTGAGCAATTGTTCACGAAACTGGGGAAGGACGAGGTCGACGTGCTCCTGTGCGACTACATTTTCGAGAATACGCCGCATGTCGACGGATTGAATCTGTTGAAGAAGATACGTCGGGAAGCGCCGGAAGTGCGGGTGATTTTCTTTAGTTCGTACATCCAGCCGCATAGCATATTCTCATCCCTGGAATACGGGGCAGCTGGTTTCGTCGGCAAGGAAGCGGCGAGTTTCGCCTGCTTGCACCAGGCGATTTCCACGGTGCATTCCGGGCAGACTTTTGTGGCGCCGTCGCTTTCCACGGTTCTTTTTTCATACCTTTGCGGCAACAAGAAAGACGCGGATTTCGGCGCTACTTCATTGTCCCCCCGTGAACTGGTGGTGGTTCGCATGATCAGCGAAGGAATGCCTATCAGGGCAATCGCCGAAAAACTATGCCGGAGCCGTAAAACGATCAGTAACCAGAAGCTTGCGGCGATGAAGAAGCTCGGCGTGAAAAATGACGTCGAGCTCAGCCGGGCGTACCACAGCCTTTACCGCTGAAAGAAGGGGCGATGCCAGCAGCAAGTGTGATGATGCCATCGGTGTCTTACCGGCGCATGCTTTATGGGGCATCGTCTTTGCTTTCGGTGATGATCGTCATCGCCCTCATCTTGCTCGGCTATGGCGAGTTTCTGGAGTTCAGGGATCGCCAGATAAGCGACTTCGTCAGCCAAAAGGAGGATATCAAGACGGAGGTCGATCGCCTTTCCGCCAGGGTGACCCAGTTCTCAGAGATGTTCACCCGCCTGCAGAAAGCCTATGGGACTTTCCATTTTCCGATCGACCTTGGGCGGATCAAACCGGGTGTCGTGACATCCATCGATTCGGGGGAACTGTCCCCCATGCCGCTTTCGTTCGTGGTCGACGGCGGCGTACTCCAAAACAGCCTGCCGCTGGAAAGGCTGTTCCTGATGCTGGGACAAGCCTCGGCATTGCCGATGTTTCACTACAAGGAAGGCTTGATCCTTGAGGGATTCCTGTATACATCGGACCACAGATTCCTTGTGACCTATCCTTCAATGGATAAAGCGGAGGAAGATCTGGTCGCCGCGATGGGCGTCAGGCGCTATATCGATATCCGCAGCAAGACCGCCGACAAGGCCATGGACGATATGGCCATTGTCCGATCAGACGGCCGCGGCAACAGGTTCGCCTGGTTCTCGTTGCCGGGACATGAGGAAGGCCCCGGCGATGCGATTGCCAGGTTTGCCGTGCGGATCTATCTGGCGCCGGATTACTTTGCCACGATCGTCTTCAGGGTGCGCCAGGCGCAGTTCCAGAAGTTCTTTCTCCGGAACGGAAACGGAGGGCGGCTGTTCGTCACCAACAATGCGCCGTTTCCCGCCTTTCTCATGAGGCCGGCCGACCGTGCCGACGGCAGTCTTGACGGCGAGATTCGCGCGGTCATCAAACAATACAACGAGCAACCCGGGAAGAATTATTTCTACCAGGGGGGAAAGCTCTTTCTCATCGACTATGTCAACGGGCCGGACTGGAATATCGTCTATGCTTTTTCGTGGCAAGAAATCGTTCAATACATTTCCTCGGATGTCGCCGTCGGCGCTATTGGCTGCCTTTTCATGCTGATCTTTATCTGGGGAGCTACCTGGTATTTCGATAAGTTCGTATTCCAGCCAAGCCACAAGAACGTCATGGAACTGGCGGAATCGCGCCAATTCAGCCAAAGCATCATTGAGACGCTCCCTGTCGGTATCGTCGTCTACGATCCTCACGCCGGCCATGATGTCTTGAGAAATGCCATGGCGGCAAGAATGATGGCGTCCTCAAACTTGTCGGCAAGCGATCTCCATGCCCACTTCGCAGGATGCCCCAGCGCAGCCGAACAAGAGGCCGTGGGCCAGGACACGGAATCGGTCATGGTCGCCGAGATTGTTCTGGCAGGAGGTGGCGCAACCTACCTGGGCCTGGTTTGCTCGCGGACCCGATTTTCAGGCCGCGACGTACTATTGTTCGGAATGGTCGATATGAACGTGCAGAAGGAGCATGAGGCGCTTCTGCTGGAAGCCAAGAGCGCGGCTGACCGGGCCAACCAGGCCAAGTCCATGTTCCTGGCCGAGCTGAGCCATGAGATTCGCACGCCGTTGCATGGCGCGATAGGGCATCTCGAGCTGTTGAGCCAGGAAGCGCTGGAAGTATCCCAGCGCCGGCGTGTCGACTTGATTCAGACCGCCTGCGCGAGATTGATGGAGCTGGTCAATGACGTGCTCGACGTCACCAAGATCGAATCCAACGAACTGCGCATTGCCAAGACTTCGCTCTATGTGAACGATCTTCTGGAGTCGGTTGCGCAGTTGTTTGCTCCGCTGGCGGCCGGAAAGAAATTAGGATTCCACTGTCTGTTTTCCCCGGCGCTGGAAATTCCCCTCAACGGCGATGGACATCGCCTGATGCAGATATTGCAGAACCTGGTTGGCAATGCCATCAAATTTACGGAGACCGGCATGGTCACCTTGTCAGCGCAATTGCAGCGCCGGGAACACGGAGTTGCATGGGTGCGTTTGGAGGTGAAAGATACCGGCATCGGCATTTCGCCCGAAGCGCAGCAGCGTCTCTTCGAGCCGCTGGAGCAGGCTGACGACTCCATCAGCCGACGGTTCGGCGGTACCGGCTTGGGATTATTCCTGTGTCACCAGCTTGCCCAGCTCATGGGCGGGAAGATTTATTTTTCCAGCATGCCCGGCCAGGGCAGCACTTTCGGTCTCGATATCCCAATGGAAATCATCGCCGGCAATGACCAGGGAATGCAGGCCAGGCCCCTTGCCGGGCGCGTCGTCGATATCCGGTGCGACTTGCAGCAGTACGCAGGGATGTTGCGAGATTTCTTCGAAATGTGGGGCGCGACAGTGTGGAACGGCGAGGTGGAACCGCAGCCGGACGTGTGCCTGCTCTTATCGGACGTCGGACGCAAGGAGCGGGTAAATGACTTTGGGCGCCTCGGCGTCAGGACAGTCATTTTATCGGCGCAAGCGGTTGGCAAGACGGAGGAAGTGGACGGGGTGATCCATGTCAGCCTGTACGCGCGCAATGCATGGCGCGATGCGCTGCTGGCCGGGGACGAAGCGGTCGGCAAGAAAGTGAAAGAGAAACCGGTATTGAGCGGAGAAATCGCCCGTTCGATGGACATCCTGGTCGCCGAGGACGACCTGGTGAATTTCCTGCTGATCAAACATCAACTGGAGACGCTGGGATGCACTACAGTCCGCATGGCCAAGGATGGCCAGGAAGCGTTGACGCGCTGGATGGCGCAGCCTGCGAATATCCTCATCACGGATTTGGGCATGCCGGGATTGGACGGTATCGAGCTGGCCAGGAAAGTGATGCGGCTCCAGCCCGATGCCATCGTAGTGGCCGCCACGGCCGCCCACGCGTTGTCCCCTGCCGAATCGGATCTCTTTTTCGACATATTGAAGAAACCCGTCCTGCTGAAGGATCTGCAACGCGTGATCGAAAAGGCGGCGCTGGAGCGGCGGCATGCGCAGGTGATGATGCCGGCGCAGGAACCGCAAGCCGCCGTTGTGCCGGAAAAAGTGACCAGGATGCTGGCCGCGGCATTTGTGGAAACGTGGCCCGCGCAAGAGACTCAATTGACCAATGCGTTGGAGAGCGCCTCGGCCGACGATGCATGGCGAGTGCTGCATCGTATCCAGGGAGGATTGATGGTCCTGGGCGAGAGGGAACTGGCGCGCCAGAGCCTCGACTTGCAGAATGCCTTCCGAGTTTCCCTGGCATCCACGTTTTCTGCCGAGAAGAAGCGTTGCCTTCAATGGTTGAAGCGCATCAATGAACTGGTCGAACGGCTGGAGTCAGGGGCGGCACGTTGATGACAGGCCTTCCCTTGGCGCCGATTGACAGGTGCGCGCACACAGCCGAATCCTCTCCCGCAACTCGCGGGGAGGGAAATCTTCCTTCCGATTTTCACCCGTTGAGCCCCCCGATGGACTGTTGCCCACGAGACTTTCACCGCTGCCTGTGCGTGGGCGAAGACAGCGGGTTGCGCGGCATGGCATCTGCGGGCGAGATTTTCGTTTAAAGAAACTGAAAAAATGAAGCGCACTCGAACATCCATCGCTTGTTTCGTCATCATGGCCGCCGCCGGTGCCCATGCCCATGCCCATGCCGGTGTCCATCATGGGTATCTTGCCCCATCGGAGGCGCCGGACAGCCTGTTTATCCTGCCGCCCCCTCCGGCGGCGGATTCGGCGGCATTTTTGAACGATGAGGCGCATTACAGACGTGACAACGTGCGTGCTGGCCGGTCGCGAATGGCGATGGCGATCAAGGACGCGGACTATCTGCATATCGGCGCAATATTTTCCCAGGCGTTCGGCCATACTATCGACCGGAATACACTGCCGGCGCTTTCCGCTCTGATGGAAAAAATGCTCGCCGACAGCCACGACGCCGCGGTTTCTTCCGCCAAGAAGCATTACCGGCGTATCAGGCCGTTTGTTTTCTATAATGCCCATTCCTGCACGCCGCAGCGCGACGCGAAGCTCGCCCGGGGCGGTTCCTATCCGTCAGGCCACGCGACATACGGGTGGGCGATAGCGCTGGTATTGGCGGAAATCAACCCGGCGCGGCAGGATGCATTGCTAAAGAGAGGATATGACTACGGCGAGAGCCGTGTGGTATGCGGCGCGCACTGGCAAAGCGACGTGGAGGCCGGCCGTGTGATGGGGAGCGCCATCGTGGCAGCCTTGCATGGCAACCAGGAGTTCATGGCCGCGTTGGCCGCGGCCAAGCAGGAGTTCGCGGCGATCAGGGCGCGGTAATGGAATGTCATAATGGCACGTTGATGAGGGATTCGGCCTGCTGGATCGCTAGTGCGGCCGCAAAGCGAGGAAAAATGATTATCGGTATATTGGAAGACATCGAGTTGCAGGCGACGGCGGTTGCGCAGTGGGTCACCAAGGCCGGCCATCATGCAGAGGTGTGCCATGACGGGGACAGCTTCATCGACCTGGTGCGCAGGCAGCGCATCGACTTGCTCATGCTCGATTGGGACGTGCCAGGTAAATCGGGGATCGAAGTGCTGAAATGGGTTCGCGCTTCGTTTGCGGACGTGATGCCGGTCATCATGGTGACGCAACATGACAGCGAGGTTGACATTGTCCATGGCCTCAACTCCGGCGCGGATGACTATGTGATCAAGCCGCTGCGTGAGCGGGAGCTGATGGCCCGCGTGCAGGCGCAATTGCGCAAATATTATCCGCAGGAGCAGGCCTCACAAGTGATCCGGGTCGGCATGTTCGCCATCGACATCGGAGCCCGAACCGTTTCGGTCGGAGGGGAGGCGGTCGAGTTGGCCCAGCGTGAGTTCGACCTGGCCACGATGCTGTTTTCGAACGCCGGCCGTATCGTGACCAAGGATGTCCTGATGAAAAAGATATGGGGATCGGTCGACCGGAAGTACGACGCGACCTTGGCCACTTATGTCAGCAAACTGCGCAGCCAGTTGGGATTGCGGGCCAAAAATGGGATGGTGATATCTACCATCTATAATTATGGTTACCGCCTTGAGTTCGCCTGAAAGGGGAGCATGTCGATGTTGATGTCTGTGACGGGGGCGGCGGCGCCACATTTTTCTGTGGATTAGCTCCGCAAATGGCAGAGCGAGGGCGTCAGGGAAGATCCCTTTCTAATTCTAAAAAATGCCAACTCCCCCTTATTTTTTGTTGCAATTTTCGCAAAGAATCGCCCGTGGCGGATGGAGGCTCATTTCGGTGACGGCGCTGCTGTCCATCGTCGCCGTCCTGCCGATGACCGAGGCGGTTTTCGCGCCGCTGGACCGACTCTATCGCCAGTCCGTCGCCACCAACGCCATTCATAGCGGCCTCAGCCAGACGGCGGTGATTATTATCGACAAGAAAACGGTCGATGCACTGGGCGCCGGCAAATGTTTCATCAACTATTCGCATGCCCAGGTACTCGATCGATTGCAAGGCGCGGCAAGTGTCGTGCTCGATCTGGTCATTCCTTGTGCCGGCGAAAGCGAGAAGGTGCTGGTCGATGCGATCGCGCGCCGAGGGCGAGTGGTATTGCCGGTGCACATCCTGCCTCATACGCTGGAGCCGGAGATCGCGCAGTTCCCGGCTCAGGAATTGCAGGCCGCCGCCGCAGCTGTCGGGCAGCGGGCGATCGTTATCGGCAGCGATCACCTGGTGCAAGGCATCTTGCCTTATGTGAAACTGCCGGGAACGGGCGCTGAATTGCCGCATATTGTGCTGCAGGCGATCCGGCAAGCGGGGATGGCCTTGCCGTTCGGGGACGTGCGGGACTACATACAGAATAGCGTCTCCAGATTGGGGCAGGTCAAGCAGGGTGTGCTTTCGGTGTTTATGCCGCCGCGTATCGACGTTGACCGGTATTCCTATATCGACGTGCTGCAAGGGCGCGTGCCCGACACCGCATGGAAGGGACGCATCGTCTATATCGGCGACGGCGTCTCCGACAGTGCCGGCACCTTCAACCTTTCCCTCGATCCCGGCACCCGTGTGCGCGGCACCGAAGCCAGCGCCATGCTTACGGAGGCCCTGTTGGACGGGCACGTATTGCGCAATCCTTCTTTCTTGGTGAAATTTGCGGTTAATGCGGGGGTGCTGGTGGGGATGCTATTGATTTGCGTCCTGCTGACCGGCTGGCCGATGTATGCCATGGCCGTGATTTGGCTGGCCTTGTTTACGTTCGGCGAGCTGGCGTTCCTGTTGTACTGGAGGTATTGGTTTTCGCCTGGTGCGGTGATCGCCGGTTGTTGCTGCATCTTCGGATTGTGCGGTTGGCAGCGCGCCCATGGCTGGCGTAATTTCCTTAACGACGAATATGCGGTATTGAAGGGAAAGATAGGCACCGGCAGATTTGCCGCCATGGCGCCGGCGCCGCAGCAAGATGCAGTGACTTTCGTCGATGAACAGAAGGCGGTTGCGCAGGTGATGCAGCAGATCTGGGGGTGGCAGTCCGGCTACATCGAGATGATCGAAACCTTGCCCTACGCCGTGTTCGTCGAGGAGAGGGGGCAACTTGTCCTGTGTAACGAAAAAGGACGAATCCTGCTAGAGTCGCTCGGGATTCACGCTACGGCGCCTATCCGCTACCCCCCCGACCTTGCCAATGTCCTGCAGGAGATAGTCGAGGCGAAGGTCGGCGGCACGGTGCGCTCGTTCGAGCGCGAGCTCAATGGGCGGATGCGCATGGTGATTGTGACGCCTTTCATGAATGGAGAACGCTACGATTCCGACGCCAGCATGATCAGCGTGGTGGATATCCATGATATTCACTCCGCGGCGCAGAGCGATCGCCTGACCTTGCGGCATATGGCGCATGACTTGAGGAGCCCGCTTGCTACCGTGTTGTCTCTGTTGGAAGAGCGCCTCAAGGCAGGCGTGGCGGCCGATCCAAGCCTCTTTGAGAACATTCACAAGCTTGTCGATTACAGCCTGAGCGTGGCCCAGAATTTTACCCAGCTCTCCCAGGCGGGGCACCTGGACCGTAGCACGTATGTCCCGGTTTCCGTGAACGACTTGGTGTCCGAAGCCGTCGACCATGCATGGCATCAGGCGCTGGCGAAGAAAATAGAAATCGATGCCCCCGCCGTCTCCGACGAGCTATTCATATGCGGCAACCGGCATATGCTGCTGCGCGCGCTGGCCAACCTGCTCGATAACGCGATCAAATACTCCGGCAACGGCACCGTGATTGCCATCGGTCTTTCAACGATGGCCGGGCAGGTCAGGATATCTGTCAGGGATCAAGGCATCGGCATACCGGAAGCGGCCATCCCACGGCTGTTCGAGCCGTTCTTCCAGGTTGATGGCGGCCATGGCGATCCGAGCCGTGGCGTCGGGTTGGGGCTGCCCTTCGTCATGGAAGTGGTCAGGCAGCATGATGGCGAGGTCGATGTCGAATCGACGCCGGATGCGGGAAGTTGCTTTACCATCAGTTTTCCGGTGATCGTTCCCGCCTGGCCCGATGCCGGGGAAAATCATGATGAAATGACATGAAGTCTTTCAATGGAAGGGCCTTGGAGTAACGCCAGCCCTGTACCAGGTCCACGCCATTTTCGATCAGGTAGTTTTCCTGCCAGCCTTCTTCGACGCCCTCGGCCACGATGTGCAGCTCCAGGCTCCTGGCCATGCCAATGATGTGTTCGATCAATGGCGTATCGCTCTTGCCGATCATGCCGACGAATGACTTGTCGATTTTCAGGATGTCCACCGGCAGGGTCTGCAAATACTGCAGGCTGGAATAGCCGGTGCCGAAATCGTCGATGGCGATGATGTAGCCTTGTTCCTTGGCCGCCGCGAGGGTTCTTCGCGCCTCGTCGATATTGATGAAGCCGCGTTCGGTGGCTTCCAGCCAGATCTGCCGCGCCTCGATTGCAGTGTTTTCCAAGGCACGGGCCAGGGTTGCCAGCATTCTTCCGGATTTCAGGTCGTCCGCGCTGATGTTGAGCGAAACGTGAAACGAGCGATCGCTTGAAAGCAGCGGTTCAAGATCGCGAACGGCGCTTTCGATGGCGTGCTCCGTAAGATCCTCAATCATTCCGTTGTCCTCCGCCATCGGAATGAAAATATCGGGCTGGACCATCTCCCCATTCGATCTTTTCCACCGTACCAACGCTTCTGCACCCAGGCAGCGTCCGGTGCGCAAATCGATGATGGGTTGGTAGTGGAGCATCACGTTTTTCGTCCTGATCGCGGCGCGCAGTTCTTCCTTCGGGGAAGGGGTCTTGTTGGAGAAACGGACGAACAGGATGGCGAGCGCACAGGCGATCAAGGCGCCAATGGGCAGGATCCATTTGGCTTCGGCCCTGACTTGCCCATTCACTATGTGCCTGGGGAAGGCGGCGATGGCGGTCCAGTCGCCGAGTGTCCTGGTGACGATCAAATAATCCTTCCGCAGGTCGCCCAAGCGAGTGGGGTTGAGGGCTATCGGCGCTCCTTGGGAACTCTTGAGAACTGAATTCTCGATCAGCAATCCATCCTTGCGCGCCAGCGCCAGATGAACGTTGCCTTTCACCGGGATATTCAGCAGTTCCCGGGCATTGATCAGTGCGTTGTAGTTTCCATATCTTATAGCCACCACCTGGTCGATCCCAAGCAATTGCGTTCGCAGGGGCGTCACCGCCGGTTCGCCATCCTGCATGGGCGACTCGGAACGTCTGGCGCGAATATGTTGGTCGACTGCGCCCCACGTCGTGCATTGCAGGACGTCGTCCCGGTCAAAATAGCCGATCTCCCTGACCGCATCAATGTCGAACATGGCCTTGCGCATGGCGATGATGTGTCGCGGTGAACATGCGTTGAAGGAGTCGGCCGAGAGTTTCGTCAATGTGCGAGTTATCTCGGCGACTGCACTCTGGGTATGGATAAGCACCTGGCTTGTGTAGGAATCGAGATGGGTATCGAGATCCCGGGACTTGACGTGCCATGACAGCCAGGTCATGGTCAGCATTGAAACGGCACCGACGAAAATGCCAAGGAGGATGCCGAGCGCAATGTTCCTGGAATTTGCCGTCGGCATGATTGGGCTCAATCGCATGCTGTGAATTTAGATTGAAAATAAAAATAGATAACTTCTAAAAAAACGAACCCTAACCGAATTCGGGTTTCTGCAGTTATATGAAAGGCGGAAGAATTTCAAAGACACGCCAATAGAACTCCAAGAAGAATTGAACTTCGTGGAGCTGATCTCGTCCATGGATACGCATTTTCTTGCAGATGCGATGTCCGTCGTACATGTGCGCAGGCTGGAGGGAGTTGGCCGTGCATCAGTCTAATACGGCGCCCTGTCCCGTGCCTGAGATGAATCCCGGGCAGCAGCCATTAATAAAAATTTAGTGATATCGCTTGTCTAATTTTAGGTGTTTGGCCTATTCGCTGGTTTTCCGTGAATCGATAAACTGACTCCAGGCTTAGTTATATTGGTAACGCGCTCCAGGTAAATCGTGTAGTACAGCTTTGCCCACTACCCCACCCCTCCCTACGGGTAAAGTTGTTTCGCCGCTGCCGCGAGCCTTTCGTGGCAGCGGCTTTTTTGAGGGACTCAGGCGGAGAGGCGTATTCCGTTTTCACCTTTTTCGATAGAAGTTGGGGGCGCCATTCTTGGAGTGGCGGCTAAATCATGGAGTCAATTTTTATCGAGTTTGATTGTCTCGAATCTTCTTTCCAGGGCCAATATTTCTTAATTATTTCTTAACGAGCTTCCTGCGTCTCTGGCATGGCAAGCTGCAATAATCCGGTCGGCCGGGTGGGCGAGGAGCCGTCATGCATTCGCAGTCGAGTGAATGGCAATAATGCACAGGGGGGGGCTGCTTGCATCACGTTGTCCATCGCTATCATCGTGAAGGTCATTGCGACGACCGTGCTGAAATCGTTAAACGACTTCAGCCGCGCTTTCAGCGGCTTTCGTTGCTGGGGGATATGCCATTCCTTCTATTGCCTGTCCCATGCCTTGAAGCCAATCGGCGCCGCTTACGCGATCTGGGCCGGGGGGGGTCTCATTACCCTTGCCGCCCGGTTTTCGCACAAGCAGAAGCTTGATGCGTATGTCATGTCGGGAATTGCCTTGAATGTGATCGATGTATTGATCATCAATATTTTCTCTAAAGGTATTTCCCGCTAATTGGTGCGCATAAGGGGAGCGATGGCGTGTCCGGACCTGGTTCCGCTGGCCGGGGAGTCGTCTGCGTTTTAATCCTTCGCATAAGCCATTCAAAAAAATTAGGAAAATAGCCCGTTCATTTTGGGAGGGTGGCCTATTTCCCGGTTTTCGGGTAATCGCTAGACTGGTGCCAAGTTTCAAGGATTTCTAACTTGTTTGCGCGAGATTCTCTTGGTGATGTCGCTGCGGCTTCCAGCATTTCTCCATTTTTTCTCCTTCTTTAAGGGCGGGCATTGCGAAAGACGCGATGAAATTGCCGGGCAGATTCGGTCGCGCTTCTGGCGGTTGCCGTTCAACGAAGCAAGCTTGATTGGGCGGCTCTCCAAGCGCCTCGGGAAATCCGGTCGTCCGTAGAGCAAGTTCTTCTTCGAAGTAATGATGCGCTGCAAATCGCCGGGTTTGGCTGCGGCAGCGATGGCATTTTGAAAAGATGCCTCCGGCATCGGGCCCTGCGACGTTGAATGCGCGCTCAATAATGGGCGTTCGTCTCAAAGAATGGGCATGCTTTTCCTTCCTGTCGGATTGGCCCCGGATGAGCGCCGCGTGGGCCGCGCAGATGTTACTTGTATTGATCTTATTGTGTTGATTGGATATTCGTTCGGGCCGTGTTGCCTGATGGTCTCTTGCGGCATGAGGTGCTGTCTGTCCGGGTTGAGGTGGCGCGTGATGGATCTGACGCATTTGATCTGCCGCCTTGGGAGGGCGCGATGGCTTCTTGCCTGCGGTTTGGCGCTGGCATTTTCTCCTTTGTTGGCTCATGCCGATTGCTTTGAAGCGGCGGGGAAGAAATATGCCATCGACCCGCTCATGCTCAGAGCCATCGCTGCGGTGGAGTCTTCAATGAATTCGCGGGCGCTTCATCACAATGGCAATGGCAGCGAGGATGTGGGACTGATGCAGATAAACAGCATGCATTTTCCATATCTGGCGCAACGAGGCATCACGCGGGCGCGCTTGAAGAAAGACGCCTGCCTGTCTGTCATGGTGGGAGCGGAGATACTGGCCGGTTTCATCGCGCGGTTCGGCTATACCTGGCGCGCCGTTGGGGCATATAACGCCGGCGGCGGCCAGGCGCGCGAGGGATTGCGAGAACGCTATGCCGCGCGCGTGGTACGCCGTTATCGGTCCCTGGTGCTGCATGCAGCCGCCGTGCGCATGGAAGGGCGAGGTCGGCCGAAGCGAGGAGTTTCCCACGCGAGCCTTTGCCCCCATCCCGATTGATTGACGTTTGCTTTGGTTCGGGTTTTATCTTGGATAGGTCGGGGCCGAATACATTTTTTCATTTCGGGGCATGTAATGAACCGCGCCACTTATTACGGAGGTTGTCCCATGAATGGCCCGGAAATCAGGGCTCTGGCCAAGTTACAAGTGTTTATCGATCATGCTTTTGGCATCCCGTCCAACTCGGGTGAAGGGGAGGAGGACGGCGGCTTTGCCGACGGGCTGCTGGATGGCAATCCGAAGCGGCTTACCGCAGGTTTCCTGCGCATGGCCATCGAGGATACGCCTGAGTATCGGTGCATCGCCGCCGGTCTGCGTCGCACAGAGGTTTATTCCATGGTGTCGTTCTTGTTGCAGCAGGGAAAAGATGAAAAGCTGGCGGCCTTGAGCGAGCGATATGGTATCTCCGCAGGGCATTTTCGCAGGATCTTTCGCGCCAGCCTGGGCGACAGTCCGAAGGCGACTCTCACGGGCTGGCGCCTGGCCAGCGCGGTGCTCGATGTGATCGAGCGCCGCCAATCCGTCACTGATGTGGCCATGGCCCACGGTTATGCATCCCCTTCGCATTTCTCCAGCGAGGTCAAGAAATTGACCGGTCTGAGCCTAACGCGTCTGTTCGACGCGCAAATCAAAAAATAGAGGAAGTTGGTGTGAAAAAATGGAGTTGGTTGAGCCCTGTATGGTGGCTCGGGGTAGTGTTTTTTCTGTCGATCTGCCAGGTCTCGCTTGCGCAGGACCTGGGCAAGACCAAGGGGGCCGGCTATGTAGCGCATCAAGAAGGCCTGCGCGCTTTCTTTGGCGGCGTCTCCGCCTATCTTGGCAAACCTATCATCGTCAGCAAGCTCGCTGCGGGCATGCAGGTGTCGGGCGAGTTCGACTTCGAGGACGGCGACATTGTCGGCAAGATCAGCCGGCAGTTGGGGCTGATCACCTATTACGATGGCAATGCCATTTATGTCTATGACGCCAGCGAGACCAGAAACAGCATCATCCGGCTGCACCATATTTCAACCCGGACCCTGGCCGACTTCCTGAAGAAGTCCGGCTTGTCCGATGGGCGCTATTCCTTGCGTTCGGACGACATCCGTACCTTCTATGTCGCCGGTCCGCCAATCTATGTCGACCTGGTCACGCAGGCCGCGCAGTTCCTGGATGCGCAGGAAGGCGGCGTGGACGACCAAAGCGTCGAGGTCATCAAGTTGAACAATACCTTCGTCACCGACCGTTCCTATACCCGGCGCGACGATACCATCGTCATTCCCGGCATTGCCACGGTGATCGAGAAACTGCTGGCCGGCGAAGCACGGAAGGCTTCACCCGCGCCGGTTGTGAACAAGACCACCACCGCATCGCCCTGGCTGGATACCCGCATCGACCGAACCGTCATTCCTTCGCCTGAAAGTTCGGCAATCAAGAAGGCAGCCGACGCTACCGCATCTTTGCAGGCCCAACCGCAGGGCACGGGCAATGTTCGCATCCTGGCCTATCCCGAAACCAATAGCTTGCTGGTCAAGGGCAGTTCCGAGCAAATCCGGTTGGTGCGAAACCTGGTCGAGGCGCTGGACGAGGAGAAGCGTCACGTCGAGCTGGCCTTGTGGATCATCGACCTGGAAAAGGATGACCTGGATCAGCTGGGCATAAACTGGCAAGGGTCGGTTTCTCTCGGCAACCGCTTCTCCGCCAGCCTCAACGCGGGTAGCGGCATGGGCGCCTTCAGTACGTTGGAAGGCAACAGCTTCATGGCTACCGTTCTCGCGCTCGCGCAGGAGAACAAGGCCCAGATCGTCTCTCGCCCGATCGTGCTGACCCAGGAAAACACGCCGGCCATGTTCGACAACAGTCGCACCTTCTACACCCCCCTGGTGGCCGAGCGCGCCGTCGATCTGCAGAAGGTTACCTACGGCACGCTGGTGAACGTGCTGCCGCGTTTCACCAGCAAGGGAGAGATTGAACTTTCCCTGAACATCGAGGATGGCAGCGAGGTGCAACGTAACGAGGGCAGCTCCAAAAACGCGCTGCCGACCATTGGCCGCACCAAGATCAGCACGGTGGCCCGCGTGCCAAAGGGCAAGAGCCTGCTGGTAGGCGGATATACGCGCGGCGAGAACGGCGAGCATATCGGCAAGATTCCGCTACTGGGCGATCTTCCCCTGGTGGGCAGCCTCTTTCGTTACCACCAGGCCCTCAGCAAGAACACCGTGCGGGTGTTCCTGATCCGTCCCCGCGAGATCACCGAGGGCATCGACATGAATGCCGACAACCTGCAAGAAGAGATGGAGATGGAAAAGCTCATCCGGGCCAAGGACAAGACGCGCCAAACGGTCAACCAATCTTCGGAGGATTTGTACCATGGTAGCTAATGTACATGGCGGCAGCGTGATCGTCGCTGCGCGCCTGCTGAACGAAATGCGCCACAAGGAAGAGGTCAAGGCCGCCAGCGATACGCAGGCGGCTCCGGACGACGGCGAGATTGCCGATACCGACACGCCGGCTGCCTTGCAGCAGAAGCTGGCCGACATGGCCGATGACATGGCCAGCGTGGCAACCCAGTTTCGCAACCGGCGCGAGTTGGAGAAGAAGGAAGCCGGTTCGGCCGAAGGACTGGAGCGCGTACTCGACGAGGAGGCCGGTCCCAAGGCGCAAAAACTGGTGGCGGTGACGGCGGTGCAGGACCTGGCCATCGATACCTTGCTGGTCCGGGCGCGCAGCCTGTTCCCCGACGACAGCGACCTGGTCGTGGTGCTGCGCGAACTGCTCAGGCGCAGGCAACTCGAGGCGATCCAGCGCCGCCGAATCGAAAAGCTCCTGGAGACGGTGATGGACCAGGCCGATCCCAAGCGGCTCAAGGCCGGTGTCAACTGTGCGATCAAGGCGCGCCTGTTCGGCGCCGCGCTGGGTTTCGAGGCACAGTTGTTACGCCAGACTTACCGCCGCTTCCTCTGCAGCGATGGTCGCGCCATCGACGATTACCAGGAGTGGATCTCCAGCTACGGTTATCGGGTGCGCCACCAGGTACTGGCATTCGTCGAGGAATCCCTGGGCTGCGACATCCGTGCGGAGGACCCCAGTTGCAGCCACGTGGAATTCGGCTACCTGTTGGAGCAGGTGCGCAAGTTGCGCCTGCTGCGCAGTGCCGACCGGGAGTTCGTGGGCGGACTCATGGAACGCAGGCTGGTTCCGCCGCGCGAGGAAGAGGAGGCTGACTGGTTACTGCTGCTGTGCGCGCTGGTGGAGCGCGACATCGTGCCTGAAGAGGTGGTGCGCGAAGCGCTGGATGCCTGCCTGTTGCTGACGCATGCGCAGCGTTCGACCTGGCTTGATGGCGTGCGCAGCGCCTGCAAACGGCTGCCGACCGAGATTTTCTTGCATCCCGGGGAGGCGCCTGACCAGGCCGAGATCATCCGTGACGATATCCAGCATGCCTTCGCGCGCCTGCTCGACCACAGCTATGCGGCCGAACTGGCGCAGCAACGCCGCCAGGCAGAGTGAGCGCTGCATGATTACCCAACTTTTCGAGCAGGTGCGATCCCGGCCTGAATTGATCATCGTCATGCTGATGGTGATGATCATCGCCATGCTGATCGTTCCGTTGCCGACGGTGCTGGTGGATTTCCTGATCGCTCTGAACATCGTTATCGCGATCCTGCTTTTCATGGGGGCGTTCTACGTCGACAAGATCCTTAACTTCTCGACATTCCCGACCATCCTGCTGATCACCACGCTGTTCCGGCTCGCGCTCTCGATCAGCACCAGCCGCCTGATCCTGACCCAGGCCGATGCCGGCCAGATCATCGCGACCTTCGGCCAATACATCATCGGCGATATGCTCATCGTCGGTTTCGTGATCTTTGCCATCGTCACCATTGTCCAGTTCATCGTCATCACCAAGGGCTCGGAGCGAGTGGCTGAAGTGGCTGCGCGCTTTTCCCTGGATGGCATGCCCGGCAAGCAGATGAGTATCGACGGCGACCTCAAGGCAGGCGTCATCGATGCCGAGGGCGCGCGCGAACGGCGCAGCATCCTGGAACGCGAGAGCCAGCTGTACGGTTCCTTCGACGGCGCCATGAAATTCATCAAGGGCGACGCCATCGCCGGGATCATCATCATCCTGGTGAACCTGCTGGGCGGCATTACGGTAGGGATGGTGCAGCATCATATGGATGCCTCGGAGGCGCTGCAGACCTACACCATGCTGACCATCGGCGATGGGCTGGTGGCGCAGATACCGGCCTTGCTCATTTCGATCAGCGCGGGCTTCATCGTCACCCGCATCAGCGGCGACGACGCCAATCTGGGGCGCAACATCATGGGCCAGTTGCTGGGGATGCCCTTCGCCGTGGCCATCGCTGCCGTGCTGGCGGTGATAGTGGCCTTCCTGCCGGGGTTCCCGACCGCGGCTTTCCTGGTCCTGGCGCTGGCATTGGGCGTGTTTCTCTACTTTGGCAACCGCCGCAGGAAAGGGATGGATGGGGCGTCCACACCGGGGAAATCGTCCGAGTCGGCGCTCGCGGCCGGCGAAGAGGGGCAATCGGCGTCCCGGCAGTTATCCCTGATCAACGATCTGGACAAGGTCGCCCAGGAGACCGTGGAGTTCATCCTGCTGGTGCCGAAGGGGAAGTCGCCGATCTTCGCCGACCAGCAACTGGCGCAGCGCCTGCGCAGCCAGTTCTTCATCGACTATGGCGTGCGGCTACCGGAGTTCATGGTGCGGGAGTCGGCCGTCCAGCAGCACGACAGCGTGAGCCTGCTGATCAATGAGATTCGCACCGAGGTGCTGCAACTGCGTTGGGGCAAGCTGCGCGTGGTCAACATATCTTCGGAGATCGAGCAACTGGGAATCGCTACCGAGATCGTGCCTGATTCCGCGCAACAGGAGGCCCACTGGGTCGATGTCGCGCACCACGAAGCGCTGACGCAACTGGGATTTCAGTTGCGTAGCGCCGAGGACGAACTTTACCAGTGCCTGGCAGCGATCCTGGTCAAGCATGTGCCGGAATTCTTCGGCATCCAGGAAACCAAGAAGATGTTGGACCAGATGGAGTCGCGTGCGCCCGACCTGCTCAAGGAAGTGCTGCGTAACGTCAGCGTGCAGAAGATCGCAGAAGTGTTGCAGCGGTTGCTCTCCGAGCGCATATCGATCCGTAATTTCAAGCTGATCCTGGAAGTGCTGGCGCAATGGGGCGGCCGCGAGAAGGATGTCATCGCGCTGGTGGAACACGTGCGCGGCGCGATGGCCCGTTACATCTCGCACAAGTTTGCCGTGGACAACAAACTGCGCGTGGTGATGCTCTCGGCCGAGATGGAAGAACAGGTTCGCCAAGGCATTCGCCAGAACTCCAGCGGCGCTTTCCTCAATGTGGAACCTGCCGTATCCGATGACATCATCGACAAGTTCGCGATGGTGTTCCAGAGCTTCCCGATCGCGCAGAAGGACCTGATCGTACTGACCGCCGTGGACGTACGTCGCTTCGTGAAGAAACTCCTGGAGGTGCGGTTCCGCGACCTGGAAGTCATCTCGTTCGGCGAGGTCGCCAGCAACGTCGAGGTCAATGTCCTCAAGGTCATCTGACTTATTTTAAGGAAAGGAATATTCCATGATCCCGCAAGAAACCTGGGTGAAACTGGTCAGGAAAACATTGGTTGAAAGCGGTTGCAATCCAGCATTGATTCGCCCGCTCGACCCTGGCGCCACCGTGGAGATCACACTCAAGGATGGGCCCCCCTTGTTCATCACTTGCCTGGAGGAGCAGGTCATGCTCTGGAGCGACCTGTGCGAATTCCATGTCAGTCTCGTGAGATTGCGCTCGGAGGCGCTGCAGCAGGAAGTGATGACGCCGTTTCCCTACAGTGCCAGCAAGCAGCTCGCATTGCGCGAAAGTGAAGGAAATTTGCAGCTCTACACCGACCTGGACGACATCGACCTGAGCGATACCAAGGATCTGGGCCAGGCGCTGGAAGCCTTCCTGACCCGCCAGTTGCGCCTGCTGGACATCATACGGCAATGAGTTCGCAGCCACTCCGATTGCTGCGCCGCTTCGTGCATCCGCATTGCCTGTCCGGCCCCATCATCGAAGCGCCGTTACGCGACGTCGCGGTAGGCGAAGTCTGCGAGGTGCGGCGCCACTGGCAAGACGATGCCTCGGCCGCGCGCGCGCAGGTCGTCGGCTTTCGCGGCGATATGGCGGTGTTGAGCCTGTTGGGCAATCCGCGCGGGTTGTCGCGCCAGTCGCTGCTGCTGCCCACCGGCGCCTCTCTCACGGTGCCGCTGGACGACAGCGTGCTCGGCGCCGTGCTCGATGCCAACGGCCAGCAGGTGGCCCGCATGGCGCCGGTTGTTGCGTCCGGTTTCGCGCCGCATTGGCGCGCGCTGGATGCGGCGCCGCCGTCCCTGGTGCAGCGCCGGCCCATCAGCGAGGTCTTCCACAGCGGTATTCGCGTGCTCGACGGGCTGATTACTTGCGGCGTGGGCCAGCGCATGGGCATCTTCGCCCCGGCCGGCACCGGCAAGACCAGCCTGGTCTCGATGCTCATGCGACAGGCGCGCGCCGATGTGTTTGTGGTCGGCCTGATTGGCGAGCGGGGACGCGAAGTGACCGAGTTCGTCGAGCAGATGAAGTCCTCCGCCCACTGCGCCCGTAGCGTGGTGGTCTATGCGACCTCGGATGCCTCGTCCATCGATCGCAGCAATGCAGCCTTGCTCGCTACCACGGTGGCGGAGCATTACCGCGACCAAGGCTGCCAGGTCGTGCTGATCCAGGATTCGCTGACCCGCTATGCGCGGGCCTTGCGGGACGTCGGGCTGGCCGCCGGCGAGCCGCCGGCGCGCCGCGGCTACCCCGCATCGGTATTTGAAGCCTTGCCCCGCCTGCTGGAGCGGCCGGGCGTGACAGCCGAAGGCAGCATCACCGCCTTTTACACGGTACTGATGGAAAGCGATGAGGAAGTCGATCCCATTGCCGAGGAAATCCGCTCCATCCTCGATGGCCACGTCTACCTGAGCCGCAAGCTTGCGGCGCGTAACTATTACCCGGCCGTGGATGTGCTGCGCAGTCTGAGCCGTGTGGCTGGTCAGATATGTTCGCCAGGCCAGTTGCGGGCCGCAGGCGTCTTGCGCGAGAAGCTGGCCCGGCTGGAGGAGTTGCAGATGATGCTAGATCTGGGGGAGTACCGTCCCGGCGAGCACGCAGGCAATGATCGCCTGCTGGAGCAGCGGCCCGCGCTGGAGGATTGGCTGCGACAGGGCAGCGGGCAGGTCGTGCAGCACGAGGCCATGTTGACGGAGATGATGAATCTTGCCGCATAAATACCACGCACTGTTGCGGCGCCGCCAGCAGCGCCTGCGGACCAGCTTGCAACACCTGGCAGGCGAGCGCCAGCGGCTGGCCTCGATCGAAGATCACTGCCTCCAGCTCCAGGGCCAGTTGCAGCTCCAGGAGCAATTGGCTGGCGCCGGCGAGCTGGAGGGAATGAGCCTGGATCGCCAGAAACTGTTCGGCTGGCTGCGCAGCAGCGCCGTCGACCGTCGCCGCAGCCAGGCCCTGCGCCTGGAATTGGGGCAACAGCAGGAGTCCAGGCAGCAATGCCAGCAGCAAGTCGACACGCAACAGGTGCTGTGCCGGAAGCAGGAACAGCAGCTGGAGCGCTACCGCGAGTTCATGAAGGAAAGAAGCCGCAAGCAGCATTTGCGGCAGTTGGAAACCGAAGAATGTGAAGTGGAGGAAAGATGGTCATGGCCCCGATAAGGATAGCCCATATCCAACCAATGCAGGACGCCGGCAGGCTCGACGAGGGGCTGCGGGACCTGCACGGTCGCCTGGCCGACAAGCGCGATAGGCGCGATGAGCATATGCACGAGCACGACGAGGTGCGCGAAGTCTTGGCCCAGTATGGCCAGTGGATCTGGGGCATGCCGGAGAACCGGCCGCCATTGACGCCGCTGGCGCAGCCCACCAGGGAGAACGGCAGCATCGATGCGCTAGCCGCCATGCCCGAAGAAGGAGGGCAGGGAACGCACGGCTCGGCGCAGGATGGTGGGGCGAGGATCTTGTCCGGTTCGAAAAATCCACGGCCGTTGGCGCCATTGACGCCGCTGGCGCGCTCCGCGAAGGCGGACGAGGGCATCGGCGCGCTCGTTGCCATGCCCGAAGAAGGGGGGCAGGGAACGCGCGGCTCGGTGCAGGATGGCGGGGCGAGGATCTTGTCCGGTTCGAAAAATCCACGGCCGTTGGCGCCATTGACGCCGCTGGCGCGCTCCGCGAAGGCGGACGGGGGCATCGGCGCGCTCGTCGCCTTGCCCGAGGAAGGTACGCGGGGAACGCGCGGCTCGGCGCCCGCACGGGCCGGTGCGACGAGCGCGAGTCTCGTTGCGCATGGTGTCTTGTCCGGGCCGGAAAATCCGCCGTCGTTGGCGTCGGGAGCGCAGCTTGCGAAGGCGAACGACAGTGTCGGCGCGCTCGCCGCCGTGCCGGTTCAGGTAGCGCCGGACAAGAAGAGCGCCGAGGGCGGGGCCGATCGGCCAGACGCGGCGCAACACATGGTGGCAACACGCAAGCGCGCGATGGGTGTGGCTGGCGAAGCCGCGCCGGCAGTGCACGCAATGCCGGCAGCCGCGCGCGACGCCAGTCATGGCGCAGCCGCGCCGGCGGCCACGGCGCAGCAAGCCCGCGCCGGGCTCGCCACCGGCACCCGCCACGTCGCGGAGCCGGCAGCGCCGGCCCGGCAGGAATGGACCTACAGCTTCCGTTCCTGGGGGCAGCAGCATACCGTCAGCGTGACCGCCGGCACCGGCCAGACGGGCTCAGTGCAGATGGCGAACGCGCCGTTGTTGCTGCATCCCGGCAGCGCTTTGGTCGAACAACGCCTGGGGGCGCATGTCGACACCGCCGGCACGCCGGGACCCTGGCTCGTGCAGGAGCGCGAGCAAGGCGAGCATGGGCATGACCGACGGCATGGCCGGCACGCAAGCCAGGATGAGGAGGCTCAGTGAGCCATCCTCGTCTGCCAAACCTGCGCGCCGTGACGATGCGCGAAGCGATGGCGCGCGCGGCGCTGGCGAATTGGCCCCGGCGCAATCCGGCGCTGGCCGGGAAACTGGCCTATGGGCCCGTTCCGAAGACGCCGGCTTTGGTAGCGCTTCAAGCCTTCGCGGATGGCCTGTGCTGGGAGGGCTTTCTCGACCTGGACGAATGGCTGGCCAGCGTGGCGCCCGAAGTCGCCGCGCTGGCGGTGCGCCAGGGCGATGCCACGCAGTATGCGCGCAGCCTGTTCGAGCTTGCCGAGCAGCCTGTGGAGTTGCCCCTGCCCGAGCTGCGGTACGCCACCTTGTGCTTTTCAGGTACGGAACCGGCGCCGTCCTCTCGACTGTTGTCCGTCAAAACCCCGCAAGGGCGCGTGTGGCTGGACCGCTTCCCGGAAGTCTCGGCCATTCCGGCTGCGCCATTGTCGGCGGCTGCCGGTCAGCTGCCCGTGGCGCTGGCCTGGCGCCTGGGATATAGCCGGGTCAGCGTCGCCCTGCTGGCGCGCCTGGAGCGCGGCGATGTCTTGCTGATCGCCACCGAAACGTTTGAACTGAGTAGCGCCGACAAGGCGATTGCGCGCTACGGCATCAATGAAAATGGAGAAATATTCGTGAATTCAGACAACCCTATCGACAATCCGGCTGCCGCGAGCCAGGACGCGGGCAGTGCGTTCGCCATCGGGCACGATCCCGCACCGCACGCCGAGGCCAGCACTACCAGCCTGAGCGAGATTCCGCTACGGCTGGACTTCATCCTGCAACGCCGCGTATACACCGTTGCGCAGCTGGACGCCTTCTATCGTGGCCAAGTGCTGCAGCTCGATCCGCAAGCGGAAAAACAGGTGGAGATCGTGGCCAATGGCATGCGCCTGGCCATGGGGGAACTGGTCGAGATCAATGGCCGCCTGGGGGTGGAGTTGCATGAGCTTGGGGGTAAGCAGGCATTGTCCGGGGCGCCTCGTGTCTAATGACATTTCGCTCATTGGGTTGCTGGCATTTGCCACACTGCTGCCTTTCCTGATGGCGGCCGGCACCTGCTACCTGAAATTCTCCATCGTCTTCGTGATGGTGCGCAATGCGATGGGCTTGCAACAGGTTCCTTCCAACCTGGTGCTCAATGCGGTGGCGCTGATGATGTCGGCCTTCGTGATGCTGCCGGTGGCGCAGAAAGTCTATGACTACCAGCGTGAGAATCCGGTTGATTATTCCAGTCTGGCATCGGTTGGTTCCTTCGTCGACAACGGTCTGGATGCTTATCGCGACTATCTGAAGAAGTACAGCGACCCCCAGCTGACCGAGTTCTTCGATCGCATCCAGTCGGACCGTCAGCTGGAGCAGGGAGACCCGCGCATGCAAACGGAGCGCGTCTCGGTGTTCGCGCTGCTGCCGGCTTATGCGCTCAGCGAGATCAAGAGCGCCTTCAAGATCGCCTTCTACCTGTACCTGCCCTTCGTTGTGATCGATCTGGTGATTTCCAGCATCCTGTTGTCGCTGGGCATGATGATGATGAGTCCGGTGGTGATCTCGGTGCCGATCAAGCTGATCCTGTTCGTGGCGCTGGACGGCTGGTCCATCCTGAGCCAGGGATTGCTGCTGCAATACATCAAGCCGGCGGCGGGAGGCTGACTGATGGGCGATATCGTTTATGCCGGTAACAAGAGCCTGTACCTGGTGCTCATGCTGGTCCTGTGGCCGGTCGTGGTCGCCACTGTGGTGGGCTTGCTGGTCGGCCTGTTTCAGACGGTGACGCAGTTGCAGGAGCAGACGCTGCCGTTCGGCATCAAGCTGCTGTGCGTGAGCTTGTGTCTGTTCCTGCTCTCAGGCTGGTACGGCGAGGTCCTGGTCAATTTCGGGCGCGAAGTCATCCGCCTGGCGCTGAATTGAGGCAAGCGTAGCGGCAACATGCGGACCTCCCTGTTTTTCGACGTACACACCTGGATGTTGGGTGCGACGCTGGGTTTCGCCCGGCTGGCGCCCGTCTTCTTCATGCTGCCGTTCTTCAATAGCAGCGTGTTGAACGGCGTCGCCCGCAGCGCCGTCATCATGCTCGTGGCGCTGGCCTTCTGGCCGGTTCCCATCGAGGCCATGGCGCGCATCGAGACCGCAAGCTATCTTGCGGCCATCGTCCAGGAAGTGCTGGTGGGCGTGATCCTGGGCGCGCTGTTGGCCTGGCCCTTCTGGATTTTTCATGCGGTGGGCAACTTTATCGATAATCAGCGCGGGGCCACCCTGAGCAGCAGCATCGACCCCGCCAATGGCGTGGATACGTCCGATCTGTCCAATCTCTTCAATCTTTTCGCGGGTGTGGTCTATCTGCAAGGCGGGGGACTGATGGCCTTCGTACGGACCATTGGAGACAGCTACCGGCTGTGCGATCCGCTGCAGGGATGCCGGTTTTCCGAGGCGCCCTTGCTGAGCATGATCACCGGCCTGGTCACGCATATGGTGGTGCTGTCCAGTCCGGTGATTGCCGTGATGCTGTTGTGTGAATTCATCCTGGGGCTGCTGTCGCGCTTCGCGCCGCAGCTCAATGCCTTCTCGGTGTCGCTCACAGTCAAGAGCCTGGTGGCCATGGTGGTGCTGCTGATCTACTTCGGACCGATCTTCCCGGACGAGATCCTGCGTCTGGGCGAGATGGCGCGCAGCTTGCCCGACTGGTTCCGGAGCAACTGAGCATGGCCGAGAGCAAGACCGAGAAAGCCACGCCCAAGAAACGCCGCGACGCCGGCCGCCGCGGGCAATCCTTCAAGGCGCGTGACCTGGTGGTGGCCGCGCTGATGTTGTGCGGGGTACTGGCAGTGGTGTGGCTGGGCTCCCTGTTGCGACTGGGGGCGGCCTTCATCGGCGCCACCCGCAGCGGCTTTACGCTGGACCTGCATGACTATGTGGCCGAGGTGCTGTTGTTGGGCCTGCAGGTCATTCTGCCCATTCTGGCGGTGAGCGTGGCGGCCACGGTTTCGGTTTCGTTGCTGCAAAGCCGCGGCATGTTGGCCACGCAGGCCATCAAGTTCGATCTGGGCGTGCTGAACCCGATGAAGGGATTCAAGAAGATCTTCAGCGTGCGCACGGTCAAGGAACTCGTCAAGACCCTGTTGTACCTGGCCGCTTTCTGCGCCGCCATCGTGCTGGTGTGGAACGAACATCGCGAGCAGATATTCGCCCAGGTCCATGCATCGGTCCCGGCCATTATCGCGCTGTGGCGCAAGATGATCGTGGACATGGTGTTGGCGTGCCTGGGCTGCATCGCGGCCATCCTGGTTCTGGATGCGCTTGTCGAATTGTTCATTTACCTGCGCGACCTGCGCATGGACAAGCAGGAGGTCAAGCGCGAGCGCAAGGAGAACGAGGGGGACCCGATGATCAAGGAAAAGCGCAAGGAAGTGCGCATGGAATTGCTCACGGCGCAGGACAAGTACGACATCGAGAACTCGCGCATGGTCATCGCCAACCCGACCCACGTGGCCATTGGCATCTACTTCAAGCCCGAACTCAGCCCCATTCCGCTGGTGTCGGTGCGTGAGCGCAACCAGCGGGCCCTGGCCGTGCGTCGCTATGCCGAGCAGGTCGGCGTGCCGGTGATCGTGGACGTGCCGCTGGCGCGTCGTCTGTATCGCACGCACCGACTCTACGACATGGTCAGCCTGAAGGAGATCCATGCCGTGGTGCACCTGCTGCTTTGGCTGCAGGAGGTGGAACAGGCCGGCATGGGCGAGGAAAGTTGAGTGTGGCGGAGAAGGAATTTTTTGGAGCCGTCCGCATGCGCGTTTTTTTAATGCGCGGCGCGGACGGTCATTTGATACTGACGTTGTCGTTTGATGACGCGAAAGGAGCAGCAACATGAGTCATCAATATGGCCAGGCCGAAGAGAAAGACCTGGAAGTCATTCTCGATGCGGTCAACCAAGGAGTCACGCTCAAGGAAATCCATGGGATCTCCGACGAGCAAATGGACGGGCTATACCGTCTGGCCTACGACTTCTACCAGCAGGGGCGGCTGGATGAGGCGGAGAAGTTTTTCCGTTTCCTGTGCATCTACGACTTTTATTGCGTCGATTTTCTCATGGGACTGGCCGCGGTCTACCAGTTGAAGGAGATGCACCAGAAAGCCGCCGATTTGTATGCCGTCGCCTTCGCCCAGGGGCATGACGACTACCGGCCGATGCTATACGCCGGCCAATGCCAGCTGGCGATGGGTAAATCGGGAAAGGCCAGTCAATGCTTCAAGGCGGTGCTGGAGCAGGCCGACGACGAGGCATTGAAGGACGCAGCCAAAGCCTATCTGACGGTCTTGAAGCGCTACCGGTCCGGTGGGGCGGCAACCAAAAAACACAAGGAAAAGTGAGATGAGTACGGTCAACGCAAGGGCGCAGGGAAGCATCGATTTCCTCGCCAATCACGTCATGAATGAACGCGCCGGTCAGCTGGGGAAGATACCGCCCACAGTGCTTTGGAAGGCGCAGGAGGTTACCGCGGAACTGGCCGCGGTGGTTGCCGACGCGGCCGCTGAAACTGGCGGCACATCAACGCAGCACCGCGTCCAGGCCGGCGCCATGATCGATCGCCCGCAACTGGCGGCGCCCCGGTCTGGTGGCGGCGCCGCGACCGATACCCGGCAGGCTGGGCAGCTGCTGGCTTCGATGGCGAAGGCGCTGGAAAGCGCCAATCTGAGCAAGCTGGCCTTCAATGCGCATTCGGCCGCCGTGCGCGATGCCGTGCGCAACGCTGGCAGCGCGCGGCTGGCGATGGAATACGAGGCCGCCCAAGGCAAGGTGGCAGAGGCGCTCGATCAGCTCGAAGCGCTGAGCAGCAAGCTGGAGCAATCCGGCCAAGCCCTCGAGGAGGCGCAGCAGGAGCTGCTCAAGGCCGAGGCGCAACTGGCGGCGATGGATCCTGAGGCGCCCGGGTACGAGGCCGTTCGCCAGCATCGGGATGCCTTGCGCGAATCGGTGGCCGCGGCCATGGTTGACGTGACGCATGGCAAGCAAGCGGTGCAGGCTCAGCAGGGCCATGTCCTGGCTTTGCAATCGAAGGTCGACGAGTTGCTGGAAAAGGCCAATGTGCAGAAGGTTGCCGTGCGCGGCGAGACCATGAAGAGCGACGCCAGCAACATCGCCCGCATGCTGCGCTTGATGACGAAACTGGGAGAGCTTCTTTTCAAGGCTGGCGAGACCCGTTCGGAGGCACAACGGGAACTGCTCCAGGTGCAGGCGGACATCCGCTCCAAGAAATTGCTCAAGGATGCCGAGAAGGCCGAGAAGGATCTGGCCAAGGCCGAGGCGATGAACAAGGCGATGGGATGTGTCGGCAAGATCCTGGGCGCGGTGGTGACGGCGGTGGCCTTCATCGGCACCCCCTTCACCGGCGGCGTCAGCCTGGCCCTTGCCGGCATCGGCCTGACGCTGATGGTGGCGGACGGGATTTATCAGGCGGTCACCGGCAAGTCCTTCATGCAGGAGGCGATGGCGCCCGTGATGAAATTGCTGCAGCCCGTGCTGCAGTTCGTCATGGACAAGGTCGCGGGTATCATGACGGGCCTGGGGGTGGACGAGCAGACGGCCCGCATGGCCGCCATGATCGTGGTCTCGGTGGTGATGGCCGCCGCCGTGGTGGCATTGGCGGTGACCGGCGCGGGCAGTGCCGTGGCCAGCGCGGTTTCCAACGTGGTCGGCCGCTTGGGCTCGGTGCTCGGCAAGGTGATGGAAAAGACCATCGGCAAGCTGATCCCGGAGATGCTGAAGAAAGCGGTCACGCAAATGGCGCGCCAGGCATCCAACGGGGCGAGCCGCATGTTCGATGCCGTCAGCCAGCGCCTGGGCCTGTCCACCGATGGGGTCAGCAAGCAGATATATGCCCAGAATCTTGGGCGCATCGCGGCCGGCGTCAACTTCGGCAAGACCGTCATTACCAGTGGCCTGGACGTCGGCGTGCAGGTGGATAACCGCAAGGTCGCCGAGATTGTCGCCAGCATGAAGCTGACGATGAGCGAGCAGGAACTGATCAACGACATGTCTGCCAATCTGCTCGAGAACCTCAAGAAATCATTCGAGTCTTCGCAACACTTCTTCGCTTACGCCAGTCAAGCCATCAAGCAATATGCCGACACCGGCGTCGCCGCCGCGCGCGCCGTGCGCGGCGCTCATGCGGCCTGAGCGCCGTACTTCACGAAAAGGAGTTCATCATGGAAATTACATCGCAATCGGCCGTTTTGCGCGCCTCCCTGAATCTGACGGATGTATCCATCCAGGGAAAACAAGCGCAGGACTTGCACCCGATGTCGGAATTTCTCCAGGATCTGGAGTTGGACGATACCGCTCAATCGGCGCAGAGGCGCGAGTCGCTCAAGAATGATCTGGTCGGCATGTCGTCGGAGCAGCGCACCGAGCTCATCGGTATGCTCAAGCAACTGGCCGACGAGACCAAAGGCACGAAGATCGGCCAGATGCTCGACAGCAAGCTGCCTGGCGTGGAGGATGAATCGCGCAAGGGATCGGGTGTGGATCGCCTGTTGGAGCTGCTGTTCATGCTGATGGTTCTGCTGGGGCAGGTCAACACCTCCCGCAACCATACTGCGGCCGAGTTCGGCAAGATTTCGGTGCAGCAGGCCCAAGCCTCGGGCGCCAATGGCATCAGTGCCGCCAATGCCAACCTGGGAGGGGCGATCAGCGGAATGTTGCTCAGTACAGCTATGTCTGGCGTCGGACTTTTCCAGCACGCCAAGGGTACGACGGAGCAGATAAAAAATCTCTCCAAAAATGGCCGAAGCTTACGGCAGATGCACCAAGAGAATGCCGAGTTGAACAATGCGCTGAACCGTCAGGCCTCGCCGCTCAATAACGTCAACGGGCCGGGGCACGTGAACAAGCTCAATACCAACGGCAAGATCGCCTCATTGACGGACCAACAGCGCCATCTGACCGCAGAAGAACACGCGGTGCTGCGCCAACCGGGTTTGAGCCAGGAACCACATGCAGGCGAATTGGGGATAGCGCAGTACGAAAATCAGCAAAAGCACGGGCATCAGCAATTCAGCGGCCAGGTCGTCACTTCATTCGGACAGCCATTGTCCAGCACGGCGCAGGCCGGAGCGGGTACCGCCGCGGCTGCGGATAATGCCGTGGCCAAGCGCAACGACGCCGAAGGCGGCGTGGCCACGAATGTACAGCACAACGAAGAGCAGGCGGCGGAACGCTCGCAACAACTGTTGTCCAGGATATTGTCTTTGGTCGATACGGCATCGAATCGAAATCTCAGCACGATTGATTCTATCGTTCAGGCGATCAGGGTCTGACGGACGCGCATATGGAAATCACACAACACGCGCAACGATACATATCGCCCACCAAGAACGATGCTGTCGACCCCGATTCGGTTGGTCAGGAAAAAATCGAGGCCGGCGAATCGCTTGCCAGCGGCGCTGATGGCACTCGGGCAGCCAGCTACAAGACTTTGTTGGGGGCTGCCCTGGCTATGCAGGCAGCTTTTGAGAAACCCGGCCATGCGCGTACCAAGGTTCATGAGGCGATCCAGTCCGCACTGAAGAGAGGGCCAGCCGGCGGCATAGATCAACGTAAGCTGCCGGCCCTGCGGGAGGCGCTGGCGGACGCCATGCTGAGCGACAAGCTGGACCTTCCGCGCACAAAGGCGGCCGTGCAGCGTTTCGCCGGCCTGATGCAAAACGACGGCGCCGGCGATTCCAATGAACGGCTTCAGTCATTTGGCGCGTCGGCCGGGCCGGGGCAAGCAGGCACAGGCAACAGTCTCAACGAAATATGGAAGCAGTTGTCGGACGCGATTAGCCAGTGGGAAAACGGCAATCAGGACAAATATGCCGCCGCACTGGATCAATACACCAAGATGTACCAGGGAATCTCGGACATCCTCGGCAAATTCGGTCAATGGGTGCATTCCGATAACGAAAACTACATGAAGGTCGACTTCGGCGATATCAAGAAGGCGCTTGAGGGCCTGCTCAAGAAGTACGATCCGCCGTCGCAGAGCCAGCTCATCGCCGGCAAGGCGCCCAGGGGCGGGTTGACCCAGGACGAGGCCAAGGCGGTGTGCAAGCTCCTTGGCCTGGATGAGGGGCAGTGCTGCTACAAGAACTCCGCCGACGGCACATATTGCGTCATCCCCGATCTTAGCCAGGTGCGCAAGATGCGCGATGGCCTGCCTGCGCAGGAAAATGGCCACCGTATTTCGATTGCGTCCTATAACGCATGGAAAGCAGGCTTCGATTCGCAGATGAGTCGCGTGGAGGACAGTTTGCAGGCCCGCGGCCAGAAGGAGAACAATGACTATGGCAATTTCCAGAATTTCCAGAAGACCATCGTTGAGCTCATCAAGTCCATGACCGACATGCTGCGCCAGTTCCTGCAATTCTGATCCATCTTTTAAGGAGTCTTTCCATGTTCCCTTGGATTACTAATGGTGTGTCCATCAACATAGGGGATACCCCATATCAAACGGTTTCGTCGAATACGATGCTGGCTGCGCAGATCGTCGGGCTTGAAAGTTCGAATCGTCGGTATGAGGAGATGAAGACGACCTGGCCGGGTTCGAATTTTGAGCAAACGGGGCCGCAATTTCCCGCGGTTCGTCCTGCCTTTGAGCAATGGGTGATGGGAGCCACGGCAGGCCCGTACCCTGAGCGAAGGGGGACGGCGTCCACGGCAGGTCCGGCCCTTGCGCGAAGGGGGACGGCGTCCACGGCAGGTCCGTCCCTTGAGCGAAGGGCGACGGCAACCACGGCAACCACGGCAACCACGGCAACCACGGCAACCACGGCAACCACGGCAACCACGGCAACCACGGCAACCACGGCAGGCGCAGTTCTTGAGCAAAAAGGAGCGGGACTCGACCTGAATAAGGCGATGGATTCCCTCTTCACCGACCCCGTCCAACTGCGGAGGGTGCGCGATATGTGCGAACGAAGCACACCGAAAGCGCTTGGCGTTTTCGAGAAAATGGTCAACCGCCTGCTAGATATACGCAAGAGCGTCAATGGATCCGACACTTGTGATGCGCTCACACATGAACTGTACGCCCTGGTAATGCACGAGGGGCTGGGGAAGTATTCGGGTTTTGCCGGCGACAGGTCAGGCAATCTCCATGACGAGGTAGTGAAATTGGGTAAGCGCATTGCCAAGGCCCGGGAAGGCCACTCAAGGAGCAAGTCCTTCTGGAAATGGCGATGAAGCGCGATAGCCGTTTCGAGGATTTCCGCAAGATATTTGCTTGAATCACCAAGGGCATGCCGGGCATGCGGTTCAACTTCCTGCAATTCTGATTAATTTTTTTTAAGTTTATTTTTATGACACCTTTGAGTTCTGTTGGCACGTCCCCTGTTGAAAGCATTTTTATGCGTGGAGCGGATGAGCCGCCTACGCTATTGGGGCAGCAGTTCATTGGCGCCGGCAGTTCGAGCCGTTCGGCGGAAATCCAGGCCAGTAAGCCAGGCGTGCTGAGACTCTTTGATACGGTCCGGGATGAGGCAGTGGCCGCTCTCTTCGACAGCGCCGCCGATGGCGGGAAGGCGCGCCAGATTTACGACGCCGCATACGACGTTGCGCGTACCTCTGTCGAGGACATCGCCCTGGTCTTGTTGGCGCTGCGCCAGGAAGGCAATGACTCCGTCAATTGTGACGAGCTTGGGCGTAAGCTGTGCGCCCTGATGGTCAAGGATAAATTGAGGGCTGGATCGGGTTTTATCGCATACCGCCAAGGAAATCGCTATGACAAGGTGCAGGCCGCGCTTGCTCCCATCAACCGCGCCGTGCAGGGCGACAAGGCGATCTACGACAGGTTCCTGACGTCCCGTCTGGAGCCGGCCCTTCGCCAGTGTCTGGAAGCCGGCTCAGATGGCGCCAGCCAAAACGAGGAACAGCGCACTTTGGAGATATCGACACGCGCAGCCTATGCGGTCGAAAGCATGAGCGCCCCTTCTCTTCGCAAAGTCGGGAGCAGCGAGGCCGATATCCTGCGCGGAGCGGCTACCCGGTTGCGCGTGCTGCTGTACTCGGCCGAACTATACAAATTCCCCGCTGCGGTCGCGGCAAAGCCCCCGACGTTTGCCGATGCGGAAACGAACACGGCAGCCATGCCGCGGCAGGGTATAAGGCGTGGCGATAGCTATGGCTCGGATGGCGGCACGCTGTCCGATCAATCAGACGTAGCGTCTGAGATTGGGGAGGAACGCAATGGGCCAGGCGTATTCTCGCAGAGGGACTCTTCTTCCAAAATTACGATTAACTGGCCCGGAGATCCCAAATTTCCCGAGCAAAAACCCAGTGCCAATGTCAGTCTCAACGTGAATGTCAATGTCAACGTCGAAAACCCTGTTGAGAAGAAAGAGGCGGGGGAACCGGTGCCATCACAGCCCCGCGATAACCTCGCGGGTACGGGCGTTCCTCCAGGAATGGAGAATGTTCGTCATCCGCAGGGTGTAACGGCCGACGCCGACGATACCAAGGCGCACGGCCCGGCGAGCGAGGCAGCCGCCAGGTTGACGAGTTCATCGGCAGGATCGCCGCCGGATTCTTCGGCCAGTGCCGCAGCTTCCAATTCAGGGTGGGACGAAGTTGTCCAGAAGTACGAAGCTGACCATCGCGGTGAGGAAGACAATGCTGCCGGTTTTAGCAAGTTTGCCCGGGAGTTCGTACGTGACAATCCCGGGAAGTTGAAAGAAATTTCCAAGGAGTTTCAAGCTGTCCGATCCGGGGTGGATGTTTCGGATGAGTTCCAACGGGTGCGCGATAAGTGGGAGAGCCTTGGTGGCGGTGCGCCGGATTTAAAGAGTATCGCATCTCAGGGGCCCAATGGCACGCTAAAGCGTGGCGCGTCGATGCCTCATGCGCGACTGTCCACGACCAATCGGCCGGTGCTGGTCGGTCCCGCCTTCTATCAGGCAAGTCACGAAGAGGGCGCCAACAGGACGGGGGAAACCGAACCGGTTCCAGCACACTCCGACGGGATCGCCATGCAGGCGAGACAGGATGCCCAGGGGCCGCAAGTGGCCGTGGCCAAGGCGGAAAACGCCATGGGACACGGCGCGGTGAACGAGGCATCAGATACAGCGTCGCAGACGGCTTCTCAAGAACACAGCGCGTCGCTCGAGATACCACAAACATCAGCGCAGCCGGTTTTTCCGTCGAAAGCCGAGGCGCCGACAGACGCGCCACAGGAGGTTTCTTCGTCGGAATCCATGATTGGCTCGCCTGGCGTTTCCGACTTTGCCGCGCAACAACGCAATGCCCGCCCTGGCGATCTCAAAGCGGAAATCAATAAGATGCTCGATGAGGCGGAGTCACTTCAGCGAGACAGTGCGCTGTTCAAGGCGCAAGCAAGATCAGCGCAGCCGGTCTTGCCGCCGAAAGCCGAGGTACCGACAGAAGCGCCGCAGGAGGTTTCTTCGTCGGAATCCATGATTGGCACGCCCGACCTTTCCGATTTTTCCTGGCAACAAATCAGTGCTCGCCGTGCGGGTCTCAAAGAGGCAGTCAATAAGATGCTCTATGGGGAAGAGCCATCCCAGGGGATCAGCACGCTGGACAAGGCACAAGAAACGCCAGCGCAGCCGGATTTGCGGCAGAACACCGAGGCGCCGACAGAAGCGCCGCGGGAAGTTCTTTCATCGGAATCCACGGCTAGCTTTCCTGGCGCTCTCGGCACTTCCGTGGAGCAACGGCGCACGACTCCGGCCAGTTCCGAAGGGCTTGCCAAGAAGGCAGAGGTTGATGAACCGGTTCCGGCACCCCGCCGCCAGAACAGCGAGAATACGGGCGTTTCGTCCGCGATGGCGAATAACTTCCATCCGCAGCAGGCTGTCATCCAGGCGCTGGGCACGGAGACTGAGGTAGCGGGCACCTATGAGATGCTCACTCCGCTTCAGTTAAGCATGCCGCTCAAGGCGCAAGCAACATCGGTACAGGTGGATTCTCGGCCGGCAGCCGAGGAACAAGTAGCTGCGTCGTCGCAGGTTCCTTTGGCGGAATCTTCGGTTGGCTTGCCTTACGTTTCCGGTACTGTTGAGGAACAGCGCCTCGACAAGGTCAATCTGGATCATCAGAAAAGCTTCGAACGGCTTGACGGGTTCTTGGACGAGGGGCTGAAGGAAACGAAGAAGATCGATGCGGATCTCCAAGAGATGATCGATGAGTTCGAGTCACTCAAGGAACGCACCAAGCCGGTCGAGGAAGAGAAAGGCTCTGCGCGGTCGGATTTCCAGCCGGAAGCTGAGATAGCAACAGCAGCGTCGCCAAAGTATGCTGAGCCGGTGCCTGCACCGCGCTTGTCACCCGCCACATTGTCACTGACGCAACCAGAGTTGCTCTTGACAGGGGGGGCGACTATGTTCAGGAACATGCTTCCCAGGAACTTGTCGGAAACCAGTTCCCGGATCGAATTGCCCGTGGAGCCCCGCTTGACGGGGGCGCCGGTTATGACCCGACACAGGATGTTTCAAAGGGACTTGCTGGAAAGCAGCCGCCGGCTCGAACCGCCAGCGGAATCCCTCTCGACGAGGGCCATGGATACGCTCCGAGCCAGCGCGCTTCGCCAGGACTTCTCGCAAGGAAGCCCGCAGTTCGAGCCACGAGCAACATCGTCGCAGGCGAGTTCCCCGCGGGAGCCTTTGGATACCGAGCCTGGCGCTCGCGGCCTTTCCGGGCACCCATTGCAAGCAGGCCCTGTCCCGAGCGTTTCTGAAGGTCGCGACATCGTCGGGAGTGACGCCAAGACAATTGATGGCAAGCGTCCCGGGATGCCGGCTTATGTGCCGCTGTCCACGACCAACCGGCCGATACAGATCAGTCCCTCCATCCGTGCGTTCGAAGTTCCCGCTCCCACGTTCCAATATGACAAGTGGAAGGCGGCGGTATCGAGTACACCCAGAGGCCGCGATGGCGCGATCGGAAGTGACGCGCCGCTGCCGGAGGATGCCAATGCGACGCTGGAGCCTGACCAGTTCCAGTCGTTGTCTCCCGAGGGCTACTATAAGCTCGACCAAGGCCATGAGATGGAAGTGCGGGAGGATGGCAGTGTCGAATGGCGGCGATAAAAGCGGGAGGGGCCAGGCGTCGCCTTATATAACGTGGTCCACGGTCGCCCGGCCGGCGTTGGCCGGCTCCGCCTCGAGGTGGGTGTCCGGCGCCGGGAATGAGCCAGCGGTCGCTGGAGGAACATGATGCCTTGCGGTGAATTTTTCCCCTAAGTGCGCGGCTTTCCGCGGGTATGTTTCATGACCGCCGGGCTGTCGGCCGTACAGGCGTAACCGGTCTATGACCTGGGCGCTGACCGGCCGGATCTGCTGCAGGTCGCGCACATGCGTAAGTCGCAATGCCTGTGGCCGTTCGAGAATGATCGCAAGAGCATTATTTCCATGGGTGACATGCGCCGGGCCCAGCAATTTTGATTAATTTTTTAAAGAAGCTTTGCATGACCGCTTTGAATAATGTTGATGTATCCCTTGTCTCAATGAAAGCCAGGTATCAGGCGACTGAGCCATCTACGTTAGTGGCTGAGTTGCTCTGTAATGTCGGGAGTACGAGATGTCGGTTCGAGAAATCTTTGGATGAGAGCCTTGATGGCGCTGGCAGTACGAGCCCTTTGTGTAAGGATTTCCTGGAAAAGTACCATGGTGGCCCTGGCGGTTCTAGCCGTTCGTCGGAGGCCGTTTTGGCGAGGTACGCCAGTAGCAACGTCGCTCGCAATAACCGCGCGTTATTGGTTGGGTTTGGCCTGGAAGATGGATCGGACGATTTCAACCGAGGCGTTCTTGGCCATGCAGGCGAGGAGCGTCCCGGCATGGCGATTTCGTCGGATGGCGCAGCCAATCCAGTCGAACGTCTGATCGCCGATTGGCGTCGCGATGTTCCGAGCAGCGTTGCAGAGCAGCGGCGCGTGACCGAAGACCTGAGCAGCATTGCAGAGCAGCAGCGCGTGACCGATGACCTTCCGAAAGTGGTAGGCGTTGTTCTAAAACCTTTTGCACCGATGGTTGTCGATGCAGAGGCGATGATGAAGACCATCCAACCAAAGAACGTCATGGGCGGCGAGGGAAATGTCTGGCGCGATATCCAGATGGTCGAGATGCGGTCAGCATCGCCTCAGACGGATTCTCAGCCGGAACCTGCAGCCAGCTTGCCTGGCGCTTCCGGATTTTCCGGATTTTCCGGGCAAAAGATCGAAGGGGGCAATGTCGCCAAATCCAAGGGCGGCAGGAATGTTTCTCCTCTGATCCAGAAATTGACGGCCGAGCTCGAGGCCCTCGGTGTCAATGCATCGGATTCGGCACCTGCCAAAAAGATCGGAGGGGGCAATGCCATCAATATCAATGCCGGCCGGAATGGTCCGGATACGATCCAAAGAACGAACGCGATGCTCAAGGCTCTTGGTATCGGTGACGAGAATCGTGCCTCGAGTGGCAACGTGCTGCTCAATGACTCAGACATATCGTCGCTGGATGGGTCGGAAAGCGCTGAATCAGACATAGCGTCGCTGAGCGAGACGGACGCAGCATCAGAGATAGTGTGGCTAAGGCCACAGTCGAACCCAATGAGTGTACCTCCGGTTCCTCAGCAACACCTCCAGGACGAGGGGCGTACGGAGGGCAGCGGGTTGGGCCAGACAGAAACAACATTGTCGCAGACGGGGTCTCCGCACGCGCTTGAGATTGGCTTGCATAGCGTTTCTGGCTCTTCCGGACAACGAGGCAATGACGATGGGCCGCATCTGGAAACGCGTCAACAAGAGTTCTCAAGCTCTGATCGGATCACTGAAATTCTTCGTGGTTGGCAGCCGGGTGTAATGGGCTCCAAGAGATATCGCTCAGAGGGCAACATGCCGCCCAATGAGCCGGACAGAGTGTCTCTGAGTGGGGAGGAAAGCATTGGGCCATACATAAACCTCAGGAATGTATCTGGGGTGCTCCGGCCATACCTCCTGGAACACTACGATATCTCGATCGGAGAGGGTGGTATCCATCACATCAATGCCGGCAGGAAGGTTTTGAACAGGATCCGAAAATCGTTCAAGGTTCTCTGGCAGCGGATTCGGCACGTATCCCAAAGGATATGGCATCCCAAGGCCACAAACGGCGCGGCCGAACGTGGGCGCTGACACTTTGTACACCGTGGTCCACGACCGCCCGGCCCCGGCTCGGGGAGGGGCGGCGCCGGGGAGTGAACCAGGTGCATTCGCGGGAGGAGCATGATGACTCGCGATGAATTGCGCACTCAGGTGCGCAGCTTTCTGGGGGAATATTTCATGACCGCAGGGCTGCCGGACGAACAGGCGCTATTGGTCGATGACCTGGGCGCTGACTCGCTGGATCTGCTGCAAGTCGCGTACATGCTCAACGACATGTTCGATATAGAGATCGATGCCGAGGCGTTGCCCCAGCTGCTCACGGTGAGCGGCGCCTGCGACGTGGTGGAGCGTTTGCGCGGTAAGACGATTATGGTAACGAGGGAGTAAGCATGATCACCATCGCCGAAAAAGAAGTGCCTGCCAGGGAATTGGCCGGCGCGCAGGCGGATGCGAAGTTTGAACCAAAGATTGAAGCAGCTGCCAAACGGGCTGTCTTGCGGCTATTGAATGGCCCCTTGTGCGGCTGCGAGTACGCATTGCCGGAAGGCGCGACACTTGTGATCGTGGGGCCGTCGGACAAGCTGATGGAGCAAGGGGGCGATTTCCCAGAAGGCACGATCGTTTTGCCGATGGAGGGCGGTAGCAATTTTGAGGTACTCATTGATGCCGATGCGGGCGATGGCTTTCGCCTGCGCACGCTGCATCCGCAGCCGCAGGAACGGGCTCAGGACTTTCAGCAGATCTGCCATGTCGGTCCGCTGGATTTCGCGGTGCGCGCTGCGGACAGCGAATGGGAGCCTGGCATCGTTGGCGCCGAAGCATCGCTGACGGAGGTCGCCGCCACAAAGCCGCGTCGTCAATCCAGGCTGTTGGCCGCGCTGGCGGGCTTCATCGTGCTGGCCGCGCTGTTGGCTTCCGGCCTGCTGTACTGGATGCATCTCCAGGGGGAGCGGCGTGTGGCTGATGCGGCGACCGTCGTGGCGGGCAATAGTGGCCAGTATCGCTTGCTTAAAGGGCATGACGATTTGGTTTATCTGTTCGCGCAGAACGAACGAGATGCCTTGTGGGCCCGGCAGGCGCTCGCTCGCGAGGGCATGGCTGCCTCGGTTCAGGTGGCCACGCTGCGGACGGAGGAGCAGCGCATCGACAAGCTGTTGCGGGAAAACTGTCCTTCCTTGGTTTTCCATCGTCTCAAGCTGGACGATCCGGCGCGGCCGCTGCTGATACTGAGCCAGGAGCGCACCCACCTCGACCAGCAGACGCAGAAATCACTGCTAGGCAGCCTGCGCAGTTGGATGCCTTATGCCCAGAGCATCGGCATGGCCAACTGGTCCGATGAGCTGATTGACAACCAGGCCCGCAGCGGCCTGGACCGCTTCGGGATCGACTACCGACGCCAAAGCAATGCCGACAGCGTCACATACACGATCGCCAGCGGGCTGAGCGACGTCGACCTGGCCCGGCTGCAGGAATTTACCGAGGCGTTTTACCACGACTTCGGTCATCGCTATGTCCATTTCTCGGTGGTACTCAAGGACAAGCAATTCAAGGGCAAGTCATTCAAGTATGGCGGCCCGGAGTATTTCAAGCTGACTCGTCAGCATTGGTTTTTCCCACATACACTTTAAACAGGAGGTTTTATATGGCAGATGCAACAACGCCTTACCAAGGCGGCGGATTGATGGTGGAAACGGCAGAGAGCTTTGAGAAGGGGGGCAGTCTGCTCTTTGCCCGGGAGAAGGACCTGCGTAGCCAATTGGCCGGCAACGGCACTACAGGTTCCGGCAGCACCGACCCGGCTTTGCTGGCAGAGTACCAGGCGGTGATTTCCGAAGTCAGTATCTTGCGCAATGCCCAATCGTCCACGGTAAAGGCGTTCAAGGACACGGACGCCACCATCCTGGCTAACTTCCGCTGATATCGGAAGGCCATTCAAGTATGCATCAGACAGTTATTACAGCAATCCAGCCCGGCGACTCCCCGCAGGCGGTCGATATCACGCCGGAAGAGGTCTCGACGACCTCGCTGGACGATCGCCTGCGCGACGCCTATGCCTCCACCTCGGTGCAGGTGCAGGCCGAATACGCTCACATCCTGGCCAAGGCCAACGACCCCGTCTACCTGTCCGAGCCGGGAAGCTTGTTTGCACTGCAGGTGCGCGTGGGTGAATACAGCCAGAAGGTGCAAACCATCGGCGTTATCACGCACAAGGTGACGGGTACCGCTGAGACCCTCATGCGAGCATGAAGCGGCTGGCCATTTCCGTACTGTTGTGCCTGCTGCTGGCGGCCTGCGGGCGCGAAGGATTGCTGCAGGCGCTGGACCAAGGACAGGCCAACGAGGTGTTGGCGGTCCTGTATCGCCACAACATCGATGCGACCAAACGGGACAATGGCAAGAACGGCTACAGCATTGAGGTCGACAAGCCCGACTTTGCGGCGGCCGTCGATATCCTCAAGGCCTATGACCTGCCTTCGCGCAAGACCGTGCAGATCGCCGACATGTTCCCGGCCGACAGCCTGGTGACTTCGCCGCGTGCCGAGAAGGCCCGGCTCTATTCCGGGATCGAGCAACGACTGGAGCAGTCGCTCCTGACCATGACCGGCGTGGTCACTGCGCGGGTGCATGTAAGCTATGACATGGATGCCGGAGAGGGCGGCCGCAAGGCACAGCCCATTCATCTGTCGGCCCTGGCCAGCTATGAAGGGGAGGTCGATTCGCCGACGCTGATCAACGATATCAAGCGCTTCCTCAAGAACAGTTTCGCAGAGGTCGAGTACGACAATATCTCGGTCGTGCTTTCTCGACGAGGCGAGTTGCAGCATGAAGCGCCGCGCTTGGCGAGCAAGCCTGGTCAGCCGCTGCCCGTCATGATCGCTGCACTGGCGGCGGCGATCTTGGGTGTGCTGGCATGGTTGGGCTGGCGCTATCGCGGGCCGCTTGCCAACCTGCGGCCGCAAAGACCATCCGGTAGAGACCAATGAATCTTCAGTTGCCTGATCGGCCTGCGTTGCACGACGCTCCGGCGCGGCTCTTGCTGGATCCGTTGGCCTATGTGCATCCCGATCGCATGCGCCTGGCGGCCGGGTTGGGAAATCCGCGCCAGCGCGCCGTGGTCAATCGCCTGCTGCTGGGCCAGGTAGCGACCGTGGGCAGCATCCGGGACGTGCCGGACCATCTCTTGCTGCGGCACTGGCAGCAATGGCCCTACATCTGTGCGCTGCTGGGGGCCCAGGTGCTGAAGGCAGAACTGGTCTGGCGTGGGAGATTGCTGCGCCTGCCGTTGCCGGTGCGCCGGTTCATGGCCTTGTCATGGCCGGTCATGCCGTCCACTCCGATGGCCGCGGGCGGCGCGAGCATGGGAGGCGACTCGCTGCTGGCGGTTCAGGCTACGGGCCTGGCGTTGGTATTGGCATGGCAGCAGCAGGCGCCGGCCGACTTGCAGGCGTGCATGCGGTTATTGTTTCCCCCGGACCTGGACGCTTGTTTCGATGCGCCGCGCCGGCCTGTGACGGTGGGCGAGCTGTTCCTGATTTCTCAAGCAATTGACTATGCCAAAAATTATCCATACCGTCTGTGAAGTCATTCCTGAAGAAGGAGTGCGCATCCGCAGCGCTTATTTGCGCAATAATCTGCGCGCCTCGGCGGTGCTGGACCATGCCCGTCGGGCAGCCGGCGATCTGGTGGCGCAGGCACAGGAGGAGGTCGCCGACCGATACCGGGAGGCGCGCGCCGAAGGTTACGCGGCGGGAATCTTGCAAAGTCTGACGGTGGTGGCGGATTACCTGGCCGACCACGCCGTGCTGGCGGCACGGCTGCAAGAGCGGCTGCGCGATGAAACCGAACGCTTGCTCAGGTGCAGCGTAGACGACCCGGAAGTGGTGATGGCGGCCTTCGAGGAATGCCTGCGCGAGCAGTCCGGCGGCACGGCGGAAAACGTCCCGCTGGAACTGTTGCTGCCCGATACCTTGCGCGCCGGGCATCGCTGCCTGATGGCACGGTTGCAGCAGCGTATCTCGGCGCCGATCGGCATCGACTATCACCCTCACGATCGCTTCGTGTTACGGCATGGCGACTACGTCGCCGAATTCTCTGCGGAGGACTTTGTGGCTAGCGCCAGCTCCCGCGTCATGGCCAGACTACAGTCGCTGCACGCTGCCTGCGCCGCTGCCGCCGACATCGGCCAGGAACGCTTGGCGGCGATGCTCGAACCGGCATCCTCACCTATTCCAAGATCGTCACCGGAGCATCCATGATTTCCCCATTGTCTGGACCCCATCAGAGTATCCTGTCGACCAATGAGCCGTCGCCGGTCAGCCTGGAAAGCCGTCTGGCCAACCAGGCGCAGCCCGAGGCCGAGGATGGCGCCATCGATCAGCTTTATGCGGAGCTGAAACAGCGGTGGGAGGCCAATCCTGCCTTGAGCAGCAATGAGATCATCGATTGCCTGCGCAATTTTGTGGCTGCCGATGGCAGCACGCCCTACAAGGCAATTCCTACCCACATGAAGGCGCTCAGGGCTGTAATGGAGCGGCTCAAGGAAGACGGCGGGGAGGGCAGCGAGGCCTATGCCGCGCTGTACAAAGGCATGGGCCTGGCAGTGGTGTCGAACGGGATTTTCAACAACTTTATGATAAAGATGATCTTGCAGCCGGAAACCCCCGAGGCGTGGTAAGCCATCATTGCGCCACTTTGAATTGATGAGAGCGCGCGACAGGACCAGCGCGGCCAAACCGTTCTTGCCGCAGCAGTTTGCTGACGATCATCAGGGTATACAGCCGCGGGCAAGCGCGGCTGTAATGTTTTGGGAATCGTATTTGTTGTCAGGGAAGGGATGCCAAAACCAGGTTCGAAGGCAGCTCTTCAGTCATCTCGTCCCAAGAAGAGCTCAAGCGTCTTTTCCTTCACTCACTTACTTACTTGCTGCATTCACCGGACTTTGCTGATACATGACCGTACGCGGCTCATATGGCCGTCCATTGATGCGCCGCAGGCCATTGACGAAATCCTGGCTGTGAAAATTCTCGCTGAGGATATCCCGCGAGGCTTCGTAGTAAATTGAGCGAACGCCGAGAAGGCCCAGCACGGTGTGCTCGAAATGGTCGGTCTGGTAGGCGCGATGTTCGAGCATGGCTTTCTCTTCCGGATTTTTTCCGGCAAAAGACTTGGTCCACAATAGCATGGGGATTTCGTAGCCGGTGGCGTCCGAAATGGATTGGCCGGCATGGTTTCTCGTGTGGCCGACTTCCTGGCCGTGGTCTGAGCTAAAGACCAGGCTGGCGTGATCCTGGTGCGTCATCTTCATCGTCAACTGGAGCATGCTGCCGACAACATAGTCGTTGTATGCGATGGCGTTGTCGTATTCATTGCGCAGCTGGCGAATCCACACCGGGCGCTCGGCCTTGGCGAGTTGTTCTGAAATGTGGTCGAGGGCGCCATCGAACTTCGCATATTCCCTGGGGTAGCGCATGTCGTACGTTGGGTGAGCGCCCAGGAGATGGACCACGATCAGCTTTTTCGGGGCGGGATTCTTTAATGCGGCTTCCAAGCCAGGCAGCAGGTTGCCATCGAAATTGTTTTCGCCGCGCCCGGCGCCCTTGTTGATGAAGAGCTTTTCGCTGGCGCGGTTCGACACCAATCCCAGCCAGCCATCGTTGGGGACCTGGTTGGAAATCCAAAACGTCTTGAAGCCGGCTTCCTGGGCCAGCATCAGCACGTCGGGTTTGCGATTCCACTCGTCTGGGTCATCGATGTCGGCCGGCGTGAACATCTTCATCAGCGAAGCCATGGTCGCCGGCTCTGACGACACGACATCCCGGAAAACGATCAGCTCCTTGCGCATCGAGTTCAGCAACGGTGTCGTGTTGCGCGGATAACCGTACAGGGACATGTTGGCGCGGTTGATGCTTTCTCCAATCACCCACACTACGGTGTTGCGATCCGGTCCCGCGTACTGAACCTGCCAGTCGGATTTCTTGGCCATGTTGCGCTCGATGTCCCTCGACATGTTCTCGGCCCGGACTACCTGTGCGCGATAGTCCAGGTAGCGAAGCGGCCAGAACAGGAGCGGATTTTCCTTGGCCATCGTGGGATTGAAGTGCAGCGCAAGGAACACCGTGAGAAGCGCGCCAATGCCGACGAGGCTGCGCCGTTTCAGCGGCGCGGCGCTGGTATCGGGCTCGATGCCGGCAAGTTTTCGTTGGGCCAGGAATGCCAGGAAACAGGATGCGAGAAAGACGAGTGCGGCCTCTACCACGTTGCGCCAGTTGTGCCGAAAGAATTCCCCTGTTTCACTCGGATTCGAGTTGAAGATGGCCTGTAAGACCAGGATCGGATTGGGGCGCAGTCCAAAGTAATCGCGCAAAAATCCTTTCAGCGTCGCATCGAGGAAAAAAAGCAGGAGGATCAGGAACGTGCTCGCCGACAACCAATGGGGGCGCCGACGGAAATAGGGGATGGCGATGAACATTCCCGTAATGCCGGGCAGGGCGCTCGCCATCAGGATGCTGCTCTTGGCCAGCTCATTCGTGCTCACCATGCCAAGCATCCAGAACATGCCCAGGCCGACCAGACCGATGCAAAGCCGATTGCGCAATTGTTTCAATTTTGCTCTTTCTGCCGCCCTCGTCGGCAAATCCGTCATGCGCCTTGGGCGCATCCCTTCGAACCCTGGTTTCTGTTGTGCGGCCTCGTTCTGGAAAGCGATTTATTGTCGGGACGTTGTGCAGTGAACGCAGGCTGCGCGGTATGACACGCTAACCGCTAATTTGTTTCGTTGAAACCGCAAGTCTTGGGATGGGTGACAGGGCGGATCACTTGCCCGACGCAACACGTTGCCCCTGCGCGTCGATGACGGCTTCACCGTCTTCTTTCGTGAAGGCTCCCTGTTGCGGATGCGGCAGGATCTCCAGCACCACTTCGGATGGCCGGCACAGGCGCGTTCCCTTGGAGGTCACCACAAACGGCCGGTTGATCAGGATCGGGTGGGCCAGCATGGCATCGAGCAACTGCTCGTCGGTCAGCGCCGGGTTGTCCAGGCCCAGCTCGGCATAGGGCGTTCCCTTTTGGCGCATCGCCTCGCGCACGCCCAGGCCGGCATCCTGGATCAGTTTGGCCAGGGTTTCGCGCGAAGGGGGATGCTGGAGATAGTCGATGACAATCGGTTCTTCGCCGCTGTTGCGGATCATCGCCAGGGTGTTGCGGGAGGTTCCGCAGGCAGGGTTGTGGTAGATCGTGGTCATGGTGTCATCCTTGTGTGAAATCGGCTTGGAGCCCGTCGGCCGGGGAGCGTCGCCAATGGGAAAGCGGCCGGGGCCGTCTCAACCGCCCAACCGGAGCGCCAGGGCGCATAGCGTCGCCAGCAGCACCGGCAGCGTCAGCATGGCGCCCACCCGGAAATAATAACCCCAGGAGATGTGGATGCTCTTCTTGTCGAGGACGTGCAGCCAGAGCAGGGTGGCCAGGCTGCCGATCGGCGTGATCTTGGGGCCGAGGTCGCTGCCGATGACGTTGGCGTACACCATGGCTTCCTTCACGACGCCCTGGGCGCTGGCGGCGTCGATCGACAAGGCGCCGACCAGCACGGTGGGCATGTTGTTCATGACCGAGGACAGGAACGCGGTCAGCAAGCCGGTGCCGATGGCGGCGCCCCAGACGCCATGCTGGGCGAAGCCATTCAATACGCCCGTGAGATAGCCTGTCAGGCCGGCATTGCGCAATCCGTACACCACCAGGTACATCCCCAGCGAGAAGAAGACGATCTGCCAGGGCGCGCCTTTGACGACTTCGCGGGTGGAGATGATGTGGCCGCGGCCGGCCACGGCCAGCAAGATCAGCGCCCCGACGGCGGCCACCGCGCTGATCGGCACGCCCAGGCCTTCCAGCCAGAAGAAGCCGGCCAGCAGCAGGGCCAGCACCCACCAGCCGGCAACGAAGGTGGCGCGGTCGCGGATGGCTGCGGCCGGCGACTGGAGCTGCGCCAGGTCATAGCTTGCGGGAATGTCGCGCCGGAAGCAGGCGAAAAGCGCCAGGAGCGTGGCCAGCACCGAGACGATATTGACCGGGACCATGATGGACGCGTACTCGGCGAAACCGATCTTGAAGAAATCGGCCGAGACGATGTTGACCAGGTTCGATACCACCAGCGGCAAGCTGGCCGTATCGGCGATGAAGCCGGCCGCCATCACGAAGGCCAGGGTCGCCCGGGGCGGGAAGCGCAATGCCAGCAGAATGGCGATGACGATGGGCGTGAGGATCAGGGCCGCGCCATCGTTGGCGAACAGCGCGGAGACGGCGGCGCCCAGCAAGACCAGCAAGCCGAACAGGAACCGGCCCCGGCCGCCGCCCCAGCGGGCCACGTGCAGGGCCGCCCATTCGAAGAAGCCGGCCTTGTCCAGCAGCAGGCTGCTGATGATGATGGCGATGAAGGTGCCGGTGGCATTCCAGACAATATGCCACACCGCCGGGATATCCGACCAATGGACTACGCCGCAGAGCAGCGCCACGGCGGCGCCGGCACATGCGCTCCAGCCGATGCCCAGCCCCCTGGGCTGCCAGATCACGAATATCAGGGTAAGCAGGAAAATGAGAAATGCCGCAAGCACGTCGGGTCCTTGATGGTGAGTGGGAGGTCGGCGCGCCTGAAAGCGGCCGTTGTAAGGTCAGTTCGATGAAGTCGCCGGCTGGCAGCGCACGCCCGCGGGTGCGCAGGCATTGCCGCCGCAGCAGTTGTCGGTGAGGAAGCCGAGCACCTGGTTCATGGCGGCGTAGTTGGCGGTGTAGATCACAAACCGGCCTTCCTGCCGCGCAGTCACCAATGAAGCGTGCGCCAGTTCTTTCAAGTGGAACGAGAGCGAGGACGGCGCAATGTCGAGATGCTCGCCGATCTTGCTGGCGGCACTGCCTTCAGGCCCGAGCTGCACCAAATGGCGGAAGATGGCCAGGCGCGACTCTTGGGCCAGCGCGGCCAGGGCGGTGATGACGGCTTTGGTTTCCATGGCGGTATTTAATTATTCAACATTTCAATTATTATTGAAATGTTTGGCCGACGCAAGTCGTTGCCCTTGCTTGCGGTGCCGGGCGCCCCACAACCCGCTGCATCATGCCAAGCATCCCCCCTTGAGCCGCCGCAGGTTCCAATGTGGGGCGGGCATGGCGATGCCGCACCACGAAGGACGCGTCTTGAACGCGCCATGGCCCGGATTTGAGGCATGGTGGTCGCCAAACCTGAATACAGATATGGCACGAAAGCTGCATACAGGTTGGGCATGACCACATCAACCGATATCAGCGCATGCATCCTGGAAGCGGTTCTCGCCAGGAAGCTGCTGCCCGGCCACAAGTTGAGCGAGCAGCAGCTGGCCAGCCTGTTCGGTTGCAGCCGCACCATCGTGCGTGAAGCATTGACCCGGTTGGCGGTGCGCCGGCTGGTCACCTCCAGCGTCGGCAGCGGCTGGTATGTCGCGCAGCCCAGCCGGGAAGAGGCGTTCCAGACGTTCGAAGCGCGCCGCGTCATCGAAACCGGCTTGCTGCGCCTGCGCACGGCGCTGGATAAAGCCACGCTGCGCAAGTTGCGCCAGCATCTCAAGCGGCAAAAACTGGCGCTGCAAGGCGGCGATATTGCGCAGCGCAGTTTCCTGCTGGGGGATTTCCATGTCTGCCTGGCCGATTGCCTGGGCAATCCGGTCCTGGCTGAAACGCTGCGCGACCTCACCGCGCGCACCACGCTGATCGCGCTGCATCACCAATCCGACGAGGAGGCGCTGCACTCCTATACCGAGCACACGGCGATCGTCGCGGCTCTGGAAGCGGGCGACCTGGCCAGGGCACAGGCGCTGCTGGACAGCCACCTGGATACCTGGGACCGCAAGCTCCCCCTCGATGGCGAGCCCCATGCCGCCGCCAGCGCCGATCCCGTAGCGCGGCTGCGCCGCATCCTGCAGCCCTTGCCCGCGGGCATCGGTTGGCAGGCCCCGCCGATTTTGCAGCACTGACCGGCACGCCTGCCGCGTCGGGCGGCGGGGTGTTTTCTATTGACGCAGCCAACAGGGAGAGTGAAATGAAAACTTGGAAAATCAAGGTATTGGCCAGCCTGCTGCTGGCCGCCACGGCTTGCGCGGCGACGGCGCAGAGCATGCTGGAGGATATTCAGAAGTCGCGCCAGATCCGGATCGCGGTGCCGACCGACTTCGCTCCCTATGGTTTTGTCGACGCCGACATGCAGCCGAAGGGCCTGGATATCGACATGGCCAACCTGGTGGCGGCGAAACTGGGCGCCAAGGCGGTCCTGGTGCCGGTCACCAGCGCCAACCGCATTCCCTACCTGCAGACGCACAAGGTGGATATTGTCATCTCGACCCTGGGCAAGAACGCCGAGCGCGAGAAGGTGGTCGATTTCACCGCGGCGTACTCGCCCTTTTTCATCGGCGTGTTCGGGCCCAAGGCGATGGCGGTCAAAGGCGGCCCCGACCTGGCCGGCAAGAGCATCGGCGTGACCCGCGGTTCGATGGATGACATGGAACTGAGCAAGGTCGCGCCGTCCAGCGCCACCTTGCGCCGTTTCGAAGACAACAACAGCACCATCGCCGCCTTCGCCGCGGGCCAGACCCAACTGGTGGCGACCAGCGTGCAGGTGGCCGACGTGCTGATGAAGAACAATCCCCAGCTCAACACCGAATTCAAGTTCGTGCTGAAGGTCTCGCCCAATTTCATCGGCCTTCCGAAAAACGAAGACAAGCTGCGGGCCCGCCTCAATGACATCCTGGCCGCAGCCAAGGCCAGCGGCGAACTCGACAAGCTGTCGCAAAAATGGCTGGGACGTCCGGCCGGCGAACTGCCCGAGTAAATGGAGCCCTCTGCGCAAATGGATGCCGCCGGCGACCTGTGTCGCCTGGGCGCGGCGGCGCTGGCCGACGGATACCGGCGCGGGGCGTTCACGCCGGTCGACGCCGCGCTGGCGTGCCTGGCGCGCATCGAGCAATGCCAGCCGACCATCAACGCCATGACCGCGGTGGTCGCCCATGGCGCGCTGGAGGCGGCGCATGCCAGCGCGCGCCGCTGGGCCGCCGGCGCAGCATGGGGAGTGCTGGACGGGATACCGCTGACCGTGAAGGACAATCTTCACGTGCGCGGCATGCCGACCACCTGGGGAAGCCGGCTCTACGGCGCCGGCCCGGAGGCGGCAGATGAACTGCCGGTGGCGCGCCTGCGTGCGGCGGGCGCGGTCTTGCTCGGCAAGAGCAACCTTCCCGAGTTCGCCATGCAGGGCTATACCTCCAATCTGCGCTTCGGTACCACCCGCAATCCCTGGGATGTGCGCCTGACGCCCGGCGGTTCCTCGGGAGGCGCCGCCGCGGCAGTGGCTTCCGGCTGCGGCCCGCTGGCGCTGGCAACCGACGGCGGCGGTTCGATCAGGCGGCCGGCGGCGCATTGCGGCCTGTTCGGTTTCAAGCCGTCGGCAGGCCTGGTGCCGCGGCAGGGCGGCTTGCCGGAGATTTTCCTGGAATACGAAAGCGTCGGCGGGCTGGGCCGGTCGGTCCAGGATGTGCGGATCTTGATGGAAGTCCTGGCCGCGCAGCCGCTGCGCTCGCCGCCCTCCGAGGTGGCAGCGGCGCGCCGCATTCTTTATCTGCCGCGGTTTGCCGGCGTCGAGGTCGATCCCGGCATTGCGGCCAATGCGCAGGCGGTTGCACGCTGCCTGTCCAGGCTCGGGCATGTCGTGGTCGAGCAGGCCGCGTTCGATCTGGCCGATGCCGTCAACGAGTTGTGGCCATCCCTGTCGGCGGCGGGCCTGGCGTGGCTGGCGCAGACGCAGCCCGGCGCCTTCGAAGAGCGGTGCGGCGCGGTGGCGCGCGCGACCTTGATGGCCGGCCGCGCGTTGCCCGGCAGCGCGCTGTATACGCTGCAGCGCGAAGTGATGCTGCTGCGGCGCGCGATGGCGCAGCTGTGGCATGCGCATGATTTCATTCTCACGCCCGCCACGGCCGCCTTGCCGTGGGCGGCGGATGAGGCTTTCCCGGCGATCATCGGCGGCCGGCCCGCCGGGCCGCGCGACCACGCGGTCTTCACCGCGCTGGCCAACGCGGCCGGGCTGCCTGCCATCGCCATTCCCACCGGGCTGGTCGCCGGCCTGCCCACCGGGATGCAACTGATCGCGCCGCGCGGCGCCGACGCCGCGCTGTTGGCGTTCGCCGAACATATGGCAATGGAACTGCCCGCCCTGGGCATGGCCATGCCGCCATCTCTGGCGCCTGATTGAGGCAGAACCGATGCAAGCACACGACATCGCCCGGCTATTGCGGCAGGCCCGGGAAAGCCGCATTCCCCTGGATTATCGGCAAGTGCCGGTCGACAGCAGAGAGCAGGCCTACGCGGTGCAGGATGCCTGCCTGGATTTCCTGGGGCCTGTCGGCGGCTGGAAGGTCGGGCACAAGGGGCCGGGGCATGAGCCGCACTGCGCGCCGCTGCCCGCGCTCGGCTTCCATGGCGACGGCGCCGCATTCACGTTGAGCCAGTGGCCGCTGTGCGGTGTGGAGGTAGAGCTGGCCCTGCGCCTGCGCGCCGATGTCGGGCCGGGCGAGCTGGCGGCATCGGGCATCGATATCGGCGAAATATTCGACGCCGCAATGCCGGCTTTCGAGATCGTCGAAACCAGGCTGGCGCCATTTCCTAGCCCCAATCCCAACGCGGCATTGGCCGACCTGCAGAGCCATGGCGCCATCGTCCTCGGCCCGGAAATCCCGATCGAATCGATGGGCCTGATCGATTTTTCCGGGCTCGAGGCCAGCCTGGAGGTCGGCGGTGCATTGGTCGCCCAGGCCAAGGGCGGCAACCCCATGCGCGATCTGGAGATGGTCGTCGCCTGGCTGGCCAGGCATGCGCAGCGACGCGGCATGCCCTTGCAAAAAGGACAGGTCGTCATGACCGGCTCGTGCACCGGCATGCATTTCATGAAAAGTCCGGCCGCGGTGATCGGGCGGCTGGGACGATTGAATGCGGTGATGTGTACATTTGGCGTGTAGCAACCTGGCCAAGGCATGCCGGGGAGGCCGGGCATCCATGGCGTGGTGGCCGAGCCTTTGGGCAGTGAAACGATGCAAGGGGGAGGCGGTGGAGGGCGCGACAGGAAAACGGCGCAAATGGATTCGCTGAGCATTTTTTTGCGAAATGATATATGATGGTCATCATGAAATCGAAAGCCATTGGGCAAAAAACCGCCAGCCGCAAGGAAATCACGCATGAGCGCATCGTTGAGGTCGCCGCGCGCGCGATTCGGCGCAGCGGTTATCACGGCACCGGAGTGGCCGACATCATGAAGGAAGCCGGGCTGACGCACGGCGGCTTCTACGCCCACTTCGCGTCGCGTGAAGCGTTGCTGGCGGAAGCGGCGGATCGTGCCGGCGCGGAAGCCGTCGGTCTGTCGGAACGCATCGCTGCCGCGGTTCCGCCCGGGCAGGCTTTGCCGGCAATGATCCAGGCCTACCTGTCGGCGGAGCATTTTGCCGGGATTGAAACCGGCTGTCCGATTTCCGCGTTGGGTTCGGAAATGCCGCGCCAGGCGCCAGAGGTGCGGCACGCCGCGACCCGCCGCATCAAAGAGATGATCGATGTGGTCGCGCGCGAGCTGCCCGGCTGGGGAACCCCGGCCGGACATGAAGAGGCGCTCATGATCGTCGCTTCGATTGTCGGCGCCATGATCATGGCGCGCGCTGTCGACGACCCCAGGTTGTCTGAAAGTTTTCTCGAGGCGGCACGGAAAAAACTGGCACCGTCCGATTCCTGACTTCAGGGGTGCGGGCATGCGTGCCTGTTTTTTTGATTGTAAATATGATGATCGTAATATTTTTGTGGAAAAACCTGGTTTAAAGCCGCCGGAGGCTTGTTGATGAAAGTCGGGAGAACATGATGGACAGGAAAATCGCACTGGTGACCGGAGCCTCTTCGGGGATTGGCGAAGCAAGCGCGCTGCGGCTTGCAACAGCCGGGTATAAGGTTTACGGCACGAGTCGGCGCGGGGCCCAGGGGCAACAGCCGTTCGACATGCTATCGCTCGATGTGACCAGCGACGATTCGGTCGACGCTGCCGTCGACGCAGTGATGAAGCAAAGCGGCCGGATCGATCTGCTGGTGAACAATGCCGGTTTCGGCGTTGCTCCGGCTGCGGCGGAGGAGAGCTCGCTTGAGCAGGCCCGCTCGATCTTTGAAACCAACTTTTTCGGGCTGGTTCGAATGACGCGCGCCGTGGTTCCTCACATGCGCCGGCAGCGTGCCGGCCGTATCCTCAATATCGGTTCGGTGCTGGGTTTTCTGCCCATGCCCTACATGGCGCTTTACTCCGCGACCAAGCATGCCGTAGCGGGATATTCGGAATCGCTCGACCACGAATTGCGTACGATGGGCATTCGCGTCTCGGTGATCGAGCCCGGTTATATCCATACCCGGTTCGATGTGAATTCCATGGAGCCCGACAATGCGCTCGACTTGTACCGTGAAATTCGCGCGGCCCTGAAACAGCGCGTAAAAGAGCTGGTGAGCGGCGCAGACGGCCCGGAGGTGGTGGCTGACACCGTGCTCAAAGCGGCAAGTGCCCGCCGCCCCGTGCTGCGTTATTCCGCCGGCGGGTTGGCGAGGCGCTTGCGCTTTTTGCATAGATTCGCTCCGGCGGCCCTGGTCGATGCCGGTATCAGAAAAGACTTGCGGCTGGAATCATGAAGATACCGGTTCGCAGCCAACTCGGGCGGCGTGACGCAGAGCAGGAAAGCGGTCGATTGGAAAACGCTGCGGAAGCGGAATGTCCTGCCGTCGTCGCTGCGACCCGGCATGCGACAGCCGCGAAAGCCATGCATCCGGAGGTTGAGGCCATGGCGATTTTCACTGGCGGCGACATGCGCCTGCGCGCATATTTGGGAATCATGTGAGAGCGTTTCGATGGCGTCGGCATCGGGAAAATCCAGGCAGTCAATATTTTGCAGCGAGCCATGAAACCACGGCCAGCATGCAGGAACACCTAAACAGAATCGGGAAAGACATCATGAAGGCATTCATCATCAAACGCTATGGCCGCAATAACCGTCTGCATCCTGCCGACATGCCGGAGCCGGATGTGCGTGACGATGATGTATTGGTCCAAGTCCACGCCGCAGGCGTCAATCTGCTTGATGCCAAAATCAGGAACGGAGAATTCAAACTCATTTTGCCCTATGGATTGCCTTTGATTTTAGGTAACGATGTGGCTGGCGTGGTGATCAAGACAGGGGCCAAGGTAAGCCGCTTCAAGCCCGGGGATGAAGTCTATGCCCGCCCAGACAAAGACAGGATCGGCACATTCGCTGAGTTCATCTCGATGAATGAAAAAGACGTTTCCTTGAAACCGGAATCGATCTCGATGGAAGAAGCCGCCTCGCTGCCGCTGGTCGGTTTAACTGCGTGGCAGGCGTTGGTCGAAAAAGCGGGATTGAAGAAGGGGCAGAAGGTCTTCATCCAGGCCGGCTCCGGCGGGGTTGGGACATTTGCCATCCAGCTGGCGAAGCACCTGGGCGCAACGGTGGCGGCCAGTACCAGTGCCGCCAATGCAGATTGGGTGAGGCGCCTTGGCGCAGATATTGTGATCGACTACAAGCAGGATGACGTTGAAAAGATCTTGTCGGACTATGACGTTGTCTTGCATAGCCAGGACGGCAAGACGATGGAGAAATCCATGCGCATCCTGAAAAAGGGCGGGAGATTGATCTCCATCTCCGGGCCGCCGGATTCGGATTTTGCAAAAGAGATCGGGGCTTCGTGGCTGGTCGCATCGATCATGCGAGTTTTAAGCTTTGGCGCCAAAAGAAAGGCAAGGCAGCGCAATGTCAATTTTTCATTTCTTTTCATGCGGGCCAATGGCGAACAATTGAAAAGAATTGCGTCGCTGGTTGATTCCGGCGCGATACGTCCGGTCGTGGATAAAGTCTTTGCGTTCGACGCGGCCAATGATGCGCTGGATTATGTCGAGGCCGGACGTGCCAAGGGCAAGGTCGTTATCAAGGTCAAATAGATGCGCCGCGGGGCGGCAGCCGCAAGAGGCCGTCAGCCCCGGATGGCGGCGCACTTTCCGCGGTCCCGGCCCCGCTCCTGCCCGTCATGATGAGCGGCCTTGTCGGCTTGCCAAGAACGCGGGACAGGGAATCGGCTTTCGCAGACAGGCGCATTCCCGCCGCGCCAAATGATATCGATTAGGGCATTAAGCCCGCGATTTAATTCATTGGAAAGACATCCCCCGAATATTTAATATTCATCCCGGCCTCGCTTTGTCGAGTGGCCTCGGGGGAGGTGGCGCACGTGTCGAGCCAGGACGCATTTCACTCCTGCTGATGAAATGGGGGCCGGTCGTCTCCACGAGATCCCCATTCCTTAACGCCGGTATCGCATCTCCTCCTGGCGCTTCCGACGGTCACACCCAGGTTCGTGTGCGCGCGATCCGGCATTTCGCCACCAATGACCGGATCCGGTTTCGATATCGCTTCGCTGTCGATCCGTTCCTCCCCCCCAAAAAAAAACGATACAAACCGGAATTTGAGGATGACATGAACTGGTTTTTGAATCTGAATATCGCAAGAAAACTCGCCTTTTCCTTCGGCCTGATGATCGCCTTGACGGTGATGGTCGGCTTGTTCTCCGTCAGCCAGCTCAAGGAAGTGAACAAGGCATCGGCGGAAATCGTCAGCAAATGGATGCCCTCGATCGAAGCGGCCAGGGAGATACAACGTTCGCTGCCGCTCATGCGCATCGCCGAGCTGGAGTTGGTGACGGCGGTGCAACCGGCTGAGCGCGCTGCCGCCAACCAGGCCATCCAGGCGCGCCTGGGCATGCTTGCCAAGCAGCGCGCCATTTACGAGCAGCGCATCTCGGAACCGGAAGAGAAAACCCAATACGCGCAGTTCAGCAAGAGTTTCGCCGCGTATGTCGAGATGGACAAGCAATTGTCCGAGATGGCGGCCAATCAGCAATACGACGAGACGCGGGCCTTGTTCAACGGCGAATCCGGCAAAGTGTTCCGCAGCATGGTGGCCAATCTTGAGGCGATCGTGAAAATCAACGGCGAAGGCAGCGCGCGCGCCGACCGGGCCGCGTATCGCGTATATACCGTGGCCGAGATCTGGATCTTCGGCTTGCTGGGCGCCACCGTCTTGATCGCATGCGTGCTGGCGTTTGCCGTGGGGCGCAATGTGTCTCGTCCGCTCAAGGCGGCGGTCGAGGTGGCGCAACGGGTGGCCAGGGGAGATTTGACGGTGTATATCCGGCCCAGGGGGCGCGACGAGACCGGCCGTTTGATGGAAGCGCTGCGCGCGATGAACGAGAGCCTGCGCAATATCGTCAGCGAAGTGCGCCAGCGCACCGACACCATCGGCACGGCCACGTCCGAGATTGCCAGCGGCAACCTCGATTTGTCCTCGCGCACCGAGCAGCAGGCCGGCTCGCTGGAAGAGACCGCCTCGGCGATGGAACAGCTGACCTCCACCGTCAGGCAAAACGCCGACAACGCGCGCCAGGCCAACCAGTTGGCCGAATCGGCCTCCGACGTAGCGATCCAGGGCGGCAGCGTGGTCGGCCAGGTGGTGCAGACCATGGAAGGCATCACCGAGAGCTCGCGCAAGATTGCCGACATCATCGGTGTGATCGACGGTATCGCCTTCCAGACCAATATCCTGGCGCTCAATGCCGCCGTCGAAGCGGCGCGCGCCGGCGAGCAGGGGCGCGGCTTCGCGGTGGTGGCGTCGGAGGTGCGTTCGCTGGCGCAACGTTCGGCCGCGGCCGCCAGGGAGATCAAGGCGCTGATCGACGATTCCGTGGAGAAGGTGGGCGCCGGCAGCAAGCTGGTCGAACAAGCCGGCGCGACCATGACCGAGGTAGTCGCCAGCGTCAGGCGCGTGACCGGCATCGTCGGCGAAATCACGGCCGCTACGCAAGAACAGAGCAGCGGGCTCAATGAGGTCAACCAGGCCATCGCCCAGATGGACCAGACCACCCAACAGAACGCGGCATTGGTCGAACAGGCCGCCGCCGCGGCCGATTCATTGAAAGGGCAAGCCAGCGAGCTGGCGCTGGTGGTCGGGACCTTCAAGCTCGGATGACGGTGTTTGACCGGGCGCATGGCGGCCGTTGCTGGCAGCGCTGGATTGACCTGAATTAGGTCTAAGTTACGACTTGATAAGCCAAAGCCGACCACATAGTATTCCTGCAAGCGTCCGACATGAGGCGCTACGACCGGAGACAAATCTTGGCACGCTGGCACAACTGCGGCACGGAAGACCTCGACGTCTTGCAGACCATCTTCTGGTCGGCCGGCGCATCGCGCAACGCGCTGGCGCAGCGGCTGGCCTATTCCAAGAGCAAGGCCAACGCCATGGTGGCGGCCTTGCTGGACGAGGGCTTGCTCGACGAGGTGGGGCTGCAGGAATCGTCCGGCGGCCGTCGCGCCGAGACCTTGCGCCTGAGCGAGACGCTGGGCGTGGTGATCGGCGTCGACCTGGGCGCCACCAGCATGCAGGTGGCCGTCATGCGGCCGGACATGGCCGTGCTGGCGCGCCACCGCGAACCCATCGACGTGCGCCAGGGGCCGGGCGTGATCCTGGCGCGGCTGCGCGGCCTGATGCGGGAGTTGCTCACGCGCTGCCGACGGCCGGCGACACAGCTCATCGCCATCGGCGTGGGCGTGCCGGGACCGGTGGACTTCGCCAGCGGCCAGCTGGTCAATCCGCCGCTGATGCCCGACTGGGACGGTTTTTCCATCCGCGATTACCTGCGCGAGGCGTTCGCCGCGCCGGTGTTCGTGGACAACGATGTCAACTTGATGGCGCTCGGCGAAATGTACCGGCTGCAGCGCAACCTGCCCAATTTCCTGGTTATCAAGGTCGGCACCGGCATCGGTTGCGGCATCGTATGCCACGGCCAGGTCTACCGCGGCGCCAACGGCTCGGCCGGCGATGTCGGCCATATCTGCGTGGACCAGGCCGGCCCGCGTTGCCACTGCGGCAACCAGGGTTGCGTGGAGGCGATGGCGGCGGCGCCGGCGATGGCCCGCATGGCGGTGCAGGCCGCGCAGCGCGGCGAGAGCGCGTTGCTGGCCAAACGCCTGCAGGCGACCGGCGCGCTGACGCTGGAAGACGTGGCCCAGGCCAGCCGGGCCGGGGATGTGGCGGCCAATGCCATCATCCAGCGCGCGGGCAACCTGGTGGGGCAGATGCTGGCTTCGGTGGTCAATTTCTTCAATCCTTCGCACGTGTTCATCGCCGGGCGGGTCGCCGACATGGGGCCGCTGTTCCTGGCCTCGGTGCGCCAGAGCGTGTACCACCGCTCGCTGGCGCTCTCCACCCGCCACCTTGAGATTCAGTACGCGCCCCTGGCCGACGATGCCGGCGTGGTGGGCGCGGGGGTGCTGGCCATGCAGCAGAGCATGGCCAGCGCCGCGGGAGATGCGCCATGAGCGTGGCCGTCGAATTCCGCAACGTGACCAAGGCATTCGGTCCGGTGCGCGTGCTGCATGGCGTGGATTTCGCGCTGCAGCCGGGCCGCGTGTACGGTTTGCTGGGCGAGAACGGCGCCGGCAAGTCGACGCTGATGAAGATCCTGGCCGGCTACGAGAGCCCGAGCGGCGGCGCGGTGGCGATCGACGGCGCCGTGCGCGCGCCGGGCGGCGGTCCGCGTGCGGCCGAGGCGCAGGGCATCGTGCTGATCCACCAGGAGTTCAATCTGGCGGACGATCTCACGATCATGCAGAACATCTTCCTCGGGCATGAGATCCGCAAGGGCCCGTTCCTCGACGACCGCGCGATGCGCGAGCAGACCCGCGCGGCGCTGGCCAAGGTCGGGCTGCCGCTGGATCCCGATACGCGCGTGCGCAAGCTGATCGTGGCCGAGAAGCAGTTGGTGGAGATTGCCCGCGCGCTGGCCCGCCGCGCGCGCCTGCTCATCATGGATGAGCCCACCGCCACGCTGACGCCGGGCGAAACCGAGCGCCTGTTCGCGTTGATGGCCGAACTCAAGGCCGCGGGCGTGACCATCATCTATATCTCCCACAAGCTGGACGAGGTGGAACGGACTACCGACGAGGTGATCGTGATGCGCGACGGCTTGCTGGTGGCGCGCGAACCCACGGCGTCGCTCACGCGGCGGCAGATGGCCAACCTGATGGTGGGGCGCGAGCTGGCCGACCTGTTCCCGGCCAAGCTGCCGGCGCCGGATGGCGAACCGGCGATCCGGGTGCGCGGCATGACGGTGCCGGGCTGGGCCGAGGATATCGATTTCGAGGTGCGGCGCGGCGAGATACTGGGCTTTGCCGGCCTGGTCGGCGCCGGGCGCACCGAACTGTTCGAGGGCCTGCTCGGCCTGCGCCCGCGCGCCGGCGGCGTGCTGGAGCTGGCGGGCAAGCCGGTGCAGATCAGGAACCCGCGCGATGCGGCCCGCCACGGCCTCACCTATCTCAGCGAAGACCGCAAGGGCAAGGGCTTGCATGTGCACTTGGGGCTGCGTCCCAACCTCACGTTGATGGCCCTGGAGCGCTACGCCAGGCCCTGGCTCGACCCGGCCGCCGAACAGGCCGCGCTGCGCGCCGCGGTGCAGGAGTTCGGCATCCGCGCCGGCGCGCTGGAGGTGCGCGCATCTGCGCTGTCCGGCGGTAACCAGCAAAAGCTGGCGCTGGCCAAGGTGCTGCATCCGGAGCCGTCGGTGGTAGTGCTCGACGAGCCCACGCGCGGCGTGGACGTGGGCGCCAAGCGCGAGATCTACCACCTGGTGCAACGCCTGGCGGCGCAGGGCCTGGCGGTGATCGTGATTTCGTCCGAACTGATGGAGCTGATCGGCCTGTGCCACCGCGTGGCGGTGATGCGCGCCGGTCGCCTGCAAACCACGCTGCAAGAGTCGCACCTGACCGAAGAGGAGTTGATCGTCCATGCCACAGGTACCCGCTGAAAACGCCGCCGCCGCGCGCCCCGGCGGCAGTCCCCGCACCGCCGCCATGTCCGCCTGGTGGAGCCGGCTGCACGGCTTTGGGCCGATCATCGGCCTGGTGCTGTTGTGCATTGCCGGCACCCTGCTCAACAGTAATTTCGCCACCTACGACAACGTGATGAACGTGCTCACGCGCACCGCCTTCATCGGCATCATCGCGGTGGGCATGTGCTTCGTCATCATTTCCGGCGGCATCGACTTGTCGGTGGGCTCGATGGCGGCGTTGATCGCGGGCTCGGTGATCCTGTTCATGAACGCCATGGCGCCCGTGCTGGGTTCGCCCATCGCGGCCGTGGCCGCGGGCATGCTGCTGGCGGTGGCGCTGGGGGCGGTGTTCGGGCTGGTGCACGGCCTGCTCATTACCAAGGGGCGCATCGAGCCTTTCATCGTGACGCTGGGAACGCTGGGCATCTTCCGCGCCTACCTGACTTATTTTTCCAACGGCGGCGCCATCACGCTGGAGAACGACCTCTCCGACATCTACAGCCCGGTGTACTACGCCAATCTGCTGGGCGTGCCGGTGCCGGTGTGGGTGTTCCTGCTGGTGGCGCTGCTGGGCGGCGTGATCCTCAACCGCACCGCCTACGGCCGCTACGTGCAGGCGATCGGCTCCAATGAGCAGGTGGCGCAGTACGCCGCGGTGGATGTGCACAAGGTCAAGATCCTCACCTACATGCTGCTGGGCGTCTGCGTGGGCATCGCCACGCTGCTCTACGTGCCGCGCCTGGGATCGGCATCGCCGACCACCGGCCTGCTGTGGGAACTGGAGGCGATCGCCGCGGTGATCGTGGGCGGCACGGTGTTGAAGGGCGGCGCGGGCAGCATCGCCGGCACGGTGGTGGGCGCGATCCTGCTCTCGGTGATCAGCAACATCCTCAACCTGACCAGCATCATCAGCGTGTACCTGAACGCGGCGGTGCAGGGTTTCGTGATCATCGCGGTGGCCTTCATGCAGCGCGGCAGGAAGTGAAGCCGGGGCGTTCCCTGAATGATTTCCCTGAATGGTTTCCGTGAATGGTTTCCGTGATCGGTTGCAGTTATCGGTTGCAGTTTGCAGTGTGTTCCCCAACCGGCCGGTTTGTCCGGCCTTTTCATAAGACAACAGGAGACAACGCATGAACAGCAAGCTTTCTTTGAGCCGCCGCCTGGCCCTGTCGGCCATGGGCGCCGCAGCGGCGCTGGCGCTGGCCGGGCCGGCCCTGGCGCAAGCCGACAAGGTAGTAGTCGGTGTCGCCATTCCGTCGGCTACGCACAGCTTCACGGCCGGTATCGTGTACTGGGCCAACCAGGCCAAGAAGGATCTGGAAAAGGCCCATCCGGGCCTGCGGGTCATCGTCAAGACCGCCGGCGGCGCGCCTGAGCAGGCCAACCAGTTGCAGGACCTGGTCACGGTCAACAAGATCACCACGCTGGTGGTCTTTCCCTTCGAATCGGCGGCGCTGACCAAGCCGGTGGCCCAGGTCAAGGCCAAAGGCGTCTATGTGACGGTGGTCGACCGCGGCCTGACAGACGCCAGCGCGCAGGACGCCTATGTCGCCGGCGATAACACGGCCTTCGGCAAGATCCCGGCCGAGTACATCGCCAAGGCGCTCAACGGCCGTGGCAATGTGGTGGCCATGCGCGGCATCGCCACCACGCTCGACAACGAGCGCATGGATGCCTTCAACGCCGTGCTCAAGCAGCATCCCGACATCAAACTGCTCGATGCCAAGTATGCCAACTGGAACCGCGACGATGCCTTCAAGGTGATGCAGGACTACCTGACGCGCTTCCCGCAGATCGACGCCGTATGGGCCGCCGACGATGACATGGCGGTGGGCGCGCTCAAGGCCATCGAGCAGTCCAGGCGCAAGGACATCAAGCTGGTGTTCGGCGGCGCCGGCGCCAAGGGCATGATCAAGACGCTGATCGACGGCAGCAATCCGCTGATCCAGGCCAACGTGTCGTATAGCCCCAAGTTCATCTACGACGCCATCAAGCTCACCGCCGAGGCGCGCATCAAGGGCGACAAGCTGCCGCCCACGACCATCATCCCTTCGGTGCTGATCACCAGGGACAACGCGAAGAGCTTCTATTTCCCGGACTCGCCGTTCTGATGACCGGCCCGGTCCCGCTCCGATGCGGGGCGGGACGCTTTCCTCGCGCGGCGGCCGGGATCGGGCCGCGCGCTCAACGCATCGCGCAACACGCGCAACAGGAGTCCGGCATATGCCAAGACCCGTCACTCTTTTCACCGGCCAATGGGCCGACCTGCCCCTGGCAGAACTGGCGCCGCTGGCCCGGAAGATGGGCTACGACGGCCTGGAGCTGGCTTGCTGGGGCGACCATTTCAATGTGCAGCAGGCGCTGGCGTCCGAGCAGTATGTCAAGGACCTGCGCGCGCTGCTGGCCCGGCACGGGCTGCAATGCCTGGCCATCGGCAACCATCTCGTGGGGCAGGCGGTGTGCGACCGCATCGACGAGCGCCACCAGTCCATCCTGCCGTCCCATGTGTGGGGCGATGGCGACCCCGAAGGCGTGCGCCAGCGCGCCGCGCGCGAGCTGGCCGACACCGCGCTGGCCGCCGCCAGGTTCGGCGTGAAGACGGTCACCGGCTTCACCGGTTCCGCGATCTGGCATGCCATCTATGCCTTCCCGCCGACCACGCAAGCCTACTGGGACAAGGGCTTTGCCGACTTCGCGCAGCGCTTTGGTCCAATCCTTGATGCATTCGAACGGCACGACATCAACTTCGCGCTGGAAGTGCACCCGACCGAAATCGCCTTCGACATCGCCTCGGCCGAACGCGCCATCGCCGCGGTGAACGGGCACCGGCGCTTCGGCTTCAACTTCGATCCCAGCCACCTGGCCTACCAGGGCGTGGACTATGTGAAGTTCATCCGCCAGTTCGCCGGCCGCATCTACAACGTCCACATGAAGGATGTCTGGTGGGGCAAGGGCGATGGCAGCGTGGGCGTGTTCGGCGGCCACACCAGCTTCGGCGACGCCCGCCGGCATTGGGATTTCCGCAGCGTGGGGCGGGGCATGGTCGATTTCGAATCGATCATCGTCGCCCTCAACGATATCGGCTACCAGGGGCCGCTCTCGGTGGAGTGGGAGGATAGCCGCATGGATCGCGTGCACGGCGCCACCGAGAGCGCGGCCTTTTGCCGGCGGCTCGATTTCAAGCCCGCGGCCGGCGCGTTCGACGCCGTGTTTGCCAGGGACCGGCAGGCCTGATCCGGCCGGACCGCCACGACGACCAACACCAACAAGGGCTCCAGGTATGTCCAATCAAAGAAAACTACGCTACGCCATGGTGGGCGGCGGCCACGGCGCCTTCATCGGCGCCGTGCATCGCAAGGCCATGGCGCTGGATGGGCAGTTCGAGCTGGTGGCCGGCGCGCTCTCGTCCTCGCCTGAGCGCGCGCGCGAATCGGGCGCCGCGCTGGGCCTGGCGGACGGCCGCAACCATGGCAGTTGGCAGGAACTGCTGGCCGACGAGTTGCGCCGCGGCCCCGACGAGCGCATCGACCTGGTCAGCATCGTCACGCCCAACCATGTGCATCACCCGGTAGCGCTGGCCTTCGTGCAAGCGGGGTTCCATGTCGTGTGCGACAAGCCGCTGGTGCACACCGGAGCCCAGGCCGATGAGCTGGTGGCCGCGGTGCGCAAGGCCGGCACCGTGTTCGGCGTGACCTACAACTACACCGGCTACCCCATGGTGCGCGAAGCGCGCCACCTGGTGCGCAGCGGCGCGCTGGGCACGCTGCGCAAGATCGCCGTGGAATACAACCAGGGCTGGCTGGCCGCCGCGGTGGACGGCGGCAACAAGCAGGCCGACTGGCGGCTGGACCCGCTGCGCAGCGGCAGCGCCGGCACCATGGCCGACATCGGTTCGCATGCCGAGAACCTGGCCGCCACCGTCACCGGCCTGCGGCCGGACGCGCTGTGCGCCGATCTCACCGTTTTCGGTGCCGGCCGCCGCCTGGACGACGATGCGCAATTGCTGCTGCGCTATGCCGAAGGCGCGCGCGGCATCATCGTGGCGTCGCAAGTGGCGGCGGGACTGGAGAACGATCTGCGGCTGCAGGTCTCCGGCACACTGGGCACGCTGGTATGGCGCCAGGAGGAGCCGAACCAGCTGATCCATTCCCCGCTGGACGGGCCGCGCCGCATCCTGACGCGCGGCTCGCCATGGCTGAGCGAATCGGCCCGGCGCGCGGGCCGGATTCCGGCCGGCCATCCCGAGGCTTTCATCGAAGCCTTTGCGAATGTCTACCTGGGCGTGGCGGCCGACATCCGCGCGCGCGCGGATGGCCGCGTCGCCGACCCGTTGGAGGCCGACTACCCCCGCGTGGAAGACGGCAGGCAGGGCGTGCGCTTTATCGAGAAGGTGGTGGAGTCGGCAGCGAGCAGCCGGAAGTGGACGGCGCTGGGGTAACTCCGGCTTGTCCGCCAGGCAGCGGCCATGCAACCCGGGAGCCATGCCGCGCCGTCCATATCGCCTATGAACGCGGTTGCGGATCGTCAGCCTTGCACGTCGCCCGCCAGGATGGCCCGGATTTGCTGTTCAAACACTTCCGGCGGTTGGCCTCCCGAGATCAGGTAGCGGTCGTTCACGACGATTGCCGGGACGCTGTTGATGCCGCGCTGGACCCACAGCGCTTCTTCTTCCCGCACTTGTTGCCGGAACTGGTCCGATGCCAGCATCGCACCCGCCTCCATGCCATCCAGGCCGGCCTGCCGGGCGATATCGGCCAGCACATCCCGGTCTGCGATGTTCTTCCCATCGGTGAAATAGGCGGTGAACAGGGCTGCCTTGAGTGCCGCCTGTGCGCCCCTTTCTTGCGCCCAGGCCAATAGGCGATGGGCATCGAAGGTGTTGTAGACGAGGCTGGCATCGTCCCGGTTCATCGTGAAGCCGACCGCGGCCGCCCTGGCCCGGATCTGCTCGCGATTGGCGCGGGCCTGGTCGGCCGTGATGCCGTATTTTTCGGTGATGTGTTCGAGTTGGGACTGGCCTGCCGCGGGCAAGTTCGGGTTGAGTTCGAAGGGATGGAAGGCGATCTCGGTTTGCGCCGCCGGGCCGATGCGTTCGAGCGCGGTGTTGAGGCTGGCCAGGCCAATCGCGCACCAGGGGCATACGATGTCGGAGACGAAGTCGATTTTCAGGGCGTTAGTCATATTAGTCATGGTGGATGAGCCTCATGCGTGAGACCTGTGGACTGGTCGGCAGGTGGTGTTGATGAATGAGGCTATTGTAAATCCGATGCGCGGATGCCATGCGCGGATGTCATGCGGCGGCCCCGGCGGGGCATGTGCCGCCGGCCGGGGATGGGCAGGGCCATGGATACTCCAGCTGCAGCGCCACCAGGTCGGCGGTGCCATGCCCGTAGCGCGCTGCGATTGCCGTCAGGCTGGTGTCAAGCTGCTTGGCCGGAGGCGCGCCGGCGTCAAGCGGGACTACCAGGTCGGCGCGCGCTTCGTCCATCCGGGCATCGATATGCAAGTCCAGGCCGTCGCGGGTGGGCACCGAGGGGGACGCCCCCAATGCCAGCGCCCGGGAGCGATAGGTGCGGGACCATGGATCGGCCGCTAGCGCCAAGGCGATGCCATCCACGCCGGGCTCGGCCGGAATGCCGATCGTTTCGTGCCGCCATACGGCGGCGCTGTTGGATAGCGCGTTCCAGACATGGGCGGCGCCCAGGCGGTAGCGGTCGCTGTCATGCGCGTCGCCATAGTCGGCCACGCCAAGGCTGGCTGCCAGCGCCTGGGCGGCGCCGCTGCCCCCGATCGCTTCCACCAGTTTCAGGGAAACCGGCAGGGAGGCGGATACACCCGTGGTGGTGACGATGCCGTGGTCGACAACGTAGCGGCGATGGGGCGTCCACCGCAGCGTCGGATGCCTGGAGCGCAACTCCCCGGCGGCATACCAGTGCGTGGTGGCGTTGCGGCCGTCCAGCAGGCCGGCCCGTCCCAGCACTTTGGCGCCCTCGCAAATTCCCGCGATGATGGCGCGTGACGCCGCCTGGCGTTTGAGCCAGTCGATGATGGGGCCTTTGCTGTCGTCGTGGTGGAAGGCGGGCACGATGACATAGTCGGCGCCCTCGGGATAGGCAAGGTCGAAGGCCGCGAGGGTGCTTTGCGCGGCGATGGCAAGCGCAGGCATCAGCGCAATGTTGCCGGGCTCGGGGGCGACCACGATGACCTCGGCCAGGCCCGAACGGGCCAGTACCGCTTGAGGGATCATGAGGTCGGTGGTTTCGGTTCCGCGATTGTCGGCAACGATGGCGACCAGCGGCCGCGCCCGTTTCGGCGGGCGCAAGGCCGACATCGGATCATCCCGGTCATTTGATGTTGATGCCGCATCCAGGCCTCGGCCGGGCGACGCCAATACAATAGTCGCCATCGACATGCCCAAGGCTGTCATCCCGGATAAGAATAATCGTCTTTCCATGCTGCGTCCGTGTCGCCAGAGTGGTGGAGGCAGTATCGTAGGTCGATCATCATAGGATTGCCATGACAAAGAAATCTGATTTTCTGCCAACGCCGGCCCATCGCCATGCTGCCAGGCAGATTGTCTTCGTTGCCTTCGAGGGAACCGAACCGCTCGATCTGACGGGGCCGATCGGCGTATTCACGCGGGCCGAGGAACAGGTTCCCGGCACTTACCGCATCCGCGTGGCATCGGTCGATGGTGCGGCCATCCGTACCCGCTCGCCCTTGATGCTGGCCGGTATCGAACCGTTGTCCGGCATTTCCGCGGACATCGACACCTTGCTTGTCGCCGGCGGCCATGAACCGGCCATACGCCGCGCCGCCATTGATCCGGCCTTGATCGGCTGGCTGCGGGAGCATGCCGGGAGGGCGCGGAGAATCGGCAGCATCTGTACCGGAGCGTTCGTGCTCGGAGCCGCGGGCCTGTTGGACGGCCGCTCGGTGACGACGCACTGGGCAGCCGTCGAGGCATTGCAGGAATATTTTCCGCAAGCGCGGGTGGACGCCGATGCCATCTACCGGATCGACGGCAGGCTCTACACTTCGGCCGGCGTGACGGCCGGCATCGACCTCGCATTGGCAATGGTCAAGGCCGATCTCGGGCATGCGGTGGCCGCCGCCATCGCCCGCGATCTGGTGTTGTTCCTGCATCGTCCGGGCGGACAACGGCAGTTCAGCGCAACGTTGGCGGGACAGGATGCGGAAAGCGACCTGTTCGCCGATTTGCTGGCGTGGATGCTGGAGCATCCGCAGCACGATTTGCGCGTGGCCGCGCTGGCCGAACGCGCGGCCATGAGTCCGCGCAATTTCGCGCGGCAGTTTCAGCTGAAGGTGGGCAAGACCCCGGCGCGTTACGTATTGGAAATGCGGCTCGACCATGCATGCCGCCATCTGGAAAATACCGCATGGACGATTGAGCGCGTGGCGGAGAAAAGCGGATTGAAGAGCGCGGACACAATGCATCGGCTGTTCCGGGAAAAATTGGGAGTGACGCCGTCCGACTATCGGGCGCGATTTGCGGCGGGCGGCCCTGCGCGGTAGCGGGATGCCCTCGGGCCATTGATGAAAATGGGTTCTATAATGGCCGCTTCCGCCTGGCGGGTTTGGGCGGCGCGATATCGGCTCATCCATTAGTAAATCATCAAGAAAAGGGGCATCTCATGCGGGCGCGGCCTGTTTCTGGATTCGTTTGCCATTTGTCATCCGTGGCGATGGTGGTAGCGGTGCTGGCCTGCGCCGCATCAGGTGCGCAGGCGCAGGAGAACCGCTTCGCCGGCATCATGAAGGTGGTGCGCGGCGATGTGCAGGTGCAGCGGCAGGAGCAGAAGCTGCCGGCCCAGGTCGGGGACAAGTTGTATTCCGGCGATCGCATCGTCACCGCCGCCGATGCGGCTGCCGGCATCACCTTGCGCGATGACACGCTGATGTCGCTCGGCCCCAAGACCAGTTTTGTGCTGGAAGACTTCAAATTCAACGAGAGTTCCGGCGACGGCAACATTGCCGTGCGGGTGGCCAAGGGCACCTTGCGCTATGTCTCGGGCCTGATCGGCAAGCATGCGCCGGAGCGCCAGCAGGTGGCCACGCCGACGGCCACCATCGGCATCCGCGGCACCGACTTCATCGTGGAGGTGGGCGATGAATAAGTCGTTGGCCCTGTGCCTTGCCGTGCTGGCGCTGGCCGGTTGCGCCGGCCCCACGGAGCGCTTCGTGCTGCTGCCGCAGCCGGATGGTTCTACCAGCAGCATCGTCGTCAAGACCGCGGCCGGCGAGGCGGCGCTGGCGACGCCTTATGCCTCGGTGGAGAGCGCGTCCGGCAAGATCGGCAAAGCCGCGACCCTGAGCGAGTCCGAAGTGCAGGCGCGCTACGCGCCGGTGATGCAGAGCCTGCCATTGCGGCCGCGCACTTACGAGTTGCTGTTCGAATTGGGCAGCGACCGCTTGACGCCTGCCTCGCGCAAGCTGCTGGAAGAGGCCATCGAGGAGTTCCGCACATTCCCTGCCGGCGAATTCATCCTGGTCGGGCATGCCGACAATATCGGCAGCGATGCCATCAACGAGAGCCTGTCGGTGCGGCGCGCGCAATTGGTCGAGCGCGAGCTGATCCGCGCCAGGATCGCGCCGTTGAGCATCGAGGTGGTCGGCAAGGGCGCGCGCGAGCCGCGCATACCGCAAAAGAAGGGCGTGCCGGAACCGCGCAACCGTTTCGTCGAGATCCGTATCCGCTAGGCGCGGCAGCGCAGCCGCGGCGCGTTGCCGGTCAGGACAGCGCCCGCGTGCTCAGCAACTGCATGGCGTCGAGATGGCTCAGGCGCGCCCACTCCTCGCCGCCGCGCGCGACGATGTTGTCGACGTCCGGCGTGGCCAGCAGGTCGAGGATCTCGGTATCGCTGACGCCCCGGTCGTTGTTGTAGTTGAATACCTTGAGCACCGGGCGCGTCAGGTCCTTGTCGTTTTGCCGGATCACGAAGCCCGAGCGTCCCGATTCCAGCTTGACGATCGAGCCCACCGGATAGATGCCCAGCGTCTTGACGAAAGCCAGGAACATGGCGCGGTCGAAATGGCCGGTCCAGGTTGCCATCGAAGAGATCGCTTCGGCCGGATCCCAGGCGTGCTTGTAGCGGCGCTCGGAGGTGAGCGCATCGTACACGTCGCAGATCGCCGCCATGCGCGCGTAAAGCGAGATCGTTGCGCCGCGCAGGTTTTCCGGATAGCCGTTGCCGTCGATCTTTTCATGGTGGTGCAGGCAAACGTCGCGCGCATAGTCGGGCACGTTGGTATCCTGGCTCAGGTATTTGTGGCCCAGCTCCGGATGCTTGCGCACGATCGCGAATTCTTCCTCGGTCAGCTTGCCGGGTTTGTTCAGGATGTCATGCGGGATGAAGGCCTTGCCGATGTCGTGCAGGAATCCGCCCAGGCCGGCTTCGCGGCAGGAAGTCTCGTCCATGCCCAGGGTGCGGCCCAGCGCCACCATCAGCGCGCACACCGCCACCGAGTGCAGGTAGGTATATTCGTCGGCTAGTTTCAGGCGCACCACGCTCACCAGCGCATTGGGGTTTTGCAGCACCGAATTGGCGATTTCCTCGACCACGCTGACGCAGCGCTCCATGTCCAGCACCTTGCCCATGCGTACCTCGGCGAACATGGCCTGGGTCGCCTTCTTGGCGGTTTCGCATAGTTTTTGCGCATCGACCAACGCCGGGTCCAGCGCCGGCGTTGCCGGCTCCGGGGCTGCGGCCGCTGCGGCGGTGGCCGCGGGTTCGTCCGGCGCGCCATCCTCATCTTCTTCGGGGGCGACGACATCCTTGCCCTTGGCGGTGTCGATCCAGCAATATGCGATGCCGCTGGCGCGGGCCTGCTTCAGTTCGTTGGGATTCTTGATGAGGAACTTGTTCTTCCAGAACGGGTGGTTCATCCACGCGGCGTCGTCGAAGCCGGCGAAATACATCCCGAGGACCAGTTCCTCCACTTTGATTTTCTTCAGCATGTCTGCGCTTCTTTCCTCCGGGCGCCGGGGGAAAAGGTATATTGGTTTTTATCGTGTCGGGAGCGGGAGCCCACGCGGACCATCCCGGGATTGCCGCACGCCAATCATCTCATATGGCAGCCCGGAAGGGAACGGGCGGGGCCGCCGCCCCACATCATGTAAAGACGGCGGGCAGCCCCGGGCGATGGCGGCGGGTGGCGCAGCTTGCTGCCATGCGCAAGCATGCGGGAAGGAGGGGGAAGAGGGATGGGGCCCGGGAACCGGGCCCGCGAGAACAGAGGGAGAGAGGGCGGCCGGCGCTGCCCGGCCGTGGGCGCTTAGCCGCGCTGCTCCTTGAGGTCGGGCAGGAGCACAGTGAGCAAGCCCGCCAGCGGCAGGAAGGCGCACAGGCCGTAGACCCAGGCGATGCCATACAGGTCGGCCAGGTGGCCCAGCAAGGCCGCGCCGATGCCGCCGAAACCGAACATCAGGCCGAAGAACACGCCGGCGATCATGCCCACCTTGCCCGGCACCAGTTCCTGCGCATATACCACGATGGCCGAGAAGGCCGAGGCGATCACCAGGCCGATCACCACCGACAGCGCGCCGGTCCAGAACAGGTTGGCGTGCGGCAGCAGCAAGGCGAACGGAGCGGCGCCGAGGATCGAGATCCAGATCACCAGCTTGCGCCCGATCTTGTCGCCGATGGGGCCGCCGACAAAGGTGCCGACGGCCACCGCGCCGAGGAACAGGAACAGGTAGAGCTGCGAATTCGCCACCGACAGGTGGAAGCGGTCGATCAGGTAGAAGGTGAAATAGCTGGTGAAGCTGGCCATGTAGAAGTACTTGGAAAACACCAGCAGCGCCAGCACCAGCAAGGCGCGCCGTACGGTCGAGGCCGGCAGCGCCTGGGCCGGGCGCTGCCGGGCTTTGCCCTTGTTGGCGGCAAGGTGGCGGCGATACCAGCCCGAGACCAGCGACAGCACCACGATGGCCAGCAGCGCCAGCAGCACGAACCAGGCCACGTTGCCCTGGCCGTAAGGCACCACGATGGCGGCCGCCAGTAACGGGCCGAACGCCGAACCGGCATTGCCGCCGACCTGGAAGGTCGACTGCGCCAGGCCGAAGCGCCCGCCCGAGGCCATGCGCGCGATGCGCGAGGCTTCCGGGTGGAAGGTCGAGGAGCCGATGCCGATCAGCGCCGCCGCCAGCAGGAAGGCCGGGAAGCTGCCGACCATCGACAGCATCACAATGCCGACCAGCGTGGCGACCGCGCCGCTGGGCAACAGCCAGGGTTGGGGATGCCGGTCGGTGTACATGCCGATCCAGGGTTGCAGCAGCGAGGCGGTGACCTGGAAGGTCAGCGTGATCAGGCCGACCTGGGTGAAGCTGAGGTGGTAGTTGGCCTTGAGCATCGGGTAGATCGAGGGCAGCAGCGCCTGGATCATGTCGTTGATCAGGTGGGCGCCGCCGGCGGCCAGGATGATGCTCATCACCAGCGGCTGGGCCGCGCCGGCAGGGGGCAAGGATGTCGCGCCGGTATCGGCCGGCGCCGCTGTCGTGGTATCGGTTGTCATTGCGAAAACGTCTTCGGTTGTAGTGTGGGGATGCGCAAGCGTATCATTGGCATCTATTCATTTTCATGACAATTTTTATCGATTAAGTGCCATGGTGGCCCGATTACGTCCCGTCAGCCCCAGCAGCGAGGCCGAAGCGCTGCAATCGGTGCCTTGCCCGGTGGTGGCCTTTTCCCGTGAACTGGCGCATCGGGACTTGCTGAGCGCCCATTCGCATCCGCGCGGGCAACTGCTGTATGCGGTCGATGGCGTCATGCAGGTGCGTACGCCGCACGGCGTATGGGTCGTGCCGCCGCAGCGCGCGCTGTGGGTGCCGCCGCATGTCGAGCATGAGATACGCATGCTCAGCCACGTCAGCATGCGCACGCTCTATATCGCAGCCGGGCCGGCCGATGCCTTGGGCGAGCGCTGCCGGCTGCTGGAAGTGTCGGTGCTGCTGCGGGAGCTGATCCTGGCGCTGCTGGCCGAGCCCACCGATTATGCCGCCGGCAGCCGCGGCGGCCATGTGGCAGAACTGATCCTGTCCGAGCTGGCGCGCGCGCCGGCCATTCCCATCGAGATTCCCTGGCCGGACGACCGGCGGCTGGTGGCGATTTGCGAGGCCATCCTGGACGATCCGGGCCGGCAGTTTTCATTGGCCGACTGGGCCGGCGTGGGCGGCGCCAGCGTGCGCACGGTGATCCGCCTGTTCCCGAAAGAGACCGGCTTGCAGTTTAGGCACTGGGTGCAGCAAGTGCATCTGAGCGAAGCGCTGGTGCGTCTGTCCCATGGCGAGGCCGTCGGCGTGGTGGCGCAGGCGCTCGGCTACAAGAGCCAGAGCGCCTTCGGCAACATGTTCCGCAAGGCGTTGCGGGCGTCGCCCAACCGATACCTGCTGCGCCAGGAAAAGCGGCGCATGGCGTCGGGCGCGACGCAGGCTTGAGCGAGGACGCCTGGCCCGGCACGACATCACGACGAAAAATGGCGACAAATGTTGCGATACGCTCGCCGCATGATCGTGCCGTTCCAGGGCATTTCATTGGTGTACGTCAGCGCGCTGGCCGATTTCTGCGGGCGCGCCTGCAGCATCGGCCAGCGCAACGGTCGCAGCGCTCCGATACGGGTGGTATCGATACGCGACGGATCGGACATGCACGCGGGCAACAGCCGCCGGAAAAATTATCCCTATTTTTTCCGTCCGCCCTTTTCAACTGTAAAGATTGCTTGCCATCGTCCGTAACCAAGTCATGAGAATCCCGATCAGGGAAATGACATGGCCATCGAAACCGGTATAGCCGTGGCGGCGCGCGAAGCGTTGTCGCGCTTCACATCGCAGGCCTCGCCCGGCAGCGACGACGCCGACAATACGGCAAGTACCGGAAGTACGCAGCCAGCGGCGCCGGAAGAGGGCGTGACGCTGACGCTGTCGGCGCAGGGGCGCCTGCTGGCGGCTTTCGCCAGCGTGCTGGACGCGGCGGCGGCCGCGCAGCCGGCGTCGTCATCGGCATCGGCATCGGCATCGGCATCGGCATCGGCATCGTCCGCATCGGCTGCGGCATCTGCCGATGCGCTCCCCGCCGATCCGCTCCCCATCACGCGCGCCACGCTGTATGCGATCGAGGCGCGCCTGGTGGCCGCGCGCCGCGGCGCCGAGGCCATCGCGCAAGCCGACCGAGAACGCCCGGACTCCGCCGATCCGGTTCGCCTCAGGCAGGCCGAACAAGCGACCGCGTCGTTGTACGGCCGCGCCGCCAATCCCTTTGCCGGGCGCAGCCGCGCCGAACTCTCCGCCATCATCTACGACGAAAGCGGCGCCTATACCGTCAACGAGCGCTATGCCGCGGCCAACCAGCGCGCCGAACTCGACCACCGCTTCTGGGCGCCGGTATTCCAGCGCGCCATGACGAGCGGCGACTGGCGTCCGGTGATCGAAGCCGGGTTGGCGTTCTATGCCAGCCTGTCGCCGCTGGAGCGCACCGCGTATCCGCCTAACTATGTGCAATTGATGCAGCAATACCTGGCGCTGGATAGCCTCAGGCCCGGGGCGCCGTTGCCGCCGCAGCAGCAAGCCGACCTGGTGCGCATGCTGGAGTCGCTGGTGCTGCCGTCCGGCCCGCTGGCGCTGGCGCGCATTACGCCATCGGCCTTGGCGCTGATGGCCGCGGCGCCGAAGCTGGTGGATATCCTGCCGGTATCGGGCATCGTGCGCGCGGCGCAGGACGATGCCTATCAGACGTTGTTGCAGCGCGTGTTCGGCGTGAGCCGGCGCGAGGATGAGCCGATGGTCGCCCGTTCCAGCGGCATGTCGATGCACAGCCGCGACTTTCTTGGTTTCGGTGACCGGCGCTATCTGGCGCAAGCCTATGCCTACGCCGCGGCCAATGGGCTGGCATTGGAAGAGGTGGATGCGCTGGCCGACGACCTGGCCGCCTATCGTTTTTCCCGCGCCAATGGCGGCGATGGGCCGGCGCAGGCGGCGGTGTCGATACGCGCTGTCGCCAGTCCGCAGTATTACCGCATGAGCGATGAAGACAAGGTGCTGGCCCGGCGCATCCTGGGCAGCCGGGCGGCGCGGGATACCGGGCTGGATCATGCCTTCCTCGCCTGGCTGCTCAGTCCGCGCGGCGGCGGCTGGCGCTCGGAGGAAGGGCGCGGCCATGCGGTCGGCTTCTCTGCGCTGGAAAAGCTGCTCGCCGGGCTGGCCGGCGTAGGCATCGGGGAACGGGCCGGCGACGAAGCGTCGCTGGAACCGGACTACCGCTACACGCTGTACCGGATCGGCCTGCAGGATATGCAGGAGTTGCCCGAATTGAAGAGCGCCGCGCCATCGGCCGACAACGCCATCGGCGCGCGCGTGCTGGCATTGGCCGCGCAACTGGCCGCCCTGGCGCGCAGCGAGGCGGCCGATCTGGCGTTCATGGGCAATGCGCTGATGCTGCTGAGGATGTACCGCTTCTCGCTCAGGATGAGCAATGCCGAACAGCGCACGCTCTCCGAACTGGTCTATGCCAGGCTGCGCAAGCGCCGCATCCGCCCGCGCCGCCATAAGCTGTTTGTGGCATGGGGCGAGCGCAGCCCTTCGATGCCGCCCTTGTTCCCCTGAAGAGCGTATTGCATCTCATGGCAGGTTCTCGCGCAGGATCACGCTGATGCGCACCGCTTCCACGCCGGCCAGCGCGTCGCGCCGCTCGCGCAGGTTGCTGAAGATGCGCACGCAATTCATCACCATGTTTTGCGGGTGCTGCGTGAGCACCGCATCCATGGTGCCGTCGATCAGCAGGCCGCGGGTGTCGGGCGTGAGGCCGTGGCCGATGAACACCACCTTCTGGTCGCGCCCGCATTCCTTCAATGCGCGTCCCACGCCGTCGGAGGCGCCGCCGATGTTGTACATGCCGGCCAGGTCCGGATACTGCTCCAGCAGGATGCGCGCCTGCTTGTAGTTGGCGTCGGCGTCGTCGTGGCCTTCGCGCAGGCCCACCACCTGCACTTGCGGGCACATCTCTTCCAGCACATGCTGGAATCCCATTTCCCTTTCCTCGTGGCCGCGATAGCTGAGGCTGCCGGCGATTATGGCGATCTTGCCGGGTTTGCGCCCGCTGCCCGGATGGGCCAGGTCCCGGTTCAGGAAGCGCGCCAGCAGGTAGCCGGCGGTGCGGCCGGCGGCGCGGTTGTCCATGCCGACATAGGCGGCGCGGCGCGAGTTGGAAAGGTCGGAAATCAGCGTCACCACATGCACGCCTTCCTCCACCAGGGTATTGACGGCTTCGCGCACCAGCGGATGTTCCAGCGCCATGAAGGCCACGCCATCGGCTTGCCGTCCGTAATGCAGCAGGCGTTGCGCCAGCACGCGCGGATTGAAGCCTTCGATGTGGTGGCATTTGCAGCGCACGTTGAAGGGCGCCAGATGGTCCTCGGCAAAGCCGATGTAGTCGCCCAGCATCTGCATGTAGCGGTTGCTGCGCGGCGGCAGCAGGAACACCAGTTGCATGGGGCGCGGCCGCATGGCCTTGTAGAGATCCGACTCGGGCAGGTAGTCGAGCGCGGCGGGGGCCTTCATCACCTTTTGCAGGGTCGCCGCGCGCACGCCGGGGCGCTGGTTCAGCACACGGTCGACCGTGGCGGTGGAGACGCCGGCGGCGGCCGCGATATCGGTGACGCGCGCGCGTCCCGGGGGAGCGTTGCGAGGAGTGTCGGACATGGCTTGCCTGGATCTTTTAGTTTGCATCAAAAACCATCAAAAAACTGCTTTGACCTCTTGGATTCGGCGGCGATATTCTTCGCCATGCCTTGATTTGACCGGGATATTTTGCTGCGGCGTGCAGGAAAGTCTAAATCAAATCGAATCAGAAAACATCATCAAAACAAGCCGCGCAAGGTCATGCGCCGGATACAACACCAAGGAGACGACGATGAGCAAGCCCGAGCAGAACTTCCGTTCCAGCCGCCGCGATTTTCTGAAGCAGGCTTCGCTCGCCTCCGCGGCGGTGGCGGGCGGTTTTTACGCGGGGTCGGCGCATGCCGCCGAGTTCACGCTGAAGTACGGCAACAACTTGCCGATGACGCACCCGATGAATGTGCGCGCCAAGGAGATGGCCGAAAAGATCGCCGCCGAATCGAAGGGCAGGGTGGATTTGCAGGTCTATTCCAACGGCCAGCTCGGCACCGATACCGACATGCTGTCGCAGGTGCGCTCGGGCGCCATCGATTTCTTCACCATTTCGCCCGAGGTGCTGGGCACGCTGGTGTCGGCCGGGCAGATCAGCGGCGTCGGCTTCGCGTTCCGCGATTACAGCCAGGTGTGGGCGGCGATGGACGGCGACCTGGGCGCGTATGTGCGGCGCGAACTGGCGGCCAAGACCTCGCTGTTCGCCTTCGAGAAGTGCTGGGACAACGGCTACCGTCAGGTGACCACCAGTACCCGCCCGATCGCCAGGCCGGAAGACTTCAAGGGCATGAAGCTGCGCGTGCCGCCCAGCCCGCTGGCGACCTCGCTGTTTCGCGGCTTCGACGCCTCGCCCACCAGCATCAACTTCGCCGAGGTGTATTCGGCGCTGCAGACCAGGATCGTCGAGGGGCAGGAGAACCCGCTGGCGGTGATCTCCACCGTGAAGTTCTATGAGGTGCAGAAGTTCTGCTCGATGACCAACCATGTCTGGAGCGGTTTCTGGTTCATGGGCAACAAGAAGTCGTTCGAACGCATGCCCAAGGAGCTGCAGGAGATCGTCGCGCGCAACATCAACGAGGCCGGCCTGAAGCAGCGTATCGACGTCAAGGCGCTCAACGAGTCGCTGGTGGCGGACATGAAAGCCAAGGGGCTGCAGTTCAACAATATCGACAACGATGCCTTCCGCGCCAAGCTGCGCAGCGCCGGGTTCTATGCCGAGTGGCACAAGAAATTCGGTGAAGAGGCCTGGAGCCTGCTGGAAAAATACACCGGCAAGCTGGCCTGAGGCGTGCAATATCAACCAGAATAAAAAGGAAGAACATGAGCCGGTTTCTCGGAGAGATCAAACAGCTTGGCTATGTGGTGGAAGACATCGACGCCGCCATGAAATACTGGACCGAAGTGCTCGGCGTCGGGCCGTTCTATTACATGGAACGCGTGCCGCTGAAGAACTACCGCTACCGGGGCCAGGCCTACGATATCCACAACTCGGTGGCGCTGGCCAATTCCGGCGGCGTGCAGGTGGAGCTGATCCAGCAGCGCAGCGATACGCCCTCGATGTATCGCGACTTCATGCGCGGCGGACGCACCGGGCTGCAACACCTGGCGTACTGGACCGAAGATTTCGACCGCGACCTGCAACGCCTGCTCGACCGGGGATGGAAGGTCGGCATGAGCGGCGAGGTGGGCGAGCGCGGCCGTTTCGTCTACTTCGAGACCGAATATCATCCCGGCACCGTGATCGAACTGTCGGAAGTGGCCGGCCCCAAGGGCAAGGTATTCCGCCTCATCCGCGAGGCAGCCGAGCAGTGGGACGGCAGCGAACCGGTGCGCGCCTTCCCCGACCTGGGCAAGATGTGACGATGGGGCCCGCACACCTGGCGCTGCCGGCCGACGGCAGCCGTTTCATCGCCGACTACCTGATCGAGACGCCGCTGGATCCGGCCCAGGTGGCGGAAGTGATGGCGGGCGAGCAGTCCTGCGGCACCTTCGTCCGGGTCGAGGGCGAGACCGACCGCTTGCGCGAACGCGCGCGCGCCGTGGTGATGGGAATCGACGCGTTGGAAACGGTCGCCGAACCCAGCCTGCCCAATGCATGGCAGCAGCGCCAGAAGATCACCGGCCCTTATCGCCGTGCGCGCGTGCGCATTTCCTTCCCGGTGGAGAACGTCGGCCCCAACCTGCCGACCCTGGCCGCCACCGTCGCCGGCAACCTGTTCGACCTGGGCGAGGTGACCGGCCTGCGTTTGCTGGATGTGGCATTGCCGCCGGCCTATCGCCGCCAGTTCGATATGCCGCGCCACGGCATCGCCGGCACGCGCCGGCTGGCCGGCGTGGACGGAGTAGATGATGCGCCGCTGCTGGGCACGATCATCAAGCCCAACGTCGGCCTCTCGGCGGAAGAAACGGCGGCATTGGTGGGGCGGCTGTGCGAGGCCGGCGTCGACTTCATCAAGGATGACGAGGTGTGCGCCAACCCCGGCCATGCGCCGCTGGAGCAGCGGGTGCGGGCGGTCATGCGGCGCGTGCGCGATTACCAGGACAAGAGCGGGCGGCGGGTGATGGTGGCCTTCAACATCACCGACGAGCTCGACGCCATGCGCCGCCACGCCGAGCTGGTGGAGCGCGAGGGCGGCAGCTGCGTGATGGTGGGGCTGAACTGGTGCGGCTTCTCCGCCGTGCAAAGCCTGCGCCGCAGTACGCCGCTGGCGCTGCATGGGCACCGCAACGGTTTCGGCATGATGTCGCGCGAGCCGCTCCTGGGCATGTCGTTTGCCGCCTATCAGGCGATGTGGCGCCTGGCCGGGGTCGACCACCTGCATGTGCATGGCTTGAACGGCAAGTTCTCCGAATCCAATGACGAGGTGGTGGAATCGGCGCGCGCCTGCCTGGCGCCCATGGCCGGCGACGACGCCGTCATGCCGGTGTTCTCCAACGGGCAATGGGCCGGCACCGTGCGGCCGACCTTCGATGCCATCGGCAGCGGCGATGTGATCTTCCTGTCCGGCGGCGGCATCCTGGCCCATCCGGACGGCGCCGCCGCCGGCGTGGCCAGCCTGCGCCAGGCGTGGGCGGCGGCGCGCGCCGGCATCGCGCTGGAAGAGTACGCGCGGGAGGCGCCGGAGCTGCGGCGCGCCATCGCCTTCTACGGCGCCAAGCTGAAGTGACGTGATGTGAATACGCGTTTTCTCGACGGCCGGCCCAAGGTCGCCTTCTACGGCGACGACTTCACCGGCGCCACCGACACGCTGGCCACGGCAGCGCTGGCCGGCTTGCGCAGCATCCTGTTCTTGCGCGTGCCCACCGCGGCACAGCTTCATGCGGCCGGGGAACTGGACTGCCTGGGCATCGCCGGCGCCGCGCGTTCCATGGATCCTGGCCAGATGCGCGCCGAACTGGAACCGGTGGCCGCGTTCTTTGGCGAACTGCGCGTGCCGGTGACGCATTACAAGATCTGCTCTACCTTCGACAGCGCGCCGCACATCGGCAGCATCGGCGCCGCCCTGCGCATCTGGCGCCAACGCATCCCCAACCGTTTCGTGCCCATCGTCGGCGGCCAGCCGAACCTGCGGCGCTTCTGCCTGTTCAGCCAGCTCTACGCCGCGGAGAAGGCCGGCGGCGAGGTGGTGCGCATCGACCGCCATCCGACCATGCGCTGCCATCCGGTCACGCCGATGCATGAGGCTGACATGCGTGCGCATCTCCGGCAGCAGGAGTTGGCGGTGGCGGGGCTGCATTATCCGTTGTACGCCGAACCGGCGCAGCTCGATGCGCATGTCGACGCGGCCCTGGACGGCGGCGCCGATGCGGTGCTGTTCGACGTTGCCGGCGAGAGCGACCTGGCCATGATCGGCAGTGTGATCTGGCGCCGCGCCTTGCAGCAGGAATTGCTGGCCATCGGCGCCAGCAGCGTGGCGCAAAGTCTCGCCGCATGGTGGCGCATCCAGGGATGGCTGCCGCCAGCGACGCCGATCGATGCGGCCCGGATCGGGGCTGCGGCCGGCCCGGTCTTTGTGCTGGCCGGCAGCCTCTCGCCGGTGACCGCGCTGCAGGTCGGCTCGGCGCACTCCTACGACAAGCTGCTGCTCGATGCGCAGCGCCTGTTCGAAGGCGACACGCAGTACCTGGAGACGACCGTGGCGCGTATCGCCGGCAGTTTGCGCGCAGGCCGCAACCTGCTGGCCTGCACTGCCGCGCATCAGGGCGAGCGGCAACGGCTGGCCGATGCCGGCGCGTCGCAGCGCCTGGCGTGGGCTTGTGGCGAATTGCTGTGTCGCTTGTCGCTGGCAGTCCAACTGGGGCGGGTGGGAGTGGCGGGCGGGGATACGTCCAGCTATGCCTTGAAGGCGCTGGATATCTGGGGGCTGTCGTATCTCGGCAATGTGTCGGCCGGCGTGGCGCTGTGCCGCGCGCATGCCGACGCCGCCCATCTCGACGGCATCGAGCTGATGTTGAAAGGCGGGCAGATGGGAGCGGCCGACCTGTTCGAATTGCTGGCCGGGGGGAACGGCTGAACGCCGTTTGCTATGGAAGCGGCCATGCCCGCAGCAAGATGTTTTCTTGCACTGCCACCGTCGATGCGCCCAGGGTGCCGTATACCCGGCCGCCATCTGCCTCGCAGCGGCCGGCAAGGAAGGCGTCGGCGCTGGCCGCGGGCGCGTGCTGGAGCATCAGCATGCCTTGCAGCGCCAGCACCAGCTGCTGCACCAAGCGGCGCGCCAGGGCTTCGCGCTGCGTCGGCGGGACCGAGAGCAGCGCTTTCAACGTTTGTACGCGCGCTTGCAGCAGCACATGGCCGGCGGCGGCCTGTTCCAGGCTGTCCAGCAGCAGGGTGAAACCTTGCGCTTCGCGTTCGATGGCGCGCAGTACGTCCAGGCACATCACGTTGCCCGAACCTTCCCAGATCGAGTTGACCGGCGCTTCGCGGTACAGGCGCGCCATCGGGCCGGTCTCCACGTAGCCGTTGCCGCCCCAGACTTCCATGCATTCGCCGGTGAATTCGAGCGCGCGCTTGCAGATCCAGAATTTGGCGGCGGGCGTGACGATGCGTTTCCAGGCGCGCGCCAGCGGATCGTCCGGCGCGTCGAAGGCATGCGCCAGCTTGAGCATGAGCAGCGTGGCCGCTTCGCTTTCCAGCGCCAGGTCGGCCAGCACGTTGCGCATCAGCGGCTGCTCGGCCAGGCGGCGGCCGAAGGCGCTGCGGTGGCGCGCATGGTGGATGGCCTGCACCAGCGCCTGGCGCATCAGCGCGGCGCTGCCGATGACGCAATCCAGGCGCGTATGGTTGGCCATCTCGATGATGGTGGGGATGCCGCGGCCTTCCTCGCCGACCATGATGCCCAGCGCCTCGCTGAACTCGACTTCGCTGCTGGAGTTGGAGCGGTTGCCCAGCTTGTCTTTCAGGCGCTGGATCAGGATCGGGTTCTTGCCGCCGTCAGGCAGCCAGCGCGGAACGAAGAAGCAGGACAGGCCGTTGCCGGTGCGCGCCAGCATCATGTGGGCATCGCACATGGGCGCCGAGAAGAACCACTTGTGGCCGGACAGCAGGTAAGAGGCGCCGCGCCCTTGTGTCTGCGTGTCCATCGGCATGGCGCTCGAGGCGTTGCTGCGCACGTCCGAGCCGCCCTGTTTCTCGGTCATGCCCATGCCGATCAGGATCGAGCGCTTGTGCCGGATGGGCAGGTCGCGCCCGTCATGCTCGCGCGCCAGCAGTTGCGGGCGCAATTGTTCGAACAGCACGGGTTCCTGTTGCAGCACCGGGATGGCGGCGAAGGTCATGGTGGTGGGGCAAAGCGAGCCGGCCTCCACCTGCGCATGCATGAAGTAGCCGGCGGCGCGCGCCACATGGGCGCCATCGCCGGGCTGGATCCAGGGCAGGGCGTGCAGGCCGGCGCGGCGCAGCAGCTCCAGCAGCGCATGCCAGGAAGGATGGAAGTTCACCACGTCGATGCGGCGGCCGATGCGGTCGTGGGTCTGCAGCTCGGGCGTATGGCGGTTGGCCAGTTCCGCCAGCTCCAGCACTTCGGTGCTGCCCAGTTCGGCGCCGTGGCTGGCGAGCGCGCAGGCGTGCCAGCCGGCGGCTTCGCGCCGGACGCCTTCGCTCAGGGCGGCGTCGGTGGTGTAGAGGTTGTAATCCCTCAGGTCGGGGACCTGGTTGATGATGTCGTGGGTGTGCATGTTGTCTCCGTGGCTCATCTCTGGTCGTTGGCCGAGGATCCCTTTTGCCGTTTTTTGTTTGCCGGGTATCCCTTTGCGCAGTGTAGGCCATGTAGGAGGCGGGCCGCGGGCTTAAATGAATTGGCTATATCTATATAAGCATCTTGTTGGGTTGGCTTGCCAGCACATGATAAAGAGTCATATTAAAATGACTCTTTCGACCAAAGACCGATCCCACCGGGGATTGCGCAAGGAAGCCAAACAGATGTCTTATCCGACCATCGAGTCCACCATCGGCAATACGCCGCTGATCCAGCTGCCGCGTATCGGCGGCGAGGAAGCCAAGCGCCGCAACAACATCATCCTCGGCAAGCTGGAAGGCAACAACCCGGCCGGTTCGGTCAAGGATCGCGCCGCGTATTCGATGATCACCCGCGCCGAGGCGCGCGGCCAGATCAAGCCGGGCGACACCCTGATCGAGGCCACCAGCGGCAACACCGGTATCGCGCTGGCGATGGTGGCTGCCATGCGCGGCTACAAGATGGTGCTGTTGATGCCGGAAAACCTTTCCGAGGAACGCCGCCAGAGCATGGCCGCCTACGGCGCCAAGATCGTGCTCACGCCCAAGAGCGGCGGCATGGAATACGCGCGCGACCTGGCGGAGCAAATGCAGAAGGAGGGCCAGGGTCTGATCCTCGACCAGTTCGCCAACCCGGACAATCCGCTGGCGCATTATGAAACCACCGGCCCAGAGATCTGGCGCGACACCCAGGGCAGGATCACCCATTTCGTCAGCGCCATGGGCACCACGGGCACCATCATGGGCGTGTCGCAATACCTGAAGGAGCAAAACCCCGGGGTGCAAGTGATTGGCGCGCAGCCGGCCGAAGGATCGTCCATTCCCGGCATCCGCAAATGGCCGGAAGCCTATCTGCCCAAGATCTTCGACAAGTCGCGCGTGGACCAGACCGAATCGGTCAGCCAGGCCGACGCCGAGAACATGGCGCGCAAACTGGCGGTGACCGAAGGGCTGTTCTGCGGCATTTCGGCAGCGGGTGCGTGCCAGGTGGCGGTGCGCCTGTCGCACCAGGTGGAGAACGCCACCATCGTTTTCGTGGTGTGCGACCGCGGCGACCGTTATTTGTCGACCGGCGTGTTTCCGGCCTGATGGAGCATCGTCAGCGGTAATGCACCAAGGCCTCCGCGGCCCAGGCGTTCAGGCTGAGGCCGCGGGCTTCGGCCATGGTCGCGGCATGCGCATGCACTTCGGGAGTGACCCGCAGCATGAACTTGCCGGAGTAGGGCTTTTGCGGCGCTTTGCCGATTTTTTCGCAGGTTGCGAGATAGTCGTCTACCGCCTCTTCGAACGCAGCCTTGAGCTCGGCGACGGAATTGCCGTGAAAGCCAACCACGTCACGGATGCCTGCGATGTGGCCGATGAAGCTTTCGTCTTCATCGCTGTATTCGATGCGGGCTGCGTATCCCTTGTAAGTCATCGTTCCCATTCCCTTATTCCTTTCCCGGATCAACACCGGCATTCTGCAGAAAAACCCTGGCGTCGCGTATCTGATACGGTTTGGCCTCCTTGTGCGGATGCGGCCGGTGAAACGTGCCGATTTCTCCATTGAGAACGAAACGCACGCGGGAGCCATTGCCTTCGATGGTGTCGGCTCCCAACGCCATGAATAGCGCTTCGATCTTGCGCCACTCCATTGATGATGGAAGCGGGTTGGCGAAGAGGGCGGCCAGTGTTTTTTGATGAGCGCTTTTCACACTGGAAATGATATCAAATTTTGATATCAATTTGCTAGTGCGCCTGTGCGCTCTTCAATATGGATGCGGCCTGCTCAGAACAGAGGGGGGATGGGTTGTACAAACAAAAATGCCGTTCAGTTCTTCACTGAACGGCATTGGCGGTAGAGGCTCTGTTTTCTTATTCAGCGCCGCCTGCGGCCGGCGCGGCCGCGGGGGCGGCGCCTGGCTTCGGCTTGAATTGCTTGTCGCTGATGCGGAATTTCTCGCGGCGGTCGCCCATCAGTTCGCGCAGTTCGCGGATCGACAGTTCGCTGACCTCATGCATGCGGATCAGCAGCGAAGCGCCCACCGGCAAGCGGCGGTGGCGGATCTTGCTGATGACCGGCGGCGCCACTTCCAGGGCGCGCGACAAGGCGGCATCGTTTTTCAGGTGCAGCTTTTCGATCAACGCATCAAGCAGGTGGTTCGGATCGTAGTTGACGTTGTCGGAAACGGAATTGGTTTCAGCAGTATCGGTAGTTGTAGTCATGATCGGGACGTTCCATTATGCAGATGTTTGTGAAGGCTTGACCGCCTAAGCATTAATTGTTGGTAAAACTGCAAAACGCGACTAACTCTATCTGAGGCGAAGGCTTTGGGCCTTTTTTCTGCAAGATAAAAGACTAGTCCTATCAAAGAACGACTTCAACACTGGGCATTGAGTTCTCTGACCGGTGCACTTGATTCCTCCGCGCCACATAACTGATTCTATGTCTGCGTAGAAATAATTGCACAAATTTCATGAGGTCAGAAAATACTATTCCACAATAGTTGCAGAAACTCATTTCGAATTTGTAACAGATATTAACAGGAATTTTTCGAGATTTGTTAGTATTGTTTATCTGACACGAAAAACGGTAAGGCATTCCAGCCGGATAGGCCCAGTTTGCGCAAGGTAGCCATGTTTTTCTCGAAAATTGCACTGGCATCGGGGTAGGCGGCGACGGCGCGGTCGATGCTGCTTTCTCGCAACAGGTGCAGGATGGGAAAAGGCGAGCGGTTGCTGTAGTTCTCGATATCGTCCGGTTGCGCGCCGGCAAACTGGTAGGCCGGGTGGAAGCTGGCGATCTGCAGTTCTCCATCGAGCTCCAGGCGCGCCAGGAGGCGCTCTGCCCAGTCCAGGAAGTCGTTGTACTCCAGAAAGTCGGCCAATGCGAGCGGGATGATCAGCAGCGTGGTATCGATCTGTTCGGGATCGGCCTGGGCCAGCAGTTCAAGCTCCTGTTCCAGCTCCCGGGACAGCGCCTCCCATTCGGTGGCATGGCTGACCTGGTAACGGATCTGCTGCTTGACGTGCACGGCCTTGGCGAACGGGCACAGGTTCAGGCCGATTACGGCCTGTTCCAGCCAGGCCTGGGTGAGGGCGACGACATCGGCGTCGCTGCGCGGGGAAGATGGGGTGTCCATGCGATATTGTCGCATGGCCGCCGTGGCGCATAGTGGCGCATAGTGGCGAGAGGAGGCGAGAAGTGACGTGAAGGGGCGCGAAACTCGCCGCCCATTCGCCCCGCGGATGGGCTATGCTTGCCAACCTTTGGCGGCGGCGATGGCAGCCGCTGCACCATCCGTATCCGTCTACCTCACGATTTTCCCCATGGCGCTCAAATCCACCATCTTCAAGGCCGACCTGCAGATCTCCGACATGGATCGGCACTATTACGAAAACCATGCGCTGACCATTGCGCGCCATCCGTCCGAAACCGATGAGCGCATGATGATCCGGGTGCTGGCTTTCGCCCTCAACGCCAGCCAGGCGCTGGCCTTCGGCAAGGGCTTGTCCGATACCGACGAGCCCGACCTGTGGCAGAAGGACCTGACCGGCGCCATCGAGCTGTGGATCGAAGTCGGCCAGCCCGACGACCGCGCCATCCTCAAGGCCTGCGGCCGTTCCGGGCGCGTGCTGGTATACAGCTACAGCAGCGTTTCCAATATCTGGTGGAACCAGACCGGCAGCCGCGTCGAGCGCGCCAAGAACCTGAAGGTAGTGAATATCCCGGCCGAAGCCAGCCAGGCGCTGGCGGCGCTGGCGCAGCGCTCGATGCAATTGCAATGCACCATCCAGGATGGCCAGGTGTGGCTGGGCGCCAATGAGAACATGGTGCTGATCGAACCGGAGACGATCAAGGATTTCGCCTGAGGCGTCCATCCTTTGTTCGCGTTACCCGGTCGTACTGGCGCAAGTCAGGGCTTGGCGCTTCACGCCTGCAGCGCATCGGCCCGCCGTTGCAGGTGATCCAGCAGCCGCTGCCCTTCCGGGGTGTTGAACCAGGCGGCGTGGCCCAGCAGGTAAGTATCGTAAGCCAGCGCGGCGTTCTGCGGCGAATGCGTGACGCCGTGGAAGTAATCCAGCTCGGCCAGCGCGAACTCGGCATGCACCAGCGGCAACAGCGCCGCCAGCGCGCGCGTCTGGCGCGCCGTCAGCGGCAGCTGCGAGGCATAGCCGTCCAATAGCGCATCGAGCAGGTCGAGGTGGATCAACTGGTCGGGCCGGTGCGGGATCGCCAGCCATTCGACGATGTTGCGTTCGATCGCGGTGGCCACGTCGTGCAGCGCGCAGGTGCGGTCCGACAGCCCGAAGTCCAGCACCGTCTGCGCCTGCGCCAGTGCGCTGCCGTCGCTCCACAGCAGGTTCGAGGCATGCCAGTCGTTGTGCGTCCACAGCGGCGTCATCTCATCCAGGTAGGGTTTCAGGCGGGCATGGAACGGCAGCAGGTGCTGGGCCACTTCGCCGCGCCAGGGCCGGTCATGCAGGTAGTCGGCGATCGCCGGGCGCTGCTCGATGTAGGCCTGCAGCGGGCGCACCGGATCTTCCTGCGAGAAAATCGTGAAGCTGGAAATCAGCGGCCGCGCGGCGCGCGCGGGCGCATCGTAACCCTGCGAAGCCTGGTGCAGCCGCGCCAGCATGGCGCCGGCTGAAAACGCATGGGTACGGCTGGAGAACGGCGTCCATGACATGGCGTCGCGGTACAGGTCCACGCCCGGCGCCAGCCAGAACACTTCATAGGTCCAATGCTCGTCGGCCAGCGCGCTGGCGCCGTCCGCTGTCCGCAGCGCGGTGCTGACCGGCAGGCCGTTGGCGTGCAGGTGCGCCACGAAACGGTGCTCCTCGGCCAGCGCGGCGACGTCGCGCACGCGCACATGATGGCGCTTGATAAAGATCTGGCCGGCATCGGTATGCATCACACAGGCCGCCGAGAACGGGCGCGGGCTGTGCCACTCCAGGCGCTGCGGCGTGCCGGCCTGCGGATAATGCCGCAACACGCGCGCGACCTCGGCCGAGGTCAGCGCGGGCCAGTCGGAAATCACCGTCTCGGCATTCATGCCGTGGCTGATGACGCGCGTGAGGTGGTGGGAAGCCGCGTCCATGATGTTCAGAAATCGTATTGCAGCGACAGGCGCGCGGTGCGCGGCGCGCCCAGGTGCAGGTAGCTGTCGCCCAGGTATTGGCCGGCATCCTTCCAGTAGCGCTTGTCGAAGAGGTTGTCGACGTTCAGGCGCAGCGTGGTCTCATGTCCGGCCAGGCGCAGCTTGTAGCGCAGGCCGGCGTTGAACACGTGCACGGCCGGCAGGCTTACGCTGCCGTCGCGGGTGGCCGGCTTGCTGCCGCTGTAGAGCCAGCTGCCCATCACATTCAGGCCCTCCGCGCCGGGCACCGCATAGTCGGCGTAGACCGCGCTGCGCAAGCGCGGCACGTTGACCACCTGCTGGCCGTCGTAGGCGGCGGTGCCGGTGTCGCTGGCGCGCGCGCGGGTGACGGCCATGCTGGCGCCGACCTGCAGGCGCGGCGTGAGCTTGCCGTTGGCGCCGAGTTCGATGCCGGTGTTGGTTTGCTGGCCTTGCTGGACGTAGGTGAAGCCGAAGGGGCTATTGTCGGGTTGTTGATATTCGTAGGCCTTGCGGATGCGGAACACTGCGGCAGTCAGGTTCAGGTCGGGCGAGACGTCGTATTTGACGCCGGCTTCCAGTTGGCGCGCCACCGAGGGCGGCAGCGTGGTTGGGTAATTGCTGACCCAGAACGGCGCCGAGGTACCCAGCGACAGCGTCTCTGCATAGCTGCCGTAGATCGACATGTCGTGCATCGGCTTGAAGATCAGCGCCAGTTGCGGCAGGAAGATATTGCGGCCGGTATGGCGGGAGATGCTGCCGTCGCTGTTGAACGCATCTTCGTTGAGCCACACCTGGCGGCCGCCGGCGATGGCTTGCCAGCGTTCCGAGAACTGCAGGCGGTCGCTGAAGAACAAGGCCTTCTGGCGGCTGTCCAGGTTGCGATAAGAAGGGCCGGGCGCATCGGTGGCCGCCGGCAGCGCGGGCGTGCCGGTATAGATGTTGCCGCTGCCGACCCAGCTATTGAAGATGCCGTCGGACTTGTCCACCACGCGGCGCGACATGGCCGCGCCCACGGTCAGCTCGTGGCGCACGAAGCCGGTGGCGAATTTGCCGGTGACGGCGGCCTGCACTTCATCGTTGCGGCGTGTGTCGTCAGGGCTGCGATAGTCGTACACATCGAAATCGCCGTTGGCCGCGAAATACGGCGAAGCGCCGCTGCCGTAAGGGAACGCCAGGTAATCGTCGATCACCGCGCGGCTGCGGCCGGCCGTGATGTAGCCGCGCCAGTCGCTGTTGAATTCGGTGTCCAGGCGCAGGTTGTAGTTCAGCGAGGTATCGCGCACCGGCTGCGCCCAGGATTGCGGCGTGAGCATGGTCGAGGGCGACACGCCGGACGGGAGCGCGGCGCCGCCCAGCAACTGGTAGCCGGCCACCGAGCGCTGCGACTTTTGCTGGTATTCGGCATTGAACTGCAGCAGCGTCCTGGCGCTGATGGCCCAGGAGGCCGCCAGCGAAGCGAAGTCGCGCCAGCCGTCGGCGTGGTCGACATACGAATGGATGTCTTCGTGCGCGGCATTGATGCGCAAGCCGAACTGCTTTTGCGCGCCGAACAGGGCGCCAAGGTCGGTGGCGAGGTAGCGCGAACCATTGGAGTCGGTGCCCAGCATCACCGAGCGCACGTCGGCAGGGCGCTTGGTGACATAGTTCACCAGCCCGCCGGCGGCGACCACGCCGGCCTGCAGGCCGGCCACGCCCTTCAGGAATTCCACGCGCTCCTTGTTCTCCAGCGCGATGGTCTGTTCGCCGGCCACGGTCAGGCCATCGATGCGATAGGCGCTGGCCGGATCGAGCGTAAAGCCGCGCACGCTGAAGTTTTCGTAATAGCCCACCGGCGCATAGTTCTCGCCGATCGACGCATCGTTCTTGATGACGTCCGACAGCAGGCGCGACTGCTGGTCGCGCATCTGCTGGCCGGTGACCACCGATACCGAGGCCGGGGTGTCGAGCAGCGGCGCGTCGTCGAAGCCGGCGACGGCGGCCGAGCGGGCGCGCGTTTCCGATTTGCCGGCGCCGCTGGCGGTGACGTTCACCGTCGGCAGGCTGTCGCCGGATTCATCGCGGCCGTCGGCGGCGCGGGCGGCGCTGGAGATGCCAAGGGAAGTGCCGGCCAGCGTCAGCATCAGCGTCGAGGCCAGAGGAGCAATACGTTTCATCTTTACTGAAGTCATGAAGCGCCGGGGACGTTGCCCGGCGCCGTTTGTTATCGGATCTGGATTAGGATCATCGGTTGCGCGCGGCGGCGACGGCGCGACCCAGTTCGGCCACCGACATCGCGTAGAAGTAGCTGCGATTGTAATGCGTGATGGCGAAGAAGTTATTGGTCGCCAGCCAGTACTCAGTCGGGCCGGTGCCGTTTTGCAGGTCGACCAGGCCGAAGCGCATGCCGGCCGGCAGCGTGGGAGCGCTCACGGTCGCGCCGGCGGCTTGCAGTTGCTCTTCGGTGTATTTGGCTTCCAGGCCCTGGTTCAGCAGGCCTTCCCACTGGCGGTTGTCGGACGACACCGTGGTCGGGAACGCCACCGGCTCGCCGCGCTGCCAGCCATGTACGGCGAGGTAGTGCGCCACGCTGCCGATGGCGTCCACCGGCGAATTGCGCAGGTCGATTTTGCCGTCGCCGTCGAAATCGACCGCATATTCGCGGATGCTGCCCGGCATGAACTGGGGCCAGCCGATGGCGCCGGCGTAGGAGCCGCGCAGCGACAGCGGGTCGATGTGGGCGTCGCGCGCCAGCAGCAGGGTGTTTTCCAGCTCGCCGCGGAAGAAGGCCATGCGGGCATCGCGGTTGGGCGTGTTCGGATAGTCGAAGGCCAGCGTGGTGATCGCATCCATTACGCGGAAGTTGCCGGTGTTGCGGCCGTAGACGGTTTCCACGCCGATGATGCCGACGATGATTTCCATCGGCACGCCGTACTGCGCCTCGGCGCGCGCCAGGGCGACGCCATGGGTGTTCCAGAACTCGACGCCGGCGTTGATGCGCACCGGGTCGATGAAGCGCGCGCGGTAGGCCGCCCAGTTCTTGGGTTTGTTGCTGGGCGCCGGCTTGATCAGCTGGATCGCGGTGTCGAGGTAGCGCGTCTGCGCCAGCAGCTTGTTGAGTTCGGCGCGGTCGAAGCCGTTGCGCTCGACCATCTCATCGATGAAGCGCCTGACGTCCTTCCACTCATTGAAATTGACGAACTCGCCCTGTTCTTCCGGCAGGGCCTTTTTTTTCACCGGGGCCTTCCTGGCCTGCTGGGCCTTGGGGGCCGTCTTGCGCTCGCCTGGCTTGGCGTGCTGCTTGTCCTTGGCCGGCTTGCTTTTGTTCTGGGGCTTGGCCGGCGGCGTCGCGGACTGGGCATGCAGGGCCGGCGGCAAGGCACACAAGGCGGAAAACAGCAGGGCGGAGGTCAGGACGGGCAAGCGGCGAAGCGATGTGATCGGCATGAGGCGGCAGTCTGGAAGGAGGGGCGAAACAAGCCTGGAAGTATACCGCATCGGGCCTCGCGCCCCGGACTGGTGCGTGGCCGGCCAGCCGCCGCCGCGCGGCGCGATGTACACTAGCCGCATGAGACATGTTCGGGCCAGCCGCCATCTTGGGCTTGCCTGCCGGATACAAGAGCAACAATGACTACCGCCTTCTATACGCACGCCGATTGCCAGCGCCATGAAATGGGAGACTGGCACCCCGAGACGCCGGCCCGCCTGCAGGCCATCGAGGACCAACTGATCGCCAGTCGCATCGACCAGTTCCTCGACCGCCGCGACGCGCCATTGGCCGACCCGGCCGAACTCGAACGCATCCACAGCGCCGCCGCCGTCGACCGCATCCGCGAGCACAGCCATGCGCTGGCATTGTCGGGCGAGCCGTATTACTCCCTCGACGGCGACACGCTGCTCAACCGCCACAGCTGGCAAGCGGCATTGCGCGCGGCCGGCGCGGCGCTGGCGGCGACCGACGCGGTGCTTGCCGGCGAACTGGATAACGCCTTTTGCTCGGTGCGCCCGCCTGGCCACCATGCCACGCCCGACCAGGCCATGGGTTTTTGCCTGTTCAACAACGTGGCCATCGCCGCGCGCCATGCGCTGGATGTGCATGGGCTGGAGCGGGTGGCGGTGGTGGATTTCGACGTGCACCACGGCAATGGCACCGAGGACGCCTTCGCGCACGATGCCCGCGTGCTGATGGTGAGCTTCTTCCAGCATCCTTTCTACCCGTTCTCAGGAGGCGGTCCGGCCGAGCCGCATATCGTCAACGTGCCGGTGCCGGCCTATACCGACGGCAACGCGGTGCGCCAGCTGGTGACCGACAAATGGCTGCCGGCGCTGCGCGCGCATCGCCCGCAGATGATCTTCATCTCGGCCGGCTTCGACGCCCACCGCGAGGACGACATGGGCCAGATGGGGCTGGTGGAGGCGGATTACGCGTGGATGACGCGGCAGATCATGCAGGTCGCCAAGGAGCATGCGCAGGGCCGCATCGTCAGCTGCCTGGAAGGCGGCTACAACCTGTCGGCGCTGGGGCGCAGCGTGGTGGCCCACCTGAAGGTGCTGGCCGATCTGGACTGAACCGGCTCAAGCCGCCTCAAGCCGCTTCATAAGCCGCGATGATCGCATCGGCCACCGCCCGCACCCGTGCGGTGCGGTTGAGGTCGCTGTGCAGCACCAGCCACATGTCGTACGGCTCGTTGCGCTCGGGCCAGATGCGCACCAGTCCGGGCATGGAGTCGCCGACATGGTCGGGCAGTTCGCCCAATCCCATGCCGGCCGCGACGCATTCGGCCAGCATCAGGCCGTTGCTCACTTCTATCGCAATGTTGGCATTGGCACTGGATTCGCCGCAGACCTGGTCGGCCATGTGCGGCGCCAGCGTGCGCTGGTAGGCCACCACGTCGTGCCCCTTGAGCGCGGTGCCGGGTTCCGGCAGGCCGCGCTTTTTCACATACGCCTTGGAGGCATAGATGCCGGTGTATAGGCGCTTCAAGTGGCGCGCGATCAGGTCGGGGCTGTCGGGGCGAACGGTGCGTACCGCGATGTCGGCTTCGCGCTTGGTCAGGTTGGTGATCTGGGTCGAGGTGGAGAGCACCACGCGGATATTCGGATGCGTCTCGCGCAGCTGGTGCAGGGCCGGTATCAGGAAGTGGCGCGCGGCGCTGTCGGTGGCGGCCAGGCGCACCACGCCGCACAAGCGCTCATCGATGCCTTGCATCTGGCGCAACAGCTGCTCGGCCCCTTGCTCCATGCGCTCGGCCGCGCCGGCCGCCAGTTCGCCGGCAGGCGTGGGAACGTAGCCCGAGGGGGTGCGCAGGAACAGGCGCGCGGCCAGCGATTTTTCCATCGCCGCCAGGCGCCGGCCCACCGTGGCCTGGTCGATCTCCAGCTGCTCGGCTGCCGCGCGCAAGGTGCCCTTGCGGTAAAGCGCCAGGAATACCCGCGCATTGTCCCAATCCATCGCTGCCATCATGTGGTCCTTCCATGTGTTCATCATGCAAATTTGCATCAGAGTGCCGATCTTATACCTATTTATTGCATCATGACGGAAGCCTACAATCCGTTGATCGCGCGCATGTCGCGCTATCGCCGAAAGAATCTGATGTCATCCGTGCAATGTTCCAACCCGGCCGTCGCTGCCGTTCCTGTCGTTCCCGCCCCCCGCGCCGGCATGCTGCCGCTGGTGGCGCTGGCCATCGGCTTTGTCATGGCCATGCTGGATGTGACCGTGGTCAACGTCGGCTTGTCCAATATCTCGGAGAACCTGGCCGCGCCATTGTCCACGCTGGTGTGGATCGTCGACGGCTACACGCTCACCTTCGCCGCCATGCTGATGGTGGGCGGCGCGCTGGCCGACCGTTTCGGCGCCAAGCGGCTCTACCTGACCGGCCTGTTCCTGTTCGTGGCGGCGTCGCTGTTGTGCGGCGCCGCGCCCAACGGCCCGTTCCTGGTGGCGGCGCGCCTGCTGCAGGGTTTGGGGGCGGCGTTCTTCATGCCCAGTTCGCTGAGCCTGTTGAGCCACGTCTACGAGGACGACCGGGTGCGTGCCCGCATGCTGGGCGTGTGGTCGGCCACCGTGGGCCTGTCGGCCGCGGTCGGCCCGCTCCTGGGTGGGGTATTGATCCACTGGCTGGGCTGGCGCAGCGTGTTCCTGATCAACGTGCCGGTGGGCATCGTCGGCCTGCTGATGGCGCGTTCGCTGATCCCGCAGGCGCCGCGCCATGAGCGCGCGCTGAACCTCTACAGCCATGTGGTGGGCGTGGCGATGCTGGCCGGCGTGTCCTTCGTGCTGATCCAGGGGCCGGTGTACGGCTGGGGCTCGGCGCGCATCATCGCCGGCATGGCGCTCACGCTGCTGGCGGCCGTCGCGCTGGTGCGGCATGAGCTGCGCGGCATCGCGCCGCTGCTGCCCAAGGCCCTGTTCGCCACGCCGCAGTTCGCCGCCGCCAACGGCATCGGCTTCCTGATCAACTTCAGCGTCTACGGCAACCTGTTCTATCTGGCGCTGTTCCTGCAGCAGGGACGCGGCGCCGATGCGTTGCAGACCGGTTTGCAACTGGTGCCGATGATGGCGGTGATCTTCATCGGCAACCTCACTTCCGGCCGCATGTCGGCGCATTGGGGGCCGCGCGTGCCGCTGCTGCTGGGGTTGTCGGCGGGCGCCGTCTTTACCGCGCTGGCCATGGGGCTCACGCCAGCCACGCCGTACTGGCTGCTGGCGCTGGTTTGCGCGGCTGCCAACCTGGGGGTAAGCACCGCCATCCCGGCCATGACCGCGGTGGTGATGCAGGTGGCCGGCCGCGCGCACGCCAACAGCGCCGCCGCCGCGCTCAACGCCAACCGCCAGATCGGCGCGCTGGTCGGCGTGGCGGTGATGGGGGCGGTGCTGCATACCTTCGACGGCTGGGGCGTACGCAATCCGCTGGCCTTCGGCATGATGGCGGCGGCTTACGCGCTGGCGCTGTGGCTGGTCTGGCGCTTTGTCGGGGTTGTCGGAAAGGAATTGGCCGCACGCGGCGCCTGAACGCCGCGTTTGCCGGGAAACCCGCCCGCATCTGTTGCGCGGCGGGTTCTTTTTTGGGGGCTGGGTGCGCGCAAGCCGTAAAATAGCGGCTTATCACTCAAGTGCAAGAAAGAAGAATCCGCATGTCCATCCAATGGTTCCCTGGCCACATGAACGCCGCCCGCAAGAAGGCGGCCGAGGCAATGGAGAAGGTCGACCTGGTCATCGAAGTGGTCGATGCCCGCTTGCCCCAGGCCAGCTGCAACCCGATGATCGAGCAGCTGCGCAACGCCCGCCAGCGGCCCTGCCTGAAGATCCTCAACAAGACCGACATGGCCGACCCGGCCGCGACCCAGGCCTGGATCAACCACTACAACAGCCAGAAGGGCGTCACCGCGGTGGCGCTGTCGTGCAAGAAGCCTTCCGACGTGGCGCGCGTGCCCAAGCTGGCGCTGCAGGTGGCGCCGCACCGCGGCACCGTGTTGAAGCCGCTGCGCATGATGATCATGGGCATCCCCAACGTCGGCAAGTCCACGCTGATGAACGCGCTGCTGAAAAAGCGCGTGGCCGCGGTGGGCGACGAGCCGGCCGTGACCAAGACCCAGCAGCGCCTCTACCTGGGCAACAACATGGTGCTGATCGATACCCCCGGCATGCTGTGGCCCAAGATCGAACACCCCAGCGACGGCCTGATGCTGGCCGCCAGCCATGCGGTGGGCAGCAACGCACTGATCGAGGAAGAGGTCGCGACCTTCCTGGCCGATCTGCTGTTGCAGCGCTATGCGCAACTGCTCAAGGCGCGCTACGGCTTCCAGACCGAAGGCATGGATGGCGTGGCGGTGATCGAGGGGGTGGCGGCCAAGCGCGGTTTCCGCCTCAAGGGCGGCGACTACGATTTCGAAAAGGCCGCACATACCTTCCTGCAGGACTACCGCAGCGGCGCGCTCGGCCGCATCTCGCTGGAAACGCCGGCCTCGCGCGCCGAACTGCTGGCCAGCTACCAGCCCACCGACAATCCCGATGCGCTGTCGGAAGACGACGAGGATGAAGAGGAAGAATACGACTGGCGCAACGCGCCGGATCCTCGCGGCAGCCGCGATTAGATCAGGCCTGAGCGTCGCCCCATGAAAAAAAGCCACCAAGGTGGCTTTTTTTCATGGGCGTCCGGCAGCGCCGGACGCTTTAAGCGATTACCCGATTACCTGGTGACTGATTACCACGAGGTGATCACCGAACCCTTGTACTTTTCCAGCACGAACTTCTTCACTTCCGGGCTGTGGTAAGCCTTGACCAGCTTGGCGACCCAGGGCTTGTCCTTGTCGGCGGCGCGGATGGCCAGCACGTTGGCGTAGGGGCCGGTCGAGGCTTCCACGGCGATGGCGTCCTTGGTCGGCGACAGGCCGGCCGATTCGGCGAAGTTGCCGTTGATCACGGCGGCGTCGAAGTCATCCAGCGAGCGCGGCAGCTGGGCGGCGTCCAGTTCGATGATCTTGACCTTCTTCGGGTTCTCGACGATGTCCAGCGGGGTTGCCTTCAGGCCGGCGTCGGCCTTGAGCTTGATCACGCCCTTGGCTTGCAGCACCAGCAGCGCGCGGCCGCCGTTGGTCGGGTCGTTGGGCACGCCGACGCGGGCGCCTTGCTTGAGTTCATCCAGCGACTTGATCTTCTTGGAGTACACGCCCATCGGGAAGGTGATGGTGGTGCCCACGCTCACGAACTTGTAGCCGCGATCCTTGATCTGGGCGTCCAGGTAGGGCTGGTGCTGGTAGGAGTTGGCATCCAGGTCGCCGCCGGCCAGCGCCGCATTGGGCTGGATGTAGTCGGTGAATTCGATGATCTGCAGCTTCAGGCCATCCTTCTCGGCCAGCTTCTTGACCTGTTCCATGATCTCGGCGTGCGGGCCGGCGGTCACGCCGATCTTGATCGGCTTGTCCTGCGCCAGCACGGGCGCGGAGATCAGGCTGGCAGCGATACCCAGGCCTGCGACGAATTGAATCAACTGACGACGGTTCATGACTTTCCTTTCAAGCTTTTTTAATGATCGCAGCGGGTAGCTGCGGTTTGTTTTCCATACTGCGCGCTGTGGTTTTCGCTTTTAGCGATGGCTCAGCTTGCGCACCAGCAGGTCTCCCAGGGACTGCACCAGCTGCACGAAAACGATCAGGATCAGCACCACCGCCACCATCACTTCCGGCAGGAAGCGCTGGTAGCCGTAGCGGATGCCCAGGTCGCCCAGGCCGCCGCCGCCGATCGCGCCGGCCATGGCCGAATAGCCGACCAAGCTGACGAAGGTGATCGTGAGACCGGCGACGATACCAGCAAACGCCTCGGGCACCAATACCTTGTAAATGATTTGCCCGGTGGTCGCGCCCATGGCCTGGGCCGCTTCCACCAGGCCGCGGTCGACTTCGCGCAGGGCCGACTCGACCAGGCGCGCGATGAAGGGCGCGGCGGCAATCGTCAGCGGCACGATGGCCGCGGCGGTGCCGATCGAGGTGCCGACGAAAAAGCGCGTGAACGGGATCACCGCCACCAGCAAAATGATGAAAGGCGTCGAACGCACCGCGTTGACCAGGAGGCCGGCGATGCGGTTGAAGGCCGCGTTGGGCAGGATGCCGTTGCGGTCGGTCAGGTGCAGGGCGATGCCCAGCGGCACGCCCAGCACCGAACCCAGCACGCCCGAGATGCCGACCATCATCAGGGTTTCGCCGAAGGAGCTGATAAACAGATCGATCAATTCAGATGACATGGTTCAGCTCCTCCACGACGACGCCCTGCGAGCGCAGGTATTGCATTGCATTGTTGATGTTTTCCTGGGTGCCGTTGGCGAGGATCGCCAGCGAGCCGAAGGCCTGGCCCTGGATCTCGTCGATCTGGCCGTGCAGGATGTTGAAGTCCAGGCTGTAGCGGCGCACCGCTTCCGACAGGTGAGGCTGGTCCACGCCCGAACCGGTGAAGGCGAAGCGGAACAGGTGGTCGGTGCCCTTGGTGGCGTCATTTTCCGCTTCGGCCTTGGCCAGGCGCGCGCGCAGGCGCTCCACCACGCCCTTGGGCAGCTCATGGGCGATCACGTCGCCGATCAGGGCGCGCGTGACTTCATGCTTGGGCTGGCGGAATACATCCAGCACCTCGCCTTGTTCGATCACCTGGCCGGCTTCCATCACCGCCACGCGGTCGCAGATGACCTTGATCACTTCCATCTGGTGGGTGATCAGCACGATGGTCAGGCCCAGTTCCTGGTTGATCTTGCGCAGCAGCTCCAGGATCGAACGGGTGGTTTCCGGGTCCAGCGCCGACGTGGCTTCGTCCGACAGCAACACCTTGGGATCGTTGGCCAGGGCGCGGGCGATGCCCACGCGCTGTTTCTGGCCGCCCGAGATCTGCGCCGGATAGCGGTCCTTCAGCGCCGACAGGCCGACCAGTTCCAGCAGCGGCTCGACCTTCTGCGCGATCTCGGCCTTGGATTTGCCGGCCAGCTCCAGCGGCAGCGCGATGTTGTCGTACACCGTGCGCGAAGAAAGCAGGTTGAAGTGCTGGAAGATCATGCCGATGCCGCGGCGCGCCTCGCGCAATTGTTGCGCGGAGAGGGCGGTCAGGTCCTGGCCGTCGAGCAGGATGCGGCCGGAAGTGGGGCGGTTGAGCAGGTTCAGGGTGCGCACCAGGGTGCTTTTGCCGGCGCCGCTGCGGCCGATGATGCCGAAGACTTCGCCCTTGCGGATCGACAGATCGACATTGCGCACCGCCTCGACACTGCCAAAGCGCTGGGTAACAGCTTGGATTTCGATCATGATGGGAATAGAAATGGCAGCGGGCCCGTGCTTCCGACCCGCCGCCATGGGAGCCTTCGCTGTTCAGGAAGACGCCGCAGGCGGGGACAAAACCACAAGTCTCCACTGCCATCGATATTTTTATAAGAAGCCGCTATTTTAAGGCGGCGGGGTTATAAGGGGAAAATAAATTTTCGCTTATGCATATAACCCAGGCGTCTTACGACGCCCCCCAAAGAGCAGGCCGCGCATGGGTTTGCGCTGCACCCGACAACGCCGGGGCCGGGCATTTTTCCATGCGGCGAGATTGCATCCCGTCAAGGATGCGGGGGCGACGATGCCGGCGATTGCCCTCGCCGTACCGGTCTTTGCGGCCTCGTTCCGCCTTCTCGTCCATTGACTGGATTGCTTGCTTCTTTTCAGGCTTCCCCATCTCCACCGGCTCCGGCCCTCCCCAAACGCGAGCCAGGTGCGTCAATACCTTAATTATTTCTTTTCTTGAAATTATCACTTGCAGGCGACGGCATTTTTCAATGTTTTGGTAAAGATTAAAGTGCATGTGCGGCCCGGAAGGCAGCCAGATTCTTCCGGCGCTACCGGCGCCTTATGCCGATTCATGCAAATGCAGCGAGGCGCAGAACAAGACCAAATTTGCATCAAGCCGTCTGAAAGAAAGTAAGAAAGCACATCATGAATACCCGTCATCTCCTCATCGCCCTCGCACTGGCCGCCACAAGCGGCGCCGTGCTGGCGCAAAACGTTTCGGTCCAAGCCCAGAACGTGCAAGGCAAGACCCGCGCCCAGGTTATCGAAGAACTCAAGCAGGCCCGTGCCGATGGCACCCTGACCGTGAGCGACTACGACTACCCCAGGCTGCCCGCTTTCGTTTCCACCAAGACCCGTGCGCAAGTGATCGAAGAATTGAAAGTGGCCAATGCCCAGGGCCTGGTCACGGTCGGCGACGCCGACTACCCGAAGCTGCCGGCATTCGTCTCCACCAAGAGCCGCGCGCAAGTGCAGGCCGAACTGGTCGAATACCAGAAGCATCCCGATCCGCAGGGCCTCTACCGCGGCTATTGATGGATCGCTCCGGGCGGCGCGAGAGCGCGCATTGCGCGCGCCGCCTGTGCGCTTGACGTTCATTGCAACAAGAGGATCCCATGTATTCCTTCAGCGCCAAGCAACTGGCCAGCCGGCTTTCCGAGCTCATCGAGCTGGCCGATATCGATGAAGTCGTCATCACCCGCGACAGCGGCGAGAATCTGGTCATCGTCAAGGAGTCGGTCTGGCGGGCCATGCAGGACACGGCCCACCTGTTCGCCACCGATATCAATTCCGACCGCCTGCTGCGCAGCCTGCAGCAGTTGCGCGCCGACTTGCTGTCCGAGCCGGAGGTCGAATGAAACTGCTGATGACCCCATTGGCTCAGGAGGACTTCGCCTTCTGGCGCCGCCAGGACAGCGAACTGGCGCGGCGCATCACCCGCTTGCTGCGCTGCCTGCGCGATGGCGCCAATCTGCCGGCGCAGCAGGTGGCGGTCTTGCCGTTGCGCTTGCCGGGGCTGAACTCGGTGCGCCTGTCATCCGAGCATCGTCTGGTATTCGAGCGCCTGCGCGACCGTATCGTCGTGCACCAGTGCCGGTTCCACTACTGAACCGCTGATACGGGTGCTTTGCGACGGGGCTGGAGCGGCCGTGCGCAGTATCGACTGCGTGCGCTGGCCGGGGCCGGGTGTTCATGTGAGAGAGGCCCATTCTCCAGGCTTGTCCTCCTGCGGGGCGGTTGGCGTTTTCCTTGCGCCTGCCGTGTGCCGCAGGTTTTTGCCGACCGCGTTCTGTGCGGGAACAAGAAATAAGATGTTGTTTATTTGCATCGTTTCTTGGTTTCATCCTGCCAAATGAATCGCGAGTCGGCATTTTTTGTTTGCATTGTCATGTTGCTTTATAGTTGCAATAAAGAGACATAAACACTATAAAAACAAGAAAAATAAAAAGTTAAATTGTTTGTGGAAATAAATTTTGATTAAATAAATTAAGTCTTCTTGATGTTTCTTTCTGGAAGTCTGGGTGTCTTCCCTGTCTGGACAGGTAGCGGAACCACCAACAAACAAACAGCAATTCAACAACCTTTGGAGTTCCTCATGAGAAAGTCCCTCTTGGCACTGGCAGTGCTGGGCGCCTTCGCCGGCGTCGCACATGCGCAAAGCTCGGTCACCATCTACGGCATCATCGACGCCAGCCTGTCGTACAACAGCAAGGTGGCAACCACCGGTACCGGCAACGGCAACCGCACCGGCATCGACTCCGGTGCGATCAAGGGTTCGCGCATCGGCTTCAAGGGCAGCGAAGACCTGGGCGGCGGCTTGAAGGCGCTGTTCAACCTGGAAAACGGCTTCACGCTGGATAACGGCGCCGCCGCCCAAGGCAACACCCTGTTCGGCCGCACCGCCACCGTCGGCCTGTCGGGCAACTTCGGCGCCGTGCTGCTGGGCCGCCAGAAGGACTTCACCGACGACATCGCCGCCTTCACCTCGGTCAACGACTTCGGCGGCATGGTCAGCCAGGTCCACGCACGCGACCTGGACCGCACCAACGGCGAACGCGTCAACAACTCGATCCGCTATAACACCCCCAACGTCAACGGCTTCTACGGCAGCCTGATCTACGGCTTCGGCGAGCAGGCCGGCGAGAACACCTCCGGCCAGTCCTTCGGCATCGGCGGCGCCTACTCCAACGGCCCGTTCAATGTCGGCGTGTCGTACTTCCAGGCCAAGAAGGCCGGCACCGTAGCCTCCAGCGACGTCAACTCCAGCAACGCCACCACATGCACCAACGGCGCCGGTTCCTCGGGCGACACTTGCCTGAAGACCTGGACCCTGGCCACTTCCTACCAGTTCGGCCCGGCCAAGGTGTACGGTTCGTGGTCGCGCGTGAAGCTGCCGCTGGCCACCGGCGGTTCGGCTTCCTCGTTCTCCGCAGCGTCGGCCGCCAGCTATACGGCTGATTCCACCGGCCAATACCTGGTGGGCGGCGTCAACAACGAGAAGAACGACATCTTCGACGTCGGCGTCAACTACGGCCTGAGCCCTGCGCTGTCGCTGCTGGGCAGCGTGCAGTACACCCGCGCCGACTTCGTCAATGCGTCCAACGGCCGCCTGATCCAGTTGAACCTGGGGGCCAAGTACGCACTCTCCAAGCGCACCAGCCTGTACGCGATCTACCGCAACCTGCGCGCTTCCGACACCTACAGCCCGGGCGTGACCAACGGCCAGGCTCCTGGTTCGGACAGCAGCCAGAACGCGTTCAACGCCGGCATCATCCACAACTTCTGATGATGCGCGCGTGAGCGCGAGATGAGCCAGCCACGGCGCCGCCTCCACCTCCACCGCTGCAAGCGGATGCGGCGTCGTCGACGACTCCCTGTAGTATCCGCAGTGCCCGCAGCGCCCCAAGCTTTCCCCGGCGGATGGCCTGCACGGCCCGCGTTCCTTTTGGGACGCGGGCTTTTTGCGTTTTGGGCCACGGCTTGTGCGGCTTCCTATAATGTCAGTCTGATCCGACTCCGGGGACTTCCCATGCATATCGACTGGGCGCATTTCACGCCGGCATTCTCGCTGGCCGGCGGCATCGCCATCGGCCTGGCAGCGGCGGCCTTGATCCTGCTCAACGGCCGCATCGCCGGCATCAGCGGCATTCTCGGCGGCTGGTTGCGGGCGGGGGCCGGCGAACGCTCATGGCGCGCGGCCTTCATCGCCGGACTGGTAGCCGCGCCGCTGGCGGCAGCGGCCCTGGGCTGGCAGGCGCCGTTGCATATCGATGCCGGCTGGCCGGCGGTGATCGCGGCCGGATTCATGGTCGGACTGGGCACGCGCTATGCCGGCGGTTGCACTAGCGGCCATGGCGTGTGCGGGATATCGCGCGGGGCGCTGCGCTCCATTGTGGCGACGGTGACCTTCATGGCGGCGGGGTTCGTCACCGTGTTCGTGCTGCGGCATGTCCTGGGAGGCTGACATGCGTGCGCCTGCCATCCTCGTTTGCTTCGCCAGCGGCTTGCTGTTCGGGCTCGGCCTGATGCTGTCCGGCATGGCCGATCCGGCCAAGGTGCTGGGCTTCCTGGATCTCGCCGGCCACTGGGACCCCTCGCTGGCTTTCGTCATGATCGGCGCCATCGGCGTGGGCGTGTTCGCCTTCGCCGCGGCGCGCCGGCGCAAGTCGTCCTGGCTGGGTTTGCCCATGCAACTGCCCGCCGCTGCCGGCATCACGCCGCGCCTGCTGGCGGGCAGCGCGCTGTTCGGCATCGGCTGGGGCGTGGCCGGTTTTTGTCCGGGGCCGGCATTGGTGGCGCTGGGCATGGGGGAGGGCAAGGCGATCGCCTTCGTGCTGGCCATGCTGGCCGGGATGCTGGTCTTTGAATGGCTGGAAGCGCGCCGGCGTTAGAACAGAGTCAGTCGGGCCGTTGAAAACAAAAATCCCCGCAGCGTTGCCGCTGCGGGGATTTTTTTCGGTCGTCGGCCGCCGCACGGGGCGACGGCCAGCGGGCCGACGGCAATTACATCATGCCGTCCATACCGCCCATGCCGCCCATACCACCCATGCCGCCAGGCATACCGGCCGGCTTGTCTTCAGCCACTTCTGCCACCAGTGCGTCGGTGGTCAGGATCAGGCTGGCCACGGAGGCAGCGTTCTGCAGGGCCGAACGGGTCACCTTGGCCGGATCCAGCACGCCCAGTTCAACCAGGTCACCGTAGGTGCCGTTGGACGCGTTGTAGCCGAAGTTGCCGGTGCCTTCCAGCACCTTGTTGATGACCACCGAAGGTTCGTCGCCGGCGTTGAACACGATCTGGCGCAGCGGTTCTTCGATAGCGCGCAGGACGATCTTGATGCCGGCTTCCTGGTCAGGGGTGTCGCCCTTCAGGTTCTTGACGTTGGCGCGAGCGCGCAGCAGGGCCACGCCGCCGCCAGGCACGACGCCTTCTTCAACGGCTGCGCGGGTTGCGTGCAGCGCATCTTCGACGCGGGCCTTCTTTTCCTTCATTTCGACTTCGGTGGCAGCGCCAACCTTGATCAGTGCAACACCGCCGGCCAGCTTGGCCACGCGCTCTTGCAGCTTTTCACGGTCGTAGTCGGAAGTGGCTTCTTCGATTTGCGCGCGGATTTGCTTGACGCGTGCCTCGATGCCAGTCGCTTCGCCGGCGCCGTCGATGATGGTGGTGTTTTCCTTGCCGATTTCAACGCGCTTGGCTTGGCCCAGTTCAGCCAGGGTAGCCTTTTCCAGGGTCAGGCCGACTTCTTCGGCGATCACTTGGCCGCCGGTCAGGATGGCGATGTCTTCCAGCATGGCCTTGCGGCGGTCGCCGAAGCCAGGAGCCTTGACAGCTGCGGTCTTCAGGATGCCGCGGATGTTGTTGACCACCAGGGTTGCCAGCGCTTCGCCTTCGACATCTTCAGCGATGATCAGCAGCGGACGGCCAGCCTTGGCGACTTGTTCCAGCACCGGCAGCAGGTCGCGGATGTTGGAGACCTTCTTGTCGAACAGCAGGATGAACGGGTTGTCCAGGGCGACAACTTGCTTTTCCTGGTTGTTGATGAAGTACGGCGACAGGTAGCCGCGGTCGAATTGCATGCCTTCGACGATTTCCAGTTCGTTTTCCAGCGACTTGCCGTCTTCAACGGTGATCACGCCTTCCTTGCCGACCTTGTCCATGGCCTTGGCGATGATGTCGCCGATGTCCTGGTCGGAGTTGGCCGAGATCGAACCGACCTGGGCGATTTCCTTGCTGGTGGTGGTGGGCTTGGCCAGGTTCTTGACTTCGCCGACGATGGCGGTGACAGCCTTGTCGATGCCGCGCTTGAGGTCGGTCGGGTTGAAGCCTGCCGCAACGTACTTGAAGCCTTCGCGAACGATCGCCTGGGCCAGCACGGTAGCGGTGGTGGTGCCGTCACCGGCGTTGTCGGAGGTCTTGGAAGCGACTTCCTTGACCAGCTGGGCGCCCATGTTTTCCAGCTTGTCCTTCAGTTCGATTTCCTTGGCGACGGAAACGCCGTCCTTGGTCACGGTCGGGGCGCCGAAGCTGCGCTCCAGAACCACGTTACGGCCCTTGGGGCCCAGGGTCACCTTGACTGCGTTAGCCAGGATGTTGACGCCGTTGACGATCTTGGCGCGTGCTTCATCGCCGAAAATAACTTGCTTTGCTGCCATGTTGGATTCTCCAGAAATTCGGTTGAATTCGTTTCACCGTGGTGGCCGCCGCCTGGGCGGCCGGTGCATCTGCACTACCTGTGCGGCAGCCTGGCGGCTGCCCGGGCCGGGAATTACTTCTCGACGACGGCGAACAGGTCTTCTTCGCGCATGACCAGCAGTTCCTGGCCATCGATCTTCACAGCCTGGCCGGAATACTTGCCGAACAGGACGCGGTCGCCGACCTTCACGGCCAGTTGGCGAACCTTGCCGTCTTCCAGGATCTTGCCGTTGCCAACAGCCAGGACTTCACCCTGGTCAGGCTTTTCGGTCGCTGCATCAGGCAGAACGATACCGGAAGCGGTCTTGGTTTCCTGGTCGAGGCGCTTGACGATAACGCGATCGTGCAAAGGGCGAAGATTCATGAGAACTCCTTAAAATTCAATAAGTTGGTCTTGATTGCGGCAATGGCTGCAATGGTTTTCTTCCAAATGCAGCAAACGTCACCGCATGAAAAAGGGGTATCAGCCAGGGAGGATTGTTAGCACTCTCCCGTGACGAGTGCTAAGTATAGGGACGGAGGGGGGAATTTTCAAGGCGGGGTTGCTGACTTCGCCCCTCCAGCACCGAAAAATGCTGGCCGCAGGGAAGATGATGGAAGATAGAGTTGCCTGAAATCAATGACTTAGCCGGTTTCTGTGGATGACGGCCTGGCTTCAATTTGCTCCGACCGGGCTTCGCCGCATACCCGGCGCACCACCTCGCGCAACCACCGGTGCGCGGGATCGAGCTCCAGCCGCGGATGCCACATCTGCGAAATGGTGATCTTCCCGGTGGCCACCGGCAGTTCGAAGACGAAGGTGTTGACCAGGCGTTCGGCGGCCAGGTAGGAGGCCGGCACCAGCGCCACCAGGTCCGAGCCGCGTGCCACGGCCAGCGCGGCCGGGAAGCTCGGCACCATGGCCAGCACCTGGCGTTCCACGCCGGCCGCGGCCAGGGCTGCATCGACCGGTCCGTCGGTGCGCCCGTGCCGCGAAGCCGCGACATGGCCGAATTTGACGTAGCGCTGCAGACTCATCTTGCCTTTCGCCAGCGGGTGGCCGCTGCGTACCACGCCGACGAAGTGGTCGCGATACAGCGCCTGTATACGTACTTCCGGCCCCATGTCGCTGACTACGCCGATTTCCAGGTCAGCCGTTCCTTCCCTCAGATAGTTGGGACTCTTGTCGACCTTGGGCGCGAAATACAGCCGCACCAGCGGCGCTTCGGCATTGACCGCGCCGATCAGGCGCGCGCCCAGGGCTTCGACGAAGCCTTCGTTGGCGCGGATGGTGAAGGTGCGCCGCAGCGTCGCCAGGTCCGGCTCCGGCGCGGCCGGGCGCAGTACCGACCGCGCTTCGTGCACCACGTTGCGCGCGCGCTCGCGCAAGGCTTCGGCGCAGGGGGTGAGCACCATGCGGCGTCCGGCCCGCACCAGCAAGGGGTCGTCCGCTTCCGCGCGCAGCCGGGCCAGCGTGCGGCTCATGGCCGAGGCGCTCAGCCCCAGGCGGCGCGCGGCGCCGGCCACGCTTTCTTCGGTCAGCAAGGCATCCAGGGCGATGAGCAGGTTGAGGTCGGGTTCGGACATATGTTCCATCCTAAATATAAATGCAGTGTTTGCCGCCAAGCGCCAAACACTACACCAAGATATGGCGTTTGGTGCAGTTATCAGTTGCAATCGATGCGCCTTCCGCCATGCATGCCGTCTCGCTATAGTCTGTGCATCATTCTTTGAGCGGAGCAAGCGGACATGGAATTGTTTTCAGACCAGCCAGGCGATGAAGGGCTGCCGGGGGCCGAGCGCCGCCTGGCGATGATCGCCGTGATGATGGCTACCACGATGGCGGTGTTCGACGGCACCATCGTCAATGTGGCCTTGCCGCAAATCACCCGCGAGCTGGGGGCATCGGTGGGCACCGCCATCTGGGTGACCAACGGTTACCTGCTGGCCATGGCGATGACGTTGGCCACTTTCGCCTCGTTGTCCAGCCGGGTCGGTTTCCGGACCTTGTTCAGCGCCGGGCTGGCGGTGTTCACGCTGGCGTCGCTGGGCTGCGCCTTGTCGCCCACGGTGGAGGTGCTCATTGCCATGCGGGTGCTGCAGGGCTTGGGCGGCGCGGCCATGCTGAGCATCGCGCCGGCCATCCACCGCACGGTATTTCCGAACCGCCTGCTGGGGCGCATCCTCGGCCTCAATGCCGTGCTCATCGCCACCAGTACGGCGGTGGGGCCGGCCCTGGGCGGAACCCTGCTGGCGGCCCTGAGCTGGCAATGGCTGTTCGCCATCAATGTGCCGCTGGGACTGGCGGCGGTATGGTTGTCGCTGCGCGTGATACCGGGGGCCCGGGTGCGCACCGGCGAACCCTTCGATATGGCTGGCGCGGTACTGTCGGCCATCGCCATGGGCGCCATGATCCTGGCGGCGGAGGCCTGTGCGCAGTTGGCCCACGGCGCGCAGGCGGGCCAGGCCTTGCTGGGCGCCGTCGGGTTCGGGCTGGCCAGCGTGGTCGCGGCGGTGGCCTTCGTGCGGGTGCAGCGGCGTGCGCGGCAACCCTTGCTGCCGCTGGATATCTTTGCCTCGGTGCGGTTCTCGCTGGCGGCCCTGACCTCGCTGGCCTCGTTCGTGGGGCAGGGCATCGCCTTCGTCGCGTTGCCGTTCCTGTTCCAGAACGCGTATGGCTACAGCGCCTTCGAATCGGCCTTGCTGTTTACCCCATGGCCGATCGGCATCGTGCTGGTGGCGCCGCATGCCGGGCGTCTCGCCGACCGCCATTCGCCGGCCTTGCTGTCGACCGCCGGCCTGGCCTTGTTCACCGTCGGCCTGGCGCTGCTGGCCTTGCTGCCCGACCAGGCGCAGGCCTGGGACATCGGCTGGCGCGCGCTGGTCTGCGGCATGGGTTTCGGTTTCTTCCAGAGCCCCAACAACCGGGAAATGCTGGGCAATGTCTCGCGCGAGCGCAGCGGCAATGCCTCCGGCGTGCTGGCCATCATGCGTACCTTCGGCCAATGCATGGGCGCGGCCTTGCTGGGGATCGTGCTGTCGGTCTACACGGCCGCGGCGCTGTCGCAAGGCCATGCGCAGATGAATGCGGCCGAAGATGCGGTGGCGATCCGGGTGGCCTTATGGGTGGCCGTGGCGGCGACGGCGGTGGCGACCTTTGTCAGCATTAGCCGGATTCGCGCCGCGCGGAGCGCGCTCAGCGGCTGAACCGGAGGCGCCGCAAAAAGGAATTGCAATGGCTGCGTCCCGGGCATATAGTTGCAGCGTACAACTAATTGGGAAGCGACGTGGCCAGCAATCCTCAAATTGTCGAAGGCATCCGGGCGGCATCGCGCGCCTTGGTGCGCGAACTGGGCTTCATGGGCGGCGACTTCGCCGGCACCTCCCTGTCGCCTTCCGCCGTGCACACCCTGATCGAACTGGATCGCACGCCCGGCATGAGCGCCGGCGAACTGGGCGCCATGCTGCGCCTGGAAAAATCCAGCGTCAGCCGGATGCTGCACAAGCTGATTGCGGCGGGCGACATCGTCGAGGCCGTGGATGAGGCGGACGCCCGGGCCAAGAAACTCTACCTGACCGCAGCCGGCCAGGCCCGGGCGCGCGCAATCCATGCGTTCGGCCGGCGCCAGGTGAATACGGCCCTGGCCCGCCTGGGGCCCGGCGAAGACCAACTGGTGCTGGATGGCCTGCGCCTGTACGCCGGCGCCTTTGCCGACGATGCGGGATCGCCATCCGCGCCGCCATGCAAGATCGTACGCGGCTACCAGCCCGGCATCATCGCCAGGATCACGCAGATGCACGCCCTGTACTACGCGCGCACGGCCGGTTTTGGCCAGCATTTCGAGTCCGTGGTGGCCAAGGGGCTGGCCGAATTCTGCGACCGCCTGGCCAATCCCTCCAATGCCATCTGGGTCGCGATGCGAGGCGCACAGATGGTTGGTTCGATTGCCATCGATGGCGAAGACCTGGGCGGCAATATTGCCCACTTGCGCTGGTTCATCCTGGACGATACCGCGCGCGGCGCCGGCCTCGGCCGCCAGCTGCTGGCCGCGGCCCTGGCGCACGCCGACGAATGCCAGTTCGATGCAACGCACTTGTGGACGTTTTCCGGCCTGCAGGCCGCACGCCATCTCTATGAGGCGAATGGATTTTCGTGTGTTGAAGAGACCCCCGGCAGCCAGTGGGGGCGGGAGGTCATGGAACAGCGCTTCGTCAGGAAGCGCCCGCGGCATCCGTCGCCAGGCCTGAATGCGCTTTCCCCCGGAACGCGGGCAACACGGGACTCACAGCGGCGGTAGCCGTTGGCCCGGATATTTGTCTTTCATCCCCATCATCCGTTATCTGTTCCAGGAGCCAAACATGGACGCCAAGAGCATGCTTTCCCGCATCGGTTTCGTTGGCGCCGGCCGCGTGGCGCAGACCCTGGCAGGCGCATTCTCCGGCGCGGGTTATCCGGTCGTCGCGGTGAGCAGCCGCAGCGCGGCCAACCTGGCGGACTTTCGCGCGCGCTGCCCCGCTGCGCAAGTCATGGAGACGCCGCAGGAGGCGGCAGACAAATCGACCATCGTGTTCCTGACCGTGAGCGACGACGCCATCGCCCCGGTTTGCGCCGGTGTGCGGTGGCGGCCCGGTTGCGCAGTGGTGCATTGCTCCGGGGCCACCGAGGTCGCGGCCCTGGCCGCCGCTGCGGATGCCGGGGCATGGGTTGGCGGCTTTCATCCGATGCAGATGTTCGCCAATCCGGACGTCGCGCTGGCGGGGCTGCCGGGATGCACTGTCGGTATCGAGGCGCAAGGCCCGCTGTTGGAGGCGCTGCGGCAGTTGGCGCAAGCCATTGGCTGCGTGCCGTTTTCCCTGCCGGCCGGGGTACGTCCGCTTTACCATGCGTCGGCCTATTACGTCGGCCCGTTCCTGATCGCGCTGCTCAAGGAAGGCGCCGAACTCTGGGCGCGCTTTGGCGCCACCGAACGACAAGCCATGGAGGCCATGCTGCCCCTGTTGCGGGGCACCGTGGCGGCGGCGATGGATGGGGGGCTGGCGCGCGGAATGGGCGGCTGCGTGGCGCGCGGCGACATCGGGACGATCCGGAAGCATCTCGATGCGCTTGAGAGCATCGACCTGGCGATGGCCAATCTGTACCGGGAGCTGGCCGTGCGCAACATCCCGCTGGCCGTGCAGCGCGGAACGCTGCCGCCGTCCCGGGCTGCGGAAATCGCGGCGTTATTGCAGGGTGCGCCGGCCCAGGAGCCGGCGGCATGATCTTCCTTCAAGCTTGGGTATCCTTGGAGGGAAACGGGCCGCCAGCCGGCATTTCAACGCCGGCTTTGCGGAAGTTGCTTGCGCCTCAGGTGCGCAAGGCCATCTCCGGATAGCTGCCGAAACCATCCGGCCACGGCGTCAGGATTTCATAGCCGCTGGCAGTCACGACGATCATATGCTCCCACTGCGCCGACAGCGATCCGTCGGCGGTGATCACGGTCCAGCCGTCGTCAAGCTGGCGGGTATGGCGTTTGCCGGCGTTGAGCATCGGTTCGATGGTGAAGATCATGCCTTCCTTCAGCGGCAGGCCGGTGCCGCGCTGGCCGTAATGCAGCACCTGCGGTTCGTCGTGGTAGACGGTGCCGATGCCGTGGCCGCAATATTCGCGCACCACCGAGAAGCCGTCGCGCTGCGCCACCGACTGGATCGCGTGGCCGACGTCGCCCAGCGTGGCGCCGGGGCGCACCGCCATGATGCCGGCGCACATCGCCTCATAGGTGGTCTCGACCAGTTTCTTGGCGGCGGCGCTCGGCTGGCCGACGAAATACATGCGGCTGCAGTCGCCGTACCAGCCATCCTTGATCACGGTCACGTCGATGTTGATGATGTCGCCATCCTGCAGTGTCTGGCGCGAAGGGATGCCGTGGCAGATCACCTCGTTGACCGAGCTGCAGATGGTCTTGGGAAAGCCGTGGTAGCCGATGTTGGCGGGCTTGGCCTTTTGCACCTTGACGATATGGTCGTGGCAGATGCGGTCCAGCTCGTCGGTCGTGACGCCGGCCTTCACATGTTCGGCCACCACTTGCAGCACTTCGGCCGCCAGTTTCCCGGCCGCGCGCGCCTGGGCGATTTCGGCGGGGCCGCGCAGTTTTACTTTTCTCATGCGTACTCTTTCCCTGTCTTGCGGGGCGCCACGGGCGCGTCCTTTCCTTTTGCCTTGTCCTGGCCTGCCGGGGCGCGCCCGGCATCGGCCAGTTCCCGTATCGAGAGCACGCCGCCATGCTCGCGCGCCAACTGGTCGCGCACCAGCATTTGCGAGATCTCGCTGTGGGTCAGCCCGGGGTGCAGTTCCGAGAGCATGCCCAGCAGCATCCAGTGCTCGGCCTGGGCGTTGATGGAGCGGTTCAGGGCGCTGCTGGCGATGCGCACGTTATCGTGCATCTGGTCCGATATCTTGACGATTCCCATGGTGCAGTGAATATATGTTGTGTATACGTTTCGTATATTCTAGCCGTTTCGCGGGATTTTCGCAGGATATTTGCACGCGGTGCATTTGCAATATAAAAAAGCCCGGCCGACAAAGTCGGAACCGGGCTTGAAGGTACTACCGAGGAGAGGTTACCGGACGCGCGTCACCATTCGGCGAAGCTGCCGTCCTTGTGGCGCCAGATCGGGTTGCGCCAGCGGTGGCCGACTTCGGCGCGCTGGCGCACGTAGTCTTCGTTGATCTCGATGCCCAGGCCCGGGCCTTGCGGGATCTTGACGTAGCCGTCTTCGTAGGCGAACACGTCCTTGTCCTTGATGTAGTCGAGCAGGTCGTTGCTTTCGTTGTAGTGGATGCCCAGGCTCTGTTCCTGGATGAAGGCGTTGTAGCTGCCGGCGTCGACCTGCAGGCAGGCGGCCAGGGCGATCGGGCCGAGCGGGCAGTGCAGGGCCAGCGCCACGTCGTAGGCTTCGGCCATGGCGGCGATCTTGCGCGTTTCGGTGATGCCGCCGGCGTGCGAGACGTCGGGCTGGATGATGTCCACATAGCCTTCGGACAGGATGCGCTTGAAGTCCCAGCGCGAATACAGGCGCTCGCCCAGCGCGATCGGGGTCGAGGTCAGGTGGGCGATTTCCTTGAGCGCTTCGGCGTTTTCCGACAAGACCGGCTCTTCGATGAACATCAGCTTGTACGGCTCCAGCTCCTTGACCAGCACCTTGGCCATGGGCTTGTGCACGCGGCCGTGAAAGTCCACGCCGATGCCGATGTTGGGGCCGACCGCTTCGCGCACCGCCTGCACGTTGGCCAGCGTCAGTTCGATCTTGTCATGGCTGTCGATGAATTGCAGTTCTTCGGTGCCGTTCATCTTGACCGCGGTAAAGCCGCGTGCCACGGCGTTCTTTGCCGCCTCGGCGGTGACCGAGGGGCGGTCGCCGCCGATCCACGAATACACGCGGATAGAGTCGCGCACCGCGCCGCCCAGCAATTGGTGCACCGGCACCCCGAGCGCCTTGCCCTTGATGTCCCACAAGGCCTGGTCGATGCCGGCCAGCGCGCTCATGTGGATGGCGCCGCCGCGGTAGAAGCCGCCGCGGTAGAGGATGGTCCAGTGGTCTTCGATATTGCGCGGATCCTTGCCGACCAGGTAGTCGGCGAGTTCATCGACTGTCGCCGCCACGCTGTGCGCGCGGCCTTCGACCACCGGTTCGCCCCAGCCGACGATGCCCTCGTCGGTCTCGATCTTCAGGAAGCACCAGCGCGGCGGGACGATGAAGGTGCTGATCTTGGTGATTTTCATTGCTTTGTCCGTTCAGGGTAAATCTGCCAAGGCCGCTTCCGAGCGGCCAGGTCGTTGAAGTAATGGCGAGGCGCGCAATGCCTCAGGCCAGCGCCTGCCAGGCGGCGGTGAAGGTTTGCGCGCGCTGGCGCACCTCGTCGGCCGACAGGCCCGGCGAGTACAGCGCCGAACCCAGGCCGAAGCCGGAAGCGCCGGCTTCGCGGAACGCGCCCATGCCGTGCGGCGCGATGCCGCCGACCGGCAGCAGCGCAATCTCGCGCGGCACCACGGCGCGCCAGGCCTTGACCACCTGCGGGCCGAGCTGCTCGGCCGGGAACATCTTGAGCACGTCGGCGCCGGCGGCCAATGCGGCGAAGGCTTCGGTCACGGTCGCCACGCCCGGCGCGCAATACAGGCCTGCGCTTTTGGCCGCGCCGATCACCGCGCCGTCGCTGTGCGGCATGACGATCAGTTCGCCGCCCGCGGCCTTGACCTGTTCCACCTGCGCCGGCTTCAGCACGGTGCCGGCGCCGACGATGCAGTCGGCCGGCAGGCTGCGGCGCAAGGCGGCGATGCTGGCCAGCGGCTCGGGGGAGTTGAGCGGCACTTCGATGATGCGAAAGCCGCTTTCATACAGTGCCGCGCCGATGGCTTCGGCCTCGGTGTGGCGCACGCCGCGCAGGATGGCGATCAGGCCGGTGCGGCGCAGGTTGTCTTCGAGTAGCTGGGGATGGCTGTTCATGTTGTCCTTGTTGATGCGGATGGGCTTCAGCCGACCAGGCCGGCATGCTGCGCCAGTATCCACAGGCCGGCTTCGGTGGCCTGTTCGGCTTCGCTGACCGGTCCCATGCCGTACAGCTCCAGCGCCAGCCGGTAGCGGCGGCACAGGGCCGGGTCGCCGATCAGGCCGATGCGTTGCGGATGATGGCTGGCCATGTCCTTGAGCGCGGCGATCTCGTGGCCGATCAGGAGGCCTGACAGGTAGTCGGGCTGCGCTTGCGGTTCCAGTTCGCCGGTCAGCCCGAGCGTGCGGCAGCTGAAGATGTTGGAGAGCACGCCGGCCAGGCCTTCGGCGCTTTGCGCCACCCGGGCGCCGCGCATGAAGGCGGCATCGTCGGGCACGTCGGGCTTGTGCATGGTGCGGCCGAGGATGGTATGCGCCGACAGTGCGCCATAGACTTCGCCGGTCATGAAGGTATCGAAGTGCTGGATGCGGCCATGGGTGACGCGCACCCATTTCGAATGCGTGCCGGGCAGGCCGATCAGCAGCTCGTCATCGCGCCATTGTTGCAGCGCGCCGATGACCTGGGTTTCTTCCCCGCGCATCACATTGGGCAGCGCCGATACCTGCAGCAGGCCGGGCACGATGTAAAGCGGGCGCGCCAGGCCGGTGTCGATGCGCAGCAGCTTGCGGCCGATGCGGTCGGGCGCCAGCGGCACGGTCAGGTAAGGCGCTTCGCGCCAGCCCTGCTTGCTGCCCACCATGCCGGCGGCGATCAGCGGCGCATCCGGCGCGGCCGCCATCCAGTCGCCGCAGGCCGCTTCCAGTGCACTGCGAAAGGCCAGCGCGGGATTGGCCGCGGCGCCCTCCACCACCGGCAGGTTCATGATGCCCCAGGGATGGCCGCGGCGTTCGGCCACGCTGCCGTGCGCATCGAAACGGTAGCAGCGCAGCGAAGACGTGCCCCAGTCCAGCGCGATCAGGGCGCAGTCGTTCTCGGTTGGCTTGCTCATCGGGGCCTCACAGGTCGCACACCGAAAAACGGGTCAGCAGCACCATGTCCTCGCCCGGCGCGAGGTCGATCAGGCCGGGACGGTTCGGCATGTGGAAGGCGTCGATCGGGTGCGTGATCGGTTCCAGGCAGAAGTAGCCCAGCCCCGGCGGTCGGTACAGCAGGGTATAGCCGCTGCGGTCCTGGGTGTGCATTTGCAGGCGCAAGCCGCGCGCGGGGTCTTCGATCATGGCCAGGCCATCCCAGCCTTCGTAGCAGTTGTCGATCAGCGGGCCGTCCAGCGCCGCCGGGCGGTTGTAGTCCCAGCCCGGCGGCAACTTGCGGGTAAAGCCGGTGGGAATGGGATCGGCGCCGGACATCCATGCGCCGCGCGAGCGGAATTGCAGGCGCGTCCTGGCGTCGCAGAGAAAATAAGGATGCAGTCCCAGGCCGAAGGGCAAGGCCGCGTCGCCGGCATTGGTCACGCGCAGTTCTATCTCCAGCGCATTGTCGCGCAGCGTGAACAGCTGGCGGGCGTGATAGACGTACGGGTTGCCGTCGAAATGCCGGGAATCGAGTTCCAGCGTCATGCGGTCTTGCGCATGCGAAGCGACCCGCCAGGCTTGCAGCCAGCTGTCGCCATGGATCGGGTAGGGCTCGCCGGTGCGGTTAGGCTTGATCGCATGCTGCTTGCCGCCGAACGCGAAGCCGCCTTCGGTGATGCGGTTGGACCAGGGCAACAGCGGAAAGCAGGCCGTACTGTAGAGGTCGCGCGAAGCGGCATCCCAGGGACGCAGCAGCGGCAGCCAGCGGCTGCCCTTGTGCCAGTCCCAGGCCGCGATGCTGCCGCCCAGTTCAGGCATGACATGCAGGCGCTGGCGGCCGGATTGCAAGGTGTGGATTTCCGGCAGCGCCTGGGCGCTGGCACGGGTGGCGTCGGTTGCGCGGGAAGGCATGGTGTCTCGTATGTTGTTATGAAATGCGACGGATGGAAGGCATCGTGTGCCTACCCCGGCAGAAGCCATCCCACAAGAAGATAAAGGGTTAAGCGCCGCTGACAAAACGCCGCCGGCCGCGTTGCGCCGGCGCGCCTTGCCGGCAGCGTTTTGTTAGCGGCTTCAAGAACCTGTTCGCGATCTCGAACAGGTTCCGGGAAACGCCACACTCATCTCTTCATGCAATGCGCTTCAAAAAAAACAGGCCGATGCTATCACCGGCCCTCCACGCGGAATAATGAAAAAAAGAGCGCTAGCGATATCAAAATTGTGAGCGGCCGGTTGTTGAAAACTGTTTTCGCGCGGCTCGCATCTTCTCCCTTCAACGATGCGCGAAACGATATCGGATTCCATTAAAAATTCATTGGATAGATATTTTTCGCTCTCCTAATATTGAGCGCGAATTGACGGGATGGGTTTTTCTCCAATTCGAGACCGAACGCGGGGCCTGGAAAAGTACATAACACGCACCAACAAGTCAAAAGTACTGCCGGCGCAGCGCACGCACTTCTTGCACATAACAAGGAAATCCGAGGATTTCCAGCCAACGGAGACAAACAATGAAAATCAAGAGAAGAGCGCTTCTGGGCGCAGCCATTTGCATGAGCCTGGGCAGCACCATCGCGGGCCTGCCCGCATTCGCGGCCGACAAGCCGCTGACCATGGGCTTCTCGCAGGTGGGCGCCGAAAGCGAATGGCGCACCGCCAACACCGTGTCGATCAAGGACGCGGCCAAGCAGGCCGGCGTCAACCTGAAGTTCGCCGATGCGCAGCAGAAGCAGGAAAACCAGGTCAAGGCGATCCGCTCCTTCATCGCGCAAAAGGTCGACGTGATCGCCTTCTCGCCGGTGGTCGAATCCGGCTGGGAAACCGTGCTGCGCGAAGCCAAGGCCGCCAAGATCCCGGTGATCCTGACCGACCGCGCCGTCAACGTCTCCGACAAGTCGCTGTACGTGACCTTCATCGGCTCGGATTTCGTGGAAGAGGGCCGCCGCGCCGCGCGCTGGCTGCTGGAGCGCGCCAAGTCGCTGCCGGCCGGCGACATCAACATCGTCGAGCTGCAAGGCACCGTCGGCTCGGCCCCGGCGATCGACCGCAAGGCCGGTTTCGAGGAAATCATCAAGTCCGAGCCGCGCCTGAAGATCATCCGTTCGCAGACCGGCGACTTCACCCGCGCCAAGGGCAAGGAAGTGATGGAAGCCTTCCTCAAGGCCGACGGCAAGAAGATCAACGTGCTCTACGCGCATAACGACGATATGGCCATCGGCGCCATCCAGGCGATCGAAGAAGCCGGCCTGAAACCGGGCAAGGACATCCTGGTCATTTCCATCGACGGCGTGAAGGGCGCGTTCGAGGCCATGATGGCCGGCAAGCTCAACGTGACCGTCGAGTGCAGCCCGCTGCTGGGCCCGCAGCTGATGCAGATCGCCAAGGACGTGAAGGCCGGCAAGGAAGTGCCCAAGCGCATTACGACCGAAGAAGGCGTGTTCCCGGCCGAAGTCGCGGCCAAGGAATTCCCGAACCGCAAGTATTGAGCGTGGCGGCATGATGCGCTGATGCCGTTGCAATTCCCCTGTCATCCCGGCGCAGGCCGGGATCCAGTGGCTTTCGTCGTGTCTCGATGGCTGTTGTACGACGCTGGATCCTGACTTTCGTCAGGACGACGGGGGATTGCGGTTTGGCGGATCTGGTTTCTTATGGCAGGAGTTGTGATGACGATGGCTGTCGGGGCGCAGGCGCGCCCCATGTTGGAACTGAGCGGTATCCATAAGGCTTTTGCCGGCGTAAAAGCGCTGACCGATGTGGGTCTGCGCTTGTTTCCCGGGGAAGTGCATACCTTGATGGGGCAGAACGGCGCGGGCAAGTCCACGCTGATCAAGGTGCTGACCGGCGTCTACGAACCCGATGCCGGGCGCATCGCGCTGGACGGGCGCGAGATCGCCCCGGCCTCCACCCTGCAGGCGCAGGAACTGGGCATCAGCACCGTCTACCAGGAAGTCAACCTCTGCCCCAATCTCTCGGTGGCGGAAAACATTTTCATCGGCCGCTATCCGCGCCGCTTCGGCCGCATCGACTGGAAGACGGTGCACGCCGAGTCGCGCCGCCTGCTGCAGCAGCTGCAGATCGAGATCGACGTCACCGCGCAGCTTTCCTCTTATCCGCTGGCGATCCAGCAGATGGTGGCGATTTCGCGCGCGTTGTCGGTGTCGGCCAAGATACTGATCCTGGACGAGCCGACTTCCAGCCTCGACGAGGCCGAGGTACAGCAACTGTTCAAGGTGTTGCGCCACCTGCGCGCGCAGGGCATGGCGATCCTGTTCGTCACCCATTTCCTCGACCAGACCTACGAGATATCGGACCGCATCACGGTGCTGCGCAACGGCGTGCGCGAGGGCGAATATCCGGTGGCTGAGCTGTCGCGCCTGGAGCTGGTCAACAAGATGGTCGGCGCGGTTGCGGTCGACCAGCGCAAGGTGGAAGCCGGCGCCGAGGCGCTGGCCGCCGAACTGTCGGCCGATGCCGCGGGCACGGGCGAGGTGTTCCTGCAGGCGCGCGGTTTCGGCCGCAAGGGGATGCTGGCGCCGCAGGATCTCGATATCCGGCGCGGCGAAGTGTTCGGCCTGTGCGGCCTGCTCGGCTCGGGGCGTACCGAGATGGCGCGCCTGCTGTTCGGCGCCGAGCGCGCCGACAGCGGCACATTGAGCATCGGCGGCCGCGATGTCAGGCTGGCCGTGCCGCGCGACGCCATCGCCGCCGGTATCGGTTTCTGCTCGGAAGACCGCAAGAAGGAAGGCGCGATCCTGGAACTGTCGGTGCGCGAGAACATCATCCTCGCGCTGCAGGCGCGCCAGGGCCTGTTCCGTGTGCTGCCGAGAAAGCGCCAGAACCAGCTCGCCGCCGACTATGTCAAGTGGCTCGGCATCAAGACCGCCGACCTCGAAACCCCGATCGGCTTGCTCTCCGGCGGCAACCAGCAAAAGGCGCTCTTGGCGCGCTGGCTGGCCACCGACCCCGGCATGCTGATCCTGGATGAACCCACGCGCGGCATCGACGTGCGCGCCAAGCAGGAGATCATGGATTTCGTCATCGCGATGTGCCGCAAGGGCATGGCCATCCTGTTTATCTCTTCCGAAATCCCGGAAGTCATCCGCTGCAGCGACCGCATGCTGGTGCTGCGCGACCGCCGCGCCTGCGGCGAATACAAGCGCGGCGAACTCGACGAGCATTCGGTACTGCAGGTGATCGCGGGAGAGGCCGCATGAGCGCATCCATGGATTCCAAACTAATACCTGACGCGGCCGCCGGATCGGGCGGACTGCAAGCCTTGCTGGGCTGGGCCGGGCGCCATCCGCTGCTGCGTCCGCTGGCCGCGCTGGCGGCATTGCTGCTGATCGACTTTTTCCTGGTGCCGGGCTTCTTCCGGCTGGAGATCAAGGACGGCCACCTCTACGGCGCGCTGGTCGACATCGTCAACCGCGCCGCGCCGCTGATGCTGGCGGCGCTGGGCATGACGCTGGTGATCGCCACGCGCGGCGTGGACATTTCGGTGGGGGCGGTGGTGGCCATCTCCGGCGCGGTCGCGGCATTGCTCATCGGCGGCAAGATGGTGGTGGTCGACGGCGTCTCGCAATACGTCAGCAACGTGCCGATGGCCTGGGCGCTGGCGGCGGCGATCGGCGCGGCGCTGCTGTGCGGCGCCTGGAACGGGCTGCTGGTGGCGGTGCTCGGCCTGCAGCCCATCATTGCCACGCTGATCCTGATGGTGGCCGGACGCGGGCTGGCGCAGTTGCTGACCGACGGCCAGATCATCACGGTCTATTACAAGCCGTTCTTCTTCATCGGCGGCGGCTACCTGTTCGGCCTGCCGTTCTCGCTCTATATCGCGCTGGGCATGTTCGTGCTGCTGGCGGTGCTGATGAGGAAGACCGCGCTGGGCCTGTTCATCCAGTCGGTCGGCATCAACCCGGTGGCGTCGCGCCTGGCCGGCATCCGCACCGCCGCGCTGATCTTCTTCGTCTATATCTTCTGCAGCTTCTGCGCCGGGCTGGCCGGGCTGATGGTGGCCTCCAACATCAAGAGCGCCGACGCCAACAATGCCGGCCTGCTGCTGGAGCTGGACGCCATCCTGGCCGTCACCCTGGGCGGCACGTCGCTGGCCGGCGGCAAGTTCAGCCTGGTGGGCAGCGTGATCGGCGCGCTCATCATCCAGACCCTGACCTACACCATCTATTCGCTGGGCGTGCCGCCCGAGGTGAACATGGTGGTCAAGTCCCTGGTGGTGTTCCTGGTCTGCCTGTCGCAATCGCCGGAATTCCGCCGCATCTTCAAGGCAGCCAAATCATGAGCACAATCGATTCCCTGCGCCGCGCTTCCCATGCGCCGTGGTTCACTTCGGCGGTGACAGTGGCGTTGCTGGCGCTCATGCTGCTGCTGGGCGCGGCGGGCTATGACGGCTTCCTGTCGCCGCAGGTGATGCTGAACCTGCTGATCGACAACGGCTTTTTGCTGGTGGTAGCCATCGGCATGACCTTCGTCATCCTGTCCGGCGGCATCGACCTGTCGGTGGGATCGGTGCTGGCGCTGTCGACCATGGTCGCGGCCTGGCTGCTGCAGACGGCGCATTGGCATCCGCTGCTGGTGATCGTCACCGTGCTGGCGCTGGGGGCGGCCTTCGGCGCGGCCATGGGCGCGCTGATCCATTACTTCAAATTGCAGGCCTTCATCGTCACGCTGGCCGGCATGTTCCTGGCGCGCGGCCTGTGCTACCTGATCAGCATCAGTTCCATCACCATCGACGATCCCTGGTTCGTCGCCATGTCCCAGACCCGCATCGAGTTCGGCGAGCTGTTCATCTCGCCCAGCGTGGTGGTGGCGCTGGCGATGCTGGCGCTGGGCATCTGGCTGGCCCACTGCACGCGCTTCGGCCGCGCGGTGTACGCCATTGGCGGCAGCGAGCAATCGGCCCTGCTGATGGGCTTGCCGGTGGGCCGCACCAAGGTGCTGGTGTATGCCTTCTCCGGCTTTTGCGCGGCGCTGGGCGGCGTGCTGTTTTCGTTCTACATGCTGTCGGGCTACGGCCTGCACGCGCAGGGCGCCGAGCTCGACGCGATTGCCGCGGTGGTGATCGGCGGCACGCTGCTGACCGGCGGTTACGGTTACGTCGCCGGGACGCTGACCGGCGTGCTCATCCTTGGCGTGATCCAGACCCTGATCGCTTTCGACGGCACGCTCAGCTCATGGTGGACCAAGATCTTCATCGGCGCCTTGCTGTTCGTATTCTGCGTGGCGCAGAGGGTGATCTCGCTGGGCGCCTTGCGGGGCAAACCGGTGGCCGCGGAGAAGGCGGCGGCAGCGGGCTGAAAAGGAAGGTTTTCCGGAACGCGTTTGACGCCTGTTTGTAAAACGGATTCAGATAACTTAAAAGTTCTTTACATAGGGAGAAACATACTGAAAAGCATATCCATTACGCTGAAAAAATCATTAGAAATGTATTGGTAAAGACATTATTGTAGAGGCCGCAAAACATGAGGCCTGAGCTTCTGCATGAGCCGGGTTGACGAGTCGGATGATCGCGGCAGTGCGCGGCGGTGTTTTGAGAAGAACAACACGCCATTTATAAACTGGAGACATACAACATGAAGATCAAATCGGTATTGACCGGGCTGGCGCTCGGCCTGGGCGTCACCCTGATGTCCATCAGCGCGCAAGTGAGCGCACAGAGCAAGGCGCTGGTCGGCGTGGCCATGCCCACCAAGTCCTCGGCACGCTGGATCGCCGACGGCAACAACATGGTCAAGGTCCTGAAGGAAAAGGGCTACAACACTGACCTGCAATACGCTGAAGACGATATCCCCAACCAGCTGTCGCAAATCGAGAACATGCTGACCAAGGGCGCCAAGGTGCTGGTGATCGCCGCCATCGACGGCACCACCCTGACCGACGTGCTGCAAAAAGCCGCCGACAAGGGCGTCAAGGTCATCGCCTATGACCGCCTGATCCGCGGCTCCAAGAACGTCGACTACTACGCCACCTTCGACAACTTCCAGGTCGGCGTGTTGCAGGCGCAGTCGCTGGAAAAGGGCCTGGGCCTGAAGGATGGCAAGGGTCCGTTCAACATCGAACTGTTCGGCGGTTCGGCTGACGACAACAACGCCTTCTTCTTCTACAACGGCGCCATGTCGGTGCTCAAGCCTTACATCGACAGCGGCAAGCTGGTGGTGCGCAGCAAGCAGATGGGCATGGACAAGGTCGCCACCCTGCGCTGGGATGGCGCCACCGCCCAGGCCCGCATGGACAACCTGCTGTCGGCCTACTACAGCAACGCCAAGGTAAATGCGGTGCTGTCGCCGTATGACGGCATCTCGATCGGCATCCTGTCCTCGCTGCGCGGCGTCGGCTACGGCACCCCGCAACAGCCGTTCCCGTACGTGTCCGGCCAGGATGCGGAAGTGCCATCGGTCAAGTCCATCATCCGCGGCGAACAGTATTCGACCATCTTCAAGGACACCCGCGAACTGGCCAAGGTCACCGTCGGCATGGTCGATGCGTTGTTGGGCGGAAAACAGCCGCAGATCAACGACACCAAGACCTACAACAACGGCGTGAAGGTCGTGCCGTCCTTCCTGCTGAAGCCGGTGGTGGTCGACAAGAGCAACTGGAAGGAAGTCCTGATCGGCAGCGGCTACTACACCGAAGCGCAGGTCAAGTAAGCCGGCCGGGCTGCGGCCTTGTGTTGCGGCCCGCCGTTCGATTCAATATATGAGGCATGAATCAGCATAGTCCCGCCCCCTGTGCGGGACTATTGCGTTCAAAAGCAGGTGCAGAACAAGAGGTCAGCATCATGAACAACATTCTCGAAATGCGCGGCATCGAGAAAACCTTCCCTGGCGTGAAGGCGCTCAACAACGTCAACCTGGCCGTGCGCGAAGGCGAGATCCACGCCATCGTCGGCGAGAACGGCGCCGGCAAGTCGACGCTGATGAAGGTGCTCTCCGGCGTCTATCCCCACGGTTCCTATTCCGGCGACATCGTCTACAAGGGCGACGTGCGCTCCTTCAAGGACATCCGCGACAGCGAACACCTGGGCATCATCATCATCCACCAGGAGCTGGCATTGGTGCCGCTGCTGTCGGTGATGGAAAACCTTTTCCTCGGCAACGAGCAGGCCCGCGGCGGCGTCATCGATTGGGAGCATTCCTACGTGCGCGCCAAGGAGCTGCTGGCCAAGGTCGGCCTGAAGGAGTCGCCGCTGACGCTGGTGAACAACCTGGGCGTGGGCAAGCAGCAACTGATCGAGATCGCCAAGGCGCTGTCCAAGGAAGTCAAGCTGCTGATCCTGGACGAGCCGACCGCCAGCCTTAACGAGAGCGATAGCGATGCGCTGCTGGAACTGTTGCTGGAACTGAAATCGCAGGGCATTTCCTCCATCCTGATCTCGCACAAGCTCAACGAAATTTCCAAGGTGGCCGATTCCATTACGGTGCTGCGCGACGGCGCCACGGTGGATACCTTCGACTGCCGCGCCGAGCCGATCAGCGAAGACCGCATCATCCAGAACATGGTCGGGCGCGAGATGGCCGACCGCTATCCGCAGCGCGACCCGCAGGTCGGCGAGGTCATCTTCGAAGTGCGCGACTGGCGCGTGCACCATCCGGTGCTGGCCGACCGGCTGGCGATCAAGGACGTCAACATGAGCGTGCGCGCCGGCGAGATCGTCGGCATCGCCGGCCTGATGGGGTCGGGCCGCACCGAGCTGGCCAAGAGCATCTTCGGGCGCGCCTACGGCAAGAAAATCACGGGCAAGGCTTTCCTGCACGGCAAGGAAGTCGACCTGTCCACCATCCAGAAGGCGATCCGGCACGGCATCGCCTACGTCACCGAAGACCGCAAGGGCGACGGCCTGGTGCTGGAAGAAGACATCAAGAAGAACATTTCGCTGGCCAACCTGGGCGGCGTGTCCGAGCGCACCGTGATCGACGAGGCGCGCGAGTACAAGGTCGCCAACGATTTCAGGGGCCAGATGCGGATCCGCTGCTCCAGCGTGCTGCAGAAGGTGGTCAACCTGTCCGGCGGCAACCAGCAGAAGGTGGTGCTTTCCAAGTGGCTGTTTTCCAGCCCGGAAGTGCTGATCCTGGACGAGCCCACGCGCGGCATCGACGTCGGCGCCAAGTTCGAGATCTACAACATCATCAGCAAGCTGGCCGCCGAGGGCAAGTGCATCATTATGATCTCGTCGGAAATGCCGGAGCTGCTGGGCATGTGCGACCGCATCTACGTGATGAACGAAGGCCAGTTCGTGGGCCAGTTCGAGCGCGGCGAGGCCAGCCAGGAAAGCATCATGCGCGCCATCATGCGCAACAAGCGGATCTGAGTATCCGGGCACCGAAAAGAATCGAAGCATCCAAGGAGCACCTACATGGAGACCATGAACATGAGCAAGAAAGAGTCGCTGGCGGCCAGCGGCACAACGGTCACGATGGCCGAAAAGAAGGATTACGCCGGCTTCCTGAAGAACAATATGCGCGAGTACGGCATGCTGCTGTCGCTGGTGGCGATCATGGCGTTCTTCCAGATCATGACCGACGGCACGCTGATGCGCCCGCTGAACCTGACCAACCTGGTGCTGCAGAACAGCTACATCGTGATCATGGCGCTGGGCATGCTGATGGTGATCGTGGCCGGCCACATCGACCTCTCGGTGGGTTCGGTGGTGGGCCTGATCGGCGCGCTGGCGGCGGTATTGATGGTGGATTACGGCTGGGACTTCGTCACCGCCTCGGTGGTCTGCATCATCGCCGGCGCGGTGATCGGCGCGGCGCAAGGTTACTGGATCGCTTACTTCAAGATCCCGTCCTTCATTGTCACGCTGGCTGGCATGCTGGTGTTCAAGGGCATGGCGCTGGCCTTGCTGCAGGGCCAGTCGCTGGGCCCGTTCCCGCCGGCGTTCCAGATGCTGTCCTCGGGCTTCATCCCTGAGCTGACCGACAGCGCGCAATTCCGCACCACCTCGCTGATCGTCGGCGTGGTCGCCTCCATCGTGCTGATCGGCATCAAGATCCATGGCCGCCGCAAGCAGACCAAGCACGGCATGGAAGACGAACCGCAACTGTTCTTCCTGATCAAGAACTGCCTGTTCGCTGCCGCCATCATCGCCTTCAGCTATTTGCTGGCGACCTACAAGGGCATGCCCAATGTGCTCATCATCATGTTCGCGCTGATGGTGCTGTACACCTTCATCACCAACCGCACCACGCTGGGCCGCCGCGTCTATGCGGTGGGCGGCAACGAGAAGGCGGCCAAGCTGTCCGGCATCAAGACCGAGCGCGTTTCCTTCCTGACCTTCGTCAACATGGGCGTGCTGGCGGCGCTGGCCGGCCTGATCTTCGCGGCGCGCCTGAACACCGCCACGCCCAAGGCCGGCCTCGGTTTCGAGCTGGACGTGATCGCGGCCTGCTTCATCGGCGGCGCCTCGGCATCGGGCGGCGTGGGCAAGGTCATGGGCGCGGTCATCGGCGCCTTCATCATGGGCGTGATGAACAACGGCATGTCCATCATGGGCATCGGCATCGACTACCAGCAGATGATCAAGGGCTTCGTGCTGCTGATGGCCGTGTGCTTCGACGTCTATAACAAGAACAAGTAAGGCCGGGAAAACACGGGGCGATCCGCGATGGTCCGCCCCGTGTTTTCAATCACCATCTTCAAGAGATCAGGAAACCAGGAATTCCACAATGAGCAGTGACGACAAGAAAGACAAGAGCCGCAAGCTGCGCTCGGCCGGCTGGTTCGGCACCGCCGACAAGAACGGCTTCATGTACCGCAGCTGGATGAAGAACCAGGGCATCCCCGACCACGAGTTCCAGGGCAAGCCGGTGATCGGCATCTGCAACACCTGGTCGGAGCTCACGCCCTGCAACGCCCACTTCCGCAAGATCGCCGAACACGTGCGGCGCGGCATCATCGAGGCCGGCGGCTTCCCGGTGGAGTTCCCGGTGTTCTCCAACGGCGAATCCAACCTGCGCCCGACCGCCATGCTCACGCGCAACCTGGCCAGCATGGATGTCGAGGAATCGATCCGCGGCAACCCGATCGACGGCGTGGTGCTCCTGACCGGTTGCGACAAGACCACCCCGGCGCTGCTGATGGGCGCGGCCAGCGTGAACGTGCCAGCCATCGTGGTGACCGGCGGCCCGATGTTGAACGGCAAGCACCAGGGCCGCGACATCGGATCCGGCACCGTGGTGTGGCAATTGTCCGAGCAGGTCAAGGCCGGCGAGATCACCATCCATGACTTCATGGCGGCCGAGGCCGGCATGTCGCGTTCGGCCGGCACCTGCAACACCATGGGCACCGCGTCGACCATGGCCTGCATGGCCGAGTCGCTGGGCGTGTCGCTGCCGCACAATGCAGCGATCCCCGCGGTCGATGCGCGCCGCTATGTTCTCGCGCACTTGTCCGGCATGCGCATCGTCGACATGGTGTGGGAAGACCTGACGCTGTCCAAGATCCTGACCCGCAAGGCGTTCGAAAACGCCATCCGCACCAACGCCGCCATCGGCGGCTCCACCAATGCGGTGATCCACCTGAAGGCGATCGCCGGCCGTATCGGCGTGGATCTGGAGCTGGAAGACTGGACCCGCATCGGCCGCGGCACGCCGACCATCGTCGACCTGCAGCCTTCGGGCCGCTACCTGATGGAAGAGTTCTACTACGCCGGCGGCCTGCCGGCGGTGATGCGCCGCCTGGGCGAAGCCAACCTGTTGCCGCACCCGGATGCGTTGACCGCCAACGGCAAGACCATGTGGGACAACGTCAAGGATGCGCCGATCTACAACGATGAAGTGGTGCGTCCGCTGGACAAGCCGCTGATCGAGGATGGCGGCATGTGCATCCTGCGCGGCAACCTGGCGCCGCGCGGCGCCGTGCTGAAACCGTCGGCGGCGTCGCCTGAGCTGATGAAGCATCGCGGCCGCGCCGTGGTGTTCGAGGACTTCGCGCACTACAAGGAACGCATCAACGATCCCGCGCTCGACGTCGACGCCAGCTGCGTGCTGGTGATGAAGAACTGCGGTCCCAAGGGCTACCCCGGCATGGCCGAGGTCGGCAACATGGGCCTGCCGCCCAAGGTGCTGGCCACCGGCGTGAAGGACATGGTGCGCATCTCGGACGCGCGCATGAGCGGCACCGCCTACGGCACCGTGATCCTGCATGTGGCGCCGGAAGCCGCGGCCGGCGGCCCGCTGGGCATCGTGCAGGACGGCGACTTCATCGAACTCGACGCCTATGCCGGCAAACTGCAGCTCGACATCAGCGATGAAGAGATGGCGCGCCGCCAGGCCGAGCGCGCCGCCAGGCTGGCCGCGCAGCAACCGGCGATGGCCGGCGGTTACCAGTCGCTGTACGTCGACCGCGTCTTGCAGGCGGACCAGGGATGCGACTTCGATTTCCTGGTCGGTTGCCGCGGCGCCGCCGTCCCCAAGCATTCGCACTGAGTACGCAATCGGAACAATCGAACATTGCGCCGGCCTCGCCATGAGGCCGGCCACCAAGGAGAAAAGATGAGCGGCAATGCACAACTGGCCAGCTTCCCCAGCCTCAAGGGAAAGCGGGTTTTCATCACCGGCGGCGGCACCGGCATCGGCGCTGCGATCGTCAGCGCCTTTGCCGAGCAGGGCGCACACGTGGCCTTCGTCGATATCGCCAAGGAACCCAGCGAGGCCCTGTGCCATGAGTTGGCGCAGAAGGGATTTCCCGCGCCGCTGTTTCGCCATTGCGACCTGCGCGACATCCCCGCTTTCCAGAAGATCATCGCCGATCTGCAAGGCGAGATCGGCGACTTCGACGTGCTGGTCAACAACGCCGCCAACGACGAGCGCCACAAGCTGGAAGACGTGAGCCTGGATTACTGGAACGACCGCATCGCCATCAACCAGCGGCCATCGTTTTTCGCCGTGCAGTCGGTGGTGCCGGGCATGAAGCGCCGCGGCGGCGGCTCCATCATCAACTTCAGTTCCATCAGCTGGCACCAGTCCAGCGGCGGTTTTCCGGTCTACACCACGGCCAAGGCCTCGACCCTGGGCCTGACCCGTGGCCTGGCGCGCGACCTCGGCCCGCACAAGATCCGCGTCAATACCGTCACGCCGGGCTGGGTCATGACCGAGCGCCAGATCAAGCTGTGGCTGGACGAGGAAGGCAAGCAGGCGATCGCGCGCAACCAGTGCCTGCCGGGCGAACTGCTGCCCTGGCACCTGGCGCGCATGGTGCTGTTCCTGGCGGCCGACGATAGCGAGATGTGCACGGCGCAGGAATTCATCGTCGATGCCGGATGGGTGTGACGGCGTTGGCCGGATATCGACACTGATATCCCGGCCACTGCGCCAATGAAAAAGAGTCGCCCGTATGACGTAATGCCGTTCAGTTAAGCACTGAACGGCATTTGTGTTTTTGGAGTCCGGACTCCGTTCGCCCTGAGTAGCTGCGCAGCAGCGTATCGAAGGGCAGGCAAGAGCGCCAACGCTGGCACGCTGGCTTCGATACGGCCCTGGCGGGCCTACTCAGCCCGAACGGGTTCTGTGATGAGTTAGTCTGAACTGAACGGCGTTAGCCCGGATGGCGATTCTTTTTTATTTCGGGAGTTGGCAATGCGGTGGGCAAGGGCTGCAAGTGTGGCGCCGAAGCCGCACTCGATGCAGCATTTCAGCTTGGCTTACTCTTCCTTACATTTCTTAAAAAAACTCGGCGCCGCAGCGCCGCCGCCCGGCAGCATAATGTTTCGCGAAGAAGGGCCGGGCCAGTCAGTAGATCATTTTCGCGACTTCGCGAATCGCCTGCAGCAGCATGGTGGCGCCGGGAGAGAGCAGGTTGTCCTGGCGCGTGATGATGCCGAAGCCGGCCATGCGGCAGGGCAGTTCGATGGGCAGGATATCCATCAGGCGCGCCTGGGTGTAATAGCGCGCCACTTCGGTCGGCATGGCATACAGGAAATCGGTCTGCTGCAGCAGGCTGGTGATGAACAGGATGGCGGTGGTGTCGACCACATTGGATGGCGGCGCCAGGCCTTCTTCGCGGAACATCTGGTCGCAGCGCGCGCGCAGGATGCTGCCCTTGGGCGCCAGGATCCAGGGCTCGTTGGCCATATCCGACAGCTTGAGGTTGGGGTGCGCATGCAGCGGGTGGCCTACGCGCGCCACCGCGCACACGGGCTCGTCGGCCAGTTCCTGGTAATGCAGGCCGTGTTTGGCTTCTTCATCGAGAATGTGGCCGATGATGAAATCCAGTTCGCCGTGCAGCAGCCGCGACAGCAGGATGTTGCTGCTTTCCACTTCCACGCCGATGCGCAGCATCGGCGCGTGTTCCTTCACGCGCGCGATCGCCGGAGGCAGCAGCGCCATGCCCGGCGACAAGATCACGCCCACATCCACCTGGCCCGACAGGCCCGACTTCAGCGCCACGATATCTTCATGCGCCTTGGACAGGCTGGTCAGCGCCATGCGCGCGTGGCGGATCATCGCCTCGCCGTAGATGGTGGGCCGCATGCCGCGCGGCAGGCGTTCGAACAGCGAGACGCCCAGCATGTCTTCCAGATCCTTGAGCTGCTTGGAGGCGGCCGGCTGGGTCATGTTCAGTTCGCTGGAGGCGCGATGGATGTTGCGTGTGTCGTCGAGGGCGATTAACAGCAGGAGTTGGCGTGTCTTCAATCGCGCCCGGAGAAACCAGTTGGGGTCACTGTTTTTCATATGCCTCCGTGGAGCCTTTGTTTTAAATTTTTTACTTGGAATTTTTTGCTGCGGACGATGATATCAAATCGCATATCGGAATTGCGAAAGAATTCATTGGAAAGACATGAACCGAATACTTAGTATCTAGCCACATTCCAAGCGCGCAAAAATAAACGAACGCAGCGTTTGGGATGGGTAGAGAAGGTCGGGCAGCACCATAAACAAAAAGTTGGAAGACTGTCAGGATCGAGTCAGGTTCGGACGGTCAAGAGTGCGAGCTTGCACGACCAAAGCCCACCGACGAAAAAAATTTAAACAGCAATATCCACGGAGACTATTCATGAAGCAAGTGAAGCCATCCTTTATTGGAGCAAAGACCCTGTGCGCGCTCGCGCTTCTGGGGGCATTTTCGGCGCAGGCGCAAGCACAGACCAGCGTGACCATTTATGGTCGTATTGTTGCCGGCGTTGATTTTCAGACTAATGCAGGTCCCAATGGCCAGGGCACCAAGTGGAGCGCCGCCAACAACCAGTGGGGCACCAGCATGATCGGCTTCAAGGGGACGGAAGACCTGGGTGGCGGCAACAATGCCTTCTTCCTGCTCGAGTCGGGTTTCAATTCGACCAAGGGCGGCGTCAACGGCACTGATACCAGCTCGTCAGCGCTGTTCAATCGCCGTTCCTACGTTGGCTTGGGTGGTTCCTACGGCTCGGTCAAGTTGGGCAAGAACCTGTTCATCAACAACGATATCTGGTTCCTGGATCCGACCGGCCAGCAAGCTATCGGCACTTCCGTCCTGGTGAATCAACGCAACTGGCCAGGCGCCAGCAACGTGATCGAATACGCGAGCCCCGACTTCGGTGGTTTCACCGTGGGTTTGCAAACCAGCCTGGGTGAGAAGCCTGGTTCCTTTAGCCAAGGCGTGGACAATTCCGCGGCGGGCGGTTCCAGCGATGGCCGCAAGGACGGCATCTCGCTGGCCTACCAGAAGAACGGCCTGGAGCTGCGCGCAATCTATGACGTGGTGCGCGATGCCAATGGCAAGTACACCAATGTCTGGGCTCACTCGAAAGAGCTGATCCTGGGCGGTACCTACAAATTCGACAAACTCAAGATGTTCGTCGGTTATGAAAACCTGCGTGCTCCTGATGCTACCGCTGGCGATCCGGATCGTGCCAACCATTACTGGATTGGCGCCAATTACGATGTGACTCCGCAGTTCCAGCTGGTTGGCGCTTTCTTCCGCGTCAATGCCAATAATGGCACTGCAGGTGCAGCAGACAGCAAGTCGGGCGGCGGCGGCAGCGCCAACCTGTACATGGCGGGTATCAACTATTTCCTGTCGAAGCGCACGATGCTGTACGTTGATGTGGGTACTGTGCGCAATAGCGGCAATGCCTCGCACGCACTGGAGTGGGGCAGCAATACCGGTGTTTCTGGCCTGAGCCAGACCGGCGGTTACTTCGGTATCGCCCATTCGTTCTGATGTAGCAATCCTTCCTGAGGTGGTCTTGATGTAGTTTGAGGGCAGGCGCAAGCCTGCCCTTTTTTGCTTGTTACGATGACGATGTCGGCAGCGACAATTGGATATGCGCGCGTTTGCCAGGCCGGCAGGCGCGCTTGTGGATGATGCAATGTGAGGACGTGGCGATGAAAGCGCAACTGGTGGTCGATGGGCGGCATGAACTGGGCGAAGGCGTGTTGTGGTGCGAACGCACGCAATCGGTATTCTGGACAGATATCCACGCCTCGCGCCTGTGGAACCATCATCCGCAAAGCGGCGCAACGCGCAGCTGGGGCATGCCGGAGCGGCTGTGCTGCTATGCCTTCACCGCCGACGCCCAGCAATTGCTGATCGGGCTGGAGTCGCGCCTGGCTTTCTTCAACCTGCTCACCGGCGTGATCGCGCCGATCTGCCGCATCGAGGACGATTTGCCGACGACCCGGCTCAATGACGGCCGTTGCGACCGCCAGGGCCGCTTCGTGTTCGGCACGCTCAATGAAGATCCCGGCCGCGCGCCGATCGCCAGCTTCTATCGGCTCAACACCGACCTGGTGCTGGAGCGCCTGCCGTTGCCGGGCATCGCGATTTCCAACAGCATCTGCTTCAGTCCGGACGGCCGCCTGATGTACCACTGCGACACGCTGCAAAAGCGCATCATGTGCTGCGACTACGACACGCTCACCGGCGCCGTCGCCAACCAGCGCGTGTTCGCCGACCTGTCGGCGCAGCCGGGCAGCCCGGATGGATCGACGGTGGATGCCGACGGTTTTGTCTGGAATGCGCAATGGGGCGGTGCGCGCGTGGTGCGTTTCGCGCCCGACGGCAGCATCGACCGTATTGTTGAAATGCCGACCGCGCAGCCGAGCTGCGTGGCCTTCGGCGGTGCGCAACTGGATCGCTTGTATGTGACCACCGCGCATGAGGGCATGTCGGCCGGCCAGCGCGCCGACGATGCCTTGGCCGGGGCCTTGTTCACGGTGCCGCTGGATGATGTGGGCGGCTTGCCGGAAGCGCGTTTCGGCGGCTGAGCTTGCGGCGGCCGGGAACGCGGTGCGTCAGGCGCCGAAGCTGGAGTCGCCCATCAGCCGCGACAGCCGCGCCGAGATTTCCTGCACGATGCCTTGCACTTCATCCAGGCTGGGGTTGACCTTCTTGTCGATGCGTTCGATGTAAGGCACGTTCAGCGCCGCCAGCATGCGGTTGTTGGCGCCCATGACCGGATAGGACAGGTTGACCACGCCGCGGATCTGGCGGCTGTCCATGCGCGAATGCCCGCGCTTCCTGGTGTCTTCGATCTGGCGCATCAGCTGCGCCGGTTCGATCTCCTGTTCGCCGTCCATGCGCACGTGGGCGGCCAGCATGCGGGCGCGTTCGGCGTCGTCGCGGAAGGCCAGCAGCACATGGCCGGAAGCGGTGTCGGTCAGGCTCACCAGCGCGCCCACCTTGAGGCCGAAGGCCCAGCGTTCGGGGCTGTCGACCTGGGCCACCACTACCACGCGGCCGGCTTCGTAGACCGTCAGGTGGGTCGACTGCACGGCGCGGTTGGCCAGTTCGGTCATGTGCGGCAGGGCGGTGCTGACCAGCGAGCGGATCGGCTGGTGGTGGTGGGCCAGCTCGAACAGCTTGAGCGAAAGCCGATAGTGGTCGTTGTCGGCAATCAGGTAGCCGCGCTGCTCCAGCGTGACCACCATGCGGAAGATTTCATTGACGCTGCGGCCGAGCTGCCTGGAGAGCTGGTTCAGCGTCAGCATCTGCTCGGAGCGGCTCAGCAGTTCCAGGATGTCCAGCCCCTTGTCCAGCGCGGGCGCCGCATAACGGTTCCTGGCGCCGCCGGCGGCGACATCGTCGTCGGTCTCCGATGCGGTCTGGACGGCGGCGTATTCCGGCGTTGTGATTTTTCTGGTTCTGGGCATGGCGGCCTGGCCTGTTGGATTGCCTGTCTCGGGCGGGTTGGGCGGATGATTTTCCGTCGCAGATTTTAGAAGATTTTATAGGGCATCAAATTTTATTTGTAAAAGTATTTTTTATTGATTGTGGATGGATGTCGCGTTGACATCTCCATTTCGATATCGGTAGCGATTGAAACATCATCGGTTCGATGCGACGGCAATGGGAAAATAACAGGTATTCTTTGTAACTCATATATGAAAACAAATTTTATTTGTGAGTTATTTGGCTGCCGCCGGTAACCCATACGGACTGACGATGACCAAGATCACTGCCATGCGCGTCCTCGACGTGCGTTTCCCTACCTCGCAATCGCTGGACGGTTCGGATGCGATGAATCCGGACCCGGATTATTCCGCCGCCTACGTCATCCTCGATACCGATAACGACCAGCTCAAGGGCCACGGCCTGACCTTCACCATCGGCCGCGGCAACGAGATCTGCTGTGCCGCCATCCAGGCCATGGAACATCTGGTGGTGGGCCTGGAGCTGGAATGGATCGCCGCCGACATGGGTCGCTTCTGGCGCCACGTCACCTCCGACAGCCAGTTGCGCTGGATCGGCCCGGACAAGGGCGCGATCCACCTGGCCACCGGCGCGGTGGTCAACGCCGCGTGGGACCTGTGGGCCAAGGCCGAAGGCAAGCCGCTGTGGCAGCTGGTGGCCGACATGTCGCCGCAAGAACTGGTGCGCGCCATCGACTTCCGTTACCTGACCGACTGCATCACGCCCGACGAGGCGCTGGCGTTGCTGCGCGAGCAGGAAGGCGGCAAGGCCGAACGCATCCGCACGCTGCAGCAGGAGGGTTATCCCTGCTACACCACCTCGGCCGGCTGGCTGGGCTATGACGACGCCAAGCTGCGCCGCCTGTGCCAGGAGGCTATCGACCAGGGGTTCAACCATGTGAAGCTGAAGGTCGGGCGCGACCTGGCCGACGACAAGCGCCGCGTGACCATCGCGCGCGAAGTGCTGGGGCCGGAGCGCAAGCTGATGATCGACGCCAACCAGGTGTGGGAAGTCGACCAGGCCATCGACTGGGTCAACCAGCTGGCCTTTGCCCAGCCCTGGTTCATCGAAGAGCCGACCAGCCCGGACGATGTCGAAGGCCACCGCAAGATCCGCGCAGGCATCGGCGCGGTCAAGGTCGCCACCGGCGAGATGTGCCAGAACCGCGTGCTGTTCAAGCAGTTCATCATGCGCGGCGCCATCGACGTGGTGCAGATCGACTCCTGCCGCCTGGGCGGCGTCAACGAAATCCTGGCGGTGATGCTGATGGCCGCCAAGTACAAGCTGGTGGTGTGTCCGCACGCCGGCGGCGTGGGCCTGTGCGAATACGTGCAGCATTTGTCGATGATCGACTATGTCTGCATCTCGGGCAGCAAGGAAGGGCGCGTGACCGAATACGTCGACCACCTGCACGAGCATTTCGTCGACCCTTGCGTGGTCAGGAACGCGGCCTACATGCCGCCCAGCCGGCCGGGATTCTCGATCGAGATGAAGCCGGAGTCGCTGGAGCAATACCGCTTCCGCGGATAAGCCGCCACAGGCGGCAAGCATATCCACCGGCAAGCGAACCGATAAAAAGCAAACGGAGACAGAAGTGGATCTGAACCTGCAAGACAAAGTGGTGATCGTGACCGGCGGCGCTTCCGGCATCGGCGGCGCGATCACGATGCAACTGGCGGCCGAGGGCGCCATTCCCGTGGTGTTCGCGCGCAGCGAACCGGAGGCCGATTTCTGGCGCCGCCTGCAACAGCTGCAGCCGCATGCCGCGCTGTTCCGGCTGGAGCTGCAGGACGACGCCGCCTGTGGCGATGCCGTGGCGCAAACCGTCAAGCGCTTCGGCCGGCTGGACGGCCTGGTCAACAATGCCGGCGTCAACGACAGCGTCGGCCTGGATGCCGGGCACGACGCCTTCGTCGCCTCCCTGCAGCGCAACCTGATCCATTACTACACCATGGCGCATTACTGCGTGCCGCACCTCAAGGCCACGCGCGGCGCCATCGTCAACGTCTCGTCCAAGACCGCCGTCACCGGGCAGGGCAACACCAGCGGCTATTGCGCTTCCAAGGGCGCGCAACTGTCGCTCACGCGCGAATGGGCGGCGGCCTTGCTGGCCGATGGCGTGCGCGTGAACGCGCTGATCCCGGCCGAGGTGATGACGCCGCTGTATGAAAAATGGATCGCGACCTTCGACCATCCGCAGGAAAAGCTCGACGCCATCACCAGCAAGATCCCGCTGGGCAAGCGCTTCACCACGTCGGAGGAAATGGCCGACATGGCGGTGTTCCTGCTGTCGGGACGGTCGTCGCATACCACCGGCCAATGGATTTTCGTCGATGGCGGGTATACCCATCTCGACCGCGCGTTGAGCTGAGGCCGCCATGCGATACCTGCTGGCACTGGACTTGAAGGACGATCCCGCGCTGATTGCGCAGTATGAGCAGCACCATCGCCGCATCTGGCCGGAAATAGCGCGGCACTTGCGGCATCACGGCGTGACCGGCATGCAGATCTACCGGCTGGGAACGCGCATGGCGATGGTGATGGAAACCGACGATGCGGTCTATGACGCGGCGGCCATGGCGGCCGCGATGGAGAACGACCCGAAGGTGCGCGAATGGGAAGAACTGATGTGGCGTTTCCAGGCGCCCACGCCATGGACGCCGGCAGGGCAGAAGTGGATCGCGATGGAAAAGATCTTCGATCTTTCGACGCAGGTCGTTCAATAGCCGTCGTCCCGGCGAAGGCCGGGGCTCAGTGGCGGTCGTCATGCCTCGACGGCCGCTGACGGCCGCTGACCGACGCTGGATCCTGACCCTCGTCAGGACGACGAGACGTGGAATAGGGAAATAAAAAATCGACGGCTACCCAGAAGAGCCGCTATGCAACCGAGGTGAGCATGCAAGAACATTCAGAGACAAACAACACCCGCCAGGCGTCGCCACCGCCGCTGATCGCGCTGCGCAATGTCAGCAAGCGCTTTCCCGGCGTGCTGGCGCTGGACAATTGCCAGTTCGACCTGGTGCCGGGCGAAGTCCACGCGCTGATGGGCGAGAACGGCGCCGGCAAGTCGACGTTGATGAAGATCCTCTGCGGCGTCTACCAGAAGGACAGCGGCGAGATCCTGGTCGACGGCCGTCCGGCCGAGATCGATGAACCGCGCGCGGCGCAGGCGCTGGGCATCGGCATCATCCATCAGGAACTGAACCTGATGAACCACCTGAGCGCCGCGCAGAACATCTTCATCGGGCGCGAGCCGAAGAAGGGCCTGGGCCTGTTCATCGACGAGGAGCGCCTCAACCGCCAGGCCGCGGCCATCTTCGAGCGCATGCGGCTCGACCTCGATCCGCGCACGCCGGTCGGCCAGCTCACCGTGGCGCGCCAGCAGATGGTGGAAATCGCCAAGGCGCTGTCCTTCGATTCGCGCGTGCTGATCATGGACGAGCCGACCGCGGCGCTCAACAACGCCGAGATCGCCGAACTGTTCCGCATCATCCGCGACCTGCAGGCGCAGGGCGTGGGCATCGTCTACATCTCGCACAAGATGGACGAGCTGCGCCAGATCGCCGACCGCGTCACCGTCATGCGCGACGGCAAGTACGTCGCCACCGTGCCGATGGCCGGCACCTCGATGGACGCCATCATCTCGATGATGGTCGGCCGCCAGCTCGACGGCGCGCAGCGCGTGCCGCCCGACACCTCGGCCAACGAGGTGGTGCTGGAGGTGCGCGGCCTGTCGCGCGCACGGGCGATCCGCGATGTCGGCTTCAAGCTGCGGCGCGGCGAGATCCTCGGCTTCGCCGGGCTGATGGGCGCCGGCCGCACCGAGGTGGCGCGCGCCATCTTCGGCGCCGACCCGCTCGAGGCCGGCGAGATCTTCATCCATGGCGGCCGCGCCATGATCAAGTCGCCGGCCGATGCGGTGGCGCACGGCATCGGCTATCTCTCGGAAGACCGCAAGCATTTCGGCCTGGCCACCGGCATGGACGTGCAAACCAATATCGCCATGTCCAGCCTGGACCGCTTCACCCGGCGCGGCATGTTCCTCGACCAGCGCGCCATCCGCGACACCGCGCAGGGCTACGTGCAGCAGCTGGCGATCAAGACGCCGTCGGTGGAGCAGCAGGCGCGCCTGCTGTCGGGCGGCAACCAGCAAAAGATCGTGATTGCCAAATGGCTTTTGCGCGACTGCGACATCCTGTTCTTCGACGAGCCCACGCGCGGTATCGATGTCGGCGCCAAGAGCGAGATCTACAAGCTGCTCGACGCGCTGGCGGCGCAGGGCAAGGCGATCGTGATGATTTCTTCCGAGCTGCCCGAGGTGCTGCGCATGAGCCACCGCGTGCTGGTCATGTGCGAAGGGCGCATCACCGGCGAGCTGTCCGCCGCCGAGGCGACCCAGGAAAAGATCATGCAACTGGCCACCCAGCGCGAATCGGCCGTCATCCAATAATCCACAGGCTCCCAGGCGATCATGGCTAACCACATCCATCCCGTTTCTTCCGTATCCCCCATGGCTAATTCCGACACGTCCGCTGCGCGTTCCGGTTTGCGCGAACGCTTCTTCAACCCGGCCGCGCGCCAGAAGCTGCTGGCCTTCGCCAGCCTGCTGTTGCTGATCATCTTCTTCAGCGTGGCCTCGCCCAACTTCATGGAAGTGGACAACCTGGTCAGCATCCTGCAATCGACCGCGGTCAACGGCGTGCTGGCGATCGCCTGCACCTACGTGATCATCACCTCCGGCATCGACCTGTCGGTGGGCACCATGATGACCTTCTGCGCCGTCATGACCGGCGTGGTGCTGACCAACTGGGGCATGCCGCTGCCGCTGGGCATCGCCGCCGCGCTGTTCTTCGGCGCCTTGTCGGGCTGGGTCTCGGGCATGGTGATCGCCAAGCTGAAGGTGCCACCCTTCATCGCCACGCTGGGCATGATGATGTTGCTGAAGGGCCTGTCGCTGGTGATCTCCGGCACGCGCCCGATCTATTTCAACGACACCGAGGGATTCTCGGCCATCGCCCAGGATTCGCTGATCGGCGACCTGATCCCGTCGCTGCCGATTCCCAACGCCGTGCTGATCCTGTTCCTGGTGGCCATCGGTTCTTCCATCATCCTCAACAAGACCGTGTTCGGCCGCTACACCTTCGCCCTGGGCAGCAATGAGGAGGCGCTGCGCCTGTCGGGCGTGAAGGTCGATTTCTGGAAGGTCGCGGTCTATACCTTCTCCGGCGCCATCTGCGGCATCGCCGGCCTGATCATCGCCTCCCGCCTGAATTCGGCGCAGCCGGCGCTGGGCCAGGGCTATGAGCTGGACGCCATCGCCGCGGTGGTGATCGGCGGCACCTCGCTGTCGGGCGGCACCGGCACCATCCTGGGCACCATCATCGGCGCCTTCATCATGAGCGTGCTGGTCAACGGCCTGCGCATCATGTCGGTGGCGCAGGAATGGCAGACGGTGGTGACCGGCGTGATCATCATCCTGGCGGTGTACCTGGATATCCTGCGCCGTCGCCGGCGCGCATGAGGACATCCGATATTTCAACGCTTATTTCAACGCTTTCAACCCGCGCCGGGAAACCGGCACTCCATCATCGATAACAAAAGGAGACACAACGTGATCAAGAGCAAGCTACTCGGCACGGCCCTCGGGCTGGCCCTGGCCTTCGGCGCCGCCGGCGCGCAAGCGCAGGAAACCTACATCCCCCTGATCTCCAAGGGCTTCCAGCACCAGTTCTGGCAGGCGGTGAAGGCGGGCGCCGACCAGGCGGCCAAGGACTACAAGGTCAGGGTGACCTTCGAAGGCCCCGAGACCGAGGCCATGGTCGACAAGCAGATCGACATGCTGTCGGCCGCGCTGGCCAAGAAGCCGCAGGCGGTCGGCTTCGCCGCGCTCGACAGCAAGGCGGCGCTGCCGTTGCTGAAGAAGGCGCAGGCCGCCAAGATCCCGGTGGTGGCGTTCGACTCCGGCGTTGACAGCGACATCCCGATCACCACCGCCACCACCGACAACAAGGCCGCCGCCGCGCTGGCCGCCGACAAGCTGGCCGACCTGATCGGCAAGGAAGGCGAAGTGGCCGTGGTCGCGCACGACCAGACCAGCCGCACCGCGATCGACCGCCGCGACGGCTTCCTCGAACGCATCAAGTCGGCCTATCCGAAGATCAAGGTGGTCAGCGTGCAATACGGCGGTGGCGACCACCTGAAGTCGACCGAAGTCACCAAGTCGATCCTGCAGGCCTATCCCAAGCTCAAGGGCATGTTCGGCACCAATGAAGGTTCGGCCATCGGCGTGGTCAATGGCATGAAGGAAATGAAGCGCAAGCTGGTCGTCATCGGCTACGACTCCGGCAAGCAGCAGAAGGACGCGATCCGCGAAGGCCTGATGGCCGGCGCCATCACCCAGAACCCGGTGGGCATCGGCTACAAGACGGTGGAAGCGGCGGTCAAGGCAATCAAGGGCGAGAAGTTGCCCAAGGTTATCGACACCGGTTTCTACTGGTACGACAAGAGCAATATCGACGATCCCAAGATCGCCGCCGTGCTGTACGACTAAGAGGGCATTAGCGCACGCGCCGGAAAGATCCGGCGCGTCCGTTTTTGTTCTTTCTTGCCGCCTTTGTTTCAAGGACACCATGAAGCCGCAACGCATCGACGCCCACCAGCATTTCTGGCGCTACCGTCCAGAGGACTATCCGTGGATCGGCCGGGGCATGGAGCTGCTGGCGCAAGACCGCCTGCCATCCGAACTGCATCCGGTACTGATGGCCGAGGGACTGGATGCCTCGATCGCGGTGCAGGCGCGCGCGGGGCGGGAGGAAACGGGGTTCCTGCTGGAATTGGCGCGCCGCGATGCGCGCATCGCCGGCGTGGTCGGCTGGGAAGATATCGCCAGCGAGCAGTTGCCGGAGCATGTCGGCCAATGGGGACGCGACAAGCTGCTGGGGTTTCGCCACCAGATCCAGGACGAGGCCGACGTCGCCGCCTTCGTCGAACAGCCCGGTTTCAACCGCGGCGTGGCCTGGCTGCAAGGGCAGCGCCTGGTCTACGATGTGCTGGTGTACCAGCGCCAGTTGCCGGCGATCCAGGCATTCTGCGCGCGCCACGACGCCCACTGGCTGGTGCTGGATCATCTGGGCAAGCCGGCCTTGGCCGAGTTCGGCAAGGGAGACGATACCTATGCCCAATGGCGGCGCGAACTGAGCGCGCTGGGCGCATTGCCGCATGTGGCGTGCAAATTGTCGGGACTGGTGACCGAGGCGGACTGGATACGCGGCCTGCGGCCCAAGGATTACGAACACATTGTGCTGTGCCTGGATACGGCGCTCGACGTCTTCGGCGCGCACCGGCTGATGTTCGGCTCGGACTGGCCGGTGTGCCTGCTGGCCGCATCCTATGCGCGCGTGGCGGAAGTGGTCAGGGAATGGGCGCAGACGCGTTTGTCGGCATCCGAGCAGGCGCAGTTGTGGGGCGGCGCCGCTGCGCATTGCTATGGACTGGCGGAAGCCTGAAGCGGTAGCGTCCGGCACGATCCCCCGTCAGCGGATCAGTTGGCGAATCCCCAGGAACACGATCAGGCTGCCGCAGCAGCGGTCGACCAATACCGCACTCTTGCGGTAGCGCGCGGCGACGCCGCCGTGCGACATCACCAGCGCCAGGAAGCTGTACCAGCTTCCCGCCACCACCAGCACCACGCCCAGCATGGCCGCGAAGGTCGGCCACGACACATGCGCCGGCGCCGCCGAGGCGAACACGGCAGCGAAGAATGCCATCGATTTCGGATTGACGATATTGGTCAGGAAACCCTGGATGAAGGATGACTTCAGGTCGTCGGTCTGCGCCATCCCGGCGGCCGCGGCGCCCAGTTGCTTGTGGCTGGCCCTGGAGATCAGGCGCGAACCGAACCACAGCAGGTAAGCCGCGCCGATCACTTTCACGATCAACGCCACCCAGGGGAAGGCGGCGAACACGATGCCCACGCCCAGGATGGCGCAGGAGGCCCAGAACAGGTTGACCAGCACGATGCCGGCCACCAGCGCCAGCGCCGCCGCACGGGTGGAGGAGGCGGCCTTGTGCAGCACCGCCACGAAGTTGGGGCCGGGAATGATGACGCCGGTGATATAGACGGAAAAAACGGCGAGGACGGCGGACCAGTTGATCAGGTGCATGGCGGTAATGGCAGGAGAGGGCGGCACAGGAGAGGGCGGCACAAGCCCACGATGATAACGCATCGCGGCGCCGCGCGTAGCCTGCCGGCCATGGCGCGCAACCCGCTTCAGTCGGTAGTGCTGGGACTCCAGAAGGCCTGCTTGACCGCCGGCAGCGCCTGCAGGCGGGCAACCAGGGCGTCCAGCTCGTCGCCGTCGACCGAGGTGGCGGCCAGCGTGGCTTCGATTTCCACCTCGTCTTCGGTGAAGGAGCGTATTTCCAGGTCGTGCGTCGGGTAGCGGCTTTGTTCCAGCATCTGGTTGACCTGGGCCAGCACGTGCTTCTGGTGCTCGCTGTCGACGATCAGGTGCAGGGTGTTGGTGACTTCCACCGACGGCATGTCCAGCGGCTTGCGGTTGATGGTGTTGACCACCGGGCGCAGCAGCGTGTTGGCGGCCAGCACGAAAATGGTGGCGACGATGGCTTCGAGGATCAGGTCGGCGCCGGCGGCAGCGCCCACCGCGGCCGAGCCCCATAGCGTGGCCGCGGTGTTGATGCCGCGCACATTGCCTTCTTCGCGCATGATCACGCCCGCGCCGAGAAAGCCCACTCCCGACACCACATAGGCCACCACATGCACCGCGCCTTCATGGCCGCCCATGCGGTTGGCCATGTCGACGAACACCGCCGCGCCCAGCGCCACCAGCACGTTGGTGCGCAGGCCGGCGGTGCGTTGGCGGTATTGGCGTTCCAGCCCGATCAACCCGCCCAGGATGAAGGCGGCGGTCAGGCTGATGACGGTGTCGAGCAGGGAGTCGAGATTGATGTTGTGCAGGATTTCCATGGGCGATCCGGGCTGCATGTGGTGAATGGGATGCGCTGCGATGGCCGCGATGACGGGCAAATGCGCCAGGCGGCTGCGCGATGTTGCGCGATGATGCCCCAAAAATGCAACAGGCGCGTGACAAAAATCTGCCGCGCGCCTGTTCCCGCTGCCTGAAACCCGCCTTCAGGACAGCTTGCCGCTGTACTTCTCCAGGATGCTCCAGGCCTGGTCGCCGAATTTCTTGTGCCATTCGTCGTAGAACTTGACCTGCCTCAGCCTGGCGTGGAAGGCCTCATGGTCGGCATCGTTGAGCTGGATGCCCCTGGCCTTGAGTTCGCCGGCCAGCGATTCGTTGAGCTTGCGTACGTCTTCACGCTGCTTCACGCCGGCGGCGTTGACGTTGGCGCGGACGATTTCCTGCAAGTCCCTGGGCAGGCGCTCGAAGGATTTCTTGTTGCCCAGCATCCAGAAGCCGTCCCACATGTGGTTGGTCAGCGAGCAGTATTTCTGCACTTCGTAGAGCTTGCCGGTGTAGATGATCGCCAGCGGATTCTCCTGGCCCTGCACGATGCCGGTTTGCAGCGCCGAATAGACCTCGGCGAAATTGATGCTGGTGGGCGACACGCCCAGCGCCTTGAACATCGAAGTCCACAACGGGCTGGGCGGCACCCGCAGCTTCATGCCCTTGAGGTCGTCCGGATTGCGGATGGGCTTGGCATTATTGGTGATCTGGCGGTAGCCGTTGTCCCAGATCTTCTCGAAGGCGAACAGGGTCGACTTGCCCTGGATCTCTTGCCGCATGTGGGCGCCGAGGTCGCCGTCCAGCGCGGCCCAGACCGTGTCGTAATCCTTGAAGGCGAAGCCCATGCCGGAAATCTGCGCCACCGGCACCAGCGTGCCCAGCGTCAGCGAGGACAGGGTGAACATGTCGATGGCGCCCGAGCGCACCTGCGCCAGCATGTCGGTGTCGCCGCCGAGCTGGTTGTTGGGATAGATCTGCAGTTCGATGCGGCCCTTGGATTGCTCGGAAATCTCCTTGGCCATTTCGGCGGCCCGGATATTCATCGGGTGCGTCATGGCCAGGTTGTTGGCGTATTTGAGGACGAATTCGGCGGCGTTGGCGCGCTGCGACCAACTGCCGGCGGCAAGGGCGAGCGACGCCGCCGAGGCGGTCTTGAGGAAGTCGCGGCGCGAGTTGAAGTGGTTCATGGGTGTCTCCGTTGGCTTTTTATATGCGGCCGCAGGCGACACGGCCGGGTGGCTACGAGATGCAGGTAGGGCGGGATGCGACGGGTCAAGCGCGTTGCGGTGTTGCCAATCCGATTGCCGATCAATTGCCAATCAATTGTCGATTACGCGCATCGCCATGCCGGTTTCCGCTTTTGTTTCCGATGCGGATGCGGCGATGCGTTTGCCCATCCGCGCGGCGCATTGCGCGCCGGCGGATGGGAACAGGGAAACCCAAAAGGCTTATGGCTTACGCCGCCTTCTGGCCGATGTAGCGGGACAGCGCGTCGTCGGCGGTGGGCTTGACCGGGGTGAAGTCCTGATGCGCGATGAATTCCGGGCGGGTCGGCTTGCGGATCGCATTGGAGACCGCATTGAGCGTCAGGTAGACGATGCGGCGCGGGTAAGGCGTGATATTGCCGGCCGAGCCGTGCACCAGGTTGGCGTGGAACATCAGCACGCCGCCGGCGCGGCCGGTGGGGGTGACGATGCCGTTCTTTTCCACCAGCTCGGTAACGGTGGGCTGGTCCAGCGTCCACAGCGGATACGAGGTGGTTTCCAGGTCGTGCTCGGACTTGAGCGCGCCCGATTTGTGGCTGCGCGGCACCAGCATCAGCGGGCCGTTGATCGGCATCACTTCATCCAGGAACACGGCGATGTTCATCGCGCGCGCTTCCGGCATGCCGTCGTCGGCATGCCAGGTGGGGAAGTCCTGGTGCCATTGCCAGACCTCGCCGGTGAAGGCTGCCTTGGCGTTGATCTTGAACTGGTGCACGTAGACGTCTTCGCCGAACAGCTGTTGCAGCGGCTTTACCAGGCGCGGGTGCGAAGCCAGGATGTTGCAGGCATCGTTATAGGTGTGGGCGGCGAAGGCGGTGCGCGGCGCGCCGTTCTTTTCGCGCCAGATCTCGGGGCGCTGCTGCGCCAGCACGTTGGCGGCTTCCTGTTTCAACAGCGCGATTTCGTCGGCGTTGAAGCATTCGGGCAGGAACAGGTAGCCCAGTTCATCGAAATCCTTGAGCTGCTGGGGGGTGAGTTGCATGCTTGTCTCCTCGGTTGTGGGTTGGATTGCGGTTGGGATATTGTTGGTTTTATCGTGTTCTGTATACAGAATGCGACGTAAATGCAGCTTTGTCAAACACAAAATGCAGCCGTTGCGGATGAGGCCGCCATCGCTGCCCGGGATGGTTCTGCGGGCGGAGGACTGGTTGCATGAGCGGTTTGATATGATGGAAAAATTGCGGCGCGGCGTATCTGGATATCCACAGGCGCGGCGCTCCTTTTCTGTTTTGCGTTCTACGTTCCCGATCATGATTTTTCGCCAATTGTTCGACGCCGCCTCGTCCACCTACACCTACCTGCTCGGCGATGGCGGCGAGGCGCTGCTGATCGACCCGGTCTATGAGCAGGTCCCGCGCGATCTGGCGTTGCTGGACGAGCTTGGCTTGCGCCTGCTGGCCACGCTCGATACCCATGTGCATGCCGACCACGTCACCGGCGCCTGGCGCCTGCGCCAACGTTGCGGCAGCGCCATTGCCGTGGCGCAGGCCGCCGGCGCCGAGCTGGCGGACCGCCCGCTCAGGCATGGCGACCGCATCGCCTTCGGCTCACGCCATCTGGACGTGCGCGCCACGCCCGGTCACACCAACGGTTGCCTGACGTATGTGCTGGACGACCGCAGCATGGCCTTCACCGGCGACAGCCTGCTGATCCGCGGCTGCGGGCGCACCGACTTCCAGCAGGGCGACCCGCGCCAGCTGTTCGCCTCGGTGCGGGAGCAGATCCTGAGCTTGCCCGATGCCTGCCTGCTGTACCCGGCGCACGACTATCGCGGCGTCACCGTCACCAGCGTGGCCGAAGAGCGCCTGTTCAATCCCCGCCTGGGCGGCGGGGTGGATGTCGGCGACTTCGTCGGTTACATGAGCAACCTGAACCTCCCGCATCCCAAGCTGATGGCGCAGGCGGTGCCCGCCAACCTGCGCTGCGGCCGTCCCGAGGGCGATGCGCCGCCGCTGGACATGCCCGATTGGGCGCCGCTGACCTTGCGTTTCAGCGGCATCTGGGAAATCGCGCCGATGGCGCTGCTGGAACATGCATCAGCCGTGCAGATCGTGGATGTGCGCGAGGAGTCGGAATTCATCGACCGGCTGGGTCACTTGCCGGGTGCGCGGCTGCTGCCCTTGTCGCAATTGCCGCAACGGCTGGCGGAGCTGGATCGTGAACGGCCGGTGGTGGCGGTATGCCGCTCGGGCGTTCGTTCGGCGCAAGCCTGCGCGATGCTGGGCAAGGCCGGTTTCGGCAAGGTGGCCAACCTGGCCGGAGGCATGCTGCAATGGCATGCCGAGGCCTTGCCGGTGGAGTGCGTGTCAGAGAAGCAATGAGGCGCGCGGGCATTTCCCGCGGCCGGGATCAGGTCGCGGATGCCCGCAGGCAGTGGGTGAAATAAGCCGAGAAGTGCGCGTAATCGGGCGTGGCGCATCCGGCCTCCTTGGCCAGGTCGTCCCAGCGCCGCAACCTGACGGCATCGGTCGCATGGGGCCGGGCGATGAAATCCCGAACCCCGTCGTCATCGAAGATGCCGCCTTGCAGCTGCAGGCTGCGCACCGAATCCTCGGACAGGGTGGAGAAGTAGGCCGGATCGACCGCGCACAGGTAGCGCTTGGCATCGACGTGCAGGCGGATGGGCGCCAGCACGTCTTCGTCGAACAACTGGCGCAGGAAGGGGAGGATGCGGTACTGGTGCAGGTCGTCGATGCCGGCCATGGTTGGCGTGGCGCCATTGTCTTCCAACATATGGCCCAAGTCGTGCAGCAGGCTGGCCACGATCAGGCTGGGCGATGCGCCTTCCCGCTCCGCCAGGGCGGCGGTTTGCAGCGCGTGCTCCAGCTGCGTGACGGGTTCGCCGGTGTATTGCGTGTGGCCATGTTGCTGAAACAGCAGGCCGATGTCTTCAAGAGTCAATGCCATGGATGCCAGCCTTGTTGCGATGCGACAGGAAAACCGGGCGGCGCCAGTGACGGCGCCGCCCGGTTCTGTTCAGGCATGCAAGTATGGCCGGGAAATATGACGGTTTGGTGAAGCGGCTTGTCCGGGCTTCAGGTCGGCCCGGGAGGGATTACCTGCCGATCTGGTGGCCGATCACTCCGCCCACGGCAGCGCCGCCGGCCGTGCCGATGCCGCTGCCGCCGGTCAGGATGGCGCCGGCCACCGCGCCGACGCCGGCGCCGACGGCGGTATTCTTGTCTCGCCGCGACATGTTGCTGCAACCGCTCAATACGGCCAGCGCGCAGATGGTGACGGAGATGACGGTCATTTTATGGATTGTTTTCATGATGACGTTTTTCTTGAAGTGGTGAAATTCTTCGGTAGTGCCCGGTGGCCCGGGCGACCCCGATGCCAAGGGGAGATGCTGCAGATAGTTACATGGCACACGGTTTCCGGTTGCAAGATTTTGTAAGCGATCTCTTACAGTTGTTACATCTCGGGCGCCGCCAGGCGGCCAGCCACACCAAAACATACAGGGAGACCATCCAGATGAACAGTATGCAAGAGCGGATCACCGCCAGTTTCAATGCCCAGGGCCTGATGCAGACGCTGGGGGCCGGGTTGGTGTCGGTGGCCGACGGGGAGGTGCATATCGCCCTGCCTTTTTCCGCGCACCTGACGCAGCAGCACGGCTACCTGCATGCCGGCGCGACCACCAGCATCGTCGACAGCGCCTGCGGCTATGCCGCCTTGACCAGGGCGCCGGCCGGTTGCGAAGTGGTCACCGTCGAATTCAAGATCAACCTCATGCGCCCGGCCATCGGCGAGCGCTTCCTGGCGATCGGCCGTGTGCAGAATTCGGGCAGGTCACTGGCGGTCTGCAGCGGCGAAGTCCATGCGTTCACCGCGGGCGGCAGCAAGGTGGTCGCACTGATGCAGGCCACCATGGCCCATGTGCCCGCCTGAAGCGGGACGCATTGGCGCCTGATGTTGCGGTGCGGTTTTGCGCTGCCAGGGGAGCGCGGTTAGGATGACGCTTTTCGCAACGCAGTCCTCCTACAAGGAACCCAATGAACCTGTTTTCCTGCAGCCGGCGTTTTGCCGGCATGTTGTTGTCCTCTGCGGCCATCGGCCTGTGCGCATCGTCGCCGGCGGGCGCGGCCGGCCATCCGGCGCCGGTGGAGGGCGACTGGGTCGCGCCGAGCTTCGTCTTCCATAACGGCCAGTCGCTGGACAACTTGCGCCTGCATTACGTCACCATCGGCAATCCCGGCAACCCGGCGGTGCTGGTGCTGCACGGCACCTACCAGACCGCCGGCGCCATGCTGGGCAAGGATTTCGGCGGCGAGCTGTTCGGCCCCGGCCAGCCGCTGGACGCCAGCAAATACTTCATCGTGATCCCGGACGGCATCGGCGTGGGCAAGTCGACCAAGCCCTCGGACGGCTTGCGCGCCGCTTTCCCGCAGTACAACTATGCCGACATGGTGCTGGCCCAATACCGCATGCTGACCGAAGGGCTGGGCATCCGGCGCCTGCGCCTGATCATCGGCAATTCCATGGGCGGCATGCAGACCTGGCTGTGGGGCGGCACGTATCCCGGTTTCGCCGACGCGCTGGTGCCGATGGCGTCGCAACCCACCGAAATGTCCAGCCGCAACTGGATGATGCGGCGCCTGCTGGTCGAATCGATCAGGCAGGATCCGGCCTGGAACAACGGCAACTACACCGTGCAGCCGCCTTCGCTGCGCCTGGCCAACAGTATGTTCGTGGTCGCCACCAACGGCGGCACGCTGGCGTACCAGCAGATCGCCGGCACCCGTGCCCAGGCCGACAAGCTGGTCGATGAGCGCCTGGCCGCACCGGTGACGGCCGACGCCAACGACTTCATCTACCAGTGGGGCTCCTCGGCCGACTACAACGCCATGCCGGGTTTGCCGAAGATCAAGGTGCCGCTGCTGGCGATCAACTCCGCCGACGATGAACGCAACCCGCCGGAAACCGGCCTCTTGCAGGATGTGTTGAAGGGCATGCCCAATGCCCAACTGCTGCTGATCCCGGCCAGCGTGCAGACGCGCGGCCACGGCACCACCGGCATGGCGCGCTTCTATGCGCGCCAGCTGGATGAGTTCATCAAGGGACTGCCGGCACGCTGAGCGGGGCGGGGGAGGGCATCCCTCTGCATCTGTTGCGCGGGGATTTGCGCGCATCTGTTCATCGCGCGCGGATGCGCGGTGCGGCATCATGGCCGTCCCATCCCAACTTGCTCCCGGAGCCGCATGTCCGCTTTCCTCGCGCCGCAGCCGGTGCTCACCGGCACTCTCGTCGAACTCCGGCTGCTGGCGGCCGGGCATCGCCAGGCCTTGCTTGATGCCGCCGCAGATGGCCAGTTGTGGAACATGACGCTGACCGTGGTGCCGGGCGAAAAGACCATCGACAATTATCTCGCTACCGCGCTGGAAGGATGGGCGGCCGGCACTGTCATGCCATTTGTGATCATCGAGCGCGCCGGCGGGAAAGTCATCGGCACCACGCGTTTCTGGAAGATGGACGCCGCCAACCGCAAGCTGGAAATCGGCCATACCTGGCTGTCGCAATCCTTCCAGCGTACCGGCGTCAATACCGAGGCCAAATACCTGCTGTTGCGGCATGCTTTCGAAGCGATGGATTGCGTGCGGGTGCAGTTCACCACCGATGAACTCAACGACCGTTCGCGCGCCGCCATCCTGCGCCTGGGTGCCCGGCAGGAAGGCATCGTGCGCCACGAGCGCATCATGCCGGATGGCCGCAAGCGCAACTCGGTGCGCTTTTCCATCATCGATGACGAATGGCCGGAAGTGAAGGCGCGGCTGCTGGAAAAGATGGGGCGCGGATAGATCTTCCCGGGCTTGCCAACGTTGCCGCACCCGCCGTCTCCTCCATGCAAGCCGGGATCCGGCAGGCGCGTCAGCCTCGGTTCAGATGCCGCCCATGCACAGGTACTTGACGACCAGGTAGTCGTCGATGCCATAGTGCGAACCCTCGCGCCCCAGGCCGGACTGCTTGACGCCCCCGAAGGGCGCCACCTCGTTGGAGATCAGGCCGGTGTTGATGCCAACCATGCCGCTCTCCAGGCCTTCGGCCACGCGCCAGATGCGGCCGATGTCGCGCGAGTAGAAATAGCTGGCCAGGCCGAATTCGGTATCGTTGGCCAGCGCCAAGGCTTCTTCGTCGGTCTTGAAACGGAACAGCGGCGCCATCGGCCCGAAGGTTTCCTCGCGCGCCACGCGCATGGCCGGCGTCACGTCGGCCAGAACGGTGGGTTCGAAGAAGCCGTGGCCCAGCGCATGCCGCTTGCCGCCCAGCAGCACGCGAGCGCCCTTGGCCACGGCGTCGGCCACATGTTGCTCGACCTTTTGCACCGCCTGCTCATTGATGAGCGGCCCTTGCGTGGTGTTCTGGTCCATGCCGTCGCCTACTTCCAGCTTTTGCACCGCCGCTACCAGTTTGGCGGCGAAGGCGTCGTAGACGCCGTCCTGCACGTAGATGCGGTTGGCGCACACGCAGGTCTGGCCGGCGTTGCGATACTTGGAGGCGATCGCGCCTTCGACCGCGGCATCCAGGTCGGCATCGTCGAAGACGATGAAGGGGGCGTTTCCGCCCAGTTCCAGCGACAGTTTCTTGATGCTGGCAGCGCATTGCTGCATCAGCAGCTTGCCCACGGCGGTCGAGCCGGTGAAGGACAGCTTGCGCACGATGGGGTTGGACGTCATCTCGCCGCCGATGGCCTGGGGCGAACCGGTCACGACGCTGAAGACGCCGGCCGGGATGCCGGCGCGTTCGGCCAGTACCGCCAGCGCCAACGCCGAGAACGGCGTGGCCTCGGCCGGCTTCAATACCATCGGGCAGCCGGCGGCCAGCGCCGGGCCTGCCTTGCGCGTGATCATCGCGGCCGGGAAATTCCACGGCGTGATGGCCGCGCATACGCCGATGGCTTCCTTGACCACCACGATGCGGCTGGACGGCGAGGGCGAGGGGATGGTGTCGCCATAAGTGCGCTTGCCTTCCTCGGCGAACCATTCGATGAAGGAGGCGGCGTAGCCGATCTCGCCCTTGGCCTCGGCCAGCGGCTTGCCTTGTTCGGCGGTCATGATCAGCGCCAGGTCGTCGGCGTTGGCCAGCATCAGCTCGTGCCAGCGGCGCAGGATGGCGCTGCGTTCCCTGGCGGTCTTCTTTTTCCAGGCCGGCCAGGCGGCGTTGGCGGCCTCGATGGAGCGCCGCGTCTCGGCCGCGCCCATCTGCGGCACCTGTCCCAGGAGTTCGCCGTTGGCGGGGTTGAACACATCCAGGGTTGCGCCGTCGTCGGCATCGCGCCATTGGCCGTTGACGTAGGCTTGCTGGCGCAGCAGGGAAGGGTCTTTCAGTTGTAGTTGCGGCATGATGGTTTCCTCGGATAAGTCAGAAGCGCGCGGCCGCCTTGTTGCGTCCGCGCAGCCATTCCAGCGCCAGCAGCAGGCAGGTCGAGAAGATGATCAGGATGGTCGCCAGCGCGGCGATGGTCGGGCTGATGTTGTCCTTGATGCCGGCGAACATCTGGCGCGGCAGCGTGGCCTGGTTGGGGCCGGCCACGAACAGCGTGAGCACCACTTCATCGAAGGAGGTGGCGAAGGCGAACAGCGCGCCCGAGATCAGCCCCGGCGCGATCACCGGCAGCGTGACGCGGAAGAAGGTGCGCAAGGGGCCGGCCCCCAGGCTCAAGCTGGCGCGCACCAGGTTGTGGTTGAACCCCTGCAGCGTGGCCAGCACGGTGGTGACCACGAACGGTGCGCCCAGCGCCGCGTGCGCCAGGATCAGGCCGAGGTAGCTGTCGGACAGGCCGATGCGCGCGAAGAACATGTACACGCCCACGCCGACCACCACCACCGGCACGATCATGGGCGAGATCAGCACCGCCATCAGCACGCCCTTGCCGCGAAAGTCGGCCTTGTTCAGGCCGACCGCCGCCAGCGTGCCGAGCACGGTGGCGATCGCCGTGGCGGCGGGGGCCACGATGAAACTGTTTTGCGCCGCGCGCATCCAGTCATCGGAAGCGAACAGGTTCTGGTACCAGCGCAGCGACACCCCCTTGATCGGATACATCAGGAAGCTGCTGTCGGAAAACGACAGCGGGATCATCACCAGGATCGGCAAGACCAGAAACAGCAGCACCAGCAGGTTGAAGCTGCGCGAGACGAAGAACCACAGGCGCTCGGCCAGCGAGACGTAGGGCGGGAAGAGAGGCGGTTTGTTCATGGCGGTTCCTGTATTGGCCGGCGGCGCGTCAGGCGATGCCGGCATCGAGCTTGGCGAAGCGGCGGTACACGCCGTACAGCACCAGCGTGCCGGTCAGGAGCAGCGCGCCCAGGGCGCAGGCCATGCCCCAGTTGATGGTGGTGTTGATGAAGTAGGCGATGAAGTAACTCACCATTTGCTCATTGGGGCCGCCCAGCAGCGCCGGCGTGATGTAGTAGCCGCCGGCCATGATGAACACCAGCAGCACGCCGGCGCCGATGCCGGGATAGGTCTGCGGCACGTACACGCGCCAGAACGCGGCAAAGGGATGACTGCCCAGCGACACGGCGGCCTTGAGGTAGCTTGGCGGCACCGATTTCATCACGCTGTACAGCGGCAGGATCATGAAGGGCAGCAGGATGTGCGTCATCGAGATGTACACGCCGACACGGTTGAACACCATCTCCAGCGGCGCGTGCGTGATGCCTGTGAGCATCAGCGCCTTGTTGACCAGGCCTTCGGATTGCAGCAGCACGATCCAGGCCGCCACGCGCACCAGGATCGAGGTCCAGAACGGGATCAGCACCAGGATCATCAGCAGGTTGGCGCGGCGTTCGCTCATGGTGGAGAGCCAGTACGCCAGCGGATAGGCCAGCAGCAGGGTGATGATGGTCACGACCGCGCTCATCCACAGCGTGCGGCCGAAGATGGTGCGGTAGATGGAAGCGTCGGGGGCGGCCTGGACGATGTCGCCGTAGACGTTCTGGCGCAGGTCCATCGCGGCCAGCAGGTAATAGGGGGAATAGCGCGAGCCGTTCTGCGCGATCACGCGCCAGACGTCCGGCTGGCCCCATTGCGGGTTGAGGGCGATCAGGGCGTCCTTGGCGGTGGACGGCGCCAGGGGCTTGCCCGCGGCATCGCGCAGGGGCATGGCGCGCGCGGTGCCCATGATCAGCGAGCGCGCGCCGGACAACTCGATGTTGATACGGCGCGCCAGCTGGCCGGCGGTGGTGTCTTCCTTGGCGCGCGCCAGGTCTTCGGCCAGTTCGGCGAAGGCCAGGTCGGGCGGCAGCGCCTGGCGGTCCCATTTGGCCAGCGCGGCCACGGTGCGCGGCAGCGTGGCCGCGACTTCGGGATTTTCGACGGCGCGCTGCAGCAGCGCCACGATAGGCGCGACGAAGGTCAGCAGCAGGAAGATCGCCAGCGGCGCGATCAGCGCCAGGGCGGCGACGCGCTTGCGGGTGTCGGCGGCGCGCAGTTCGCGCCTGAGTTGCTGCGGTGTCGGTTCGGCCAGTGGCATGGCTGCTGCAGGGCTGGTGGCGATGGTGGTCATGGTTCGGTATTCCTGGTGCGGCAAGGGTAAAGCGTAGCCGGCGCCTGCACCGGCGCCGGGTCAGGAGCCAGCGCCAGTTACTTCGCGACCCAGGCCGAGAAGCGTTGTTCCAGCTCCTCGCCGTGGTCGGTCCAGAACTGCAGGCTCAGCTGGATGGAATCCTTGGTGTTGGCCGTGGACGTCGGCAGGTTGGCCAGGGTCTTGGCGTCCAGCAGCTTCAATGCGCCCTTGTTGACCGGGCCGTAGGCGATATTGTTGGCATAGGTCTTCTGGGTCTCGGGCTGGCTGGCGTAGCTGATGAACTTCTCGCCCAACGCCTTGTTCGGTGAACCCTTGGGGATCACCCAGTAGTCCAGCGTATAGACGCTGCCGGCCCAGACCACCTTGAGGTTCTTGCCTTCGCGCTGGGCGGCGTCGATGCGGCCGTTGAAGGCATTGGCCATCACCACGTCGCCGGAGGCCAGGAACTGCGCCGGCAGCGCGCCCGCGTCCCACCACTGGATGTACGGCTTCAGCTGGTCCAGCTTCTTGAAGGCGCGGTCCACGCCGCCTTTTTCAGACAGCACCTTGTAGACATCCTTGGTCGGCACGCCGTCGGCCATCAGCGCGAACTCCAGATTGAATTGTGCGCTCTTTTTCATGCCACGTTTGCCGGGGTATTTCTTGACGTCCCAGAAATCGGCCCAGCCGGTCGGCGCGGTCTTGAGCTTGTCGGCGTTGTAGGCCAGCACGGTAGACCAGACGAAGGCGCCCATGCCGCATTCGCTGACGGTGGCTTCGGGAATGTAGTCGTCCTTCTTGATCGTCTTGGCCAGGTCGAGCTTCTCGATCAGGCCGTCGTCACAGGCGCGGTTGAGGTCGCCGCCGTCGATTTCCACCACATCCCAGCTGACTTTCTTCGCTTCCACCATGGCCTTGACCTTGGCCAGTTCGCCGTTGAATTCGGCGGTCACCACCTTGGTGCCGCTGCTTTTCTGGAAGGGGTCGACGTAGGCGACCTTCTGCGCGTTGGCGTTGGCGCCGCCGAAGTTGACCACGGTCAGTTCCGCGGCCGCAGCCGAAGTTGCGCCGACGGCAAACAGCATGCCCAGGGCGAGTGGGGATAACAGGGCAGGAGATAGGCGTTTCATGTGTTCCTCGTTGGTTATGTTGCGATGTTGGAGTTGTACCTGGAACTGCCGGCAATCTTGTGTTGCCTTCAAGGATTGAAGCCGCTGCTGCGTTCAGACCATGCCGCGCTTAGAGAAAGCAGCGCAGGTACTGCGGCGCAATCTCGAGCGTCGCCTCGCCGCCTTCGGCCAGGCCGGCCAGTGCCGGGTCGGACAGCGCAAGCTTGACGAAGCAGTCGTCCTGGCCGGCCACGCTGCAGCGCACGCGCACGTGGTCGCCAAAATAGATCAGGCCGGCGATGCGCGCCTTGATGCGGTTGGATCCGGCGCTCTCGGGCGCGGCGCCCGCATGCAGGCGGATGCGCTCGGGCCGTACGCAGGCGACGACCGTCTGGCCGGCATGGGCGCGGTGCACGTTCAATCCGGTGAGTTGCACGCCGTCCGGCAGGCGCAGGGCGCAGCGTTCGCCGCTGACCGATTCGACGCCGCCCTTGAAGCGGTTGTTGTCGCCGATGAAGTTGGCCACGAACTGGTTCTCGGGATATTCGTAGAGCTCGGTCACCGGCGCCAGCTGCTGGATCACGCCCTGGTCGAACACCGCCACGCGGTCGGACATGGTGAGCGCTTCGCTCTGGTCGTGGGTGACGTAGACGAAGGTCACGCCCAGGCGCTTGTGCAACGCCTTCAGCTCCAGCTGCATGTGCTCGCGCAACTGCTTGTCGAGCGCGCCCAGCGGCTCGTCCATCAGCACCAGCTGCGGATCGAACACCAGCGTGCGCGCCAGCGCCACGCGTTGCTGCTGGCCGCCGGAGAGCTGGGTCGGATAACGGTCGCCGAACTTGCCCATCTGTACCATGTCCAGCGCCTGTTTGACCTTGGCTTCGCGCTCGGCGCGCTTCATCTTGCGCACCGACAGCGGGTAGGCCACGTTCTGGGCGATGGTCATGTGCGGGAATAGCGCGTAGTTCTGAAACACCATGCCGATGTTGCGCTTGTGCGGCGGCACGCGGTTGAGCAACTGGCCGTCCAGGCGGATCTCGCCGCCGGTGGGAAATTCGAAGCCGGCCAGCATCATCAGGCAGGTGGTCTTGCCCGAACCCGATGGGCCCAGCAACGTCAGGAATTCGCCGCGGCGGATCTCCAGGTCCAGGTTCTTGACGATCAGGTTTTCGCCGTCATAGGTCTTCTTCACGCCGCTGAACTGCACCAGCACCTCGCCGGCCTGCGGCGCGATCTCTTCTTGTCTCAATGCGTTTGCACTCATTGTCGTTCTCCCTCTTTAGCGAAATCAGGCGCGATGCAATGCAAGACTCAGGCCAGCCGCATCGCGGCCGACAGGATCTCCAGCGCCTCGTCCATGACGGTATCGGGAATCGTCAGCGGGAACAAGAAGCGGATGACGTTGCCGCTGCTGCCGCAGGTCAGCAGCAGCAAGCCGTTTTGCAGCGCGTGCTGCTGCACCTTCCTGGCGTACTCGGCGTCCGGCTTGTTGCTGCCGGGCTGGGTGAATTCCACCGCCACCATTGCCCCCAGGCCGCGCACTTCGCCGATTTGCGGCACGGCCGATTTCAGTTCTCCCAGGTGGTCCTGCAATTTCTGGCCCAGGCGCGCGCCGCGCGCCACCAGGTTTTCTTCGGCAATTACCTCCAGCACCGCCAGCGCCGAAGCCACCGCCAGCGGGTTGCCGGCATAGGTGCCGCCCAGGCCGCCGGGGGCGGGCGCGTCCATGATCTCGGCGCGGCCGCAGACGGCGGCCAGCGGCATGCCGCCGGCCAGGCTCTTGGCCATGGTCATCAGGTCGGGCAGCACGTCGTAGTGTTCCATCGCGAACAGCTTGCCGGTGCGGGCGAAGCCGGTCTGCACTTCATCGGCGATGAGCAGGATGCCGTACTCGTCGCACAGCGCGCGCAGGCCGCGCATGAACTCCGGCGGCGCGGCGTAGAAGCCGCCTTCGCCTTGCACCGGCTCCAGGATGATGGCCGCCACGCGTCTGGGATCGACATCGCTCTTGAACAGGTTGGCCACCGCATCCAGCGCGTCGGCGCTGCTGATGCCGTGCAGGGCGTTGGGGTAGGGCGCATGGAACACCTCGCCCGGGAACGGGCCGAAGCCCAGCTTGTACGGCGCCACCTTGCCGGTCAGCGCCATGCCCATCATGGTGCGGCCGTGGAAGCCGCCGGCGAAGGCGATGATGGCGGGACGGCCGGTGTGGGCGCGGGCGATCTTGACGGCGTTTTCCACCGCTTCGGCGCCGGTCGAGAACAGCGCGGTCTTCTTGGCGTGGTTGCCCGGGGTGACGGCGTTGATGCGCTCGGCCAGTTCCACGTAGCTTGCATACGGCACGATCTGGTAGGCGGTATGGGTGAATTTTTCCATCTGGGCGCGGATGGCGTCCATCAGCTTGGGATGGCGGTGGCCGGTGTTGAGCACGGCGATGCCGGCGGCGAAGTCGATGAAGCGGCGGCCCTCCACATCCCACAGCTCGGAATTGGAGGCGCGTTCGGCGTAGAAGTCGCACATTACGCCCACGCCGCGCGGGGTGGCGGCGTTCTTGCGCTGCTGCAGTTGCTGGTTGCTGATGGCCTTGCTGTTCATTGCTTGCTCCGGTGAAAGGGCGCCTCGGCGGCGCATGAAATTCTTGTTCCGGAACCGATACTAAAACCGAAATGGATCTGTAATATAGAGCCAATATTAAATATTTGATGGTGCCAATTGAAGCTCGTCTCGCTCTCCGATTACCTGCTGCTGCGCATCGAACGCGGCGCGCAAAAGAACGCTCCGGCCAAGGCCGGAAAGACCTCCGGTCATGGAAGCACCGCAGCGAAAACGGCCGTGCGCGGCCCCCGCATGCCCATCAACCGCCAGATTTACCAGCTGATCCGCGAAGCCATCCTGGCGCAGACGCTGCCGGCCGGATGGCAGTTGCCGTCTTCGCGCGACCTGGCGGCCGAGCTTGGCATGTCGCGCAACACCGTGACCTACGCCTACGAGCAACTGCTGGCCGAGGGCTACCTGGAAAGCCGCACCGGCGCCGGCACCTTTGTGGCCGATACCGCGCCCGACCAGATCCCGGAGGCGGTCGAGCGCATCGAGCCGCTGACCGATCCGTCGGGCAAGTCGGAACTGTCGGTGCGCGGCGCCATGCTCACGCGCCAGGCGGGCGTCGGCGAGCGGCAATGGGGCGCCTTCATGCCCGGCGTGCCGGACGTGACCTGCGTGCCGCACAAGGTGTGGAGCCGGTTGCAGAACAAGCATTGGCGCCGCTCCAATTCGGATTTGCTGACCTATGGGCCGGGCGCCGGCTACGCGCCGTTGCGCGAGGCGGTGGCCGAGTATCTGCGGGTGGCGCGCTCGGTCAATTGCAATGCTTCGCAGGTGCTGATTACGACCGGCATCCACCAGTCGATCGACATCGTGGTCAAGCTGCTGGGCGAGCATGGCGATTCGGCCTGGGTGGAGGATCCGTGCTACTGGGGCACGCGCAGCGTGCTCAATTCGCTGGGCATACAGTCGGTGCCGATCACGGTCGATCAGGAGGGCATGCGCATGCGCCTGGCCAACCTGCGGCGGCCGCCGCGCTTCATCTGCACCACGCCTTCGCACCAGTATCCGCTGGGCATGGTGATGAGCCTGTCGCGTCGGCGCATGCTGCTGGAGTACGCCGCCGCGCACAAGGTGTGGATCATCGAGGATGACTACGACAGCGAGTTCCGCTACGGCGGCCGTCCGCTGGCGTCGCTGCAAGGCATGGACACGCACGACCGCGTGCTCTACATGGGCACCTTCAGCAAGATCATGTTCCCGGGCCTGCGCATCGGCTTCCTGGTGGTGCCGGAGTCGCTGGCGAAAGCCTTCTCGACCGGCATCGCCGAGCTCTACCGCAACGGCCAGGTGTTCCTGCAGGCCACCCTGGCCGACTTCATGGGGGAGGGGCATTTCGCCTCGCACATCCGCAAGATGCGCGTGCTGTACGCCGAGCGGCTGCAACTGCTGCAGCGCTCGATCGACCATCACTTCGGTGAAGCGATGACCATCACCGGCGGCGAGGCGGGCTTGCATCTGGTGCTGGGCTTGCCGCCGGAATGCGACGATGTCGCCATCTGCGAGGAAGCGCTGCGCGCGGGCATCATCGTGCGGCCGCTGTCACGCTATTACATGCACGCGCGCAGCGCGCGGCGCGGGCTGCTGCTGGGCTACGCCAGCGTGCCCAACGCGGAGATAGCACCCAGCTTCGACAAGCTGGCGGCGGTGATCAAGCGCCACCTGCCAGGCTAGGACCTGGGGAGATGGGCTCAGGCCCGCGCCGCCAGCTCCCGTTCCAGGTCGGCGTGCAGGGCGGCGCAGCGCGAGGCCAGCAGCGCCTGCAACTGGCGCACCGCCGGCGAATACTGGCGCCGGTGCGGGCACACCAGATGCAGCGGCACCGCCTGGCCGCGCTGCTGCGGCAGGATGATGTCCAGGCGTCCGGCGCGCACGTCGGCGCCTACATCCAGCCAGGACTTGTAGGCGATGCCTTCGCCGGCCATGGCCCAGCGCCGCACCACGTCGCCGTCGTCGGCGACCAGCGGCCCCTTCACTTGCACGGTCTGCTGGCCATCGGCCAGCGGGAAGGACCATTTGTCGTAGACCCGGTTGTGCAACTGGTACTGCAGGCAGTCGTGCTGCGCCAGCTCCTGCAGCGTTTGCGGCGCGCCGTGCCGGCGCAGGTAATCGGGGGAGGCCACCAGCACGCGCCGGTTGTCGGGCGCCAGCGGCAGCGCGATGAAGCTGGCATCGTCCATGCGGCCATAGCGGATGGCGATGTCGACCGGGGCGCGGAACACGTCGGCCACCAGGTCCGACACCTGCAGGCGCAGATCCAGCCTCGGATTGTCGCGGCGGAATTCCGCCAGCCAGGCCAGCAGCACGTTGCGGCCGAGGTCGGACGGCGCGGCCACCTGCAGCGTGCCGTACAGTTCGGTGTCGCTGCCGCGCAGGCCATCCTGGCCTTCGCGCAAGGTCTGCAGCGCTTCCAATGCATAGGGCAGGTAGCGCTCGCCTTCTTCGGTCAGGCGCAGGCTGCGGGTGGAACGGGCGAACAGGCGGATGTCGAGGTCGCGCTCCAGGCGGCCGATGGCGGCGCTCACCTGGCCGGGCAGCAGGTTCGCCTCGCGCGCGGCCTGGGAGAAGCTGCCCAGGGCGGCCGAGCGGACAAACAGTTGGAGATCTTCTAAGCGGATCATTTTCACGTCTGGAGTGAAAGTCTTAATCGGGAATGCGGATGGCCGACGCGCCGGCGCTTGCTTAATATGGACGCCAATGGTGGAGGGTATGCCGGCATGGCCGGGGAGATCGTCTTCCACCGAAGATCACTTTACCTCTGGAAAAGGAAATGACATGAAAGCCATAGTCTACACGCAGCACGGTTTGCCGATTGCCGATGCCAATTCCCTGCTGGATACCGACTTGCCGCAGCCCACGCCGGGCCCGCGCGATTTGCTGGTCGAGGTCAGGGCGGTATCGGTCAACCCGGTCGATACCAAGATCCGTATCGGCGCGCCGGCCAAGGAGCCGCGCGTGCTGGGGTGGGACGCTGCCGGCGTGGTGCGCGCCGTGGGTTCCGGGGTGACGCTGTTCAAGGCCGGCGATGAGGTGTTCTACGCCGGCTCCATCACGCGTCCCGGCTCCAACAGCGAACTGCATCTGGTGGACGAGCGCATCGTCGGCGCCAAGCCCCGCAGCCTGGGCTATGCCGACGCCGCGGCGATCCCGCTGACGGCGATCACTGCCTGGGAACTGCTGTTCGACCGTCTCGCGGTGCCTGAGAACGGCGGCGACGGCAAGCGCCTGCTGATCATCGGCGCGGCCGGCGGCGTCGGTTCCATGCTGGTCCAGCTGGCGCGCAAGCTGACCCGCCTGACCGTGATCGGCACCGCGTCGCGCAAGCAGACGCAGCAATGGGTGGGCGAGCTGGGCGCGCATCACGTGATCGACCATAGCCAGCCGTTGCCGGAGCAATTGCAGAAAATCGGCCTGGCCAATGTCGACATCGTCATCAGCCTGACCCATACCGACCAGCATTACGCCCAGATTGTCGAGGTGCTGGCGCCGCAGGGGCAGTTCGCGCTGATCGACGACCCGGCCACGCTGGATGCCGTGCCGCTCAAGCGCAAGAGCATCTCCCTGCATTGGGAGCTGATGTTCACCCGCTCGATGTTCGAGACGCCCGATATGATCCGGCAGCACCAGTTGCTGCAGCGTGTGTCGTCGCTGATCGATGAGGGTGTGATCCGCACCACGCTGGGCGAGCATTTCGGCCGGATCAATGCCGACAACCTGCGCCGCGCTCACGCACTGATCGAAACCGGCCGCGCGCGCGGCAAGGTGGTGCTGGAAGGCTTCTGAGCCGGGCGGTTTGCGCTGCCGTAGAGGGGGAGCAGCTTGCCCGTCGTCCCGGCAGCGGCCATGCAACGTCACGATGGAAAGTTGTCTTTAACGCAATCTTCCGGGGTCACCCCATGGCGCATGGTAAATTACGGAGTCCGGGCCGGCATGTTTGGGCCCGGGCCCCTCGACAAGCCCTATAGGAACCCTAGTTGGAAAATATATTACTGATCGTCGCAGCCTTCTTCCTGGTTGCGTTGAACGGTTTTTTCGTTGCAGCAGAATTCAGTCTGGTCAAGTTGCGCCAAACGCGCATCAGGGCCATCGCAAAAACACAAGGCCTGCGCGGCCGCATCCTGGCGGTGGTCCACAACCAGCTGGACGCCTACCTCTCCGCCTGCCAATTGGGCATCACGCTGGCCTCGCTGGGCCTGGGCTGGATCGGCGAACCGGCTTTCGCCCGCCTGCTCGAGCCGCTGTTCTCGCTGGCCGGGGTGACCAACCAGGAACTGATCCACGGCGTTTCCTTCGTGTTCGCCTTCTTCGTCATCTCCTTCCTGCACATCGTGGCCGGCGAACTGGCGCCCAAGTCCCTGGCCATCCGCAGCCCGGAAAAGCTGGGCCTGTGGTGCGCCTTGCCGCTGTACGGTTTCTACTGGGGCATGTATCCGCTGATCTGGGTGCTCAACGCCAGCTCCAACTGGCTGCTGCGCGTGGCCGGCCTGGGCGGCGTGCACGGCCATGACGCGCATTACTCGTCCGACGAACTCAAGCTGATCCTGCGCGCCGGCAACAAGAGCGGCAAGAACGGCAAGTTCACCCGCGACGAATGGAACGTGCTGGCGCAAAGCCTGAACTTCGCCGAACTGGATGTGGCCGACATCATGCGCCCGGCCAGCGAGATCGTGGCCCTGGGCGACGACATGACGCTGGAGGAGAACCTCGGGATCATCTACCGCAACCGCTTTTCGCGTTACCCGTATTTCGACGCCGAGCGCCAGCAGGTGCTGGGGCTGGTGCACCTGAAGGATGTGTTCCTGGCGCAGCAGGACGGGCGCGCCGTCGCCGACCTGAAGGCCTACCTGCGCCCGGTGCAGTACATCTCGCCGGCGCTGCCGGCACTGGACCTGCTGCGGCGCTTTCGCACCGGCTCGCCGCACTTCGCCATCATCGGCAAGAAGGGCCAGCCGCCGGACGGCTTCATCACGCTCGATAACATGCTCAGCCTGCTGGTGGGCGAGATCCGCGACGAGTTCCGCCACAACACCGGCGAGTGGACGCGCCAGGACGACGGCAGCTTGCTGGGCAAGGGCAGCCTGCCGATCGTCACGCTGGAGAACATGCTGGGCATCGATATCGAATACGACGACAGCATCGACTCGGTCGGCGGCCTGGTGATGGAGAAGCTGGGCGATTTGCCCAAGGAAGGCCAGCGTATCGAGTTCCCGGCGTTCGACGTGGTGATCAAGCGCATGTCGGGGCCGAAGATCGTGCTGGTGAAGGTCAATCCGAAACTGCAGGAAGGGCGGGAGTAAGGATGGTTCAGGCCAACTGAAAGAGATTGAGGCGGGGATTGAGCCATTGTCGGTTCGAGTGACCGCCTCACTGTCGTCCTGACGAAGGCCAGGACACAGTCTCGTTTGTCATGCCTCATTGGCGCAGGAAGAGCGCAACGAACGTCGCTGGATCCCGGCATGCGCCGGGATGACGGAAGAATTGGCGAAGATCCCGCAAGCATCAAACAAAAATGCCGCGACGTTCATCACGTCGCGGCATTTTTGTTGGCGGCCGCAGCCGCCGGTTTGCATCGGGTATTGCGGATCAGAACCCCAAGGTACGCCCGTCCGGATTGCGCGGATCGGAGAAGCCGTAGAAGCCGTCCGGCTTGATCTGGATGGTCTGGGTGCGGCCCATCGAGGGCTGGACGCTGACTTTCTGGCCCTTGTCCTGCAGGATCTTGACGGTGTCGGCCGACAGGCCCTTTTCCACGCGCAGCTGGTCCGGCGCCCACTGGTGGTGGATGCGCGGCGTGATGGTGGCTTCGGCCACGTTCATGTCGTAGTCGATCACGTTGAGGATGGTCTGCAGCGTGGTGGTGATGATGCGGCTGCCGCCCGGGCTGCCGGTGACCAGGAAGGGTTTGCCGTCCTTGAGCACGAAGGTGGGCGACATCGACGACAGCGGGCGCTTGTACGGGCCGACTGCGTTGGCGTCGCCGCCGACCAGGCCGAACGCGTTGGGTACGCCCGGCTTGGCGGAGAAGTCATCCATTTCGTTGTTCAGGGTGATGCCGGTGCCGGTGGCCACGATGCCGCTGCCGAAGTTCAGGTTCAGCGTGTAGGTGGTGGCCACCAGGTTGCCGTCCTTGTCGGCTACCGAGTAGTGCGTGGTCTGGTCGCTTTCATACGGCTGCGGCTGGCCTGGCTTGATCTCGGACGACGGGGTGGCGCGGTCCGGGTTGATCTTCTTGGCCAATTCATCCGCGTAGGCGCGCGAGGTCAGGCCCTTGACCGGCACCTTGGTGAAGTCGGGGTCGCCCAGGTATTCGGAGCGGTCGGCATAGGCCAGCTTCATGGTCTCGGCCATCAGGTGGATCGACTGCGCGCTGTCGGCGCCGTATTCCTTGAGCGGATAGCGTTCCAGGATATTCATCATCTGGATGATGTGCACCCCGCCCGAGCTCGGCGGCGGCATCGACATGACCTGGTAGCCGCGGTAGTTGCCGGTGACCGGCACCCGTTCCACCACCTTGTAGTTCTTCAGGTCATCGGAGGAGATCAGGCCGCCGTGCTTGTCCATCTCGGCCACGATCTTCTTGGCGATGGCGCCTTCATAGAAGGCCTTCGGGCCTTCCTTGGCGATCAGCCGCATCGACTTGGCCAGGTCTTTCTGCACCAGCATTTCGCCGGCCTGCAGCGGACGGCCGTCCTTGAAGAAGATGGCGCGGCTCGACTCCCACTGGCCCAGGTGCTCGCGCTCGGCGGCCAGGATCAGCGCCAGGCCGGGGCTGACCGGATAGCCCTTTTCGGCCAGCTCGATGGCCGGCTGGATCACCTGCGACAGCTTCATGGTGCCGTACTTGGCCAGCGCATGCGACAGGCCGGCGACCGTGCCGGGCACGCCCACGGCCAGGTGGGTATACAGCGAGCGGCCGGGCACCACGTTGCCCTTGTCGTCCAGGTACATGTTGCGGGTGGCGCGCTGCGGCGCCATTTCGCGGAAGTCCAGCGCCACGTTCTTGCCGGTCTTGGCGTCGTGGATCATCATGAAACCGCCGCCGCCGATGTTGCCGGCATTGGGCAGCACCACCGCCAGCGCAAAGCCGACCGCCACGCCGGCGTCGACCGCATTGCCGCCCTTCTTCAGGATATCCACGCCGACCTTGGTGGCCAGCTCCTGCTCGGTGGCGACCATGCCGTGCTTGGCATGGACCGGGCTGATGATGTCGTAGGTGAGGTCGTACTTGATGACCGGCGCCGCGGGCGCAGGCGTCTGTGCGCAAGCCGGCATGAATGCCAGCGAGGTACAGAGGGGCAGCAAGGCCAATGCGGCCGGCTTGCAAAGTCCGGTGAATTTTTGCATGTGGATTCTCCTGATATCTGGACTTGTCGTGGTGGTTATTGTTTTAGAACATTTTGTGCCTTGCATGCCGCTATCGGTGGCGGCATGCAATCGATGGCGGCACCCGGTGATTGTAGAGGTTGCCCCGAACCTGTCTATAGGATTTCTCTGACAAGCGCCGGATTATTGGCGCCGCTTTCCTCCAGGCATGGGCGCTCAGGTGCTTTCGCGCACTGCCAGTTCGAAGCCGAGGTCGAGCCGCCCTTTGGGAATGTCCTCGCCCTTGAGCTGGCGGATCAGCATTTCCGCCGCCTTGTAGCCGATGTCGTAGCGCGGGGTGATGACGGTGGTGATGGAGGGAGTGGCGCAGGCCGCCCATGAAAGGTCGTTGAAGCCGGCGATGGCCAGTTGCCCGGGCACCGCGATGCCCTGGCGCTGGCATTCGAACAGCGCGCCCAGGGCCAGGTCGTCGTTGCAGCAGAACACGGCGTCGCAGTCGGGGCGCGTTTCCAGGACCCGGCGCAAAAGCTGCGCGCCCATGTCCACCGTGGTCGGCAACGGCAGCAGCACTTCCACGGCGGGATCGATGCCGGCCTCCTGCAAGCCTTTGCGAAAGCCCTCGCGGCGTTTCATCATGCGCGGGTCGAGCTGGGCGGCGATGAAGGCCGGGCGCCGGTAGCCGCGCTCGGCCAGGTGGCGCGCCACCGCATAGCCGGCCCTGGTCTGCGAGAAGCCGACCGAGTATTCGTCGTTGCTGCGCCCCAGGTCGAACATGCGTACGGCGGGGATGGTGCGGCTGGCCGGGCGGCTTTGCAGGATTTCATACTGTTCGCTGCTGGAGAGCAGGAAGCCGGCCGGCGCATGCGCCAGGTAGGTCGAGATCAGTTGCGCTTCCTTGTCGCGCGCATAGCCGGTTTCGCCGATCAGGAACTGGTAGCCGGCTTCGGCCAGGTAGTCGCGGATGCCGGAGAGCGTTTCGATGAACACGGCATTGGTCAGCGACGGCACCAATACCCCGATCACCTGCGAGCGCGCCGAGGCCAGCGTGGCGGCGGCCTGGTTGGGCACATAGCCCAGTTTCTCGATGGCGGCAAAGATGCGCTCGCGCGACTGTTCCTGCACCAGTTCCGGCATCTTCAAGGCGCGCGACACCGTCATCGAACTGACGCCGGCCTCGGCCGCGACATCGGTGATGGTGACGCGGCCGGTGGCCCGGCTGCCTTTCGGAACGGGGAGGGGAACGGTTTTTTTGTCTTGTGCTGCGCGCTTGCTCATGGCGGTGGAGTCGTCAATGTGGCCGACATCATACCGCGCCACGCCGCGGGCGGCGACCCGGAATCGGTTTCCCGCGGCCAATTGCCTGCCTGTGCCGCAGTGCAGCACAACAAGTGTTTGACCGGCTCGAAATGTTAGCGTTATCATCGCGCCCCATGTTAACGCTAACATATCGACCGCCGGAAACACGGCGGCGCAGTCGGCGCTGGCTACCACACTCAGGAATATTCAATAAAACACTACGAAGATAGTGCAGACGGACGCGCCGACATCATTGGCCGGCCGCAGGAGACGCTCGCCCGCAGCCGCCATGGCGATGGGCGCCCCTCCGGCGGCCAGCCAGGCCGCGCGCCGTCGGCTATCGGCATACGGAGATCCCATGCTGGGCATGAGCCACGAAGCAACACTGCTGTTTAACGCATTCATCGCGATCCTCGCGCTGGTCCTGATGATCACGCGCCTGCGCATCCACCCCTTCATCGCGCTGACCATCACGTCCGGCTTCCTCGGCCTGATTTCCGGCATGCCGTTGCCCAAGATCGTCAAATCCTTTCAGGACGGTTTCGGCGGCGTGCTGGGCTTCGTCGGCATCGTGCTGGGCCTGGGTACCATGCTGGGCAAGCTGATGGCCGAATCCGGCGGCGCCGACCAGATCTCGCAGACGCTGGTGCGCGCCTTCGGCCGCGAGCGCGTGCACTGGGCCATGATGATGGGCGCCTTCCTGGTCGGCATCCCGCTGTTCTTTGAAATTGGTTTCGTGTTACTGATCCCGCTGGTGTTCATCGTCGCGCGCCGCTCGGGCGTGCCGCTGTTCAAGATCGGCATGCCCATGCTGGCCAGCCTGTCGGTGATGCACGGCCTGGTGCCGCCGCATCCGGGCCCGCTGCTGGCCATCGGCATCTTCGGCGCCGATATCGGCAAGACCATCTTCTACGGCCTGATCGTCGGCTTGCCGACCGTCATCATCGCCGGCCCGATGTTCGGCTCCTTCATTTCCAAGTATGTCGACATCAAGCCGTCCGACGAACTGATGGCGCAACTGGCGCGCGAGCCGGAAACCAAGAACCTGCCGGGCTTCGCCGTCACCCTGGTCACCGTGCTGTCGCCGGTGTTCCTGATGCTGTTGAAGACCTTCGTCGACGTCAGCCTGCCGGAAGGCCATGCCGTGCGCGACCTGATGGACTTCGTCGGCAACCCCATCGTGGCCCTGCTGGCGGCGCTGCTGCTGGCGATGTGGACCTTCGGCATCGCCCGCGGCTTCACCCGTCAGCAAGTACTGAAATTCGTCGACCAGAGCCTGGCGCCGACCGCAGCCATCGTGCTGATCATCGGCGCCGGCGGCGGCTTCAAGCAGATGCTGGTGAACTCCGGCGTGGGCACCGCCATCGGCCAACTGGCCGTGCATGCGCAGATTTCGCCGCTGCTGCTGGCCTGGTTCGTGGCCGGCGTGATCCGCGTGGCGACCGGTTCGGCCACGGTGGCCACCATCACCGGCGCCGGCATCGTGGCGCCGCTGGTGGCGCTGGTGCCCGGCACCAACAAGGAACTGCTGGTGCTGGCCACCGGAGCCGGCTCGCTGATCCTGTCGCACGTCAACGATGCGGGCTTCTGGCTGGTCAAGGAATACTTCAACATGAGCGTGGGCGAAACCTTCAAGACCTGGACGCTGATGGAAACCCTGATTTCGGTTGTTGCTATCATCTTCATCATGCTGCTCAACCTGGTCGTGTAATTGCCATACCCGCCCGGCCGCGTGCCGGGCTTTTGCCTTAAAGGAAACAAACCATGTCCAACGCTCCCCGCTACATGCTTGGCGTCGATCTCGGCACCACCAGCACCAAGACCGTCGTCTTCACCCTCGACGGCAAGGTGGTTGCGCAGCACGCGGAGGAGTACCCGGTGCTATGCACCGAGCCGGGCATGGCCGAGCAGGACCCGCAGCAAATCTATGAAGCCGCGCTGGATTCGATCGCCGGCGCGGTGAAGGCCGCCCGGGCGGCGCCGCAGGACATCGCGCTGTTGTCCTTCAGTGCCGCCATGCACAGCGTGATCGCGCTGGATGCCGACAACGGCCTGCTGTCCAACAGCATCACCTGGGGCGATATCCGCGCCTCGGTCTGGGCCGAGCGCATCAGGAAGGAATTCGACGGCAACGCCATCTACCGCCGCACCGGCACGCCCATCCACCCGATGTCGCCGCTGTGCAAGCTGATGTGGATGCGTCACGAAAAACCCGAGGTGTTCGGCAAGGCCGCGCGCTTCGTCGGCATCAAGGAATACCTGATGTTCCGCCTGTTCGGCGAGTGGGTGGTGGACCACTCGATCGCCTCGGCCACCGGCATGTTCAACCTGCGCGAGCTGGCATGGGACAGGGAAGCGCTGGCGCTGCTGCAGGTCGACGCCGCCCAGTTGCCCAAGCCGGTGCCGACCACCTACCGCCTGCCGGCGCTCCAGCCGGAGATGGCGCAGCGCCTGGGTTTGTCGACTGCCACGCCGTTCATCATCGGCGCCAATGACGGCGTGCTGTCCAACCTCGGCGTGAACGCCATCGAGACCGGCCACGTGGCGGTCACCATCGGCACCTCCGGTGCCATGCGCACCGTGATCGACCGGCCGCTGACCGACCCGCACGGCCGCCTGTTCTGCTACGCGCTGACCGAGAAGCACTGGGTGGTCGGCGGCCCGGTCAACAACGGCGGCAACATCTTCCGCTGGGTGCGCGACGAACTGGCCACGGCCGAAGCGGCTGCCGCGCGCGACGAGGGCGTCGATCCCTACGAGGCATTGACGCGCATCGCCGAGAAGGTCATGCCCGGCGCCGAAGGCCTGCTGTTCCACCCGTTCCTGGCCGGCGAGCGCGCGCCGCTGTGGAACGCCGACCTGCGCGGTTCCTTCTTCGGCCTCGGCCTGCACCATGGCAAGCACCACATGATCCGCGCCGCGCTGGAAGGCGTGATCTTCAACCTCTACAGCATCCTGCCGGCGCTGGAAGACCTGGTCGGCCCCACCAAGCGCATGATGGCCACCGGCGGCTTCGCCCGTTCGGCATTGTGGCGCCAGATGATGGCCGATATCTTCAACCGGGAAGTGATGGTGCCCGAGAGCGTGGAATCGTCCTGCCTGGGCGCAGCCGTGCTGGGCGCGTATGCGCTGGGCCTGGTCGATTCGCTGGAAGCGATCTCGGGCATGGTCGGATCGAACCACCACCACGCGCCGCAAGCCGCGGCGGTCAAGGTCTACAGCCGCCTGCAGCCGATCTTCGCGGCCATTCCCGCCAAGCTGGAAGCCGAGTACCACGCCATCGCCGCCTTCCAGCGCGAGATGGTCAAACCTGAATAAAACCAATAAAGCAGCACCCGCAAGACCACCACCGACAACAGGAGATGACATGACAGTGAAGACAAGCGCTTTGCCCGCAGGCCTGAAGGAATTTTCGCTGGAGGGCAAGCTGGCCCTGATCACCGGATCTTCCGGCGGCATCGGCCTGGCGCTGGCGCGCGGCATGGCGCAGGCGGGCGCGGCCATCGTGCTCAACGGGCGCGATGCCGGCAAGCTGGCTAAGGTGGCGCAGCAATTGCGCGACGAAGGCCACACCATCCATGAATCCAGCTTCGACGCCACCTCGAACGAGGCGGTCAAGGCCGCGGTGCAACAGATCGAAAGCGAGATGGGCGCCATCGATATCCTGGTCAACAACGCCGGCATCCAGCGCCGCAACCCGCTGGAGGATTTCAAGGAATCCGACTGGCACGACATCATCAACACCAACTTGAACAGCGTGTTCTACGCCGCGCAGGCGGTGGCGCGCCACATGATCGGCCGCGGCCGCGGCAAGATCATTAACATCTGCTCGGTGCAGAGCGAACTGGGCCGTCCCGGCATCGCGCCGTACGCCGCCACCAAGGGCGCGGTGAAGATGTTCACCAAGGGCATGGCGATCGACTGGGGTAAGTACGGCCTTCAAGTCAACGGCCTCGGCCCCGGCTACTTCAAGACCGAGATGAACATGGCGCTGGTCAACGACCAGAAGTTCACCGACTGGCTGGTGGGCCGCACGCCCTCGCGCCGCTGGGGCGATGTCGAAGACCTGGTCGGCGCCGCGGTGTTCCTCGGCAGCGATGCCTCGCGCTTCGTCAACGGCCACATCCTCTATGTGGATGGCGGCGTGACCGCGACACTGTAAATCAATCCTTCAAGCACACATCGGGAGAGCACCATGCAACAAGGCATCGTCATCCATGCGCCGCACGACCTGCGCATCCAGGAACTGGAAACCGGCGCCCTGCAGCCGCAGCAACTGAAGGTCAAGGTCAAGGCCGGCGGCATCTGCGGCTCCGACCTGCATTACTACCACCACGGCGGCTTCGGCGTGGTGCGCATCAAGGAGCCGATGGTGTTGGGTCATGAAGTGTCGGGCCAGATCGCCGAGGTCGGCTCGGACATTTCCGATATCCAGCCCGGCGCCCGCATCGCGATTTCCCCCAGCCGCCCTTGCGGCGCCTGCAAGTACTGCCAGGAAGGCAAGCAGAACCATTGCCTGGACATGCGCTTCTACGGCAGCGCCATGCGCATGCCGCACGTGCAGGGCGCGTTCCGCCAGGAGATCGTGATCGAGCGCGCGCAAGCGCATGTGGTGGCAGACCACGTCAGCGACGGCGAAGCAGCCATGGCCGAGCCGCTGTCGGTGGCCTTGCATGCGGTGCGCCGCGCCGGCCCGCTGGTCGGCAAGCGCGTGCTGGTGACCGGCTGCGGTCCGATCGGCGCACTGGTGGTGATCGCCGCCCGCCGCGCCGGCGCGCTGGAAGTGGTCGCCACCGATGTGGCGAAGATGCCGCTGGAAACCGCCGTCAAGGTGGGCGCCGACCGCGCCGTCAACATGGCCGAAACGCCTGACGCCCTGAAGGAATACGCCGCCGACAAGGGCCACTTCGACGTGCTGTTCGAAGTCAGCGGCAACGAGCGCGCGCTGGTCGGCGCGCTGGAAGCGCTGCGTCCGCAAGCCATCATCGTGCAGGTGGGCCTGGGCGGCGACATCAACTTCCCGGCCAACCTGCTGGTGGGCAAGGAACTGGACTGGCGCGGCGCCTTCCGCTTCCATGAAGAGTTCGCCATGGCGGTGGAACTGATGAACAAGAAGCTGGTGGATGTGAAGCCGCTGATCACGGCCACCTATCCGTTCGAGAAATCGGTGGAAGCCTTCGAGATCGCCGGCGACCGCGCGAAGATGATGAAGGTGCAGATCAGCTTTGCCTGATGCTTTTAGGTATCGCCAATAAAAAATCCCGGCTGCGTGCCGGGATTTTTTTCGTCTTCAGGTCTAGAAAGCGGAGCAGGGTATTGGCGACCGTCTGAACGTCGCTGGATCCTGACTTTCGTCAGGATGACGGCGACGAGTGGAAGAGTACCGGCCTTACCCCAATCGCCGTCATCCCGGCGCAGGCCGCGATCCAGCGGCGTTCGTTGCGCGAGACCGGCGGTCGGGAAATCCTTGTCTTTTACTTCAACGCCTCGACGATCTTGTCCAGCTTGACCGCATCGGCGGCGAACAGGCGGATGCCTTCGGCCAGCTTTTCGGTGGCCATCGCATCGGCGTTGAGCGCCAGGCGGAAGGCCTTCTCGTCCAGCGTCACTCGCTCGATGTCGGCGGCCTGGGCGGCTTCCACGCTCAGCTTGCGCTCCACCGGCGCATCCGCTTCGGACAGCTTTTGCAGCAGTTCCGGGCTGATGGTCAGCAGGTCGCAGCCGGCCAGTTCGACGATCTGCGAGGTGTTGCGGAAGCTCGCGCCCATCACTTCGGTGGCGTAGCCGAACTTGCGGTAATAGTTGTAGACGGCCTTGACCGACTGCACGCCCGGATCGTCGGCGCCGGTGTATTCCTGGCCGGTGGATTTCTTGTACCAATCGTAGATGCGGCCGACGAACGGCGAGATCAGTTGCACCCGGGCTTCGGCGCAGGCGATGGCCTGCGGCAGCGAGAACAGCAGGGTCAGGTTGCAGCGGATGCCTTCCTTTTCCAGGATCTCGGCGGCGCGGATGCCTTCCCAGGTGGAGGCGATCTTGATCAGCACGCGCTCGCGCTTGATGCCGGCTTGCTCGTACAGGCGGATCAGTTCGCGGCCCTTGGCCACCGTGCCTTCGGTGTCGAACGACAGGCGCGCATCGGTCTCGGTGGATACGCGGCCCGGGATCAGCTTGAGGATTTCCAGGCCGAAAGCCACCAGCAGGCGGTCGATGATCTGCTCGGTGCCCTGGCCGGCGTTGGCCTTGACCACGGACGCCAGCAGCGGCTTGTACTCGTCCTTTTGCACCGCCTTGAGGATCAGCGAGGGGTTGGTGGTGGCGTCCTGCGGCGCGAAGGCTTTCATCGCCTGGAAGTCGCCGGTGTCGGCCACGATGGTGGTGTACTGCTTCAACTGGTCAAGCTGGCTCATGGGAAGTCCTGGTTGCGAAGTTGGAAGGGAAGTCGATAACCTCATTGTACGCAATCGCGGCGGGTTGTCTGTCGGCGGATGCCTGATCCTTGATCCGGATCCGGATCAAGATTCACAGCGGCGCGGATCAGCGGAAGAACGAATCGAACTGCATGTCGAACTTCTGCAGCGACTTTTGCGCGTTCTGCATCTGCTTGCGGAATTCCGGGCCGCGTCGCAGCGCCAGGCCGACGGCCAGGATGTCGATCACCACCAGGTGCGCCAGGCGCGCCGAGATCGGCGTGTAGGGGTCGATGTTGAAGGACAGGTCGATCGGCACCAGTACCGTGGCCAGCTCGGCCAGCGGGGTGCCGGACGGGCCCAGCACGATGATGTCGGCGCCGCCCTTGCGCGCCAGCTGGATCGAGCGCAGCAGCGCCGCGTTGCCGCCGCGCTGCGAGATGGCCACCACGCAGTCGCCGGCCTTGAGCAGCGAGGCGGCGATGCTGTGGATGTGCGGGTCGGAGTAGGCGACCGTGGGCACGCCCGAGCGGAAGAACTTGTGCTGGGCATCGTTGGCCACGATGCCGGAGGTGCCCTGGCCGTAGAACTCGATCTTGTTGGCGCGCGCCAGCACGTCCAGCGCCAGCTGGATGGCGTCCGGGTTGAGGTGGTTGCGCAGGTCGAGCAGGGTATTGATGGAGCGGCTGCAGATCTTGTTGACCAGGTCGGCCGCGAGGTCGTCCTGGGCCAGCGTCTCGTCCGCGCCCGGCAGCGCCAGCGCCAGGCTTTGCGCCAGCTTCAGCTTGAAGTCGTGCCAGCCTTCGTAGCCGATGGCGCGGCAGAAGCGGATCACGGTCGGCTCCGACACTTCCGCGTTCTTGGCCAGCGCGGTCAGGTTTTCCGCCAGCGCCAGCTGCGGATTGGCGAGCACGGTCGCGGCCACCTTCTTCTCCGACTTCGAGAGGGAGTTGATGTGGGTGCGGATGGAGTCGAGCAGCATGGACATGGCGCGGCCTTTTTTACGTGCTTTCTGCGTGCTGGTTGCGAGTCAGACTTCGGGCAGCGCTTCTTCGCGCCACTGCAGTCCGTCGCGGCCGATCAGCGCGCTGGCGGCGGCAGGCCCCCAGGTGCCGGCGTTGTAGGGGATGGGGTCGGACTCCTGCTGCTCCCAGTGGTCGAGGATGGGTTCCACCCATTCCCAGGCGGCTTCCAGTTCGTCGCTGCGCATGAACAGCGTCAGGTGGCCGCGCAGCACATCCAGCAGCAGGCGCTCGTAGGCGTCCATGCGCGGGGTCTTGAACTTCTCGCGGAAGTCCAGCTCCAGCTCGACCGGGCGCAGGCGCATGCCGTCGCCGGGCTGCTTGGCCATCAGGTTCATATGCAGGCCTTCATCGGGCTGCAGGCGAATGACGAGGCAGTTCGGGGTGTCGTTCTGGTGCGCGAAGATCGAGTGCGGCACGCTCTTGAAGCGCACCACGATCTCGGCCAGCGAGTCGGCCATGCGCTTGCCGGTGCGCAGGTAGAAGGGCACGCCGGCCCAGCGCCAGGTGTCGATCTCGGCCTTGACGGCGACGAAGGTCTCGGTGCGCGATTCGGGGTTGGCGTCGTCTTCCTTGCGGTAGCCCGGCACCGGCACGCCGTTGACGTGGCCCGAGCGGTACTGGCCGCGCACCACGTTCATGGCCAGCGTGGTCGGGGTGAAGCGCTTGAGCGAGCGCAGCACCTTCAGTTTCTCGTCGCGCACGGCATCGGCCGAGTTGGACACGGGCGGTTCCATGGCGACGATGCACAGCAGTTGCAGCAAGTGGTTCTGCAGCATGTCGCGCAGCGCGCCCGAGGTGTCGTAATAGTCGAAGCGGCCGCCCACGCCGAGCTCTTCGGCGATGGTGATCTGCACGTCGGAAATCCATTCGCGGCGCCACAGCGGCTCGAACAGCACGTTGCCGAAACGCAGCGCCAGCAGGTTCTGCACCGCTTCCTTGCCGAGGTAGTGGTCGATACGGAAGATCTGCGATTCCTCGAAGTACTGGCCGACTTGCTTGTTGATGTCGCGCGCGCTGGCGAGGTCGCGGCCCAGCGGCTTTTCCAGCACCACGCGCGAGCTCGGCGTGACCAGCCCGGCCTTGGACAGGTTCTCGCAGATCGAGGCGAACAGGCTGGGCGGCGTGGCCAGGTAAAACACGCGCGGCAGGCCGGCGGTGTCGCGCAGCGCTTCCTTCAGGTGCTCGAAGCTGGCGCCTTCCCTGGCGTTGACCGAGGCATAGCGCAACCGCGCGGCGAAGCGATCCCAGACGGCGGCGTCCAGGTTGCCGGCGGGAATGTGCGGCTTGGAGTCCTTCTCCACGATCTTCAGGAACTCTTCGCGGGTCTTGTCGTCGCGGCCGATGCAGACGATGCGCGCTTCGGGCGGCAGGTCGCGGGCGCGGTCGCGCGCGTACAGGGCCGGCAGCAGCTTGCGCATCGAGAGGTCGCCGGTGCCACCGAATAAAACCAGGTCGAAATCGGAAATAGCCATGATGTAGGTTGGATCGTCTGCGTTGGTTGTCGAGGCCGGCGTGGTTCAGTTGCGCCGGCGATCCGTCATTGCTGCGGGGCCGCTCAAGCTTGTTGGGCCTGCTTCGCCAGGGCGATCAGGGCATTGGTCGAGGCGTCGTGCAGGGCCGGGTTGGGCGCGGCCTGGAGTTCGCCGTGGATGGTCTTGGCCAGCACCTTGCCCAGTTCCACGCCCCACTGGTCGAAGCTGTTGATGCCCCAGATCGCGCCTTGCACGAAGGTCTTGTGCTCATACAGCGCGATCAGCGAGCCCAGCGTGGCCGGCGTCAGCTCGGGCAGCAGGATGGTGTTGCTCGGGCGGTTGCCGTCGAAGGTTTTGTGCGGCAACAGCGCGTTCAGTTCCGCCTCGCCCAGGCCCTGCTTGCGCAGGTCGGCGCGCACCTCATCGGCATCCTTGCCGCGCATGAAGGCTTCGGACTGGGCGAAGCAGTTGGCCAGCAGCACCTGGTGGTGGCCGTCGATATCGTGCGAGGGCTTGAGCACGGCGATGAAGTCGATCGGCGTGATGTCGGTGCCCTGGTGCAGCAGCTGGAAAAAGGCGTGCTGGCCGTTGGTGCCGACATCGCCCCAGATGAACGGACAGGTGGCCACGCCCACGGCGCTGCCGTCGCGGGTGATGCGCTTGCCGTTGCTTTCCATCTCCAGTTGCTGCAGGTAGGCCTGGAAATAGCGCAGGCCATGGTGGTAAGGCGCGATCGACAGCGATTCGCTGTTGAAGAAGTTGCGGTTCCAGATGCCGATGAGCGCCTGGATCACCGGCATGTTGGCTTCCAGCGGCGCTTCGCGGAAATGGCGGTCCATCGCGTGGGCGCCGCCCAGGAACTCGGAGAAGCGCTCGAAACCGACCATCAGCGCGATCGACAGGCCGATCGCCGACCATACCGAATAGCGCCCGCCGACCCAGTCCCAGAAAGGGAACATGTTGTCGGGGTCGATGCCGAAGGCCGACACTTCCCTGGCATTGGTCGATACCGCCACGAAATGGCGCGCCAGGTCGCCCTCGTTGCCGTGGCGCAGGAACCATCTGCGCGCGGACTGCGCGTTCAGCATGGTTTCCTGCGTGGTGAATGTCTTGGAGGCAACGATGAACAGCGTGGTCTCGGGATCGACCCTGGACAACACCTCATCAAGGTCGTGGCCGTCCACGTTGGAGACGAAGTGCGCCTTCAGGCGCGCATGGCTGAACTGGCGCAGCGCGGTGCAGACCATCTGCGGTCCGAGGTAGGAGCCGCCGATGCCGATGTTGACGATATCGGTGATCTCGCGCCCGGTGTGGCCGCGCCACTGCCCGTTGCGCACGCGTTCGGAGAAATCGCGGATATGGCCGAGTACGGCGTGAACATCCGCGCCGACCTGCTGTCCATCCACTTGCGCCGGGGCTTCGCCGGCCGGCGCGCGCAATGCGGTGTGCAAGACCGCCCGATGTTCTGTAAAGTTGATTTTCGCGCCGTTGAACATGGCGTCGCGCAGGGCTTCCACCTGGCGTTCGCGCGCCAGCTCCAGCAGCAGCGACAGGGTTTCGGACTCGATGCGGTTCTTGGAGTAGTCCAGCAGCAGGCCGGCGGCGCGCACCGACATGCGTTCGAAGCGGTCGGGCTGCTGCGCGAACAGTTCGCGCATGTGCCAGTGGACGGCTTGTCCGGCGTGGTGTTGCTGCAGGGCTTTGAATGCTGCCGTGTCGGTCAGGGCGGTGGTGTGCATGTGGTCAATGTTGTTGGATGCCGTGGCGCGGCGGGCACTTTCCAGCCCCGGCACGGCTTGAGTTCTTGGGCGCGACCTGCAGACTATACATCAAATGCGCCTTCGATGGTAATTTCACTACAGTTTGTGACGGATGGATGACATTGCCGGTGAAGATCTGGAAAAGCCTGCATCGCCTGCTGGATGGGCGTCTTGAAGAATGATGAGGTTGCTTGCGCAAGCCGGTGCTGCGTTGCGGTATCGAAAAGCCGGGCATTCGATTCGGTTTGTTAAAAATTGTGTAGTAAAATTACATTGTTAACGCTAACAGGAAACGACAATGCCTCTCAACGCTACCTTAGCCAGCGTCACCCGACGCATCGCCGAACGTAGTCGTCCCTACCGGACCGCTTACCTCGAACGACTGGAAGCGGCCCGCCGCAAGGGCGTGCAGCGCGGCGCGCTGGCATGTACCAACCTGGCCCACGGCTTCGCCGCCTTCCCGGCCAACGACAAACTGAAGTTGAAGGAAGACAAGGCGCCCTCGCTGGCCATCGTCTCCGCCTACAACGACATGCTCTCGGCGCACCAGCCGTTCGAGCGTTTCCCCCAGATCCTCAAGCAGGCCGCGCGCGAAGTCGGCGCCGTGGCGCAGTTCGCCGGCGGCACCCCGGCCATGTGCGACGGCGTCACCCAGGGCCAGACCGGCATGGAAATGTCGCTGTTCTCGCGCGACGCCATCGCCATGGCAACCGCCATCGCGCTCTCGCACAACATGTTCGACGCCGCGCTGTACCTGGGCGTATGCGACAAGATCGTGCCGGGCCTGTTGATCGGCGCGCTGCACTTCGGCCACCTGCCGGCGGTGTTCGTGCCGGCCGGGCCGATGACCAGCGGCATGAGCAACAGCGACAAGGTCAAGATCCGCCAGCTCTACACCGCCGGCAAGATCGGTCGCGCCGAGCTGCTGGAAGCCGAGTCGCAGTCCTACCACGGCGCCGGCACCTGCACCTTCTACGGCACCGCCAACAGTAACCAGATGCTGATGGAAGCGATGGGCCTGCACCTGCCGGGCGCCGCCTTCATTACTCCCAACACGCCGCTGCGCGACGCCCTGACCGCCGAAGCCGCGCGCCAGGCCGCGCGCATCACCGACCAGGGCGCGCAGTACACGCCGGTGGGCCGCATGATCGACGAGAAGGCCATCGTCAACGCCATCGTCGCGCTGCACGCCACCGGCGGCTCCACCAACCACACGTTGCACCTGGTGGCCATCGCCAAGGCGGCCGGCATCGTGATCGACTGGGACGATTTCTCCAGGCTCTCCGCCGTGGTGCCGCTGATCACCAAGATCTACCCCAACGGCACCGCCGACGTGAACCATTTCCATGCCGCCGGCGGCACCGGCTTCGTGCTGCGCGAGCTGATCGACGCCGGCCTGATGCACGACGACGTCACCACCATCCTCGGCCAGGGCCTGCGCCAGCACTGCAAGGAACCGATGCTGGCCGGCGAGGCGCCGCAAGGCCAGGTTGGCAAGGTAGTGTGGCAGGACGTGCCGGCAACCAGCGCCGACGAAGGCGTGCTGGGCACGGTGGCCAAGCCGTTCTCGGCCGACGGCGGCCTCAAGCTGCTGCAGGGCAACCTCGGCCGCGCGGTCATCAAGACTTCGGCAGTCAAGCACGAGCACCGCGCGGTGCAGGCGCCGGCCATCGTGTTCCACTCGCAGGAAGCCTTCATGGCGGCCTTCAAGGCCGGCGAGCTGGATAAGGACTTCGTCGCCGTGATCACCTTCCAGGGCCCGCGCGCCAACGGCATGCCGGAACTGCACGCGCTGACCCCGGCGCTGGGCATCCTGCAGGACAAGGGGCGCCATGTGGCCTTGGTGACCGATGGCCGCATGTCGGGCGCATCGGGTAAAGTACCGGCCGCGATCCACGTCACGCCCGAAGTGCTGGGCGGCGGTCCGCTGGGACGCGTGCGCAGCGGCGACATGATCCGCCTGGATGCCGAGGCCGGCGTGCTGGAAGCGCTGGTGCCGCAGGATGAATGGGAGCGGCGCGGACAAGACGCCAGCGACCTGTTCGACAACCAGCACGGCATGGGGCGCGAGCTGTTTGCCATGTTCCGTAACACCGTCGGTACGGCGGAAGAGGGCGGCGCCACTTTCGGCCTGCCTCCGATCAAAGAGAAAGAGAAGACAACGGTATGAAGACCACACTGGAAATCATGCGCGCCTCGCCGGTCATTCCGGTGATCGCGATCGACAAGTTCGAACACGCCATTCCGCTGGCCAGGGCGCTGGTCGCCGGCGGCATCCGTGTGCTGGAAATCACGCTGCGCACCGAGCACGGCCTGCCGGCCATCCGCGCCATCGCCGAGTCGGTGCCTGAGGCCATCGTCGGCGTCGGCACGCTGACCGCGCCCGAAGAGTTCGCCGCCTCGCGCGACGCCGGCGCGGTATTCGGCGTCTCGCCCGGCCTGACCCCGGCGCTGATCGAAGCCGCCAAGCGCAGCGGCCTGCCGCTGCTGCCCGGCGTGATGACGCCGTCCGAAGTGATGGCCGCGCGCGAGGCGGGCTTTCGCCAGTTGAAGCTGTTCCCGGCGGTGCCGGCCGGCGGCATCGGCATGTTGAACGGTATTGCCGGCCCGCTGGGCGACGTCGCGTTTTGCCCGACCGGCGGCATCACGCAAGAGACTGCGCCGCAGTTCCTGGCCTGCAAGAACGTGGTCTGCGTAGGCGGTTCGTGGCTGACCCCGAAGGCGGCCATCGAAGCCGGCGACTGGGACAAGATCACCGAACTGGCGAAGGCGGCCAGCGCGCTGAAGAAGGCCTGAGGTTCGCCTCGGCGCGTCCCTGCGACAAGCTCGGGCAGGCTTCGATGCGCCGCTGCGCGGCTGCCCGGCCCGAACGGTTATTCGATTTCGCGATTTGATTTCCGTTCGCACTGAGTAGCGGCAACGCCGCGTATCGAAGGCGCGCCGACGATCCAATGAAAACGGGCGGTACCGATGAAGGTACCGCCCGTTTTCATTGGCGTCTTGCAAATGTTATCCGGCGTTATCCGGCCTGCGCGGGCGCTTGCGCCTGCTGCTTGTTGCGGTAGGCTACCACCAGCAGCAGGATGCCCAGCACGATCATCGGCACCGACAGCATCTGTCCGGCCGAGATGGTGAAGCCGGCGACATGCACCTCGTAGTCCGGCACCCGGAAGTACTCGGTGAAGAAACGCGCGCAGCCGTACAGCAGCGAGAACATGCCGGCCACCGCCATGCGCGGGCGCGGCTGGCGCGCGAAGAACCACAGGATGATGAACAGCAGGATGCCGTCCACCAGCATCTGGTAGATCGGCGACGGATGGCGCGGGATGTTGTCGACGTTGGGCCAGATCATCGCCCACGGCAACGAAGGGTCGGCCGGGCGGCCCGGCAGTTCGGCGTTGATGAAGTTGCCCAGGCGGCCGGCGGCGTAGCCCAGTGGCACCATCGGCGCGATGAAGTCCATGATGTCCATCAGGTGGCGGCCGCGCTTGCGGCCCCACAGCCACATCGCCAGCAGCACGCCGAGGAAGCCGCCGTGGAAGGACATGCCGCCTTTCCATACCGCGATCATGTCGGCCGGGTGCGCGAAGTAATACGTCGGGTTGTAGAACAGGATCTCGCCCAGGCGGCCGCCGATGACCACCCCCAGCACGCCGTAGAACAGCATGTCGTCGAGATCCTCCTTTTTCCAGCCGACCGCGGCGATATGCGGTTGCCTGATGCGCAGGCGGCCGATGACGATGAATTGCGCAAAGGCCAGCAGGTACATCAGGCCATACCAGTGGACGGCAAGCGGGCCGATCTGGAGGGCGATCGGGTTGGGCATGGGGTGGATCAGCATGAATTCGGTCTTTCAGTGATGGGCGGGACGGAGATGCATTTGGAGCATGCCCTAACAAAACAAGTTCAGGCGGCCGGTTCCAGCAATTCAAGGAAGGCGCGCAGCACCGTCGATTGGCTGTCGCGCCGCCAGGCCAGGCCGGTCTGGATGTCCGGCGTCGGGTCCGACAGCCGGCGGTAGTCGACGCCCGGCCGCTTCAGGTTGGATACGGATTGTGGCACAAGCGCCATTCCCATGCCAGCCGACACCAGGCCGACGATGGTCTGCATCTGGATCGCCTCCTGGCCGATGTGCGGCGTCACCCCGGCATCGCGAAAGCACGAGAGGATGGTGTCGTGGAAGGCCGGCGAGATGCGCCGCGGGAAAATGATCAGCGGCAGCTCGCGCAGGCTTTTCAGCGCCACCGCGTCGCGCCCGCGCACGGCGCCGGCCGGCAGCGCGGCCACCAGCGGTTCCGACAGCACCGGGCGGTAGTCGAGCACGGCGGCGGCCTTGTCGGGCAGCGGCGGCAACAGCAGGCCGGCGTCGATCTTGCCTTGCATCAGGTCTTCCAGCTGGATGTCGGTGGTGGCTTCGCGCAGGTCGATCTGTACCTGCGGGTAGCGCGCGCGGAAACGCTGCAGCAGCGGCGGCAGGATGCTGTAGTCGGCGGTCGAGATGAACGACAGCGACAGCAGGCCCGAGGCGCCGCTGGCGGCGCGCCGCGCCAGGTCGGGCAGGGCCGCGGCCTGCTGCAGGATGCGCTGGGCTTCCGGCAGCAAGGCTTCCCCGGCCGGGGTCAGCGCCACGCTGCGCTTGGTGCGCAGGAACAGCGGCGTGCCCAGCATTTCCTCCAGCGCGGCGATGGCCTGCGACAGCGGCGGCTGCGTCATGTGCAGCCGGACGGCGGCGCGGCCGAAGTGCTTTTCTTCGGCCACGGCGGCGAAGTAGCGCAGTTGGCGCAGTTCCAGGCGGGTGTCGGAGGACATGGGGCGGAGGCTTCCTGATATCTCTGGGATATTAATTGTCGATGAATAATATATTTGACAGGCAGATATGGACAAGCGCAATCTGCAATCTGACCCACCAGCCAGAACTCATCCCCGGCCATCCATCACATCCCAGAATGTAGCCGGGGGCCCGCCAGATACCGTGATCGCTGGCAGAACAACCCAGAGAGTTCGCCTCGTTCAACCAGGAGACCCCCATGTCATACAATCGCCGTTCCAAAAACATCACCCAGGGCATCTCGCGCAGCCCGAACCGTTCGATGTATTACGCGCTGGGCTACGAGAAGGACGATTTCGACAAGCCGATGATCGGCGTGGCCAACGGCCACTCCACCATCACGCCGTGCAACTCCGGCCTGCAGAAGCTGGCCGATGTCGCCATCGCGGCCATCAAGCAGGCCGGCGCCAATCCGCAGGTATTCGGCACGCCGACCATTTCGGACGGCATGTCGATGGGGACCGAAGGCATGAAGTATTCGCTGATCTCGCGCGAAGTCATCGCCGACTGCATCGAGACCGCCGTCAACGGCCAGTGGATGGATGGCGTGGTGGTCATCGGCGGCTGCGACAAGAACATGCCGGGCGGCATGATCGCCCTGGCGCGCACCAATGTGCCGGGCATCTATGTCTACGGCGGCACCATCAAGCCGGGCAAATGGAAGGGCCGCGACCTGACCATCGTCTCGGCCTTCGAGGCGGTAGGCGAGTTTTCCGCCGGCCGCATGTCGCAGGAAGACTTCGACGGCATCGAGCGCAACGCCTGCCCGTCTTCCGGTTCCTGCGGCGGCATGTATACCGCCAACACCATGTCGTCCTCGTTCGAGGCGCTGGGCATGGCGCTGTTCTATTCCTCGACCATGGCCAATCCCGACGACGAGAAGACCGGCTCTGCCGCCGAGTCGGCGCGCGTGCTGGTGGAGGCTGTGAAGAAAGATATCAAGCCGCGCGACATCATCACCCGCAAATCGATCGAAAACGCCGTCGCGTTGATCATGGCCACCGGCGGCTCGACCAACGCCGTGCTGCACTACCTGGCCATCGCCCACGCCGCCGAGATCGCATGGAGCATCGACGACTTCGAGCGCATGCGCCAGAAGGTGCCGGTGATCTGCGACCTCAAGCCTTCGGGCAAGTACGTCGCCACCGACCTGCACCAGGCCGGCGGCATTCCGGCCGTGCTGAAGGTGCTGCACCAGGCCGGCTTGCTGCATGGCGACTGCCTCACCATTACCGGCAAGACGCTGGCCGAGGAACTGGAAAGCGTGCCGGCGCTGCGCGCCGACCAGGATGTGATCCATCCGATCGACCGGCCGCTGTACGCACAGGGCCACCTGGCGATCCTCAAGGGCAATCTGGCCACCGAAGGCTGCGTGGCCAAGATCACCGGCTTGAAGAACCCGGTGATCACCGGCCCGGCGCGCGTGTTCGACGACGAATACAGCGCCATGGAGGCGATCCTGGCCGACCGGATCAAGCCCGGCGACGTGCTGGTGATGCGCTATCTCGGCCCCAAGGGCGGCCCCGGCATGCCGGAGATGCTGGCGCCGACCTCGGCGCTGATCGGCAAGGGCCTGGGCGAATCGGTCGGGCTGATCACCGACGGCCGTTTTTCCGGCGGGACCTGGGGCATGGTGGTCGGCCACGTGGCGCCGGAAGCGTTTGTCGGCGGCGCCATTGCGCTGGTGCACGAAGGCGACTCGGTCACCATCGACGCCCACCGGCAACTGATCCAGCTCAACGTGCCCGAGGCGGAAATCGACAAGCGCCGCGCCGCCTGGCAGCAGCCTGCCCCGCGCTATACGCGCGGCGTGCTGGCCAAGTTCGCCGCGCTGGCTTCCACCGCCAGCAAGGGCGCGGTCACCGGCTGACTGCATCGACATGGAACCTGGCCTATGACAGATATACGCGCAGGAAGATAATCGGAACGCCGCCAAGACAGGTAGAATAGGCCCGCCTGCGGATTTCCTCGCGCCTCTTGCGAGCGAAGGTCCGGCCGTTCAAGAATGCTGAGGAGCCCTTATGAAATACCTGCTGTTGATCGCCACCCTGGTCGCCGGGTCGGCCATTTCCGCCGAGGCGCTGGCCAACGCCCAATTGGCCAAGTCCAAGAACTGCATGGCTTGCCATTCGGTCGACAACAAGATCGTCGGCCCTGCCTTCAAGGATGTGGCCAAGAAATATGCCGGCCAGAAGGACGCCGAGACCAAGCTGGCCCAGAAGGTCATCAACGGCGGCGGCGGCGTGTGGGGCGCGGTGCCGATGCCGGCCAACAAGGGCCAGGTCAGCGAAGCCGAAGCGCGCGAGCTGGTGAAATGGATACTGACGCTGAAATAAGCGCCGGGCCGCAAGCAGTGGCGGCATGACATCGCGGGGCCTGCGGGCTCCGCAGGTCGATGAGGTTGAGGAAACGCGATGCGTTTCCTTTTTTTATTTGTGCGCCGGCCTTCACAGCAGCCGCGCCCATATGCTGGCGCCGAACTCCTTCATGCGTTCGCTGATCGGGCGCTGTTCCCATGCTTTTAGCGTGATCTCCTTGGAGGCGCCAAGGTCCCGGTCGAACATGCTTTTCGCCTCTGCGCCGAATTGCGTGCCGAGGATGACGGCATTGATTTCCTGGTTGTAGACGAAGCTGCGCCAGTCCAGGTTGGTCGAGCCGATGGTGGTCCAGACGCCGTCGATGATGGCGGTCTTGGCGTGCAGCAGGGCATCCTGGCGCTCATAGATGCGGATGCCCGCGCCCAGCAACTCGGCATAGAACGAACGCGAAGCGTACAGCACCAGCGAGGAATCGCTCCTGGATGGCAGCAGCAGGCGCACATCGACGCCGCGCCTGGCCGCGTTCTTGAGCGCCTCGCGCAATTGCGGGTCGGGCACGAAATAGGCATTGGTCAGGTAGACCGAGGATTCGGCATGGTTGATGGCCGAGATGAAGGTGGCATAGATCACGCTGTAGGGATCGTCGGGGGAACTACCGATGGCGCGCACGATCTCGCCGCCGGCCGCGGCGACCTTGGGAAAGTAGTTGTGCTCGCCGAGGTCGGGGCCGTGCTGCCTGTTCCAGGTTTGCATGAAGAGCTTCTGGAATTCCAGCGCGGCCGGGCCATCGATGCGCACCTGGGTGTCGCGCCAGGGGATCCTGCCGCCGTCATCATCGGTTTGGGTTTTCTTCTTGCGGCGGCTGAACGAACCGCTGGAATACACGCTGCTGATGTTGATGCCGCCGACGAAGGCGGTCTTGCCGTCCACCACCAGCAGCTTGCGGTGGTCGCGCTGGTTCACCGCCCAGTCCTTGCGCGCCAGCGCGGGATTGAGCGGATTGAATTCGAGCACGTTGATGCCGGCATCGATCATCGGCTGGAAAAAGGCGCGCGGGGTGTTGAGCGCGCCCACGCTGTCGTACAGGAGGTTGACCTGCACGCCTTTCTTTTGCATCTCGATCAGCATCGCGGAGAACTGGCGTCCTACCTCATCGTCTTCCATGATGTAGGTTTCCAGGTTGATGTGCGAACGGGCTGCCCGGATGGCCTGCGTCATGGAGGCGTAAGTGGCCGGGCCGTCGATGAGCAGCGTGACCTTGTTACCGGTCACCAGCGGCGCGCCGGTGACCGCGCCTTCCACCGCCAGGTGGCGATCGAGAACCGTACTGTTGCCGTTTTGCTGCTTGAGCCTGTCCAGCGCGGCCTTGGCCTGTTCTTCGGTGAGCACGCCGCTTCCGCCCTTGATCCGGATGCTCTTGTCCGACCGCATGCCCATGTCGGGGACGATGGTCGGCAGCGAACCGCAACCGGCCAGCAGCGAGGCGGCCAGGGCGAGCGCGAGCATTGCGGCGTGCATGCCGGCTCGGCGCGTGTTTTTTATTCTGGCCAGGATATCCATGGACGGTCTCGTTGTCGGTGTCGCAGCCTTGCGGCGCCGCCGTACACATGGCAGTCAGGAAAGCAGCCGCATGGTTGGGCCGAGTATATGCGGTGGAGTGGCCGGGCTCCAGAGGCGCGCGCCGCTTTTGCGGCGGAATCGGCTTATTCCTACAGAGGAAAGCGGAGCTTGCCTACAGGCCCGGCCGCAAGGGCGAGGGGAGGCCGGTGCGGATGCGCCTGGCCAGGCGCATCCAGGAAGGCAGCATCAGTAAACGTCGCGCCGATAGCGGCCCTGTTCGATCAGGTCTTCCAGCGCCCGTTCGCCCAGCGCCTCGGCGAGCGCGGCATCGACGCCGGCGGCCATGCCTTCCAGGCTGCCGCAGACATACACCACGGCGCCATCGGCGATCCAGCGGCGCAATTCGTCGGCCGCTTCGCGCAGGCGATCCTGCACGTAGACGCGCTGGTTCTGGTCGCTCGAGAAGGCCAGGTCCAGCCGCGCCAGCTTGCCGGCGGCCAGCCATTGTTCCAGTTCATCCTGGTAGAGGAAATCGTGGCGGCGGTTGCGCTCGCCGAACAGCAGCCAGTTGCGCGCGTGCCCGGCATGCACGCGCGCGCGCAGGTGGCCGCGCAGGCCTGCCATGCCGGAGCCGTTGCCGATGAAGATGGCCGGCACATCGCCCCCGGCCGGCCCGAAGTTGGCGTTGGCCACCAGGCGCACGTCCAGCGCGGCGCCTACTTCCGCATATTCGGTCAGCCAGCCCGACGCCAGGCCCAGGCCATCCTCATGTCGTGTCTGGCGCACCAGCAGGTGCAGCGCGCCATCTTGCGGCACGGAGGCCACCGAATAGCTGCGCGCGGCCAGCGGCTGCAAGGTATCGGCCAAGGCCTGCGCATCGCGGGCATGGGCCGCGGCCTGGCCGACCGGAAGTACGCTGCGCGCCAGCAATTCTTGCAGGGGCAGGCGCGTGCCTTTGCTGTCGACGATGGTGCTGCCATCGAGCTGCAGCCGCTGCAGCAGCAGCGCGACGCGGTCGGCCGCATGGCGCGGCAGGATCTCCGCCAGCGCGCCCGGTTGCCATGCGTCGGCGGCAATATCGGTGGCATCGGCGGCATCGGTTTTGCGCAGCTCGAGGTGGAAGATCGGCTCGCCCTGGCTGCCGGGGTTCAGTTGCCGGCGTTGCGCAAGCGACCAGGCTTGCCAGCCGGCTTGCGGCGGCAGCGCGGATGGGGACGAAGAGGCCGTAGCCGCAGCCACGGCGGCCGCGGTGACGATGCCGTGATCGGCCAGCATCCGTTCCCATTTTTGCAGCGTGCCGGCATCCATGCGGTCCACTTCCACCGGCGGGAACAAGGCCTTGGCGCCGCGGTTGCGCAGCCAGTGGTCGAGCGTGTGGCCGAAGCCGCAGAACCTGGTGTAGTTGCTATCGCCCAGCGCCAGCAGCGCGTATTCGACGTGGGCCAGCGATTGGCCCGAGGCCGCGCGCATGCGGCGCTCGAAGGCGCGCGCGCTGTCCGGCGCCTCGCCTTCGCCAAAGGTGCTGGCGATGAACAGGATGCGCGGATGGTGGCGCAGATTTTCCGGCGTCATGCGCGCCAGCGGCTGCACCGTGGCCTGGGCGCCGGACTGGCGCAGCAACGCGGCGGCATGCAGCGCCATGCGTTCGGCCTGGCCGGCTTGCGACGCGTAGGCGACCAGGTATTGCGCGGCTTGCGCCCCTTCCTTGGCGGCGGGTGTCGTGGCGATGCCCGCCTGTTCCAGCGCGGCGCGCTCGGCGCGCAATGCCGCCTTCTTGCGGCGACGGTCGAGGTACAGCATCCAGCCGGTGATGCCGAACAGCGGCAGCATCAGGCTGGCGATGGCCATGACGATGCGGCCGGGCAGGCCGAAGAAGGTGCCCATGTGCAGCGGGTAGATGGCGGCGATGAATTTGCCACCGGCGCTTTTGTCCTCATACAGTTCGAGCTGTTTGACCTCGCCGCTTTGCGGCAGCACCGTCATGCGGCTGCGCGCGCGTTCGTGCGGGGCATGTTCGTCCAGGAACAGGATCTGCACCGCTTGCGTGGTTTTCTCGGGCAGGCGCAACTGGGCGTTCTGGTAATGCGGCGCCTTGGCCAGGAAGGCGTTCCAGGCCAGCGTCAGGTCCAGCGGCGCGGGAGCGTCTTGCTTGTCCTTGGGCGGGGCGCCGCGTTTGGCCTGCGGCGCGCGCTCCTGGCCGGCCAGCGTGTCCACGCCCTGCTTGAACCAGTCCAGCGCCCAATAGGCGCCGGTGATGGAGAAGATCACATACATCGCCAGCGCCCAGGTGCCGATGATGGAGTGCAGGTTCCACAGGAAGGAACGGCCCTGCAATTTGAAGTCCAGCCTGAACCAGGCCTGCAGCGACAAGGGGCGGCGCGGCCAGCGCAGGTAGAGGCCGGACAGCGCCAGCGTGAGCAGCGCCAGCGCCAGCGTGCCCAGCACGATCTTGCCGATCTCGGTGGGCAGCAGCAGCCAGCGGTGGAAGCGTTCCACGATCTCGAAGAATTCCATGCTCGTCACCGGGCCGGAGACCTGGCCGGTATAGGGATCGGCATAGCGCGCCTCGCCGCGGCGCACGCCCGGCGGCGGCACGAACACGACGCGTACGGCGGCGCCGGCTTCGCGCGCGAGCGTGATCGAGGCGACGCGGCGGCCGGGTTCGGCGGCGCCGATCTGTTCCAGCAACTGTTGCGGCGTGAGCGGCTGTTGCTCGCGCACCTGTACGTGCATGACGCCGGGGTTGAGCGCATCCGTGATCTCCTCGCGGAAGGAGAGCGCGGCGCCGGTGAGGCCGATGGTCATGAGGATGGTGCCGGCGGTGATGCCGATGAACCAGTGGATTTGGAACCAGATATTCTTGAACATGCTCGTGCGGCGTTGGGCTGCGGGACGTAGCGCAGTTATTGTTGTTCGACGGTTGTGGGTTTGCTTCCTCCGCGTGAGACTCGCCGGCAAGGCCATTGCAGGCGGGCAAGGCGGAGGAAAACGCCATTATAGATGAGCGAAAATGATAATGATTGGCATTTATCGAAAGAGTTCTGGTCCGGCATGCTTGACAGGCAGGTAAAGCGATGCGGCTGGCGGCAGGCCGCTCAGCCGGCCCTGATCATCGCCAGCATGGCGCGCGTCAGCTCGCTGCCGGCATCCGCGGCCACATCGATGATGCTCAGGTGGTGCGCACCGGGCGCTTCGGCGATGGTCGCCTCATGGGCGGACTGGCGCAGGCAGGCCGCGTAGGTATCCCGCTGGCGCCGGAATTCGTCGGATTCGAGACCGCCCGCGCAGAGCAGCGTTTTCACGCCGGGCGGCGGCAGCAACCGGAGCGGGCTGGCCTGGACGGCGTTGTCGGGCGACAGGTGCAGCAGCTCATTGAGATAGCTCAGTTGGATCGGCTCCAGGTCGTAGATGCCGCTGATGCCGCAGACGCCCCTGACCGGCGTCGGCCCCAGCGCGCCGATGAGCGCGGCCAGGTGGCCCCCGGCCGAATGGCCCATGAGCCAGATGGCATCGGCATCGAAGCCCAGGGCGCCGGCCTTCGCATGCAACTGCTTGAGCGCGGTGGCGCAATCGGCGGCAATCGCATCCATCCGTACCTGCGGCGCCAGCCGGTAATTGATCAGCGCGACATTGATGTCGGCTTGCAGATAGGGCAGGGCGAGGTGGCTGAACAGGTTCTTGTCCAGCGAGCGCCAGTAGCCGCCGTGGATGAACAGCAGCAGCGGCCGGCCATTGTCGCTGGCGGGAAAGAAGTCGAAGGTCTGCAGCGGGTCTTTCCCATAGGGGACATCGGCCAGATGCGGATGGGCTTGGCGCGCAGCCAGCGCTTGCTGCGCGAAACGGTCGAAGTAGTCCTGGAAATCGGTGATATCCAGCCTGACGTTGTATTGCCGGTCCAGCGCGTCGCGGGTGTATTCGCGGTAGATGTTCATGTCGTTTCCCTGTGCTGTGTTTCTTGGCGTTCTTGTCATTCGGCGAAGTGCTCGGAGATGAAACCGCGCAGCCACTGGTTGCCTTCATCCTGATTGTAACGGCGATGCCAGAAGATATTGGTCTGCAGCGAGGGCAGGCGCAGCGGCGGCTTGATGTAATGCAAGCCGAACGGGGCGGCGGCGCTTTCGGCCAGCTTGCGCGGCACGGTGACCACCAGATCGGTGGTGCTGACGATATACGGCACGGCGGTGAAGTGCGGCACGCGGAAGCGCACGCTGGGCAACACCCCGGCCTTCTCCAGGCTCTGGTTGATGCGGTCGTAGGGGCTCTCCTGCGACGACACCATCAGGTGCTCGGCCGCCAGGAATTGCTTCAGCGTAATGTCGCCCTTGCCGTCCAGCGCATGGCCGATGCGGAACATGCTCACATAGTTCTGGCGGAACAGCCGGCGCTGGTAGAGCGCGCCGGAGACATTGTCGAAGGCGCCGATGGCCAGATCCACCCGGCCCGATTCCATTTCGCTTTTGAGGTCGATGGCGCCTGCGCGTACCGTGCTGATGCGCACGCCCGGCGCCAGGCGGCCGCAGGTTTCGACCAGCGCCGGCATGAAATAAACCTCGCCGACATCGGTCATGGCGATGGTGAAGTGGCGCTGGCTGGATTGCGCGGCAAAGCCTTCCTGCAGGTTGAGCGCGCGCGAGACCTGCTGCAGGGCTGCCGCCACCGGCTCGGCCAGGTGTTCGGCGAACGGCGTGGGTTGCATGCCCTGCGCGGTGCGCACGAACAGTTCATCGCCGAAGCTGCGCCGCAGGCGCGCCAGGGCATTGCTGACGGCCGGCTGCGACAGTCCCAGGCGGCGCGCCACGGATGCGATCCGGCGTTCCTGGAACACTTCCTGGAATACCACCAGCAGGTTGAGGTCGATATCGCGGGGTTCGATCATGGGCGGGCGTTCCGAAGACCTTTATTCATAAAATCAATGAATTACATTCCGGCATTTATATCGTAAAAGAAAGTCGATTGCACTACAGTGTCAGCGCAATGGCAATAAGAACAATCAACGATGCCCTGCCGCCGCGCCCGGCAATCGCGACAGCCGTGCGCAGGCCGGCCACGAGACGGACTAAAAAATATCAAGAGACAGAGGAGCAAGACCATGAGTGTTCAGCCGGGCGCAGCCGCGCCCACGATCAATGTCGAGCAGGTGGTGGAGCAGGGACGCTTCGGCGCCTTCCAGTTCGGTTTGCTGCTGTTGTGCGGCCTGTGCCTGATCATGGATGGCTTCGACGTCCAGGCCATGGGCTATGTGGCGCCGGCCATCATCGGCGACTGGGGCGTGAGCCGCGCCAGCCTGGGGCCGGTATTCGGCGCCGGCCTGTTCGGCATGCTGCTGGGTTCGCTGGCGCTGACGCCGGTGGGCGACCGTTACGGCCGCCGCCCGGTGCTGATCGCCTCCACCCTGTTCTTCGCCCTGTGCATGCTGGCCACGCCGCTGGTCACCAGCATCGACCAGTTGCTGGCGCTGCGCTTCATCACCGGCTTCGGCCTGGGCAGCATCATGCCCAATGCGATGGCGCTGGTGGGCGAGTTCAGCCCTTCTTCCTCGCGCGTGACGCGCATGATGCTGGTGTCTTGCGGCTTTACCGTGGGCGCCGCCGCCGGCGGGTTTGTCAGCGCCGCGCTGATCCCAGCCTACGGCTGGCACGCGGTGTTCTGGGTGGGCGGCGCGGTGCCGCTGCTGCTGGGCATCGCCATGCTGTTCTGGCTGCCGGAGTCGATCCAGTTCCTGGTGTTGCGCCGCCGCCCGAGGGAAAAGGCGGTACGCTGGCTGAAGAAGCTCGATCCCTCCATCGCGCTCGACGGCGATACCCGCATCGTCGTGAAAGAGACCAAGGCCGAGGGCATGCCGGTGGCCGAACTGTTCCGCGAAGGCCGCGCCGGCATCACGCTGCTGCTGTGGCTGATCAGCTTCATGAACCTGATCAACCTGTATTTCCTGTCCAACTGGCTGCCCACGCTGATCCACGACGCCGGCTATTCGACCGGCATGGCGGTGCTGATCGGCACTTCGCTGCAGGTGGGCGGCGTGGTCGGCACGCTGACCCTGGGTTGGTTCATCAACCGTTACGGCTTCACCAGGGTGCTGGGCAGCTGCTTCGTGGTGGCCTGCGTGGCCATCGCGCTGATCGGCAAGGTGGCGGCGGTGCCGGCCTTCCTGTTCATCGCCGTGGTGGTGGCGGGCTTTTGCGTCGTCGGCGGGCAACCGGCCGTCAACGCGCTGGCCGGCACCTATTACCCGACCACGTTGCGCTCGACCGGCATCGGCTGGGCGCTGGGCATCGGCCGCATCGGTTCGGTGGTGGGGCCGGTCATCGGCGGCCAGATGATCGCCATGCAGTGGAGCAACGCCTCGCTGTTCGTCGCGGCCGCCGTGCCGGCGCTGGTATCGGCGTTGACGGTGGCGCGCCTGCACCGCATGCGCTAAAAAGGTGACAAGGAGAAATCGCATGAACAGCATTGCACAATCGCCTCCGGCGCAGGCTGCCGCCGTTGCCCGGGGCTACCAGTCCGGCTTTTGCAACGAGTTCGCCACCGAGGCCTTGCCGGGCGCCTTGCCGGCGCACCGGAACTCGCCGCAGCGGGTCGCCTACGGCCTGTATGCCGAGCAGATCTCCGGCACCGCCTTCACCGCGCCGCGCGGCCACAACCGCCGCTCGTGGCTGTACCGCATCCGTCCGGCTGCGGTGCACGAGGCCTTCGTGCCGATCGACGGCGGCAAGTTGCTGAGCCATTTCGACGGCGTGCCGACGCCGCCCAACCAGTTGCGCTGGGACCCGCAACCGATGCCCGCGGCGCCGACCGATTTCATCGACGGCCTCGTGACCATGGCCGGCAACGGTTCGCCCGAGGCGCAGAGCGGCTGCGCCATCCACATCTATGCCGCCAACCAGTCGATGAGCGGGCGCTTCTTCTACTCGGCCGACGGCGAGTTGCTGATCGTGCCGCAGGCGGGGCGCCTGCAATTGCTCACGGAAATGGGCGTGCTCGACCTCGAGCCGCAGGAGATCGCCGTGATCCCGCGCGGCGTGCGCTTCCAGGTGCGGCTGCCCGATGGCCAGGCGCGTGGATATGTGTGCGAGAACTTCGGCGCATTGCTGCGCCTGCCCGACCTCGGCCCGCTGGGTTCCAACGGCCTGGCCAACCCGCGCGACTTCCTCACGCCGCAGGCCTGGTACGAAGACCGCGAAGGCGACTTCCGGCTGGTCGCCAAGTTCGGCGGCAAGCTGTGGCAGGCGAAGCTCGGCCATTCGCCGCTGGACGTGGTGGCCTGGCACGGCAACTACGCGCCGTACAAATACGACCTGCGCCATTTCAATACCATCGGCTCGATCAGCTACGACCACCCCGATCCGTCGATTTTCCTGGTGCTGCAGTCGCAGAGCGATACCCCGGGCGTGGACACGCTCGATTTCGTGATCTTCCCGCCGCGCTGGCTGGCGGCCGAGGATACCTTCCGCCCGCCCTGGTTCCATCGCAACGTGGCCAGCGAGTTCATGGGACTGGTGACCGGCGAGTACGATGCCAAGGCCGGCGGTTTCGTCCCCGGCGGCGCCAGCCTGCATAATTGCATGAGCGGCCACGGCCCCGACGCGGCCACGTTCGAGAAGGCCAGCCGCGCCGACACCAGCAAGCCCAACAAGGTCGACAGCACCATGGCCTTCATGTTCGAGACGCGCAACATCATCCGTCCCACCCGCCATGCGCTGGAATCGCCCACGCTGCAGCGCGATTACCAGAACTGCTGGCTGGGCATCCAGAAGAACTTCAACCCGGAGCAAGCATGAACCAGCCAAGCGTACGACTGAACGAAACCCACGATACCGCACTGCGCAGCTGGGTGGAAAGCGCCAATGCCGACGGTTGCCCGTTCCCGATCCAGAACCTGCCGTATGGCGTGTTCCGCCGCGCCGGCAGCGATGAAGCCTTCCACGCCGGCGTGGCCATCGGCGACCAGATTCTCGACTTGCAGGCCGCGCATGCGGCCGGCGCCTTTTCCGGCTTCGACGAGCTGGCGCGCAAGGCGGCGCATGCGGCAGCTGAAGGTTCCACGCTCAATGCCCTGATGGCGCTTGATGCGGCGGCCTGGTCCGAACTGCGGCTGGCGCTGTCGCATGTGCTGCGCGCCGGTTCGGCGCACCAGAGCGAGCTGGCCGCCTGCCTGGCACCGCAGGCGCAGGCCGAGTACGCCTTGCCGGCCGCCATCGGCGACTACACCGACTTCTATACCTCGATCCACCACGCCACCGCGGTGGGCAAGCTGTTCCGCCCCGACAATCCGCTGCTGCCCAACTACAAATGGGTGCCGATCGGTTATCACGGCCGGGCGTCTTCCATCGGCGTCTCCGGCCAGCAGTTCCGTCGTCCGCTCGGGCAGACCCGGGCGCCGGATTCCGAGGCGCCATCCTTCGGCCCCTGCAAGCGGCTGGATTACGAACTGGAAGTAGGGATCTTCATCGGCGGCGGCAACGCGCTGGGCGAGCCGGTGACGATGGATGCGGCCGAGGACAAGGTATTCGGCCTGTGCCTGTTGAACGACTGGTCGGCGCGCGACGTGCAGGCCTGGGAATACCAGCCGCTGGGGCCGTTCCTGTCCAAGAGTTTCGCCTCCACCATTTCGCCCTGGATCGTCACGCTGGAAGCGCTGGCGCCTTACCGCTGCGCCTGGACGCGCGCGGCGGGCGATCCGCAGCCGCTGCCCTATCTGGACTCGGCCGCCTTGCGCCAGGGCGGGGCCTTCGACCTGCAGCTGGAAGTGCTGATCCAGACCCGCGCCATGCGCGAAGCGGGGCAGCCGCCGCAGCGGCTGTCGCTGTCGAACTTCCGCGACTCGTACTGGAGCGTGTCGCAACTGGTGGCGCACCATACCGCCAACGGCTGCAACCTGCGTCCCGGCGATTTGCTGGGCTCGGGCACCCAATCCGGCCCGCTGCCGGAACAGGCGGGGTCGTTGCTGGAGCTGACCGGCGGCGGCAAGCAGGCGATCGCGTTGCCCGGCGGCGAAAAGCGTATCTTCATCGAGGATGGCGATACCATCGTCATGCGCGCATGGGCGCTACGCGACGGCCTGCCGCGCATCGGTTTCGGCGAAGTGGCCGGCACCGTGCTGCCGGCGCGCAGCCTGGCCTGAGTTCGATACAGGATTTCCCTAAGGAGGAACGAGGATGACAACCCTTTACGGCTATTTCCGCAGTTCGGCTTCTTACCGTGTGCGCATCGCCCTGAACCTGAAAGGGCAGGCCTACGACACGGTGCCGGTGCACCTGCTCAACCGCGGCGGCGAGCAGTTCCTGCCGGCCTTTGCGCAGCTGAATCCGCATGCGCTGGTGCCGGTGCTGGAGCACGACGGCCACCATATGACGCAATCGCTGGCGGTGCTGGAATATCTGGAAGAACGCTTCCCGATGCCATCGTTGCTGCCGGGCGATGCGGCGCAGCGCGCGCATATCCGCGAACTGTCGCTGGCCATCGCCTGCGAGATCCATCCGCTCAACAACCTGCGCGTGCTGCGCTATCTCAAGCACGAGCTGCGCGTGGATGACGACCAGAAGAACGAATGGATCCGGCATTGGATCAAGCTCGGCTTTGACGCGCTGGAAAAGCAACTGGCGGCGGACAACACGCGCGGCCATTTCTGCGTGGGCGACATGCCCACCATGGCCGATTGCTGCCTGGTGCCCCAGATCTTCAATGCGCGCCGCTTCGAGGTCGACATGCAGCCTTACCCGGCGCTGTGCGCCATCGAGGACGCCTGTAACGCCTTGCCGGCGTTCCAGCAGGCGCATCCTTCGCACCAGCCGGACGCGGCCTGACGGCATTCCGGACGGCATCCGGACGGTTTATTGCGGCCGGCGCGGCGCCAGCAGGTTGCCGGTCATCACCAGCACCGCCTGGTCGTGCTGGTTGTAGGTGGTCACGCGATGGTAGAGGAAGCCTTGTAACGGCTTGGACTGCGAAAACTTGATGCCCAGCACCTCCGCTTCCAGCCGCAGCACGTCGCCCGGCCGGGTCGGGCGCGGCCAGCGGAATTCCTCGAAACCGGCGCCGATCAGCCCGCCGTGGATGGGCAGCGTATCGACCAGCATGCGCATGGTCAGCCCGGCGGTATGCCAGCCGCTGGCGGCCAGGCCGCCGAAGAAGGACTGTTGCGCGGCGGCCTCGTCCAGGTGGAACGGCTGGGGGTCGAACTGCCCGGCGAATTGCTTGATGGCATCGGCCGTCACGGCCACGCCGCCCGGATGGCGGAAAACCTGCCCCACCTCAAAGTCTTCAAGGTACATCGGTTCTTTCACGGTATCTCCCGTTTGGATTGAGATATACTTCCATCATCATTGCAAAATGATAGTAACTGATGATAGCGGAAAAACGCCGCCAAGGAGCCGATATGGAACGCAAGAGTTTTGGCAACATGCAATGCCCGGTGGCGCGCACGCTCGAGCGCGTGGGCGAATGGTGGAGCATCCTGATCCTGCGCGACGCGCTGCAGGGGCTGACCCGCTTCGACCAGTTCCAGAAAAGCCTGGACATCGCGCCCAACATGCTCACGCGCCGGCTGCATACCCTGGTCGATGCCGGCATGCTGGAGCGCCGCCAGTACAACGACCGTCCGCCGCGCTTCGAATACGTGCTGACCGACCTCGGCCGCGATTTCCGCAGCATCATCATTGCGCTCAATGCCTGGGGCAACAAGCACTTCGCGCCGGAAGGCCCGAGCGTGATGCTGGTCGACACCAAGACCGGCAAGCAGGTCGACCTGGCGCTGGTGGACCGCAACAGCGGCCGTGAAATCAATGCGCGCGACTACGCCATCGTGCCCGGCCCGCAGGCCGACAGCATCATGCGCGAACGCCTGGAATCGGTGGCGCGCCGGCGCGAGGCCGCCAACGAGGCGTTGCTGCAGGAACAGGCGGCCGACGACGGGCCGAAGGGCAAGGCCAGCAAAGCCAAGAAAGCGGCCGGGCCCAAAGGCACGGACGCCAAGTCCGCCAAGGACAAGCCGCCCGCCAAGGCAGGCAAGCTCACCAAGCTCACCAAGCGCGCCTGAGGCGCCTGGCCGGCTTGCCGCCGGTCATGTTTTTGCACATTGTCTTTAGCGCACCGAACCGCCAACCCGGTTTTCTTCCGCCTGCCCATCGCACGGCGGCAGCAGCGCATGGGCGGGTAAAACGATCCCAACAGAAGCCTTGACAGTTCCTTGCCTGGAAAATATGATGCATACACATCGATGTATATGCATATAAATGATCAGGCGCCCATCGCAGGATCATCCAGCCCCAAGGATCGTCCATGAGCAACGACATCTGCACCTGTTCCCCGCTGCGCCGCCTGACGCGGAAGATCACGGTCATCTACGACCATCATCTGCAGCCCAACGGACTCACCATTACCCAGTATTCGCTGATCAGCCGTATCGGCCGCAGCGGGCCGGTCGCCAATATCGGGCTGGCGACCGACATGGGCATGGATCGCAGCACCCTGAGCCGGGCGCTCAAGCCTTTGATTGCCGCGGGCTGGATCGAGACGGTCGACCTGCCGGCAGAGGAACACCTGGACAAGCGTTCCTTCGCCTTGCAACTGACGGCCGCCGGCCGCAAGAAACTCGATGAAGCGCGCCCCAACTGGCGCCGCGCCCAGGATGAGATCGACAGTCAGCTCGGCCCCAGGCTGGCGGGCGAGCTCACCGAGATGATCAACGACGCCTACGGCAAGCTGCAGGACATCTAGCCGCCAGCGTTGGCCGGCCGACACACCGATACAAGACCAAGACAGATTCCGCCAAACCTCCTTCAGAAATACAACATGAACAAGCTTACCCAATCGCTCGCCAACGCCGTCACGCCGCGCTTCCATTACGCCTGGGTCGTAGTCGGCGTGATCTTCCTCGTGCTGCTGTGCTCGGCCGGCATCCGCGCCACGCCCTCGGTCATGATCCTGCCGCTGGAGCAGGAGTTCGGCTGGAACCGTTCCACCATCTCGGTGGTGATCTCGGTCAACATCGCGCTGTACGGCCTGATCGGCCCGTTCTCGGCGGCCGCCATGCAGCGCTTCGGCATCCGCCGCGTGGTGCTGGGCGCGCTGATGCTGCTGGCCAGCGGCACGGCGCTGTCGACCCTGATGCATATGCCATGGCACATGCTGCTGTCCTGGGGCCTGCTGGTGGGCGCCGGCACCGGCGTGGCCGCCAACACGCTGGGCGCCACCATCGTCAGCCGCTGGTTCGAAGCGCGGCGCGGTTTCGCCATGGGTTTGCTGACGGCCAGCGCGGCCACCGGGCAGATGGTGTTCCTGCCGCTGATGGCGTCCATGGTGGGCGCTTACGGCTGGCGTTCGGTGGCGTTCCTGGTGTCGGCCGTGGCGCTCCTGGCGATCCCGCTGGTGTGGCTGCTGCTGCCGGAAAGCCCGGCCGCCATCGGCCAGAAGATGGTCGGCCAGACCGCCGACATCGATGAGGCCGCCGCCAGCAAGAAGAACCCGCTGGCGATCGCCTTCGGCGCGTTGCGCAGCTCGGTGCGCATGCCCGATTTCTGGCTGCTGTTCTTCAGCTTCTTCGTCTGCGGCCTGTCGACCAACGGTTATATCGGCACCCAGTTCATCGCCATGTGCAACGACTACGGCATCAACGAAGTCGGCGGCGCATCCATCCTGGCCGCGATGGGGATGCTGGACCTGGTGGGCACCACGCTCTCGGGCTGGCTGTCGGACCGCTACAACCCGCGCGTGCTGCTGTTCTGGTACTACGGCCTGCGCGGCGTGGCGCTGATTTTCCTACCTTACGCCTTCGGCCTGCAGTACTACGGCCTGGCCATCTTCGCCATCTTCTACGGCCTGGACTGGATCGCCACCGTGCCGCCCACCGTGCGCCTGGCCAACGACGTCTTCGGTCGCCTGGCTGCCCCCGTGGTGTTCGGCTGGATCGTCGCCGGCCACCAGCTGGGAGCGGCCACCGCCACCACGCTGGCCGGCTACATGCGCGCCACGCTGGGCAACTACACGTTGTCGTCGATCCTGATGGGCACGGCTTGCCTGGTGGGCGCGGTGATGGTGTTGCGCATCAAGGGCCACAAGGCGACGCCGCTGCCGGCTGCCGCATGATGGCCGTATGACCGGCGATCTTGCCGATGAAGAGAAAAATCGGTGCATGCCGGTAATGCCGTTCAGTGAAGCGCTGAACGGCATTTTTGTTTGTAAAGAGCACTGACTCCGTTCGCCCTGAGTAGCTGCACAGCAGCGTATCGAAGGGCAGGCAAGAGCGGTAAGACTGACGCGCTGGCTTCGATACGGCCCTGGCGGGCCTACTCAGCCCGAACGGGCTTCTGTGATGGGGGCTCAGAATTAGCCTTAATTGAACGGTATTAGGCGCATGCCGGTTTTTTCATTGCGCTGGAGATGTTGTGACGAAGGAGGATTCAATCCCGCTTCGGCGCGAAATCCGGATTGGCCAGGCGCTCGCCACGATGGCTTGCTGCATGTGCGCGATGGTGAAGTTGGGGATGCAGATCGGGCGCGCCAGGCCCTGCTGCTGCTTCGGCCTGCGCTTGCATCTAGTCGGCCATTGCGGACTTGTCCTTTTGGTAACGCTACCAGTGGCGATGCTAGAATGCGCGCATGTCACAGAATGCCCCTCCAGCCCAGCCCGACCGCCGCGCCGACACGCGCGATGACGACAGTGCCGAGCCGCGCCGTCGCGCCAGCCGCAAGAGCGCCGGCGGCATCACGCTGCGCGACGTCGCGCAATTGGCCGGGGTGGCGCCGATCACTGCCTCGCGCGCGCTGAACACGCCGTCGGCGGTCTCGCCCAAGGTGCTGCAGAAGGTGAAGGACGCGGTCGAGCGCACCGGCTACGTGCCCAATCTGCTGGCCGGCGGGCTCGCTTCCAACAAGAGCCGGCTGGTGGCGGTGGTGGTGCCGACGGTGATCGGCCCGGTGTTCCAGGAGATCGTCCACACGCTCACCGAATCGCTGGCCGCGGCCGGTTACCAGGTGATGCTGGGGCAGAGCGGTTATGAGAATTCGCGCGAGGATGCGCTGCTGGAAGCCATCATCGGCCGCCGTCCCGACGGCGTGGTGCTGACCGGCATCATGCGTTCGGCCGAGGCCCGCAAGCGGCTCCTGGCCAGCGGCATTCCGGTGGTCGAAACCTGGGACCTGACGCCGACGCCGATCGATATGCTGGTCGGTTTTTCGCACGATGACATCGGCCGCGAGGTGGCGCGTTACCTGCATGGCGCCGGGCGGCGCGTGGTGGCGGTGGTGGGCGGCAAGGATGAGCGCAGCCAGCGCCGCATGAATGCCTTCGCCAGGGAAGCCGCGGCGCTGGGTATGGTGGCCGGCGTTGCCCCGGTGGCGATGCATCATGTGAGCGCGCCGACCACGCTGGGCCAGGGCCGCAAGGGACTGGCCGATTTGCTGGAACGCCAGCCTGCCATGGATGCCATCTTCTGCAGCTCCGATTTGCTGGCGCTGGGCGTGATGATCGAGGCCCAGAGCCGCGGCATCCGCATCCCTGAACAACTGGCCGTGGTCGGCTTCGGCGACCTCGAATTCTCGCGCGACCTGCAGCCGCAACTGACCACGGTGCGCATCGACGGCACCGGCATCGGCCAGCGCGCGGCGCAGTTCATCATCGACCGCGCCGCCGGCCTTGAGATCGACGAGCCGATTGTCGATGTGGGTTTTTCCATCATCAGGCGGCAGAGCGCCTGAGGGCTGCCATGGCTTGCGCGGCGGATGGTTGCGGCGCAAAAAATAGCCGGATTTCTGCGCGACGGCATCTGCCGATGTAGAGGAATGGGCCGCTCCTGCGCTGCATGCTGCTTCGCGGCATAATGAGCGCTTCGCCTGCGTCGCGGCCCGCCGTATTCCCCCATGGAAAAGATCATTGTCTATGTCCTTCCCGTCTTCCTGCTGCTGATCGGCGTGGAATTCGCGTATGGCTATGTCCGCCGGCGCAATACCTATCGCCTGGCCGACGCCATCAGCAGCCTCAGCCAGGGCGTGATCAGCCAGCTCGTCGCGCTGGTGACGCAGCTGTTCCAGGTGGGACTGTATGCGATGGCTTACCGGGCCTTCGCGATCTTTCCGGCGGCGCGTTTCTGGCAGGGCGCGCTGGGATGGATTGCCGCCATCCTGCTGTTCGATTTCTTCGACTATTGGCTGCATCGCATGGGGCATGAGAATGCGCTGATGTGGGCGGCGCACTCGGTGCACCACCAGAGCCAGGATTTCAATCTCTCCACCGCGTTGCGCCAGGAGAGCACGGTGGTGTTCATCGGCTGGATCTTCTACCTGCCCATGGCGTTGCTGGGCGTGTCGCCCGAACAGTTCGGCATCGCCGGGCTGGTGGTGCTGGTCTACCAGTTCTGGATCCACACCGAGCACGTCGGCAAGCTGGGCTGGTTCGACCGCGTGTTTTCCTCGCCTTCCAACCATCGCGTGCACCACGCCGTCAACGACCAGTACCTGGACAAGAACTACGGCGGCATGCTGGTGATCTGGGACCGCATGTTCGGCACCTTCGCCGAAGAAAAGGAAGCTGCGGTCTACGGCACCCGCACGCCGCTGCAAAGCTGGGACCCGCTGTGGGCGGTGTGTTCCGGCTACTGGCAACTGGCGCGCAGCGCCGCCCTGATGCCGCGCTGGCGCGATAAGCTGAAAATATGGTTCAAGCCGCCCGGCTGGCGGCCGGCCGGCGCGCCCGATCCCTATCCGCCGTTCGACCTGGCGGCGGCGCGCCGGCGTTACGACATCCAGTTGCCGCGCATCGCCAACGTATTGGCCATGCTGCAGTTCGCGCTCTTGCTGGCGGCAGCCGCGGCGCTGTTATGGATCGCCGATGAACAGTCCTACCTGCGTCTGCTGGTGGCCAGCGGCGCCTTGCTGGCGGGGTTCTGGGCGCTGGGCGCGTTCATGCAACGCCGCCTGGGCGGGGCACTGGTGCTGGCGATCGATGTGGCGGCCGCAGCCATCGTCGCGTATGCGCTGGTGTGAGTGCCGCCAGGCTTAAGCTGCCTGCTTTTCGCCTGCTGTTTCGTATCGTTTTCCTTCGTCTCAAGTCTCTGTCCTGATCTTCCGGGGCGGATTCCATGTCTTTTCCCGATGCCTGAAATCAACAGTTGACACCTCAATTTGGTACCGCTACCATCATCGAAAATTAATTTGGTAGCGCTACCAAATGTGCTTGAAGGGACGAGGTCGCACCGCGCCTCAACCCGCTTCATCGGGCAGCGCGCACCAGCACCACAGAGACACGCCGCCGCCGCGGCGCCAACCAGGAGTCAGCCAGCATGAGCAGCACCCAAACCGCACCAGCCGTTCGCGGCGCCCCCAGGATCGTCGACATGCGCGTGGTTCCCGTGGCCGGGCACGACAGCATGCTGCTCAACCTTTCCGGCGCGCACGGGCCATATTTCACCCGCAACATCGTCATCCTGACCGACAGCGCCGGCCATACCGGCGTGGGCGAGGTGCCGGGCGGCGAAGGCATCCGCCAGACCCTGGACGACGCGCGCACGCTGGTGGTGGGGCAGTCGGTCGGCAACTACCAGGCGATTCTGAACCGTGCGCGCACCGCCTTCGCCGACCGCGACAGCGGCGGCCGCGGCCAGCAGACCTTCGACCTGCGCATTGCCATCCATGCGGTGACTGCGCTGGAGGCGGCGCTGCTCGACTTGCTCGGCCAGTTCCTGGAAGTGCCGGTGGCGGCGCTGCTGGGCCAGGGCCAGCAGCGCGATGAAGTGGAAATGCTGGGTTACCTGTTCTATGTGGCCGACCGCAAGAAGACCGACCTGCCATACCTCTCGGCAGAGGATGAGGCCGACGACTGGATGCGCCTGCGCCATGAAGAGGCGACGACGCCGCAAGCCATCGTCAGGCTGGCCGAAGCCGCTTTTGCGCGCTATGGCTTCAACGATTTCAAGCTCAAGGGCGGCGTCATGCGCGGCGAGGACGAGATCGCCGCCGTGACCGCCTTGGCCGAGCGCTTCCCCGATGCGCGCATCACGCTCGATCCCAACGGCGGCTGGCTGTTGAAGGACGCGATCCGCCTGTGCCGCGACCAGCATCATGTGCTGGCCTATGCCGAAGACCCTTGCGGCGCCGAGAACGGTTATTCGGGGCGCGAGGTGATGGCCGAGTTCCGCCGCGCCACCGGCCTGCAGACCGCCACCAACATGGTCGCCACCGACTGGCGCGAGATGGGCCATGCGATCTCGCTGCAGTCGGTCGACATCCCGCTGGCCGACCCGCATTTCTGGACCATGCAGGGTTCGGTACGGGTGGCGCAGATGTGCAATGAGTGGGGACTGACCTGGGGTTCGCACTCCAACAACCACTTCGACATTTCGCTGGCGATGTTCACCCACGTGGCCGCCGCCGCGCCCGGCAAGATCACCGCCATCGACACCCACTGGATCTGGCAGGACGGCCAGCGCCTGACCCGGCAGCCGCTGCAGATCGTGGGCGGGCGCGTCAAGGTGCCGACCAGGCCGGGCCTGGGCGTGGAAATCGACATGGCGCAGATCGAGGCGGCGCACCAGTTGTACCGCAACATGGGCCTGGGAGCGCGCAACGACGCGGCGGCCATGCAGTACCTCATCCCGGGCTGGAAGTTCGATAACAAGAAACCTTGCCTGGTGCGCTGAGCACCAGTATTCCGTCATCCCGGCGCAGGCCGGGATCCAGTGGCTTTTGCTAAAACTCAGAGACCGTTGAACGACACTGGGTCCTGACTTTCGTCAGGACGATGGAGAAGCAGGCAAGGCCGAGAAATAGAACAGCAGCAAAGCGCAGCAGAAGCACAAGAAAAAGCAAGAGCGCAGGCAATACCGGTTTTTCCATCAACGCGCAATACCGAGTCCTGAAAGAGGAGGCAAGCTCGTGAACACTTCCGCAACGCCGGCCGGCGTCCCCGATCCGGCCAATCTTACGCTCACCACGGCGGTCGCCAGGATCAAGTGGCGCATCCTGCCCCTGTTCGTGGTGATGTTCATCGTCAACTACATCGACCGCGTCAATATCGGTTTCGTGCGCACCCACCTCGCCGCCGATCTCGGTATCGGCGCCGCCGCCTTCGGCCTGGGCGCCGGGTTGTTCTTCGTCGGTTACGCGGTGTTCGAGGTGCCGTCCAACATGCTGCTGCAGCGCTATGGCGCCAAGGCCTGGCTGACCCGCATCATGTTCACCTGGGGCCTGGTGGCGGCCTGCATGGCGTTTGTGCAGAACGAAAGCAGCTTCTATTTCATGCGCTTCCTGCTCGGCGTGGCCGAGGCCGGTTTCTTCCCGGGCGTGGTGTATTACTTCACGCAATGGCTGCCCAACCATGAGCGCGGCCGCGCGATGGCGGTATTCCTTTCCGGTTCGGCGATCGCCTCCATCCTGTCGGGGCCGATTACCGGCGCCTTGCTGCTGATCCAGGGGGGCGGCCTGCATGGCTGGCAATGGATGTTCCTGATCGAAGGCGGGGCCTCGATGGCGCTGTGCTTCGTGGTGTGGTTCCTGCTCGATTCGACGCCGCGCGACGCCAAATGGCTCACCCCCGAGCAACGCCAGGCGTTGACTGCCGTGATCGCCGCCGAACAGGAGCAGCGCGCCGCCAGCCGCCCGGCGCACGTCTCGGCGTTCACGCTGCTGCGCGACCCGCAGATCGTGCTGTTCTGCTTCATCTACTTCGCCATCCAGCTGACCATCTATGGCGCCACGTTCTGGCTCCCGACCATCATCAAGAAAATGGGGCATTTCAACGACTTCCAGGTCGGCCTGTTCAATTCCATCCCGTGGATCGTCTCGATTGTCGCGATGTACCTGTTCGCGGTGCTGGCCGGGCGCTTCAAGAAGCAGCAGTTCTGGGTGGCCCTGACGCTGCTGATCTCGGCGGTCGGGATGGCGGTATCTGCCCGCAGCGGCCCGGTGGTCGGTTTCGTGGCGGTGTGCTTTGCCGGCATCGGCTTCAAGGCGGCGTCTTCGCTGTTCTGGCCGATCCCGCAGGGTTATCTCGACGGCCGCATTGCCGCCGCCGTGCTGGCGCTGATCAATTCGCTGGGCAACCTGGGCGGCTTCTTCGCGCCGGCCGCCTTCGGCTACCTGGAACAGAAGACCGGCTCCATCCAGGGCGGTTTGTACGCGCTGTCGATCGCCTCGGTGCTGGCCGCGGTGCTGGTGTTCCTGGCGCGCACCAGACCGGCGCCGCAAGGCGGCAACGGCACCATCGACGGCGGCCGGGCCTTGCCAAGGCGCGCTTGAGGCAAACGGCATGAGCGGGCGGGCATAGGCGCCGGCGCATGCCGTTCAGTGAAGGCTCATTCTGACCCCTCATTACTGAGTCCGTTCGGGCTGAGTAGGCCCGCCAGGGCCGTATCGAAGCCAGCGTGCCAGCGTTAGCGCTCTTGCCTGCCCTTCGATACGCTGCTGCGCAGCTACTCAGGGCGAACGGAGTCAGGGCCGCACCAACGCACATGCCGTTCAGCGCTTCACTGGACGGCATTACGCCGGCAGTACAGGTTTTCTCCGAGGTCTTTCCTCGTTCGCGCTCCGCGCGTTCCGCTTCCGGGCGGGCGCCGGGGCGCTTTTCTTTTGCGCTTCCGGCCCCATCTGCGTGTTGTGCCGGCCGTGAGGCTCGGGAAAATTCACGGGCAAATGCACGGACAATGTGCGGGCCGCAAATCTATAATGGCCTCCTGCGGTTGGCCGTGGCGGACAACCTGGATGTACTTGCCGCTTTGTCATGCGGCAAGAATGATGGCGACAATGCAATGGAAACCCTGTACCACCTGATCGAGCAGTACGGATTGCTCATCGTCTTTTTCAACGTGCTGGTCGAGCAACTGGGCGCGCCCGTGCCCGCTTATCCGACGCTGGTCATTACCGGCGCGCTGGCGCAAAACGGGCAGTACCCGGCAGCCTTGCTGCTGCTGGTGGCAGTGGTCGCGGCACTGATGGCGGACTACTTCTGGTACCTGGCCGGCAGGCGCTATGGCCGCCAGATCATGTCGCGCCTGTGCCGCATTTCGCTGTCCCCGGATTCCTGCGTGCGCCAGACCGAGTCGATCTACCTGCGCTGGGGCGCGCGTTCCTTGCTGGTGGCCAAATTCATTCCCGGCTTTGCCTCGATCGCCAGTGCCTTGTCCGGCACCATGGGCACGCGTCGCTCCAGTTTCCTGCTGTACGACGCCATCGGCAGTGCGCTGTGGGCCGGACTGGGCATCTTCCTCGGTTCGCTGTTCAGCTCGGCGGTGGACGACCTGCTCGGCGTGCTGGCGCAGCTCGGCCATTACGGCATGCTGCTGATCGGGATCGCGCTGGCGGCCTTCATCGCCAACAAGTGGTGGCAGCGCCGCCGCTTCCGCAAGTCCCTGGAAATGGCGCGCATCTCGGTGCAGGAATTGAACAACATGCTGGAAGAGGGCATCGCGCCCACCATCATCGACGTGCGTTCGCCGCTGTCGCAACAAGATGGAAAGATTCCGGGAGCGGTCACGATCTCCAACCAGGAAATCCAGACCTTCATCTTCGACGGACCGATCGAGGAGGAGGTGGTGGTGTATTGCGCCTGTCCCAACGAGGCGTCGGCCGCCATGGTGGCGCGCCAGCTGATGCAGCGCGGCTACAAGAAGGTGCGGCCGCTGACCGGCGGCATCGACGCCTGGCGCGCCGCCGGTTACGCGATCGACGTCTGAATCGCCGTGCCCTGGCGGATGGTCTTGGTGACCGGCGTCTTCTCGCAGATTTCCGCCAAGCGGGCCAGCTGTTCCGGCGGCAAGGGCTTGCCGAAGGCGATCTTGCGGCTGATGGTTTCCAAGCCGCTGTCATCGCGGCCGAAATGCGCATCCACCGAAATGCTTCCCAGATCCCAGCCCTTGCGGTCGGCATACATGCGCAGCGTGAGCGAGGTGCATGAGGCCAGCGCCGCCAACAGCAGTTCGTAAGGCGCCGGGCCGGTATCCTTGCCGCCGTTGCTTTCGGGTTCGTCGGATGTCAACTGATGGGTGCGCGCCTTGATTTCCTGGGCGTAGCCGGCGGCGTTATGCAAGGTGACGTGGGCCATGTCGGTTCTCCGTGAGGTCGGAGTTGAATGGATGGGTGACAGGCTCGATTGTGTCACATCGCGGGGGTATCCCCGATGCTGTCCGGAGCGGCCGATTTACGTTCGCCGCTGCATAAGTCCTATGCCGGCGAAGTGCTTAATCCGGCGCCAGGCGCTTCCTATAATGGCTGCTCGATCACCCAGGAGACAGTCATGCTGATGGAAGCCGCACAAGCCAAGCCCCAACCGGGCGAGCAGAAGAAATCCAAATCCGTTTACCAGCCCAGCCAGGAAGGCCTGATCTTTCCGCAGGAACCGGTATTCAACACGGTCGCCGAAGAGCGCCAGCACCGCAAGGAAAGGCTCGCCGCGGCTTGTCGCCTGTTTGCCAAGCACGGTTTTTCCTTCGGTTTCGGCGGTCACCTGACCGTGCGCGACCCGGAGCATCCGGACCTGTTCTGGACCAATCCGATGGCGGTGCCGTTCTCGATGGTCAAGGCATCGATGCTGGTGCTGGTCGACCACGGCGGCAAGGTGGTCGAAGGCAAGTACGCCATCAACCAGGCCGGCTACGTGCTGCATTCGGCCATCCATGAACAGAATCCCGACATCGTCGCCTCTTGCCATGCGCACACCGTACACGGCGGCGCCTGGGCCGCATTCGGCCGCCCGCTCTCGCCAGTCACGCAGGACGCCTGCATGTTCTATGGCGACCACGCGGTGCTGGGCGACGGCGCCGGCAAGGTGCCGGTGGCGCAGGAATCCGGCCATCCGGTGGCGCGCGCTTTCGCCAACAACAAGGCCATCATCCACCAGAACCACGGTCTGCTGGTGGCCAGCCGCCACAGCATCGACGACGCCTGCTGGCACTTCATCGCGCTCGACCATTGCTGCCGCATGCAACTGATGATCGAAGCCGCCCAGGAGATCCGCCCCAAGGAAATCGACGCCAGGTTCGCCGGCTATTCGCGCGAGCACCTGGGCAACGAGTTCATCGGCTGGCTGCACTTCCAGACGCTGTTCGCGGAAATCTCCCACTTGCAGCCCGACCTGTTCGACTAAGAACAACCCACTACAATCGGGCAACCAGCGTTGGCAGGGCGCTCTCGTTTCGGCGAAGCGCCCTTGCCGGGCAGGAGCGGCAGCCGGGAAACTGCGCTATCTGTCCCAACAATAAAAATACAGCCAACCGCCACTCAGGAGACAAACAACATGACTACCGCATACAACAGCGGACCGCTGGCGCACGCCGACGGCGCCGACGTTTACAAAAAAGCCTACTGGCGGCTGCTGCCGCTGATCCTCGCCTGCTACCTGGTGGCCTACCTTGACCGCGTCAACGTCGGCTTCGCCAAGCTGCAGATGCTCGACGCGCTCAGGTTCGACGACGCCATCTACGGTTTTGGCTCCGGCATCTTCTTCATCGGCTACCTGATCTTCGAGGTGCCGAGCAACATGATCTTGCGCCGGGTCGGCGCACGCGTATGGATCGCCCGCATCATGGTCACCTGGGGCGTGATCTCGGCGGCGATGCTGTTTGTGCAGACGCCGATGCAGTTCTATGTCGCACGCTTCCTGCTGGGCGTGGCCGAGGCCGGCTTTGCGCCGGGCATCATGTACCTGCTGACCCTGTGGTTTCCGGCGCAGCGGCGCGGCCGCGCGATGGCGATCTACGTGATGGGGGCGCCGCTGGCGTTCATCGTCGGCGGCCCGCTGTCGGGATGGATCCTCGATGCGTTCAGTAATGTGCATCCGCTGCAGGCATGGCAATGGCTGTTCCTGGTGGAGGCGATTCCGGCGGTGGTGCTGGGAATTGTCGTGTTCTTTTTCATGCACGACGATTTCCGCAAGGTGTCGTGGCTGACGCCGGCCGAGAAGGCGCGGATGGAAGCCGACTTGCGTGCCGAGAACGCCGACAAGGTCGAGCACGGCAGCGTGCGCGAATTCCTGGCCAGCCGCCAGTTGTGGGTGTTCGTGCTGATTTATTTCTGCCTGATCATGGGGCTGTACGCGGTCGGCTTCTGGATGCCTTCGCTGATCAAACGTGCCGGCGTGGCCGACCCGTTCCACATCGGCCTGTATTCGGCCATCCCCAATATCGTCGCCGCCATCGCGCTGTATCTCTCGGGCCGCGGCGCCGACCTCAGCGGCAAGCGCCGGCTGTACTTCGCCTCCATGCTGACGATCGGCGCCATCGGCCTGGCGCTGGCCATGATCATCGACGGCGGGCCGGTGGTGACGGTGGCGTGCCTGTCGCTGGCGGCGGCTGGCGTGTATTCCTGCATCAGCCTGTTCTGGGCGCTGCCGACCAGCATGTTCGTCGGCGCCTCGGTGGCGGCGGCGCTGGCTTTCGTCAATTCCTTCGGCAACATCGCCGGCTTCGTTTCGCCTTACCTGGTGGGCTGGCTCAACGTGTCGACCGGACGTACCGACATCGGCATGTACATCATCGGCGCGATCATGGTATTTGGCGCGGCGGTGACCATGATGCTGCCCAGGCGGCTGGACAAGTAACGGCGCAGGCATCGGACCATGCAAGTGTTTGGCCGCCTCTCGGGGCGGCTTTTTTTATGCCCGCCCTGGCCGCCTCAACGGGTCCAGGGCGGTTCCTTGAATTTCTCGACCAGGTAATGGACGAAGGCGCGCACGCGGGGATGCACATGGCGTTCCTTGGCGTAGACGGCGTAGATGGCAGTGTCGTCCTGGGCCTGGTATTCGGTGAGCAGCGGCACCAGTTTCTGGCGGCGGATGGCCGGCAGCGCGAAGTGTTCGGCCATGCGCGTCATGCCCACGCCGGCCAGCACCATTTCGACCGACGACATGCCGCTGGTGAACTGGAAGTTGCCCTTGATTTCCACGCTCATGCGCTGGCCGTCGACGATGAAGGGCCAGTTGTTGAGGTGGTCCATCGGCGCTTCCCATTGCAGGCAGTTGTGTTGCCGCAGGTCGTCCGGCGTCCTGGGGGCGCCGTGGCGGGCGATATAGGCCGGGGCGGCCACGATGATGCGCTGCAGATGGCACAACTTGCGGGACAGCAGCATGGAATCCTGCAGGTGGCCCATGCGGATGGCGACATCGACGCCGCTGCCGATGATGTCGACCAGGTTGTCGGACAGCGACAGCCGCACCCGCACATTGGGATACAGCTCCATGAATTCTGGCAGCAGCGGCACGATCTGGTCCATCCCGAACGAGGTCGCGGCAGTGATGCGCAGGTCGCCCGAGGCCGAGGCGCCGGTGGAGGAGATCTGGCCTTCGGCCAGTTCGATGTCGCCGATGATCCTGTTGCAGGAAGCGAGGAATATCTTGCCTTCCTCCGTCAGGTTGACGTGGCGGGTGGAGCGTCGCAACAGCGCCACGCCGAGTCGCTTTTCCAGGTTGTTCAACGTACGGCTGACGAAAGGCTGGCTGGCGCCCAGCGCATGCGAAGCGGCGGTGAATCTGCCATGGTCGGCCACGGCCTTGAAGACTTGCATCTCCAGCAAGCGTTCGTCTTTCATGGGAGTGTCTCTGTCTGGTCTTGGGGGCGCTTTTGTTTTTTTGCCCAGCGCTTGGGATGACAAGATCATACAGGAGAGCCGCGGCGGATCTTGAGGGATGTCCGCCGCTGCGCAAGGCGCAACATGGCGTAAGCCAATTCCTTGTATCTGGTTTACTTTGCCGTCCCTTCCTGCGCATCCATCCGTTCCGCCAGCGCCGTCTTGCGCAATCCCGACAATGTCGCCCGCGGCGTCAGCATCTCCTGGTCGAGTACCAGCTCGATCAGGTAAGGCAATGAGGTGGAGCTGGCCGTGGCCAGCGCTTTTTCCAATGCCGGCGCGAATGCTTCGGTCTGGTGGATGGAGACCGCATCGACGCCGAAGGATTTGGCGTAAGCGACGAAATCGGGGTTGTTCAGGTCGGTGGCGATCACCCGGCCGGGGTAGTTCTTTTCCTGGTGCATGCGGATGGTGGCGTACATGCCGTTGTTGAATACCAGGAACACGATGCCCAGGCGATGCCGCACGGCGGTGGCGAGTTCCTGGGATGTCATCAGGAAGCATCCGTCTCCGCCCAGGCACACCACCTGGCGTGCCGGGAAGCACAGCTTGGCCGCAATCGCCGCAGGCACGCCATAGCCCATGGCGCCGCTGGTCGGCGCGAGCTGGCTTCGGGGTTGCGAGAACTGGTAATAGCGATGCGCCCATGCGGTGTAGTTGCCGGCGCCGTTGGTGAGGATGGCATCCTGGTTGAGGATGCGCTGCATGTCCTTGACGGCCATGCCGGCGTCGAACTGCGTCGTGCGCGCAGGTGGTTCGATGTAGGCCAGGTAGTTGTCGCGAGCCTGCTTGTGCCACTCGCGCCAGGCTTCGCCGCCGGCGGGGGAAAGCTGCGCCGCTGCGCGGGCGAAGGCGTTGAGCGTTGCGGCGATCTTGACGTCGGTCTGGTAGACCCGGCCCAGTTCTTCCGGCGCGGGCATCACATGCACCAGTTTCTGGCGTGGGCGCGGGATGTCCAGCAGGGTGTAGCCGCTGGTGACCATTTCCCCCAGCCGCGAGCCGACCGAGATGAGCAGGTCGGCTTCACCGACCAGCCTGGCCAACGCCGGATTGACGCCGATGCCGATTTCGCCGACATAGTTGGGATGGCGGTTGTCGAACAGGTCCTGGCGGCGGAACGAGGCCGCCACCGGCAGGTTCTGTTGCACGGCGAAACGCGCGATGTTGCGCAGGCCCTCCTGATCCCAGCCGGAGCCGCCCAGGATCATCAGCGGCTTCTTCGCCCCGCGCAGCAGCGCTTGCATCCGTTCGAGCGCATCGGGATCGGGAAAGATCTGGGGGACGTCGGCACGGCCGATTTCCTTCGGGAAGGTGGATTCGGTCAGCATGTCTTCAGGCAGCGCCAGCACCACCGGCCCCGGCCGGCCCGACATGGCGACCGAGAATGCGCGCGAGACGTATTCTCCCACGCGCGAGACATCGTCGATCTGCGCCACCCATTTGGTGAATTGGCCGAACATGCGACGGTAGTCGATTTCCTGGAAGGCTTCACGCTCGATCATGTCGCGCCCGACCTGGCCGACGAAGAGCACCATCGGGGTCGAGTCCTGGAAGGCGGTATGCACGCCGATGCTGGCGTTGGTGGCGCCGGGGCCGCGCGTGACGAAGCAGATGCCGGGGCGGCCGGTGAGTTTGCCGTAGGCCTCGGCCATGAACGAAGCTGCGCCTTCATGGCGACAGGAGACCACGCGTACCGATTGCTGCTGGTCGTACAGGGCATTGAGGACATCGAGATAGCTTTCCCCTGGCACGCAAAAGGCGGTATCCGCATCTTGGGCCAGCAGGGCATCGACCAGGAGCTGGCCGCCGGTTTTGAGTTTTGACATGCTTGTCTCTTGTAGCCCGGCGCAATGCCGGATGTTGTTGGTGAACAGCTGCAAGCATAGGGCGCGCGCGCGGGGCGGCGTTAGGACTTATCTGCGGTTTTGCTGGACTTCTTGGCGGAAAGCGCAGCAGGGGCTGCGCTTCAGGCCAGCGGCGCCGAGAACTTTTTCTTGAACTCGCCCGGCGTCATCTGCACGTTCTTTTTGAAGAAGCGGCAGAAGTAGGCGAAATCGTCGAAGTTCAGGCGATAGGAAATCTCGGCGATGGAGAGTTCCGACTGCGCCAGCAGGCGCTTGGCCTCCATCAGGATACGCTCGTGGATGAGCTGGGTGGCGGTCTTGCCAGTAGTGGCCTTGACCGCCTCGTTGAGCTTGCGGTCGGTGACGAACAGGCGTTGCGCGTAGTCTTGCACGGAACCGAATTCGAGGTAGTGTTCCTCGATGAGCAGCTTGAAACGCTTGGTCAGGCTGTAGCTGCGCGGCAGCGCCGATTCGGCGCCATGCGGCCGGTGCAGGCGGCGCAGGCGCGTCAACAGGATCTGCAGGAAGGAGCGCACCACGTCGTAGCGCCAGCGCTGGTCGCCGGCGACTTCCTTTTCGATCTCCCTGAGCAGGGGAAACAGATCTTCATGCTGGCCGGCGGTGAGGTACAGCACAGGATCGGTGTTGGCGATGTGGAAGAACGGGAAGTCGGCCAGTTCCTCGATGCGCGGAAAGATCTGCAGGAAAAACTCGGGGCTGAAGTTGATCGCATAACCGCAAGCGTCGATGTCAGATGTCCAGCCGTGGATCTGACCGGGCGAGATGAAGAACACCGAATGCGGGCGGATCGGGTAGTTGTCGAAGTCCAGCACATGGTTGCCGCGCGCCTCGGTCATCCACAGGATGTGGTAGTAGCTGTGGCGATGCAGGAACGGGCGCGGAATCTCGTTGCGGCCTTCCAGCTTGACCAGGTCGAATACGAATTCGGAGGCGATGCCGCCGAAGTCGGAAACTTCGAAGTTGGGCGTGTCGTCCGGGAAATTGATTGCTTTCATCGTCTTGCGCGCCCGCGCCGTGGCGGCCGTCCTTGTCTTGTCACTGTCTTGTCACTCAGCCTCGGAGCATGCTTTTCTCATGGCGAGGCGCTGTGTGCATGTGTTTTTCGCGCATATCGTTTTCATGCTTTTTCAAGCATATACAGCCCACCGTCAAAAGGGAAGCCGCGTCCGCCTTGCGTGTTGCGGCGCATCTGCGATTCGGCGGAAAAATCCAATAGAAGCGGAATTAAGTCCTACCGTGCCGGGTTTGCCGCTGGTTAGCATCTGACCCACGCTGATCCAATAGCCAGAAAAGCCGGTGGCGCGGCTGACGATGCCATATGCGCATGGCACGTCGGTTCCCTGCGCGCCCCCGGATTCAATCCGTGCAAGTCGATGACGAACGCATGCCCTGCATTCGCGGGATGCGCTCGCCCTGAAAAAAGGAAATGAGAAATGTTGCTTGATGTTCGTACTTATACCGCCCGTCCGGGCACGCTGAAAAAACATCTGGAACTGTATGAGAAGAACGGTTTCGATATCCAGCGCCGCCACTTGGGCGAGCCGCTGGCTTACCTGGTGGCCGAGTCGGGGCGCTTGAACAGCTATACGCATATCTGGGTGTACCGAGATGCGGCCGACCGCCAGGCGCGGCGCGACAGGCTGCAGTCCGATCCGGAATGGGCGGCCTACCTGAAGATGTCGGCCGAGGCGGGTTATCTGGTTTCGCAGGAAAACCAGCTGATGACGCCGGCCAGTTTCGCACCGCTCAAGCATCCCTGATGCGTTCCTGAGCATCCCTGAGAAAACGATCCACCTATTTGAACGCCTGCCGCGCCGGTGCGCCTTGTTGACGCCGCACGGGCAAGCGCAGCCGATACCGATCGCAAGACGGCCATGAGAAGCCGTTGTCTGGGCGCTTAAAAATCATATCCATTGGAGGAGACCCATGTTTCAACAAATCTACGATCCGGTGAACGGATCGCTGTTCGCGTCGGCCCTGTTTGCCATGCTGCCGCTATTGTCGATGTTCGTGATGCTGGGCTGGCTACGCATTTCTCCGCACTTGTCGGCGGCGATTTCGTTGCTCATTTGCGGGCTGGTTGCGGGGGTGGTGTACCGCATGCCGCTGGAGGTGGTATTCAATGTCGGCGCGTATGGCGCGGTGTTTTCCGTGCTGACGGTGTTGTGGATCATCGTCAACGCGATCTGGCTGTATAACCTCACCGTGAAATCGGGCCACTTCGCAGTGCTGCGCGACAGCTTTGCGCTGATCAGCGACGACCCGCGCATCCAGGCTATCCTGATCGCGTTCAGCTTCGGCGCGCTGATCGAGGCGCTGGCTGGCGCCGGCACGCCGGTGGCGATCGCCGGCGCGATGCTGGTGGCGATCGGCTTGCATCCGCTGAAGGCGGCCGTGATCGCTCTGGTGGCCGATACCGCGCCGGTGGCCTTCGGCGCCCTGGCGGTGCCGATCACCACGCTGGCGCAGGTGACGGGCATCCCATTTGAAGAGCTGGGCCGTCATGTGGGCCACCAGACGCCGGTGGTGGCCGCTTTCGTACCGCTGGTGCTGATCTGGATCATGGACGGCAAGCGCGGCTTGAGCCAGACCTGGATCGCGGCCGTTACCGCAGGATTTTCCTTTGGCATTGCGCAGTGGGCCAGTGCGAGTTTCTTCTCGGTGGTGCTGGCCGATGTGGTGGGGGCGCTGGCCTCGGCCGCGGCGGTGGTGGTGCTGCTGAAATTCTGGCGTCCGGTGAAGCTGCCGGCCGGCGCCTTCCAGAACGACGTGACCAGGAATGCCGGCAATCTTGCCGCCGGCCATTCGCGCAAGCAGATGCTGCTGGCCTATGCGCCCTATGCGCTGATCATCGCGATCTTCACCATGGTGCAGTTCGGCGTGGTGCAGAAATGGCTGAGCCTGGGTACCTTCAAGTTCGCCTGGCCGGGGCTGGCCATCAGCGCGCAGGATGGCAAGGCGGTGGGTACGATGTTTACGCTCAATACCTTGTCGGCTGCTGGTTCGCTATTGCTGCTGGCCGGCGCCATCACGGCGATGATGCTCAAGGTGTCGGCGTCGCAGGCGCTGGAGACTTACGGCAAGACCCTGGTGCAGATGCGTTGGGCAGTGCCCACGGTGCTGTGCGTGATGGCGCTGGCGTTTATCATGAATTACTCCGGCCAGACAGGCACCCTGGGGCGTTGGCTGGCCGGCACCGGATCGGCTTTCGCCTTCCTGTCGCCGGTGATCGGCTGGATCGGCGTGGCGGTGACGGGATCGGATAATTCCGCCAATGCCCTGTTCGGCGCGCTGCAGGTGGCGGCGGCGCATGAGACCGGATTGTCGCCGGCGCTGCTGGCTGCGGCCAATGCCTCGGGCGGCGTGCTGGGCAAGATGATTTCGCCGCAGAGCTTGGCCGTGGGCGCGGCGGCAGTCGGCATTATCGGGCAGGAAGGCTTGATCTTCCGCAAGGTGATCGGCTGGAGCCTGTCGCTGCTGCTGGTGATGGCGGTGTTGGTTTATCTGCAATCCACGTCGGTGCTGTCGTGGATGCTGTGAACGGGATCACGCAATAATCGCAGTTGATGTTTAACCGAAGCGGCCGATGCCGGCAAACGTTGGCGCACCGGCCGCTTCATCGATGGGAGCAATTCATGCAGGACTACAAGAAACTGTTCGACCTCGGCGGCAAGTCGGCGGTGGTAATCGGCGCCGCTTCGGGGATCGGCCGCGCTTCGGCTGAAGCCATCGCCAGCCTGGGCGCGCGCGTGATATGCGCTGATGCCGACCTGGCCGGCGCACAAAGCGCGGTGGCTGATATCGTCGCCATCGGCGGCCAGGCCGAAGCCTGGCAAATCAACGCGGTCGATGGCGCCGAGATCGAGGCGCTGGCGCAGCACGCGCTCAAGGCAGCCGGCAAGATCGACATCGCGGTCAGCACGCCGGCGCTGAACATTCGCAAGCTCATCGTCGATTACACCGAGGAGGAGTACGACCGAGTGATGAACCTGAACATGAAGGGCGCGTTCAATTTCTTCCGCAGCTTCGGCCGCCCGATGATGAAGCAGGGTTTCGGCAGCATCGTCGCTTGCTCGTCGATGCGTGCGGTGACCATCGAGCCGGGCCTGGGCGTGTATGCCGCGTCCAAGGCCGGGATCGCCCAACTGGTGAAAGCCTTCGCCGCCGAGATGGGGCCGTATAACGTGCGCGTGAACGCCGTCATGCCGAGCATCATCGAAACGCGCCTGACCGCGCCGCTGAAGGAACGTGCGGACATCTTCAGGACTTATGCCGGCCATACCGTATTGAACCGCTGGGGCCAGCCTTCCGAAGTCGGTTCGGCAGTGGCTTTCCTGGCATCGGATGCAGCCAGCTACATCTCGGGGAGTTCACTGTCGGTGGATGGCGGCTGGACCGCGATCGATGGCCCGCCGACGGGGTTGACCTCGACCCGGCCGTCGGAGTAAGCGCGTTTCCGGCAGGCGTAAAAAAGCCACGCGATCAAGCGTGGCTTTTTTGTGCCTGGAAAGGCGGCGCCGGTTACGCGAAGTTCTTGGCGACGAAGTCCCAGTTGATGATGCCCCAGAACGCTTCCACGTACTTGGCGCGGGCGTTGCGGTAGTCGATGTAGTAGGCGTGTTCCCACACGTCCACGGTCAGCAGTGCTTTGCTGTCGGTGGTCAGCGGGGTGCCGGCGCCGGTGGTGTTGACGATGTCCAGCGAACCGTCGGCCTTCTTGACCAGCCAGGTCCAGCCGGAACCGAAGTTGGCCAGGCCTTGCTTGGTGAACTCGGCCTTGAAGGCGTCGAACGAACCCCACTTGGCGTTGATGGCGTCAGCCAGCGCGCCGCTCGGAGCGCCTTGGCCCTTCGGGGTCAGGCCGTTCCAGTAGAAGGTGTGGTTCCAGATCTGGGCCGCGTTGTTGAAGATGCCGCCGGAGGACTTCTTGATGATGTCTTCCAGGGACAGGTTTTCGAATTCGGTGCCCGGAATCAGGTTGTTCAGGTTGGTCACATAGGTCTGGTGGTGCTTGCCATAGTGGTATTCCAGGGTCTCTTTGGAGATCGTGGGCGCCAGCGCGTCCAGGGCGTAAGGCAGTGCCGGAAGGGTATGTGCCATGGTGAATCCTTTCAGTCTTGTTGGTGTATCGGGTATTACCGAGGGTCTATTCCGAACCTGTGATTCTAAAGCGGATAAAGATTCTTTGCACTCGGTCAATTGCCTGCAAATCCGCGCCGGCGCTGGATACCTTGTAAATAAGAATCGTTATTGTTATTGCGGCGGCGACGGCGGCGGCAGCGAATCCGGTAGATGCCCCGTGCGGCCGGACGTTCCAGCCCATCCATGAAAATAAATGGCTCCGGATGGCCGCGCCGGCATTGCGCCGGCCGGAAAAAGCTTATGAGAAAAAAGTCGAATGGCCGGGTTTGTTGATTCAGTCCAGTCGCGGCTGCACGCCGGCGATATCGACCTCGGCGCTGCCTTGCGCCAACCGGACCGTGATCTGGCTGCGCGCCGACAGCTCGGCGGGCGAGTGCAACACCCGGCCCTGGCGGTCGGTGACGATGGCATAGCCGCGTTCCAGCGTGCGCTGCGGGTTGAGCAGTTCGAGCTGGGCGTTCAGGCCGGCCAGCGCCTGGCGCTGGCGCAACTGCTGCGCGGCCAGTGCGCCATGCAGGCGGCGCGCCAGGTCGCAGACGTCGCGCCGCGCGTGGGCGGTATCGGGCAACTGGTGCGCCAGGCGGGTGGACAACTGCTGCAGGCGATGGCGCATCTGCGTCAGCGGCACTCGGGTGGCGTGGGAGAGGCGGGTCTGCAGCGCCAGCAGCTTGACGCGCTCATGCTGGATGTAGGCAGCCGGATTGACCAGCCGGCGCGACATCCAGTCGACTGTCTGGGCCTTTTCCGTGAGCCCTCGGCGCAGCGCGCGCGTGAGGTCCTGGGCGTGGGCGCGCAGTTCGGCCAGCCAGTCTTCCCGCGCCGTCGCGGCCAGCTCGGCGGCGGCGGTCGGGGTGGGGGCGCGCAAGTCGGCGGCGAAGTCGGCGATGGTGAAGTCGGTTTCGTGGCCGACGCCCGAGATGACCGGCATCGAACAGCCGGCGATGGCGCGCGCCACCACCTCTTCGTTGAACGACCACAGGTCTTCGATGCTGCCGCCGCCGCGACAGACCAGCAGCAGGTCGCATTCGGCGCGCGCGGAGGCGCTGTCGATGGCGGCGGCGATGCGCCGGGCCGAGCCATCGCCTTGCACCGGGGTCGGATAAAGGATGATCTCCACATGCGGCGCGCGGCGGCGCAGCGTGGTCAGCACGTCGCGCAGCGCCGCCGCTTGCGGGCTGGTGACGATGCCGATGCGGCGCGGGAAGGTCGGCAGCGGCCGCTTGGCGGCGCGGTCGAACAGGCCTTCGCGCTCCAGTTTTTCTTTCAGTTGCAGGAAAGCCGCGTACAGGTCGCCCACGCCGGAGCGGCGGATCGCTTCCACGTTGAGCTGGTAGTCGCCGCGCGGCGCGTATAGCGTGACCAGGGTGCGCACCTCGACCTTGTCGCCCTCGCGCGGGGTGAAGCCGGCGTATTGGGCGCGGCCCTTGAACATGACGGCGCGCACCTGGGCGCCGTCGTCCTTGAGGTTGAAATACCAGTGGCCGGAGGCGGCGCGGGTGAAGTTGGAAATCTCGCCCGCGACCCAGATCAGCGGGAAGGTGCGTTCCAGCACGCGCGCCACCGACTGGTTCAGGGCCGACACCGTCAGCACCGGCGGGCCGGAGTCGCCGGCGGCGGGCTGGGCGGGGCGGAAGGGGGGATACTTGTCGGCGGGCATGGCGGGCGGCTATTTATATAGGGCGATAAAATGTCTCCCGCATTGTAAAGCCTGCATAAGGCCGGCGTAACGTCTGCGTAATGCCTGCGTAATGCCTGCGGCTGCCGGGTTGCGCTTGCCCCTAGCGCCGCAACAGGCTACATTCTGCACCCGTATCCGTTTTCTTCCCCCTACAGGAGTTCGTTTTGCTCGCCATCATCCTCGCCGCCGGCTGGCCGATCTGGCCCTTGCTGATCGCATCCATCATCGGCCTGGCGCTGATCATCGAACGGATGGTCTACCTGCGCCGCGCCCGGATCCTGCCGCCGGAGTTGCTGGGCGATGTGGTGCGCGTCTACCAGAGCGGCCGCGTCAACGACGACGTGATCGACAAGCTGGAGCAGAATTCCCCGCTGGGCCAGGTGCTTGCCGCCGGTCTGCGCAATGTCGATGCTCCGCGCGACGTGATGAAGGAAGCCATCGAAGAGGCCGGCCAGGCCGCCGCGCACCGGCTGGAGCGCTTCCTCACCACGCTGGGCACGATCGCCTCGCTGGCGCCATTGATGGGTTTGTTCGGCACGGTGGTCGGCATGATCGAGATTTTCGCGTCGCAAAACGCCGCCGGCACCAATCCGGCGCAACTGGCGCACGGCATTTCCATTGCGCTGTACAACACCGGTTTCGGCCTGGCCATCGCCATGCCGGCGCTGGTGTTCTACCGCCATTTCCGCGCGCTGGTCGACGGTTTCGTGGTCGACATGGAGCAGCAGGCGGTCAAGTTCGTCGACATCGTGCACGACGTGCGCCGCTAAGAGACCGCCATGAATTTCCGCAAAGGCCGCCCCCGCGAAGACCTGGAGATCAACCTGATCCCGTTCATCGACGTGCTGCTGGTGATCGTGATCTTCCTGATGGTGACCACCACCTATAGCAAGTTCACCGCGCTGCAGATCACGTTGCCCACCGCCGATGCGCAAAAAGCGCTGGAGCAGCCGTTCGAGATCAATGTCGCGGTGGATGCGCAGGGCCGCTACGCCATCAACAACCACCGTATTTCGGCGCGCGACGCGCAGGGCCTGGCCGATGAAATGCAGGCCGCGCTCAAGGGCAGCGGCAAGGGCGATCCGGTGGTCATCATCAACGCCGATGCGCTGGCCACGCACCAGACCGTGATCAATGTGCTGGAGGCGGCGCGCATTGCCGGCTTCCCGAAGGTGACGTTCACCGCGCAGTCCAGCAATAAATAAGTAAGAAGTAAGAAATAAGCGTGCGACGCGGCGCCTGCCGCGATCATCAAGTTCATCGAATATGGCCGACTCCAACCGCAATGCCGAAGCCATCCTGACCCGCGCCTGGCAAAGCCGCGGGCCGCTGGCTTGCCTGTTGTGGCCGCTGTCGCTGCTGTTCGGCGCGCTGGCGGCGTTGCGGCGCGCGTTGTTCGCGCTGGGGCTCAAACGGGTCGAACGCCTGCCGGTGCCGGTCATCATGGTGGGCAATGTGTTTGTCGGCGGCACCGGCAAGACGCCGTTCGCCATCTGGCTGATCGAAGCCTTGCGCGCCGCCGGCTACACGCCGGGCGTGGTGTCGCGCGGCTATGGCGCCGGCGGCGCCGGGGCAGTGGCGGAAGTATTGGCAGGCTCGGCTGCGGCGCAGGTGGGCGACGAGCCGCTCCTGATCGTGCAGCGCACCGGCGTGCCGCTGGTGGTCGGACGGCGCCGGGCGGCGGCGGGGCGGACCTTGCTGGCAGCGCACCCGGAGGTGGACGTGCTGGTGTCCGACGATGGCTTGCAGCACTATGCGCTGGCGCGCGACATCGAGATCGTGCTGTCGGATGCGCGCGGCGCCGGCAATGGCTGGCTGTTGCCGGCCGGCCCGCTGCGCGAGCCGGCTTCGCGCCGCCGGGATTTTTCGGTCGCCAACCTGCCGGCCGGCAGCGCGGCGCCCGCCGGCAGTTACGCGATGCGGCTGGAAGCCGGCGAGGCCGTGCAGTTGGCCGCGCCGTCCGTGCGCCGTCCGCTGGAGGCCATCGGCGCAGGCGGGGCGCATACCGTGCGTATCGCCGCGGTGGCCGGCATCGGCAACCCCGGCCGTTTCTTCGCCACCCTGCGCGGCGCCGGCCTGGCGTTTGCCGAGCATCCGTTGCCGGACCATTATGACTTCTCCGCCAATCCTTTCGCCGGCCTGCAGGCCGATGTCATCCTGGTGACGGAGAAGGATGCAGTAAAATGCAGGGCTATCGAGGCCATCCAAAACGACCCGCGCATCTGGGTCGTGCCCGTATCGGCGCGCATCGACGGCGCGCTGGCTGAACATATAGTGGAGAAACTCCGTGAACGCCCGACTGCTTGATATCCTGGTTTGCCCGATCTGCAAGGGCCCGTTGGACTACGACAAGAAAGCGCAGGAACTGATCTGCAAAGGCGACAAGCTGGCCTACCCGATCCGCGACGGCATTCCCATCATGTGGGCCGACGAAGCGCGCGACATCAATGCCGCTCCGATATCGCCTGCCGCCTGAACCGGTCCGGCCGCCTGCTGTGCGCCTCTGAAGTCGCCAACAATACGTTCCAAGCCCATGTCCTTTACCGTCATCATCCCGGCGCGCCTGGCATCGACGCGCCTGCCCAACAAGCCGCTGGCCGACCTCGGCGGCAAGCCGATGATCGTGCGCGTGGCCGAGCGCGCCGCGCTGTCGGGCGCCGCGCGCATCATCGTCGCCACCGACCACCACGATATCCATGCCGCCTGCCGGCAGCACGGTGTGGACGTGGCGATGACGCGCGCCGACCATCCCTCCGGGACCGACCGCATCGCGGAGGTGGCCGCTGCGCTGGACCTGGCCGATGATGCGGTGGTGGTCAACGTGCAGGGCGACGAGCCGCTGATCGATCCCGGCCTGATCGCCGCCACTGCCGGCCATATCAAGGCCGGGGTGCCGATGGCGACCGCCGCCCATGCCATCGAGACGGCCGCCGATGCCTTCAATCCCAACGTGGTGAAAGTGGTCTTGAACAAGGACGGCTGCGCCATGTATTTCTCGCGCGCGACGATTCCCTGGCACCGTGATGCCTTCGCCAGGTCGCGCGAAGTGCTGCCCGAGGCGCATGGCGCCGACCATGCCAACGATTACGCGCCGCTGCGCCATATCGGCCTGTACGCGTACAGCAACAAGTTCTTGCAGTTGTACCCGACGCTGTCGGCCTCGCCGGTGGAGCGCATCGAGGCGCTGGAGCAATTGCGCGTGCTGTGGCACGGCCATTCGATCGCGGTGCATGTGACCTCGGTGGTGCCGGAAGCGGGCGTGGATACGCCGGAAGATTTGTTGCGTGTACGCAAACATTTCGAGGCGCCGCCGGACAGTCCGCTGGTGAAGACCATTTCCTCCCTGTAGTGTGCGCGAGGCCGAAAACGACTGCCGAGGAAAGTCTTGGCGGGCGGGTGTTTTGTAAGTTTTTTGTCAAACTTGCGCGACACAATCAGCGGCTGGAGACTGCTTAAAAATCGGGCGTTTGTCATGGTTCGGTAAGATTTTGTGGTAAGTTTCGTCCAGAGCTGATGCAAACGGCGCCACAAAAAGAGACATAACCGCCCAGACGGTTGGTATCGACCGCCATCCCATCGCAAAAGAATTCAAGCATTCAATATTTCAGAAACCTCAATTTAGGAAACGATATGCGCCTCATCCTTTTAGGAGCGCCTGGTGCCGGTAAAGGTACGCAAGCCACTTTTATCAAGGAAAAATTCAACATCCCGCAAATCTCCACCGGCGACATGCTGCGCGCCGCCGTGGCTGCGGGAACTGAACTGGGCATCGCCGCCAAGAAGGTAATGGACGCAGGCGGATTGGTTTCGGATGACATCATCATCGGGCTGGTCAAGGATCGCCTGCAGCAGCCCGACTGCGCCAACGGTTACCTGTTCGATGGCTTCCCGCGCACCACGCGCCAGGCCGACGCCATGAAGGAAGCCGGCGTGGCCATCGACTACGTGCTGGAAATCGACGTGCCCGACAGCGCCATCGTCGAGCGCATGAGCGGCCGCCGCGTGCACCCGGGTTCGGGCCGCACCTACCACGTCAAGTTCAACCCGCCCAAGGCCGAGGGCAAGGACGACGCCACCGGCGAAGCCCTGATCCAGCGCGACGACGACAAGGAAGAAACCGTCAAGAAGCGCCTGGCGGTGTACCACGAGCAGACCGAAGTGCTGCTCGGCTACTATGGCGACTGGGCCAAGTCCGGCCAGCCGGGCGCGCCGAAGTATCGCAAGATCGCCGGCGTAGGCCCGGTCGAAGAAATCAGGGATCGTGCATTTGCCGCCCTGGCGGAGTAAAGTAAAGCGGACTGCGGTCCGCTTTTTTTATGCCCGCGCGGCGAACCAGCCGCGATAGTGGCAAGGCAGGCAAGATCAGTGATGGACTGGATTTTTCAACCGCTACCGTGCAGGTTCATGCGCGGCGGCGGCAGCCCCGGTAGAACCATAAGAAATCCAAGAAAAAGGGCGACACAATTTGCAGGCGCAGTATCGGCGGCGGTTGCCGGCAACAGGCATGTTCCTGTACCGGCGGCAGCGGCGGATGTTCGTGATTGTTGATGAGTCGTGATAATAAAGGAGACATGCATGGCTACAGCCCTTTGGTTTGCCATTGCCTGCGGCGTCGTCGCAGTGATCTATGGCCTCGTATCCCGTAGTTGGATTCTCAAGCAGGACCCCGGCAACGAACGCATGCAGGATATCGCCAGTGCGATCCAGCAGGGCGCGTCCGCCTATCTGGCGCGGCAATACCGCACCATCGCCATGGTCGGGGTGGTGCTGCTGGTCGTGATCGCACTCATTCCCGGACTGGGCTGGCCGACCGCGCTCGGTTTCCTGCTGGGGGCGGTGTTGTCGGGCGCCTGCGGTTTCATCGGCATGAACGTGTCGGTGCGGGCCAACGTGCGCACCGCGCAAGCCGCCACGCGCGGCATGAACGAAGCGCTCAATGTGGCCTTTCGCGGCGGGGCGATCACCGGCATGCTGGTGGTCGGGCTGGGCCTGCTGGGGGTGACGCTGTTCTTCTGGTTCCTGTTCGGATACGGGCAGGGGCGCGCGCCCAGCCTGCATGACGCCATCAAGCCATTGATCGGGCTGGCCTTCGGCGCTTCGCTGATCTCCATCTTCGCCCGTCTGGGCGGCGGCATCTTCACCAAGGGCGCCGATGTCGGCGCCGACCTGGTGGGCAAGGTCGAGGCCGGCATTCCCGAGGACGATCCGCGCAATCCGGCGGTGATCGCCGATAACGTGGGCGACAACGTCGGCGACTGCGCCGGCATGGCGGCCGACCTGTTCGAGACCTATGTGGTCACGCTGGTGGCGACCATGCTGCTGGGCAGCCTGATGCTGAAAGGCATGGAAGTGCTGGCCATCCTTTATCCGCTGGTGCTGGGCGGGGTGTCGATCCTGGCGTCCATCGTCGGCTGCTCGATGGTCAAGGCTTCGCCCGGCAAGAAAATCATGTCGGCGCTCTATACCGGGCTATGGTGGTCGGCCGGCCTTTCGCTGGTCGGCTTCGTGATCGCCAGCTGGCTGATGCTGCCGCCCGAGCTGCGCCTGCCGCTGATCGGCTCGGCGGTGGTGGGCATCGTGCTGACCGGACTGATGGTCTACATCACCGAGTACTACACCGGCACCGATTTCAAGCCGGTGCGCCACATCGCCCAGGCATCGACCACCGGCCACGGCACCAACATCATCGCCGGCCTCGGCGTATCGATGAAGTCCACCGCATATCCGGTGCTGGCGGTGTGCGTGGCCATCATCGCCGCCTACTGGCTGGCCGGCTTGTACGGCATCGCCATCGCGGCCACCTCGATGTTGTCGATGGCCGGTATCATCGTCGCGCTGGATGCGTACGGGCCCATCACGGACAATGCCGGAGGCATTGCGGAGATGTCGGGCATGCCGGACTCGGTGCGCGCCATCACCGATCCGCTCGATGCGGTGGGCAACACCACCAAGGCCGTCACCAAAGGCTATGCGATCGGTTCGGCCGGGCTGGCGGCGCTGGTGCTGTTCGCCGACTATACCCATGCGCTCGACAGCGTCGGCAAGAGCACTTCCTTCGACTTGTCCAGCCCGGCGGTGATCGTCGGCCTGTTCATCGGCGGCCTGATCCCTTACCTGTTCGGCGCCATGGCGATGGAAGCGGTGGGCCGCGCGGCCGGCGCGGTGGTGGTCGAAGTGCGGCGCCAGTTCAGCGAGATTCCGGGCATCATGGATGGCACCGGCCGGCCGCAATACGACCGCGCGGTGGACATGCTGACCTCGTCGGCCATCCGCGAGATGATCCTGCCTTCGTTGCTGCCGGTGATCGTGCCTGTCGTGGTCGGCATGCTGCTGGGTCCGGCGGCGTTGGGCGGGCTGCTGATGGGAACCATCGTGACCGGCCTGTTCGTGGCGATTTCGATGACCACCGGCGGCGGCGCCTGGGACAATGCCAAGAAATACATCGAGGATGGCCACCACGGCGGCAAGGGCTCGGACGCGCACAAGGCGGCCGTGACCGGCGACACCGTGGGCGACCCGTACAAGGACACCGCCGGGCCGGCCATCAATCCGCTGATCAAGATCATCAACATCGTGGCCTTGCTGCTGGTGCCGCTGCTGCCGGCGTTGCCGACCTGAACCGGGGTACGCCACATCGTGTGGGACTGATTCAGCGCTGCCCCGATTGTCGCCGCGCGGATAGTCGGCCGCGCGGCGTCTGCTGCATAATCTCCAAACGCAACCATTTGGAAAAATAAAGCGAGGAGACGCAATGCGTATCGAAGGAAATGTTTTCATCGTGACCGGCGCCGCGTCGGGGCTGGGCGCGGCGACCGCGCGCATGATCGCGGCCGCAGGCGGCAAGCCGGTGCTGGCCGACCTGAATGAAGAGGTTGGCAGCAAGCTGGCGCAGGAATTGAACGGCGTGTTCGTGCGCTGCGACGTCAGCGCCGAGGAAGATGCGCAGGCGGTGGTGCGCGCCGCCCAGCAACTGGGCACCGTGCGCGGGCTCATCAACTGTGCCGGCATCGCGCCGGCCGAGAAGCTGATCGGCAAGAGCGGGCCGCATACCATGGCGCTGTTCATGAAGACGCTCAACATCAACCTGGTGGGCAGCTTCAACATGGCGCGCTTTGCCGCCGACGCGATGGCCAGGACGGAACCGGCGCAAGAAGGCGAGCGCGGCGTGATCATCAATACCGCCTCGGTGGCCGCCTACGATGGCCAGATCGGCCAGACCGCCTATGCCGCATCCAAGGGCGCCATCGTCGCCATGACGCTGCCGATGGCGCGCGACCTGTCGCGCAGCGGCATTCGCGTCATGACCATCGCTCCCGGCATTTTCGAAACGCCGATGATGCTGGCCATGCCGCAGGAGGTGCTCGACTCGCTGGGCCAGGCCGTGCCTTTCCCGCCGCGCCTGGGCCGGGCGACCGAGTACGCGCAACTGGCCAGGAGCATCATCGAGAACGTGATGCTCAACGGCGAAACCATCCGCCTGGACGGCGCCATCCGCATGGCGCCCAAATAGTGCGGCGGGGGCAAATGATGGACCGTCATTTGTGCATCGCATCCCAACATTTTTCGCCACCGGCGCGGGGCTGCTGCTAAGCTGTTGGCATGGAGTCAACGGAACATAAAACAGGACTGATCCTGACCGGAGGGGGCGCGCGGGCGGCTTATCAAGTGGGCGTGCTCAACGCCTTGTCGTTGATCTTGCTGGAGTCCGGCTGGCCGGTGCACAGCAATCCCTTTCCCATCATCTGCGGCACGTCGGCGGGGGCCATCAATGCCACCGCGCTGGCTTGCCGCGCCGACGATTTCGGCGAGGCGGTGCGCGAGCTGATGGCGGTCTGGGCCAATTTCAAGGTCGAGCAGGTCTACCGCGCCGATTCGCTGGGGATCTTGCGCTCGGGGGCGCGCTGGCTGTCGCTGTTTTCTTTCGGCTGGTTGTTGCGCAAATGGCGCGCCCATCCGCCCAACTCGCTGCTGGACAACACGCCGCTGGTGAGCATGCTGCACCGCCTGCTCGACCTGCCGCGGCTGGATGAGGCGATGGCCGAGGGCAAGCTGCATGCGCTGGCGGTGACGGCATCTTCCTACACCAGCGGCCAGCACGTCACGTTTTACCAGTGCCAGGACGAGATCGAGCCGTGGCGCCGCACGCAGCGGCTGGCCATCCGCGACCAGATCGGCATCGACCATCTGTTGGCGTCGTCGGCCATTCCGTTCATCTTCCCGGCCATCCCGGTCTATATCAACGGCCGCTGCGAATATTGCGGCGACGGCTCGATGCGCCAGATCGCGCCGATTTCGCCGGCCATTCACCTGGGCGCGTCCAAGGTGCTGGTGATCGGCGCCGGGCGCATGGGCGAGGAGGGCGAAAATGCGCCCACCAACACGCCGCAATATCCCAGCCTGGCGCAAGTGGCCGGCCATGCGATGTCGAGCATCTTCCTCGACGGTTTGTCGGCCGATATCGAGCGCACTAACCGCGTCAACCAGACGCTGTCGGTGCTGACCCCCGAGCAGCGCGCCCGCACGCCGTTGAAGCCGATCGAGACGCTGGTGATTTCGCCGTCGCAGCGCATCGACAGCATCGCCAGCCGCCATGTGGCCAGTTTGCCCAGGCCGATCCGCACCTTGCTGGGCGGCATCGGCGCCACCGAGGCGCGCGGTTCGGCGCTGGCGTCGTATCTGCTGTTCGAGAAAAGCTTCACGCGTGAGCTGATTGCGCTGGGCGAGAGCGATACCTACGGCAAGCGCGATGAAGTACTGGCGTTTTTTGAACCGGAAACGGCGCGGGCGCTCCAAGCCTGAGCTTGGGGCGGACCGCCCGGATGTTCTTATTTAACCCGTCGGTGAGAAAAACGCCTGAGGCCGGATTGCGAGGGGATGCCGCGCCGTGGGTTCGCTCCGGGGTGAAGAAACCGTGAATGTCATGGTTGCTTAGCCGAAAGCAAAACGTTAATCTACGATGTCGTATTGCTGAAAATTAATATTATTGCAATCATTAAAATGCGAGCCCGAGTCATTTCATCCTTTTTCCTGAAGTACTGGCTAGTTCTCCTGGCCGCACTGGTCCTGGCTGCGCCGGTCCAGGCGCGCGGCCCGCAGCCGGGCGGCATCGCCGATGTCTCGCTCGACCAGCTGCCGCGCGAAGCCCAGCAGACCATGGGGCTGATCCGCCAGGGCGGGCCCTTCCCGTACGCCAAGGATGGTGCGGTTTTCGGCAATTATGAGGGGGTTTTACCCAAGCAAAAGCGCGGGTATTATCACGAATTCACCGTCAAAACCCCGCGTGCGCGCAACCGCGGGGCCCGCAGGATCATCAGCGGCGGCGATCCTGCAACATCCGGCGAATACTATTACACGAGCGACCATTACAAGACGTTCAGCCGGATTCGCGACTGATCGGAATGCGGTCCGATCGCAATTCGGGCAACACAAGCAGGCTGGGCCGGCAAGCCCGGCTGCCAGCCAGGGATGCAACCACACCACCTCGTCATGGATAGGAAGGGACAATGAGTTTGTTTAAAACGGTGCCGCCAAATATAGTGCAGTCGATCCGCGCCTTCCGCGTGACCGAGTTGCAGGAAGAGGCCGCTCGTCTTGAGCAGCACTTTCTCTACGCCTATTGCGCCGAGGCAACCACCAAGCAGCAAGTGCTGACCGCCATCGCCAGCGCCTTCCACTTCCCGAGGCATTTCGGCAAGAATTTCGATGCGCTGGCCGATTGCCTGACCGACCTGACGCACAAGGCCGGCAAGCAGCCCGGCTTTGTCGTGGTGCTGGAACAACTCCCCAATACCCAGAAGTTCGACAAGGAGGCCCGCGAAACCTTGCTCGACGTCTTCCGCGACGCGGCCGACTACTGGGCCGAAAAGAAAATCGCGTTCCGGGTTTTTTATTCCTTCCAGTAAAGCCGGATCAATCATTTCCGCCACGGCCGCCGCCGGGCCGCGCGGACATCGGCGGCCGGCCGCACCCGTCCCGTCTCCGGCGGCGTCGCAAATCCTGCGGTTTGCGCCTAGCCAGAATGGCAAATCCACCTGGTTTATCGGTTCTGCCAGGCGTGCAACGCGACACTAGCAGGTACAATGCGCACACCATGAGAAGCATTGTCATCCTGATTTCCGGACGAGGCAGCAATATGGAAGCCATCGTCCGCGCCGCCCAGGCCGAAAAATGGCCTGCCAGAATTTCCGCCGTCATCAGTAACCGCGCCGACGCCAGCGGCCTGGAGTTCGCCGCGGCGCACGGTATTCCGACCGAGGTCATTCCCAGCCGCGATTACGCCACGCGCGACCAGTTCGATGCCGCCCTGCGCGCCAGCATCGACGCCTATGCGCCCGACCTGGTGGTGCTGGCCGGCTTCATGCGCATCCTGACCGCGCCTTTTGTGGATCATTACAGGGGGCGCATGCTCAATATCCATCCGTCGCTGCTGCCCAGTTTCCCCGGGCTGGCGACGCACCGCCAGGCCTTGGCCGCCGGGGTGAAGCTGCATGGCGCGACCGTGCATTTCGTCACGCCCGACCTGGACCATGGCCCCATCGTGGCCCAGGCTTGCGTACCGGTGCTGGAGGGCGACAGCGAAGAAGCGCTGGCCGAGCGCGTGCTGGAACAGGAACATGTCATCTACCCACGCGCCGTGAACTGGTTCGTCCAAGGGCGTCTTGTGCTGGAAGGCGCTCGCGTGCGTTTGGCGCCGGCCGACGCCGCATCCGTTATTGCAATCTGAGCCGTTGCAAGCCTACCCATTTTAGAATCTGAAGGACCGAGCATGAGATTGCCTCCCGCGATCATTCCCCATACCGAAGAACTGCTGCGCGAGGTGCTGCGCTTCACCGGCCCGGCCGATGTGACGCTGTCGCGTTATTTCCGCGACCACCCCAAGCTGGGCAGCCGTGAACGCGGCGTGATCGCCGAGGCGGTCTACGGCCTGTTGCGCAACAAGACGGTGCTGACCAATTTCGCCGAATCCGGCGTGGGGCCGATGATGCGCCGCATGGCGCTGCTGGGCCTGGCCGACGCCGTCGGCGCCGAGTCGCTGGGCGGCTTGCAGGAAGGAGAGGGCGAATGGCTGGCGCGCGTGGCGCAGATCGACCGCAGCCAGCTGGCGCCGCAGATGCGCAGCAACCTGCCGCCCTGGCTGTACGACAAGCTGGTGGCGCGCGTGGGCGAAGCCGCCACGCTGGAGCTGGCCGATGCCATGAACCGTCCGGCGCCGCTGGACTTGCGCGTCAACGCGCTCAAGGCCGACCGCGATAGCGTCATCGAAGAACTGGCCAAGGCGCCGGTGGCTTGCGAACCCACGCCTTATTCGCCGCTGGGCCTGCGCGTGCTGAAAAAGCCGGCGCTGCAGAACCTGCCGTTGTTCAAGGATGGCGCGATCGAAGTGCAGGATGAGGGCAGCCAGTTGCTGGCCCAGATCGTCGGCGCCAAGCGCGGCGAAATGGTGGTGGACTTCTGTGCCGGCGCCGGCGGCAAGACGCTGGCGCTGGGCGCCTTGATGCGCAATACCGGCCGCCTGTACGCCTTCGACGTGTCCGAGAAACGCCTGGCCAAGCTCAAGCCGCGCCTGGCGCGCAGCGGCCTGTCCAATGTGCATCCGGTGGTGATCGCCCACGAGAACGACGCCAAGGTCAAGCGCCTGGCCGGCAAGATCGACCGCGTGCTGGTCGATGCGCCTTGCAGCGGCCTGGGCACGCTGCGCCGCAATCCTGACATGAAATGGCGCCAGAGCGTGGACACCCTGACCGAGATGCGCGCCAAGCAGGGCAGCATCCTGGCCAGCGCCGCGCGCCTGGTGCGTCCGGGCGGGCGCCTGGTGTACGGCACCTGCAGCTTCCTGGAAGAGGAAAACGACGAGGTGATCGCCGAGTTCCTGCAAGCGCACCCCGATTTCATGCTGCGTCCCATGAGCGAGGTGCTGGCCGAGCAGAAGGTCGTGCTGGAGATGGGCGACTATCTGAAGCTGTTGCCGCACCTGCACCAGACCGATGGTTTCTTCGCCGCCGTGCTGGAGCGCCGCGCTTGATCCTGGCATTGCATCGCCTGTGCCGGCAGGCGGCGCCGTTTTTGCTGGCTGGCCTGCTGGCGGCTCCGTCCGCCCTGGCCAGGCAGGCGGCGGCGCCTGCCATGGCCGCGCAAGGCACGCAGCAGGCCGCTTTCGCGCCGTGGGACGATATCGAAGGCCTGATCGTCGGCCAACTGGCCAAGGCGCGCCGGCAGGTGCTGGTGCAGGCGTACCTGTTGACCAACCGGCCCATCACGGATGCGCTGGTGGCGGCCCGCCAGCGCGGCGTCGACGTGCGCGTGCTGATGGATGGTGGCCAGCTCGACAAGAATTCCAGCGGGCGCCTGCAGCAATTGCGCAGCGCCGGCGTGCCGGTCTGGCTGGAGACGCGTTATCGCAACGCCCACAACAAGGTGATCGTGATCGATGCCGCCTTGCCATCGGCGACGGTGATTACCGGCAGTTTCAATTTCACCTGGTCGGCGCAGCACAAGAACGCCGAGAACATCCTGGTGCTGGGCAAGAATCCGCCGCTGGCCGCGCGTTACGCCGCCAACTGGGAGCGCCACCGCCAGGATGCCGAGCCGGCGCCGTGAGTACGGTGATGCCGATGATGACCCGATTTCATATTGTCCTTTCCTGAACGAGCCGGCCAGCCATGACCGACCATTTCCTTTCCCTTTTCACCGACTACCAGCCGCAGGACGTGCTGCGCCAACTGGCTGTCATCCTGTTGTGCGTGCTGGGCGGGATCGCGCTGTCGCGCTGGCTGCGCAAGATCCTGGGGCTGGAGCGCGGCGACGAGCAGTCGCGGATGATGCAGATCGGCGTCAAGAGCTTTTCCCGCGTGCTGTCGCCGCTGCTGGCGCTGGGCTTGCTGGCGGCCGCGTATGTCTGCCTCAAACGCATCGGCCATCCGGTATCGCTGTGGGAAATCATGTTTCCGCTGGCCATCGCCCAGGTTGCGATGCGCTTCGTGTTCTATGTGCTGCGCAGCATCTTTGTCAAGGACGCCACCGTCGGGGCCTTGCTGCACCTGTCGGAAAAAGCCATCGCGACGCTGGTGTGGATCTGCGTATGGCTTTACATCACCGGCTTGTGGCCGGACTTTATCGATTATCTCGACCGCACCGAACTGCCCCTGGGGCGCCACAAGGCATCGCTGTTGACGATTTTGCAAGCTGGCGCTTCGGTGCTGGTGACCCTGATCATTGCCTTGTGGATCGGCGCAGTGCTGGAAAACCGGCTGATGAAGGTCAGCACCATGCATTCCTCGCTGCGCACGGTGGTGGCGCGCCTGACCAAGGCGGTGCTGATCCTGATCGCGTTCCTGGTCAGCCTGTCGCTGGTGGGGATCGACCTGACCGTGCTGTCGGTGTTCGGCGGCGCGCTTGGGGTGGGTATCGGCCTGGGCTTGCAAAAGATCGCCAGCAGCTACGTGTCCGGTTTCGTGATCTTGCTGGAACGCAGCATGGTGATCGGCGACATGGTTGCCGTGGATACCTATTTCGGCAAGGTCACCCAGATCAATACCCGGTATACGATCCTGGAAGGGCTGGACGGCATCGAATCGGTGTTGCCCAATGAAATGTTTGTGGCCAATCCGGTACAGAACTATTCCTTGACCCACCGCATTGTACGTTTGTACACACAGCTTACAATTTTGTACCAGGACGATGTGGAAACTGTCTTGTCTATCATGGAGCAGGCCGCACTTGGGGTGCAGCGGGTATCTCAACAGACCGCGCCGCAGGCCCTGCTGATCAAGATCGGGGCCGATGGCCTGGAGCTGGAGCTGGGTTTTTGGATCACCGATCCGGAAAACGGCCGCCTGAATGTGCTTTCCGACGTCAACCGGGCCATCTGGAAGGCATTCAAGGAGCACGGAATCCAGGTCGCGCACGCCAAGCGCGACATCCGGATCATGGACGAACGCAGTTTCCGCCAGAGCGACGCGACTGTTGTTCCGCCATCGCCGGATAGCCCAGACGAGAAGAATTCGCGTACAATGCAGCAAAATTAAAAGAAAATAAAAACATTTTCACGGAACAAGTTCGTTATCCGATAGCAGTTTCTAATTTTGGAGCAGTGATGACCTTAGATGCGATCCTCGACTTTGTTGCCAACGGCTTGCTGCACGCGAGCGGTTGGCAGATTGTCATTTACACATTGGTGATGACCCATATCACGATTGTGGGCGTGACACTCTACCTGCATCGTTGCCAGGCGCATCGTGCGCTCGAATTGCACGCGATCCCCAGCCACTTCTTCCGCCTGTGGCTGTGGATGACCACCGGCATGGTGACCAAGGAATGGGCCGCCATCCACCGCAAGCACCATGCGAAGTGCGAAACCGAAGAGGATCCGCACAGCCCGCAGACCCGCGGCATCAAGAAGGTGATGTGGGAAGGCGCTGAACTCTATCGCGACGAAGCCAAGAACGCCGAGACCATGGAAAAGTTCGGCCACGGCACCCCCGACGACTGGATCGAGCGCAACATCTACAGCAAGTACAGCTGGCAGGGCGTGGGCATCATGCTGGTCATCAACGTGCTGCTGTTCGGCGCCATCGGCCTGGCCATCTGGGCCATCCAGATGGCGTGGATCCCGTTCTGGGCCGCCGGCGTGGTCAATGGCATCGGCCACTACTGGGGTTACCGCAACTACGACTGCAACGACGCCGCGACCAACCTGTTCCCGATCGGCATCATCATCGGCGGCGAAGAAATGCACAACAACCACCACACCTTCGGCACCTCGGCCAAGTTCTCGTCCAAGTGGTATGAGTTCGATATCGGCTGGATGTATATCCGCATCCTCGAAACCTTTGGCCTGGCCAAGGTGAAGAAAGTGGCTCCGGTGCCCAAGTTCGACAGCAAGAAGGCCGCGGTCGACTTCGACACGCTGCAGTCGGTCATCGCCAACCGCTACGACGTCACCGCCAAGTACGCCCGTTCCCTCAAGCATGCCTGGAAGGACGAGCTGGACCACCTGATTGAAAAGGCCAAGCTGGAATCGCGCTTCCTGAAGTCTTCCAAGAAGCTGCTGCAACGTGAGCCGGCCAAGCTGGAAGACGGCCAGAAGCAACAGTTGTCCGAGTTGTTCACGCACAGCAAGGCGCTGCAGACGATGCATGAAATGCGCATCGAACTGGGCGCGATCTGGGAACGTTCGCACTCGACCCGCGAGCAGCTGCTGCAGCAATTGCAGGACTGGTGCGCCCGCGCCGAAGCATCCGGCATCAAGGCGCTGCGCGAATTCGCATTGCGCCTGCGCAGCTACGCGTGATCCGACCCTGAGGGCGGGCAAGCCTGACGGCTTGCGCCTCTGAAAATAAAACCCCCGCCGACGCAAGTCCACGGGGGTTTTGTTTTGGGGCGCTTGCCGCGCTGCCCGGGGAGGGTCAGGGTGTATGCGCGAGGGCGGCGGCAGGCAATAAAAAACCCCGCCTTGGCGGGGTTCTTCATCAAGAGAGGACGATCAATTACTTGATCTTGGTCTCTTTGTACTCGACGTGCTTGCGCGCCTTGGGATCGAACTTCATGATCGTGATCTTTTCGGGCGTAGTACGCTTGTTCTTGGTGGTGGTGTAGAAGTGACCGGTACCTGCGGTCGACTCCAGTTTGATTTTGTCGCGGCCGGATTTCGCCATGATAGATTTCCTTTACTCTGCTAGTTAGACTTTTTCGCCGCGAGCACGCAGATCGGCCAGAACGGCATCGATGCCGATCTTGTCGATCACGCGCAGGCCGGCGTTGGACAAACGCAGGGAAACCCAGCGGTTTTCGGATTCGACGAAAATGCGGCGGTTCTGCAGGTTGGGCAGGAAGCGACGCTTAGTCTTGTTGTTTGCATGGGAAACGTTGTTGCCGACCATCGGCCCCTTCCCGGTGACTTGGCAGACACGTGCCATGTTGATGCTCCTTAAAAATTTCCGAATTTGGGAAAAACGTGAGTATAAGGAAAAAACATTGATTTTTCAATGACTTGCGAAAAACAATTGTGTCTATTGTAAATTAATTTATTTAACAATTTGTCGACCTGCAGTCGCCAGCGGCATCGCCTTCAGTCATAACCCATTGATCGGTAAGGGTTTGTGCAAAGAAAAAGCCTTTGGAAATTCATATCTGCCCATGCTCGGCAAAGGAATGGGTGCGTGTTCCCGCCACCACGAAATGGTCCAGCACCCGCACATCGACCAGCGCCAGCGCGTCTTTCAATGCCCGGGTGAGCGCCAGGTCGGCCTGGCTGGGTTCCGGATCGCCGGAAGGATGGTTGTGCGCCAGTATGACTGAGGCGGCGTTGTGCCCAAGCGCCGCCTTCACCACTTCGCGCGGATAGACGCTGGCCTGGTTCAGCGTGCCGCGAAACAGTTCTTCCACCGCGATCAGGCGGTTGCGGATGTCGACAAACAACACCACGAACGATTCATGGGCCTTGTTCTTGAACAGGAGCCGCAGATACTGGCCTACTGCCTGGGTCGAGTTCAGCAGGGCGCCATCCTCCAGTTCCTCGCCCAGCGCCCGCTTGGCGAGCTCCATGACCGCCTGCAACTGGGCATACTTGGCCGGGCCCAGGCCGTTGATCCGGGAAAAGTCATTCAGCCCGGCGCCAAACAGCGCATCCAGCGAGCCGAAATGCTGGAGCATCTCGCGCGCCAGGTCGACCGCGCTTTTGCCGGCCACGCCCACGCGCAGGAACACCGCCAGCAATTCCGCGTCCGACAGGGCCGCCGCACCCTGGCGGATCAGCCGTTCTCGCGGCCGCTGGTCTTCGGGCCAATCAGTTATTGCCATCTTTGAAATCAACAAAACAGGGGACAGGGGCCGGCGGCCGCGGCGGACTAACGCTGTGCGGCGGCGGCGCTGGAAGCAAACATGGCTTACAATAACGGGTTCTCAAGCATCTCTGATTTCCTTTCATGTCCAGCCCATCTGTCCCGGTCGTCACCGACAACGCCTACCTCACCCTGCATTACCGCCTGGCTTCGCTGGATGGCGACGATATCGTCAGCACCTTCAATGAAAATCCGGCGACGCTGCAGTTCGGCCAGGGGCAATTGGCGCCATTCCTGGAAGCCTGCCTGCTGGGCCTGCCGGAAGGCGCGCACCAGACTTTCGAGCTGGCGCCCGAGCAAGCTTTCGGCGAGCGCAGCGACGAGCTGATCCAGCGTATCTCGCGCGCCACGCTGGAAGAAAACTCGGCGATGGGCGAGGATTACCGCATCGGCGACCTGGTCGATTTCGCCGCGCCCGGCGGCGGCCGTTTTGCCGGCATCCTGCGCGCGATCGACGATGATGGGGCCATCTTCGATTTCAATCATCCGCTGGCCGGCCAAACGCTGAAATTTGAAGTGAAAATCATTGGAGTTCTGTAAGAACCTCTTCAAAATTTCGACGAGAGTTGAAGCGTTGAACAGGTTCAGGGCCGAAGCCAACATCGGCTCTATCGCCGTAGACAAGTTTTGAATCAAGGAAGCCACCATGGATAAAGCGGAATCCGAAATCCTGCTCGCACAGCCGCGCGGTTTTTGCGCCGGTGTCGACCGTGCGATCGAAATCGTCGAACGCGCGCTGCAGCAGTTCGGCGCGCCCATCTACGTGCGCCACGAGATCGTCCACAACGCCTATGTGGTGGCGGACCTGCGCGCCAAGGGCGCGGTGTTCATCGAAGAGCTGGCCGATGTCCCGGCCGGCAGTACCGTGATCTTCTCCGCCCACGGCGTGCCCAAGGTGGTCCAGGCCGAAGCCGCCGAGCGCGGACTGGCCGTGTTCGACGCCACTTGTCCGCTGGTCACCAAGGTTCACATGGAAGTGGCCAAGATGCGCCGCGAAGGCCGCGAGATCATCATGATCGGCCACGCCGGCCACCCCGAGGTGGAAGGCACCATGGGCCAGACCGAAGCAGGCATGCACCTGGTGGAAACCGTGGAAGACGTGAGGCGCCTGCAGGTAGCCGATCCGGAACTGCTGGCTTACGTCTCGCAGACCACGCTGTCGGTGGACGACACCGCCGACATCATCGCGGCGCTGCGTGAGCGTTTCCCGGCGATCGCCGAACCCAAGAAGGGCGACATCTGCTACGCCACCACCAACCGCCAGGAAGCCGTGAAGTTCATGGCTCCCCAGGTCGATGTGGTGATCGTGGTCGGCAGTCCCAACAGTTCCAACTCCAACCGCCTGCGCGAACTGGCCGAGAAGAAGGGCGTGCCCGCCTTCATGGTCGATGACGCCGCGCTGATCCAGCCCGAGTGGGTCGAAGGCAAGTTGCGCATCGGCGTGACGGCCGGAGCTTCGGCGCCCGAGGTGCTGGTGCGGGCCGTGATCGAACGCATCAAGGAGATTGGCGCGCGCAGCGTGCGCGTGCTGGAAGGCATCGAGGAAAACGTCACCTTCCCGCTGCCCAAGGGACTGAGCGCGCGCAAGACGCCTGCGGCGGAAAGCGCCTGAGCGGCGCGGCAATGAAAGAACCGGAAAAAGGCTTGCTGATGCAAGCCTTTTTCATTTTGATGATATTTCCTGCATCAAAATGATGGAGTTTACTGGTCTTACCGGGATTTCTTATGTAACAGCGCCGTTTTTTGACTGGATTGTGCGCAGGTTCTGCGTATAATTCCGCACCAATATCGACGGGCCACCCAACAGGCAGGCTCGCGCAAGGCCCGCCCAACAGGCTGGGTACGACGCCAAACAATGGCGCAAACAGGAGACAAGGGAGACCCCACCATGCATATCCATATGCCCGTCGGCATGCGCCGACGCATCCGGCATTCCAGGCAACGCCGAAGCCCGCGCATCCGAAGCGGCAGCGGCTGAGCCCGTCCCAATCATCCCCCTCGCGCAAAGAATTCAGCGTCCACAACAGCGGCATGCGCCGGCGTTTTTATGAAGGCCGCACCGCCTTGTGCACAGACGCATGCATTCCACCCGGCAAGCGGGAACGGATTTTGCTCATCCGCATGCTTTCGCGACGTGCCGGCAATCTCGTCGGCATGTGCGTTTTTCGTCATTTCAGATTAAAGAGTTATTCATGGACATATTCATCCAGCAGATCATCAACGGTTTGGTGCTAGGGAGCATGTACGCACTGATCGCGTTGGGTTACACGATGGTGTACGGGG